>NZ_CP178628.1:0-2869603 GCF_047302445.1 Vibrio sp. MA40-2
ACCCCCTGTGTCAGACTACTTGTCGCCTCTAATTTTCATTAGAGGTAATAAAAATGAGTGTAAAATTCACTGAAGCATTTAAGATACAAGCAGTCCAAAAGGTACTTAACCGATCGGATAACCGTAATATTAAAGATGTGGCTGACTCATTAGGAGTGGGCCTTTCAACCTTAACCCGATGGGTCCGACAAGCCAAAAAGCATGAATTTGAAATGGCTTCAGACGCGGAAATAAAAATGATGTCAAATGAGAAGCGTCCACAAGATTGGACCTTAGAAGAACGATTTGAAATTATCCTCCAGTGTAGCGGCTTAAATGAACAAGCTGTCAATCAATTGTGCCGTGAACGTGGCATTTATCCTCATCATATTGAGCAGTGGAAGACGGATTTTATTACGGGTAAAAAAACGGCGTCAGTCACACCACAACCTGGTGAAATCAAAGAGTTAAAAGTAGAGAACAAAGCCCTTAAAAAAGAATTAAATCGAAAAGATAAAGCACTGGCTGAAACGGCCGCCTTGTTAGTACTCCAAAAAAAAGTCAATGCCATTTGGGGTACAAACGAGGACAACTAATCGAAGAATGTGAGCGTAAAGAGATCCTAAGTTTAATCGAGAAGGCTCAAATCACGGGAGCAACTCAATCTAAGGCATGTGAAATTATTGGGATCACACCGAAAACGATACAGCGCTGGAAATCGCATGACATGACTCATGATCGACGCAAAGATAATCGACGGACGCCAAAAAATAAATTAACAGACTTAGAAAAACAGCGAGTTTTAAATGTTATAAATGATAAGGATTATGCTCACTTACCTCCGAATCAGATAGTACCTGCGTTAGCCGACTTGGGCATTTACCTTGCATCTGAATCGACATTTTATAGAATTTTAAAAGAGAAAAATTTGTTAATTCATCGGAATGCCGATAAGCCACGTAGAAAAGTTGCTCGTCCGCAACCTTTGGTTGCCACGGGTCCTAATCAAGTGTACACCTGGGATATAACGTACCTTCCTACACGTATAAAAGGACTCTTTTTTTACCTTTACATGGTAATGGATATTTACAGTAGAAAAATCGTTGGGTGGCAAGTACATGACAATGAATCCAGTGCCCTAGCGGCCGATTTGATGACAGATATCTGCCAACGAGAGGGTATCGAGTATGGGCAAGTTGTCCTTCATTCAGATAGTAATAATGTCACTGCTTTGTTTTATGGTGGCAATCATTCATTAATGGTTCATGCTTGAAACATGGTACCAACAATGTATTAGGCTTTCTGACCCTCATTCTGATCGACCAATTATGTGTCATTCCTTGGATCTGTCGATTGTCTAATATCCTTGCTTGGTGAGGGCAACCTCGCCTATATTTGTGACTCAAGAAGGGCCTGCTAAATACCTCATTACTGTCATGTCCAAATGTTAGGTTCAGTGCTCTCGTCCATAACGAATGAAACAATGGAGAGAAGTCATGAATAAAATTAACAAAATAGATCGTGAATGTATTGTTGGGGGAGTCGATACTCACAAGGATATACATGTCGCTGCCGTTGTAAATGAGTTAAATCAAGTACTATCTACCGAAAGCTTTCCAACAACTAGGCATGGATATAAAAAAATGCTTATGTGGATGTCATCATTTGGCCGTGTTTCACGGATCGGAATTGAATGCTCAGGTACATATGGCCTTGGTTTACTACGATACATGCAAAGCAGTGGGATTGAAGTGTTAGAGGTTACCGCACCAGACAAATCTGACCGTCGTAAACGAGGAAAAGATGACTCATTAGATGCTGAAAATGCGGCACATGCTGCTTTTAGCAAATTGAGAACAGTTACACCAAAAACAAGAGATGGAATGGTGGAATCTCTTAGAGTCCTAAAAAGTTGTCGAAAAAGTGCGGTATCGGCTCGAACAGTAGCTTTACAAATGATAAGAACAAGTATTGTATCTGCTCCAGATGAGTTACGTGACACCCTTAGGCATATGACTCGAATGAGCTTAATCCGTACGCTTGCATCTACCCGCCCTGACTTAACCAATTACAGAGACATTAGCACTGCGTATAGAATAACTTTAAAATCTCTTGCTCGAAGATATATCGAACTTCATGATGAGATTGCTGATTTAGATAAAATGATTGCAACAATTGTCGAAACATTAGCACCACAATTAATTGAACAAACGGCAGTGGGATATGAATCGGCGGCGCAGCTACTGATCACGTTAGGTGATAACCCAGAGAGACTGCGATCAGAATCGAGTTTTGCTGCCCTCTGTGGAGTTAGCCCTATTCCTGCTTCATCAGGTAAAACTAACCGACACCGATTGAATAGAGGTGGAGATAGAGCGGCAAACAGTGCACTTCATATAATTGCGATTGGCAGACTTCGTATCGAAAAGCGTTCACAAGAATATATTAAAAAGCGCGTAGGTGACGGGTTATCAAAAATGGAAGCGTTGCGATGCTTGAAAAGATATATTGCAAGAGAAATTTACTATCTTCTTAAAAAGAGAAATATGTTGATTAATGCAGTCCAAATTACTTCTTGACACTTAGAAGGGCATCAATGGCAGTCCAATGAAAGGGGCGACTATGTTGGCGACACTACAGGAGTTAGGGATAATGCCTTCGCTAAGTCGCCCTTCTGTAAGCAACGACAACCCGTATTCAGAGTCGCTATTTAAAACTTTAAAGTATCGACCAGAATACCCAGAAAACGCGTTTGAAAATATCACCGCAGCGCGGTGCTGGGTAGAAGGATTTGTGAGTTGGTATAATACTGAACACAGACATAGCGGTATAAAGTTAGTGACGCCAGAAGAACGTCATACAGGCAAAGATATTGAGATTTTATCCGCCCGAGTTATCGTCTATAAAAAGGCACAAAAACGACATCCAGAACGCTGGAGTGGCGACATAAAGAATATGGAACCGATGGGTTCAGTTTACTTAAATCCATCGAACATAAAAGCTGAGGGTAAAGGTTTTATAGCAGCTTAAAAATTAACTAACAGGCGACAAGTAGCTTGAAAATCACCGCTCTTGTTCGACCTGATTTAATATTGGTACAAGATTTTTTTCTGTCCAGCCACCTTTTAGACGTGTTTCAGTAAACTGAATGACTTTAAGACGACGTAATACTTCTTGTTGAGTCTTTTCAGGGAGTGTATCGATGGAAGGAAGATACGATGTATCTTCTTCAAATAAGTCACGAGGTATTTGGGCTGCTAATTCCGCTTCTTGAGCAGAAGCTTCCATTTCATCAATAAAACCAAAAACATCATCAAAGTCTGACGTCATACCTAACACCAAACATAACTATTCAGACCGAAATCAGAACTTCTAATATCTGTTCTA
Organism: Vibrio sp. MA40-2; assembly: GCF_047302445.1. Classification (NCBI taxonomy): domain Bacteria; kingdom Pseudomonadati; phylum Pseudomonadota; class Gammaproteobacteria; order Vibrionales; family Vibrionaceae; genus Vibrio; species Vibrio sp. MA40-2. The sequence goes on from NZ_CP178628.1 coordinate 3,367, forward strand.
ACTCTACCTGACGATAGCCAGCAGAGCGTTGATATAAGAGTTTCATGCTCAGATAGTTCAAAGTATTCAGATACTTCGCGTAACTGCACTTTTTGTTTACGTTGTATAAACCCAAGAACAGACTTTTGAACTTTTGTGACGGTATGCAAACCAGAATAACGATGTAATAGTTTGAGGTTGCTAAAAATAGGGTCAATGCGAATTTGTTTTTCTGTGACTAAAACAAGACGCTTACCTTGTTCTTCAAGTGCTACTCGCTGTTTTTCAGCGAATCGCTGTCTAAAATCAGGTTTTAAGATTTGGCTTGAGTGCTTAATTTCAATAAGAGTAGACTGATCTTTATAATCATCCGCTAAGAAATCGGGCGTATAACGACACTTGCGACCATTAAAGTAGTAATAAAAACCGTGTGGTTGAGATATGTACCCTTTAACATCAGGGTTATATTCGAGGTGAAAGCAAAAATCAAACTCTAAAATCGAGAGGGTTCGAACGACAGCGTCATTCTTCAAGCTCATGAACTTGCAGATGTTGTGAACGTGGGATGATTTTTTTGTTTGGTCGTACATAGTATGATGACTTTTGTTGTAAACCTACAACAAAAAATAGACTATGCTGACTTATAATGCAAATTTGCTAACTTCTTCGCAATTTATGCTAAGTTATTTTGCAAACATCAGATGGGTGGAAGCCCCAGCCACATCCCGGCACACAAGTCACTCGCCCTGGCTGCTTCCTTCCGGACCTGACCAATTAAACAAGGTATTGTTGCGGGAGGACCAGGGCCTCCATAGATTTTTTTTCGATAACGCATTGGTTAACGAGTGCGAAGGATTATCGGCTATCTATTAATGCTTTGCAAGTCATCTGTATCTGAATTATTGCCTTTATTTGTTAAGTGTTCATTTATTGCACGGTAACACTCCGCCGAATAATTGGATCACAATAATTTCTTCTCTCTAAGCGCTTGAAGTACCTCAACTTCACCACAAACCTGAACACTAGTAATGCCTAACGATTTCGCTGCTTGAATGTTTTGTTGGTTATCATCTAAAAACAAAATTTTATCTGCCCTAACAGCAAGCACTTGCAAAGCATGTTTAAATACTTCGGTATCTGGCTTTGCTTTGTGCATGTGGTGGGAAACAAAGATGGTATCGAAATACTCCGCTATTGCGAACTCGTCTATTAGTCGAGGAAAGTGAAGCTCATTGGTATTACTCAGGACGGCCAAATGATAATTTACTCGTAAATCGGTTAGAACATTAATCAAGTTAGGGTATATACCGATAGGCCACTGAACAAAAGCGTCCATAATCTCGTCAGTACTTTGACTTAACATAAACTGGTGTTTAAGTTGAGTAACAAACTCTAATGCGGTTATCTGCCCTTTCTCGAACTGCCGCCCAACATGCGAACTTAACCACTGCTCTACTTGTGCAGAATTATGTTTACTTAACCAGCGCTCCGGTATCGGAGATGGCCCCAAATCCACGACAACTCTTCCTAAATCAAATAGAATAACTTCAAACATGAAAACCTATTTCCTATAGCAAGACTAAACTTGAACAGTATGAATCAATTTTTAGCACAAATCTTTGTGGTCATTCACCAAATTCCACAAGGAAAAGTATCGACTTATGGTGACATAGCAAAAATGGCAGGTTATCCCGGTTATGCGAGGCACGTGGGTAAAGCATTATCAAACTTACCTGAAGGTTCAACTTTGCCTTGGTTTCGAGTAATTAACAGCGCAGGAAAAATATCATTGACCGGTGAAAATTTTAATAGACAAAAAGTTCGCCTTGTTAAAGATGGCGTGGTTGTGAGTGAAACTGGAAGAGTCAATTTAAGGCAATTTAAATGGCAGCTGTAACCCTGCCATTTATGCTATGGTTTTAAATAACTATCAAAACATTATTTAACAGAAACCAACTGCAAATTTAATTGCTGGGTATTTTTATCATCGGTAATCACTAAGTTGACCGTATCGGTGGTAAAACGTAATTTACCGTCAACACGAATCGTTGCTCTTACGCTGTACCGATGATTTGCTTCTATTGTATTAGCGTCATAGCTCAATTCAAAATCGAATGGCACTTGTGCTCCATCGGATGGAAAAGTTTGTTCGGCAATTTTTTTAGCTACCGCATCCATCCTAGACACATCTTCTAACGTGACAGTAATGACCGCTGTTGGTGGTAGTGCAATTCTTTCTCGGTAAGCGATATTACCTTTAATTGCGGTCATCATAACGCCTTTTTTATCCACTGCTTTCTCTACCGGTTCAGTGGTAGTACAACCGAGAAGATTAGAACCCATTATAACGGCCACCATCAGCATTATTATTTTTTTCATAACATTTATCTCTATTCGTTATCTAGTTGCGAGTAAGTATAAGAATAACTTAAAATAAAATCCTGTTAATTGCATATAATTAACAAAACATTGACGGAGATGATATGAGTAAGCCGCTAAATGAGCTTCTACAACTGTTACAGTTAGAACGATTAGAACAAGGACTTTTTAGAGGCCAGAGTGAGCACTTGGGTTTACCACAAGTTTATGGTGGCCAAGTGATAGGACAGGCACTATCTGCTGCAAGATATACCGTGCCCAACGATCGAAAAGTCCATTCATTTCACAGCTATTTTTTATTACCAGGGAATCCTGATAAACCCATTATTTATGATGTGGAAAACCTAAGAGACGGGAAAAGCTTAAGCACAAGACGAGTAAAAGCGGTGCAAAACGGCCGGCCAATTTTTTATTTAACTGCCTCATATCATGGAGATGCAGAAGGGTTCGATCATCAAAATAGCATGCCAAATATTCCTGGCCCTGAAAATTATGCTTCGGAATCAGAACTCGCAAGTCAAATCGCTGACTTTTTACCCGAGAAAATCAAACAAATTTTTTGTGGTGAAAAGCCAATAGAAGTGCGCCCTGTTACGGTGATTAACCCACTTAAACCAGTTAAAGCAGAACCCAAACAGTATCTATGGATCAAGGCCAACGGCAGCGTACCAGATGATCAACTTATCCATCAGTATTTGCTTGCCTACGCTTCTGATTGGGGATTTCTTGTTACAGCAATGCATCCACATAAAACCACGCTAATGACTCCAAATTTTCAAGTGGCAACCATTGATCACTCCATGTGGTTTCATCGACCGTTTAAAATGGATGATTGGTTACTGTTTGCCATTGAAAGTCCAACTGCGAGTAATGCTCGTGGTTTAGTTCGTGGAGAAATATACAATCAACAAGGCCATTTAGTTGCTTCTGCCATACAAGAAGGCGTAATGAGATTTACTAAATAACTTATTAGTTAACGATTCATATAATCGACAGAGCATTCACTGTTATTTGGTTGCTCTGTTTTTTTATTTCATTAGTTCAATAATAGAGCCACAAAATATAATAATTATTACTTTAAGAGAAAATTTTTCTCTTAAAGGTGCAAATCACACTAAACAAAGCAAATTATTACTCCAAAAAAAACACTATTCTTACTGTATACACCGACTTGGTTAAGAATAGGGACCGTTATGAACAAGCATTTATGGAATGATTTTATAAAGATAGTACAACAAGAAGTTACACCAGCTTTAGGTTGTACGGAACCAATAGCGATAGCTTTAGCGGCTTCAATTGCACGACAAAAATTATCGGGACAGCCTATAAAAATATCGGCAAAAGTCTCACCCAATGTAATGAAAAACGGTATAGGCGTCGGTGTTCCCGGTACGGGGATGGTTGGTCTACCAATAGCGGCGGCAATCGGTGCGATTGCGGGCAACCCAAATGCTGGTTTAGAAGTCCTTGAAGATGTAACTTTTGCTGATGTCCAAGCGGCAAAAACGTTGCTCGATAATGGTTCGGTTACGGTTGATGTTGCCGATGTAAGTAATATCCTCTATTCAAAAGTTACCATATATGATGGCGATAAAACCGTGTCAGTGACGATCGCTGATGGCCACACTAATGTCGTTTCTGTCGAAGAAAATGGTATTGCTATTTACGTGCCTTCGCTCAATATCGATCATGACCAAAGCCATCAAGATTCAATCAACCCCTTTGAGTATGCCAATGCGAAAGATATTTTTGATTTTGCTATCCACGCACCGCTATGCGATATCGAATTTATTGAAGCCGCCGGCACATTGAATGATAAATTATCGGTTGAGGGATTAACTAATGATTATGGCTTACAAATCGGTGCAACGTTTCAGCGCAACGTAGAAAGAGGGTTGCTCTCTGGAGGTTTGTTAACCGAAGTATTAACTCGTACCTCTTCCGCCGCTGACGCTAGAATGGACGGTGCAATGTTTGCAGCGATGAGCAACTCAGGATCGGGTAATCAAGGGATCGCAGCTTCAATGCCTGTCTATGTTACCGCCCAGTTTTTAAATGCAAGCAGGGAACAAACTATTCGCTCATTAATGTTAGCTAACTTAATGGCTATCTATATCAAAAGCCAGCAAGATAAACTGTCGGCGCTGTGTGCGACAACAACGGCGGGAATGGGTGCAGTGTCAGGTATGACTTGGCTCTTAGGCGGGAATTTCATACAAATTGGTTACGCTATCTCAAACATGATTGGTGATGTTTCTGGCATTATCTGCGACGGAGCGAAACCGAGCTGCGCGATGAAAGTCTCCTCATCGGCTGGTGCAGCAGTTAAAGCGGCATTAATGGCTATTGATGGCGTAAGAGTAAGTGGCAACGACGGCATCGTTGCAAACGATGTAGAGGAGTCGATCAAGAACCTTTCTGCTCTAGTTAACGGATCGATGAAGCAAACCGATACTCAAATACTCGACATTATGGTTAACAAATAATTAGCTTGGTAACGGCAACGCGGTGGTATATTTAAGAGGCTCCATCGCGAAAGTCGACGTTACATTGGAGATGCCTTCTACACTATTAACCAGTTTTTTATAAAATTGGTCGAAGCGTTTCATATCTTCAACTTGCACTTTCATCATGTAATCATATTCTCCTGCCATACGATAAAACTCCATAATTTCAGGAAATGGGCCGACCGTTTCAACAAAATGCTTGTACCACTCGTGTGAATGATTAGCCGTTTTTATCAGTACAAACGCGGTGAAAAGCAGCCCTAACTTCTCTGGGTTGAGTAACGCAACACGCTTGCTAATTACACCCTTTTCTTCTAGTCGTTTTAACCGTTTCCAGCAAGGAGTAGTTGTTAAGTTAACCGCTTCTGCCAGTTCATTTAAAGAGATCGTACTATCTTCTTGTAGCATCGATAGTAACGTTTTGTCGGTTTTATCTAAGTTCATTGTCTACTTTTCTCTTTAGAGGAAAATTTTTCCTATAAAAACTACTTTTAAAAAAATAATTTTATTTAGAATATTGTAACGAGAAAGATAACAGCAAGCGAATGGCTAGTGTTCCTATTACTTATGCGAATAGGAACACTGCCAACGTGCTTGATTTCTAACCGTGATTTTTTCTCGTCAATGTTTCCATTGAAAGTTGCTTGTTTAGCACATCTTCAACATGTCCTGGAGATTGTGTGGAAGCGGAAATCAATCGATACATGGCAGGAATAACAAACAATGTCACTAATGTGGCAAACGCCATACCAAAGAAAATCACCGTACCAACAGCGATACGACTTTCGTATCCAGCCCCTGTGGAGATAATAAGCGGAACAGAACCGGCTAACGTTGTAAACGCTGTCATTAGAATTGGACGTAAGCGTCGAGCCGAAGCATCAATGATCGCTTTTTCAAATTCGATGCCCTTATCTCGCAACTGGTTGGCAAACTCAACGATTAAGATGCCATTTTTGGTCACCATACCAATAAGCATGATCATACCTATTTGGCTGTAAATATTAAGTCCTTGCTGCATGATGAAAAGACCTAAAAACCCACCAAAAACCCCCATAGGGACAGTAAACATAACCACCAATGGGTTAATGAAACTCTCAAACTGAGCCGCCAAAACTAAATAGGCAACTAGTAGAGCTAAAGCAAAGACAATTAATACTCCTGCTTGGTTCTCTTTATAATCTTTAGATTCACCAGAATAGTCGACAGAAATATCACCCGGGATAAGCTCTATCGCTTTGGCATCAAGAAAATCTAATGCGTCACCCAATGTGTAACCTTCCACTAAGTTTGCAGAAACCGTCACTGCTTTCTTCTTGTTATAGTGAGAAAGACGCGTGGCTGAGGCTATCTCCTCAATTTTAGTAACCGCATCTAACGTCACCAATTCTCCAGAATCTGTACGCATGTATATTTGACTCAGATCGTTGGCGTTATTAAAACTATTCTCGTCTCCACGCAAGTAAACATCATACTCTTCGCCTCTCTCAACAAAAGTAGTCTCACTTTTCCCTCCTAACATTATTTCCAATGTATCAGAAATATCCGTCACCTTAATGTCAAGTTCAGCTGCTCGCTGTTTATCTACAGTAATCACTAACTCTGGCGTTTTTTCCGAATAATTTATTTCAGCCCCTTCCATCATCGGACTTTCTTCGGCTGCATTTTTCAACAACTCAGCCCATTTCTGTAATTCGGGGTATTCTGAACCACCCAAAACAAATTTCACTGGTTCACTCGACCCGCCTCTAAAACCAGGCACAAAAGGGAAAACTCTCGCATCAGGAATACCAGAAAGTGCTTTACGAATAATAGCTAACGCTTCACTAGAAGATTCTTCTCTTACATTCCAATCTTCTAAAATCATAATAACAAAGCCCGTTTCATCACCAGCATTACCACCAAAAGCAGGGGTTTGAATACTGAATGATTTCAATACACCTTTACCTAATAACGGGATTAATTTTTCCTCAACAAGATCCATATTTGCCGCCATACGATTGTAACTCGTGGCATCAGCACCACGCACAAACGCAAACAGCACACCTCTATCTTCTTGTGGCGCAAGCTGTTGAGGAATATTGTCCATCAAATAATAACTGCCTCCAATACAACCAAGAATAATTATCGGAGCAACCAATCTAATTCTCATCGCTTTGCGCAGTAAAAATTTGTAGCCATTTTCTAATTTAGTAAACAGCCATTCTACCAATCGGTTAAAACCATTCGGCTTCCCCTGACTTTTTAGAAACTTACTGGCTAGAACTGGCGTTAGTGTCAATGCAATTAAAGAAGAGAAAATCACCGACATCGACAACAATACCGAGAACTCGGTAAACAATAACCCAACCATTCCATCCATAAAGGAAATAGGCAAAAACACCATCACTAACACTAATGTCGTGGCGACAACGGCAAAACCTACTTCTCGAGTCCCTTTAAATGCCGCAACCAACGGGGATTCGCCTTGTTCGATATGATGAAAGATGTTCTCAACCACTACAATGGCATCATCCACCACTAAACCAATAGACAGAATCAGTGCCATTAAGGTGATAAGGTTAATAGAAAAACCAAAGAAATAAGCCGAAATAAACGCAGAAATAAGGGAGACTGGAACGGTAATGGCTGGAATTAATGTGGCACGTGCTTGACCGATGAATATATATAACACCAGAATAACCAATCCACCGGTAATAAACAGTGTATTGTAAACTTCTGAGATCGATCTATCGATAAACACGGTAGAGTCGTAATCTATCGCTAATCGAGTGCCATCTGGTAAAAACTTTTGTATATCTTCTACTTGTTTATGTACTAATTGCGCTACCTCTAGCGGGTTAGCATCCGATTGCGGCACAATCCCCATACTAACGTTGACTATACCGTCACTTTTAAAGGTCGAGTTTTCATTCTCAGCACCAATGAACACATCAGCAATATCCTTTAAATAGATCGGCGTTCCATCGCTTGCGCGCCTAACCACTAAGTATTCAAAATCACTGGTTTGTGTGTAACTTCTTGCCGTTCTTACTGACATCACAACGGCGTCATTTCTCACTTCACCACCAGGACTTTCTAAGTTTTCTTCTCGAAGTGCAGAAGTGATGTCCGAAACAGTAACCCCACGCCCAGCCATAAGATCAGGTTTAAGCTTTACGTACATAACTTTGTACAAACCACCGGTAATATCAACAGAGCTTACTCCGGTAATTAAACTGAACCTATCAATCAGTGCTCGTTCGATATAATCGGTAAGTTGGGTTCTATCCATTTCAGTAGAACTTAAATTAATATAAACCGACGCTTCTCCACTGCCATTGTTTTTGTAAACCAACGGTTCGTCAGCTTCATCAGGTAAACGGCTTTGTGCTCGTGCTACTGCATCTCGAACGTCACTCACACCGCTATCTAAGTCGTAACCTAGATTAAAAGTAATGGTTATACGTGAAGAGCTATTTCGCGTAGTGGAAGTAATTTCATCTATACCGCTAATACCGGATAATTGGTCCTCAATAACAGAGGTAATTTGGCTCTCAATAATAGTGGCCGATGCTCCCTCATAACGCGTTGTGACGGAAACAACCGGATTTTCAACGTCTGGCATTTCTCTTACCGCCAGCCGGTCAAACGATACAATACCAAACACCACCAGTAGCAAGCTAAGTACCACCGCTGCTACTGGTCTTTTAACCGAAACATCAGATAACCACATTATTTAGCTTCCTTTGCTGTTTTATCTTCTTCCGTGCTGTCTTTTTCTCTATCACTTTTGTCTAGGCTGTCTTTGGCCGATCTAGTTGCTTGTTCTTCAACTAAAGAGCCATCTCGCATGTTAACGATACCTTGAACAACGATACGTTCACCTATTTGTAAGCCTTTAGTGATAACCACTTCATTTTCAATACGAGCACCAAGAACAACTTCGGTTTTCTTGGCTTTATTTTCCGAATCGACAACGTAAACGTAACGCTTGGTACCTGAATATTGCAACGCTTGAACTGGAATAATTGGTGCATCAATTGCTGGGAACTCGATTGTCGCTGACATAAGCATGCCAGGTTTTAATTGATTATTTGCATTGTCGAATTTAATACGAACACGAAGATTCAACGTTTCACTGTTAATACGGGTATCAATGCCGGTGACTTCACCTTCAAAGGTTACTCCTTGCCATGCGCTACTGGTCGCATCAACAATCATTCCGTTAGATAACATAGAAAGAAAACGTTCTGGAACCTGAAGGTCTAAGCGCATACTGGATAAGTTATCCAACGTAAGCAACTCGGTCCCTGAGTTAACCATTTTTCCGCGGCTGAAATCAATAAAGCCGATAGTGCCAGCGAAAGGAGCTGAGATATGTAAATCTTTCAATTGTGCATAAACAGCATCTAAACGAGCGTTGGCGATATCTACACTCGCTTTTTGAGCGTCTATTTCGGTTTGAGTAATCGCGCCCTTTTTGGCTAATCGTTGATATTCGGTGAGTTTTCTTTTTTCATCTCGAAGATAAGCACTGGCTTCTGAAATGGCCGCCTTAGCTTTATCGTCATTTAACTGAACAAGTAGATCACCTTGTCTTACTTTTTGATTAGCTTTTACGTTAATCACATCAATTTTTCCAGAAACCTCTGGGGAGATGACCACCGATTCTTCCGCTTCTAACTTACCAACTAACGTTAACGTTTGCGCAACTTGATGAGTTGCCACTTGTTCGGTAACCACTAATATACTTTTAGGTTTAGAAGAGCGTTGAGGCCCTGCCGCATAACTGGCAGTCGTGGTCGAGGCAATAAATGAAACAATAAAGGCCACTAGTTTGATATTTTTCATGTACATAACTCATAGACGTCGTAAAGCTTGATTCTAGCAAGTAATTTATCATAGCAACGTAAAGTAATGTAAATGTTAACAAAGAAACCCATATGACATGTGCTTGAGATAAAGCAACTCAGCTAAAACAAAACCACTTATTACGCTACAAAAAAGTACAGAATGTCGATTTTCTAGCATCTTTGCTGAAAAAGGCATCAATCGAACTAAAAATCTAATAAAATACTTTACAGCATTAACGAGTTTGCTATTATGCAGCTCCTCGGTTAGAGGCGGTATTGAGACACAAATAGAGAAATTAATATTTACTTTGTTCTTAATACCAAACGGTTAGTATTGGGACTGACCAAGGCACTAGAAAATATTATTTAGTACCTGAATACCCTGGAGGGGTTCCCGAGTGGCCAAAGGGAGCAGACTGTAAATCTGCCGGCTCCGCCTTCGATGGTTCGAATCCGTCCCCCTCCACCATATTTATATTACAAGTTTCGCGAAGCAACGAATTTTGTAATTGACCAATCGCGGTCAAGCAGTTTTAAGGTTACATTTGGGAGTAACCATAGATTTTAAAAAAATCTAAAATACCCTGGAGGGGTTCCCGAGTGGCCAAAGGGAGCAGACTGTAAATCTGCCGGCTCCGCCTTCGATGGTTCGAATCCGTCCCCCTCCACCATATTTATATTACAAATTTCGCTAAACAACGAATTTTGTAATTGACCAATCACGGTCAAGCAGTTTTAAGGTTACATTTGGGAGTAACCGTAGGTTTTAAAAATCTAAAATACCCTGGAGGGGTTCCCGAGTGGCCAAAGGGAGCAGACTGTAAATCTGCCGGCTCCGCCTTCGATGGTTCGAATCCGTCCCCCTCCACCATATATTAAAAGACCAATTCTTCGGAGTTGGTCTTTTTTTTACTCTACTATTTAGGCGACTGTCCCTATTACTATTCTATTTAGACGACTGTCCCTACAACACTTCTATAAGAAAAGCACTTAGAACGGGTGCCTGTCCTTAAAACATTTACCTCCACACATAAAAAAACGCAGCGATGAAACGCTGCGTTTGAACTTGTTACTGACTAAATCGCCTGTATTTTATTCGCAACTTAGCTTACATGGATACACGACACAGCATGCTGGTCTGTCCCTTTAAGCTGTGGTTTTTGTTTGGCGCATTCGTCCGTTGCTATTGGGCAACGTGTGCGAAAAACACAACCAGATGGCGGACTAATAGGTGACGGAAGATCACCTTCAAGCATTTGAATAACTTTTTCACGTTCTAACTTTGGATCTGGGATAGGCACCGCAGACATAAGCGCTTTAGTATAAGGGTGTTTTGGCGTGGCAAATAACTCTTTCCCTTCAGCAAGCTCAACTGCATTACCTAAATACATCACCAAGACACGATCGGAAATGTGTTTTACTACCGATAAATCGTGAGCAATAAAGACTAGACTTAACCCTAATTCTTGTTGTAGCTCTTTTAATAAGTTAACAACTTGCGCTTGGATGGAAACATCCAAAGCCGATACAGGCTCATCACAGATAATCATCTTAGGCTTAAGAATAAGCGCACGTGCGATACCAATACGTTGACACTGACCGCCAGAAAACTCATGCGGATACCGGTTGACTAAGTTTGGTAACAGCCCCACTTTATCCATCATTTCTTTCACGCGAAGTTTAACTTCTTGTTTAGTCAGTTTAGGATAGAAAGTTTGCAAGGGCTCAGCAATGATATCGCCAATATTCATACGTGGATTTAATGATGCCAACGGATCTTGGAAAATCATTTGAATATCTTTACGTGTTTCACGACGTTGAACATCTTGCATTTTGGTCAAGTCTTGACCTAGCCACAATACCTCACCATCGGTTGCTTCAACAAGGCCGATAATTGCACGTGCGAATGTCGATTTACCACAACCCGATTCACCCACCACGCCCAACGTTTCACCTTCATATAGGCGAACATTAACACCATCTACCGCTTTCAGATTTGATGGTTTAGACCATGGCCACGCGGATTTAGAAGCAATGCTGAAATGAACTTTTAGATTCTTGACATCTAGCAGTAATTTTTTCTCTGTATTCGTTTGGTTACTCATTTTTCCCAAGTCTCCCATTCAGAAAAACAGGCACGTTGACGATCATTACCAAATGGCAGCAATTTAGGTGCTTCGGTCATACAACGCTCGGTTACACGGTGGCAACGCTCTTGATACGGGCAGCCAGGAGGCAGTCGAAGTAAGTTTGGCGGATTACCAGGAATAGTCGGTAACACCTCGCCTTCTGTATCTAAACGGGGAATCGCTCGCAGTAATCCTTCGGTGTATGGATGACTTGGTTTGTAAAATATTTCATCAACCGAACCGTATTCCATAGTTCGACCAGCATACATCACTAACACTTTGTCACATGAGCCAGCCACAACACCCAAATCATGCGTAATCATAATAATAGCGGTGTTAAACTCTTTTTTGAGCTCATTAAGCAGGTCCATGATTTGCGCCTGAACAGTAACATCTAGCGCGGTAGTTGGTTCATCGGCAATAAGTAGCTTAGGACGACACAGCAGTGCCATCGCTATCATTACTCGCTGACGCATACCTCCAGAAAACTCATGTGGATACATGGTAATACGTTTACGCGCTTCAGGAATTTTAACCGCTTCTAACATACGAACCGATTCTTCGAATGCTTCTGCCTTGCCCATGCCTTTATGCAGCATTAATACTTCCATTAGCTGGTCGCTAACTTTCATATATGGGTTTAGTGAAGTCATAGGGTCTTGGAAGATCATTGCAATCTGTTCAGCACGGACTTTATTCAGTTCGACTTCTGGCAGATTAAGAATATCTTTTCCTTCAAATTCCGCTTTACCTTTGATAATGCCGTTTTTCGCCAGTAAACCCATAATGGCAAACACAGTTTGAGATTTACCTGAACCAGATTCACCCACAATACCTAAGGTCTCACCTTGTTCTAAGGTGAAATTTAAATCATTAACTGCGGTAACAATACCATCTTGAGTGGTAAATTCGACACGCAGGTCTTTGACATCTAATAAACTCATTTTTCTTTCCAGTATATTTTAAGCGCTATGCTTATCTGTCTTTAGGATCCAACGCGTCACGAAGACCGTCGCCAACATAGTTAAAGCAAAATAGGGTCACGATCATAAAGCACGCTGGGAATACCAACTGCCAAATCGCCACTTCCATAGTTTGCGAACCTTCTTGCAACAATGCGCCCCAACTTGTCATTGGCTCTTGAACACCAAGACCTAAGAAAGATAAAAATGACTCGGTCAAAATCATGCTTGGGATCAACAGTGTTGAGTAAACAGCAACAATACCAAGAACATTAGGCACAATGTGACGGGTAATAATTTTCCAATTACTCACCCCACTAACGTGCGCCGCTTCAATAAATTCTTTACTACGCAAACTTAGTGTCTGGCCACGTACAATCCGCGCCATATCAAGCCAAGCAATCGCACCAATGGCGACAAATATAAGTACGATATTGCGACCAAAGAACGTCACCAATACAATCACCAAGAACATAAATGGAACGGCGTACAATATTTCAAGAATACGCATCATGACACGGTCAGTTCTACCCCCGATATAGCCAGATGTCGCGCCATATAAAGTACCAATTAGAACTGCAACAAACGCACCAAGTACACCAACCATTAACGATATTCGACCACCAATCAGAGTTCGAACATAAAGGTCACGCCCCAAACTGTCCGTGCCAAAAAGATGAGCAGCGGAAGGTGGCTGATGTAACGCATACCAATCGGTATCGTCATAAGCAAACTCAGCAACCATAGGTAAAAATATCACCGCTAAAATCATTACGGTTAGAATAGCAAGACTCACCATGGCTGCTCTATTACGCATAAAGCGAATTCGTGCGTCTTTCCATAAACTGCGACCTTCAATTTCTAAGTTTTCAGAGAACTTTTCGATCGCATCAAGGTTTTCTTTTTTCGTTAACATAATATCCGTACCTAATTAATAACGAATCTTCGGATCAATAGCCGCAAGCAAAATATCAACAACAGTGTTGAATAAGATAAATAAGAAGCCGATTAAAATAGTGACTCCCATTACTAGCGAATAATCTCGGTTAAATGCAGCATTGACAAATAGCTTACCGATACCTGGCAAACCAAAAATGGTTTCAATAACAACCGAACCGGTAATAATACCAACAAAAGCAGGTCCCATATAAGAAACAACCGGTAACATAGCTGGCTTTAACGCATGCTTAATAACAATGTATCGATAGCTCAAACCTTTTGCGCGAGCGGTACGGATAAAGTTACTATTTAATGTCTCAATCATACTGCCTCGAGTAATACGGGCAAATGTTGCCACATAGAGCAGTGACATACCTATAACAGGCAAAAACATATATTGGAATGACCCATCTAGCCACCCACCCGCAGGAAACCAACCTAAATTTATTGAAAATAAATAGATAAGTGCGGGAGCTAACACAAAGGACGGCATGACAACCCCAATCATGGCGGTGGACATTATCATATAATCTACCCAAGTATTTTGCCGCAGTGCAGCAATGGTACCCACCCCAACACCCATAACCATAGTGAAAAGAAAGGCAGCAAAACCAACTTTAGCTGATACAGGTAATGCACCGGCTACCAGTTCATTAACTGTAAAGTCTTTGTACTTGAATGACGGTCCAAAATCACCTTGTAATACGTTGGTCAAATACGTGGTGTATTGTTCAAATACAGGCTTATCTAAGCCGTACTTAGCATTAATATTTGCCATTACTTCCGGCGGTAGTGGACGTTCTGTAGAGAACGGGTTACCGGGAGCAAAGCGCATGAGAAAAAAAGAGATTGTAATCAATACCAATAAGGTTGGAATTGCTTCAAACACTCTTTTTGCGATGAATTTAAACATAAACTCACTCTTTTTAGTCTGTGACAATATTTATAGTAGTAAACAAAAAGACGCTGCATGTGGCTTCACATGCAGTGTCCAATAATTATTATTTTTATATAGAGGGTTTACTCTTTGATATAAAGATCTTTCGAGTAAATTTTATCTTCAGCATTATTCACTGGGAAACCACCAACATTCGGGCTAACTAAACGTGCCTTCACATATTGATAGATAGGTGCGATAGGCATGTCTTTTGCCAGTAACACTTCCGCTTCAGCATACAATGCATTGCGCTCAGTATCATTTGTTGAAAGCAGTGCTTTTTGCATTGTTTCATCATAAGTTGCGCTATTGTACTTAGGATCGTTAGAGCTGTTGTTACTTTGCATCAAAGAAAGGAACGTTGATGCTTCATTGTAATCGCCACACCAACCTGCACGAGTGACATCAAAGTCACCTTGACGACGTGTATCTAAGTACGTTTTCCACTCTTGGTTTTCTAATTCAACTTTAACACCTAAAGATTTTTTCCACATAGATTGAATTGCTGCTGCAATTTTCTTATGGTTTTCAGACGTGTTATATAGAAGCGTAAACTCAAGTGGATTGTTATCTGTGAAACCCGCCTCAGCAAGAAGACGTTTTGCTTCTTCGTTACGTTCTGCTTGAGTCATTTTACCGTAAGCTGGAAGATCAGGGTTAAAGCCAGCAATAATTTCAGGCGTTAGGAAATAAGCAGGTTTTTGACCTTGGCCGAGTAAGAACTTAGTAATAACGTCACGATCAATAGCATAGGATAATGCTTTACGAACACGAACATCGTCAAACGGCGCTTTTACGTTGTTAAAGCCATAATAATACGAACACAAGTTACCTTGAATAGACACTGATTCTGGGTGATCTTTCTGTAAACGCTTAAAGTGCTCGTTTGGTAATTCATTGGTAACGTTAATCTCACCAGAAAGAAAACGGTTCATTTCCGCAACTTGGTTTTCGATAGGAAGATACGTGACTTTGGTTAACACTGTATGAGCATTGTCCCAGTAATTTTCGTTCGGAACCATTTCAATACGTTCGTTCACAACCCACTTGCTCATAACGAACGCACCGTTACCAACAAAGTTTTCTGGTTTCGTCCACTGGTCACCAAATTTTTCTACTGTCGCTTTATGGACAGGTTTCACCGTAGTGTGGCCCATCATCATTACAAAATAAGGTACAGCAGTTGTTAGTTTTACTTCCAACGTATACGGGTCAATCGCTTTTACACCAAGTGTTTCTTTATCAGCTTCGCCAGCAATAATTTCTGCTGCATTCACCATATTGGTCATTTCTAAATACCAAGAGTATGGAGACGCAGTCGCTGGATCAACAGCACGCTTAAAGCTATAGACAAAATCTTCCGCTGTTACTGGATCGCCATTAGACCATTTTGCATTGTTACGTAAATGGAAAATAAACGTTTTGTTGTCTTCAGTTTCCCATGATTCAGCAACACCAGGAATTGTATTGCCATCTGCATCTTGGTTCACAAGACCTTCTAGAAGATCACGAATAACGTGAGATTCTGGCACACCTTCTGTTTTATGTGGGTCAATCGACGCCACTTCAGTGCCGTTACCACGAACTAGCTCTTGGCTCTTAGCAAGTTTAGTTCCTTCAGGAACGTTAGCTGCAAGCGATGAAAAAGAAGTCGCGGCAACAGTTAAGCTAGCACCCAGTAAAAGGGCTTGTGTAATTTTATTTTTAAACATGCAATTAACTCCAAATAATTTTATTTTGCATCCATGACGTCTTAATTAGGGGACTCGAACGATCGGCAGTTTGGGTAAACTAGTACTGTAAAAATCCCAAAGCCCTAAAAAAGATTGCGGAATAAGGTAGCAATAATAAAAATTATTATCCATAAAACGTGATAACTAACGCTTTATTTTCTCGATTACATCAATTTTTCTGATAAGTTGCTTCAAAAACGTACTTACATCACTAACTATCAAACACTTACTATTTATGCGGAATAATAGCTATAAATATTCAAAAATAATGGAACACTAGCAATCAATAAATTATTTAACATAAAGTTATAGGTAAAAACACATTTACTTCCTGCGTATTTATTCAAATCTCACAAGATATTTAATAAAGAAAACACATTATTAATCTGTTGTTTGTATTTTAGTCATCATAATTATTTTATTTTTTATAATGTAAATTAAATTTTACACGTTTAGCGTAAAAACGTAAAAAAACCAAGCGATTAGTCGATTTGGTTTTTTTATATAAAATAGTGGGATTAGCTAGAATTTAAAAAAAGTGCATAAAACAATCAGATCGATATAAAAATAGACAGGTGAGGTTATTTCTCCCATCGAGATGCGGCATTTTGATCGGATTCTTTTGCTTCTATCCAGCGATTTTTTTCACTGGTCCGCTCTTTTTTCCAAAAAGGCGCTTTTGTTTTTAAAAAATCCATAATGAATTCACACGCATTAAACGCGGCTTCTCTATGCGCACTCGTTACGCCAACAAAAACAATTTGATCACCAATATCCAATTCGCCAAATCGGTGTATTACGCGAATGTTTAATAATGGCCAGCGCTGAAATGCTTGATCACAAATATCATTGAGTGATTTTTCTGTCATTCCTGGGTAATGTTCAAGCGTAAGCCCTATCACACTATCACCAAGATTCATGTCCCTAACTTTTCCGGAAAACATGGCAACGGCTCCTGCCGATGTGCCTTCAGCTAATTGAGCATATTCGTCAGCAACAGAAAAATCTTCCGTAATTACTGAAACAGAGTAGTTCATGTTAACCCCCAGTTACTGGCGGGAAGAAGGCAACTTCGTCGCCCTCTTTTATTTCGCTGTCTAAAGCACAAATCGTTTGATTAATCGCGACCAGTAGCTTTGCAGCATCCAACGCAAGCGCCCATTTGTCGCCTTTTTTACATAAATCCGCTCTAAGCTGTTCTGCAGTTGAATATTTGGCTTCGATTTGCAGTTCATCAACAGCAACAATTTCTCTAATCTGAGCAAAAAATAGCACTTTTATCATTATTTCACCTTGATGTAATCGTTGTACTGCGAAATCATTGTTCC
The DNA here is from genome assembly GCF_047302445.1 of Vibrio sp. MA40-2. NCBI lineage: Bacteria > Pseudomonadati > Pseudomonadota > Gammaproteobacteria > Vibrionales > Vibrionaceae > Vibrio > Vibrio sp. MA40-2. Next base: position 21,095 of record NZ_CP178628.1, read on the forward strand.
ACTTTGAAATGACCCGATTTACCACCGGTTTTTTCTAGTAAACGAATTTGACCTATTACCATATCTTTTTGCACTGCTTTGCACATATCGTAAATCGTTAACGCTGCAACGGATGCGGCAGTCAATGCTTCCATTTCCACGCCTGTCTTACCCGCTAATTTGCACAGTGATTCAACTCGAACCAGATTATCTTCCTCAACGGCATGCAAGTGAACTTCGACTTTAGACAAAAGCAATGGATGACAAAGTGGTATTAAGTCCCATGTCTTCTTTGCTGCTTGAATACCAGCAATACGAGCGGTGGCAAACACATCTCCTTTGTGATGGCGGCCGGACACAATTAATTGCAAAGTTTCAGGAGCCATATGAATAAAAGCTTCTGCTCTTGCTTCGCGTACTGTCTCGGCTTTCGCCGATACGTCTACCATGTTAGCTTCACCAGAAGCACTAATATGTGTAAATTTTTGCATAGTATTTGACGGTCCTTAACCGAATAGAATTTAAACCGCTAAATGAGGCATGAAGTTACAGGGACGATGACTTGCATCTAGCTGTTGTTTAATAATTTTAGTCCAGGCTGTTTTACACGCTCCTGTCGAACCAGGCGTTGCAAATATCACAGTATGGTTAGCAAATCCGGCTACCGCTCTAGATTGAATGGTGGAGGTCCCTATCTCTTGATAAGAGACATAACGAAATAACTCACCAAAACCTTCAACTTGCTTGTCAAAAAGAGGCAATAATGCTTCCGGGGTGTTATCTCTTGAGGTAAAACCTGTACCGCCGGTAATAAGTACCACCTGTACATTTTCATCCGCTATCCATTGAGAAACAATGGCACGAATTTTATATTTATCATCAATAACTATTTTTTTCTCCGCAAGATTATGGCCTGCATCTTTAAGTTGATCGGCATAATATTGGCCAGAGGTATCATTGTCTTCAGTTCGAGTATCAGAAACCGTTAAAACGGCGATATTTGCAGGTTTAAATTCACTAACTGCGTGTCCCATTTTTTCACCTATGTTCGATTTTTATCCGCCAATTGAAGCGAGGTGTGGTGTCATTCCCGTGTTGCCATCTTGTAAGAAGTGGCTTACGGATTTACTTTGAAGTTGCGTTTGAATGCGATCCATTAACGCGTCAGCTTGCTCATCTTGTTGTAACAGGTCTCTAAGCTCAACACCTTGATCACCAAAAAGACAAAGGTGTAATTTACCTAAGGCAGACACTCTTAATCGATTACAGCTTTCGCAAAAATGTTTTTCGTAAGGCATAATTAAGCCAATTTCGCCCTGATAATCAGGATGAATGAACACCTTAGCTGGACCGTCATTTGCTTCTCTTACCTTGCTGACCCAGCCTTCTGCTATTAGCTTATTTTGTATACTAACGCCTGACTTGTGGTACTTGCTAAAGAATGAATCCATCTCACCCGTTTGCATCAGCTCAATAAAACGTAATTGAATCGGTCTATCTTTGATCCAATTAAGAAATGCTGGCAATTCTCCGCTATTAAGGTCTTTCATCAAGACAACATTGACTTTGACTTGTTGATATCCTACTTCAAACGCCCTATCAATACCGGACATCACTTTCGAAAATTTATTTTCACCGGTTATTTGGTAGAACATTCTTGGATCAAGACTATCTAAACTAACATTGATATGCGTTAAACCCGCCTTTTGCCAGTTCTCAACTTGTGATTCCATTCGATAACCATTGGTTGTGGTTGCAACCTTCTCTATTCCTGGAGTATCGGCAACCACTTGAATAATTTCATTAAAATCACGACGTAGACTTGGCTCTCCGCCAGTAATACGCACTTTAGAAGTACCGCTATTGGCAAACGCACTAACGATTCGTTTTATTTCAGCTATAGATAAAAAAGACGAGTTTTTCAGCCCAGATGGTTTATAACCATCAGGCAAACAATAGGTACATTTGAAGTTACAGACATCTGTAACAGAAAGGCGCAAGTAATAAAACTTGCGCTTAAATTTATCTTCGAATTGTATCGCCACGGAACACCTTTCCAAACACGGGAGGCTGACTCATTTCTAAGTGAACCCTTGTGGCAATATGCCACTGGCCTTGATCGCTTATTAAAAGTTAATTGTTCAATAAAACATCTCAAACGAATTAAAAACTAAACTTAGCAATAAAGGCTCGGAGTTATGGCTGCTAATCATTGCGTTAGATTAACTGCTGGCCACTAAAATACTTAATTCCTAAATATAATTCTACCGCTAATCACAATTTTTTTGTCACTAAGCACACTTTATTCAAGATATACTACTTAAGATGTAGTCAATGAAATATCGGCTTCGGTACGTGATTTATGCAAAGATAACGTATGGTTATTAGTAGGCTTGGCTATAAAAAACAAGTGTCTAGAAAATTAATATAAGAATAAAACTCGATGAATGTATATAAAAACAAAAAAGTGGTCGCAATTGGTGGCGGGCACGGCTTAGGCCGAATGCTCGCTGCGCTTAAAAACTTTGGTGGTAATGCAACAGGCATCGTTACGACCACCGATAATGGCGGCTCGACAGGACGTGTACGATCTTGTCAAGGTGGCATTGCATGGGGAGATACCAGAAATTGTATTAATCAGTTAATTACCGACCCATCTGTTGAATCAATGATGTTTGAATACCGATTTAAAGGTGCCGGGGAACTTAACGGGCACAATTTGGGTAATTTAATGTTGGTCGCATTAGATAACTTATCGGTACGACCTTTAGAGGCAATACGTTTAATCCGCAACATGTTGAAGGTAGATGTCAATATCGTTCCTATGTCTGAACACCCATCCGATTTAAGAGCTTTGTCATTAAATGGTCAATGGGTAGTAGGCGAGACTAATGTTGACGAAATGCAAACTGAATTGCAGCGATTGGATTTGGAACCAGAAGTTCCCGCAACTAAAGAAGCGTTACTCGCTATCGATACTGCAGATTGTATTATTCTTGGACCCGGAAGTTTCCTAACAAGTATAATGCCACCACTTCTTCTTCCTGAAATCGGTCAAGCTATTTTCAAAAACAAACAAGCTAAGCTAATTTTTATAGAAAACCTATCACCAGAACCGGGCCCTGCTGGAAAAATGACATTAGAGCAAAAATTACAATGGTGTCAGCGAGCATGTCGAGGGCGTAAAGTCGACATCGTATTGGGAGAACAACCTCACCCTGAACTAGAAAAAAATTGGCGATGTATCATTGCTGACTTAGCATCACCAAATAGAGAATGGCGACATGATAGAGATAAGCTAACAGAAGTAATATTGTCGCAGCTTCAATAACTCTTACCAATTACATTACCACAAGAAAGGTGAGATTAATCATCGATTAAAAATCACTGAAATTTAGTACGATTAACTTAGCAAACTCTCGTAGGCTGTTATGGTTTCTTTCAAGCTATTCAGTATTAAATTTTGATAGTAATCTGTTGACACTGGTTGGCCCGTTTTTGATATTGCATCAACCTGTTTTGCTACATTACAAAGATCATCAGCACCAAAACTGGCCGCGCTACTTTTTAATGCGTGGCTCATCTCACTTAAATGTCTTTCTAAATCTTGACCATCATCCAAAATAAGCAAACGATATTCACGTAGTTCACTTAAAAAAATATTTAATAATGTGGGCAGGTTGTCATGGCCAATTTCATTACATAAATTATCTATTTTTTCTGAGTTCATATATGTAATCACTGTCTTTGTTCTCCTAGCTATGACTGATTCAACTCGAGCAAACGCCATCGAACCGATAAAATATCATTTCCACGCTTGGCGTTTTCTATAAATAGTAGATGGACTCACTTCTAAGGCATTGGCTGCTTTAGGTATATTGCCATCAAAAGCGTTAATCGCTTGTTCAATAAACTGTTTTTCTGCTAACCACAGTGGAACGATGTTATCCGTTGATATAGATTTACCCTCTGACAACGTTAGTTCAGCGTTCACTGTTAAATCCAAATTTTCGACTGAACTTTGTTCGTTCGCGTTGTCAGAAGCAATTTCTGTGCTCATTTGATTAAGTGGCGGTGGTAACATACTTAATTCAATTTCTTTTCCATGGTTAAGTACCACTGCATTCCTGATAACATTTTGCAATTGGCGAACATTTCCCGGCCATTCGTAGCCAATAAATCGTTCAATCACATCTGGCGTAAAACGCATAAATGATTTTTCTTCTTCTAGCGAAATATGACCCAATAAAGAATAAGCAATCTCGACCACATCTTCACCTCTGTCTCTCAGTGGGGGAAGATGCAACGGAATGACATACAAACGATAGTAAAGATCTTCTCTAAAGCGGCCTTGTTGTACTTCTTTCCATGGATCACGGTTAGTGGCGCAAACAAAACGTACATCAACACTTTTCATTTTTGATGAACCTACTTTTTGAAACGTACCAGTTTGTATGAATCGAAGCAGCTTAGTTTGCAGATCTAGGTCCATTTCACATAATTCATCTAGAAATAGAGTGCCACCGTTAGCCATTTCAGCTGCTCCTTGACGCTCTGTTGCTGCACCAGTAAACGCACCTTTTACATGGCCGAATAGCTCACTTTCAATCAAGTCTTTAGGGATTGCTGCACAATTAATCGCAATGAATGGTTTGTCTCTTCGCTTACTCGCAGCGTGTATTGCCTCTGCGCATACTTCTTTTCCGGTACCACTTTCTCCGGTAATAAAGATACTCGCTTTACTGGTTGCGGCCGAATCAATAGTTTTGTAAACAGATAGCATCATCTGGCTACTGCCAATAAATCCTTGATAATTGTTTTGACTACGCACGCTTGACATATCTTCACTGCCAACGCTTTTGGTTTTTTCCGCTTTACGAATCGCGTTATTCACTGTGACCCTTAACCTATCGGCTTCACAAGGTTTTATCAGAAAATCTTGCGCGCCATGTCGCATCGCATCAACGGCAGTATCAATTGATCCATGCGCGGTCATAAATATAATCGGCACATCTGGATACAAACGGCTCACTGCATGCAAGACATCCATACCTGTCATATCGGGCAAGCGTAGATCCAATAAAATCAGATCGGGAATTCCCTCCGTTAACATCTCTAAGGCAGCTTTACCTGAACCGACTATTTTTACGTCGATCCCTAATGGGGTAAGAAAAGACTTGTATAAAGCCGCTACTGAAGCCGTATCTTCGACCATCAATAAATATTTTGTTTTAGGAGCAAGATCTAATTTGTTCATAAGATGGCCTTGGCTAATATTTTATATTCTGAATATTTTTAAACTGAGGTGATTTTTTTACATCAACTAACTTTTTTACATCAACCCACCATTTTTTGCATCGACTACCCATCAAGTTGGTCAGCAATTGTGTTGCAATATAAAAATAATTGCATTTTGATATGCAGAATGCAATTTAAAACGAAAATATATTCGCTTCATCGCGATACAATTACTATATGAAAGGATTTTTAAGTTGGCATGATAACTGCTATATAAACTAAGACCCTATTGGGTCCCTAGCCAACTGACGTTGTTAGTGGATCAAATTTCCACAAAATGAAGCCAACCGGAGCGATTCCAGTTGGCTATTTTTTTATCTAATTTTTGTATCCGAGACAGCAACTCTCAATAATTAATTGCCTTAGTATTAATGGCTACACTAATAAAAGAAGTGAATTAGCTATTAGCAATGAACTGCTTCCTTAACGTATCAATTTGATCTCGTTTGTCCGCCGCAAGTTCAAACTCTAGGTTTTGTGCATGCTGGAACATTTCTGTTTCTAATTTGATCATTTCTTTCTCTAATTGCTGAGGAGTGAGAACTTGATAATCTTTAGATGGTTCTGCCACTTTAGATAACGGCACTTGTTTTGACACTCTTTGATTTCGGGTCTTGGCTATATCACCAATTTCCATAATATCTTTGATATTTTTCTTCAACGCTTGTGGCACGATATTATTTTGAGCATTATGCTGTTGCTGTTTGTCTCTACGTCGTTCAGTTTCATCTATTGCCTTTTGCATTGATTTAGTAATTCGGTCGCCATACAAGATAGCCTTACCTTCTAAATTTCGTGCCGCTCGGCCAATAGTTTGAATTAAGGAGCGCTCCGATCGCAAAAAGCCTTCTTTATCAGCATCTAAAATAGCAACCAAAGAGACCTCTGGCATATCGAGCCCTTCTCGCAATAAGTTGATTCCAACTAAAACGTCAAATTCACCTAAGCGTAAATCACGAATTATTTCTACACGTTCTACCGTATCAATATCGGAATGTAAGTAGCGAACTTTTACCTCATGCTCACTAAGATACTCTGTTAAATCTTCGGCCATTCTTTTAGTTAACGTGGTAACAAGAACACGCTCATTTTTGCTACTTCTTATACGTATTTCAGACAGCAAATCATCGACTTGAGTGGCAACAGGCCGCACTTCAATATTTGGGTCTAATAAACCAGTAGGACGAACGACTTGATCGGCGATATCGTCAGCCGATTTCTCTAATTCATAATTGCCAGGTGTGGCTGAAACAAAAATAGTTTGCGGCGCTAATGCTTCAAACTCATCAAATTTCAAGGGTCTGTTATCTAGCGCAGAAGGCAAACGAAAGCCAAATTCAACTAAGGTTTCTTTTCGCGAGCGATCGCCTTTAAACATTGCGCCTATCTGAGGAACGGTAACGTGAGATTCATCAATAACAAGCAAGCCGTCTTTCGGTAGGTAATCAAATAATGTCGGAGGTGGCTCACCCTCTGCACGACCACTTAAATACCGTGAATAATTTTCTATACCAGAACAAAAACCAAGCTCATTCATCATTTCCAAATCAAACTGTGTTCTTTGGGAAATTCGTTGTTCTTCAAGCAATTTATTATTTTCTAATAAATAAGCGGTACGTTGCTTTAATTCCACTTTTATTTGTTCTATAGCCTCAAGAATCTTTTCTCTCGGAGTAACATAGTGGGTTTTGGGATAAATAGTAAAGCGAGGTAAGTCTTTCTGGCTAACCGCACCGGTTAGTGGATCAAAAATGCTCAAACACTCTATTTCATCGTCAAACAGTTCAATACGAACCGCTTCTTGATCCGATTCAGCAGGAAATACATCAATCACTTCACCACGAACTCTAAACTGACCACGCTCAAACGTAACATCATTTCGAGTATATTGAAGTTCAGCAAGCCGGCGAATAATGTCTCTTTGACCAATATGGTCACCTCTGGTCACATGCAACATCATTTTCAGATAGGAATCAGGATCACCTAAGCCATAGATAGCCGATACTGATGAAACAATAATGGCGTCTTTTCGCTCTAATAATGCTTTGGTTGCCGAAAGCCGCATCTGTTCAATATGCTTGTTAACCGATGAATCTTTTTCGATAAAAGTATCGGTAGTTGGAACATAAGCTTCAGGCTGATAATAATCATAATATGAAACAAAATATTCAACCGCATTATTAGGGAAAAAAGCTTTCATCTCACCATAGAGTTGCGCGGCAAGTGTCTTATTGGGAGCAAGAAGAATAGTCGGTCGCTTAGACTGAGCAATAACATTCGCTAAAGTAAATGTTTTTCCTGATCCAGTAACGCCAAGTAAGGTTTGATGCGCTAAGCCATTATCTAATCCATCGAGTAATTTCTGTATCGCAGTGGGCTGATCTCCCGCCGGCTGATAATCGGAAACCAGGTTATATTGTTTGCTCATAGTCTACATTCTTATATTTGGCTTAAATGACGCTGATAATCGTAGCACTCATCATGAGTTCGATCTCGCTTTTAAATAAGATAACCACTTTACAACAACAACGCGATGCCTAATTTATTCCGTAATAAATACCTCATAAAAGTAGTGTTTATTGGTTTACGAATAGAAATCAATACTGAGAAAAGTAATAATTGAACATAAACAAATAAATCTTAAAAAATAAAAGAATAAATGCTCTCTGAGCAGTAGATTAAACTCAATATTTTTGATAGAATCGTCGCCCCTTCGCGCTCCAAACATTTATTTTTCATTTATTTAATCCACTTGTTGTCCCCAATTTAGTGCATATTAAGCACTTTTTTAGTCTATCGCCAATTTGAACACCAAATCATCTCTTCGAAACAAAAGCCATTAATAGCCTTAAATTCAACAACTTAAATGAAAATCACTTTATTTTGATCAATAGAAAATTTATGTTTAATTTTTAGTAAGAATTAATCCACAGACTTATCCACAAAATTAGTGGATAAGTGGCCCGAGCCTTTTATTTACGAGGCATATAGAAAAATCAAGAAAAATCATAAATTTTTTTTTGATAAAGATTTCAATTCTGTATTGACAGTTTAAATCGTCATCGCTAATATTCGGTGCTCAAACTCTTCCCCCTTAGTTCAGTTGGTAGAACGGCGGACTGTTAATCCGTATGTCGCAAGTTCAAGTCTTGCAGGGGGAGCCAAATTAGACAAAAAAGCCACTTAGCTTCGCTAATGTGGCTTTTTTTGCATTAGCTGTCGCCGTAATTGGTAAAAAAAACACCACAAGACAAAAAATCACGCATTTGATTAAAAACCCTTAAGATTCTCGGTTGTTATTAGTGACTCAAAACGAGATAATATAAAATTCACGATCTCCTAATACGTATCATCATGACTGACTACTTACTACTACTAGTCGGCACTGTGCTAGTGAACAACTTTGTGCTGGTTAAATTTCTGGGTTTGTGCCCATTTATGGGTGTGTCCAAGAAGCTGGAAACAGCGATTGGCATGGGCCTAGCCACGACGTTTGTTTTAACACTCGCCTCTGTCTGCGCCTATTTGGTTGAAACTTATATACTTTCACCATTGGGAATAGAATACTTGAGAACGATGAGCTTTATATTGGTCATCGCGTTTGTGGTACAATTTACCGAAATGTTAGTGCATAAAACTAGTCCTACCCTTTATCGGTTGCTAGGAATATTTTTGCCTCTAATAACAACAAACTGCGCAGTGCTCGGCGTGGCACTACTTAACATCAACGAGAACCATAATTTCATAGAATCCATTATTTATGGGTTCGGCGCAGCGGTCGGTTTTTCTCTTGTTTTAATTCTTTTCGCCTCTATGCGAGAACGAATCGCGGCAGCAGATGTTCCTAATCCATTTAAAGGGGCATCTATCGCTATGATCACCGCTGGTTTAATGTCGTTAGCGTTTATGGGCTTTACTGGTTTGGTGAAATTGTAATGACTTCCATCCTTATCGCTATAGTTGCTATTGCTGTACTTGCTGGAATCTTTGGCGCATTTCTCGGTTTTGCATCTATTCGCTTTAAAGTAGAAGCGGATCCAATTGTCGAACAAATTGATGCTGTATTACCACAAACGCAATGTGGGCAGTGTGGCTATCCTGGTTGTCGTCCTTATGCAGAAGCTGTCGCCAATGGAGACAGTATTAATAAATGTACTCCCGGAGGACAAGCCGCTATAGAAAAAATAGCCGAGCTTATGGGGGTAGAACCTGATCTTGAACCTCAGGACGGCGCAGAACCAATCAAAAAGGTCGCCTTTATTCATGAAGATATGTGTATTGGATGCACTAAGTGCATTCAAGCATGCCCAGTTGACGCCATAGTAGGTGGAACCAAAGCACTACATACTGTGATTAAAAGTGAATGTACAGGTTGTGATTTATGTGTTGCACCATGCCCAACCGATTGTATTGAAATGATTCCAATCGAAACCACTACTGCTACCTGGAAATGGAAACTCGACTCCATACCAGTCGTTGATGTTACAGAAAAATCTAAATCAATAGGTTAAAGGAAAAAGATGGTATCGCTAGTTGAACAAATTCGCCATGGTGCACTCTGGAGTTTTCCCGGAGGAATTCATCCACCTGAGAATAAAACACAATCAACGCAAACCGATATAGTCAATGCTAGCTTACCGGAAGAGTTGGTCCTACCGGTTAAACAGCATATTGGTCGACCTGGCGACCTATTGGTCAAGGTTGACGACAAAGTATTAAAAGGCCAACCGCTGACTAAATTCACCGCGAGCTTTATGCTGCCTGTCCATGCGCCAACATCAGGAACAATTATTGCCATAGAGCCAAGAAAAACCGCTCACCCATCGGGCTTAACTGAAACCTGCATTGTGTTAAAACCAGACAATGAAGATGCATGGATATCGCTAAATCCACATCCTGATTTTCAAAATCTCTCGCCAGAAAAATTAATAAACACCATTCGTCAAGCTGGTATTTCAGGGCTTGGTGGCGCCGGTTTTCCAACTGGGCGTAAGATACAATCAGGTATTGCCAAAACAGAAATCCTTATCATCAACGCAGCGGAATGCGAACCTTATATTACTGCCGATGATATGTTGATGCGAGAATACGCAGACGAAATAGTTCAAGGTATTGATGTGCTCAAGCACATATTAAACCCGGAGCTTATCATCATTGCAGTAGAAGATAATAAACCTGAAGCGATCAAAGCGTTAGAAGTGGCGGCGCTCAACGTTGATCTTCTAATTCGTGCAATTCCAACTAAGTATCCTTCTGGAGGCGAAAAACAGTTAATTAAGCTATTAACGAATAAAGAAGTGCCACAGAAAGGTATTCCTGCTGATATTGGAATATTAGTTCAAAATATCGGTACTGTGCATGCCATCAAAAAAGCCGTTATTGATGGTAAACCTTTAATCGAAAGAATCGTTACTTTAACCGGAAATGCATTTAAGCAACCGCAAAATGTCAACGCGAGACTAGGTACACCGGTACAAGCACTATTAAATGAATTTCATTGTCAACCAGACAAAAAACTACCTAGAATTATAATGGGTGGCCCAATGATGGGTTTCACTTTACCCTCTACAGATGTACCCATAACTAAAACCACTAACTGCTTACTGGCCCCGACTAAAAAAGAAATTGCTCATAAACAAAATGAAATTGCCTGTATTCGTTGTGGCCAATGCGCAGAAGTTTGTCCTGCCTCTTTATTACCACAACAGCTATTTTGGTACGCAAAAGATAACAATTTCGATAAATGCGAAGAGCTTCATTTAGCCGACTGCATTGAGTGCGGAGCTTGCGCGTATGTCTGCCCTAGTGAAATCCCACTTGTCCATTACTATCGTCAAGCTAAAGCAGAAATACGTATTAACACAGAAGAAGCCGAAGCAGCCGAACGGGCGAAATTACGTTTTGAAGAGCGTAAGGCCCGCTTAGAAAGAGACAAAGCAGAGAGAGAAAACCGCTTTAAGCAAGTGGCTGAAAACCGACGCAAAGAGATGGCAAAACCTGATAATAACTCTAATGATGCGGTAGCGGCTGCTATCGCCAGAGTTAAAGCTCAGAAAACTTCATCAACTGACGCTCCTGCGGTGAAGCCTGCTGTCGCAGCCGCGATTGCCAAAGCCAAAGCGAGGCAAGCAGCCGCCAGTCAAACAAACCAAGCCACACCAGACAATTCAGAAATGATGAAGCTACGCGAAGAACGTAAACGCCTAGCAAGAGAACGTAAAGCGGAGAAAGTTAACCAAAGTTCTGCCGATAACGAAAAAGAATCCGTAGATAATACCGCGCAAAGTACCGATTCAGCACAAGATAAAAAGAAAGCCGCTGTCGCCGCTGCCATTGCGCGTGCCAAAGCAAAAAAATCAGCTCAAGCAAAACAAGCTGATACCGACGCTGATAGCCCAACCGAGTCATCAACCGAATCTTCTAACGCGGTATCTGACCAACAACAAAGTACCGATTCAGCGCAAGATAAAAAGAAAGCCGCTGTCGCCGCTGCCATTGCTCGTGCCAAAGCAAAAAAATCAGCTCAAGCAAAACAAGCCGATACCGACGCCGATAGCCCAACCGAATCATCAACCGAATCTTCTAACGCGGTATCTGACCAACAACAAAGTACCGATTCAGCGCAAGATAAAAAGAAAGCCGCTGTCGCTGCTGCCATTGCGCGCGCCAAAGCAAAAAAATTGGCTCAAGCAAAACAAGCGGATACCGATACCAACGCCGATAGCCCAACCGAATCATCAACCGAATCTTCTAACGCGGTATCCGACCAACAACAAAGTACCGATTCAGTGCAAGATAAAAAGAAAGCCGCTGTCGCTGCTGCCATTGCGCGCGCCAAAGCAAAAAAATTGGCTCAAGCAAAACAAGCTGATGCCGATACCGACGCCAATAGCTCAACCGAGTCTTCTAACGCGGTATCTGACCAACAACAAAGTACCGATTCAGTACAAGATAAAAAGAAAGCCGCTGTCGCCGCTGCCATTGCGCGTGCCAAAGCAAAAAAAGCTGCAGCAGCAAACAGCACTAACATTAAGGAGAAAGAGTAGTGGCCTTTTTTATTGCCAGCTCCCCTCATGCTCACAATCGAAAGAGCACTAAAGATTTGATGAAGTGGGTTGCCATTGCGGCAATTCCAGGTCTGGTCATGCAAAGCGTCTTTTTTGGTTGGGGAACGCTCATTCAGATGTTACTCGCCATAGTGGCAGCGGTTGCAATGGAAAGCCTTGTGATGCTGTTTCGAAAACGCTCTCCATTAAGCGCATTGCGAGATTACAGTGCTATCGTCTCAGCTTGGTTATTAGCCGTAGCAATTCCACCACTTTCACCATGGTGGATGATGGTTATCGGCTTATTCTTCGCTATTGTAGTGGCGAAACAGTTGTACGGTGGTCTAGGGCAAAACTTATTTAATCCAGCGATGGTTGCATACGTCGTTCTTCTTATCTCTTTTCCTTTACAAATGACCAGTTGGATAGCGCCGCACTCGATCAGCCAAGCAGATATTGGCTTATACGATGCTTGGAAACTTATTTTTACTGGCTTTGATGATGACGGATTTTCGTTACAACAAATAAGAATGGGAGTTGATGGCATTACGATGGCAACACCATTAGATGCCTTTAAGACATCGGTCACACTGAATATACCAAGCCAAGAATTCATGTCTCATGCACCTTTTTCAATTATTGCAGGTGTTGGATGGGAATGGGTTAACTTTTCTTATCTGTGCGGTGGCCTGTTGCTGATAAAGTTACGAGTGATACAGTGGTACATTCCTGCTGGCTTTTTAATCGGTCTTATTACTATCAGTAGCCTTTGTTATGTGTTTTCGCCAGCTGATGTTGGCAGCCCTTTGCTGCATCTTTTTTCTGGTGCAACTATGCTCGGTGCATTCTTTATCGCAACCGATCCGGTTACGGCTTCAACAACAGTAAAAGGACGTTTAGTGTTCGGTTGCCTTATTGGGCTGCTAGTTTATGCAATAAGAACTTGGGGTGGTTTTCCTGATGGGGTTGCCTTTGCGGTTTTGATTGCCAACATGACCGTCCCTCTAATTGATTATTACACCAAACCAAGAACCTATGGGCATTAAGGACAACATATGTTAACCGCGATAAGAAATAACGGGGCAACATTAGCGGTTTTTGCTTGCGCCTGTACCGGGTTAGTAGCACTCACCCACTATTTCACTCAAGATACAATATTGAAACAAGAACAAGAACAATTACGCTCAATTTTAAATCAAGTTATTCCCGAACAATTGCATGATAATGAGTTGTTCTCCGCATGTATTGTCAATCAATCCGATCAACTAGGCAGTACTGATCCACTTCCTGCTTACGTCGCAACCCTACAAGGTAAGCCAAGTGCCATTGCTCTTGAAGCTATCGCACCAGATGGATACAGTGGAAAAATCAAAATTATTGTTGGCATCGACTACGCAGGAACCGTGACTGGAACACGCGTACTTAATCACAACGAAACCCCCGGATTGGGTGACAAAATTGATACCCGTATTACCAATTGGATAGACGGTTTTACCGGACAGAAAGTGACAGGAGAAAATCTCGACAGCTGGAAAGTAAAAAAAGATGGCGGTCAATTTGATCAATTCACTGGCGCAACGATAACACCACGCGCAGTAGTCAAAGCGGTAAAAAATAGCGTAATTTTTTATAACAACAATAAAGACGCGCTATACTCCCAACCAATAGACTGTGGAGAGAATCATGAGTAATACCAAAACATTGGTTCAAAATGGGTTATGGGCGAATAACCCGGTTCTAGTTCAATTACTAGGGCTATGTCCATTACTAGCTGTCTCTTCTACCGTGACCAATGCGCTAGGCTTAGGCATAGCAACCACTCTTGTCCTCGTCAGTTCCAATTTGACGGTTTCATTAGTCAGGGATTATGTACCGAAAGAAATCCGTTTACCTGTCTTTGTAATGATCATTGCTGCATTGGTGACGTGTGTACAATTATTAATGAATGCCTACGCTTATGGTTTGTACTTATCATTAGGTATTTTTATTCCACTTATCGTGACCAACTGCATTATTATTGGTAGAGCCGAAGCTTATGCAGCTAAAAACAAACCAATTCCTGCCATAATAGATGGTTTATCAATGGGGTTTGGCATGACATCTGTTCTTGTCATCCTAGGGTCGCTTCGCGAAGTATTGGGTAATGGTACCTTATTTGATGGCGCAGATTTACTACTGGGTAGCTGGGCAGCTTCAATGCGTATAGAGCTATTTCAGGTAGACAGTAACTTCCTACTGGCTTTGCTGCCTCCTGGCGCATTTATTGGTGTTGGTTTTATCATTGCGTTTAAGAATATTATCGATTCACAAATTGCGGCGCGCAAACCAAAAATTGAAAAACCAGTAATTGAAAGAGTCAGAGTAACAAACTGATTGAGTACAACATTGAAAGTATCTTTAGGTAACCAATGAATAATACCAAGCGAATTGAGATCCTTAAACGATTGCGTGAAAACAACCCGCATCCAGAAACAGAATTACATTGGAACTCGCCTTTTGAATTACTCATCGCGGTATTACTGTCAGCACAAGCGACGGACGTGAGTGTGAATAAGGCCACTGACAAACTGTACCCTGTCGCCAATACTCCCCAGGCGATATTAGACCTAGGTGTCGATGGTGTAAAACAGTATATAAAAACAATAGGGTTATTTAATTCTAAGGCCGAGAATGTTATTAAAACTTGTCGGATGTTACTCGAACAACACGATGGTGAAGTTCCAGAAAATCGCGAAGCGTTAGAGGCGCTGCCCGGTGTCGGTAGAAAAACCGCCAATGTAGTCTTGAATACCGCTTTTGGTTGGCCAACTATTGCGGTAGACACTCATATTTATCGTGTGTCTAATCGCTCTAAATTTGCTATGGGAAAAACCGTAGATGACGTTGAAAAAAAACTGTTAAAAGTGGTTCCAAAAGAATTTAAACTGGATGTACATCACTGGCTAATATTGCATGGTCGTTATACTTGTGTTGCTCGTAAGCCTCGCTGTGGCAGCTGTATAATTGAAGACTTATGCGAATATTCTGCAAAAATAGAATCGTAATAAAATAAGCAAGCAAACTAGATAAACAAAATAGTCTAAAAAATAATGGAGAAGAACAATGTCAAATGGTCGCGTATTACACACGATGTTACGAGTTGGTGATCTAGACCGCTCGATAGAGTTTTATACCAATGTAATGGGCATGAAACTGCTTAGAAGAAATGAAAATAGTGAATATAAATATACGCTTGCCTTTGTTGGATATGGCGATGAATCTACTGGTGCAGTGATTGAGCTAACCTACAACTGGGGCACGACAGAATATGACTTGGGCAATGCATTTGGTCATATCGCAATTGGCGTAGATGATATCTACGTTACCTGTGATGCTATTAAAGCGGTAGGCGGTAACGTGACACGTGAACCCGGTCCGGTAAAAGGTGGCACAACTCAAATTGCTTTTGTTAAAGACCCTGATGGATACATGATCGAATTAATCCAAAATAAACAAGCAAGCCAAGGTTTGGAAGGATAAGCGAACCTAAATATCTAGCGCGAACAAGTCACTGGTTCGCGTCTAGATTTATCATTAAAATATCTTATTCGGATTCAGATAAAACCACATTTTTCAGTGAGTGTGGATGCAATTTTATACACACTCCCGACTTTTTAAACGCTACCGTAGGATTGGCGAGTCGTTCTCCTTCACCTTTAGGACTAGAAAGCTTGGTTTTTACCCCCTGCTCTTCTAAAGCATGCCAACGCTTATTCATAAGCGGGAACTTATTCATGAGCTCTTGTAAAAAATCGTCTGCGGTTGTCGCGTTAGACGGAATCACAAATTCTATATGCTCCCAACCTTGTTGTGGGTACACTTTGCCAACAGCAGGATAAGGTAATTCTAAGCATTCGATCTGCCAACAACCAATCACGATAGGCGATGTAAACTGATAAACAATGATCGGTCGTCCATTAATCTGCGCGCTAGAAATCACCTCACCATAGTCAAGCCAAGCTTGATGAGCCTGTTCGGCTAATGAATGTTGATTAATCCGCAGCGCAATATGGTCAGCTTGTAAATCAACTAAGTCTAGCCCTATTTCGCCAGCTAACACGTGTATTTTATCAACAAATGGTGCGACCTCTGCAAGCATTTGTTCGGGAGTTAACCCTAATTCAGTTAAGCTGTTATCCATTTTATATACACTCATTTCAACCAATTGGCGCTGATATTATCAATAACCGACAAAAAAGTATTAATATTTGTTTTTGTTGCTCTGTTAGCCTCTGTATTAAGTTGGTATTATTACCGCCATTTTATAAACATTTATGTAATACGTTTGCCATTTACCCAAATCAACAATAAAACCGTATTACTGCACAATTCTAAGAATTGAAGGAAGCTCGTGTGAATATCCAAGCACTTATTAACGACAAAGTATCTCAGGCTCTTACCGCCGCTGGCGCACCTCAAGGCAGCCCAGCAGCAGTACGCCAATCGGCAAAACCTCAGTTTGGCGACTATCAAGCCAACGGCGTAATGGGCGTAGCTAAGAAACTAGGGATGAATCCGCGAGAATTTGCTCAAAAAGTGATTGATGTTCTAGAGCTAGATGGCATCGCCAGTAAAACTGAAATTGCTGGCCCGGGTTTTATAAATATATTTTTGAGCGAACAGTTCCTAGCAAGCCAAGCAGAAGCCGCATTAGCCGATCTAAGATTGGGCGTAGCAACCCAACCACAACAAACTATCGTGGCAGACTACTCAGCACCAAACGTAGCAAAAGAGATGCATGTTGGACATTTACGTTCAACCATCATCGGCGACGCGGTTGTTCGCACCTTAGAATTTTTAGGTCACAAAGTTATTCGCGCCAATCACATTGGTGATTGGGGTACACAATTCGGTATGCTCATCGCTAACCTAGAAAGAATTCAGCAAGAGACAGGTGAAGTGTCGATGGAGCTGTCTGATTTAGAAGGTTTCTATCGCGAATCGAAAAAACTGTACGATGAAGACGAAGACTTTGCTAAACGCGCTCGTGGTTATGTGGTAAAGCTGCAAAGTGGCGATCAATATTGCGCAGAAATGTGGAAAAAATTAGTTGATATCACCATGTTACAAAATCAACGCAACTATGACCGTTTAAACGTATCACTTACCCGTGAAGATGTGATGGGTGAAAGCATGTACAACGACATGCTACCGGCTATTGTGACTGATCTAAAACAACAAGGTTTAGCCGTTGAAGATGACGGTGCTCAAGTTGTGTTCTTGGATGAATATAAAAACAAAGATGGCGAAGCAATGGGCGTCATAATCCAAAAACGAGACGGTGGCTTCTTATACACAACGACTGATATAGCATGTGCTAAATATCGCTATGAAACACTTAACGCCGATCGTGTTCTGTATTTTATTGATTCGCGTCAGCATCAACACCTGATGCAAGCTTGGACCATCGTTCGTAAAGCAGGCTACGTCCCAGAAAATGTCACACTGGAACACCATGCGTTCGGCATGATGCTAGGTAAAGATGGTCGTCCGTTTAAAACTCGCGCAGGTGGTACCGTTCGTTTAGCTGATCTGTTAGATGAAGCACAAATTCGTGCCCAAAAACTGATTGAAAGTAAAAATCCAGAATTAGGTGACGCAGAGAAGGAAAGCATCGCCTCTACTGTCGCCATGGCTGCAGTAAAATACGCTGACCTTTCTAAACACCGTACTACCGATTATATTTTCGATTGGGATAACATGCTTGCATTTGAAGGCAACACCGCACCGTATATGCAATATGCTTATACTCGTGTTGCGTCTATTTTTGCCAAAGCAGACATTTCAATGGATAACATTGCTGGTGACATTATTGTTTCTGAAGACAAAGAAAAAGCGCTCATCACCAAGTTGCTTCAATTTGAAGAAGCGGTTCAGTCGGTTGCTCGTGAAGGCCAACCGCATATTATGTGTAGTTACTTATTCGAGCTAGCGGGTCAGTTTTCTAGTTTCTATGAAGCTTGTCCAATTCTAGTGACCGAGAATGAAGCGATTAAGCAAAGTCGCTTAAAACTTGCATCGTTAACGGCGAAAACCATCAAACAGGGTTTATCTTTATTAGGAATAAACACTCTAGAACGCATGTAAGTTGTCACTTGCTAACGTTCTCATCTGTTAAGTAAAAAGTTATATGAAAGCGCTGTGAGTACAGCGCTTTTTATTGGCTTGTTGTTGATAACCGAGTCTGGTTACGAATAACAAATTTAAACCAATTGCTCTCATGTCTACTGCCGATGTACCGCATGTATTATGGTTACATCGAGCTCACAAGAACAAACGCTTCTGCACAATGGTGACGATTATTCCTTACCATAAGAAAGGCATTCAACATAATCGTTTGCTAAATGAGTAAGAAACTGAAAATAGCCGCCCTTCTTTAGTTCAATATCTGTCGCAAGCGGATCTAAAACACCAATATAAACGTCACTCCCTCTGGTTACCGTTTCGATGATAGCGGGTTCAAATTGTGGTTCAGAAAAAACACATTTAACTTCGCCTTTTCTTAGCGCACTACGAATTTGAATTAAGGTCTTAGCACCAGGTTTTCTATCAGGTGACAGGGTAAAATGACCAAGATTATTAAGGTCGAAGTACGATTCAAAATATTCATATGCATCATGGAATACGTAGTAGCCATTAGTTAGGTGAGGAGAGAGCAATGTTTTAATCTGCTGCTCTGTTTGACTTAAATTACTAACAAAGCGTTCTAAGTTGGCTTGATAGACAGCGGCATTCTCTTTATCCAACTCTATTAGTTTGGCTGCAATAGCCTTAGCCGTTTGCTCCGCTTGAATTGGCCCAAGCCAAATGTGTGGATCAAAATTACCATGATTATGACCATCATGGCCCGCTTTACTATACGAACGTAGCGTTATATCGCTTTTGGATAACCACAATGCTTTTTCTGATTCACCAATCACTTTGGTTAAAAAAGGTTCCAAATCTGGTCCAAACCAAACCACTAAATCGGCATTTTTAATTTTGCTTAAATCCGACGGTTTTAAGGCATAATCGTGTGGCGAGGCAGTAGAACTTAATAATAACTCTGGCGTTGAAACACTGTCGGTAATTTCCGTTACAATCAACTGTAATGGCTTGATACTGGTTAAGATCGTCATGGCTTGAGTGGGTAGAGACAGCAATGCCACTACACACAAGCCAATTTTACTAAGGCTTTTCATTTTCACTTCACATAAAGTTGGTTTTAATTTCACAGTGGATGTTATATTATAACAACTTAACTTGTAAATGAGATTTGTTCATGTCCTTGCTTGTGAGCATGAAAGACATTTGTGTTCGATTCGATAACCGCGACGTCTTAAAGAATATCAGTCTAGATATTTATTCCAACGAAATAACCACCATAATTGGCCCTAATGGCGCAGGAAAGTCGACGTTAATTAAAACGATTTTGAACCTAGTCACGCCGGATAAAGGTGAAATTAAAAAGAAAAAAAAGTTGACGGTTGGATATGTCCCACAAAAACTAAAACTAAATGAAACACTACCATTACACGTTGATCGTTTCTTAAAACTGGCCGGTAAATACAACCAACAACAACGTACCGAAGCGTTGCAACTGGTTGGAGCGACACACTTAGCCACCAATGATATGCATCGCTTATCTGGTGGTGAGAACCAACGTGTCCTACTTGCAAGAGCCTTATTGCGTCGTCCAGAATTGCTAGTGTTAGACGAGCCAGCACAAGGCGTAGATGTGCAAGGTCAAATAGAATTATATAACTTGGTTGAAACCATACGTCATCGATTTGGCTGTGCCGTATTAATGATTTCGCATGATCTGCATTTAGTCATGGCAAAAACAGATAAAGTAGTTTGTATTAATCATCATATTTGTTGTTCAGGAGAACCCGAGTCTATTAGTACTCACCCTTCTTATGTCGAGCTTTTCGGCCAACAAGCAAAACATTCGTTAGCGGTTTATCATCACTCCCATCAAGATAAACACGATTTGTCTGGTTATCCAGCCAGTCAGCAAGATTGTTGCTCTGAACAACAAGAGGTAAAGCATAATCATGCTTGAGTTCTTATTACCCGCTATATTTGCCGGATTAGGCATCGCTCTTATCGCAGGACCATTAGGCTCATTTGTTGTTTGGCGACGAATGGCTTATTTTGGCGACACATTGGCACATGCTTCGTTATTGGGATTAGCATTAGGCATCATACTCAATATCAATATTTACTTAGCGCTTATCGTTTGCTGCTTGGCTATCGCCATCATATTAGTGAGTTTGCAAAAAAAACAGTTAGTGGGTACCGATACCTTACTCGGTATTCTCGCCCATAGTTCACTCTCTTTGGGTCTTGTTGCGGTCAGCTTTTTAGACGACGTCAGAATAGATTTAATGAGTTACCTTTTTGGGGATTTATTGTCTGTTTCTGTTTCGGATATTTACTTCATCTATATTGGTGTTGTGATTATTTCAATCATCCTTTATTACTTCTGGCAACCACTGTTATCCACGACAATCAGCGAGGAACTGGCCTCAGTTGAAGGCGTTAATATTGATTTAATGAGATTGATTTTAATGTTGTTGGTTGGAACTGTGATTGCTGTCGGAATGAAATTTGTCGGGGCACTAATCATCACCTCATTGCTTATTATTCCTTCCGCCACCGCCAGAAAATTCTCTCATTCACCAGAAAGAATGATCATACTTTCATCCATTATTGGCTGTGCTTCTGTACTACTCGGCATCAGTCTCTCTTGGTTTTATGATACGCCGGCAGGCCCGTCTGTTGTTGTTTGCTCCGCGGGTATATTTATGCTTTCTCAATTAAAAAAAACCTCCGTATAACAAACCAATTATTTAAAAAATAAAGACTAAAGCTTTTCGCTCGATTGCCGATAAAAAGGCAACGAGCAAGGAGCAAGCATGCAATTAAACGCAATAGATAATTCTGAGACATTCTCAGTTGGTGCGATTAACCAACTACAGATGGGTGAAACCGTTTGTAGAGCGGTAAGCGAAAAAAGACGCGCCGATTTTGCTTTGTTAGTTGCTATGTTTTCAGATGATGTTCGTGATAATACTCCACTAGAACAGTTATCTACCCCGTCGACTTCCGAACACGAACTACACAACCAATTCCAGGTTGCAGCAAGACAGTCGTTACGATCTAACCAAGAAAGCTATACAAAAAGCGCGCATATCGCTAACAACTTTCACCAAGGTGGCATCACTAGCGCAAAACTGCAGCATGGGCTTAATCCAGATGCACTCGCTTATATGACCGAACATACCTATGATCTTGGGGAAGAAGTGTACAATAACATTTCCATTCACACTCAACGTTCACTTACAGCCGCTAAAAAGCCAATTGTTGCTGCTAATGACCTATATCAACACTTGGTAGTCAATACTAGAGAAAGCCAAATAAGCACATCAACTTAACCGTTGGTCTTGACTTAACAGTGTGAGATAAACCTAAGCTTGAACATTTACTCAGGCATAATTATGCATTTCATGATGTTTTTCACAACTTAATTGCTATTTATTACCCACTATTGATTAGGTAGCACCTATTCTAACGAGGCAACAATTAGAGGGTAAAATGGATATAAAAGGCTCTGTTATAGTAATAACGTCTGCTGGCAATAAGCTAGGCAGAACTTTGGTTTCTCATTTTAGTCGTTTAGGCGCAGACGTTATTGCCATAGATACCGATCCTATTCAGCTCAAAAAAATCACAGATGATAATGTCCTTACGTATCTCGTTACGGACTACAATGATCACACTATTCGCTCGCTATTTTCTGATTTAGTCAACAACCGCGGTCTTAACATCGACATACTCATAAACTATTGGCCAAGTACCCCACTACCGATGTTAACTAGCCAAGATACGGCTAACGACTTTTCTAGCCAACTTTGCTTGCTAGCGACACCTATCTTTAGTTTTGGCCAAGCCTGTGCCGAACATATGCGTGACTCATCGAAAAAAAACTTAATAATTAATATGATTACCTTTCCATTTGAAAATCGTGACTTAGGCTTTGAAAGCGCCAGATCGATGGTCTCTGGTTTTACTAAAAGTTGGGCAAAAGAATTAGCGCCTTTTAACATTCGAGTCGGCGGAGTTATCCCAGGAACCGCCCATACAGTGGAATATAATCACTACGCTACTTCAAACAGCGCACATTGGGCAGTTATTCAAGATGAGTTAATACGAAGTACAGAATATATTGTTTGTAATGAATACTTTAATGGCAGAATTATGGCGGCAGAAATTTAATTTAAGCCTATTGCTAAGTATTACGCGCATAAAAAAATCCCTTTGATACATCAAAGGGATTTTTTGTCTTAGAAGAGAAAGAATTACGTGCTAGCGAAAACTCTTACTCATACTTATTTTGCTATCAACAAACTTACTTTTTCTTTTCTGTTTTAGCAGCAGGTTTTTGGTCATCTTTTTTCTTGATAACGGTAGTACCTTCGAAGGTTTCACCTTCAACATACGGTTTACCGTGGAAAGAAGTTAGTAGTACTTCTTTAAGCTCAGAAATTAATGGATAACGAGGGTTCGCACCAGTACATTGGTCATCGAACGCATCCACAGAAATTGCATCAAGTTGTGCCACAAAATCAGCTTCAGCAACTCCAGCTTCTTTTATAGAAAGCGGAATATCCAATGCAACTTTCAACTCTTCTAACCAAGTAAGTAGACGCTCAATTTTTTGAGCGGTACGGTCGCCAGGTTGAGAAAGACCTAAGTGATCTGCAACTTCAGCATAACGACGACGAGCTTGTGGACGGTCGTATTGAGAGAAAGCAGTTTGCTTAGTTGGGTTATCGTTCGCATTATAACGAACTGTGTTCGAGATAAGCAGTGCGTTAGCAAGACCGTGAGGTATGTGGAACGCGTTACCTATTTTGTGTGCCATTGAGTGACAAACACCTAAGAATGCGTTAGCAAATGCTACACCAGCAATGGTTGCTGCATTGTGTACTTTTTCACGAGCAATTGGGTCATTCGCTCCGTTTGCATAACTTGATGGTAGATATTCTTTAAGCATTTTAAGCGCTTGAAGAGCTTGACCATCAGAATATTCGTTAGCAAGTACAGAAACATACGCTTCTAATGCGTGAGTCACGGCATCGTAACCACCAAATGCTGTTAGAGACTTCGGCATATTCATTACTAGGTTTGCATCAACAATCGCCATTTGAGGAGTTAACTCATAATCAGCTAATGGATACTTAGCACCTGTTTTGTCGTCGGTAACAACAGCAAACGGTGTAACTTCTGAACCAGTACCTGAAGTAGTAGTAATACAAACAAGTTCGGCTTTTTGGCCCATTTTAGGGAATTTGTAAATACGTTTACGAATATCCATAAAGCGCATTGCTAGTTCTTCGAAATGCGTTTCTGGGTGCTCATACATTACCCACATGATCTTAGCTGCATCCATTGGAGAACCGCCACCAAGCGCCAAGATAACGTCAGGTTGATAACTTTGCATTTGAGCGGCACCTTTTTCAACAACAGATAGCGTTGGATCCGCTTCTACATCGAAGAAAGTTTGTACTTCCATACCCTGCGCTTTCAACAGGCTCACAATTTCATCAGCATAGCCGTTGTTAAATAGGAAGCGGTCGGTAACTAAAAATGCGCGTTTCTTACCTTCTAAGTCACCAAGAGCGATTGGAAGGCTACCACGGCGGAAATAGATTGATTTAGGTAATTTATGCCACAACATGTTTTCAGCTCTCTTAGCAACAGTTTTCTTGTTGATTAGGTGTTTCGGTCCTACGTTTTCAGATATAGAGTTACCACCCCATGAACCACAACCCAGTGTTAGAGAAGGCGCTACGTTGAAGTTATAAAGGTCACCAATACCACCGTGAGTTGTTGGAATGTTAACAAGAATACGAGCTGTTTTTAGTTTGTCGCCAAAGTAACGGATACGATCAGCATTTACGTCTTGGTTAGTATACAAACCAGATGTGTGACCAATACCACCAATTTCTACCATGGTTACCGCTTGTTCTACTGCATTTTCAAATGAAGACGCGCGGAACATACCCAGTGTTGGAGACAATTTTTCATGAGCGAATTCGTCGTCATAAGACACTTCACCCAAACCTTCACCGACAAGAATTTTAGTATCCGCTGGCACTTTAATACCAGCCATTTCTGCGATGGCAGTAGCAGGTTGACCAACAATTTTAGCGTTAAGTCCGCCATCGATTAGTAGCACTTTACGCACTTTGTCTGCATCGGATTTACTCAGTACATGACCTTTGTGAGTAGCAAAACGCGCTTTCACTTCATCATAAACTTCGTCCATTACGATTACTGCTTGCTCAGAGGCACAAACTACCCCGTTATCAAACGTTTTAGACATTAGGATTGAAGCAACAGCACGCTTAACATCAGCCGTATCATCAATAACAACAGGAACGTTACCGGCACCAACACCAATAGCTGGTTTACCAGAAGAGTACGCTGCTTTAACCATGCCTGGGCCACCAGTTGCAAGGATAAGAGCAATGCCATCATGTTTCATCAGTGCATTAGAAAGTTCAACAGAAGGCTGGTCAATCCAACCAATAATATCTTTTGGTGCGCCCGCTTCAATCGCTGCATCTAAAACAACTTTAGCCGCGTCATTAGTTGAATTCTTAGCGCGTGGGTGTGGTGAAAAGATAATACCGTTACGAGTCTTCAATGAAATCAGAGATTTGAAGATAGCAGTTGATGTTGGGTTAGTTGTTGGAACAATACCACAGATAATTCCTACAGGTTCTGCGATAGTCATCGTGCCCATGCTTTCATCTTCGTCTAAGATGCCACAGGTTTTTTCATCTTTGTATTTGTTATAAATAAACTCTGAAGCAAAGTGGTTCTTAATTACTTTGTCTTCGATAATACCCATGCCAGACTCCGCAACCGCTTGCTGGGCAAGAGGAATACGTGCTTGGTTAGCGGCAAGAGAAGCAGCGCGAAAAATTTTGTCTACTTGTTCTTGAGAAAAAGTAGCAAATTCTTCTTGTGCAGCTTTCACTCGAGCAACTAAAGCATCTAGTTCGGCTAAATTGGTTACAGGCATAATAAATCTCCATAAAATAAAAAATATAAAAAACTCTTTATTAAGACTATTGAAGCTCTTTCAATTCGACAGTGCGTTCAATTTAATAGTGTGATTCTTACAGGAATACACAACAAATCTCGTAGCGCCACCTTGTGCTCTGAAATGAAAGCATTCTACAAACTTAGTAAATAGCTCTTGGGGGTGATTATAATATTTCGAGCCCCGAAAGAAATTGACCCAGATCAGTTCTGATAAGTTAATTACCTATTTATGGTTACTAAATTTCACAAACAACACTAACCTATTGTTTTAAATCAAAAATAAAAACAATTTAAATTACTAAAAAAAGACAAATAAATTGATTAATTGCGACAAAAAACCATGGATAATTCGAACCTTTCACTTTTTGTACAACATTCAAACAGAAGAACATCAAGAACGTGCTACTAATATAGTATATAAGCTGTGATATACATCACCACACTCAGCGATTTTTTTTTGCAAAAACGTGCTTTTGTCTACAATAATTCACTTCAAAATGACTGTCTTTTCATCGTCTCACTTTTGATATTGCTAGCTTAATAAATTGGTAATAAATTTATGTATTTTACTTTCAAGATTATCGATAACCTCAAATCGCCGTGAAATGACGATAATAGACTAAGCTTAGGCGTACATTATCTTGTCTGATATTGTACTATCAAGGTATAGAAACAATTATTGGAAATCATAGTGGAACATCATAATTCGACAGCAGAAACACTGAAGCACAAAACTTATGTGGTCATTTTTGGAACGCATACCTTGGCGGGAAAAGTTTTTGATATCTGCTTGATTATCGCGATCTTACTTTCTTTATTAGTACTGTTGCTCGATTCTGTTGCCGCAATAAATAAAGAATGGACAGACACCTTTAATTTATTGGAATATGGTTTTACTTGTGTATTCACATTAGAGTATTTAGTGCGACTTTGGTGTTCACCCAAGCCAGTCGCTTACGCAAAAAGCTTTTACGGAATCATTGATTTTCTTGCCATTTTACCAACTTACTTAGCCATCCTTTTCCCATCAGCTTCATTTTTGAGTGTCATTCGATTAATTCGGGTGTTGCGGATTTTTCGAATACTAAAGTTAGTAAGATACTTACAAGATTCTAATATATTGCTCAAGTCACTACTTATGTCACGCAGGAAAATATTCATTTTTTTCAGCGCCGTTGCCATTTTAGTCACTATCTTTGGTGCGTTGTTGTTTGTCATTGAAGGCCCCGAACATGGCTTTACCAGTATGCCTCAGAGCATCTATTGGGCCATCGTAACCATTACAACCGTAGGTTATGGCGATTTAGTTCCTCAAACTGAGTTAGGCAAGGCCATTGCCGCCATTACTATGCTGCTAGGCTATTCTATTTTAGCGGTCCCTACTGGCATTATTACTGCAGAATTGCATCAGGAAATGAACTCGCATAAAACCTTAGTTAAATGCCCAAATTGTATGAAAAACGGTCATGAATCTGACGCTATGTTTTGTAAACACTGTGGCAGTGAATTAGCCGATCCTGATAACCGAGTCCATGTAGAAAAGTAAAGTACAGATAAAAATAGTATGGTTAAGTTTTTTCGGCTAACGTTGGACGACGATAAATTCGTGTTGGTCGTCCAACTTTTCCGTGCACTAAAAAAGCGATCAATTCTTCATCATCTACAGCTTTATCTAAGTATCGACGAGCGGTCGTTTTACTGACAGACACCAGCTTAGCAATCGATTCGACCGTATGTTCCACATGCGTATGAGGAAACAACTCAACAATCATAGTAAGTAAAAATGGGTCTATACTCGTGTCTCGTTTTCGCCTTACCCCATCAAAAAGTAATTTATCGATTTCGTCTTGTCGAAAATAGTCAGAATTTGCCAATTTCTCATGGTAAGCATAGAAATCTAACAATCCTTTTTCCAATCTGTGATAATCAACCGGCTTTACAACGTAATCAAATGCACCTGATTTATTAGCCTTGGTTATTGATTCAGTATCGTTAGCTGCAGTGACTAAGATGCAATGGGTCTCACATTGTAATTCTGAGATGAAATCAATGCCCAAACCATCTGGTAAATAGTTGTCGATTAATATTAAATCGACACTATTATTTTTTAAATATTCTCTAGCCTCATTCAAGTTCCAAACCATACCAGAAACTTTAAAATGACTTAATCGTTTAATAAAATAAGCATGCAACGAAGCAATTTCAATTTCGTCTTCAATAATTAAGATATTAATCATTCGTTATCCTTAGGAAAATAAAGACTAAACAAAGTATCACCGTCATCACTATCCAATTCAATATAACCAGAAGCCCGCATAACTAATGAGTTAACTAGGTACATACCGATACCGTGCTCCGTTTTTTCTTGTTTTGTACTAAAACCCATTTGGCATATTGTCGCTAACGACACTTGGATCATAGGTCCGTTATTGGCCACTCGTATGATAGTTTCTGTTTTCGACTCTGAAACGCACACCGTAATTACAGCGTTATCAAAATGTGTAAAACATTCCATAGCATTATCAATCAAATTGCCAAGAATACTGGACAAATCTTCTTCTGACAGCGTACTAGGAATCTGCTCGAAAGCCACTTGAGAGTCATCTACTCGTATACCTTTCTCATTCGCTTTTACTTTCTTACCTAATAGAAGTGCAGATAAGATAGGAAAGTTAGACAATTTTGAAAAACCATCCAATTGACATTGGGTTAATTGACTCTGTTTTAGAGCAACATAAAGTGCTTTATCAATCTGATTCGTTTGTAATAACCCGGCAATAATCGAGAGTTTATTACTTGTCTCATGCCTTAACACTCTAATACTTTCAACATACTGCTTAACTTGACTTAGTTTATCTGAAAGTACTTTTATTTCTTTATGAGATCGAAAGCTATACACCACACCAGTATCGGCTTGATCACTGTTGACCGGTACACAAGTCATAACCAACTCTTGTCCATTAATTTTAACTAATTTATCTACAACCGGCGTGGCTAACACATTGTGCGCATAGTCGTCATCTAGATGGTCAGCTATCTTTTCGCCAATTAGAGTCTGGCAATTAATATTGAGTAGTTCTAATGCCGATTGATTTTCCAAATACACACAGCCATATTTATCGATAGCTAATATCCCCTCATGAATAGCCTGTAAAACACTTTGATTGGTGTGTAGTGTTTGGACCAGCTGCCACGGCTCTAGTTGTTGCATTTGGGAGCGGATTAACTGGGAAAAACCATAAGAGAAAATGGTCGAGAAAACCAACATTCCAAAAATAAAAAAAATCGCTGGTTGTAATAATTGACCGCTCCAAAACTCGAGTGTATCAACCAAATATCCGACTTTAATCATGCCTATAATTTTATTTTGATGATTAAAAATAGGCGTAATATATCGAACTGACGGGCCAAGAGACCCTACACTATGTGATAGATATGATTCCCCATCATATAGCGCTCGGTCTATATCTCCTCCCATTACCGGCAACCCGACTCTTTCTTTAATAGGATGCGCCATTCGAATACCGTTTATATCACTTACGGTTATAAAGTCAGCGTCACTCAATTTCTGTGCTTTGCTTATAAGCTCTGCAACAGCGGATACCTTTCCTGTCTCAACAGCCTCGACTAAACCAGCAGATATAGCTAGTTGAGTTGATTGTATCTTGGCCTTTACTGCCAATTGTTCGCTAATCAACTCGTTTGTATAACTTTTACTAAACCACCACCAGGTCAGTGCCCCTACAACAAAAACGGCAATTAACAAAAAAAACAGCTGTTTTGTGAAAGACAAATGAAGCTTTTGAACGTTAATCAACATATTGTCATATTACTCCAAGTCATCTCGACACCGCGCTGTCGCACTATACCTATTTGTATTACTTCCCATACCCTGTACCTCAAGATAACGCATTACTGCAGACGTTACGGAACATTCGGTCAATTATTTTGATACATATCTAATTTGGTTTTTTTACTGTTTTTATTAATTCAATCAAATAAATTTCATCAAAATTTCATTAATCATTGGGCAGAACCTAAACAAAAAACAATGAACAATCTCGACTGAAGTTTTTTTGATTTAAAGCAGTTATCCAAAGCGATGCAAACGATATTTTCTTAAAAAAACAGGAGTAATTTTATGAAAACATCAAGTAACACCCGCTTAATCGCCCTTCTCATCATAGGCGCGATATTGTGGTTTATACCTTCCCCTGAGGGGCTAGATAGTAATGCATGGCACATGATGACTATTTTTATAGTTACCGTATTGAGCTTAATTGTCGCCCCACTTCCTCTAGGAGCAATGGCACTTATTGGACTATGCGCAAGTACTCTTTTAGGGGTGCTTCCAATACGCACGGCTCTTTCGGGTTTTGGACACCCTACAATTTGGATGATAGCCGCTGCATTTTTTATCTCTCGGGGTTTTATCTCTACTGGCTTTGGACTTCGAGTTGGCTATTGGTTTATATCTAAATTAGGCAATAATTCTTTAGGACTTGCTTACGGATTAGTTTTTACTGATTTACTGTTTGCGCCAGCAACACCAAGCACAACAGCTCGGTGTGGTGGTATTATTTCACCATTATTTCGTTCCGTCGCCAGTGCATACGATTCAGATCCTAGCAAAGGAACACAAAATAAAATAGGCGCTTTCTTAGTTCAATGCATATTCCAATGCAATGCTATTACGTGCGCGATGTTTTTAACCTCTATGGCCGGAAACCCATTAGCTGCAGGTTTTGCAAAAGAACAAGGTGTGACTATTAGTTGGGGCGACTGGGCGTTAGCGGCATCGCTACCCGGCATCATCTGCCTTATTGTTATACCACTTGCTATGTACTATGTTTTCCCTCCGGAATTGAAAAAGACTCCTGAAATGCGAGATCTCGCAAAAACGAAACTACAGCAACTCGGCAGTATGTCTAAAGATGAATGGTTTATTTGCGGTACTTTCGTCAGCATGGTCACTTTGTGGGTGCTCGGTCCAACGCTCTCTCTTCACTCAACCGTTACGGCTCTATTAGGATTGGTGTTTCTTCTCATAACACGCACAATTACTTGGGATGCTGTCCTGAATGAAAAAGAGGCTTGGCATACCATTACGTGGTTTGCCGTATTAGTAATGATGGCAACCCAACTCAACAATCTTGGCTTCATTACGTGGTTAGGTAACATCATTGGAGACTCGTTACTTGGCTTCAATTGGATGCTAACGTTTGTCATTTTACTCTTGGTTTATTACTACATTCACTACTTGATGGCGAGTGCAATGGCCCATATTAGCGCTATGTATACCGTGTTCTTAATGATAGCGATAGCAGCCGGAACCCCTCCTTTATTGGCAGCGATTGTATTGGGTATATTCAGTAATCTTTACATGTCGACCACACACTATTCATCTGGTCCGGCACCTATACTGTTTGGTGCAGGATTTGTATCCCTTAAACAGTGGTGGAAACTGGGCTTTATCTTTTCTCTAATCGTCGTACCGATATTTATTGTTATCGGTGGTCTATGGTGGAAGTTAATTGGTCTTTGGTAAAACTTGGCAAGACTACAACCACTCGCTAACGGATCTCAAGTAATGGATTCGGTAAGATTAAAATGGTCCAAAACTAAATAGAGCGCCAAATATTGCATAAATTTGGCGCTCTATATTTTTATCGTAATAATTCAAACTAGAATAGTGATTGAAATTATTTTGATTCGAGAATAATACGTAACGTTCTGCGAAGTGGTTCTGCAGCGCCCCATAATAGCTGATCTCCAACGGTAAACGCGTTTAGGAAATCGTTACCCATGGTCATCTTGCGCAGGCGACCAACAGGAACAGATAATGTACCTGTTACTTGCGCTGGGCTTAATTGCTCTGCAGTAATATCACGCTCATTTGGAATCACTTTTACCCAATCATTATGCGATGCGATAATATCTTCGATCTCATCCATTGGTACATCTTGTTTCAACTTAATAGTCAATGCTTGTGAGTGACAACGCATAGCACCAATTCGTACACAAGTACCATCAATTGGAACTGGACTGTCTTGCAAACCTAAAATTTTATTAGTCTCAACCGTAGCTTTCCACTCTTCTTTGCTTTGGCCGTTATCGCGTTTAACGTCAATCCATGGAATTAACGAACCAGCTAAAGGCACACCAAATTGATCGGTTGGGAAAGAAGAGCAGCGAATGGTCTCTGCAACTTTACGATCGATATCTAAGATCGAACTGGATGGGTTAGCTAATTCAGAAGACACTGAATCGTTAATAACCCCCATTTGTGAAATCAGTTCACGCATGTTTTTCGCACCAGCACCAGATGCAGCTTGGTAAGTCATGGCACTCATCCACTCGATCATGCCTTTTTCATACAAGCCACCTAACCCCATTAACATCAAACTAACGGTGCAGTTACCGCCAACAAAAGTATTGGTTCCGCTAGCGATACCTTGCTGAATTTGCTTCAGGTTAACAGGATCTAATGCAATGATGGCATCGTCTTTCATTCGAAGTGTTGATGCAGCGTCTATCCAATACCCTTTCCAACCTGCTTGGCGTAGAGCTGGAAAGACTTTTTCTGTATAACTGCCGCCTTGGCATGTAATAATCGCATCGAGCTGTTTTAAGCTGTCTATATCGAACGCATCTTGCAGTAAACCTGCTTCTTTTCCTAGATTAGGAGCCGGTATACCTATTTGAGATGTACTATAAAACACAGGTTCAATATGATCGAAATCTTTCTCTTCTACCATACGCTGCATTAATACAGAGCCGACCATACCACGCCAGCCAACTAAACCTACTCTCATCATTATTCTACACTCCGTGTTAATTCGTTAGTTATTCGTCATCATTAATTATTTACACATAAGAAAACAAGTTTTTTTTCTATCAATATGAAAATACCCTACTCGATACATCATTTCTATAGCCAAATTCATTGAAATTGTCCCGAGCTTATTCGAATCGTATTGACCAAAGCGATGTTCAAGTGAAATACGTATTTTTGTTCATTTGTTATGTGTTGTTTTTGCGCGTTAGTTGATCTTTGAGATTTGGTGGAATGCCTTTAATAGTCAACGTATCCGTTTCTGGATCATAAAATACTCGTTCGCCTAAAAGTAGACTATCAAAGTTAATAGAAAGCCCGCCACCAGCCCCGACATATTTGGTTAGCTTTCTTACGGTTGTGCGATCCGCTGGAAACGTTTCTTCCAATTGATAGCCTCGATCTTGTGTGTAGTCGAGAAAACTGGTTCCATCTGTACTGACAGGCAATTCACCTGAGAGCTCTTTTACTTCTAATTCTTCATTGGCTTTGATTTGATCAGTGCAATAGTCAAAGACTTGTTTCTTATAGTTGGTGGTTTCCTCTTTATCAAGCTGTACATCAGCACAATAATCATCCACCGCCTGCATCAAGACTAAATTCTGTTGTTTTACATCTAGTCCAACTTCTGCTTGCAGGAAATCTAAGAAAAAATCCGCAACTTTTCGTCCAACTCTTCCCTTGATATAGGATAAATATCGATTCGATTCGGAATTTGTTTCAAAAGTAGATAAGTCAATTCGTGCTGCGATATCCATTTTATTAATGTCCAAATAATCGGTTGCACCAATATTAAGCCCTTCCGTTACCTTCAAGCTTTGATTAGATGGCAACAAGGCAACAAACAAATACTCCGTCGCAAGTGATTGGTATTGCGCCAAAACCAAAATGCCTTCATCAGCAAAAGGGTACTTTATGAGCTCACCTTTAAGTCGTTTGGCACAATTTTGAGAAAAATCGTAAAAATTTTCGTTTCCTTGACGTAGTTGTTGCAACCAGTGCTTAAAATGACTGTCTGATTGGAATGCGCCAAAGCCTTTTCCTGCTTTTGCATTAAAAACACGATGAAGTTCTGAAACTAGATCTTGAGTGAAGTTATTGTTTTCAAGCGATTCGGTGCGGTATTTGACCGTCAGTTCATCCTGATCGTTTTTTGCAAGCTGATGTAGGATGACATTTGATATATTTAGGCTCATAGTGAATAAATTATTGTTTCGATTTCAGTTGTGATGAAGAGTAGGTTATCATAAGCCGCTTTTACTATCATTATTAGAGTTACTATGCCGATTACATCAAAATACAGCGATGACCAAATAGAAGTTATTCTTACTGAAATCGCGGCAGTTTTAGACAAACATAACGCAAGTTCAGAGCTTTCTCTTATGATTGCAGGTAATATTGCAACTAATGTTTTAAACACTAATGTCCCTGCGTCACAGCGTAAGGCCATAGCAGAAAAATTTGCGCAAGCGCTGCTTTCCTCTGTGGAAGAAGGCAAAGCTCATTAAAACAATTCATTAATACAATAAGAACGAAAAATACATGGTAGATAGTGGAAAAACATATGGTGAACGAGTATCCCAACTAGTTAGTTGGGGCCACTGGTTTGCTTTTTTCAACATAATTGCCTCTATGTTGATAGGTACGCGTTATATAAGCCAATCCCCTTGGCCTGAAACTCTATTTGGTCAACTTTATTTAGTTGGTTCATGGGTAGGTCATTTCAGTTTCTTAATTTTCGCTCTTTACCTACTGATTTTATTTCCACTTTCTTTCATTATTCCATCAAGAAAACTGTTTCGATTTATTGCCGTCTGTTTCGCCACTGTTGGTTTGACCTTGTTATTGCTTGATACACAAGCTTATCAGCAAGTTCATTTACATCTCAACCCTGCAGTATGGGAACTATTATTAGAAAAAGACCAGAGTAATATTGCGACAGAACTACAACAACTATTTATTGTTCTGCCGATTATATTTTTACTACAACTTGCTCAGTCTGAATGGATTTGGCGTAAACATAGAAAGCTCAAACATAAACGAATTGGTCGCTCTATCACGACCTTATTTTTTGTCTGTTTTGTATCAAGTCATCTTGTTTATATTTGGGCGGATATTACTTTTTATAAACCTATTACAGCGCAAAAAGCTAATTTTCCATTGTCGTATCCGATGACAGCACGAACGTTTATGCAAAAACATGGGCTAATCGATACTGAAGAATATAATAAACGCTTAGAAGAAAACGAGAAGTTAACGGAATTAATCCGCTATCCTGTAGAACCATTAACGTATGATAGTAAAGCCAAAAATTATAATGTAGTTATGATCATGGTAGAAAGTTTACGAGGTGACTTTGTAACTCCTGAACTTATGCCGCAGCTAAATGAATATGCTAACAACAATTTGAGGTTTACCGATCACTACAGTTCAAATAATGACGCTGGTAGTATTTTTGGCCTATTTTATGGCATACCAAGTAACTATCAAAAAAGTATCATTTCTCAACAATTACCACCGATACTATTAGATGAAATGACCAAGCGTAAGTATTCGTTTGGTTTATTTAGCCATGATAAAGTCGGTGACGATAACACCAGAGAGGATAGTGACCGTTCTAGAGAGTTTATTTTTAAATCTACCAGTCAATCTATCACTTATACGAGCAATAATGACGCCGATAATGGTGATGCGGATGATGGGTATGCCAATAATAGTGGTGATGTAACAACTCTCTTAAATTGGTCCTCTTGGTTACAAGAACAAGCCAAGACACCTTGGTTTAGTTATGTTGAGTTATCCACTCTAAGTAACTATGAAGAGTACGATAACAATGCGTTTGAAGGTACGCCAGAACAGAGGCTGAAAGACGCGTATTCTCTAGCGGCAGAAAAAACCGATCGTCTATTAGCGACGGTATTCGAAACGCTTGAACAGCAACAATTATTAGACAATACCATTGTGATTATCACCTCTAATCATGGCGTGGAGTTTAACGAGACAAAAACAAACAGTTGGGGAGCAAATAGCAACTACAGTCGCTATCAACTTAATGTGCCTTTAATCATGCATTGGCCGACTAAACGCCCTGAAATATTCACTTATAAAACCAGCCATTTCGATTTGTCTGTCACTTTATTACAAGATTTATTTGGTGTGTCATCTAACCCACAAGATTACAGTAGTGGTCAAAGTCTGCTAAATCAATCATCACGCAAATGGATATTAGCGGGCAACCAAAACAACATGGCCCTTATCACTGGTAACTATACGACAGTGGTCGATCAATACGGTAACTATAAAGTTTATGATAATAATTACCAACGTGACAAAGATTCTAAGACCAAATTGTCTATATTGATGCTCGGATTGTCGGAATTAAAACGTTTCTACAACGATTTTTGATTAGCATTAATAGTAATTGAACAATGTTGCCGCTAATTTAATTAAGTTAACACTGACAAACTAAAGAATTTAATAAAATTAGCACTCAGTTGGATAAAAATACATCAAACAACATTATCAGGGGTTTACAAGCAAAACTAACCCCTATATTATTCGTACCACACGGAGAGATGGCTGAGTGGCCGAAAGCACCTGACTTGAAATCAGGCGACGGGCGACCGTCCTAGAGTTCGAATCTCTATCTCTCCGCCACATTAAAAAAGCCCACTGCATGCAGTGGGCTTTTTGCTATTTGTTACTCATCAATAGCGTTCTGTTTCTTGTGACTATATGTCACTTTCTAATATGTGCTTACCTATTACTCACGGCTATTATTGGTTATTCACATGTTTTTGCTTGAACATCACAGGATCCTCAATATAAGCCGCAACACAATTTGCACATATGCAAGACTCCCGTTGTAACTCTAATGGGACTAATTGCTGCAATTGTGCAGGTATCATTGTTACATTACACCAACATGCGCTTGGGTCACTCACCATACAATTATTGCCTTTTTTACAAAACGGGCAAATTTGGTCATCATTCATAGGCAACTCTCTGTTATCAAAAGCTATATCGTTTGTTAAACACGATATAACTTTTTAAAGGTAGTCTTTGTTGTTAAAAAATCTTTGTAGTGAAACATTATTTTTTGCTCTAAATCCGTACTGCAGCGGATTCAACTAATTAGTTACTCAAGCCAATAGCAACAGATAGACTGAACGTCAGATGATAGCATTTAATCATGTTCGTTTATGCTATCGTTGAATTTAAAAAGTTTGCCTCCATATTTTCTGTTATGAATCCTATTTTCGACTCACAAAATCACGTTGTAGTGTGATTTTTTTACCGCACAGTTTGGAGTTATCTAATGGCAACTATTCTGATTACTGGCGCAAACCGAGGTATTGGTTTAGCACTAACGAAAAATTATTTACAACTTGGTTGGCAGGTTCATACCACTTTTCGCGATAGCAATAATGCGCATGAGTTACTTGCTCTTATGGAAGAAAACCAATCTCTTCATTGCCATCAACTTGATGTTACTGACTATCAACATCTCAATGTACTAGCAGAGCGTCTTCCTCCTATCGATGTTCTGGTCAATAATGCCGGATATTATGGACCAAAAGGAACAGAATTTGGCAACACAGATGTAGAGGAATGGCGAAAAGTATTTGAAATTAATTCCATAGCACCACTTAAATTAGTGGAAGCACTTTACCCACGACTGCAACAAGCAGAGCATAAAAAGATCATTTGTATTTCATCCAAAGTAGGAAGTATGACCGAGAATACATCAGGTGGAGGCTACATCTATCGCTCATCTAAAGCCGCATTAAATTCAGTGGTTAAAAGCTTAAGCAATGACCTTTCTTCTAAAGGTATTATTACTGTAGCACTCCACCCTGGTTGGGTTCGTACTGAAATGGGTGGACCTAATGCTAGTATTTCAACTGAGCAGTCCACGCAAGGAATGATAACGGTTATCGACTCATTACAGGCCGACAACTCTGGTGAATTTATTAATTATGACGGAACTCGTTTACCTTGGTAATTAACGCTTTTTACGTGTGAACTTACTTTTACGTCGTGTTCTAGAACGTTCTACCTGAGGTAGATTTTTAAGTGCATCGGGAACTGGATTAGTTTTAACACCTTGCATTAAAGCTGATAATTGTTGCTGCAAGCCAGACATAAAAGGTTGGTAAGCTTGATTTCGCTCTACCATTCCTTGTAACTGATGTTCCCAATGTGCTGTCATATCAGGGAAAGTAGATTCATTTGGTAGAGCATGAATCAGGCCCTTCCCTGCTTGACTACTTAAAATCGACTTCCCTTGTCGTGTGAGTAATTTACGTTTGAACAGAGTATCGAGAATACCAGCTCTGGTTGCTTCCGTTCCGAGACCATCGGTTTCTTTGAGTATTTTTTTGAGTTGTTTATCTTCAACAAAACGTCCTATTCCAGTCATAGCTTGTAATAGAGTCGCTTCTGTGAAGTGTTTAGGCGGTTCAGTTTTGCGATCTTTTATTTCACCTTCTCGACAAACCAGCTGACTATTTTTGGCTAAAGGAGGCACCATATCAAAAGCAGTTTCATCGCTATTATCTTTACCCATTAACGCCTTCCAACCTGGATCAATCAATTTTCGTCCTTTGGCAATAAAGTGACCTCCAGCAATTTCAAAACCTAACTTTGCTTCAGCATAAACTGCGGACGGATAAAACTGCATTAAGTATTGCCTTGCTATCTGTTGATAGATTTTCATTTCATTTGCAGACAAAGCATGGCTAGAAACTTTCTTCGGCGTCGGAATGATCGCGTGATGAGCCTCTACCTTTTTATCATTCCAAGCTTTAGAGCGAATGGATAAGTTCGCATCACTAACGGCTTGATTTAACTGTTGAGCGTTATTTTGAATAGCAGCGACAACTGAACCTGCTTGTGCATAATGTTCGTTAGGCAGATACCGATTATCAGACCGTGGGTAAGTAATTAATTTATGCTTTTCATATAATGACTGGCTGATATCCAACACATCTTGTGCACTTAAGCCGTATCGCTTAGACGCATCAATTTGTAACGCTGATAATGAGTAAGGCAACGGGGCGGATTGTTTGGTTTGCTTTTGCTCTGATTCAACGACGATCGCCGGCTGATTTTTGATTCGATTAGCGACATTTTCTACTAACTTACGATTTAATACTCGCCCTTCATCATCTTGCCATGGTTGACAAGCCTCACTTGGCTTCCAACGGGCACGAATATCAATGCAAGATAAACCATCTTGGTAAGGAATTAACGCATGTAAGGTGAAATAATCTTTAGCAACAAAATTTTCGATCTCTTCATCTCGGCGTACCACCAAACCAAGTACTGGAGTCTGTACTCGCCCAACAGATAACACGCCTTGATAACCTGCTTTCTGCCCTAATAAAGTGTAAGCTCGCGACATATTCATCCCATACAACCAGTCAGCCCTAGATCGAGCTAAAGCAGAAACGGACAAGGGAATAAACTCTTTGTTGGTGCGCATTTGGCTTAACGCTCTTTTTACTGCAGGAAGGTTTAAATCACTGATCAGTAAACGTTGTACTGTCGCTTTTCGCTTAGCCGTGACTTTTAAATAATCGATAACTTCATCCACCAGCAACTGTCCCTCTCTATCAGGATCACCGGCATGGATAATTTGGTCACACTCTTTAAGTAACTTACGAATAACGGTTAACTGCTTACTAGCGGCTTTTCGTGGTCTTAACTGCCACTGCTGTGGGACAATAGGTAAATCGTCTAGGTTCCATTTTTTATATTTTTGGTCGTAAACATCCGGTTCAACTTGTTCAAGTAGATGGCCAATGCACCATGTAACAATATCGCCATTGCCACAACGAATATAACCGAGCTCTTTTTTTTGTGGATTAGGCAGGGCGGTTGCAATTGCTCGTCCCAAACTCGGTTTCTCCGCAATAAAAAGTCGCGCCATATGTTGTTATCCGTTTATATAAAAAATAAGGGCTAGATTATCCAATCTAGCCCTTACATTGCAAGAAATACTGTAAATTTATACAGTTTCTAGTAATCGTTTTTAAATTGCTTCAATACAAAACTACTGATTTTAACCGTAGCTAGCCCTGTGTTTATAAATACTCAACATATTGGCTTAAATCACGTTTAGGAGCACTCATTGGCGTACATCCTGGTGTACCTAAATATAAGAAACCAACGATTTCATCATCACCGCTTAGACCAAACGCTTTATGAACTTCTGGATGAAACATCCACGGCCCTGAACGCCAAAACCCTTGAAACCCTTGTGCCACAGCGGCTAACTGCATCGCTTGTACTGCACAACCTGCGGATAAGTGTTGCTCAAATGCAGGCACTTTTTCATGTGCTTTAACATTAGCGATGACAGTAATAACCATCGGTGCACGAAAAGGCGCATTGGTTAGCTTTTCCACTACCACCGGATCACTCTTTTCAATCTGAGCCGCATTAACCAGTATATCGGCTAATTTTTTTAATCCATTCCCTTCAGCAATAACAAAACGCCATGGTGTTAATCCACCATGATCAGGAGCTCGTAATCCTGCCTTTATTATATTCTCTAATGCCGCACCTTCAGGTGCGGGTGAAGATAATTTAGCAATAGAACGACGATTTAATAACAACTCCAATGCATCCATGTGGGCCTCTTCAAGCTTATTTATTAGCGATATATAGATAGAAATTAACCATACAACAGGCGCGAATGATTATCAATAACAACAATTATGACCGTTTTAATACAATAATCAGGTTTACAGTTTCATAGCAACCTCTAGCCCTTGTCGTATCGCTCTAACAGCATCAAGTTCACCCGCTTTATCCGCGCCACCAATAACATACAGTTTACCTTGTAATTGTGGCCAATTTTCCTCAAACGGTCGGACCGATTCTTGGCCGGCACAAATAATAATTTTATCTGCATCAAGTCGTTGCTCTAGCGGTCCTTGTTGAGCTGTCTTTGCTTGCTGTTCGATCATGAGTCCATCGTCATTAATATTTAGATAACGAACACCACCAAGTAGAGCCACACCTCTTTTTTCTAATGTTCTTTTGTGGATCCAGCCCGTTGTTTTCCCCGGCCCCTTTCCAACTCGGCTATTTCGGCGCTGCATTAACCATACTTTACGCTCACTTATTAATTCTGGATGAGGGTACAACCCTCCTGGGTGACTCAATTCCGTATCCACACCCCAACTATGCAGCCAATCATTTAGATCATGTCCTTCTGGCTCAGTCAGCATGGTAGTGATATCGATACCAATACCACCCGCGCCAACAACCGCCACTTTATTGCCTACCGGTGTTTTTTCTCGAATTAAGGTTTGGTAGTCCACCACTTTATTTTGATTCTCTATTCCGGCAATGTCAGGCATTCTGGGTTCGACACCAGATGCCATAATTACTGCATCATAAGTCGATAAATCTTCAAATTTTGCCGCCGTATCTAATTTAAGGTTCACACCGGTTTCATCAATACGGTTGGCAAAATAACGAATGGTTTCGCGGAATTCTTCCTTACCTGGAATCTGCATCGCTAATCTAAATTGACCTCCAATTCGGTCTGATTTTTCAAAGAGATCAACATGATGTCCACGTTCAGCCGCAATAGTGGCCGCTGATAAGCCCGCTGGACCCGCACCAATAACCGCTACTTTCTTCACCTCAGTTGCAGGCAGAATAACCAATTCAGTTTCATAACACGCTCTTGGGTTGACTAAACAACTGGCCCGTTTGGCTTTAAATATGTTATCTAAACAAGCTTGATTGCAACCAATGCATGTATTGATAGATTTAGACTTATCTTTCTGAGCTTTTAACACAAACTCTGGGTCGGCTAAAAACGGACGTGCCATCGATACCATATCAGCATGACCAGCAGACAAAACACGTTCAGCATCTTCTGGTGTGTTAATTCTATTACACGTTACTACGGGTACTTTAAGGTGTGGTTTTAGTTGTTCCGTTACCCAAGTAAAACCCGCTCGAGGCACTTGAGTAGAAATCGTTGGAATACGAGCCTCATGCCAACCTATACCACTATTAATAATAGTAACACCTGCGTTTTCTAATGCTTTAGCCAACAAAATAACATCTTCGAATGTGCTGCCTTCTTCAACTAAATCAAGTAATGACAGACGGAAGATAATAATAAATTTTTCCCCTACTGCCTTACGAATCGCTTTAACAATTTCTAACGGAAACCGCATACGTTTTTTATAAGTGCCTCCCCAATCGTCATAACGCATATTGGTTCGCTTACAAATAAACTGGTTAATCAAGTAGCCTTCCGATCCCATAACCTCAACACCATCATAACCAGCTAATTGCGCGAGTTGGGCACTATTTGCAAAAGCATCAATAGTTTTTTTTATTTGTCTCGGATGCATTTCACTTGGTGCAAATTTTGAAATAGGCGCCTTCATTGCTGAAGCACTTTGCGAAAATGGATGCATTGCATACCGTCCCGCATGCAATATTTGCAATGCGATTTTACCACCATGATCATGCACTGCTTTAGTCACAACTTGGTGCGCTCTGGCATGCTTAGGCTTGCTAAATTCCGCGCTAAATGGGTGTAACCGCCCACGCAGGTTTGGTGAAAACCCACCAGTTACAATCAACCCGACTTGTCCTTTTGCTCTTTCTGCATAAAATGCAGCCAAACGCCCTAACCCTTCTTTATGTTCTTCTAGACCTGTATGCATTGATCCCATAAGGACGCGATTTTTCAGTTGAGTAAAACCTAAATCAAGAGGCTGTAGTAAGTTTGGATACATAATTGCTCCACTTGTATTTTGTGGCAGTTCCAACATTTGGTGGTCATTTTTTAT
This sequence comes from Vibrio sp. MA40-2, assembly GCF_047302445.1. NCBI lineage: Bacteria > Pseudomonadati > Pseudomonadota > Gammaproteobacteria > Vibrionales > Vibrionaceae > Vibrio > Vibrio sp. MA40-2. The sequence goes on from NZ_CP178628.1 coordinate 63,223, forward strand.
TACTCATCTTGAGTATAACGACTGGTTGGACCGCTTTTTATTATGGTGAAATCAGAGTATTCACTCTTAAAACAAAAATCAAACAAGTGTTTACATTTGTGCAACATTGATCAATGTAAGATGTATTTCTTTTTAATATGACGTAGGATTAGCCAACTAATTTACATCTTTGTAAGCTTGTGTTTAATGCACTTGTGAGGAAGACATGAAAAAACTGTTTAAAATTATCGGCACTCTATTTAAATGGAGCTGGAAGTTAATCAACTTTATCCGCCTCGCTATCTTTAATTTGTTTTTCTTTGTAGTTATTGGCCTGCTTTATCTAGGCTATAACCAATCAACCGAGATTACCGCACCACCAATAGTCAATGAAGCTTCTGCGTTAATTGTTAATCTTTCTGGTCCAATAGTTGAGCAGAGAAAGTACATAAACCCGATGGATTCAGTAACAGGATCGGTTTTGGGACAAGATCTGCCTAAAGAAAATGTACTGTTTGATATTGTTGACACTATTCGCTATGCCGCGGAAGACGATCAAATATCCGGATTGATCCTTAGTTTAAAAGATATGCCAGAGGTGAATCTCACCAAACTTCGCTATATTGCAAAAGCGATTAATACCTTCAAAGAGACCGGTAAGCCAGTTTATGCCGTCAGCAGCTTTTACAATCAAAGCCAATATTATCTAGCCAGTTACGCAGACAAAATATATATGGCACCCGATGGCGCGGTAATGCTACGTGGTTATGGCACTTTTCCTCTGTATTACAAAACATTACTCGAAAACCTAGACGTAAATACGCATGTATTTAGAGTGGGTACCTATAAATCTGCCATTGAGCCTTTCATTAGAGATGATATGTCCGATGAAGCCAAAGCATCAGCATCAGCATGGTTAACTCAACTGTGGCAAGGGTACGTTGATGATGTGGCAAGTAACCGACAAATTAACGTTAACGCAATCAATCCTTCTATGGATGAATTTCTTACCAACTTAAAAACCGTCAATGGTGATTTGGCTAAACTTGCTCAAAAGCTTGGCCTTGTTGATAGTTTGGCTACTCGACAACAAGTGCGTCAAGAAATGGCCGATATTTTTGGCCAAGAAGGGAAAGACAGTTATAAAGCTATCGACTATTACAATTACCGACATACGGTGATCCCAACTTACCAAAGTACCAACAACGACATTGCGGTTATTGTTGCTAGTGGTGCCATTATGGATGGAGTACAACCAAGAGGCACGGTAGGTGGAGACACTATTTCTAGCTTACTTCGACAAGCACGAAACGATAACAGCGTAAAAGCGGTTGTACTTCGCGTGGACAGCCCTGGTGGCAGTGCTTTTGCTTCGGAGGTTATTCGTAATGAAGTAGAAGCGATCCAAGCGGCAGGTAAACCAGTTGTCGTGTCGATGTCCAGCTTAGCTGCATCTGGCGGTTATTGGATCTCTATGGGCGCGGATAGAATCATCGCTCAGCCGACCACTTTAACCGGTTCAATCGGTATTTTTAGCGTGATTACTACTTTTGAGAAAGGATTAAATAACCTTGGTATCTACAGCGATGGTGTAGGTACTACGCCTTTCTCTGGTATTGGAATTACCCGTGGTATCCCTAAACAAGCCAGTGAAGCCTTCCAACTAGGTATTGAAAATGGATATCAACGCTTTATTGGTTTAGTGGCTGAAAGTCGTGATATGCCAATACAACAAGTTGATCAAGTCGCGCAAGGCCGAGTTTGGACTGGTTTGGATGCATTAAATGCAGGATTGGTTGACCAGCTAGGTGATTTTGATGACGCTATCACAAGCGCCGCTGAGCTGGCGGAAATCGAAGAATATAACGTATATTGGGTAGAAGAGCCTCTGTCTCCAGCTGAACAATTTTTACAGCAATTATCAGAAGGTCTTAATGCATCGTTTGGACTGAATATTTCTAGCTTCATTCCAAAAGCATTTCAACCAGTTACCAATCAGTTACTCGCCGATAGTACGTTACTCAGTACTTTTAATGATCCTAAAGGTTATTATTCGCTCTGTTTAACCTGTCAAGTCGAGTAATAACGCTAACGCGGCCAATACAAATAGGCATAAAAATCGACTAATTTAACTAGGTGCTTCGTGCACCTATTTTTATTTAACTAACGAAAGCCTATAATCCTCGTCCACTCATATCGACAAATCAGAACAACAAAATGAAAAAACATATCTATATCGCATACACTGGCGGCACAATAGGCATGCAGAAGTCAAATAATGGCTATATTCCTATCGCTGGTTTTATGGAAAAACAGCTGGCTGCTATGCCAGAGTTTCACCGTGAAGAGATGCCAAGTTATACGATTCATGAATACGATCCATTAATTGATTCTTCTGATATGTCGCCAAAGGACTGGCAATACATCGCTGACGATATAAAACGCAACTACGACAAGTATGATGGATTCGTTATTCTACATGGTACGGATACGATGGCGTTCACCGCATCGGCGCTGTCTTTCATGTTTGAAAACCTCGCTAAACCAGTCATTGTCACTGGTTCACAAATTCCGCTCGCTGAAATGCGATCTGATGGACAGGCAAACTTATTAAACGCGCTACATATCGCAGCAAATTACCCTATCAATGAAGTCACGTTATTCTTTAATAACCAACTAATGCGTGGTAACCGAAGTACCAAGTCACACGCTGACGGTTTTAATGCGTTCACGTCACCTAACTTTCCTGCCTTACTTGAAGCAGGAATAAATATCCAAGTAAATCGCAGTGTTGTTGTCGATAAAAAGCCCACTGGCAGTTTTAAAGTACATGAAATAACACCGCAGCCAATTGGAGTGATCACAATGTATCCCGGAATTTCTCATGAAGTCATCAGAAATACCTTACGACAACCAGTAAATGCGATGATCTTACTCACTTTTGGTGTTGGTAACGCCCCGCAAAATCCACCGTTACTTTCTCATTTAAAAGAAGCATCAGATCGTGGTGTTATTGTGGTGAATTTAACCCAATGCCTTGCCGGTAAAGTGAATATGGGCGGCTACGCAACAGGCTGTGCATTAGCAGAGTCGGGCGTGATTAGTGGTTACGATATGACCGCAGAAGCGGCTTTGGCAAAATTGCACTATTTATTAAGTCAGAAGTTAAGCTATGAACAAATCAAACAACAAATGCAAAAAGTGCTTCGAGACGAAATGACCATTTAGCTAAACACAAGCGCTATTGACGTTAACAGCAAAATGCATTCAACTTATTTTGCTGTTAACCGTTAGCAACGTTGTACTCGTCAAATGAGGCTCAATCGGTATATTTAGATAAATTAATCGTTTACCTTGGTGCGAATAATCTCCTCTGCATCAGTCGAGAACGCCTCTTTAAACTCAGTTTTAGATTTAAATTTAATTTCACCACCAGCCGCCACCGACATATGCTGAGGATCGGTATTATATTTTGCCTGATAAAGCATGACTGCCTGCATACAGGAATCCCTTTGTTGTTTGGTTAGGGTCTGTCCTTCTGGCCATTTACCTGTTTCAACTGCATACTGTAATCTTTGATATGCTTCAGGTGTAATAGCATTTAGCAATTCTTCTTTGTTCACGGCATTTATTTCCTTTTCTTGACATTGCATTACACATCAAGTTAGCTAGGCTTTCTTGATAGTCAATCAACACTGTCTGAATAGTTGGATTTGATCACAAGCATTAAATATGAATATAAAAAAAATCATTGTATTATTATTCTTGACTCTACTTCTGTTAGGTTGTTTTGACAACCGAATGAACACCAACCAACTGTGTGCCAGCAATCCAGCACTACGTTGTGACCAACTTAATTTAGATGACGGACAATGTCGAGTCATCAGAACCAATCTTATTTGGCACCGAAAAGATACCCTTGAATCTCCTTCTGACACCAATATCATCAAAGAATTTAATCTTGTAAGCGACTATCACCAATGCCTAGAGCTTGCCGCTCAAATCGAACCAACTAAAGCAGGAAATAAAAAGGAAAAACGTTTTAAAGCGTTGTTACATTCAATCGATGAAGAAAAACGCATATTAGAACAATTGGCAACACACGATTCTCCAGAAGCACTGTACTTTTTGTGGACCCAAGGTCAAAACAGTGCCATGCGAAAATTTTTGAGCCTAGAAGGAAGTAAAGCTCTTGAAACCGCAGAAATGCAATATGCGTTGGCCACTTATTACATTAATCGAGATCTAGAAAAAACCTTGTCACTATTAAATAAGGCGCTGAAATTAAGCGACAAGGATAATCTTAACATTAATATTTTAGAAGCATTAGCCAGCGTCAATCACAAACTAAAACGTAAACAACATGCCTATATCTGGGTATTGGTCAGTAAAGAATTCGGAGTAGCAATAGCCTCTGAAACCAACCTAAACGTTTTATACAATTTCTCAGAACAACAAAAAAAGCAGTTTGAACAAATTGCACAGCAAATAATTGAAGCAATAGAAGACAATAATTACAATACTACTTTGATATCAAAGATAAAAAAATAAACTACTATATAACGAACTCGAACAGCTCACTGATAAGTTAATTTGAACTTCTGAACTAGAGAAATGATTAGAACGATGAAATTAAAAGACAAAAGCGGCCAGTTAATCACCGCTTTTTTCTGATTTACTGAAAGTTAATGACACAGAGTTTACGCAATACCTATCACCAGTTGTTGGCGGCCCGTCTGGGAACACATGACCTAAATGACTATCGCAGTGAGCACAACGAATCTCAACCCTTTTCATCCCATAGCTAAGATCTTCGATATAACGAACAGCCGAATCGTTAATCGCCGAATCAAAACTTGGCCAACCGCATCCAGAGTCGTATTTATTATCTGAGTGAAACAGTGGTGAATGGCAACAAGTACAGTAATACTCTCCAGATTGATGATTATGTAATAATTTGCCAGAAAATGGCGCTTCGGTACCTTGCTGGCGACAAACCCGAAACTCTTCATCAGTCAATGAGTTACGCCATTCTTGCTCATTGGCTTTTACTTCTTTATCCATATTTATTAACCCAACTCCTACCTTAACATTCATATTATTGATCGATTTCTTAACAATAAGTTGTTAATTTATTGCGTTGTAGCACATAATTGTATACTCAAATACTTGTTCGTTGAACTGTAGCCAGTGTTTAACATTTTGGCAACAGTTCTTAAGTAACAAAAACTGGTAAATTAAGCAAAATATCGCCACTTGTGAAACTAAGTAAGAAAAAGCGGTTCTTTTTTTTGACTTTAAACAAGATAAGAACGATTATCTGTTGCAGATAATTACGGTATTCTGTAATTTTACTACCAGTTTATAATTCATCAAAAAAAGTTGTGGAGCAACTAATAATGACTATCAAAGTAGGTATTAATGGTTTTGGCCGTATCGGTCGTTTTGTATTTCGTGCATCTGTAGAACGTTCTGACATCGAAGTTGTTGGTATCAATGACTTAATCGACGTAGATTACATGGCTTATATGTTGAAATACGATTCAACTCACGGTCGTTTCAACGGTACAGTTGAAGTTAAAGATGGCAACCTTATTGTAAATGGTAAAACAGTACGTGTAACTGCTGAGCGTAACCCAGAAGATCTAAAATGGGATGCAATCGATGTTGACGTTGTTGCTGAAGCAACTGGTCTTTTCCTAACTGACGAAACTGCACGTAAACACATCACAGCAGGCGCTAAGAAAGTTGTTCTTACTGGCCCTTCTAAAGATGCAACTCCAATGTTCGTTATGGGTGTAAATGACAGCACTTATGCTGGTCAAGACATCGTTTCTAACGCTTCTTGTACTACTAACTGTCTAGCACCTGTAGCTAAAGTTCTTAACGACAAGTTCGGTATCGAATCTGGTCTTATGACAACTGTTCACGCTACTACAGCGACTCAAAAAACAGTTGATGGTCCTTCAGCTAAAGACTGGCGTGGTGGCCGTGGTGCTTCTCAAAACATCATCCCATCATCAACTGGTGCAGCTAAAGCAGTAGGCGTTGTTCTTCCTGAACTAAACGGCCTTCTAACTGGTATGGCTTTCCGCGTTCCAACTGCAAACGTTTCTGTTGTTGACCTTACTGTTAACCTTAAAACAGCGGCATCTTACGAAGCTATCTGTGCTGCAATGAAAGAAGCATCTGAAGGTGAGCTTAAAGGTGTTCTAGGTTACACTGAAGACGCAGTTGTTTCTCAAGACTTCATCGGCGAAACTCAAACTTCAGTATTTGATGCTGCAGCGGGTGTTGCCCTAACTGATAAATTCGTTAAAGTTGTATCTTGGTACGATAACGAAATCGGTTATTCAAACAAAGTTCTTGATCTAATTGCTCACATCTCTAAGTAAGCATTAGTTTAAGGCTTTCTTTGAAAGCGTAGACGTAAAAAGGCGGCCAATGTGTCGCCTTTTTTGTTTCTAATTTTTAGGAGTTTTCGTTATGGAAAAGTATCTTCCTGTTGTCGGCCCTTTGTCCGACCATATTACTGTTGTAGAAAAAAATGACATAAAAATTCTTAGAGTTTCTCATCCAAAAGCCACCGCGGATATTTCTCTGCACGGAGGCCATGTTGTTTCATTTACCCCTACTGGCCACAAAAATATTCTATGGTTGAGTGAACAAACAGGTTTTGATAGTCAATCTGCTATCCGCGGTGGAATACCAGTATGCTGGCCTTGGTTTGGCCGTATTGCCGCTCCAGCGCATGGTTTTGCCAGAATTAGTCAATGGAGCTTAGCAGAGCATAGAGAAAGCGAAAATGGCGTCATTATCTGTCTTGATCTCGAACAAAACCAGCAAACTCTAGCTATCTGGCCATACGCTTTTCATGCTCGCCTGTATATTGAGATAACCGAACAGCTAAAAGTCACTTTAGAAGTGAGTAACACGGATAACAAAGCATGGCAGTTTTCAGGCGCATTACACTCCTACTTCAACATTGCTGATGTACGCGAGTCTGTCACAACTGGAATGGGGCCAGTTTATTCTGATAGCTTACAAGACGGTAAAATATGTCAAGGTGGTACTGAGCTTCAACTAACCGATACCGTTGATCGGGTTTATACACAGCCAGAAAGTGCCATTCACATTAGCGACCCTCAAAATGATCGAACTATTATGATCAAAAATAGCGGTGATAATGCTGCGGTTATTTGGAACCCTTGGATAGACGGTGCAAAAGCCATGGGAGATATGGCTGAGGACGGATATAAAACTATGCTGTGTGTAGAATCCACTTATCATGCAACCAGCTTTGACACGGGTAAGACCCTTCAACCAAATGAAACATATCAGATCTCGACTGAAATCAGTGTCCTGTAAATATAAACACTAAGCAAGTGCAAAGAGCGAGTCTGTATGTCAGCAGAACTCTTTGCACATTTAGACGCATATTTTCATCCTATCAAATGCAGTCGATAGATCCGTTATGCACTCGAAATAGATCCTACATAGCGTTACAATTAGGCATTATTTTTATCATTTAAGTGACTCATGCTTTATCAATGCCCTCTCTGCTTAGAACCTCTCAATCAACAGTCGCACTCATTTCGTTGTGTTAACAATCATCAATTTGATATAGCGAAAGAAGGTTATGTCAATTTAATTCCAGCCAATAAAAAGCGCTCCAAAAACCCCGGTGACAATACTGAGATGATGCAGGCAAGAAGGCGTTTTTTAGATGGAGAGCATTACGCACCCTTGAGAGACAGAGTAACAACATTGTGCCATGAGCAACTTATTACTCCGTCTCCATGGCACGCTCTCGATATAGGTTGCGGAGAAGGTTATTATACTAATCAGCTCGCTACACAACTCAAATTAGCCAATCAGCAATCTGCCATCTATGGGCTGGATATTTCAAAAGTCGCCGTTCGTTACGCGGCAAAAAAATACCGCCACGGCCACTTTTCAGTCGCATCTAGCCAATACTTACCATTTGTAGATAACTCTCTCGATCTCATTTTACGAATTTATGCGCCATGTAATCCGGATGAAATCAATCGATGCATAAAAAATCATGGTTTATTGGTCACCGTCACACCGGCAAAACGACATTTGTACCAACTGAGAGAACTTATCTACGATCAAGTTCGACTGCACGATGAAGAAATTGAAACTGTAGAAAATTTCTCACTAGAATATGAAGAAAGGCTTAATTACCCAATGAAGCTAGATAGCGATTCCGCGTTGGATTTATTACAGATGACACCATTTGCTTGGAAAGCAACAGAAGAAACTCGTAACAAACTGATTAATAATACATTATTTACCTGTGAAGCTGATTTTATGATTAGAGTTTATCGTAAAAATAACTAAAAAATGAATGCTATCACCAACTTCACTTTATTACCTTTAATACTTGGTCTGTTTATTGCTTAATTTATTATGGACAATATAGCGGCAAATAGTTCTAAACTATTTGCCGCTAATGTCGATACATAAATACTAAACCAACATATTGAGGCTAATTATGACGCCAGTAGGAAACGCCAACGCTTCAACTGTGCCAGTAAGCCAAACAAAAAGAATGGCTGCTGAGCTACAATCACTAGATACCAAACAACCACTCACTCAGGTTAAAGCGGAGCAAAACACGGTCACGTTATCCCATGAAGGTAAAGCGCTACTTTCAGCACTCCAGCAAATAGATAAAGAATCAACACCGGCAGATGAACCTAAGCCGAGTAGTGTAGAATCATTTGCACACGGAGCTTTGGGCCTAAACCAGCCAGGCGAAAGTGAAGAAAAACAAGATAGCAGTTATTCTGCCGGGCAATTTGTAAAAGGTGCCTTATCGGTTGGTGCTGTTCTTCTAGCCGTATTATGATGCTTGAGTCAGACTAAACCTTTCGGTTAAGATGTTGTATTCGAACCTTAAGATACCATCCAAAGTAAAAATTATATGAGAAAAGTAACAATCATTGATGTGGCTACTAAAGCCGGTATATCTAAAAGTACCGTATCTCAGTATCTTAATGGTCGATTTAGTCACATGTCAAAAGAGACCAAAGCGAGAATTAAGTCTGCAATTGAGGAACTCAACTACATTCCAAATCCTATTGCTCGCAGCTTAAAAACCGACAAAACCAAAAGTATTGGGGTAATTGTCCGAGACATTACCGGTTTTAATACCAGCAAAGTGATAAGAGGTATAGATGACTATTGTAAAAAGTATGGTTACAACGTCTTAATATACAACACGGACTTTAATCCAGAAATAGAAGCCCAATCTCTAGCTACATTAAAACAGTTGTGTGTTGATGGTATTATCATTACTTCTACTGGTAAAAACATGCATCTTATCGAGCAATACGTACAAAATAAATTTCCACTAGTACAATTTCAGCTTGAATATGACCAATTTGAAACCAACATCGTTCTCTCTGACTATAAAGATGCCGCGTTTAAAGCTACCGAGTATTTAATACAACTTGGACATAACAGAATCTGCTTTTTAACGCAAAAGTTCGAACAATACCAGTCAAGAAACGAAAGGTATCAAGGCTATGTATCGGCGTTAAAACAATACGGAATTCCAATTGATGAAAAACTGATTCACTTCTGGAGTAGAGAACAAGGCTTTGCTTACTCCCCTAGTACCATTATGCAGTCTTCAGCAGCGCCTACCGCATTTTTCACTCAACACCTCGCCATAACAACAGATCTGTTAAAAGACTTAGACAGAAATAATATCTCTATACCTAACGAAGTGAGTGTGGTCGGGTTTGACGAAATTCCGATGGTAGAACATTTTAAAGTGCCGATAACTGTTATAAAGCAATCACCTTATAAAATTGGCGAAGAGTCAGCTCGGTTGCTAATTAATTCTTTAGAAAATAAGGTAATAGAAACCAGCAAAATTATTGTTCCCTGCACTTTAATTAAAAGGCAATCTTGCCAAGCATTAAAGCACTAACCTATAAAAATCACGGCTCATTACGGCTGATTTCTATGGCGTCTCGATTTGGATGATTTAGGATATGGTCTTCCCAATTTATCACATCGATTTCATATACAACCTTGCCTCGAACGCTTTCACCTGCAGCGTGCATAGCGGATTTCGATCCCGTGATCAAAGGATGCCACTCTGGTAACGATTTGCTTTCTGAAAGAAGTCGGTACGAACATGTTTCTGGAAGCCAATGGAATTCGGAAATTTTCTCTCGGCTCAGTTTCAAGCATTCTTCACCAGATTCGAAACGATTAGGATAATCTTTACAACCGCACGTTTTGCTATTCAACCAACTACACGCCACGTTGGTATAATAAACAGCCTCGGTATCTTCATCCATTAGTTTATGCAGACAACACTTACCACAACCATCACAAAGAGATTCCCACTCAGTTTCTGTCATTTCTGCTAAGGTTTTTTCTTTCCAAAATGGCATGGTCATTGACGCCTACTTAATCTAAATATGGGGTGAGATTTATACCTATCTAACCACTAAAGTGCAAGCGCCAGGTGGGTAAAGTATAAAAATAGTTACTGAACGATTGTACGACTTTTGTTAGTATCCTGCCCTGTTTATTGATTCGAGAATAATTAATCTATGCAATGTCGATTAGGTTGTGGGGCATGTTGTATCGCACCGAGTATTTCATCATCAATTCCTGGTATGGAATCAGGAAAACCCGCTAATGTGCGTTGTATTCAACTGGATGATGATAATTTGTGCAAGTTATTTGGGTCGGAACAACGACCAAAAGTATGCCATGATTTTAAAGCATGCTCATCAATTTGTGGGGACAATCGACAACAAGCTTTGTCAAATATCGAAGAACTCGAACGTCTTACCTAACTATAACTATCTATCTTATGTTGCAAATACTCTGCAGTGAATTAATTAACTGTGGTTCAAATAAACAAAAAGGCTACATTCTGTAACCTTACTTGCTGTTTCCTAAATCACAATTTTTGTCGACCAAGCAATGAATGGGATAGCGTTGTGCCATCAACCAATTCTAGCTCTCCACCAACAGGTACGCCGTGTGCAATACGGCTTACGTTAACCTCATGAACATGACAGATATCTGCAATATAATGCGCTGTTGCTTCACCTTCTACTGTAGGGTTAGTTGCTAAAATCACTTCATTAATATTGTCTTGCTGCAAACGATAATCTAGCGTATCCAAGCCAATATCACTAGGACCTATCCCATCTAAAGGCGATAAATGGCCCATTAATACAAAGTAACGGCCTGAATATTGACCAGTCGCTTCCACCGCGGCTATATCTGCAGGACTTTCGACTACGCAAAGCTGACCATTTTCTTGTCGTTTAGGATTAGTACAAATATGACACGTTTCGTGTTCGGTAAACGTGCGACATTCGTTGCAATGACCAATTTCTGTCATCGCTCTAGAAAGCGCGTCTGCAAGCTGCAGACCACCTTTTCTATCTCGCTGTAACAAATGAAAGGCCATACGCTGTGCTGACTTGGGCCCAACCCCGGGTAAGCATCGTAAGGCCTCCATTAATTGTTCCAGCATGTGACTGGTACGCATAATTCGCTACTTCAGTTTAAAATGGCATTTTCATACCCGGTGGTAATTGCATCCCACCGGTCACTGAACCCATTTTTTCTTTTTGCGTTTCTTCAACTCGACGAGCTGCATCATTGAACGCAGCAGCGATCAAATCTTCTAACATCTCTTTATCGTCTTCCATTAAACTTTCATCAATGTCTACACGACGAACGCTATGAGAACCAGTAATCGTCACTTTAACAAGGCCAGCACCAGATTCACCGGTAATCTCCATGTTAGCAATTTCTTCTTGAAGCTTTTGCATGCGATCTTGCATTTGCTGGGCTTGCTTCATTAAATTGCCCATTCCGCCTTTACCACCAAACATTTTCAATCTCTCTGGTTAAGTTAATTAATCGTAATTTATTACACTAAATATGGGGTCGAAAAACCTATCTTCAACCCTTTAAATAGGCCTGACACTTTCTAAATCAATTTCTGCTGAAAAGCGCGTTTGTATAAACTGAACATTCTTATCTTGCTGCAATACTTGATGTGCAACGGTTAATTTTTCTTGATAAATCGCTTCTCGAATTTCAAGTGGTGTTTGCCCTTTGTCACTTTGTTCTACGGTCAAACTACACTCTTCTCCGAGTAATGAATTTAAGGCTTGCAACAACTCACTTTGAGCACGATTTTTATTGAGATGTGCATGACTTGATCTTACATGTAAAACAATCGTGGAACCTTGTTTTTCATAAAAAGAGTTGAGTGCTAATTGTTCAACCAATTTCGACACATCAAGTTTTTGGATTAAAGCGGACCATTCGTCTCTAGCAACCGACTCTCGCACCAATTGCTCCATCATTTCAGGCGTTTTTGTGTGTTCAAGTGCTTGTTTTATTTTTGTGGGAGTCAGTTCATTTTTTTCTTCGATGACACTATGTGGTGTAGCTGGCTTCCATTGATACGGTTCGTTATTGCTCTCAACCACATTTTGATCGAGAGCATCTTGTTTAACAAAGCCTTGGTCAGCAACACCTGACTGAACAACACTATGATGTTCAGCAGGACCTTGCGCAGCAACCACTTCAGCACTGTTGTTTATTTCTGCTTTATTTGATGAAACAGGCGACGCTGCACTCTTTACATGCTGTTGAGTAACGCGCTCAATTGCACTTGTAGTTGACGTCGCTTTAGGCTTTTTTCCATTAGTCCCCGCAGCAGGTTTAGTGCTAGAGGAACTTGCTCTTTTTGATCGAAGTTGATGTCTAAGCCCAACAAGCGGGGATTTACTCGTCTGTGACGATGAGTGATTAGGCGCACTTTCTTGCTGTGCGGCTCTTTCTTGTTTTGTGGCTTTATCTTGAACTGAACTAGCTTGCTGCGTGACATGAGCCTGCTGTCTCGTTTGCCCAGCAACATTCTGATCGACAGCTTGTTGCATTCCGGCTGGCACATAATCATTAACATCATACTCATCTGGTGCAGAGGGGTAATCGTCTTCCAATGGCATTGGAGGTTGCTCATTAAGTTGAGCTTTCTGCATATTGCTAGCTTGTACTGAATTGATCGGTGACGATGACCCTGAAGATCTCGCTGCTGCAGGTGATCCTGTAGCACGATTTGCTCGTTCGACTAACGGTGCATTTGTTGTAGCCTGTTGATTAGTTGCAGTTGCCGAGCTTTGGTCCGCTAGCAAATCAGCAGATTCGGACTGACTAGTTGGTAATTGAATCGCAGTTGCGACATTGGTTTTTGTTGGATGAAAAGCCATCATCCGCAAAACGGTCATTTCTAATCCAGTGCGAGCCGTTGGCGCATATGCAAGATCTTGTCGACCCTTTAAAGCAATTTGATAATACAACTGCACATCTTGAGGCGTTAAATTTTTACCAATATATTTGATTTTTTCGGCATCAGGCTTTGACTGATCTAATGTGCTAGGTAAGGCTTGATACATCGCTATACGATGCAGTTGACTGGCTAGTTCTTGTAGCAAACCATCCCACTCAATGCCATTTTCCGCCAAACGTTGAACCAAAGCCATTGCGTTTTCAACTTGTTTGCTGGCCATAGCTTCAAGCAATTGAATGGCTTGGTCGGTATCCATTGTGCCTAACATCACTGAAACAGTTTCTGTTGAAACGGTTCCATTACCTAGCGCTATAGCTTGATCGGCTAAACTTAACGCATCTCGCATACTGCCATCAGCGGCATGAGAAATTAGACCTAATGCCCGATGCTCGGTTGTTACCTGTTCTTTTTTTAGAATCGTATTCAACTGCTCATGAATAGTATCGGCATTAATAGGCTTTAGGTGAAACTGCAGACAACGCGACAGTATCGTAACAGGCAGTTTTTGTGGATCGGTGGTCGCGAGTAAGAATTTTACATATTCTGGCGGCTCTTCTAGCGTTTTTAAAAGTGCATTAAAACTATGCCGTGAAAGCATATGAACTTCATCGATTAAATAAACTTTAAATCGGCCTCGCGCTGGTTTGTATTGGACGTTATCCAGTAATTCTCGCGTATCTTCAACTTTGGTGCGCGATGCAGCATCAATTTCTAATAAATCGACAAACCGACCTTCATCTATTTCTTTACATGTATCGCACTGTCCACAAGGTTTTGCAGTGATCCCTACCTCGCAGTTAAGCCCTTTAGCAAACAAACGTCCAATCGAAGTTTTTCCTACACCACGAGTACCACTAAACAAATAGGCGTGGTGAAGTTTGTTCTGAGCTAATGCATTTTCTAATGCAGTTAAAACATGAGACTGCCCTACCACTTGATCAAACTGTGAAGGGCGCCATTTACGTGCTAAAGCTAAGTAACTCATTCAATATTTCCAACGTAAATTGACGTGGTATAGGTCAAAACTAAAAGGCTGCGGACTGGCAGAGTATCAATGAACAGCTTAGTGCCCTTCGAATTCACAAATACTGTATACATCAATACCGAGTTCTTCAAGACGTTTATCACCGCCAATTTCTGGTAGGTTGATAACAAAGGCAGCATGATCAACAATGCCTCCAAGTTTACGGATTAACTTGGTTGTTGCTTCAATCGTACCACCGGTTGCTAACAGATCATCAACGACTAAAACCTTGTCGCCTTCGACAATAGCATCAGTATGAATTTCTAATATATCGGTACCATATTCTAGGTCATAAGACTGCGCAATAGTGGCTCGAGGCAGTTTACCCGGTTTTCTTACTGGTACAAAACCAACACCAAGTTCTAGTGCTAGCGGCGCACCAAAAAGAAAACCACGCGCTTCAGTACCAACAATTTTGTTAAAACCCATGTCTTTATATTTTTCTACAAGCAGTTGTATTGTTGCTTGATAAGCATTGGCATCTTCCATAAGACTGGTTACATCACGGAACAAAATACCCGGCTTTGGATAGTCAACAATGGTTTTGATACTTGCTTTAATTAATGAAATCGTTTCAGTAGTCATAATAATTCAAATTTTGTTGTGGTTGACTTGTGTCGTATCGCTGTAATTTATAATTAACTCATACAGACAATTAATAGTGTGTAAAAACGCAATACTGGTCACCAACAATACAGAAAAACAAATGCCCACTCCGAAGAATGGGCACACTTCCTCATTATGTTAGTGATTTTCTTGCCTATGAGCAACAAAGGAAAAGCAAGCAAACGTTGAAACGCATCATAGTGTGCAATAAATCGACTTATTCACTCATTTGAGGGAACGTATTCGTCTATAAATCCAATACTCTTAATGTTGTTTAATATCTAAATTAAAATGGCTCACACCAATATTTGCAATATTTAGTTTGGCACATGACGTCATCTGCAAGCTGGTTAGCATAATGTCACTTAAGTTAGCGCTACCCAGTAAATGGTTCGCTTCAATATGCATTGTATCGTGGTCTTGTGTCCAAATGGCTTCTAAACCAGCAGGTATGATACTTACCGAGCCATCTGACGTGTCAATAATCCCAAACAATGCCGCGATGCTTGCATTACCGTCTAAACATTCAAGACCATGTTGCAAATGATTAACAAAACCGACAAAACTCTGTTTATTTAACGTCTTTCTTAATAACGCATCATTAAACAGGGCTCTAACAAGCAGTGAACACGCAACGCCTGTACTTGAATCCTCTGCTGTGGTTGAATCGACTAAGTAAAAAGCGAATTGGCCGTTCATTAACCAAGCATAATCGAAGATTAACGGCATTTTATCCGAAACTTGCAGTAAGCTATAACTACAACTCCAGCCACCTTGGCTTGTATCTCGGCAAGGTAATAAAGCGGTTAAAAGTTGCCTTGCTGCTTCCGGGTTATCTTTCAAATAATCCAGATGCCAATACAACTCTTTATCCTCGGGCACATTTCCATGCTCACCGATTCGAAACCATTGGCTAGAAAAATCCCTCCGCGTGCTGGTTTGACCGCACGCATCGTCAAGAATGTTTGATATTGCCGACAAAAGGTGATTAGGAACCGAAATTGGTTTTGTTAAAAAATCTTTGATTCCAAACCTAAGTGCGCGGGCAACATCAGACATTTCATCCGTTGCAGACACAACTATCATTGGCAATTGTGGATATTGCGAACACACCTCCTCGGCAAATTCAATACCATTAAGGATGGGCATTGAAATATCACTGATTATCAAATCAGGAGTGCTCTGCCGCAATTTTTTCAATCCATCCAAGCCATGCTCTGCTTCAATAACTGCATACCCTTGTTTTTCTAATAGTACAGATGTAAAGCGACGAAAGATTGGATCATCATCAACTAACATTATTGTCTGACTATTTAAGCCCCTTTGCTGCTTTTTAAGAGTACAATCAGCATGACCATTCATCATATGAACCTCGCTCAATTAATTAGGGTATCGTTTTATTGTTGTTTATTCCCCCCAATAAAAGGTAGTTGCTATTACTGGTTTATACAACATCTGCCATTTTGTAGGACTAATTATTAAAAAACCTCCCACATATTGACGTAAAGCAAATATGTAATACAAATATCAGTATAGATTAAACTGGTATGAACATAGGGGCATGTCCGACTAATGAAATTTGATGATCTTAATCTATTCCGACTTGTTGTCGAAAACGGCAGCTACACTGCAACGTATAGAAAAACTTTAATTCCTGTCGCGACAATTACTCGACGTATTCAGGCACTAGAAGACGCTCTTAATCTTAGGCTGTTAAATCGCCACGCTAGAAAGCTATCTCTAACAGAAGCTGGTGAACGTTTTTATCAAGAATGTTCACCATTATTAAAACAGCTAACAAGCACTACCGAACAGATAACGGATGACTGTCGAGGTGCAGCAGGAAAATTGCGCATTTCAGCGCCATCCAATCTGACTAAACGCGTTATTTTACCCATGTTGAGTGATTTCATGGCTAAGTTTCCTGAAATCAATATCGATCTAGCGATGAGTAATACATCCGAACAGATCGACCCAACTGAATGGGATGTAATATTTCGCGTTGGGCCACAACGAGACTCGAGTTTAATTGCTCGAAAAATAGATTCAGTGAAAGATATTCTCGTTGCTAGTCCAAACTATTTACAAGCGAATCAGGCACCATTAAATCATCCTGACGATTTAGCAAAACATTCACTGTTGAAAGGACAACCTTTAGTTAAATGGCAGCTATCAAATAAAAATGGCGAAACAGCAATCAACACTGATAAAGCGCGATTTCAGGCTAATGCACTCAATGTGGTTAGACGTGCGGCTGATCGAGGCTTAGGAATTACGTTGATGCCAGATATCATGCTACAAGAATATTTTGAAAGAGGTACGTTGGTTCGCGTTCTGAATGAGTGGAGTGCCAATCCACGAGATATTTATATGCTGTACAATCACAAAGATCATCAACCAGAAAAAGTTCGTTTACTTATTGATTTTGTCAGTCATTATCACGATAAACATGACAATTTTTGACCTGGAATCTGGTAAAAAATCGCCCGCATTAATATATCGCCCACATTAACATTATGTGGGCGATCCTTTTACCATTAAGCAAGGTCTATATACCGAACTAACTGCCTAACAACTCAAGCGAGTTAAACGCCTTCATTGTATAACTCTAAGCTTGCTAGATCTTGCTGGATATCTTTTTGTAACTTGTTGTCATCGTTTCTTAGCGTGTCTAAAAAATCCAAATAGCGTTGGTCAATATCTCCAGTCACATATTCGCCATTAAAAACCGATGTTTCGAACTGTTTAATATCAACATTACCCATACCAACCGCAGCAACTAGATCATCTAACGTTTGGAAGATCAGTGCATCGGCACCAATCAGCTTAGCTATTTCATCTGCATCACGTCCATGAGCGATAAGCTCATTAGCACTTGGCATATCAATACCATAAACATTCGGGAAACGAATTTCAGGAGCAGCAGAGACCATGTAAACATTCTTCGCGCCGGCTTCTCTTGCCATTTCTATAATCTGTTCTGATGTGGTTCCTCGTACAATAGAATCATCCACTAACAATACATTCTTGCCTTTAAACTCAGAACGAATAGCGTTAAGTTTGCGACGAACAGACTTTCTACGTTGAGTTTGACCCGGCATAATAAAAGTACGGCCAACATATCTATTCTTAACAAAGCCTTGGCGATAAGGTTTGTCCATTATTTGAGCGATTTGTAATGCGATATCACATGATGTCTCTGGAATAGGGATAACCACATCAAATTCAAGATCAGACCACTCTCTTTGAATTTTTTCACCAAGCTTCTTACCCATTTCAACACGTGCACTGTAGACAGAAATTTTGTCAATGAACGAATCTGGACGTGCAAAATACACATATTCAAAGATACATGGATTAACTTGAGGATTATCGGCACATTGTTGAGTGAACAGTTGCCCTTCAAATGTAATATAAATGCCTTCACCAGGTGCAACATCTCTTACAAAATCGAATCCAATTGCATCAAGCGCAACGGATTCAGACGCAACCATATACTCTGTTTTGCCATCGAGCTCTTTTTTACCTAGGCATAATGGACGAATACCATGCGGGTCGCGAAAAGCGATCATACCATGACCAATGATCATAGCCGCTACAGCATAAGCGCCCTTAATGGTTCTGTGGACATTCGTTACTGCACGAAATACGTCTTCAGAAGTAACATTACCTCTCACTGTATCGATTTCATGTGCAAGCACATTCAACAACACTTCAGAATCTGACGTGGTATTGATATGGCGGCGGTCTTTTTCAAATAACTTCTCACGAACTTCCGCCGCGTTAGTTAGATTGCCGTTATGCGCTAACGTAATACCAAATGGAGAGTTTACATAAAATGGTTGAGCTTCTGACGCACTAGAACTTCCTGCCGTTGGATAGCGGACATGGCCGATACCGACATTACCCTGAAGGCGTTGCATGTGCTTAGCTTCAAACACATCTCTAACTAAACCGTTTGCTTTACGCAAACGAAAACGATTGCTTTCTATGGTAACAATACCAGCTGCATCTTGGCCACGATGCTGTAATACAGTCAATGCATCATAAATTGACTGATTTACAGGAGTTGTACCCACGATCCCAACAATACCACACATGTGTTAACCCTCAATTTTCTCTATAAATGACACTAAATCGTGCCAGTTAAAAAACTCG
Organism: Vibrio sp. MA40-2; assembly: GCF_047302445.1. Taxonomy (NCBI): domain Bacteria; kingdom Pseudomonadati; phylum Pseudomonadota; class Gammaproteobacteria; order Vibrionales; family Vibrionaceae; genus Vibrio; species Vibrio sp. MA40-2. Next base: position 82,362 of record NZ_CP178628.1, read on the forward strand.
ATGTTTCTTTTAAATGGCTGAAAAATGGCTCAATAATACGGCTAAACTCAGGTATTAAAGTCGACGATTTCCACCACGCTGAATTTGGAAGTGCACTAAATGCATCCATAAAAAACAGAACTGCTGCAACAATCAAGACACCTCTTAGTGCACCAAACACCACACCAAGAATTCTATCAGTTCCAGACAAACCTGTTTTTTGTACTAACTGAGCAATAACAAAGTTGACGATGGCTCCAACCACTAGCGTTGCAACAAAAAGTGCAGCAATGGCGGCGCCTTGTCGAAACAGGTCATCTTCTATTTTAGTAAAGTAAACCGCAAGTTTTGCATAATATTGACTTGCAATAAAAAAAGCACCAAACCAAATAACCAATGACAACGCTTCTTTAACGAAGCCCCTAATTAAGCTAATCACAGCCGAAAGCCCGATCACACCTAAAATAAAATAATCAATCCAATTCATTTATATTACATCTTTTTGGTAGGCGCGCATTTTAACAGAAAAAAACACGACGCAAACGTTTTCTTATGGGTTTAGAGGGTTAAATTTCATCAATTGGCCTTTTGAGCCGGTAACTTTTTGAAGTTCATTGATTTGTTTTTCTAACTTACTCTTCGATATATCAGGACCAATGATGACACGAGTGAACTCTTTTTCTTGCTTAATATGCGCTTGATAACCTCGCTTTTGCAAATCTTGCACTAGTGTTTTGGCATTATCAGCATTTTTAAGCGCCATGAGCTGAATAATCCAAGCACTCTCTTCATAGTTGTTGCTATTTTCAATATCATTAACTACCACTGCAACATCTTGATCATTTTCAGTGCTGGTCTGTTGTTCTACAGTCACCGGGCTATCTGGCAAGACCGTTTGAACCGTTACCGGTTGCAACACCTCGAAAGATTCTACTTCTGTTTCAATATTTGGTTTGATAGGAATAGGGGCTAACTCTTCTCTATAATGTTGTTTTTCACCATCTAGAACATCAGGTAAAACGATAACACCGATAGCAACCAGTATAATCGTTCCGACCAAACGGCTCTGAAATTTACTTGCCATTGGTGCTCCTTTGTAACTGTAAATAGATTAATACTTCTGCCACGGTTCGAAACGAGCCGACCACTAATATGACATCATCTTTATCGGCTTGCATTAAAGCGCCTTTATAACCTAACGTGGGCGACGAATATTGTTTGTCAACCGCTGGAATGTGCTCGACAAGTTCATTAGCATTCGCTGCACGTGGGCCGTCTAAAGAACATGGATACCATTGATTAACTATTGGAATAAAGGCTTCTATTGTATGCTGGATGTCTTTGTCATGAAGCATACCTAAAACACAATGGATATTTTTATTCGCATAGTTAAGTGCTAGTTGATCGACCAAATACTGAGCAGAATGGGGATTATGTGCAACATCTAAAATGACTAATGGAGAAGTTTTGGACATTCTAACAGTTTGCATCCGCCCAGATAGCTTTGCCTTTTGTAAACCATTAACGATATTCACATCGCTAATATCTAGATTGGCAACGCTTAACGCCATAATGGCAGTAGCCGCATTAGGTAACGGCAGGTTAGGCTTAGGTAAATCGGTAAGGTCAAACGCACCATTAAACCAGTCCCAACTCTGTGCATATTCTTTAAAATGAAATTGTATACCAACTTGATGCAGTTGCGCCCCTATCTCATCAGCGTAGGCTGCTACTGTACTAGGCGCATCAGGTTGGCCGCAAATTGCAGGTTTTCCTGAACGGTATATACCGGCTTTCTCTTGGGCAATAACATTAATATCATCACCTAGCCAATCCACATGATCGACAGCAAGACTGGTAATAACACTGATATCATGGTCGACCACATTCGTTGCGTCCAAACGGCCACCTAAACCTACTTCCAATACAACCACATCAACCTTGTGTTGCTTGAACAATTGCAATGCTGCTAATGTACCAAACTCAAAAAAACTTAAGCTGGTATTGGCTCTCTGTTGCTCTACAAAAGCGAATGCTTGGCTATGCTCACTATCATTAAGTATTTTACCGTTGATTCGAACTCGTTCATTGTAACGAATTAAATGAGGAGAGCTATAAACACCAACAGAATAGCCAGCATCTAACAGTATCGCTTCTAAAATAGCGCACGTCGACCCTTTGCCATTTGTTCCGGCTACAGTGATAACTTTTTTTGCAGGTTTAATGAGATCGGCTTTATTTGCGACGATCTGAATGCGCTCTAATCCAAGGTCGATAGCGCTGGTGTGGATATTTTCTAAATAATCAAGCCACATCGGTAAAGACGACGTGGCTTGCGGTATATTACTTTGACTCATTAACTTCAATCACGATATAACATCTAGGTTGATGAGTACTTTACTCTTTTTCTTCAGGTACTGGTACCTTATATTCAGATTCTTCCGTTTCCGTTGGCTCTTCTGGCGCTTCATCAACCGAAACCACTAACGGCGAACCATGATTGGTCATTTTGGCAATTAGGCTGGCAACACGTTGTCTCATCTCTCTACGATCGACGATCATATCTAGCGCACCATGCTCCAACAAGAATTCACTACGCTGAAATCCTTCTGGTAAATCCTCGCGAACGGTTTGTTCAATAACTCGACGACCGGCAAAGCCGATTAAGGCTCTTGGTTCACCGATATTAACATCACCTAACATTGCTAGACTAGCAGAAACACCGCCCATGGTAGGGTCGGTCATTACCGATATAAAAGGCAACCCTTTACAAGATAATCTTTCTAACGCAGCACTGGTTTTGGCCATTTGCATTAGAGACATTAAGGCCTCTTGCATTCTAGCGCCACCACTAGCAGAAAAACAAACAAGACCACAATTCGCTTCCATCGCTGCTTCTACTGCTTTGACGAAACGTGCACCAACAACAGAGCCCATTGAACCACCCATGAAGGAGAATTCAAACGCACAAGCGACAACTGGGACACCGAATACTTCGCCTTGCATCACGACTAATGCATCTTTCTCGCCACTGTTTTTTTGTGCAGCAGAAAGACGATCTTTATAACGCTTAGAGTCTTTAAATTTTAATTTATCTTGTGGTTCTAAGTCGTTCGCTAACTCTACGCGATTGCTTTCGTCTAAGAAGGTCTCTAAGCGACGACGTGCTTTCATACGCATATGGTGGTCACATTTAGGACATACTTCCAAATTGCGTTCTAATTCCGCATGATAAAGTACTTGTTCGCAAGATGTACACTTGGTCCATACACCTTCAGGAATAGAAGCTTTACGAGAAGTTACGATATTACTTTTTGTTAATATTTTTTCAAGCCAACTCATGGAAGACCTTTTATTTTATTTCCCTCGCCAGATGGCGAAGCAGTTAGAATTCAATACGATTGCGCACAGATTAAAACATAGATTTATAGTTCTGTAGACAAAAAACTGGTTGTACCTATTTATATTTAACCCATAAACCGTTTTATCTTTAGCCTATAAATCTTTCTCTATAACCCAACAGTCGTATTTTCCAATCGTCATAATTTATAGGTTAGCAAAAATACGCGACAATATACAAAAATTAGAACTCGTTAAAAATAAATCGTTCCAATTTTTTCAACCGTTACTTGAGTACACTTATTTTAAGTACACTTGTTTTTAGATAAATCCATCAGGTAAAAAAAGTGGCCCGATTGACACTCTTGGTAAACCATACTCTTTGGGGTAATCGACATCTACCAAATACAATCCATCCGCTTTTGCTGTTGCACCTGCAAGTGCGCGGTTTTTTTCTTTTAGTAACCACTCGATCCATTCTGGTTGCTGCTCGCCACGGCCAACCGCAATTAAGCTACCAGTAATATTTCTTACCATATGATGAACAAAGGCGTTCGCTTTCACATCAATAATGACATAGTCGCCCTGCCTAGATACATTGACATGCATAATGTTACGCCAAGGACTTCGCGATTGACAATGCGCGGCACGAAAAGAACTAAAGTCATTTTCACCCAGTAAATACTGCCCTGCTTGGTGCATTTTTTCTGCATTCAATTCTCCGTGATAATGACTAACGCCAGAGGAAAAAATGCCGGGACGCAAAGCATGATTATAAATAATATATCGATAACGACGAGCCGTAGCGCTAAAGCGAGCATGAAAGTCATCAGAGACTTCTTTTGCCCAGCGGACAGAAATATCTTTGGGCATATTAGCATTTACACCCATAGTCCAAGCGGCCATTTTTCTCACTACATTGGTATCAAAATGTACTACCTGCCCAGTCCCATGTACTCCTGCATCTGTTCGTCCCGCGCACTGCACTTCGATAGGATGAGCGGCAACAATTGATAATGATTTTTCTAGCTCTTGCTGCACACTGTTAACGTGTTTTTGCCGTTGCCAACCAGAATAATTAGTGCCGTTATATTCAACACATAAAGCAATACGCATGCTTATTACTTACCTTATTTTAATTTGTCTAAAAGCCCTTTGGCTTGCAGTTTTATCTCTTCATCGCCGTAAATAAGCGCTTCTTCAAGCAATCTTGTTGCCCCTTCGGTGTCATTCATCTCGATATAAATTTTTGCTAAATCAAGCTTGCCAGCGGCTTCCGCGTTACTATCAACATCAAACTGCTGAACATTGCCAATCACATCAGGAAATTCGTTTAGTCCCACATCGAGTTTGAGTTCTTCTGCGTCTGGGTCGATTTCGTTATCATCAGCTGTATCCGCTTGGCTCATGAGTTCATCTACACTCATAAATTGCTTTTTCGCATCAATTGGAGTGGTAATCGCTTCCGATTGCTCACTCCAATCTTCTTCATCGACAATGGGTTCCTCTATTTGTGTCTCCCATATGTCTAACTCGTCTTCTGGAACCTCTGCCGCAATTTCAGCTTGTTGTTCTGGGGATAATTCAAAGCCATTCCAATCTTCTCCAACGTCCAACATTGCCTCTATATCTAAACCGGCACTGTCAATCGTCTGGTCGTCTAAAGGTTGTTCCGCTATTATTGTCCCAGAGTCATCCTCATTTAATAGTTCAGCGAGAGCCGCCGATTCATCCAAATCAGATTGACCGAAACTGTCTGCTAATGCACTGTTTTCATCATATTCACCTAACTCATCATCATTCAGATCGATGGGCTCTAGCGTATCAAAATCCGATTCTGGATCTAGGTCTGGTTGAACTGATCCTTCGTTCGTCGCAGCCTCTAGGCTATCAGCGAGTGCACTATTTTCATCATATTCACCTAATTCGTCATCATCTAGCTCTATTGGTTCTAGATCATCGAATAGCGATTCAGCGACTGGTTGTAGTTTCGACTCTAAATCTAATGCTGATTCTAGTTCAGCGGTAGTTTCTGGTTCCGATTCTGGCTCCAGATCCCAGTCAGCGTCTTGAGGTGTGCCAAACTCATTTGCACCAGAGGCCAGCTCTTCTGGCAATGTTTGCTCTGATTGCTCTGATTGCTGAGCAGATAAGTCTGTTGAACTATCTACTTGTTGGTTAACTGGCTCTATTTGGCTAGTGTCGCTTGCCTCTAATTCAGAGAGATAACGATCAACATTTTCTATCTGTTGTATTTTTTCTGCGTGTTCGGAACCATCAATATGCGGAGAAAAATCAAAACCATCATCTTGGGCTGATACTTCATCTGTTAACTGTTCATTCTCGTCATTTTCAGTTTCGCTGCTGCTTTTTGCTTCGTCGAGAGTAACCGCTTCATCAGCATTATCGAGTTCAGTAATGCTGTCCGTTTGGTCTGTACTATCAGGCTCGTCGGTGCGATCTGTTTCGATAGCACTGTCTGTCCCATCACGCGCTACACTGCTATTCGCTTCTAAACTGCTATCCGCGTCTAAACTACTAACTGCTTCTAAACCACTATCCACTTCTAAGCTAGTATCGACATCTGAATTAGAGTCAAATTCTGGGTTCAACTCAACGTCTGAGTCTTGCTCCTGGCTTACGTCTTCAACGCTAGCATCATCACTAGAACCTTGACCATTATCTTGTAACAATTCATCTAACAGTGCCGTACTATTTTCATCAATTTCAATGTCATCAGATAGTTCATCATCGGCTAAAAACTCGTCCAGTAAATCGGTACTATCTTCTCCAATAGAATCAGCGATTGCTGAATCGGATGATGATTCAAACAGTTCATCTAATAATTCCGTACTGTTTTCAGCTAAAACAGGTGTGTCATCGGTATCAACTTGCTCTGGTTGTTGAGATTGTAAAAAGTCATCTAATAACTCTGTACTGTCTTGTGCAAGCTCTGGTTCATTATTGTCATCATCCGATTGGTCGATGACCAAATCATCTAACAATTCGGTGCTATTCTGTGCTATTAAATCATCAACTGACTCGGAATCGATCTCCTCTGAATCGGACACGCTTGCAGACTGAAATTCAGCCAACAGGTCGTCAATATCGTCCACATCAGACTCTTTACCTTGCTGATCATCGTCATCATCCGACAAATCAAAGTCATCCAAACTTGGATCATTTTCTATTGCTGCAACACTTTCTTCTTTTACACTATTGAATAAGTCGTCAAGTACAGACTGTTCTAATTCATCACTCTCCAAATCTGCCGATTCATTGACGTCACCGGCTAACAATTCATCAAGGTCATCTTGAGACATCCCACTCTCATCAGACAAATCAAACTCGCTATCTAATTCATCCTCGGGTTCTTCTGCTTCATCATCTAAAGCACGTTCCATGTCTGCAAGGCTAAGTGCTTTTTCATCACCAGCAACGCTGATTCCATTAGCACTTTGTTCTATGTTCTCAAGCTCTGAATCCTCAAGCTCTAGCTCCTCAAGCTCAGTATCAAAATCGCCATCTTCGCTAATGTCAGCAAATGGATCAGTTTCGCCATCATCAAGATTGAAATCTAAATCACTATCATCAAGGTTGGCGAATATATCGTCTTCCGCTGAAGGTTCAGATTCGCCTTCCACATCAAAGATATTATCATCGGATAACTCGCCAAACAGGTCGTCATCTATCGCGACGTCTTCATCAATGTCTTCATCTAAATTGATCTCTGGTACATCATCGTCATCGTCCACTAAAGAGATAACTTGTGGGCTTTGTAGTTCGGTTGTTTCTTGTACTTCAGCCGGTGATCCTTTGCGTGTTAAAATTAACACAATGATTAATACGAATAATAACCCTGGAATTAACGCCAGTAACACCACAAACCAAGTATTGGCTAACAGCATATCTAATTGACTCGGCTCTATCTCCGCCGCTTGCAATGCTTTTAACCTTTCTTCCTCCAGTAATTTTTCAACTTCATCGCGAATACGTGCTTCATCACCTAATTCGTCTTTGAGGCTACCGACTTCAGTCTGAACATCGGTGAGCATTAGCCTAAGATTATGATTTTTTTCTTCTAATGCAGCCAGTTCACTTTCCGATGCAGTCAAATCCTGCTTTAACTTATCGACGTTAGCGTCTGGGCCCATAACTGCATTTTGTTGGCTATTATCACCTTGACCGAGGCTAGGTTGCGAAAGAGTGGTGTCACTTATTTCCGTCGTTGGCTCAGATACGTCAGCAGTCTGTTGCGCTACTTCTATCGGTTCAGGAACGGGTACGACTTTGTTTGACGTTTCTGGTACTTGCACTAGCGCATTTTCATGAGCTTGCATAATTCTAATTGCTTCATCGGTACTTTCTGCTTGAATTTGTTCAGCAGACGGTACTTTTAATTCACTTCCCGGAATGAGTTCGTGAATATTTTGTTGGTCAAATGCTTGTGGATTTAATTTGTAAATCGCCAATACTGTTTGCTGTACTGACAATTGATTTGACGGTCTAAGTTGTGAAGCGATAGACCAAAGCGTTTCATTTTCTACTGTAGGACCATAAAGGTCAGCGTTATTGGCAGGCGAAAGAGATTGAGCCAGGCTGGTGTTTGACACGGCTTGTTCAGACAGCGGAATAGAGGGCTGTACTTCACCATTTGGTCCAATAATGCGAATAGATTCTGCAACAACAAAATGAGATGAAACAGTAAGAAGTAACGCTAAAGGCGTAACAAGGCGCTTTAGAATTGGATGCATATAAGGCTCGTCTTTTGTGCGTTAAAGTTTATTTTTAGTATAAAGCAAGCGTCAACAAGCTACCGCTCTATACCTTTAAAAAAAGTACTTCTAAATATATCGGATATAAGCAAGAAAACTATAGGACTCAAGCTAAAAAAAACGCAAATATCATTATAATTGTCACTTTTGTCTTGGAATTCACAGGAAAAACTGGTTTTCGCGACAGTTTCGTTCACAACAGCGAATATTTCCAACAACTAATATGCGTAACCATTAGCCCTCGTAAATACTAACGTCTGTAAAAATCCATGCTATTAAAAACCGATACTCGTAAAAATCAATATCTGTAAAAAATCAATGTCCGTAAAAAACAAGGCTCTGGACAAATAATATAGTGACTGAAACAGAGCCTTAGTCGTCATTAAGGCTCTGTTTCATGGCTAAAAGCTTTTAGCTGTTAAACGAAATTTAAAAGTAATCTCGAATAAGCAACTCGGCTATTTGTACCGCATTTGTTGCGGCACCTTTGCGAACATTATCCGCGACTACCCAAAGGTTTATACCACTGTGGTGACTAATATCATTTCGAATACGGCCAACCATCACTTGATCTTTTCCGCCTGCATCACCAACTTGAGTCGGAAAGTCTTGTCCTTTAAAGACGTCAATGCCATCAACATTTTCTAGCAGTTGCACAACCTGTTCTGCATCAATAGGTGCTCTAGTTTCTATATGTATCGCTTCAGCATGTCCATAAAACACTGGCACTCGCACGCAAGTAGGATTGACCATGATTGAAGCATCATTGAAGATTTTTTGCGTTTCCCATACCATCTTCATCTCTTCTTTGGTGTAACCATTTTCCATAAATGAATCGATTTGAGGAATACAGTTAAAAGCTATCTGATGGTTAAATGCTTCAGGTTCAGCAGGCGTGCCATTAAGTAGTTTTGCTGTTTGCCCAGCCAATTCATCAATACCCGACTTGCCGGCACCAGATACAGACTGATAAGTCGATACGTTAATACGTTCAATTCCTACTTCATCGTGAATCGGTTTAAGTGCAACTAACATTTGGATGGTTGAGCAATTTGGGTTGGCGATAATATTTCGGTTACGAAAATCAGCGATGGCTTCTGGGTTCACTTCAGGGATGACAAGTGGAATATCGTAGTCATATCTAAATTGAGAGGTATTATCTATCACCACAACGCCTTCATCAGCGGCAATAGGGGCCCACTTTTCTGAAAGTTCTGCGCCAGCAGAGAAAAGCGCAATATGGACTTGACTCCAATCAAAACTCTCTACGTTTTCTACTAGAATAGATTTGCCATTAACTCGGTAGCTTTTGCCTTCGCTGCGCTCACTGGCTAATAGGTAAATATCGCCTACTGGAAACTTTCGTTCTTGTAATACTTCAAGAATGGTTTCACCCACCGCACCAGTAGCGCCTAATATTGCAACGTTAAATTCTTGGCTCATTTTTGTACCTCTATTTGAAAACCTAATTTGCCTAGCGGCTCTAAATTACATGTTTGATCACCAACTAGGCGAATCGCACTATACTCTCTTCTATCCCAGTAATTTTTACGCATTTCATCAAACGCATTGTCTTTTTCGATCTCGCGGCGAAATATCGCATCATCAAAACGAACGTCATAAACCAGTTGAGTCAATTTATGTAGCACTGTTTCGTCCCATTGACGTTGCAATGAGAGTTGAGGAATAGGCGCAATTGGCAACAATTCCGCTGCTTGTACTCTGTGTTCGCGTTGTAAAAATTCATTATAAAAATTATAGATCATGGTGGTTCCACGAGCTTTGCCTTCTAAGCCATAGCCAGCGATATGCGGGGTGGCGAAATCGAGTAAAGGCAACAGTTCTAAATCAACCACTGGCTCATACTCAAAAACATCCAAACTCGCGCTAAACCCGTCTCGCTGTTGCAAACGAGTTTTCAGCGCCTGATTGTCAACTATTGGACCACGAGCGGCATTGATCAATATTTGATCAGGTTTAAAATTTGCCAATCGTTGCGCATTAATTAAATGATGAGTTGGGTAGTCGCCACTGGTAGTAATCGGCGTATGTAAAGTAATAACATCCGCTTGAGATAACAACGATTCAAGCTCTGTAAACTCTCTGCTATCACCTTCTGCCTGCTTAATTGGGTCATTAAGTAGGACCTTAATGCCGATACCCTGCAATGCCTCGGCTAAATAACTACCAACTTGACCTGCACCGATAATCCCTACGGTTTTATCAAATAGTGAAAATCCTTTTTGCTCTGCCAATACCATTAGTACGCTAACAACATATTCTGCCACGCCAACTTTGTTACAGCCGGGCGCAGCAGTAAAGAAAATGCCTTTTTGTTTTAATAAAGACTGGTCAACATGATCCATACCGGCGGTAGCAGTTCCGACAAATTTCAGTTTATTTGCCTGAGAAAGCAGTTGAGCATTAACCTTAGTTACCGAGCGAATCATAAGTGCATCAATATCAACCAAATCTTCGGCTTGAATAGATCGGCCAGATTTGAGTGTCACTTCACCAATTTGGCTAAAAAGAGCCTCTGCATACGGCATTGCTTCATCAATAAGAATTTTCATGGGTAAGGATATTACTATTTATGGTTGTTAAGAGAATGGATTGTGGCGTAAACCTATTTCTCAAGCAAGAATAAAGCGCATAAAAATGCCCAGTCGCCTAGATAAATAGACAACTGGGCAAATTCCAGAACAAAAGGAACATGTTCCGCTCTCAAAGGAACATGCTTGCGTCTGTCTGATCAGTAAAACTGATCGATTCTGGAAACTTTTCTGCGTTACGTTTTAAATCAGGCCTTAAAACGTATTACGCTTGATACTTTTTAATGACTAAAGTGGCGTTGGTCCCACCAAAACCAAAGCTATTAGACATTACCGTTGTAATCGCTTGATCGCGTTTTTCAGTAACGATATCTAAACCTTCAGCCGCACTATCAAGTTGATCAATATTGATGCTTGGTGCAATAAAATCATTTTCTAGCATTAATGTGGAGTAAATTGCTTCGTGAACGCCAGCGGCACCGAGTGCATGACCCGTCATCGCTTTTGTAGCAGAGATTGCAGGGCTATTTCCACCGAAGACTTCTTGAATCGCTTCAAGTTCTTTACCATCACCAATTGGTGTTGACGTTCCGTGAGTATTAACATAATCAACACTTTCTACATTTTGCATTGCGTCTCTCATACAACGCGCTGCACCTTCGCCAGAAGGGGCTGTCATGTCATATCCGTCAGAAGTAGCACCATAACCTACTATTTCTCCGTAGATTTTTGCCCCACGAGCAAGCGCGTGTTCTAACTCTTCAACTACAACGATACCGCCACCGCCAGAAATAACGAATCCGTCACGGTTTGCATCATAAGTACGTGAAGCAAGTTCTGGTGTTTCGTTGTACTTAGTCGATAATGCACCCATTGCGTCAAACATCATCGTTTGGCTCCAATCAAGCTCTTCACCGCCACCAGCAAAAACAACATCTTGCTTACCTAACTGAATAAGTTCAACAGCATGACCGATACAGTGAGCAGATGTTGCACAAGCTGAGCTCATAGAATAGTTCACACCAAGGATTTTAAAGGGTGTGGCTAAACACGCCGATACGGTAGAAGACATGGTACGAGTGACCATATAAGGTCCAACTCGACGTACCCCTTTTTCTCTAAGGGTATCGACGGCAACCGTTTGATTTAATGCAGAAGCACCGCCAGAACCAACGACTATCCCAGTACGAATATTGGATACTTGGTCGTCAGCTAATTTCGCATCATCAATGGCTTGTTCCATAGAAAGGTAAGCGTAAGCGGCTGCATCACCCATAAAGCGCATTTTTTTACGGTCGATATGCTCTGCAGGTTTAATTTTGAGATCACCCCATACTTGAGAACGTAACCCCATTTCTTTGAACTGTTCAGATTCGTTGATACCTGATTTGCCTGCTTTAAGAGACTCTAAAACCTCTTCAACGTTATTACCGATACTTGATACGATACCCATACCAGTGATGACAGCGCGTTTCATTTTGTATTCCTATAAATATTTAAAATCTTTAATATAACGGTACGATAATACCCAAGTTGACCAACAAAAGTGGTCAGCTTTCCCATAAAAACGTACAATTCAGCTCTATTTTAGACAAACATTGAGCCAAACAGTTTAAAACCATGACATCTATCACAAATGCTCACCTCGAGTGGAATGAGGCTGGAACGCCTGTTTCGGAACAATTCGACGATGTATATTTTTCCAACGCAAGTGGATTAGAAGAGTCACGTTATGTATTCATCCAACAAAATCATCTCCCAGAAAGATGGCAAACATATGACCAACGCCGTTTTGTTATTGCTGAAACTGGATTTGGCACAGGTTTAAACTTTCTAGCAGTATGGCAGCAGTTTGAAAATTATCGAGCTGAATTTCCAAATGCACCAGTAAAAGAGCTCCATTTCATCAGCTTTGAAAAGTTTCCTTTAAATATAGACGATTTAGTTAAAGCACATCAAGCATGGCCAGAACTGGCGAGCTACGCTAAACAGTTACAAGATTGCTATCCTATTTCTGTCCCTGAATGCCATCGACTCATTTTTGCAAACGGCGCGATCACGCTCGATCTTTGGTTTGGTGATATAAAAGATTGTATGCCTTTAGTGGCGACCAATTCGCAAGGGATCGTGGATGCATGGTTCTTAGATGGTTTTGCACCGAGCAAAAACCCTGAAATGTGGAATCAAACTCTGTTTGAAAACATGGTAAAACTTGCCAAAAAAGACTGTTCTTGCGCCACCTTTACTGCTGCGGGCTTTGTCCGTAGAGGCCTTATTGAAGCGGGCTTTAACATGGAAAAAGTAAAAGGCTTTGGCCAGAAAAGAGAAATGCTGGCTGGTCAATTAACTCTAAAGCAGCCTTTTACCAATATTAAGCCTTGGTTTGCTAGACCGATGAAAGATAACGTTAATGACGTTGCAATTATTGGCGGTGGTATCGCCAGTGCAGCTTTGGCTGCAACGTTATGCCGCAGAGGTGTCCATGTCACCTTGTATTGCCAGGACGACCAAATAGCACAAAACGCGTCCGGAAATAAACAAGGAGCGCTTTATCCGCTATTAAATCGTGATCACAGTGGCGCATCCAGAATTTTCGCACCTTCGCTGCTGTTTGCTCGACAATTTTTTGACCACTCAGCTCAGCACATCGATTTTGATCATGATTGGTGTGGCGTAACTCATGTTGCTTGGAATGATAAAGCTCGTAAACAACTCGAAAATATATTGCAAGGCAACTATGTAAAAGAGCTAGTCACGGCTGTTGATAGTAAAGAAGTGAATCAACTTGTCGGACTACCGACTGACTTAGATGGAATTCATTTCCCTTTAGGCGGATGGTTAAACCCTCAGCAATTCACTCAAAATTTAGTTGATTTTTTGGTGAAAAATCAAAAGTTAACCTTAGTAACAAATACAGAAATAGAACAATTAGAGCGACAAGATGACTGCTGGACACTATCCGGCACAATTAATCAGAGCCAACATGACGTTCAGTTTAAACATAACGTTCACTTCCAACATCAAGTTGTCGTTGTTGCTAATGGCCACAAAGCAAACCAATTGTCTCAAACCGCCAATATTCCTCAGTCCCCCGTTAAAGGGCAAGTCAGCCATGTACCGACCACAGATTCGTTAAAAAAACTAAACACGGTGCTTTGCTATAATGGTTATATGACCCCGCATAACCCCAATACGCAACACCATTGTATTGGTGCAAGCCATGATAGGAAAAATATCGATTTTGCTTTCGATGCGCAAGCACAGCAAGAAAACGCCGATAAATTAGTCCGAACCTTACCTGACAAAAGCTGGGTCAACGAAGTCGATATAACGACTAATCAAGCCAAGCAAGGCATACGCAGTACCAGCCGAGATCATTTACCATTCGTTGGTAATGTCTGTGATTTCGAAGCCGTTAAACACGACTATGCTACGTTGCGTGACAACAAGGACGTTGGCACAGTAGCTGACTATCCTGATTTGTATTGTTTTTTAGCATTAGGTGGCAGAGGACTATGTTCCGCACCATTAATGGCCGAGGTATTGGCATCTCAAATTTGCAACGATCCATTACCATTACCTGTAGATAGTTTAGAACATATCCATCCGGCAAAAATATGGGTGCGTAAACTTCTAAAAGGCAGACCAGTCAGTAAAGAGTAATAGCCAATATTTAACTAACAGAAAAAATATCCCTAAAAAACAAAACCTCATCGTATAAAATTTATATGATGAGGTTTTTCTATGACACAATTTACTATGTGCGATCGCCAAAATAATTGCGGCTGCACCATGAGCCAGCAATAAAGCGTTAACTTCTAAGCACCAAATCTAACGATTAGTGCCGAGTAGTCTACTTATTAATACCGAGTATTGGCATGTTCGTACAGCTCTTCATATTCGGTCGCTGTGAGATGCCAAGAAAAATCGGTACGCATTCCATTAATAAGCATTTTTTCAAAAGCCGGCTTATCGTTGCTGTAAATCGATGCGGCCCAACGCATTGTGTCCCTAAGAGCCGCTGGATATAAATCATAAAACTTAAACCCTGTCGCTCTATCTAACTCACTGGCAGAATAATTGTGTACTGTATCTTCTAAACCACCAGTTGATCGCACAATAGGTACCGTTCCATATTTCATGCTGTACATCTGATTTAAACCACAAGGCTCATATCGTGATGGCATAACAAAAAAGTCTGCACCCGCTTCAACCATATGAGCTAATTTATTACTGTACCCAATAAATGCAGCGAATTTATGTGGGTATTTTTTAGCATAATCAGCCAGTGCCTCTTCTTGCCAGAGTTCACCAGATCCGACAATGACAAATTGAACATCATCATGCTCAAGCATGTCATGAATGCACTCAATAAACACATCTAAGCCTTTTTGTTCAGCCAAGCGAGAAACCACACCATATAATGGCACATCAGGTCTTATTTCTAAGCCAAACTCTCGTTGTAGCTCCTGCTTACAGACCGTTTTACCGGATAAATCCTGGTGAGAATAAGTTTGTGGCAAATACTGATCGGTTTCAGGGTTCCACTCTTGAGTATCAATGCCATTAATAATACCGCGTAATTTACCTTTAACAGCCTTATGCTGAAGTGCATGATCCAAATTGAAACTGTATTCTGGCGTTAAAATTTCTTCTGCATAAGTAGGGCTAACGGTTGTAACCATATCCGCGGTCAATATCCCTGCTTTTAAGAAATTGAGTTGGTCATGAAACTCTAAACACTGAAAATTAAAATAACTCCAATCTAACCCGGTTAACGGTAAGTTAAATTTGTCAAACACGCCTTGATAACCAATATTATGAATGGTCATAATTGATTTGCTTTGAGCAAAATTACTGTAAGATTTATACAAATCACTTTTTACATACACATTACACAAAGCGACATGCCAATCATTAGCGTGCAGTACATCAACTTTAATATCGAGTGCTAATACTGCCTGCATAATGGCTCTAGAAAGGAAGATAAAACGCTGCGCATTATCCGCGTATTCACTTCCTGCCCAATCGTATAATTTGGGACGGTCATAAAACTTGTCATGTTCGATAAAATAGAAAGTGAGATTATCATTGATCTTATGTTGCCTAATTGATGCCCACTCCTCATGCCCTTCGCCAAATGGAACACCGAGTAATTCATATACTCGCTCAGTATCTTTACATTGATCGCCCATAACTTGCGGATAATATGGCATGATGACCGACACATTATGTCCATTTTCAGCCATTGCATACGGCAGCGAATAAGATACATCGGCTAACCCACCAGTTTTCGCATAAGGTGCTGCTTCACTTGTCGCCCAAACTATATTCATACTTTTATGACCTCAAAAAACTTATGACCTCAAAAACTTATGACCTTTAAAAAAGGTTATGTGTTATGAAAAGTCGTTCAATTAGAGCTAAAAATTTATCAGCTCAATGTCATTAATACACTCACCAAACGCTTCGGTTTTAGCACAAAGCCATTATCGACTCCATGGTCACTCCGTCAAAACTGAAAAGAGTTACCAATACTTGTTAAAAACTTGAATTCCGTTAGGTTTTTATCAAACATACTTACCCAAAGTTCAGGTTACTTAGGTTAAGCGTTTTTTAATTTCAGCCATAACTCAGCAACAATAGTGCGATCGGCAGGAGATAACTCCGAACGTGCATCTTCTAAACTTTGCTCAACTTTAGTCTTAAATAACTCCACATCAGTTACCCCTTCAGCTTCACACTCGGCAGCGGATAAGGAAATATGGCCACGTAGGTAACCACCAGAAAAAAGCTCATCATCAGATGCAGTTTCAACCGATGCATCAATCATATCCAGCCATTTCTCTTCATGTTCTAAAATCATTATATTTCTCTATTTCACGTTGAACTGGTTTAGTTCTAATTCTGGGGTATTATAAAATTCTCGTAGCCTGTTAGATAGTAATTTCACTCGATAAGGAAGACCTCGAGCTAAAATATTGGCAACTTCTTGCTGTACTGTTTGCATAAAAGCGAATCTATCCGGTTCAAAATCACCCTGTAAATTGTCACAACTGACATTAAAAGGGAAGCCAGCACTGGTTGACAATATCCATTCATAAGCTTGTGGTCTAATTTCTACTTGTTCAAATTCAGCTTGAATTTCAGCTGTTCTGCCATCCGGATGATACCAATAACCAAAGTCTTCTAGCAGACGACGTTCTGGCCCAGCAACGCACCAATGTGAAATTTCATGTAGTGCTGATGCGTAATAACCATGTGCAAAAATAATACGATGATAAGGTACGGTTTCATCTTTGGGTAAATATATCGGTTCATCGGTACCTAACTCTAACCGGGTACAGAATTGGTCAAAAAACGTTTGGTTGAATAGAGTGATTAAATCTCGATAGTCATGCGGCATAATTTGGATGCTATAAATGAAGGCGTATAAGCTTAGAAAATGGCCACTCTAAATAAAAAATATTGAGGCCGCTATGCTAGCTAGGTGACATAAACTGGGCGACAAAGAACACGTTTACATCAAACTAACAACAAGAATCACCCTAGAGATGACTCTTGTTCATTCGATTAAATTTCCGGAGTTTCGGTTGTTACGCCGTAATTTTGTCCACGATGACGTAACAGGTGATCCATCACAACAATGGCAAGCATTGCCTCTGCAATAGGAACCGCTCTGATGCCGACACATGGATCATGGCGTCCTTTAGTAATCAATTGAGTTGATTCACCCGCTTTAGTGATCGTTTCACCGGGTACAGTAATACTCGATGTCGGTTTTAGAGCAATGTTAGCCACTAAATCTTGCCCGGTAGAGATCCCGCCTAATATGCCACCAGCATGATTAGAGGTAAAACCATTCGGCGTTAAGGAATCTCGATGCTCACTACCTTTTTGGCTAGCAACCTCAAATCCATCCCCAATCTCGACACCTTTAACCGCATTGATACTCATTAATGCATGAGCAATATCTGCATCTAAACGATCAAAAATTGGTTCGCCAAGTCCAACTGGCATATTGGTTGCAACCACTTGCAATTTAGCACCAATAGAATCGCCTTGTTTTTTCAGGTCGCGAATGAGTTGATCTAATTCATCAACTTTATCAACGTCTGGGCAGAAAAACGGATTGTTTTCGATTTCATTCCAATCGACTTTATCAATCGAAACCTCACCCATTTGAGAAAGATAGGCGCGAATCTCAATACCAAACTCTTGTTGCAAGTATTTCTTGGCAATAGCACCCGCAGCAACTCGCATGGCAGTTTCACGAGCTGAAGAACGGCCTCCACCACGATAATCACGAACACCATATTTTTGATGATAAGTATAATCTGCATGTCCAGGTCGAAACTTATCTTTTATTTCCGAGTAGTCTTTAGAACGTTGGTCGGTATTCTTAATCAGTAAACCAATAGAGGTGCCTGTGGTTTTGCCTTCAAATACACCAGATAGCACTTGAACTTCATCTGGTTCACGACGAGCCGTGGTGTATTTAGAGGTTCCCGGCCTACGCCTATCCAAATCCTTTTGCAAATCAGCTTCCGTGATTTCTAACCCTGGTGGGCATCCATCAACAATACAGCCAAGCGCTAAGCCGTGGCTCTCTCCAAACGTCGTTACTCGAAAGTGCTGACCTATACTATTTCCTGCCATTGCATCCTCAACGTTTCTTAACTTAAAAAGTTAAGATTTTTCATCTATGGTTCATTTGTTCATGTTCGCTTGATAAGCAAACGTTGTAAACCCTTTAAATAGAAAAAGCGCTCGCCACAAGCAGCGTTTTATCGTTTCATTCAATATTAGTCTTGATAAAGTGAAAATTCATCGGAACATTCAATTAATTGTTCACGAGTTAGAGTAAAGACACCATGACCACCGTTGGCAAATTCTACCCATGTGAATGGGATATTTGGATATTGCTCTATCATATGCACCATTGAATTACCCACTTCACACACTAAAACACCACCTTCATTAAGATACTTTGGTGCGTTAGCTAAAATTCGACGTACCAGTTTCAAGCCATCACTACCGGCGGCCAAACCCAAAGTGGGTTCATGGGAAAACTCTTCTGGTAAACTATTCATGTCTTCTTCATCGACATAAGGTGGATTGGTCACTATCAGGTCATATTTATCCAGATTAGGCAGATCGCGGAATAAATCTGAACGAATAGGAAACACTTGCTGTTCCATGCCATGATCCTGAATATTCTGTTCTGCCACCGCCAAGGCATCGACAGAGATATCGATTGCATCAACTTCGGCATCAGCAAACGCGTGCGCACAAGCGATAGCAATACAGCCACTACCAGTACACAGATCTAAAATTCTTTCCGGTGGCGCTGATAACCAAGGCTGAAATTCACTTTCAATCAGTTCTCCAATTGGAGAGCGAGGTACTAAAACACGCTCATCTACAAAAAACTCCAAGCCACAGAACCACGCTTTATTGGTTAAATAAGCGGTCGGTGTTCTTTCATTAATACGCTTAATCACACGGTTCACAATACGGTTTCGCTCAGTGGTTGTTAACCTTGAATTCAAAATATGCGATGGCACATCTATTGGCAGATAAAGAGTCGGTAACACAAGTTGAATGGCTTCATCCCATGAATTATCTGTCCCATGACCGTAAAAAAGACCGGCCGCATTAAAGCGACTAACCGTCCAGCGCAGCATATCCTGAAGGGTATACAACTCCGATACCACCTCTTCTACAAAAATCTTATCCAAAATTACCTCCAAAAAGCGCTACAATACTGCAACTAATCATCAGCCTTAATATTATGAGTAACAAAGACCAATTTAGTGACGATGACTTTTCCCTATTCCAAGATGCGGTAAAGGGTATAAAAAAGTTGCGACAGGATACCATAATCCAGAAACCAAATAGAGAAACTAAGCAAAAAGAAGTTCAACGTTTTTTACGTGAAACAAAAGACAACGAATTTTTCTTTTCTGACGAATTCGTTCCTCACCTTGAAGCTGAAGGTCCAATGCGGTATGCCAGAAGCGATGTTTCAAAATATGAACTCAAGAGACTGCGTCGTGGGGTGTACGTGCCCGATGTGTATTTGGATATGCATGGGATGACTCAACAGGAAGCAAAAACGGAGCTTGCAGCCATGATTGCACACTGTATTAAAGAAAGCGTTCATTGTGCCAGTGTTATGCATGGGATTGGTAAACATATACTGAAACAAAAAGTCCCTATTTGGCTTGCTCAACATCCACAGGTGATGGCGTTTCATCAAGCTCCACTAGAATTTGGTGGTGCAGGTGCTTTACTGATTTTACTCAGTATTCCTGAAAAATA
Source organism: Vibrio sp. MA40-2 (assembly GCF_047302445.1). Classification (NCBI taxonomy): domain Bacteria; kingdom Pseudomonadati; phylum Pseudomonadota; class Gammaproteobacteria; order Vibrionales; family Vibrionaceae; genus Vibrio; species Vibrio sp. MA40-2. The sequence continues at coordinate 102,331 of NZ_CP178628.1, forward strand.
GCGACGTTAGCCTCCCAGAAAATGGGAGGTTACTCCGTTCTAAAGCGATGTAATAATTAAAAAATCAATAAGAGCGCACAGTTAATTAAAGTTACGGATGAATATGCCACAGCAATTCACCCTTTTGGCTAGTAGGATCAAATTCAACACATGCTAACCCAGAAGTAGGAAACATAGGAGGCGTCAATCCATCTACAAATTCCGCCGTCAAATAACCAACCAGAGGAAGATGCGAAACCAATAAAATCGTTTCAAGCTTCTCTACCTGTGCAAGAGCAGAAACATAAGCCGAAGCCTGTTCTGAATTGCCATATGGTGTGATTTCATCGTACGTTTGGACTTTGTCAGCATCAAACTGTTCAGAAATAGTTTGCCACGTCTGTTGTGCTCTTATATATGGGCTAACCAACACTAAGTCGAAATGTGTCACCGCTTGCTTTTCGCAGGCTATTGCTACAGCTGTCGATTGAGAACGACCGCGTTCAGTCAATTCTCTTTCTGCATCACTCGCTGCATAATGAACGGCCTCACCATGCCGCATTATGAAAATTTTCATTGTCATTCCTTTATTGAGGCGTTCATCTGTCTCGTATTGTCTATGATTTATTGTCAATGCTAGTTTTACCAAAGAACGTGATCTATACAAACTTTAGTAAACAAATAACAGAGCTATACTATTTAGCAAAGCAAATTATTATAAATTTATCAATTACCTTAATCAAAAAGTCTGGCATTATAATTTATGGAGTTCAAAGTTACGTGAAAAGTGTCAAAAATATCCTTCTCTTTTTACTTGGAGATACCTTGTGCATCTAAGCCCAAATGACAGTAACCAATACCGCTATATAACATTAAATAATGGGTTACGAGCCCTCCTAATTGAAGATTTTTCCGCTCGAAAATCGGCTGTAGCACTGTCAGTCAATGTTGGACATTACGATGATCCGCAAGACAGAGAAGGATTAGCGCATTATCTGGAACATATGCTATTTTTGGGCACAGAAAAATACCCGAAGATTGGTGATTTTCAAACCTTCATTAGTCGGCACGGCGGTAGCAATAATGCTTGGACAGGCACAGAGCACACCTGTTTCTTTTTCGATATATCGCCCAAATTAACAGAAAAAGCCCTAAATCGGTTTAGCCAATTTTTTATCTCACCACTTTTTAATCCTGAAGCTCTTGATAAAGAACGTCGAGCGGTAGATTCTGAATATCATCTAAAACTGAAAGATGATACGAGGCGTTTATATCAAGTACATAAGGAAGTTATCAATCCTTTGCATCCATTTGCCAAATTTTCTGTCGGCAATAAAGAAACATTAGCCGACCGACAAGATACCACCATTCGTGACGAAATTATTGCCTTCTATCAACAGAAGTACTCCGCAGATTTAATGACTCTGGCAATTGTTGCTCCACAACCACTTGATGTAATTGAAAATTGGATCTCTGAAAAATTCTCGCCAATTAAAGACAAACAATTAGCAGGAAAAACCATAACCGAAAACTTGATACGTCAGCAAGATAAAGGCCTTTTTGTCAAAATTAAGCCAATAAAAGATTCCAGAAAGCTAACTCTATCATTCAATTTTCCCAACATGTCTAAGTATTACAGCACTAAACCGTTATCCTACTTTGCGCATTTGCTCGGTTATGAAGGCGAAGGCAGTTTGATGCTTTTTCTTAAACAAAAGAAATGGATCACATCATTAGCGGCAGGAGGTGGCGTAAGCGGAAGTAACTTTCGAGAGTTTACCATTAGCGTCAATTTAACCGGAAGAGGACTCAGACAGACAGACCAAATAATTAAAACTATATTTGAATTTATCGAATTAATTAAAATGGATGGCGTCGCCAAGTGGCGATTCGAAGAAAAGCAAGCCGTGCTTGAATCGGCTTTTCGCTATCAAGAAAAAACGCGTCCTTTGGATATGGTCAGCCACTTGGTGATGAATCTACACCATTACCCAGAAGAAGATGTAATCTATGGCGACTACAAAATGTCCCATTATGATCAAACATTATTAACTGCTCAACTCAATTACTTAACTGCCGACAACGCTCGAATTACGCTGGTCGCTGATGATAAAAGTGCGCCAGAACAAACATTTGATAAGCAAGCTAAATGGTATTTCACTCCTTATTCAGTCAAAAAGTTTAGTGATGAGCAAATAAAATTGTGGACTAAGCCAAGCTTAAATCCACAGTTAACGTTGCCAGAAGTAAACCCATTTATCTGTTATGACCTTGACCCGAAACCATTAGAAAGTGATTCAATACACCCCACTCTCATTGAAACACAACCGGGATTTAGACTTTGGCACCTACAAGAAACCGAGTTTAGAGTACCCAAAGGGGTTATTTATATCGCAATAGATAGCCCTCATGCCGTCTCTACCGCAAGAAAAATCGTCAAAATGCGCTTGTGTGTGGAGATGTTTTTAGATTCTCTAGCCAAGCGTACTTATCCGGCGGAAATTGCAGGCATGGGCTATAATATTTATGCTCATCAAGGTGGAATTACGCTTTCTATTTCGGGATTTAGCCAAAAGCAACCTGAATTACTCGCAATGATTCTCACCCAATTTGCCAAACGAGAATTCAGCTCAGACAGATTTAAACTGATTAAAAAACAGATGTTACGTAGCTGGAAAAATGCAGCCAAAGATCGGCCTATATCTCAGTTATTCAATGCAATGACCGGATTATTACAGCCAAACAACCCGCCCTATGCAGCATTGATTGAAGCTTTGGAAACGATTCAAGTTGATGAGCTATCTAATTTTGTCGACGCCATATTGGCTGAGTTGCATATAGAGATGTTTGTTTATGGTGACTGGGCACAATCACAAGCGATTGCAATAGCAGACACGATAAAACACGCAATGCGAGTACAAAACCAACAATATGAGGAATCTCTCAGACCTTTAATTATGCTTGGTGAAGATGGTGGCACATTCCAGCGCAGTGTCGATTGTAATCAAGATGATTCTGCAATTGTAGTTTACTATCAATCTCAGGATACTAGCCCCGACAACATTGCGATGTACACTTTAGCCAACCACTTGATGTCCGCAGCGTTTTTCAATGAGATAAGAACTAAACAACAGCTTGGTTACATGGTAGGCACAGGTAATATGCCGTTAAATCGTCACCCAGGATTAGTCTTATATATTCAATCACCAAAATACGCGCCAAAAGAGCTTTTAGCAGCGATTGATGATTTTCTGAATGCATTTTATATGGTTTTACTTGAACTGAACGAATCTCAATGGCAAAGCAGCAAAAAGGGGCTGAGGAACCAAATTGCGACACCAGATAATAACTTACGCAGCCGTGCACAACGTTTTTGGGTGGCAATAGGCAATAAAGATCATACCTTTGACCAAAAAGAACAGGTAATACAAAAATTAGATACCTTATCTAGAGTCGACATGATCCGCTTTGTTGTCAATATTCTAAAACCAAGAACCGCGACCCGCTTAATCATGCACTCGAAAGGTAACAATCACCTTAATGCTAATCCACTTAGTGTAGGAACAGAAATTGACTGTATCGAAGCGTTCCAACAACGAACTAAAGATACCGAATTAGGCTAACATGAAAAAACGGGCTAAGGTTAGTTACCTTAGCCCGTTTCCAAGTAAGGCAAATTATCAATAAAAACTTTGCCCTTGTTCTGCTCGCTTCACTAACCCATCACATGGCGCAAACCGATCACCGTACTGGAGTGAAAACTGCTGCATTTTTTCAACAATCTCAGTAATACCCACCTGATCCATATACCTAAACGGTCCTCCAAGAAACGGCGGGAAACCAATACCAAAGATAGCCCCAATATCACCATCCCGCGCGCTTCGAATAATGCCATCGTCCAAACATCGTACCGCTTCATTAAGCATAGGGAAAACACAACGTAACGCTACATCTTGCTGAGGGATTGTTGACTCAGGCACCACGTTCAATAAGGTGTAGACAGATTTATCCACTTGCTTCTTCTTACCTTTATAACTATAGAAACCCTTACCACTTTTTCGCCCTTTACGCTTGTCATTAAGCAGAACATCAAATACATCAGGACCTTGAAAGCGATCACCTAGTTCATTCACTAGAATCGGCATAATCTTGGCACCGATATCAATGCCCACTTCATCAAGCAAAGCTATTGGCCCGACAGGGAATCCAAACTCCAACAATGCATAATCTATTGACTCTATCGGTTCGCCATTCATTAACAAGTGAGCGGATTCGTTCATATAAGGCGCTAAAATGCGATTAACATAAAAACCTGCTTGGTCTTTTACCACAATCGGTGTTTTACCTTGTTTTCTTGCAAAGTTAACCACAGTGGCAATCGTTTTATCTGAAGTATTATCGTGCGGGATAATTTCAACCAATGGCATCTTTTCTGCTGGACTGAAATAATGCAGACCAATGATCTGCTCTGGTCGCTGCGATTTTTCTGCTATTTTATGAATGGGCAGTGATGATGTGTTAGTTGCAAAAATAGTACTTATTTGTGCATTATCTTCGACGTCGGCAACCATTTGTTGTTTTAAGTCTAAATCTTCAAATACCGCCTCAATCACCATATCGGCTTGATTAAACGCAGTAAAATCAGTACCGCCAGACAGTTGCAGCATTTTTTTTTGTACTTGAGCGTTAGATAAAATTCGACGTTTTTTCAGCTTGGAAAACAACTTAAAATTATAATTAAGTGCATTGAGTACGCCGTCATTTGCAACATCTTTAATACGTACCGGAACCTGCGCTTTAGCCACACTGACATGACTAATACCTGCCCCCATCAATCCGCCCCCTAAAACACCAATAGATGAAATCGCCGCAGGAGAAGCATCGGTACCATTGTCTTTTTTCATTTCAGTGGTTGCGAAAAATATGGAACGTAATGCCTTTGATTCACTGGTCATAACCAGTTTAGCAAACTCACGAGCTTCATATTCTAGGCCTTTTTTCATACCTTGCTCTAAACCGAATTTAATCACGTTTAAAATAGCATCGGCTGCTGGATAATTATTGCGTGTTTTTTTCTGCGTTTTTTTAGCCGCTTGATCAAATACTAATTTTCTCATCAAGCCATTTCTTGAAATGAGTTTTTCTTTGTTCGGTGTAATAATTTTACGTTTAGTTTTTTGTGCGAATGTTTTGGCGACATCCAACAAAATAGATGTTGGCACACTCGCATCAACCATGCCCAATTTTTGGGCTTTTTTAGCTCTCACTTGCTTGCCAGTTAGAATAATATCAAGTGATGGTAGCAAACCAATCAGACGCGGCAGTCTCTGAGTTCCTCCCGAACCTGGCAATAACCCTAACTGAACTTCGGGTAAACCTAAGCGTGTTTTATCATCATCAGAACATACTCGATAATCACACGCTAACGACAGCTCAAGGCCACCACCAAGACAAATACCATGAATAGCCGCTACCACGGAAAATGGCAAAGCAGCCAATCGATCAAAAACATCCTGTCCGCGCTTAGCTAACGCTTCTGCTTCATCAATAGACTGACAAGCATCTAACATTTTTACATCTGCACCAGCAATAAAACTGTCAGGCTTAGCTGAGTAAATAACTGCGCCCTTAATATCATTGGTATTGGTTTCAAAATCACTCAGCAGTGATTCAATCGCCTCAATTAAATCGGCTTTGAGCACATTCATCGTCTCATCAGCAACATCAAGCGCAAGCCAAGCAATATTGTCTTCATCAATAGTGAGCTGAAAAGAGCTGGATTGGGATTGTATATTCTCGCTCATTATTCGACCTCCAGAATCATTGCAGCACCGAGGCCACCAGCAGCACAAGCCGTTGTGAGACCGAACCCACCGCCTCTTCTTTTTAATTCTCTTAAGGTTTGAACCATCATTCGTGCTCCTGTAGCAGCAAATGGATGCCCATAAGCAATTGAACTGCCTAGTACGTTAAACTTATCCATATCAATCTCACCAATTGCTTTGGAACGACCAAGTTTCTGTTGGGCAAATTTATCACTAGCAAACATTTTTACATTAGCTAACGTTTGCGCAGCAAAGGCTTCATGCATTTCAATCACATCAATATCGGCTAACGATAATCCTGCTCTATCTAGTGCCAATGGTGTTGCGTAAGAGGGCCCCATCAACATATCGTATTCAACCTGTATTGCTGAAAAAGCGTACGAACGAATAAAGCCCATAATGTTTAACCCTAATTCTTTCGCTCGCCCTTCCCTCATTATCATCACTGCCGCTCCACCATCGGTTAAGGGTGTGCTATTTGCTGCCGTTACGGTGCCATACTTGCGATCAAACGCAGGGCGTAATTTAGCGTAACTTTCTAAACTGGAATCATGCCGAATATTATTGTCTTGATCGATCCATGTTTTATAAGGCTCAGGGAATGCTGTCATTACCTCGTCACGAATTTTTCCATCGTTCCATGCAGACGAAGCTAGAGTATGAGATCGATGAGCAAGTGCATCTTGATCGGCTCTAGAAATACCGTAAGTTTTGGCCATTTGCTCGGCTGTCTGCCCCATAGATATCCCGGTAGAATATTCCGCTACAGCAGGAGGAACTGGTGCTAAATCTCGAAGTGACAGTTGCCGTGCTATGGTGAGTTTTTGTGTTAGCGTTTTTGCTTTACTTAGCGCTAGCAAACTAGCGGCTAATTTCTTAGACACGCCAATAGGTAAAACAGAGGATGAATCGGCACCACCCGCAATACCGATATCAATGCTTCCCGCCATAATACTTTCTGCCACATTAACCGATGCTTGGAAACTGGTCGCACAAGCACGTGTCACACTATAAGCATCTGTAGCAACATTCATTTTACTACCTAACACTATTTCACGGGCAATATTTGGCGCGGCAGGCATTTGTACTACTTGCCCATAAACAACTTGTTGTATTAACTGAGGATCAATTTCGGTTCTGGCTAACAGTTCATTAACGACCATTTTTCCCAAATCTACAGCAGGGACTTGGCCCAACTCTGTACTTTGTCGGGCAAAAGGGGTTCTAAGCCCTGCCACAATGGCTATCCTTTCCCCAGAATGCGTTCTGATATCTTGGCGACTCATTTTATCTCCTCTAGCGTAAAGGTCTGACCTGCTCTGCATTGTAACGAAAATGTTAAATTATTCAAACGCACGTTTAAATAAACGTGAGGCATATTTACAAATGCAAACCTTTTAAGCCAACTACCCACCATGAAACAGACTGTTTATTGCTACTTGAACCAGTAAATAGTTTTAAATATAAACAAAATGGGCTAGCATCAGATCGACATCACGCCTAATTTTAACATTACGGCTTAAGCCGTCGTGCAAGCATCAGTCCTCGATACTGAAACGTCATTAAAATAAATAGGAAATGGCCACTAAAGCGGGAGTGAATCGTAATTAGAATTGCGAGGAATAAATGTCCAATAGAAATAACAAATAAAAAAAACCACACGTATTAAGTGTGGTCAGAATATAAATATAACAACAATTAACTCACGCCAATTGAAAATAATCAGTTTCCTGATTAGGAGAAAGTAAAGTCAGCCTCCAAAAGGAAGAGTTATCTTGCTCAACACACTAGCCCAGAAGGCTAGCTAGATAACTGCAATTACTATAGCTAGATATAGTTAAGAGTTTTTGAAGTAGATCAATTTATTGGCGATTAAGAACACGGTCAGTTAAACAGATGTTCACTAAACAACAGTTGGCTCAAGCATTTAAGTGCATTACTTTCCTTAAAAAGGATGGCAATACAATATTCAGTTCGTGTACGACAACGAGCAAACGGAGGCTCTTGTGTCGATAATTAATATTTTTGGAAAGAAAAAGCCCACTACCTCGGTCAACTCTGGTATGGACAAACAAAGAAAATACGAAGCACTTGTACGTGCTTATCACAAAGACTTGTATCGATATGCTTATTGGTTATGTAAAGATAAAACCATAGCCGAAGATCTGGTACAGGAAACCTGCCTTCGTGCATGGAAATCTTTAGATAGCTTACAAGATGAAAAAGCAGCAAAATCTTGGCTGATTACCATTCTCAGACGAGAAAATGCTAGACGATTCGAAAGAAAACAACTCGAACTGGTAGATATCGATGATTACGGCCACGACGCCAAGGTTAGTGATGATAAGCATCATCAGCAAGAGTGGATGCAGGCACAAATAATGAAGCTAGATACAGAGTATAGAGAGCCTCTTTTTCTGCAAGTAGTTGGTGGATTTAGTGGCGAAGAGATAGGTAACATTCTTGATCTTAACAAGAACACTGTCATGACTCGACTCTTTAGAGCTAGAAATCAGCTTAAAGAGATGATTGAGAGCACAGATAACAAAGTCATAAACCTAAGAGGAGCTGAATAATGGATGAATTAGAATTTCGTCGACAAATACTTTCAGAGCCCAAATTTCGCAATCAAGAAATAAGCGATAGTATTCAGTATGCAAAAGCAAATCAGAAATTTGCAGACGACGTATTAGATCTAGATGCAAAGATTGAGCAGGCAATGAAAATTGATGTACCTGATGATCTAGCGGACCGAATTTTATTCAATCAAAGTACTGTTAACCAAAAGAAAAGCTTCACCAAACAGATGTTAGCAATGGCAGCATCGGTTGCGTTTGCTGCTGGGTTGATTGTCGGGCAGATTAACTGGACACCTTTATTGGTTGGCTCGGCTCATGCAAGTTTAGCCGATACGGCAGTTGAACATGTGATCCATGAGTACCCATTTGTTAATAACCTTGATGAGCAAGTAAGTTCGGAGCAGATAAACGCAAAGTTACGCCCATTTGCCTATCAATTCACCGAAGAATTTCCTTATCATGTTTATTACCTCAATCATTGCGGTTTTGGGAAATCTAATGCTCTACATGTCATTTTTCAAGGTGATAAAGGTAAAGTAACCTTATTTATCACTAATAAAACCAGTGAGCAAGCTGTTGATTTTGAAAAAGATGGCATGTCAGGAAAGGTGATACCTATCAGTGAAGCTAGCGTTATATTAGTTGGTGAAGAAGGTGAAAACATTCCAAAAATCGCTGCTAATCTTACCTCTATTATTCAAACTAGACTTTAGTCTAATATAAGCCCTCGATTAATGAGGGCTTCCAACCACAAAATGCAACATTTCACTAACAAATAATTAACTTTTAAACAACCGTTTAGAGTAAGAACTCTAAAACATAGCCAATTCCTGCAATTTCACGTATGTTAGCTACCATTTTTTGTATTTTCTCGCCTAATTAGCTAATGGTCGGATTTCTAACCACTATAATATTGCTTTATGATCCAGTATTAAGTTGAGCAATTGCTCTGAATAATAATTAATACAGGGTTAGCACTCTGATAAAACGCCCACTGACAAGAGGCGATTTTTACCAAAGGAAATACTAATGAATAAAACGCGTCTGTTTAAAAAGTCGATTATTGCAGCCACTATAGCGCTTGCCTCTCAACAAGCAGTAGCCGCCGGCTTCCAACTTAATGCACAATCTGCCACCGGCCTTGGTCGCGCCTTTGCTGGTGATGCCGTTATCGCTGATAACGCGTCATCAATGGCACGTAACCCTGCAACCATGGCCATGTTTGATGAAACCGCCATGTCACTGGGCTTTGTAACTATCACATCAATGATCGAAGTAAAGGATGCTAAATACAACGGTGTTTTAGACGCAAATCAAGACGATGCTGGCGATACCTCTGTTGCTCCTAACTTACACTTAATTGTTCCGGTCAACGACAAATTTGCTTGGGGTGTTAACGCTTACTCAAATTTTGGTACAAAAACCCAATTTGATGATGACTATATTGCTGGAGAATTCGGTGGCACTACCGATGTGAAAAGCTTTAATCTAGGTGTTGCTGGTTCTTACCGTATTAATGAACAATGGAGTGTAGGTGCAGGCTTGGATGCAGTTTATGGTTCAGGTAAATTCAACCGAACAACAAATCCAGCAATAACAGGAACGGCTATTACTGCAGTAGATATCGATGCAAATGGCTGGGCACTCGGCTTCAACCTAGGTGCTGTATACGAATTAGATGAAAGAAACCGTTTCGGTTTAGCCTATCACTATAGCCCAGAAATCAAAGCTAAGGGCGATGTAACTTATGCGAGTTACCCTCAAGGAGATGGTTCTGATACGGTACTAATGCCACTGCCTGACCTACTGGAATTCTCAGGTTACCACGAAATAAAAGATACCAAATTCGCAGTACACTATAGTATTCAATGGATTGGTTGGAGCTCATTCGACAAGTTAGAAGCAGAAGATGCAGGCACTATTAACACCTACGAATGGCAAAATGGTATGCACTATTCCATTGGTGGAACTTACTTCTTAAACCAAGACTGGACACTACGAGCGGGTTATATGCATGATACCAGCGCTCAAGATGAAGTCACTTCTATCTCTGTTCCCGATTCTGATCGTAACTGGTTTTCTGCTGGCTTTACCTACCACTTAACCGAAAAATCTAATGTTGATTTCGGCTTTACTTACTTGTTAGGTGAAGATGTTGATGTAGAAGAGTCAACAGCTCTAGGAACTAGCATAACCGCCACGACTCATGCCGATGCTATTTTAGTTGGCTTACAATACAGCCGTACCTTCTAATCAACGCTTGATTTAAGTTCAGTACCATTACATTAAGAGCCGGAATTTCCGGCTCTTTTTTTATCTACTTCAGCGTACAGTTGTACTAACTTTCGCCTCTTTCATAACACAGATGTTCGCTGAAAAAAACAATGGTCCGACCAATCATCATTATTAAAACCCTATTTTTGATAGATAGCAGCATAATTACCTGAATTACAGCAATCATTCACATTTCAATATTAAAGCAATTACTCTATTCGTAAAATACCGCTCGAGAAAAACACCCTCTAATCAACTCAGCGAACAATAATAATGAAAATTAATAAAACTCTTGTTTCACTTGCAGTGTTCAGTGCAATCAATACCTTTGGTCAAACTGCGATAGCGGCTGGATTTCAACTTGGCGAATATTCTGCTACTGGTCTAGGTCGAGCCTTTGCCGGTGAAGCAGCCATGGCTGATAATGCCGCTTCACAATGGCGCAATCCTGCCTTGCTAACCTATTTAGAAGGTACACAAATATCTGCTGGCGCCAGTTATGTTAATCCAAACGTAGATGTTAACGGAGAAGTAATCTATGCAGGCAATAGCTATGACGCGAATAGTAGTGACTATGCTGACGATGCCATTATCCCTAATATCTATATTTCACATAAACTGAATGATAAGACAGCCATAGGGTTTGCCTTAGGTACCAATTACGGTATGACTACAGATCTAGGTGACGATTTCGCTGCCAGTCACTATGGTGATACAGCCGAAGTCACAACAATGGAAGCCAATCTCAATCTTGCTTACCAAATAACACCCATGATAAGTGTCGGGGGTGGTATTCGTTATATTATGGCTGAAGGACACTTTGGCGCAACAGCACCTTCACAGGCCCCTTCTGGTTATGAGGGGGAGACACTAAAATACATGCAAGGCGATACAACTGACTGGGGCTGGCAAATTGGCACAGTATGGCAAATTAATCAGCGTCATCGTGTTGGGTTTGCTTACAAATCAGAAGTCGATTTAAAACTAAAAGGCACTGCCGAAGGTATTGGATTTGGCTTAAGTTCTGGATCTTCAGTTTCTGGCTACCTACCTTTAACCTTACCTGCAACGGCTGAATTAGCCAGTATGTTGCAAGTTTCAGATCAAACAACCATTACTGCGAGTATAAACTGGACCGATTGGAGCAGCTTTAAAAAACTCGAAGCCACATTAGACGGGGCTTATGGAACTCAATTAGTCAAAGATGAAAACTGGCAGGACAGTTATCGGTTTGCTGTTGGTGCAGAATATCAAGTAGATAAAAAATGGTTACTAAGAACCGGTATAGCTTACGACACTTCAGCAGTTGATGATGAAAATCGCACCGCAACCATTCCAGAAACCGACCGGACTTGGTTAAGTATTGGCGCAGGCTATGCTTGGTCACCTAAGCTCACTTTTGACGCTGGGTTTGCTTATATATTAGCTAAAAATGCCAGTATTTCAGAACCTAGAGGTAGCAGTGATTATAGTGCATCTGCATTAGGTGGTGCGTACACCAGTGGAGTTTCAGGCAACGTTTGGGTACTGGGCGCACAAGCAAGTTATCAATTTTAAGAATCTCACGACGGTGGGCTAGTTGCTATATTTGTCTAATATTAAGGTTTGTTTAATATTGAGCAAATTTGATCTAGCTAAACACTAAAAAGCCCCGTTAGGGGCTTTTTTATTTAAAACTCTTCGTCTAAATAATCGTCGAGGAAATCTTCATCTTCCTCACTCAATTCTTCTGGCTCTATCTGTGCCTTATAATCACGACGTTGCAAATATACATCTTTGGTAAAGGTGTAAGGATCGGGCGACGCCTGTAAAATTTGTTCTTGGGAAACCAATGCGGCTCGACTTTCAAGCCCTTCAAAAGCCCACTTGCCAAGACTTGTCCAAATATTTAAATAGGACAAAGGTAAATAGAGGCTATCAACTGTGTCGGTTAATTCTCGTGTCGTCAGAGGCCCATAAGCCGGAACCATAAAATAAGGCCCGTTACCAACACCGTAATGCCCTAAAGCATCACTAAAGGCACGATCGTCTTCTACAATACCGGCGGCACCTGCGATATCGATTAAACCCAATAGCCCAAACGTGGAGTTAATCCAAAATCGGTTAAAATGATTTAAAGCTTGTTTTCCGTTGCCCATGATAAGGTCGTTTATCATGCTTGCGGGCTCATCAAGATTAGACAAAAAATTGGCAATGCCTGTTCGCACAGGGCTCGGCGTATAGTCGACGTAAGCAAGAGCTACAGGACGAAATAAATACGGGTCAATCACATCGTAATTCAATGACCACATGGCTCGGTTAAATCCTTCAAACGGATCACCATCTTGAGATTCATCAGTTGCATTAGTTTGTTGTAGATCTTGATCTGAGTCAGTGCTACTCGGTGCAGAAGAGCAACCAACGACAAGCGAGGCGAACAAAATGACCAAAGTCGCTCTAATTTGTGTTGCGAACATAATAAGAAACTTACCCTTAAGTTACAAAAAAGGCTGGACGATACCAGCCTCTAACCAATTAACAGCTACATTAATACTGCTTATTAATCGTTATTGCAACTTGATCACCTAATTTTACGGCTTGGCTTTCGCCATACCAATCATTATCTTTGGTTGAAACATCACCATCTTGATCAATACGCGCTTTAACCATTAATGTTTCCAGTTGAGCAATACTTTGCCCTTCTAGCATGATATTTGCGTCGTCTAAAACAACCGTTCTAGGGTAACTACCAATAGGAAAGCGTGCTGCCGCGATAGGTACTGGAGAACCATTACCATCGTGAATGGAAACAATTAACACACCTTGGTCAGGTAATTGAGCACTTTCATCAAGTGTAATCGTAATAGGGACACTGGTTGTAGTAACTGGTTTACCTAACATTTTCTCGGCATTTTGAATACTTCGGTCAAGCATGCTATAACGATTGTCTTCTGGGCCTATGAGCTTTTGCATGGTTTGCCAAAAACGAATCGCTTCTTCGTAGGCGCCATTCTGGTAAGAATTAAACGCTAACAAGGAATAAACACGTAAATCAACGTAATCGTCTTGTAACAATCCAATCAAAATAGAACGAGCTTGTTGTTGCTGTTGTTCATTTTCTGCCATCATAAGCGACTGAGCGTAGCCTAATCTGATATCGGGATCGTCAGCGTTTAAATCATAGGCTTTTCGCATCGCCCCGAAAGCCGTATCCGCGTCTCTATCCGCCATGGCTATTCGACCTAGTAACAACCAACCTTGAGCATCCTCAGCTTGATAGTGCAATCGAGTTCGCAAGGCCAGTTTAAGATCTTTAAGCTCATCTTCTGTTAATGACTGCTGCTCTGGTGACATCAACTTCTCAGTTAATGCTGGCAATTTATTGTTGATGGTTTGCCAATGTTGCACTTTATCCACACTACCAAACACAGAATACATAGCATAAGAAATAACCGCGACTAATAGCGCAGAAGATATGAAGACCATTTTGGGTGAGATAGAAAATGACTGTTTAGACGAATCATTGGCTGGAATATCTTCAAGCAATGACTTTTTCAGATCAACAATCAGTTCATTTTGGTCGTTAACGATTCCACCATCTACTTCTGCTGCTAGTTCTTGTAAACGGTCTTTATAAAACGCTTTATTTAACTCATCGCGACGCGCTTCGTCATCAAAACGTGATTTATTCATTAGTGGTAACGCAATAAACGCACAACCAATCAAGGTGAGTACAAGAGTAGATAACCAAAAAAGCGTCATTATTGTTTATCTCCATTTTGTTCTTTTAATAAAGCATCCAAACGAGCTTGTTCTTCTGCGTCTAATTGGTTTGCATCAGCAATAGAGTCCGCTCCAGCCAAGGAAACGGATTGTTGCGATTTTCTCTTACTGTTAACCACTATTACGCCAAAGCCAATCAACACCACCAATAATGGCCCTAGCCACAAAATAGATGTCGCGATAGTAAACGGTGGTTTATAGGTAACAAAATTACCATAGCGAGCAACCATATAATCGACGATCTCATCTTTAGATTTACCTGCCTTGGTCATTTCATAAACTTTAAGTCGCAGATCTTTTGCCAATTCAGCATTAGAGTCGCTAATAGTATTGTTTTGACATTTAGGGCAACGTAGTGTGTGGCTCAATTCCTTAAACTGTTGTTCTTGCTGATCATTATCGAATTCAAACACATCAATCGCAGCGGTAACTGGTAATGAAATAAGTAACACGCTAAATAATACCGCTAATATTTTTTTCATTAGTTAGCGTCCTCAATCAACTTTGCATACATAGGTTGTAATACTTCAGCCCAATTTTGTAAGGTAACATTGCCTACATGGCGATAACGAACAGTTCCGTTTGCATCGATCAAAAATGTTTCAGGAGCACCATAAACTCCTAAATCCAGTCCTAACATACCATCGCCATCAAACAAGCTAATAAGATATGGGTTACCCAAATCATTAAGCCAAGTTATCGCTTTGTCGCGCTCATCTTTATAGTTCAAACCGATAATCTTAACACCACGATCAGCAAGTTCATTTAATGTTTGATGCTCTGCATAACAAGTTGGACACCAAGTCGCCCACACGTTAAGTAATAATGGTTCACCCTTAAAAATAGCCTGATCATGTAATTTACCCGGCTCAGCTAGATCTTCTAAGCGAAATTCTGGTACTGTTTTACCGACCAATACCGATTCTAATTTTGTAGGATCTTCACCATCGGCGTTTCTAGAAAGTTGAACAATAAATACAACCACTAACGCAATAAACAAAGCGAAGGGGATAAATAAAATTTTCTTATTCATATTAAGCCGTTACATCCTTGCCACTCTTTCTAAAACGATAACGTTTATCACTTAATGCCACTAAACCACCTAATGCCATGATTAGACTTCCACCCCAAATCCAGCGAATAAATGGCTTATAATAAAGTCTTACCGCCCAAGACCCATCGTCCCCGAGTTGCTCACCCATAGCGATATAAAGATCGCGAGTAACACCAACATCCAACGCGGCTTCTGTCATCATAGAACCGGCAGTAGTGTAGTACCGTTTTTCTGCATGCAACGTATTAATATATTCGCCATTCTCGGTTATTTCAAAATCAGCAACATAGCCATTATAGTTCGGGCCATCTTTATCTCTTAAGCCTTTAAAATAGAAGTTATACCCTTCTATTTCAAAGTTTTCACCTGGAGCAAGACGAACATCACGTTCGACGCTATAGTTCTGTGTCATTGCAATACCAATAACCGTCACAGCCAAACCAATGTGCCCCAACACCATTGACCAATGGCTCTTTTGCAACTTGGTAATACCTTGCATAAAAGGATGTCGATGCGTAGCACGCTCATGTATTTCATAACAATGCATGCTGACTATCCACAATGCCATTACCCAGCCTAGGTAAGCCATAGCAGAGAAACCATCACCTAATAAAGTGACAAATAGCCCAGCAAGAGTTAATGATAAAACACCGCATAGCAGCATGGGTTTATATAAAGTGGAAATTTTGTCTCGTTTCCAACGAATCAATGGACCAATTCCGAGAATGAAAGAGAATGGGATCATTAACCACGTAAACAACATATTAAAGAACGGCGCGCCTATCGAAACCGAGCCTAAACCAATTTGCTTATGAATAAGCGGTAAGAGCGTACCGACTAAAACAACCACTAGTGCCGCAATCAGTAAAATATTATTGGCTAATAGCCCGTTCTCTCTAGAGAACAGCGCAAAATCGCTACGAACTCGAATTGCCGATCCTTTCAATGCGAATAGAAGTAACGAACCCCCAATCACAACAATCAGGAAGCCTAAAATAAACATGCCTCGTGCCGGATCGGAAGCAAACGCATGCACCGAAACCAACACGCCAGAGCGAACTAAAAAGGTACCTAATAAACTGAGAGAAAACGCAGAAATTGCCAACAACACTGTCCAGGCTTTGAAGGTTCCGCGCTTTTCCGTTACCGCAAGTGAATGCATTAATGCAGTACCTGCCAGCCAAGGCATAAACGACGCATTTTCTACAGGATCCCAAAACCACCATCCTCCCCAGCCAAGCTCATAATAAGCCCACCAAGAACCTAGAGAAATTCCGACCGTTAGAAATATCCACGCCGCCGTCGTCCAAGGACGAGACCATCTTGCCCATGCTGTATCTAAACGCCCAGTCATCAATGAAGCAATCGCAAAAGAGAATGCCACTGAGAAACCAACGTATCCCATGTACAACATTGGTGGATGAATAATCAAACCTGGGTCTTGCAATAAAGGATTTAAATCGCGCCCATCAATAGGGAAAAATGGCAATGTGCGTAAAAACGGATTGGATGTAATAATAATAAACAGCAGAAAGCCGACGTTAATCATACCCATAATAGAGAGAACACGAGCGACTGACTCTTGTGGCATACCTCGGCTAAAAGAGGCTACCGCTACCGTCCATCCAGCTTGAATCAAGACCCAAAGTAAAAGAGATCCCTCATGAGCACCCCATACGGCTGTTAGCCGATAATACCACGGCAAAGCGGTATTTGAATTACTTGCCACATAACTGATAGTGAAATCGTTGCTATAGAATGCCCATAAAAGAATACAAAACGAGAACAGTAAGAACGAGAACATTCCCCACGACAACGGACGTGCCGTTGCCATCAGCATACTAGATTGCTTGGAAGCCCCCAGCATAGGTAAAATGCTCAGTAATACCGCCAGTCCTAATGATAGAATTAGTGCAAAGTGACCAATTTCAGCGATCATTTATCCGTCCCTTTTAATTGATCTTCAGAGTAACCTAATGGTTCATGCACTTTTTCCATTGCCTCAGCAATTTCTGGCGGCATATAATTTTCATCATGTTTGGCCAGTACTTCAAACGCTTCTATCGTGGTTGCAGTGGTTAATACACCTTGCGCCACGATCCCCTGCCCTTCACGAAATAAATCGGGCAAAATACCTTCAAATTCTATGGTCACTTGTGGACCAATATCGGCAAGTTTAAAGCTAACTTTTAGTGACTCGGGGTCTCGGCTTACGGAGCCAGCTACCACCATTCCACCAATACGGAGTCTTTGTCCCACTTCTGGTTTGGTGCCATCAGGCTTACCATAAACCAGTTCACTTGGCGTATAAAACAGATCCATATTTTGATTTAAAGCATATAAAACTAGACCTGCGGTAGCACTAATACCAAGTAAGAGTGCCAGTAATAAACCCATTCTTTTCTTTCGTACCGGGGTCATAATGTATTCTCCAAATTTTTTGCAGCCTCAATTCGAGCTTGACGGTCTTGTTTATTTTTTACTTGTTGAATGATTTTTTTCCCCGTCATTACACTACTTATTGTCAATATAAAAAGTGACAAAAATGTCACCCCAAATGCACTCCATACATAAGCGCCATAGCCCCCCATGGCTACCAAGTCACTAAAGCTTTCAAAATGCATAATCACACTCTCCTAGCAATGAGCGCTCGAACCCAAGGACGATGACTTTCCCTAGATAGGATCTCATTTTTAAATCGAACCAGAGTCAAACTGACAAAAAAGAATAAAAACCCAAATATATTAAGTAATAACGCCCAAAGCATATCGCCTGAAATCGACGGCTTAGCAAATTTGGTAATCGTTGCGCCTTGATGTAACGTATTCCACCATTCTACAGAAAAATGAATAATTGGAAGGTTAATTACCCCGACAATCGCCAAAATACCCGCCGCCTTTGCGGCTGTCTTTTGGTCATCGAATGCATGGTACAACGCAATAACGCCAAGATACAAAAATAATAAAATAAGCTCAGAAGTTAATCTTGCATCCCATACCCACCAAGCACCCCACATAGGCTTACCCCAAATGGCACCAGTAAATAATGCAATAAAGGTAAAGACTGCACCTATTGGTGCCATGGCGGCTGCCGCCATATTCGACAACTTTAGTTGCCATACGATACCAATAAATGCTGCTATTGCCATCGACATATAAGCGCCCATTGACCAAATCGCAGCAGGGACATGAATATAGATAATCCGGAAACTGTCGCCTTGTTGATAATCAGAAGGCGCGAAAGCAAGCCCCCACACGGTTCCTGCACCTAAAAATAAAACCGCCAATAATGCAAAGTAAGGTAACAGCTTGTTACACAAATTGTAGGTCACTTCTGGTTTTGAATAAGGATGTAGCCATTTCCACATGGTTTAATCTCGCTAGTAATTGATATTTTTTGTTTCATTTTCACTATTGGCTCAAAAAACGTATCACAGAATGATCCTATTATTTGCCACATGCAAAACAATACCTATAAAGAGGTAGTTTGTCGTGTTAATTCACACTAACTCTAAGTGCAGCACTAATGGCAAATGGTGTGAGAGTTATTGAACCAGCAAGCATAGCAGCCATTAGTGCTAACTGACCATTAAATGGCATGCCTAAACTAGCCGCATCAATCGCTGACGTAGCGAAAATAAGCACCGGAATATAAAGAGGCAATATCAGAAGACTGAGTAAAACGCCCCCTTTTTGCAAACCAACCGTCAATGCAACGCCAATCGCTCCAATAAAACTCAAGGTTGGCGTACCAACAAGCAGGGTTAACACGACCGTTTGCCAAGTGAAGTAATCTAAAGAAAGTAACACCGCTAATAAAGGGCTAATCAAAATTAGAGGCAGCCCAGTCAACAACCAATGAGCGATTACCTTGGATATAACAACTAATGGTAACGGTACAGGCATTAGCATCATCTGTTCTAGGCTTCCATCTTGAAAATCATCTCTAAACAACCGTTCTAGCGAAAGTAATGCCGAAAGCAGAGCCGCAACCCATATTATACCCGCGGCAATTCTGGCCAACAAAGCAGGTTCAGGGCCAATACTTAGCGGAAATAAGGTAATAACGATAATGAAGAACCACAATGGATTTAAAATATCCGCCTGGCGACGAAAAGCGATTAATAACTCTCTACGAATGATCATTAACATTGAGTGGAGCATATTAATTACCTAACTTAATTTTTCGCAGTTTTGGATAATCAAGCAACATATCTTGATGGGTGGTTAGCATCACCATTCCTCCTTCTTCCGCGTGTTTCAAAAATACACTTTCCAATACTTTCACACCTTGTTTATCTATCGCCGTTAACGGCTCATCAAGAATCCAAAGTTTCTGCTTACTCAACCACAAACGTGCCAACGCAACTCGTCGTTGCTGGCCTGCGGATAACTGCCCAACTGGCACATCTTCCCTTCCCGCCAAACCAACTTGAGCCAACACAGCCCATATTTTATGTTTATCGATGTCAGATTGATGAATAGATTGATAAAAAGAAAGGTTTTCAAAAGCATTCAGCTCTCTTTTCACCCCGGTTTGATGGCCTAAAAAAAGCAAATCTTGATGAAAAAGGTCTCGATTGGACGAAGTCACGCAACCATTCCATGAAATTTCACCTATTTCATAATCACCGAGCCCAGCGATAATCCTCAGCAAGGTTGTTTTACCGGTTCCATTCCTACCTTCTACTTGAACCAGTTCACCTGCCTCAACATTAAACGATAAATCTTCAAAAAGAATTTTTTCATCACGAATGGCGGTAAGGTTTGATACTGCTAACATGGTTACTACTTATTATAAATTGAATTGCTATATTAACATAAGCGGTATCGCTCTAAGTAGGGTAGAAATAACAACAAATCAAATTTTCTATGCTCACACTATCTGCATCGGTCACATAATAAGAAAATTCTTTTTTATTATATGTATTCACTTGCATTTTAAATAAAAAAAGAGAAACGCACTCGTTTCTCTTTTCATCTAAACATAAAATTTTTAGATATAAGTTCGTTACTTACGTCTCGATTTCATCGGCGGAATTTTTTCTTTACCTGACATTTTATTTTGTAGTGCCATCATCAATTCAGCTTCTGCTTTTGGTAATTCGCATTCTTCAATCAATTCATCCACACCTGCTCCTAATTGCACCATCTTGGTTGCTCTAGAATACAAGCGGCTATCAGAATCAACGTGTTCCAATTCTGTAATACGCTCCGATAAATGTTGGATAATATCCTGCTGTTCCGTCATTTTTTGACCTAAGCCTATAACCACTGAACGAACCTCAAGTAGCTGATTGTTCACTTTGGAAAGTTCTTTTTCTTGCGATCTCAGTTCCTGTCTTTGTTGGTCATTACGTTTTTGTAAGGTACGGCTTACTCTTAACAGCCAAAGCGCAATAACAAGGCTGAATACAACACTCCCAGCAGACAGCATTAGCCACATATTATCATTGAACGATTCAAACATTATAAATGGGCCATCTCATTCCATTCATCATCAGAAAGCAATTTATTTAGATCAACTAAAATTAACAGCTTGCCTTCCCGGTTGCTTACACCTTGGATAAACTTGGCACTTTCATCTGTACCAACACTCGGTGTGGTATCTATTTCAGACGAGCGTAAGTAAACTACTTCGGCGACACTATCAACTAATATACCAATAACTTGACGTTCTGATTCAATCACAATAATGCGGGTATTATCGGAAATTTCACCCTGCATTAAACCAAACCTAGAGCGAGTATCAATCACGGTGACGACATTACCACGTAGATTAATGATACCAAGAACATAATCAGGAGCACCAGGTACCGGTGCAATTTCAGAATAACGCAATACTTCCCTAACTTGCATAACATTAATGCCATAGGTCTCTTCTTCCAATTGGAACGTTACCCACTGAAGAACTTCATCATTCGCTTGATCTTTTCTTACATCAACTTCATTCGCTTGAGACATGTCTTATCCTCTTTATGTCGCTTTCGACAAACCTTTATCACTGTCTAAAGACTTGACGTCCATACCAGCAGTTATCATTTTTATCATGGCTTCGACGTGAATCAAAGCACACATTTTTTCTTTTACCATTCCAGCCAACCAAGGCCTTTTCGCCGCTTGAGTACGCCAACGCACGCTTTCTACGTTTAGTAACTCAGTTCCTTTTAATTCGGTAGCAGCTAACCCCCACGAGCTATTCCCTAGCATAACGATATATTGATAGGCATCTTTATGTGCGTCATCCGTAAGTCTATCAGACATAACCCATTTAGCTGTATCAACAACGTCGTATTGGTTATCTTTATTAGTTTGTAAGCCTAAATACCAAGCAGGCCGACCAATCAAATGACTCATTTCCGCCGTTTTATGAATTCCACCTAACTCATCTAATGGCACTGCAAATGTGATCCCGTTAACCTCAAAATACAATACTTGAAAATCGTGTTCTCTTTCAGTACTTTTCCAGTCATCAAACGGTGAAACTTTACCCTTAGATTGGAACTGAACCTCAGTCTCTGTGGTGAGAGTGGTTTCTTGTTCAGGTACATTAGTGGACTCGGGGCCTTTAGCTAGTTCGGATGCTTTGGCTAACTCAGGAACGTCATTTTTTTCGGCCGCTTGTTCGACAAAAACTTCGGGCTGCAATGATTCTTGGACGCTTGGCTGTGTTTCAACTTGCCACTGCTGAATTTCTTCTGCCTTATCTTCAGCAATCGTGGTAATTTTCGTATCTATCTGTGCAATATCGGCCGTATTTTTCTCAATCAAGCTCGCGATGTCTGCTTCCTCAACGACATCGGTAGATTCCAATTTATCGAGTAACTTTTGCACATCATTTAAATCTGGAACATCAAACTCATTATAGTCTAGTTCGGTTTGTATAGACTGATCGTCCAATTGCGGTTGTGGCTGAAATATCACAGACTCTTCGTCAGATGATTGCGGAATTTCGGCACTTAAAGCCGAATTCTGGGCCGCATTTTCAGTCGAGATATCTATTTTTTGATGTTCGAAATCTGAGTCTTGATGTTCGAAATCTAACTCTTCATCTAACAATGAAGTAAAGTATTCTTCTAATGCCTCAGCACCGGATAGCTTATGGTTGTGCTTATTGTTCATCCAATGCTAGCCTCTCTAAATAGATGAGCAGTTGCTTATAAGCAAAGACACCACGACTTCCTTCCGCAAAATGAGAAGCCGGTAAATTTTTTAAACTGGCGTCTCTAAACTTAGTATCTATAGGCACAGCAGAACTCCACACTTGGTCAGGGTAATCTTGCTTAAGCTGATTAAGGGTGGTTAGTGATGCTCTAGTGCGTTTATCATACATTGTTGGAACAATGGTGGTTTTAAACGCTCGATTACGTGATTTTTGCATGATAGCCAGAGTTCGAATCATTCTCTCTAAACCTTTCATTGCTAAGAACTCGGTTTGTACCGGTATAAGAATCCGATCACTGGCAGCTAATGCATTGACCATCATTACCCCTAAAATAGGAGGGCAGTCAATAAGCACGTAATCGTAATCACCGTATAATGCAAGTAAAGCTTTCTTTAAAATCAGCCCCATGCCGCTGCGATTACCCATCACACGATCTAAGGTTGCTAACGACATATGAGCGGGAATGAGATCAATATTATCAATATCAGACGCCAAAATAAGTGGCTTAACCGACTCTCTATCTATTTCGGATAATTGAAACAAATCAAAAAGACTTTTTGCTACCGAATCCGAGTCATAGCCCAAATATGTAGTCAACGAACCGTGAGGATCAGTGTCAACCAATAGGACTCGGTGACCTTTTTTACTGAGCAAACCAGCCAACGTAACTGTGGTGGTGGTTTTACCCACTCCACCTTTTTGATTTGCGACACTCCAAACAATCATAGCGCCTCCTAGGCTAATCCCACTTCAACCAGTATACGTTCAGCGATACGATCGAGTGGAAGGTCTTCGCTAGAGATATTCGCTTTAGCAACCGCTTGCGGCATACCATAAACCACGCAGCTCTCTTCATCTTGCGCCCAAATAGTCGCGCCAGCCGCTTGCAACATACGAGCACCTTCACGCCCATCCGCCCCCATACCAGTTAATACCATTGACAACACTTTACCGTGATATATTTTAGCGGCAGAGCCAAATGTCACATCGACACTCGGCTTGTAATTCATACGTTCGCCACCATCGACAATTCTTAACTTAGCGCTTCCTGGGCGGCCTTCAACCATCATTTGCATTCCACCTGGAGCTAAATAAGCAACACCAGGGCGTAACACGTCACCATTTGAGGCTTCTTTTACTTCTATTTTACAAAGTGAATTAAGACGGCTGGCAAATGCTGCGGTAAAGGTGGCTGGCATATGCTGAATAAGCACTATAGGATGAGGGTAATTGCTTGGTAATTTAGTTAATATTTTTTGTAGCGCGACCGGTCCGCCCGTTGACGTGCCTATCGCTGTAAGCTGATATTTTTTACCTGTCGCTCGAAATTTAGCCGCACTGCTTCGTTCGGAAATAGAAGAGCGTCCCGAACTGGCTAATCCAGTATTTGAGCCTAACGGTTTTCTGAGTGAAGAAGGTGTTGAAGCACTTGATGTAGACGCCCCTATCGAGGAAGTACTAGCAGAAAATGTGGTAGGTCTGCGACGAACTAACATACGCTTGCGCGATATTTCCAACACTCTTTGTTGCAACAATTGAGTCGCTTCATCTCTATTACGCGCGATATCTTCAAATTTCTTAGGTAAAAAATCGAGAGCACCTGCGTCGAGAGCATCTAAGGTTGCTCTGGCACCATCATGCGTTAGCGATGAAAACATCAAGATAGGAACAGGATTAGCCTTCATTATTTCACGCACCGCACTGATCCCGTCCATAACTGGCATTTCGATATCCATAGTAACCACATCAGGTTTAAGCTGTGTTACTTTATTGATCGCTTCTTTACCATTTATTGCGACGTCAATCACTTCTAAGCGAGGATCTGCATTGATTATCTCACTCACTCTGCGGCGAAAAAAGCTTGAATCGTCAACAACTAGTACTTTTACAGCCATATAATCCTTCTTACATACGGGAACGAGTCGCGTACTGCTTCAATAGGTTAGGTACATCTAATATCAGCGCAATATGCCCATCACTGGTAATCGTAGCACCTGCCATGCCAGGCGTTCCCTGTAATAACTCATCTAATGGTTTTATCACCACTTCTTCTTGACCAATCAAGCTATCAACCACAAAACCAACACGTTGACTACCCAGTTGAACAATAACAACATGTCCGTGGCCACCTTTACGTTGATCCACCTGCCCTGCTTTGGGCACTAGCCAGTTTTGCAAATAAAATAGAGGGATTGATTTGTCGCGAACAATGATGGTGAGTTGACCATCAACAATATTGGTTTTTGATAAATCGAGATTAAATATTTCGTTAACGCTGGCTAACGGCAGAGCAAAAGGTTGATTACACACGCCAACCATTAGTGTTGGCAGAATCGCTAGGGTTAGCGGAACTTTTATGGTGATTTTGGTGCCTTTACCTAGTTCAGAATCAACATCAACGGCACCATTTAAGGTATTGATCGCGGTTTTAACCACATCCATACCGACGCCACGCCCAGAGATATCGGAAATTTTTTCTTTTGATGAGAAGCCGGGAGCAAAAATAAGATTAAAACACTCTTTATCTGTCAGTCGAGAAGCCGCTTCACTGTCCATAATACCGCGCTTAACCGCGATATCTCTTAGCTTATCAGGATCCATACCGCCACCATCATCGACAATAGCCAATTCAATATGGTCGCCTTCCTGTGAAGCAGAAAGAATCACTTTACCCGTTCTCGATTTACCATTTTGTTCACGGATATCGGGCATTTCAATACCGTGGTCCACCGAATTTCTAACTAAGTGAATCAGCGGATCAGCTAACGCTTCCACCAAATTTTTGTCTAAATCTGTATCTTCTCCTCGCATCTCAAGCTTAATTTCTTTATTTAACGTACGAGCGAGATCACGCACAACTCGAGGAAAACGACCAAAGACTTTTTTGATCGGCTGCATACGAGTTTTCATTACCGCCCCTTGCAGGTCAGCAGTAACAATATCTAAATTTGAAACCGCTTTAGACATTTCTTCATCATTGCGATTTAAGCCTAAACTAACTAAACGGTTGCGCACTAAAACCAGTTCACCGACCATATTCATGATGATATCTAAGGTGGAAGTATCCACACGAACAGTCGCTTCCGCTTGAGGTTTCGCAGCAGGCGCTTTACTTGCTTTCCCAGCGACTGGTTTTTCTGCAACAACTGGTTTTTTTGCTGTAGGACTAACTTTAGGTTTGTCTGTCGCTTTAGGGTTTTCAGCGACTTTCGGAGTAGAGCCAAGGTTAGTTTTCGGAATCGACTTGCTTTCTTCTGTTATCGATTTCTCGGTATTTTCTAGTTCTTCAACTGAAGGACCTTTACCACTGCCATGAAGTTCATCCAACAAGCTTTCAAACTCATCGTCTGTCATGATATCGGATTCTGCTGCCGAGGACGTATTGATTGGAGTTTGCTTTGTTACTGGCGCGGATGCAACTGGCGCAGAAGAGCTTGCTCCTGGTGCGCTACCTTTGCCGTGCAGTTCGTCCAGAAGCTTTTCAAATTCATCATCGGTAATATCACCAGTATCGGCATTAGACTCAGGTGTTGTCAAAGCTGATGTTTCTGGAATAACAGTCTCATTGCTGCTGACAGTGGCGCTATTAACCGCAGTCGTGTTCTGAGCAGAAGAGCCAGGAGCCGACCCTTTTCCGTGTAATTCATCCAACAGCTTCTCAAATTCATCTTGAGAAATATCGTCTAATGAATTGTTTTGACTTGTCGTTGATGTAGTAAGATTTTCGGTTTGTATGCTTAATTGTTCTTGGTTTTCAGGCACTATGTTTTCAGGTGCATTAGCGCTCATTTCCGGTTCTTTTGGCGTATCTTCATCTGCACTTGCCGGTTGGCTTAATCGATGTAATTCGGCTAATAAAGCGGGGTCCGCGGGGATTAACGCTTCACCATTTTGTACCGCGCTAAACATAACATTTACGGCGTCTAAGGACTGTAAAATAGTGTCCATTAAATCTGATGTAACTTGACGTTGACCATTGCGTAAGATATCGAATACATTTTCTGCGCCATGACAAGCGTCGACTAACTCTCCTAAAGCGAGAAAACCTGCTCCCCCTTTAACTGTATGGAAACCGCGGAAAATTGCGTTTAGCAGTTCTTTATCTTGAGGATTATTTTCAAGTTCAATCAGCTGTTCTGACAACAACTCAAGTATCTCACCTGCTTCTACTAAAAAGTCTTGTAGAATTTCTTCGTCTAATTCATAGCTCATAATTTACCCTTAGAATCCAAGACTCGATAGTAAATCATCGACATCGTCTTGAGATGAAACCGCATCTTCCCTCTCGTGAGGATTTAATATTGGACCTTCTGCCTCGGTGGATGCTTTGTTAGTGGTCGAAGATTGTTGATCGGCACTGTCCACACCGAAACAGGTTAAAATATCGACTAATCTTTCTTCGACTTCACGTACTAGGGTAATCACTTTAGTGATGATTTGTCCCGTGAGATCTTGAAAATCTTGTGCCATCAAAATTTCAGTCAGTTGGCTACGCAGTTCGGTACTATCCCCTTCGACTTGGGTTAATAGTCCGTCGATATGCAAACATAATGTTTTGAATTCAGATAGCTCTATTCTACCTTTCATCAATTCATTCCACGTTGGTCTGACCAAAAGCAAACTCTCATGTAGCTTATCAGCAATGGGTAATGACCGCTCTACTGCATCCATAGTTCTATTGGCAGCAGATTCCGTTTTGGCCATTACATATTCAAGCCTATCCCGTGCATCTGGGATTTCTTCATTGGCAATGACACTCATTCTCGGGTCTATTTTAAACTGATCGAGCGCGTCATGAAGGTCTCTGGTTAACGAACCAACCTCGTTTATAATGGGATTTTCACGTCCCTTTAATATCGACAACACTATATCGTTCGCTTCTTTTTGCTTACCTGCTTCAAGGAGCTCGACTAAGGTGCGTGCTTGTTCTAGTGAAATCATGCTGAAAAGTCCTTATACGCTATTAAATATTAGTCAGTTGCGTATATTGACTTATAAACGCTCAAAAATTTTGTCTAGCTTTTCTTTAAGCGTTGCAGCAGTAAATGGTTTTACAATATAACCATTTACACCTGCTTGAGCGGCCTCAATGATCTGCTCACGTTTCGCTTCTGCTGTGATCATTAATACCGGGAGATGTTTAAGATCGGCATCTGAACGAATATTTTTTAGCAGATCGATACCTTGCATCCCTGGCATGTTCCAGTCAGTAACAACAAAGTCGAATTCACCTTTTTTTAACATTGGCAGCGCCGTTAAGCCATCATCCGCTTCTTGAGTATTATTAAAACCCAAGTCACGTAGTAAGTTTTTAACAATACGGCGCATTGTTGAAAAGTCATCAACAATAAGAATTTTCATATTTTTGTTCAAAATTACCTCCACTGAGGTTCAATTCAGTGTATTAGTCTTCTTGTGTCCACGAGCTCAATTTAGAGCGTAAACGTTGCATAGATTGGCTGTGTATTTGGCTTACACGAGATTCGCTTACCCCTAATACTTCTCCAATTTCTTTTAAATTCAATTCTTCATCATAATAAAGAGAGAGCACCAATGCTTCTCTTTCTGGCAACTCTTTAATGGATTCAACTAAAGCTTGCCGAAAATTTTCGTCTGCTACGCCTTGGAATGGAGTATTGGCAAACGCATCTTCATGAGTTGAGATAACATCTTCAGACACCCCTAAATCTTCAATACCCACTAAGCGCGAACAACTTATATCCGATAAAGCAGAATGATATTGCTCAATCGTCATGTTTAAATGTTGCGCTACTTCTATATCGGCAGGGTCTCTGGAAAGTTGAGCTTCTAATTCACTAATTGCTTGATTAATTGTTCGATTGTTACGATGTACAGAACGAGGCACCCAATCGCCTTTGCGAACCTCATCAAGCATTGAGCCTCTAATTCTTATTCCTGCGTACGTCTCAAAGCTTGCGCCTTTCGAATTATCGTAATTTTGCTGTGCTTCTAGCAGGCCAATCATTCCTGCTTGAATTAAATCATCAACCTGAACGCTAGGCGGTAGGCGTCCCATAAGGTGGTGTGCGATACGTTTGACCAAATTAGAGTACTGCTCTAGAAACGATTTCTGGCTATTAACATTCGCATGTTGGTCATAGGTTAGCGCCTTATTCACCAAATGATTCCCCTATTGATTCTCTTTTATTTAACAACCTTTCCACAAAAAACTCTAAGTGACCACTCGGGGTCTTGGGTATTGGCCATGTTAATGCTTTATTGGCTAACGTACTCAATGCCAATGCAGCAGGAGAACGAGGAAAGGCATCGACCACTATCTTTTGTTTTTTTACAGACTGGCGTACTTTATCATCTAACGGTACGCATGCGACCAATTCAAGACTCACATTAAGGAAACGTTCTGTGACCAAGGTCAACTTTGTAAACAATTCTCTTCCTTCGCGATAGCTTCTCACCATGTTGGCAACAATTTTGAAACGTTGTACACCATGCTCGCGGCTTAACAATTTAATCAATGCATAAGCATCGGTGATGGACGTAGGTTCATCACACACCACTACCACCACATCTTGAGCCGCACGAGAAAAACTCACCACCATATCAGAAATACCAGCAGCTGTATCAATCAGTAACACATCTACTTCTTCTTCCAAAGAACCAAAAGCTCGAATCAGCCCCGCATGTTGGGCATTACTTAATTCAGTCATACTTTGTGTACCTGATGTAGCAGGTACAATTTTAATGCCGTGTGGGCCTTCAACAATGGTATCTTTAAGTTCGCATTCACCCGCTAATAAATGACCTAAGTTACGTTTAGGACGCAATCCAAGCATAATATCAACATTTGCTAAGCCTAAATCGGCATCTAACACCATCACTTTTTTGCCTTGACGAGCCATAGAGATAGCCAAGCTTAATGAAACATGTGATTTCCCCACCCCGCCTTTACCACCAGTAATCGCAATTACTTTGGTTAAAGTTGGCTGAGTTAGTCGGCGTAAGCCACTTGCCTGATCGTGCATGTTATTGTCTGTCATTGCTTAGAATCCATCAGTATCACTGGTCCAATAGTGAGGTTCATTTTCAGTTGATTTCTCGAGTAATTCATTGGCTTTGGCAACCAAATACTTAGGCTGAGCAATCACTATGTCTTCCGGTACCCGTTGACCATTAGCGACATACGCCACTGGTAGTGAGTTTTGGACTATTACGCTTATAAATTCACCAAGACTTAGCGATTCATCGATCTTAGTAAGTATGCAACCCGAAAGAGGAATACGTTTAAAATGGTCAATTGTTTCTTGTAGTACTCGTCTTTGGGCGGTAGCAGGAAGAACTAAATAACTATTTATAACAGAGCCACTATCATGCATTAACGTATCCAGTTGCTCTGTAAGTCGTACATCTCTTTGCCCCATTCCTGCTGTGTCGACAAGGACGAGTCTGCGATTACGCAATTGATAAATGACTTCCGCTAAGTCATCAGAATCTTTTGCGATTTTTACCGGACAACCCATAATTCGGCCATAAATGGCTAATTGTTCATGCGCGCCAATTCTAAACGTATCGGTTGTCACTAGCGCTACATTATCTGGGCCATATTCCATGGCAGCTCTTGCGGCCAACTTTGCTATTGTGGTTGTTTTACCCACACCAGTTGGGCCAAGTAAAGCAACAACACCACCTCGTTTTAATATATCTGTTTGAATGACAGATACTTGGTCAGACACTAAACCTAATAGCTCTTTCCAAGCTTCTGCCGGCGGTGTATCTTCAGAGATGTAACACGCTAATTGGTCCGCCAGCTCAGAAGACAATCCCATACGCTCTAGGCGCTTAATCAACATCGCTCTCAAAGGTTCACGGCGTTCTACTTCTTGCCACATCAATCCGGAAACTTGATGTTCCAAAAGTCGCCGAATTGACATCATCTCTTCACGCATAGAGTTTAACTCTTGAGTGTTCTCTTCATTCTCAACTGAAGGCTTATAATTACGTTCATAACGCGACGGGTCTAATTTGGGTTTTAATCTTTCATTACGCTGACTTTCATTACGATGACTTTCCGGACGATGACTAGCAGAACGATAGTGATCGGTATGGTAATCATCAGAGCGATGGTCATCAGAAATAAGTTTGGCTAGCCCAGAATCTTTTGCTAACGAAGATGAGATGCTTCCACGCTGAGTTTGCGCTTGCGATTGGGAAGGTTGACTCGAATTGGCTTGGCGCTTTAACAAGGCCGTAAGCGAATCTGCTTCTGTATGATTACCATCCATTGGCTCTTCATGCCGACTATATTGCTTTAACATATTAGCAAAACGCTTGGTTTTCGAGTCCGATGCTTTCCTTTGTGAGTTTGAGACAGGCTGCGCCGTTGAATTGTTTTGTAAACTCACTCGATCATCTTTTAAATCACGTCCATATTGAGATTCATGTGCTTTATTTGCCTCATTCGAATATCTAGATTGAACTCGAGGTGGCGCTTTAGAAGCCGGTTTATCGGCAACTTCACCATCAATTGCAGCAACTATCTCTACGCCACCCGCTACCTTTTTGTTAGACATAATGACCGCTTCTGAACCAAGTTCTTCTTTAACTTGAAGCAGAGCTAATCGCATATCTTTGGCAAAAAATCGTTTTATCTTCAATGTATTCGTCCAAGGTTTATTATATTAGTCCAAGGTTTATCGTTTTCATCCAAGGAATAGCGTGTATTTCAACCATATTCACTACCCTAAACATAAGCATTCATATATAAAATACTGACAAGATTAATTCCCTACTGCCTGCACAATTCTAATCTGTTTTTCATCTGGTATTTCTTGATAAGAAAGCACTCTTAAATTTGGAATAGTATTTTTAACAAACTTAGCTAATGTTGTCCGCAACACTCCTGATGTTAACAACACCGCGGGTTCACCTTTCAGTTCTTGCTCTTGCGTCGCTTGACTCAATGACGATTGTAATCGTTCTGCTAAACCTGGTTCAATGCCTGTCGATTCGCCGCCTGAAGCCTGCATAGTTTGATGCAATATTTGTTCCAGTTCGGGAATTAAGGTTATCACTGGCAATTCAGGTTCTATCCCATTGATTTCTTGTACAATAAGCCGTTTTAAAGCAATTCTCACCGCTGCGGTTAATATGTCAGGTTCTTGACTCTTACTGGCATACTCAGACATGGTTTGAACGATCGTGCGTATATCACGAATCGGTATTGCTTCGTTGAGTAGATTTTGTAGAACTTTCACCACCACGCCTAATGACAATTGGTCAGGCACAAATCCTTCAACCAATTTAGGTGTCGATCGTCCTAACATTTCTAGCAGATTCTGTACTTCTTCATGACCAATTAACTGAGAGGCGTTATTGGTCAATAATTGGCTTAAATGAGTAGCAAGCACTGTAGCGGCGTCAACCACCGTGTAACCAAGTGCTTGTGCATGCTCTCTTTTATCTTCTTTGATCCAAACCGCTTCAAGTCCAAATGCCGGATCCATGGTTTGTTCACCTTCCACCATCCCGTAAACCTGTCCAGGGTTGATCGCCAATTCTTGGTCTGGACGAATTTCGGCTTCACCTACCGCTACTCCCATCAACGTAATGCGATAACTATTTGGTGTCAGCTCGAGATTATCTCGTATATGAACGGCCGGAATTAAAAAGCCAAAGTCTTGCGATAGCTTTTTACGCACCCCTTTAACCCGGTCGAGAAGTTCTCCGCCTTGTTCTTTATCGACCATAGGAATTAATCGGTATCCTACTTCTAAGCCAATAATATCAACAGGTTGAACATCATCCCACGATAACTCTTTCTGAGCGACGCTTTCAGGTTCTGCTACTGCTGGTAAATTGGATTTTTCTAACGCTTTTTTCTGCTTATTAGCTAAATAATAGGCGCCGGCACCGGCGATAAGACTTAACGAGATAAAAGAAAAATGAGGCATACCAGGAACGATACCCATAACACCCAGTATCGCCGCCGTAATCATCAATGCCTTAGGATTGTCTAAGAGTTGGAATACCATCTCTTTGCCCATATCCTCATCGGTATTTTGACGAGTCACCATGATAGCGGCACCAATGGATAGTAATAGCGACGGTATCTGAGCTACCAATCCATCACCAATAGTAAGCAAAGTATATATTTTAATTGCTTCTTGAAAGGTGAGATCAAACTGAATCATACCGATGATTAACCCACCGATAATATTAATAAATAGAATTAAGATACCGGCAATGGCATCCCCTTTTACAAATTTAGACGCACCATCCATCGAGCCATAAAAATCTGCTTCTTTTGTTACTTCGAAACGTCTTGTTCGTGCCGCTTCTTGATCGATTAAACCTGCGTTTAAATCAGCATCGATAGCCATCTGCTTGCCGGGTAGTGCATCTAATGTAAAGCGAGCACTTACTTCAGATATACGACCTGCACCTTTGGTTACCACCATAAAGTTAATGATCATAAGAATCAGAAATACAATTAAGCCAACGGCATAGTTACCACCAATTACCACGCTACCAAATGCTTCAATCACACTACCCGCAGCGTCCCCTCCTTCATGGCCATAAAGTAAAACCACTCGGGTTGAAGCAACATTAAGAGCCAAACGCAATAGTGTAGCAACCAACAATACGGTAGGAAAAGCTGCGAAATCTAACGGTCTTCGTGTGTAAATGGTCACTAACAAGACCACCAAAGATAAGGCGATATTAAAAGTAAAAAATAGATCGAGTAAAAATGGCGGTACAGGTAACACCACCATTCCTAACGTCGACAATACTACAATCGGCGCACCAATAGCCGGTAATGCTCGATTGGAGATTGACGGTAATTTTTCAGAAAATGGTAGGTTAAATTTCATAAATTGCTAGACTTCAATTTTGATTGAAAGAGAAATAAATCAACACATTGCTTATATCATGCAAATATCAGTCCAATGAATCAGTCAAAAAAGTGACACAGTAAAACCGTTAATATTTAAGCTCTGATGGGATAGGCATGTTTTCATCTTTGAGTGAAGGTTTTTGCCCTCCTCGTTTGCGGTACTGCTTCAACTGAAACACATAAGCTAATACTTGCGCCACGGCGGTAAACAAGCCGTCGGGGATCTGTTGTTCTAATTCAGTTGAGTGGTATAAAGCTCGAGCAAGAGGCGGAGCGGGTATAATGAAAATTTCGTGCTCTCTGGCTATTTCACGAATTTTTAACGCCATATGATCGACTCCTTTTGCAACCACAATTGGCGCTCTGTCTTTGCTGGTATCATAGCGAAGCGCGACAGAAAAATGTTCTGGGTTGGTGACAATCACATCAGCAGTCGGGACATCTGCCATCATTCGACGTTGCGCGGCTTCTCGTTGCAACATTCTGATTCGGCCTTTAACTTCTGGTTTACCCTCGGTTTCTTTATATTCGTCTTTTATCTCTTGCTTAGTCATTTTTAGTTGATTGGCGTGTTGCCAAATTTGAAAAGGGATATCAATAGCGACAACAATCAATAACGTACAGCTAATTAATAAAATAAAATTAATTAGGATATCGAGGGAATGATAAATATTGAGAGGAAACGTATCCATACTAAGCTGAAACAAGTCAACTTTAGAAGCGTTGATCAAGTAAAAAGCAGTACCAGCAACCAAAGAAACTTTCAGTATCGATTTGAGTAATTCGACCCAA
Organism: Vibrio sp. MA40-2; assembly: GCF_047302445.1. Classification (NCBI taxonomy): domain Bacteria; kingdom Pseudomonadati; phylum Pseudomonadota; class Gammaproteobacteria; order Vibrionales; family Vibrionaceae; genus Vibrio; species Vibrio sp. MA40-2. The sequence goes on from NZ_CP178628.1 coordinate 136,633, forward strand.
CTTTGTAAGCCAAACATCCGTTTTATACCACTTAGCGGGTTCATTTTAGATGCTTTTGGCATCGCAGCTTCTACTGAAAAATTGATACCACCAACCCCTGCAGAACCAATAACTGCGGCGACAAACAAAGTAATCAAAATGATAAATAATGGCAGTAACAACTGAGCTAAAGCACCGGAAGCGATATCGAGTAATATGGTGGTATCGAAAATTTCATTTCGACTAAGCGTAAATAAGCGTGTCATCGCCGCCCATAATCCCTTAGCTAAGGTTTCACCAAACATCATTAAAGACACCGAACCTACTATCAGTACCGAAACAGAAGCCAGCTCTTTTGAACGAGCTACTTGGCCTTTTTCTCGAGCCTGTTGCAATCGCTTGGGCGTTGCGTCTTCTGTCCTTTCTTGTCCATCTGAATCTGCCATATACTCTCTTTAACAAGCCAGTCGAATAAGTTTACAAATTTGCTGCTCGCCTTCTACCCAGTACAGTTCATAATGACTGTACAGACCAAGCATGATGTACCAACATAAGAGTAGACCGACCATTAGGGCAAAAGCAAAACCTAAAGAAAATATATTTAGCTGTGGTGCAGCTCGGGTCATAACACCAAAGGATAAATTTACGGTCAGTAAGGCTATAATGCCAGATAATGACATGCTTAGCGCCGTTTTAAACATAGTACCTAACCACAGAGACAGTTCACGGAAATCAGTATTTGTGAGAGCACCAGTACCAATAGGTAAAGTTTTAAAGCTCATAACAACCAAACTGATCATCTTAAGATGTCCGTCTGTTGCTAAGAAAAACATGGTGGCTAAAAACATAAATAGCTGCCCTAACAATGGTGTGTTCTGACCATTAGCTGGATCAACCATAGAAGCAAAGCCTAAACTGGCTTGCATACCAAGTATCTGGCCTAGCATAACAAAGGTTTGTAAAATAAATTGTGTGACCATCCCCATGGCAACACCGATAATTAACTGCTCCAAAGTTGTTAAAAAACCAGGTAAAGAAACCAGTTCGATAGTATTTGTTACCGCAGGGATAGCCGGCATTACCGCCAAAGTAACCGCTAAGGAAAGATATAGCCTAATGCGAGTAGAAACAAAACGTGCCCCTGTAACGGTCATCACCATGAACATGGCCGAAATTCTGGTAAAAGGCCAAAAATAATTGGCAATCCAGTCGAGTACTATTGTGGTTGGAAAACTTGTCATCAGTGATGCAACCTTATTTGTTAGTAAAGCACTTGTGGCAAGCGTTCTACCATCTCATAAAAAAACTCAATCATAGATTGTGTCATCCAATGAGCACCAAACATTAAAGCAAGCAAAGTAACAATTAAGCGCGGAAGGAAGCTTAACGTTTGTTCATTTATCGATGTGGCCGCTTGAAAAATCGCAACCACCAATCCTATCATCAAGCTTGGAATGATAATCGCACAGACCATGACAAGAACCAGCCATAAAGCACTGCGAAATATTTCTACAAAAACTTCAGGAGTCATTTAGGCTATCCTCGCTACAACGCAAAACTGCCCGCTAGGGTAGAAAGAATTAAATTCCAACCATCGACTAACACAAAAAGCATTAATTTAAACGGCAGTGACACAATCATTGGCGATAACATCATCATACCCATCGCCATCAATATTGAAGCAACCACCAAATCAATGATCAAAAACGGCAAAAATAACATAAAGCCAATTTGAAATGCTGTTTTCAGTTCAGAGGTAATGAAAGCAGGAATGAGTACCGCCATCGACACATCTTCCGGTCGGGTTACTTCGGAGCCCGATATATTAACAAAGGTTTCAAGGTCTTTTATTCGGGTCTGCTTCAGCATAAACGCTTTCATTGGTTCTTGTGCGTTATCAAATGCTTGGCGAGCAGAAATTTGCTGATCTAAATAAGGTTGAATCGCGGTTTGGTTTACGTTATCGATTACGGGGGACATGATGAAAAACGTGAGGAACATGGCAATACCAATGATAACTTGGTTAGAAGGCGTTTGTTGTAGTCCCATCGCTTGACGCAGTATCGACATCACCACCACGATACGAGTAAAAGAAGTCATCAAAATAACCATGGCGGGCAGAAAACCCAACATAGTCATTAATGCCAATATCTGTAAGTTTACCGAATAGTCTTCACTGCCGTCTGGATTAGCTGTCATAGTAAACGCAGGAATACCCGGCGCATTAGAAACACTCGTGGAAACGGTACTACTTGACGCACCTTGCTCACTTTGTAAAGCGGTAACGGTAATGTTTTCTGCTGCTAAAGCACTACTGGAAATAGGCGTTTCAAGCTCTTCCTGAGCCACGGTTTTGGGTACAAACAGAACAAATACCAACGCGGCTATTAGTACAGCGATAAGGTTATTTTTTTTCATTTGATTTCAATAACTGACTAAATTGATTGGCAAACTGACTGCTAGTCACTTGCTCTTCATCAATGGGTTTATCCAACCGAGATATAAGGTTAATAGACTGAGAAGTGATCCCAACTAAAAATTGCTCATCCCCTGCTTTAATTACTGCAATTCGTTCACGCGTACCGACGGGAATTTGTTTTATGATGGCCAACCCTTTTTGATTTCCCATAGCCGGTACTCTCATTTTTTTAAGTAACCAAGCTAACGAAAATATCAAAGCTAAAACAAAAATCAACGAGCCCAATGTAGTTAACAAGTCTAATTGCGGGACAGCCGCCCACGCCGGTGCAGAAAAGCAGCCAAAACTAACCGCTAAAACTGTTTTGGCGGTAGGTGTGCCGGTTTTCTGCTGGTTAGAACCATCAATATCAACACTGGTTGTTATCATATTATATTGTTCACCTTAATGTGGTTGTCTTATAAGTTGTATTGATAATTACCTAAGCTTCTTAATTCGCTCAGTTTGGCTGATCACATCGGTTAAGCGAATACCAAACTTATCATTGACCACAACCACTTCTCCGTGAGCGATTAGTGTCCCGTTCACCATAACATCTAGTGATTCACCGGCAATTCTGTCTAGCTCTACCACTGACCCTTGGTTCAGCTGTAACAAGTTTCTAATGCTTATCTGTGAACGACCCACTTCCATTGAAATGGTGACAGGGATATCCATTATGGTATCGAGTTTACGACGCTCATCATCTGAAATAGGCGAAGATTCATCAGATAATTCTTCCAATGGTGCAACTTCGGCGTCGTCCGATCCTGATGCTGCTGGGTCTTCACTCAAAGCGGCGGCCCATTCATCTGCTAGTTTTTGGTCTTCGTTTTGATCCATGGTTATTACCTGTTTCTCTATTGACTTAGGTGGTTTTGGTTGATTTATCTAAGTCTTTGTTAAATTTTAAATAAACGCTTTACTATTCTTGGTAATGCTTGTTAATCGTCGTCTGAATCAGAATTGGCGCTACCAATCTCAGACATCATATCTTTTCCTAAAAATGCAATGTCGGTTTTTACCACATCGGGACGTTTGATTTTTTCCGCTACCTGAACCGCTAATTTATCACCCGAACGCCCCATTTTTACCCGATAGGTAGGCAACTCTTCTACGAACATAGTGGCATTTTCCGGCATTTTTATTGGAATAACATCGCCGGGCTGCAGCTCCATAAGATCGCGTAGAGAAATGTCTTTCTCCAACAAATTGACACGGAAATTAACGGGTACATCCATTATTTCGTCACGTAATGCCGAACTCCAACGAATGTCGGTTTCCATTTTATCCGATTGCACACCAGCATCGAGTAATTCACGTATAGGTTCTACCATCGAATAAGGCATGACAACATGAAAATCACCGCCACCACCATCCACTTCTATATGGAACGAACTGACCACAATCACTTCTGTTGGGCTGACAATGTTGGCCATACTGGGGTTAACTTCTGAATCCAAGTATTCAAACTCAACTCCCATCACTGGTGACCAAGCTTCTTTGTAATCTTCAAACACAACTTTGAGTAATAACTGAATAATTCGACGTTCAGTTGGGGTAAACTCACGCCCTTCAATTTTTGCATGAAATCGACCATCACCACCAAAAAAGTTCTCAACTAAAATAAACACCAGCCGAGCTTCCATTGTAATCAAGGCGGTGCCTTTTAGCGGTCTAAACCTCACCATGTTTAAGCTAGTCGGTACATACAATGTATTTTGATATTCACCAAATTTCATCATTTGTACGCCATTAATCGACACTTCAGCGGTCTTACGTAACATATTAAACAAACTGACTCGCATATGACGGGCGAAACGTTCATTAATAAGTTCCAAGGTCGGCATTCGACCACGAACAATTCGATCTTGAGAAGAGAAGTCAAAACTAACGGTCCCTTCAGCATCGCTATCTAGCTCATCTTCCGCATCATCAACATCGTCTACGCCATGGAGTAATGCATCAATTTCATCTTGAGATAATAAATCTGTCACTTGAAGCCTATTGAATTACAAAATCAGTAAAAAGTACCCTTTCAATAACCGGTTGCCCGACCAGTTCAGTCATCGTCGTCCGGATATTTTCTGTCGCTTGTTCGCGTAATTGAGTTCGACCGGTTGGGGTTCTTAATTGTTCCACCGTGGTCGAGCCCAATGTATTCAAAATGGTGCTCTCGATTAAAGGAGAATGGTGCCGTGCGAGATCTTCGTTTTTCACCCCTCTAACCATTACCTGTACTTTTATTTGTACTAATCGGTCTCTTGGTTTTCCTGGCGCTGTAAATAGAAAAGGTTGCGGAATATTGACATAGGAAGCAGGTTCAGGGAGTGATACTTGATCTTGCCCTTGTTCTATTTCTGCGACATCAGAGCCATCAGAGCCCAAAAGAAAATAAGCACCACCACCACCTGCGGCCAATAACACCACCACTAGGATAATAATAATCATCATTTTGCTTTTGCCTTTCGGGGCATTTCCACCGTCTAATTGTTGCTCATCTGCCATAGAGATCTCAAATTATTCATTTTTCAGAAACTTATACACTGATAAGCCACTAAGTTATATTAAAAATATTAAGCGTAATAACTAATTCCATCATCTTTTGACTTAATATTCACGTTAAGATTGATGCTTTCATCAACATTCAGTTGATTATCATCAGCACGGCCTTGTTTACCACCTGATTGATTATCGCCATTTTCAGCGTATTGATTTTGTTGCTGTCCGCTGCTTTGTTGCTGTACCGACGTATCAGCCAGCTGTATCCCTTGCTGAATTAACATTTCCCTAAGTCGTGGCATCGCTTGGTCAACAATATCTCGTGCTTGTTGATTCGCCACGGTAAATTGAACTGCAGCAGAATCACCGTGCATTGTCATTCTAATATGCATTCGTCCAAGTTCAGGCGGATCCAAACGGATATCAATATTTTTCAGATTTTTTGACATCATCATTTGAATTTGATCAGATAACTTCTCACTTGCGGCTTCTCGCGACAAATGTAACGAATTTTGTTGTATTGCTTGCGATGCTTCAGCTTTAACCTGTGCTTGTTGAACCCCTTGTTGAACAGCTAAACCAGAAAGCTGCTGAGATAAACTGCTCTCTTTATTGTCGCCTTTATCACTAGGATTCAGTGCTTCACTGAGGCCTGCGCTCGTCAATGCTGATTTCATCATTTGCTGTTGTGAATTGGCATTGCTTGCCATCACACTCTGCGCTGGATTAAAGGTATTGAGTGCGGCTAATGACACGCCACCTTGCTCTAAAGTGGCACTCTGTGCCGGAGCGACAACAGAAGCCCCTTCTAACGACGCAGCTTGAGCATTAAGTTGTGCTATCGCCTGCTGTGACTGAATGGATTGCTGTGACTGAATCGCTTGCTGTGCCTGAATGAATTGCTGTGATTGACTAGCTTGTTGCGATAAAGAATTTGGCGTAACTGCTGTAGCCACAGAATGGGGTTTAACCTGATCGCTGGCATCGTTAGACGTTTCTGCTGTGGTATTAGCGATACTTAATTGAGCAAGATACGCTAATTCTTCGTCAGATAACTCTTCCAGCGGAACATCATCCAAATTTAATGCCGATAATGTTGCTTCAATATCGGCACGACTCAGCTGTTTGGCTAATGGTGCTTCGGTCGGTAATTCTTTATCACCCCATACTAAACGGTCATTCATTTGACTTAATATCGGTTGTTCACTGTCTTGTTCAGATAATGCTTGGCTCTGCTTAGCTTGCTGTTGTTCAATCAATTGGCTTGCTAGCACATTCGATTCTGACAAAGCGGCTAACTCTTGATCTGACATTTGATTGATCTGTTTTTCGGACAGTGATGTTAGAAGAATTCGGTCGCTATTTTGTTCAGCATTAACATTATCATCGACATTAGTATTATCATCGACATTAGTATTATCATCGACATCGACATCCGACTCTGCTTTTTGAGCAGCATAAAGCGCCAGTACCTGCTGTTGTTCAGCAACCGATAACCCGGCTTGTGGTTGTTCCTTCATATCACTGTCAGTCGTGACTTCAGATTCAATAACTTGACGGCTCACGGCAGCCAACTTGTCAGAATTCAATAAATTCACGTGTTGTGAATTCTCACCAGTAGCATTACCTGAAGATGAAGTGTTTAAAGAAGATGAATCTAAAGAAGAAGTGTCTAGAGAGATCTTTTTCTCTGGATCGGATGGAGGCAAATTATTGCCTGCCTGTTTTTTCAGTGCCTGATTCGATTCATCTAATCGGCCTAGTAATTCGTTACCTTGGCTCATCATTTGTTGAGCTGTTTGTTGCTTAGGTTTCTCATCAACTGATGCTGACTCCGTCAAATCCTCATCGCTAGTTCGTTGATTAAGGGCAACATTGGTTGATTCATCGCCTGAATTGTTTCCTTTAACTGCATCAGTCTGCAAAGTTGCATCTTCTGAACCTTCAGTTTTGAAATCATCGGTTATGGAACCATCGGCTTCTGATTCTACTGGCTTGATGCTTTCCACATCTAAAGCTTGAGTACTTACATTTTTAGCATCTGCTGACTTTGCTTTTATATCACTAGAACCAATATCACTGGTGTCGGTGGACGACTCTGCACTTACTTTGTCTGACTCGGCATCAGTGGAAAAAATAGCGCCTAGCGTTTGCAAAAAGCTGCCTGATTCGTTTGATTCAGAAGCCTCTTCCACTTGTGCGGCACCACTTTTCACTAAAGGGACGGACTTACCGACATCGCTAACAGACAAAGAAGTTTGATTCATAAAATTAGTCTCGTATGCTCTTTATAAAGGTAACCAATAATCGACGAACTATTTTGTCCATCTAGACTTTATCACTGATAATAAAATGCAAAAATCAGACCAAGTGACAATATTATACAACTCATTTACCGCTAGATTTTTCTTCGAGCGTATTGGAGGGTAGTAAATTCATCCATTTGTTTTTGGTCACGATAATTTTCTAACTTCTGTTGTTGTTGATTTTTTTTATCTATCATCCACTCATAAGAACGTTTTTGCTTTCTGGTTTCTAACCAGTGTTCTTGGCAGTTTTCGACTTGAGATTTAAAATGTCCTTCTGCTTGTCGTTGCTGAGTGAGCGTATTATCCAACTGGGTTAAAAAACGATTTAAGTGCCCGTATTCACTGGCTGACAAGCCGTTTTTTCCACGGTCTGTCAATTGCTGACAATAATCGAGCCGATAACGTTCAATTTGAGCAATTTGCTTATAATAATCATCTAATTCAGAGCGAGCTTTATTCAAAGCCAGGACCGCTTGGTTCTCGCGTTCGTTCGCTTGTTCTAACAAAAAATCTAGTGCATTTTCCATTAGTTATCCATTTCCATTAATTACTTCCGGCGCTTTGTAAAATATGACGTAGCATATTGACGCACATTTCATATGGTACCGACTCTTTCATACTTTGCTGTAAATATTGATCAAGCGTTGGTTTTAAGGTGAACGCACTGTCTATAGCAGGATCGGTTCCCGGTTTATAAGCACCAATAGAAACCAGGTCTTGATTCTTGCGACAGATAGATAAAACTTGACGCACCGCTTTAGACATTAACATGTGCTCGTCAGAGGTAATTTGTGGCATAACACGGCTCACTGACTTTTCAACATCAATGGCTGGATAGTGACCAGCATCGGCCATTTCTCTTGAGAGTACGATGTGACCATCAAGAATAGCTCGCGATGCATCAGCGATAGGATCTTGAAGATCATCACCTTCGGTTAATACGGTAAAAAAAGCAGTGATAGAACCTTGTTCTGGGCTACCATTACCAGCACGTTCAACTAATGAAGGCAACTTGGCAAAAACGGATGGTGGGTAACCTTTGGTTGCAGGGGGTTCACCAACGGATAGCGCAATTTCCCTTTGAGCTTGTGCAAAACGGGTCAGGGAATCTAATAACAACAACACGTCTAAACCCTGATCTCGAAAATATTCGGCAATAGTTAATGCTGTTTGACAGCCCTTTAAGCGCATTAACGGTGAAGCATCGGCTGGAGCGGCAACCACAACGGCCCGCTGCCGGCCATCTTCACCTAGTATTTCTTCAATGAACTCTTTTACTTCTCGCCCACGCTCGCCAATAAGACCAACCACCACTACTTGGGCCGTGGTTCCGCGGGTCATCATGCCTAATGTGACCGATTTACCTACACCAGAACCGGCAAATAGACCAATTCGTTGGCCTTTTCCTACCGTTAACAATCCATTTACCGCTTTTAGTCCCACATCTAATGGTTCTGATATTGGCTTACGCAATAAAGGATTGATAGGATCGCTAGTGAATGAAGCACGCTTATCGGTATAGATATCACCGAGTCCGTCGATAGGGTTTCCTACACCATCGATAACACGCCCTAAAAGCTCCATACCAACCGGCAAGCCGCCTTCACTGGTTATGGGTGTCACTTTGGCGCCCGGCAATATACCGGAAGTCTGCTCACTTGGCATAAGGAATAAATTTTCGCCAGAAAAACCTATCACTTCGGCTTCCATATTTCCGGTTAAGGTTTCTACCGTGCACAAACTGCCAATTGGTGCCTTGCAGCCTGTCGCTTCTAGCGTTAATCCAACCACTCGGACCAATTTTCCGGATGCGATTGCACGAGTAGTTAACCCTTGAGTTTTATATTGCGATAACTTTTCGGCAAGGGCTTGCATTATTCTGTTCCTTGGAAACGATTAGCAGCACAAAAAGATTGAATAACAGAGCGGATGCGTTGTTCCATTTTATAGTTAACGCTAGATTCTCCAGCCTCTATTTGAATATCACCACGATTAAGTGATGGCTCACTTACTAGAGTCCAGTTACGTAAATTTAATGCTTCGTCACCATAGGCTGAGTGAACGATATCGATGTCTTCTGGATTAAGCTTTACAGTAATCGAGTGACCTGCAATCGGTAGCGCTTCTACAGATTCTTTAACAGTATCTAAAATAATTTGTGGGTTAGTTTGTACTTCAACATGAACGACTTCTTTGGTTAACATAAGGACCATTTCAACCAATTGCTTTTCTACTTGAGCGTTCATCAATTCTAGTGGCTGAGCAAATTGATTCGCTAAGTTAACAAGCTGCTCTACTTGTTGCTTTATCTGTTCTTGTCCTTGCTGAAGACCTTCAGCTTTGCCGAGTTCTAAGCCTTCAGCCTGACCTTCTTGTAAACCTTTTTCTTTGCCTTTTTCGTAACCTGCATTAAAGCCGGCTTCTTGTCCTTGATGGTAACCTTCTTCATGTGCATTGTTACGTATTTCGTCAACTGCCGCTTGAGTCAATGCTACTGGTTCTTCTTTAGCTGGTTCATCAAAGTTAGGGATCCAACCTGGATCATAATTAAGTGCCGTTTCTTGCGCTTCGTTATGAGAGGTAGGCGTATAATCAGGCAATCCCCATTTTTCAGGTTGAATCTCTACATCATCTTCTTCTGGGCGTAAAAACCCTCTTTTTCGCTCAAGAGACATACATTACCTACTTATTTTCATTGCGTTACGTAACTAATTAAAATATAGCACTTAAAAATAGAATAGAACGCGAACCGTTATAAGAATTCGTCTGCGCCACCTGACAGCATAATATCTCCGCTATCAGCAAGTTTTCGAGCAACACCTAAAATCTCTTTCTGCGCCGCTTCTACATCGGCAACACGTACAGGTGGCATGGCTTCTATATCATCTCGCATCATATCTGCTGCGCGTTTTGACATGTTTTTGTATACTTTCTCACGCAAGCCTTCATCTGCACCTTTAAGCGCTTTTTGCAGGACATCTTGTGGCACATCTCGTAGCAGTTTTTGCACACCTTGGTCGTCAACTTCTATTAAGTTTTCAAACACAAACATTAGATCTTGAATTTGTGTCGCCATGTCTTCATCTTGATCTCTAATTTGATCAATCAGGACACCTTCAACACTGTTATCCATATAGTTCATTATTTCAGCCGCCGCTTTCAAACCACCAATTTTCGCCGCTTGCGCGCCAGCTTGACCAGCAAATTGTTTCTCCATGATTTCATTCAATTCTGCTAATGCCGATGGTTGAACTTCTTCTAGGTTGGCAATTCGCATCATTAAGTCAAGACGTACTCGCTCTGGGAACTGGGATAGAATTTCAGCGGATTGATCGGCATCTAAATAAGATAAAACTATGGTCTGTATCTGAGGGTGTTCGTTGATAATAATAGTGGCAACTTGTCGTGGGTCCATCCATTTCAATGAGTCTAGGCCTTTAGAACCCGTACCTAATAAAATTTGATCAACCAAGTTACCGGCTTTGTCTTCACCTAACGCCGCTACTAAGGCTTTACGCATGAAGTCTTCACTGCCCATACCTATATTGGTATATTTTTGAATGTCTTCTAAAAATGCTCGATGGACAGCACCCACTTTATCATTGTTAAGGTCCGTTGCTCTGGCCATAGCACTGCCAACACGTTGAACTTGTTTAGGTTCAAGATGACGGATAATGCCTGCTGCATCTTCTTCGCTTAAACTCAACAACAAAATCGCGGCTTTTTCATCACCCGTTATACTAGCAATATCAACAGTGTCGGTTGTCGCAACCGCACCACCTTCTTCACGTTTTACAATTTCATCAGGCATCTGCTAACCAATTTTTCACAACCTGAGCGGCTAACTCAGGTTCATTTGCAACCAGTGCTCTTACTGCTTTAAGCACATCTTCATCTTTATGTAGGTTTGGTAAATCAATTCCCGAACCAAATTCAAACGCTTCACCACTTTCAATATCACTGCCAATTAAACTGGTTTCGCCATCATTGGTAATTGGCATGCCATCGGCGTCATACTCTACACCGTCTGCATCTGCATTTGGATTAAGGAGTTTTTTCATTGCTGGTCGAATAAGGACAAGTACAACAATAATAATCACCAAGGCACTTGCGGCCCAACGAACCCATTCGTTAAAATTAGGGTGATCCCAAATATTGGATTCAAGTGTCTCGGTAAACTGTGGTTCAGCAAATTTAACGCTTAACACATTTAATAAATCGCCGCGTTGCTCGTTAAAACCAACGGTACCGATAAGCACTTGTTTAATCGCGGAAAGGTCACTATCCGACATCGGCTCGAAGGTCACTTCGCCTGTGTCCGGGTCGGCTACCGCTTTATTTTTGATAGCAACCGATACAGTTTGACGATCAATAATCCCGGTTTGACGTCGCTCATGGCTAATTGTGGTATCCAATTCGAAATTTCTCGTCGCTTCTTTATGAACCGAACCTTGACCAAGCAACGAACCATCTTTCATTTGTGCCACATCTTCAGGAATAGAAGCATCGGCTGGAGGTTGATTGCTTAACGCTCCCGGTACACCTGCAACCACATTACCATTGTTGTAATCTTCTAATGTGTATTCACTGCGAGTCGCTGCAGTTTGTGGATCGTATTGCTTACGTGTTTGCTCTACTGCACTAAAATCTAATTGAATATCCACTTGAGCGGTATAATTACCAATGCCAAGTATCGGCATCAATACTGAATCAATTTTGTCGCGCAAGGCTTGTTCTTGTTTTCTTTCCAAATCTTGTTCTTTGCGTCGAGCCGTTGACAACGGATCTTGCGAACCAGAACTCAACAAGCGACCATGTTGATCGGTCACGGTAACCCGAGTAGGCTTCATACCCGATACCGCACTGCCAACCATATCGACAATCGAGTCCACTTCTTCTTGTTTTAGAGATGTGCCAGTCGCTAAATTAACAAATACTGTGGCGGAGGCTTCTTGATTTTGACGAACAAAAACACTTTGCTGAGGTAAGGCAAGTAACACCGACGCTTTGCGTACTTGACGCATTTGCTCAATGGCTTTTGCTAACTGCCTTTCACGGCTTAATTTCAGCCTCTCTTTTTCTAATCGTTGTGATACGCCAAAACCCATATCATTTAAAAGTATATCATCGCCTGCTTGTGTTGCTTGATTTAACCCCGCTCGAGATAAATTCAGTTTAAGTTGGCTGTATTCACTGACAGGAACAGAGATGGTGTTACCTTCAAGCTTATATTCTTGTTTTTGTGCATCAAGATAGTCAAGAATAGGGATAAGCTCTTCGGTTTGATAGGAGCCAAGAGGACGAAGTTCCGGTTCTTTTACCCAGAAAAATAGCATAACGATTAATGCAACGCAGATGGAAATGGACAAAACAAGGACAACTTGACGTAGCAAATCTAAATCGCCCATTGCTAAATCAACTTTTGACGAACGCTTTTCGTTTAACCCCGGATCTTGAGTTGAACTATCGAGGTCGGCCGAACTAGAAACAAGGGCGCTGCCACTTGTATCGCTTACTGCCAAATTGGTTGATTGGTTATCTTGAGCCACTCTTAGTCACCTATACTGGCATATTCATAAGTTGCTTATAAGCATCGACTAGCTTATTTCTTACTTGAATAGTTGCTTCAAACGCAACGCTGGATTTGTTTCTCGCGATCATCACATCTGAAAGAGAAACATTTTCATCACCTCTATCGAAACGCGTTTGCAAATCACCAGATGCTTTTTGCAGAGAGTTAACATTGTTAATTGCCGAATTCAATAGTTGCCCAAAATCAGCCCCTACTTTTTGGCTTGTTGCAGGCTCAGTTGAGTTTGATGCTTGAAGCATCATTGTCTGCATTTCTGTTTGAATTCCACTTATATTCACTGCTTCTCCCCAAAGCCAATAATTTGACTTTTTAACTTATCTACTACTGAAGAAGCAATTAGCATACCACCATGAAAATAATTCGAACAATACTAACAAGGCAGTTCTATACCTGCATCTCTCATTTTGGCCAATTTATAGCGTAGCGTTCTTGGGCTGATGCCCAATTTATCGGCAATATCCTTTCTTCTGCCATTGCATTCAATTAATGTCTCTAAAATAATAGCAAACTCTTGATCACGCAGTTCGTTGCCCAAACCTTCCCCTGACGAGAGTGGCTTAGCGGCAGCAGAAGCATTGGAATCAGAGGCCGGAATAGAAGAGGCCTGGCTAGATGACGAAACAGGAGAGTCTACCGGAATAGTAGGATTGGTCTCAGCAACTGGTGCGATATTTGGTGCAAGTTGACCTGTTTCAACCACACTTTGTAAACTGTTGGCATCATGCCAGTCAACACCTTCAAGCAAAATATGTTCTCCTTGAATATCACCTTGATCACATAAAATCAGAGCTCGTTGGATCACATTATCTAATTCACGTACGTTGCCCGGCCAAGGATAATTTAATAATTTACTCACAGCTTGCGCCGAAAATGACGGAACAGGCATGCCTAATTTTTGACAGTTCCTTTCCGCTAAATGGATCGCTAGTGGTTCGATATCACCTTTTCTTTGCGCCAGCGCAGGCCAAGAGATTGGGAATACGTTGAGCCTGTAATAAAGATCTTCACGAAAATTACCTTCGGCTACATAGCGTTTTAGATCTCGGTTGCTTGTCGCCAACACTCGTACATCTAAATTAATACTTTTTCGGCTACCAAGACGTTCAACTTCCCTTTCTTGCAATACCCGAAGTAATTTGGCTTGTAGGTTTAAATCCATTTCACTAATTTCGTCCAGTAGAATGGTGCCTCCTTGCGCTTGTTCAAATTTACCTGGGCAAGCTTGAATAGCACCAGTAAATGCCCCTTTTTCATAGCCAAATAAAGTCGCTTCAAGCATATTGTCTGGGATGGCGGCGCAGTTTATAGCCACAAAAGGGCCATTTTTTCTATTCGACATATTATGAATATATCGAGACATAACCTCTTTACCTGAGCCACTGGGGCCTAATACCATCACGTTGGCATCGGTTTTCGCTACTTTATCGGCTAACGCTAACAGCTTTAAGCTTTTCTCATCCGCCACAACCGCGTCACCATTATCGTCATTTTTGACTGGGGCGTAACGCGAGACCATATTTAACAGCACTTCTGGAGCAAATGGCTTTGCCATATAGTCGATTGCGCCTTCTTTCATTGCGGCAACCGCATCTTCAATATTGGCATAAGCGGTCATCAACAACACTGGAAGATTGGGCTTGTGCTGCTTAATATTACGTAACAATGCCAAGCCACCCATCCCGGCCATTTGCACATCGGATACGACAATATCAACTTCATCTGATTTGAGCTTAACTAATGCATCTTCCGCACAATCTGCTTCAATCCAATCGTAGCCTGCCAAGGCTAAAGTATCTACTAAGGCCTCACGTAACCCTTCATCATCTTCAACGATCAATACTTTGCTTTGCGCCATTATTCTTCTCCAGAGTTTGCTTGAATAGGAAGGCACATAGTGAAACAAGCACCATCCCCTTCTTCTGATATGAGTTCTAATCGCCCTTTATGGGCTCGACAAACCATTTGCACTACCGCTAAACCAAGCCCGGTTCCTTGTGAACGAGTAGTAAAAAAAGGTTCCATAATTTTTGCTTGCAATTCTTGTGGTACACCAGGACCACTATCTTGAACAGATATTCTCAGTTCACTGTCTACTGGCCTAATAAACACGTCTACTTGTGAGCCTTTACCGGCTATTTGAATGGCATTAATCACTAAATTACTCAGCGCCGAGGCGATAGCATTTGCATTACCAAGTAATTGAGTTTGCTCTTGTTCTACTTCTACAAAATAATCAATATTGTTGTTCTTTATGACGGTTTCGATCATAGGTTGGAATTCTTGGAGCAGCTCTTTAGTAGTAAATTCGTTGACCACTTTATTATCGCCACCTTTAGCAAACAGCAACATGTCGTTAACTTGCTTCTCTAAATCGTGCAATCGGTCCATCAGTTTCGTCTGAAATCTTTCACGGGTTGGAGCTGGAAGGTTAGCAGCAGCAAGATTGGATGCGTATAACATTGCACTGGATAACGGTGTTCTCACTTGATGCGCAAGCGAGGCGACCATTCTGCCAAGAGATGAGAGCCGTTGTAGATCACCAACTCGAGATTGTAATAAGCGGGTTTCAGTAAGATCGGTGATTAAAATCAATTGGCCGGTAGAAGAAGCAGAAATGGCCAACCTAACTTTTCGACCATTCTTTAACGATATTTCATGACCATCGTCGTCTCGAGGAGCAAAAGCATTCTGTATAACAGCAAACCATTTCTCCCCAACTAATGGAACTTCCAGCAGCTTTTCTGCCTCTGGATTTGCTTCTTTAACTTCACCCTGAGTATCTAATAGAATCACACCGGCAGGCATTACATCTAATACTTGCTTATACCTAGAAACTTGATCTTCAAGTGTGCCTAAGTGGGTTTGGTTACCCTCTGTGAAATCTGCTGACATTTGGGTCTCTCGGCTAAATAGTACAGCATACTATCAAGCAATAAGTGAGCCAAATATTTCTTATATTATTTCAATAACTTAAGTAAAAACAACACTGTCATATTATTGGCACAGTGAACATTTCTATTTAAATTAACGTTGTAAGTTATATTTTTTCATTTTTTCAACCAAAGTGGTTCGTCTCATCTCTAACATTTCTGCCGCTCTAGCAACCACGCCATCTTGAATATCCAACGCTTGATTAATCAAATCGACTTCAAGATCGGCTAAATGCTCTTTTAGGTTTAATCCTTCTTCCGGCAAAATATTTACTCCGCCATCGGAGCTATTTAGTTCAGCATCGTCACTGGTAGAAAAGTCGCTAGAAAAAATACTGGTTAATACTTCGCGCTCTTGTTCCTCAATGCTACTGCTATTTAAGGTGTATTCTGGCTGAAATTCAGGAATATCACTGTAACGATACTTAGTCGGCAAATTAGTTACATCAACTAGTTTGTTAGGATATAAAATAACCATACGTTCAACTAAGTTGGCTAATTCACGAACATTTCCTGGCCAGTTATGTTCCATTAATGAATCGACGGCTCTAGGACTGAATCGAATCGCATGGCTTCCTTCCGCTTCCATTCTAGACATCAATTCTGTTAGCAATAGTGGAATATCATCGTTCCGTTCACGCAATGCTGGCATTTCAATTGGAAAAACATTGAGCCGATAATAGAGATCTTCTCTAAAATTACCGTCCGTGATCATGCGATCTAAATTGCGATGTGTTGCGGCAACAACTCGAACGTCAACTTTTATCGTACTGTTACCCCCAACTCTTTCGAAACAACGCTCTTGCAGTACGCGCAATAACTTAACTTGCATTGGCATTGGCATATCACCAATTTCATCTAAGAAGATGGTGCCACCTTCGGCTAATTCAAAGCGACCTTTTCTCGCTGTAATTGCACCGGTAAATGCGCCTTTTTCGTGACCAAATAACTCGCTTTCTAGCAGTTCCGCTGGAATAGCACCGCAATTTATTGGAACAAATGGGCCTTTACGCCGAGCTGAATGATAATGCACATTTCTTGCAACAACTTCTTTTCCCGTGCCGGATTCACCTAAAATCAGAACATTGGCTTCGGTAACCGCCACTTGTTCGATCAAGTGACGCACTTCTTTTATACTCGCACTATCGCCGACTAAGCTTCGAAATAGTGTACTTTTGCGAGCAATTGAAAAGTCGCTACCCTGCTTACCTAAAAATATTGAACAATGATGAAGCGCATCGGTCAGTTGAGTGTAATTAAGAGGCAGAACCAATTCACCAATAAAATGAGGAAATTCAGTAAGCAAGCCAACGTTTTTGACTAACGATAATATGGGAATATGTATCGAGGTCTTAATTTTCTGAATAATGTAATTTTCAGTATCTTGGTTATCAATTGACCCCAAAATACAGGCAGACCAATCAGTAGACCACTTAACTGATTCAACTTGGTCTGAATGAATAACAAGCGCATGTTCCCCAATGAATTCCAGAATTGTCGAGATCTGAAACTGTAAATTTTCATTATCTTCAATGACTAACAGTTTAGCTAATCTATCCATAGCGTTAGAAAGTGCCTTTATTTATTTTTAGTGGGATGTCTTATTAGCTTAGTAATACAAACAAAATCTCTTTTAACGATAGCCAATTAGGAGAGAACATCAACAAAAAAAGCCCAGTAGATGAGTAAACTCAGCTCTAATGGGCTTTATTTTATGGTATCTGTAAAATAAGGCAACTAACTAAATGGCAGTAATTGCTGATTTTAAACGTCTATTTTTACTATTTAAAAGTTATTGACCTATTTCCGCTGCGGTTAAATTATGGTATTCGCCAGGAATTTGATCCCATGCGGATTTAATATCTCTTAAAATCCCCACCACATCGTCAATTGCTTGCGGGTTATTTTCTGCGTTCGCCAATGAAATCTGTGCGATCATAAATTCATATAATTGATCAAGATTTTGCGCCACATCGCCTCCCTCATCCATAGACAAACACGTGCGTAGGCTAATAACAATATCTAGTGCTTTACCTAAGCGTTCGCCTTTGACTGCAATATTTCCTTGAGCCATTGCAGCTTTGCCTTGGACCAAACGCTCTATCGCGCCAGCCATCAGCATTTGAATCACTTTGTGCGGAGACGCCGCACTCAATTGACTGTCTACAGAGACTTTTTTATATGCTTGTAAAGAACCACGCATGGTATTCCTCTTTTTATAAAAACTGTTGGTAACGTCGTACTGATTTGTTACCGTGACGGTACTTTTTAAGCTGTTCGCCTAATTGATTTGTTTCTGACTGAGCCAGTTCAACAATACGCTTTGTCCGTTGAATAGCTTGCTGCCAATCAAGCGAACTTTCAAATTCAGCAACAGACTTAGCTTGTAACAAAATCTCTTGCAAAATATGTTCCCTTTCATTAATAGATGCAAGGATTTTTTCGCTATCTACTTGGTCTTCAAGCAATAGATCAATCATGTTATGGTCTAGAACTTTTAACTTTTCGATTAATTGGTCCACACTATTGTCCTAACGCATTCATCATGCCAGAAAGTTGACCTTGCATTTTAGCTGTTGCATCTTGCATGGCCATAAACTTATTCTTGGTTCTATCTTGTAGACTTTCCATTCTACGATCTAAAGAAACTTGTTGATCATCTAAGCGATAATTTTGTTCTCTTAACGAATTTTCTCGCGTTCTTAAGGTTCCGGTTGCGCCGGTCATAGAATGAATCGCATCTTCTACTTTTTTAGCAAATCCTTTATTTCCACCAAAAAATTCTTCAAGGCGAGTGAAGTTTTTATTCAGTTGCCTATCAAGCATCTTATCATTAATTTCCAACGTACCCTGTCTAGTACTGGTTATACCAAATTCTGTGAGGGTTTTTAGATCTTCCGGTGCTTGCTCGATCGCTGTAGAAAAAGCCGCTTTCAAACGTGATTGAGCGGTTCTTACCACGCTATCGCCAGCCAAAGGTCCAGCGGCACCAGTTTGCGGATCAACCGTCGATAAATCACTAGAAACTTGATGAAATTGATTATAAGCGGCAACAAATTGTACGATATCGTCTCGCACACTCTGCCTATCATATTCAACCCCAATTTCTGTTTTTTTGTCTGTGGGATCGGTTACTCCTTTAACGGTAATATCGATACCATCAATCGCATTCTCAATAACATTGTTTTCGCTACTCAATTGGGCAATGCCATCTAGCATAACAATAGAATCTTGAGCGGCTTGTGTCTCTGTCATACCAGAATAACTTGCTATAGAATCTTGAGCACTTTGTAGCGCCGCTTGAGTCTTATCCACCGCCACTTTTTTGGCACGCTCTTCTGGTGGCAATAAATCCAGTTTGGCTTGATAGCCTTGATCTTTTGTTAAGCTGCCGTTAGCAACCGACTGATCAATAGACGCTACTTTCTCTGCTACTTGTTGATCTTGTTTGGTTTTTTGAGCCAGAATATCCGCCTGTTCAACGGCCTCTCTCAATGCTTCCGCTTCTTCGGCTTCTTGTGGCGTGAGGTAAGAATCGGTTAATGTGCCAGAAGCAGTATTACTCCAGCCCGGCACTTGCCCCATTTTATCTAACGCTTTTTTATCCAACTCTGGTTCGGGTGGTTGATAAGAATCGAGTAGTGTTCCTGAAGCCGTTTCTGTCCAGCCGGGAATAGAATCTTCAGCTTTGACATAACTCGTTGTCGATTGCTCATTCTCGCCTAGCGTTTGTTCGTTTGTAGGATTTTCATTTACAGAACGGTCCTCTGAAAAACGTTCACCCGCAATACTTGCTGTTGGCGCACCTTTAGCCAATACCGTGTCGGCGGCACGATTATCTGATTGTTTACCAGAAGCAATAATTTCGTTAGCGAGTTGTTGGTTTTTTTGATTGGCAATATCTTGCCCTTCAATTGGGGTCGCCAGTGCTTTGGCGGCTGCCGCTCTTGCCTCTTCAAGAGACTTTAGACGCTCTTCAAGGGTTTTATATTCAAATTTTTTCAGTGGATTAGTCGTTTCGGAGTCCACAGAAATTTTTATATCGTTATCTGCCCCAGATTTATCTGACGCAACAATCAACCGCTGCCCATTAGCATCATTGATTATAGACGCTCTTACTCCAGGGTTATTGTTTGCACCGTTAATGCCTCTTACTACATCTTTTAGATTAGAATAATTTCTAACCTCTACTGAAAACTGTTTTTCACCTAGTGAAATTTGCAGCTTGCCGGGGCCAAATTTTGTGTCATCAGACAATGCTTCTGATGCCACTTTATGGCTTTGAGCAAGCTGCAGTACATCGATACCATATCGACCAGCAATAGCTTCTGTTGTCGCCGATGCTGATACCAAACCATCATCAGTAGATTCCACGGTTCTTACCGCAAAAGCTTTATCTTGACGAAAGTTTGCCATCAGATTTTTCATCGTATCAAGTGACTCTCTGAGGCGGCCGTATGCACTAATATCAATACCAATTTGTGCACGGTCGTTGTCAAGCCGAGCTTGTTTAGGAACACGCTCAGAATCAACAATTTTACTAACCATGGTATTGATATCCATACCAGACGACATACCCAAAGGGCCTACACTCATTCACTCACCTATATTTAAACAAAGCTGTTAAACTTTTTCCTCAATAAATAAACCAGAGGAAGCTGACGCTAAACGTCTCAGTATAATTAGCATCTCTTCATCGGGAATTTGTCTAATTATGTCGCCAGTACTGGCTTCAAAAATTGTGACCACATCTCTTCCCAATTCCTCATCAACACGAAACGAAAGGCCTTTATTGATAGAGTTAACGAATTCATCCATTTTCTCTACCATTTTTTGTAGTTGAGCTTTATTTAGATCAATTTTTTTTTGAACTAAATCTTCTACCGCCTTAGTTTTCTCTGCTATGTCAGTTTCAGTTGCTACTCTACCGACTTCTTTCTGAGTCGACACTAATTTATCTGTCGCGTCACCATCTTTTAAAGCAAGTTTAATGCCATCTGGCTTACCATTGAGCTCATTGTATTTGCCATTCGGTTCGCCATACGGCTGGATGTTCGATGTGTATGCAGATATATCCATACCGATCTCCCTTCCACCTTGTTGTTAAGCGGTTATCAACTTACCCCAATAAGCTCAACGCGGTTGATGGAGATTGTTTTGCTTGAGCCAACACTGAAGTACTCGCATTCTGAAGAATCTGCGATTTAGTCATCTGAGTGGTCTCTTTAGCAAAATCAGTATCCATGATGCGGCTTCTTGACGCGTTAACATTCTCATTAATATTTTCTAGATTGTTAATCGCATGATTAAATCGATTTTGGAAAGCACCAAGGCCTGCACGTTGGCTATCAACATTTTGTAAAGCACCATCAAGAATAGCAACAGCTTGTTGTGAACCCGCAACAGTGGTGACATCAATATCATTAACACTTTGCTCGACACCAGCAGCCAAATTTAATTCGCCCGCTAATGAGCCACCAAAAGTAACGTCACCATTTTCCACACTTTGATTCGAAGCAAAAACCTGCAATTTTCCTTCTTCACCAACAGAAGCGGTAATGTCTTCATTTTGACCATTAATGTACGTCGCCAGCTCTTCTAAATCATCGCCGGCTTTCGCATTCACGGTAATTTCTTTGGCTTGGCCTGATTGATCATTATAAGAGATAGTAAGATCATTGGATCCTTGTTGCACTGACCAATCTTTACTTTGGCCTTCTGTAGCAACATAGCTTTTGCCAGCCATATTTGAATCGTCAGATCGCATGTTACCCATAGATAACATCACCGACTCACCAGCATCTGCGCCGATTTGGAACGATTTGGAGCCATACGAACCGTTTAATAGTTTATTGCCACCAAAAGAGGTTGTTTCTGCAATACGATTCAATTCGTCATTGAGCGCAGAAATTTCTTCTTGAATCGCAACACGTTCAGAACGGGAGTTAGAACCATTCGAAGATTGCAAAGAAAGATCACGCATACGCTGCATAATATTAGTCGTTTCTTTCATTGCTCCTTCGGCTGTCTGAGCAATAGAAATGCCATCGTTCGCATTTCGTACTGCAGAATCTAAGCCACGGCTTTGGGAAGTAAGTCGGTTGGAAATTTGCAGACCAGCAGCATCGTCTTTAGCGCTGTTAATCTTGTAACCTGAAGACAGGCGTTCCATTGATTTGTTTAGACCTTCAGCAGCACCAGCCAAGTGGCGTTGAGCGGTCATTGCAGACACGTTAGTGTTCACATTTATTGCCATAATTGATCTCCTTCGGCATGTGGGGTGATGGGCCTTTGCGTCTCTCACCACGCTAGGGCTCATCGAATTTTATTTCTCTCGTCCCTTATAACGGCCGATAAAAAAATACCTTTAGGAAATTATTTGTTTTTTTATATAAAACTTGTTTTGTACTTTATGGCGTCCGATTAATCTTTATCCTTAAACAACAAAACCCAGCCATTTCTGGCTGGGTTTTTATTGCTGCTCGTCTCGATACAATCAGTTATTGCTGAAGCGAATAACCTAATAGGCTTAGGTTACTCTAGTAGGCTTATTTATCCTAATAAACTCAGCGCTGTGTTTGGTGCTTGTTTAGCTTGCGCAAGTATCGACGTTGAAGCTTGTTGTAAAATCTGAGACTTAGTCATCGCTGTGGTTTCTTTCGCGAAATCTGTGTCTTTAATTCGACTGTTCGATGCATTCACGTTTTCATTTATGTTATCTAAGTTATTTATCGCATGGTCAAAACGGTTTTGGAAGGCTCCCAACTCACTACGGTGACTGTCCACGTATTTCATCGCCGCGTCCACCACTGCTACCGCGTTTTGTGCTCCACCTACGCTAGTCACATCAATTGTATCAACCGTGACCGCCGTTGGACCACTCATACCAAGTTCGCTCGCTAGGCTACCACTAAAAGAAACCTCTCCGTCTACGCTATTGTTTCCCGCAAACACTTGCAAACGACCTTCTTCATCTACTGATGCACTTACATCGTCTTGCTGACCATTGATATACGTGGCTAGCTCTTCAATATCATCGCCCGCTTTTGCGTTGATAACATACTCTTGCGCATCACCAAACTTATCCGTCAAGCTGATTGTCATGCTCGCATCTTGAGCCACACTCCAATCTTTACCTTGACCGTTTTCAGCTTTGTATTCGCTACCGCCCATCATGGCATTGTCTGAACGCATGTCTTTTAGGTTCAGCATCACCGCCTCACCATTGTCCGCTCCTATTTGGAAGGATTTCGTTCCATGCGTACCGTTCAACAACTTATTTCCACCAAAAGAGGTCGTTTCTGCTATACGGTTTAATTCGTCGTTTAACGCCGTCACTTCTTCTTGAATCGCTACTCGCTCTTGCTTTGAGTTCGAGCCATTCGCCGATTGCAAAGACAAATCACGGACACGTTGCAGGATATTTGAGGTCTCTTTCATTGCCCCTTCTGCTGTTTGCGCAATTGAAATGCCGTCGTTGGCATTTCGTACCGCTACGTCTAAACCACGACTCTGGGCATTCAAACGATTCGAAATTTGTAAACCTGCAGCGTCGTCTTTTGCATTGTTAATTTTGAAACCAGATGATAAGCGTTCCATTGACGTATTTAGGTCGCTTGCTGCGCTAGATAAATGACGTTGTGCTGTCATTGCTGCTACGTTTGTATTTACATTAACTGCCATGGTAATTCTCCAATTGATTTTCCGTTTAAAGCGGTTTCCGACGTCTCGGAAAACCAAGTAGTTCTCTCAAAGTTACTTTCATTAACGGCGTGAAAATCAATTCCTTTAGCAAATAATTTAAATTTTTTATAAATAATTACAAATAACCTTCAATTTGACTGTACTAAGGCATAGAGGAGAGTTCAATAGGATAAAAAAAGGGCGGCTAAAATTAACGAGTAGACTAAAAAGAGCAGGGTCCTACGACTGAAATTCAAATTGATTGCTTACAAAATTAGTTACACATACTAATTGGTACCATGGCAACTATTTGCCATACCAAAACTAAATAAAGCAGCGCAAAATACGATTAGCTGCAATCAGACGACTTACGTCTGGTTGTTACTGCGATTTACGCTCATCATATTTAATCGCAAATATAGCTACCCCAACAGAGAAGATTATTATCAAGCTCAACGCCATATAGAAAGGTATCATTTTAGTTTCCTTTTACAGTCCAATAATCGATTGTAGGTTCTAGAACAAGCCTAGATGATTCAAGCTAAATTGACCACAAATTTTTCCCATAGACCTGAACATTGGTTTTTATATCAATACCTTCCCTTTCTAAATCAACTTAATATCTACGTCACAAAACCACTTGTACCCAATTATACTTCAGCGTAGATTCAAGCTGATAGATCTCGTCGAATTACCCTTACATTTTATTATTTCATGCAGAAAGAAGGTGATATTGATTACCTATGCTCAGACAGAAAAAAACCAACCCATACAGTCATATAGAGTTGGTTTAGTGATATCTTTCATTTGGGAAAGTTGTAATAACCTTTCAGGTATTTTTAGTTAACAAGCTTATTGCTTTCACGTCTTCGAGCATACGCAGCAAAGCCGAATAGCAGAAGTCCTAAACCACCTACACTACCACCACCACTAGAACTGCTTTCTGTGCTTTCTGTAGTTTCTTCAAATGAATAATCATCTGTTTCGATGTATGCGCCAATAGTCATGTAATCATTAGACGTAAGTTGAATAGTGGCGGTTTGGTCGGTCGCAATGGAATTACCAGACTCATTAAAGTTAACGCTTAGAGTACACCCCTCGGTAGGCGCTAGTGTTGATGGACAGTCGGAATAATCAGCAGAAAAATATCCACTATCATCGGTCATATCCAAACTTAGAGTGACTGTGCTATTCGTGAAATTCTGAATTGGCACATCAAAGTCGTAACTACTGGAATCGAGTTCAGCAATGTCGATTCCTGCACCACTTGGATAGACAAGCTCACCTATAGTCTCAACAAAAAGATCCATAGAAAGTGAAAAATGCTCAAAAATAGCGGTGCTTGATCCACCAGTCCCATTTAGCACTCCATAAATCGCCCCGTCATAGCGTAGTGGTGAACCACTGTCACCCTCTCGTGTCCCCTCTCCCTCGTCATTGTAAACAAAGAACCAATCATTACCTTTGAATACACAATTATAGGCGGTGCTATCGTCACACGCAGTGTACGCCTCTGTTCCGTACACGGTTGTATATTCATCATAAGGTGTTTCCCAATTTCGGATGGATAGGAAAGTAGTCTCTTTCAATGTGTCCGATGCGCCACCATCTTCGGTTTTGCCCCATCCCCAAAAGGTCATATCAGTGTAAGTTGGTAGGTTTGAGGTGTCGGTATCATAGTCGTAAAGCGGTTTAATCAATCGACCTGTTCGATGTTCCACTTCTTCATCTAGCACCAAAACAGCCAAGTCTCCCTCCATCAATTCCTCAGCAGTTTGGGAATCAAGCCAATAATAAAGCTGACCTGCCGTATCTAAGGTAGGGTAATCAACACGCACTTTATTGTTGTAAATTACTTGAGATAGCTCAGCCATTTCATAACGAGAGGTGGCGTCATTATTGTTATGGACAGAAAAAGAAATATCTTCGGTTCTTGCATTATTATCTGCCGGATTAAGACCTGACGCATCAAGACCAGTTGCCACCCCAAAAAAGATGTTACCACTTGTCATTTCACCATCTACTTCGTTGCTGACGCAGTGATTCGCGGTCACTATATATCGTCCACCAATAAGGCTTGCCCCGCACGTACCGATATCCGTTTCTAATCTAACGTAGAAATCCTCATAATCACTACTTGATACATCTGAGCCGTATTGAACCGCTTGAACTGAGCTAGATAGACAACCAATGATAGCCGTCGCAGCTATTGTTAAACTTGTTTTCATTTGTGCTTCTCTCTATTAACCCATTAATATTGTAAACTCTTAAAATATGAAAGAATTTTGATAAAAATATGGAGATTGCAAAAGCCTATCGATTAACCAGTCTGGTACTGGTTTTTTGATAGTCAACCTCGTGTAAATTAGTATTTCAAAATGATTTCAAAGGTGTTCATTAATATACGTTTGGAAAGGATGGACGTAGAAATTCGGTTAGATGTGTGTTTATCGAGTTCCACCTCAACTCTCAATTGGAATCCTTAAAAATAACAAAAATTTGGACACAATTAGGTACAAAAAGAGAGAGTATAGAGCAAACCATATTTTGTCAAACAACCACATATGATATTTTTTATTTATTAATAACAATATGTTAGTGACAAAAATAATAATAAAAGGAAACATAAGGAAAGTGGAAAGAGAAAAGCCCCATTTCCTTTGAGAGAACTGGGGCTGGTCGTGTCGCAAGCTAGGTAGCCTATGTGGAGATCGAGAGAAATAACACATAACCAGCTTTACGTTGCATAATAATCTTCAGTTTGTTGGCAGTGAGAGTGAGAGAGCCGCGAAACATCCAATTAACATGCCATTACCACTATAACGTTATTCAATGTTGATCCACGTCTGTATCGACTAATGCAGAACAACGTTACAACGGTCATATCGACTACTGAAGTAGTGACATGGCAGATTGTGGTAATTGTTTCGCTTGAGCAAGAATGGAAGTCCCTGCCTGTTGCAAAATTTGGTTTTTGGTCAGTTCTGTGGTTTCTTTGGCAAAATCGGTATCTTTGATTCGACTTTTTGAAGACTCTACGTTTTCTTGAATATTGGCCAAGTTATTAATACTGTGACCTAAGCGATTTTGTTTAGCACCTAAATCCGCACGTTGGCTGTCCACATAACGTAGAGCTGAATCAATAACACCAACAGCATTTTGTGAACCTTTCACTGATGTTACATCAATATCTTGAGCTGTTGTCGCAACAGCTTCTGCTCCGCCAATACCGACTTCTGCAGCCAAAGAGCCTGATATATCTAATCCACCTGCCATTTTGTCGTTAGCAACAAAAATTTGCAGATTGCCGCCTTCACCAACAGAAGCAGATAATCTATCTGTTTGGCCATTTATGTACGTGGCTAGCTCTTCGATATCGTCACCAGCTTTTGCTTGTAGATCGATAACTACTTCTTCATTGCTTTCGTCAGCAGCGAAAACAAATTTCATATCAAGTTTATCTGCTGGCACGCCCCAATCACCGCTTAATGTCTGCCCTTCTGGAAGTTCAGCATTGAAGGTTGAACCGCCCATGCGGTAATCGTCAGCACGAATACTGGTTAAGCCCATGATCATAGCTTCACCAGAGTTAGAACCGATTTGGAATGCTGCTTCACCAAAAGAGCCATTTAATAATCGACGACCACCAAAAGATGTGGTTTCTGCAATTCGGTTTAATTCGTCTTGTAATGCACTGACTTCTTCATTTATCGCAACACGCTCAGACAATGAGTTTGATCCGTTTGCTGATTGAAGTGATAAATCACGCATACGAGTAAGAATAGAGGTCGATTCATTCATCGCACCTTCTGCAGTCTGAGCAATAGAAATACCATCGTTGGCATTACGCATTGCTACATCTAAACCACGTGATTGAGCATTGAGTCGGTTTGAAATTTGCAAACCTGCCGCATCATCTTTGGCGCTATTAATTTTATGTCCGGATGACAAGCGTTCCATCGAGGTATTTAAATTATCAGACGCTTTATTTAAATAGCGCTGAGATGTCATCGCCGCGACGTTGGTACTTACAGTTACAGCCATTTTTCTGCTCTCCTATTGAGTTCGCAAGCGTTCTGCGAAGCGGTCAGCTTTAGTCTCATTTGGATAAGCACTGACCGTATATTTACTTGCCGAACTAAGCGTCCATTTTGTCCACTTAATCCATTTCGTATTCATTTTATCTATATTTAATACAATACAATTAGTGTGCCAATTTATTAATTTCAATTTCAAATAAATTATATTCATTTAAAATCAATCACTTACAAAAAAGACAACTTGTATTGAAACTATATTCAAAGCCTGATATCAAACTAGGCGGCAAAAATTTTCTGCCGTTATATACGCCATGACAACTCTTGCCGCTTTTGTTATGGCTTAAACTGCTTGCGCTGATTTAAGCAATACCTAACGCCGGTAAAGCGAACTCTAACCTCATACCGAAACTACCGCTATTCAAGTTGCATTGAGCCAACAAAGAAGCAACTTACAAAAATAACGAGGAAATTATTTTCTCCGCACATATGGCAGTAGCACATATGGCAATGGAGAGTGGATAAAATTAACCGCTGCTAAATCCCATTAAGTAATATTAGATATAATTAAACAACGTAAGGTCTTTCGTCTTGCCGAAGGCTTTTTGCGATGCCTCTAAAGCGAGTGAGTTTTCGTTAAACTCAATTACGGCTTGTGAATAATCTAAATCTTCAAAGGCGCTTTTTGATTTAGCCAGTGTTAGCTTAAAGTCTTCGTGTAAATCCGATTGAATATCAAGCGTATTTAAACGCGCACCAACATCGGTTCTTGCTTTACCAAGATGGATGAAGGCGGCGTCGAATTCTTCAGTTAATCTGTGCAATTCCGCCGTTGCAGAGGCGTCAGAAACGGAAGCATCACCTAAATCAATGACTTGTTTAAAACTGTCAAATAGGCTAATTGATTGACTAGGTGTGAGTGAGATAGAGTCGCCAGCCGTAATTTGCCCTTTAATCTGAATAGATAAGTCATTATATTTGATGCCTTTTTTAGGGTCGAACTCTTCGACAGCCACCGAACTTCCGTCTTTATTCAATTGATACGCATATTTACCTGTGCCCATATCAACAAAAGTAATCTGATATTGCGATTCATCATCACTATCTAAATTAGTGGCTCTCTCTAATAACAGCCGAGAGCCTTCTTGCAATTGATAGCTAGGTTTGTAATCACCAAAGGGATTATCGATATCCATATACAACTTACTGCCCGGATCGTTAAGCGGCATTTCCAACTGATTAGAAATTTTCATTTTGCGCTGATAATCGTCACCCGTGTAAGTCACATTGCCTTCGTTATCTCTAAAGAATGGCTGACTCTTAGGCTTGGTACCGGAAAAGATATAATTGCCCGATTCATCTTGGCTATTGGCTAAATTGAGTAAATTGCCAAATATTTCGTCCATTTCTCTCGTTTTTGCTAAACGATCTTCTTTTGAATGCGCGCCGTTAATCATTTCCATTACGGTTCGTTTCGCTTCATCAGCATAATTTTCTGAGTTAGCAACCAGTACTTCATGATGCTCCAGACGATTGCGCGTTAAAACGATCGCATCCATATACTGACTAAGTTGCTCTGACTGCTGGCCAATACTTTGAACATAGTGTGTTGCTAATGGATCATCTCCGGAACTGAGTAGTTTTTTCCCCGAAGCCAATTGCGCCTGATTATGAATAACCTTGGCTTCTTGTCGGCGAAGGTCATTTTGCACTGACTGGTAATTATGAAAACTTGAAATACGTCCAACCATCTAATTAGCCTCCTAGCGCAATGCTAATATTGTATTAAACGTATCGTTTGCAACTTGCATGATACGAGAAGAAGCCATGTATGATTGCTGAAATTTCATCATGTTAGCGGCTTCTTCATCTAGGTTTACGCCGGAAATTTCGGCAACACGTTCTTGTGCCGATTCATTCTCAAGACGAGCGACTTCAGACAATCTGGATGCGGTAGACATTTTTAAACCTATATCAGTATTGAGATCGTGATAAAGCTGTAAAATTGTCGAATTATTTTCATTTAAATTTTTGGCCGTTTGTAGATCCTGCATTTTACGTAGATTACCGTTGTCACCTTCCGATGCGGTGAGGTTGGCGGCAAACTTATCGTTAGCGATAGCGCCATCTGTCAATTCAAATGTTGTACCTTGAACGGTTACTGGACCAGATGGCGGGTAGTCTTGCGGTTGGAGTAGTATTTTTCCGTCCATATCTAAAACGGCAAATTGATCGCCTTTGGGAGAAATCACAACTTGAAATTCTTTTACATCTCCCGCTTGTACGACTCGGAAATCGGCGTCACCTTGTTCAAACGTTGCCGAACTGGCATAACTTTGAGCGGCAATTTTAGCCGGGTCATTCATTGCCACTTTCATTTGCTCCGCGCCAAACCGAACTGGGCGTAAGATAATTTTTTCACCAGAGCGAGGCGAATTATTCATTTCAACTCGCATGCCATCAATATATAAAGCCGAGTTTTTTGGTTCTACTTGTACAACATCACCAGAAGGTTTTACTACCGTATAATCACTGCCGTCATAACGAAGCTGATAATCGCCTGCCTTTATTTGCGAAATATCATCAATATATACCGCTAAATCTGCTTGAGAGTTTTTCTCTAGTACCACTCGGGATTGTGCGATTCGGTCTGAATTCACATCCGTAAAAACCGATGCGCCGATCGCTCCATTTAGATCTAACCCTTGAGCTTGTAACTCATTAACACCATAAGAAATAGAGGTGGCAACACGGCCTAATTCATCTTGTACATAAGGAATAAGATCATCCCGCATCCTAAATAATGACTCTAATTTCCCATCAATATCGGTATGGCTAATCGCTTTTATCCCTTTGCCTTCAATCAGGGCTAATTGACGTTGCTGTGCATCTGGCGATCCGTCAATCATGGTCAATTTACTCGATTCAACACCTGAAACTAATGTATGGCCACTACCAATATGAATATTAAAGCCCTCATTATTGCTACGAGGTGTAACGGTAACTTTGGTGTACTCAGAAAGCTCTTTTATCAATTTTTCATGGCTATCCATTAAGTCATTATGTGGCCCTGGCGACCGCATCATTAACTGATGTAGTTCTTTTATTTCGTCACCAATTTGATTGACTCTTTCAACGGCAAGATCAAGTTTACGGTTAGTATTGGACGACTGTTGACGCACAGTTTCATAAAAAGTATTCAAATTTTGACTAATAAGGCCGGCCTTTTCTAATACCACTTTACGAGCGCCCATATCATTAGGGGAATCAGCCAGTGTTTTGATGGAATCAAACCATTCATTAATGTTTTCGGGGATTTTTTTAGATGCCATCGAAGAGAGCATACTGGTTAGTTGGCTTAGATTTTGTTCGTCATCTTCACGCAATGCTTTGCTGGTAGTCGAGACATTGAGTTCATTGACGGCAAATTGGTCCCAAGAGCGGCGAACATTTTCCACATGAACACCCATGCCATAGGTTTCGCCACCGTACATACGAGGCGAATTTGTTGCTTGGATCACCGATTGCCGACTATAGCCTTCGGTATTCGCATTCGATATGTTATGACCAGTGGTGTTGAGTTGTCTCTGAGCGGTTAATACGCTCTGAGTACCAACATTCAACAAGTCCGATGCCATAATGCCCCCAGTAAAACCACGATAAATAGATGTTTTTTTCTTAACTTACATTCTATCAAGCAAAGTGCATGCCAATAGTTTAATTTGCGATGACATTCAAAAAAATGCCCATTCGATATGCGGGAGAAGGCGGTTTATAAAAATAAACAATGCTTATACAAAACAACAAAAATGGTGCTGAAAGAGTGATGGTGCTGAGAGAAAAAAGAGCTATTGATGAGAAAAAAGGAGGCTTTGCCTCCCTTCTTATTTTTAATCTTGGTATTTTAAAGCCGTATGTTATTGCATCTTATCTATTCGTCGTTTTACTTGTAGGACCTTGTCGGCGTAGTTTGGATCGGTTGCATAACCGGCTTTGTGGATACCTCGAATAAACGATTCAGAGTTATTATTCTGAGAAAGTGTTGTTTGGTATCTTGGATTTTGATTAAGAAAACGAACAAAATCATTAAAGCTTTCTTCATAACTATCGTAGGAACGAAAGGCCGCCTTTTCTTTCACCGGCACATTGTCATGAAACTCTAGCGTTTGAGTGGCAACTTTGTCACCTTTCCAACTGTTATCCGCTTTGATATTAAACAAGTTGTTACTGCTGCCTAACGAGTTATTGATGACTTTTTTACCCCAGCCTGTTTCCAATGCGGCTTGAGCAATAAGGATTGAAGAGTCAATGCCTAACGCTTTCGCTGCTTTGTCTGCATAAGGTTTTAATGATTGTACAAACTGCTCTGGAGTGTCAAAACGGCCTTCTGGCTGGTTTTGACTCAATGGCACGGCGGCCAGTTTTTTGTTATCGAGATCAGCATATTTCGCTTCATCGACAGGTAGACGTAATGTGGTGTCCAACGCAGCATTGCGCATGGTTATTTCACTGTCATCACCGGACGTACCGGAACTCAATTGAGCAACAATCATATCGGCGAGGCCTAAAGAGCCAGAAGCACTTAATTCACTGGCCATTTGCTCGTCCATCATTTGGCGGTAAAAGTCTTGATTCTGACTTTTCATTAAATCGGATTCAAACGATGCATTGGCATCTCGCATGGATTTAAACAGCATAGTAGTGAAAATCGATTCAAACTGTTTTGCCGCCGCAGTCAGTGCTTCTTTTTGGCTACCATCATCATCACTTACCGCATTTTGACGCAGTTTATCTAAACTGGCGATATCGTGAATAAATCCGATGTCATTAGCATTGTCTATCATCACGTCACCTTTAAATAATAATAAGTTGGCCTTCGATAGCACCAGCTTGTTTAAGTGCCTGTAAGATAGCCATTAAGTCGGAAGGTGCCGCACCTACTTCATTGACGGCTCTAACTAGATCATCAAGGGTAAGACCGGGTTGGAAATTAAACATTTTGCCCTGTTTTTCTGTTACTTCAATATCGGTATCAGGCGTTACAACCGTCTCTCCACCAGCAAAAGCGTTAGGTTGACTAACATTTAAATTTTCTTTTATCGCAACCGTCATACCACCATGCGTTACTGCGGCCGCTTTCAGTCTTACATGTTGTCCAACAACAATCGTCCCAGTACGTGAGTTAACAATAATTTTGGCAGCGCCATCCGCAGGAGTGAATTCAAGATTTTCAATAGCGGAAAGAAACGCCACTCGTTGGCTGACATCACGAGGTGCTCGAACTTTAACTGAAGTCGAATCTATTGCTGAAGCCATTTGTGGGCCTAGAAAATTATTTACTGTGTCAACCATACGTTGAGCGGTAGTAAAATCAGATTCAACTAAATTGAATGTGATAAAATCGCCTCGACCAAAAGGACTAGGTATTTCACGTTCAACACTTGCGCCACTAGAGATCAAACCAACTGTTGGGTTGTTTCCTACGATTTTCGACCCATCTGCACCTTCTGCACTGAATCCACTGACCACTAAATTGCCTTGTGCTATTGCATAAATTTCGCCATCGAGACCTTTCAAAAAGGTTTGGATTAACGTACCACCACGCAAACTCTTAGCGGAACCAATAGAGGAAACCGTCACATCCACTTTTTGACCTTGCTTAGAAAAAGCGGGCAGTTCTGCTGTAACAATGACAGCGGCAACATTTTTTGTTTTTGGTTTAGTCCCTGGTGGCAATTGTATGCCGAAATTTTGTAACATGGCATTGAAGCTTTGATCAGTAAACGGCGTAGATTCCCCTGTTCCAGGAAGGCCAGTGACCAAGCCATAACCAACTAATTGGTTACTACGGACGCCGGCGACTTCTGCAATGTCTTTAATTCTTGCAGCGTATGCCGATGTTGTCATCATCACTATACCAACGATTATTATTGCTAATTTGTTCATGCATAGAACCTCATTTTACTGTCAATACTTCGACTATTTCACGTTTCTATAAAGAGACATTAAAGAATCGTGCCAAGAATCCAGGTTCTTGCATATCTTGTTGCGTACCGGTGCCTGAATAACGAATTCTGGCATTAGAAATTCGATTAGACGCAATAGTATTGTCAAAGCTAATGTCGTCTGGACGGATAGTCCCACTTAAACGAATATATTCATCTCCGGCGTTCAGCGTAAGCCATTTTTCACCGCGTATAACTAAATTACCATTAGCCAGTACTTCGATAACTTCAACGGTAATAGAACCACTTAAACTGTTGCTTTGATTGGCGGTGGCTTCGCCACTAAAGTTGTTATCATTACTGAGCTCATAAGAAAAATCGTAATCGCCAATTGTTAATGGTTGTCCTCCAACAGAAAGTGGATCCATTGAGGAATCATTACTTTTGGATAAGTCGGCATCGGCGCTTTTTGCTGCTTTAGTTTGTTCTTCCATCATGACGGTAACAATGTCACCCACGCCACGAGGTTTTGAATCATCGTATAAGTTGGTTGCATAACCGACATTAAATAACGATCCGGTGGCGGCGGCATAATGTTTGGCTTTATGTTTAGGATGAATTGGCGCCCAAGCAGGATCACCTTCAACAGGGTCGTTACGTGTTCTCAAGCTGTCAATAATGCCCGAATCTTCGACTTCCGCTTTGTCGCCTTCCACTGCGTCAACTAATGTTGTGCTCTGTTCAACATCGTTGCCTTCAATGATTGGTGACAACATAGTGCAACCTGACATGGTTAACATTAAAACTAACCCAAAAATACGTTTCATAGCGACTCGCTCACTTCAAATTCAACTATTGGTTGCAACAAACATCAATTGCAAAACATAACGACTTTAATCAACTAACATTACAACTGCTGATTGACAAAGCTTTGCATCTTATCCACGGCGGAGATAACTTTTGAATTCATCTCGTAAACACGCTGCGCTTCAATCATATTCACCAGTTCTTCGGTAACATTAACATTAGAGGTTTCTAACATGGATTGACGAACAGAACCCAACCCATCTAAGCCAGGAACGCCTTCCGTTGGGTCACCACTTGCACCTGTAGGCAAATATAAGTTTTGCCCGATAGGTTCTAAACCACCCGGATTAATAAAATCCACCGTGGTTATTTGTCCAACCACTTGGTTATCTTGTTGACCTCGTAGGCGAACCGACACTTCACCATCATTACCGACAGTAATAGAAATCGCATCATCTGGAATAACAATCTCAGGCTCTAATGAGTAACCAGAACCAGACGTTACAATGATACCTTCGTCGTTTAGCGTAAACTGGCCATTACGGCTATATCCCATGTTGCCGTCTGGCATAACAATTTGGAAAAAACCGTCGCCTTCGATCATCATATCTAATGCGTTAGTGGTCGTTTGGGCATTGCCATGCGTATGAATTTTTTGGGTTGCAACGACTTTAGAACCGGCACCAAGCATTAACCCACTAGGTAATTCCGTATTTTGCGACGACTGACCGCCTGGTTGATTAATATTTTGATAGAACAAATCCTCAAATACTGGGCGGCTTTTTTTATAGCCAATCGTTGAGGCGTTTGCCAAGTTGTTGGATATGGTTGAGATGTTGGTTTGTTGAGCATCTAAACCTGTTTTACTTACCCATAATGCCGGATGCATAACTAATCCCCTTAACTAAATCTGTTAGCTCATACGAAGCAGTGAATCAGACGCTTTGTCCATCTCTTCTGCATTGCTCATCAGTTTGACTTGCATTTCAAACTGGCGCTGTATATCAATTAGACTGGTCATTTCACCAATCGCACTTACGTTACTTCCTTCGACTGCACCAGTCATAACCTTCACATTCGCATCGGCTTCAAAAAACTGGTTTGGATCTTTGGCTCTGAATAGCCCATTAGAATCTTTAAATAAATCTCGATTATTTGGCCTAGAAAGCTTAATTCTATCCACTTGTTCCATTGCATCGGCAGGTGCGCCTTTCGGCAATACGGAAATAGTGCCATCACGGCCAATTTCTATTTTTGCTATTGGGACAGGCAAGGTGATTGGTGCGCCCGCCTCACCCAGGACCACATGGCCAGAGCCATTGGTTAGCAGGCCTGTTTCATCGATATGTAAATTGCCGTTACGGGTTAAACCTTCTTGGCCGGTTTTATCTAATACAGATAACCAACCATCGCCTTCAATCGTTACATCTAGATCTCGGCCTGTGGTTATAACACTCCCTTGAGCAAAATTTTGGCCAGGGCGTTCGGTCATACTAAAAACACGAGAAGGTAAACCGTCACCATAGGCTTGCATTGAGCGTGCTTGTGCAAGATCAGCACGAAAACCTGTTGTACTAACGTTGGCTAGGTTATTGGCTCTTAATTGCATCTCTTGCATATTTTGCTTAGCGCCACTCATGGCAAGAAACAAGGCACGATCCATAATATTGCTCCGAAAATTTACTGTCTAAGCAAACTAAAGCAATAGCCATGCCAACTAAATTAGTTGTTTAATAACAATAAGATGTGAGTAAATTAATCGTCAGAATAGAAAGAAGGCAAAGAGAAGAAAGGACTTTGCCGCCCAAAAGCGGCAAAGTTGTACTCATATAAACGCTTAACGAATTTGTAAAATAGTTTGTTGAGTTTGATTATGTACTTCAAGTGAACGTGAGTTCGCTTGGAAGTTACGTTGTGCTGAAATCAAATCAACCAGTTCTTGAGTCATATCAATGTTGGATTGCTCTAACGTTCCGTTCGAGATCGTTCCGTATGATCCCTTATTAGACTCGCCCCAAATTTTCTGACCAGATGCTTGAGTAGAATCCCATTGAGTTCCGCCTTTT
The DNA here is from genome assembly GCF_047302445.1 of Vibrio sp. MA40-2. NCBI lineage: Bacteria > Pseudomonadati > Pseudomonadota > Gammaproteobacteria > Vibrionales > Vibrionaceae > Vibrio > Vibrio sp. MA40-2. The sequence continues at coordinate 172,942 of NZ_CP178628.1, forward strand.
TTGTCCAAACCTTGCTCATTGGACACTCTCACCAAACCAACTCGACCGAGAGAGACGTTTTCTCCATTAGAGTACGTGCCTAAAATTGTGCCATTTTCATCAAAATCAAGCTTGGTAAGGAAACCGGTTGTTGCCCCATCTTCATCAAACTTCGTCAATTCAAACGGAGCAGCAAACTGGGTTGCGCCGTCCACTTTAAATGACATCAACTGCGTTGTATCCGCACCATTTAAATCAATAGCGTTTGGACCAACACCAAGTTGTTCGGTTACTATGTTGTTACCACTATTAATACTTGAAAGCGTACCATCGGTATTAAATTTCATAGTATGCCCAACATGGCCAGTCGCATTGGTTGCGTCACCACCGGTAATATTTAACGGTTTTTCGCCGTTTTTATCGGTAACGGTGTAGTAAGTCTGCCATGTATTCGGTTGAGTCATGTCTTTTAAATAGTAAGTCGACATTTTATACGACTGACCCATAGAATCATAAATAGTAGAAGAAGTTGAACGGTTAAATGTTTCTTTATCGGTAAAATCAAACAGAGCTGGATCTTTTAAGTCACCATTTGCCGGTAGATTAACGCCTACTTCTACATTTGCTGTCTGCTTAGGCTTACCAAACTCAGGCGGAACTTGCAGTGGCGTAGGTTCGTATGAGAGTACATCACCGCTATCTGGATCGACCTGATAACCTAATAAAAACTCTTCATTTGAGCTAACCATGTAGTTATCTTTATTTAAATGAAACGCGCCGTTTCTGGTCATTTCATTTTGTTGCGGCACCATGCGATCTTTTGATACTGCAAAAAAGCCTGTACCACCAATACGTAGATCCATCGGGTTGTTAGTATAAACACTCGATCCTTCATGGAATTGCTGGGCAACTTTACTGGGTTGAACCCCGCCACCAGGTGTGGTCTTAGAATTAGTAAATACTGAACTTGAATATACATCGCCAAATTCCGCTCGTGATTCTTTAAAACCGAACGTGTTGGCGTTAGCAATATTATTACTCGTTGTATTTAGATCTAATTGTGCAGCGGATAAACCGCTTAAAGCTACATATGACATTTCAATTTCCTCTTATCTAGCTAGCGCTGTTACGCTTTGCCAACTTCTAATACTTCAGCAAGTTTAACTGGCGATTCAAAGCCAGCCAGATTAAGCAGTACATTCCCATCACCTTTACCGAGAAGAACACTGTTCACGTTTGCATAAGTTGATACTTCAAACTCTGTACTTTGTCCATCCAATAGGCCGCCCGCTTTTACATTGTATTTGCCGGCCGGCATAGGAACGCCGTTTTCATCTTTACCGTCCCACTCAACACGACTATCACCGGCAGGTTTGGCACCCACATCTAATGTTCGTACTAATTGACCGAGCTCGTTTTCTACTCTGACAAATAAATTATCTACCGAGGCAGGAAGCTTGACCATTGCTGCCATGCCAGCGTTGTCCGCTTTAATGCCTGCGGCACCAGGAACCAACACATCTCGCCCAACTAATGTCGATGCTTGTAGTGCTTGATTGGAGGTCATTGATGAATTTAGGTTTTCGAACTGTCCATTCATCTGATTAATACCATCAACGGTCGCAAATGAAGCCATTTGCGCTATCATCTGGTCATTACTTACCGGCTTAAACGGATCTTGTTGAGCAAGTTGCTTAGTGAGTAAGGATAAGAAATCCTCTTGCTTGAGGTCTTGCTTACCGGTTGTCTCAGTTGGCTTATTTTGCTCTTGAAGGCTTTTAAGCTGGTCTACATAGGACAAGCCGGTCTGACCAACGTTGTTGATTGCCATTACGCTTTCTCCTTATTGACCCATCTGCAGCGTACGCAGCAGCATTTGTTTACTTGCATCTGCTACCTGAACATTCGTTTGATATGAACGAGATGCAGAAATCATGTTCGCCATTTCTTCCATAACGTTAACGTTAGGTTTATAAATATAACCTTCGTCGTTAGCTAATGGATGCTCTGGGTTGTATTCCGCTTGAAGAGGCTTATCACTCTCTACAATTCCTAAAACTTTAACTGGAACCGTATGGTCACGGTTATAACTCGCCTTGCTTAACTCGGCACCAAACACTGCATGACGTGCTTTATAGGTTTCTTTAGCAGAACCACTAATGCTATCTGCGTTAGCCAGGTTACTTGAGGTCGTATTTAGACGAACAGATTCAGCACTCATGGCAGAACCAGTTACATTGAATACATTAAATAAGCTCATCTAATTATTCCCCTTTGATTGCTTTAGTTAAGTTCTTAAACTTGCCGCCTAAGAAATCGAGTGACGCTTGGTGTCTGATTTGATTCTGCATAAATAAATTACGCTCCAAATCAACATCTACAGTGTTGCCATCACCGGTATCTGGCTGAGTAGGAATTCGGTATTTTACATCCCCATTAATGTTAGTAGAGGCAGCTATATGCCGCTCATTAGTACGATTAAGACCAAAGTTTGCCCCTGACGTTGCCGCCTGAAGTGCTTTTTGAAAGTCCATTCCTTTTGCTTTATAGCCAGGCGTGTTCGCTTGAGCAATGTTTGTAGAGATAATCTCTGCATTGCGCTCCCGAGTACCAACGGTGTGTTGGTGAATGCCTAACGCATCATTAAAAGAAATAGTCATACCGTACCTCTACTATCAAAAATGACTTACGATTATATAAAAGCAATCATCGTGCCAAAAAACTAAAACTATTTATTATTAAGTCCATTGACCGCTGGAACCGTTTTTTAGCCAGACCTAGCGTATAAATTGATTCAACATTTTGCATAAATTGATCCAACACTCGCATAAATTGATCTAACACTAGGCATAAATTGCTCCAACACTTGGATTTTGTTTTACTTGATACTCGAACAAAAAACGCCATTACTCAACATAGAGAATGACGTTGTTATTTTTATCCAAAGTTTAATAATCAATTTAACTTGGTAAAATCATCGTTTTTAAAATTTCATCTGAAAATGACAACACGTTAAAAACACCATTGCTATATAAACCGTAGCTTGCAACATAGTCACCTTTAGGAAAGGTGGCGGAACCCGGATTAAAAATAAATTGGTCGCCGTTTTTTTCTGCCACCGGAATATGGCTGTGTCCATGTGCGATAACATCACCGACTTTTAATGCTAGGCGGTTGTCACTATTATAATGATGCCCATGCGTAAGAAATATTCGTACTCCACTTTCTAATATCACCCATGCATAAGACTCCATCATCGGAAAATCTAATAGCATTTGATCCACTTCGCTGTCGCAATTACCTCGCACGGCTATTATTTCGCTCTTGTAGGCATTGAGTTGTATTGCCACTTCTGCTGGTTGATAACCGTCAGGAACCGGGTTTCTTGGCCCATGATTGAGTATATCCCCTAATAGAATGAGAAAATCACAACCGGACGCTTGATATTTTTCTAGTACCGCCTCTGTGGCGGGCAATGAACCATGCAAATCAGATGCAAAAAACAGTTTCATTTGGTCTCTCTATTCTTTTCTGTCATTCAACCCAACATATTTTAACTTTCAATCAGCGTTATCATTTTACGCATTTCATCATTTAAATAAATGTCATTGCACACATGTCACGCCGTTGTGCTTTATTAAACATCTAATGCCATCCCATTAACCACAATATTGTTGTAGCTAACCATGCCTATTACAACCCCATTCTCAATTACCGGAGCTCGACTAATACCAAAACGCTCAAATAGACGAGCGCAATATTTAACGTTCATATCAGGACTCACTGACAGAGCGGGTTTAGTCATTATTTCATATATATTGGTCCGATTGACTGAACGGTTTTGCGCAAGAACTTTTTTGGCTACGTCATTCATGAGCACAATACCATACTCATCATCTTCATGACGTTTATCCACCACAAGCGCTTTCACTACATGCTTTCTAGCCAATTGTATTCCTTCTTTGACCGTAGTAACGCCGTCGACCAAAACATAAGAATTAGCCATTACATCTCTAACTTTAACTGCCTTATGCTGATTCATAATTCGTCCTCAACGACCTTCGTTAATGTTTCAACCTGATGCGCAACCCCAACTGCGTCTTCAATATCAATTTGAATCGCAATACCTTGACCCGGCTCATCATCAAATTCGCCGACTGTGCTGATGCGTTCAAGTATTTGCCTAGATAAATGCTCTTCTACTACAAATAGCACAACATCTTTTTGTACTTCTAAGGTGAGACCAAAAAAAGTTGTTTTTTGATTTAGTCCTTCACCTCTCGCATTGTTGATAACTGTCGCACCTGTTGCACCAGCAGATCGAGCTGCATCTAACACCGCATCAGTTTTTGTATCTTCTACAAAAGCGAGTATCAATTTAAAGCGCATAAATATTCTCCTTAAAAAGCGGATCTTGCATTTAACCATTGCGTTATTTGGGCATATGCCATGACAGTAATAATGGGAAACAAACTTGCAAATGCAATTAAACCAAACCCATCTATAACCGGATTTCTACCCGGTACTGTTGAGGCTAATCCTAATCCCAGCGCTGTAATTAGAGGAACCGTCACTGTTGACGTGGTGACGCCACCTGAATCATAAGCTAATGGCACAATCATTTTGGGTGCAAAATGAGTCTGTATGATCACCATCACATAGCCGACCATGATGTAATAATGGATAGGATCACCAACAACAATTCGATAACTACCTAATGAAATACCAATGGCTACGCCTAGTGCCACTGCAATGCGCAAACCGTTAACACTGATGGTGCCACCCGATACTTGGTTAGCTTTAATTGCTACTGCAATCAATGATGGCTCGGCAATAGTGGTGCTAAAACCAATAGAAAAAGCGAATAAATAAACCCAATGATAATCAAGCCAACTTAGGCTAGCGACGATATTATCTTTATAGGAATGTAAAAACTCTGGTGCCGTCAATTGTGCAGCCATCGTTTCACCTAAAGGAAATAATGCCAACTCTAGACCTAATAAGAATAATGACAAACCTAAAATCACATAAAAAAAACCGAGAATAACTTTAGCTAAATTGGCGACAGGCTTTCTTAATACCGCTATTTTAAATCCAAAAATAATAGTGGCGATAGGGATCACATCGAGTACAGTTCCAATAAAAGTGTCGACAAATTGAGAGACACTGATCATGTCAAAATCATCCCATAAGCCATAACAAAAATCATAGGTAATAATGAGGCAAATGCTATCAAACCAAATCCATCTAACATCGGATTTCGGCCTTTAATCGAAGAGGCTAAACCGACCCCTAAAGCAGTAACTAAAGGCACTGTTATGGTTGATGTGGTGACGCCTCCAGAATCGTATGCAATACCAATGATAGTTTCAGGTGCAAACCAAGTAAGAATAATGACACACGCATATCCAGCAGAAATCATTATGTGAATTGGCCACCCTTTTAAGATTCGCATTACCCCTATAACGATGGCTAACCCAACAGAAAGAGCTACGGTGATTCTCAACCCGTTGGCATAATTATCCATAGCATCTAACGTGTGGGCTATTACTCCTCCCTCAGCGGCAACTTTCGCCGCTTCACGCGTAACCGCTGTCAAAGCAGGTTCGGCAATAGTGGTTCCAAAACCCAAACTAAACGAAAATAAGATCAGCCAAAAAAGACTGCCTTTGCGGGCAAAAGATTGAGCCATACTTTCCCCAATAGGGAATAAACTCATGTTCAAACCAAAGATAAAAAATGTCAGCCCAAGTACAATAAAAAGTAAACCAACAAGAATAGAAGGTAAATTAGGTAGAGGACCTTGCAGAACCACAAGTTGAAAGAAGGCAATCACGACAATAATTGGAAGGAGATCACGCAAGCTTCCAAGCATAGCTTTAAATAAAGCGATCAGTGCTTCCATGCTTCCTCCCGTTAGAATATTAACTTATTCTTATGTTGGGCAAAGAATAAAAACTCGTCCACAATTATCTCTTTTTTTTTACCAAAATGAGATATTTAGTCCGAATGGTGGGTAGCGTCTATAATAAAAACATACATTACTATGAGGGGGATACATGCGTATATTGCTAACTGGCGGTACCGGTTTTATTGGTTCAGAATTAATTAAGCACCTTTCTACACATCAAATAGTACTCTTAACTCGAGATCTCGTCAGTGCAAGAAACAAATTAAAGCATGCGGACGTGGGCAATATTACCTACATTGATAGCTTAGATGGCTACACTAATTTTAACCAAATTGACGCCATTATCAATTTGGCTGGTGAACCGATTGCAGGTAAACGATGGAGTGAGAAACAAAAAAAATCTATTTGTGACAGTCGCTGGTCCATCACCGAACAACTGGTCGAGCGCATTCATGCAAGCACGACACCACCCACTACATTTATCAGTGGTTCTGCGGTTGGCTATTATGGCGATCAACAGCACCATCCGTTCGATGAATCTTTGCATGTATATCACCAAGGGTTTACACATTATGTATGCGACACTTGGGAATCAATCGCTCAAAAAGCCCAATCAGAATCCACACGTGTTTGTATCGTTCGAACAGGGTTAGTTTTAGGGTTAGACGGCGGCGCACTTCCTATGATGTTGCCACCATTTAAACTTGGATTGGGAAGCCGTTTAGGACAAGGCATGCAATACATGCCATGGATACACCTGCACGATATGGTTAGAGCACTGGTATTTCTATTAACCACACCACATGCAAGTGGCTGTTTTAATTTCAGTGCCCCTCACCCTGTAACAAATCGAGAGTTTAGCCAAACGTTAGCTTCTTCGCTGCATCGACCGATGTTACTCGCCACCCCTAAATGGGTTCTAAAATTAGTGATGGGTGAGGCCAGTTGTCTTTTATTTGATAGTATTCGAGCTAAGCCCAAACACTTAACAGAGCTGGGTTTTAATTTTACTTACCCCAGATTAGAACCGGCCCTAAAATCTATTTTGCAACATTAATTTAAACAATTTAGCCAGTAAGCTGTTAACTTATAGGTCATTATTGCAATAAAGCGAACCCACACTATTATGTCAAAAACTATCCTTATTACTGGCTGTTCTACAGGTATCGGGTATGTTTGTGCCCATGCGCTAAACCAACAAGGCTTCAACGTGATAGCCTCATGTCGACAACCGCAAGATGTTGCACGACTACAGGAAGAAGGATTAACCTGCATACAATTGGATCTAAATGATCCCGCCAGTATATCCAAAGCGGTTACTGAGACCATGCTGTTATGTAATAACAACTTATACGCGCTTTTTAACAATGGCGCTTATGGCCAACCAGGTGCACTCGAAGATTTGCCAGTTCAGGCTCTTAAAGAACAATTTCAAAGTAACTTTTTTGGTTGGCATCAGCTTGTATGCGAAATATTGCCTTATATGCGGAAAAACGGCTACGGACGAATTATTCAAAATAGTTCCGTATTAGGATTTGCCGCAATGCAATATCGAGGCGCTTATAATGCATCAAAATTTGCCATAGAAGGATGGAGTGACACTTTACGTTTAGAATTACACGATACCGATATTAAGCTCAGCATTATCCAACCTGGACCAATCGAAACTCAGTTCAGGGCCAATGGATTACTAAAGCTTAAACAATGGATAGATGTCAATAATAGTGAGCACAAGCAAGCGTATCGTATTCAGTTAGATCGACTGGCTGATGCCTCTTCTAAAAATAAATTCGTATTACCAGCAGAATCTATCATTGCACCGCTACTACATGCTCTCAATTCGCCCAAACCTAGACTAAGGTATCGAGTGACGACACCAACCAAAGTATTTTCGGTTTTAAAACGTATCTTACCTTCGCGCTGGCTCGACTCACTGCTGATAAAATCGACTTAATGGAGGATAAACCCTCTATAAGCGTCAATATTCACACAATATCGTTTAATTTACTCGCTTTTTGATAGAACTGTCACATAGCTGTAATACAATGTATATACCATAGCTGTATTAGATCGTTCGTTCTATGTTTTTTAAGCGTTGCATTCGGTGAATATGATGACATTAAACCAACTCAATTGGATTGGTGTGGGTGTTGCGCTACTGTTTATATTTATTCTGTAGCTCTCGCAAAAGTTCAAACAAAAAACGCCTTTATTTGGCGTTTTTTTGTTTGATGCCACCGAACACTCTTGATATTAGTCGTACATACCCATATTTAAGAAGAAAGCATCATTAAATAAGGGAAAACCATGCAACCTGAGTATATAGTTGAATTAAATGAACAGAATTTTCGTCAAATTCTAGAGCAATCCGTTCAGCGCCCTGTTCTTATTCATTTCTGGGCATCAATGAGCCCTGAAAGCTCAGAAATCATACCTCAACTACAGACTCTCGCTCAGCAATACAAAGGTGCATTTACTCTCGCGTTGCTTAATTGCGAGCAGCAACAAGCGATTGCTGGTCAATTTGGTGTTCAAGCTTTGCCAACCATCGCACTGTTTGTCAATGGCCAACCAGTCGACGGTTTAGGTGGACCTCAATCTATTGAGGCAATCTCAGAGATGTTAAGTAAGCACTTGCCAAGTCAAGACGAACTCACTCTGCAAGAAGCGCAAGAAAAAATGCAGGCTGGTGAACACGATAATGCCTTGACCTTACTAAATTCTTTGGATGAAGAACTGAAAAATAAAGGAAATGTAAAACTGTTAACCGCAGATTGCTATCTACAAACCAACCAATTTGATTTGGCTAAACAGCTTCTTAGCCATATTCCACTAGAATACCAAGACAACTACTACAAAGGGCTGATCGCTAAATTAGAACTGCATGAACAAGCTGCAGATAGCCCAGAAATTCAATCTTTAGAAGAGAAACTAAAACAGGATCCAAATGCCGCTGAAGTTGCAATGGAACTGGCTTTGCAGTACCACGAAGTATCGCGTTCAGAAGAAGCGTTGCAATTGCTGTGGTCATTTTTAGTCAAAGACTTGAATACGTCAGATGGAGAAATGAAAAAGTCCTTTATGGATATATTAGCGGCATTAGGTCAAAGCAATAGTATTGCCGCTAAGTATCGCCGACAACTTTATTCATTACTTTACTAATAACCGTACTTTACTAACGACCGTAGTTCTGGCAATCATACTAGCTGATCGCCACATACCATTCACAGTCGACACTTTATTCATGTTCAATGTTTACACGCTGTCGACTGTAGGTTCTATCCTTATAGGTTCTATTTTTATACTTTCTATCTTTATAATTGCTAATGTTAGCGCTAAATACAGCATTGTAAAATAGCCGCTCTACCCTTGCTTTTCGCTCATTTAGACATTGTCACTAAAACAACAAAAATGAAGATTTTTAAAATCGAGTTAATTAACAAGCTATTCATCTCAGTTAATATAATTTGATATTCAGACAAAACATTGACAATAAACCCAATATTTCTTCAGGAACAATTTAAACTAAGTCTATTGGCTTTTTGATTCTCTTGATTGGTGCACCATCGTTCAATATTTCACTGCATCACGATAGCAAGTTACGCCAACACCATAAAAATAAACCTAGAAAAGGATATACCATGACTTTAGATGTACTTATTACAATAGGAATATTAATTGTTACCACGATTGTTTTTATTGCTGCTGGGGTAAAAACGGTTCCTCAAGGTAATAACTGGACCGTTGAACGTTTTGGCCGTTACACACAAACTCTCAAACCGGGCTTAAATTTAATTATTCCTTTTGTTGACAGTGTTGGCTCAAAAATAAGCATGATGGAGCGTGTATTAGACATTCCAGCTCAAGAAGTTATTTCTAAAGACAATGCCAGCGTTAATATCGATGCAGTCTGCTTTGTTCAGGTTATTGATGCGTCCAAAGCCGCTTACGAAGTTAACGATTTAGAGCACGCGATCCGCAACTTAACCTTAACCAATATTCGTACTGTGCTAGGTTCAATGGAACTTGACGAAATGCTCAGTCAACGAGATATGATTAACCTAAAACTTCTTTCAGTGGTCGATGAAGCCACTAACCCATGGGGAGTAAAAGTAACTCGGATTGAAATTAAAGATGTTCAACCTCCAGCCGATTTGACAGCAGCCATGAACGCCCAAATGAAAGCCGAGCGTAATAAACGAGCCGATGTGCTTGAAGCAGAAGGGATTCGTCAAGCCGAAATTCTTAAAGCCGAAGGTCATAAGCAATCGGCTATTCTGCGCGCGGAAGGAGAAAAACAAGCCGCTATCTTACAGGCTGAAGCGCGTGAGCGAGCAGCAGAAGCGGAAGCACAAGCCACCACTATGGTATCTGAAGCTATTACCAATGGTGATATGCAAGCGGTTAATTACTTTATTGCTCAAGGTTATACCGATGCAATTAAGTCCATCGGACAAGCAGAAAATGGTAAGATCATCATGTTGCCTTTAGAAGCAACCGGATTAATGGGCTCTGTGGCGGGTATCGCTGAGATGTTTAAACTTCAAAAAGATGACAAGTAAGGAGCCATTTTGCTAGAACTACTCAATCAAGTTAATCATTGGCATTGGTTAGCTTTGGGGCTCTTGTTGCTCTCTGGAGAATTACTCGGTACCGCTGGGTATTTTTTATGGTTAGGCTTATCCGCTATCCTTGTCGGCATAGTGTTATCTCTTCTGCCAATCAGCTGGCAATTACAGTGGATCTGCTTTGCGAGCTTTTCGTTGATAACGACATGGATTTGGTGGCGATACCAATACAAAAAAGATCTCCACGCTGAAAGCACGGGCTCGTTAAACCAAAAAGACAAGCAACTGCTTGGTAAAGTCACCAAACTTGAAGAAGATGTTATAAAGGGTAACTGTCGTATTAGGCTTGGTGACACGACTTGGTCAGCACGTAGTCAACAAGACATTAGTGCTGGAACATTAGTTAAAATTGTTGAAGTAGACGGTATTATTTTAACCATAGAGCCAACGGAATAATCCAGTTAGGATTTTAACCCATCGATTATTGGGCATACATTCCCTTCATCTCCAGGACATGCCTCAACCCAACGTTCGAGTTGATTTTTAATTTCAGTCAGCTCGATCAATTTTTGCTCTACTTCTTGCAGCTTTTGTTGGGTTTTCTGCTTAACTTCTGCGCTAGTAGCCTTGGGGTTCAGCGCTAAGCCGACTAACTCTTTACATTCATCCAAAGTAAAGCCGACTCTTTTCGCTCTGGCAATGATCTGTAACTCGTCGATATGAGATTGATTATATTGACGATAGCCATTATCAGCACGAAGAGGCGGAGAGATTAGCCCCTTTTGTTCATATAACCTGATTGACTTTGCAGATAAATTAGTAAGTTTACCGACCTGATTAATATGCATAAATGTTCACTATAAGTCTGAATAAAACAATAGAAACCAACAAGGGGGACCGCTCGTCATATCCCCCCTGTTCTTTTACCGTATACCAACTTGCCAGCTAGAACCAACGGTTCGCTTTACCGCCAACATTTAACCAATTAACTCTCGCCAATATTAAGCAAGAATATTCACCAGAGCTTGCTCATCAAGAATCTCAATACCTAATTCTTGTGCTTTAGTCAGTTTTGAACCCGCCGCTTCACCAGCAAATAGAATATCAGTTTTTTTCGAGACACTGCCGGTTACTTTAGCACCTAAAGCTTGTAAAGCGGCCTTAGCATCATTTCTATTCAATTGAGAAAATGAGCCAGTGATGACAACTACCTTACCAGCTAAAGGTTGAGGTACATCGTCAGATGCCTCTTCTATTTGGGGCCAATGAATTCCTTGTGCTAGTAGCTCGTTAATCACTCGTTCATTCTTCTGTTGTTCAAAGAAATGCACAATATGATTAGCAACAATATTACCAACATCAGATACTTCAATTAACTGCTCTAATGAAGCCGCCTGGATAGCAGGTAAGGATTTAAAATGAGTGGCTAAATTAGCGGCAGTCGCTTCACCAACTTCTCTTATACCGAGGGAATAGAGGAATCGAGCCAACGTCGTTTTCTTAGATTTTTCCAGTGCGTTGACCGCATTTTGCGCCGATTTAGGTCCCATTCTTTCCAGAACCGTTAACACGCCAGCAGATAATTTAAATAGATCAGCCGGTGAATCAACCATTTCTTTATCAACCAACTGCTCGATCACTTTATCTCCTAGACCATCCACATCGAGTGCCTTGCGTGAAACAAAATGCTTTAACGCTTCTTTACGTTGCGCTCGACAAACCAAACCTCCAGTACAACGAGCTACTGCCTCTCCTTCCACTCTTTCAATAGTAGAATTACAAACAGGACATGCATCCGGAAATACGATTTTCACTGCATTTTCAGGTCTTTTTTCTAAAACTACATTAGTAATTTGAGGGATAACGTCCCCTGCACGACGGATAATAACGGTATCACCAACCCTAACTCCAAGGCGTTCGATTTCGTCAGCATTATGCAACGTCGCGTTGCTAACCGTCACTCCACCAACAAACACTGGTTCCAATTTTGCGACCGGCGTAATGGCGCCTGTGCGTCCAACTTGAAACTCAACGGAATTGAGTTTAGTCAGCTCTTCTTGCGCTGGAAATTTATAAGCAATAGCCCACCTTGGCGCACGAGCCACAAAGCCGAGTTGTTGTTGAATAGCGATGCTATCTACTTTAATTACTACGCCATCAATCTCATAACCGAGTTCATCTCTACGCTGTAATATGGAACGATAATACGCTTTAACCGCCATCATATCGTCCAGCTTAGCGGTTTCTGGGCACATCGGTAGCCCCCATTTTTTCAATTGCAAAAAGCGTTGATAGTGGCTAACTGGAAGTTCACCGCCTTCAATTACACCAACGCTATACGCATAGAAACTCAATGAACGCTTAGCAGTAACACGCGAATCCAGTTGCCTTAAACTACCGGCAGCCGCATTTCTTGGATTAACAAAAGGTTTGGTGCCAAATTTTAGAGCATGCTGATTAAATTTTTCAAAGCTCGCTTTAGGCATAAACACTTCGCCGCGAACCTCAATTCTTGATGGCCAACCTTTGCCTTGAAGCACTAATGGAATTGCCGTGATTGTACGTACGTTTTCGGTAATATTTTCGCCAGTATTGCCATCTCCGCGCGTCGCAGCCTGAATCAATATGCCATTTTCATACAGTAAGCTAACGGCTAAACCATCTAGTTTAGGCTCACAACAAAATGCATCAATTTTGTCGCTAGTGACTCGATCATCCATTCTCTTCTTAAAGGCATCTAGCTCTTCATCACTAAAAGCATTATCAAGAGATAGCATCGGGATTTCGTGACTGACTTGAGAAAAACCATCTAATGGAATACCTCCCACTCGTTGACTCGGAGAATCTATAGAAACAAATTCAGGATGCTTTTCTTCCAGTTCTAACAGTTCTCGCATAAGACGATCATATTCGGCATCAGGCACCTGAGGATCATCCTCTACATAATATTTTACACCGTGAAAATGCAGTTCTTTTTTAAGTTGATTAAGTCTATCTTCGACCGACTGAGACATTTTTCCTGATCCCGTTTTATTTTTTAATACGATAAAAAAGGGCTCCATTCGGAGCCCTTTAAATTGTTTACTCTAGAGTTGGGCTGTGCGCGCTTTGAACGCTCTAATTTGATTTTTAAAACTGAGTAACTTATCTGGCGTCATCAAGTTACGTTGTTCATCTAACACATTCCCACCCATATCATCGGCTATTTGTTGCGCCGTTCTTAACATTAGTTTGAAATTTTGATCGACGTCGCCAAAGCCAGGTAACGTCATAAATAAAGAAATCCCCTTAGTAGAGAACGTTGCGGGATCATCGTGTTTTAACGTTCCAGGGTCCATCATATTCGCCACACTAAATAAGACCTTGCCGGTACCTGACATATCATTATGACGATGAAAAATATCCATATCACCGTAAAACAAACCGTTCTGCCGCATGCTATCAAATAATTTTGTACCAACAAATGGTTCATCACCTGAGCAGTGAACATTGATAACAATCACTTTCATCGCATCATCTTGCTCTTCAATGGGCGCGTCGATTTCATCAGAGGCTAATGTTGAATCAGAGGCTAATGTTGAATCAGGAGATAATGCTGCATCAGGAGATAATGTTGAATCACTGGTTAACGGCATATCCGTCGTTAATGAAGAATCAGTGGTTAATGAAGAATCTGCAATTACTGAAGCGTTTTTTGAAGTAACTCTAGGTGACTTCAAAATAATCTCCTCATCGCCATCTGAAAATATGACTTTATCCTTGGGAGAAGTATCAATATCATCATATAAAGTCACGTGCGGCAGATCACCCTCACTATCCTCTTGATTATTCAAGCGACCAAAAGTATCACCTTCATTATCAAGAGGGTCATCAACACCCAACGGATCATGAGAAAAATCTCTATTCACGCCAAAGCCTGGATCTTTTTTCTCTTTTTTAATAACAGTGACGTCATCACTAGAAACCGTTAATGATGCAGCCACATCATCACTACTCGTCATTGATTTTTCAGCAAACTTGCTTTTGCCTTCTTTTTTACTTGTCCAAAGCCCATGAATTAGTAGTGCCGCTATAGCTAGCGCACCCACTATAATGAGTACTAATCGCAATTCCTGCATGGTCTACTCTCTACTGTATCTAATGAAATACCCAACATCAGAAGTAAAATCTATCGGATAATCTCACTACTTTACCAAAAGTGTATGAAGTTTTTGAATAAATTAATATAGCTAGTGTAAACCAGCTTGTGATAACTAACACGCTTTTCTCATTTTGAAAGTTTTACAACCCTAGGTACAATACCTTTCTATCACTTCAGAAAGAGAAATAGAAATGAAACAAAGCGGCTTCGGTTATTTTTTCCAAGGAATTCAACTCGCATTAACTCCAGGTATTCGTCGATTTGTTATTTTACCACTCCTGACCAACATTATATTAGTCGGTGGGGCACTATTTTATTTATTCTCTCACCTTAATGATTGGATAACGGGCTGGATGTCTTACGTACCTGATTGGTTATCTTGGCTCTCTTATCTTTTATGGCCAATACTGACTATTACAATTCTTGGTACTTTTTCTTATTTATTTAGTACATTAGCCAACTTAATTGCTTCTCCATTTAATGGATTACTAGCCGAAAAGGTAGAAGAAAAACTAAGCGGTAAGCTTGATAGTGACCAAAATTTAGTAAGCATAATAAAAGATGCACCAAGAATTATTGCTAGAGAACTGCAAAAAATCGTTTATTTTGCGCCAAAAGCACTAGGTCTCTTCATCCTATTGCTCATTCCTGCTTTAGGACAAACGGTTGCACCCATTCTTTGGTTTATTTTCTCTGCTTGGGTTATGGCCATTCAGTATTGTGACTACCCGTTCGATAACCATAAAATTCCTTTTCACACCATGCGTCAAGATCTAAAGCAAAACCAAACTAAAGCATATGGCTTTGGTTTCTGCGTTGCGTTTTTTACCGCTATTCCTATTTTAAATCTTATTGTTATGCCAGTAGCAGTATGCGGTGCTACTGCTATTTGGGTAAACGAATTTAAACAAAAACACTGAATATAGAAACGAATAAACGCTTTGAAAAACAAACAGAAAATAGCGTTCTTTAATATGATATAACTTTTGGGTCTTTTTGCTTTTTTCAATAAGCATTATTATGCTCATCAACGACACAAAATATGTCATCGCGTGTAGAAAAGGACAATACAAAATGAGCAAAATTTTTGAAGATAACTCTCTAACTATCGGTAATACTCCCCTTGTTCGCCTAAATAAAGTAAGCGGTGGCAAAGTGTTAGCGAAAGTTGAATCTCGTAACCCAAGCTTCAGTGTTAAAGACCGTATCGGCGCTAACATGATCTGGGAAGCAGAAAAATCAGGTAAGCTAAAGCCAGGTATTGAGCTTGTTGAACCAACAAGTGGTAACACAGGGATCGCACTTGCCTTTGTTGCTGCTGCTCGTGGTTACAAGTTAACGCTAACTATGCCTGAATCTATGAGCCTTGAGCGTCGTAAACTTCTTAAAGCTCTAGGCGCAAACCTAGAATTAACTGAAGCTGCAAAAGGTATGAAAGGCGCGATTGCTAAAGCAGAAGAAATTGTTGCAAGCGATCCGGCAAAATATTTATTACTACAACAATTCAACAACCCAGCAAACCCAGCGGTTCACGAACAAACAACTGGTCCAGAACTTTGGGATGCAACCGATGGCGAAATCGATGTATTCGTTGCTGGTGTTGGTACTGGTGGCACAATCACTGGTACAGCTCGTTACCTGAAAGGCGAAAAAGGCAAAGCAATCACGGCGGTTGCTGTAGAACCAGCTGAATCACCAGTTATTGCGCAAGCATTAGCTGGAGACGCAATTCAACCCGCACCGCATAAGATCCAAGGTATAGGTGCAGGATTTATTCCTGAGAACCTTGATCTAACGCTACTAGACCGCGTAGAAGCCGTTACTTCAGACGAAGCAATTGAAATGGCGCGTCGCTTAATGGAAGAAGAAGGTATTCTAGCGGGTATCTCATCAGGCGCAGCAATTGTTGCAGCTAACCGTATTGCAGCGTTACCCGAGTTTGAAGGTAAAACCATTGTGGCGGTACTACCAAGCTCAGGTGAACGTTATTTAAGTACGGCTTTATTTGCAGGACTGTTTACTGAGAAAGAAAACGGTTAACATTTTTGTAAAAAAAGTGTGCTTAAATCAAAATTTTCACTAAAAAAGCCCCTTTCTGGGGCTTTTTTGTTGATCCTTACTATTCGTTTGGTACTATCAGGACATGTTTTATTTTGAAGCTAGAAATAAAACAATAAATACAGAAAATTAAGCAACGAGATAACATTTAATAACAAATATCTCGCTTTACTGGTCAACAATTTATAGCACGCTAATTATGTTCTATATTTTACAAGGCGACTAATAAGTCAAATTAAGCCAGTACTTAAACAATAAATAAATCGATTGGGGTATATCACATGTATCAAAAGCAAGTAGAAATCACAGCAGAAAATGGTCTTCACACTCGTCCAGCTGCACAATTCGTTAAAGAAGCAAAATCATTTGACGCAGACATCACAGTGACTTCTAACGGTAAAAGCGCTAGTGCAAAAAGTTTGTTCAAGCTACAAACTCTAGGCCTAGTAAAAGGTACGGTAGTTACTATCTCCGCTGAAGGTGCACAAGCTCAAGCAGCAGTAGACCACCTAGTAGCATTGATGGACAAGCTAGATTAATCGTCTCAAATTCTAAAAATCAAAGCCATTTTGCCTCTAAGTCCAACAAAGCAAAATGGCTTTGTTGGACTTAGAGGCAAAATTCTACTAAACATACAATAGTTACTCTTCTTTTACTCTCTATACTGTTGACCAATTTAAGGTAAAGCTATGATTTCAGGCATTTTAGCATCTCCAGGTATTGCTTTTGGTAAAGCACTACTACTTCAAGAAGATGAAATTGTTTTAAACACACACACAATTTCTGATGATCAAGTTGAAAGCGAAGTAAAACGTTTTTACGAAGCACGTGACAAATCTGCTCATCAACTTGGTATTGTCAAACAAAAAGCTCTAGAAACATTTGGCGAAGAAAAAGAAGCAATCTTCGAAGGCCATATCATGTTACTTGAAGATGAAGAGCTAGAAGAAGAAATCTTAACACTAGTTAAAAAAGATAAGATGCCTGTTGATAACGCAATTCATACCGTTATTGAAGAGCAAGCTACAGCACTTGAATCTTTAGATGATGAGTACCTTAAAGAGCGCGCAACTGATATTCGAGATATCGGTACTCGATTCGTTAAAAACGCACTTGGTATCAACATTGTTTCTCTTGCCGATATTGATGAAGAAGTTATTTTGGTTGCATACGATTTAACGCCATCTGAAACTGCACAAATCAACCTTGATTATGTACTTGGTTTTGCTTGTGATATTGGTGGTCGTACTTCGCATACTTCTATTATGGCTCGTTCACTGGAACTTCCAGCGATTGTTGGAACTAACGATGTGACCGCTAAAGTAAAAAATGGCGACATGTTAATCCTTGATGCGATTAATAACAAAATCATTGTTAATCCTTCAGAAGCAGAACTCGCTGAAGCTCAAACATTCCGCGATGCTTTTTTTGCTGAAAAAGAAGAACTGGCTAAATTAAAAGATTTACCAGCGATCACCACTGACGGCCACAGAGTGGAAGTGTGCGGTAATATCGGAACAGTAAAAGACTGCGCTGGTATTTTACGTAACGGTGGTGAAGGCGTTGGCTTGTACCGTACTGAATTTTTATTTATGGATCGTAGCTCTCTTCCAACGGAAGAAGAACAATATCACGCCTATAAAGAAGTGGCGGAGTCAATGCAAGGTGAGTCCGTTATCATTCGTACTATGGATATCGGCGGTGACAAAGATCTCCCTTACTTAGATCTTCCTCAAGAGATGAACCCGTTTCTAGGCTGGCGTGCTATTCGAATCAGCTTAGATCGCCGTGAAATCCTTCGAGATCAACTTCGCGGTATATTACGTGCTTCTGCTCACGGTAAGCTGCGTATTATGTTCCCTATGATTATTTCTGTTGAAGAAATTCGTGAACTTAAACAAGCAATTGAAACATATCAAGCAGAACTTCGTGCAGAAAATCTAGCATTTGATGAAGAAATTGAGATTGGCGTAATGGTTGAAACACCAGCCGCAGCGGCAATTGCACACCACTTAGCCAAAGAAGTTTCTTTCTTTAGTATTGGTACAAACGACTTAACTCAGTATACTCTAGCTGTAGACCGTGGTAATGAGCTAATTTCTCACTTATATAATCCACTATCACCTGCGGTATTAACCGTTATTAAACAGGTAATCGATGCTTCTCATAAAGAAGGCAAATGGACAGGTATGTGTGGTGAGTTAGCTGGTGATGAACGCGCAACTCTACTTCTTCTAGGTATGGGCCTAGACGAATTCAGTATGAGTGGCATTTCAATTCCAAGCGTTAAGAAAATAATCCGAAATGCAGATTATGCAGAAGTGAAAGCTATGGCTGATCAAGCTTTAGAAATGGCTACTGCAGCAGAAATTGAAGCTCATGTTGAAAAATTTATCGCAGAAAAATCCAACTGCTAATATAATTCGATAGAATAGAAAAAAATTAAACGTTTAGGAGCACAACATGGGTCTGTTTGACAAGCTTAAGAAGCTAGTATCTGATGATAGCGCTGATGCGGGGGCAATCGAAATCATCGCACCAATTTCTGGCGAAATAGTAAACATCGAAGATGTACCAGATGTAGTATTTGCAGAAAAAATTGTTGGCGACGGTATCGCTATCAAACCTTCTGGCGACAAGATGGTAGCACCAGTAAACGGGACAATTGGTAAAATTTTTGAAACTAACCATGCGTTCTCTATTGAATCTGATGACGGTGTTGAGCTATTTGTTCACTTCGGTATCGATACAGTAGAACTGAAAGGTCAAGGTTTTACCCGTATAGCAGAAGAAGGCCAAGCGGTTAAAGCTGGCGATACAGTGATTGAATTTGATTTAGCATTCTTAGAAGAAAAAGCAAAATCAACTCTAACACCTGTGGTTATTTCTAATATGGACGAAATCAAAGAGTTAAATAAACTTTCTGGTGCCGTGACTGTTGGTGAAAGCCCTGTGCTACGCGTAACTAAGTAAGCGACTAGTTTAAAGAAGCTACAGCTTAAACTGTTAAAAAAACCGCAGATTTTATCTGCGGTTTTTTTTTATCTATTCTTCGATATCTATTGCCAGAAAATACTATTTGCCTTTACCTAAAACAAAAAGCCCAGCCATTTCTGGCTGGGCTTTCATTGATTAATTACCTAATGGACTTCAGTTACCTTAGTAAACTGTCTTATCCTAATAAACTCAGCGCTGTGTTTGGTGCTTGTTTAGCTTGTGCAAGTATCGACGTTGAAGCTTGTTGTAAAATCTGAGACTTAGTCATCGCTGTGGTTTCTTTCGCGAAATCTGTGTCTTTAATTCGACTGTTCGATGCATTCACGTTTTCATTTATGTTATCTAAGTTATTTATCGCATGGTCAAAACGGTTTTGGAAGGCTCCCAACTCACTACGGTGACTGTCCACGTATTTCATCGCCGCGTCCACCACTGCTACCGCGTTTTGTGCTCCACCTACGCTAGTCACATCAATTGTATCAACCGTGACCGCCGTTGGACCACTCATACCAAGTTCGCTCGCTAGGCTACCACTAAAAGAAACCTCTCCGTCTACGCTATTGTTTCCCGCAAACACTTGCAAACGACCTTCTTCATCTACTGATGCACTTACATCGTCTTGCTGACCATTGATATACGTGGCTAGCTCTTCAATATCATCGCCCGCTTTTGCGTTGATAACATACTCTTGCGCATCACCAAACTTATCCGTCAAGCTGATTGTCATGCTCGCATCTTGAGCTACACTCCAATCTTTACCTTGACCGTTTTCAGCTTTGTATTCGCTACCGCCCATCATGGCATTGTCTGAACGCATGTCTTTTAGGTTCAGCATCACCGCCTCACCATTGTCCGCTCCTATTTGGAAGGATTTCGTTCCATGCGTACCGTTCAACAACTTATTTCCACCAAAAGAGGTCGTTTCTGCTATACGGTTTAATTCGTCGTTTAACGCCGTCACTTCTTCTTGAATCGCTACTCGCTCTTGCTTTGAGTTCGAGCCATTCGCCGATTGCAAAGACAAATCACGGACACGTTGCAGGATATTTGAGGTCTCTTTCATTGCCCCTTCTGCTGTTTGCGCAATTGAAATGCCGTCGTTGGCATTTCGTACCGCTACGTCTAAACCACGACTCTGGGCATTCAAACGATTCGAAATTTGTAAACCTGCAGCGTCGTCTTTTGCATTGTTAATTTTGAAACCAGATGATAAGCGTTCCATTGACGTATTTAGGTCGCTTGCTGCGCTAGATAAATGACGTTGTGCTGTCATTGCTGCTACGTTTGTATTTACATTAACTGCCATGGTAATTCTCCAATTGATTTTCCGTTTAAAGCGGTTTCCGACGTCTCGGAAAACCAAGTAGTTCTCTCAAAGTTACTTTTTATAACGGCACTATTTCGGATATCTTTAGAAAAAAATGCACAAAATTAATAAAAAAATTAATAACTAATCTAAATATGAGCAATAACAAAAATTATTAGCTTAATAATCAATAAAAACTCAAGTATTTATCCCGACAGTCGATATACGCAAATTAATTTTCACTTTAGTGCTTTTCATTTTTATTCAAGTAAGACGAAACAGCTTGGTAAAACGAAGTAACCCGGTGACAAAAAAAGTGAGAAGACGAAATAGTGTGGCAAGGTGAAAAAGAGGTAAACTAAAAAGTGATAACGCTGAAAAAAGGTTAACCGAGTAACGTTAAAGCTAAATTAGGAGCTTGCTTTGCTTGAGCCAAAATCGTAGTGCTCACCTGTTGCAAAATTTGTTGCTTAATCATCTTAGTGGTCTCTTTAGCAAAGTCGGTATCTTTAATACGACTATTGGAACTGGCTAAATTTTCATGAATATTGTCTAAATTACTTATCGCATAACCAAATCTATTTTGGTAAGCACCCAGTTCGGCTCTATGGCCGTCAACAAACTTCATCGCGTTATCAATAATAGCCACTGCTCGCTGAGAGCCACCGACAGTCGTCAGATCGAGATCATCGACGGTTTCTATTATTGGCCCAGAAAGATCGAGCTCATTCGCTAAGCTACCACTAAAATTAACTGATCCAGATAATTGATTCGTTGCAATAACGACTTGCAATTGGCCATCTTCATTAACAGAAGCAGATACAGCATCAGTTTGGCCATTAATATAAGTCGCTAGCTCTTCAATATCATCCCCCTGTTTGGCCTTTATATGAATCGTCTCTTCGCCGCCTTTATCATTGATGTAGTTCATCACCAATTGATTTTGACCTTGTTTAACCTGCCAATTTTGATCTGCCATGCCATTCGCTACATAACTAACCGCACCCATATTAACAGTATCAGACCGCATATTCTGCAAACTAACTTGAACCGCTTCTCCAGATGAGGCGCCAATTTGAAATGACGAACTAGCAAAGCTGCCATTCAACAATTTTTTTCCAGCAAATGATGTGGTTTCTGCAATTCTATTTAATTCATCATTAAGGGCAATCACTTCTTCTTGAATAGCAATTCGTTCAGATTTGCTGTTGGAACCATTAGATGATTGTAACGACAGGTCTCGCATTCTTTGCAAAATATTGGTGGTTTCTTTCATCGCACCTTCAGCGGTTTGCATAATAGAAATACCGTCATTCGCATTCCGAACCGCCACATCTAAACCTCGCATTTGAGATTCAAGTCGGTTTGATATTTGCAGTCCAGCCGCGTCATCTTTTGCACTATTGATACGGCTTCCTGAAGACAAACGTTCTAAAGACTGATTCAACATATCAGTTGATAGACTTAAGTTCTTTTGTGCAATCAATGCTGAAACATTGGTATTAACAGTAACGGCCATATAACCTTCTCAGATCGGAGTATCAGCAAGTTAACGGCAAACACTTTGATAACTTTAGCGACAAAAAATAAAAACCAATGCAACAAAAAGTAAAAACGAACGTAATAAAAGCAAAAAAGAGAGCCATATGCTCTCTTTTCATTGTTGTTACTTGTTTATTTCAAGCTTTTATTTGGAGACTGCTCTATATAGCAATGAAACAACCGCTATTATACGTCTAATGCCTGTAACATTTCGCTCGATGGCGCAAAGAAATAAGCCCCAGTGACTGCTTTAGTAAAACGTAACATTTGATCAGTTTTGCCATCTGTAACGCCATACATACTGTCTAACATAACTTTAATATTATGTAGTTGATTACAATAACTAATAAAAAACAGGCCATGCTCACCCGTTACAGAGCCATAAGGTAAGCTTTGCCTAACGATTTTAAGCCCTTTACCTTGTTCTTTAATATCAACGCGACCAACATGAGAAGCAGCCGGTACATCGTCAAGCTCTATAGAATCCGGTTTAGTACGGCCAATGATTTTTTCTTGAGCAGAAATGGATAAACGATTCCATGCAGGTAAATTATGCACAAACCGTTGTGCCATGACATAACTACCACCAGCAAAGTCACCATCAGGAATTATCGTTACTTGCTCTCGATCTGCGCCTTGTGGATTTTCTGTTCCATCAATAAAATCGGTCATATCTCGGGCATCTAAGTAACGATAGCCGTACGTTTCATCAACAACATCAACGCTATCTTGTATTTCTGCCATCAATTTTCTAAACAGATAAAAATGGAGATCGTGACGATTAGAGTGACAGTGAATCAAAACATCCACATCGGTTGCTGGGGCAGTAATATCGCCTTCTCCAAGTTGAGAAAAATCAATCAATTGCTCTGGCATAGGTTGATTGGTCTGCGCCCAAAAACCACGACTAAAAGCCAAAGAACAGGTTAAAGCCGCACCAGATTGACTCTGGTTCAACTCTTCTACCAATTTAGGTAGGGCTTTAAGTTGGGCAATAACTTGCTTTGCCTGTGAATTTATTTTTAATTGGACATAAAGTGCAAATGGTCCAGTAACTGGAACAATAGCCGATTGATATGACGCCATAGCGTTGTCTCCACATACATATTGTAAAATTCTATCTCCCAACAACTTGGAAGTGCAGATAAACGGCGACATCCAATCGAGGGAATTACATACCTAACAAGTTCAAACTTGCCTTCAATACTAATCTTGTATCACACTCGAATCCATGAGTAAAAACCAACGGCCACTGTTAGCCATTAAATAAGTTTTCCATAATTTATGTCAATAATGGCGAACGAAAACAATCACGAACTCGCCGACTTTTTACAACATAAATAAGCAACCACAATAAACTCACTAAGGTGATAGCATTGGGCCAGCTAAACTGAACATCATCTAAATAAATTTGATAGCTGACTAAAATCAACTGAATTGACACAGTAAAAATAGTGTAGCTCTTGCCATGCGTTAACAAGCGGCAAATCAGCTTTCGTTCTGTTTTGCGCAAACCAAGTAACCACATAAGTGTAATGGCAGGAAAACCAGCTACCAAGCCGATATACAAGGTTGAATGCACTGGATAGATAATTTCCAGTAATGTCGCCCCTACATTTCGACTGGCACCCGCCACCACAAAAACGATCCACGCCTTAGCTAAAAGTAGCCAACCTAGCCACAACCATATTGGTGCTTTTAGAAATCCATCACTATTATATTCTTCAATTGTGTAACGCACTGATCACATTATTCATCAAGTTATTTATCTAAGAAGATATATCATATAATCTAGCTAGGTTACTCATTTTTCTGTAAGATTTTTTTATGACCCCAACAAAACAAACGATTTCAACCGAATCTCAAGCTGAAGCAATCAAAATTGCTAAGGCGACACAAAAACAGGGCCAAAGCAAAGAACAAACAAAACTCATTGCGCAAGGCATTGAAAAAGGTATTTCGTTGTATAAGAAGCAACAAAAAGAAAAAAAACGCCAAGCTGATAAAACACGAAAGAAAAACCAAAAACTCAAACAACAACAGGCAAGTAGCCCAACTGAAAGCACATCAGAGCACGTTGAAACAAACACATCGAATAGCCAGACAAAAAAACAGCCGTGGCTATTACTACTGCTAAGTTGGTTAGGGTTTTCAGCCTATTTGTTTTTGCAGTAAATACTGTATTTGTAAATAGATATTATTTTGACAACAAAAAAGTGCAACGTTCAAAGTTGCACTTTTTGTTGGTTTGATTAGATAAGCTTAACGCCGTTGATTAAATTAGCACACTCGGTGCTATTAACGGTCAAGCAACGCAGACGCAATTTCTCCCCGCCGCTCTAACACCCATTGACTATCGAATGGTCCCCAATCTGAAAGCTGATAATAACCATCGTTATGCCTTCTGCCATCTTGCACAAAAATAAGCTCAATACCAATACCCGGTAATGCTTTTAACACATCTTGAATGGTTCTGCGTGGCCAGCCCGTTTTTTCAATTAATTTAGGTACGTTTGGTCTTTCTAATTTTTCTACTAAAAGAGCTAAATATAACCTTCTCGCAAAAACAGGACTCAAATCCATTGCTCTCTCCAATACAGCGTTAAGTCAACGACTCATCATTTCAGGAATTTAAATTCACAGTACCCCGTATTATTTCTTTTTCGCAGTGATTGTTTTTGCGTTCGATCAATAAGAACACATTATTCATCAGGATTAAGATAATTTGTTTAATAGATTACATTTGATCGTTAAGCTGAGTTACTTTGTCTGTAAGCCATGTTCCTGATAGGATTCAAGCTAGAGTTCAAACATAAGGAAAAATAATAATGATTACCATGTATGGTATTCCAAATTGCGACACGATAAAAAAAGCAAAGAAGTGGCTGCAAGAGGCTGATATCAATTTTGATTTTCATGATTATCGCAAACAAGGTATTGATTCAGATTTAGTCGAATTATTTTGCCAAAAACTGGGTTGGGAACAAGTTTTAAACAAAAGAGGCACGACCTACCGCCAATTATCTTCAGAACAGAAAGAAGCATTAAATGAACAATCAGCGGTTGCTCTTTTAGTTGAGTTCCCAGCGATGATTAAGCGGCCGATATTAAAAGTAGATGACCAATTTTATGTTGGTTTTAAAGCACCAATGTATACAGACATATTCAAATAAAAGGATTTTTCTAAAATGAGCAACAGCCCTGTACTAGCACTAGCAAAAGATTTAATTAGCCGCCAATCTGTCACTCCTGAAGACGCAGGTTGCCAAGTGGTAATGATGGAACGACTGAAAGCGCTAGGATTTGAAATCGAAGTGATGGTATTTGACGACACCACCAACTTTTGGGCTAGACGTGGTACTCAAGCCCCTCTTTTCGCTTTTGCTGGCCACACAGATGTTGTGCCATCTGGTCCCGTTGACCAATGGCATACACCTCCGTTTGAACCAACCATTATTGATGGACACTTACATGGGCGCGGAGCTGCCGATATGAAGGGTTCGTTAGCCTGCATGGTAGTTGCAGTAGAACGATTTATAGCAGAAAACCCCAATCACACAGGATCAATAGGCTTTCTGATCACGTCTGATGAAGAAGGACCTTTTATCAACGGTACCGTTAAAGTTGTTGAAGCTTTGATGGAACGTGGTGAAAATATTGATATGTGTATTGTAGGTGAGCCTTCTAGTACTCATTTCACTGGTGATATTATTAAAAATGGCCGTCGAGGGTCTATCACTGGCGATATAAAGGTAAAAGGGGTACAAGGTCATGTTGCCTATCCGCATTTAGCCAACAACCCTATTCATCAAGCTCTGCCCGCCCTTGCTGAACTGGTTAACACAAAATGGGACGACGGTAATGAGTACTTTCCTCCAACCAGTTTCCAAATCCCAAACCTTCAATCCGGCACAGGTGCTTCGAATGTGATCCCAGGTGAGTTTAACGTTCAGTTTAATATGCGCTTTAGCACCGAATTAAATAACCAAGAGATAATGCGTCGAGTTCATTCAACATTAGACTCTTTTGGTTTAGATTATGAATTGGACTGGACCTTTAATGGCGACCCTTTCTTAACGGATCGTGGTGCACTTCTCGATGCGGTAGTAGAAGCCGTTGAAGAGATAAATCATACCAAGCCGCAATTGTTAACCACTGGAGGAACCTCCGATGGACGCTTTATTGCTCGAATGGATTGTCAGGTAATAGAACTTGGTCCTATAAACGCTACCATTCATAAAGTTAATGAATGTGTCAGTATTGCTGATCTTGAGAAGCTGACCGACATGTATGAAAAAACACTGCAAAAGTTATTTGGTCAATAAACTGATGAATCAGCAGCAATTAATAGGATTAACGGAATCTCATCTGAACCTCGCTCAGACAAAATTCCAAACAGTAAAAATCAACACTCTTATTCAAGGGGATTTACTTCATCTTATTGATGCTGCTGATAAAGCTGGCTTTCAGCTTGAAGTGGCAAGTGGTTTTCGAAATTTCGAGCGGCAAAAACAGATCTGGAATAATAAGTTTTCGGGTAAAACGGCGATTTTGGATTCAGCAAGTCAAGCGTTAGATCACGACTCTCTCACAGATAGAGAGCGTTTATTTGCTATTTTACGTTGGTCAGCTATTCCCGGAACCAGTCGACACCACTGGGGAACAGACCTCGATATTTATGCTAAAAACTTACTGCCTACAAATTGTCGTTTACAGTTAGAACCATGGGAATATTTAACCGGACATCAAGCCCCTTTTTACCACTGGCTTACACAAAACTTAACCCAGTTCGGCTTTTTCTTTCCCTATAAGATCGATCTAGGAGGGATTGCTCCTGAACCTTGGCATATTAGTCATTTTACAACCAGTGAATCGTCTCTAGAAAACTTATCTAAATCGTTGATTCTCGAAACACTAGAACAGCAGAATGTATTTGGTTTTCCAGTGATTTATGAGAGTTTTGAACAAATATATACTCACTATATAACCAACATCTGCCGGAGCACGTCGTATGATTGAATTTCTTTTAAACCCTTGGGTCATTAGTATTATTATTGTTAGTGTGGTTGTGGGTAACATTGCCGCATTAAAATATACCGCCAACATGAAGTTTGGCCAGAACAAAGAAAAAAGCGATTTAGATAAACTGAACGAATTAGATAAACAACGACAAACACAACACAAAAAAAAGGACACTAAATAGCGCCCTCTTTTCTTACATTAAGCAATAAAAAGCTATTCTTGATTCTCTATCACCGCAGTCAATACTGGAACAATAGACTGAAGAACTTCTTCTGTTACTGGTTTACCTGAGCTATCAGTAATGTTTACCGAGGTACGGTTGCCTAAATCGCCAAGAAGGAAAGTATAAGTTTTACTTTCAAGTTGTAACGGCTTAGTTCCTATCGAAGTCCAAAACTCATCGTCAGGAGACGAATATTTTGCCTTTATTAAGCCCTGAGATTGATTCCGTTCCTCTAAATCAAATCCAACTAAAGGCAATATATTAGTAGTTCTTTGCCAGAATACGTTGTAAGGCGAACGAGCAATGATAACCGGTAAGCCACTTCTATCTTTACCCATACTGATCGGTATTTGCTTAACCAACTCAAGCGCTTTAAGTTCCGCTTCTGCTCTTAAGTTTTGATCATAAGTAGAAGTAATGACGTTGGTCATAAAAGTATTGTATCGTTCTTTGTTGGTGATACTCACCTCTTTCTCTGTACCGTTTTCTTTCCAATCAATTAGTGTTGCTTTAAAACCATGTCGATTATTAGCAACAAATTGTTCAAACAAATAACGTGCTTCTATTAGGTTTTCTTCATCTTCAGACTGCCAAGATATCCAATCGGTCTCAATATGTTTATCACTATCGTCGACTAATTGAATATTTCTATCACTGATCAATTGGCGTAAAGTATTCCATACTTTATCTAACTCTGTTTCTTGAAGTAACCAGAGTGTGACTACCCCATCTTTAACTTCAGATCGAGCACCGGGTATTAATTCTAAGACTTGTTGTGGTGGTCGAATATCAACCTCTGAACCTATCGGACCTTGATATTCACCAGACGGAATATCATAGTTCGGGTAGAACTCTCCAATCGCGTCTTCTTGAACCGTCCATGAATCAAAAGCAACCGTGTCTAGATATTCAAAATCATCTTTAGCTTGGCGTCTTTGTTCTGGGCTGCTCGCGCATGCACTTAAAACAAGAACAGCCAGTGAACCAATCACTAGCTGATGAGAAAACTTCATCTGTACTCCTAATAAAATTCGAGATGAACATAAAGTTATCCCGAATTTAATATCGACTTATAATATTCCGGTGTCTTTAAGCGTTTTCAATACAACAGGTTGAGCTTCTTCAGAAAGCACAGTTAGTGGCAAACGTAAACTGCCGTCACTAATTAGCCCCATTTGATGTACTGCCCATTTAACCGGAATTGGACTCGCTTCAACAAATAAATTTTTATGTAATGCTGCTAGGTTTTTATCAATTTCTGCTGCTTCTTCAAACTTACCTTGTTGAGTGAGTTTGAACTGTGTCGCCATTTCTTTAGCAGCCACATTATTCGTAACAGAGATAAAACCTTGACCGCCTAATCGAATAAATTCTAGGCTAGTTGCATCATCACCACTAAGTAAGACGAAATCTTCGCCACAAAGTTCACGATGAATTGCAACTCTTTTCAAATCGCCTGTCGCGTCTTTAATAGCAACGATTTTATCTAGTTTAGATAAACGAGC
This sequence comes from Vibrio sp. MA40-2, assembly GCF_047302445.1. Classification (NCBI taxonomy): domain Bacteria; kingdom Pseudomonadati; phylum Pseudomonadota; class Gammaproteobacteria; order Vibrionales; family Vibrionaceae; genus Vibrio; species Vibrio sp. MA40-2. Next base: position 202,194 of record NZ_CP178628.1, read on the forward strand.
AACGGTTTCTGGAAGAAGGTCGACCGCGGTGCGTCCCGGCACATTATAAAGAATCACTGGAACTTCACTTACATCGTTAATCGCTTTGTAATGTTGATACAACCCTTCTTGCGTCGGTTTATTGTAGTAAGGCGTTACACTAAGAACACCATCAATGCCAGAATCATTTAGCAAACGGCTAAAAGTTACAGCTTCGTGAGTTGCGTTGGCACCTGTGCCTGCAATAACCGAAATTCGACCATCGGCACACTCTACTATTTTGTTTACAACCTTAACATGCTCTTCAATAGTCAACGTAGCTGATTCACCTGTTGTACCTACTGCTACGATACCATCAGTACCCGATTCAACATGGAAATTTACTAATTTCTCAAGGCCATCGTAATCTACTTCACCGTCACTTTTAAATGGTGTAACTAACGCTACTATACTTCCTGAAAACATGTCTCTCTCCCTTTAATTTAACTACCTGCATAGTAATGCATGAAACTGAGAAAACACAAGGGATTATAGTGTGATGCTTTACACTAAATACGCCAATAATTACCCTTTTATTCATTTATTCAACAAAAAGCCACAAACTGGTTTGTTATTTACCCAAATATCAATTGTGCTAGTATTGATTTATAACTTAAAAAAAAGCGACATTTATGCCTCAACATTTAGTCATTACTGCAGTAGGTACTGATCGACCAGGAATATGCAATCAAATTGTTAGACTGGTTACTCAGTCTGGTTGTAATATTGTTGACAGTCGAATAGCATTATTTGGCAGCGAATTTACCCTATTAATGCTGATATCTGGTGACACGAATACGATTACCCGTGTTGAAACAATGCTCCCAACTCTAGGGCAAGAACATGGCTTGATTACCATGATGAAGCGCACCTCTCCTCACCAAGAATTAAATCAAAATTATACTGTCGAAATATACGTAGAATCAGATGATAAAAAAGGGTTAACAGAGCAGTTTACTCAGTTTTTTGCTGAGAAAAATATAGAATTATCCTCTCTAAGTGCAAAAACTATAGATAAACACAAGTTGAGCAGAGACAATAATTTGTTTCAAATCGCCATTACAGCTGCAGTAAACGCAGAATATAACTTGATGCAATTACAAGAAGATTTTAACCAGCTTTGTACCCAATTATCGGTGCAAGGTTCTCTCAATTTCATAAAAAATAGCCAATAAAGGAAACCTGCAATGGAAACATTAACGGCCGGAACACCAGCACCTGATGTGACTTTACTCGACCAAAATGGTAACGAAGTGACTATTTCCGATTTCAAAGGAAAGAAAGTGCTTTTCTATTTTTATCCAAAAGCAATGACTCCCGGTTGTACAGTACAAGCACAAGGCCTTAGAGATATAAAAAAACAACTTGATGACCTAAATGTGGTGGTTCTTGGTGTCAGTATTGATCCAGTAAAACGTCTAGGTAAATTTATTGAACGAGATGAATTAAATTTCACGCTACTTTCAGATGAAGACCATTCAGCAGCAGAAAAATTTGGTGTATGGGGCGAGAAGAAGTTCATGGGGAAAGTTTATGACGGCTTTCACAGAATATCTTTTTTAATTAATGAAGATGGCATCATTGAGCATGTATTTAATAAATTCAAAACTAAAACACACCATGAAGTTGTGTTGGATTATTTGACCGAAAAATAATCTCGTTCAAGCTGATCTTTAAAACTGTCGATGTCCCCCTTCCCCCGACCCATTATGATTTGGGGGATTTTTTATTCTGTATCTTGGCACTTATTTAGTCTGTGATAGTTAACGCTTCGGATGTTTCTTGGTTTTTAATCGCATTCCATACCGCTTTGACTAGTGTGGCAAGTGGAATGGCAAAAAACACCCCCCAGAAACCCCATAAACCGCCGAACACTAATACTGCACATATTATCGCAACAGGATGAAGATTAACGGCTTCAGAAAACAGCACTGGAACTAATACATTGCCATCTAAAGTTTGAATAATACCGTACGCGGCAAGTAACCAATAAAACTCTGGAGTCAACCCCCATTGGAACAAACCAACAATAGCCACAGGCACAGTAACAGCCGCCGCACCAATATAAGGAATCAGTACAGATAACCCAACAGCAACAGCAAGCAAAGCGGAATAACGAAGGTCTAGTAGCGCAAAAGTAATATAGCTCGATGATCCTACGATTAAGATTTCAACCACTTTACCGCGAATATAATTGGCGATCTGTAGATTCATCTCTTTCCACACTTTTGTTGCTAAACGGCGGTTTTGAGGAAGAAGACCGCTGAATATTGCTAACATTTCTTCTTTGTCTTTTAATAAAAAGAAAATCAATAGCGGAACTAAGATCATGTAAACAGCTAAAGCTGCTAAGTTTATCAACGAAGCAAGCGAGCCTTTAACCACCGTTTCACCCAAACCTAGAACCTGAGTTTTGGTATTTTCCAATACTGACTCAACGATTTGTAGATTCGCTAGTTCCGGATATTGCTCTGGGATCGTCTTCAAAAACTCCTGAAAACCGTTATACATAGTTGGTATATCGTTAATTAAATTGCCGACCTGTTTCCAAATAGTTGGTACCAACCCAAATACGGCAAGTATCATTATCCCTACAAATATAATCAGTACCAATATAACCGAAACGACTCTAGGCGTGCCCAAACGCACCATATGAACCACGGGCCATTCCAACAAATAGGCAAGCACGATAGCCACTAGTAAAGGCGCTAATAAGTGCCCAAAAAAATAAATGGTAATAAATCCAACGAGGAGAATAGCAACTAAACTCGCGGCATGAGGATCTGAAAAACGTCGCTTATACCAACGACTGATCATATCAAACATTAAAATGAGCTCTCTAATTTATGAACAACTAACTCGAAATGGTGTTTTGTTTGCTCAACTTGCACCGAAAAATTCTGTTTATGTAAATACCGTACAATATCATCCTTAGAGCTAACATCTCTAATTTGAACAATTAATTTATCATTCTCTAGGTTACTGCATGCTCTTTTTACGATTAAGAGCGCCATAGGGCAACCTTGTTCACGTAAATCAAGGATATAAGGTTTCATTCTATTGTTCGATGTTTATTATAAAGAGAATATTGTAATGGGTTTTGCTATCAAGGGCTTGTTTTATCATCTTACCCTTGATGATAATAAAAATAAACTTAGTAAATCTCGAGCTTTATGTGACTATTTTTGTTACAACAGAGAGAAATAATTTGCTGTAAAAGAGATAATGATTTACTGCAATAAACCGAAACAAATCCGTTATTTTGCGGTCTTAACTGGAAATAAACTCGGAGTTTATACGACAACAATGCTGAAAAGAACCCGCTCTCTCATCGCTTTAATCCTATCCGCTTATATGGCTATGCCTGTGAGTGCAGCCAATAACGACCTGCCCGATATTGGCACAGCTGCTGCAGGCACCTTAACCATAGATCAAGAGCTGATTTATGGTGATGCTTACATGAGAATGCTTCGAGCCAGTAAACCGATTGTGAATGACCCGGTTATAAACGAATACATTACCAACCTTGGCCACAAGCTCGTTGCCAATTCGGATGATGTAAAAACCCCTTTTAAATTTTTCATGATCAGAGATCGTGATATTAACGCTTTCGCCTTTTTTGGTGGTTACGTGGCGCTGCATTCTGGTTTATTTCTACATGCCAGTACCGAAAGTGAACTCGCATCGGTCGTTGCCCATGAGATTGCTCATGTAACCCAACGCCACTTAGCCAGAAGTATGGAAGAACAAGCTAGGCGATCTCCTGCAACAATAGCCGCACTGGCTGGATCGTTATTACTCGCTATAGCCGCACCAGAAGCAGGCATTGCTGCGTTTACTGCCACCACTGCTGGTAATATACAAAGTCAGATCAACTATACTCGTAGCAATGAAAAAGAAGCAGATCGATTTGGCATCAGTACACTAGCCAAAGCTGGCTTCGACGTAAACGCTATGCCGACCTTTTTTAGCCGATTAGCAGACCAATACCGCTATGCAAGTACACCTCCTGCTATGTTGCTCACTCACCCATTACCACAAGATCGGATTACCGACTCTAGAGCTAGAGCACAAAATTATTCTCCAATAAAATTAGGCCCATCTATCGAGTATCATTTAGCAAAAGCAAGAATTATAGCGAGACATGTCAGTATTGAACCTGATGCAGCTTTAGACTGGTTTGAAAGAAGATTAAAGAAAAATAACGCTGCATTAAACATCACTTATAATTATGGTAAAGCGCTCGTGTATCTAGATAGCAAAAAATTAGATGAAGCAGAACCCATATTGACATCGTTACTCAAACAAGATGCTTTAAATGACTTTTATCTTGATGCGTTAACGGATTTATATATTTATCAAAATAAACCGAAAAAAGCGGTACAGATGCTTGAAAACGCCTTAAATAAGAAGCCCAATAATCCAGTATTACTGATTAATTACGCTAACGCACTAATTGAAAGTAGCAACTACTCGGAAGCAGTAAGCCTGTTGCAACGATACACTCACGATAATCCTACTGATACGATTGGTTGGCAACTCCTTGCAAGCGCTTACGGACAACAAGGAAAAACAGACCAAAACCTTGCCGCTCTTGGTGAAATTTTTGCTCTAAAAGCAAATTGGAATAAAGCAATACAGAACTTTACTCAAGCAGGACAAATAGCTGAATTAGGTAGCTTAAATCAAGCTCGATATGATGCTAGAATCGACCAACTGTTAGTTCAGCGTGATAGATTTTTATCACTACAATAATTCTAATAAACAAGGAGAAGATTCATGACCGTCTTGATTTACCATAATCCAAGGTGTTCTAAAAGCAGACAAACCCTACAACTTCTGCAAGATAATGGGATTGAACCTGAAGTCATTCCATATTTAACCGATGTGCCGTCTGTCGATACTTTGAAAGCACTTTATTCGCAACTCGGTTGTACTAAAGTGCGTGATATGATGAGAACAAAAGAGGCCATCTACAAAGAATTAAATCTTTCCGATCAAAGTTTATCGGACGATCAATTATTTCAAGCGATGTCTGAAAACCCAAAATTGATTGAACGACCTATTGTTGTCGCTAATGGCAAAGCTAGACACGGCCGACCACCTGAACAAGTATTAGACATAATTTAGAGAGTTGGCAATGGCAAAAGAACAAGCTCTACCAAATACTCAACGCTATCGATATATTGCCCTTACAGGGTATCTGTCACTGTTGAGTTGGGTTGCTTTATGGCAAATATTTGTTTCGCCTCATCCCCATATAAATTCGATAACTCTGGCAATTGCTTGGTGTATTCCATTATTACTACCGCTAAGAGGTATTCTGTCAGGAAAAGCTTATACCCATGCTTGGGCGAATTTTATTTTAATGCTGTATTTTTTACATTCATTAACGATTTTGTATGTCGACCAAGGTGAAAGATGGCTTGCAGCAATTGAGTTACTATTAACCTGTGTGGCTTTTATTGGTAATGTGATGTACGCAAGGAATCGAGGTAGAGAATTAGGGTTAAAATTACCTCGACTTTCTGAAGTTGAAAAACAAGAGAAAGCTAAATTTAATCATTCTAGTAACCGCACCAAAAAGTAATCCAAAACAACAAAGTCACCAATAAAGGTGGCTTTGTTTGATCACGATAATACGATTCAGTAGTGCATAGTTAATTGATCCATTCAAAGGTCAGTACATCGGCCTTTTCTACAACTGGTAACTCTAATTGCACTGAATCCATTGGGTTATTATTGTTGGTTGAATCTGTTCGCTCTGAAACAGAATCAACTTCAGGTAACTGAACTGGACGAATATCATCATTAGTATTGGTATGCATATCACTTACTGGTAGTTCTGAGCTTTCATCTACTTGAGGCGAAGTAACAGATTGCTCTACTTGGCTTGATCTATCTAACCTACCAATATTAGGTAATTGACTCGCTTCGGTTGAAAAGTCTTCTTCAGAACTAAGCAAGTGAATGTTAAACATCACTTGATTGCCTACAATTTTATCCACATCCACACCTGCGACCGAGTTTAAGCCTTTCAATGTTTTTTCTAGACTAAAAAAACGCGTAGCTGAGGTGATGCCTGTAAAATTTGCCAGTACGGTATTTTCTGACTTACCACTGAATTTAATTGCACTTTTTTGCGCATAATATTGACTAATTTCATCAATAATATCTCGTAACGCAACATTCGCATTACCACTTGCCGTTCCTACTATCGGTTCGCGTTTTGAGTCGATAATAAATTGTGCTTTTTCATCATATAGTGTCCAACGAATATACTCTCCATTGGAAGCTTGTTGTATTTTTATCACTAATATCGCATCAGAAGTATAACGTTGACTTGCTGTACTAATTGGTGAGGTAAACCCTCCCCATAACTCCGAAGCAGTAATGTTACTGACATCTTCAATATCCCCTACTGGGATAAGAATAGGCAGGCCTAGCGAGCTGGAAAAAGTTTTTATATTGCTTAAAGATTCATCCTCATCGTGTTCCCAAAGAACTTGACGACCAAACTCTCCATCTTTAATCACCCAAACTAACAAGTTTGCGCGAGAACGTGACCAATATGGTAAACCCGCTTGATTTAGAAGTAATTGGATTTGTGCTGGATTAAAACCAATTTGGAGTGTTTTCTGCCCATTTATCTCTCCATAACCTAATTGAGACAAATAAGAACTGGTTCTATTCAATGCCTTCTTAATTACAGAATTGTTAATTGCGCCGCTATCACCCGAAGCTTTAACCACTACTTGCTTCATCGCTTCTGTTTTCGCAAGACTTTCAGAATCGGCTTGATTGCTATCCAGAACAACTTCGTAATTAAATACATCTACATTGACAGAAGCCTGAACTGGCAAAACAAATAACCCAATAAACAAAACAACTAAATAGTGCATGTTAATCCTAATTAAAATGAGGAATGAATAAACAAAACGTTTTAAGTTTTCTATTATAACGAGAAAAAGCCGCTCTACCAAATTAACCAGAAAGCAGAGCAATTATATACATTTTTTGATCTAAACCCCGAGGCAAACGTTTGCATTAGTGGTAGAATCCTGCGAATTTTATTTTAACTAACTCATTTTATTTTAACTAACTATGGATAGGAATCATGACTAACGTACTTCAGGGAGCACAAATGCTTTTCGTGGCATTTGGTGCGCTTGTACTCGTCCCTTTATTAACAGGGCTCGATCCGAACGTAGCGCTGTTCGGTGCGGGTATAGGAACGCTTATATTTCAAGTGGTAACAAAACGCTCTGTTCCAATTTTCTTAGCTTCGTCTTTTGCTTTTATCGCTCCTATTATGTATGGCGTACAAACATGGGGTATTGCTGGAACAATGAGTGGTCTTATGGCTGCGGGACTTATGTACGTTGTTCTTGGCGGAATTATCAAGACTAAAGGCGTCGAGATTGTTCACAAACTTCTGCCTCCAGTCGTTGTTGGTCCTGTTATTATGGTTATTGGCTTAGGGTTGGCTCCAGTAGCGGTTAACATGGCATTAGGTAGAACTGGCGATGGAACTCAGTTGGTTGATGCAACAGCATCACTATGGATTTCTAGTCTATCGCTTATCTCAGTTATTGCCATTAGCGTTTTTGCTAAAGGTTTTATGAAGTTGTTGCCTATTTTTGGTGGTATCTTTGTTGGTTATGCCGTTAGCCTGATGTTTGGCGTGGTAGACTTTACTCCAGTTAGCCAAGCGGCTTGGCTTTCCATCCCTAACTTTGTTGCGCCTGAATTTAACATCAACGCTATTTTATTTATGATCCCGGTTGCAATTGCCCCCGCAGTTGAGCATGTCGGTGACATGTTGGCGATATCCAATGTGACAGGTAAAGACTATCTTAAAAAACCAGGGTTACATCGCACCATTACTGGTGATGGACTTGCAACGATGGCGGCCTCTATGCTCGGTGCACCACCAAATACTACATATAGTGAAGTAACAGGTGCGGTTATGTTAACTAAGGCATACAACCCTGCCATTATGACTTGGGCTGCGGTTACTGCTATCGTTCTGGCATTAGTCGGTAAACTCGGTGCAATATTACAAACTATTCCTATGCCGGTCATGGGCGGCATTATGATCCTTCTGTTTGGTTCAATTGCAACCGTTGGCCTTAACACGTTAATTAAAAACAACGTTGATTTACATAAATCGCGTAACCTTGCCATTGTTGCTGTTACGCTTGTTTTTGGTATTGGTGGCATGGCATTCGGTATTGGCGAATTTAGCCTTCAAGGTGTGAGCCTATGTGGTATTGTTGCGATTATACTCAACCTAGTACTGCCTCACGATTTAGGTAGCAACCATGTAGTAGATAATGCGCAAATAGAAGATGATGCTTAAGTCTATAGTGTCGACGTCTAACGCATAAAACTAAATCTTGCTCGTCAAATTAGTTTTTATTTTTCAAACAAGTTCTTACTCTTCACAGGACAACTAAAGAGGGTGACTTATATAGTCACCCTCTTTAGTTGTCTGCAATTATGCACGGTTCAATATCAATACCGTATTATTGAAAGTATATTATTGAAACAGTATTTATCTGCTTATCGCCTCAGTCCATTATCAAGCCGAGCCAATTCCATACTGTTGCCCATAGTTTTCAACCACAAAATCGATATCTTTATCTCCTCGGCCAGATAGGTTAATTAGCACGCTACCTTTTAGCCCTTGCTCAACCAATTTAAAAACATAAGCAACCGCATGAGAGGATTCAATAGCAGGAATAATGCCTTCCAAACGAGACAATTCAAAAAAGGCATCAATAGCTTCTTTATCACCAATCGAACCATATTGTACTCGACCAATATCTTTCAAATAACTGTGTTGAGGACCGACCGACGGATAGTCTAATCCACTCGCAACCGAATACACTTCTTGTGGTTCACCTTGAGCATCTTTAAGCATGTAAGATTTAAACCCGTGCATCACTCCAGGTTCTCCCAAGGTTAGAGTTGCGGCATGTTCTCCCTCAACGTCTAATCCTTTCCCTGAAGGTTCCACTCCATGCATAGCAACATTTTCATCATCTAGAAAAGCACTAAATAAGCCCATCGCATTAGAACCACCGCCCACACAGGCAACCAGATGATCAGGTTGTTTACCGGTCATTTCTTTAAACTGAACTTTGGCTTCATTACCAACAATCGATTGAAAATCACGCACCATCATAGGAAATGGATGCGGACCAACCACAGAACCAATGGCATAAAGTTGACTGATTGGATCTTGTAGATACGCTTCGAACGCTGCATCCACTGCCTCTTTTAACGTTTTTCTTCCGTGAGAAACAGGTATAACCGTCGCTCCTAGTATATGCATTCTCACCACGTTAGGGTGTTCTTTAGCAATATCAACTTCACCCATGTAAATATCGCATTCTAAACCGACTAATGCTGCGGCGGTGGCTAATGCTACGCCATGTTGCCCTGCTCCTGTTTCGGCAATAATTTTTTTCTTACCCATTTTTTTAGCTAGTAATGCTTCACCAAGACAATGATTTATTTTGTGGGCACCAGTATGGTTTAAATCTTCTCTCTTTAAATAAATATCGACGCCATATTTTTCCGACAAATTTTGAGCATGGAAAATAGGACTTGGGCGTCCAACAAAATGTTTATAAAGTCTTGCTAGCTCGGCTTGAAATTGTGGGTCTTGTCGACAAGTTTGGTAAGCATCATTGATTTCTTTCATAATAACGTCTAACTGTGGTGGGATAAAACTTCCACCGTATTCACCAAAGTAGCCATCTTGATTAGGCAATTCATGCTCAAAACTATTTTTCATTATTATCATCCTTTACTGTCGTTGTATTGTTGCTAATAACCATGCTACACCAAACAAAAGATGGCATTAAGCGATTTAGTCACATCATGGTACCGTTATCGCAAACTAGTACGCAATAGCAAAAAAAAAGGGCTATTGCAAACGCAACAACCCTTGTAAATCATCTTAAATAGAACGTTTATTTTGTTCCGAAAATTTTGTCGCCTGCATCACCAAGCCCCGGTACGATGTAACCTTTATCATTCAGTTTTTCATCGATTGCAGCGGTGTACAATTCAACATCTGGGTGTGCTTTTTCTAGAGCAGCAATGCCTTCTGGAGCAGCGACCAAAACTAACACTTTAATATATTTGCAGCCTTTGTCTTTCAGTAGATCGATTGTCGCTATCATTGAGCCACCAGTCGCCAACATAGGGTCAACAACTAACGCAATACGCTCGTCAATATGTGATGCCAACTTGTTGAAGTAAGGAATTGGCTCTAACGTTTCTTCATCACGATAAATACCGACCACACTAATTCGAGCACTTGGAACATGTTCTAGTACGCCGTCCATCATTCCTAACCCTGCTCGCAGAATTGGTACAACGGTGACTTTTTTACCTTTAATTTGATCCACTTCTACCGGACCATCCCAACCTTCGATAGTCACTTTTTCTGTCTCGAAATCTGCGGTCGCTTCGTATGTTAACAGGCTACCAACTTCAGTAGCTAACTCACGAAAACGCTTGGTGCTGATATCCCCTTCACGTAATAAACCAACTTTGTGTTTAACTAAAGGGTGTTTTACTTCAACAACTTTCATTTCCATCTCCGACAATATTTGAATAAACTTACTAATTATACATGTTTTTTGTCTTTTCCCCGAGAGAATATAAGCAAAACTTTCTCACGCAAACGTTTTCCTTATTGGCTCAACTCAGTTAGAATAACGCCGATTTTCACATCCAAACTATCATGACGAGGACTTCCCGTGAGTGGCAATAAGACTTCTCTTAGCTATAAAGACGCTGGTGTAGATATTGATGCAGGTAATGCTCTAGTAGATCGAATTAAAGGGGTCGTTAAACGCACCCGTCGCCCAGAGGTTATGGGTGGTATTGGTGGCTTCGGTGCCCTTTGCGAACTACCGACTAAATATAAACAACCTTTACTTGTTTCAGGTACAGATGGTGTAGGTACTAAACTTCGTCTCGCTTTGGATATGAATAAGCATGACACTATTGGGATCGACCTTGTTGCAATGTGCGTTAATGATTTAATTGTTCAAGGTGCTGAACCGCTATTTTTCTTAGATTACTACGCGACAGGTAAACTTGATATTGATACTGCAGCGAATGTCGTTTCTGGTATTGGTGAAGGTTGTATCCAAGCTGGCTGTGCATTAATCGGTGGTGAAACTGCTGAAATGCCAGGTATGTATGAAGGCGAAGATTACGATGTGGCGGGTTTCTGTGTTGGTGTGGTAGAAAAAGCCGATGTAATCGATGGTACAAAGGTTGCCGCTGGTGATGCACTTATCGCAGTAGGATCAAGTGGCCCTCATTCAAATGGTTATTCTTTAATTCGTAAGATTATTGAAGTATCAAACGCTGACTTAACCGAGCAACTAAACGGTAAAACCATCGGTGAGCAACTATTAGAGCCAACCAAAATTTACATTAAATCCGCTCTTAAGATGATTGCAGAACACGACATTCATGCAATTTCTCATATTACTGGTGGTGGATTCTGGGAAAATATTCCTCGTGTTCTACCTGAAGGCACTAAAGCCGTTATTGATGGTAACAGCTGGCAATGGCCTGCCGTTTTCAATTGGTTACAAGAAAAAGGCAATGTTGATAGCTTCGAAATGTACAGAACATTCAACTGTGGCGTTGGCTTAGTGGTCGCTCTACCTAAAGAGCAAGCAGCTTCAGCCGTTGAACTGCTGAAATCTGAAGGCGAAAACGCTTGGGTAATAGGTGAAATAGCTAACGCAGCCGAAGGCGAAGAGCAGGTCGAAATTAACTAAGGAATAGTTCAAACATGATGAAAAGGATCGTAATACTCCTTTCCGGAAATGGCAGTAATATGCAGGCAATATCCGATGCTTGTGGATCACAGATACCCAATACGGAAGTGGTCGCTGTTTTTTCTAATAAGGCTAATGTATACGGGCTTGAAAGAGCCAAAGTTGCAGGTATAGACGCTCATTTTGTCGATCCTAGTATGTTTGACTCTAGGCAATTATTTGACGCAGAACTTATGCGTCAAATAGACACCTACCAGCCTGACCTTATTGTTCTGGCTGGTTATATGCGCATACTAAGCAGTGAATTTGTAAATCATTACCTCGGTAGAATGCTTAATATACACCCATCTTTGTTGCCTAAATACCCAGGTCTAAACACTCATCAGCGTGCGATTGACGCGGGTGATAGCCAACACGGTACCAGCGTGCATTTTGTTACCGAAGAGTTAGATGGTGGACCGGTAATTTTGCAAGCAAAAGTACCAGTATTTGAAGGTGACAGCGCGGAAATACTGAGTCAAAGAGTACAGAAACAAGAATACGATATCTATCCACTGACTATAAAATGGTTTGTCGAATCACGGCTTAAAATGATCGATAACCAAGCCGTCCTTGATGGTTGTGTTCTGGGTAGTTCAGGCTACGCAGCAGAGTAATTAATACCTGAGGATACCCATCTAATAGTGAGTTATCCTCATGTTATTAATCTTGTTTTGGTGGCGCGAAAGCAACATCTTTTAAAGACTCGGTATTGCTACTGATCCGTTCCCCAAAATGGAACAGATTAAACTCGCCCGGCTTCATTCTGATCCAAGCTTCATTATCGGTTAGAGGTTGAGTAGCAACAACTGAAACCACATCATTTGGTGTGGTTTCTTCTTGAAAGTTGATCGTTATATCTTCATCGATCAAACTTGCCTTACCAAATGGAGCACGACGCGTGATCCAGTAAAGGTGATTAGTGCAATAAGTCATCACATAATCGCCATCACTTAAAATCATATTAAAAACACCTAGCTGCTTTAACTTATCACAACACTCTGCAATAAAGTTGAACATGATCTGCATGCTTTCTGGTGGCTGTGGGTATTTAGATTCTAATTTATTCAGTAACCAACAAAATGCCAATTCACTATCGGTTTTTCCTACCGGCCTAATTCGGCCAGTATCAAGCGATTCATAATTAGACAATTGACCATTGTGAGCAAAAGTCCAATAACGTCCCCACAACTCTCGTGTAAAGGGATGTGTGTTTTCTAAATTAACACCACCACGATTAGCTTGCCTAATGTGACTGATAACCGCGAGGCTTTTAATGGGATACTGCTGAACCAATTCTGCTATTTTAGAGTTATAACTAGGATTTGGGTCTTTAAAGGTTCTAAAACCTTTTCCTTCATAAAAAGTAATCCCCCATCCATCGCTATGAGGCCCTGTTTTTCCACCTCTTTGCATTAATCCAGAAAAACTAAAACAGATATCTGTTGGCACATTAGCGCTCATTCCGAGCAATTCACACATTGATACAACCTTTATTAGTACTTTATTCAATTACCGATAATTCACAATTCGCTTAAAAAGCATTCAAATCAGCTAGAACAAAAAATCAAACAGCATGAGTAAAAAATTAACCTTAATCTTCCATCTCTTTTTCAATCAACTGGATAACGATATGGATAATTTTGATATGAATCTCTTGTATTCGGTCTGCGTAACCAAAATGAGGCACTCGTATTTCGATATCAGCACAACCCGCCATTTTACCGCCATCTTTACCGGTTAAAGCGATAGTCTTCATTCCTTTTGCTTTAGCTGCTTCAATAGCACGCAAGATATTACTTGAGTTGCCAGAGGTTGAAAGCCCCCACAATACGTCACCTTTTGCCCCTACAGCTTCAACATAACGAGAAAAAACATGGTCATAACCAAAATCGTTACTAACACAAGAAATATGACTCGGATCCGAGATGGCGATTCCTGCATAACCAGGACGATTTTCACGATAACGGCCGGTTAACTCTTCAGCGAAATGCATCGCATCACAATGAGAGCCTCCGTTACCACAAGAAAGCACTTTCCCTCCTTGCTTAAAAGAGTCTGCTATCATTTTTGCTGCATTTTCAATCTGTTGAATATTATGATCATCACTTAAAAACTTATTAAGTACGTCTGCGGCTTCCGTTAATTCAGAGCGAATAAGATTTTGATACATAATGACTCTCACTAGTTTGGGGAGGAAATAAAAATATGGCTAGAGTTTACCTAGAATATAATTCGGCTGTCGAGTAAATAAATAAAAGATTCCCATTTAGATTAAAAAAAGAGAAGAGCCTTTATTTGACTCTTCTCTTTTTATACATCATTGCCAAAAGATACTATCAATAACCCTATTTTCTGATAGTTAATTAACTAACTCTTGGGTGGCGCGTCCAATTGCATTGTTGGGGCAGAAGCCTTACGTACCGTTAATTTGCGAATAATAAACCAAATAAGCAAACCGAGCACAATTACAACAAGATTACCAACCAGAATTGTTAACATCCCCGTCATTCTGGCTTCTTCTCTATCACGCTTAATTCTCTCTATTTCTAGTAACCGACGCTTCTCTTCTTGAATACGTTGATACTCCTTGGTGGATTGCTCTATATCCAGTTTAGCCATAACACTAAAAGCGCGCTGCTTAATCTGTAACACTAGCTCTCTTCTAGCTGCACCTTCGGTTGCATAAACGGTTCCTTTCCAAGTATGTTTACCTGCTTGGCGGTCATTAGGCATAGAAAGCTCTGTCGTCAATTCATCCATCTCCACACTATTTTGCGTGATAATGGTTCGTTTATCTGGTGTGGTTTGTTCTAAATTCACGGCCAGTGTACCGGGTAAGATCATCCCAGCTTCACCAACAACGGTGACAATATGCGGTTCTGTTTCTTCTTTAGCTTGGATAAAATTGACGGTAATAGGCGATGGATAAATAAGTACAGTTTGCTCAACCGCTCTTAAAAACACACCGTTTTCGGAAGTAATTCGCGCTCGATATTTTCCAGGAGAAACCGAAATAGGCAAATCAACAGTAAATACGCCGTCTCCAGAGACTTCATCTAAGTTTTTGCCATCATCTTCAAAAGTCCCTAAATTAATCGCTTCAGGTTGTGCGTTCAATTCTGGGTTATCTTCATCTTCTATATATTTTATAAGCTTGACACTTAATTTCACTCTGTCGAGAAAATCTTTCAGGACTAATGGCTTTCCTTCTTGAGTTAATCTCGCGGTAAATTTCAATTTTTCGTTTTGGTACAATCTGCTAGGGAAGCTATCTACATGTAATTTTAAATTAGATAATAATGTAATGTTATTTTTAGGCGTAACTTTTCCTACTGCTTGCCAAGGCCCGGGCATTGGCGTTTCAATAGAAACGATATCCATACCATTTTCTTCGTACCATGATACGGACTCTGGGTGCTCCCAAGCATAATATTTTTCACCATCGGGACGAACCAGTACTACAGAACGAGATGGACTCTCACGATAAATAACAAACGATATCTGTTTTATGGTCGGATCAACTCTAAATCGGTTATCCAACAAAGACTGTGATGTTGCTGTTTCTGCCCAGCTTGACGAACTCGCCAAAAGATAAATAAAAAAAAGTACAACCCTGAACATAATAACCTCTATTGTCGCCAGAGACAGATCCCGCCTTTCTCTGCTACGATATCCAAACGTTTTTGGTGCGCTTCTACTTCATCGGCAGATGCACTTAAAACCTTAAGAGCTTTTCGCTCGGCAATGGGGCGTGTTATAGATTGGTCACGATTATTGTTTTGCTCTCCTGCATTAAATTCTAAGGTCGTCTGCCCTCCTGTCATCAGCAGGAAAACATCCGCTAGAATCTCAGCATCGAGTAACGCCCCATGTAAGGTTCGATGAGAGTTGTCGATACCATATCGGTCACATAGAATATCTAAATTATTCCTTTTACCCGGGAATAATTTTTTTGCCATAGCCAGCGTATCGGTAATGTTACAAAACCGTTCTACTTTACCAATAGCTGGATTAAGAGTTTCAAATTCTTGATTAATAAAGCCCACATCAAAGGGAGCATTATGAGCCACCAACTCCGCGCCTGTTATGAAATCTAAAAACTCTTGATGAACGTCACTATAAAGTGGCTTATCTGTTAGAAACTCGTCGGTAATACCGTGAACATCAATCGCTTCTTCTTGAATAAGTCGATCCGGCTTTATGTATACGTGAAAATGTTTGCCTGTTAACTTTCTATCTATAATTTCTACCGCACCAATTTCTATAATTCTATGTCCAAGGTAGGTAGGGCCACCTTCCCGATTCATACCGGTGGTTTCGGTATCGAGAACGACTATTCTTTGTTGTTTTGAAATGTTATTGGTATTCATAATGATATATATGTCAGACTAGAGTCATACTGAAAAGAGCGAATAGAGTAATAATATCAAATCATGGCGAAACAAGTTGAAGTTTTCACAGATGGTTCATGTTTAGGCAATCCGGGGCCCGGTGGCTATGGTATCGTGCTTAGATATAAGAAAACCGAAAAACAACTGGCGCAAGGTTATCAATTAACCACTAACAATAGAATGGAAATGTTAGCGGCTATTGTTGCACTGCAAGCGTTAAAAGAACCGTGTAATGTGATCCTAACGACCGACAGCCAATATGTACGTCAAGGGATCACTAAATGGATACACAATTGGAAAAAAAGAGAATGGCAAACCTCGAATAAACAACCAGTAAAAAATGCCGATCTGTGGAAAGCATTAGACCAACAAGCCGCTCGTCACATAATAGAATGGCGCTGGGTTAAAGGCCATGCAGGACATAGAGAGAATGAAATATGTGATGAAATTGCAAGAGCTGCGGCTGAAAATCCATCCAACGTAGACGAAGGCTACATTAACGCGCAAAATATTAGCGCGAAAAACACCTAAAGGACAAAAACAGAACTTAGCAGTATATGCTGTATTAGTGGTATCTACTGAGAATAAAGACAATGATTGTTTTTATTTATCAACCGACTCAGAACGACATCCTGCTTTTAAGTTGACACCAACGGGAGATAGCCGACTTTTTAGATGCCAATGCGGCTTAATCAATTTAAGTGGATAAGTTCTTTTTCTCGCTACGATAAAATATAGGCTGCCGCAAGGTAGTAACCAATCACCAATAATGTTTTCTAACCATGTCCAGAATGGATGCTTCATAGGAAAAACTGCGTATTGGTCTACATGCACCACTTCATAATTCAACAGGCTAAGCCAATCTTTTATCCGTCTTGGCGTAAACATGCGACCACTCCATGGTAGGTTGTTCTTCCTCCATGGCATTAAACTTGATAATCCGGTGAAACTTATAGGATTAAAACCAGTAATAATTAAATAGCCATCATCCACCATCACTCTATCAACTTCACGTAGTAAACGATGAGGATCTGGCGAATAATCCAACTGATGTGCAAGCAACACAACGTCAATGCTTTTCTCTAAAAAAGGCAAATCAAACAGATCCGCAATCAAAGTATGATTTGGATTCTCAATATCGAGGTTGACTTGATGCTGAATATTACACATCCTACTCATTATCTCACAACTGAGTCCACCCAGTTTGAGCATATGGTAACCAAACAGTTTAGGGCACCATTCATCAAGCCGCATTTGAACGGATTCGGAAACCCAATCACCGTTTTTCAGCTGTTGCCACGAATGAGGTTGTGGATTTTTTTTTGCTGTATGTGCTGCTTTCATCTATACCCTAACTTACTATTTCATTGCTGGAGAATAAAATGTTAACCATCAAGAGCATACCCGCATTCAATGATAATTACATCTGGCTGATTCAAAATAGCGATCAACGCTGTGCTATTGTTGATCCTGGTGATGCTTTACCGGTACTGGATTATTTAAAACAACATAATTTGGTTTTAGAAGCCATACTCATTACCCACCATCATCAAGACCACATTGGTGGTGTATTACCATTGCTAGAGCAATTTCCGAGTATAAAAGTCGTGGGCCCAGAAAAAGAACAAATACCTCTGGTTACTCATCAGCTCAATGCTGGCGACCAATTTGAGTTATTCGAAGAAACATTTTTGGTGTTAGAACTGCCAGGCCATACTAAGGGTCATCTGGGTTATCTTGGTGACGGCAAACTATTTTGTGGTGATGTTTTATTTTCTGCTGGTTGTGGGCGTATTTTTGAAGGAACAGCAGAACAAATGTTTGAATCATTAAATAAATTGCAAATACTGCCAAATGAAACAGAAGTGTATGCTGCACATGAATATACCAGTGCAAACATATCCTTTGCGTTATCGGTAGAACCGGATAACCAAGATTTGCATTCCTACCGAGACGAAGTATTCCAAAAACGAGCAGAAGGCATTGCTACACTTCCTACAACCATAGGTAAAGAAAAACGAATCAACCCATTTTTGCGAGTAGATCAGCCTAGTGTTATTAATTCAGTTGCCAATCGAACCAGAGAAACCTCTGAAATTGCAGTTTTTACTGCTTTAAGAGAGTGGAAAAACGCATTTTAACACTTTCTAGCTTGTCTATAAATTAGAGCGCAAGTATTATCATCAGTCAATTTTTTACTAGGTGATATTAAATGAGAATCTTTTTTAGTTGGGTCGTCGTGTTTTTATTGGCGGGGTGCCAAATGACCCAACAAATTGAGTCTGCCTCTGAGACAAACCCAACCAATAATAATGTCAATCAGACATCAAGTTCTTCTGATACCAGCCAATCATCGAATATTAGCTATACTCCATCCAGTACGAACAAAGATAATGATATTGAGGCTCCGAAAATAACACCTCAAAATAGTTCGGATGTATGGCAACGTATAGCAATGCAGTTATCGTTAGATATCCCAGAACATACTACCGTTGATCATTATCGAAACTGGTACATTTCTCATCCAAATCATTTAGCTATTGTCTCCAAGCGAGCAGAACCATTTCTTTACCTTATTGTAGAAAAAATAGAACAACGTGAGTTACCTATGGAACTTGCACTGCTACCAATAGTAGAAAGTTCCTTTGACCCCTTTGCTTATTCACATGGCAGCGCTGCAGGCTTGTGGCAATTTGTTCCTGGTACCGGAAAGATGTATGGTTTGGAACAAAACTATTGGTACGATGGCAGACGTGATGTGGCTGCAGCAACCGATGCCGCGTTAGATTATTTAACCGTTCTAAGCAAGCGATTTGATGGAAATTGGAGCCATGCTATTGCCGCTTACAATAGTGGCGGAGGACGAGTTTCTCGTGCAATTACTAAAAATAACAAAGCCAATAAACCCATCGATTTTTTTTCGTTAGATTTACCTAAAGAGACCAGTAGCTATGTACCTAAATTACTTGCATTAGCGGATGTGGTGTCACACCAGAAAAAATACGGCATAACTATCCCTGCTATTGAAAATAAACCCGTTTTACAAACCGTTGATCCAAACGAGCAATTAGATTTAGCCATCGCCGCCAACTATGCAGGACTTTCGGTCACTGAATTACAAAGCTACAACCCTGCGTACAACCAATGGGCGACACCACCAGAAGGACCTTTCCATTTTCTATTACCACTTAATACTATCGATAAATTCAATCAGTCAGTAAAAGAAAATAAAGGAAAAGGCGTAAAATTAGTACGTTACGAAGTGAAGTCTGGTGATACGTTAAGTGTTATCGCAAGGGATCACGACACTACGAGTAAGATTATTAGAACAACAAATAACTTATCCAGTAATATGATTCGTGTTGGACAACATCTAATGGTTCCAATGTCGAGCAAAAATAACGCCACCTACGCATTGAGTGCTACCAATCGATTAGCAAGCATTCAATCCCAAGCTCAAGGAAAGTTCAAAGTAAGTCATACCGTCTCTAGAGGTGAGAGCTTGTGGACCATTGCAAAAGCGAACAAGGTAAGTTATCAATCATTAGCGAAATGGAATGGTATGGGGCCGAAAGATACACTGAAAATTGGTCAAAAATTGGTGATATGGAAAAACAGTAGTGAGGGTGGCATTATGCGCACCGTGCATTATAAGGTACGTTCAGGAGACACGATTAGTGCTATTGCCAATAAATTCAAAGTCAAAACTTCCGATATTGTAAAATGGAATAATCTCTCCAAGCAAAAATACATCAACCCGGGCCAAAGCCTTAAACTGTATGTTGATGTAACCAAGGTGAATGTATGATCATTCCTTCCAGAAACCCGTTAATCATGCTGTTCGATATCTTTCGAGCCCCAAGTAGCTGCTTCGCTGCATTATATGAAAAAGGTGTATGGGGGTGGTTACCTTTCGTTACGTTGCTACTTAGCCCTTTTCTATTTTGGGGTTACTATTTTGATACGGTTGATTTTGAATGGTTAAAGTCGAATTTAGTCGATCAAATTGCCTCTTCCGAACCAGAACAAATCGCGCTCATTGAAGCCAATACTTTAATGGCCAGCGAGATAATAAAGGCGATGGTTAATAGGACCATAACCATAGGGTTATTAGCATTCTGGTTTTTGCTGGCGGCGAAACCTAGCCGTTATCAACACGGATATTGGAAATGGTTTGCGGCTTCTAGTGTGGTGATGTTTCCTGCAGTTTTAGGCGATCTTGCAAGTTATATTAGTCTACTGATGAACCACGGAAATGTGCTTTATTATGCGGCAGATCTTAATAGTTTAAATGGACTAATTAAACTTCCTTTAACTGATCAATGGTGTGGGTTCACGCGTGCGTTTCCGCTTTTATTACCTTGGTATATCATTCTTGGTTACGCTGCAATTGGTGCATGGACTGAATTTACTAAAAAACAAGCGGTAATGATTTCTGTATTGCCATGGTTGGGTTACTACTTTATTTGGGCTACATACCTAATCATTTTTTGATTTTTAAGCTACTTATTTAGTGCAAAGCTAACCAATAGCGGATTATGGTCCGAAGCGTCGGTAACAGGCGCTTCTGCACTGATAAGAGTGAGTCTTTTATAAAAAACATGGTCAAGAGGCATACCATTCAAAAAGCGTTTTCGATTATCAGGTATGAAGTTTACTTCTGTTAACTGCAATACATCCAGTTGTTGGCGTAAACTGACCAACCTATCTTCACTCCAAGTATTAAAATCTCCTGCAACAATGATCGGGCCAGAATGTAACAGCAGATTTTGCTTCAAAGCTTGGATTTGTTGTTGATAGTCTTTGGTACCTAAAGTGAAATTAATTGCATGAATGTTGACTACAGCAAGTGATTGCCCATTAGATAACAGATATTCAGCGTACAGCCCCGACTTAGGTAGTTGAAGCCAAGGTTCCATCGCGCTATAACCACAAGCGGTGCTTGGAAATTGGTTGGCTAAGTTAACCACTCCAGCACTGGTATCAAAAGCAGAAAATGCCTGAAGATAATTACTATCCCATGCTTGTTTTTTTATCCAAGATTTGAACTCATCCGATAGACTGGCTTCTTGAAGTAACAACAGTTGGGCTTTTTGGCTAAAGGCGTCTAGCGCTTCATTCCAGTTACTTCTATTTTGTTTATATATATTCCAAACTAATAGATTCAATTGGCCATTGTTGTCAACGGGTACCGGTGAAGCATTGTGATAACAAAGTGGGGCCACACTATCTTGATTACTGCCTATAACAAATTGCTGAGGCTGCTGAGGCACATCAAATATGAGTTTAAACAGTAATAAACCTAGTACTGCTAGCAAAAAATAAACGGTGAGAAGCTTTTTTATGAATGGTTTCATTACTAAATAGACAAGTAGATAAACAAAGACCGACAAAAAAAGGAGCCTTGGCTCCTTTCTAATTATATAATTTAGATGGCGTCTTCATCTTCTTCGCCAGTACGAATACGCACCACACGTTCAACATTAGTAACAAAAATCTTTCCGTCGCCAATTTTTCCTGTTTGCGATGTTTGGATAATCGTGTCAATACATTGATCGGCAACATCAGCATTAACCACGATTTCAAGTTTTACTTTAGGTAGAAAATCAACAACGTATTCAGCGCCACGATATAATTCAGTATGCCCTTTTTGACGTCCAAACCCTTTAACTTCAGATACCGTCATACCTGTAATGCCGACTTCAGCTAAAGCTTCTCTAACATCATCTAACTTAAATGGTTTAATGATCGCTTCAATCTTTTTCATGTTAATCCTTTAATCTACTTATACGACAATACTGCTAATTGTACTGATAAAAACGAATAAAGCTAATGAGTTAATCGGCTTACTTCATCTGTGAATAATAAGCGGCTAAGTTCTCAATATCTTGATCATTCAAAATAGCCGCTTGTGGTTGCATTATCGCAGCATTTCCACCCGTTCTTTGCTTAGAGCGGTAAGCTTTAATTGAAGAAATGATATACTTCTCATTCTGTCCTGCTAAGTTAGGGTAGCCATCAATAACCGATTTACCATCCATACCATGACAAGCTGCACATATCATAGACTTAGCTTTACCTGCTTCTGGATCGCCAGCGAATACTGACCCACTCAATAAGGCTGTTACTATAACTAACCCTGCGACAATTTTACTCATAATGCTTCCTTATACTTAAGAATTTTTTTATTTTTTATCTTATGCTTTTATACTTTATCCCATTGAATTTCACAATCATCACCATGAAAATCTTTGCACACAAAGAGGTTTACTAGCATGGCGACCTCATTCTCATACATAATTATCGGCGTTCTGGTTCTTAACCAACTTGGAACGTTATATTCTTGAAAGAGTTTTTTCAGTTTTCGACTATGCCCTCTGTCAGAGGGATGAGCAACTAAACCTGTCGGATTAAAATGTACACGAACCTGTTCATGTTGTTTTGGTTCACGCAATGATAAGGTGCCAGCGCTGGATTTTCTCGTTAAACAAATTTGTCCCAATGAATCTGGCAAGCGTATCTTTTTATCAATAAACAGAGCAGAAGACCACCAAGTCACATCTGAAGACTTTTGGACACAGTACAGCCTATTTCTGAAACGACGAACTTGTCCCGAAGTAATATTAATGGTTGGATTGGCATCGTCTTTGGCCAAAGCGGCTTGCTGCCAAATTAATTGTAATTGCACTAACGAAGGCATTATACAATTTTGCTTGGCAAGCCAGAGTCTCAACAGTTGGTTTCTGGCTAGTTCACTTTGCGTTTGAAGTTGAGCAATACACAAGCCACCATCATTATCGGTATATTGTGTTAGTCGCTCTATAAGTAGTTCACTAATTAGTGCTTCTTGATCAGCACAAAGTTGGCTACTACGTAATACTGACTTGGCAATAGTTGGCCAACGCTTTTTTAATTTAGGAATGATGTCATTTCGTAAAAAATTACGATCGAACTTAGTATCTTGATTACTTTCATCTTCTATCCATTGTAATTTTTTTTGTTGCGCATAATTTACAATGTCTGCACGATATACATTTAACAGCGGCCGAAGTAACCAACCATCTGAAAACTCCGTAATCTTCGGCATTGCTGACAGCCCTTTGGGACCACTGCCTCTTTTTAACGCCAGTAAAAAAGTTTCCAGTTGGTCATCACAATGTTGGCCAGTGAGTAGTAAATCATTTTTATTAATATGCTTTGCTAGAGCTTGATAACGTTTATTTCTAGCTTCTTGCTCAAGGCTAACTTGTCCACTTAAATTGAGTTCAACTCTCTCAGTAACTAACGGTAACTGATATTCATCACACCATTTTTGGCAACATTCAACCCAGTCATCTGCGTTGTCACTTAAGCCGTGATGAATATGGATAGCAAAACAAGTCACTGATTGATTTTGTGCTTGATACTGAGCCAACAGATCGAGTAAGACTGTAGAATCAACACCACCACTTAACGCAAGAATGACTCGACTGGTCGGTTGACGATACTTTTCAATGGATGAGATAACCGAATCTAACAAAGTGTAACCTCTATTTGTCGATGTAAAAAACGGACTTAAAAGTCCGTTTTATTCTACCGTATTACGCTACTTCGCGCGCTATTATTAGCCGCCGTAGACAATCAATACTATTAACAATAGCCATAGCTCATCAAACGTTGGTAACGACGTTCTAGCAGATCATCATTTTCCATTTCGACCAACTCATCTAATTGCTTAATCAGTGTGGCCTTTATATTTTCAGCCATTTGAATTGGATCACGATGCGCACCACCTAGTGGCTCTTCAATGATTTCATCGATGAGCTCTAGTTCTTTCAAACGCGGAGCGACAAGTCCCATCGCTTCAGCAGCTTGTGGGGCTTTATCCGAATCACGCCATAAAATAGAGGCGCACCCTTCCGGAGAAATTACCGAGTAAGTGGAATATTGAAGCATATTAACATAGTCACCAACACCAATAGCTAATGCACCACCACTACCACCTTCACCAACGACATTACAAATCACAGGCACTTTTAAACCAGACATAACCTTTAAATTTCTTGCTATCGCTTCTGACTGACCTCGCTCTTCTGCACCCACACCAGGATACGCGCCCGCAGTATCAATAAAGGTAATGACTGGCATATTAAAACGCTCAGCCATTTGCATTAAACGTAAGGCTTTACGATATCCTTCTGGTTTCGGCATGCCAAAGTTACGCAGTACTTTTTCTTTAGTTTCACGTCCTTTTTGATGACCGATAACCATTACTGGTCGACCATCTAAACGTGCCATGCCACCAATAATCGCTTTGTCATCACCATAAGCTCGATCACCTGCCAAGGCTTCAAACTCAGTAAAGACGGTTTCGACATAATCTAATGTATATGGGCGTTTTGGATGACGAGCAAGTTGAGCAACTTGCCATGCACCTAAGTCGTTAAAAATTTTGTTTTTTAACTCTAAACTTTTTTCTTCTAATTGAGAAATCTCTTTATCAAGATCCACCGATATATCGCCACCATGACGCGATACATCTCTAAGTGCTTCGATCTTTGCTTCTAGTTCAGCAATAGGCTTTTCAAATTCTAGAAAGTTCAGGCTCATCATGAATCCTTTGTTATTCAGCCGCTAATAACCCTTTATATTGATAGAATTAACGATATATCAATATAATTAACTTTATATCAATATAGCTAACTTTGAACAATATTGTTAACTTTAAACTAATATAGTTAAGGTTATCGCATCTGGATTTAGTTAAATTCGAGTTCTACTTGGTTCTTTCCAAGTAATTGTTTTAATTCGTCTATTAGATCGTCATTCGGCGTTACACGCCATTCTGTTCCTAATGCCAGTTTCGCTCTAGCATCTTTCCTTTGATAGTAGACATTAACCGGAACGGTTCCCGCTTTATGTGGTTCTAATATGCTACTAAACCGTTCAAAGAACTGGTTATTAATCTGTGATTCCATAATAGAAATAGATAAACCTCGAGTAAATTTTTCACGAGCCTCTCCAATATCCATCACTTCACGAGCAGACAGTTTAAGGCCACCATTGAAGTCATCAAAGCTGACCTGTCCAGAAATGACCAATATTTTATCTTTTTGTAACAATTCTGCATACCGATCGAGAGCATCTGAATAGAGCATCACTTCTATTCGCCCAGAACGGTCATCTAGTGTCATCAATCCAATTCGCGATCCACGCTTGGTCGTCATCACTCTTGCGGCAATAACTAATCCCGCTAAAGTAAGACTTTGATCTCTTCTAGTCGGTGTCGCATCTTTTAATCGACAGCTGGTGTAGCGAGCAAGTTCCTTTAAATAAGCATTTATGGGATGCCCGGTCAAATACAATCCTAATGTTTCACGTTCACCTTCTAGCCAAACTTTTTCTGGCCATGCTGGCACTTGAGCGTACGCTTGCTCGACCGCTTCAGGTGCGTCCGTTAATACTCCGAACATATCTGACTGACCAAAAGCTTCTGCTTGATGGTACTGACCTGCTGCTTTTACTGCAGCTTCAACCGACGCCATCATGGCAGCCCGATGTGGGCCCAATCTATCTAATGCACCTGCTTGAATCAACTTTTCTATTACTCGTTTATTGACTTTTTTAAGGTCGATACGAGCACAAAAATCGAAAAGATCTTTAAAATGACCATCACGATTTCTGGCTTCAATAATATTTTCTATCGGTCCTTCACCAACCCCTTTAATTGCACCAATACCGTATACCACGGCTCCAGTATCATCAACATTAAAACGGTACACACCCGCATTAATATCAGGCGGTAAAACCGTTAGTTTCATGCGGATACATTCATCAACCAAACCGACTACTTTTTCGGTGTTATCCATATCAGCAGTCATTACCGCTGCCATAAATTCAGCCGGATAATGTGTTTTTAACCAAAGTGTTTGATACGACACTAATGCGTAGGCGGCGGAGTGTGATTTATTGAAACCATAACCGGCAAATTTTTCTACAAGATCGAAAATTTTCATCGACAAGGTGCCATCAACACCGTTATCTATGGCACCTTGTTTAAATACAGAACGTTGCTTTGCCATCTCTTCTGGTTTTTTCTTACCCATAGCACGGCGCAACATATCGGCACCGCCTAAGGTATATCCAGCAAGAATCTGGGCTATTTGCATAACTTGTTCTTGATACAAGATGATGCCATAAGTGGGTTCTAAGGTTTCTTTTAATGACTCATGTTGCCATGTTTCATCCGGATATGAGACAGCTTCTCGACCGTGTTTACGATCGATAAAGTTATCTACCATGCCCGATTGCAAGGGACCAGGACGGAATAAGGCCACTAATGCAATAATATCTTCAAAACAGTCTGGCTGAAGCCGCTTAATCAGCTCTTTCATTCCACGTGATTCAAGTTGGAATACTGCGGTTGTTTCAGAGTTTTGCAACACTTTAAATGAACGAGGATCATCTAAAGGAATCGATTCAATACGAACTGGTGGCTTACCTTCGTTTTCTAAACGAGGATTAATTAAGCCCAGAGCCCAATCAATGATAGTTAACGTACGTAGACCGAGGAAGTCAAACTTAACTAAGCCAGCAGTTTCAACATCGTTTTTATCAAACTGGGTAACGGGGAAATTACCCTCAGCATCACAATAAATAGGAGCAAAGTCGGTAATTGTGGTTGGTGAAATGACCACGCCTCCAGCGTGTTTACCGGCATTACGTGTGACCCCTTCTAATATCCTACATTTATCAATGAGTTCTTTAACGTCTTCATCGGCAGCATAGATTTCAGGTAGTTGCGGTTCGGCTTTAAAGGCTTTTTCTAACGTCATTCCTGGATCAGGTGGAACAAGTTTAGAGATACGGTCAACAAAACCATAAGGATGACCAAGAACTCGTCCTACATCTCGGATAACCGCTTTGGCAGCCATAGTACCAAAAGTGATGATTTGAGATACCGCATCACGACCATACATTTCAGCAACGTGTTCTATTACTTTATCGCGTTTGTCCATACAGAAATCAACGTCGAAATCCGGCATAGAAACACGTTCAGGGTTAAGAAAACGCTCAAATAGCAGATCATATTCAAGGGGATCTAAATCGGTAATACTCAGCGCATAGGCAACTAATGAACCTGCACCGGAACCACGACCGGGACCAACAGGAACAAGATTATCTTTTGACCACTGAATAAACTCCATCACTATCAAGAAGTAACCAGGGAATCCCATTTGGTTAATAACATCTAATTCAATTTGTAACCGTTCATCATAAGGGGGCCGCTTCTCTAACCTCACCTGTTCATCAGGAAACAAAAATGCCAAGCGTTGTTCTAAACCTTCTTGGGATTTTTTAACCAAATAGTCTTCTATCTTCATCCCTTCTGTTGGGAAGTTAGGTAAGAATATTTCTCCTAAACGAACCGTTACATTACAACGTTTGGCAATTTCAACACTATTCGCTAATGCCTCAGGTATGTCAGCAAACAAGGTGCACATTTCTTGTTCTGTGCGTAAATACTGTTCAGCGCTGTAATTTTTAGGTCGACGAGGATCAACTAAGGTGTAACCATCATGAATAGCAACGCGTATTTCATGCGCGTCAAACTGCTCTTCATTCAAGAAAACCACTTCGTTAGTTGCTACAACGGGTAACTCGGTGTTTTCCGCTAGCTCAATGGCGAAATGAAGATAACTCTCTTCATCCGCTCTACCTGTCCTTGTTAGCTCGAGATAGAAGTGCTCAGGAAAATAAGTCTCATAAAAATTAACGCATTTATTAACGAGAGTTTGATTGCCTTTAAGCAGTGCTTTACCGATTTCGCCGGTTTTCCCACCGGAAAGTACAATCAACCCTTCTTTGTGATTGACTAACCACGCTTTATCAATCACTGGTCTATGCTGAATATGGCCCCGTTGATAAGCTTCAGAGATGAGTAAAGTAAGATTATTGTAGCCTTTATTATCTTTAGCTAGAACGGTTAAAGTAGTGAGTTCATCGCCAAACTCATCTGACTGCATAACAAAATCAGCACCAATAATGGGCTTAACACCACAGCCATGTGCGGTAAAATAAAACTTAACTAAGCCACACAAGTTAGTGAAATCAGTTAATGCCATCGCTGGCATGCCTAATTCTGCTACTTTTTTAACTAACGGCGGAACTTTAGATATTCCATCGATCATGGAATAGTCACTATGAACACGTAGGTGTATAAATTTAGGTTCTGACATTATTTTTGATTACTCGGTATTCATTGCTGACGATAAAAAATTCCATTTAACGTTTACGATTCTAGTAAGCCAAGCGCTTTTTTTACTGGCTTAAAACTTTTTCTATGTTGCTCGATGACACCATGCTTATCAATTGCAGCAAAATGCGCTTTAGTTGGGTAACCCTTATGTTGCGCGAAACCAAACTCTGGGTACTGCTGGTCTAACACTTCCATTTCTTGATCGCGAATCACTTTAGCTAAAATCGAGGCGGCGCTAATTTCCGCCACACGTAAATCACCTTTCACTACCGCCTGAGCCGGCATAGATAAATTCGGTATTCTATTACCATCAATCAATACAAATTCTGGCTGGATAGATAACCCATTCACGGCACGTTGCATAGCGAGCATTGTAGCATGCAAGATATTTAACTTATCTATTTCTTGCGGAGAACAGCGACCAACAGACCATGATATTGCTTTCTGTTGAATTTCAGGAAACAAAGCTAAACGTTTTTTTTCCGATAATTTTTTCGAATCGGTTAATCCTAAAATAGGGTTGTTTGGATCAAGAATAACAGCGGCAGTCACAACATCGCCTACCAATGGGCCTCGCCCTACTTCATCAACGCCAGCGAACAACTGATACTCGGTAGGGTATTCAAACGGAGGAAATTCTTTATTCATGTTCTTTACCTACTAGTTTTAAAACTGCTGATGCCGCTTGTTTGTCGGCATTTTTTCGGATCCATTGATGCATTTCAGTAAATTTGTCTAACATTTGCTTATTATCACTCGAAAGCAGTCTATCAACTTCAGTAAATAAATTATCAGCATGGCACTCTTCTAGGATAAATTCTTTCACCAGTTCTTGGTCTGCTAAGATGTTGGGTAAAGAGACAAATTTTGTTTTAACTAGTCGTTTGGCAATAAATGCGGTGATAGGATTCACGTTATAGGCGACTACCATTGGCCTTTTGATTAACATGCATTCAAGCGCAACGGTTCCAGAAGCCAATAGCACCACATCAGATGCTTCTATCACGTTCCTAGCCGTATCATTTACTAGGGTAAAAGATAACTCAGGCGCGATGGTTTGCCAGACTTGCTCAAATTGCGCTCTTCTTTTTTCATTAACTAGTGCCACCACAAAACCAAGATCCGGATTTTTTTGGTGTAACTTTTGACAGGTTTCAATAAAAGGTTGCGCAAGCATTTTTAATTCACTAGCGCGACTACCCGGAAGAACAGCGAGCCACTGTTTGTCTTGTTGTAAATTGAGTTTTTGTCGTGCTTGTTTATTAGGGCTTTCTAATGGGATCGCATCGGCTAAAGTATGGCCAATAAATTCACAAGGCACCTGGTATTGGTCATAAAATGCTTTTTCAAATGGTAAAAATGCTAATACTAGATTGGTCGCAGCTTCTATTTTAAAAATTCTTTTTTGTCGCCAAGCCCATACCGAAGGACTGACGTAATGAACTGTTTTAATACCTGCATCTTTAAGCGTTTTCTCTAAACGAAGATTAAAATCAGGGGCATCGATACCAATAAATACATCAGGTGGGTTAGCAGTAAAATGGTCAACTAATTCGGCTTTTACTTTTAAAAGTCTTGGTAAACGACCAAGTACTTCGACCAAGCCCATAACAGATAACTCTTCCATATCAAACAACGATTGGCAACCCAACGCATTCATTTTGGGGCCACCAATACCAACAAATTGTGCATCAGGTATTGTCTGTTTTATCGCTTTTATGAACCCTTCCCCAAGCGTATCACCTGAAAGTTCACCGGCAACGATACCAATAGTAAAAGGACGAGATTGCTGCATAAATTTCGTTTCCCTAACTTAGCCTAAACTCACTTATTACTAAGACGAAAAAGACCGCAACACAGGTTACGATCTTTAATAAGTTAAGCCTGTATAAAAAAGTACTTAACGGATGATGCCACGAGCAGATTTGTCTAAAAAGGCTAAGAATAACTGAACGGCAGCAAAATCTTGCGCTTCGTTAGCGATATCTACTTTGGCTTCTTCTAACGTCTTACCGCTTCGATATAGTGCTTTGTATGCTCTTCTAATGGCATGGATTTCTTTCTTTTCAAAACCGCGACGTTTAAGACCTTCGATATTTATCCCAAAAGGAGCGCAATGATTGCCTTGAGCCATAACGTAAGGAGGCACATCTTGAACCACAATAGATCCACCACCTAACATTGCATGGTCACCAATATGACAGAATTGATGGATAGCGCTCATCCCACCGATAATCGCATTTTTTCCTACGGTAACATGGCCAGCTAACGTAGCATTATTCGCAAAAATACAGTGATCACCCACGATACAATCGTGTGCTATATGCGCGTTAATCATAAACAAGTTATCGTTGCCCACTTTAGTCAAACCACTATCTTGGATAGTACCTCGATGCATTGTCACACTTTCACGAATGGTATTACGATCGCCGATTTCTAAGCGAGTATCTTCGCCGGCAAACTTAAGATCTTGACACTCTTCGCCAATAGAAGCGAATTGAAATATACGGTTATCTTGACCAATTTTTGTTGGTCCTTTCACCACAACATGCGAAAGAAGCTCTGTACCCTGTCCAATCTCTACTTTATTGCCAACAGTACAAAACGGACCAATTTTGACATTGGCCCCAATAACAGCACCTTCTTCTATGATGGCACTTGAGTGGATAATCGCACTTGGATGAACCTGAGCATTTTCATGGATCATAATTAGAATTCTCTACGGGCACATTTTAGATCAGCTGAACACACGACACCACCATCTACTTTGGCTACTCCAGTAAATAAGGCAATACCTCTGCGTTCTTTAATAAACTCAACTTCAATGACGAGTTGATCGCCGGGCACGACTGGTTTCCGAAATTTTGCGTTATCAATACTAGCAAAATAGTACAACTCGTTCTCTGTTGGCGCACCAAAGGTAGCGAAAGCAAGCAAACCCGTTGCTTGGGCCATCGCTTCTAGTATTAGTACACCAGGAAAAATCGGCATTTGAGGAAAGTGTCCAGTAAACTGAGGTTCATTTACTGATACGTTTTTCAAACCAATAAGGTGTTTACCTTCTACATATTCGGTAACACGATCAATTAATAAAAATGGATAACGGTGAGGAAGTAACTCTCTAATTTTAGTGATATCCATAGTTTTTTTTTCAGTTGTCAAAGCCATATTCCTATAAACAATTCAATTGATTATTATCATCAATAATAAAGCATCATATATAAAAGCATTATAAACGAAAAAGGCCCGCGACTTGCAGACCTTTAAGAAGAATTAGTAGAAATTAATCGCATTACGCTTTCAGTTGGTTCTCTACTTCTTTCAGTCTCTTATTCATTTCGTCAATACGATGAGTGCGAGCGGCCATTTTCCGCCACTCTTTATTTGGCTGAACAGGGATCCCTGAAGAATATACCCCTTTAGTCGCAATACTCTTCATCACCATACTCATGCCGGTAATGGTTACCTGATCTGTAACTTGTATATGACCATTAATAACCGCCCCGCCACCAATAATGCAGTACTTACCGATTGACGTGCTGCCTGCGATAATTGTACCACCAGCAATCGCGGTACCATATCCGATCTGCACATTATGCGCAATTTGCAGCTGATTATCTAGAATGACATTGTCTTCAATAACCGTGTCATCCAACGCCCCTCTATCAATAGTAGTACATGCACCAATTTCTACACGATTTCCTACTCTCACTGAGCCAACTTGTGGAATTTTAACCCACTCACCTTTATCATTTGCATAGCCAAAACCATCCGATCCGATCACGGTATTGGCCTGTATAAGACAGTTCTCACCAATTTGAACATCATGATATATCGAAATGTTCGACCAAAGCTTACTACCTTTACCTATGGCGCTATTTTTACCGATAAAGCAACCTGCTCCAATCGATACATCTTCCTCTAATGTTACGCCCGCTTCTATAGTCGTATTGGCTCCAATGGTAACGCCTGAAGCGATAGACGCAGAATCGGCAATGACTGCAGAAGGGTGGATACTACAGGCAGGATTAGGAGTAGAGTCTAGTGCTTGAGCAACAAGTGCATAAGCAAGATAGGGATCATTAACCACTAAAACATTGGTTTTACAGAGTGCTAATTCAGATTCTTTGACCATGATCGCCGAAGCTTGACACTCACCCAAATGTTTACGGTATTTCACATTGGATAAAAAAGTGATCTGCCCAGTTCCTGACCTGTCCATCGGAGCAACAGACGTAATAGTTATAGTGCTATCACCATGTACTGTGCCCCCTGTAATCGCTGCTAAGTCAGCGAGAGTAACTGTAGCCATATTTTAGTTCAGCTCTGCTAGTACTTTTTTGGTTAAATCAGAATCGTCTGAGGCATAGAGAAGCGTTTGGCTATCAATTACCATGTCAAAACCTTCTTTCTTAGCGACTTTTGACGTTGCTTCTTGAATAATTTTCAGCATTTCTTGACGTGACTGCATATCAAGAGATTGCGCTTTTTTCTTAAACGATTGCTGCTTGATTTGACCCTCTGCGTTGAGTTTACTGATCTCAATTTCGAGCTTCTCAACACCTTCTGTACCAAGTAAAGCACCATCACGTTGAATTTTTTGGTGTTTTGTCGATATTTCAGCTTGAAGTTTTTCTAATTCCGCTCTGTCATCTTTTAATTCAGCTTGTAATTTTTTCACGATAGCTTCACGTTGAGGCAACTTACTAATGATATAACTGGTGCTGATGTAGCCTACTTTTTGTGCGGCTTCTGCTGCATTAGCAAAAAAAGCCGAACTAATAATGATAAGACTTGCGCCAACAACTTTAACTAATTTTTTCAAAACATGTTCCTTTTAAAAAGTTTTGCCTATTGTGAAAGTAAAGAATTCTTCATCGTCACCTTCATATATTTCGACTGGTTTTGCAATAGAAAATACTAATGGTCCCATCGGAGACATCCACTGTAATGCTGCACCATAAGACGAACGGTAGTTAAGTGGATCTGAATAATCATAATAGTAATCTTCACCATAAGAAATATTCTCTTCTAGATAATTAAACTCGGTATCCCAAACACTTGCTATATCAAAGAATACACTAGTCCGCACTTGGCTTTGCATTTCTTCTGACAAGAATGGCGTTGGTAAAATCAACTCGATACTTGCCAAAGCAACCGCATTACCACCAACCGCATCATCGGTCGCGGTATAGTTAGGGTTATTACCTATGCCTTCATCATAAACCGCTTTTGGACCGGCTGAATTTGAGCCAAAGCCTCTTAGAGATGAAAAGCCCCCCATGTAGTAGTTTTCATAAAACGGAAATAAGTTATCATTACCGTCATCTGACGTTCCATAACCATTACCGTAACCTAAACGACCTCTTAATAGTAAGGTAAATTCATGTTTTTTGGTTAATGGTATATATTGGCGAACATCATATTGAGCTTTAAAGTACTGAACATCCGTTCCAGGTATAGTTGCTTTATAAGACGCTCTTTGATGGTTACCAGCGGTAGGGAAGTAACCTCGGTTTAGGTTATTACGAGTCCACGTCAGCGTAACATCAAAATCATTAACAGCAAGTTCCCCTGAACTATTAATATTATCTGCCTGAGCTTGAAGAAACTGCTCAATTTGAACATAAGAATCAAGGTTGGAAATTTTATTATGTGTATAGCCTAGACCAATTTCAAAAAAGTTGAGCTCATCAAACGGAAAACCCCAAGTTAAACTAGTACCGTAACTTTCATTGGTATAATCAACGATACCCGCTTCAGAAGCTTCAAATTTATTGTAAAAAACTTTTCCGCCTAAACTAACACCATCTAAGTTCCAATAAGGATCTCGGTACTCAAGGGTTATATTATCTTGATAATCATTTGTACTAGCACTAATACCAACTCGGTTACCAGTTCCGGCAAAGTTATCTTGCTGTAAGCCTACTTGGAAGCTTACACCAGACTCCGTACCGTAACCAACACCAAAGTTGATGCTACCTGAGTTCGCTTCTTTGACAGAATAAACCAAATCAACCTGATCATCCGTGCCTGGCACTCTTACGGTTTGTACGTTTACAGTTTCAAAAAAGCCGAGGCGACTCAGTCGAGATTTACTGGTTTCTATTGCTTTAGAGTTCAGCCAACTGCCTTCCATTTGGCGCATTTCACGTCGTAATACTTCGTCTTGTGTTGAGTTATTACCAGTAAAACGGATATCTCGCACATAGATTCGATTACCAGCTTGTAGATGAATGGTAAGTTTTACCGTTTGATTTTCATCATCAAACTCAGGTTGAGTACGTACATTGGGATAAGCATAACCAGCCTCACCCATGGTTTTCTTTACATTTTCTTCTAATGCGGTGACCAAAGCACCACTGTATAAGTCACCATCTTCGAATGGAACCATTTGTTCAAATTCGGATTTCTTTCCTATCAACTCCCCTTTAAAATCAACCCCTTCAACGGTATAAGGTTGGCCTTCATCTATATTCAAGGTGATATAAACACCTTTCTTATCTGGAGAAATTGAAACTTGAGTACTGGCAACCTTAAATTTTAAATAACCTTGGTTAAGGTAATAGGATTTTAGCGCTTCCAAATCAGCTGCTAAAACTTGCTTCTGATACTTATCATCAGAAAGAAAGTTCCACCATGAAACGTCAACGTTTAAATCAAAGCGTGATAATAACTCCTCATCGGTGAAAACTTCATTCCCGATAAAGTTAATTTGCTGAATTTTTGCCGATACACCTTCAGAAAAGACAAAGTTTAGATCCGCTCGGTTTCGCGGTAGTGGCGTAACTACCGCTCTAACGGTGGCATTATATTTTCCAACACTATAATAGAAATCTTCTAAACCTTTTTCGATTTGGCTTAATGTAGTGCGATCAAGTGCTTCACCTACACGCACACCAGAGGCGTCTAAATTTGGCTCCAATTGCTCATCTTTTATCGCACTATTTCCAGAAAATGAAATACTGGCGACCGTTGGTCTTTCTTTAACCTGAATAACCAATACGCCCTCATCTCTTAAAGCGCTGACGTTTTCAAAGTTACCAGAGCCATACAGGGCTTTGATCGTATCAGCCACATCCTGCTGATTAATATTATCACCAACTCGCACAGGAATTTTCAAAAGAGCAGCACCCAATGCAACCCTTTGTAATCCTTCGATTTTAATATCTTTTACAATAAACTGTTCTTGCTCTGCACGACTAACTGTCGAGCTAGTTATTAAAAGAGCAGTGAGTAATAATTGCTTAATTGTCATACCAGTGCTGACTATTCCTTGATACTTCTTATTGCTTTCTGTTGAATTATATTGTTAATAAACATGATTGAAAATTTCAATCCCACTTACTTCAATATATCGATATCACAAACGCATAAAATCGTTAAAAACAGCAATCGCCATTAGAGAAAATATGATTGCTCCTCCAACACGAAAGCCCATTTCCTGTACTTTATCAGGCACAGGTCGGCGGATAACCGCTTCAATGGCATAAAATAATAAATGACCACCGTCCAATACAGGCAATGGCATTAAATTAATGATGCCTAAATTCACACTTATTAATGCTAAAAAACCTAAGAAATAAACTAGCCCGTAATCAGCCGTTGCACCTGCACCTTTAGCTATCGATATAGGACCACTCAGGTTATTCAATCCCACGTCACCAACAACCAGTTTTTTCAGCATACTAAATGTTAAGCTGATAACTTGCTGAGTTTTTTCGGTTGCTTTAACGAATGATTCAAACAAACCAAATTGTAGATCGAATCGATACTCTTCTGGCCACTCAGCCATAACTGGAGAAAGGCCCGCGAAGCCAATAACATTGCCATCCGACAACTCTCGACTAGCTGGCGTCAACAACAACGTTTGATTTGTTCCTTCTCTTTCAACTTCAACTTTTAACGTTTTGTTAGCTGAGCCACTAATGGTATTAACTATTTGTTGCCAATCTTCAACTTGATTACCATCAATGGAAAGAATCTTATCGCCAACAGAAAAACCAGCCGCATAAGCTGCACTGTCCTCTGAAATAAACGCTACAGAGGTATAAATTTCAGGTCTATACGGCGAAAACCCCAATGTCTGCATAGCAGACTGACTTTCTGGATCGTAGCGCCATTGTGTTAAATCTAAAGTCTTTGTTTCTTCTATTCCATAGCCATCCGCAGGACGAACCGTGATAACCATCTGTTCGTCGCCAATATGAGAGACTAATCCCATATTTACCGACTCCCAGTTAACGGTTTCTACACCTGAAATAGAAGTAAGCTCCATTCCTGATGTTATTCCTGCTTGAGCAACAATAGAATTAGGTGCAACCTCTCCAATTACTGGCTTTATTGTTGGAACTCCAATCAAGAACACTAACCAATAAGCAAAAATAGCAAACAAAAAGTTAAATATCGGTCCAGCAGAGACAACTGCGGTCCTTTGCCAAAGTGGCTTTTTATCAAAAGCATATTGCTGCATCGATTCAGGAACATCATCTACCCTGCCATCAAGCATTTTGACATAACCACCAAGAGGGATAAGAGACAAACTGTATTCCGTTCCATCTTTACCTATTTTATTCCATAACGACTTGCCGAAGCCTATAGAGAATTTCTCTACCTTTACACCACACTTACGTGCTACCCAAAAGTGGCCAAACTCATGCACAGCAACTAAAATACCTAAGGCAATAATAAAGCTGGCAAAGTTCCACAAAATATCAATCATAGTGAGCGTTCTCTAATCACTTCTAAAGCAAGTTTACGAGCTATTCTATCTAGCTCTAGTAGGCTTTCCAAGTTATCTGTATTTAGTTGATAGTTATCTGAACAAACCTTTGAAAGTACTCGTTCATTGACAACAGCAATATCAATAAAGTTCAGTTGTTTATTCAAAAATGCGTTAACTGCGACTTCGTTTGCTGCATTTATCGCCGTTGTAGCATGTTGACCTTGGTAACAGGCCTCTATAGCTAACTTTAAACAAGGGTATCGAGAATAGTCAGGCTCTAGAAAAGTCAGTTCACCTACTTTGGTAAAATCAAGCGCTCCAACACTAGAAGCAATTCGTTCTGGATAGGACATGGCCAACGCAATGGGGGTGCACATATCAGGCTCACCCATTTGTGCGAGTACAGAACCATCTCGATATTGCACCATAGAATGAATCACAGATTGTGGATGAATGATGACTTTTAATTGTTCTTTTTGGCAGTTAAATAACCATTTGGCTTCAATAAATTCTAAGCCTTTATTCATCATTGTTGCTGAATCAACCGATATTTTTGGCCCCATAGACCAATTAGGATGCGCGACTGCCTGCTCAGGCGTCACCAGCTGTAATTCATCAACGTTGGTGTAACGGAACGGCCCACCAGACCCTGTCAATAATATCGTATCAATACCATGAGCATCGAGATCACAATAGCCTACGTCATTTTGCACCTGTTCCGGTAAGCACTGAAATATCGCATTATGTTCGCTGTCAACTGGAAGTAATTGAGCACCATATTTATTAACCGCTTCAATAAATAATTGACCCGACATAACCAACGCTTCTTTATTAGCCAATAAAATACGTTTGCCTGCTTTTACTGCCGACATAGTAGGAGCTAACCCTGCGGCCCCAACTATTGCCGCCATAACACACTCAACCTCATCTAATGATGCAACAAAACATAAACCAGCTTCCCCGGCAACCACTTCGGTTGGTATTTGCAGAGACTTAAGCTCCTTACCTAATCTATTTGCAGCTTGTTCATCAGACATCGCTGCATACTTAGGCCTCCATTTAACGCAGAGCGCTTTCATCGCCTCGACGTTCGTTCCTGCGGTAAGAGCGACCACCGAAAATTTATCAGGATTTTCAGAGATAACCTTTAATGTACTACTGCCAATTGAACCAGTCGCACCTAAAATCGTCATGTTTTGCATCAAGAAAAAACCATTGTGAATGGGAAGAAGAGTAGAGTACTTAAGAGGCGAATAGATTGCCTCTTAAGTTGACTAAATTGTGAAATACAACAGTGTAAATACTGGAAAAGCAGCGGTTAAACTATCTATTCGATCAAGTACGCCACCATGACCAGGAATAATATTACTGCTATCTTTAATACCTGAAACTCGTTTTAGCATACTTTCAACTAGATCACCCAATACTGAAATGATCACAGTGATCAAAGTGATCATAACCATACTGCTAACACTAGAGAACGGAATATCAAACCAGGTTGCTGTGCACCAACCAACAATTAAGGCGACAATAATCCCACCAATTAAACCTTCAATCGTTTTATTAGGACTGACGTGGGGTGCCATTTTGTGCTTGCCGAACGCTCTACCAGCAAAATATGCCCCACTGTCTGCCGCCCATACTAATAAGCAAACGTACAGGACTAACTTAGCGCCATGGTAAGGCTCTAAATCAATATTTTGAGCCCGCAAAATGAGCAGGCTCCAAAAAAAGGGTAAAATCGTAAGTAAGCCAAAAATTTGTCTCAACACCTGAGAATTATGCCAAAATTCTTTAGATTTAGGGTATCTAATCGCTAATAAGCTGGCTACCAACCACCAAACAGAAGCAAGTAAAAGAAGAGCAAAGTGAGAAGGCATTAACTGGTTTAAGCTCAGTGTATCAATTGGTATAAACCAACAACTGAGAGCAAAACAGCATAAGGTAGGAATCATCGCTAAATAGCGTGATTGACTACCAACAAACTGAGCCCATTCCCAAAAAGCTAATATCGTAATACCGGCTGCAACTACGATAAAAAAAGGCAAAGAGAGCTCAAAAATAGCCAGAACAGCAAGAGGGGCTAATATTAACGCTGTTATTATTCGTTGTTTCAAATGCGTTACCTTAAATTTATTCCATTAAAGATTTTATCTGTTCACCAGTACAGCCGAATCGTCTTTCTCGACTAACGTACCAAGACACGGCGTCTGCAAGCCTATCTTCGTTAAAATCAGGCCAAAATACGTCGGTAAAATACATTTCAGCATAAGCAAGTTGCCATAACATAAAGTTACTTATACGGCATTCACCACTGGTTCGAATAAGGAGGTCGACTTCAGGCAAATCCGCCATAGTCAACTCGGCAGCAAAAACGTCTTGGGTAATATCACCAGGTTGCAAGGTGCCATCTTGAACTTTAACGGCAATCGCTTTAGCGGCTTCGGTAATATCCCATTGGCCACCATAATTAGCCGCGATGTTAACCACCATTCCGGTGTTATTTGCTGTGAGTACTTGCGCCTCTGCTATTTTTTGCTGAAGAGAATCATTGAACTGACTAACATTACCAATAATTCTCAGTTGAAGATTATTCTTATGTAATTTTTTTACTTCTCTACTCAGAGCCGTTACAAAGAGTTCCATCAATAAATTGACTTCCTCTTCTGGTCTGCGCCAATTTTCACTACTAAACGCGAACATAGTGATAGCTTTAGCACCAAGTTTGGCGGCACCTGATATTGTCTTTCTTACGGCTTTAGCCCCGGCGCGATGTCCAAAGACTCGAGGTTTACCTTTTGCTTTGGCCCAGCGGCCATTGCCATCCATAATTACAGCGATATGTTTAGGTAAGTGAGATAAAGAAACTGGAATATCAGGCATAATAATAATTTAACAAGTTCAATTTATTCAGAATGATAATACAAAAAAAACGCTGGGCTGTAAGCACAGCGTTTTTTTCAAAACGAAAAAACAATCGATTAAACTTCCATTAAATCTTTTTCTTTCGCAGCAAGTACTTCATCGACACTCTTCACTGCAGCATCTGTCAATTTTTGAATATCATCTTGCGCTCTACGATCTTCGTCTTCAGAGATTTCTTTCTCTTTTAATAAGCTTTTAAGATCTCCATTTGCATCTCGACGAATATTACGGATAGCAACACGGCCACCTTCGGCTTCACCGCGAACAATTTTCACTAAATCGCGACGGCGCTCTTCTGTTAGAGGAGGAAGAGGAACACGGATAACCGTACCCGCAGACATTGGATTTAAACCAAGATCCGATTTCATGATGGCTTTCTCAATTAGAGGAGTAAGCTCTTTATCAAAAACAGTAATAGCCAAGCTACGAGCATCTTCTGCTACAACATTTGCTACTTGGTTCAACGGCGTTGGGGCACCATAATATTCTACAGTGATACCAGAAAGTATGCTTGGATGTGCACGTCCTGTACGTACTTTACTTAGGGTATTTTTTAGTGCTTCAACACTTTTTTCCATGCGCTCTTGTGCGTCTTTTTTGATTTCGTTAATCACTTTTTCACCTTAATCTTTACACTCATTAGGAGCAATTATTCAGCACTGCTAATTAATGTGCCTTCGGTTTCGCCCATCACCACGCGTCGAAGCGAGCCTGGCTTATTCATATTAAATACACGGATTGGCATATCGTGGTCACGAGCCAATGTGAATGCAGCCAAATCCATTACTTTTAGTTCTTTATCGAGTACTGCATTATAAGACAGCTTATCATACAACTCTGCATCCGGGTTTGCTACTGGGTCAGAAGTAAATACACCATCTACTTTAGTTGCTTTGAGAACCACGTCAGCTTCTATTTCAATGCCTCGTAAACAAGCGGCAGAATCTGTGGTGAAAAACGGATTACCTGTACCTGCAGAGAAAATTACGACTCGACCTTGACGTAATTGAGCAATAGCGTCCGCCCAATTATAATCATCACATACCCCTTTAAGAGGAATAGCCGACATAACACGCGCATCGACATAAGCACGGTGTAAGGCATCACGCATTGCTAAACCATTCATCACTGTTGCTAGCATACCCATGTGGTCACCGACTACGCGGTTCATTCCTGCTTCGGCAAGACCAGCTCCACGGAACAAGTTACCTCCTCCGATAACAAG
The DNA here is from genome assembly GCF_047302445.1 of Vibrio sp. MA40-2. NCBI lineage: Bacteria > Pseudomonadati > Pseudomonadota > Gammaproteobacteria > Vibrionales > Vibrionaceae > Vibrio > Vibrio sp. MA40-2. The sequence continues at coordinate 243,577 of NZ_CP178628.1, forward strand.
ACCAACTTGCACACCCAGTTCAACCAGTTCTTTTACTTCTTGAGCCATGCGATCAAGAACCGTTGGATCGATCCCAAAGCCTTCTTCACCTTGAAGTGCTTCACCACTTAATTTTAATAAAATACGTTGATACGCGGGTTTTGGATTTGTTGTCATGAAGTTTACCTTCCAAAGTAGAGTTATTAATTAACCGTCATGAATGAGCACTTAAGTTCAATATTACCTCAAGCTTTAATTCATCACAGCTAAATAGTATTTGCCAGTCATAAAAAGACCGCAGCCTTGGCCACGGTCTTTTCTATGCGATCACATAAGGAATTACCCTTTCTGTACCGCAGCGACTTCGTCTGCAAAGCTCATTTCTTGAGCTTTTTCGATGCCTTCACCAACTTCTAAACGTACGAAGTTAGTAACTGAAGCACCTTTTTCTTTCAACATGTCACCTACAGTTTTCTTAGGTTCCATGATGAATGCTTGACCAGTTAAAGAGATTTCACCGGTGAACTTCTTCATACGGCCAATAACCATTTTTTCAGCAATAGCTTCTGGTTTGCCTTCGTTCATTGCGATTTCAACTTGAACCGCTTTCTCTTTCTCAACAACGTCAGCAGGCACATCTTCAGGGTTAACAAATTCTGGTTTAGAAGCAGCAACATGCATAGCAACATGCTTAAGCGTCTCTTCATCAGCAGAACCAGCAACAACAACACCGATGCGCTCACCGTGACGGTAAGAAGCAAGTTGAGCACCTTCAATATACTCTACGCGACGGATACTGATGTTTTCACCAATTTTAGCAACAAGAGCAATGCGAATATCTTCAAATTTAGCTTGAAGAGCAGCAGCGTCTAAACGCTCAGCAACAGCCGCATCAGCAACTTCATTAGCGAACGCTAAAAAGTTACCATCTTTTGCTACAAAGTCAGTTTGACAGTTAACTTCTAGAAGAGCAGCAACACCATCAGCTTGTTTGATGATAATTGTACCTTCAGCAGCTACATTGCCTGCTTTTTTAGCGGCTTTTGCAGCGCCACTTTTACGCATGTTTTCGATCGCTAGTTCAATATCAGCGTCCGCTTCAACAAGCGCTTTTTTACATTCCATCATGCCAGCGCCAGTACGCTCGCGAAGTTCTTTAACTAGAGCAGCAGTTACAGTTGCCATTCTCTATTCCTCAGTTTATTCAGGATAAGATACAAATCAGGGGCCTAAATAAGTGGCCCCTGATGCTAACTATAACTTAGTTAATGTATATTTCGTGTTTCACAAATGAAATACATGTATAAAATCACGCGTTACAAAAACTAAGTATAACGTCAGAAGCCGCTATTATTCAGCTTCTTCTACGAAACCGTCTTTTTCACCAGCAGCAACAACAGCGTCTTGGTTACGACCTTCTTTCACAGCGTCAGCAGCAGCGTTTAGGTAAAGCTGTACAGCGCGGATTGCATCATCGTTACCAGGAATAATGTAATCAATACCATCTGGGTCAGAGTTAGTATCAACAACAGCGTATACTGGGATACCAAGGTTGTTAGCTTCTTTAACTGCGATGTGCTCGTGATCCGCATCAATTACGAATAATGCGTCAGGTAAACCGCCCATGTCTTTGATACCACCAAGTGATTTCTCTAGCTTCTCCATTTCGCGAGTACGCATTAGAGCTTCTTTCTTAGTTAGTTTTTCAAACGTACCGTCTTGAGCTTGAGCTTCAAGTTCTTTAAGACGTTTAATAGACTGACGAACCGTTTTGTAGTTTGTTAGCATGCCGCCTAACCAGCGGTTGTTAACATAGTATTGGTTGCTGTTGATAGCAGCTTCTTTAACAGCTTCAGATGCAGCGCGTTTAGTACCAACAAAAAGAACTTTACCTTTTTTCTCGCCAACTTTAGCAATTTCAGCTAGAGCTTCGTTGAACATAGGTACCGTTTTTTCTAAGTTGATGATATGAACTTTGTTACGAGCGCCAAAGATGAATGGTTTCATTTTTGGGTTCCAGTAACGAGTTTGGTGACCAAAGTGAACACCAGCTTTAAGCATATCGCGCATTGATACAGTTGCCATTTTAAATTCCTCTTACGGGGTTAGGCCTCCACATACCCCATGCATCCGACTTATAATTATTATCTCGAATTAGATAACAACAAAGCACCCCGGAACATGTGTCGGTACGTGTGTGATTTAAAGATAAAAGTAAGTGGAGCTAAAAAAGCATCGCTGACTACAATGCAGTCAAAGAGAACAGTTCCAGACTCCGGCGCGCTTTATACCATAAAAACAGGGTAAAAAGCTAGAAAAATTGGCCTCTAATAGTTGAATTTTATTGGTGTCATCTTCGATCTCAAGTGTAAATGATAACGGAATTCAATTGCACTTAACCTGCTCACTGGTAGAATACGCTGCAATAAAGCCGTAAGTGTGCGAACAGAATTAGAGAATAGATAGATGACAATTAAAATCAAAACTGCTGAAGAAATCGAAAAAATGAGAATCGCGGGTAAACTTGCCGCTGAAGTTCTTGAAATGATTGAGCCATTTATTAAGCCAGGTGTAACCACCGAAGAGCTTGATCAAATCTGCTACAAATTCATTATAGAAAACGGAGCTTACCCTGCTCCACTCGATTATCATGGTTTTCCAAAATCTATTTGTACTTCTGTAAACCACATTGTATGTCATGGTATTCCAGCAACCGAAGATGCAATAGGTTCTACCGGCAAACCAAAACCTGGCGTGTTGAAAGATGGGGATATCATCAACGTTGATATTACGGTGATCATTCCGAATGACAAATCTGCTTCATTAGAAACTCGCCCACAAGGTTATCACGGCGACACCTCAAAAATGTTTCTGGTTGGCAATGTTGATCCAGTTAATAAACGTCTTTGTATGGTCGCACAAGAATCCCTATACGCTGCCATGCGCAAAGTGAAACCGGGCAATACTATTGGTGACATCGGCACCACAATACAAAAGTATATTAAAGGTGTGACACCGCGTTTTTCTATTGTTAAAGATTTTTGTGGCCACGGTATTGGTGATGAATTCCATGAAGAACCACAAGTTGTGCATTATAAAAACAATGACCGTAGAGTCCTTAAACCAGGCATGATCTTTACTATTGAACCAATGATCAATGCCGGTAAGTTTGGTTGTAGTGTGGATTCTGAAGATGATTGGACGGTTTACACGGGCGATGGCAAAAATTCGGCACAATGGGAACATACCATTTTAGTCACTGAAACAGGTTGTGAAGTACTGACTCTTCGCCAAGAAGAGACTATCCCAAGAGTGATGGTTAACTAAGCTCGATAGAGAATATAATTAACTAAGCTGAATCACGTCTGCATTTAAAATCCTCGCTAACAATTGTATCCTCGGTAACAATTGTAATTGATAGCGAGGATTTTTTAGTTTCAGGCTTTTAAACTCTATAAGGTACTGGTACATTGGCAGCATATTAGTTTAGTACGGACGGCAAGGAATGCCTTATTTATCGCCTCTGCAATTTACAGACTCACAACTCACACCGAATGACATTAAAAATCAACTTGATTTGTTGTCAGAATATCAAAATGAACAATTTTTAAATCATCAGCCAGTGACTGATTTGGTTTTTGCGCGTTCTGAATATATGGACCAACTGTTACAGAGACTTTGGACATTTTACGGTTTTTCAGAACTGGATAATCTTAGCTTGGTCGCTGTTGGTGGGTACGGAAGAAGTGAACTTCACCCTTTATCAGATATTGATATTCTCATTCTGTCACAAAAAGAGTTACCCAAAGAGCTCGGCAGTAAAATTAGCGAATTCATCACTTTCTTATGGGATCTTAAATTGGAAGTTGGTCACGCTGTTCGTACTATAAAACAATGTTCCGAAGTAGGCAGTAGTGATCTAACGGTGGCAACCAATCTACAAGAGGCGCGTTTACTTTGTGGTTGTGAAGATACGTTCCTGAAACTCAAATTATTAGTGTTATCGGAAAGCTTTTGGCCAAGTGTTGATTTTTGCCAGCAAAAAATAACCGAACAAAAAGAGAGACACGCACGCTACCACGATACGACATACAATCTTGAGCCAGATATCAAATCGAGCCCCGGTGGTTTGCGCGATATTCATACCTTAAGTTGGATAGCTCGGAGACACTTCGGTGCAACCTCTTTGCTTGAAATGAGTAAATACGGCTTTCTAACGGATGCAGAATACCGTGAATTGGTTGAATGCCAAGATTATTTATGGCGTATTCGATTTGCTCTGCATATGGAACTCAAACGATACGACAACCGACTCACTTTTGCTCATCAAGCGCAGGTCGCTCAGCATCTGGGATTTACTGGCGAACACAATGTTCCGATAGAAACCATGATGAAAGAGTTCTATCGAACATTACGCCGTGTTGCTGAACTAAACAAAATGCTTATTAAGTTATTTGAGCAAGCCATCATAAACAATGGTGAAGAGCTCGATGCGGAAGATATTGATGATGACTTCCAACGTCGAGGAGCATTAATTGAAGCCAAAAAACCCGCATTATTTCAAGCGAGACCAGAAACTATTTTGGATATGTTCATCCATGTAGCAAATGACTCAAGCATTGAAGGTGTCGCTCCAGCCACACTAAGGCAATTACGCACAGCAAGACGCCGTCTTAATAAGTTTTTACACACTATTCCAGCCGCAAAAGAAAAATTTTTGACCTTATGCCGACACCCTAATTCCCTTTTAAGTGCCTTTCCATTAATGCACCGACTCGGGGTAATTGCGGCGTATATTCCGCAATGGAGTCAAATTGTTGGTCAAATGCAGTTTGACCTATTCCATGTTTACACCGTAGATGAACACAGTATTCGCCTTCTGAAGCATATCCACTCTTTCTCAAATCCAGACAATCATAATAAGCATCCAATATGCTGCGAAGTTTTTCCACGAATACAGAAAAAAGAATTGTTAATTATTGCCGCAGTATTTCACGATATAGGTAAAGGCCGTGGCGGTGACCACTCTGAGATTGGCGCGGTTGAAGCCTACGATTTCTGTATAGAACATGATCTATCAAAACCGGAAGCCAAACTGGTTTCCTGGTTAGTAAAAAATCATTTATTAATGTCCGTCACCGCCCAAAGACGTGATATTTACGATCCAGATGTGATTGCAGAGTTTGCTAAAGTCGTAAGAGATGAAGAATATCTCGATTACTTAGTTTGTTTAACGGTTGCCGATCTTTGTGCCACCAATCCTGAGTTATGGAATAGCTGGAAGCGTACTTTACTTGCCGAACTGTACCACTCTACTCAACGAGCATTACGTAGAGGACTTGAAAACCCGGTGGATGTGCGTGATAGGATCCGTCATAACCAACAAATGGCCTCAGCATTGCTTCGAAAAGAAGGATTTTCAGCGCGGGAGATTGAACTGCTTTGGCAACGATTTAAAGCAGATTATTTTTTACGCCATACCTATAAACAAATCGCTTGGCACAGTACGCATTTATTGCATCACGAAGACATAGAAGCACCACTTGTTCTTATGAGCAAAAAAGCCACTAGAGGCGGAACAGAAATCTTTATTTATTGTAAAGATCAACCTGCTCTCTTTGCCAATGTAGTGGCTGAAATTGATAGGCGTAATCTAAATGTCCATGATGCGCAAATAATGAGTAGCAAAGATGGCTTTGTTTTAGATACATTTATGGTGCTTGACCAAAATGGTGATCCTATTCAAGAAGAGTTCCACAGTACGATTATTGATAGCATTGTAGAGCCACTAAATGACACCACCCAAAAGAAATTAAGAGTCAGACGAGCACCAGCGCAGCTTAAACATTTCCACGTGAAAACTCGCGTAGATTTTATACCAACAAAAACCGGTAAAAAAACCCTAATGGAATTTGTGGCATTAGATATTCCAGGCCTTCTGGCAACAGTAGGTGAATCATTTTCTGAACTTAACATTAATCTTCATGGCGCAAAAATAGCCACCATTGGAGAACGCGCGGAAGATCTATTTTTTATCACTTCATCTAACGGTCAATCTTTAACCGAACCAGAGCAAGATATTTTACGAGAGACAATAGTTAAAAATGTTTCTGAACTAGCAGAAAAGTAGCACATTATCCTGTGGAGAGATCGTGAATCGCGATCTCGTCCACAACTCTTTATACGCTCAAAAAAAATCAACTTTCTACTCTCTTATCTTACTGTTAAAGTGGCGACAATTAATTAAATAAATTAATTGTTTTAGCAACACAAAAACAAATCGTTAAGCAACAGACAAGCAAATCTCCAAACCTTACTTTATCATTCAATAAAGTTATTATGATGTAGGTTTACTATTAGATAAGTTAACTATGTGATAAGGTTCGAGAATGCTAAACAGCATAATGATAACTTCAAGTGGATAGGGAATATCACACATTACATTTAACACTATTATTTATTCAAGAGGTAAGCTATGTATCCAAACCTTACTGGTTTAGGGATTCATGATCCTAAGCAAATAGAGCGCTATTCTTTACGCCAAGAAGCTCACAAGGATGTGTTAAAAATTTATTTTCATAAACAGAAAGGAGAACTGTTTGCGAAAAGTGTGAAATTCAAGTACCCAAGACAAATTAAAAATGTCTTGGTGGACGGCGGAACCAATCAATATCGAGAAATTACTGAAATTAACCGAAATTTGACCCTCGTTATTGATGAACTCAATACGATAACTCGCCCTGTTAAAGCACAGAGCAAAGATCTTAAAGAAAAAATTCTATCTGATCTTCGTCATCTAGAAAAAGTAGTATCAAGTAAGATACATGAAATTGAAGCTGATCTAGAAAAGCTCAAATAAGCAAAATTACAGACATTCAAAAAGGCTCAAGTATTAACAACTTGGGCCTTTTTTTTACCATGGTAAAATAAGCCTATTCAAATAGAACAGAAAGACTCAAATTTCATTCGTCCACTGAAATTGTCTAATCAATTGATGCCATACTTCATCCAAACCAGCTTTAATGCAAACCGACTGTTCGGTAAATGGATGCACGAACTGCAATTCTGAAGCATGCAAAAGCAACCTGCACGCTTGATAATTTTCACGGAAAAGTCGATTATGTTTACCGTCACCATGCGAGGTATCGCCTATAATAGGGTGCCTAAGATGCGCCATATGACGACGTAATTGGTGTTTTCGTCCCGTTTTTGGTTTCATTTCTATTAGGCTATAGCGACTGGTTGGAAAAGGTCCTGTCGAATATGGTACTTCAACTTTTGCTAACGGGTTATATTCGGTTATGGCTTGTTGTGGCTCTTTATCGGCTTTGGCAAATTTATCTGCAATCTTATCTAACTCTTGTTTGAGCGGGTAATCTAGTGTCGCTCCCTCTTCTATCCAACCTCTGACAATCGCATGATAAGTTTTAGTCATCTCATGGTTGGCAAACATAGGCATCATTTTAGAAGCCGTTTCACTAGATAAAGCAAACACAAGTACGCCCGATGTTGGTCTATCTAAGCGATGCAAAGGGAAAACATGTTGGCCTATTTGATCTCTCAAGGTTTGCATAACAAATTGAGTTTCATGTTTATCTAACCAAGAACGATGCACTAACATACCCGCGGGCTTATTAACGGCGATAATATAGTCATCTTGAAATAATATTTCCAACACTACAGGCACTCCTGATCGATTTTGTTTAACAGTAAAATTAAACCAGATTTGTCTTTTTCCGACTGCCAGACTTGTTCAAAGTAAGGCGAAATAGAAAAGCCGTAAGGAACTTGATCCATTTCTAACAAATCTCTCATTTTAGGAATAAATACCCATTGCAACCACTGCTCTGGCTGTAATGTATCTAAAGCAAAAGGCATTTTGCTTTGTAATGCGCTTTCATCTGGTGCCTCATCATCCCATAAACACAGATCACGCAAACATGTTTCTACGTCTTGTAATAAAATAATAAGAGGAAAATCATCCATCATAAGATTAATACGTGCTACCACCTTGAAATTTGGCCTAAGAGTACCATTTATTAAGCAAAGACCAATAGAGTAATTAATAAAATGGACAACATCCAAACCCTAACTCATTTGTTAAAAAATAGCGGCTGTGAATACAAAATTTTTGATTTAGGGAGACGTATTCTACCGGTTGAACAATCCCTGTTTGCCAGTGTTGAACTCGGCCAACAACCCTACCCTTACCCACTTCAGCGACAAGCTAATATAGCAATTAGTTATTGGAACGCAGAAAGACAACCGTGGATCTGGTTTTTAAAGTTTCCTCTAGATGAAAGAGGCCTACTTAAGCAATCTGATATTGGTAACTTTATCAAATATGTTGTAGAAGCAATGGGGACAAGACTCGGTGGACAACTTAGCCAAGAACAACAGCAAACCCTGGCAAATAATCCGTACACGTTCAAACCATCAGAAGACAAAATGGCCGTATTCCACAGCCAAATCCGCTTTTTACTAGATATGCCCACCAGCCAATATTATGAACATGCTCAACACTACTTTAGTGGTGGGTTAGGTTGGACTAACTGGCAAACTGTTGGATTACAAGGTATTGCTGATATTTGTACTCGTCTTAATCAAGAACAAAATGGGGTGACCGTTCGCAAAGCGCTTCGACATATTCCAAACGAACCCAAATACGCTTTATTAGGCGTACTTGAGCATACTGCTCTACCAGAAAAACTGTCGGCGACTATTTATGAACTGGCACAAAAAGAGTGTCAGTCAACAACACCTGATTTATTCTTGCTATCAGCCCAAGTACGAGCCTTATCTGGTGGAAGCATGGAACAATTGTATTCGCTGGTTAAAACCATACTCTCTAGCCCTAGACTCAGCCACCAAGAAGTTTTAATTGGTATTGCCGGACGTTCTTGGCAAGCATTACAAAATCCTGCCATAGCAGAACAGTACCTTTTAAGATTAGCTCAAACAGGTAACCAAGAACTGTTTAATCAAATATTTTCCGACTTAGTCATGTTGCCTGCACTGCGCTTAATTTTATTACCATTACTGCACAGTAACCCTTCCAATGACTTGGCTAATGCGTTGCTAAAATTACAACAATCAACCAAAACAAAGGCAACGTGATGATCACTGATTTACTGGCAATTCTAGGTCTGGCTTTTGGTTTTTTTCTATTCTGGCAACAAAGAAGACAATCAGAGTTAGCAAAATCAGCGATAGCAAAACGATGCGAACAACTCAATTTACAGCTATTAAGTGTTTCATTTGGTGCTCACAGAATAAAAACTCCAGAAGGAAAATTAAAATGGCATTCCGCTTATCTATTTGAATTTTCTGCACTAGGCGATGACTGCTATCAAGCTAACTTAATCATGCGTGGTTTTAGGCCCGTACGCTTTAATATTCCACCATATAGAATACCAAACGACTAAACAAGAAAAGCCCCGACACTTTCGTATCGGGGCTATAGTCTTACTTGCAGCAATCCAGCTACTTAAATGCTCCATGCATCATCCGTAATAGTGCTAAATCCTTCAGCTTATCCTTTGCATCGCCATCCTAGCGGTGTCCTATGTCATCCTAACTGCTAACATTCCTCGTTAGCGAACATCACTTGATCCTTGAGCGGTGTCCTTGTCATCATCCTGATGATATTCCTAGCCTGATCCTTTCAGGTGTCCATCGCATATCCTTGCCGTTAGCATCCTACTAACGTTGCATCCTGCAATGTCCTAGCATCCTTTTAGATTACAATCCTCGTAATCACTCTTCATCCTGAAGATAACCAAATCCTTGGTTGTTACTCATCGACTCCTTGTCGACGCAGGTAAGATTACTATTTTTAAATTTGGGAACAAGTCACTATTTACTATTTATATTCAAATAAAGTGTTCAAAATTAAAACAAACATATAAAAAACATAAGGTTAATAACAACCACCGTACGATTTAGCTCAAAAACAATCGCTTTATCTTACACACTTGTAAGAGATATCTCACAAGCAGCTTCTTGATTGGCTATGCAATTATTATGAAATATCATTCAATTTTATGCAGGCTATGTACAGGCAGTATAATAGTTAATCAATACTGCAACCTGAGCTGTAACTTATGCTTATTAGAATTAACTTTTATTAAACAACACTAACTTATCTAAAACAAAACTAACCAAACTGGGTGCTAGATAACTCCACCAGGAAACAGTAGGATAGTGAGCAAAACAGTATCGGAGTATTCAATGTTAACTAAAGATGTCTCTACTGAGTTAGAATTAGCCATGCAAAAAATTCATGCCTCAGGTAAAACCCCTACAGTAGCCTTAGTCAAAGCTCAACTCGCCATCAGTGTTCCTATGCCAGCAATAATTGCGGCGATAAAAAGTTGGAAAGGAAATAAAACCGTTCCTAAGATAGAAATAGCAAGCACAGCAGAGAAAGATGCAGACAAGCGAATAGCTCAATTAGAAACGCAGGTTTTCGATCTTACTAGCCAATTAAATGAACTGAATCAACAATTGAACAATCTTACTATACGACTCAATTCAATCGAGGCGAATAAATGAAAATATGGGTAGATGCAGATGCTTGTCCTAAAGTCATTCGAGAAACATTATTTAGGGCCGCAGAAAGAACAGGAGTCGAATGTATATTTGTCGCAAATCACCGAATCCCAGTACCATCACGAATCAATATCCGTTGTATTCAAGTAGAGAGTGGTTTTGATGTTGCCGATAACGAAATTGTACGCTTAGCAGAAAAAGGCGATCTCATTATCACCGCCGACATTCCACTTGCAGATGAAGTAATCACAAAAGGCGCTCACGCATTAAGCCCTAGAGGTGAGCTTTATACCAAGGACACTATAAAAGCTCGTCTCAATATTCGTGATTTCATGGATACCATGCGTTCTAGTGGGATACAAACTGGTGGTCCGAGTACTCTAAGTCAAACCGATAGAAGAGAGTTTGCTAATCACCTAGACCGTTTCCTAGCCAAACGTTAAGTGACTTAATTAGCCACATAATAAGCGATGGTATCTACTTATTCGCTTATTATACTATTTACTCACTTCAAATGATCCCAACTTATGTTAGAAACAATACGGCAATCATCACACTTAAAATAGAACACATCGTGCAACGGTTTGCTCAACAACCATTCTCCACCACATTTAGGACATTTTCTTTCTTTTTCAGCCGATAAGCTCTCTCCACCGACCCGATATAAATAGTAATACGTCGGTATTTTGCTTAAAAATTCAATTCGTCCTCTTAAATCCCAACCACGGCGAGAAAGGTCACTGCTCAACTGAGTAATTTCCGTCAATGCAGCGTGTTCAGCTTTGCAGCCTCCTGCCATTTGAATTTCATCACACGCTTGCCATTCTGTTTGCCATTTTATCACTGCTTTATGATCACCATTAAATGTCGCTGCATTACGGTAAAGAGGAATAGGCAACAATGTGTCACCACAGCGAAGTGGCGAACACGTATGTACATACGTAGTATAAAGTACTTGCCAACTTGATTTGTTACCTTCCGCCGCTTGTTCTGAATTAATATCTCGTCCCAAAATACGAACTTTAGGTGCGAGTAGGCAAGCATCGGCCAGTTGAGAAATACAATGTTTAACGAAATTCGAATGATTATCAGGATGAAGGCTATCTTCTTCAGGACACACAACTCGCACCGAAAATACCCCTTCTCCCATAACGATAGGAAATTCTCGGCCTAAAATTTGACCGTTATACCTCAAGGCTTCCAATAAACTATTAATGCCTTTATCGACAGCGGAAATCGTTGTATTAGCAAAGCAATCAAATTGCAATTCAACTCCATACATACCCTTTATACCTCTTGCCCTGAGATTTGTGGTTCGATCTCTTGTAAAAAGGAAGCAAGATCTTCGGCCAAAATGTCGCGTTTATTGGTACCTAATCTTTCCAAAATAACCGCTCCTGTAATGTTACAAACAGAAATAACATCTAATTCAGCCTCAGTTGTACCAATAAAAACCGTTGGCTTAAGCTTTAATCTTCGTTGAGTAACTAAATGACCTAAAATATTCTCTTGTAAACGCTCAAAATCGTCATCACTCCAAATTTGCAACAAAGTAAAAGGTTTACCTTGCCAACTCGCTTGCATATCAGCACAAAATTGACAGCCATAGAACGCTTTTATATCTTCATGTATGCCGATTTCTATCCCATTTTCAATGTTAGTAAAATCGGCCATAACTTCACGAGGTACAGATTGCCAATACACCGTATCTTCATCAGTTTTCTCAACACACGGCGACACTAATCCAAGTAATTCTTCACTATGCGGTATCGTGCCAAAGATATCTTGCCAAGTGTGTTGATAATGTCGAGAAAAACGGTGCAAAGCCTCTGTTACAGAGAGTGTCATGTAACCTCCTAAGTTTGAAATAATGACAGCGTATACGCGATTAAGTAGAATCTCGGGTATTCTAATCGATATTGATACTTAATATGAGCAAATATTCAAATGCAGTTGAGCTTACTGGTTTAACTTTAGGCAAAAAAACACAGTACCAACAGCAGTATGATGCCAACTTATTGCAGCCAGTGGCAAGAAGCCTGAACAGAGAAGATTTAAACCTTACTGCTGATCTGCCATTTTATGGTTGTGATATATGGACACTGTATGAGTTATCTTGGTTAAACGAAAAAGGTATGCCACAAGTAGCTATTGGTGATGTATCTATTCCGGTAACAAGCCCTAACTTAATTGAATCTAAATCTTTCAAGCTTTATCTTAATAGCCTTAACCAAACGCGTTTTGCTAGTTGGGATCAGTTAAGAAAAACGATGGAAAATGATCTTTCTCATTGTGCTGGAGAACCAATCCAAGTCAGTTTACGTCCACTATCCAATTTTACTACTGAGAATATTGCGGATATGCAAGGTAACTGTATTGATGAGCAAGACATTGAAATAGAGAATTACCAGTTCGATCCGACTTGGCTTGAAAGTTCCACCAACGATGAAGTGGTCACAGATAAAGTAATTCACAGCCACCTATTGAAATCGAACTGCTTAATTACCAACCAACCAGATTGGGGAAGTGTGGAAATACGATACTCAGGTAAAAAAATAGATGAAGAAGCTCTGCTGAGATATATTATTTCATTTAGAGAGCATAATGAGTTCCATGAACAGTGTATTGAACGAATTTATATGGATATATCGCATTTTTGCCAACCGAGTTCCCTTACTGTTTACGCACGTTACACAAGACGAGGTGGGTTAGACATCAACCCTTATCGTTCTTCAAACAATACAAGGCCACCTTGCAATCATAGATTGGCTCGGCAGTAATGTTCCCGCATAATAAATTTGTCGTAAATAATATCGGCAAATTTATTATTACCGTTAAAAACTATAGCATTCTAAATAACTATGCTGATCTATATCTACGCTACAACATATACTCAAAATCATTGAAGGTACATTGAGGCAACAAGCGAACGAAACCCCATGAACATAGATTTACTATGTGATTGGGGAAAGTAAGTGCAGTCAACAAAGATGCAACTTTAAGGGTAACGGGTATAGATCAAACAACATAGGTCAAAACAACATAGAGGTTTGAAACAACATAATGTCAAAAGGTGTTTTTTTTAGGTTCGATACTGCCGTTTTATTGTGGCTCGCTGCGGCCTTATTTTCCACTTTAGCTATCGCCAATGAAACAACATCAGCCCTTCTCGAAGATGCGGAAAAACTGGTGGAAATCGCACCAGAACGTTCAATGACCATTGCCCAACAATACTTAGAAAATAGAGTCCTCACCGCTCAAGGAGATCCATCCCTACAATCTCATTCCTCTCGTGACGATACAGACGTAACCCTGAGAACGCCAAATTCAAGCATTAACGCATTACAGGTGATTGCAAAAGCCAAATACATTTTGGCCGATTATAGAGGCGCACTGAGTCACGTTGATCAAGCTATTGCATTGGCAAGTTCGTATCACTTACCACATCAAAAAATCAGTATCCAATTACTCAAAATTGAATTTTTATGGCGATTAACTCACGAAAAAAACAAGATTTACTCACTACTTTCTGATGTTGAAGAACAACTCGAAGAAAAAGAAAATACCATTTTAGCAACTCAACTAAAGTATCGCCTCTTGATGTTTAAAGCTGAAATGGCAGCCTTTGAGCAAAATGATAGCCAAGTACAAAATTACTTCGATCAAGCACTCAATTACCTAAATATGTATGATCAAGTAGAATTATTCATCAATTACCAACTCACGCTAGGGAAATATTACTTAGCTAACAAAAATTTTAACCAAGCGCTGTACCAGCTGCTATCTGGTTATTGGTCTGCAATCGAAAAAGATAAACCTGCACTATTAGCCAAAATAAACCGTGTTATGGCTGACTTGTTTATAAATAAATCTGTATTAGATAAAGCCCTCGAACATTTATCACAAGCTGCTGATTTTTACGATAATTATGAAAACTCAAGCATATTAGATTCAATCCTTAAAAAGATGGCAGATATCTATTACGCGCAAGGAAAGTATAATCTAGCTCTTGTACACTATTTTAATATTCTCGATTCAGAAAATATCAATCGTGATATTAAAAGCGTAATAAAATTAAGACTTGATTTATCTAAAACTTATTTACAATTGTATAACTACTCATTAGCAGAACAATATCTTCAAAGAGCAAATACATTATTGAACTATGCTAAATTAGATAATCTCCAAGCTGAATCTTATTTGCTCAGTTCCGAGCTAGAATTTCTAAAATCTAATTTAGAAAAAAGTATGTCATTAGCTAATGAAGCTTTATTAATCGGTCAAAAAACAAACGACCATGATATTCAGCTGCAAGCATATCTACTTTTAACAAAAACTAACGAAAATAGTAAAAATTACGCTGCTGCATATAACTATGGTAAAAAATATAATGAGCTCATTACTAATAAGCAGAAAAGTTTATTAACTATTTCAGAAAATGATTTTAAAGAACAAAAATTATTTATTGAACAATCTTTGCACTATAAAAACCAAACGAAATTACTAGCCTTAAGCAATGAGGAACAAATACGTGCAAGATATACAACCGTTATACTTTTTGTACTCTCTTTACTCATTTTCGCTCTTTTTGTCCGACGTGGAGTCATCAATAAAAAGATGCGAAATCAACTTAGTGAACTCTACAATGACCACTATACACACCCACGCTCAGGGTTACGCAACTTTAGGCTGTTAAACGTTAAATTACCTTCTTCATTAGAACAAAGCAGTGCCAATTTTGAACAATGGAAATCGGGTGACCTTATTAAAGAACCTTTACATGATAAATTACGCTTTATCATGGTCGACTTATCATGTGTTAGAACTACCTATTTGCAAAAAGGTTACAATGCTGGCCTACAACTTGAAGCGGAGTTTGGTGATTTTATTAAAGCAAAACTGCAAAGCCCAGTAAGACTCTATCACTTTTCTGACGGCATGTTTTTATATGTAGAACCAAATACTAATCCAAATAAAACAAGCAGCGAACTATTCGAACAAATTAATCAATGGATCATTGAATTTAAGCCTGATATGAAATTAGATAGAACAATAAAGGCAGGTATTGCTGATTATCCATTTTTACCAAAAGCCTATACAGCTATTAACGACAAAGAATTAATAGATATATTATTAATGGCATCAAACCTGGCAAGATTACAACACCAACAGTATGGTGGAAATCAATGGGTATCATTAAGAGCTATCGAAAATGCGCCTGCAGCAAGCTTTGCAAGTGGAGATATTAGAAGTGCTTGCTTAGTCGCGATCGAAAAAGGACTAATTAAAATTGATTCATCGACTAAAATTGAGGAGAACATCATAAAATCGAGCCTAATTGATTAAATTATGTCTTGTTAGTCAATAAATAGAATGATCAATGGTAAAATTTTGGTACTATCGATTAGTTGTATTATTTCAGGACCTATTGTGCGCCATTGACTTAATTTATGAGTGAACTAAATCTTACTGATCGACAAGAAATTCTCAAACAGATCAATCAATTTAAATTACAATTAGAGCAAGCAATAGTTAAGCACCGAGATGCTTCGTTTAAACACACACGCGAAGCTAAGGTCTTAAAACGAGTGGTAACTAACTTAAGTACCGCATGTATGGGGTATAATGAAGAACTGGATAATGCGGTTTCTTCTTTAAAAGCTGCATTCCAACAGCAGCAAGATGTCTCTAAACTTATACCTCGCTTAGCCATTTTAGAACGCATGCTTAAACTGAATACTAATACGATGGAAAAACAGAAAATTCAACTAGATGAAAGAGTAAGACACAGTGGCGAAACGCTACAGCGAATTCCTGGGCTACCAGCCCAACTTAAACGCGATCTCAGAAACTTACTGACATTTCCATCACCCAAGAATCAAAGCCAGCTCGATCAAGCCGCTCGATTACTTACTATTTATGAAAAATCGATAAAAATCATCACTTCTAGTAGCGCGCATACATTACACAATAAACCAGAAGTCAACCAAGAACTCCTTAATAAGTTAGCAGAAGAGTTGCAACACTTAATAAGTGAACTTGATTTCGATGGTGAATCTGGCGATTTGCTTAATGATATACGAATCAAACTGCTAGTTGGAATTGGGGCAGAAGCTCTGATAGAACTGACATTACAGATTCTGAAACTGGTCATTGAAGGTACACACTACGAAAGAAAAACCTCTGAAAAATTTTTAACTCAACTCAATGTATCATTGAATAAAATGTTGAAAAGGTCTACCCAAAGTGTCGAACAAACACTGTCTTACGCTGAACATAGAAATCAAATGACATCAGAGCTATTAGCAATTTCGGCTGAAAGTCAAGCTGCATTAGATGATGCAGTAGACGTCGAAAGTGCTAAGTCAGCAGTAAAACCATTGCTCGATCAAATCGCTATGTTGACGGAACGCCTTAAACATAACGAACAAAGGGAAAACTCTCTTATAGAAAGAATGCAACATAACAACCGACAAATGGAAGGGTTATACGAACTCACTCAAGATCATCGTAGACGCCTCGATGAACAAGCGAAACGCATCTTAATCGATCCATTAACCAACGTTTTTAACCGTACTGCTTTTCTGGAACGACTTGAACTTGAGTACCATAAATGGATCCGCGCCCAAAATGATATTTGCATCATTCTATTTGATATTGATAACTTTAAATCATTAAATGATAGCTTTGGTTATACTGCCGGAGACAAAGCACTGAAAATTATTGCTCGTACGATAACCAAAGAAGCTCGTGATATTGATATCGTCGCACGTTTTTCAGGTGAAGAATTTGTTCTAATCGTCCCTGACATAGAGCTTAAAAAATCGACGCATCTTATTGAAAAAATTCAATTAAACATCAGTAAACTACCGTTCAGGTTTAAAGACCAGAACATTAGTATTACCGTAAGTTCTGCCTGTACAGCCATACGCGATACAGATACACCAGAAGAAGTATTGAACAGGCTTAATCTTTTGCTTAGTCAAACTAAACACAAAGGTAAAAGCCAAGTCATTATCAAATAACATTTCCTTCCTGATAAAAAGTCCCCTTTTTTCTTGTACTTGAGTACATTTGACGTATAAAGTTAAAGCTATATTCCTTAATGTTCAAAGAGTTAAACCACAATTTAACTAAGGGAATTATCTAAATAATAATACTTCCTATCCTAAGGAGAGGCCTATGATTACACGCATCAGTCCAGCAGGCAGCATGGACTTACTTTCTCAACTAGAAGTCAAACGCCTTAAAAATGAAGCTTCAAGTGATCTTTATCAATTGTATCGAAATTGCACGCTAGCTGTTTTAAATTCCGGCAGTCATACTGACAATTCACAAGAATTACTGGATAAACATCAATCTTTCAATGTTGATGTTTTAAGCAGAGAACGAGGCATAAAACTAGAACTCACCGATCCTCCAGAAGAAGCATTTGTAGACGGAACCATTATCACAGGGATTCAAGAACATCTATTCTCGGTTCTACGAGATATTATTTACGTCAACATGCATGTAGCGCAAATTCATCAAGAACACCGTAATGATCCAGAACACATCACCAACTTTGTCTTTGCTATTTTAAGAAATTCAGGTGCGTTACATCCTAAAGTTGAACCCAATTTGGTTGTCTGTTGGGGAGGCCATTCAATTAACCCGATAGAATATCAGTACACACGAGAAGTGGGCTATGAATTAGGTTTAAGAAAACTCAATATCTGTACAGGGTGTGGTCCGGGTGCAATGGAAGGACCAATGAAAGGAGCAGCGATTGGTCATGCAAAACAAAGGCATACTGCAGCGCGCTATATTGGTCTAACTGAACCTTCTATTATCGCGGCAGAACCACCAAATCCGATCGTCAATGAACTTATTATCATGCCAGATATAGAGAAACGATTAGAAGCGTTTGTACGAATGGGGCACGGGATTGTGATTTTCCCTGGAGGACCGGGCACCGCAGAAGAATTACTGTACATCTTAGGTATAATGATGCATCCAGATAATGTGGAGCAACCTATCCCGATTGTACTTACTGGGCCAAAAGAAAGTGAGGCTTACTTTCGTTCTATCGACCAATTTATTGGCGACACATTAGGAGAGCAAGCACAAAAACATTACCAAATTGTGATTGATGACCCCGCTAAAACGGCACAAGTAATCAAAGAGTCGATACCCAGTGTACGCGAACACAGGAAAGCGAAAGAAGACGCCTACAGCTACAACTGGTCATTAACAATATCACCAGAATTTCAAAAACCTTTTGAGCCGACACACCAGAACATGGCAAACCTTGATTTGCATTTAAATCAGGCACCAGAACTGCTTGCATCTAATTTACGTAAAGCGTTTTCCGGCATCGTAGCTGGAAATGTGAAAGCGGAAGGCATAAAAGAGATCGAAAAGCATGGACGTTTTATTATTAATGGCGATACAGAACTGATGGAGAAAATGGATAAGCTACTCAACGACTTTGTTACTCAACAAAGGATGAAATTGCCAGGTTCGGAATACGTTCCATGCTACACCATCGCGAATAATAGCCATCAATATAATGAATAGCTAACGTAATAACCCAAGCGTCAATTTTCGTCTAATACGGAAAAGCTATCAAAGGTTACTTCACTGGTTAAATTGAGTAGAATAAGGGCTTATTTATAAGCCCTTATTCTATTGGAAAACTATGTCTATACATTTAGTGATCATTGATGCACTCAACCTTATACGACGAGTCCACTCTGCTCAGCCAGATCCGAATGACATAAATCGAACCATTGAAACCACCAAAAGAACACTCAATCGTATTGTTTCAGAATCAGAACCAACTCACATCATCGCGGTTTTTGATCACCACCTACAAGATAGAGGTTGGCGAGCAGAGCTATTACCAACCTACAAACAAAACCGTAAGCCTATGCCAGAGCCACTTAAAAACGGTTTAGATAGTATTCAAGAAGCTTGGTGGCAGATGGGAATAGATTCTTTACTATCTGAAGGTGATGAAGCCGATGACTTAGTTGCAACCTTAGCGGTTAAGGTTGCTCAGCACGATGAAAAGGTAACCATAATATCAACAGATAAAGGTTACTGTCAGCTATTGGCTCCAACACTACAAATAAGAGATTACTTCCAACATCGATGGTTAGATACAAGCTTCGTCGAAAACGAATTCGCTGTTAAACCCGATCAATTATCAGATTATTGGGGATTAACTGGTGTCAGTTCTAGTCAAGTATCAGGGATACCCGGCGTAGGACCGAAAGCAGCCAAAGATATCCTAAATCAATTTAACAGTATTGAAGAGGCGTATCGTTCAGACCAATTAGCAGAAAAGTATCGTAAAAAATTTACACAACACATTGAATTAGCGCGAATATGCAAACGTATTGCGTCGCTTAAAACTGATGTTGAATTAGGCTTTAACCTGCAAGATATTCGCTACCAGCCACTTGATTGAGCATTATCAAGTAGGCAAAACTCTTGCTACTGACCAGGTTAACAGTGCCAGCCTAGTGGCTACAGCACCATTGCGGCTAAGCAACATAAGCAATGGCACTGTATTTATAACGGTTAACTAACAGCTATTAACTTATTAGCTATTAACTATTAACTATTAACCTGCAATTATCTCGGAGAAATATTTGATAAACATTGAATATGAACTGTAATTTCTTCTCTATCGTGATAAAGATGCTTGGCTTGCAGTCGGTACTTTACCTCATGCTCTTTTAGAAAATACTTCAAATTTTCAATATCTTCTAACACT
The DNA here is from genome assembly GCF_047302445.1 of Vibrio sp. MA40-2. Lineage (NCBI taxonomy): Bacteria > Pseudomonadati > Pseudomonadota > Gammaproteobacteria > Vibrionales > Vibrionaceae > Vibrio > Vibrio sp. MA40-2. The sequence goes on from NZ_CP178628.1 coordinate 263,870, forward strand.
TCATCATATCGACCTTTCATTGGTAATTTCAGGTTAAAAATCGCCTCTTTCGCTAAACCACGAATGATCCATTCCCCCATAAGTTGCGCTACACGAGAGGGTTTTTCTATCATATCGCACACTAACCAAGTCACATTTTTCTTTTGCGGTTCAAACTTAAAACCATCTTCCATATGGTGCTTCACTTGACCTGTTTCCATTAAACTGTCAGCCATCATGCCGTTATCAATCGCATGAACGAACATCGAGCGCTTAACCAATTGATAAGTCCAGCCTCCCGGACAAGCACCTAAATCCACTGCCCACATGCCTGGAGCCAAACGAGTATCCCATTCTTCCTTAGGAATAAACACGTGAAATGCTTCTTCAAGTTTTAGGGTAGAACGACTTGGGGCATCAGATGGAAACTTAAGTCTAGGAATCCCCATAAAAAAGGCCGAATTATTGTCAGGATAAGAGTAGCCGACAAAACAATGTCCCGGAGCAATAAAGCAAAGGTGTAAAACTGGCTTTTTTGCATTCTCTTTTTTATACAATAATCCTTTACCTCTCATTGCTTGACGTAAAGGAACGGTAAACTTACGACAAAACTTAAGCAGTTCTTTCGCTTCGTTCGTATCTGGTGTTTCTATTCTAATGTCGCCACATGTAGGTAATGCATCAATGCTATCCAACTCAATTAAAATTGGAGAAATACGATCATCGCTTGGTAGGTCAATAAACTCAGCCGCCACAGCAAACATTTGACGAGCAAATATCAACGATTGAAAGTCAATATTTTTCAGTAATTTATCAGCATCACCTTGTTGGTAACACTCAAAAATAACGTAACCTTGATTTCTTTTCATCCGAGGAAAACCAAAAACTTCTAGTTGATTCGCCTTATCTTGAATCTCGCCTGCACACTCTTTTTCAAATCCTGAGCGGCAATAAAGCATAATCTGTTTCACTGAGTAACCTCGTTTAAATGCATTGCTGAGTAGACAAACAAAACCCAGCCAGTTAAAAACATCACACCACCCATTGGAGTGATGGGACCAAACCATTTTATTCCTGTGATAGCAAGCGCGTATAAACTGCCACTAAAACAAAGGATGCCGATGATAAAGCAAATTGACGCTCTGAAAAGCCCTTTCTGCACTTTTTGGTTAGATTGACTCTTTAACAAAATAGCGCAACCAATAATAGCCAAAGTATGAAACGCTTGATACTGTATTCCGGTTTCAAAAATCGAGATTTGATAATCGGATAACACAGCCTTCAATCCATGCGCTGCAAATGCACCTAATGCCACAAAAATAAAACCAAATACACCGGCAACAACTAATAACATTGTTGATTTTTTAGCGTAGCTTACCGGTTTATTCATCGTGCAACTCCTCTTGTTCACTTACCGCTTTGGCTATCATCCAATCACGAAATGTGGCAATTCTACCAGTATCCGCTTGGCTTTCATGACACACCACATAAAACGCATTTTTACTCAATAATACCTCATTAAAAGGAGAAACTAATCGCCCTGCCTCAATTTCCGGCTGCGCCAACACGTTGTTACCTAAGGCGACACCTTGACCATGAATCGCCGCTTGTAAAACCATGGTTGAATGGCTAAAAATAGGACCGTGATTCACATTAACATCAGTGATAACATTTTGCTTTACAAACTGTTTCCATTCTTTTCGAGACGTATCATGCAGTAATGTATGCAATTTCAAATCGGCTAAACATCTCAGAGGCTTGCTTGATACCAACAAACTTGGGGAGCACAAAGGAATTAGATACTCTTGATAAAGTTTATCAATTCTTAATCCAGGCCACACGCCTCTTCCGTAATAAATAGCGACATCAACATCATCCGTTAAAAAGTTTTCATCCGAATCAACGGCCTTAATTCGAACATCAATATCCGGTTCTTGTTGATTAAAATCCGCTAATCTGGGCACTAACCATTGAATAGCAAAACTAGGCGGTAAACTAATCGTCAAGGTACCTTTCTCGCTTTTTTCTAACACCTTGTCAGTGGCTTCAGCTATTGAATTAAAAATATCTTTAATATCCAAAAAATAGCTTTGGCCCTCTTCGGTTAATAATAACGAGCGGTTGCGTCTTCGAAACAGTTTTAATCCTAAAAAATCTTCTATGGTTTTAATTTGATGGCTAACCGCAGCTTGAGTAACAAACAACTCTTCCGCTGCTCGAGTAAAACTCAAGTGCCGTGCAGCAGCTTCAAACACTTTTAAAGAATTAAGCGGGGGCAATCTTCTAGACATACAACACCTTAGAGGTTGGACACAATATAATGCATTAGTTTTTATTATCTGAAACATTATAAAATGTCCATTGTCTGATCGCGAGATAAATTCTATATTCCTGTTCGCAGAATTAGCCTGAACGGCTTGGTTTATTTACCAATTGGCTATTTGTTGCGATGTTGTGTTTGCAAATCTCGGTTCCGAGTTAGGTAAGAACTACCTAGGTTGTCCATGAATCAAATTGATGAACAACCAAGTAAATTGTTTTAATTTGACCTGTCTGTCAAAACTTATTTTTGCACTGCCTAGTTTGGCGGTGCTTTTTTTTGCTAAAAATTCGTACTTATTTTGAATAAACGTAAAAAACCAACACTAAGGTTGGTTTTTTACATTTTTTCGGCTTAAAGCTAACTCAATAACTAAGGTCGATACACCTTTACATTATCGAAACCCTGATCTTTGAGATAGAGTGCTTGCAAGCGACTCATTACACCACGGTCACAGTAAAGCAAGTAGTTTTTAGATTGATCTAAATCGCCAAACTTTGTTGCAAGCTTATAAAACGGTAAATGAACAACCTCAACATCATCAATCAACAATGGGCGATCATCTTCTTCATCAGGGCTACGGATATCAAGCACAATAGCATCAGTTTCTACTGCGGCAACCGACTCCACTTCTGGTACTTGCAGCTGGCTTTCTTTCTCGATATCACGAATATCCATCATACGAGCGTTATAAACCACATCATCAAGAATCGAGAAATCAAAGTTTTGTTCTTCTTTTTCAAGTTTCTCTTTTATCGCTTTAACCGTTGGACTTTTAGAGATCACACCACAATATTCAGGCATAACTTTAGCAAAATCTTCAGTACCAATACTTCGAGCAACATCGATGATATCTTCTTTATCCCAGTTAATTAATGGACGTAAAATAAGTGTATCGGTCACACTATCGATATGACGTAAGTTGGTTAGCGTTTGGCTAGATACTTGACCAAGAGCCTCACCAGTAACCAAGGCCTGAATGCCGAACTTCTCTGCCAACATACCACCAGCACGCATAAACATACGTTTAAGAATGACACCCATTTGACCATCATCGACTTTCTCTAAAATTTCCGCTACAACCGGTTCAAAATCGACAGAAATAAACTTCACTTTTGCCGACGAACCATATTTGTTCCACAAATAATGCGCCACTTGTTTAACGCCAATTTCATGCGCAGGGCCACCTAAATTAAAGAAACAATAATGAGTTTTAGAACCACGTTTTATATGTAAATAACTCGACACACCAGAATCAAAACCACCAGAAATTAAGCTCAACACATCTTCTTGAGTACCAAGAGGAAAACCACCTAATCCTTTGAAACGAGCAATAACCTGATTCAGTAACTCATTAGTCACTTCAATATTAACCGTTACATCTGGGTTCTTTAATTTAACTTTGGCGCTTTCAATAGCTTGATTTAAGCCACCACCAACATAACGTTCTAGCTCGATAGACGTAAAGTCATGTTTTCCTCTACGTTTAGCACGAACCACAAAGGTTTTATTTTCAATTAACTTGCCACTTAGCTCACGCACCTGCTCATAAATATCATGCATATCGGTAAATTCAGATTGCTGAACTTCCAAAACATGATGAATACCAGATGTATGTGTGAGTATCGTCAAAACTTCTTGATAATATTCATCACTTTTAGCTGTCACTTCAATGTGATCACGACGATTGAAAACGGCTACAGATTTTGTTCTACGTTGGATAATAATGCGAAGATTGCATTCCAAAATACGCGTGAAACGTTTACGAACAGATTCACTTTTAACAAAAATCTCAGGATGGGGCTTAACAATAAATTTCATAGATGGTTTCACTAATTAAAAGGTACTGGTTTGCTCATTTATAGAAGACGATTCACAAATCTACAAAAAGCAGGAAAACTAAGGCGCGAGATTATACACGATTTTGCTGAAAATAAAGACAATAAAAAAGCGAACCTGAGTTCGCTTTTTACTTTACCGAACAGTAAAGCGACTTTAAAACCAAACAAATTAAGGCTGTAACACACTCACTTCGTCACTATACTGCGGTTTACCTTGCAATATACCAATTTCAACTCGACGATTTTGAGCCCGTAGCACAGACGTCGAATTATCGTTAAGCGGTTCAGTATCAGCCATCCCGCGAACTCTTAACCTTGCATGATCAAAGCCTTTCACTTTTTCCATTTCATGCGCAACAGAGACTGCTCTTTGGGACGATAGATCCCAATTAGAACGATACAGCTCAGAATCGAGGACCTGGTTATCAGTATGACCAGAGACTCTAACTATGCCCGGCACATCTTTCACTAAATCGGCAATTTGCCTGACTAAAGGCCTAAATTTAGGTTGTAAAAAGGCAGATCCAGCAGGAAAAGCGCCTTTCTCTCTAATACGAATGACGATCTCTTGACCTAAGTTTTCAACCGAAATCGCACCTTGGTCAATTTCTCTATCCAACGCTTTCTTAATATTCTCTTCTAAAGCTTCTATTTCTTTAGCTAACGCTTCATCTTGTGCTTTCGCTTCTGATTGAGTTGGCGCTTGAGAATTAGGATTGAGTTTAGTGGATGTTTCTGGAGACTCACCACCCGTTTTCTGTCCATCTTCTCTGTTGTTTCCTCCTGCACGACTCGATTCGCCCTCATGAAAATCGAGTTCAGCCTGAGTAATGTCAATCGTCTGCTGCATAATGACATCTATAGGCGTGGGCTCGGGACGGCCAGGACGAAACTCTTGCGCGATGACACTGGTTCCTTTGGGAATATCTTTGACTTCTAAACGATTTTGCACACCAAATGCAAACTTCATCGAGCCGGCTATTTGTTTAAATTTTAATACATCCATCTCTGAGAATGAGAGTAAAAGTACAAAAAAACACATTAGCAATGACATCAAATCAGAGAAGGTAGCCATCCATAAAGGGGCACCAGGAGGTGGACAGTTGCACTCTTCTTCTTCATCCATTACTCAGCTTCCTCATTATTCGTTATCGATATCAAGAACACGTTTTTTCTCGTTCAGGTAGTTTTTCAAATAACTATCGATAACTCTAGGGTTTTGACCATCTTGTATCGCAAGCACCCCATCCATGATTAATCGTCGGTTGAGTTTTTCTTGCTCCCTACGCAACGTCAATTTATCGGCAATAGGGAAGAAAACCATATTGGCTAGTACTGCACCATAAAGCGTCGTTAACAACGCAACGGCCATAGCTGGACCAATAGATTTAGGGTCATCCATATTTGAAAGCATGGCAACCAAACCAATCAAGGTTCCTATCATACCCATTGCTGGCGCAACATCGCCATAAGCCCTAAAAGCTTCGCTTCCTTGAACATGTCTTTCATCAGTTAAAGAAATATCTTTTTGCATTGCAGCACGCACTACCTCTGCATCATGACCATCAACCAGTAAATCGATACCTTTTTGCATAAAGCTACTGGTGATTTCCATCTCTTCTAATGCTAAAAATCCGCCTTTACGAGCAGCATCGGCCATCTCAACGATCTTAGCAATCAAATCTTCTGGATCATCGGTTTTGAACATAAATGCTTTGCTGGCAATTTTAAACGCACTAAAAAATTGTCCCATGGTAAATTTCATTAGAACAACACAAGTAGAACCCCCAACGACAATCAAAACCGATACGACATCGACAAACATACCAATGCTGCCACCAATGATCATTGCCATAATGACAAAACCAAAACCGCCGATTAAACCTATTAATGTTGCTAAATCCACTAAGCACCTCTTATTGCTAAACTGTTCAATGCAATCAATATGGGATAGTCATGCTATCGGCCGCTTGCAGTAATTTTTTAGATATTTATTTGAAAAATATCACAATGAGCTAACCATTGTTTCATTATCAGGATAAGCCTTACCATAAAAATTGCCAAGTAAGTCTTATTCATAACGTGGATAAATTATTCAATAATGATGGTATACAAACAATACAATTTACTCTTCATTATCTTTTTCGCTACTTTTGTGCATTTATTTGCTATTGATATTAAGTCCAATTATGTAAACTTGCACTAGTGTCATAATAAGTTATCTTTAGGCAAAATAGATTATCGCCCACTGAATAGGGATAATGGCCTTTTCTCACAATAAATTTACTCGGTTGTGATGCTAACAATTGACCATTAAACCTCTGTAGCGTAACTTTCGTGCATCTTTCATAAAGCAGAACTATCATGGCAACCAAAAAACCTGAAAATATGACATTTGAAGCAACGCTAAAAGAGCTCGATTCAATTGTAGAACAGTTAGAAAATGGCGATCTTGCTTTAGAAGATTCGCTGAAACATTTTGAACGAGGAATCTCTCTGGCACGTGAAGGCCAATCAAAGCTCACTCAAGCAGAGCAACGTGTTTCTATATTATTAGAAAAAAATGACGACGCACCTTTGTCTGATTTTCAAAATGAGCACCAGAGAGAAGATTAATCTATGCTAACTGCATTAACCTCTTATCAAGAAAGAAATCAATCTCAGTTAAACGCTTGGCTGAGTAAGTTAGATCATCAAGAACATTCTCTTATTCAAGCCATGCAGTATGGTTTATTACTTGGTGGAAAAAGGGTTCGGCCTTTTCTTGTTTATGTTACTGGAGAAATGCTTGGTTGTACTATTGATGAAATAGATACCCCAGCTTCTGCGATAGAATGTATTCATGCTTATTCTCTTATCCACGATGATTTACCAGCAATGGATGATGATGAACTTCGTCGCGGACACGCGACTTGCCATATTCAATTTAATGAAGCTACCGCTATTTTAGCTGGTGATTCGCTGCAAACTCTTGCGTTTACTATTTTGGCGGAAGGTAAACTGTCGACACAAGGTGAAAGTAAGCGAGTAGCAATGCTCCAAACACTGGCTAAAGCATCCGGTGCTCAAGGCATGTGTATTGGACAAGCGTTAGATCTGTGTGCGGAAAATAAATCCGTCTCTCTCGACGAACTCGAAATGATACACAAAAATAAAACCGGGGCACTACTAAAATGCGCAATACAATTAGGCGCACTTTCTGCTGGTGAAAAAGGACAAGCGATCCTACCCTTACTAAATAAGTACGCCGATGCAGTAGGACTGGCCTTTCAAGTGCAAGATGATATTTTAGATATTATCAGCGACACAGAAACACTTGGAAAACCACAAGGTTCTGACCAAAATTTAAATAAGGCAACGTATCCTTCATTACTTGGATTAGAAGGCGCTCAACACAAAGCGCAAACTCTTTTACAAGAAGCACTTCATGCTTTGGATGCGATCCCATACAATACAAAGTTACTCGAAGAGTTCGCCCGATACGTTGTCGAGCGCAAAAACTAACATTATAAGCGCTGAATATTTTATGACTCTTGATCTATCAAAATATCCCACTTTAATTCTAGCTGACACGCCTGAAGAGCTTCGCTCACTTCCAAAAGACATTTTACCTAAAGTGTGTGACGAATTACGTACCTATTTGTTAAATTCAGTCAGCCAATCTAGCGGACACCTAGCCTCTGGTTTAGGTACAGTAGAACTCACTGTTGCGCTGCATTACGTCTATAACACACCTTTTGATCAGTTGATCTGGGATGTAGGCCATCAAGCTTATCCGCATAAAATTCTAACAGGGCGAAGAGAGAAGTTACCAACCATACGACAAAAAGACGGCCTTCACCCTTTCCCTTGGAGAGAAGAAAGTGAATACGACGTTCTTTCCGTTGGTCACTCATCAACTTCCATCAGTGCAGCATTAGGACTGGCGATTTGCGCAGAAAAAGAAGGCAAGAATAGAAAAGTCGTTAGTGTGATTGGTGATGGTGCGATCACTGCAGGTATGGCGTTTGAAGCCATGAATCATGCAGGTGATATTCATTCAGATATGTTAGTAGTACTCAACGACAATGAAATGTCTATATCTGAAAACGTAGGCGCATTAAACAACCACTTAGCCCAGATATTGTCTGGCAACCTTTATACTTCGATACGTGAAGGTGGCAAAAAAGTGCTGTCAGGTGTACCGCCGATTAAAGAGTTAGTGCGCAGAACAGAAGAACATCTTAAAGGCATGGTCGTACCAGGAACCATGTTTGAAGAACTCGGTTTTAACTATATCGGTCCAATCGACGGACATGATGTTAACGAGCTAGTAAAAACGCTTAAAAATATGCGTGAACTGAAAGGGCCGCAGTTTCTACACATTATGACCAAAAAAGGCAAAGGCTACGAGCCGGCCGAAAAAGATCCTATTGGTTATCATGGCGTACCAAAGTTTAATCCAGCAGAAACGAGCTTACCTAAAAGTAACGGTACAAAACCCAGTTTCTCCAAAATTTTTGGAGACTTCCTTTGTGACATGGCAGAGCAAGATCCTAAACTTATGGCCATTACTCCCGCCATGCGAGAAGGTTCTGGCATGGTGGAGTTTTCGAAGAAATTTCCGAGTCAATATTTCGATGTGGCCATTGCTGAGCAACACTCGATTACCTTGGCAACAGGAATGGCAATTGCGGGCTACCACCCTATAGTTGCAATTTATTCGACCTTTTTACAACGCGGTTACGATCAACTCATCCATGATGTTGCGATTATGAATTTGCCGGTAATGTTTGCTATTGATCGAGCGGGTATTGTTGGTGCTGATGGCCAAACTCACCAAGGGGCTTTCGATCTTAGCTTTATACGCTGTATACCGAACTTAGTAATAATGGCCCCTAGTGATGAAAACCAATGCCGACAAATGCTTTATACCGGCCATAAACACTCAGGTCCATCAGCCGTTCGTTATCCAAGAGGCACCAGCATTGGAGCTGAAATTGACCAAACAATGACAGAAATCGAGATAGGTAAAGGACGAATCGTTCGACAAAGAGCGCAAAAGACTAGCCAGCCAACAGTGGCTATTTTAAGTTTTGGTACGATGCTAGAAGGTGCGTTAGTCGCAGCCGAAAAACTCGATGCCACGGTTGCTGATATGCGTTTCGTAAAACCGCTAGACGAAAACCTAATCAGAGAGCTAACCAATAACCACGACATTATTGTCACCGTTGAAGAGAACACCATTATAGGGGGTGCAGGCTCAGGCGTGGTAGAGTTTATGATGCAAGATAAAATCATTAAACCAGTGTTAACTATTGGTTTACCTGATAAATTCGTTGCGCAGGGAACTCAGCAAGAGATGCACGCAGAATTGGCGATAGATGCGGCAGGTATCGAAGCTAAGATTCGTGAATACATAGCGAAATAATGCCCCAATTCAACAAATACAATACGTTTGAATCAATGAGTATTTAACGTACGAATAACTAAAGAAGATTATTAGGATTGATGATTTAACCACATTGCCGTCGATTTTATCACGTATGAAATCAACGGCATTTTTAGTAAAGGGACGGATGTTAATTAATACCTTATGCTAAACAACCATCGAAGATATATTAATGCATCCAGCCCAGATATTTGCCCAACAAAAACAAGCAAAAACAAGCTATTGCGCCAGCAACAATATCGTCAATCATAATACCAAGTCCACCATGAACTCTTTTGTCAAGCCAACTAATCGGCCACGGTTTCACCATGTCAAAGAAACGGAAAAGAACAAAACCTGCTAGTAACCATCGCCATTCGGTTGCAGGAAGGTTCATCATAGGCACTAAGCTCATAGTGATCCAAAAGCCAGCAAATTCATCCCATACAATCGCACCATGATCATGAACCATCATGTCATCAGACGTCGTTTGGCATATTTTAATACCGATCACACAAGAGAGAATAACCAAAGTAACGTACATCGAAAAAGGCAATTGGACTAATATAAAATACAGTGGAATAGAGGCGAGTGTCCCCATCGTTCCAGGCATAATCGGTGACATACCACTACCAAATCCTGTCGCTAAAAGATGCCATGGATTTTTAAATGATATTAAATCTAATGGATTGCTCATGATTTTCCCTTAAAGTGATCGTAACCATCAAGTTGCCAATCAACTGGTTTACCGTCTCGGATAAGCTCAAAGGTGCCTTCTGGCCGTATTTGTCCAATACAAGTGACCGCACAACCAATATGAGCTAAAGTACTATCAATACCGCCTTTATGTTCTTCAGGCACGGTAAAACATAGCTCATACTCTTCACCACTCGATAACGCATATTTCTGTGCCTTTTCTCTGTCGTTGCAAAAACCCAACAGTTCATTGGATAACGGTAAAGCGCTGATATCAATCCTTGCACCAACTCCAGATCGTTTAAGTATATGTTGAACATCAGCAATTAAGCCATCAGATATATCAATACAACTTGAGGCTACATTTAATAATGCTTGGCCTGCTAAAATTCTTGGCCTAGCAAGATAGTGTTGCTGTTCTAGTATTTTTGCGTAAGGTTTACTTCTCGGCTCATCACCTAAAACAACATCGAGTCCAGCCTTACTATCACCAAGATTGCCAGTAACGTATAACCAATCGCCTGATTTTGCGCCATCTCGACACAATGCTTTGGTTTCAGGAACAAACCCTTGTACCGTTAAGGTAATGCTTAATGGCCCTTTTGTTGTATCCCCACCTATGAGTTGAACACCAAAATAGTCGGCTAATTCAAAAAATGCATCGCAAAAAGAGGTCAGCCACACATCATCTTGTTCAGGTAAGGTTAATGCAAGTGAGATCCAAGCGGGTGTTGCCCCCATTGCGGCTAAATCACTTAAATTAGAAGCCAGCGCTTTATGTGCGATCCAAGCCGGATTCGCATCAGCAAGAAAATGCGTACCTGCAACTAAGGTATCGGTACTTATTGCAATACGGACACTTTCAGGAGAACGAACAATGGCGCAATCATCGCCCAATGATAATTGAACATCTTTTCGTTGGCTTTGACGATTAGAAAAATACTTTTTGATTAAACTGAATTCACCAGACATAACTACTGTATCTCGCCGTTAATAATAAAGGTTAACTCGACAATCTAAAGACACAAAAAAGGCCAGCTAAGCCGACCTTTTTGTTTTAACTGACTTTATTTTTTGCGTACATGCGGTGCAGCTTTATCCAACACACCGTTGACAAACTTATGACTATCTTCTGCCGCAAATATTTTAGCTAGCTCTATCGCTTCGTTGATAACCACTTTGTATGGTACATCTTCTCGTCGAGTCATCTCGTACATAGCAAGACGTAAAAGTGCTAACTCCATCATATCCAAATCTTGCATTGGACGAGAAAGATATGGGCGAAGTTTGCTATCTAACTTAGTGTGATCTTGTACAACACCGGTCAAAAGGTCACGAAAGTAAGCGACGTCGGTTTCTGGTGCAGCCAATGCAGGCTCTGCGTCACGATGCTCTTCTTCATCGTACTTATCACCAGTTAAAAACTGTTCTTCTATTACGGCAACATTATCTTTTGATATTTGCCATGAGTAAATTGCTTGTAAAGCAAATTGACGTGCATTACGACGTGCGGCTGGTTTCACACTTGCCCCCATTAGGAATCGATTTCAGAAAGAACGTTGATCATTTCAAGTGCGCTCAGTGCAGCCTCTGCACCTTTATTACCAGCCTTGGTTCCGGCGCGCTCAATAGCTTGATCGATGGTATCTACAGTTAACACACCGAATGCCACTGGAAGACTATATTCCAGAGAAACTTGTGCTAAACCTTTGTTGCACTCACTACAAACATAGTCGAAATGTGGTGTACCACCACGAATGACCGTACCTAAAGATACGATAGCATCAAATTTACCTGTTTTTGCTACTCGTTGAGCAACTAAAGGTAATTCAACTGCACCTGGACAGCGAACAACGGTGATGTTGTCTTCTGACACTTGGCCATGACGTTTTAAAGTATCGATAGCGCCAGAAAGTAAACTTTCATTAATAAAGCTATTAAAACGAGAAATTACAATGGCAATTTTTGCATTTGGAGCTGGGAAACCACCCTCGATCACTTTTACACCCTCGCATACTTTCATAAACTTTCCTTCAACTATATTCATCCTGTGAGAATCGCGGGATTCTAGCACAATTTTGTGAGCAATATCTAATAGAAAATACCTCCGTGTGGAGGTAAGTCAATTCTTGGTCACTCGAAACCAACAAAATAACCAACGGGCAAGTATCACGTGTGATACTTGCCTTGATACTTCCCTTGCGATTACTCGGTGATATATTCAACCACTTCAAGACCAAACCCACCTAGCGCGTGATAACGCTTACCAGAAGAAGAAAGTAATTTCATCTTGCTTATACCCATGTCAGAAAGTATCTGCGAACCAATCCCCACACGGCGAGAGGTACCTTGCTTCTTAGCCATCGTAGGCGCATCACCCTTATCTTGTTGTTCAAACATTTTAACTCGATGGATCAGTAAATCCGCTGATTCTTCCTGGCCTAAAATCACTAATACGCCACCATCTTCACCAATGCGTTTCATCGCTGTATCTAAAGTCCAACTACGATCGGCGTTTCTATTTGAACGAAGTACATCAGTAAACATATCGTGTAAATGAACACGAACTAGGCAAGGTTCATCTGCTGATACCGATCCTTTACGTAGCGCATAATGAATTTCATTATCAATGGTATCGCGGTAGGTAACCAGATCAAACTCACCAAATTCAGTCGGTAACTTACACTCTGCGACACGCTCTATAGTGGTTTCGGTGTTATTACGATATTCAATAAGATCGGCAATTGTACCCACTTTTATATCGTGTTTTTCTGAGAATATTTCCAAGTCAGGACGGCGTGCCATACTGCCATCTTCATTCAAAATTTCGACAATAACAGAAGCAGGCTCTAAACCAGCCAAACGAGCAAGATCACAACCTGCTTCCGTGTGACCCGCTCGGGTTAACACACCGCCTTCTTGTGCGGTTAATGGAAAAATATGCCCTGGTTGAACTAAATCAGCCGCTTTGGCATCTTTTGTCACCGCTGCTTGTACCGTTACAGCACGATCTGATGCTGAAATTCCGGTAGTCACACCTTCTGCCGCTTCAATAGAAACCGTAAAATTAGTGGTAAATTGCGCATTGTTGTCTTGAACCATTGGTGCTAATCCAAGTTTTACACACCGTTCTTTGGTCATAGTAAGACAAATAAGACCACGACCATAAGTCGCCATAAAATTAATGGCTTCAGGCGTAACATGCTCCGCGGCCATAATAATGTCGCCTTCATTCTCTCGGTCTTCGTCATCCATCAGGATAACCATTTTACCCAAACGAATATCTTCAATAATTTCTTGTGGTGTGCTAATTGCCATTACTATTGTCCTATCTCATTCTTTGCTCAGGGTTGCATTTACATTCAACCGCCTGCCAGACTAAGCTTATTTTAGTGACTTGAATTCAGATTTTTTTATATAAAAAGTCTAAATTAAATTAATTTAAGGCTATGCGAAGCCATTCTGTTGTAAAAAATCCATGGTAATTGTGGATTCTTGTTGCTGCGTGTTTCCTTGCAGCAACCTCTCCATGTATCGCGCCAAAACATCGACTTCCAAATTAACTTTCCTGCCAACCTGAAAGCTATCAATGGTCGTTTCATCTGATGTATGAGGAACAATAGTGAGTTTAAAGGCGTTCTTTCGTAACTCATTGACGGTTAAACTAATACCATCAACCGTAATTGAACCTTTATAAGCAACGTACTTGGTGATGTTATTCGGTATCTCGACCCAAAACTCAATCGCTCGACCAACAGGATTGCGTTCCACAATAACACCAACCCCGTCAACATGACCTGAAACAATATGCCCGCCAAATCTTGTGGTGGGCAGCATAGCTTTTTCAAGATTAACCTTATCTCCCACTTGATATTGGGTAAACCCGGTTAAATTCAAGGTTTCTACAGAGAGGTCTGCGGTATAACTTGTTGAATCGTGAGAGACTACCGTTAAACACACCCCATTGGTTGCGATACTATCGCCAACTTTTACATCGGACAGATCTAATTTGCCAGATGCAACAGTAATCGAGATATCCTCACCTTTCGCAGTAATAGCAGTGAGTTCTCCTACGGCTTCAATTATTCCTGTAAACATAACTTCCTACTGTTTCGGTTTTATTTGCGCGATCACTCGAATATCAGCGCCGATCATGCGTATATCGGTAATGTTCAAGTCGATAACTTGGTCCATTTTATCTAAACCAAGTAAGTTAATGAATCCTCTTCCATCCGATCCCATCAGTTTAGGGGCGAGATAGATAACCAATTCATCGACTAAACTTTGTTTTATAAAACTGGTGGCTAAGGTTGCTCCGGCTTCTACCCATAGATGACTGACTTGATGTTGCTTAGCCAGTTGGTCTAACAGTAACTCGAGATCAAGATTATTATCCTGATTCAAACCAATGGTCAGGTCGGCATTTTTTGAACTAGAGACCCGTATTACATCACCTGTAGATTGAAACAATTTAAGTCCGTCGGTTAACAATAAGTTATTTTCTAAAATAACACGAGTTGGTTGTCGAACTTGATCTGGAAGATAGACGGTTTGAATAGAATCAGGTAAATCCTCCCAACGAACATTAAGTGATGCGTTATCAGCAATAACAGTGGTACTGGTGGACAAAATAGCCCCTGCTTTCGCTCTAAAAAGTTGAACATCTTTTCTGGCTTCCGCGGTTGTTATCCATTTACTTTGACCATTTTTCAAGGCGGTTTGCCCATCCAGACTCGCGGCTAGTTTTAACTGAACATATGGCTTACCAGTTTTCATTCTTTTAATAAATGCAGGGTTTAATGCCATCGCATCGTTTTCAAGTAAGCCTACTTGAACCTCTATCCCTGCATCTCGTAATATCTTAAAGCCACGACCGGCTACTTGAGGATTTGGATCTTGCATAGCACAAATCACTTTACTGACCTTAGCGTTAACTAATGCTTCGGCACAGGGTGGTGTTCTACCATAATGAGAACAAGGTTCTAACGTGACATAAGCCGTGGCCCCTTGTGCTTTCTCTTTTGCTTCTCTTAGCGCAAACACTTCTGCATGAGGCTCACCTGCTTGATAGTGAAAGCCTGACCCTACAATGTGCCCGTCGCGAACAATCACACAACCTACATTTGGGTTAGGTGCAGTTGTAAAACAACCTTTTTTCGCCAGCAGAATGGCGTGAGACATCATCTGATAATCGATGGGAGAAAAAGATGGGTTCATTATAGGGTCTTCTTTAGTTATTATTTTTTTATTAAGATATTATTTATGCGATCAAGGTAATATTAGTGCGATCAAGGTAATATTAGTGCGATCAAGGTAATATTAGTGCGATCAAGGTAATATTAGTGCGATCAAAATAATCTTAGTCGAAAGTTAATCTTCAAGCCTAGCAATTTCTTCGCCAAACTCTTTAATATCGGTAAAACTTCGATAAACGGAAGCAAACCGAATATAGGCGACTTTATCGAGATCTTTCAATTGTTCCATAACCAAGTTACCAATCATTTCACTTGGAACTTCGCGCTCTCCGGTCGCTCTTAATTTAGACTTTATATTACTGATCGCCAGTTCTATTGAATCGGCACTAACAGGGCGTTTTTCTAACGCCCTTTGAATACCACCAATCATTTTATCTTCATTAAATGGTTCGCGATTACCATTCGATTTAATCACTTTAGGCATAACTAACTCAGCGCTTTCAAACGTGGTAAAACGTTCGCTACAAGCTAAGCACTGACGCCGGCGACGTACTTGATGCCCGTCGGCAACAAGCCTAGAGTCGATAACTTTGGTGTCATTTTCAGAACAAAATGGACAATGCATACCACCTCCAAATGATGTAGATACAGCTTAAACAAATAAACAGTCCGTTATGGACGCACCAAATAATCGGCTTTACCAACCCATTTATAACTCGTCAACTCTTCAAGTCCCATCGGACCTCGTGCATGCAGTTTTTGCGTAGAAACGGCCACTTCAGCACCTAACCCAAATTGAGCCCCATCGGTAAAACGAGTAGAAGCGTTCACATAGACAGCAGCAGAACCCACTGAATTAATAAATAATTCCGCATTTTTCAGACTATTGGTCATAATCGCGTCGGAATGACTCGCATTATGAATACGCATGTGATCAATGGCTTGCTCCACATCACTGACCACTTTAACCCCTAACGTAAAACTCAACCATTCTGTATCAAAGTCACCTTCTTGCACATCCCTTAATTGTGTTGAATTAGATAAATAAGCTTTGGCTTTTTCTTCCGCCACAAGTGTTACTTTACCATTTAATTTTTCTGCCAATTTAGGTAAAAATTGCGCTGCAATTTTTTCATGCACTAACAATGTATCCAGAGAGTTACACGCTGAAGGACGTTGCACTTTTGAGTTTTCTACTACCAGAAGTGATTTATCTAGATCTGCGCTTTCATCAACAAAAATATGACTAATGCCGAAACCACCAATAATCACTGGTATTGTACTGTTTTCTTTACACATTTTGTGTAATCCAGCACCACCACGTGGAATAATCATGTCAACATAATCATCCAGTTTCAACAACTCAGAAACCAACTCACGATCAGGTTTTTCTATATATTGAACTGACTCAGCAGGTAATTCCGCTTTTTGTAGTGCAATTTGAATCACCTTAACCAGTTCCATATTAGAAAAAAACGTCTCTTTACCACCACGAAGAATGCTGGCGTTACCCGTTTTTAAACACAGTGCTGCAATATCAATGGTCACGTTTGGACGAGCTTCATATATAACACCCACCACGCCTAAAGGAACGCGACGTCGAGATAAAGACATGCCGTTTTCTAGCACTTTACTGTCAATTTCACTGCCAACAGGATCATTTAGACTAATCACGTTTCGTACATCGTTAGCAATGGCCAATAAGCGATCGTCATTCAACAATAAACGGTCTAATAACGCGTCTGTCAGACCCGCGTTGCGCCCGTTATCAATATCCTTTGCATTCGCAGCAAGAATAGCCTGAGCGTTTATTTCCAGTTCATCGGCCATAATGGCTAGTGCACGGTTTTTTTGAGCCGTTGAAGCCGTTGCAAGACGAAATGCAGCGGCTTTCGCTGCTTGTCCCATTTGAATTAGTTTCACATTTTATCCTTACTCTTGAATGACCACGAGGTCATCTCTATGGATCACCTCTGAGCCGTACTCATAGCCTAAAATTTCATTAATCTGTTTGCTGTGCTTGCCAATTATTTTGATCAAATCTTTATTCGAATAACGCACAATGCCTTTAGCGACCAATTGACCTTTACTATTTTTAATCCTAGCCACTTCACCTCGAGCAAATTGTCCGGCTACCTTGGTCACGCCTTTCGCAAGTAAGCTGCTTCCTCTTTCAACCACAGCGTTGACTGCACCATCGTCGATAATAATATCACCCGATGCTGCAGGGCCGGCTAAGATCCATCGTTTGCGGTTTTCTAATGCTTCCGCAAGGGCGAGAAATTTAGTGCCTTGAGGTTGATCTGTGATTGACGTTTCAATAACACTTTCCGCGCTACCCGCTGCAATAATCACTTCTATTCCTGCCCGTCTAGCAATATCGGCTGCTTGTAATTTAGTCGCCATACCACCTGTACCTAACGTTGTTCCACTACCGCCAGCGATTTTCCTCAGAGTCTCATCAATGGTGGTCACTTCACGAATAAGTTCCGCATCGGAGTTATTTCGAGGATCGGCAGTAAACAAACCAGGTTGGTCAGTTAACAGCAACAGTTTATCAGCGCCACACAAAATACCTACCAAAGCAGATAAATTATCATTATCGCCGACTTTTATCTCGGAGGTAGCAACAGCATCATTTTCATTAACAACCGGAATAATATCGTTTTCTAACAAGGTGTTGATCATATCGCGTGCGTTTAAGAAACGCTCTCTATCATCTAAATCTGCTCTGGTAAGTAGCATTTGACCAATTTTCAAACCATAAAGAGCAAACAGAGATTCCCATAGTTGAATCAATTGACTCTGACCAACGGCTGCTAACATTTGTTTGGTCGCCATTGAATTAGGCAACGCTGGATAACCTAGATGCTCACGACCTGCCGCAATGGCTCCAGATGAAACAATCACTACAGAATGTCCATGCTGTTTGAGATGCGCACATTGACGAACTAACTCCACCATATTGGCTTTATCTAATGCTAACGTTCCACCAGTAAGAACACTCGTACCAAGCTTGACCACTATTGTCTTCTTTACGGACGCGGTTTGAGGTTGCAACGCTTTTTCACCTTGTTTAATTGTCATTTGCCTTGCTATATAAATTTAGGGTTTATAAAGGTGTTGTAACAATCCATCTCAAATTGCACAAGTAAAAAAGGCGCATTAATGCGCCTTTTTATCAATTTAATTTGTTGGGACTCTATTTTAATCAATCAACAGCAACAATTACACAAACTCGACCGATTCTTCATGTAGTGATAAAGACAAAGCAAAACGTTCTTCTAACACTTTACTTAGCTTGATTAAAAAATCCTCTTGAGTTCGAGTGATTTCTGCCATAACGCTTTCAGATAAATCAACAACTTGCCAGTGACCTTCTGTATCGTACTTACCCATTTTAAATTTTGCGACAAAGCCATCCACAACACCATCATTCTTCGAGGCATCTAGCTCCATCCACCAGCCCCAAAATTCACGCATTTCTGGTGATTGTTTGTCATCAACACAGACAGATAAGCAATCAAACAGATAACTATCCTCTTTTGATTCAAATTCTCTAAGGTAAGGGCCTATTGCTCGTAAGGCGGTTAATAATCGGAAATGAGTTGGGCTAACGACCTTGTTCACCATATGATACTCCATCGATATAATTACATGAGTTTGAATTTACACTGCCACTTGTTGCGCAACGTAACCATGCTATACATAAATGGAACGTAGTACCATTAAATTAACTCATTTTCCAACCACTTAATTGCTAAATCGAGTGATTGCTCATATCCTGCCGAGATAGATTTAGAAGAAATCTGTTTTGCTTTGCCATATTGACTAAAAATAGCCGCAAGACGGTTATCTGAATAAGGAGAAATAACGTCTCCTTCTAAAGATAATGCTAACACCGGAACCTTGGTTCTCTTACTGGTTAAAAAACCTTGAGTTTTCAAAGACCAAGCCATCATCTGCCCTGCCAAACTATGAATATCTACCGCTCTCTTTCCTAGTCTAGAGGCCAAAATATCCAAATACATTCTAGGCATTTTTTTTACTTTATCAGCGGAAGAAAATGTATCGTGAATCGGAGCGCCCATGGTAACGCAAGCTTTTATCTTATCTTGCTCAAGAAAAGCCAATCGCAACATTGCATTACCACCAAACCGATAACCTAACAAGCCAACATTACGGTGATCGACCCAAGGAAGAGTAGGTAGTTCATTTAATACCGCTCGATGTAATTTGCAGGAATCTTCGGTTAATTGCCAGTGACTATTCGAACCTATGGAAGGCATATCGATGGTTAACATGCCTATGCCCATTGGTGCCAAGTACTGTTTAAAAATTCGCCACAAATCCGTTTGCAAAGCATCTAAACCAGCGCTAACCATCACGACTGGCTGAGGTTTATCCGTATTAGGTAAATGTAAATTGGCTTGAATTTTCTTACCTTCAAACGGAACGTCAAACTGGCGAGTAACATATTGGCTAGTTTTCATCGCTTCATCATAAGCGGATTTAGCTAACGCTTGAGCTTGAATAGATAAATTATCGCCTTTTAGGTGCGGGTATCCTGCAATGCTGTAGCAAAGGCTAGCATAAAAGTATTCATCCGAAGCTTCATCTGCTTCTAACGTAGCAGCATTTTTTTGATGACGCATACCAAGTTGTGTCCACTCATATGCCCAATTTCCGGAATGAAACCCCATAACAGTGTCAAGCCAATCGTCGTCTGTTCTGGAATGTTTAGAGCAAGCAATTTTCGCTAACACTTCTTCTTGTTCTATCGGGTCTATCCCCTGCCATATCCACTGATAACGACGGATAATTCGATACCAAGAACTAGAGTCTTGTTGCTTTTTCTGTTTAAGAAATTCAACACTACTTGGCATATATTGAATCAAACTAGACGTTTCTTTGGCTTGTTTATGTTTTTTAAACAGCGTTTCGGAAAGATTCTTTTGCTTATCAGACATGATCACTACTATTTTGGTGCATAATACCTTCCATGATATAAAAAAAAATGCCCCTATACAGGAGCATTTTCGAAATTTCTCAATAAAAGCGTTTATTTTTTACAAATTGGATCCACGTAAGCGATTTCCATATCCCAAGGCTGTTCAATCCAAGTGTCCTGTGGAATATCAACAATGTATTCATCAACAAGATGCGCTCCTGCTGGTTTAGCACTCACAGTAACGAATTTTGCTTTAGGGTACATTTCACGAATTTTTCGTGCGGTATCCCCACTATCCACTAGATCATCAACAATGAGATAACCTTCTCCATCACCTTCTGGTGCTTTAACTACCGTCATCTCATGTTGGTGATCATGATCATAACTGACAATACAAATAGTATCGACATAACGAATACCTAACTCTCTCGCTAAGATGGCCGCAGGAACCAATCCACCGCGACTCACACCAAGGATACCTTTCCACTGTTCAGCAGGCATCTGCTTCTCAGCCAGTTGACGACAATAAAGTTGCATATTGTCCCAAGTAATGACGAATTTATTACTCATAATGATATTTAACCTGTTTGAACTTAAAACACTTATCTAAACTGTAAGATTAAGCGAAAGCAAATTTGAGTGCGAAAACAACAGCAAGAACCCAAACACTAACTGGAACTTCACGACCTTTACCGCTCAAGCCTTTAATCGCTGCATAAGCAATAAATCCTAACGCAATACCATCTGCAATTGAATAAGTAAAAGGCATTAGAAGACAAATAACAACCACAGGAGCCGCTTCTGTCAAATCACGCCAATCAATAGAAACCAATCCAGACATCATTAAAATCGCTACATAAAACAAAGCACCAGATGTCGCATAAGCGGGGATCATGCCGGCTAATGGCGAGAAGAATAATGCAAGTAAGAATAAAATGCCAACAACAACTGCAGTTAATCCAGTACGACCACCAGCGGCGACACCTGAAACACTTTCAATATAAGAAGTCGTATTTGAGGTTCCTAATAACGCACCAACCGATGTTGCAGTAGAATCCGCTAGTAATGCACGGTTAAGGCGCGGTAGTTTACCGTCCTCTTTTACTAGTTCGGCTTTAGTTGCGACACCAACGAGAGTTCCTGCTGTATCAAACAGATCAACAAATAGAAATGCAAACACAACTGAGATCATACCCACTTCAAAAACAGCACTAAAGTCGAGTTGCATAAAAGTTGGCGCAATACTTGGTGGCATAGAGAAAACACCATGATATTCAACGTCACCCAGTAATATACCCAATGCCGTTACAATTAAAATTGCTATCATCACTGCGGCTTTAAAACGACGATGAACCAAAGCAATAGTTAAGAAAAAACCAACCGCGGCTAAAATGCCAGATATAGAAGTGACAGAGCCAATAGAAACCAATGTCGCTGGATTATCACCAACAATACCTGAACCTTGCAGTGCGATAAAAGCTAGGAATAAGCCAATACCTGCAGAAATACCGGTTCTTAAAGACATTGGAATAGAATTGATTATCCATTCACGAATTTTGAAAATACTTAATAAAATAAACAGAAGACCAGAGACAAATACCGCTGCTAATGCAACCTGCCACGTGTAACCCATTCCAAATACAACCGAATAAGTGAAGAATGCATTCAACCCCATGCCCGGCGCTTGAGCAATAGGATAATTAGCTACAATGCCCATGATAAAACAACCAATTGCAGCAGCAAGACAGGTTGCAACAAACACAGAACCTCTATCCATTCCTGTTTCAGATAAAATAGCAGGGTTGACAAAAATAATATAAGCCATAGTTAAAAAGGTAGTAATACCCGCAATAACTTCGGTTCGAACATCCGTATTGTTCTCACTGAGTTTAAACAGTCTTTCCAGCATAATTAAATTCCAAAATTGTTTTTTATAAAATAAAGTAAACGATTGCGTCTACGAATGGCGCAGATTATAAAGTCATCAAAAAGCAATTTCCAGCCAGATTAAGATATAAAGCAGGTTTTTATGATCAAACATAAAGATATCAGCTTGCCAGTACTAGAAGAAAACCCATCTAACTCATTATTTCTATAAAAGATTAATCTAATCTTAATCCAACAATTGTTATCGATGATTTTCTATACGTGAACACGATTACCATTTATTTTTAGGCCAAATTTGCAATCAATAAACACTAGAAAAGTAGTATAGAAATGAAAATCATTACAAGTTGCGATAAAGCAGTGAAATGTAATGGATTACATCGGAAAGATAAAAAAAACGCTACTAAAAAAGTAGCGCTCGAATAAGCTTCAACCAAAATAGTTGATATAAATTCTAATATTGGGGGCGAACATTTAAGTTCAAATCACAATAACTTGGTTAGATTAATAACCAAAGCTAGTTGGATACTGAAAGTTCTGGGTATAAATTGATTGTACACACCAAAACTTTGAAGAAACTAAACCTTTCATATCTATCACCTTAACTAAAATAAAAATACAATATATTTTCTCTGTTCCTTGGAGGCGATATACGGACTCATCCTTTGAGCAAATTTATCTTCTAAAGTTTGAAGACGTGCTGATAATAACAAAATGAAATAAAATTACAACAAAAAGGAGATCTAAATCACACTTAATCTTAATTATTAAAGATTATCGTTATAAAATTACGAAAAAGTATCACTATAAGGAGTAATGAGCACGTTAATCGCATTGTAGATGAGACCGATTGCACTTTTGTAACGAAAGCGTGAATGATATGATGCGTGCTTTGATTATGTCACCAAAGTTTGATGATATTTGAAGAACATTTACTGAGCTTTACTCAAGAAACTCAGTAGTTCTCGGTGTCTTTAGACCGTAATTACTACAGTCTGCGAATACTACAGTCTGCAATAACAAAAAGTAAAAATGACTTTGGACAAAAATAGGAGTTATCTGTGTCTAAACATCACTCGGAAATCAGTTCTTTATCACCAGAACCTGTTTGGCAGTTTTTCGATACCATTTGTTCTATTCCCCACCCTTCTAAACATGAAGAAGCACTGGCTGAATACATTGTCAACTGGGCGCAAGAGCAAAATTTGGATGTAAAAAGAGATCAGACTGGCAATATATTTATTAAAAAGCCAGCAACCGAAGGAATGGCCGATCGTAAAGGTGTTGTGTTACAAGCTCATATCGATATGGTTCCGCAAAAAAATGAAGAAACCAAACATAACTTTGAAACCGATCCAATTAAGCCTTATATCGATGGCGAATGGGTAACAGCAAAAGGAACCACACTTGGCGCAGATAACGGCATGGGTATGGCTTCTTGTCTGGCGGTTCTTGCCTCAAAAGAGATAAAACATGGGCCCCTTGAAGTGCTTCTCACAATAGATGAGGAAGCAGGCATGACAGGTGCATTTGGACTTGAAGAAGGTTGGTTGCAAGGCGATATTTTACTCAACACAGATTCCGAACAAGAAGGTGAAGTGTACATGGGCTGCGCTGGCGGCATTGATGGCACATTAACGTTTGACATAAAAAGAGAAGAAATTCCATTAGGTTATGTTACACGTGAACTTTCTATAAAAGGGCTAAAAGGTGGTCACTCAGGTTGTGATATTCACACCGGTCGTGCCAATGCCAACAAATTACTTGCTCGCTTTTTAACTGACCACGCAGCAGAACTGGAACTTCAATTAGTTCAATTCCGCGGCGGCAGCTTGCGAAATGCCATTCCGAGAGAAGCTTTTATTACGGTTGCTCTGCCGATGGTTAATGAAGGACAACTTAACGAACTATTCATTAAGTTTACCAACGTTCTTCGTGATGAATTAGGCCAAGTAGAAACCAATATTCTTTCGTATTACGAAGTGGCAGAAACCAAGTTACAAATGATAACACTTGATTCTCAATCTAAATTCATCGACGCGCTTAATGTTTGTCCGAATGGTGTTATTCGTATGAGTGATGACGTTGAAGGTGTGGTTGAAACGTCGATCAATGTCGGTGTTATCAATACCAAGAAAAACAAAATCACGATTTTGTGCTTAGTTCGTTCTCTTATTGATACTGGCCGAACCCAAGTTGAAGGTGTTCTGACGTCTATCGCCAAACTAGCGGGTGCAAAAGTCGAATTTAGTGGCGCATATCCTGGATGGAAGCCCGACCCAGATTCAGAAATAATGGCTATTTTTAGAGATACCTATGAAGGTATTTATGGCAAAAAGCCAAATATTATGGTTATTCATGCTGGATTAGAGTGCGGTTTGTTCAAAGAGCCTTACCCTAAAATGGACATGCTCTCTTTTGGTCCAACCATCAAATTCCCTCATTCACCTGATGAAAAAGTAAAAATTGATACAGTTGCGTTATATTGGGAACAGATGGTGGCTATTTTACAAAATATCCCCAAAAAATAACCAAAACCAATAAAAACAGTAATAACCAAAACAAGCTTGATAAAACCTAACAGCAGCCTGTCGTTGATACCACAGGCTGCTGTTAGGTTTGAAATAGTATGATGCACTTATCTCATGCGGAACAAGGCATCAATAAACCAACTTTTGATTCTCGCTTGTTGCTTCTTCTTACTATTTTTTCTTATTGCTAGTTATTCTTGATCGTCACTTTTACGTTGTGCAGACTTACGCTTATTCCGTTCAGTCTGTAATGCGATAAAAGCAGGCAACTCTTGTTCTGCCCAAGCTACAGCCTCTGCTTCTGTCTCAAAGCCCATTTTACGTTTTGATACTGCAGTACGTTGAGCCGATACTTGACGAACAATTTCTGCTGCCCAACCGTTACGTTTCTCAACCACTTTATAACTGAATTTTTTATTAGTACTCATATTTGTTTCCTACTCACTTTACATAAAAGAGTTTCGACTCTTTTCAATGCGCGCATTAAACCATATCGAGGCAACAATTGCTGTAATATTGCTTAAACTGCCGCCAATAAACATCAAATCAGAAAAAAGCCCTTGAATATGGCATATCCAAGGGCTTTATCAATTTTATATTGGTTATCTCTTATCCAATATTCACTCTAGCATTACGGAACATTCTCATCCACGGGCTATCTTCACCCCATGAATCTGGAGCCCAAGAGTTAGCAACGGTACGGAAAACACGTTCAGGGTGAGGCATCATAATAGTGACTCGTCCATCAGTCGTGGTTAATCCTGTGATTGCATTCGGTGAACCATTTGGATTATTTGGATATTGTTGAGTCGCATTACCCAAGTTATCAACATATCTCACTGCTACGGTGCCTGAATTTTCCAGAGCCGTTAAATGCGCATCATCACGAACTTCTACACGCCCTTCTCCATGAGAAACTGCGATAGGCATACGTGAACCTTGCATTCCATTAAAGAAAATAGAATCGGATTTCTGTACTTCAACTAAGCTAAAGCGTGCTTCAAAACGCTCAGATTCATTGCGCACAAAGCGAGGCCACAAATCAGCACCTGGAATTAAGTCATGCAAGTTCGATAACATTTGACAACCATTACACACACCTAACGAGAAAGTATTATCGCGTGTAAAGAAAGCTTCAAATTGATCTCTAGCTTGGTTGTTGAATAAAACAGATTTTGCCCAACCTTCACCTGCACCTAATACATCACCATAAGAGAAACCACCACATGCCGCTAAGCCGTGATATTCATCCAGTACCGCTTGACCAGTTAAAATGTCACTCATGTGAACATCCGTCGCTTCGAAACCTGCTCTATCAAAAGCGGCAGCCATTTCCACATGAGAGTTAACACCTTGCTCACGTAAAATCGCCATTTTAGGCTTAGCACCTTTAACAATATACGGTGCGGCAACATCTTCATGTACGTCGAAGCTAAGGTCGACATTAAGCCCTAAATCGCTATCATCCGCTTTAGCTGCAAACTCTTGGTCAGCACATTTAGGGTTGTCACGTAGAGATTGCATTTGGTGAGTTGTTTCTGCCCAAATAGTACGAAGCTCTGTACGAGATCGCTCTAACACAACCGATTGTTCAGAAGTAATCGTCAGCGTATCTGATTGCTCTACGTCACCGATAACATGGCTCAGCTCAGCTAAACCAAATGAAGCTAAAGTAGCAAGAATAGAGTCGACCTCATCGTTCTTAACTTGAATAACAGCCCCAAGCTCTTCGTTGAACAAGCTAGAAAGCGCATCACTGCCCAATGAAGCAATATCAGCACGTAAACCACAGTGACCGGCAAATGCCATTTCTGCCAACGTAACAATTAAGCCACCATCGCCTTTATCGTGATAAGCAATAACTTTATCGTCCGCAACCAAAGATTGAATCGCATCGTAGAAGCCTTTTAACTGCTCCGCACTATCTACATCCGCTGGTTTATCACCTAATTGTTTGAAAACTTGCGCAAATGCTGTCGCACCCATGCGATTTTTACCACAGCCTAAATCAATGTAAATAAGGCTTGTTTCACCTTTATCAGTTCGCAGTTGTGGTGTGACGGTTTTACGCACATCTTCAATACGAGCAAACGCTGTAATAACAAGACTTAATGGCGACGTGACTTCTTTTTGTTCTCCGTCTTGTTCCCATTTGGTTTTCATCGACATTGAGTCTTTACCAACCGGGATAGTTAAACCAAGCGCAGGACATAATTCTTCACCCACCGCTTTTACTGCTTCATATAAACCAGCATCTTCTCCAGGATGACCTGCTGGAGACATCCAGTTAGCAGACAATTTAATATGTTTAGTGTCACCAATATTGGTTGCTGCAATGTTAGTCAGAGATTCACCAACCGCTAATCGAGCCGACGCGCCAAAATCTAATAATGCGACAGGAGTACGCTCACCCATCGACATAGCTTCACCATGATACGTGTCGTAGCTCGCAGCCGTTACCGCACAGTTCGCAACCGGAATTTGCCAAGGACCAACCATTTGGTCTCGAGCAACCAGACCTGTAACAGAACGGTCGCCTATCGTAATTAAGAACGTTTTCTCAGCAACAGTTGGTAATCTAAGTACACGATCTAACGCTTCATTAACGTCGATATCCGACGTATCCATTGCGGAATTGGTCACTTTAAGTGTTGTTGCATCGCGATGCATTTTCGGCGCTTTACCTAATAAGATATCCATTGGCATATCAATAGGCGTGTTGTCGAAATAGGAATCTTCTAATGTTAGATGACGCTCTTCCGTTGCTTCACCAACAACAGCGTATGGCGCACGCTCTCTTTTACAAATCGCATCAAAACACGCCATATTTTCTGATGATACTGCCAAAACATAACGCTCTTGCGACTCATTACACCAGATTTCTAATGGGCTCATACCAGGCTCATCATTCGGGACATTGCGCAATTGAAATTTACCACCACGCTCGCCATCATCAACCAATTCAGGCAAAGCGTTAGAAATACCGCCTGCACCCACATCATGGATAAAAGCAATCGGGTTGTCTTCACCCATCTGCCAACAGCGGTCGATCACTTCCTGACAACGGCGTTCCATTTCCGGGTTTTCTCGCTGCACTGAAGCAAAATCGAGATCTTCCGCAGATTGACCAGAAGCCATTGAAGAGGCAGCGCCTCCACCAAGACCAATGTTCATTGCTGGGCCACCTAAAACAATTAAACTTGCACCAACTGGGATTTCTTTTTTCTGAACATGTTCGTCACGAATATTACCTAAACCGCCCGCAATCATTATTGGTTTATGATAACCACGTACTTCTTCCCCATTATGAGAGTTCACTTTCTCTTCATAAGTACGGAAATAACCAAGTAAGTTAGGACGACCAAATTCATTATTAAATGCCGCACCACCTAATGGCCCTTCAAGCATAATATCCAATGCGTTAACAATACGACCCGGCTTGCCGAAATCGGTTTCCCAAGGTTGTTCAAAACCTGGAATACGTAAGTTAGAAACAGAGAACCCAACTAAACCAGCCTTCGGTTTACCACCAATACCGGTTGCCCCTTCATCACGTATTTCACCACCAGAACCAGTAGATGCACCAGGCCAAGGAGAAATAGCGGTTGGGTGGTTGTGTGTTTCCACCTTCATCAAGATATGCGCAAGCTCTTGATTGTAAGTATATTGACGAGTTTCTGGATCAGGGAAAAATCGACCAACATGAGAACCAGTCATTACAGCAGCATTATCTTTATAGGCAGATAAAACATGTTCGCTGTTGGTTTCATAAGTATTTTTGATCATCTTAAATAGGGATTTTTCTTGATCAACCCCATCAATGGTCCAATCGGCATTGAATATTTTATGACGACAATGCTCAGAGTTCGCCTGCGCAAACATCATAAGCTCAATATCATTTGGATTGCGGCCCAACTTAGTAAAGCTCTCTACTAAATAATCAATTTCATCCTCAGCTAATGCTAAACCCAGTGCGACGTTAGCTTCTTCTAAAGCCTGCTGCCCACCAGATAAAATATCCACATTAGCTACTGGAGCCGGAACCGCAACGGAAAACAGCTTAGTTGCATCATCAAGATCAGCGAAAACCACTTCCATCATTCGATCATGAATTAACGCTTTAACTTGCGCAAGTTGGCTTTCAGTAAGTACAGAAGAGGATTCGATATAATAAGCGCTACCGCGTTCTAAACGCTTAATTTTACTCAAACCACAATTGCGTGCGATGTCAGTCGCTTTTGAAGACCAAGGCGAAATAGTTCCCGGACGAGGAGTCACCAGTAGCAATTGCCCACTAGGTTCATGCTCTTGAATAGTAGGACCATAAGTCAGCAACTTTTCTACTTTTGCTACTTCTTCGCTAGTTAAGTCAGCCGTTAAATCGGCAAAGTGCATAAACTCTGCGTAAATATCGGTTATTGGCAGTTCTTGTTCACGACAAAGTTCTAATAACTTGTTAACTCGAAACTCAGAAAGAGCTGGGGAGCCACGCAAAATTCTCATATGCTTAGGTCTCTTATACTATTGATTTAGGTGATATTATGATTTAGGTGATATTGGTATAAATTCAATACGTTAATGTAAAATTTCAAAAATTATACCAATGTCACCTATCTACTTCGGGCGTATTATAGAGGAAAATGTTTTGTGACGTAACTCTAAAGGCAACCGTTTGCGTCATTTTTTTACCATTATAGCCTGAACTAAAGCATGCAAGGATAAAACAGCGTCAGTGTTGTATAAAAGAAACTCAACCGCATGGAAAAGCGCAACTCGGACTGATAAATATCAAAATCAGCTCTATAAATTTGCTAAATAGTTAGCGTTTTCTTTAATCATAGTTTGCTCAACTTGCTAGCTCTGATATAAAGAACACAGTCATTTTATAAAGAACCCGTTATTAATGCATAACTTTTTTAACTGTCGGCCAATTAAAGCAACACTAATGATAGTGATGACACTTGTCCTATCTGCCTGTCAAATAGACTCAGACCCAAAAAGTGAGTTAGATAAAGTAAGGGAGCGTGGTGTATTACGAGTGGGAACACTCAACAATCAATTGGCTTATTATATTGGCCCAGAAGGTCCGACTGGGTTAGATTATGAACTGGCAAAACTTTTTGCTAGTGAATTAGGCGTTAAGTTGGAAATAAAACCTGCTTACCGTTTGTCAGAGTTATTTCCAGCATTACAAAATAACGAAATTGACATTGTGGCAGCCGGACTCAGTCAAACTCTCGAGCGAATGAGTGATTTTCGCGCGGCACCAGCTTATTATTATGTGAGTCAACAGTTAGTGTATAAAACCGGAACTTGGAAGCCAAGAAGCATTAAAAACTTGGTAGAAAGACAAGATGAGCATCCCGATGATACCTTAACCATTATTTCTGACTCACATTTTGTTAAAACATTAGAAGATCTTAAAACCGAATACCCTTCACTAAAATACACCACAAACAATAATTCTGATGTTCAAGATTTATTGCGACAAGTTTCAACGGGAGAGCTCTCTTATACCATTGTTGACTCGGTCGAATTGTCCCTGGCTCAACGATTATATCCTGACATTGCATTAGCTTTAGAGCTCACAGAAGATCAACCCGTTTCTTGGTATATGAGAGACACCGATGATGGCAGCCTCTATGCCTTATTAATTGAGTTTTTTGGTAAAATAAAACAATCAGGCCAGTTAGATACATTGGAAGAAAAATATTTTGGCCATGTCGATAGTTTCGACTACGTTGATACGCGTGCCTTTATTCGAGCTCTAGATAGTAAATTACCCACTTGGGAACCTTTGTTCAAAAAGCATGCTGGTAATTTTGATTGGAGGTTGATAGCGGCACTTTCATATCAAGAATCTCATTGGAAACCCAAAGCCACATCTCCTACTGGAGTACGTGGCATGATGATGCTCACCCTACCGACTGCAAAATTAGTTGGAGTTAAAAACCGATTAGACCCAGAACAATCGATACAAGGTGGCGTAAAGTATTTACAAGGTATTGTCGAGCGAGTTCCTGATTCGATTTTTGAGCACGAAAAAATCTGGTTTGCACTTGCTTCCTACAACCTAGGCTATGGCCATATGATGGATGCTCGCCGTCTCACACGATCACAAAATGGCAACCCAAACTCTTGGGCCGATGTAAAAGAACGTTTACCACTATTGAAAAAGAGACAATTCTATAGCAAAACACGGTATGGCTATGCTCGCGGCGATGAAGCAAGAAACTATGTCGAAAATATCCGTCGATATTATCAATCTATTATTGGTCATGTAGATAAACAAGGCGCTATCTCAGCAGATTTGGATATTGACGGAATTCAAACTATCGACGTGCAAATAACCGAACAAAATCCACAGCAATTGATTGATCAGCTAGAAAGCAACCCACAAGAAACAGATACTGCGGTAGCAACAGATCCAAAAGCAACCAAACCAGACGCAGACGCAGACGCAGACGCAGACGCAGAAAAACCTAAACAATAACGGTTAAGATTCAACCTAAAAAACAACAAAGAACAGCAGGTAAACTCTTATCTGCTGTTCTTTGTCGATCATTCATCATTTGGTAACAAACTCTGTTTATAAACAAAAGTTAATAATAGTCTATACTAATAGCAGTCAAATAAAGGGAGTGACCAATGACACCAATGAAAAAAAAGAACAAGACACTAGCAACAAAAACATCGTCAGCAAATCGTCGTAAGAGAATGTTAGCAAACAACAAAAAGAAAGTGATTTGGCGTCATAGAGCCTACGTACACTGTGAAACGTTCAGCTAAACAAACACCGATCATCAGCAACCTTACGACATATCTTTAGTCTTTAACTGTTTCTTCTCTTTTCGTCTTCGTTTAAAGAAAGATTGCAGTTGCAAACGGCACTCTTGTTCTAATAAGCCCGATTCTATCTGAGCGTAATGATAAGCCGCTTGGGTATCAAATAAATTCAGTACCGTTCCTGCAGCACCCGATTTAAGATCTGGCGCACCAAACACAATACGCTTAACTCGACTGTGCAAAAGCGCACCTGCGCACATAGGGCAAGGCTCCAGAGTGACATAAAGCGTCGTATCGAGTAGACGATAATTACCTAACACTTGTCCTGCTTTTCGTATCACTTGAATTTCAGCATGAGCCGAGGCATCGTGATCACAAATAGAGCGATTATAGCCCGTGGCAATAACCTGTTCATCTTTGACCAAAACCGCCCCAACTGGAACTTCTCCTGCCAATTCAGCTTCATAAGCTAGCGCAATAGCTTGGCGCATAAAATCCTCATCTTGAGCAGTAAAAGTGGTCACATCGGCATCCAAAGGTAAAATATCTAAAGGTAAAGTATTCAATCGCAAAGTCTCATATCACCATCACATTCTCCCGGCATTGTAGCGTAGACCAACCCGAAAAAGGAGACTTTTACTCTGTATCAAGGGGGACATACACATTACTTTCCAATGAAACCGTACGCTGTTCTCCTGAATATTCATGCCAACTAACTTGTATTTCGACTTGTTTTAAATTTGAGCTTGCCGGATGTTCACTCGCCATTAACTTTATGGAAAACGAGGAACGGTTTGTCTTATACTGCGACTCTGAAACATCAACCAACCAGTCTGATTCAAGTCGAACTCGCTCTAACTGAGATTCGGCAAGATAGAGCGCCAGTAACTGATTTTGTGTCACGGTAGAATGTTTAACAGTACTGATTTGTAGTGTGGTTAATCCTATAATAGAAAAAGAAATCAAAAGGATAGAAATCAATACTTCAAGCAAACTAAATCCTCTAATTGTCAGGTTCATTATCTGTCCAACTGCCTGCATTCCATGCCGCACTGTATGTTGGGAAGGTAGTAACAACTAACTCTCTAGAAAGCGATATATTGTCTACCGTTGATGTAACCTTGTAGTGATGCAAACTTTGCTGAACCCATACCACTTGTAGTGAAGCTGTAACACATTCCGCCACATAGTATGGCAGGTTGAGATTGAGTAATTGCTCATGACTAGCAACCGATTGATTAGCGAACAACGAAAAAGCACATTCTAACCCTCCTTCTGCCAACCAAAATTTCTGACGATAGATGGTTTCGTTTTGAATACTAGTTGATAGTTCAAAGATGCCAGTATTGCCAGCAAGAGCAAGACTCAACGCCGCGACAAGAAAAAAATGACACAATATCAGTACCACTACTCCGGTTTGCTTACTTGCCATTTAATTCACCTTCTACCATTTATCCAATTACTACGGTGCTAATTTAGCTATTTCTCGGCGAAACTTGAGCGACCAAAGTAAAAACTTGCTGTTGTTTTACAAGTTCTACACTTAAAGAGAGCTCGATTAATTTTTTGTTATTCTCAGTATCGATAACCTTTTCTTGGATAGTGAAACGAGTCACTTTCATTTGAGATGGATCAAACATCGAATAAAATCGATAGCATGCAGTTGAGTGTGCTGCTGTGGGATTTTTTTCTGAACAATATTTAAGTTTGTGTTCAACGTCATCTATTTTAATCGTCGTACGAACGTATTGCCCCGCATCTTGGTAGAAATAGCTTAGTTCTGTCAGTGAAAAGGTTACTGACTTTGCTCTTCTCAAATCGTCTTGGATAAAGCGCAAGGTTTCGGACACGCTGTTATGCAGTAGCAATAAGCTCATCTCTTTTTGTGCGGATGCAGTGCTAACAATCATTACCGACATCAACGTTGTTAGAGCCAAAGCGGTAATAACACTAGAAATAAGCATCTCAATTAACGTAAAACCTTTGCCTTTATCGTTATTATCCGACACTAATAATTCAACATTCTGCATAACCATAAAACGGCTTATCCATTGAACAGGTTCGTACTCTTCCTGTGATATTGTGCATAATTAGCTTTAATGAAGCGCCATCGGAAGCTTTATAAGAAAAGATCAAATGGCCACTTTCTAATATTCTCCCTGTTTTTCCATCTAACTTAACTTGCAGCCAAGTAGATGACATCTGAATATCCTTGTTTTGTAGATAAATTAATTCGCTCTCTTTTGAGTTCATTTCGCTGTTGATAACCAACGACAAACGCCACTCGTCTGTGCCATACGGATCCTGAGGCGAAAAAAATAACCAAAGATCTTTCTGTCGAGTTACGGTTTCTGATCTTACTCTTGAAAAGTAACTTTTTAATTCAGTAGCAAAAGCTCTGAGTTGATAGTTTTGATAAAAAACCTGAATATCAGGTGTCACAACCGCTACAATCCCTGCCGAGATAGACAATACAACCACAAACTCAATTAGTGTAAAACCACGACGCATACCATGCCCTGAACCGTTCGATAAATTAAATAGAACTCTTAATCATGTTAAGCAACGAATTAACACGATCAATTCGTTAACGTAAGCAACTAGTTAATGGGACCAATCCACTATTTGGTGAAATTAACTATTCATGAAATAGATGCCCGCGATCATATCAGCTAAAAATAAAACTCCACGGGATGGGTATTTCTATTTAGGGTAGATTCAAAACAAATAATCAAACGTTGCTATATTTTCTCAAACAAATCACTACTGGCTCGCAATAAGAAAATAAAATTAGATAGGCTAGGTTGGCTAACCACGTTCAATTAAAACCACCAACACCAGACACAAAAAAAGCCACTTAACAAAGTGGCTTTTTCTTTCATATCAATTAGATACATTAACTAGTTAAATCATCAAAGAATTTTTTAACTCCATTAAAGAAACCTTCTGACTTAGGTTTATGCTTGTTACCAGCATCACCAGAACATGTTTCTTCAAATTCTCTTAATAGATCTTTTTGACGCGAGCTTAATTTAACGGGTGTCTCAACAACAAGTTTAACGATAAGATCACCAACACCACCGCCACGTACACCTTTAACACCTTTACCGCGCATTCTAAATAAGCGATCTGTTTGGGTTTCTTCTGGAACTTTAAGGCTGACTCGACCATCTAGCGTCGGAACCTCAACTTCACCACCAAGTGCAGCTTGAGTAAAGCTTACTGGTACTTCACAGAAAAGATTATTACCGTCACGCTCAAAGATATTATGTTCGCGAACATGAACCTGAACATATAAATCACCAGCTGGTGCGCCATGCTCTCCCGCTTCGCCTTCGCCAGAAAGACGAATACGATCGCCAGTATCTACTCCTGCTGGAATCTTCACGTTTAGCGTTTTAGTTTTTTGTTTGCGACCTTGGCCATGACATGAGTTGCAAGGATCTTTGATTATCTGACCTTTACCATTACATGTTGGACAAGTTTGCTGAACAGCGAAGAAGCCTTGACGCATTTGCACTTGACCATGACCGTGACAAGTAGAGCAGGTTTGTGCGCTGGAGCCTTCTTTAGCGCCAGAACCGTGACACACTTCACATTCAACTAAGGTCGGGATCTCTATTTCTTTATCACAACCACGAACAGCATCTTCCAAAGAGAGTTCCATGTTGTAACGAAGATCGGCACCACGCTGAGCACGAGACTGCCCACCGCCACGGCGACCACCACCAAAGATATCACCAAATACGTCACCGAAGATATCACCAAAATCCGCACCTTGACCACCGCCAAAGCCACCACCCATACCACCTTGTTCAAAGGCAGCGTGACCATATTGGTCATAAGCGGCTTTTTTCTGAGAATCGGTCAGAACTTCATACGCTTCTTTTACTTCTTTAAACTTTTCGCCAGCCTGACTGTCATCCTGGTTTCTATCAGGATGGAATTTCATCGCAAGACGTTTATACGCCTTCTTAATATCTCGCTCAGAGGCATCACGGCTTACGCCCAATACTTCGTAAAAATCACGTTTCGACATGTTTCAACTACCGTTTATCTGCTGCAAATCGAACTAGATAAAAGCAATAAAACCATTATCTAGTTCGAATCATTATTTACAAATTTGCGGGCGAAAGAGAAAACTCTTACGCCCGCAACATATAACGTTCTAAATAACTGCTTATTCATCGCTACAAACCGTCTATTTATAATTGGGTTTATAACAATCAACACTCAATTATTTTTTCTCGTCTTCTTTTACTTCTTCGAATTCTGCGTCTACAACATCATCTTCAGGAGCTTGTTGTTGACCAGCTTCGCCTGCACCAGCTTGTTGAGCTTGTGCTTGTTGCTGAGCGATTTCCATTAGTTTTTGAGCGGCAGTCATTAGTGCTTGAACTTTCGCATCAATGGCTTCTTTATCATCACCATTTTTAACTTCTTCTAGCTCTTTAATCGCTGCTTCAATTTTCTCTTTTTCTTCTGCAGGAAGCGCATCACCAGCTTCTTCGATTTGCTTACGAGTACCATGGATCATTTGATCCGCTTGGTTACGTGTTGTTACTAGCTCTTCGAATTTCTTATCAGCTTCTTTGTTCGCTTCTGCTTCTTGTACCATTTTTTCGATATCGTCATCACTTAGGCCACCAGAAGCTTGAATAGTGATTTTCTGCTCTTTACCAGTAGACTTATCTTTTGCCGATACATGAAGAATACCATCTGCATCAAGGTCGAATGTTACTTCGATTTGAGGCATACCACGAGGTGCAGCTTGAATACCTTCTAGGTTGAATTGACCTAAAGACTTATTGTAGCTTGCTTGCTTACGCTCACCTTGAAGTACGTGGATAGTTACTGCATTTTGGTTATCTTCAGCAGTAGAGAACGTTTGGTTCGCTTTAGTTGGGATTGTAGTGTTTTTCTCAACTAACTTAGTCATTACCCCACCCATAGTCTCAATACCTAAAGACAGAGGAGTAACATCTAGAAGAAGAACATCTTTAACATCACCAGCTAGAACACCACCTTGAACCGCTGCGCCAATGGCAACTGCTTCATCAGGGTTAACGTCACGACGAGCATCTTTACCAAAGAATTCAGCAACTTTAGCTTGAACCATAGGCATACGAGTTTGACCACCAACTAAGATAACATCGTTGATGTCACCAACAGATAAATCAGCATCTGCTAGCGCAACTTTTAGAGGCTCAAGAGTACGTTTCACTAAATCTTCTACTAATGACTCAAGTTTTGCACGAGTCACTTTGATGTTCATGTGCTTAGGACCGGTTGCATCCGCAGTCACATAAGGTAGGTTAACATCAGTTTGTTGTGCTGAAGAAAGCTCAATTTTTGCTTTTTCTGCTGCTTCTTTAACACGTTGCATTGCTAGTGGATCATTTTTCAGATCAATGCCTTGCTCTGCTTTAAATTCATCAACTAAATAGTTAATCAGACGGTTATCAAAGTCTTCACCACCAAGGTGGGTATCACCGTTTGTTGCTAAAACTTCAAACGTTTTCTCGCCTTCAACTTCATCAATTTCGATGATAGAGATATCAAATGTACCACCACCAAGGTCATAAACAGCGATAGTGCGATCACCGCCTTTTTTATCTAAACCGTAAGCTAGCGCAGCCGCCGTTGGTTCATTGATAATACGTTTAACTTCTAGACCGGCGATACGACCCGCATCTTTTGTTGCTTGACGCTGAGAATCGTTAAAATAAGCAGGAACGGTAATAACCGCACCCGTCACTTCTTCACCTAAAAAGTCTTCTGCTGTTTTTTTCATTTTCTTCAAAATTTCTGCAGAAATTTGAGGAGCGGCCATTTTTTGGCCTTTCGCTTCAACCCAAGCATCACCGTTATCAGCCTTCACTATGTTGAATGGCATAATTTTGATATCACGCTGAACTTCTTCGTCTTCAAAACGACGACCAATCAGGCGTTTGATTGCAAATACTGTATTTTGAGGGTTTGTAACCGCTTGACGTTTAGCCGGTTGACCTACTAATGTTTCACCATCTGTGTAAGCAATAACGGAAGCCGTTGTACGCTCACCTTCAGCATTTTCTAATACGCGTGGTTTGTCGCCGTCTAATACAGCAACACATGAATTAGTAGTACCTAAATCTATACCAATGATCTTACCCATCAGACTCTCTCCGAAAATTCAATTATTCAATTTCTATAACCCATTAAATGGGGACGGAGAACAGGGATTCAACCCCAATCTCCAAATGTTTGTTTTGTGTCTGCCCCTTAGATAAGGGCAAGGAATAGCTTTTCAAGGGATAGAAGAAAAAATATTGGTTTTTTTCTTTGTTTATGCTTGTTTCAATCCAATAAATGAGTCAATAACACCCATTGTTTCTATATTTCTATGTTTCTATGTTTCTATGTTTCTACCTAAGCAGACATTCCTTATTGACCAAAGAAAAGGACTGCCATCGGCAGCCCTTACTTCATTAGTCGTGATTTATCACCAATCAATAAACCCACCACTTGTCATTGATAAGCCAGCCATTAAGAAATCAGTCATCACTAAAAAACAATAGCGGCGTATTTTTATTTAGACACCATAACCATCGCTGGACGAATCACACGACCATTCAATTCATAGCCTTTTTGCATCACAAACATTACCGTATTTGGTTCATGATCGGCACTTTCTTGAATAGACATCGCCTGATGGAATTCAGGATTAAACGCTTCACCATCTGGATTAATTTCTTTTAAACCAAATTTAGCAACGCTGTCAGTAAAGGTTTTATGCGTCAATTCTACCCCTTCAAGCAAAGGTTTGATCGTCTCATTTTCAGAGTCAGCGGCTTGAATAGCACGTTCTAAGTTATCAATAACAGG
This sequence comes from Vibrio sp. MA40-2, assembly GCF_047302445.1. Lineage (NCBI taxonomy): Bacteria > Pseudomonadati > Pseudomonadota > Gammaproteobacteria > Vibrionales > Vibrionaceae > Vibrio > Vibrio sp. MA40-2. Next base: position 302,333 of record NZ_CP178628.1, read on the forward strand.
TAGCAGTTCTTCAGCAAATTTATTTAAAGCATATTTACGTGCTTTATCAATTTCTTGCTCAGAACGACGACGCATATTTTCAACTTCCGCTTTTGCACGAAGTACCGATTCTTGCTGCTCTTTTACTCGCATTTCACTTTGTAGCAAAGCGGCTTCAAGTTGAGCAATTTTTGACTCTTCTATATCAATGGCCTCTTCTTCGTTCCAATCGATATCACCTTCAGAACCTACTGCATCCACTTCAATTTCACTTTCTTGCTTATCTTGTTCCATGGTTTCCTGGCTCAGTTCTTCTTCGTTAATCTTATTTTCTTCTTTACTCATGATATCTCCTGACTACGGAATTCAGTTTTTAACACGAATTATAATATTTAAGCGGCACAAACGCTCAAACTTAAATAAAAAACTCGCGTATTGGATTTAGTTGCCTTTATTATGGGGATTGATATTAATGATTCAAGCGTTAAACGCTTCCTTTCATCTATAATTGGATTATCTGCATGAAAAAGCCTTTTAAAACCATAGGTATAATCGGAAAACCAAGAAACAAGAAAGCCATACAAACTCATAACGAAATGTTTCAATGGTTAACATCAAAGGGTTATGACACCGTTATAGATGACCGGCTACAAGGGATCCTTGATAATATCGATGATGAATATTTTACTAGTTTGGTTGATATAGGTTCAAAAGCAGATCTTGCCATTGTGGTTGGTGGTGACGGCAACATGCTTGGAGCGGCAAGATTGCTATCGCGTTTTGATATATCTGTTATCGGTGTAAATCGAGGCAACTTGGGGTTTCTAACCGATCTCAACCCGGAAGAGTTTGAAATAGCTTTAGAGAAAGTCCTAACTGGAGAATATCTCGAAGAAGATCGCTTTTTACTTGAAGCAGAAGTCGTTCGACATGATCAATGCCGCAGCAATAACTCTGCACTCAACGAAGTAGTATTGCATCCAGGAAAAATAGCCCACATGATAGAATTTGAAGTCTATATTGATGACAAGTTCGCTTTTTCTCAACGTTCAGATGGGCTAATAGTATCAACACCAACAGGATCAACCGCTTACTCGCTTTCCGGCGGAGGCCCTATTTTATCGCCAAGTTTAAACGCTATTTCAATTGTCCCTATGTTCCCGCACACATTATCAAGTCGACCTGTTGTTGTAGACGGGAATAGCCGAATTAAACTGGTAGTTTCACCTGACAACCGAGGAACTCAAGAAATCAGTTGCGATGGTCAGGTCTCATTACCCGTTTCTCCTGGTGATGAAGTGCATATTTTCCAAAGTAACAACAAACTTCGATTAATCCACCCAGAAGATTACAGCTATTACCATGTGCTAAGAAATAAATTAGGTTGGTCAAGTAAGCTTTTCTAACTGGAACGAGCAGTTTACGTCCATTAAAGGTTGCTACGCTAAAAAATTGCTCATAAAAAAATCACTCTGACGACTTTACTGTATAGAAAAACAGTATATACTGTTTTTCTATACAGTGTCTTTTAATTGTACAGGGTGACTAAAATGCTAGCTCACATAAGTGTAAATAATTTTGCGATTGTTAAATCTCTTCAGTTGGAGCTTTCAGCTGGGATGACGACCATTACAGGTGAAACAGGTGCTGGTAAGTCTATAGCTATTGATGCACTTGGTTTATGTTTAGGTGAACGAGCAGATACCGGTATGCTTCGTCAAGGGGAAGATAAAACAGAAGTCAGCGCCGCTTTTCAACTCGACAATAACATTCACGCTACGCGCTGGTTGCAAGATAATGAACTACTCGATGGCAATGAGTGTATTTTACGCCGCATCATTACCAAAGATGGGCGTTCACGAGCTTTTATTAACGGCAGCCCTGTACCTTTGTCTCAATTAAAATCTCTTGGCCAACATTTAATCAACATTCATGGCCAGCATGCTCACCACCAATTAATGAAAAGCGACTATCAATTATCTATGCTAGATCAGTATGCTGGGCATTCTGAATTGATCAATAAATCTCGTGTTCATTATCAACAATGGCGTCAAGCCAAGAATGCCTTAGATGATCTAAAAAGAAATAGCGAAGAAAACCAAGCAAAGAAACAACTTTTAGAATATCAGATCAAAGAGTTAAATGAGCTTTCTCTAACGGAAAATGAATTTACAGAATTAGAACAAGAATACAAACGGTTAGCCAATAGTGGCGAGTTAGCAACAAATTGCCAATCGGCTATTTTATCGTTATTTGAAAGTGAGGAAGTCAATGCCTTACAGCTATTACAGTCAGCAAATCAATCCGTTATTGAATTAACCGAACTGGATAAAACATTATCTTCCGTCGCACCTATGTTAAACGAAGCTATGATCCAAATAGAAGAAGCCAGTAGTGAACTGCGCCACTATTTAGACAAAATTGAAATGGACCCAGAAAGAATGGCGTATGTAGAAGAACGCTTTTCGAGCATCATGTCCCTCTCTAGAAAGCATAATGTGTTAGCCGATGATTTATACGCTCATCACCAAGATTTGTTGCAACAAATACAAGATCTAGATTGCTCCGATGAAAAACTCGACACCTTAGCCTTAGAGGTTGACAAAAAACATAACACCTTCATCACTAGCGCAGAAAAACTAAGTAAATCAAGAAGCCGTTACGCCAAAGAATTGAATAAACTAATTAGCCAAAGCATGCACGAATTGAGCATGGAAAAAGCCAAATTTTGCATCGCCATCGAGCAAGACCACAATCGTACTTCTCCACTAGGCATCGATTTTGTGAGCTTTTTAGTGTCCACCAACCCTGGCCAACCTTTGCAGCCTATCGCAAAAGTAGCCTCTGGCGGTGAGTTATCAAGAATATCTCTAGCAATTCAAGTTATCACCGCTCAAAAAGTGGATACCCCTAGCCTAATTTTTGATGAGGTTGATGTCGGTATTAGTGGTCCTACCGCTGCGGTTGTCGGCAAAATGTTACGTAAATTAGGCGAGTCAACCCAAGTATTGTGCGTTACCCATTTACCACAAGTGGCGGGATGTGGACATCAGCAATTATTTGTTGCTAAACAAACTAAAGCAGGTAAAACAGAAACACAAATGCATGTTTTAAATACAGAGCAAAGAATATCTGAATTAGCCCGATTACTAGGTGGAAGTACAATAACCGAATCGACAATGGCCAATGCGAAAGAATTACTCGCGGCTTAGTGGAAGAAAAGATAGCGTGTTGTTTATTGTTACTATTTTTACCGTTAATTTTTTGCAGCGAATATTTTGCAACCAATAGTGAAATTCGTGGTCATATATTCAACTTGAGGTAATACCTCTTTTACTTCTCAGCCAACCTTGTTTATTATCTGGCGAGTTTTAGTGAATACATTTATTAATAAAGAATATCCAACTATGCAATTTAACAAATGGTTAGCCGCTGTCCCTCTAGCCTTAACATTACTCACCGGCTGTTCGCTGGCGGAAAAATTGGTCTACCGTATTGATATCAATCAAGGTAACTATGTTGAACAAGACTCTGTAGATAAATTAAAATTCGGCATGACGAAAGAACAAGTTCGCTATGTGCTTGGTTCCCCCATGTTAGTAGAAAATGGCTACCCAAATACTTGGTATTATATATATCACCACAAAGAAGGTCATAATGACCCAATTCAGAAAAACCTATTTGTAAAATTTAGTGATACAGGAACTCTGTTGAGCTTAGAAGGTGATTTTCCTTCCGGAGAGGACTTCTTTGAAGGTTTAAATTAGTAATAAGCGACCTATTGCGATTATCCCCATGAAGGTGAGGATAATCGAATCAATTAAATCGCGATTAACGTTTGTATTAATTGCTGCTTTTACGCCTTTCATTGGGCTTTCCACCCGTAACCGGATCAGCACTACCTTTCGCTTTTGCCTGCTCCGCTCTTTTACGTCGTATTTCTTTAGGGTCGGCAAGTAATGGTCGATAAATTTCTATACGATCTTTATCTCTAACCGTTACATCCAATTTAACATTACGGCTAAACACCCCTACTTTGTTCTTTTTGAGATCAATTTCAGGATACATATCTAATATTCCAGAATGCTTAATAATCTCTTCAACTGTAAGGTTTTTATCCACTAACTGAGTTAACACGCGTTGTTCATTTGGCAGTGCGTACACAACTTCTACTTGAATCACACTAAACCCCCTTAATTAGTAAACCTGCTTGGCTCGTTGAGTAAACGCATTAACCATATTATTCGTTAACTCATTAAAGATCCGTCCAAACGCTATTTCTACCATTTTACTAGAAAACTCAAAATCCAGCTTAAGTTCAATCTTACAAGCGCTTTCATCAAGAGTTGTAAAGTACCATCCACCTTTGAGTGACTTAAAAGGCCCATCAACTAACTCCATTAAGATCACCGCGTTCTCAGTCAAATTATTGATGGTAGTAAAACTTTTGCTGATACCAGCTTTAGACACATCCACCGACGCTTTCATTGCATCTTGAGTTTGTTCCAAAACTTTAGAACCTGAACAACCTGGCAAAAATTCGGGATAACGACTTACATCATTAACTAGATCATACATTTGCTTTGCACTAAATGAGACCAGTGCTGAGCGTCTAACTTGTGGCATAAAATCTCTCGTCACATCCATTCCTTGCTAATTAACAAGGTTTTTTATTATTTATCAACACGAAAACTAAAAATAAGATTTCCCCAACAGAGGGGCAATCCGTATAATGTCGCCATTATGGCAAAGAAAAATTCAAAATCCAAAACTACGAGCAATACAATTGCTCAAAATAAGAAAGTTCGCCACGAGTACTTTATCGATGATGAAGTAGAAGCAGGCTTGGAACTTCAAGGTTGGGAAGTAAAATCACTTCGCCAAGGTAAAGTTAACATCGCAGAAAGTTATGTGTTTATGCGCGATGGTGAAGCCTTTATCAGCGGAATGACGATTACTCCTTTAAATCAAGCATCAACTCATATTGTTGCTAACCCTACACGTGTCCGTAAGCTTCTTTTATCAAGAAGAGAACTGGATAACTTGTACGGGCGAATCAATCGCGAAGGTATGACACTCGCCGCACTAGCACTTTATTGGTCACGTTCATGGGTCAAAATTAAAGTTGGTGTAGCGAAAGGTAAAAAACTTCACGATAAACGCACTGATATTAAAGAAAAAGATTGGGCTCGCGATAAAGCTCGTATAATGAAGAGTAAATTGCGTTAATCTTAACCACTTGAACGTGCAATGGCTAGACAGTGAGTACTATTCTGTTACTATGCACGTTAACCACTTGGGGCTGATCCAGGATTCGACGGGAATGCTGAAGTCTGAGGTGCATGCCGTGGGGCGGTTTGCCACGTAAAAAGCCGCAAAAAAATAGTCGCAAACGACGAAAACTACGCACTAGCAGCTTAATAACCTGCTGAGAGCTCTCTTGCCCTAGCTTCCGCTTGTAAGACGGGGAATAACAAGGGATCAAACCCAAACTAGCTAGCCCGGATTTTCCCTCCTGAGAGAAAAAGGGCGAATAATAATTCAGGATAGTCAATTACTAGCGTGTCGGTTCGCAGGTAGTTGGTGAATGTAAAGATCGACTAAGCATGTAGTACCAATGATGAATGATTTCCGGACGCGGGTTCAACTCCCGCCAGCTCCACCAATGCATTGGAACGGGACGTCTCAGGACGTCCCGTTTTGACATCTAAAGCCTTATAAAACCTAGCTTCTATAGATTCATAGTGTCTCATGACATTTCACTAAACCTCTCCTTTCAAGTAACAAACATAGGATGTAACATCACGAGTCGTGTTACCAAAGCAGTGTTACATCCTTCAAAGGAAGATAAAATGGCTAAGTTAATCACCCCTTTATCAGCAACCCAAGTCAATAAATCCAAACCAAAGAACAAAGAGTATTCGCTAGGAGATGGCAATGGTTTATTACTTAGAATCAAGCCCAACGGTACTAAATCCTGGATCTTTAACTACGTCCACCCTACAACTAAAAAGCGAAAAAATATTGGTTTAGGTATTTACCCTGATATAACTTTGGCTTCAGCAAGAGAAAAAACCAGAGAAATGCGTCAATTGGTAGCAGAAGGTATTGACCCCAAAACCTATCGTGACAACAAACTGGCATCTGAAAAGCTAGCTAATTCGACTACGTTAATATCCGTGGCCGAAGAGTGGTTTGACGTGAGGAAGCATAAAGTTACTGAAGACTATGCTAATGACGTATGGCGTTCATTAGAGCTACATATATTTCCAAACCTTGGTCAGTTACCTATTCACGATATTCTCGCCCCTACAGTTATCCAACAGCTTCGTCCAATAGAAAAACAAGGGAAACTAGAAACAGTCCGCCGCGTATGCCAAAGGTTAAATGACGTTATGACTTACGCAGTCAATTGTGGAATAGTAGCTTCCAATCCCATAGCTAACATAAAAAGTGCCTTCAAAGAACCTATAGTTGAACATATGAAGACACTGAAACCAGATGAACTACATATTCTTATGGGAGCAATGTCCAAGGCTAACATGACAACTACTATCAGGTGTGCTTTCGAACTTCAATTGCACACCCTCACTCGACCTAACGAAGTCGCTCGCGCGAAATGGAATGAAATTGCCTTCAAATCTAAGTTTTGGATAATTCAAGGTGAAGACATGAAAATGGGACGTCCACACAAAATCCCTTTATCAGATTCAGCCATTCAGATACTTGAATTTATGAAACCAATCTCTTACGGCCAAAAGTATATTTTTCCACATAGCACAAAGCCAGGTGAGTGCATGTGTAGCCAGTCTGTGAACGCCGCTTTAAAACGAGCTGGATTGACAGGGCAACTGGTTAGTCACGGAATGAGATCGATTGGTAGTACAGCATTGAACGAACAAGGATTTAATCGAGACGCAATTGAGCTTTCACTTGCTCATGTAGACAAAAACACTATCCGAGGAATTTATAACAATGCAGAATACCTCGAAGAACGTCGTGAAATTATGAGTTGGTGGAGTAGCTATATACTCAAGGCATCAAGGAATCGCTTCACGATCGCGACTAGTAACAGCCCAATGAATATCAACGACTGAAACCTACTAGATAATTTTTCAATGTCAATATAAGGTGTTGAAAAATATAAAAAATAACATTGAGCATTGTATTTAATGAGAGTATATTCATGCAAAAGCAATAATAATTAAAAGAGCTTAATATGAATATTGAAATTAAAATAGAAAGAAAAAAACAAGTCCTGGCTAGAGTTCCTTTTTCGAAGGCAACACTACATAGATACATAAATGATGGGATATTCCCGCCTTCAATAAATCTGGGCGGTCGAGCCGTAGGTTTCTTCAAACATGAAGTTGACGCTTATCTTGTTGCTGCTGCAAATGGCGAATGTCTCAATGATGCTGTCGAGCAGTTACTATTAAAACGCAAAGAGCTGGCTAAACCACATTGATGTTATTGTATCGACCCTCGATTCAGGTTTAAATCGGTGTTAAGTATTCGTATTTCTGGCAGAGCCTGTTTATGGTGTAATACTACCTTCACTATTTAATCTATATAGGTGATGACGGATGAGGTGCATTGAGTTAAACCTGGAAGAAATGGACGAAAATGAAGTTAGAGCTAGGCTTAGAGAGTTTAACTTTGAGTTACCACTCGGGTTCGATTTTAAACAGCACGTGTCACTTACATTTGATACCGAATTAAGGAAAGTTGTTGCTGTTGTAAAAAAGGGTTGATGATTTTTTTCAAAACCCTACTCTAAAGTGACTATGCGTTAATTATCAATTTTGTACTTCAATTGACACTGCAATCTTTCTTGGAACAGCCCAAGCAAAAGCTATGAAATGAGTTTTTGAAACTGTATTTGGATAAACACAAGTTACGATGTTGTGGAGAATCTGAGTTTTTTTAAAACGACGAGTTATTCTGACGTTTTTCCCAAACAAGCGAGTTAACCTGACGTTTTTCCCAAACGAGCGAGCTATTCTGACGTTTTTCCCAAACGAGCGAGCTATTCTGACGTTTTTCCCAAACGAGCGAGTTATTCTGACGTTTTTCCCAAACGAGCGAGTTATTCTGATGGTTTTCTCAAGTACGTAAGTTATTCTGATTCATTTCTACTACTCTCAATACATAAGCCCGTTATCGTCGCAATGGAAGCATATAGAGGATGCCATAAGTTTACACGTCAACATCAGGAGTATGCACATCAAGTTAATGCCAGCTCAATATGCTAAGCCGAATGTAAAAACCAACAAGAATGATTTTACTGATGTTAACGCAATAGCTGAAGCGGCGTTGCGTCCTAAGATGAGCGGTGAGATTTCTTTATAAAGGGTATTTGAGCTAGTATGGCATCTAGGTAAGAGAGGGATTAGTCGAATTGAAAAAGCCCCTCCACCCGCACTACTGTCTGTGTTAACGCAGATACTTCGGGAGAAGCTTAAAAGTAGAGCGACTGCGAAAAGCGTATAACCAAAGGTAATTCGGTGATGATTCGCCCCCACTAGTTTGGGGGCGTTTTTATTTGTAAAAAGAGCCCAAGAAATTTTCTATATGTAGAGCGCATACAATAGCTCTTGTACCTTAAACCCTTCACTCGATCCTCACTGACAATCTTACTTTTATTCAGAACTCACTAGACCACCTCTGACGCATTAATTAAAAGGTAACCGAGTTATTAGACATAGGATTGCCTAACCACTATTCTGTTTCAATAATATTTTTTGCGAGCTTGTCATTGAATACGTTATTTCAGATTATATCAGACCTGCATGAAGAGTCTGGCGGAGCTACCATTAAACAGATGGTCAACCCCCCCCTGTGTCAGACTACTTGTCGCCTCTAATTTTCATTAGAGATAATAAAAATGAGTGTAAAATTCACTGAAGCATTTAAGATACAAGCAGTCCAAAAGGTACTTAACCGATCGGATAACCGTAATATTAAAGATGTGGCTGATTCATTAGGAGTGGGCCTTTCAACCTTAACCCGATGGGTCCGACAAGCCAAAAAGCATGAATTTGAAATAGCTTCAGACGCGGAAATAAAAATGATGTCAAATGAGAAGCGTCCACAAGATTGGACCTTAGAAGAACGATTTGAAATTATCCTCCAGTGTAGCGGCTTAAATGAACAAGCTGTCAATCAATTGTGCCGCGAACGCGGCATTTATCCTCATCATATTGAGCAGTGGAAGACGGATTTTATTACGGGTAAAAAAACGGCGTCAGTCACACCACAACCTGGTGAAATCAAAGAGTTAAAAGTAGAGAACAAAGCCCTTAAAAAAGAATTAAATCGAAAAGATAAAGCACTGGCTGAAACGGCCGCCTTGTTAGTACTCCAAAAAAAAGTCAATGCCATTTGGGGTACAAACGAGGACAACTAATCGAAGAATATGAGCGTAAAGAGATCCTAAGTTTAATCGAGAAGGCTCAAATCACGGGAGCAACTCAATCTAAGGCATGTGAAATTATTGGGATCACACCGAAAACGATACAGCGCTGGAAATCGCATGACATGACTCATGAACGACGCAAAGATAATCGACGGACGCCAAAAAATAAATTAACAGACTTAGAAAAACAGCGAGTTTTAAATGTTATAAATGATAAGGATTATGCTCACTTACCTCCGAATCAGATAGTACCTGCGTTAGCCGACTTGGGCATTTACCTTGCATCTGAATCGACATTTTATAGAATTTTAAAAGAGAAAAATTTGTTAATTCATCGGAATGCCGATAAGCCACGTAGAAAAGTTGCTCGTCCGCAACCTTTGGTTGCCACGGGTCCTAATCAAGTGTACACCTGGGATATAACGTACCTTCCCACACGTATAAAAGGACTCTTTTTTTACCTTTACATGGTAATGGATATTTACAGTAGAAAAATCGTTGGGTGGCAAGTACATGACAATGAATCCAGTGCCCTAGCGGCCGATTTGATGACAGATATCTGCCAACGAGAGGGTATCGAGTATGGGCAAGTTGTCCTTCATTCAGATAATGGCAGTCCAATGAAAGGGGCGACTATGTTGGCGACACTACAGGAGTTAGGGATAATGCCTTCGCTAAGTCGCCCTTCTGTAAGCAACGACAACCCGTATTCAGAGTCGCTATTTAAAACCTTAAAATATCGACCAGAATATCCAGAAAACGCGTTTGAAAATATCACCGCAGCGCGGTGCTGGGTAGAAGGATTTGTGGGTTGGTATAATACTGAACACAGACATAGCGGTATAAAGTTAGTGACGCCAGAAGAACGTCATACAGGCAAAGATATTGAGATTTTATCCGCCCGAGTTATCGTCTATAAAAAGGCACAAAAACGACATCCAGAACGCTGGAGTGGCGACATAAAGAATATGGAACCGATGGGTTCAGTTTACTTAAATCCATCGAACATAAAAGCTGAGGGTAAAGGTTTTATAGCAGCTTAAAAATTAACTAACAGGCGACAAGTAGCTTGAAAATCACCGACCCTAACGCTGAGATTGTGGTAATTGCTGGTGATATTACTCACGGGGTAGGATTAGCAGAGCTCGCATTGCAAGCTGCTAAATCAAATCCCAAAATCGAGTTTGTTGTCGTAGCTGGTAACCATGAATTTTACCACAAGGACTTTGATTATCTGGACTACTTGGCTTGCGTTCCTCTCTGGAATCAGTTGAGTGGTAACCTGCACTTCCTCGAAAATACTTCTGTAATTATTAACAGATATGACCTTGAAATATTCGGGGGGATTGGCTGGACAAATCTAAGTGCACTAAACGACGTCAACACGCTCTCGTTACAAATGAGACTCAATGATTTGAAGTATATTACAGTAAATAACCAAACATTAACGCCTTCAAAGATGAAGGAACTAAACGTTCAGTTTAGAAGCGCTTGTGTTAAATCTATGTCTGAATCCCAAGCAAAAAACAAAGTGGTTGTGTCCCACTTCCCACAATCCTTTAAACTCAGACATTCAGGGTTCCCAGTAGACCTTTTGACGTGTTATTTCTGCTCTGATGACCATGAGTTAATCCGCGAGTTAGCTAGTCATGGTGTGAAAGTAATGGTGAGTGGACACACTCACGATAGTTTCGATTGTATCGTAGAAGGCGTAAGGCAGGTTTCAAGCCAAATCGGATATTCGCACGAGGATAATTTTGACAACAACTTAATCAACTCCAGAAAGTTACATAGGTTGCTTAATTGATGTATTTTTAATACTGAGCTGCTCTAACCAGTCTGGGCAGTCCATTACAACTAAAAATGTGCGTAAGGAATCTTGGTCAATTCATAGCACCCTTCAGATATGAAAAAAGCCGTTGATAATCAACGGCTTTGTCCATTTTTAAAAGTGGCGGAGAGATAGGGATTTGAACCCAGCGCCCACCGCAAAAAATGAAACTTTACCGTTTACTATCAATAACCTGCATCGGGATAACTAAGCATTGGTTATCAATTTAGTACATCAATTGACATTACGCTTTTTTCTGTATTTGTTCTATAAAAAGCTACGAAGTGAGATCACAAATGAGTCGGTGATCACAATGAGTCGGTGGTTTTACTAACTCAGAGTAAGGCAGAAGTGAATCAGAGACTTTCCTGCGTCAATCTTCTCAATTTCCAGTATTCAAAATGCAGAAAACCAACCCCCATTCCCATCAATTGGCTTAGCCCTGAACTATCTTCGGTGTAGACTGATTAAGAAAGGTAGTAAGTGATCAGTTAAATGATTTATGAAGAGCTTATAATCTTCTGTTGTTAACTCATCATCACTTGTGATGCCCATTTTATTAAGGGCATAATCATAGGCTAAGCGTATTTCTTTTTCTTTCTGCCTTTTAATATCCCTAGCAATCAATGTACTCATAATGCTACCGAGAGCTGTATTTAGTATTTCCGTGTCATATCTTTTGAAATGGTAGCAATCGAGGAAACCCGACTCTGTGAGCGGAATCTTGATATCGAGCTCCATCGTTTCTCCAGTTAATGGATTTATCGAATAGCTGGCGTTAAAAGAGCTACCAGAATAGTTTGAAGATAAAAGCAAAACGTATCTGATATGACCAAAATACTCTACATACCCTTTAATCAACTTATCTTGATCACCACCCTCTACATGTACACAATGAAATGGGACACCTATAGGTCGGTCTATCACTAAATCATTTTGATCATAATAAAAACCGAAACACGGTGTACTCCCCTCAACATCCCTTAAAAAAGAAATTGCGTGCTCACAGTGTGTTACGTCGATGCCACTTTCTGCAACCAATGCTAGAGCAGACTTAACAAGTGATCTCCCAACTGACAATCCTCCATAGGATTTTGTTATCTGAAGTGGACTTTCTAGATAGCCCCTTTTTTCTTTAAATTGTATCTCGTCAATATCTAAGGGGCTTGCGTTTGGGTATTTTTTACTTATAGATTTGGCTTGACCTGAAACTATCTGTCTAGCTTCTTTTTTGTTCCTAGCAGAAATATGGATCTTTGCTCCTTCATCATGTTCCTCAATGTTAAAGGTCGGCTTTGTATGCTCCATAGAACCATCAGGCAATACTCTTATTTCATTGCCATCAACTGTTTTGAATATCTGCTTAGAAGGGAACCCCCGTTCTCTTTCTATCTGGAACAATAGACTAAAATGATCTAGCTGTTCACACAGTTCAGAATCCCAATTTGCACCAGATTCGTTATTACACCTCCTACAAATGAAATCCCGTACTTTTTTCCTTCCACCAATGCCATTAGGAATAACGTGCTCTTTAGTGTTATTGGTTTCATTCAGTAGAGTTGAGCAAATAGCGCAGATTTTTGACATCATTGGTTCCTTAGAGGGAGTCTTACAACCATATTCCATTTTTTCCTTAAAGCCCGATTCTATCTACATGCTCGATGAGCGAAAATTATCTGAACACCACCAGCCTATTGCTGTGATGCTAATACCTGCTAATAACTAAGTGAAATCAATATTCATTAATACCTAACTTATCTGAAATTGTTAATCTTCCACACCGACACAAAGGTTTGACGCTTTTCTAAGTGACTGTAACTACTGGTTTTGTCGAGAATATCAGACTCTAAGTCTAAAGTGCCAACCAAGCGCTGAAAAGTCCATTTAAGAACTTTGTTGATGCTTTATTCTGACGCAGATTTTTCGTCCTTGAACTCAATTCGAACTGGTAGTTCAGTCATAGCATAGTGAATGAACTGTTGTCCTAATTCTGTTAAAACATAGAGTTCATCTTCGTCGAATGCCGATTTAATAGTTCTACTTGCTCCTTTCACAGTTTTCTTTTTAGGTTTAGGGACAAAATTACCATAATAGTCGACTTCTCTATGCTGTCGAATAATACCTCCAGTACTTAAGTCTCGAATCAATAGTTTGTATACATCTGCTTCCGCAGAGTCCTCTCTAGCTGACTCTTTGCCAATTTTTCGCCAAATTTCACCTCGACTAATTCCATTAGCGTTGTATGTCGCACTAATAACTTCAAAATGCATTTCGGAATATGTATCAATCCATGTCATAAATAGACGTACAACGTCATCAGACGCTAATGAACTCGAAGCTGCATTTGAAAGAATATTTCTAACGTATTCTCGTTTTTTTTCGCTTTCAGTCGCAGCCCAGTCTCGAAAGGTTCTCCTTATAAGTGACTGATATTCTTTGCTTTCTACTCTTTTGGACATGCTTTCATCATGTAGATCAAGCCGTGACATAATTTCGAGTAGTGTAATTTCCTTTTCTTTCAATTCATCTTCAATACCTTGCACCCAATGTTTAAAAAAAATATTAACCTGGTCTTGTTCTTTCTCTGACCAAGCTCCTGATATTGCAGAGAAAACGCCACCTGCAAAAGGAATAAGACCGCTTGCAGCATTTAATGCTGTTCTTGAATATTTTGATGCTTTACTTGATTCAGGAAACTCTATGTTGTCACTCATTAATCACCCCTTACTCTGCTTTGGTTGTCGACTTGAACAATTAGTTAAACTACTTCTCAGCCGCTTCACCTAATTCCACAATCCTTGTCCCAAACTGTTGGCTAGCCCAATCGGCAGAGTCTAAAATTAAGCGAAAGTTTTTTCCATTATGCTCGTAATCCCAAGTATCGCCTGGGAGGGCAGACTTCTGCTCAATTTTCTCACCACTTGGCATCGTTATTTTTATATCAGTACTACCATCAATCAAGACCCTATCCGCACCCACCACTACTTGAGTTAGAGGATCATATATCGAAATTTGTACAGGCTTTAAGTCTTGCTTGTTATATGTGCCAAGCTGTTCTTTCCAATCAAATTTTATTGTATCGTTACTAGATTGAGACGCTAGGCTAATAGTATCCTCAAGTTTGACGATTTTTGCTTTGAGTTCTGTAGCTTGCCTTTCGTAAAAGGGGATAGATTTAGGTTCTAATTCTAGCCACTTTAACAACTTTTCATTTTCACGAGTTAAGTAATCAACTCTAGTAACTAATACAGCATTTCTTGCATTTACTTCTTTGGTTTCAGCTTCTGCTCTAGCCACCTTGGCCTCATGCAGCTTTACTCTATTTTCATCAAATACGAATGCAAACGCAGCCCATGTAGCTGTCGCCACCACTATCGTATGCAACAGAACTGAACGTGTCGGATTATTTTCAAACCAGTTACTCACGTACTACCCCCTAGTTAGCTTATCACTTGATAGATGGAGTTTTTCCGAAAAATCAATTCGCCTATAGTGCGATCGATATCTATGAAATTCAATTACCATCAACATGTTGTGTGAATAGAGCAGACCAACCGACGGAAATATTCCGTATTGTCTCCCTAAAACATCATGAATAGTTCTAATAGGGGATAAAGCTTCAGGCACACCCACGGGGTCATTCATTCTACGAGGTCTTCAGATATAAATGCGTTTGCAATACCGATTTGGAAAGCTACATGTTAGCCCTGAATTCTTAGCAATTCTTAACCGATTTAAGAATTCTTAAAAAACGGACGAAATTTTAAGAATTCCACCATTCTGGTGAAATAACCGAGAAATTGACTACTCAGTGTGTAGCTGGTCTGTGCTTTTTGTTGGCGTTGCTATTTGTCCTTCCAGACGCTTATTTTCCTCAGTAAGAAGAGTAATCTTACCTTCAGAATCGCTAAGATTCTTCTCTAGTAGACGGTGGTTAACTGAAAGTTCACTTTTCTCATTTCTGAGCGTATCCAATTGATTATCTATCTTATTTAACAATCCTTGTGTGGATTGTAGTTGAGTCGACGATTCAATAAGTTGTTCTTTCGCTTCTTCATGCTGTTCTGACAATGCAGAATAATGCGTTCGAAGTGTATCCAGCTCATTCGTTGCATAATCTAACTTTACCAAAACTGCCGCATGAGTCGTTTCCATTGTCGACAATTTAGCAGTCAGTTCTGTGATGGTGTTTTGTTGAGCTTCTATGTTTTCCGCTGCCTTGCTGAGAGAGAGCGTCAATTGACCATTATTTTGAACCAGTTCGGATATTTCCTGCTTTGACTGCGCAAGCTCCACTTCCAGTATTTCGATTTGTTCTTCAAGCAACTCATTGTGTTCGACTTGTTTTTGTAGACGCGCTTCTAAATCAAGGCCGTCTTCCTCTGCTATCTCTTTGGCTTTTATTGCGGCATCGGATTTAATATCTAACTCTCTAACGCGAGCATCCATCAGCGCTTCATAATGAAGCTGTGCCTTATTATTCAATCCGATAGTCATGTTTCGAAGCGATTTGCAAACTTCCTGCTCTCTGATGGACAGCATTTCCTGAATCTCAATCGGCAGTTCAAAAGAAGCCCGTAAAGGCTGCCCACCTAAATCATCTTTATCGTTATTTGGCTCTGGTATTTCGGGCACTTTCCCGCTTTTAGTTAATCGGTCGAGGTCAGCCTGAATTGAAGCAATTTTTCCTCGACCGAGGATTTCTTTAATGTACCATCCCGTAGGCTTTCTGCCTTTGGAGGACAGTTGAGTAGCAATATCTATAATGTCTTCATCTGTATAGGATTTTGGTCTAGCCATGTTGTTTACCTTTATTGTAATTATTATCAAGGTTAGTTAGTAAAGTAAGTAAGCCAGTTAACTAACTTACTTATTTTTTGGGGTTATCAATGCTCTGGTTCGTTAACTGGTTATCGGACTCTTGCAGCAGAGCAATCTCACCTGTAATTTTGTCTACCAGCTCAGGTGGCAGATCTAACGTGGAGTTCAGAGCGGAGGCCAGATATTCACTCTGTTTCTTCATCACACCTTTATCTTTGGCATTAATAGAAAGCAGCACTTTCCTAAATATATCAACCAGTTTTGGCACTATAGCCTGCGTTAAGTTCTGTGTGAGCGTGGTCAGTCGCGATGATTCCACTTTCAGGTCTGACACCTCTACCTGCATGATATCTCGCTCAACCTGTAACTGACTTAGCTGTACCTGTGCCTGAGCAGTATCATCTGCCCCCTGTGTCAGACTACTTGTCGCCTCTAATTTTCATTAGAGGTAATAAAAATGAGTGTAAAATTCACTGAAGCATTTAAGATACAAGCAGTCCAAAAGGTACTTAACCGATCGGATAACCGTAATATTAAAGATGTGGCTGATTCATTAGGAGTGGGCCTTTCAACCTTAACCCGATGGGTCCGACAAGCCAAAAAGCATGAATTTGAAATAGCTTCAGACGCGGAAATAAAAATGATGTCAAATGAGAAGCGTCCACAAGATTGGACCTTAGAAGAACGATTTGAAATTATCCTCCAGTGTAGCGGCTTAAATGAACAAGCTGTCAATCAATTGTGCCGCGAACGCGGCATTTATCCTCATCATATTGAGCAGTGGAAGACGGATTTTATTACGGGTAAAAAAACGGCGTCAGTCACACCACAACCTGGTGAAATCAAAGAGTTAAAAGTAGAGAACAAAGCCCTTAAAAAAGAATTAAATCGAAAAGATAAAGCACTGGCTGAAACGGCCGCCTTGTTAGTACTCCAAAAAAAAGTCAATGCCATTTGGGGTACAAACGAGGACAACTGAAGTGGTCAAGAATAATTGGCCACGATTTCGGAGTTTAACCAGAATAATCGTTCCGATTCATTCGGTGTTAATCCTCCATTATATTGATGGGGCCTAAGCTGGCTGTAATATCCAATAATGTACCGAACAATCTGTTCTTTAGCTTCAGAAAAAGTACGATAACCATTTTCAGGGATCCATTCACTTTTCAAACTTCTGAAGAAACGTTCCATCGGACTATTATCCCAACAATTTCCTCTGCGTGATAAGCTCTGCTTGATTCGATAACGCCAAAGTAATTGACGATATTTCCTACTTGTATAATGACTTCCCTGGATGCCCTTCTAAGAGTCAAGTCGTTATTTGTATACTGTTGATTAAGGCGTTTCTATTTTTCAAAAGGTAATAAATTTCACGTGCTATGTATCTCTTTAAGCAGCGTATAGCTTCCATTTTTGATAATCCATCAGCCGTTCGTTTTTTGATATAATCCTTTGAACGCTGCTCAGTTCTAAGTCTACCAATCGCAATAATATGGAGTGCACTATTTGCAGCTCTATCACCACCTCGATTAAGCCTGTGTCTATTGGTTTTTCCTGAGGATGCAGGTATAGGGCTAACTCCACATAACGCAGCAAAACTAGATTCAGAGTTTAAACGTTCAGGGTTATCACCCAACGTTATCAATAATTGTGCGGCGGATTCGTATCCAACGGCTTTTTGTTCGATTAATTCAGGAGCAAGCATGTCAACGATAGAAGAAATCATTTTATCTAAATCCGCAATCTCGTCATGAAGTTCAAGATATCGACGAGCTAAGGATTTAAATACGATCCTATATGCGCTAGAAATATTTTTGTAAGCTGTTAAATCAGGTCTGCTTGATGCTAGTGTGCGAATCAAAGTCATACGAGTCATATGTCTTAATGTATCTCTTATTTCGTCGGGGGAAGATACAATGCTCGTTCTAATCATCTGAAGGGCAACAGTTCGAGCTGCCATTGCTGTTTTACGGCAACCTTTAAGTATTCTTAGCGACTCAACCATCCCATCTCGCGTCTTTGGCGTCACCGTGCGTAATTTACTATACGCGGCATGAGCAGCATTTTCTGCGTCTATTGTGTCATCCTTGCCTCGTTTTCTTCGATCAACCTTATCTGGTGCTGTTACTTCCAATACTTCAATGCCACTGCTTTGCATATAACGAAGCAAGCCCAAACCATACGTCCCTGAACACTCAATACCCACACGTGATATTTTACCAAATGAAGACATCCACTTTAGCATTTCCTTATATCCATGGCGGGTTGCTGGGAAGTATTCACTTGATAATACTTGATTAGAATCATTGACGATGGCAGCAACGTGGATATCTTTATGAGTATCCACTCCACCAATGACATAAGATGAGATTGTACTGGTATTCATTATTGACTCCTTCACTATATGATCATGGTCAAGAGTTACAAAACCAAATACTTGGACAAGACAGTAATGGGACAGGCGTCAGGCCCTTCTTGAGTCACAAATATTGGCGAGGCAACCCTCACCAAATAATGAGACTAAGCAATCGACAGATCCAAGGAAGGACACATAAGGTCGATCGCTGTGTGGGTCAGAAAGCTCAGAACATTATTGGTACCATCTTTCAAGCATGAACCAACTTTCTTAGTTAGTGTATGATGAAATCTAGCCAACACATTATTACTATCACTGTGAAACAAAATGTTCTCAGGTTGGCCTCGTGATTCAAAGGCCATTGAAAGTGCTTTACCTGTTAATTTACTATCAGGTGATAAAGACATCGCCCACCCAATAGGCTTACGCGAAAATAGGTCGATGACTACCGCGAGATATGCCCATCGATTTCCTGTCCACACAAACGTTACATCTCCAACCCAAACTTTGTTTGGAGTCGTCACTGCAAATTGACGATCTAAATGATTAGGGGTAGCTATATGCTCTGAGCCCGATTTTTTATATTTATGTTTTGGTTGTTGGCAACTCACTAATCTTAAGCTCTTCATCAACTTTGAAGCTCGATAACGACTCAATGGTGTACCTTGATTCGTCACCATATCCGCGATACTCCTCGCCCCTGCTGAGCCATTGCTGGCGGGATGAACTTCTCTAATCAAGCATTGTAATTTAATCTTTTCAGGGCTTACATCACTGGGCCGATTTCGCCAATATTTATAACTGCTTCGATGAACATTGAACACGTAACATAACGTTTTAACGCTATAGCTCTTCCTGAGTTTCTCGATTATCGAGAATTGTTCAGAGAGTCGGACATCAAGAGAGCGGAAGCCTTTTTTAAAATATCATTGTGTTCTTCAAGACGAGCAAGTTTCTTTTTCAATTCACGGATTTCAATTTGCTCAGGAGTAAGAGGAGCCGCTTGCGGAGCTTTTCCTTCACGTTCCTCTTTTAACTGACGAACCCATTTACCTAAAGCAGATTTACTCACATTCATCGCTTGAGCTGCTTCAACAATCGTATAATTTTGATCGAGAACTAACTGGGCAGCCTCAAGTTTAAATTCTGCACTAAGTAGCCTTCTTTTACGTTTAGTCATAATGTCACCTGTTAACTTATGAGGTGATGATATCACCTCTAACTAGGTGGCCAAATTAACTATGCCACTTCACTAGGTCGTATTGTACCTGTAGAAGTAAAGAGCGGTAAGCGAACTCGTGCAAAATCATTGCAGTCATACATTGAAAAGTGCAAGCCCCACAAGACGATAAAACTTACAGGTACTCAAGGCTCTCCAGCAACAGAGAAAGAGCACATCGTGATGCCACTTTACTACACTGAATACTTACTTGATCACCTAAGAGATCTAGATAAAAGCTAAGTGAGCAAGAAAGTATTCATTAAGATCCAAGAATCCATGATATGAGCAGTATTTGGCTCATATCATTTGAACAAAGCATTCAAACCTTTTGGTCTAATACCGTCCTCATCGAGTATGCTAAACTCATTGCTCGACAATAACTAATCACCTACTGATAACTAGCGGTCGCAGATAATTTTAAGATTATTTTGCTATGAGTTTGTCAGCCCGTAATAGCAAAAAGTTATATTGGGACGCGGGGTCAGTTCCTTTTTTAGTAGGAAATTGATGCAAAATTCAATATTACACTAAATTCGAATTAACAATTTAAGTCATTGAACTTTATGTAAATTAAACAACACTTCAACTCCCGCCAGCCCACAAATGCATTGGAAAGGGCCACCTTCGGGTGGCCTTTGAATCTAACTGTCTGTTAATACTATTGGTATCCGTTAATTAGGTGTCATCCACACACAACGCAAAGCTATAAAATACTCGCGCCCGTTTCTGCACTAGACACATTCTGTCTAAACACAGTGAATAACTCCCTGCCCATACCGATATGCTCATTAGTCTCAGGAAATCTTACTGCTTCTCTTGTAGCAAGATCCGCCTCTACCGATATGGTGCCATTTTTAGCATCAAGCGTAATAATATCGCCATCGACTAATTTAGCCAAAGGGCCGCCTTTGATTGACTCTGGAGACATATGAATTGCAGCAGGGACTTTACCAGATGCGCCAGATAAACGACCATCAGTGACTAATGCCGATTTGTAACCCGCTTGCATTAAATTGCCTAAAATTGGCATCAGTTTATGCAATTCAGGCATGCCATTAGCACCCGGACCATTGTGACGAACTACCACTATCAAATCTTTGTTTAGCTCACCAGCATGGTAGGCTTTCTCTACATCATGCTGAGATGAAAACACCCGAATCGGCGCTTGTGTATAGTAATTTTCTTTGGCTACCGCACTGACTTTTATTACGCCACGGCCAATATTACCATCCAGCACTTTCAACCCACCTTGATGAGAAAAAACCTCATTACTGGCAGCAATAACTTGATTATCTAAACTTGATTCGGCAGGCGAATACGTTAATTTGCCATCAATCAAAGACGGGCGACATAAATAATCTTGCATGCTACCGTAAATTGGCGTGGCATCCATATGAAGCAAATCTAATTCATGTAAGCGCTTCATCAAGGTTGGAACACCACCTGCTGATTCAAAAGCATTAATATCGGCAGGGCCATTGGGATACATTTTAGTGAGTTGCGGTACCACATCTGAAAGCGCATCAAAATCATCCCAACTTAAAATAAAACCGGCTGCTTTAGCGATAGCGACCATATGAATGGTGTGATTGGTACTGCCTCCAGAGGCGAGTAACGCCACCAAACCATTCACTAACGATTTTTCATCCATAACCTTACTTATTGGACGAAATTCTGTTGAAGTTCGATTGGCTATTTTTACAACTTGTAAGCTCGCCATTTCAGTTAAGGCAGATCTCAACGCGGAACCCGTCGCAACGAAAGCTGAACCGGGTAACATGAGTCCCATGGCTTCAAACACCAGCTGATTGGTATTCGCTGTGCCATAAAAGGTGCAAGTGCCCGGTGAGTGATAAGCAGTGCATTCCATTTCGAGTAAAGCGTCTTCACCCAACTCTCCCGCAGCATGTTGTTGGCGAATTTTTACTTTCTCATTGTTAGAAATACCAGTCGACATTGGGCCTGATGGAATAAAAAGTGTCGGCAAGTGGCCAAAAGATAGCGCCCCAATAATCTGCCCCGGTGCAATTTTATCGCAGATACCGAGTAATAATGAACCATCAAAAGCGTTGTGACTTAAACCAATAGCCGTGGCTTGAGCAATCAAATCTCTGGAAAACAAAGACAAATCCATACCATCTTGGCCCTGAGTAACACCATCACACATGGCAGGCACACCTCCGGCTACTTGAGCGCTATGCCCTGCTTGCGACAAGATGGTTTTAATGGTGTCGGGATACTCTTTATAAGGTTGATGAGCACTGACCATGTCATTATAAGCGGTCACAATGCCAATATTCATGGTGGTAAAGTCAAGTAGTGAACTTTGAGTTCCACCACAAGCCGCAGCAGTATGAGCTAAATTGCCACAAGATAACTGAGATCTTGATTTGCCTTGCTGGAGATAATAATCCACTTTATTAAGGTAATCTTGGCGTGTTGTTTTACTTCTTTGCAAAATGTTGTTGGTAACTTCTAATACTATGTTATTCATACTGCGACTCTTTAATTCCTTTCAACCTTATATACATAAAGACATTAGCGACGTTCACATGCGGCGACTTGATCAACACAACGCTGAACTACGGTGTCAAAATCACCATCGATATCAATTTTAAAAACGTTAGTTTCATCGGCAGTGGGCAGCTCTAATGCATCGAACTGTGTTTGAAGCAGAGAAATAGGCATAAAATGGTCTTCTCTTTCTTGCATCCGTTGCTTGATCAATTCAAATTCGCCATGAAGATGTAAAAAGATCACCTGACAATTACCTTCGCAAATCTGTTGGCGATATTTTCTCTTTAAAGCAGAACACACAATGACCCCCACCTCTTTTTTAGATTCAATACTAAATACGGCGTCACGAATTCTTTCCAACCACGGATCTCTATCCTCATCATCTAACGCATTGCCGGATGACATTTTTAAAATATTCGCCCTCGGATGCAGGTCGTCACCATCAATAAACTTGGCGCCAATTCTTTGAGCTAAGGCGTTTCCAATGGATGACTTACCTGTACTTGAAACCCCCATAACAATAAAAACTTTCCCTTTTAACCATTTATTCATTTTATGACCTCTATCTCACTTTAGGCATCTTGTGGTTTTTATCATATCACGTTACGGGTAACATGTTACCCGTAAAATAAATAAATGTGATTTTGAACGCATGAACAGATAAATAGATAACTAAATCAACTTATCTTATTTACTGAAATACTTGAGGGGTAACCAATGTATTTGTTTTCATATGGAATTGAGGTAATAACAAAAATATTAGCTCGATTTCTAACTATATTAATGTGGCTAATAGTCGTAACAGTTGTATGGCAGGTATTTACACGATTCTTAACTGATTCGCCATCCACTTTTACAGATGAACTGTCAAGATACTTAATGATTTGGATTGGAGTTCTAGGTGGCGCTTATACGTTTGGATTAAAAAGACACTTAGCTATTGAATTATTAATCACAAAAGTAAAACAAAAAGAAATGTTGGCTATTTTTATTAATTTAATGGTCATGTTGTTTTCTAGCATTGTTTTTATTTACGGTGGATTAAATGTTTCTAGTCGAGCATTAGAATTCAATCAAATATCACCAAGCATTAGTCTATTCGGCAGTTCATTGAAAATGGGGTATGTCTACTTAGTTGCACCTCTTTCAGGTTTTATTATCAATTTATATGCGGTTTATGACATTACAAAACTGACTAGAACTATCGTTAATAATAAAAAGGCGGATGGTTAATCATGACTTTATTAGATTTAATCTTCACACAAAACTATATTGACACAATGCCGGATATTGTTTACAGCTTAATACCAGTCGTTGTTTTATTTGGTTCGTTGGCTATATTTCTTGTTATCGGTATGCCTATCGCATTTGGTATTGGCTTGTCCTCTTTGTTAACCATTTTTATCGATTTTCCTTTGGACAAAGCAGCCAGCCTCAGTTCGCAACAACTCCTTGGAGGATTAGATAATTTCGGGTTATTAGCATTACCTTTTTTCATCTTTGCCGGTAACTTAATGAACTCAGGCGGCATAGCGAAAAGGCTGATAAACTTTGCCATGCTGATTGGTGGTCGACTTCCTGGCGCGTTATGTCACGTGAATGTTATCGCCAATATGATGTTTGGATCACTGTCAGGTTCGGCCACAGCATCGGCTGCTGCGGTTGGTGGGTTGATGGGCAATTTACAAGATGAACATAAATACCCGAAAGATTTTTCTGCTGCGGTAAATATTGCCTCATGCCCTTCTGGTGTATTAATTCCGCCATCCAACGTTTTAATTTTATATGCACTGGTTAGTAGCTCTTCTGTGCAATATTTATTCTTGGGTGGATATATTCCAGGACTAATGTTTGGCTTAGCCGTCATGCTTGGTGTTACTTTTTTTGGTAAAAAATATAAAGTACCTCAACAAACAGTAAGATTAGACCAACCTGCTTATAAAGTTATTATTGATGCTATCCCAAGCCTATTTATGGTTGTGATTATAATGGGTGGTATTGTTGGTGGTGTATTTACGGCAACAGAAGCATCCGCAATTGCTGTGGTTTATAGCTTAATTCTTGGTTTTATTTACAGAGAACTAAAGGTTAAATATTTAAATAAAATTGTCATCGACAGTATTATTATCACTTCTATTGTTTTATTAATGATTGGAACATCTAGTGCAATGTCTTGGGCTATGTCTAATGCTGACATCCCTCAATTTATCGCTGAATTTGTGTTGAACTTTTCATCAAATCCAATTGTTATATTAATTCTGATGAACATTATATTTCTTGTTGTAGGTACCTTTATGGATATGTCTCCTGCAATATTAATTTTCACACCAATTTTATTACCAATTGGTGTGCATTTAGGAATGGATCCGGTCCATTTTGGCGTCATGATGGTATTTAATTTATCTATTGGTATTTGTACTCCACCTGTGGGCACTGCATTATTTGTTGGTTGTAGTGTTGCAAATCAAAAAATAGGTCAAGTAGTTCCTAAATTATTACCGTTATACGTTCTAATCGTCCTAGCACTAACGCTTGTTACCGCATTTCCTAGTTTGACTATGTGGTTACCAAGATTAGCTGGTTATCAAGGATAATTTAAATTTAATTAAGGAATCTTTATGAAGTTATTTAATGCTAAAAACTTATTGTGCGCCGGGATACTAATGACTGCTGTGTCATTTAATGCCTCTGCTCAAAGAGTAAAACTAGGCCATGCGATGCCACTCGACCACCCAGTGCACGATTCATTAACTTGGTTTGCCGATCAAGTAAGTGAAAGAACAAGCCTAAAAGTTAAAGTGTATCCAAACTTAACACTAGGAAAAGAAGAAGCAACGCTGCAAATGGCTCAAGACGGAACATTAGCGTTTACTAAAATAGGAACCGGCTTAGCATCTGCATTTTCACCTCAATACAAAACTCTCGCTTTGCCTTATTTGTACAATAGTGAAGCAGACGCACGAAGGATCCTTGGTGGTCCTGTTGGTGACGAAATTCTACAATCTTCTGAAAAAGATGGCTTTATCGGCCTTGCTTTCTTAGTAAGTGGTTCTCGTGGTTTCTATACCAAAGAGAAAGTAAGTGGACCTGAAGATGTAATGGGATTAAAAATCCGAGTTCAAAGCTCAACCATTGATATCGATACTATGAAAGCACTTGGTGCAAGCCCAGTTCCAATTTCATCTGGTGAAGTTTATTCAGCAGTACAACAAGGTGTGGTTGATGGTGCTGAAAATAATATCCCAACATACTATTCAACACGTCTTTATGAAGTTGCGCCATATTATGCATTAGATCAACACTCAATTAGCCCTGATCTTTTAGTGGTATCAACCGAAGTCTGGAATGGTTTATCAGAAGAAGATCAAAAAATCATTCGTCAAATCGCGAAAGAAACACTTGCAGTCCACTATAAATACTGGGATGCATACATCGAAAAAGCCAAACAAGATATTGTTAAACAAGGTGGCGAAATTGTTGATGTAGATGTTTCTGCCTTCAAAGCGAAAGTATCTGGTGTGTACGATAAATTCAGAAAAGAATATCCAGATCTAGTTCCAACATTAGACAAATTACAAGAAAAATAATTACCATCATTAGGAGAGAATAATGGGTTCATTAGTAAGAAAAAAAGTATTTATTACCGGTGCAGAACAAGGTATTGGTTTTGCGACTGCTAAAGACTTAATCGAGGCTGGATGTGATATCTATATTCATTACTTTATGGGTGATGAAGGACCTAAAGAGCTAATGAAATTAGCTGAGTCAAAAGGTCAAAAAGCTACCATAGGCTACGCCGATTTGACCAATGCTGAAGAAACGACCAAGTGTATTGATGAAGCAGCTGAGTTTTTAGGTGGTATCGATATTCTGGTTAATAATGTGGGCGGTATTATCGCCAGAAAATGGTTGGCTGAGATTGATCAAAAGTTCTGGAATACGGTAATAGATGTCAATATGACCACTATGCTTAATGTAACCCAAGCTGCTCTTCCTTATTTAAAAGAGGCAAGTGATGGTGCCAGTATTGTAAACCTTGCATCTTTAGCTGGACGTTGTGGTGGGCATTCTGGTTCTCTCGTGTATTCGATGACTAAAGGGGCGGTTTTGACTTGGACGCGTTCTTTGGCTGCTGAGCTTGGTGAGCATGGAATTCGAGTTAACGCAGTTGCTCCAGGGTTAATTTTAGGCACAAGATTCCATAATACTCATACCACTGAAGAATCAGCTAATGAAACGGTGAAAGGTATTCCTCTAGGCAGAGCAGGTACATCTGAAGATGTTGCTCATGTAATCACTTATTTAGCTAGTGAATACAATGGCTTTGTGTCTGGTGCGACTATCGACGTTAATGGTGGCGTTTACAGAATGTAAAAACACGCTTACAACATACCCATTTAACGTGCAGTAATGTTGGCCTGCTCTCTCAAACCTCATTATATAGTCCGCTATATAATGAGGTCTTGCTAGCTTGGCCATCTATCTGCAGGTTTGGGTATATAAGGTGAGTCTATTTAACTCATGCCCAAACGAAATGACATGTTCCCACATCACTATTAGATATTTAATTTAATAACCCTAAATAAAAATTGAATACATATTACCTTATAAGCACAAGGTATATATTCGATATAAAATACAAAGAGAAATATTATGATAAAATCAAAAGTTATTCATCCCGAGCTATTATATCATTTATCTAGATGTGGTCATAAAACTAAGATACTTATAGCTGACAGCAACTACTCTTTTGTTACTAATTCTCCAGACAATGCCAACATTGTTTATTTAAACTTAACAAAAGGACTGGTCGATAGCCCAACAATATTAGATTTAGTGTTGTCACAAATCAATGTTGAAGCAGCAACTATGATGATTTATCCAGAAGATTTTGATAATACGGTTATCCCAGAGTATAAAGCAATCTTACCTGATGACATTGAGATCAATCATCTAGAAAGATATGAATTTTATGACATGGCCAAATCGAATGATACCATGTTAGTTATCGCCGCTGGGGAGCAACGTCGGTTTGCCAATTTAATATTAACAGTTGGTGTGGTTTTTTAAGTCCACATCACAGGTACAGCTACGTATCAAATGATACGCTCATCATTTTTTACGTGGCTTGTTTCGCTCTAAAGAGCTAAGTTTTATATTTTTATTTATCACAATTTACCCCTACCACATCGATTGATTGCTACAGAAAGCGAAGTCAATCTCCATTATTTGCGTAATAAGCCTATCCGGAACCCAAAATATTTATACTGGTTTATTGCCGACAGGTTTATTACAAACAGCTTTATTACCAACTGGCTCATCAATAATTATCACTAAATACGATATTATTAGCACTTTTAGTAATGATTATTTATTGTAAAGTTGAAGTTGAACCAATGTAATGTATGCTATAACACCAAAAATTAAAAAATAATACTCCAGTGAAGAAGATTAGAATGGTTCTAAAATGCTTGAGTTAGATATTCGTACTCTACTTGTTGTAACAACACTTGTCTCAATTGGTTCTGCTGTGGCTCTAATTTCTCTGTGGCGTTCACAGTCTCAACCCAATGGTGCTGGATTTTGGGCGTTAGGAATGTCCTGTGTTGCTGTAGCCAGTGTATTAATCTCAGGGCGAGGCATTATTTTCGATTTCATTTCCATCGTTATCGCTAACTCTGTGTATGTTATCGGCTTTTTGCTTATATTACGTGGCATTCGTATTTTTACTAATCGACCTCCCTTACTCTTTCTTGATTATTCTTTACCGGTTATTTCTGCCCTGTTTTTCTATTATTTCAATTATATAGATCAGAATATAAATATTAGAATAGCGGTTATTTCCACTATGTTCGTAATAATTTGCTTCACTATTGTTAGTACATTATTAAGTGATAAAAATGCACCTTGGCGACAAGCAGGAACAACGGTCGCAGCCGTTTTTGGTTTATTTGGTTTATTTCATGGATCACGAGGAGTATTAGCATTACTCACCCCTTTCGAATACGATTTCATGCAGACCAGTATCTCTTCCTCATTGGTCTTTTTAGGTAGCATATTCATTCTTGGCGGCAGCGCTATAACACTAATCTTATTAACTCATTCCACTTTACAATCGAAATTACAAATCGCTTCGCTTGCTGTTAATCAATCCGCTTCATCGATTATTATTACCGATACAAATGGCACCATTAGATATGTTAATCCCGCTTTTACAGAGAAAACTGGCTATTTACCGCAAGAGATTATTGGTAAAAACCCTCGTATTTTAAACTCAGGTGAAATTCCTGCAGAAGAATACGCTACGCTTTGGAAAGAGCTTTCTGCAGGTAATACTTGGCGAGGAGAATTTCATAACCGTAAAAAAAATGGTGAGCTATTTTGGGAAATAGCGTCCATAGCCCCTGTAAAGAAAAAGAATGGCAAAATCACCCACTTTGTTGGTATGAAAGAAGATATTACCGCGCTTAAAAATGCGGAACAACGCATTCTGCATATGGCAAATCATGACACGCTTACTGGCTTGCCAACACGAAGACTTTCAATGGATCGCTTAAAACATGCCTTGGCGAGTGCCAAAAGAAACAAGACTAAAATGGCGGTTCTATTTGTTGACCTCGACGACTTTAAAGCCATTAATGATACTCATGGACATGAGATAGGCGATCAGGTACTAAAAGAGACCGCAAACCGACTCCGTACTTGCGTACGCGAAGCTGATACCGTATCTCGTATTGGTGGCGACGAATTCTGGCTTTTACTGACTAATATTTCAGACAAAGATTGTGTTATAGCCATAGCAAATAAGTTGATTGAAGCGGTAATAGAACCGCACAAACTAGCCGATCAAGAAATAACTATTGGTGCAAGCATTGGTATTGCTCTATACCCTGAACATGGAATAGAACCCCAAGAGTTAGTTAATCTCGCAGATCAAGCCATGTATAAAATAAAACGCCAAGGGAAAAATAACTTCACCTTTTCTGATGCGCTAAACTCGGTTAAATCCCGTTAACCTCATCTAGTTAACTCTGGCCTATTTTTAAGCGATCATCTATCGAATACGCCCGTTAATGCCCGATCAAATACCCACAATAAAAAAATGGTCATATAAATGACCACTAACAGACATTAACGGTCATATCGTGACCTATATCTAATTCCAACCGTCTCCACTTCTCTATATTGTTCCCAACCAAGGAGCAAAGATATGCGAAAAAAGCAAATCGTTAATTTAGTCAACAATGTAAAGCATATCTCCGTAGAAGAACTCTCATCAACTTTTTCTGTTTCGGTAGAAACAATCAGAAGAGATTTAAATCTTCTAGACAAAAAAGGGCTATTAGTTCGTGTCCACGGTGGAGCTACAAGCAAAGAAACCAGTGATGTAGGAACTTCTTTTGCTTATCGAGCAAAAAGCAATGTTGAGGATAAGCAACAACTGGTTGAAATGGCGATTAATCAAATAAAAGAGCATTCCGTGATTGGTTTAGATGCAAGCTCTTCAAGTTGGTTACTAGCACAGTCAATCCCGAATATTAAATGCACAGTTGTCACTAATTCTATAAATATTATTAATGCCTTAGAAAAAAAGAACAATATAAACATCATTAGTTTAGGCGGAAATTATTCCGAAAAATATAAATCATTTTACGGAATAATTGCTAGAAACACACTAAGCAAAATGTCTCTTGATTTGTGTTTCATCTCCTGTGTTGGAATTGATATAGCCAGTGGTGTTTGGGATTCAAATGAATATAACTCTGAAATAAAACAATCGCTAATTTCAGTATCAAATAAAACAACCCTTATAGCTGACAAATCCAAGATAAAAAAGAGAAGTTTATTAAAAATATGTGATCTAGAAGAATTGGACTTTCTAATAACCAATGCAGAAATGACACAAGACGAAAAAGAATATCTTTACAAAAAATCGGTAGTAATAAACCCATAGCCTATAAGACCAGAAAACTTAAAAGTCCGGATGAGACTGCATTTATAAATATAAATTATTTTTAAATAAAAATGGATAGCAAATAAAAACAGATTAAAAAAGGACTCACCGACTAAAAATTTTTATCGGCTCTCAACCTTAAATTATAAACTTAGCATCTTATTTCTAAATAGAATATAGACGTTATATTTTCAGTTCAATAATGGATAACTTTATGAACACTACAATCTTAACCATGGATAACATTACCAAGCGATTTCCTGGTGTATTAGCGCTTGATAATGTGAGCTTTAACTTAAGACGTGGCGAGGTACATGCCCTATTAGGTGAAAATGGTGCAGGAAAATCGACACTGATGAAAGTGCTCTCAGGCGTTTATATTCCGAATGAAGGAAAAATCACTTTTGAGGGACAAGAAGTAAAACTTACCTCACCTATTTCTGCTCAAGAAAAAGGGATTGCCATTATTCATCAAGAATTTAATTTATTTCCTGAACTAAGTGTGGCAGAAAATATTTTTATTGGTAGAGAGTTTCGGGGAACCAATCACTGGTTACTTGATGATGCCTCTCAAACTGAAGCAACACAAGCACTGTTAAATAAACTGAGGTTAACGATAGATCCTCACACTTTGGTAGAAAAGTTAACCGTCGCTCAACAACAAATGGTTGAAATAGCTAAAGCTCTTTCAGTTAATGCAAAAATACTCATCATGGATGAACCTACAGCGGCATTAACAGAAAGTGAGATTGAAAGCTTATTTGAAGTAACAAATATGCTCAAATCTCAAGGGGTAGGAATTGTATATATTTCCCATCGCTTAGAAGAATTAGCACAAATAGCCGATAGAGCAACCGTAATGAGAGATGGCTGCTTTATTGGTACCGTAGATTATTCGGCAACACCTATCGATAAATTAATTGCCATGATGGTAGGTCGAAACCTAGGCGATATATTCCCTAAACGCACCAATAAACCCAGTGATGAAATTGTATTAAAAGTTAAAAACCTGAATAGAAAGGGTGTACTCCATGACATTAACTTCGAGCTAAGGCGTGGTGAAATTCTCGGCTTTTCAGGGTTAATGGGAGCGGGACGAACAGAGGTAGCGAGAGCTTTATTTGGAGCCGATGATATTGATAGTGGTGAAATATTTTTATTTGGTCAAGAGGTCACTATTCCTGATGTTCACAAGGCGATTGATCTAGGTATTGGTTATTTAACAGAAGACAGAAAAAAAGAAGGATTAGCGCTTGGTCTGTCAGTTAATGTTAATACCGTACTAAGTAGTTATAAACAGTTCTCAAATAAATTCGGGGTTATTGACGAGCAAGCCTGCTTAAATATAAGTGAAGACCTAAAAGAAAAACTAAAAATAAAAACACCTGATTTAGAACAATTAGCAGGTAATTTAAGTGGTGGTAACCAACAAAAAATTATTATTGCGAAATGGATTTGTAAAGACACTGAGATACTTATATTTGACGAACCAACTCGTGGAATAGATGTTGGTGCAAAATTAGAAATATATGAGTTAATAAATAACCTAACACAACAAGGAAAGTCGATTATTGTTATTTCTTCTGAATTGCCAGAAATATTAGGCATGTGTGACAGGATTTTGGTAATGAAAGGTGGAAAAATCACTGGCGAATTAGAATCAGAACGTGCTACTCAAGAAAACATAATGAAATATGCGACATTAGAAGGGTAAACCAATGCTTACTAATACAAAGAATTTAAACGATCAAAAAGAACCCATTTTAAATAAAGAATTGCTAATGAAGTTAGCACCGTTAATAAGTCTAATTTTGCTAATGATATTTTTCAGCATAGGTACACCTTATTTTCTCAATTTATCTAATTTGCTAACGGTAGCATTACAAACCGCTGTCATCGGTATTATGGCTATTGGTGTCACCTACGTCATAATCACTGCAGGTATAGACCTATCATTAGGATCGGTTATGGCATTTTCGGGGGTTGCAGTTGGACTAGCCGCTTCAATCGGATTGCCTCTATGGTTATGCGTATTAACGGGCATGTTAGCTGGTTTTCTGTGCGGCTGCTTGAGTGGATTCTTGGTTACTCGTGCTGCTATTCCTCCTTTTATCGCCACTTTGGGGCTGATGATGTCCGTCCGTGGTATTAATTTAGTATTGACGGATGGTCGCGCTTTATATTTTCAAGAATATCCAACTTTTCGCACTATTGCTCAAGGACGTTTATTCGATTTAATCCCCTATCCTGTTATTTATTTCGCCGTAATTGCTCTCATTTCTGCTTATATTTTAAAGCGTACTGTTATTGGTCGCTATATCTATGCTGTCGGTAGCAGTGAAGATGCTGCACATTTATCAGGAATAAAAGTCAATCACGTAAAAATGTTTGTTTATTCATTTTGCGGTTTATTAACTGGCATCGCAGGGGTCATTTTAACGTCACGATTAAATTCGGGGCAACCGACCGTTGGAGTTGGATATGAATTAGAAGCTATTGCTGCGGTAATAATAGGCGGCACAAGCTTAATGGGAGGTATAGGAACTATTGGTGGAACCATTATTGGTGCGTTAATCATGGGTATTTTAAAAAACGGACTTAATTTAATGGGGGTCTCTCAATTTTGGCAAATGGTTGCAATGGGCGTTGTTGTCGTTGCTGCTGTATATCTAGATACACTTAGAAAAAATATGAAATAGAAAAATAATAACTCTTATCCTACGTACACGGAGAAACACTAATGAAATTTATTAAAATACCGCTGATATTAACATTAGCTGCAATTGGATTGGGTACTGCTCAAGCGAAAGAAGATATTTATATTCCAGTCGTCAGTAAAGGTTATCAACACGAATTTTGGCAAACTGTAAAGTTAGGTTCAGATACTGCGGCGAAAGAATTGGATGTAAGAACTAGCTTTGTCGGTCCCGCTGATGAAACTCAAATCTCGCAACAAATTCAATTAATGGAAGATATGATGGCTCGTCAGCCTGACGCTATATTACTGGCTGCTTTAGACGCAAATGCGCTAGTACTTCCTGTTGAAGATGCTGCATCACGAAATATTTCAATCGCAACTTTTGATTCTGGTGTTAATTCAACAATACCTAAAAGTTTTATTGCAACGAATAACGTCAAAGCTGGCGCTGATGCCGCAATGGCATTAGGCAAAATGCTCAATGGAAAAGGTAAAGTCGGTATTGTCGCTCACGTGGCAGGGACGCAAAGTGCTATAGAACGTTCTGAAGGTTTTATCAACGCGATGAAAGAACACTACCCAAACATCTCGTTACTTGACGTTCAATATAGTGATGGAGACCCGCAAAAATCGATGGATAAAACTATCGACATGTATCGCGCTAATCCAGATTTAGCGGGCGTTTATGCCACCAATGAAGGCGCAACACTAGGTGTAGGTAACGCCATCGATAGCTTAAATCTTTCAGGCAAAGTATTAGTCATGGGTTTTGATAGTACTGAGGGCATCATCAACTTCTTAAAATCAGGCACTATTCAAGGCTTTGTCGTCCAAGACGCTTACCAAATTGGCTATCAAGGTCTGAAAACACTGTATAGCGTCATTAAAGGCGAAAATGTTCCAGCAGTTATTGATATACCGGTAAAAGTTATTACGGCAAGTAATATCGACAGTCCTGAAATGCAAACGTTGCTGTTTCCATTTGGAAAATAAATACCAACTAATTCCACAATAATAACAGAAGGGTGGCAGTAGATTAATTCGACCCCACCCACATTAAACATAAATTCTAGCTATTGGGAAAGAGAAATAAATATGACAAATTTAATTAAAATAGGCATCCGTCCTACGATCGATGGCCGTCGGATGGGAGTACGCGAATCCCTAGAAAAACAAACCATGGATATGGCTAAATCAGCAGCGAAATTTATTCAAGACAACATCCGTCATACAAATGGTCAGAAAGTAGAATGCGTGATTGCAGACTCGTGTATCGGTGGCGTTGCAGAAGCAGCCGCTTGCGCAGACAAATTCAAAACAGAAAATATTGGACTCACTCTTACTGTTACGCCTTGCTGGTGCTACGGTACAGAAACTCTCGATTTAGATCCTCTCTTACCAAAAGCCATCTGGGGTTTCAACGGCACTGAACGCCCTGGAGCTGTATATCTAGCGGCAGCGATGGCTGGACATACACAATTAGGATTACCTGCATTTTCTATTTATGGGCAAGAAGTACAAGATTCTGATGACACCAGTATTCCAACGGATGTCCAAGAAAAAATATTACGATTTTGTCGTGCGGGACTGTCGGTTGCATCCATGCGAGGCAAATCGTATTTATCTATGGGCTCTGTCTCTATGGGGATCGCAGGATCGATTGTTAATCCTGAATTTTTCCAAAAATATTTAGGTATGCGCAACGAATATATTGATATGACGGAAATTAAACGCCGTTTAGATCGTGACATTTATGACAAAGAAGAATTTGAATTGGCTTTAAGTTGGGTAGAAAAATCTTGCCCTGAAGGAAAGGATTATAATACAACTCCATTTACTCAAGATCGAAAATCAGACGATTGGAAAACCGTCATTAAAATGACCATGATCATGCGTGATCTAATGCAAGGTAATCCAAAACTTGCCGAACTGGGATTTTACGAGGAATCTTTTGGCCACAACGCTATCGTTGGTGGCTTTCAAGGACAACGTCACTGGACCGATCACCTTCCAAATGGGGATTTCAGTGAAGCTATTCTCAACTCTTCCTTTGACTGGAATGGAATTAGAGAACCATTTGCCATTGCGACTGAAAATGACAGCCTAAATGGGGTCAATATGTTATTTGGCAAACTATTGACCGGCCAAGCGCAAATATTTTGTGATGTACGTACATACTGGTCTCAAGACTCCGTACAACGCGTGAGTGGCTACAAACCAGAAACGGGTTTCATTCATCTGGTTAATTCTGGCTCTGCTGCTCTTGATGGAAGTGGAGAAATGACGGACGCTCAAAATAAACCGTGTATGAAACCACACTGGGAAATGAACCAAGACGATGTGAATAAATGTCTAAAGGCCACGGTATGGCCACCCGCGGTAGCAGAATATTTCCGAGGTGGTGGTTTCTCTTCTAACTTTTTAACTAAAGGTGCAATGCCATTTACGATGCATCGAATTAACCTCGTAGCAGGATTAGGCCCTGTTTTACAAAT
This sequence comes from Vibrio sp. MA40-2, assembly GCF_047302445.1. Lineage (NCBI taxonomy): Bacteria > Pseudomonadati > Pseudomonadota > Gammaproteobacteria > Vibrionales > Vibrionaceae > Vibrio > Vibrio sp. MA40-2. The sequence goes on from NZ_CP178628.1 coordinate 337,624, forward strand.
TGCGGAAGGGTTTTCAATTGATTTGCCAGAAGATGTTCATAACACCTTGAATGAGCGAACTAATCCAACATGGCCGACCACATGGTTTGTTCCTCGATTAACTAATCAACCTGCTTTTAAAGATGTCTATTCGGTAATGGCTAACTGGGGCGCAAACCATTGTGTTATTACCCATGGTCATATAGGAGCAGATTTAATCACAATGGCATCTATGCTTCGTATCCCAGTTTCAATGCATAACGTTAATGAAGACGATATCTTCCGCCCGCACTCATTTTCTGCATTTGGACAAGATAGTGAAGGGCAAGATTACCGCGCTTGTGAAAATTTTGGTCCACTTTACAAATAAACTGTATCGGCACAAATAAACTGTAGCGTCATAAATAAACTATAGCGTCATAAATAAACTATAGCGGCATCCGCGAATGTGGATGCCCAATTTAAGGAACAATTATGTCTATTGTCGTCATATTGGATTGCGGAGCTACCAATGTCCGGGCTATCGCTGTCGATCAGCAAGGTTCTATTGTGGCTTCTCATCATATTCGTAATGAAACAGTACAAAGCAAGGGGCAATCGATTAGGCATATTTGGGATTTCGATCAAATTTGGCAAAAATTAGTGCTATGTTGCAAGGAAATTACGACTCAAATAGATGAGCAAAAAATCTGTGCCATATCGGTGACCACCTTCGGTGTCGATGGCGCTCCTTTTGATATAAATGGACAACAACTTTACCCCATCATTTCTTGGAAATGCTCTCGAACTATTCCTGTTATGGCGACTGTAGAGCAAGAAATGGATAGAACAGAGCTGTATAAAGAAAATGGTATTGCTGACTACAGTTTTAACACTTTATATAAATTGAAGTGGCTCAAAGAGCACGAACCCAATGTTTACAAGAACATGGACAAATTTGTGTTTATATCCTCAATGATTGCTTATCAATTAACAGGAAAAATTACTACAGACCGAACCATGGCAGGTACATCAATGTTAACAAGTATCCAAAATGGTAACTGGAATCGTCGCGCTCTCGACTATCTTCAGTTAACGCCAGATCATTTTCCACCATTAGTTAATGCGGGAGATAAAATCGGCGAATTAACTAACGAAGTTGCTCAGGAACTCGGGTTACCGAATAACACGCCTGTCATTTCTGCTGGCCATGATACTCAGTTTGCTCTATTTGGTTCTGGTGTAGCAAAAAACCAACCTTTCTTAAGTTCTGGAACTTGGGAAATATTAATGGCTCGCACACAACGTCCTGAACTAAAAGCTGAATACTTACTAGAAGGTATGACTACCGAACTCGATGCGCAAGAAAACCTTTATAATCCAGCAATTCAGTGGCTGTCCAGTGCAGTGATGGAATGGATTACCGATGTTCTGTTTCACGATATCAAGGATGAAAACAATAAATACGTACAAATGATCAGTGAAGCGGATGTTATTCCAGTAGGTAGCAATGGCATCCGTTTTGACCCTCGTTTTTTACCAAATAACGCTGGTAATGGGAACGGTTGCATACAAGGATTATCGATAAATACTACTCGTGGCGAAATCTATCGCGCAGCTCTTGAGTCCTTGGCTTATCAACTCAAGAAAAGCCTAAACAACTTATCTGAAATCAGCAATTTTAAAGCAGACAGTTTAGTTGTGGTTGGCGGTGGTTCTAAAAATGTATTGTGGAATCAAATAAGAGCCAATGTATTAAATATGCCAATTTTGGTAGTTGATCAACCAGAAACAACCGTACTTGGTGCTGCTATGTATGCATTTTATGGCGCAGATATTTTTGCTAGTGCGGATAGTGCACAACGTGCGATGCAACCGTCATATACCACCATTCATCCAAATAACGATAGCACCTTATACCAAAAGCTATATGAGGAGTTTTGTAATGCTTAAAGGAATTCATCCAGCCATTAGCCCAGACTTACTTAAAGTGTTAAGTGAAATGGGACATGGTGACGAGATACTGTTGGCAGATGGACACTTCCCTGCTCATACTTTTGGCAAAAAAGTGATCAGAGCTGATGGAGTAAAAATCGACACATTATTAGAAGGAATAATTCCCTTATTTGAATTAGACCAATACAGCAAACAGCCATTAGCAATGATGTTAGCCGTCGAAGGAGACAACCTAGATCCTTTAGTTGAGGAGAAATATCGAACAGCAATAAGTACATCCAGAGAATCCATTCCTAACATCGAAAGAATAGAACGCTTTGCTTTTTATGAACGCGTTAAAGATTGTTATGTCGTTGTATTAAGTGGAGAAACAGCAAAATACGGCAATATTATTTTAAAAAAGGGTGTAACCACCTATTAAGGATTAATCATGACACGAAACGAATTATCACAAAAAATCATCGACACTTGCATTGAAATGACTCGACTTGGCTTAAACCAAGGCACCGCAGGCAACGTAAGTGTCCGCTTTGAAGACGGTATGCTCATCACTCCTACCGGAATTCCCTATGAAAAACTAACACCAAATCATATCGTTTATGTTAGTAATGACGGCGAATTTGAGCAAGGGAAGCTCCCATCAAGTGAATGGTTATTTCATCTGACTTGTTACAAGTCGAGAAGCGATGCTGATGCTGTTGTGCACAACCACTCGATCAATTGCGCCGCGGTTTCTATTCTCAATAAACCCATTCCAGCGATTCATTATATGGTTGCAGCATCAGGCGCTAATGAGATCCCGTGTGTTCCTTATGCAACATTCGGTAGCGCTAAGTTGGCTGAAAATGTTGCGACAGGAATAATAAAAAGTAAAGCCATTTTGCTACAACACCATGGGCTTATCACTGCGGAGCAAGATTTAGATAAAGCTCTTTGGTTAGCCCACGAATGTGAAGTTTTAGCCGATTTGTATTTAAAAACGATGGCGATACAAAAAGAAGTGCCTATTCTCGATAGCACCGAAATGGATGTTGTATTAAATAAATTTCAATCTTACGGTCTTCGTGTAGAAAAATAGAAATTAACACTTTTTTACACTGAACTTTTAAACTTTGAGGTATATAAAATGGTATTTTCTCTAAATTTACCACGGTTAACGCTGTCTGGCGTTGGTGCGGTAGCGGAATCAGTTGACGTTCTAACCCAACAATCCGTCAAAAAAATCTTGGTTGTTACGGATAAAAACTTACTCGATTTAGGTATATTAGATTCGCTTTTTTCATCTCTAGAAGAAAAAGCAATTCATTATGTCCTTTTTGATAAAGTGACGCCGAATCCAACCGCAACTTTAGTGCGTGAAGGACATAAGTTTTATACAGAAAATCAATGTGACGGCTTTATTGCTGTTGGAGGAGGAAGCCCAATTGATTGCGCTAAAGCAATTCGAATTATGGCATCTAATCCGGGTGATATTTGTGACTATGATGGTGTTGGATTAGTACAAAATCGAGGAGATTTTTTTATTGCTATAAATACCACGGCTGGTACGGCGGCTGAAATGACATCAAACTCTGTCATTATAGATGAACAACGCAAAGTAAAAATGGTCTTGGTCGACAGTAAGCAAATACCGGACGTGTCCGTTAATGATCCTTCTCTTATGGTGGGGCTTCCAGCAAATGTGACCGCTGCTACTGGAATGGATGCGTTAACTCACGCCATCGAATCTTATGTGACACCTGGTGCTCACACCTTAACTCAACCTACGGCATTAGAAGCAATAAAACTTATTAACCTTTGGTTGCCTATAGCGGTTAAAGATGGGGCAAATATTGAAGCGAGAGCCAAAATGGCTGACGCTCAATTTTTAGCAGGAATGTCGTTCAATAGTGCTGGATTAGGTTTAGTACATGCCATGGCTCATCAACCAGGCGCGACACATAACCTACCTCATGGTGTTTGTAATGCGATTTTGCTTCCTGAAATATGTCAGTTCAATGCGCAAACTCAACCAGAACGTTTTCGAGCTATTGCCGAAGCGATGGGGGGAGATACAAGTCAATTGAATGATAGTCAAGCAGGGGAACTTGCCGTACAACTGATCCGTCGTTTATCTGCAGAGGTAGGTATTCCCTCAGGATTTACTCAACTGGGAATAACGGAATCCGATTTGGACCAGTGGATAGATAAAGCAATGCAAGATGTTTGTTGTGGAGGTAATCCTCATCAACCGAGCCCTGATGAGATCAAAGCGCTTTACTTATCATCATTGTAACTGGATCGGTTTACCAACGTAACTAAATCTGTTTGCTAAAAAGGTAGACGACACGCCTACTTTTTTAGCACTATTCTATCCTATCTTCTTACCGAGAGATCAACCAAGTTCAATTCGATTACGACCAGAAGCTTTGGCTCTATATAAAGCATCATCAGCTTTTTTGATTAAATCGCTGGCTTTTTCGCCATGCTTATATTGGGCAACACCACAACTTACCGTGAGAGTTTCCGATTCTACAAAAGAGAATTCCTGTACCTTTTTTCGAAAGTTCTCTGCAACAAGAGCGGCTTGTTCGCAATTTTGTCTAGGTAACAAAACAAGAAATTCTTCTCCTCCCCATCGGCCAATAACATCTGATTTTCGGAAATAGTTTTTAAACAAAAGGGCTAATGATTGAAGAACTTCATCTCCAACTAAATGCCCATAGTTATCATTGATTTTTTTGAAATAATCAATATCAATCAGAAGGATAGAAAATGAATACAGATACCGCTGTTCCATATTAATTTCGCGCTCTATCACGTCATCCAATCTAATTCGATTCGCCAAACCAGTTAAACTATCGCTGCGAATACCAATATAAGAGCTTTTCAACGCATACAGCATCTGCTGGAAAGAATAAGCGAGTGAATGTATCTCATTTTTACTCGCGTCTGAAGGCCTTATATTAAAAGGGAGCTTTTGGAAAGAGTTAATCATTTTATCAATTCGTTTCTCTTTCGCTTCAAAACTGGAGGTCATCTCTTCGTCTTTACTTAGTTGCATTGTATTTTGCAGTTGTTGAATCGGGTTCATAACAAAGCGAATCAATATACTATTGATTGACCATAGAAGAATGACCGAAAAAGACAGGATAGAAGCAAAGAAAATAAGGATAATATTATTCGTTTGTTTTTGAATTTGCGCAATCGAGTACTCAATGTTCCAAAAACCAACCCGTTCTCCATAAGCAACAATTGAGCTATCGAAGCTTAAAATGCTATGTTGTTTACTTTTACCTGGTTTCATCATGGTGGTAGAGGAAAGAGCCAACAATGTCTCCTCATCTAGAGCTTGACGCGATTGATTGTCAGAACTCACGAGAAATTGCCCAGCATCATCAAAAACACTAATAGCAAGAATATTAATATTCTCTGAGTCGATGATCGAAGTTAATGAGTCTTGAATAGCAAGAGTTTGATTAGAGAAAATTTCATTCCCTAGAGTTGAGCTATGTTGCGTGGTCAGTTCTTGTAAGGAGGTTTGAATATCTTTAATCACTATATTACGTCGAACATTTTCATACAGAATAAGTATGCTTCCAAATACAATCGCCACTACGATTAACGTCACAACAATAGTAATGTTAATTCTGTACCGAATACTCCTGCCATTAGTCATCGGTAGTGGTTAGCCTTGTTCAGGTTTTATCGTAGCCACTATATTGGTTTTGCCATCTGTTATTTTAATCATTAACATTTGTTTTATAGCGTCTCCATTCTGGTCAAATGTAATATTGCCTGTCACCCCTTTATAATCCTTGGTTACCGCAAGTTGATCGCGTATGGCTTTCCGATCTAAGGAATCGGCACGCTCAATTGCTTCAAATAATATCATCGCCGCATCGTATCCACCCGCGACATAATCGGTAACTTCGTAATTTATACTGTAACGTTTTACAAAATCTTGCGCTTCTTTTGTTTCCAGGTTTTTATTCCAATGAGATGAATAATAACCTTCTTCTAAATCTTGTCCTCCGTAAGCAACAAATTCTTTATAAGACCAAGTATCTCCACCCATCATTTTGGCTTTTATTCCCATTTTACGAGCTTGTTTCACTATATAACCACTTTCGCCATAGCCGGGAATAAATAACAAATCTGGCTCTAAATCTTTCACTTGCTCTAACTCTGCCGTTAAATCGGTTTGCTGAGTTTTGTAGTTGTATACCGCGACAACTTCTCCTCCCATCTTACCAAAATCGTTTTGAAAAACTTCAGCAAGACCAATACTATAATCGCTTTTTATGTTCTGTAAAATAACGACACGTTGGCTTTTTAAGTGATTAGCCGCAAAATTCGCTAATATTTTTCCTTGCCAAGTATCGGATACGCAAGCTCGAAAAATATAGTCGCCAATTTTAGTTAACTTCGGATTGGTAGAGTCTGGTGAGATCATCGGCACCTGCATTTTTTGTAAATACGGCGCAATCGCTAATGAGTGAGTACTCCATGAGGCGCCAATAACGGCAACTACATTGTCTTTCACTGCTTGTTTTGCAGCCAACAAGCTTTGAATGGCTGTACTATGATTATCATATTCTAGAAGTCGGACTTTTTTACCTCGTATCCCTCCTTTACTGTTTATCTCATCAACAGCAAAACGTGCAGCTTGAAAAAGCACTAAGTTTTCTTCTGCTGCTTCTCCTGTTTTGGCAAAAATAGCACCAATCTTTACTTCATCCGCAGCTTGAACTACCGAAAATGGATAACTAACTGAAAAAATAAACAATAGCGTTAAAAATCTAATCAAAATACGGTCTCTAAAAGCTCATCTAGCATTTCAAGCTAGCATACTGTAACCGCTTTTGCCAACACCATAATAAACACCACGCATATCTATATCCAGAATGGCAAAAAGCCAATAGACGAAATAAATCTATTGGCTTTTCAAAGACAGTATTTTTTCAAAAACGATGCTTACTCAAAAACAATACTGACTCAAAGAGTATGCTTGTGAAATATTAATCGTTACGATTGTCTTGAGCTTCAAACTGATAACCAACATTCACGATAGCGCGATAAGAAGTTTCGCCACGTGCTTCAGAGAACTCTTCAATGGTAACAACCGTATCACCTAATGTGATGTTAGATACAAAGTTATCGCCAATAGGTGATAATTTGAAACGAAGCTCTGAATTGCTCGCTGTTTCTAATGTTTCTACATAATCAAAACCAGCTTCATACGCAGCGGCTTTAGAATCGAAACCTTCTGTTGCGATATTTCTTTCACTGTAAACGGTTTGAATACCAGCAAATGCAGTTGCACTCATTAATAAGGTTGTTGCTAAAACTGTTAATTTTTTCATATTATTTACCTTTAAATTCTTGATTAAAAAATGAGTGTTTAATTATTGGGGTACACCCTTGTTCTCACTCGACGAAGCTATTATTGCCTACTTTTACGTGATGGACATCACAAGAATTTGCCATTCATTATGGACTATTTAGCATCAATAAAATGAAATTTTTTCTGACATGCTGTTTATCGAACTTTCTATTGAAAGAAAAGGTCACTAACAATGAACCACTTTTATTGTTGATTTTGTAGCAACAGTGAAGTGCTCACATTATGCTAGTCGATTGAGTTTAAAAGCCTTAACATTCATCGTCTAATCGCTCTAAGCTTATTTTACCAACGAGAATACCTGCATGTTACGAAAAATCATTGCTCATACGCTACCACTGACTTTTGGCGTATTATCGCTGATGCTAGTTCAACTTGTAGATAGTATTTTTATTGGACGGTTAGGCATTGATGCACTGACGGCACAAGGTATAACTATACCATTCCAAACGTTATTTATTGGTATACAAGTCGGTATTGGAGTAGCAACAACAAGTATTATATCTCAAGCAGTCGGCTCAAAAAATAGACAGTCAGCAACCAAAACAGCGACTATTTCCGTTATCAGTGGTAGCGTTCTTTTATCGCTACTAAGTTTACTATTATGGATAAAACGTCCATTTTTTTACTCGTTGTTCGGCAACTTTACCACCGAATCTATTAGCAACAACTCTCTTGATAACAGTAATATAATCAGTATATTACTCAATCAATACTGGTCGGTTTGGTTAATCAGTGTCGTACTCGGGGCGCTAATGTACTTTATATCTGCGATTTACCGAGCGAATGGCGAAACAAAAGCGCCTGGATATTTCCTTGTTCTGGCTAGTTTGATAAACCTAATACTCGACCCACTATTTATGTTTACCTTTAATATGGGAATAAAAGGCGCTGCACTCGCGTCTTCTGTTTCCTATATCTTTTGTATTTTTATCATGGCCGTAAAAGTAAAGAATAAAAGTTGGTTCTGTTTTTCTTTATTCGACCGTACCAGTATCGATTATTTTCGTAGCTTGATTAACATGGCGATTCCAACCATTTCGAATCAAATTCTACCGTCAGTTAGTGCGATGACAGTAACGTATTTAATTGCCCAATTAGGTACAACCAGTGTTGCGTTTTGGACTTTACTCTCTCGTATAGAAATGTTCGCGCTGGTATTTTCGCTCTCTTTAACTATGTCGGTGCCACCTCTGGTTGGCCGTTACATTGGTGAAAATAAAATCGAAAAAGTCACACAACTGGTGTTTAGTTCCGCTGCTATTGTGGTTATTTATCACTTAATCATCGCGGTGATATTAGCTATTAGTGCACCTTATATCGCTAATCTTCTCACTACAGATACACGACTAAGTGACTCTTTATCCTATGCCTTAATTTTCGTACCCTTAAGCTACGGGCCGCTTGGACTCTGCATGCTTATTGTGTCGGTATTTAACGCATTGTGTGAACCTAGAAAAGCACTAGTTTTGTCTTCACTACGTTTATTTGTGTTTTATATTCCAGCAACATTTATTGGTGTGTCTATTGGTGGGATAGAAAACGTATTGTGGGCGGTATTTGTCGCTAACATTCTGGCGGGATCCACTGCGTGGTTTATGTTTTATCAACGCACAAACCAATTTAAAAAAACCGTTGAGTACTGTGTTACCAGTTGATTAGCGTACCACCAGTTAAGTGACGACTAGGTTATTCTTTTTAACTAACAAAAATTTCTACATTTGTTAGATCTTATTAAGCAAAACAAAGGTATCATAAGCCCATAGTATTCATTGCGCAGGGTCCTACTTATGGATATGGCAACTCGGTTAGGTTTATTTTTGGATGTTGTAAACCATGGTTCTTTTGCTAGAGCCGCAGATTTACGTAATCTCGATCGTTCCGTCTTATCGAAACAAATCAAAGTATTAGAAGATGATTTAGGAATTCGATTACTTAATCGTTCTACTCGTTCACTTTCATTAACCGATGCTGGGACTGAAATCCTTAAACAAGCAGAATCAGTACGAAATTTACTGTCTGATACGCAACGGATTGCCGAGTCATATCATTCTCAGCCAAAGGGACAAATAAAGATTACTGGCCCTACACCATTTGGGTACCTTTATTTAACTCAAGCGGTTAATAATTTTATGAAAAAATATCCAGATGTTCATATCAGTCTTCATTTAGACGATCGACGTTCCGATATTATTGGAGAACAATACGATATTGCATTTAGGGTAGGTGTTTTATCTGATTCCAATCTCATCGCTAAAAAAATCGCCAATAACCCTATCGCTATTTTGGCTTCTCAATCCTTTATCGAAAAATATGGCGAACCGAAAACGCCAGAAGAACTCATGCAACTTCCTGCGATTATTTATAATAATGGCGAAGTTACCCGCAATAAAATTGATTTTTGCCAATCTCCTGGTTGTGAAACCATGAGTACTTATACGATGAAAGGTAAATATAAAGTAAACCAAGCTAGAGCGATTTTATCGGCAGCTCAAGCTGGAGTGGGATATGCGGTTGTGCCATTATTTACTTTGGAAAAAAACATTAAAGAGCTAGGGCTTATCCCCTTACTTACACACTATAAAATGCCTAAAACTTATGGACAAATTCATGCGATTTATCCACATAGAAATCAAACACCTATCGTAAAATTATTCATCGAATCAGTACAAGAAATCATTGGAAAGCCTCCTATTTGGGAGAACTATATCGATGATTATACTTCCATGTACAAATAATCATGAACTCATGTACAAATAGCTCAATGAGATAAAAGTCACATAGGACTATAACGATTACTCTATTAGCGCTTTAAGAATATGCCAAAAACGGATTGTCATCGTAGACAATCCGTTTTTAACAACAGCCCAATTTTTGGCTACCATTCTATTTTCGGCAGCAATGAGTTACTTCACATAAAACTCTATACGAATATACTTATCATCTTCATAAAGTATCCGATAAGTAAAAATCGGAGAACTAAACACTCCTTCTAAGAAAGAAGAGCGCTTAGCTGTCGGTAGCCTAGCTAAAAACTCGATAGGTAATAAAAGCTTACCAGCATTCGAGAAGTGACTATTTAAATCGTTAGATAAAACGGCTATAAAAATTTCGCTGTAATCTAAATCCAACTCTTGTGCGCTGGAAAGCATAACGGTTAAGCCTAAATTACGCTCCATTCTTCTAATTAACAGAAGATACTCTTCTAGATGAGTAGGCAGTGAATCGGCTTGGTAATTGGCTAGTTCAGTGAAAATAGTCTCTAGATCGACTTGAGTTTTTTTGAACTGATTTAGCAACGTTTTTAACTTTTTCTTTAATCGTCTATAACGGCTATTTTTACTTTGCTTATTTAACCAAATTTGCAGCAAATCGTTTTTTTTCTGTGAAGAGAGCCGAACTTTAGCATCAAGTTGCTGAAATTCGATATAAAGAAGCGCACTCAGTGCGAGTTCTTTTACTAAAATTTTTGATTTATCTTCAGGTGATAGGAGTACTTTCAATGCTTATACTTATTCCTAGTCATGCCACAATAGTAGCAGCGGTTTTACTGGATCATAACGGTGGCTATAATAAAGATCTTGCTCACAATAAACAATCCTCATTATTATTTCTATAATTCATGTCATTCATCATAATTTAGCTATATCAGTCAACCCAGATTCGGATCCTAGAAAAATCAATTAATAAGCTCGCTGTAGCTTATACTCTAAATCGTTGACTCAACAGAAATAAATACTAACTTACATCGTTAGATATTGGTCAAAAATGAGAAATTAATGATTATTTTCAAATAATTAGTATTCAGGTGATTACATACTCTATTTTCTAGCTACTATTATAAATAGTATGCACAAAAGGATGAAACAAATGACAAAGATTAGTGACGCCTCTTCGGTAGACAGCAAGGTTCAATTATCAGGATTATATGACCCTTTAACCGAACTTTACAACAAACCTTTATTTATTCAGGTGATGGAATCATTGCTGCGCATATCGATACGTCAAAGGATGCCTGTTTCTCTTGTTATCGCCTGCATTGACCACTACTCAGAATTAAGAGAAAAATACGGTTTGCCGCAAGCACATCATTTAATAAAAAGTGGGGCTGATACAATAAAGTCGTTATCAAGAGATAGTGATATTCTTGCGCACTTTGAAGAAAACCAATTTGCTCTACTGCTATATAACTGCAACCAACATAATGCGATCAAAGTAACAGAAAGATTATGCTCTGAGATTGAAAGTAACTTATCAATTAATGACGAGAAAATAACATTCAATGTTGGCCTATCAACATTCGGTGAGACAAACGACGGTAACAATAAAACAGCAAAACAAATCGCTGAAGAACTCATTTCAGGTGCTTTACAGGACCTTAACGTTCAAGAATGAAGCAAGGCTATCATCAATAATCGGGTTGATTAATGCTGAACCGTAACTTGACGAAACAGCCAAGTATAACTATTGTTTTGTTAGTATCCTGATTTTAACAGTGTAATGGCTTTAACAGTATTATCGTTTAATGAGGACTGTCGTTTGGTTAACTACGCCAATCGTGTTTAGTTAGTAATGAGTGAAAAATCAACGAATTACTAATGTGTAGGCAATCAACTAATAAAGATATCAGTTCACAAGGATTCCGTCGAACACAAAATATTTATAATAGATCACTAAGTATTATTGATAACAAGTCAGTAGGTATTAAATTTCTTTGGAAGTGAGGTACTGGTTATGCTTAAGGATGTCATCGATCGAGTCAATCGAGCCCGAATAAAAGCTCAAAATAATTCACACTTTCAACATGCGGCCAAACAACATGCCAAGGCAATAGAGTCGCAAGAAGCCCCTCCAGTTTCACTAAAAACCACAAAGAATAAAAACAAACCTAAATCATTAGCGGATGTGTATAAACCTTATTTTGAGACCGACACGCAACATTAGACCTCCCCTTTGTCAGTCTGTGGGTTAGCATTTGTCTAGCCCATTTTTTTGCCTTTTAATCTTTTTCCTCTCTATTAATAGGACATTAAGGAGAGGGTTCCAAATTAATATTAGGGAAATGTTAGACACATAATGTGTTGTGGTCCAGCGCTACCTTCTAAATAAAGGCCTTCTTTTTCTATGAAACCGCCTTTAAGGTAGCAGTTTTTTGCGTTTGTATTTTTACAATTAACCGTTAAATACACATCTGATTTGTTTGGATAAGTTGATGGGAGATAATGACTTAAAGCCAAAATCGCAGCGCTTCCATAGCCCATTGCTTGAAAATTTTTCCCAATAAAATAGCCACGTAAGCCCAAACTATCGTGCTGAGCAAACTGATATTGTTCGCTGTAAACCGTATCAATCAAAAAGAAACCGACTACCCTTTCTTTAACTACGATCACGTGAGGATGAATCGAACCATTAACATTGGCTAGAATATCCTCTAAGCTGCCAACAAACTTCAATTGCTGTTCGGTAACACTAAGTGCATCAAGTTGTTCTGTATGTTCTAATTTCAGTTTTTCAATCGTGATCACAGGTACTATTTACCCTTAAATAGAAAAGTTATTTATTGTTGAGCATAACAATAATTTGATAAATATCCTCTTAATAAATTGAATTTTAAAGTGATTATTTTATCAAAGATGCTTGATATAACTTTTTTCTTGTTCATCCATCAATTCAAAACCAACCTTAAGTAAGTACTCTTCATGATTCGCTATAGTTGCATGAGCTTTTAGGGTTTTTACCCCTCTATTTTTGATGACTTCAGGGTTCGATTGATAATAATAATCTGCCAACTTAAAATCACGATACTCTGGTGTTACATAATCAACCAGAACCAGCAATTCTCCTTCCGTATTCAGATTTCCTACTAGCACACCCGCAATATTGTTATTTCTTAACATATAAAACGCAGTATCTGCCATTTTTAATTTTTCTAATGATGTTTGTTGCTCAATTTCATTCTTATAAGTAGAAATAAAGTAATCAAAATATTCCGAATTAACCACTGCACTAATTAAGGTAAATTGTTCTTTGGTTGTTTTTATTTTCCATAAAAAATAAACATTAATTCCAGCGATCCCTATGTTCATAAACATAGTTGGATAAGAATCTATAAAATATGCAAATAGTGCAAATAAGACGCAGCCTATAAAATTGATGACTCTGAGCTTGATAATCGACGTCATCGTCAACGAAACTAACACAACTAAAGAGGCTAAATAGCCAAACCATTCTATCCAGTCAAAATTCATTCTTATTTTCCATCCATCTGTTTTTTATAAGTATCGCTCTTTGTAAACATAGCATTTATAACCAACGTTAAGTTAACAACCTACTAGAGCAAAAGTGATAAGTGTAGCCAATATCATCAATTCAACAGGTTCTGTCTATCTTATGGTTGACCAACCAAGCTATAACTACCTTAGATGCCCTTCTAAGTGTCAAGAAGTAATTTGGACTGCATTAATCAACATATTTCTCTTTTTAAGAAGATAGTAAATTTCTCTTGCAATATATCTTTTCAAGCATCGCAACGCTTCCATTTTTGATAACCCGTCACCTACGCGCTTTTTAATATATTCTTGTGAACGCTTTTCGATACGAAGTCTGCCAATCGCAATTATATGAAGTGCACTGTTTGCCGCTCTATCTCCACCTCTATTCAATCGGTGTCGGTTAGTTTTACCTGATGAAGCAGGAATAGGGCTAACTCCACAGAGAGCAGCAAAACTCGATTCTGATCGCAGTCTCTCTGGGTTATCACCTAACGTGATCAGTAGCTGCGCCGCCGATTCATATCCCACTGCCGTTTGTTCAATTAATTGTGGTGCTAATGTTTCGACAATTGTTGCAATCATTTTATCTAAATCAGCAATCTCATCATGAAGTTCGATATATCTTCGAGCAAGAGATTTTAAAGTTATTCTATACGCAGTGCTAATGTCTCTGTAATTGGTTAAGTCAGGGCGGGTAGATGCAAGTGTACGGATTAAGCTCATTCGAGTCATATGCCTAAGGGTGTCACGTAACTCATCTGGAGCAGATACAATACTTGTTCTTATCATTTGTAAAGCTACTGTTCGAGCCGATACCGCACTTTTTCGACAACTTTTTAGGACTCTAAGAGATTCTACCATTCCATCTCTTGTTTTTGGTGTAACTGTTCTCAATTTGCTAAAAGCAGCATGTGCCGCATTTTCAGCATCTAATGAGTCATCTTTTCCTCGTTTACGACGGTCAGATTTGTCTGGTGCGGTAACCTCTAACACTTCAATCCCACTGCTTTGCATGTATCGTAGTAAACCAAGGCCATATGTACCTGAGCATTCAATTCCGATCCGTGAAACACGGCCAAATGATGACATCCACATAAGCATTTTTTTATATCCATGCCTAGTTGTTGGAAAGCTTTCGGTAGATAGTACTTGATTTAACTCATTTACAACGGCAGCGACATGTATATCCTTGTGAGTATCGACTCCCCCAACAATACATTCACGATCTATTTTGTTAATTTTATTCATGACTTCTCTCCATTGTTTCATTCGTTATGGACGAGAGCACTGAACCTAACATTTGGACATGACAGTAATGAGGTATTTAGCAGGCCCTTCTTGAGTCACAAATATAGGCGAGGTTGCCCTCACCAAGCAATGATATTAGACAATCGACAGATCCAAGGAATGACACATAATTGGTCGATCAGAGTGAGGGTCAGAAAGCCTAATACATTGTTGGTACCATGTTTCAAGCATGAACCATTAATGAATGATTGCCACCGTGAAACAAAGCAGTGACATTATTACTATCTGAGTGAAAATTACCATTGATACCGTACGAATAACCACTAAACTAATGAATATAATCTAACTCAGTAATTAATTTTTATAATGAATACCACCACTTTACTATTTTTAACTCTTTTATCTTTCTCTGCCGTTCAAGCGCATGCTATGACGAAAATAGAAAGTCCTCACTGTCCGGTAGGTTGTCCAGAAATTCAAATTGATGGTAATAGTATGATATTTGAACGTCTGTATGCTTTATCTCATAATCCTACAACTAAATTTGCAGATTGGGTCGCCTATGAAGTTGATGTGCAGAATTTTGGGACACACACCAATCGAAATTGGAGCAATCAACCTTTGTTATCCGAAGAGGAAAGACTAGAGGAAAAAGATTACAAAAACGCTTATAAGCAATTAAAAACCGATAGAGGGCATCAAGTTCCATTGGCTAGCTTTACGGGTAATAAGTATTGGTATACCTTAAATTACCTGAGCAATATAACACCGCAATCAAGCCTTCTAAACCAAAATGCATGGCAAGAGCTAGAATCGAGAGTGAGAGAAAAGGTGCAGTTTCGCGATTCATTATTTGTGATAAGTGGTCCTATTTATTCTGATGATTCAATGACTCTTCCAGCAGCCGATGAACCTCATAAGGTACCGTCTGCTTACTATAAAATAGTCTATAAACCGAATAAAAACTTAACTGAAGGAGCGGCAGCAGTGTTCGTTATGGCCCAAGATACGCCTAAAGATACCGATTTTTGTTCGACCAAAACTACGTTGAGTAATTTAAAACAGAAGCTGCCATATGCGCTACCAGAAACGCTAATCGATAGTAATAAAACAGCACAACGTTTGGGTTGCGATTGACGTATCACTGGCTTTATAAAATAGCTAACTTTTTGTAATATATATGGTTTTTAGATAAATCAAGCCATCAGTGTAACTGATGGCTTAAACAGTATCTATTTTACTAATGCAATAAAACCGTTACGCTAGATGTTCATTAAAGAATGCTAACGTTCTTTCCCACGCAAGCTCCGCTTCTTTTTCTACATATCGACCAGTGGAATCATTATGGAAACCATGATTGGCTCCAGTGTAGATATGAGCCATATAATCAGCTTTATTGGCCTTCAATACTTTCTCATATTCCGGCCAAGTAGCATTAACTCTTTTGTCGAGTTCTGCAAACTGCAGTAATAACGGACCTTTTACGTTCTCTTGAATAGTGTCTGCCGCGGGAGTGCCATAAAATGGCACGCCAGCATCGAGTTGTTCAGGAATGGTCGCAGCCAACATGTTAACGACATATCCACCATAGCAAAAACCAACCGCACCTAATTTACCAGAGCTAAGCTCATGCGACTTTAAAAATTGTGCTGCGGCAATAAAATCTTCTTCCAGTTTTCTTTTATCCATACTTTTTTGCATGACCCGACCGGCATCATCATTACCCGGATAACCCCCTAATGGATAAAGGCCATCTGGAGCAAAAGCAATAAAGCCCTTCGCCGCTAATCTTCGTGCTACATCTTCAATATATGGGTTAAGGCCACGATTTTCATGTATAACCAGCACTACCGGAGCCGTGCCTTCTAACCCTTTAGGTACAACAAGGTACCCTTGACAATCGCCGTGTCCTTTAGGAGAAGAAAAGTTAACATATGAACCAGTGATCAAGGGATCATTAAAAGAAATTTGTTCTGCATTTGCATAGTTAGGTAACAAAGCGCTGGTTAATACTGTCATAGTAAAGCCAAGTGCCACTAATCCTCCAAGACGAGACATAAACTCTCTACGGTCAATTAAGCCATGTGCATACTCGTCATACCAATCAAATGCTTCTTGAGGTATTGGTCTTGAAACAGTTTGATCATTTTTTACTGCATTTAATGTATCCATACTCACTTGTCTCCCTTTATGGAATATTGACTTAATTAACTGTAGTACGTTAATTAACACCCGATGGATCATTTTTTTAACAATTTTAGCTTACAATTAATATTATAATGAGAATTATTTACATTACTTTACATTTTGACGGTTAGAAATTTGGCATTAGCCCGAACAAGTTCATTGCCATTACAATAAATATGGCTCACTAATTTTTGCATACCTCTACGTTCAGAAAGAATAGAAGCATCAACCAGAAGTGTTTGATTTATAGGCACAGGGCGAATAAATCTAACCGTTAATTCAGCCGTCATAGCTTGTATATTTTGCGCAAATAAACATTGCGTCATAGCGCCATCGACTAAAGTACTAATAATTCCACCATGTAATTGATTTTCATATCCTTGATATGACTCACCCAGCTTTATTTCTGCTGAAACCCGGGTGTTTTCATGACGAATAAACTGCATTTTCAATGACATTGGATTCAAATTCGACTCACTACATACAATGCAATGGCGATGACTTTCTGGTTTGATAATTTTCATTTTCTGTCTTCATTATTGCTGTCTAATTAAAGGTAATTCCTTCCGTTATTTATAGCATATGCCAAAAACTTTAACCATAACATTATTGGCATATGCCAATAATTAAAGTATAGTGACCATGAAACTCAGTTAAGGAGACATTATGGCCAGACCCAAAAAATGCCGACGCATTTGTGGGCGACCAGCACACAGCTGCTTTAAACCCAATGGCATACCACTTAAAAACTTAAAAAAGGTTGAAATACTAGCTGAAGAGTTTGAAGCGATACGACTAGCTGACTACGAAAACATGAGTCAACAAGAAGCAGCAGACCAAATGGGAGTTTCAAGGCAGACTTTTGGCAACATCATTAATCGAGCAAGATTTAAAGTTGCTTCTGGTCTAATAGAAGGTAATGCACTTGTTCTTGATGATAAGGAGTCTGAACAATGATCTACGCCATTCCACACAGCAGAGATTGCGTCGCTAACCACTTTATGAAAGCGAAACAGTTTGTGTTTTTAAATGAACAAAGCCAATTTATCAAAAATATAGACAACCCTGCAGCAGAAGCAGGATGTTCTTGCCATGAAAAGAAGGCAACAATATCACGACTTAAAGAAATGCAGACTGATGCGATTATTGTACGAAATATTGGAGAACGAGCTCTAGGGAAATTACTAAAATCAGGGATTCGTGTTTTTAAGCTAACGCAAAAAACATCGATATCAATGGCGCTTAACAGCCCGATGATTGAGTTAACCAGCGCTTCTTCTGGTCGTCCATCCCAGAATCACTTGAAAAAAGGAAAGTGTTCTGGTCATTCTGGTCATTCTGGTCATTCTGGTGGATGCTGTGGTCAACATGAGAAGAAAGATACATTGATGGGCTCCATTTCATCACTTTCTCCACTCAAAAAACGCTAGGTGAGATAATGACCACTATATTTATTACTTTTGGTGTATTTCTTATTGTTATCTTGTTGATGGCAATAGGCGTTATTTTGAATAAAAAGACGATACAAGGAAGTTGCGGCGGTTTGAATAATGTCGGTGTGGAAAAAGTTTGTGACTGTGAAGAGGTATGTGACGAACATAAGCTATATCAGATTTCTGAGCCAAGTGAGAGATAGACTAGCATCAATAAAAAAGGCTTTAGTTAATAACTAAAGCCTTTAAAATACATTATATTTCTTAATCTTAGAATTAAGCTGTCGCTTGTTTACCAACAGGTGCTTCTTCTTTAGTTCGACCGATTAGAGGTTTTCCTACCGGCATCACTTCACGACCAAACTCTGCATTAAGAACTTGCGCCATAGCAAAGTAAATAGCGCTAGCGCCAACGAAAATACCTTCGAAACCAGCAATCGTTCCAATAAAATGGCTACCAGTAAAATCACGGAGTGCAAGTAGAGCAAATAGAATGGTTAATGATCCAAAAACTACTTGCTTAGCAGTAGGGTAACAAAGTGAACCAACAAACATAAAGCCAGTGAAGATAGCCCATAATGTTAGATACCATCCCATAAATCCTTCTGGGCTAGCCGTTAAACCCATTTCAGGCATTACAATCAAACCCACTAATGTAAGCCAAAATAGGCCATAAGAAGTGAATGCTGTCGTACCAAAAGTATCACCACGTTTGAAGCACATGATGCCAACGATTACTTGGCCAAGACCACCATAGAAAATACCCATAGCAAGGATCATTGAATCAATTGGGAAAAAACCTGCATTGTGGATATTCAATAGAATAGTTGTCATACCGAAGCCCATTAAACCTAATGGTGCTGGGTTAGCTAATTTTGTAGACATTTGGTCTTAACCTTATCAAAAATAGTTTAAAAAATTACAAATAGTTGAAGTCGGCGCATGTTAGATGAAATATTGTTCAGGTTCAACTGTTATTCGACTTAAAAACCAATAATGTCAATTATTCTGATAAAAAAAAGCCAGCATCTTCATGCTGACTTTAAGGTAGTCTATAAATTAGAAATAATTACGGTTTTATTCCCACTCTATTGTTGCTGGCGGTTTACCTGATATGTCATAAACAACACGAGATATACCATCCACTTCATTAATGATGCGGTTAGATACTTTACCTAAGAAATCGTAAGGTAAATGTGCCCAATGCGCGGTCATAAAGTCGATTGTTTCAACCGCTCGAAGCGAAACCACCCAGTCGTATTTACGTCCATCGCCCATAACACCAACAGAGCGTACAGGAAGAAAAACGGTAAAGGCTTGAGAAACTTTATGATAAAGATCCGCTTCATGAAGCTCTTCAATAAAGATAGCATCGGCACGGCGCAAAAGATCACAGTACTCTTTCTTAATTTCACCAAGCACACGAACACCTAAACCAGGTCCAGGGAAAGGATGACGGTATAGCATGTTGTATGGAAGACCAAGTTCTAAACCTATTTTACGTACTTCATCTTTAAACAACTCACGTAATGGTTCAACTAGGCCCATTTCCATATCATCAGGAAGGCCACCAACGTTATGATGCGATTTAATCACATGTGCTTTGCCAGTTTTAGAAGCGGCAGATTCAATAACATCAGGGTAAATAGTCCCTTGCGCTAGCCATTTCGCGTTTTTCAATTTCTTCGATTCTTCATCAAATACATTGATAAATTCGTGACCGATAATTTTGCGTTTTTTCTCAGGGTCAACTTCACCAGCTAACGCGCTAAGGAAGCGTTCTTCCGCTTCAATTTTGATGATATTTAATCCGAAATGATCACCAAACATGTCCATAACTTGCTGACCTTCATCCAAGCGTAGCAAACCATTATCAACAAACACACATGTTAACTTATCACCAACAGCACGTTGAACTAACATAGCAACAACAGAAGAATCGACTCCTCCGGATAATGCTAAGATGATTTCATCATCTCCAACTTGTTGCTTAATTTGTGCAACCGCATTATCGATAATAGATTGAGGTGTCCAAAGCTTTTCACAGCCACATATGTTAAGAACAAAATTCTCTAACATACGTAACCCTTGACGAGTGTGAGTGACTTCTGGATGAAACTGAACACCGTAGAACTTTTTCTCTTCGTTTGCCATTGCAGCAAATGGGCAGGTATCGGTTTCTGCTACTTTGCTAAAATCAGACGGAATAGCGACAACTTTATCACCGTGGCTCATCCATACGTCTAATAATGGCGCGCCATCTTCCGCAATCGCATCTTCAATATTTTTGAATAGCTCGCAGTCATCAATAACTTTAACTTGGGCATAACCAAACTCACGCTCATCGGAACCAGCAACGTTGCCACCTAATTGCTCAGACATGGTTTGCATACCGTAGCAAACACCAAATACTGGTACGCCAGCTTCAAACACATACTGAGGCGCTCTTGGAGAGTTTGCCTCTGTTACACTTTCTGGACCACCAGAAAGAATAATACCATTTGGAGCGAACTCACGGATATCCGCTTCATCCACATCCCAACTCCATAACTCACAGTAAACGCCAATTTCACGGATACGACGAGCAATAAGCTGTGTATATTGAGAACCAAAATCTAAGATCAAAATTCGTTGATCATGAATGTTTTTTGTCATTTTCTCTTCTCAAAATAGGTTAATGTAATAACTTATTGGTAAATCATTTGTCACACAACAACAATATGCTGAAAACACAATATTGTTGTTGATCATTCAGCAAAAATTAGCCTAAACGGTAATTTGGTGCTTCTTTAGTAATCTGTACATCATGAACATGAGATTCTTTCATTCCTGCGCCAGAAATTCGAACAAATTCAGCTTTGGTACGCATATCTTCAATCGTTGCAGAACCGGTTAAGCCCATACTTGAACGCAATCCACCCATTTGTTGATGGACTATCTCTTTTAAACGGCCTTTATAAGCTATGCGTCCTTCAATACCTTCTGGTACCAATTTATCGGCAGCGTTGTCTGTTTGGAAATAGCGGTCAGAGGAACCTTGTGACATCGCTCCTAATGAGCCCATGCCGCGATAGGATTTATATGAACGACCTTGATAAAGAATGATCTCGCCCGGCGCTTCTTCCGTTCCTGCCAACATCGACCCAACCATAACACAAGATGCGCCCGCAACAATCGCTTTACAAATATCACCAGAAAAACGAATACCACCATCAGCAATAACTGGAATACCATATTGATCGGCGACTTCAACCGCATCAGAAATAGCAGTAACCTGAGGAACCCCTACACCAGTAACAATACGGGTAGTACAAATTGAACCAGGGCCAATTCCTACTTTAACCGCACTAACACCAGCGTCGATAAGAGCTTTGGCACCTGCGCCTGTAGCAACATTACCACCTACAATTTCAAGGTCTGGATGAGCAGCACGTGTTTCACGAATACGCTCAAGTACTCCTTCTGAATGACCATGAGAGGAATCAATAAGAAGTACATCTACACCAGCTTCAACTAATGCAGCAACGCGTTCTTCATTACCGGCCCCTGCACCAATCGCTGCACCGACACGTAAACGACCTTTATCATCTTTACAAGCATTCGGTTTGCGTTCTGCTTTGTGAAAATCTTTAGCAGTAATCATTCCGGTTAACTGAAACGCATCATTTACGACTAATACTTTTTCGACCCGAGCTTTGTGCATTTGCTCTTGAACTTCTTCAGGAGACGCGCCCTCTTTTACCGTTGCTAGACGAGCTTTAGGTGTCATTACTTGGTCAACTGTTTTGGTTAAATCAGTAACAAAGCGAATGTCTCGTCCAGTAATAATACCAACTAATTCATTGTTATCTGCTACGACTGGGTAACCTGCAAAGCCGTTCTTTTCTGTTAGAGCAAGGACGTCAGCGATGGTATTGGTTGGTTTTACTGTAACTGGGTGAGAAACCACACCTGCTTCAAAGATTTTAACCAAACGAACTTGTTCAGCTTGCGCTTCAATAGACATATTTTTGTGGATGAAACCGATGCCGCCTTCTTGGGCTAAGGCTATAGCAAGCCGAGCTTCAGTAACGGTATCCATAGATGCCGATAGCATTGGAATATTCAGCGAAATATTTTTAGTTAACTTAGTGCGAAGGTCCGCTGTATTAGGAAGAACTGTTGAATGTGCAGGAACGAGTAATACATCGTCAAAGGTAAGTGCTTCTTTTGCTATTCGTAGCATTGCAATATCTCTCAACTATGGTTTAAAAACCGAGGTTAAAACGAAAAATTCACCCTTATCGTTTCGCATAATAAGGATGAATCAAATTTGTATCTAAATTGATATTGCAGACGGATTATACGCAGGACGCAATCGTTTCGCTACACATTTTTTCATTTTTTATTTGCATTAACCCCCTTGCTATGTATTATATTGGCGCTAATTTCCATAATCACGTTCTGTGGTATCACTTTGCCTTTACAAACTAACCAAAATATCTTCACCGTTTCCCGATTAAATGCAGAAGTTCGGCTATTGCTGGAAAATGAAATGGGCATCGTTTGGTTGGTTGGTGAAATTTCTAATTTTTCGGCACCCGTTTCGGGGCACTGGTACTTAACCCTTAAAGATTCTAGAGCACAAGTAAAATGTGCCATGTTTCGTGGTAATAATCGTCGCGTAATCTTCAAACCTTGCAACGGTAATCAAGTATTAGTTAAAGCTCGTCTATCGCTTTATGAACCTCGTGGTGATTATCAGCTAATCATCGAAAGTATGCAGCCTGAGGGTGATGGTAGACTACAGCAAGAATTTGAAAAATTGAAAATGCAGCTGGCAGCGGAAGGCTTATTTGCACAATCGTTGAAAAAGCCATTACCGGAGAACCCGAAGACCGTCGGTATCATTACGTCGAAAACCGGTGCCGCGCTATATGATATTCTTGATGTACTAAAACGTAGAGATCCAAATTTACCCGTTGTTGTTTATCCTACTACGGTTCAAGGTGAGTCTTCTGCATTTGAAATCGCTCAAGCAATAGGACGAGCGAATTCAAGAGAGGAATGTGACGTCTTGATAGTCGGTCGTGGCGGCGGTTCTTTAGAAGATCTTTGGTGCTTCAATCACGAAGTACTAGCCCGAACTATTGCCGCTAGTCACATTCCTATTATTAGTGCGGTAGGCCATGAGGTTGACGTTACCATTGCTGATTTTGTTGCAGATGTTCGTGCGCCAACCCCTTCCGCAGCGGCTGAATTAGTTAGTAGAGATCAAAGTCATAAACAACAGGCGATTTTATCTCGGACTAATCGCCTAATACACACAATGGAAACGGCATTGTCTAAACGACAATACCGATTACAGCAGCTAACACATGGGCTAGAAAAACAGCATCCTAACTATCATCTGCAGCTACAGAGTCAGCGATTAGATGATCTTGAATCTCGATTGATAAAAATAACTCAGCAGCAAGTTAGCGCTAAACGATATAAGGTTGATAACTTAAATTATCGATTACAACTGAATTCGCCGGATATTCAGTTGAGTAAGCAACGTCACTCGTTAGCTCAAGCCGAACAAAAACTTATTGATGCCATTAATAAAAAAATGATGATCTCTAAGCATAGTTTGGCTCTTTATGCCGAAAAACTAGATACGGTTAGCCCTCTTGCTACGCTTAAACGTGGTTATTCAATTAGTAAAGATGCATCAGGAAAAATAATCAACCATACTTCAGCGATTAAAAAAGGTGATCAAATGATTACTCAAGTTGTAGACGGAACTATCACTTCTACCGTTAATTGAGTATCGAATTTACTTGATATTAGTACAATGAAAACTAATTTTGTTGGTGAAATTCGATTCGAACCGCAGACTTAGATTTCATTTCATTACAAGTATTACAAAAATAACTCACTGAACCACACGCTTGTAATTTTTCCAACTCAGCCTCACAACTAGGGCAGAATGCGAGTTTACTATAGGTAATGTTGCATTCTGTGCATTGATAAGATCCAGCATCCCATTGCAATTCGCTATTACATGTTGGACATGAATTTTTAACAGTCATCTTGTTTACTCCCATTCTACAAATAACAATGCTCGATAATTCAATCTCTCAGATTAAAGATCATCGCCTGATCTTCCGCTTAATCAAATTTGATCAGCGATCTACCTAATTAAGAACATAAATATACACACAACCCGAAAGCATAAGTTACATATCCTGTTTTTGGATTTACTGCAGTTTAATATTCTGAACCATAACATTTAAACACCAAGATCTCAGCATTTTAAAAACCAGATCGGTTCAGAAGACTAATCCAAATTCATTAAACAGTAACTTAATATAAAACAGAATATTTTGCATTGTTCCGCTTATATTTAGTAATAAAATACCAATATTTGATAATAAAAAAGCGCCTTATTTGGCGCTTTTTCTTATCTCTTTCTATTTTTCATCATTCCAACAACGCGACTTCTTTTGCGTTCTTGTGATAATGTCATCTTATTTGTTTTGCCTTCAAACGGGTTATCACTATTTTGGAACTGGATGCGAATTGGTGTCCCCATAATCTCTAATGAACGACGATAGTAATTCATTAAATAACGTTTGTAAGAATCTGGTAACTCTTTAACTTGGTTGCCATGAATTACAACGATAGGTGGGTTGTAACCACCAGCATGGGCATATTTTAACTTAACTCGACGGCCACGAACTAAAGGTGGCTGGTGATCATCTGTTGCCATTTTCATAACACGGGTTAAAACCGATGTACCTACTCGCGTTGTGGCTGACTTATACGCTTCTTGAACGGATTCAAACAGATGACCAACACCAGTGCCGTGTAGCGCCGAAATAAAGTGAATACGAGCAAAATCCACAAAGCCTAAGCGGCGGTCCAACTCTTTTTTCACATGTTCTTTTATATCAGAGTCAAGGCCATCCCATTTATTGACTGCGATAACAATTGACCGTCCAGCATTAAGAGCAAAACCAAGTAAACTCAAATCTTGATCGGATATATTTTCACGTGCGTCTATAATCAGCAAGACAACATTAGCATCTTCAACTGCTTTTAACGTTTTAACCACAGAAAATTTTTCTACTGTTTCATTGATACGTTTACGACGACGAACACCTGCCGTGTCGATTAACACATACTCTCGTTCATCACGCTTCATAGGAATGTAGATAGAATCACGAGTCGTACCTGGCATGTCATAAACGACAACCCGCTCTTCACCTAAAATTCGATTAGTTAAGGTAGACTTACCGACATTAGGACGACCTATAATAGCCAATTTTATTGGTTGGTCTTGTAAACGCTTAAATTCTTGTTCTGCTTCTTCTTCGGTATATTCAAGTTTTTCTTCGTCGTCATCAACAACGTCAGTTAAATCTTCTATTTCACCTTTTTGAGTTTCTAGCAGTGCTTCGGCAAAAGGATTTAATGCGAGCTCAATTAAGCTGGTTACGCCTCGCCCATGTGAAGCGGCAATTTGATACATATGTTCCATACCAAGTTGCCAAAATTCTGCACTAGCAGCGTCTGCATCAACTCCATCCACTTTGTTTACAACCAACATAGCTGGTTTTTCTATTTTTCGTAGATGATGCGCAATAGCTTCATCTGAAACCGTTAACCCTGCGCGACCGTCAACCATAAATAGCACCACATCAGCTTCATCAATTGCTGCCAAAGATTGCTCTGCCATTTTGGTTTCAACACCTTCTTCAGTGCCGTCAATACCACCGGTATCAATAACGATGAATTCATGCTCTCCAAGTTTAGCTTGCCCATACTTTCTATCCCGAGTAAGCCCAGGAAAGTCAGCAACAAGCGCATCTCTTGTGCGTGTTAATCGATTAAACAAGGTAGACTTGCCTACATTTGGACGCCCAACAAGAGCAACAACAGGAATCATAACAACCTCTAGAAAAACATTTTATTATGTAGTTATAGGTAAATATTTCATCACTTACCTATAACTACACATAATAAAACAAAAAATATTTAAGGAAATACATACAACTATTTCATTAAATACACTATTTACTTCAACAAAACGGCTCCTAACCGCAAAGTCAGGAGCCGACTGTGAATTCTATCACACTTTTATAAATTCAGTTAAGAACTAGTCGATCTTTAACTTGCTCACTTTACCGTCACGAGTGGTAATCAAGTAACCGTCTTCTACCTCAATCGGCCCAACAGCAAAGCCACTATCGTCAACTAATTGCTGAGAAATAAACTCACCTGTGTCTGGATCTAACCAGTGTAAATAACCTTCAGAGTCACCAAAAACCAAATAGCCATTAATTATAGCTGGAGCAGTAAGCAATCGGTTTTCCAATAACTTATTGGTCCATATTTCTGTGCCACTGCGAGCATCAACTGCGGCAATATGATCGTTTTCAGTCACTAAAAATAGACGAACCCCATCCGTCGCCATATCTAAAGATGACGAGTAGTTTCTTTTCCACGTTGCGGATCCTGATCTTAAATCAATAGCAACAAGCTGACCATTAAATCCAACGGTATATAACATACCACCTAGAATTATAGGTGAAGAATCAACATCGACTAGTCTATCTATCTCTGTTGCGCCTTTCGGTATTCCAATCGGCTGCTGCCAAATAAGCTGACCTTTAGCAACAATGGCGGCTGCCAAACGTCCATTTGCCGTTCCCCAAAAAACCCCACCAGAAACGGTAGACGGAGAACTACTCCCTCTTAAGGTTAAATTCGGGACTTCGGTACTGATTGTCCAAACTTGTTCGCCAGTTTCAGCATCTAAAGCTTCCAACATACCTCTACTAGTATGAACAAGGACCATATTATCTTCTGTAGTGGGTTTCGAGAGCACTTCCCCTACTACCTCTTGACGCCATTTTACTTCACCCGTTTCTTCATCGAGTGCAATAACTTCACCGTTTTCTGAGCCAATAAAAAGCTGACCATAAGAAGCCGTCAATCCACCAGACAGGCGGGCAATGACATCACTTTCCAGATCGATTTTCCACACGGTGCTGCCACTGTTTGGATCAAGGGCTTTAACTTCACCATCACGACTTGCCACAAAAATTTTATCGTAAGCAAATACTGGTTGTAATTTAGAGAAATATTGCCCTGCTCCACTACCAATGCTAGAAGACCAATCACTAGCCGGTGTGAACTGGCTTGTGACCACTGGAACAGGTGCCATTATGACGGTATCTTCTTCACTAGAACATGCTGCAAGGCCAGCAAGAATAAATGAACTAAACACCACTCGGCTAAGCATCTTCTTCATAGCTTCAGCCCTTATTTGGCAAGATCATCCAGTTTAAATTGAATGTCTTGGCTAGCGTCACTTGCTTGTTGTGCTTGTGTATACGCACTGTAAGCGCCTTCTTTATCACCTTTAGTAAGAAGAATATCTCCTTTCAGTTCAGCGACTCTTCCTACCCATGCACTTGAATTTAACGTATCTAATGTAGAAATAGCATCGTCAAACTGTTCATTCTGTGCCTGAATACGAGCAATTCGGAAATTGATTAAAGGTGCGATAACGTTATCTTTTGTATTAGCTTTAGCCCATTGTAATTGCTGTAACGCTGGATCGAATTCTCCAGCATCAACTTGCACTTTGGCTAACTGTAACGCCGCTAGAACAGCATATTCTGTATCTGGGTTCGATTGAATAAATTGCTCAGCTTGCTGTGTAGCAGCTTGACCGTCAGTTGATAAAAGCTCGATAACCTGAGCATAATCATTGGATGCAGCTTCTTTTGCGTCAATGACTGAATCTTGATAAAAGCGCCAGCCAAATAACCCACCAAGACCGAGAACGCCTCCTAATATGACGGCTTTACCGTTGTCTCTCCACCAATCTTTAATGGCTAGAACTTGATCTTCTTCACTATCGTACAATTCCACTTTTTATCCTCTTAAACCAAATCTTTTAGTTGAGACGCGACGTCTGACTGGGAAACGGTAATTTGCTCTCCACCAGAGAGATTTTTTACCACTACGGTGTTTTCTGCTACTTCATTCTCACCTAACACCAACGCAATTGCAGCACCAACTTTATCTGCACGCTTGAATTGTTTCTTAAAATTACCCCCACCGAAGTGAGTCATAATGCGTAAACCAGGTACAACTTCTCGTAACTGTTCGGCTAATTTTATTCCGGCAACCATGGTACCTTCACCAGCGGTTACTAGGTAGACGTCTACACTACGGCGTACATCGGTTAAATTTAACGTATCGATAAGCAGAACAAGGCGTTCTAATCCCATCGCAAAACCCACACCAGGCGTAGGTTTTCCGCCTAATTGTTCGACTAGACCGTCATAGCGACCACCACCACAAACGGTACCTTGAGACCCTAGGCTCTCTGTCACCCATTCAAACACCGTGCGGTTATAGTAATCTAAACCTCGCACTAAACGTTCATTAACTTGGTATTCGATTCCCGCAGCATCGAGAAGTTCACATAAGCCAGAAAAATGTTGCACCGAATCGTCATCTAAGAATGAAGATAATTTAGGTGCATCACCTAATATGGCTTGTACTTCAGGATTTTTTGTATCCAAAACACGCAATGGGTTAGTGTACATACGACGTTTACAGTCGGCATCCAGCACATCTTCGTGCTGTTGTAGGTAGGCAACTAGTGCATCGCGATAGTTCGCTCTAGCATCAAGTGACCCAATTGAGTTCAATTCTAATCTAACATGCTCTGCAATACCTAACTCTCGCCAGAGACGCGCTGTCATCATGATCAACTCAGCATCAACATCGGGACCGTTAAGACCAAATACTTCAACGCCTACTTGATGAAATTGACGATAACGACCTTTTTGCGGGCGCTCATGCCTAAACATAGGTCCCATATACCAAAGGCGTTGCTCTTGGTTATATAGTAAACCGTTTTCAATACCGGCTCTGACACAACCAGCCGTTCCTTCTGGGCGTAAGGTTAAACTGTCACCATTTCTGTCTTCAAAGGTATACATCTCCTTTTCGACCACATCAGTCACTTCACCAATCGCTCGACTAAACAGATGTGTTTGCTCAACGATAGGCATTCGTACTTCGTTATAACCGTAAGCACTGATAACTTGTTTTACTGTCCCTTCTACTTTTTGCCAAAGTGGTGAGTCAGTTGGGAGGCAATCGTTCATACCTCTAATTGCTTGAATTGTTTTAGCCACTGTTTTTTACCGTAAATCGTTGAGGTTAATTGCTTTCAATATGTTGTACATCAATACGCTTATCTGCGTCTAAAATAGAGGCTTTGGCGCGGATCTTCGCTTCTAAATTATCGATAAGATCATTGTTGTCTATACGTTCTTTGGTTCGTTTGCCATCTTCATAGAAAGCACTTTTTCTTGAACTACCAGCTAAACCTAAATGAGAAACCTCGGCCTCTCCTGGCCCATTTACCACACAACCGATAAGAGAAACATCCATTGCGGTAGTTACATCTTCTAATCTTTGTTCAAGGGCATTAACCGTTGCAATAACGTCGAACTCTTGTCTAGAGCAAGTAGGACACGCAATAAAGTTAATTCCTCTGGAACGAATTCGTAAAGATTTCAGAATGTCGAAACCAACTTTGATTTCTTCTATTGGATCAGCGGCAAGTGATATACGTAACGTATCACCAATACCTTCAGAAAGTAGTAAACCTAACCCAACCGCTGACTTAACTGAACCAGCTCTGGCTCCACCGGCTTCTGTAATACCAAGGTGTAATGGCTGATCAATTTTCTTCGCGAGTAAACGATAGGAATCAACCGCTAAAAAAACATCTGATGCCTTTACACTCACTTTAAACTGATCAAAATTGAGTCTATCGAGAATATCAACGTGACGCATAGCCGATTCGACTAATGCTTCAGGGGTTGGCTCACGGTATTTCTCTTGAATATCTTTTTCAAGTGAACCGCCATTCACACCAATACGGATGGGTATATTCTTATCGCGTGCGCAATCCACCACGGAACGAATTCTATTTTCGTTGCCAATATTACCGGGATTAATGCGTAAACAATCGACGCCGTATTCGGCCACTTTAAGAGCGATTCGATAATCGAAATGAATGTCAGCGACGAGAGGAATAGAGACTTGCTGTTTTATTTGTTTAAACGCTTCAGCAGCCTCCATAGTTGGTACTGAGACACGAACAATGTCTGCGCCAACCGTTTTCAGCGCATTAATCTGAGCGACAGTCGCCTCGATATCAGTTGTTCGGGTGTTTGTCATCGACTGCACAGCAATAGGTGCACCGTCACCAATTGGGACGTTGCCCACGTATATTCTTGTCGATGAGCGACGTTTAATAGGAGATTCGTGTTGCATATTAGCTTCTAGGTAAAGTGAATTTTGCTACTCGACCTGTATTATACTCTGAAAGGTCGACGGATTCATTTTCAAATGTCATCGATACGCCTTCTGGCGCACCTAAAATAATTTTGTAAGGTGCTTCGCCGGCTAAATTGATGGTACTACCCGCTTTTTTTACACCCGTTGCTAGCGTTTTGCCTGCTACGTCTTTTATCTCCACCCAGCAATCTGATGAAAATGCTAAAAATAGTGCATTATCATGTTTTTCTACTGGTGCAGAATTTTCTTCAGTAATCACTATTTCACTTTCTACTGAATTAACTTGCTCATTATTAGCGATATTTAGCTCTGATTGTTCGGCTTCAAGAGAACTTTGTTCCGGAGTAGTCACAAAGGATTCCTCTTGAGCACTGGTATTTTCTGATTCAAGGACAGGAGTTAATGATTCAAATTGAGAGCGATCTGGTGAAGCAGGTTCGTTGTTACTAATACTGGTATCTAGACTAAGCGTATTTTCTTCAATATTAGACACTGTACTTTCCCCGACATCGCTTTGCGACATTTCAGTCAGAGTATCTTGCTGATTCTGATACCACCAAACAGAGGATATACCGATAATAATAACAAAAATAATCCACGTTAATTTCATTATTCGACTATCATGCTTGGCTTTTTTAGTTTGACGAGAAAAGCTTTGCATCTTTTGCTCGGAATGCTGAGCTTCCTTGAAGCCATCTAATGAGGAGAGTACTTTTTTTTCATCCAAATAGACGGCTCTTGCATAGGAGCGTAGATAACCACGAGTAAAAGTCGCCACTTGGTCGAATTCATAATTATTGTTATCGATACTTTGAATAATCGATAACCTTAGTCGTAAACGATCAGCTATTTCTTGTTGAGAAATGCCTAACTCTTTACGCTTGTTGCGCAGCATATCACCCGCTTGTACGGTGTGGACGTTTTCTGTTAACTCTTCAGTTACATTTAGGTCTTTTTCAGTAGTCATCAGTAATATTTATCTAATTTTTTGTAGAGCTCGGATAATTTAACTCAAGTGCTAAAGCATACTGTTGTGCTTGCTCTTTATTGCCTACTTTATTTTCTAATTTAATAAGCAGGTGTAAGCTACTTGATTGAAAACCAAACTTCTTGTGAAATTCAACTAGTCTGACCCTAGTTTCATCGTATTTTTCCCTTTCTAACATCAACTTGGATAACTGAATTAGAGAAAAATAACGCGCCGGGTCATAATCCAAACAACGTTTAAAATAAAATTCCGCATCTGCTCTATTACCGCTTTTAAGAGAGCATATTGCTGCATTTTCCAAACTATCAGCTATTTGATGGTTTGATGGTTGCTCAATCGCACGATTAAAAAACACATCGGCTTGTGCATATTGACCTAGCCGACATAAGAATGCACCGTAATTATTGAGCAATTCACTGTTATTTGGAGACTCCCACATTGCATGTTTATAAGCTTTATCGGCAAGTTCATCCTCACCGACCAATTGATAATAATAAGCAATTGAATTTAATGCACGATAATAATTAGGTGCGAATTTAAGAGCTAATTCAAGATTCTCTCTCGCTTTCTGCCTATTATCGGCATTTAAATAACTCAATCCAAGTACAATTCTTGCGTCTGCTGCTTTTATATTATCAAACGTACTAACCGAATCATGCTCAGTAACTGTAACACACCCCATCACGATGCAGGCAAGAAAAGTTACTACTATCCAATTAATCAATAGATGTTCCCCCTTTAAACAACAGCACGGGTCACATCTAATTAAAGCTTATAATGCTATCAGATTGATTTTACCGAGATTGGTTCCCCTAACTGAGCTTGTTTTGTTCTTTTTGTTCGATCTATCACATCACCAACTAACTGACCACACGCTGCATCAATATCATCACCACGCGTTTTACGTACTGTGACGGTATGTTCATACTCCATTAACGTTTTTTGAAAACGGTCAATACGTGAGTTACTTGGTTTTTTGTATGGTGACCCAGGATAAGGGTTAAATGGAATCAAATTGATTTTACACGGTGTACCTTTCATTAGTTCTGCGAGTTGTCTTGCATGTTGCATGTCATCATTTACATGATCTAGCAAAACATATTCGATGGTTACCTTACCTCTATTTGCATTTGACGAGGCAATATAACGGTGAACTGAAGCGAGTAAATCTTCAATGCTCCAACGATCATTGATTGGCATAATTTGGCTACGAAGTTCATCGGTAGGAGCATGCAAGGAAATAGCTAAAGCAACATCTATTACACCCGTCATTTGATCAAGACCAGAGACAACACCAGAAGTAGAAACCGTGACTCGGCGCTTAGAAAGGCCAAAACCTAAATCATCCAGCATTATTTCCAATGCAGGTATTAAGTTTTTCATATTCAATAACGGCTCCCCCATCCCCATCATCACCACATTGGTAATTGGACGTCGTCCGGTATCTTTTTGCAAGCCGACTTCTCTTGCTGCTCTCCATATTTGACCGATAATTTCAGATACTTTTAAGTTACGATTAAAACCTTGCTGGGCGGTTGAGCAGAACTTACATTCTAATGCACAACCTACTTGTGAAGAGACACACAGTGTTGCTCTGTCATCTTCTGGGATATAAACGGTTTCAACATCTTGGTCGCCAACACGCATTGCCCACTTTATAGTGCCATCTGAAGAGTGTTGTGCTTCAGCAACTTCAGGTGCTCGAACTTCGGCTACGCGCTGTAGTTTTTCACGCAGCTTTTTATTTATATTGTTCATTTGCTCAAAGTCATCGATGCCAAAATGGTAGATCCATTTCATCACCTGCTCTGCTCTGAAGGCTTTTTCGCCAAGTTCTTCGACAAAATATCGACGCAGTCCTTTACGATCAAAATCCATTAAATTGACTTTTGCAGTAGTCATGTGACCTCTCAACAAGATAGGGAGTAAACAAAATAAATAAGGGCGCGAATTGTACAGCGTTTAATCAGGTACAACAAGGGAAGATAGTGACTAGATAAGTAAGGTATTGATTGTCAGTATACAGAACAGTCAATACCTCTTAATACTTCAAGTTAAATTTGAATTACAAGTGATACCCTATGGCTCACTGCGAGGGCAAATTTCCGATTCTGGAAAGAAAAATTCAATTTCACGAGCCGCGGATGTAGGGCTATCTGAACCATGAACAGAGTTAAAGCGCATACTTAACGCATAATCGTTACGGATGGTTCCGCAGGCTGCATTTTCTGGATTAGTCGTCCCCATCAGCTCTCTATAACGCTCTATAGCATTTTCACCTTCTAACACTTGAACCATTACTGGGCCGGAAGTCATGAATTCTTTTAAGCTAGAGAAGAACTCTTTTCCTTCATGTTCCGCGTAAAAACCGCTTGCTTGTTCATCGGTTAAATGGAGCATTTTGGCTGCGATGATATTTAATCCTGCTTTTTCGATACGATTATAAATTTCACCAATTAAATTACGCTTCACTGCATCAGGCTTAACAATGGAGAATGTTCTTTCTAGAGCCATAAAAATTCCTTTATTCACTTGTGCATTGCTCACTTTATAGCGAGACAATGCAGATTACTGGATAACGTGATATTGAATATAATAAGTTATCTTATTATTTATATTTATTTCAGGTTACTTGCTATTTATAGAGACGTACTATTTTATATTAGTTGCTTTGTTCAACAAGAAATCCAGCAAGAGTACGAACCCCCATACCGGTTGCACCTGCAGACCATTTGTCACTAGCAGTTTTACGGTATGTGCCTGCGCAATCAAAGTGTAACCATCCTTTTTTGTGATCTTTCACAAAATAAGATAAAAATGCCGCCGCTGTGCTTGCTCCAGGAGAGTAATCACCACTGCTGATATTTGACAAGTCAGCAAAATTAGATGGCAACATCGTTCTATGAAAATCTGCTAAAGGCAGTGGCCATAAGCCTTCTTTTTCTTGCTTAGCGCTAATTAACGCTTTTTCTGCTAGTTCATCATCGAATGACAACAGTGCATGAAAATCATTACCTAATGCATTTTTGGCTGCACCAGTTAACGTGGCACAATCAATAATCACTTCTGGTTGCTGTTCGCTAGCATAGATAAGACCATCGGCTAAAACTAAACGTCCTTCCGCATCGGTATTCATTATCTCAACGGTGGTACCATTTTTATAAGTAACAATATCACCTAATTTTAAAGCACGACCTGACACCATATTCTCAGCACAACAGAGAATCAATTTAACGCGCTTGTTTAAACCACGAAGCATTGCTAAACCTAATCCACCAGTGATAGTACCCGCGCCTCCCATGTCGGCTTTCATTGACGTCATAAAGTTAGATGGCTTTAGACTATAGCCTCCAGAATCAAACGTAATGCCCTTACCAACCAAACAAGCAAATACCGGTGCATTTTCATCGCCAGTCGGGTTGTAATCGAGTTGTAGCATAGCCGACGTTCTTTCTGAACCTCGACCAACAGCAAAGATGCCTGTCCATCCTTCTGTTAGTAAATCTTTATCTTTGACAATACGGTAAGTGACATGTTCTGGCGCTAAAGATTTTATAAATTCACCCGCCATAGAAGCGAGTTGTCTTGGGGCAACCTCTTCTGCTGGTTTGTTAATAATATCACGCACCCAATCAGTGGTTTTGATTCGAGCGGCTAGTTCATTTTCTGATTGTTGCTCTAGCGCTGGCCATTCGATATCAGCTTTATTTTTTGCTGAACGAAACCCTTGATAAAAAGACCAAATTTCTTCCAATCCCCAACCTTCACCTGTCAATGCAACTGCTCTAATACCGTTGCCTTCAAGCTTTCTTGCTGCTTTTTGAATAACGCCAACATCGTGTGAATCATCGAGATGAATAAAAGCGCTATTTTCATTAAATGATACAAGCGCTTTTTCACCCCATTGGGCGGCCGCTTGTTGTTTTGATATCTCAACTTGCATCTGGGTAGACATAATTTCTCCTAGCTTTTCTTATTGCAGCTTTGTTTGCCTTTTTACTGCATTACTTTGATTGCTTGCACTTTATCTAAATCTGTCATTATTTTTAAACAACTACTAATCGTTTAACGGCAACAATTCAAAGCGAATTTGACACTATTAAAAACGAAATAGAAGGGCTGAGCCCTTCTATTAATGAAAATTTCATATGTGATGACTATCAATTATAAATGCTTATGGCAGTAAACTTAGCACAAATAATCAGATAATTATAAATGAAACGCTTAATCCATCTCATCCATCCAACATAGAATAACCGCTTCTAAGATTTTTTCATTTGAACGCTGTGGTTCATCATCAAACTCTTCTAAATTCGTTATCCATTGATGTAAGTCTGTAAAACGTACCGTTTTAGGGTCTACATCAGGGTATAAATCGCAAAGCTCTATGGCAATATCACGAGAGTCTGTCCATTTCATAACGATGTCCTTTTGGTTGCAATATTAAAGAGTTTAATGATCTTCTGAAGCATGATTTAGGGTATATTTCGGTATCTCAACCACTAAATCTTCATCTGCCATTTTAGCTTGACAACCTAAGCGTGATTCAGGCTCTAGCCCCCAAGCTTTATCGAGCATATCATCTTCCAGTTCATCACTCTCTTCAAGTGAATCAAAACCTTCACGAACAACAATATGGCATGTTGTACAAGCGCAAGATTTCTCACAAGCATGTTCAATAGCAATACCATTTTTCAGCGCGACATCTAGAACACTATCACCAGGATTTGCTTCAAGTACCGCGCCATCTGGGCAAAGGTCTTTATGGGGTAATACAACTATCTTAGGCATAAATTTTCCTACTTTTAAAACAATACAACCGTCTAGGGTTAGAGATTTTCAACAGATTGGCCAGCTAATGCTCGACGAATTGAGATATCCATTCGACGAGATGCAAAATCTTGACTTGCTTTGTCTGTATCCTTAATGCCTTGCTCAATTGCATCTGCATTATCACCATTTCGAAGCTCAATAAGCGCTTCAATAGCTTTGATTAATTCTTTACTTTCTTCATCGGTTAACAGCTCGTCACCATCGGCTTGCATAGCCGCAACTAAGCCTTCTATAACTCGGTCGGCTTCAACCTTTTGCTCTGCTAATGATCTCGCTTGCATATCATCACGAGCATGCGTCATAGAATCTCGCAGCATGTTAGCAATTTCATCATCACTTAACCCGTATGATGGCTTAACCTGTATTTCTGCTTGTACTCCGGTGCTCTTTTCCATTGCAGTAACGGATAACAGACCATCAGCGTCGACTTGATAAGTAACTCGAATGTGAGCAGCACCAGCGGCCATGGGCGGAATACCTTTCAGAGAAAACTTAGCTAAAGAACGGCAGTCATCAATCAATTCGCGTTCACCTTGCGTGACATGAACAATCATGCCCGTTTGGCCATCTTTAAAAGTGGTAAACTCTTGAGCTTTTGCTACCGGAATTGTGGTATTACGTGAAATAATTTTTTCAACTAATCCCCCCATCGTTTCTATACCTAACGAAAGAGGAATTACGTCCAATAACAACATTTCTGAATCAGGTTTATTGCCAACTAAAATATCGGCTTGAATCGCTGCACCAATGGCCACAACTTCATCTGGATTAATGCTGGTGAGTGGTGGTCGAGCAAAAAACTCACCTACCATTTCTCGGACGAATAAAGTACGAGTAGACCCTCCAACCATAACTACTTGTAGCACTTCATCTTGATCTACTTGAGCATCTTTGAGTGCTCGGCGACAAGAGAGTAAAGTTTTTTTAACGAGCGGTTGTATTAGAGAGTTAAATTTTTCTCGAGTTAACCGGCATTGTTGATTGAAAACGGTCAATTCGACAGATTCAATCTCGGATAAGGCAATTTTTGCTTCTGTCGCCGCATCAAGTAAGGTTCGATTCTGTTCAGCTGATAATGGTGATTCTAATCCGAGTGATTGTTGCAAGTAGTCAGCGACTAAATGGTCAAAATCATCACCGCCTAAGGCAGAATCGCCACCGGTGGCCAGCACTTCAAAAACACCTTTAGATAAACGTAAAATAGAGATATCAAAGGTACCGCCACCGAGATCATAAACCGCAATAATCCCTTCCTGACCAGAATCTAATCCGTAAGCGATGGCGGCCGCAGTAGGTTCATTTAATAACCTTAATACATTCATCCCAGCTAGTTGAGCTGCATCTTTTGTTCCTGCGCGTTGAGCATCGTCAAAATAAGCAGGGACCGTAATCACAACGCCTTCCAATTCGCCACCTAAGCTTTGTTCTGCTCTGGCTTTTAAGGCTTGTAAAATATCAGCAGATACTTGAATTGGATTTTTAACACCAGCCTCGGTTTTAATCTGTGGCAAACCATTGTCACTTGCTTGGAAGTTATATGGTAATGATGGGTAGCGTTGTTGTATATCATCTAATGAACGACCAATAAGACGTTTAATCGAAATAATCGTATTGGTAGGATCAGTTTGCGCATTCTTTCTCGCTTCGCTGCCAACTTGATGTCCTTGGCCATGATAATAAACCACTGATGGCAAAATATTATTGCCATTTTCATCTGGTAATGGAGCAGCATCGCCACTTCGAACTGAAGCAACAAGTGAATTAGTGGTGCCTAAATCAATACCGACGGCAAGCTTGCTTTCATGTGGCGCTGGGCTTTGTCCTGGTTCCGCAATTTGCAATAACATGGAGCTTTCCTTATTTGAGCGAACCGTTAACCGAGTAACTTGTCTTCGACACGCTCAATTTCATTCTTAAGTTTGGCTATAAATTTAAGTTTACGAACTCGATCGGTAGCTTGTTCCCATAGGGATTCATCCAATTCTTTTTTAACATCGAGTAAGTTTTTTTTGTACATTTTGCTGACCTTGCTATCGAAGTCAAATAGAGCGTCTTCTGACGTTATTTCTTCCAGTTCTTCACGGAGTTGCATTTGCTCCATTAAGAAATCAAGATCTTGCAATGTTGTTTGCTCATCTTTTATATCGATGCCATTTAGCAATAATATATATTCAGCTCGAGCAATTGGTTGTTTGAGTATTTGATAGGCATCGTTAATTTGCGCGGCTTTTTGTACCGCCAAAAGTTTATCTCTTTCGGAGCCATTAGCAAATTTATCTGGATGAGACTGACGCTGAAGATCTCTAAATTGAGAAGAAAGAAGGCTACCATCCAGATCATATTGGATAGGTAGCCCGAATAGTTCAAAATGATTCATTGAAATAGGTTCCATTTACCTAGGAAGGTGAGTCCTAGCAATAATAATTACACGGTAAAACTTTCACCACAACCACACTCATCTTTCACATTCGGGTTGTTAAATTGAAAACCTTCATTGAGGCCTTCTTTGACGAAATCTAACTCTGTACCATCTAAATAAACGAGGCTTTTAGGATCAATGATAATTTTTACATCATTCATCTCAAATACGCTATCTTCTTCATTTAACTGGTCAACAAATTCCAATACATACGCCATACCTGAACAGCCAGTTGTTTTCACTCCGAGACGTAACCCGATACCTTTACCTCGGTTATCTAGAAATGCTTTTACTCGACTTGATGCCGCTTCTGTCATGGAGATGGCCATACTTAAACCTTAAAATGTTTATTCTTAATTCAGGGAGGACGACGCCTCCCTTATTTCTAATAGAAACGCTCTACTATCACATAAAATAGAGAGTTCTCATTACTGTTACTTATGCTTCGTGCTTTTTCTTGTAATCAGAAACTGCTGCTTTAATAGCATCTTCAGCAAGAATAGAGCAGTGCACTTTTACAGGAGGAAGTTCTAATTCTTCAGCAATTTCTGAGTTTTTAATTGCTGCAGCTTCGTCAATGCTCTTTCCTTTAACCCATTCAGTAACTAATGAGCTAGACGCTATCGCAGAACCACAACCGTATGTTTTGAATTTCGCATCTTCAATAATGCCTTCCGGCGTTACTTTAATTTGCAGTTTCATCACATCGCCACACGCTGGTGCGCCTACCATACCACTACCAACATTAGGATCTTCTTTATCGAAAGAACCTACGTTACGTGGGTTTTCATAATGATCGATTACTTTTTCGCTATAAGCCATAATTTTTACCTCGAATCCTCTATTTAATGGAGATTAGTGATGGGCCCACTCAACTGAGCTCAAATCCACCCCTTCTTTATACATATCCCATAGAGGAGACATGTCTCGTAATTTACTTACTGCTACGCGAATTTGTTCAGCCGCGTAATCAATTTCTTCTTCGGTAGTAAAACGACCAAAAGAGAAACGCACAGAACTGTGTGCTAGTTCATCGTCAAGACCAAGAGCACGTAAAACATAAGATGGCTCAAGACTTGCTGACGTACAAGCAGAACCTGATGATACTGCAAGATCTTTCAACGCCATTAACAGTGATTCACCTTCAACAAAGGCAAAACTGATGTTTAAATTATTTGGTACACGTTGTTCTAGATCGCCGTTGATCGTCAACGCATCCATACCGTCAAGTGCTTTGAGTAATCGCTCTCTCATTGCCAGTGCATGGTCGAAATCTTGTTGCATTTCTAGCTTAGCAATACGGAATGCTTCACCCATACCAACAATTTGGTGTGTAGGAAGAGTACCTGAACGAAAACCACGCTCGTGACCTCCGCCGTGCATTTGTGCTTCTAGACGAATTCTAGGCTTACGTCGAACATACAAAGCGCCAATACCTTTCGGCCCATAAATTTTATGAGCAGAGAAAGAGATAAGATCCACTTTCATTTCTTTTACATCAATTGGCAATTTACCAGCTGATTGCGCTGCATCAACGTGGAATATGATTTTTCTTTCTCTACACATTTCACCAATTG
Source organism: Vibrio sp. MA40-2 (assembly GCF_047302445.1). Taxonomy (NCBI): domain Bacteria; kingdom Pseudomonadati; phylum Pseudomonadota; class Gammaproteobacteria; order Vibrionales; family Vibrionaceae; genus Vibrio; species Vibrio sp. MA40-2. The sequence continues at coordinate 378,238 of NZ_CP178628.1, forward strand.
AATTGATGTCTTGGATAACACCAATTTCATTGTTTACATGCATAATTGAAACTAAAACCGTATCTTCACGTAAGGCATCTTGGAATTTATTAAGATCGATAAGACCATTAGCTTCGGGTTCTAAATACGTTACATCATACCCTTCACGTTCTAGCTGACGACACGGATCCAGTACCGCTTTATGTTCGGTCTTACAGGTAATGATGTGCTTACCTTTTTTACCGTAGAAATGTGCAGCACCTTTAATTGCAAGGTTATCAGATTCAGTTGCGCCTGATGTGAAGACTATTTCTCTTGGATCCGCATTAATAAGATCAGCAATTTGATCTCGAGCAGTATCAACCGCTTCTTCTGCTTGCCAACCATAACGGTGCGAGCGTGAAGCTGGATTACCAAAGTTACCATCCATCGTCATACACTGAATCATTTTCTCAGCAACTCTAGGGTCGACGGGACAAGTAGCTGAATAGTCGAAATAAATAGGCAGTTTCATTTTTTACTCCAGTGAAAAAATTGCGCTATAAGCGAGCATTTGCACTAACGGGCTCAGCAGTATTTTTTGTTTTTTGTGAATACCCATTCTTAACCACCAAGCCAATTTCCTGGCGATCGGCAATTTCGAGTACTTCATTATCATTCATAAGCTGACCGAGAGTGATGTTATCTAAAAAGTCACTAATTCTATCGCTTAAATCACGCCAAAGAGTATGAGTTAAGCAGCGAGTACCACCTTGGCAACTCGCTTTTCCTGCACATTTTGTTGCATCTACAGACTCATCAACTGCGGAAATTATAGTTCCTATTGAGATATCAAACGCTTCTTTACCCAAACGATAACCACCGCCAGGACCACGTACACTAGCAACCAAACTCGCTTTGCGTAGTTTTGAAAACAGCTGCTCTAAATAGGAGAGAGATATACCTTGTCTCTCGGATATATCAGCTAGCGGTACAGGCCCGTCTTGGGAATGTAATGCAACATCTAGCATCGCAGTTACTGCATATCGTCCTTTAGATGTAAGTCTCATATCGCACTCTTTATATGTAAAACATAGCAAGAGTTTTTCATACCCGACTAAATTGGTCAAGTATTTATTTGACTAAAACAGTCAAGTATTTAACCTTTATTTAAATGTGGTTAAATTAACATCACTCTTTAGGAGGCAAGTGCTTTTCTACAGAGGTTAAAATACCTCTTAATATATTGATTTCTTGCGTCTCTGGTCGAGCACGACTAAACAAGCGTCTCAACTTATTCATAATCATATTGGGTTTATCTTCAGCTATAAACTGGGTGCCAGTGATCACTTTTTCAAGGTGTGTATAAAACATCTCGAGCTCTTTGTGACGAGGATACGCTTCTTGAGTTGATGAATTGGCGTTTTCTGTACGATTAAGATGTGCCATTCGTACTTCATAAGAGAGCGTTTGCACAGCCATTGCCAAATTTAATGAGCTATATTCAGGATTGGCAGGAATACAGACATGATAATGACACATTTGTAATTCATCATTAGTTAAACCGGTTCTTTCTCGACCAAAGATGAGTGCTACTGGGTACTGTTGACCTTCAATAGCAAATTTTTCACCGCACTCTCTAGGTTCTAACATCGGCCATTCTAGTGTACGCGAACGGGCGCTGGAACCCACCACTAAGCCACAGTCTGCAATGGCTTCTTGTAAGCTATCAACAATGATCGCATTTTCGGTAATATCGGCAGCTCCAGCCGCTAGGGCACGAGTTTGTGCATCTATCTCGCATTGTGGATCAACCAAAACCATTTGATTCAAACCCATCACTTTCATTGCTCGTGCAGCCGAACCAATGTTTCCGGGATGAGATGTCCCGACCAAAACTACTTTTACGTTATCTAACATGCTCAAAGGTGCTCTATTCTAAAAACGGTAGGATGTTAGCACAGCTAGGGTTATCGGGGAATATAACAAAGCCATGCTCTGTTTATATACTCTTGTTTTGTTGTAGCACAAAAAATAACCACTTCCTTTTTTTTATAGCTCTGTTATACTCGCGCCGCTTTCTGTTCTTTAACATCTGTTGGGTATAAATTTTATGCATCCTATGCTAAATATTGCTATTCGCGCTGCGCGAAAAGCCGGTAATCATATTGCCAAATCATTAGAAAACTCTGAAAAAATTGAAGCTACATTAAAAGGTAGCAATGACTACGTTACAAACGTAGATAAAGAAGCTGAATTTATCATAATTGATATCATTAAAGCCGCTTACCCTGATCACTGCATTGTGGCTGAAGAGTCTGGTGAGACTGAAGGTAAAGATAAAGCAGTACAATGGATCATTGACCCAATAGATGGCACTACTAACTTTGTGAAAGGCTTTCCTCAGTTTTCTGTTTCTATCGCTGTTCGTATGAACGGTAGAACAGAAGTTGCTTGTGTTTACGACCCAATGTTAAACGAACTTTTCACCGCTCAACGTGGTTCAGGTGCACAGCTCAATAACGCACGCATCCGTGTAAAACAACTCAAAGATCTTGAAGGTACTGTCCTTAGTACTGGTTTCCCATCTAAGCAGAAACAACATTCTGAAGCGTATTTTAAAATCATGACGGCATTGTTTACTGAATGTTCTGATTTCCGTCGTACTGGTTCCGCTGCATTAGATTTATGTTATGTTGCCGCTGGTCGTGTTGATGGTTTCTTTGAACTTGGCCTGAAACCATGGGATATGGCTGCAGGTGAGCTAATTGCTCGTGAAGCAGGTGCGATACTGACTGACTTTTCTGGTGGCACAAATTACATGAATTCAGGTAATATTGTGGCATCAAGTGCTCGAGGCACAAAGCATATCCTTAAACACATCCGTGAAAACGGTAATAGTGCCATTCTAAAATAATCATTGATTTTAGTTATTTAGTTTTTGGATTAATGACTAAAACAGTGCACTAAGTTTATCGTAAATATTACTTAGCCCTGCTCTTATGAGCAGGGCTTTTTTGTCTTATCTATTCATTCATATAATTTATCTATTTATAGCCGCAATAAAACTAATCAGATTAAATTTTTGACCAAAATGAGTCGGTATAACATAAGCTCTATAATCCATATTATAGGCTTATCGTACGGTAAAATAATCATCCATAACCTGATGTTTTATTATAAATAAATATCTTTTATTGGCATCCTGATCTCATTTTTTGAAATAAAATGCTAATAAATTAATTAAATCAGTCTACCATTATTATCTTGTTAAGCAGATGTTAAGTTTCTACTTAGGCATTGATGAATATATATCAGGTCTAAATAAACTTAATAGGAATAAATTATAAATAACGATGGATAGTAAAAGACAACAATGGATAATCAAATACGTTTAGCTTTAACGTTAATACTCTCACTTACCTCATCATTAAGTCATGCTAACGGTGGATCAATTACGTTTTATGGTCAAATTACAGAACCGACTTGTACTGTAACGAATTCAATAGAAAACACCAGGCTTGAGGTAACTGGCTGTCAAGGTTTGAACAATAAAATTAAAACCGGTTTAAGCATTCCTCTTTCTGATATTAGTAAACTAGTGGAAAATCATTCGGCTAGTGATGTGATATTAGATAATATGAATAAACTAGCACATCAACATAATATAAAAATCGACATAAGAAATGTATATTCAAAGAAGGCCAGTGATAAAACTAATAACTATATTGTTGAACTTGAATATTATTAACAACAAAAATTAAATGACTAACTTACATAAAAAATGCCGCTAACATAATGTTAGCGGCATTTTTATTATTCAAATTAATAAGCTACTTAACGTTTCCGCTATGGCATCTCATCAAATTCTTCACCTTCTTTATCAACTTGCGTTGGCATTAAGTGCTCTCGTTGAATACCTAATCTTAATGCTAGTGCCGATGCGACATAGATTGAAGAGTATGTACCAACAGTAATACCAAGAAGAAGTGCGAGTGCGAAACCATGGATTAATGCTCCACCCTGAGTAAACAGAGCAATAACAACAAATAGAGTGGTTGCTGAGGTAATCAACGTTCTACTCAATGTTTGTGTTATTGAATCATTCATAACTTGAGTTGGTTGACCGTTACGCATTTTACGGAAGTTTTCACGAATTCGGTCAAAAACGACAATGGTATCATTGAGTGAGTAACCTACTACGGTCAATAACGCCGCGACAATGGTTAAGTCAACTTCAACCTCGAGTAAAGAGAATATCCCTAACGTTATAATGACATCATGAGTCAATGCCAGTACAGCACCAGCGGCGAGACGCCACTCGAATCGCATTGAGACGTAAATCAAGATACAAATTAACGAAACAATAATTGCTAGACCACCCGCTTCGGTTAACTCATCTCCAACGTTTGGACCAACAAATTCAATCCGGCGCATCTCTACTTGCTCGCCCGTGCCTTGTTTTATCGCCGAAATAATCTGGTTACCCAACTGCTCACCAGATGCATTCTCACGAGGGCGAAGACGAACCATCACTTCACGAGCAGAACCAAAATTCTGCACGGTAGCATCACCAAATCCTTCCTCATTCAGGGCGGTACGGATTTGCTCGAGATTAGCTGGTTCAACAAACCCGACTTCAATTAATGTACCGCCGGTGAAATCGAGACCCCAGTTCAACCATTTGGTAGAAAGAGATCCAATAGCTGTAGCAATCATTAATAGAGAAAGAACAATCGCTACTTTTGACCAACGCATAAAGTCGATCGTTCTGTCTGATTTCATTATCTGAAACATAACTTTTCCTTAGATCGACAATTTATCAATGCGTTTTCCGCCATACATTAAGTTCACGACAGCGCGCGTTCCTATAATAGCGGTAAACATAGAGGTCAAAATACCGATAGATAACGTAACGGCAAAACCTTTAATGGCTCCTGTACCTACCGCAAACAAAATAATTGCAGTAATTAAGGTCGTAATGTTTGCATCAGCAATGGTACTAAAGGCATTAGCGTAACCTTGATGAATTGCTTGCTGAGGGCTCCGGCCATCTCGTAACTCTTCACGTATACGCTCAAATATCAGTACGTTTGCATCCACCGCCATACCAACAGTTAATACAATACCTGCGATACCCGGTAAGGTCATCGTTGCTCCTGGGATCATCGACATCACGCCGATAATAAGAACAAGGTTAGCCATTAGCGCCATATTGGCGATTAAGCCAAACTTACGGTAATAAACCAAAGTAAATAACATCACGGCAACCATACCCCAAATACAAGCTTGGATACCCATGTCGATATTTTGTTGGCCCATTGACGGCCCAATTGTCCTTTCTTCTACTATCGAAATAGGCGCAATTAACGCCCCTGCACGTAGTAACAAGGCTAAATTATGCGCTTCAGAAACGGAATCAATACCAGTAATGCGGAAGTTACGACCAAGCGCTGTTTGAATGGTTGCTTGGTTAATCACTTCTTCATGCTTAGACAAAATAACTTTGCCTTCAGCATTTTTTCGGCCACTGTCTTTATATTCTGTAAATATGGTTGCCATCAATTTGCCCACATTCTTTTTCGAGAATGTAGACATTTTGCTACCACCTTCACTGTCTAGTGAAATATTCACTTGAGGACGGCCATACTCATCGTTACTAGAACTAGCATCAGTAATGCTTTCACCACCAAGAATGACACGTTTTTTCAGAACAACGGGACGCCCATCACGATCGGTTTTGATTTCACTTCCAGCAGGAGCTCGACCACTCGCAGCCGCGGCCAGATCTGCAGTACTGTCTACTTCACGAAATTCTAGAGTTGCCGTAGCACCAAGAATTTCCTTGGCACGAGCGGTATCTTGAACACCAGGTAACTCAACTACGATACGGCTAGCGCCTTGACGTTGAACCAATGGTTCCGCAACACCAAGTTCATTAACACGATTTCGTAAAATTGTAATATTTTGCTCGACAGCATAATTACGAACTTCTGTTAAACGTGTTTCTAAAAATGTAGCAGTAAGAGTGAATTTACCGTTGGCTTGTGAGTCAGCAAAACTCATATCAACATGATTTGAAGTAAGTAATTGCTTCGCTTGAGCTAATTGCTCAGCATTGCGCAATACCACTTCTACTGATTCAGTGCCTTGTTTACGAATGGAACGATAACGAATTTTCTCTTCGCGTAGTTCACTACGGAAAGATTCTTCTTGTTGTTCGATAAGCTTAACCATCGCCGCATCCATATCCACTTCCATTAAAAAGTGAACACCACCACGAAGATCTAGACCAAGTTTCATTGGTGCAGCACCAACAGAATCAAGCCAACTAGGAGTTGCGGGAGCTAAGTTTAATGCAACAACAATATCGCTACCTAAAGCTTCACTTACAATATCACGCGAACTTATCTGAGTATCGGTATCGTTAAAACGAACAAGAATGGATCCATCTTCTAATGCAATGGATTTAATAGGAAGGCTCTTTTCATCGAGCGCTTTGGTGACAGTATCTAGCGTTGACATATTAACAGAGGCGCCACGCGCCCCTGTAATTTGAATAGCCGGATCTTCACCGTAAATATTTGGAAGGGCATACAGCGCACTGATAAGAAGCGCGAACACTACCATCAGATACTTCCATAAAGGATAACGGTTCAGCACAGCAAGGACCTTTTAGCTGAATTATAGAGACTTGAGCGTACCCTTTGGCAGCACTGCAGTAACATAATCTTTCTTGATTGTTACTTCATTGTTGTCATTAAGGGCAATCACAAGATAATCGTTGTCTTCAGCAATTTTGCTGATCTTACCAACAATACCACCATTGGTTAGCACTTCATCACCTTTGCCCATTGAGGCCATTAGGTTTTTATGCTCTTTTGCACGCTTAGCTTGCGGGCGATAAATCATAAAGTAAAAAATTGCTGCAAACATACCAAGCATGATGATCATCTCGAAACCACCACCTGGTGCCGCACCTTCAGCTGCTGCGTGAGCTTGAGAAATGAATAAACTCATTCAATAACGTCCTCTATTTTAAAGTTTTAATTGCTATAAGAAATTGGGGAGCAGTTTCCTTATTTCAAGGTCTGCTACAAAATATTGGCTTTTTGAAGCTCGATTTTTTGCTGTCTTAGCATAAAGTTAGTGATAACTATCTAAAATCGAGCATTCTAATTAGCCTTTTATTTACTTAAAGGCGGTACGTCTCTGTCACGACGTCCATAAAAATCTTGTACAAACTGTTCAAAACGATCTTCATCAATCGCCTTACGTATACTCGCCATCAAACGCTGATAATAACGCAAATTGTGGATAGTATTCAGCCTTGCACCTAAAATTTCGTTACAACGATCAAGATGATGCAAGTATGACTTGGAGTAATTCTGACAAGTGTAACAATCACATTCAGGATCAAGTGGTCCGGTATCGATTTTATGTTTCGCATTACGGATCTTGACCACACCACCGGTTACAAACAAGTGACCATTACGAGCATTTCGAGTTGGCATGACACAGTCAAACATGTCGATACCGCGACGAACACCCTCAACTAAATCTTCAGGTTTGCCAACGCCCATCAAGTAACGAGGCTTATCTTCTGGAAGTTGTGGACAAGTATGCTCTAGGACTCGATGCATATCTTCTTTAGGTTCACCAACGGCTAAGCCGCCAACAGCATAACCGTCAAAACCAATATCAGTAAGTCCTTTTACAGAAACATCCCGCAAGTCTTCAAATACGCCACCTTGCACAATACCAAATAATGCATTCGGATTCTGTAATTTATCAAAGTGATCGCGACTACGCTGAGCCCAACGTAACGACATTTCCATTGATTTTTTTGCTTCATCATGGGTCGCAGGATATGGAGTACATTCGTCGAAAATCATAACAACATCAGAACCCAAATCTTTCTGAATTTCCATAGATTTCTCTGCATCCATGAAAATTTTGTCGCCATTTACAGGGTTACGAAAGTGCACACCTTGCTCTGTGATTTTACGAATATCACCAAGACTAAACACTTGAAAACCACCTGAGTCAGTAAGAATAGGCCCTTTCCAATTCATAAAGTCATGCAAGTCACCATGCATTTTCATTACTTCCTGTCCCGGACGCAACCAAAGATGGAAAGTGTTACCCAGTAGAATTTCAGCGCCAGTGCCTTTCACTTCTTCTGGGGTCATGCCCTTAACGGTACCATAAGTACCAACGGGCATAAATGCGGGTGTTTCAACCGAACCACGTTCAAATTGAAGTTGACCACGACGGGCATTACCCTGCTTTTTAATTAGTTCGTATTTCACGAAACCTCCAATACGCCAGAGAAACAGTCTGACTTGTATGTCATATTTTAACGATGAAGTTATCGCTAAAACTAAAAATATTAATCTTGTTTATTAATAAACATCGCATCGCCGTAACTAAAGAAGCGATACTTTTCTTTTACAGCATGCTCGTATGCTGCCATTACATTGTCGTACCCTGCAAATGCACTCACTAACATAATTAATGTTGATTCAGGCAAATGAAAGTTAGTAATCAGACAATCTATAAGTTGGTATTGATAACCTGGATAAATAAAGATTTCGGTATCATCAAAAAATGGAACTAATTCTGTACCATTTTTTATTGCACTCTGAGCCGCACTTTCTAAAGAACGTACCGAAGTTGTGCCAACTGCAATCACTCTACCGCCTCGAGCTTTCGTTTGCTTAATCGCATCAACAACCTGTTGAGAAACCTCAACATACTCTGCATGCATATGATGCTCTAAAATATTATCGACTCTAACTGGTTGGAATGTTCCGGCACCAACATGCAAGGTTACATAAGCGAAAGAGACTCCTTTAGCTTCAATTTTAGCCAGAAGATCATTGTCAAAGTGAAGTCCAGCCGTAGGAGCTGCAACCGCTCCAGGCACTTGATTATAAACCGTTTGATAACGTTCTTTGTCGGCATCTTCATCTGGACGGTCAATATAAGGTGGTAATGGCATATGCCCCACCTCATTAAGTATCTCTAAAACCGCTTTATCAGATTTAAAACGAATTTCAAATAACGCATCATGGCGAGCAACCATTTCAGCTTCAAACTGGTCATTTTCACCCAAAAGCAATTGTGTACCAGGTTTAGGGGCTTTAGATGAACGAACATGAGCCAAAACCGAGTGTTCATCAATCATTCGTTCAACCAAGACTTCTATTTTTCCCCCAGAAGCTTTGCGACCAAACATTCGTGCCGGAATAACTCGAGTATTGTTAAAGACCAACAAATCCCCTTCTTCAACCAGCTCCAATACATCGGTAAATGTCCGATCTACCACTTTGCCAGACGTTCCATCAAGTTGTAGAAGTCGGCTAGAAGTACGCTCTACCATAGGGTAACGAGCAATCAATTCGTTGGGCAGCTCAAAGCTGAAATCAGAAACTTGCATAGTATTATTTTAAACTCTATTTAACGATTAAATTTACCGGACGCTAGTATAGGCTGCACACTAACAATAGCAAGGCTTGCTGATAATTTAACATGCAAAAAACACCATATATTGAGTAACCTTATCTTTTGCCAGAATTTGCGTGAATATTGCTTTGTAAAAGTTTGTAACAAACTCTAAAAACTGCTTTGGCTCTCAGTTAAATCTGTCTAAGACTTCTATAGTTAATGTAAGTAACCTGAACTCTGGATACCTAACAATTACCTATAACACCGACTGGAGGTCGAGATGATCAAAATTGAAGAAATGATGACTCGCAATCCTCATAAACTATTGCGTTCACACTCCTTAACCGATGCCAAACACCTGATGCAAGAACATGATATTCGGCACGTCCCTGTGGTTGACACAGAAAATAGATTGTTGGGTATCGTAACGGAAAGAGATGTTTTAGCCGCACAAGAATCGAGTCTGCAAAAGATCCCAGAACAGCAATCACATACATTAACTACCTCGCTAGAAATCGCTATGCGTAAAAATGTAATGAGTGTAGATCCACATGCGGGATTAAAGGAAAGTGCGTTGTATATGCAAAAACACAAAGTGGGGTGTTTACCGGTCGTCCAAAAACAAAAATTAGTCGGCATTATTACCGACAGTGATTTTGTCACGATTGCAATCCACCTACTTGAACTAGAGGAAGAAGTTGAACCGGATGATGACGATGAATTCAATCAATTAGAAAATGCAAATTACCAAGATGAAATTTGAAATAACTTTCTAGTTACGCACGTTTGCCCGTTAGGTAATGGCCGTTACGTACAACAGCAGAAAATTATCTCTAAATCAGCTGAGCCTTTATTTTGCTTTTAACTTCAAACGCATAGCGTGCAATACAGGCTCAGTATAACCACTTGGAAGAGTGGTTCCTTCAAAAACCAACTTACAGGCAGCTTGAAAAGCAATATTAGTTGTAAAATTAGGCGACATGTTACTATAATTTTTATCGTCGATATTTTGTTGGTCTACTTTTTTAGCCATTCGTTTCATGGTATCCATCACTTGTTCTCGGCTGCATATATTATGGTGTAGCCAATTGGCGATATGCTGGCTGGAGATACGCAGTGTGGCACGATCTTCCATTAAGCCAGTATCATTAATGTCTGGTACTTTTGAACAGCCTACGCCTTGATCTATCCAGCGAACTACATAGCCCAAAATTCCTTGGGCATTATTGTCTAACTCTTTTTGTATTTCTTCAGCGGTAAGAGTTTGTTCACCCAATAATGGAATGGTAAGAATGTCGTCGATATTACCTGATAAACGCCCACGTAACTGTTCTTGTCTATTGGGCACATTGACTTGATGATAATGCAATGCATGTAGCGTAGCCGCTGTAGGTGAAGGTACCCAGGCCGTATTAGCACCTGCTTGAGGATGAGCAATTTTTGCCTCCATCATTTTGGCCATATTATCCGGCTCGGGCCACATACCTTTACCTATCTGTGCTTTACCTTTTAGACCACATGCCAATCCAACATCCACATTTTGATCTTCATACGCAGAAATCCACTTCATACTTTTCAGTTGCGCTTTAGGTGCAAATGGTCCTGCTTCCATACTGGTATGAATTTCATCGCCAGTTCTATCTAAAAAGCCAGTATTAATAAACACAACCCGATCTTTAGCAGCTCTTATGCACTCCTTTAAATTGACAGAAGTACGCCGTTCTTCGTCCATAATGCCGACTTTTATAGTATTTGGGGCTAAATCTAATGCTGCCTCAATGCGAGTAAATAGCTCGTTAGTAAATGCCACTTCTTCTGGACCGTGCATTTTTGGCTTTACTATATTAATACTGCTAGCCGTGGAATTACGTAAACAACCGTTACTTTGTAGATCATGTATAGCGATCAATGAGGTGATCATTCCATCCATGATCCCTTCTGGGATTTCATTCCCATTGCTATCTAAAATTGCCGGTGTTGTCATTAAATGCCCAACGTTGCGAATAAATAGCATACTACGACCTTTTAACGACAGTTCGCTACCATTTAACCCTGTATAATATCGATCTTGCTGCATTATTCGCGTAATGGTTTGGCCGTTTTTAGCAAATGACTCTTGTAAGGTTCCCTTCATTAAACCAAGCCAATTCTGATAAGCCAACGCTTTATCTTTTCCATCAACCGCTGCAACCGAATCTTCACAATCCATGATCGTGGTTAAAGCCGATTCAATAACGACATCCTTTACCCCTGCCGTATCCAATTGACCTATCGGCGTGCTTGGATCAATTTGAATCTCAACATGTAAATTATTATGTTTAAAAAGGATTGAGCGAGGAGCAGATCTCTCCCCTTGATAACCAATCAGTTGAGTTTTATCTATCAGACAAACTTGCTCTCCATTAGCTAACGTTACCTTGAGCGTATCGTTGATGGAATATTGTGTCGCTTGGCGATGTGAACCGCTTTCTAGAGGAAGAATATTATCTAAAAAACCCCGCACGTACTGGACAACTTTCGCCCCACGCACTGGATTAAACTGCTTACTCGGTTGTGTATGATTAGGCGTAGAGTTGTTGCTTTGGTCTGCAATAGCATCATCGGAAATAGCATCGTTGGCATTAACATCGTCGCCAATAACATCAGTTCCATAAAGTGCATCATATAAGCTCCCCCAACGCGCATTAGCTGCATTCAAAGCAAAACGCGCATTCATAATAGGTACAACTAATTGAGGACCCGCTTGAATGGCAATTTCTGGTTCTACATTTTGCGTAGAAATTTGAAAATCCTCGCCTTGATTGACTAGATAACCAATATCAAATAAAAACGTTTTGTATTCCGTTAGATCAAATTCTTGTCCAGTTCTGTCCTTATGCCATTGGTCTATTTGGCGCTGTAAATCCTCTCGTTTTTTTAATAATGCTTTGTTTTTGGGAGTAAGATCATCCACTATGATTTCAAACGAAGACCAAAAATCGACCGCATTAATACCGGTACCAGGAATGATTTGTTGGTTAACTAATGCGTAGAGGGTGCTATCAATCTGTAAGCCGCCCTGTTGGATGCGATTGCTCATAATATTCTCTCTAGTTTTTACCGATTATAGTCTGTCTTCCATACTAGAGAGCTAAGTAAAATTTAGATAATTTATACTTGTTATACTCAGTATTTTTTTTGTGAATATTGATTTTGAGTATTTGATTGATTAAACCACATAGCCACTTTCAAGTTCATTCGCCACGTCTTTTATCAATCTTCGCATCCATTGATGACCAGGATTACATTGCAACAACGGACTCCAAGCCATTTTGAGTTCAAAAGGTGCGACAGGAAATGGTACCGCTTTAATCATTAATTTAGGATTATTCATCTGTAATAAAGCGGCTTTAGTCGGAATAGTAACAATTAAGTTTGTTTCTTCAGCCAATAAAACCGCGGCCAAATAGTGGCGAGTAAATACCGTAATGTCACGGGTTTTGCCCAATCGAATTAACTCCGCGTCCACCCAACCTAATTTTTGTGAATCACTAGGATTAACACCCACTCCAGTACCCATGCCGGTCTTACTTATCCAAACATGTTGCGCTTTTAAATAAGCATCGAGATCAAACTGTCGTGCTACAGGGTTATCTCGACTAAATAAACAGGAAAAAGTATCGTGCCATATGTTGGTTTGATGAAATGATTGTGGAATATGATCAAAACGATTAATCACGATATCCACTGTACCTTGCTCCACGTCTTGGTAGCTCACATCACTTGGCGTCATAATATCGAGGCGAACGTTAGGTGCAATAGTACTTAATCGTTTTAACAACGCTCGGATCAACGTGGACTCAGTATAGTCACTCGCCATAATACGAAATAGCCTATCACTGTCTTCAGCACAAAAATCGCTGGTCGGTTGAACCGCTTTTTCTACCTTTGCCAGTACATTTCTGATAATCGGCTGCAACGTCTTTGCTCGTTCTGTCGGCACCATCCCTTCACTTGTTCTAATCAATAATGGGTCGCCAAATAGATCACGAAGTCGTTTAAGTCCATTACTCATTGCAGGTTGTGTGATGCCAAGCTGACTTGCAGAACGAGTAACATTCCGCTCTCTAAGTAGAACATCTAAATATACCAATAAGTTAAGATCAATTCTGGAGATATTCATATAGAAAATACCGAATATAATGGCTATAAATTAGCTAAATCATCACACGACTGGTTAAACTTTGTCCATGCCTAACCGCTAGCAACCGGCCAGATATTTGGTCTACATCTCAACTTCATGGAACGAGGAATACCTATGTCACAAATTAATAGAGACATCGACACACTTGAAGCCGCAAAAAATGCAGCTGGTGCCCCGTGGGATGCAATTAGCTCAGAATCGGCCGCTCGTATGCGTGCGCAAAATAGGTTTAGAACCGGTTTAGATATTGCACAATACACGGCTAATATCATGCGTGCTGATATGGATGATTATGACAAAGATCACGCAAACTATACGCAATCGCTAGGTTGTTGGCATGGCTTTATTGGCCAACAAAAAATGATTTCAATTAAGAAGCATTTTTCTGGCAAAACAGACAAGCGCTATTTATATCTTTCTGGTTGGATGGTTGCAGCACTGCGCTCTGATTTTGGTCCACTGCCCGACCAATCAATGCACGAAAAAACTACCGTCGCGAATTTAGTTGAAGAACTCTACACTTTCTTACGTCAAGCTGATGCTCGTGAACTTGGTGGACTTTTCCGCGCTTTAGATGATGCAAGAGAAACCGGAGATCAAGCAGCTCAAGCTGATATTCAGCAACAAATAGACAATCACGTTACGCACGTTGTCCCTATCATCGCCGATATTGATGCTGGCTTTGGTAATGCCGAAGCTACATATTTAATGGCGAAACAGATGATTGAAGCTGGAGCATGTTGTTTACAAATAGAAAATCAAGTTGCAGACGAGAAACAGTGTGGTCATCAAGATGGAAAAGTAACCGTCCCACATGCTGATTTTCACGCCAAGTTACGTGCGCTTCGTTACGCTTTCTTAGAGTTAGGAATTGATAATGGAATTATTGTTGCTAGAACCGATTCACAAGGCGCAGGTTTAACCAAAGAGATCGCGGTCGTAAAACAACCCGGAGATCAAGGTGACGTTTATAATTCTTATCTCGATGTAGAAGAGATAAATGTTGCGGAGATGGCACAAGGCGATGTCTGCTTTAATCGTGATGGCAAATTGGTACGTCCGAAAAGACTACCTTCTGGTTTGTATCAATTCCGCCCAGGTACTGGTGAAGAACGCTGTGTATTTGATTGTATTGAGGCAATTAATGCAGGCGCTGACTTACTATGGATTGAAACAGAAAAGCCACATATAGGCCAAATTAAACAAATGATGGATGGTGTTCGTGCTGTTCATCCTAATGCCAAGTTGGTTTACAACAATTCGCCTTCGTTTAATTGGACACTCAACTTCCGTCAGCAAGCGTATGACTCTATGCTTGAAGCCGGTGAGGATGTTTCTGCCTATGATCGTGATAATTTGATGAGTGTTGATTATGATGAGACCGAGTTATCCAACCGAGCTGATGATAAAATTCGTTCATTTCAAGCCGATGCCTCGCGTGAAGCAGGTATCTTCCATCACTTGATTACTTTACCAACCTATCACACTGCTGCTCTGTCGACGGATAATTTAGCCAAAACGTATTTTGGTGACCAAGCGATGCTCGGTTATGTAAAAGGTGTACAACGGCAAGAAATTCGTCAAGGTATTGCCTGCGTTAAACACCAAAATATGTCAGGTTCTGACATAGGAGATGACCATAAAGAGTATTTCGCTGGCGAAAATGCACTAAAAGCAGGTGGCGCACTCAATACGTCAAATCAGTTTAACTAATTGTGCTTTACTGGCTAACGAAAACTGAATTGAAGTAATTAACAATTAAAAAATAATCAATATCAATTAATTATAAAAAACAGTTAATTAATTATACAACTAGCCGTCTCGTTGTCCTCGCTCAAAAGATAAAAAGAGCTAACGTGGATAACGAGATCGCCTAGCAATATAAGGATTATTAGTATGATTAACATTCCTTCTTGCCTTCAAGATGCGCAAACACTATTAACACCAGACGGCTTTGAAATAAGAGATATTTGGTATCACGGTACTTCTTCTACTCTGCTACCATCAATTAAGAAACAAGGACTAAAACGCTCAGGGGATAAAGCCTTAAATCAAGCGGCTAAAAATACTATGAGTACTATTGGCAATAATTTTACGCCTGTCGTAGAGCCGGTTTTCTTAACACAAAGTAAAGAACTGGCTTATTATTGGGCCGAGCAAGCTGCACGCAGCCGTAGTTCACGATTAGGAACCAATGAAGAACCAATTGTGTTGGCAGTCAATCTACCAGAAAACCAACGTAATCAAATTAAACCTGACGTTGGGGCAACAAGCCTATTATTAATAAAAACCGGCGAACAATTTATGGCACATTTAGGCTCTATTTATGAACGATGTGGCTACGCTTGTCCTGACATAGATTTAATCAAAGCGGATCGTATGGCTTTCTTGAATAAACTTGGCATGGCCTATCTCGATCAAGACATTCACGCTACGTGTGTGAATTCAGCGACTGAATAAAGCCGACGCATTCTGCAGCATTAATTACTCAGTTTAAGTAAATAAATAGATGAACAAATAAATAACAACAGCAAGTAACGTGACACTATTTTGCATTGGAAGGCTAGCCCAACTTCCAATGCCTTTTTAATCTATCATCTAGAAAAACTAACGCATAAAACAACATTTAAAATAATTCTGAAACCACTTCCGCCAGCTGTTCGAAAGTTTCATGTCGTGATGAGCTTGGTCTCCAAACTAAACCTATTTCTCTATAAGCTTGTTGACCAGGAGGATCAATCACAATTAAATTTTGATTTTCTAATAAACCGTGCTCGATAGCCATTTGCGGGATAAATGTTGTACCTAAACCGTTGGCAACCATTTGCACTAATGTATGCAAACTGGTCGCTGTAAATGGATTGATTTTTTCTTTATCGGTTAACTTGCATGCCGAAACAGCATGTTCGGTTAAGCAATGTTCATTCTCTAATAGAAATACCGACTCATTGGGCAATTCGTCATATCGAATCGGTACTTTAATTTCATCCGCTTGATTGCGGCTAATCACCATTCTAAAAGGATCTTGCCCCACTACTTTGCTGTGCATATTACCGATATCAACAGGTAAAGCTAAAATCAATACATCCATCTGACCATGTTTTAATGCTTCTAATAAATTTGAGGTGGTATCTTCTCTGAGTAGTAAATTCAATTTTGGAAAACGTTGATTCACCTCTTGAACCAAATCGCATAATAAAAAGGGAGCAATAGTTGGAATACAACCGACTCGCAGTTGCCCTTGCATTGTGCCGCTTTGGCAAAGTTTGCCTAACTCGATAAGATCTTGTCCTTTAGCTAATAATTCCCGACCTTGAGCAACAACTAATTCACCCGCTTGAGTGAAGACTAGCGGACTCTTCTTATCTTTTTTTTCATAGAGCGGACAACCTATCATCTCTTCTAGGTTTTGAACGCCTTTGCTTAAAGTTGATTGGCTGACAAAACATTTTTGTGCAGCATCACTAAAATGTCGCGTTTCATGCAACATAACAAGATAATGCAGCTGTTTTAGACTCGGCCATTTATTCATATTTTTTACCAACACTCATTCGTTATACTCATTGTTCAATCTCACCGCAATACGGTTAACGCTCTTATTTAGGCACAGATAACCTTATCGCTTTTTTCGATTAAATCAATCTATTTAATTCGCTTTTTTAGATGTATGTTTTTGTACTATAGTGTCTGTGTTGAACACAAAATTCAAACCACAAGGTTTGAAGAACATATTTAATTAGGAGCAAGAAAATGGTACTAGTTGGTCGTCAAGCCCCAGATTTTACTTCTTCAGCTGTTTTAGGTAACGGCGAAATCGTTGATAACTTCAACTTCGCAGAATTCACTAAAGGTAAAAAAGCTGTTGTATTCTTTTACCCACTAGATTTCACTTTTGTTTGCCCATCTGAGCTAATCGCTTTTGACAAGCGTTTCCAAGATTTCCAAGACAAGGGTGTTGAAGTAATTGGTGTTTCTATCGATTCTCAATTCTCTCACAATGCATGGCGTAACACTGCTATCGCAGATGGTGGTATTGGTAAAGTTAAATACCCACTAGCAGCAGACGTTAAACACGAAATCTGTCAAGCATACGGTATCGAGCATCCAGAAGCAGGCGTTGCTTTCCGTGCATCGTTCTTAATCGATGACGAAGGCGTTGTTCGTCACCAAGTAGTTAACGATCTTCCTTTAGGTCGTAACATCGATGAAATGCTACGTATGGTTGATGCTCTAAACTTCCACCTAGAACATGGTGAAGTTTGTCCAGCACAATGGGAAGAAGGTAAAGCAGGTATGGATGCAACTCCAACAGGTGTTGCTGCATTCTTGTCTGAGCACGAAAGTGATTTAAACAAGTAATGACTTATACGCCTGTACTCAACACAGGTGATGGTTGGAAAAATATAAAAGCGTAAAACGCACGCCAATCAGTTATAAAGTAATAAATCAGCCCAAGATCAAAGCCCAAGCAAATTGCTTGGGCTTTTTATTTATCTCTGACCACTACTGGCAAATAAAATAGATCCAATCCATGTGCACAAAGCTCTATACTGAATAACATGACTGTTAACTGAATACCTTTATGTCTTATCAAATTGAAGTATGTATCGATAATTTAGAATCAATGCATAATGCTATCACTGGCGGAGCAACTCGCATTGAATTATGCTCAGCTTTGGCACTAGGTGGTTTAACACCAAGTTTTGGGTTTATGCAAAAAGCAGCGCAACTTTCTACTGTCCCTATCTACGCTATGATTCGACCTCGACAAGGTGATTTTTTGTACGATAGCGATGACATTGAAGCAATGTTGCAAGATATTTATGTTGCGAAACAAGCAGGACTTCAAGGCGTAGTGTTTGGCGTATTGAATAAGTTTGCAGAAATAGATATGGATAGTTGTGATCAATTAATGAAAGCCGCCACTGGTTTGGACGTAACTTTTCATAGAGCTATAGATCAATGTGCCGATTATCAGTTGGCCATTGAGAATATTATTCGACTCGGCTGTAAGCGAATACTTACTTCAGGTTTAGCTGCCAATGCTTATGAAGGTAGAGAAGTAATAGCGTCTATGGTTAAACAGGCGAATGGTCAGCTCGCAATTATGGCAGGAGCGGGAGTTTCCGCAGCTAATGTTGCTGACATAATTAAAGTGACTGGAGTTAAAAACCTTCATTTATCAGGTAAATCAAGTCGAATATCTAGAATGCATACCGTTTCAAACCAAGTGAAAATGGGTTCTGACCAAATTAATGACAACTTAATCCCTATTACTGATCCGAAAAAAATTCAAGCCATCATCGATGCTATAAAGGCGATGAAATAGGCATGCTAATTGTTTAGACCATTAAAAACTAATCTAAAATTATATGAGGAATATAACGCGAAAGATCTTGGGTAACTCTAGAAACATCTTCTCGAATAGACATTCCGGCCGGCTTGTCGTTGATTAGCCAACTGCCTATTAAAGTGTAATTATCACCAAATTTAGGTAAGGGATGGTAGGCTTGATAAATAACGCCTTCTTCTCCATAAGGACCATCAGTTTGTAAGGTTTTTTTGCCTTTTTCTACAATCGAAATATTGGCGCCTTCACGCGCAAAAAGCGGTTTAATAACATAATCTCTCAGCGTGTTAGCCTGCTTATCATCAGGGAAAAATGCGGGGATTAAATTGGGATGATTAGGGAACATTTTCCACAGTAGCGGTAATAATGCTTTATTGCTCAAAATTGACTTCCACATCGGTTCAAGCCAGTTAACTTTCGCTTCTTTCAAGTTAGCCGCATACTGCTCCCTAAACATGAATTCCCAAGGATAAAGTTTAAACATCCAGCGAATAGCATTGTCATTTAGATCAACAAATTCTTGTTTATTATTAAGGCCAATATCTTCAGTAAAAACAAAAGAAGTTGATAATCCGGCTTCTAATGCACAATCTTCAATATATTGTACTGTGCCACGATCTTCTTCTGTATCTTTACAGCAGCTAAAATGCAGTGTTTGGCCTGGCTGTTGAAGCGCAATTTCTTGGAAACGCTCTATCAACAGCTCTTGTAGTAAATTAAACTGATCAGCATCACGGCGAATTTGTTGGTTATCGACCATATCTTCTAACCATAGCCACTGCCAAAAACCTGTCTCGTATAAAGAGGTAGGTGTATCAGCATTATTCTCGTACAATTTTGCTGCACCTTTACCATCGTAGGCAAAATCAAGCCGAGAATATAGCGACGACTCTTTTTGTTTCCATGAAGTTAATACGTTATCCCACATGGCTTCTGGAATCTGAAATTTTCGTAACCAGTAATCATCTGAGACCACTTTATCCACCACGTGCAAACACATTTGATGGATCTCTTCTGTTGGATCTTCAATATCCTTTTCTATCTGCTTAAGGGTAAATTGATAATAGGCACTTTCATCCCAATATGGGTCTTCATTAACTGAGTGAAAACCAAAACCATATTCTTTTGCTAACGCTTTCCAGTGCTTTCTTTCTTTTGCATTTACCCTAAGCATAACTTAGCCACCCCAACCTTTCGATGAAGAGGACGACTTACTGCTGCCCCAACTTGATTTAGCCGATACAGTGGAACCAAACCCCCCTCGAGACATGGTTTTAGTGACGGTTGGTTTTGGCTTCATCTGATCTCGTCCAACCTTCACGCTCGAATTTTTATAGCGACTTGAACCATAATCGTATCCGTCAGAAGTAACCCATCGGTCATAAAAAATACTTCCAGGATAACGTGATGAGTACATTGGTTGAGAATAATATGGTCGATTATTGCTCATCATTCGGGCAAACATATAACCTGTCATTGCTGGCATAAACCAATTAGAACTTGGTGCCTGAACACAAGCATTCTGACCAAACTCTTGAGTACATTCGTTCTGCGTAGCATATTTAGGACCAGTACGAGCCGACTCTTCAAGAGCATACTCATACGCAGCTTTACATTGCTCGGCAAAATCTGGATTATCGCTAACACAATCCTCAACACCTTGGTAAATATGTGCTTCTTCTGAATCACCACACCCTGCTAACACTGCCGAAACAACAGCAACCGAAAGAGGTTTTGGTGCGAATGGACGCCATGATTTACGCATTCGTTGTAAAGATATTTGTTTGGTTTTTTTCATCCTCACAATCTCCTAATCAGTAAGTCATACACGCTGCATTCAATAAACCAACTGCAACTGATGTGGCCGCCATAACAATACCAGCAGGAATTTCGCCTTGTTCAATTCGTTCCGATATCTTAGGCATAAACGCAATCCGTACAATAAAGAAAGCGGCAATTTGCGCCAGTAATGCAATACCACCCCAAACAGCAAAATCGACAATATTAACCGAATTACTTGCTGCGCCAGAAATAGCCAAACTGTAGCCCAATATCGATCCAGCCAGAGCTATAGCCGCGGATATATTATTACCATCTTTAATCAGTG
The DNA here is from genome assembly GCF_047302445.1 of Vibrio sp. MA40-2. Classification (NCBI taxonomy): domain Bacteria; kingdom Pseudomonadati; phylum Pseudomonadota; class Gammaproteobacteria; order Vibrionales; family Vibrionaceae; genus Vibrio; species Vibrio sp. MA40-2. Next base: position 399,286 of record NZ_CP178628.1, read on the forward strand.
CCCATTCATCGTATGGCGTCACTCGTACGTAAACCACTTTAAATAGCAGTAAAAAAGCCAATGAAACAATAAAATACAGTAAAAATGCGCCAACATTTCCAATGGAATCTATAAGTATTTGCATGCTAGTTCCTTTATATAATTAATTATTTAACCTGTTTCTTAGCCAACAATGTTAAAGTCTGTTGGAGATACATCTACGCTGGTGCTAAAAACAACGCTTCTTTGCAGTTGGTTATTTTCGAGTTTTTCTTCAGCGATAAGTTGTAACCCTTCAAATAACTCGGCATTAATTTCTCTCTCATAGACCATGACAAATTGGTCGGTTTCGCTCACGCTTCCATCTTCAAACCATGTTTTTTCTGTCATAGCAACGGGACGTTCATTATCCCAAGCCTTATAGAATTCTTGCCCATCAAGCATTTGATTAGCTAAAAGCAACTCTGTTGCTAGCCAGTTTTCCCATTGCTGTTCCGTATCAATTGGTTTCGTTTGATAAAAATAAACCAATTTTACTTCCATCACATCGGCATCAGTTGTGCCATTTTGTAACACCTGAAAATAGCCATCATCATCGGTATAAAAACGTAACAATCGAGTTTGTTGATCAAGTTCAACTTGCCCAACGGCTTTAATTAGCTGAGTTCGAGCGGCGCCTTCTATCGTTAGATCAGGTTCAATTAAGCGAAATTTAAGATCATCTAGCTCAACAGCGCCTCCCAATCTAAAACCTAGAACTTCTGGTGAACGCACTGGTTCTGCTTGTTGCTTCTTCTTAAACCAATCAAACATAGTGGCTCCTATTTAGGCCAATTAATATTCACAACACGTTCATCTGAGATATAGAAAAGCGTCATCCCTTCTGCTACTTCGCAGCTTAGATTAGGATTAATTTTCAATCCATCACCATTATCCACAGCGATAAGTATAGCGTCGTGTTGCTTTTTAAATGAATGGAACAGAATTTCAAACGTGGTGGTGGGATATCCGCTAGGATACACGACTGAATATTGTGTCATCCCTGTTGTTGTGCTTAATAACTCTTGATGAAGGCCACTTGAACCAGGATCAATCGCAGATTTTGCAAGCATTTCGATCGAAACAGAAGGAATACATTCAACATTAGGGCAGTGCGCTTTAAGCAAATGACTTAATTCTTCGTTATTAAAGTAAGCGAGAATATGCGCATTGGCATTTTTTCCACTCACAAACAGTGCCGCACTTAATGTCACGTCATCTTCAGGTGTATCGATAATAATAACACTCGCTTGCGATATTCCAGCACGCGCCATTTCTACACTATCAACATAACTTGATACTGAAACAAATTCGATAATACCCGGTAGTGGGTTTTCCATTTCAACGCAAGCGCACAATACAATAGGTCGACTATTTTTTTCTTCATGCAATAACATGTCTAACATATTTAAGGTACGTTTCTCATTCCACCCAAGCACTAAGATATGATCGTTCATTTTAAGGCTCCGCTTACCCATAATTCCTTTACGCCAAGATTCCACCAGTAAACTAGCAACTTGACCAACTACTATCGCAAATAACCCCAACCCAACTGGGATAATAAATAATGATGTTACCCACTTACCCAGTTCACTGGCAGGTGAATAATCGCCGTAACCAACTGTCGATGCGGTGACAACTAAATAATAAATAAAGACGCTCAGTGAGTTAGTAAGATCCAACTCTCCAGCAAAATGAAGTAGTATCCAGCTTATTAAGATATAGCCAAATAATAAGAAAAAAAGATTTCTTCCTGTGAGTTGACCTAAGTGACGAACCGTCCATTGGCGCAGCACCAACCATAACGACATCTTCGTTCCCTCTTGTTTTAATTATTACAATGTAAAAGCGAGATTATTGATCAATCATCCTTTCACTGAAGGCAGAAACAGTGTTGATTTGAATATACTTTGAGCGAGAAAATAGTGACTCAGGTTCAATAACTTAGTTGTCTAAATTGAATATAGAATCCATTGCTAGATCTAGAGTCAACCAATATGTTGCTAACCAAAATCCGCTATAAAATTCAATATGATACTAATAAAAATAACCATCCAGAAAAAATAAAAGCATCTTTCGATGCTTATATTTTTCTATTGCGATTATTTACCAAGAATACGAGCTAATTCATCTTCTGCTGACGAATTATTGGCGGTAATTCCTGCTTCTGCTAATTTTTTATCTAAAGAACTTCCCGAAGCTTCATCGGCCAATTCTGCTGCAGCTTCAAGTTGTGCTGATTTTTCAAGTTGGCGCTTTTTGATTCTATCCAATGACTCTACTGCTGTATGCATTTTAGCATTGGCACCGACGTTTGTAGCGGAAACAGCTGACTGAGCTTTTTGCACTGCTTCATTAGCTTTCACCACATCAACCTGCTGCTCTAATTGACGTAATTTATCTTTTGCTTGAGCAATATTAGTACTCATCGTCTGTGCTGAAGATTTAAATTGCTCTAAATACACATTTTCGGCTTGTTGTTCATTTTTCAAGTTCGCCACTTTTTGAGCACATTCTAAGGCTAATTCTTGTTGGCCCTTTTCCATCGCAACACGAGTATGGTTCTCGTATTCGGTAATACTTTGCTCAAAGGCATCCACTTTATTTTGTGACATTTTCCGTTTGGCAATAATACTCACCAAAGCTTCATCAGAACGACGTAATTCTACTTTTGCCTCTCTAATTTCCTGATCCAAAATACGCAACGCTTGATTGTCCGCTATCGACTCTGCCGCTTCATTTGCGCCACCTTTTACCGCTGAGAATAATTTTTTCCAAACACTCATTGTTCACTCTCCGTTAAGTATTCTTGATATAGATCGATAAATGCTTCGACATTGCGGAACAAGGTAGCCACTTCAATGATAATACTTTCTAATTTAGATTGAGAGGAAAGTGATCCGAAAGCCACGTAATACTCTTCACCACCAATCTCATTGATTCCCACGGTAGTTAGCGGGAACATTTTGTGAGTTTTTAACACGTAATCATTTAGTTGTTGCGCGTTTTTAACTTGGTTTTTACTGAAGAGGATTACCTCAACAAGAATTTGCTCTCCAGAAATAGCGAGAAAAGCATCAATGTTGTCTTCATTGGTAATAACTACTGTACTTTCATTTTCTTTAACAACCCAACCATCATGCTCACTGAGCGCTGAGATTAAGCTTGGAGATTGACAAATCATAGTGGCACCATATCAATTAAGAAAAACCGTATACTATTGAAATAATATATGTATTTACGGAAAAACCTCGTCAGTCTACGTATCGACAATGAGCATGTCTATAGCATATACCCGGGGTTACTCGCGTTTTTTATGCTTAGTACTAGGTTAATAAGACCTTAGTTAGCGCTATATTCTCCATTTATTTACATAAAAGGTTTCTAACCTTTTGCTATAGAAAAAACAGTCATAAAACTAAACCTTTCAGAATTGCCTACTTAATGCTTAGCCTCGTTAAAATCAGCACAAGACGATTCAGATTGGGTTTATTTTATATGTTGATCGATATCGTCTTCACCCAGATGACGGACATCTTTCCCTTTAACAAAATAAATAATGTATTCACAAATATTTTGGCAACGATCCCCCACTCGTTCAATTGCTCTTGCAGACCACATTACTTGTAGAATACTTGGAATATGTTGAGGGGTATCCATCATACTGGTGGTTAATTGAGCAATGACTTTGTTGTACTCTTCATCCAATTTATCATCTAGTTTATATACCTCTGCAGCTGCATCCACATCCATTCTAGCGAACGAATCAAGCACTTGATGCAACATCACAATTGCCTGCCGACATAGAGGCTCTAACGAGACATGAAAGTGTTGATTCTTAGTGGATGGTGTTTCTATGGCAACACGTGCAATGCGGGTCGCAACGTCGCCAATTCTTTCCAGATCGGTAATAGTTTTCACTATCGCCATAACAAGGCGCAGGTCTTTGGCTGTTGGCTGGCGCTTTGCAATAATAAGTGTGCACGCTTCATCAATTGCCATTTCCATAGCATTGACTTTATGATCATCACGCACCACTTGATGGGCCAGCTCCATATCCTCTTTATTCAGAGCCTGCATAGAAAATGATAATTGCTGCTCAACCAACCCGCCCATAGTAAGCACATGGGTACGAATCGATTCTAATTCAACGTTGAACTGCCCTGAAATGTGACGACCAAAATGCATTATTTACCTATTTGTTTAAGTAATTAGGGTATTATTTTTTTGAATGTTCTGTATTTTTTAAGTTATATCTACATCAATTTTCAGTAATATCTAGCCAATAACGGAAAGATACGTGTGAGTAACCGACCTCAACCATATCGACCGGTAATATAATCTTCCGTGCGTTTTTTTACTGGTGAAGTAAAAATAGAATCGGTATCACTGTACTCGATCAATTTTCCAAGATGAATAAACGCAGTGTGATCACTCACCCTTGCTGCTTGTTGCATATTATGAGTGACGATGACAACGGTGTACTTCGTTTTCAGTTCATTAACCAATTCTTCTATTGTTAAAGTTGAGATGGGATCTAAAGCAGAAGTCGGTTCATCTAATAGTAACACTTCTGGCTCAATCGCTATCGCTCTAGCAATAACCAAGCGTTGCTGTTGTCCACCTGATAGACCAAAAGCATTTTCATGTAATCGATCTTTCACTTCGTCCCATAACGCTGCCGCTTTTAAAGAACGCTCAACAGCATCATCTAAAACTCTTGCTGTTTTAATGCCTTTAAGACGTAAACCATAAATGACATTTTCATAAATAGATTTAGGAAAAGGGTTCGGTCTTTGAAAAACCATTCCCACTCGTCGGCGTAGAGTAGCGACATCAACATTCTCATCATAAACATTTTTACCATGAAGATAGATGCTACCTTCGACTTTACAGCCTTCAACCAAATCGTTCATTCTATTGATACAACGTAATAAGGTCGATTTACCACAACCAGACGGACCAATAAATGCCGTAACCTTGCCTTTCGGTATTCGCATTGAGATATCACTCAAAGCCTGTCCATTTTTATAGTATAGATTAAGATTTTCGATCGATATCGCGGTATCTTCATCAGATAAATTTTGCACATCTAATGGCACGTCATAACCCAACGTTGAACTGACTGAAAAAGTTGAACTCGCTGAAAACATAGTTAATCTTGTCCTAAGGCTCGATATTTTTCTCGTAAATTATTACGAATATTGATTGCGGTTAAATTCAGCCCAACCACCACCACCACCAGTAAAAAAGAGGTGGCATAGACTAAAGGCCGAGCGGCTTCTATATTGGGCGTTTGAAAACCCACATCATAAATATGATAACCAAGATGCATGAATTTACGTTCAAGATGCACATAAGGATAATGGCTATCAACAGGCAAACTTGGCGCTAACTTGGCGACACCAACCAACATAAGAGGTGCAACCTCACCAGCAGCCCGAGCAATAGCAAGTATTAAACCGGTAATAATTGCGGGGCTAGCCATCGGTAAAACAATACGCCATAAGGTTTCAAACTGCGTAGCACCTAAAGCATAAGATCCATTTCGAACTGAAGTAGGAATACGACCTAAGCCTTCTTCTGTTGATACAATAACAACAGGTAAAGTTAACAACGCTAAGGTCAATGCCGACCATAATATACCTGGGGTGCCAAAAGTGGGTGTAGGAAGTTTGTCTGCATAAAAGATCTCATCAATTGAGCCACCAATGCTATAAACAAAAAAACCTAAACCGAAGACTCCATAGACAATAGAAGGCACGCCAGCTAAATTTATCACCGCCACTCGAATCATTCGTGTCAGGGCATTATTTTCGGCATATTCGTACAAATACACAGCAGCAATAACGCCTAGCGGAGTCACTAATATAGACATCATGAACACCAGAAAAACGGTACCGAAAATAGCAGGGAATACCCCGCCTTCTGAATTGGCTTCACGCGGATTTTCTAGTACAAAACGCTTAACCTGTTTTGCCCAATGAAAAAACTTATCAACGTAAGTCATATCATTGGGGTACCATGCATCTAAAATATGACTGAGTGATAACTTATGTACAGCTCCGGACATATCTTCAATAACAACATATTCTTGATCTAATTTAGTTCTAATTTGCGTTAATTTTTCTTCTGCACTGGCAAGCAGTAATTCTAATGCTTTTTTACTCTCGTCATACTGATTCAAATACTCAGTTGTCAGCTTGCCTTCAAATTCCAATTTTTGTTTGTTTAATCTAAGTTGGCTTAACTTCCAACCAATATCTCTTACTTCATCATTTAAAATACGATCAATCTCTAATCGTAACGAACGAGCAGAGTCAACGCCGTATTTTAGATGACTTTTTACGTCAAAAGTATAGCGTCCATAGTTGGTTACATAAGCAATTGGTTTACCGAAAAAGTCGCCATCGATAGAACGTTCAAGCACCGCCCAATCAACCGGAAACTCGGCTGCTGTTAAAGTAGGTTCTAATACAGCAATAAAATCGAGTGGATAAAGTTCTCTATTCGCGATCTTAATACTCAGTCGTTGAACGCTGCCATCGTCTAGTATTTCTTGGGGCAGTTTTTGCTGTTCGCTTTCAAGCCGAGAAATAGGAACGGATGTACGTTGATAAACTTGGCCAACTATTTTATCGCCATTTTCATTGGTCCAAACGGATAAAGGCATTGGCCAAAAATAGGTTAACCCTTGCCAACCTATCAGCAATAGCAGGCCAAAAACAGAAATCAGACTAATACTGACTGCTCCACCTGTTAACCATATCCAAGGTTTTCCTGACTTAATCCAATGACCCAATATTCTTCCTACCCTACTCTATTATCACTACATTGAGCTGTATCTGTCTTTCAGTCGCTGTCTTACAATCTCAGCCAGTGAATTGACAATAAATGTAAAAATAAACAGCAATAATGCAGCTAAAAATAATACTCTGTAATGCGTATCCCCCACTTCCGTTTCTGGCATTTCTACTGCGATCGTAGCTGACAGACTTCTCATCCCTTCAAAAACACTAAAATCCATAATAGGTGTGTTACCTGTTGCCATCAGCACGATCATCGTCTCACCAACGGCTCTACCTAAGCCAATCATTACTGCCGAAAAAATGCCAGGACTGGCAGTTAATAACACAACATATAACAAAGTTTGCCAACGCGTGGCTCCTAAAGCTAAAGAACCGTCGGAAAGATGTTGTGGCACAGAAAATATAGCATCTTCAGCAATAGTGAAAATTGTTGGTATAACAGCAAACCCCATAGCAAGGCCAACCACCAACGCATTTCGTTGATCATAACTTATGCCGTATTCAGCTAAAAACAGCCTTACGTCACCATTAAACAGCCAGCGTTCAAGATCAACCGAATAGTGAATACTTAAATAACTCACTATGATAATAACCGGAACGAGTATAAGCACATGCCAACCATTCGGTAATGTTCTAATCACTGCTTTTGGTAGTAAAGCCCAAAAAAAACTGACTATTAACATAGATATAGGCAGTAAGAGAATTAATGCCATCACTCCTGTTAAATAGGTTTCTATGATTGGAGCTAGCCACAATCCAGCTAAAAACCCAAGAATAACGGTAGGCAACGCTTCCATTATTTCAATTGATGGCTTCACTACTTTTCTCATCGAAGAAGGCATAAAATAAGCAGTATAAATAGCCCCTAAAATCGCTAAAGGAACCGAGAACAACATGGCATAAAACGTCGCTTTTAATGTACCGAATGCAATAGGAACTAGACTAAACTTAGCTTCAAAATCATCACTTGCCGATGTAGATTGCCATACATATTGTGGCTCAGGGTAGCTTTCATACCATACGGCTCGCCAAATAGATGAGAATGTCACTTCTGGGTGATTGTTGATCAAGTTATGTACTGTGATTTGGTGACTATCTAAACCAACTAGATAACTTTCATTATTGGATAAAGCAACAATGCTTGGTAATTCTGAGTAAATTTTGCCACTAAAAAGTTCATTTTCGCTAGTCGAGTAAAAACTCTCCATGTTTCCATTTTCTGAAAAGCTATAAAACCCCTTACGATAGGTGTCGGTTAGTAAAAATTGACTGGGTTCTTTTAAATTAAACGTTCGTATTTTAGTAAAAATACGCTCGCCACTTTTCAATACATCAAACCACTGAGAAACACTGTTATCTTGATGCATAACGAGAATCGAATGTGCCCCAGACAAGACCTCGATCTGCTTTACCGATTTATTGACATCACCATAAGATAAATCAACAAACTCTCTCACCAGATATTGATCGCCTTTTAATTGAGCAATCATCAATCCACTCCCGGACAATACAAATAATTGTTCTCCATTTGGCGATATTTTTAATTGATCAATCGGGGCAGGAAAATCAGGTACAGAAAGTGATTTAATAGACCAAATATCAGCTGGTTTCGTTGCACTAGCATTCTTCAAGACTCGAACCGCATCGATCTCACCAGCTTCAGTCACTCCAACAAAAGTTCCTGTATCTTGTTCTATAGCAAAGACCAACTGCTTTATTGGCTGATGTTGTTGGTTAAGTAAGAGAAAGCTATCATCTTTGTAAACTTTAAGATCTGGCGTGAGAACTCTTCCCTCAGCTGAAAATGAAACCGTAAAGTCAGGCTGAATCGCAATCACTTCACCATTGTTATTCGCATAAGCATACCACCCTTGAGATTGAGGGCTTTTAGCAAAAACACTTGGCTGCTTAATAATAGATGTAGTTAATAATTCCTTGGCTTTTCCTTGCTCAAAGCCGATATAAATCAAATTACCTTTGTCATCAAAAATAAAAGCATTTTCACCATAATCTCCAACCCCCATTCCGACCGCAGGATTTTGTTGTTCATAACGATAGCTTTGTTGCAAATTAACTTCTGCTCGAGAAAAGATTGGCAACACCATAGAAATTAGGTAAAAGAAGATAAGTAAGATTGCAGCAAGAACACCGATACCACCACTTCTAACAATAAAAGCAACGAGGCGATCTTTTAAGTATCTGATTTTATCTCGTTCTTTCAATGAAAATTCGGCATCGGCCATGGTGGTATTAATCCTTTTAAACAGGGCATCAATAATATTTCGTTTACGTGACAGTTACATTACAATAAATGAGTAACAACTGAAAATTGTCATCAATACCCAAAGTAGGCCAGACTGAAATAATTATGTAACAAAAACAGCCTACCTTTCACTATCTATTTCTCCCTATTTTGTGGAGAAACCGAGAAACACCGTTAATATTTGTCGGAAGGTATCATGAGTGCAGAAAAGCTATATATAGATAAAGAGTTAAGTTGGTTGTCCTTTAATGAGCGTGTATTACAAGAAGCCGCTGATAAAACGGTGCCACTGATAGAACGCATTCGCTTTTTAGGTATTTACTCAAATAATTTTGATGAATTTTACAAAGTTCGTTTTGCTAATGTAAAACGACGTATTCTTATTGCTCAAGAAAGAGGTGATCAAGATGACGGTAAAAACCTACTGGCAAAAATGCAATCTAAAGCTGCACAGCTAGAAAAAAACTTTGATGAATTATATACCGAGTTGTTACTGGAAATGGCACGTCGCCGCATATTTTTAGTTAACGAAACACAGCTAAGTGAAACGCAAGAAAAATGGATAAAAAAATATTTTAGAAAAGAAGTATTGCCGCACATTTCTCCTTTAATAGTAACCGAAGATATTGACGTATTGTCTTTTTTAAAAGATGAATACGCCTATCTTACTATTGAAATGAGAAAGAAAAAGAAAAAAGAAAAGTCTCAGTACGCCCTTATAGAAATACCAACAGACCAGTTGCCTCGCTTTGTAATGGTGCCAGAGCAGAAGGGAAAACGTCGTAAAACTATCATATTATTAGATAATATCATCCGTTATTGTTTAGACGATATCTTTAACGGTTTCTTTGAGTATGAATCTCTACATTGTTATTCAATGAAAATGACCCGTGACGCCGAATATGACCTAGGCTTTGAGGTAGAACACAGTTTATTGGAACAGATGTCTGAAGGTGTCGCGCAACGGTTAACGGCCATGCCAGTTCGCTTTGTATATGAACGAGAAATGCCAAAAGAGATGTTACATTTCTTATGTGAGACGTTAAAAATATCGAATTACGATAATTTAATTGCAAGCGGTCGCTACCATAATTTCAAAGACTTTATTGGCTTCCCCAATGTCGGACGTGACTACTTAGAAAACAAACCGTTACCTCCTCTTACCTGTGCCGATTTTTCAGGTTATAACAACAGTTTTGAAGCAATAAAAGCCAACGATATCTTGCTGCATTACCCCTATCACACGTTTGATCATGTTGCAGAGTTGGTAAGGCAAGCCTCGTTCGACCCTAAAGTACGCGGCATTAAAATTAATATTTACCGAGTCGCTAAAAACTCAAAATTGATGAACTCTCTCATTGATGCCGTTCATGGCGGTAAAGATGTGACGGTAGTAGTCGAACTGCAAGCTCGATTTGATGAAGAAGCCAATATTGAATGGTCAAAAGTATTAACGGATGCGGGGGTACATGTGCAATTTGGTACTCCGGGCCTTAAGATTCACTCTAAATTATTGCTAATATCTCGCCGAGAAGAAGGCGAGATTGTGCGTTATGCTCATGTCGGAACGGGTAACTTCCATGAGAAAACGGCTCGTATCTATACCGACTTCGCACTATTAACCGCCGACCAAGACATTGTTGAAGAAGTGAGAAACGTATTCGGCTATATCGAAAATCCTTATCGACCAGTGAAGTTTAATCATCTAATTGTCTCTCCTCGCAATTCGAGAAGTCGATTATACAAACTCATCGATAATGAAATATCACATGCTCGCTCTGGAGAAAAAGCAGCTATCACACTAAAAATCAATAATTTAGTTGATAAAGGGCTGATCAATAAGCTTTACGGAGCCAGTGCGGCTGGTGTGAAAATAAAGATGATCATTCGAGGCATGTGCTCACTCGTTCCTGGTGTAGAAGGCATTAGCGACAATATAGAAATCATCAGTATTGTCGATCGCTTTTTAGAGCACCCTCGTGTCATTATTTGTGAGAATGGAGGTAATCCTACCGTTCACATCTCATCTGCTGATTGGATGACACGGAATATTGATTATAGGATCGAAGTTACTGTTCCTATTCGTAGTGAAAGACTCAAACAAAGAATTATAGATATTATTAATATTCAATTTACTGACACAATGAAAGCACGGGTCATTGATGGTGAAATGAGTAATAATTATGTTCGCCGTGGTAATCGCAAAAAAATTCGATCACAACTTGCAATATATGACTATATCAAGCAAGTTGAGAGACAAACCCAAAAAGACAACGAAAAAGTACTAGAAGATGAATGACAAGATAGACCTTCAAAGACGCAAAGTAGCCGCTATTGATTTGGGTTCAAACAGTTTCCATATGGTGGTGGCACATATCGTTGGCGAAGACCTACAACTAGTCAGTCGTCATAAACAAAGGGTACGGCTGGCAGCAGGGTTAAACCGTAAAGACCGCTTACTTGATGAAGCATCAATGTTACGAGGATTAGAATGCCTTGAGATGTTTGCTGAGCGGCTACAAGGATTTGAACCAGACAATGTCAGAATTGCTGCAACTCATACTTTAAGACAAGCTCGTAATGCTAGTATTTTTATGCGCAGAGCCAGAGAAGTCTTGCCTTTCCCTATCGAAATTATTGCTGGTGTAGAAGAAGCTCGCTTAATTTATTTAGGGGTCGCCCACACACAACCCGAATCTAAAAGTAAGTTAGTGATAGATATTGGTGGCGGCAGCACTGAAATGATCATTGGTCAAGAGTTTGAACCAGAATTAGTCAACAGCACCTTAATGGGCTGTGTCAGCTTTACCAATAAATTTTTTGCCAATGGTAAGCTGTCTCACCACAACTTTGCACTAGCCAGTATTGCCAGCCAACAACGGTTTGAATCTTTAGCCAAACCTTACCGTAAAAAAGGTTGGGATGTTGCCATCGGTTCTTCTGGAACCATTAAAGCCATACGCGAAGTCCTAATAGGGCTAGGCTTTGAAGACGGCATAATTACTCAAAAACGCATCAAAAAACTAATTGATAGCTTATGTGCATTCAACTCAATTGATGACATTGATTTTAAAGGGCTAAGCATAGAGCGAAAGCCAGTTTTTGCGGGTGGAGTGGCTATTTTAGATGCCATAATGACTGGTCTTAGCATTAAAGAACTGCATTTTTCCGATGGTGCATTACGTGAAGGATTGCTATATGAAATGGAAGAACGATTTCAACGTTCCGATATTCGTATGCGCACCACCGAATACTTAGCACGAAAACATATTGTCGATTTACAACACGCAGAAAGAGTACGCAAGCAAGCTAAACACTTTCTGACTCAAACATCATCAGTAACCGGTATAAAAAAAACTGGCGAACTAGCTTCGTTACTTGGCTGGGGAGCACTTTTACATGAAGTTGGTTTAAGCATTAGTTATCAAGGCCTACATCGCCATTCAAGCTATATTTTACAGCACACCACTATGCCTGGATTCAACCAAGAGCAGCAATTGGTATTGGCAACATTGGCGAGGTTTCAACGTAAAGCTCTGAAACTTCAAGAAATGCAAGAGTTCAACTTATTTAAGAAGAAACACATCATTCAACTCATTCGTATTTTACGTTTATCTATCGTATTAAATGGTCAACGCAATGAAGATGGTCTTCCAGAATTAGATCTCAATATAAAAGATGACGATCATTGGCAAATAGAATGCCATGATAAAAACTGGCTAGAGCACAATAAACTACTCTTTGCCGATTTAGAAACAGAGCAAGGTTACTGGCAAAAAGCTGGATGGTTGCTTGAATTTTAATATAGATCAATCATAGGCCTATTTTATCCAATTCCTTTTTAGCCAAATCACTAGAAATGGATAAATATCCGTCTTTTTCTACCGCTAACTGCCCCTGCTTGGAATAAATAAAACGAATAAACTCCGTTTCAAGTAAAGAAAGAGGCTTAGATGGATGTTTATTTATATAAACGTAGAGGAAACGCGAGAGCGGATATTGCCCACTCAAAATAGTTTGTCGAGTTGCTTGGATATACTCTTTCCCATCAATGGAAATAGGCAGTAATTTTGCTCCGGAAACACTGTAGCCAACCCCTGAATAACCAATAGTATTAATCCCGGAAGCAACCGCCTGTACCACAGAAGATGATCCGGGTAATTCATTTACATTGCGCTTAAAATCACCATTACACAAAGCTGCTCTCTTGAAGTAGCCATAAGTCCCTGAAACTGAATTCCGACCAAATAATTGAATACGCCGTTTTGCCCAATCGTTTTTAATCCCTAATTCAGACCAAGATTCGATAGGAATATTACTACCACACCGCATGGTGGAAGAAAAAATACTGTCAATTTGCTCAAAAGATAATCCTTGAATCGGGTTGTCTTTATGTACAAAAAGCCCAATCGCATCAATTGCTACTTTTAGCTCCGTTGGTTTATAACCATGCTCTCTTTCAAACGATTGCAACTCTTTTAACCGCATTGGTCGACTCATCGGCCCGAACTGTGCCGTACCTTCTGTCAAAGCCGGAGAGGCAGTTGAAGAACCGGACGCTTGTACTTGAACATTAACGTTAGGATAGTAAGTTTTAAATGCTTGTCCCCAAAGGGACAACATACTCGCCAATGTATCAGAGCCAACTGATGTCAAATTGCCAGAAACGCCAGACACCTTATTATAATCTGGTAGCTCTTTAGCCAAAAGCGTAAAACTGACGCTCAATAGGCTCGCGGTAATCAATATTACATTGGCAAACAGTTTCATTTACTGAACTGACTCCGATCTCACAATCAGTCGTTTAGGCAATACAAACGAAAACTGACTCCCTACTCCAACTTCACTGCGAATATCTAAAATAGAATCATGATGACTTAATGCATGTTTAACAATAGCAAGGCCTAAACCGCTTCCTCCAGTATCCCGAGAACGCGCTTTATCCACTCGATAGAATCGCTCGGTCAATCGCACTATATGTTGAGGTTCAATTCCTTCACCGCTGTCCTCTACATCTAGATGAGCGCCCATTGCTGTTTCATACCATCGAACATGAATATTGGCACCGGCAGGCGTATATTTAACAGCGTTATAAACCAAATTAGAAATAGCGCTCCTTAAATGGTCTTCATCGCCAAGTACTGTGAGTGATGAATCAATATCAAAACGCAATTTATGCTCATTATCGCCACTTAAAGCAATAGCTTCTTTTTCCAACACTTCAAGCATGGCTGGTACATTAACGGTTTCATCTAAATCATGCATTGGTGCTGCTTCTATTTTAGATAAAGTTAACAGCTGATTCACTAAGGCATTCATGCGATTCAATTGTTCTGTCATAACACCGTGAGCTTTAGGCCACATTGGTCCTAAAAACACATCTGGGTCTTCAGTCATTTCAAGATAGCCTTGTAACACGGTCATCGGTGTACGCAGCTCATGTGACACATTAGCAAAAAAGTTGCGACGCATACCTTCTAATTGATTCAATTGAGTGACATCACGAACTACCATTAAATGCTCGCCTTGAGTATACGGTACAATACGCAACTCTAACATGCGCTCAATATTCAAAGGTGAACGCATTTCTAGCGGCTCAGAGAAGTCATTTTTACTTAAATATTTGATAAAATCAGGTGTTCGCACTAAATTCGAAATAGGTTGCCCAGAATCGTCTGGCCAATGAAAACCTAACAAATGTTGCGCCAGTTTATTACACCAAACAATATTACCTTCACTACGAAATACAACCACTGCATCAGGTAACGATTCAGCACCGTTTCTAAACCGACGAATAAGATTAGTCAGGTCTTTCCGCTTTCTTCTTTGTCTTTGACCTAAACGGTAGATACCGTTGAAGAGCCCTTCCCAGTGCCCGGTGCCGGAAGGAGGTGTTAAACGCTTTTCATCCCATAACCAAGCAGAAAGTCGAATTTGATTATGAAAGTGCCATAAAAGCTGAATAGCCGTAGCAGCCAAAAGCAACCACGGCATATAACCAAATAACCAGCCTATCATTACCCATGGGGTATAAAAAAAAGCCAATGACCAAATTAGCTTCTTCCAGGTTAACCTTTCTACCATTTAATCATCCGAACACATCTCATATAACACCCGATTACGCTTTGGTCGAAAATCGATAACCAGCACCACGTACCGTTTGTACTAATCGATCATGGCCTTCTACTTCTAAAGCTTTACGCAGTCGACGGATATGCACATCCACTGTCCTATCTTCCACGTAAACATTGGTTCCCCAGACGTTATTTAATAACTGCTCACGACTATAGACTCGTTCCTGATGCGTCATAAAGAAATGCAACATTTTAAACTCGGTTGGTCCCATATCAACAGCTTGATCATTAATCGACACACGATGGGAAACAGGATCAAGCTTTAACCCTTGAACATCAATAACATCTTCAAGCGCTGTTGGAGAAACTCGTCGAATAACCGCTTTTAATCGAGCAACCAGCTCTTTGGGAGAAAAAGGCTTGGTGATATAATCATCGGCACCGACTTCCAAACCACGAACTTTATCTTCCTCTTCTCCTCTTGCCGTTAACATAACAACAGGGATATTGCGAGTTAGCTCTTCGCGTTTCAAATGCTTAATTAGATTAATACCTGACCCTCCAGGCAGCATCCAATCGAGCAATATTAGATCTGGATATGGTTCACACAGCTTACTTAGTGCCACATCATAATCTTCTGCTTCTACTGCTTGATATCCCTTTTGCTCAAGAACAAAACACAACATTTCTCGAATTGGTGCTTCATCTTCAACAACTAGAATCCTTCTAGACATAATTGAACAACCTTTAAGTTTTAATCAACGCTATGCATTATCTTCACTAAGTATGACACTTTTGTGACCTTTGAAAACTATTTTTCACATAACTGTCTTCTGATGTTCATACAGTTTTGAACAACGACACAAGTTCTTAAGATAAAGCACTCAACAAAATGCATTTATTCGCCTATTATGTGTCGCCTAAATCTAAGATAAGAGAATGATTATGTGGTTTAAAAACTGTCTGGTATACCGATTCAATCGTGAAATTCAATTTGATGTAGAGCAACTTGAAAAACAGTTAGAAGAGTTCCGCTTCACTCCTTGTAACAGCCAAGATAAAAGCAAATTTGGCTGGAGCAATGTTATGGGAAAATTCGGCGATGCACTCACTCATGTATCAGAAAATCGTATTCTTATCTGCGCAAAAAAAGAAGACAAAATGCTACCAGCTTCGGTTATCAACGATTCGATAGCAGAAAAAATTGAAACCTTGGAGCAGCAAGAAGGTCGTCCATTAAAGAAAAAAGAGAAAGATAATTTAAAAGAAGAAGTTGTTATCGATTTACTACCAAGAGCATTTAGCAAGAGCCAATTTACCAACGTTCTAATTTTGCCAGATGAAGAACTTATCATCGTTGACGCAAGTAGTTTTAATAAGGCCGAGGATGTTCTTGCCTTACTACGTAAATCTATCGGTAGTTTACCCGTTGTTCCCGCAATTCCCGAACAACCACTAGAAAGTTTAATGACCGAATGGGTAAAAACAGGTCAGACGCCACAAGGTTTAACCATGTTGGATGAAGCCGAACTACAGTCACAACAAGAAGACGGTGGCATAATCCGTTGTAAAAAACAGCAACTTACGTCTGAGGAAATACTCAACCATATTGAAGCAAATAAAGTAGTCACTAAGCTTGCACTCAACTGGCAAGAACATATCGACTTTATTTTAGCTAATGATTTTAGTATTAAGCGTCTAAAATTTAATGAAGAATTGAAAGACCAAAATGAAGACATTCCTAAAGAAGATAGAGCAGCGCGATTTGATGCGGATTTTTCTTTAATGAGTTCCGAATTGGCGACTTTTTTACCTAATTTGTACACAGAACTAGGTGGTCTAAGTAACAATACCCCATCTTAATTTTTTCCTTGAATAGGCACTCACGTGATTAGCATTCAGCTGAAAACACCCACACTGAGTGCCTACATCTAATACTCTGTCTTGACAATATCGCTTAGTAAAATAAACGTTATAAAACGTCAATGTATCTAAAGCATCAAAATTGTTTAATCAAGATAAAAACCCAATTATCTATGATTTTGTGCCATTTTCGCGTAATATTCGCGCTCCCAATAATTGCGCTATTTAGTAGCTCGATTCTGACTTGTAATCAGACTAGAGGATAAAATCATGTTTAAACCAGAACTTCTGTCGCCTGCAGGCAGCCTCAAAAATATGCGTTATGCTTTTGCTTATGGCGCAGATGCGGTATATGCAGGACAACCTCGATATAGCCTTCGAGTTCGTAATAACGAATTCAATCATGAAAACCTAAAAATAGGCATTGATGAAGCTCATGAGCAAGGCAAAAAATTGTATGTGGTCTGTAATATTCAACCGCACAATTCAAAACTAAAAACCTTTATTCGAGATCTAAAACCAATCGTAGAAATGGGTCCTGACGCACTAATCATGTCTGATCCTGGTTTAATCATGATGGTACGTGAAGCCTTTCCTGATATGGCAATTCACTTATCTGTTCAAGCTAACGCTGTAAACTGGGCCACCGTTAAGTTTTGGGCCTCTCAAGGTGTGGAACGAGTGATCTTATCTCGAGAGCTTTCTT
This sequence comes from Vibrio sp. MA40-2, assembly GCF_047302445.1. Lineage (NCBI taxonomy): Bacteria > Pseudomonadati > Pseudomonadota > Gammaproteobacteria > Vibrionales > Vibrionaceae > Vibrio > Vibrio sp. MA40-2. Next base: position 417,019 of record NZ_CP178628.1, read on the forward strand.
TAGAAGAAATTGAAGAAATACGAGAGAACTGCCCTGAAACGCAATTAGAGATATTTGTCCACGGTGCGCTGTGTATGGCTTATTCTGGACGCTGTTTACTGTCCGGTTACATGAACAAGCGAGATCCAAACCAAGGAACATGCACTAATGCTTGCCGTTGGGAATACAAGGTAGAAAAAGCAGAAGAAAGTGATTCTGGACAAATTGTAGAAATCCAAGAAGCAACAGATCGTCCAGAAAACACACTTGGATTAGGTAAACCAATTGATGATGTCGTTTTATTATCTGAAAGTCACCGACCAGAAGAAAAAATGGCAGCATTCGAAGATGAGCATGGCACTTATATAATGAATTCAAAAGATTTACGTGCCGTTCAACATGTTGAGCGTTTAACTAAAATGGGTGTACATTCTTTGAAAATAGAAGGAAGAACCAAATCTTTCTACTACTGCGCAAGAACAGCTCAAGTTTATCGTAAAGCCATTGATGATGCCGTTGATGGGAAACCGTTTGATGAAAGCTTGCTTGGAACACTAGAAAGCTTAGCTCACCGAGGCTATACAGAAGGTTTTTTACGTCGTCACACTCACGATGCGTATCAAAACTATGAATACGGTTACTCTGTTTCAGATAGTCAGCAATTTGTCGGTGAATTTACTGGTAAACGACGCGATGGATTTGCTGAAGTCGAAGTCAAAAACAAATTTATCGTTGGGGATGACCTCGAATTAATGACTCCTAATGGAAACGTTACCTTTAAATTAGAAGTGATGCAGAACAAACGATCAGAGTCCATTGATGATGCAAAAGGTAATGGTCACTTTGTCTTTATCCCCGTACCAACTGATCTAGACCTAGATTTTGCACTGCTAATGAGAAACCTAGCACCTGGCACAGATACCAGAAATCCGACAGGGAAATGATTTTTTGTATACGTTATCACAAATTAGGACTTCAATTGGTTTGAAACCCTAATTTGTCATACAAAAACAATATTTTTCTATTGTCAATTGCCTATAAATTATGCATATTAATAAGCTCGCTAAATGATTAGCGACTATTACATTCAATGAAAAGTAACTTTTACTATTAAAATCATAAAATATTGCTATGAATAATATCTATAAAATAGAAGCTTATTGTGAAGCAAGTATCAAACAACTTGCTGATTTTATTGCAAAGTCTGGAAGTAAATGTGTGGTTAGGGGATGGGCTGTCATCACTGATCATGTGTTCACAGAAACAGAAACAGATCAAGCATTGCACTTAGTTGCTCGAATTAGTGACAATTTAACTGATGATGATTTATATTATTGGTCAATGAATGATAATAAACAAGCAGCCTAACAGGCTGCTCGTTATTCTCACTTCCTATATCGCCATCACCGTACTCTAATGATGTTTACACGTTCGGTGATATGGTACACTTCGCATAATTTCAAATAGTTTTATATTAAAGAGTACATACGAAATGTTATGTGCTCTTTTTCATTATCAAGGTACGCTCATGGCTCTGCTTATTAAAGACACATGTATCAACTGCGATATGTGCGAACCCGAATGCCCAAACTCAGCGATATCTATGGGCGCCGAAATTTATGAAATAGATCCTGCGCTTTGTACTGAGTGCAAGGGACACTACGATACACCAACTTGCCAATCAGTTTGTCCGATAACTAAATGCATAATTACTGATCCACTGCATATTGAAACTGAGAATGAGCTGCTAGAAAAATTTGTTGTCATACAAGGCTTGGCCTAGAAAATTGCTGAAAAAATGGTTCACAAAATTCACCATTCTAACTCTGATCGTTTTTACAGATTAAAACTCATACCAATCTAAGTAACAATATGATCTGATCGAAGCTTTCCAATTCAATGCAATGTCACAGTGGATAGCTTCGATAACGTCAACTTCAAAAAACTGACCAGACAACAAAAATCCATCTTTTGAAAACTACGAAGACATCGTTTCGCAAATATGTATGACGTGGTATAGGTTTCTAGGGAAATCCCAAAAGGTCTCGAAGATATATTGCGAAGATATGTTGCGAAGACTAAATGTAAGAAGGCCGCTAAATTGAAGCGGCCTTCTTTATAAACTAAACTCTACTACTCGAATATCGGAGCATCATAGTTCTCTGCTTCATCCGTATAAGCCGTCACTATCGCATCATCAACTAGGCCTGTCTCAGCTACAACCTGAGTGTCGAAAAAGTTTTGTATTTGCTTTCTACGTCCGTGCGCCGCCCAACACTCAGAATCTTTCCAAACCTCATTAAAGACGATTGTGTATTCATTTCTTGTTGCACTCGGGTGAGATATTTGACGAGTCAAAAGATATTGGACACAACCTTCTTCTCTATTCGCATCTGGTTCAAGAGCCTTAAGTACTTCAAACAATTCCGCTTCTTTATTTTCTTTGGGTTTAAATTGGGCTAAAACGTAAACTCGACTTGTCATAATACTGCCTCTAAAAATGTCATATTTTATAGCGTTAAATACAAAAAGGCCACTCAAAGAGTGGCCTTTCTTATTTGCATAAATATGCAATTGTAATGGCAGGGGTGGAGAGATTCGAACTCCCAACACGCGGATTTGGAATCCGCTGCTCTGCCAATTGGAGCTACACCCCTAAAACTGTTTTAACTATCTTCTTCAAGAAGAAGTGGCGGAGTGGACGGGACTCGAACCCGCGACCCCCGGCGTGACAGGCCGGTATTCTAACCAACTGAACTACCACTCCACATGGTATTGGTAACACTTAATAAAGTCTTATTGGTACGCTTTATTAATGTTTGCCTTCATCTTCTCTAAAAAAGATAAAAGCGAATTAGAGCCTGGCGATGTCCTACTCTCACATGGGGAAACCCCACACTACCATCGGCGCTATTGCGTTTCACTTCTGAGTTCGGCATGGGTTCAGGTGGGTCCACAATGCTATGGTCGCCAAGCAAAATTTGGTATCAAACCTCCCGCTTGTGATAAAACTCGCTGGACTGCGTTAACTTGTTCACTCTTTCAGTTACTTACCAATGTAAGCGCCTTCAATCGTTACTCAAGTTGCCTTGCCAGCAAACTTTATCCCTGCGCTACCTAGAGCACTTGGAAAGTCTAAAAAACTTGGAAAGCTAATTATAAAAGTCTCTACACATTCAATGTTCTCTATCTGAGTCCACGACCTACACGGATGTAGGAAGTGCAGTAAATTGTCTGGAACAATTTCTGCCAAAACCCCTTGGGTGTTGTATGGTTAAGCCTCACGGGCAATTAGTACAGGTTAGCTCAATGCCTCGCAGCACTTACACACCCTGCCTATCAACGTTCTAGTCTTGAACAACCCTTTAGGACACGTAAAGTGCCAGGGAAGACTCATCTCAGGGCTCGCTTCGCGCTTAGATGCTTTCAGCGCTTATCGATTCCGAACTTAGCTACCGGGCAATGCCATTGGCATGACAACCCGAACACCAGAGGTTCGTCCACTCCGGTCCTCTCGTACTAGGAGCAGCCCCCTTCAATCTTCCAACGCCCACGGCAGATAGGGACCGAACTGTCTCACGACGTTCTAAACCCAGCTCGCGTACCACTTTAAATGGCGAACAGCCATACCCTTGGGACCGACTTCAGCCCCAGGATGTGATGAGCCGACATCGAGGTGCCAAACACCGCCGTCGATATGAACTCTTGGGCGGTATCAGCCTGTTATCCCCGGAGTACCTTTTATCCGTTGAGCGATGGCCCTTCCATTCAGAACCACCGGATCACTATGACCTGCTTTCGCACCTGCTCGAATTGTCATTCTCGCAGTCAAGCGGGCTTATGCCATTGCACTAACCACACGATGTCCAACCGTGTTTAGCCCACCTTCGTGCTCCTCCGTTACTCTTTGGGAGGAGACCGCCCCAGTCAAACTACCCACCAGGCACTGTCCTCATCCCCGATTAGGGGACTAAGTTAGAACATCAAGCATACAAGGGTGGTATTTCAAGGTTGACTCCACTCCATCTAGCGACGAAGTTTCATAGTCTCCCACCTATCCTACACATGTAGGGTCAATGTTCAGTGCCAAGCTGTAGTAAAGGTTCACGGGGTCTTTCCGTCTAGCCGCGGGTACACTGCATCTTCACAGCGATTTCAATTTCACTGAGTCTCGGGTGGAGACAGCGTGGCCATCATTACGCCATTCGTGCAGGTCGGAACTTACCCGACAAGGAATTTCGCTACCTTAGGACCGTTATAGTTACGGCCGCCGTTTACCGGGGCTTCGATCAAGAGCTTCGTCCTAAGACTAACCCCATCAATTAACCTTCCGGCACCGGGCAGGCGTCACACCGTATACGTCATCTTACGATTTTGCACAGTGCTGTGTTTTTAATAAACAGTTGCAGCCACCTGGTATCTGCGACTCCCAATAGCTCCATCCGCTAGGGATTTCACCGTCAAGAGCGTACCTTCTCCCGAAGTTACGGTACCATTTTGCCTAGTTCCTTCACCCGAGTTCTCTCAAGCGCCTTGGTATTCTCTACCCGACCACCTGTGTCGGTTTGGGGTACGATTCCTTATAATCTGAAGCTTAGAGGCTTTTCCTGGAAGTATGGCATCAATGACTTCATCACCGTAGTGACTCGACATCGGGTCTCAGCCTAATAATTTCCCGGATTTACCTAAGAAATTAGCCTACACCCTTGAACCTGGACTACCATCGCCAGGCCCACCTAGCCTTCTCCGTCCCCCCATCGCAATTATAAGAAGTACGGGAATATTAACCCGTTTCCCATCGACTACGCTTTTCAGCCTCGCCTTAGGGGTCGACTTACCCTGCCCCGATTAACGTTGGACAGGAACCCTTGGTCTTCCGGCGTGGGGGTTTTTCACCCCCATTATCGTTACTCATGTCAGCATTCGCACTTCTGATACCTCCAGCAAACCTTACAGTTCACCTTCAACGGCTTACAGAACGCTCCCCTACCCAATGAAGTAAACTTCATTGCCGCAGCTTCGGTGTATAGCTTAGCCCCGTTACATCTTCCGCGCAGGCCGACTCGACCAGTGAGCTATTACGCTTTCTTTAAATGATGGCTGCTTCTAAGCCAACATCCTGGCTGTCTGAGCCTTCCCACATCGTTTCCCACTTAGCTATACTTTGGGACCTTAGCTGGCGGTCTGGGTTGTTTCCCTCTCCACGACGGACGTTAGCACCCGCCGTGTGTCTCCCGGATAGTACTTACTGGTATTCGGAGTTTGCAAAGGGTTGGTAAGTCGGGATGACCCCCTAGCCTTAACAGTGCTCTACCCCCAGTAGTATTCGTCCGAGGCGCTACCTAAATAGCTTTCGGGGAGAACCAGCTATCTCCAGGTTTGATTGGCCTTTCACCCCTAGCCACAAGTCATCCGCTAATTTTTCAACATTAGTCGGTTCGGTCCTCCAGTTGATGTTACTCAACCTTCAACCTGCCCATGGCTAGATCACCTGGTTTCGGGTCTATACCTAGCAACTCGACGCCCAGTTAAGACTCGGTTTCCCTACGGCTCCCCTATTCGGTTAACCTTGCTACTAAATATAAGTCGCTGACCCATTATACAAAAGGTACGCAGTCACACCAAAAAGGTGCTCCTACTGCTTGTACGTACACGGTTTCAGGTTCTATTTCACTCCCCTCACAGGGGTTCTTTTCGCCTTTCCCTCACGGTACTGGTTCACTATCGGTCAGTCAGTAGTATTTAGCCTTGGAGGATGGTCCCCCCATATTCAAACAGGATATCACGTGTCCCGCCTTACTCGTTTTCACTTAAAATGATGTGTCGGTTACGGGGCTATCACCCTGTATCGCGATACTTTCCAGAATCTTCACCTGCATCATTAAAAGCTTAAGGGCTAGTCCAATTTCGCTCGCCGCTACTTTCGGAATCTCGGTTGATTTCTACTCCTCCGGGTACTTAGATGTTTCAGTTCCCCGGGTTTGCCTTATTAACCTATGTATTCAGTTAATAATACTAGCTTATGCTAGTGGGTTTCCCCATTCAGAAATCCCAGACTCAAATGGTTATTACTACCTAATCTGGGCTTATCGCAAGTTATTACGTCTTTCATCGCCTCTGACTGCCAAGGCATCCACCGTGTACGCTTAGTCACTTAACCATACAACCCCAAAGGGTTTCGCTTGGTCTTTTCTCTTTTTGCGTCGTTGCCTGCAAAATTGACTCGGTTACAACCAGACGGTTGCGCCCTTCGTTCAATTTTTTAGCGCCTTGCTAAAAGAAAAAATCCACGTCGCGAAATAGCATAATAAGTTATTTTCATAAGCCTATTATTGTTATTGTAATAGCAACCAAGGTGTTTATTGTTGTCTCATTATTTGAATGAGCGAGACAACGTTCGATTTTGCCGGACTCAAATATAAACAGCTTTCGCTGTTTCCAAGAACACTTGAATGTGTGTTGGTACCTATCACTCATAATGAGTCATAGGATTTGAGAACTTTTATTTGAATAACAACCAATCAAAGTTGTTATTCGTCAGCTTTCCAAATTGTTAAAGAGCAAAGATTTTATACTTATTTAAAATAAGCCAAAACCATTTTTAAATATTCTCATCTGATACAGAGTAAAAACACTTAAAGATGGTGGAGCTATGCGGGATCGAACCGCAGACCTCCTGCGTGCAAGGCAGGCGCTCTCCCAGCTGAGCTATAACCCCATCAGTGGGTGTGGCTTGTGATAACTCATTTAGGATGAAATATTCTTTAGACAAGGCAAGTTGTAAGGCTGTGTACTTTAAGCACACAACGCGCAACTTAACGCAGCATAAAGGCAATTTGGTGGGTCTGAGTGGACTTGAACCACCGACCTCCCGCTTATCAGGCGAGCGCTCTAACCAGCTGAGCTACAGACCCATACTTGCTTTGGGCTTTTCAATAACCGAGATTGAGTTATCTCTCTTTACTTTCTAAACCTAATCAATCTGTGTGAACACTCATCAATCACAATCTTATCGTTTAAGGAGGTGATCCAGCCCCAGGTTCCCCTAGGGCTACCTTGTTACGACTTCACCCCAGTCATGAACCACAAAGTGGTAAGCGTCCCCCCGAAGGTTAAACTACCTACTTCTTTTGCAGCCCACTCCCATGGTGTGACGGGCGGTGTGTACAAGGCCCGGGAACGTATTCACCGTAGCATTCTGATCTACGATTACTAGCGATTCCGACTTCATGGAGTCGAGTTGCAGACTCCAATCCGGACTACGACGCACTTTTTGGGATTCGCACACTATTGCTAGTTAGCTGCCCTCTGTATGCGCCATTGTAGCACGTGTGTAGCCCTACTCGTAAGGGCCATGATGACTTGACGTCGTCCCCACCTTCCTCCGGTTTATCACCGGCAGTCTCCCCAAAGTTCCCGACATAACTCGCTGGCAATTAAGGATAAGGGTTGCGCTCGTTGCGGGACTTAACCCAACATTTCACAACACGAGCTGACGACAGCCATGCAGCACCTGTCTCTCAGTTCCCGAAGGCACAAGAAAATCTCTTTTCTCTTCTGAGGATGTCAAGAGTAGGTAAGGTTCTTCGCGTTGCATCGAATTAAACCACATGCTCCACCGCTTGTGCGGGCCCCCGTCAATTCATTTGAGTTTTAATCTTGCGACCGTACTCCCCAGGCGGTCTACTTAACGCGTTAGCTCCGAAAGCCACAGTTCAAGACCGCAACCTCCAAGTAGACATCGTTTACGGCGTGGACTACCAGGGTATCTAATCCTGTTTGCTCCCCACGCTTTCGCATCTGAGTGTCAGTATCTGTCCAGGGGGCCGCCTTCGCCACTGGTATTCCTTCAGATCTCTACGCATTTCACCGCTACACCTGAAATTCTACCCCCCTCTACAGTACTCTAGTTTGCCAGTTTCAAATGACCTTCCGGGGTTGAGCCCCGGGCTTTCACATCTGACTTAACAAACCACCTGCATGCGCTTTACGCCCAGTAATTCCGATTAACGCTCGCACCCTCCGTATTACCGCGGCTGCTGGCACGGAGTTAGCCGGTGCTTCTTCTGTCGCTAACGTCAAATGTTGCACGTATTAAGTACAACACCTTCCTCACGACTGAAAGTACTTTACAACCCGAAGGCCTTCTTCATACACGCGGCATGGCTGCATCAGGCTTTCGCCCATTGTGCAATATTCCCCACTGCTGCCTCCCGTAGGAGTCTGGACCGTGTCTCAGTTCCAGTGTGGCTGATCATCCTCTCAGACCAGCTAGAGATCGTCGCCTTGGTGAGCCATTACCCCACCAACTAGCTAATCTCACTTAGGCTTATCCAATCGCGGAAGGCCCGAAGGTCCCCTCCTTTCCCCCGTAGGGCGTATGCGGTATTAGCCATCGTTTCCAATGGTTATCCCCCTCAACTGGGCAAATTCCTAAGCATTACTCACCCGTCCGCCGCTCGACGCCAAATAGCAAGCTATTTTCGTTTCCGCTCGACTTGCATGTGTTAAGCCTGCCGCCAGCGTTCAATCTGAGCCATGATCAAACTCTTCAATTTAAGATTTTGATGTGTTTCTCTTTCCTAAGAAAGAAAAACGGGTCTCAATGAATACTGACTTCAAATTGCCTTTACTTCTTAGTAATAACCAAGTAGTAAATGGTATTTAAAGTTCCTATCATTCCAACAGAATGATAGATAAATAACTGTGCTTGATACTTAAGACACGTTAACTTAAAAAGCTAAAATATCTATCATCAAATTAGGTCACTGGTTCATTGATACCGTTGTGATTGTATATCCTAAGATACAAAATCGTGTCGATTATCATCAACAAGTGCCCACACAGATTGATATAGGTTTAAATTGTTAAAGAGCGTTGCCGTTAGGCTGCTTGTGAGCTATCTCTCAAGCGGACGGCCATTTTAGCGATATAGCTTCTGGTGTCAAACACTTTTTGCTATTTATTTTCTTTCAAATTACTTTTTACTTTTTTAAGTGATCTGAAACAAATAAAGAGAAATAATTTTCTCTACAACTACTTAATAGTACCGACATTATCAGTTCGTTTAGTTAGTAACTATTCCCTGACAACGGAGGCGCATTATAGGGAGAATTTACAATAGCACAATAGCTACTGAGTGTTTTTTGCAAAAAAAACTATCGTTCGATTATTTTTCAATCAAAACGAATAAAAAAGGGACAAAGTCCCTTTTTTATCATCTTAAATAGACTCTCATTACTCGCTTTACTGGTACGCAATGATGCGATCTTTGTCTACTCGCAGTTGAACTTTCTTATCTGGATCTATTTTTCCAGCTAATATCGCTTTAGCGAGTGGATTTTCTACACTTTGCTGTATCGCTCTTTTGAGAGGTCTTGCTCCATAGACAGGATCAAACCCAACATGAGCAATTAATTCCAAAGCTTTTTCTGATACATCTAACTCATAACCGCTATCCGCCATACGATTCGCTAGCCTGTCTAATTGTATCCTAGCAATAGATTTGATGTGCTCTTGTTTCAACGGATGGAAAACAACAATTTCATCGACTCTATTTAAAAACTCAGGTCTGAAGTGCTGTGTCACTTCATTCATTACTTCTTGTTTGATCCCTTTATAATCTAAGATACTAAAATTATCTTGGATTCTGTCGGAACCCAGGTTAGATGTCATTATCACGACAGTGTTTCGGAAATCTACTGTTCTACCCTGCCCGTCAGTTAAGCGACCATCGTCAAGAACTTGTAGAAGAATATTGAACACGTCAGGATGCGCTTTTTCCACTTCATCAAGTAAAATAACAGAATACGGTTTTCTTCTTACTGCTTCGGTTAAATAACCACCTTCTTCATACCCAACGTAACCAGGAGGAGCACCAACGAGGCGAGCAACAGAATGTTTCTCCATAAATTCGGACATGTCTATCCTAACGATGGCGTCTTCACTATCAAACATAAAGTTAGCGAGTGTTTTACATAGTTCTGTCTTACCTACCCCGGTTGGTCCCAAAAATAGGAAAGAACCAATAGGACGATTAGCATCAGATAAACCAGCTCTACTTCGGCGAATAGCGTCGGATACGACATTAACCGCTTCTTCTTGCCCAATGACTCTGTTATGCAATACATCTTCCATGGAAAGCAGTTTACTTCGCTCGGCCTCTAGCATTTTTGATACTGGTATACCTGTTTGTCTCGAAAGTACTTCGGCTATCTCTTCATCCGTTACCTTATTTTTGAGTAAGGTCATTTCTTGCATTTCTGCTTGTGCGGCAAGATCAAGCTGTTTTTCTAATTCTGGAATGCGGCCATATTGAAGTTCAGACATTCGGTTTAAGTCCCCAGCTCGTCGAGCAAAGTCCATATCCATTCTTGCCTGTTCTAATTCAGTTTTAATATGTTGAGTACCGGACAGCGCTGCTTTTTCTGCATTCCATACTTCTTCTAGTTCTGCGTATTCTCTTTCTTTTACGTCCAGCTCTTCGTTTATTGCTTTTAAGCGTTTTGAACTGGCTTCATCTATTTCGTTATTCAGTGCTTGTTGTTCTATTTTTAATTGAATTATTTTTCGCTCAAGTTTATCCAAGGATTCAGGTTTTGAATCTATTTGCATTCGTATGCTCGACGCTGCTTCATCGATTAAATCAATGGCTTTATCCGGGAGTTGTCTATCTGAAACATAACGATGTGATAACCTAGCCGCTGCGACAATAGCAGGATCCGTAATTTCGACATGATGATGAAGTTCATAACGCTCTTTTAAACCGCGCAAGATAGCAATAGTGTCTTCAACTGTTGGTTCGTCTACTAATACTTTTTGGAAACGACGCTCTAAAGCAGGATCTTTTTCTAGATATTGACGATATTCATCAAGTGTTGTGGCACCAACACAATGAAGCTCACCTCTCGCCAATGCAGGTTTTAACATATTACCTGCATCCATAGATCCTTCTCCTTTACCCGCTCCAACCATAGTATGAAGCTCATCAATAAAGAGGATTATATTGCCTTCTTCTTTTGATAGTTCGCTAAGAACCGATTTAAGCCGTTCTTCAAACTCACCTCTATATTTAGCGCCTGCCACTAAAGACCCCATATCTAGGGATAGAACTCTACGTCCTCGCAAACCTTCTGGCACTTCATTATTAATGATTCGCTGGGCTAGTCCTTCTACAATTGCCGTTTTACCTACTCCAGGCTCACCTATAATAACTGGGTTGTTTTTAGTTCGGCGTTGTAATACTTGAATTGTTCGACGTATTTCATCATCACGGCCGATAACAGGATCGAGTTTGCCTTGTTCAGCTCGCTCTGTTAAATCAATGGTGAATTTTTCTAAAGCTTGTCTCTTTTCTTCTGCGTCGGGATCATCCACTTTTTGCCCTCCGCGAATTTTTTCAATAGCAGTCGATAACGCTTTTTCGGTAATACCTAATTCTTTAAGGAGTTGACCTAATGGTCCTTTATCTTCCAGAGCAGCGAGAAGAAAGACTTCGGATGAGATATAAGCATCTTGTCGTTTTTGTGCAATTTTGTCACACAAGTTAAATAAAAAGCCCATGCTATTAGACAACTGCACATCGCCACCAATACCACTAACTTTGGGCAAGCGTTCCATCATTTCAGATAATTTTGAACGCAATCGAACAATATCGACATCGATCATGGTAAGTAATGGGCGAATCGCACTGCCTTCTTGGTTCAGAAGTGAAACCATAAGGTGTACTGGTTCGATGTATTGGTGATCTCGTCCAAGGGCTAATGATTGAGCATCAGATATCGCGACTTGAAATTTGCTGGTGAATCTATCTAAACGCATAGCAGCCTCCAAAAAATAAATTCTCTACGCTAACAAGATGGATACAAGGAGGGCTTTTTTCAAGGGAGAGGAACGATGATAATGGAGAAAAATAAACTTATTCAATCCAAATAAACGTAGCTTGACGGCCAGTTACGCCATCTCTGCGATATGAATAGAATTTATCGCTATTTGCAAACGTGCACATATTGCTGCTGTAAATACTCTCAACACCAACACTATTGAGTCGCTGTTTCGCTAACCTATTCATGTCCGCTAGATATTTTTCATCACCTTTGATTCTGAAGGCTTCACTGGCAATAGGATCATGAGTAACAAAAACATCATATACATCTTGCCCGACTTCAAATGCATTGGCACCAATTGCTGGTCCTAACCATGCGATCACCGGTTTAGTAAACTGTGTCACTGCATTTTCTAAAATACCATTTGCCAAACCTCGCCAGCCTGCATGAACGGCGGCAACTGTCGAACCCTCAGTATCGGTCAACAACACAGGTAAGCAATCAGCCGTCATCACGGTGCAAACAACATTGGACTGAGATGTCATGGCACCATCAGCATCTACAATATCGGTGGTCGAATCATCTAACGCGGTATTTTTATCTAAAGTTGAGAAGGCATCAAAATCTGCCACATAACTAGAATGAGTCTGATTGAGCCATATTTGCTTACTGGGAATAGCAGCATGTTTATGTAGAAACTGACGATTCTTTGTAACAAGTAAAGGATCATCAGCGACATGCATACCTAAATTCAGCCCACGGTATGCACCGGTTGAAATTCCCCCCAAACGAGTAGAGCTGTAAGCACGAATATTGTCAGGCACTATCCAGTTTGGGGTTATCAATTCCATTTATATATCGTACTCTTGGTTCTCTTTCATATCCGCTCGTAATGCTTCAGTCATAACAACCATATCCGTAGGGATCGGTGCATGAAACTCCATTTGTTCTTTGGTTACGGGGTGATCAAAACGTAGCATAGCGGCATGAAGTGCTTGACGATCAAATCCTCGAATCATTTGGGTGAGTTCTTCTGACGCGCCTTTAGGAATTCGCGCTCTGCCACCATAAGCAACATCGCCTAACAACGGATGTTGAAGATAAGACATGTGAACACGGATCTGATGAGTTCGCCCTGTTTCTAAACGAAGACGCAATCGCGTGTGCTCACGAAAACGTTCCGCGACTCGGTAATGAGTAACCGCAGGTTTGCCCAATTCGGCAACTGCCATTAAGGTACGCTTAGTTGAATGACGTCCGATCGGTTTCTCAACCATACCGCCAGCCGTCATTTTACCAATCGCAATCGCTTCATATTCACGAGTAATTTTACGTTTTTGCAAAGCTCTAACTAAACGGGTTTGTGAAGGAACCGTTTTCGCCACTACCATCAAACCTGTTGTATCTTTATCTAAACGATGAACGATACCGGCTCTTGGTACTTGTGCAATATCAGGAAAGTGAAATAGCAAGGCATTTAAAATAGTGCCATCAGGAGTACCTGCTCCTGGATGAACAACCAAATCACGAGGTTTATTGATAACAATAATGTCATCATCTTCATAAACAATATTTAGTGGTATATCTTGGGCATGCCAACGTTCTTCATCTTCAAGTTCACCTTGAATTATAATTTCTTCTCCTCCCATCACTTTGATGCGAGGTTTAGTTACCACTTCACCATTTACTTGAACTTTGCCATTCATCACCCATTCCTTTAAACGAGAACGAGAGAAATCAGAAAATAATTCTGCTATGGCTTGGTCCAATCGTTGACCAAGTTGGCTATCTTTTACTGTATCGGTTAATTCTATCTGCTGAGCCATATCGAACTTTTTTAAAAACTATGAGACTAATGCTCATGACTGTGAAAAAATGCGCTACTGCGTTCTACTGTATTTTGTAGTCAACTTATTATATAACGCTCAAATTTGGAAATATTCATCTGTTATAGTCATCATTCTATCCGTTATAGGATAAGAAGTAACGGAAGCAACCGTTTTTTTTAATTTAAGGAAAGAAAATCCTGACATGAATTACCGTACTTTATCGAGTTTACTGGCATTATCACTCCTTTTTGGCTGCTCAAGTAGTGACGAAATTGTTCCTGATGTACCGGCATCAGAACTCTACATTGATGCACAAAGCTCTCTTCAGAGTGGCAACTGGCTAACTTCTATAGAAAAACTTGAGGCATTGGACTCAAGGTATCCATTTGGACCGTACTCAGAACAAGTTCAACTCGATTTAATCTTTGCTTATTACAAAAACAATGACTTACCTTTAGCTCTTGCTACTATCGAAAGATTCACTCGTTTAAATCCGACGCATAATCGCATGGACTGGATACTGTATATGCGAGGGCTTTCTCATATGGCACAAGATCAAAACTATATGCATAGTATTTTGAACATTGACCGTTCAGATCGAGATCCGGAACCAGTTAAAGCGGCTTTCACTGATTTTAAAAGATTATTGCAACGCTACCCGAACAGTGCTTTTTCTGCTGATGCTCAAAAACGAATGTATGCTCTTAAAAATAGACTCGCGAACTATGATTTAGCCAGTGCCGACTTTTATTTACGCAAAGAAGCATGGATTGCAGCAATTAATCGCTGCCAAGAGTTACAAAAAACCTACCCTGATACCAAAGCGGCCAGACAATCGCTAGAGATTCAATTAGAGGCGTACCAGCAACTCGGGCTTACCGAGTCAGTAGAAAGGACAAAACAGTTAATGGAACTAAATCCAGTATAAAAAAGACATAGTTTAAAAAAGACATAGTTTAAAAAGCCGCTGAATAAAGCGGTTTTTTAAACTTCAATTTTTACTCTCCTGATCATTAACAACAAGCCTCGTATCAGGTCACATTTTAATATTGAACACAAATCCACCAGCAGTGGCATACAGTTGAGCTAAAGCCCTAAAAATGTGTTTATTTCTAGTATGTTACTTCTTCCCACGTTATCGATTTTTTATAACATCACAAGTTTTATTATAGAATATTTGAGTTATATTTGTAGCAGATCACATTTAATGATCAATCATCAATACACTCTATTTACAGTGATCTAAATCACAATATTTTCTTACTAACAAGGTACTCTGAAATCATCCCATAAGGGAAGTTTCAGAGGAACATACTATATGAAAGTTAATATTACCGCTAAAAACCTAGAAATCACCTCTGCAATCCGTACGCATATAGAGTCCAAGTTTGAGAAACTTGAAAAATGGCAAGTAGATATTATTAGTTGCCAGACAGTAATAAGCGAACAACCGAACAAACAGATGAAATTTGAAGCCAGTATTACCGTCCCGAAAGGAAAACTAATCGCGTCTTCAAACAATGAAGATTTATATAAAGCTATTATCGAAGTAGAGCAAAAACTAGAACGGCAACTCAATAAATTGCGCCACAAACCCGAAGCTCGCAGAGCAAGCCATGCAGAAAAACTAGCAGAGCAAATTGAACCAAGTGAAGCGGATTAAATGAGGGCTTTTAAAATATCAATAGTATAGCGCCTTAATGGCGCTATTTTTTTCTTGACGGGTTTGTATACCTTGCTTATTGTGTCGGTACAATAAATAGGATTCGTAATCTAAATATGGCTCTATATCCGCTATTCTTTTTTGACTTTTTTTCATCTCTCTTTTTTTTCGATCTTAATTGTAGAGGCTGATATCGTTTTAAGAAAAATAAGTTAAAAACGAATAGGAAGCCTCCCAGACGGGGGGCTTTTTTATAACTTAAATGGACTCACTTAGCATGACAGATAGTAAATATTCTCTTGATGAGATTCGAATTCGCCTAAATGATCTAGATGACCAACTTTTACAGTTGCTTTCAGAAAGGCGAACTCTGAGCATTGAAGTAGCAAAAAGTAAAATCGAAACATCAAAACCAGTAAGAGACGCTAAGAGAGAACAACAACTATTAGTTAAATTGATTGAAAATGGTAAAAACAAATACAACTTAGATGCTCAATATATTACTAAGCTGTTTCATAGCATTATTGAAGATTCGGTCCTACTCCAACAGTCTTATTTACAAAACCTAGCTAACCCGTCTCAAAGCCGAAAACCTCTTGCTAGAGTGGCTTTTTTAGGGTCAAAGGGCTCTTATTCACACTTGGCAAGTCGTGAATATTTTAGTCGTAAGAATACGGAATTGGTCGAGCTAAGTTGTGAACACTTTAAAGAAGTGACTAAAACAGTGGAATCAGGTCATGCTGATTTTGGAATGCTGCCAATTGAAAATACTAGCTCAGGCTCTATCAATGAAGTTTATGATCTTCTTCAGCATACTACACTCTACATTGTTGGCGAGATAACCTTACCGATTGAGCACTGTATTTTAGCCAACTCTGATATTAATATAGAAGATATTGAGACTCTTTATTCACACCCTCAGCCCCACCAGCAATGCAGTGAATTTTTAAGTCACTTAAAAGGTGTAACATTAGAGTCTTGCGCTAGTACTGCTGACGCAATGTTGAAAGTGAAAGAAATTGGAGACAATAATGTTGCAGCGATCGGTAATGCTTCTAGCGGTAAATTATATGGATTACAGCCGATAAAAAATAACATTGCTAACCAAACTGAAAACCATACTCGTTTTATATTGGTCGCCAGAAAACCAGTAGAAGTATCAACTCAGATACCAGCAAAAACCACGTTAATCATGTCGACGTCACAAACAGCTGGTTCATTAGTTGAAACGTTATTAGTACTACAACGTTATGGTATCAACATGACCAAGCTAGAAAATAGGCCAATCATGGGTAACCCTTGGGAAGAGATGTTTTATGTCGATTTAGAAGCACATTTAGAATCTACTGAGCTGCAGCAAGCAATTAGCGAATTAATCAAAATAACTCAACACCTTAAAGTTCTTGGTTGCTACCCGACTGAAAATGTAAAACCAACTCACATAAAACTCACATAAGAATATGTCATGAAAAAAGTTATCGTAGCTTCTCTTAATCCAGCAAAAATAAAGGCCGTACAAGCGGCTTTTAAGGATGTTTTTCCAGAAGAAGCCTTTCAATTTGAAGGTGTTAGTGTTGATAGTGAAGTGCCAGATCAACCGATGTCTGATCCTGAAACAAAATTGGGCGCCTTAAATCGAGTAAAAAATGCCAAGATCGCTATTGCACATGCGGATTTTTATGTCGGTTTAGAAGCAGGAAATGAAGCTGAATTTACTTTTGCTTGGATGATTATTGAATCATCTAGTCAAAGAGGTGAATCTCGTTCCGCTAGTTTAATGCTACCTCCCGTAGTATTGGATCAACTACAAACAGGCAAAGAATTGGGACACGTTATGGATGCGGTTTTTTGTACTGAAAACATAAAACAAAAAGGGGGCGCAATAGGGTTGTTAACAAATCACTTACTTACCAGAAGTTCTGTTTATCATCAATCACTTATCCTTGCCTTAATTCCTTTTATGAATGAAGAACACTTCCCTAGGAACCTTTAATTTTTGTTGTCATTTATCCCTTTAAGACAAGGTTAAAAAGCGGGTTAGGTTTCCTGTTAAACGGTGCAATTAAAAACGACGATTATTCTGTTACATCAAAATAATCGTCGTCGCCAAAACACATAATTTACTTAGTTGAAATATTGTCGCTATCTAATGAATTTAACAACTCAAATAATACTTTTCTTTGTTGTTCTGAGTGGGCTTTTAACTCATTAGAACCTCGGGTAATAGTTGCTAAACCAACCCCTAACATTTGACTTATTTGACGTTGCGATATTTCACCTTTTAAAAGCTCATTCACAATGTTCACTCTCGCTATCAATGCTTCTCGTTCATCGGCTGTCATAAGAATGGTTAACAACATGTCATGTTGATCAGTCTCAGCAGCCGATTTAACTAATTTCATTACATGTTGCCAATCAGGTATATCCGAAGTTAACGACATTTATACATACTCAAGTTGCAAAACAGAACCGTCATTGTAAAGAGTTCTACGTTAGATTGAATTAATATTTAATAGAAAGCTCGTTAGAATGTAAAAAACTCCCCTCTACGTTCAAAATATTTCGATAATATGTCTCAAACATCAAAATATTCTGGACATAACCTCGCGTTTCTCTAAATGGAATAGCTTCGATAAAAGCAAAAACATCAAGCTGTTGATTGGCTCTTTTTCGCCATAATTTAACCCTATTAGGTCCAGCATTATAAGCGGCAAAGGCAAATATACGGTTATTATCATACTGTTCTAGAAGTCCGTTTAAGTAATGACTACCTATTTCAATATTTTTACCTACATCGTATAACTGACCACTTCCATTATAGGCTATCTTATATTTTTTGGCGGTATATTTAGCTGTAGTTGGCATTATTTGCATTATTCCTCTAGCACCGACTGGCGACCGAGCTTGTACATCTAAAGCACTCTCTTGTCTAGCTATAGACATTAGCGTGATAGGATCTATATTGTGCTTTTTAGCATAAAAATTAAACCACCATTGATGGGCAAGTGGAAAACGCAGCTCAGTGTTATCCCACATTTTGGCAGCAATGGTGGCTTTAACCGATAAATGATGCCAATTGTTATTTGCAGCATAAACCGCAAGCGCTTGTTTCTCTTCCTCATCAACTTGCAAAAGTAACCAATTCCACTCACTTTTCGCTGCTGTAATTTTATCTACATCTATTAGTTCATTTATTCGAATCAAACTAGATTGGTAAGGTTTCAGAATAGTGGTGTCTGCTTTTTGTTTACTGACTTGATAACGCACAGGGGTATCTAATATTTGTGCCGCAGCGACACTATAAAAATTTCGCTGACCCAAAATAGATTGGAGTCTTGCAATACCTTTATTTCTTGCGCCTAACTCTAGTTCCGTTCGCCCAAGCCAAAACTGCCAACGCAAAGAGTCCATTTCTTCCTCTGGTAATTGCTCAATCCATTCAGATATTGCAGGCCAATTTGCTTCGCGGATAGCTAAACGTATCCTCTGTTCTATCGCAGACACATTAGTGGATTTCTTCAATACTTTATCTCGCCAAGCGGCTAAATATTGTTGATCCGTATTCATCAGACGAACTGCTAGGTAGTCAGAAATACTTTGTTGTTCAAGCGGAGAAAATTGTTGAGCTTTAAAAACAATCGGTAATGCACGCTGTGCCAGTTCTATGTCTTTTCTGGCTAATTTTTTCAAGGCAATTGCAGATTTTTTACGGTTAAATTCTGAGGCTGGATATTTCTGTGAGAATTCAATAACATTCTCTGGTCCCTTAGCCAACATCTTAATTTCATTGGCTTGTTTAACACTGTCTTGTTTAGATGGTATTTTGGCCAAATAGTTAAGCAAACGAATACTATTTTTTTCGTAACTTAGTAACATTCTTCTTAATACTAGGTCATCGGTTCTTAATCCTGCTTGTTGCCATTCTTGGAACAACATATTGCAATTATCCGATACACTCTTGCCACTTAACCAAAGCTTAGCTGCACCTTGGAAAGCTTGCTCCTTCTGTCCATTTTTTAGCTGCGCATAGTGGTAACTGCATCGGTACTTCTCCATTCGAGGTTCTTCAGGCTGAAATTGATAGAAGTTAGTCCAGTCTTGCTTGTCAATTAATGCATCTAAATACTTGGCTCTAATTCGATTAGAAAATGGGAGTTCATGATACTGATGAATAAAATCTTCGACTTGTAACGGAGTTTTCTGGCCAATCTCAAGCAAAAATTGCCGGTAATCGACATAAGGAGTTAAAGGGTAATCGACTATTTGATCACGAATTTTTAAGTACTCATTTATCTTTTTCTGATCTAAATAATCTTGTGCTTGTTGATAAATAATGCGCTGTTGATCGAGAGAAGCTAACACAGCTTGAACGCTAGAAGAAAAACTCACTAAAGTGAATCCAACAGACACAAGAGGTAGCACAGCAAAAACAAGCTTTTTGAACTTATGCATTTGATTTACACATCCTTATTGTAAAATAATCCGATCCATAAATAACGAGTACGGTAAGCAACAACATTGATTAACGCGAAAATTGTGTAATGCTCATGTTAGAGAACTATCAAGGATTTAAGCAAGCTTTAATTTGTTAAATTATCTATCATTCTCAGAGGTAGAAAATTAAGTTAAAATACTCGCCAAACTTTCTAAAACTGTAGGTAATATCGGCAATGGCTGAATACGTTTATACTATGTCACGGGTGAGTAAAGTTGTCCCACCTAAACGCACAATATTAAAAGATATCTCTCTTAGTTTTTTTCCAGGTGCAAAAATCGGTGTTCTAGGTCTGAATGGCGCAGGTAAATCCACTTTACTCCGGATCATGGCAGGTATCGATACCGATATTGATGGAGAAGCCCGTGCTCAACCAGGATTGAATGTTGGCTACTTACCTCAAGAACCTAAGTTAGATGAGTCTAAAACCGTAAGAGAAGTGGTTGAAGAAGCGGTATCTGATGTAGCCGATGCGCTTAAACGCATTGACCAAGTTTATGCTGCTTACGCTGAACCCGATGCCGATTTTGATGCTTTAGCGAAAGAACAAGGTGAATTGGAAGCATTAATACAAGCTAAAGATGGTCACAACCTAGAAAACGCACTTGAACGTGCTGCTGATGCTCTGCGTTTACCTGAATGGGATGCAAAAATTGAATTTCTGTCTGGTGGTGAAAGGCGTCGTGTTGCTATTTGCCGACTTTTATTAGAAAAACCAGATATGTTGCTACTTGATGAACCAACCAACCACTTAGATGCCGAATCGGTAGGATGGTTAGAACGTTTCTTGGTCGATTATAATGGAACCGTTGTGGCTATTACCCACGACCGTTACTTCCTCGACAATGCGGCTGGCTGGATACTCGAGCTTGACCGTGGAGAAGGTATCCCTTGGGAAGGTAACTATACCTCATGGTTAGAACAAAAAGATGAGCGTCTGAAGCAAGAATCAGCTCAAGAAAATGCTCGTCAAAAAACCATTGAAAAAGAATTAGAATGGGTTCGTCAAAACCCTAAAGGCCGTCAAGCAAAATCAAAAGCTAGAATGGCACGTTTTGAAGAGTTGAATAATACCGATCACCAAAAACGTAACGAGACCAATGAACTGTTCATCCCACCTGGCGAACGTTTAGGTGATAAAGTTATTGAGGTGAAGAATCTAACCAAATCTTTTGCTGATCGAGTGCTTATCGACGATCTCTCCTTTAGTATGCCCAAAGGCGCTATTTTAGGCATCGTCGGGGCTAATGGTGCAGGTAAATCAACACTGTTTAAAATGCTAAGTGGTACTGAACAACCTGATTCAGGCAGTATTGAGCTTGGTGACACCGTTCATTTAGCCTCTGTTGATCAATTCCGAGATAGTATGGACGACAAAAAAACCGTATTCCAAGAGATCTCTGAAGGTGCGGATATTATTAAGATCAACAACTTTGAAATTCCAGCACGCGCTTACTGCTCACGCTTTAATTTTAAAGGTAATGATCAACAAAAAATCATCGGTGAATTATCTGGTGGTGAGCGAAACCGTGTTCACTTAGCTAAGCTATTGAAAACTGGCGGTAATGTATTATTACTCGATGAACCAACCAATGACCTTGATGTTGAAACGCTACGAGCGTTAGAAGAGGCCTTATTAGAATTCCCTGGTTGTGCCATGGTAATTTCGCATGACCGTTGGTTCTTAGACCGTATTGCAACACATATCCTTGATTACCGTGATGAAGGACAGGTCAACTTTTATGAAGGTAACTATACTGAATATACCGAATGGTTAAAACAGACTCTAGGCGCTCAAGCGGCAGAACCACATCGGATCAAATACAAGCGCATTACTAAATAGCGAATTTGTATTTTAGTACCAAGTAGCCTCCATTAGCATAGATTAACTATGCTAATGGAGAAATCAAAGCCGTCGATCAACAAGCTGCACCAAGCATGACGGGTTATAACCACTATATACTCATTAATAATCTACATGAACATAAGAGAGCAAGTATGGATGAACGTCGACGTTTTTCTCGAGTAATTTATAATGTGCCTGCAAAGTTGCAGCAAGATCAGTGTAGTATAAACGGTTCAATCATCGATCTTTCGCTACATGGGTTACTGCTAAACACATTAACTGGATCAATTAATTCCTCACAACCTGTTGATATTACCTTTCATTTACCAGACAGTGATGTCGATATTTCTCTTCAGGCACAGGTAGTGGAAACCACCAATAGTTTCACCAGAGTCAGCATTGAACATATTGACATAGATAGTATTAGTCATCTTAAACGTTTAGTGGCGCTCAATGTAGGTGATGATCAACTTCTAAATAGAGAGATTGAACAGTTATCTGACTTAGGTGTTCATTCTTAAAAATATGTCAAAAAAAATTACGATAACCATCCCGACTTCTGGTGGGACAGAAACTTTTTTTATCGGTAAAAAAACGACTGTTACCCTTTTATCTGTTTTAATAGCTACGCCACTTTTACTTGGCCTTTCGATTAATAACCATAAAATAACGCGCAACAATGCCCAACTCGCAGCGCTCCAGACACAATCTCAAATACAACACCTTAGTTCAGAACTGAATGTCGCTAACCGAACAATTGAGCAAATTGATTTATCGATTCAAGAAAAATCGTTAGCACTTCTTCAACTCGAATCGACTAATCACTTACTCAATCAAGAATTAACAGAGAAAAGCAATCAGTTAACAACATTGAGCCAACGTATCTATGATGTTGAATCTGTCCTTGGTCTGAGTGGTACAAATGCAGAAACAGACAACTTAGACTTAGCACAAAGAGTGGATGTTGCTGCGGTAAACTCCGCAGTACGAGCGACCATGTTCCGCCTTATACCGAATGATGCCCCATTGTCTTACAAACGTATTTCTTCTCAATATGGTAGTAGATTAAACCCGATAACAGGTAAGCACCAAAAACATACTGGGATTGATTTAACTTGTAATATTGGAGAGAAAATCATTGCTCCAGCCGACGGTGTGGTGGAAACCGTAAGACCAAGTAAAAAAGGATTTGGTAATTTCCTTATCGTGAGACATTCTTTTGGTTTTATGAGTTCTTATGCTCATTTACACAAGTTTAACGTAAAAAGTGGCCAGTTTATAAGTAAAGGCGAAACTATCGCAACATGCGGGAACTCAGGCCATTCGACTGGACCGCATTTACATTACGAAGTGCGTTTCCTTGGCCGCTCTCTCAATCCTAAATACTTGATGGAATGGACACCTGAAAATTTTGACTCTTTATTTGAACAAGAAAGCAAAATAAAATGGGCACCGTTAGTTAACATTATTGATAACGTAGTACGTTTACAAGTACAACTGACTAATTCTGTCGACACTGAAAATGGACTGAACACCGCTCAAAGTGATTCATTACCAATGACTACTTCCCCTCAAATACATTGATACATAAATGCCATCGCTGACAATTTTCAGTAATGGCATTTATCGCTCCGCTTTCATTAATACATTGCTATATTTCGCTTGGTTTACCCGCCGACTTTTTGCCTCGGCCAAGCATTAGTAAACAAGGAGTTAACACTAGAGTCAGCACTGTGGCAAAGGCTAATCCACCTGCAACCGCTGTCGCTAATTGAGACCACCATTGAGTACTTGGCGCGCCAAATTCAATTTTTTGGTTAATAAGATCAATGTTCATTTCCAGTACCATAGGCAATAAACCTAAAATCGTTGTCACTGTGGTTAACATAACCGGTCTAAGGCGTTGTACTCCTGTTCTTAGTATGGCATCTTTACGACTCAAACCTCGGCTAACCAGTTGATTAAAAGTATCAATCAATACGATATTATTATTCACAACAATACCAGCCAATGCGATCACACCAATACCTGACATCACAATACCAAAAGGTTTCTGAAAGATAAGTAAGCCAGCAAACACCCCTACCGTTGAAAATAATACCGCACTAAGAATTAGAAATGCTTGATAAAAACTATTAAATTGAGTAATCAAAATCAAAGCCATCACGGCTAAAGCCACCATAAATGCTTTGACCAGAAATTCTGATGATTTTTGCTGATCTTCATTTGTACCACGAAGTGTAAACTCTACGCCATTAAGTCCCAATTGTTTTAATTGTGACTCTATCTTGGGTAATTCTAAGGCTAAGTTGTAACCTTGTTTAATATCAGCTTTAACTTCGAGTACTCGCTGCCCATCAATACGTTGAATAGTATCTTGTTTCGGCTGAGGTTTAATCTGAGCAAAATTGGTTAGTGGAATCAACCCATTCGGTGTTTTAACTCTTAATTGATCGAACTTACCGATATCGCGCTTATCTTGAGGAAAACGCACCAAAATATCCACTTCTTCTGATGCATCATCGGGCAAGTAATCGCCAATTTTTAAACCATTAGTCACTAATTGAACCGTATTGCCAACTAAAGTGGCATCCGCGGCAAAACGTCCTGCATCGTCACGCTTAATATCTATTTGCCAATCAATACCAGGTTTTGCCGATGTATCACTCAAATTAATAAATGCTGGATAAGTGTCAGCCCAATTTCTCACAATCACAGCCGCATTATTAAGCTTATCGAATTCAAGCGCAGACAACTGAATAACCAAATCATGCTCACTGGGAGGCCCGGCTTGAGGCTCTTTGATTTCAATTTCAACTCCTGAAAACTCAGATGTTCGCTGTTGTAATTCTGCAATGATCTCTTTCACAGGCCGCCGGAGCTGCCAATCTACTGGCGTTATTTGTATCTGACCAATAGCGTCATCATCTCCTCCAGTCTTTGTATAGACACTTTGAAACTCTTTGCCTCCTAGAACTACTGATTCGACTTCTCGCATCAACTTGTCTTTTTCATCGATGGAAAGATCACCATAAGAACGAACTTTAATCGTGAACGATGGAGGATCAACTTCAGGAAAAAATTCAGCACCTAAACCAGCTTTCGCATAAGTAATTCCAACACCAATAGAGAGTAAAATTGCACTCAGCAATATCTTCCATGGGTGATTAACCGCTATCGCTAGTGTTCGATAATATAATTTAGTCAGCCCTGTAGCCTTAGAAAAATCGCCATTTTGTAGTGCCACCATCTCTTGTTTACGCTGAGGGTTAATATACTGTGCTTTACCAATTAAACTGCCTAAAACAGGCACAAAAAGTAACGCCATAACGAGCGATGCTGACAAGGTTGCAATCAGAGTGATGGGTAGATATTTCATAAACTCGCCAGTCACATCTGGCCAAAATAATAAGGGAGCGAACGCCGCTAAAGTTGTTGCTGTTGAAGCAATAATTGGCCAAGCCATTCTTTTTGCCGCCTCTTGATAAGCCGTCGCTCGAGGCATTCCTTCATGCATTCGTCTGTCGGCAAATTCAGTTACCACAATGGCACCATCAACCAACATTCCTACTGCCATAATCAGGCCAAATAACACCATGATATTAATCGTTAGTCCGAATACGGCGAGAACTAAGATACCCGTCAAAAACGAACCAGGGATAGACACGCCAACTAATAATGCGGTACGGACACCTAAGATGGCAATGATGACAATGACCACCAGAATAATCGCTGAAAGGATATTGTTCTGTAAATCACTAAGCATCAACTTCACATCGTTAGATTCATCCCAAGTATATTCAACCATCAAATTGTCCGGCCAGCTGTCTAGCTCTTGAGCGCCAACGATAACCTGTTTAACCAATTCAACCGTTTCTATTATATTTTCACCCGCTCGCTTTTTTACATCTAAAACAATTGCAGATTCACCATCTAAACGAGCATAACTTTCTGGGTCTCGAAACGAACGTCTAACTGTCGCAATATCTCCAAAGGTAATCACTTGTTTGCCTTCAATCTTAATGGGCATTTCGAGTACGTCTTTCAAAGACTCAAATACAGAAGGGACTTTGACCGAGAATCGTCCATAACCTGTATCGACAAATCCTGCGGCAACAACACGATTATTTAATGCAATGAGATTGTAAATATCACTCTGATCTAAATTGTAACTTTCCATCAGTAGAGGATCGACGATGATCTCAACGATGTCTTCTCTGTCTCCTGCTATATCGACTTCTAATACTTGCTTATAACTTTCTAACTTGTCACTCAATTGTCTGGCTATCTGTACTATCGATCGCTCTGGAACGGTGCCATAAAGAACAACCGAGAGTACGGGCTGAAACGAAGCTAGAGTCACTTCATTTACCGATGGCTCATCACTATCGGCTGGCAACCTGGGCTTAGCTTGATCGACCGCATCTCTAACATCTGCCATAGCTTTATCTAGATCGGTACCGATATTGAATTCTAGGGTGACTGAAGCATGCCCTTCAGAT
Organism: Vibrio sp. MA40-2; assembly: GCF_047302445.1. Lineage (NCBI taxonomy): Bacteria > Pseudomonadati > Pseudomonadota > Gammaproteobacteria > Vibrionales > Vibrionaceae > Vibrio > Vibrio sp. MA40-2. The sequence continues at coordinate 443,158 of NZ_CP178628.1, forward strand.
GCGCTAGAACTCATCTCTTTAACCCCTTCAATGGAACGTAATTCTTGTTCCACAGGGCGAACCAATAATCGTTCGGCATCAGCAGGAGAAATGCCTTCATGAGAAAGGCTGACATAGATAACAGGGATGGTGATATCTGGACTGGATTCTTTAGGAATGGAAAGATAAGTGATTGTGCCTGCAACTAATATTAACAGTAACAGTGTAAGCATGGTTCGAGAACGAGATAAAGCCGCGTTAATAATCGCTAACATAGTGTGTCTCCGACTCTAATTATGTTCTGCTGCACGTTTGCTATTAATATCAAAAGCGGTCTCAGTATCAGAAGTGGCTTCAACAGACGTCGCAATAACCGCATCCCCTTCCCGAACAAAACCTTGACCAACGGTAATAATATTCGCACTCTGCCCTAAACCGGTTAGCCAAATCCCATCTTGTTCAGCTTTAACTAATTGAATAGGCGTGAATTTAACCGTATCATCTTCCACTGTTTTTACACCTAAGTTGCCACTTTCATCCAAAGCTAACATAGCTGGAGATATTTTAATTGCCTGACTTATACCTAACTCAAGCTCAACCTCAGCACTCACTCCTGCTGAAATTTTCTTCTCTGGATTGGCTATCTCTATTTCTATCGGAAACGTATTTGTTGCAGGTGAAGATAGCCTCGATATATATCTGAGTATCCCTTCAATTTTGTCACCATCAAGTAAGCGAATGTTTGCTTTTTGATTCAACTTCAGGCTTTGTATATGACGTTCACTCACATCGGCTTCAATCAACAAAACATCCAAATCAATGACCGTTGCGACTGGGTCGCCAATACTCACGAAATCGCCTAATTCAATCGCCAAATCGTCAACAAAACCATCAAAAGGTGCAGTAATTTGTGTATTACGAAGATTTAATTGCGCTTTTTTAACTAACGCTTTCGCTTCGACAAGATTAGCTTGCGCAGTGCTATAAGCCACTTCACCTTGTAATCCTTTCTTTTTTAAAGATTGCGATGCTTTGAATTCTTTATCACGAACAGACAGATTAGCTTTCGCTCGCTCTAATTGAATTTCTAGGTCGGCTTGATCTATTTGTGCAATCGGTTGGTTCTTCTTTACTTGATCGCCTTTTTGTACCATCAAAGTAACAACACGACCCGCTACTTCAGCACTCAACTGAGCTTGTCTATTGGGGGCGGTTCTTCCATAAAGATCAATTTTTTTTGCCGTAAGCACAGCCGAAAAAGTTTGGTAACGCACTTTTGCTAAAGGGATAGCAAGCTTTTCTGAAGAATGTGTATCGTTAGACGGGCTGCTATTTTCGGATTGTACACTGCTATTTTGAGACTGAAGGTGACCTTGAGATTCGTCAGCATTAAGCATTCCTATTGCTAGCCAAAAAGACAAACAGATAAGAAGTAGTAATGATATTAGCCATGGGCGTTGTGAAAAAAATCGACTTGTGCGAGCAAATGCCATAACTGAGTTCCTTTTAGTCACCCAATTAAGGCATCTGATAATCTAATCTTATTATCTTAACGCATAGAGACTTGGGTAAGAGAAATAATATACACCTGATGTAACAGATTAAAACATAAGGCTTTGCTTTCAATTTTATACAAGACTATAACTGATTTTTAAAATAATACTGATTTTTAAAATATTACTGTGGTTTAGATCAAACGCTAAACGATGCTCCGCAACCGCATGTTGTAGTTGCATTCGGGTTATTCACAAAAAAACGAGCCCCTTCTAATCCTTCGGTATAATCAACAATTCCGCCGATCAAATACTGTAAGCTCATAGGATCAACAACCAGTGTTACGTCATTATTGACAATAGTTGTATCGCCATCATTTACTTTTTCGTCAAAGGTGAAGCCATATTGGAAGCCGCTACAACCACCGCCAGTAATATAGACTCTTAACTTAAGCTCGGAATTTTCTTCTTCTTCGATCAGCGTTTTAACTCGAGTTGCTGCCGCATCAGAAAAAGACAATGGTACGTTTACTTCACTCACAAGGACCTCTCTTTTTCGTATCGTATCGGCTCTTTAATTATTGTTCATCTTATATGAGGCGATGCGTGTTATTTCAATATTTAGTAATTATCCAATACCCGACTAAATCATTCAAGTATTCTTCTCTGTCGAACGTCATTATTGTAAGCTTTTATATTTATAAGATAGATGACTATGTAAAGCAAAAAGAAACTGTATTACTAAAAAACTCATTATGAGAAAAAACATATCGCCAGTAAAACAGCACATTCTTATAACGACTGGATAATTTGGGTATTAACTTAATTATTTGACCAATTTAGACAATTTTATAAACCTATCCTGCCCAAGTTAGTTACAATGCATAGCTATTGCTTCAAGTTAGAATAACGAGGATAACATTGATGACCAGATCAGCCGAACTTTATCAAAAGGCGCAACAAACAATTCCAGGAGGCGTGAACTCTCCCGTTCGCGCATTTAATGGTGTCGGTGGCACACCTATCTTCATTCAAAATGCCGATGGCCCTATGATAATTGATGCCGATGGAAAATCTTACATTGACTATGTTGGTTCGTGGGGACCTATGATTCTGGGCCATAACCACCCGGTCATTCGTGATGCGGTTATTGAAGCGGCACACAGAGGCTTAAGTTTTGGCGCGCCAACAGAAGTAGAAGTCGAAATGGCAGAATTAGTGTCATCTATCGTACCGTCAATGGAACAACTTCGCATGGTAAACTCAGGTACTGAAGCTACAATGAGTGCAATACGTTTAGCTCGTGGCTTTACTGGTCGGGATAAAATAGTGAAGTTCGAAGGTTGTTATCATGGCCATGCAGATAGCTTACTAGTAAAAGCTGGTTCTGGTGCATTAACCCTAGGTCAACCTAGTTCACCGGGTGTTCCTGCTGATTTTGCAAAATATACGCTAACGGCCACCTTTAATAATCTAGAATCCGTTCAAGCACTTTTTGATGCTAACAAAGGTGATATTGCCTGTATTATTGTGGAACCGGTTGCCGGAAATATGAACTGTATCCCGCCTATTGACGGCTTTCATGAAGGACTGCGTGAAATCTGTGATAAAGAAGGCGCTCTACTAATATTTGATGAAGTCATGACAGGGTTTCGTGTAGCACAAGGTTGCGCCCAAGCTTATTACAACATCAAACCCGATCTAACTTGCTTAGGTAAAGTGATTGGTGGTGGCATGCCTGTTGGTGCATTTGGTGGTCGAAAAGAGGTAATGCAGCATGTTGCTCCTACTGGTCCAGTTTACCAAGCCGGTACTCTTTCTGGTAATCCAATAGCAATGGCAGCTGGCTTAGCTTGTTTAAAAACACTCATCGCTGAAGGTAATGAAGCGGCATTAGCCAGTAAAACCCAAAAATTGGCAGAAGGTTTGAAACAACGCGCGGATAAACATAATATCCCACTGCTTGTTTCTCAAGTGGGTGGTATGTTTGGTTTCTTCTTTACAGATCAAGAAAAAGTAACCTGTTACGAAGAAGTCGCCAAATGTGATGTAGAACGTTTTAAAGCCTTTTTCCATCTAATGCTTGAAGAAGGTATCTATTTAGCACCATCTGCATTTGAAGCTAGCTTTACATCTCTTGCTCATGGCGATAAAGAGATTGAAGCAACATTAGCAGCGGCAGAAAAATGTTTTGCAAAGTTAGCTTAATCGCACAACGAAACAGAGCCAATCATAGTAAGCAACAAACGACTCGATAGAAGCAAGGTAACTCATCATAAAGGGCGATATTCATCGCCCTTTAAAATACAATTTATTTGTAATAAAGACCGTTAAGCCCCATTATAAATAATCAACTCGTGACAGCCATGTAATCGCGAGGAGCTCATTAATCACCAAGTTATAACTAATCGAGAAGTGCTAATCAATCTGACATAAAAAGGAACGCCCTAATGCCAGAAAAACTTAAAATATCATCAAGTCACTGGGTATTAATTGCCGCGCTCACTGGCGCTGGTTATGCTTGTTTTCTATTACTCGAGCCTTATATTAACTCTATTGTAATGGCGTTTATTATTTCATTACTCATGTTTCCTTTACATGAATGGATCGATAAAAAAATCCCCAAACACAACAACCTCGCCTCCGTTTTATCTTGTGTTACTTTAACGTTTATTATTGTTATTCCTTTATTAGCAGTATTCGCAGCCATTGTTCAACAAGGCTCCGTTGCGACACAACAGATTTATCAGTGGGTAACGGGGGGAGGAATACAGGACTTTTTCCAACTTCCTTTAGTGGTAAAAGTGCTTTCATTAGCGAATGAATACTTACCATTCGATACCATCGAACCACAACAAATTGCAGAAAGAATAGGAAAATTCGCCACCACCTTTGGCAGTAACCTAGTAGCAATAAGCGCTAAAATTTTAGGTGATGCGACCAATTTCCTAATGGATTTCATGCTGATGCTTTTCGTTCTTTTTTTCCTTTTAAGAGATCACGACAAAATTATTCTTGCGCTACGTCATATCTTGCCATTGTCGCGTAGCCAAGAAGATAGGTTATTAGAAGAAGTCGAAAAAGTCGCAAAATCGGCGGTGTTAGGTTCGTTTCTGACGGCTATCGCGCAAGGTATTGCTGGTGGTATTGGGATGTGGATTTGCGGTTTCCCTGGCTTGTTCTGGGGAACCATGTTTGGCTTTGCCTCCTTTATCCCTATTGTTGGCACTGCCCTTATTTGGATACCGGCTGCCTTTTATTTATTTGTCACCGGTGATAGCAATTGGGCTATTTTCCTTGCTGTATGGTCGATTGGCTTTGTTGGCTCCATCGACAATATTTTACGACCCTTGCTCATGCAAGGCAGTTCAGGAATGAACACCTTAATGATCTTTTTCTCATTACTAGGCGGTATTCAGTTATTCGGCTTAATAGGCTTAATATATGGACCAATTATCTTTGCCATTTCTATTGTACTTTTCAATATTTATGAAGAAGAGTTCCATGGCTTTCTGCGCGACCAAGATCAAAGTTAGAACCTTATAAATCACTTCATCCCGTGGGCAGATTGTGCGAAAATCTGCCCTCTTTACTGCTCACGACAGCATTCTGATGGTTTCATTCGAATTCATGATGATAACTTACTGTATTTTAAACACTATTGAGAAAATTTATGTCTTATATTGCCCCTAGCCAAATAGCACAACGTCAACTCGCTTACTTTAAAGGTAAGCACGTTTTGGTTGCAGGAGAAGTTGAAGACCAATTTCCTATAGAGTTAACCAAGCATTGCGAATCGGTTTGCGTGTTTACATCCAATTACAGTTATCACCGAACTTTACAATCCAGTTCAACCATTACCAGTTACTTTGGTACAGAATTCAAACAAGAAACTCCAGTGGATATGATTTTACTTTACTGGCCAAAAGCAAAAGCTGAAGCTGAGTATCTACTTGCCATGTTGCTCGCGCATTTGGGCACGGGAACCGAAATTGTTGTTGTTGGTGAGAATCGGTCAGGAGTAAAAAGCATAGAGAAAATGTTTGCTCAATACGGTCCTATTAGCAAATATGATTCAGCTCGTCGTTGCTCTTTTTATTGGGGACGATGCGACCACCTTGCCGAACCTTTTGATATTCAACAATGGTATAAAACGTACACCTTAACGTTATTCGGTAAAGACTTAATAGTGAAAAGTTTACCCGGTGTATTTAGTCACGGTCAATTTGATGATGGGAGTAAACTATTACTTGCTTCATTGCCAAAAATGAAAGGTAAAGTAGTCGACTTTGGCTGTGGTGCGGGTGTGATTGGGGCTACTCTCGCTTTAATCAATCCAGATATTGAATTACAAATGTGTGACATAAATGCTTTTGCTATTGCCTCTTCAATACAAACCTTACAAGCAAACGGATTAACAGGTAAAGTCTTCGCTTCGGACGTTTATTCAGACACAGACAATAATTACGATTTTATTGTCAGTAATCCTCCTTTTCATTCTGGACTAGAAACCAGCTACAACGTGACTGAATCTCTACTAGCCAATGCTCCGCAGTTTTTAACAAAACGAGGCGAGCTTTTTATTGTAGCGAACAGTTTTTTAAAATACCCACCTATCATTGAGCAGGCATTTTCTAACTGTGCAACCATAAATAAAACCACTAAGTTTGCTATATATCATGCTAAAAAACGGATGAGGAAGCTTTAATCATCGTTTCTGCAACAAAAAAACTCATAGTGCAATTTATTAATATATAAAGCTCCTCAACATTTAAAGCTTATTAGCACTATGAGGTTGAAAGACTTACTACTAATGTGATTAGAGTCATTTTTTTACCACGTTATTTCATCCTTATTACAGACGATCACTTAAATTTTTAGCCGCATTCAAGCGATAATTTTTTACCGCTTCGACCCATTCTGGACGATTGATATATTTGGCGATAGCAATGGCTGGAATAACAAACAGAAACAGCGGTAGAGATTCATGGAAGAAAGTACTAGAAATCATATCTTCATGTGAAAAATGCGTCAGTACGGCCAGTACATCAAGCAACACAGCAATAGTCACTGAAATAGAAGATAGAATTAAAATTAGCCCTAAAAGATCTCTTAAGAATATTTTTGATTTGCTCATCTCTACACTCCCCAACTCACCTTTAAAAATGATACCAAGTAAACCGACTCTCGGCGCAAAATGAATTCGATACTATGTACTCTTCTATGGACCTTGTTTGCAAAGATAAGACCGTTTGCACGCACAACATCCTTTGCACTGAGGGCATTGCTTGTATGAATAGTAAATATTCATACAATCGACTCTTTTTTACTGAGCGATTATCCACCAACATACTCTTTAGGAACCAATAAAAACAGGTTCAAAACACTCAATAACAGCGAAAAATTAAATTGCAAAAATGGTGAATCAGAAAAAGTTAGTGAATGGTGTTAGATAAAAGATCTCTGGGAAATAGAACGAAAAAACAGATAAGAAAGGCATTTTATATTCAAAATATTCTATAAAATCAATAGTAAGGGTTAGTATGATCTTTTAGCTCACACTAACCCGAAAGCAAAGTTTTATTTTACTTAAATGCTAATAAACCCTGTTTTTCTATCGTGATCTCGACTGGATCACCAATGCTAAGCAACTCATCGGCAGTAGCAATCAATTTAGTTTCATCAGCCTGAATAACGTAGCGACACTGATCGCCCATAAACAAGCGTTCAATCACCTTATTGGAACAGGTAATATCTTGTTTAATTCGTATATGCTGAGGACGCATCAATAATTGGCAGCGTTCACCCACTTGTATTTGATTTTTAGATTGAGCTAACACTTTGCCAAACATGGTACTAAATTCCGACTCATTCAATTTCTTGGCAGGTAAATAGCTACCGCCACCAAGGAAGTTGGCTACAAATTGACTAGAAGGTTGATTATAAAGTTCAGCAGCTTCACCAAATTGTTCAATTACACCGTTATTCATTACGGCCATCTTATCGGAAAAAGCAAAAGCCTCTTCACGACTATGAGTAACAAAGATTGCCGTAACACCCTGTTGCTTAAATATCTTACGAATTTGCAAAATAAGATCATGTCTAACTTGGGTATCAATATTAGAGAATGGTTCATCTAACAAGAGCAGACTCGGTTTGTAAGCAAGAGAACGAGCAATCGCAATGCGTTGTTGTTGCCCGCCAGAAAGTTGATGCGGATAACGAGTTTCATAATCAGCAAGATGTACTAGCGCTAACATCTCTTCAACTATGTGTTTTTTTTCAATGGCTGTTTTATTCTGTAAGCCAAAAGCAATATTTTCTGCAACGGTTAAATGTGGAAACAGCGCGTAGTCTTGAAAAATCATACCTATATTGCGCTGTTCAGGCGGTACCCACGTTACGCCATCATCAAGTAAGCGTTGATTCAAACTCAATTGACCATGACTCAATGGCAATAAACCAGCAATCGCTTTTAAAAGCGTTGTTTTACCGCACCCACTTGCACCAAGCAAACAAACAATTTCACCTTGTTCTACTTCAAGAGAAAGTGACTCCAATACATTTTGGTTATCATATTGGCAGGTCAAGTTTTGGATGGTTAAAGTACTACTCATTAATGTGACTGCTCCAAAGAACGGTTGATAACAATAAGGGGAATTAAACCAACTAGAATAAGTAATATGGCAGGAAGCGCACCCAGCTCAAGGTGCTCATCAGAAACAAAGTTATAAACATAAGTCGCCAACGTTTCAAAGTTAAACGGCCTTAATAACAAAGCGGCATTTAACTCTTTCATTGATTCAATGAACACTAAAAGTCCCGCAACTAAGATTCCCCTTCTCACTAGTGGAAAATGGACTCTTTTCAACATCTGATTTGGATTACATCCCATGGTTCTGCTGGCCATATCCATTGACGGAGAAATTTTATTTAAACTACTCTCAATACTGCCTATTGCTACCGCAGAAAAACGAACCACCATCGCAAAAATCATTGCAAACATAGAACCAGATAACACCAGTCCGGGACGTCCCCAATCCATCATTTTAGCCAGATCATTAATCCAATGGTCCATGGTTAACACTGGAGCCATAACACCTATTGCTAATACCGTTCCCGGTACGGCATATCCTAAAGAAGCCAAACGCAAAAAGCTGATACTTAAACGATTACTCTGCAACCTATGATGAAAATTGACGGTTAGCGCAACTAAAATCGCGATTAAAGCCGCACTTATAGACACCTGTAAGCTGTTTAGCGCATATTGTCTAAATTCTTCAGTCCAACTTTGTGAAAAATACTTGTAAGCATAAATAAGTAATTGACCAATAGGTAAAATGAAAGCAATAGAAACTAACCCCCAACACCAGATCAGCGCAGCGTATTTTTTCCAGCCAACTAACTGATATTTCATATCCTCATGGCTATTAAAACTACTTTGGAATAATTTTTGTTTTCTACGACTGTATCGTTCAGTACTGAGTAATAAAATCACCACTAACAACATAATGGCAGAAATTTTTGCTGCGGCATTTAAATTAGAATACCCGAGCCACGTGTCATAAACCGCGGTGGTGAGCGTATTGACAGCAAAGTAGCTTACTGTTCCAAAATCGCCTATTGTTTCCATAGCAACAAGAGATAAGCCAACCGCAATTGAAGGCCGAGCAAGTGGCAAGGAAATTCTTCTGAAACTTTGAAATGGCGAACAACGCAGCAGTCTTGCTGATTGTAATAAACTGGCATTCTGCTCCATAAATGCGGCTCGTGCCATTAAATAAACGTATGGATAAAAAACCAAAGCAAGTACTACGGTTGCCCCACCAAGAGTGCGCATATCAGGAAACCAATACTCGCCTCCTGACCATCCCGTCAAATCTCGAATTAGCACTTGTATTGGGCCGGCAAAATCAAACCAATCGGTAAAAATATAACCTGCAATATAACCAGGCATCGCTAAGGGCAGCACTAACATCCATTGCAATATTTTTTCACCCGGCACGCGACACATTGCCATCAACCATGCACTTGGTACGCCAAATAACAGCGACAGTATCAATACACCGATAACTAAAACAACTGTATTATAAATATAGGTAGGCATAACCGTTGATAGCAGGTGCTCGAATAAATCACCAGAATCGCCCAAGGCTAAATAAAAAATAGCTAAGATCGGCAAAACCAGCAGCAAAGCTAAGCTTCCACTACTGGTTTTCCAGATTTGGTTTTTTTCTTTCATTAATACAACATATAAAATTAATGCACGTTATTTATGCCATTGCCATTACTAAGAAAACGAGAATCTTATTAGCTAAGATCTCGTTTTCAAAAAAGTAATAAGTCTACCGTTTAATTACAGGTCGAATTTAACTTCATCCAGCAATTCTACTGCTTTACTGTGGTTGGCGGCTATATCTTCTAATGCAAGTTCATCCGCTTTAAATTCACCCCAAGAAGCAACAAGCTCTGAAGGTTTCGCGTCGACTTTAACTGGGTATTCAAAGTTTACCTCAGCATATAATTGCTGGGCAACATCATCAGTTAAAAACTCCATAAGTTTCATTGCATTGTCTTTATTTGGAGAGTACTTAGCCATAGCCATGCCACTTACGTTAACATGCGTACCAACCGAATTTTGGTTAGGGAAGTTAATATAAACAGCTTCAGCCCACGCTTTTTGCTCTTCATCATTTAGCATTTTACCAAGGTAATAACTGTTACCAAGTGAAACGTCACAAAGACCTTCTTTAATTGCCTTAACTTGTGCGCGGTCATTACCTTGTGGTTTACGAGCTAAGTTAGCTTTAACGCCTTCTAACCATGCTTTAGTTTCGGCTTCGCCTTTATGGCTAATCATAGAAGAAACAAGAGAAACATTATATGGGTGTTTTCCTGAGCGTGTACAAATTTTGCCTTTATACTTTGGTAAAGCAAGATCAGCATAGTTAAAGTCGTCACCAAGTTTTCCAACTCTGTCACGAGACGAGTAAACATTACGCGCACGTAATGTTAAAGCAAACCATTCACCATTACTGTCTCTATATTGACTAGGTACATTTTGTTCAATAGTTTCACTTTGTACTGGTTGAACAACGCCTTTATCAACCAACTCTGCTAATCGACTAATATCGGTAGTCAAAATAACATCTGCAGGGCTATATTCACCTTCTTGCTTGAGTTTTTCAGCTAACCCTTTATTGGCAAATTTAACGTTTACTTTAATACCCGTTTCCTTGGTAAATTCTGTAAACATAGGCTCAACAAGGAATGGTTGACGGTACGAATAGACATTCACTTCTTCTGCGGCAAAAGAAGTAGAACTGATAGACGCCAAAGCAAGCATTGATAGAGATAGCACTTTTTTCATTATATGTCCTTAAATATAGATGCAAATGATAATAGTTATCGTTCGTTATTATATTGAAATACAACGTTTGTGCAATGGTTAATGTTACCTAAAAGCATAAAAAAACCCGCTCAATGAGCGGGTTTAGACAGATATATGTAACTAAATGTTATTGAGTATCTATTAGTTAAGACAACTCATCTGACATCGGTTACTTAGAAGAAACAAACTCTGGGTAAGCGGCTACACCACAATCGTGCATATCCATACCTTCCATTTCTTCATCTTCAGAAACTCGGATGCCTGCTGTTGCTTTCAATACAGCCCATACTGCTAGGCTTGCTGCAAACACCCATGCAAAGATAACTGCTGCACCAAGAAGCTGAGCACCAAATGATGCATCGCTGTTACATACTGGAACAACCATTAGACCGAAGAAACCACACACACCGTGTACAGAGATAGCACCTACTGGATCATCAACCTTGATTTTATCCATACCGATGATAGCGAATACAACTAGTACGCCAGCAACAGCACCGATAATAACGGCAGCAACTGGTGATGGAGATAGTGGATCAGCTGTGATAGCAACTAAGCCAGCCAACGCGCCATTTAATACCATAGTAAGGTCACCTTTACCCCAAGTGGTCTTACATACGATTAGAGAAGCAATAGCACCTGCTGCTGCTGCTGCGTTAGTATTTAGGAAGATTTGACCAACAGCTGTTGCGTTTTCAAAATCTGAAACCATTAGCTGAGAACCACCGTTGAAGCCGAACCAACCAAACCAAAGGATAAACGTACCTAATGTAGCAAGTGGCATGTTTGAACCTGGAATCGGGTGAACTTCACCGTTTTTACCATATTTACCCTTACGAGCACCAAGCAATAAAACACCTGCTAAAGCTGCAGCTGCACCAGCCATATGCACAATACCTGAGCCAGCAAAATCACTGAAACCAGCTTCTGCAAGGAAACCGCCACCCCAAGTCCAATAACCTTCAACTGGGTAGATAACGCCTGTTAATACAACGGCAAAGATTAAGAATGCCCAAAGTTTCATACGCTCAGCAACCGCACCAGATACAACTGACATTGCTGTTGCTACGAATACTACTTGGAAGAAGAAATCAGATTCTAGTGAGTGGTCTGCGCCTTCACCTTGTGAACCAATTAATGCGCCAATAGAAGGGATAATACCGCCTTCAGCATTGTCTACATACATGATGTTATAACCAATCAACAAGTACATAGTACAAGCGATAGCATAAAGTACGAAGTTCTTAGTTAAGATTTCTGTTGTGTTTTTCGAGCGAACAAGTCCCGCTTCTAACATGGCAAAACCTGCTGCCATCCACATTACCAACGCACCTGAAATTAGGAAGAAAAAAGTATCTAGTGCGTAACGTAATTCTGTTACTGTTGTTAATAGTTCCATTATATGTTCTCCAATCCCTTAAAGTGCTTCGTTATCCATTTCACCAGTACGAATACGTACAACTTGGCTTAAATCATAAACAAATATTTTTCCGTCACCGATTTTGCCTGTATGTGCAGCTTTACTTATAGCTTCAATAACGCGATCAACATTTTCAGCTTGCGTTGCAATTTCAAGTTTCACTTTAGGTAAAAAATCTACTTGGTATTCTGCACCGCGATAAAGTTCAGTGTGACCTTTTTGACGTCCAAAGCCTTTTACTTCAGCAACAGTCATACCTTCAATGCCAACATCCGATAGAGCTTCACGAACATCGTCTAGTTTAAATGGTTTAATAATGGCGTTAATAAGTTTCATTGCATCCTCTCTGAGCATATATTCCTTTAACAGGGAAATAACAATCAAGAGCCATGCCAATTTTATAACCGTTTGTTTTTAATGTACTTTAGAAAGAAATGTTAACTAAAATTAAAATTAAAGCACCATAATAGTGCATTGCGATCACTAAAATGAAGCGAAAAACAACAAAGCCCCAAGATTGTGCAATAAGGAAAAATGACATGAAAAAAGAAGAGAATAAAGACGAACGATTATCTTAAACAAGATACTAAAGCCGATAAACTACTTATAACCGATAAAAGCACACCAAGAATGAATTAATTGTTCGAAATCTTCAAACCCACAACCTGAATCACTTTCACAATCATAAAAATCAAATTCACTCTCTTGCAACGAATCATCTGCATAATTTAATGAATTTTCTTGGATAACCACATCATCGCGTCTTATTGAAATACTGATTTCTTTACCGACCAAAGAATACTCTTGAGATTGTTCTGTTTTTATCTGTTCAATGGCGGTTAATATAGCCTTAATACGTTGCTTATCGGTGTATATTTCTTGCTCTAACCAACGACCAACAACTTCATGTCCCATACTACACTTGATGCGATATTCACCAGTGATACTTTTAACAAATTGATATTCCATTTTTTATTCTCAGTAGCAATAATTAGTCTAAGTTATTCGTTTCTCAATAACGATTGCTTTCTCAATAACAACACATTAGCCATACACAAAAAATAAGACCACCGCCTTAGCGATGGTCTTATTAAGTAATATGCTGCGCTGACTAGGCTTGTGGACGCATAGCAGGGAACAAGATAACGTCACGGATAGTATGTGTGTTAGTAAACAGCATAGCTAAACGATCAATACCAATCCCTTGTCCTGCGGTTGGCGGTAAGCCATGCTCAAGAGCAGTAATGTAATCGGCGTCATAGTACATCGCTTCATCATCACCGGCATCTTTAGCATCAACTTGAGCTTTAAAGCGTGCATCTTGATCTTCTGCATCATTCAACTCAGAGAAACCATTCGCTACTTCACGGCCACCAATAAAGAACTCAAATCGATCAGTAATGAAATCATTATCATCATTACGACGAGCTAATGGCGAAATATCCGCTGGATATTCGGTAATAAAGGTTGGCTGAATTAATTTTGGTTCAGCGGTTTCACCGAAGATCTCTTCGAGTAATTGACCACAGGTCCAAAATGGTTCGACATTAATATGTAAAGATTTAGCAATGCCGACCATAAAGTCACGATCTTGAACATGCTCATAAGTCATCGCTTGAATATCTTCACGATCAGGATTGTATTGTTTAATTGCATCTAACATGCTTAAACGTGGATAACGACCGCCAAATTCAACCGTCTCTTCACCGTAAGGCATAGAGCTTGAGCCAAGCACTTCAATCGCGACCGTACGTAACATCTCTTCGGTCAAATCCATCAAGTCATTATAATCCGCGTAAGCCATATAAAATTCCATCATGGTAAACTCAGGATTATGGCGAGGTGAAAGTCCTTCGTTTCGGAAGTTACGGTTCACTTCAAATACACGATCAAACCCACCTACCACTAAACGTTTTAAGTAAAGCTCAGGGGCGACTCGCAAATACATGTCAATGTCTAAAGCATTATGATGAGTAATAAATGGACGCGCCGTTGCGCCACCAGGAATAACATGCATCATTGGAGTTTCTACTTCCATGAATTGCTTAGAAACCATGAAATTACGGATAGCAGTAACCAATTTAGAACGAATAATAAAAGCGTTGCGTGAATCTTCATTCACAATAAGATCAACATAACGTTGACGATAACGCATTTCCTGATCGGTTAAACCATGGAATTTTTCTGGTAACGGACGAAGTGCTTTAGTTAGCAATACGTACTCTTCCATATTCACGTAAAGATCGCCTTTACCTGATTTATGCAAAGCACCTTTAACACCAATAATATCGCCGATATCTAGACCTTGGTATTTTTCTTTCAATTCATTTTGTACTGGCTTAGCTGCGTACGCTTGAATACGGCCAGAAGTTTCTTGAATAACTAAGAAAGGACCACGTTTCGCCATGATGCGACCTGCAATAGCAACGATGTGGTTCAACTCTTCTAATTCTTGTTTGGTTTTCTCACCGAACTGCGCCTGAAGATCACCGGCTAAACTATCACGACGAAAATCATTAGGATGACCATTTGCCTTACAATTGGCGCGAATATTCTCTAATTTCGCACGACGTTCAGCAATCAGCTTATTTTCTTCTGCATTTGGCTGTTGTACCTGTTCAGTCATTTTATTTGCCCTTTATAGTACGCTTACAAACCTGATTTCAGGCTGGCTTCGATAAATTTGTCTAAATCACCGTCAAGAACCGCTTGAGTATTACGGTTTTCAATGCCGGTACGTAAATCTTTTATACGTGAATCATCTAATACGTATGAGCGAATTTGACTTCCCCAGCCGATATCAGATTTTAAATCTTCACTCGCTTGTTTCTCTGCATTTTGTTTTTGCAACTCAAGCTCAAACAGTTTCGCTTTCAACTGCTTCATCGCTTGATCTTTATTTTTATGCTGTGAGCGATCGTTTTGACACTGAACAACTGTATTGGTTGGCAAGTGAGTAATACGTACCGCTGATTCAGTGGTGTTAACGTGCTGACCACCCGCGCCAGAGGCACGATATACGTCAATACGTAATTCTGCTGGATTAATATCGATAGCAATATTGTCATCAATCTCTGGATAAATAAATGCAGAAGCAAATGAAGTGTGGCGACGACCACCTGAATCAAATGGCGACTTACGAACCAAGCGATGTACGCCAGTTTCTGTTCGCAACCAACCATAAGCGTATTCACCTGAAACACGTATCGTGGCAGATTTTAATCCAGCAACGTCGCCTTCAGAAACTTCGATAACTTCGGTTTTAAAACCTTTCGATTCAGCCCAACGAAGATACATTCTCAGCAACATGGAAGTCCAATCTTGCGCTTCTGTACCACCGGAACCTGACTGAAGATCAATATAACAATCGGAGCTATCATGATCACCAGAGAACATACGGCGAAACTCAAGTTTTTCTAACTTAGCTTCCAACTCGGCAAGTTCAGGTTCAATTTCATCAAACGTTTCTTGATCTTCTGCTTCAACGGCAAGCTCTAGTAAGCCTTCTACGTCATCCACGCCTTGGTCAAGAATATCGATAGTTTCAACAACCGCTTCTAACGCAGAACGCTCTTTACCAAACGCTTGTGCACGTTCAGGTTCGTTCCAAATATCGGGTTGTTCTAGTTCTGCATTAACTTCTTCTAGACGCTCTTTCTTGGCGTCATAGTCAAAGGTACCCCCTCAGGATATTCGTGCGTTGTGTCACGTCCTGCAAGCGGTTTTTAATTGGATTGATTTCAAACATGTTTGCTCAACATTTATGAGTAGAATTTAACCGAGGAATTCTACTCAAAAATGTGATGAAGATACAGGAAAAAATACAACTAAAAGCGCGCTATTAGCTATCAATATGATCGATCATCAGTTGCAATGATTGATTTCCTCTAAACTCATTTATATCCAGCTTAAACGCTAACTTCACCGTTTTTGCTGCGGCATCTGGCCAACGACGCAAATCGACATTAAATGCGATTGCATCTAATAAGATATTAGTTGGATGGCCTTTGAACAATGGCTCCACCATCATTTTCAAATGCTTTTCTCCAACCAATTTTTGATGTAATAACTTAAATTCACCGTCAAAAATAGGTTCTGGGAAATTTTGTCCCCACGGCCCGCCATCTCTCAGCTCAATGGCAGTATGCATGGAAAACTGCTCTGGTTGCAGTTCTCCATCAGACAAAATGACCCCTTGTAAAGCCGATTCATCTAATTGGTCACGTACAAGCTGATCAAATAAAGCCGCGAAAGTCTCAAAATCACCTTCTTTAATCGTCAAGCCTGCCGCCATGGCGTGACCACCAAACTTAAGGATCAGACCAGGATTTCGAGTATCTAATAAATCAAGTGTATCGCGAATATGTAGCCCTGGAATGGAGCGACATGAACCTTTTATATAACCATCACCACCATCTGCAAAAGCAATCACAGGCCGATGAAATTGATCTTTAATACGTGAAGCGACAATACCAATCACACCTTGGTGCCAATCACGTTGAAATAAAGCAAGACCATAAGGTAACTGAGCATTTTCACCAAACTTTAACCGCTCACAAAAAGCCATGGCCTCTTGCTTCATGCCATCTTCTATTTCTCTTCGAGTCTGATTAAGGCTATCAAGTTCACTGGCCATTCTTCTTGCCGCATGAATATTGTTACTCATCAACAATTCAACACCAAACGACATGTCGTCTAAACGCCCTGCTGCATTGATTCTAGGCCCTAAAGCAAACCCAAAATCAGAGGCGACTAAACGCTTAGCATCGCGTTTAGATACTTCAATTAATGCTTGAATTCCGGGCCGAACTTTACCGGCTCGGATTCTCTGTAACCCTTGGTGAACCAAAATTCTATTGTTCTCATCCAATGCCACTACATCGGCAACGGTGCCCAGTGCGACTAAATCCAATAACTCCGCTAAATTCGGTTCTAACAAATTATTGGCTGCAAACCAATTACGCTCTCGCATAAATGCTCTAAGCGCTAACATAAGGTAAAATGCGACTCCAACGCCAGCAAGAACTTTGGAAGGAAATTGGCAAGATTCTAAATTAGGATTCACCATAGCATCAGCTTGCGGAAGTTGATTACCCGGTAAATGATGATCGGTTACGATAACCTGAAGATCATGTTGTTTAGCAAATTGAACACCCTCAATAGACGACACTCCATTATCAACCGTCATAATGACTTCGGCTTGCAATTCAATAGCTTGTTTAACCACATCTGGACTTAAGCCGTAACCATCTTCAAAGCGATTTGGCACTAAATAATCGACATTTCGACAACCAAGAGAACGGAGTGCTAATACCGACAATGCAGAACTGGTGGCGCCATCAACATCAAAATCTCCTACGATAATTATTCGTTTGCCTTGCTCAATAGCCGCGAATAAAAGCTCGACTGCTTTATCGATTCCAGCTAACGATTGATAAGAATGCAATCCTTTAGCGGCTTTCTCTAACTGACTAATATTATCGATACCGCGATTAATATAAATACGCCGAAGCAATTCTGGAATGGTGTCAGGTAGAATAGATAGATTAACTTGGGGACGACGTTTAATTTCAATCATGGTAATACTGAAGGTCCAATGCTAGCGAATGACGTTTGGTAACGGTATGTAAATAAACCTGCTTGCTATAAAGCAGGTTTATTATTTAGTAGCGAATATAAAGACTAATTAGCCATCTCTTGTTCTATACGCTGAAGCATACCGGCTGGAGGCATATAACCTGCCAATAGCGCACCATTTGGAAGAAAGACTGCTGGAGTCCCTTGTATCCCTAACTCGCGCCCAAGACTATATTGCTCGACTATTTTTTGCATACATTGCTCTAAATTATCAACGTGTTTATTAAACGTTTGACCCGATTTAGCTGTTGTCATCGCTTTGGCAGGATCATCGGAACACCAAACTTGTGCCATTTGTTGAGCAACCGGGCCGTTAGGTCCTTGGCGTGGATACGCTAAATAACGAACCGTAATGCCTAAATCATTATATTGCTCCATTTGACCATGCAATCTTACACAGTAGCCACAGGTTGTGTCGGTAAATACAGTGATAACGTACTTTTCATTTTCTGCCGGATAAACGATCATGTCATCGACATATTGTTCAATTTTTGCTGCATTTAAAGGGGCTTTTCTCTCAGCAATAACGTCCACATATTCACCGTGATCATCTAAAGCATACAACGTACCCGCAATAAATTGATTACCTTGTGCATTAGAGAAAACCAGACCACCACTGGTATCGACTTCAAATAACCCATCAATACTTGCAGGCATAATAGAAATGACTTCTACTCCCATTTTTTCAAATTGAGCTTTTAATGCTTGCTCGTCAAAAGTAGCAGAATTAGGCGTAGATTCACTATCTGTTATCGTCGTTGTTCCAGCTTCGCTGGTGGTTTTTTCTCCTTCAGTTACTTCATTTGCATCACATGCTGCAATGAAGAATGGAAGACTTAAAATCAGTAGATTGCGTAACACGCTCATTAATATCACCTTAATTTTTATTGCTGCTGTATTGGATTTACGCTCTAGGATGATGCTGCGAGTGAATGAGTTTTAATCGCTCAGTTGCAACATGAGTATAAATTTGTGTCGTTGATAAGTCACTATGTCCTAATAACATTTGTACCACTCGGAGATCGGCTCCGTGATTAAGTAAATGAGTCGCAAACGCGTGTCGTAACACATGGGGAGAAAGCAAATCAGTATCGATACCCGCAATAACTGCGTAGTGTTTGATACGATGCCAAAATGTTTGTCGAGTCATCTGTTTAGCTCGTTTACTCGGAAACACCACATCAGAACTCAGCTCACCTAACAAGGTAGACCTTCCATCTTGTAAAAAGGTTTCAATCCAATCCACCGCATTTTCACCCATTGGTACTAATCGTTCTTTATTACCTTTACCGATTACACGAACAACGCCTTGACGAAGACTCATATTTTCCATAGTCAAGCTCACCAATTCTGTTACACGTAATCCCGTTGCATACAGAAGCTCTAACATGGCTTTGTCTCTTAATTGTAAAGGATCGTTGGGATCGGGCGCATCTAAAAGATCATCGACTTGTTGCTCAGAAAGGTCTTTGGGTAGCCTTTTAGGTAACTTAGGACTAATTAAAAGTGCGCTGGGATCATCACTTCGCACTTTTTCCCGATAAGCGTACTGAAATAATCGGCGTATCGCAGATAACATTCTTGCTCTAGATGCTTGCTTATAACCTTTATCAGTCAACCACGCCTGATAATCTTGCAGATCCGTAATAGACACAGAGCTAAAAGACAGGTTTTCAGTTTGCATCCAATTGATTAACTTGATCAAGTCATGTCGATAGGAAGATAAAGTATTTTCCGATAACCCCTTCTCCATCCATACTGAATCTAGAAATTGTTCTATAAAAGCTTGGTCGTTCATCTTCCGTTATCACTCGAAACCGTTGTCAAAATAAATCAGAAAAAACTAAATTACTAACTAAATTAACTTAAAAAGCAACTAATGACTGCAATCATACCTTGTTTGTAGGTAAAATCCTTAGTAAACAGTAAATATGCGAATGAGTATCATATGAAAATTGGACTTTTCTACGGTTCAACAACCTTCTATACCGAAATGGCAGCAGAAAAAATACGAGCAATAATTGGCGAAGAACTCGTTGATATTTATAATGTTAAAGAAACACCATTAGATTTAATGACAGATTATGACTTACTCATTCTCGGCATTTCTACTTGGGACTTTGGCGAACTGCAAGAAGATTGGAGTGCAATTTGGCAGAGTATTGCCCCTATCTCACTAAAAGGTAAACACGTCGCTTTGTTTGGTCTGGGCGATCAAGAAGGGTATGGCGAGTGGTTTCTTGACGCGATGGGGCTGTTACACGATGAACTCAAACCGACTCAAACACAATTTTTAGGGTATTGGCCTACTGACGGATACACATTTGAGGCTTCTAAAGCACTAACCGAAGATGGAAAGAAGTTTGTCGGTTTAGCCCTAGATGAAGACTCTCAATACGAACTCAGTGATGAACGTATTGCCACCTGGTGTGAACAAGTGCTTACCGAATATCAAAACACGCTTTAGTTTTTAAACTTTACTAACTTGTCACCGATACAGCGCAGAGAGACGATGGTTTCCGATAGAACCGCCACCAAAGATTTTTCGTTTAAGCAATTCACTGTGCACGGTGGATTTTCTGGTATGCCGGTGAGTACTGATGGCGTGTTGCTCGGAAGTTGGATTCAAGCGGCTCACAATGCCACCATTCTTGATATTGGAACAGGGACAGGTTTACTGTCGTTAATGTGCGCGCAACGCTTTTACCAAGCGGATATTCATGCAATAGAAATAGATAAAGACGCCTATGACGCGGCGTCACATAATTTTTCACAATCACCTTGGCATAAACGACTCCAATTAACCCATGCGGATATTTTAAGTTGGACTGAATTATTCAAACTGTCGGATAACCTTTTCGACATTATAATCTGTAACCCTCCCTATTTTAATCACGGTCAATCCTCCAAACTAAAACAAAGAGCAATCGCCCGACACACCAATTCATTACCACATAAAGATTTATTGCAAAGTTGCCAAAAAGTATTGAAGCAACAGGGCAAAGCAAACTTTATTCTGCCGCGAGTAGAAGGAGAGGCATTCATTACTCTAGCGAGTACTTTAGGCTGGAAAGTATCCCGCCTTTGCCTAGTATCACCAACAGAATGTAAACCGGCTAATCGTTTACTGATAGAACTATGCCAACAAGATGAAACCATTAATACAAAACAACTTGAAACGGAGCACTCAGAGTTAGTAATTAATCAATGCGGAAAGTACTCCGATAATTTTATTGCACTGACAAAAGCGTTTTATTTAAAGATGTAATAATATAATGATGTAGATATAAGCATTATTCCTCTATAATGCGCGACCGCGTATACTGCTTCATTCAATATATGCACCACCAAACTTTTAACTACTGCTTGTGGAGATCCTATTGTGATCAATAATTTTGCTGACCTTGAGCTAGACGATAACCTCGTTAGAGCAATAACCGATATGGGGTTTGAGCGCCCAACTCAAATTCAGGCCGAGGCGATCCCACTGGCATTAGATGGCCGAGATATCTTAGCTTCTGCGCCAACCGGTACGGGAAAAACGGCAGCATTTGCTCTTCCTGCTTTACAGTACTTACAAGATTTTCCACGCAAAAGAGCGGGTCCTGCTCGCGTACTAATTTTAACGCCAACACGTGAACTCGCCATGCAGGTAGCCGATCAAGCTCGTGAGCTAGCAAAAAATACCAACTTGAATATTGTCACCATCACCGGTGGCGTCATGTATCAAGAACACGCCGATATATTAGCTAAAACTCAAGATATTGTTGTAGCGACACCGGGTCGATTAATGGAATACATTGAAGCGGAACGCTTTGATTGTCGAGCTATCGAATGGCTGATTTTAGACGAAGCCGACCGTATGCTTGATATGGGCTTTGCACCTGTTGTCGACCGTTTGGCAGGAGAATGTCGTTGGAGAAAGCAAACACTGCTCTTTTCTGCCACATTAGAAGGAAAAGGTGTAGAAGGTTTTACCGCGGATCTGTTAACAGACCCAGCTAAAATTGAAGCCGATCCATCTCGTCGTGAACGTAAAAAGATCACCCAATGGTATCATCGTGCCGATACACTAAAGCATAAAAATGACTTGCTTAAGCATATTCTAACTGAACAGGCAGAGCGTTCTATTGTATTTGTAAAAACACGTGAACGTTTAGCCGAAGTGCGTTCATTGTTAGAAAGTGCGCAAATTCCTTGCAGTTGGATACAAGGAGAAATGCAACAAGATCGCCGTAATAACGCGATTCGTCGTTTTCATGATGGTGAAGTCAACGTACTGATAGCAACTGATGTAGCAGCTCGTGGGATTGACCTTCCTAATGTTTCTCATGTAATTAACTATGATCTTCCTCGAACGGCTGATGTCTATTTACATCGTATTGGCCGTACAGCTCGTGCAGGTAAAAAAGGCAATGCAATATCTTTAGTGGAAGCTCATGACCAAGGCATGATGGCTCGTATTGCGCGTTACGTACAGGAAGATGTAAAAGAACGTTTTATCAAAGATATGCGTCCAACGCACAAAAAGCCGAGCATTAAAAAGAAGAAAAAAGTGAAAGCCAAAGTAACGACTAAAGCGTCACCAAAGAAAAAGAAGAAGAAAAAATAACGCCAATTAAGCGTAAAACTGCTAGTCATTAAAATAATAAAGGGCTCATGCCCTTTATTATTTTCAAATCAAACCACACGTTTTTCTGGTACTAATTGTATTTTTCTACTAATAATTGAAAGCTATTTCTGTTCTTCTCTTTTAAACACCAATTCTGTTGCGCTAGACTCTTGTTCTACAAAATAGTATCCAGCTACATCGAAGTTAGTTAGTGATTCAATAGAAGAAATACGATTATCGATAATATATCGAGCCATCATTCCTCGCGCCTTTTTGGCATAAAAGCTAATGACTTTATATTGACCATTTTTACAATCTTTAAAGATTGGCGTAACAACGTTACCATTGAGCTGTTTGGTTTTAACCGACTTAAAGTACTCATTAGAAGCCAGGTTAACCACAATATCGTCTTCTTGTTCACTTAGTGCATCATTCAGTTTGTTAGTAATAATATCGCCCCAAAACTGATACAAGTTACTACCGCGCTCATTCGCTAATCGACTGCCCATTTCTAAACGATAAGGTTGCATAAGATCAAGCGGCCTTAGCAATCCATACAGACCTGAAAGCATACGAAGATGAGACTGAGCATAATCGAAATCATCTTCACTCATGGTTTGAGCTTCAAGGCCAGTATAAACGTCGCCTTTGAACGCCAATATTGCCTGACGAGAGTTTTCAGGAGTAAATGTTTCACTCCATTGCTCAAATCTAGCCACATTCAACCCTGCAATTTTATCGCTAACTTTCATTAAAGTAGCAATATCAACAGGAGTTAACTTACGACACTCGTTAATTAGCAATTTCGACTGATCAATTAATTCTGGTTGCGTGTACTTTTCAATAGCAAGTGGCGAGTCATAATCCAGAGTTTTTGCTGGAGAAACAATAATGAGCATAATTTTCTTCCATCGAAGTTCGATTGATTTATAGCTAGAATATATAAAAAACACCGCTTAGTCAGCACGACTTTTTCAATTTGTTTAATAGCCGAAGCCAATGAAGATTGCGTGCGGTTAGTTTCTATATAGCTAACGATTCATAAACACTAATCGCGCCAAACACCTTTTTCTAATTGCGCTATGAGTTCTGGATATTCTTTCGATTTAAATTTAGGTACCCGTCCCATATTTATTTGCCGGTTATAATCCTTGGCCAATTTAATCACGATACTTGAAAGCAACATAATGGTCATTAGGTTAACCATAGACATCATCCCCATAGAAAGCCCAGCTAACGCCCAAATCATGGGCAAAGAATCTACCGCACCATACATCACCATAATAAGAACCAGAACACGTAAAATAGTCTTATTAATTTTATGATCTTGCTTTAAAAACGTCAGATTGGTTTCTGCATAAGAATAGTTAGCGATAATAGAAGTAAAAGCGAAAAAGAAGATAGCAACGGCAATAAATATACTTCCCCAGTCGCCTACCTGAGAGCTCAAGGCATTTTGAGTTAACTCAATACCTGTGACCGGTCCACCTTGTTGATACTCTCCAGAAAGCAGTATGATAGCGACGGTTGCAGTACATATGACAATCGTATCAAGAAATACACCAAGCATCTGTACATAACCTTGCGAAACAGGATGAGGTGGATAAGGTGTTGCGGTTGCCGCCGCATTAGGTGCCGATCCCATTCCCGCCTCATTAGAAAAGAGACCGCGTTCTGCTCCATTAATAACGGCTTGAGAAATAGAATAGCCGACTCCACCAGCAATAGCTTCTTGAACTCCGAACGCACTCTTAAAGATTAAACCAAGTGCACCAGGTACTTTATCTAAATTAAGAATAATCACTACCGATGCTAACAATAAATAAGCTAACGCCATGAGAGGAACAATTATTTCAGCTGTTTTAGCAACCGTGCGAATACCACCAAAAATAATAAAAGCCGCTAATAAAACCACAAATACGCCAACGTACAAAGAATCCCAGCCGAAAGCCGTTTCCATAGCATGAACAATAGCGTTCGCTTGAACCGCATTAAACACTAACCCAAAGGTAATAATGAGTAGCACAGAGAATAATGCCCCTAACCAACGCATACCTAACCCTTTATGCATATAGTAAGCTGGCCCACCACGAAAATGACCATTATCATCTTTGATTTTATATAACTGAGCTAAGGTACTTTCTGCAAAAGAGGTCGCCATGCCAAACATGGCAATCAACCACATCCAAAAAATAGCACCTGGCCCACCGGCGGTTAAAGCAATCGCCACTCCCGCCATATTTCCTGTGCCAACGCGAGCAGCAAGGCTGGTACATAATGCTTGGAAAGATGAAATTCCTTCTCCTTCAAAACGCCGGCTATTTCTAAGCACAGAAAATAAATGGGTAAAATGCCTGAACTGGATAAAGTCTAATTTGACGGTAAAGTAAATTCCTACACCAGCCAAAATATAAACAAGAATCGATCCCCATAAAAGATCATTAAGTAAACTTATCGTTTCTGCCACAAGGTCCTCTCCGTGGATAATGGCGGATAGCTAGAACAGCTAATTAACTTCATTCTGATTCAACGAGTACAGATGTCAACCTTCCTGATCTCTAGTTTGAGTCGATTTTTTGTCCATTAAAAATATACAAATTGTGAATTACAGTGGATTCTCTAACAAAAGCTTCATCTAAGAGAAACAAATGAGAAATACATCATAGCTATTCTTATCGTGTTTATGGTACTTAAAAAGCTCCGTTAGGAGTACATTAAATACAAGTGAGGTCAAGATGGAAGGCTTTCTACTCGAAGATATAATGGAAACGGATTCACATTCGATTCGTTCTAGCCGTGCAAAACCAGTCAAACGCAGATGGCGTGAAATAGAAGCGATAAAAGATCGTCGACGATTACAGAAAGAGTTAATGGAACTCGATGTTTGCAATGATTACAATTTAGACGAAATTGATTTTTAACGAGGCCGATTTATAAATCGCCGATATTATTAGCTCCAGAAAACAGGCACTTTAGTGCCTGTTTTTTTTTATACAATTCAATATTGAAATCAATGGTGCACTTAGTCTTTTTTTACTTGCCTTACTATCTCTGCAAGTTGTTTGTATCGCTCGGCTATGTTGTCGCCAAATACAGGATCATCATCACTCCGTTGCCATTGACTCTCAACTTCTTGCCAATCTTGTGCGGTAAAAGTACTTTTAATTAACGGAAATATTTCTTTTTCTTCGTAATCTAAGTGATGTTTCTGATTCTGTATAAATGCTTCTAACTGAGCTATAAATACGTCTTGAGGCACAACAGCGTCTTGCAGGATCATCTCCACTGTTAATATAAAATCCTGGGTTTTATCAGATAATTCTTGATGCTCAATTTGCAGATCTTTCACTTTAGCACTATCAGGATAATGCTCGATAAAGTAACGATAAAGGATATCTTCTTTAGGATGATGTACGCTTTCGGAATGAGTAGAAAGATAATCAACAATCTCTTTCAACAAACTGTAATTAATCGGTTTCTCGTTGTTAAGTGTATTCCAGTTACTCTTCAAAATGGCCAATAAGCGAACCATATAGCCGTGTTCTCGGTGAATTTGTTCCATCATCATGATTTTCTAAGCTCCTTTTATAGTACAGAGTACGGCACCCAGTTTAACTAAAGAATAAAACCCGTGTTTTGATTTTAGTCGATATTCAGACAACTAATAGGGACTTTATTGCGTATGGGTAATTTCCGGTAATCGCCAATCAATCGGTTTATATCCCGTTTCAATTAAAATCTGGTTAGTTTTTGAAAAATGCTGACAACCAAAAAACCCTCGGTAAGCGGAAAGAGGCGATGGATGAGGTGCAGTTAAAATATGGTGTTTTTTTCTATCAATCCTTTTACCTTTATTTTGAGCATGAGTACCCCACAACAAAAAAACCACATCTTGGCAATGTTCATCGATTAGAGAAATAATTGTATCGCTAAACGATTCCCATCCCGTTTTTGAATGTGAATGTGCTTTGCCTCTTTCAACCGTTAAAACGGTATTAATTAGCAAGACACCTTGTTCTGCCCAGTGTTTTAAATAACCATGCTTCGGAGCTTCAAATCCTGCTATATCTTGGCTTAGCTCCTTGTAAATATTAGCCAAAGAAGGGGGTATTTTTATTCCAGGTAAAACAGAAAAGGACAATCCATGGGCTTGATTCGGACCATGATAAGGATCTTGACCGATAATCACGACTTTAACATCAGTAAGTTGAGTCAATTGAAAAGCACTAAACACATCAGCATCAGCAGGGTATATTTCTTTGCCACTATCTCGCTCAGATTGAATAAACTCTAGAGTCTGCTTTAGATAAGGTTTCTGTTTTTCTTGTTCAATCAGACTCTGCCAAGTCACGTTATTACTCATTTTTACACCCAGTAAGGTTAAGCCTAAGGCATATCATAACCAAGTAACAGGAAATCAGAAAGAGCACATTGCAGTACATCAAAATGCTAGATATGTGAGTTTACCCATTAACAGGTAAAAGCAATTATAGGTAAGTAAGTGTCAATTGTAGGTAGGTAAGTAAGTGTAGCTAGCTATTTGTCGGATAACAATCTCAGTCAGTTCGTCATTCCCGTTCTCACGGGAACAACACATAGTCAATTCAGTAGTACAACCTACTCCGCTATTAAGCATGTTTTTGAGGGGTTCTAAAATGACCGCGACCTTGCACATGACGATATGGAACTGGAGTTCTAGGGCGACTAGGTGAAATCAATGATAAATACATATTGGCATCCTCTTATGGCGAATATTATCACTGACAAAGATCAGAAGGATCCTTGTCTATAATAACCATGAAAAAAAAGTGCCAACTTTTTACAATCACAAAAAATTAGTGAACTAGCTAAAAATAAACTTTATTTCATCGACTCTAAATGACGAAGAGCTTGAATCTCATCTTGCCAAATTTCGGGTTCAATTGTTTCTAATATCAAAGGGATAGAGTCAAAACGATCATCTTGAGCGATATATTCAAAACAGTCCCAACCAATTTTTCCTTTGCCCAACGAGTGATGGCGATCAACATGGCTATCAAAATCAACTTTTGAATCATTAAGATGCATCGCTCTCAAATAGTGCATACCTACCACACGATCAAACTCGGCAAATGTTTCATCACATGCCTCTTTTGTTCGTAAGTCATATCCGGCGGTAAAAGTGTGGCACGTATCTAGGCAAACCCCGACCCTTTGCTTATCTTCAACCCGCTCTATAATTGCAGCCAGATGTTCAAACCGCCAACCTAAATTGGTTCCTTGTCCTGCCGTATTTTCAATCACCGCAATGACATCAGGAACCGCTCTATGAGCCAAATTGATAGATTCAGCAATCAATGCCAAGCAATCTTGCTCTGAAATTTTCTTCAAATGACTCCCAGGATGAAAATTCAACAAATTGAGCCCCAGTTGATGACACCGTTCCATTTCATCAATAAATGCAGCTCGAGATTTTACTAGCTTTTCTTCTTCAGGCGCACCGAGATTAATTAGATAAGAATCATGCGGCAAAATTTGTTCTGGGCCAAAAGCAAATTTTTCACAGTTATTTTTAAACGCATTGATACTCTGTTCTGTTAATGGTTTGGCTACCCATTGCCTTTGATTTTTGGTGAATAGTGCAAAAGCATTTGCACCAATCTCTTTCGCTCGAATTGGTGCATTTTCCACTCCACCAGCAGCAGATACATGCGCCCCTATAAATTTATTACTCACAATTTCGACTCTTTTTTTAGCGAATTATCCACAATTTTATTGTTACCAATTAAACAATAAAATATCCATTTGGTTAAATAAAAGTAACCACCCGTTAACGACTTGATAGCAGAATGTAGTAAGTCTACTACACTCCTATTAATGACAAAATTATCATACAGAACAATATTTTACCTAAACCATATGAAAAATAAGGTTTTTTGATATACATCAATAAAATTTACACAAAAAAAATAAGGTTTTTAGTTGTCTTTTGACTTAAATCAATATTATCATAGTCCCAACAAGTTAAACGATACACCAAAAAAAAATTATTAATTGAATCATATTCTAAGTGAACTAGGAGACAATCATGATCCAAGGTATTCAAATTACTAAAGCTGCAAATGATGATCTATTAAACTCAATCTGGCTATTAGATTCAGAGAAAAATGAAGCTCGTTGTGTTGCTGCTGTAGCTGGTTTTGAAGCTGACCAAGTTGTTGCATCATCTGATTTAGGCGAATTCGAAAGCCGTGAAGTAGCGATTGAAACTGCTCCTCGCGTTGAAGGTGGTCAACATCTAAATGTTAATGTTCTAAAACGTGAAACGCTAGAAGACGCAATCAAAAATCCTGAGAAATACCCTCAGTTAACAATTCGTGTTTCTGGTTACGCAGTGCGTTTCAATTCATTGACTCCAGAACAACAAGCAGACGTTGTTGCTCGTACTTTTACTGACAGCTTGTAATAGTTACCATGAAGAAAAGCTTAGTGTTTACTAGGCTTTTCTTTTATAACGACATCACTAACCACTCTGTTTCGTCCTTTCTGTTTTGCCTCATAAAGTAAACTATCCGCTCGATTTTATGCATTATCTAACGATTCTTTTTGCCGCCAAAATGTAAGCCCAATACTAACGGTAAATTGAATTTCTTGGTGTTCATAAATAACGGTCCTTTTTTCAACCAGTTTACCAATTCTATTTACGACAAACTCTGCTTCCTTAGTATCAATCTTATTCAATTGAACACATGAAGTCTTCATGGATGTAAGAAATTAAGATTTTGTTTAACAACCCATAATAATTACATACTTAATATTATTGGTCGTTAGTAAGTTTTGGGATTTATTTACATCCTTGCTCTTTTATTCTTCAATACTAAGTGAGGTCTATGTATGAAAAAAGTAATTTGCAACCAAGTAAGAATGCTATCTGAAGATGAACTTCAACATGTTATTGGTGGTGGAAATACATCTAATAGCATTCAAACAGCAATCAGTGGTGACCGAGGTTGTGGTGCAGGAGCTTCTGACGCAAATAAAAATAAGGATAATAATCCGTACTCTGGAAACAATAACTATAAAGGTGGTTGTGGTTCAAGTGGCTCAAGTGGTAGTAGAGTCATCTGTACTCATTTCTATAAAAAAGGCATGATGGATAGAGTATTATGGAAAGCAGATCTCAAATATACTCAAGAACATTTACCTTCAATTACTGTTCGAGGATATCATTTCTGGGCAATTCCATACGTTGAATTAATGCGTAAAAACAGTTTATTCGAAAAGGTCATGTTTCCTATTGCCAAATATCGAGCAATTGAACTTGCATATCAAATGAAAGTTATTGATAAAGGATCACTACGCGGAAAATTAATAAGGTTAATCGTTGAGCCTAGCTGTTATATTATAGGCCTATTTTGCAAACAAAAAAGCTGGGAATACCTTTGGGTTAAACAGTAATAATGTCAATAGTATTTATTATATAATCAATTACTTTTATGTCCGTAAATATAATTCAATCTGGATTTTTACGGACATACTCTTACTTTAAGAGCCAGTAAAAAATATACGCCCCATGCAATTAAATTTAAATCGGTTCATAAAAATTCAGAGATTCGTTTTTTAAACATACTTTGTTCGTAGTCACATTGCTATTTTTCATACTCTATTGATAACTAAAAGAAGAGCCAATCATGATATTCCGAAAACCTTATAAAACGACTGATTTTAAAATCAGTGACACTGAACTAAAAATCAAAAAAAAACGCTACCCTTTGAATAGAATTATTCAGGTAGAAGCACGAAAATTAGGTTTAAGGGGAAATTTAACCAATGTCATCTGCTTGGCCTTAGTTTTATCCGCAGTCACGTGGGCGTTTGTACCTCAGTTTGGCTTTATCGCATTTATTGTTGCGCTGTTTTTTAGTCTATTTTCATGGCGAAGCTACGAACTGAGAGCACTGTTTAGTGCTACAGATGAGGCGGGAGACTATTGGGTATGTCTTGCTACTTGTCGCACAGCTCAGGAGTTCGACCTCATAAAGTCCATACATTTACAAATCGCCCGTCTATTAAACATGAAATCATAAAAAGCATTTGTTTTTTATCAATTTTTTGCAAAAAACATCATTATCTAAGTTTGCATTCTTCACTTCCCTCCTTAAAGCTTGACGAAAACAATGGAGACTTACACATGCCTGCATTTCAGTTTTATATAAACCCTGAGATTGGAAAATCTGGTTTTACCTATTTGCAAATGGGTACTAGCCACTTTTTGAATGAAAAAGTTCTGCTATTAGAAGAAGGCTTTGAAGTCGACGGCGATCCGATATTCGCAGATTCTGCTCAAGGAGCGGTGGATGAATACCAGTTTGGCATCGCTGGGGTAATAGATGAATATGCTAAATCAGACCCCAGTTATGCTCTGGTTCGTGTCGTTATAGATCTCTATCGTTCACTATTTAGGTTTACTTTACGATAGGTAGAGCTAATTAGACAAGCGTTAAATTAAAGAGATAACTCTATCCATAGAATCAAGCGTTTCCTAACTATGTGAAATAGTAATTCGGGTCATTTGTAGTTCATTAACATAGTTGATTGTACAGAACAATAACCCATATATTAGGATAGAGAAATAATACCCTAACGTTACTTAATATCAATATTAATATTAATGATTTTCTAACATAGTAGATCAGAGCGGCGTTTATTTATGGTAAACGTTATATATACAACTTCCATTTCACAGATAACATAAAATACATTGCCATCACTTCAACTTAATCAATTATTCTATATTTAAATCGTTAAAAACTTAAAAATAACAACTCACCTACGTTAGTTTTTTATTGAACCAATCAACAAGTTAAGACGTATTATCATGTAAACACCAAGCAAACAAAGATATATTTTTTATCATGAAAAATATCATACTACCTATTTTATAAGGAGACATAAATTCCAGATTTATTAACAAATGAAATAGAACTAGTTCATGGGGTCGCAGTATGAATGATTTCTCTGGCTGGCTGGCACAAAATCTAAGTAACTTTAACAGTGCGCAGGCTAAAAGAAACTATCACGAACATCGAAGAAAACGAGATAGTTCTAATGACAGAGCATCGCGGCAAAGAGCTCGTTCTAGAAGTGATATGAACTCTGCTGGAGATCAAAGATCAAGTGATAGACCAGGCGATCGATAAATTTGTATACACTTAAATTAGTAGTCATTTTATTTCTTATTATTCTTGAGCCTTATTTATTTTATAAGGCTTTTCCAGATTGCTTTTATCTGTAACTGTTGAGAATAATTTTATCCTCAGTCACATAGAAACTTCCTATTTAGTACTCAAGCTATTGACGTACGCAACACTTATTGCAGTTTGTTTAAAGGGTATTTTAATTAAACCACCGCCCTTAAGATACAAGTTAACCCTTCCACTAATTTTAGTAATACTGAGCGCTTTTTTATTTACCTCCTTCATTGCCAATTATATAGACGGAGTAATACTGTTAATTGTCGACAAAGAGTATCTATACAAATTAAATATCAATAGCGACCCATGTTCGACACGAATGAAGATGGTATCAGCTGGTATTCAGTTTTCAGTGCTGCGTTAGTGTATTGCGTCTTAATACCTATATCCGAAGAGTTGATTTATCGGAGAATACTGGTCAATGCTTTCAGTCAAAAGGTTCCTGTTTTACTTGCCTTTACACTTTCTAGTATTATGTTTTCGCTCCACCATGAAAGAATCATTGCGTCGTTTTTCTTGGCTTTGTCCTGTGTTACATCTATCGTAACGTTGGGTTAATGGTCTCGATTATTGTTCATATTGGCTATAACTTGTTTATATTGGTCTACGCCCTACTCTATTTCAAGACAGTCGGTCACCATTACTTTTCCATCACGCAGGAAAGCCTGATACCTAGTTACAAGGTTATACTCTCGACAGTTATCATAATTGTTCTAGCTCGAGTAATTTGGAAGAGAGCAGGTTTACACGCAGTAGACAAAACACAGTACCCAAATTGATTTGTTTCATCATACAATAAGCGTTACTCTACACTCCCTAATTCGGCTGACTGTAGACACAAAATGAGCGCTCTATTTCGAACTAGCCTACTGATATTGCTAGGTATCCTTTTCTTAGCGCTAAATCTCCGAGCCCCATTTACTAGCCTTGCTCCTGTACTGACGCAAGTTATGGAAAGTTTAAACTTAGCCTCCGCTGCAGCAGGTTTTCTAACCGCATTACCTTTACTTTCTTTTGCTATTTTTTCGCCGATGGTCAGCAATGTATCTCGAAGAATAGGAGTAGAGCCGAGCTTAATTCTGGCTTTAATTCTCATTTCGCTTGGGGTTATTCTTCGGTCTTGGGGAACAATACCTACACTGTATTGCGGCACTGTTTTACTAGGTATAGGGATTGCTACCGGTAATGTTCTTTTGCCTGTTGTGGTTAAAATCAATTTCCCAACCCGTATTGCCACCGTAACATCATTATATATTTTCACCATGGGTATTGGTTCAACAATGAGCTCTAGCCTAATGGTTCCAATTTCTAACTTTTCTATTACTCAATCGGACCTATTTTCACAAGGGTTTAATGGTTGGCAACTTGCACTATTCGCTAACGTTATTTTTCCTATCCTCGCACTAACAATTTGGCTACCGAGGATAAAAAATAAAACATCGAAAATAAGTCACTCCTCACAAAGTGAACCGACTATTTCGATGCGAAGCATGCTCAAAAGTAGCGTCGCATGGCAAGTAACATTAGCATTAGGCCTCAATTCATTTACTTTTTATTCTTTGGCTGGTTGGCTACCCAAAATATTAGGTTCGCTTGGTTATAGCGAAATTAATGCCGGTTATATTTACGGATTTTTACAGTTTTCCACTATGCTTCCCGGCATATTGTTGCTGCCAATATTAAGCCGAAAAAACAACCAACAACTTCTTGTTAGCCTTTGCGCATTTTGTGTGCCCACTAGCTTAATAGGCTTACTTTACTTACCTCAGTTTGCCATTTTTTGGGTTGGTTTATTTGGGTTAGCTAACTGCTCTACCTTTATTATTGTGCTCTCTTTTATTGGCTTAAGGACATCAAACGGAAGCCAAGCGACGTCACTTTCAGGCATGTCTCAAGGTATTGGGTATGCCTTAGCGGCAACTGGCCCAACAATGGTGGGACAAATTCACGTACAAAGTGACTCATGGTCGACGCCTATCTTACTTATTGCTTGTGTCGGCGTTATTTGCACTTGTTTTGCCGCTTTAGCGGCGAGAGACAGAAAAATATCCTGTTAAAAAAAAACGGATAACTCTAGTGAGTCATCCGTTTCTGTTCGTTTTGAGTAAGCGTTACGTTATTTGTGGGCTTTTCTCAATACCGCTTTTAGGGCTTCAAAATCGGCATCTAACTCTTCTGATAAATTTTCCATTACTGCATGTTTTGCAAGTGGTGCAGGAACGTCAATATCTTTATCTAGAATCTCATCGACTACTTCTTTGAATTTAGCTGGATGAGCGGTGCACAAGAATAAGCCGGTTTCGCCTTCTTGAAGTTGCTCTTTTAACGTGCGATAAGCAATGGCACCATGAGGTTCACATAAGTAGCCAAGATCATTCAACTCTTGGACTGATTCTGCGCTTTGCTCGTCCGTTACAGCACCTTTGCCTAAAGTATCTAAACCCCAACCTTTAATACGACATAACTCTTCAATGCGAGGCCAGTTATTCGGTTGACTTACGTCCATAGCATTAGACGTTGTTGCGATAGTTGGTTTTGGATCCCACTCACCCGTTTCAAGGTAACGCGGAACGGTATCGTTAACGTTAGTTGCCGCAATAAAACGTTTAATTGGTAAGCCCATTGCTTTGGCTAACAACCCTGCCGTTAAATTACCAAAATTACCGCTTGGTACAGAAATAACTAGATTTTCACGTTCAGCTGCGCTCATTTGAGCTACCGCTTCGAAGTAATAACAAATTTGCGCCATCAAACGACTGATGTTGATAGAGTTGGCTGAATTTAAGCCGATCTCTTCACGTAATGCTTGATCGTCAAAAGCTTGTTTAACTAACGACTGGCAAGCATCAAAATCACTGCTAATCGATACTGTATGGATGTTTTTGCCAAGAGTACAAAAGAGTTGCTCTTGTAGGTGGCTAATCTTTCCCTTCGGATAAAGGATAACTACGTTAATGTCTTCCATACCATAGAAAGCATGAGCAACTGCAGCACCAGTGTCACCAGAGGTGGCGGTTAGAATAGTGATTTTACCGCCGTTAGTCACCGCAGCTAGTGATTGCGCCATAAAACGACCACCAAAGTCTTTAAACGCTAAGGTTGGACCATGAAACAGTTCCAATGCGTAAACACCATCTTTGACACTTTTGATTGGTGCTGGAAATTGAAAAGCATTGCCAACAAGTTCAAGTACTTGCGCTTCGCTGAGTTCATCTCCAATTAAGGCTGATAGAATTTTACTACTACGCGGTATAAAGTCTTCTGCTAGCAGTGCATCTATGTCGTTAAATGTTGGTAATTCTGATGGAAAAAATAGACCTTGATTACGGCCTAATCCTTGGCGCACGGCTTGGCCAAAGGATACTTGTTCGTCATTTTCTTTGATGTTGTAAAGCTTCATAGCTCACTTCCTGTCACGACCGATCCTTGTTTGTCTAAGCGACAAATATGGACGAATCCTTCTTCATTTTGTATGTAATTTTGTTCTAACCAGCGAGCAACTCGCTCAGCAACACTTTTCTCTTTGCAGATACTAAACAGTGTCGGGCCTGAACCAGAAATGCCTGTCGCTAATGCCCCTGCTGAAGTGGCATATTGACGAGCATTGGCAAAACCGGGCAATAGTTTCTCACGATATGGTTCTGCGATCACGTCTTTGATCATTTTTGCCGCCAGTTCTGGCTGACCAGAATGGCAAGCATGAATAAACCCAGCCAGGTTACGTCCATGAGCAATAACGTCTTGACGGCGATACTGTGATGGTAAGATAGAGCGAGCTTCTGCTGTAGACACTTTTATACCAGGATAAGCCATCACCCAAAACCAGTCGTCAAAACAAGGGACTTCTTGGCTAATAATCCCCAGTTCTTCTAGCATCAATTGCAAACCACCTAAATAACATGGAGCAACATTATCGTAGTGAACACCACCTGATATTTTTCCTTCCATCTCCCCCATTAAAGCTAATAATTCCATTTCATTTAATGGTTGAGCATGGAAACGATTCAGTGCATCAAGTGCAGCGGTAATAGAGCAAGCACTTGATCCTAAACCGGATCCGATCGGCATATTTTTCTCTAACGTCATTTCTAATGGTTTAATTTCAACGCCTTTTTTGTCTAATTCTCGGGCGAAAACTAACCAACAGTCATAAACAATATTTTCTTTTGCCTCGGTAGGCAATTTGGAAACAAAATTGCCTGAGGTTTTTAATTCAAATGGTGTGTTACCAGCTTTGACTAAAACTCTATCACCTAACAATGTGCCATCAATAGGCGAAACCGCCGCTCCCAACACATCGAAGCCAACGCTAACATTTCCGATAGAAGCCGGAGCGTAAACCACAACATCCATATCACTTGAATTCATTTGTTAAACTCCTAATTTCCAGCCTAGGGTACGCATTACATCAGCAAATACACCTGCAGCGGTCACTTCTGTACCAGCCCCGTAACCACGAAGTACTAGTGGAATAGGTTGATAATAACGGCTATAGAAGGCCAGAGCATTCTCACCATCTTTAATTTTGTTCATTGGATCATTTTCATCAACCGCAAGGATCCTTACTCGACACTTGCCTTGATCGATTTCACCAACATAACGTAGAACTTTACCTTCTTGAGATGCTTTTTCTACTAACTCAGAGAAATAAGCATCTGCTTCTGGTAAACGAGCCATAAACTCATCCACAGAACCAGAATCATCAAAACCTGGTGGTAATGCTTGTTCAACAACAACGTCTTCAAGTTCTATAGCCATACCAGCTTCACGAGCCAGAATAAGCAGTTTACGCGCTACATCCATCCCAGATAAATCATCACGAGGATCGGGCTCTGTGAATCCATTGTCTTTGGCAATATTAGTGGCTTGGCTGAGTGTTAAGCCTTCATCTAACTTACCAAAGATAAATGACAATGAACCAGACAGAATACCGTTAAACTTCTCTAATTCATCGCCAGCAGAAATTAGATTTTGTAGGTTTTCAATAACTGGTAAACCTGCACCAACCGTTGTTTCATACAACAGCTTACGACGAGAACTACGGGCAACCTGACGCAATTGATGATAATAGGCCATGCTAGCTGTGTTAGCTTTTTTGTTTGGTGTTACGACATGAAAACCAGCCGCTAAGAAATCAGCATATTGCTCTGCAATGGTTTCACTGGAGGTACAATCAACCAAAACAGGGTTAATAATATGATTGCGCTGCACAGTAGAGGTTAAGGTTGCAAGCGAGAACTCTTCTGATACATGGCCCATGCGATCACGCCAGTCATTAAGCGGGAGACCTTTCGCGTCTAGTAACACCCCTTTACTGTTGGCTAATCCGCATACGCGAATAATAATACCTTTTTGCGCCAATTTGGCTTGTTGACGCTGAACTTGATCAACCAGTTCTCCACCAACACCACCAACCCCAACAATAAATAGATCCAAAAAGTGTTTAGAATTAAAGAAGTTTTCGTGGCAGGCTTTAATCGCTTCTGACACTTTAACTTCTGGTATGACAGCAGAAATAGCACGCTCTGATGAACCCTGAGCAATAGCAACAATATTGACGTTTACTTCCGCTAACGATGAGAAAAACTGAGATGCAACACCTTTAGAGGTACGCATACCATCACCAACCAGTGTAACGATAGCAACATCATCAATGTACTCAACTGGTTCTAACAAACTTTCTTTTAATTCTAATTCAAACGAATCATGCAGCGCTTGTTCAGCTTTTTGCTTATCTGCAGCTTCAATACAAAAGCTGATGCTGTATTCAGATGATGATTGAGTAATTAAAACAATAGAGACACCAGCCGATGACATCGCACCAAACACGCGACTTGCCATACCAACCATGCCTTTCATACCAGGACCTGATACGTTTACCATGATCAGTTTATTGAGCGTTGTAATTCCTTTGATAGATAAGTTATCTTCGCCTGTATCTTGGCCAATAAGTGTACCTGGACCTTGAGGGTTGAAGCTGTTCTTAATAAGACAAGGAATATGAAATTGAGCGATAGGAGCGATAGTCTTGGGATGAAGTACTGATGCACCAAAATAAGAAAGCTCCATCGCTTCTTGGTAGCTCAGCGATTTCAACAATCTTGCGTCATCAACTAAACGCGGATCACAATTGTAAACACCATCCACATCGGTCCAAATCTCACAACAATCTGCTCTTAAACAAGCCGCTAAAACGGCGGCTGAATAGTCAGACCCGTTACGACCCAAAGTAACCAATTCGCCAGTTTTATTACCAGCCGTAAACCCAGGCATGATATTCACATGTCCAGTAGGAAGCGGGTCATTGATAAAGTTTTGAGTGGATACATCCACATCAACCATTGCTTCTAAATGATCCCCTTTGGCATAAAGGTACTTCACTGGGTCAATTAGACTTGCTGCTTGGCCTTTGGCTTCAAGAACAGCTTGCATCAGTTTGATAGAAATTCTTTCACCCTTGCTGATAATACGAGCATTGGCGTTATTAGGGCACATGCCTAGAAGTGCTATACCATGAACAAATTGACGTAATTGAGCCATCGAGACACTTACTTGCTCATCAAAACTGGTGCTGTCTATCGTTGGTAAAACGGCTTTAATTTCAGAAAAAAGTTGAGCAAAGGAGCTCTCTAACTCAGCAATTTGTAAGTCAGCATCACCATTTCTAAGTGCACCTTCAATAACCGCAACTAATTTGTTGGTTGTTTTACCCGGCGCGGATAAAACCACGGCTACTTCTTCTTGTTGCGCATTATTTGCAATAATGTCTGCCGCCCTAAGAA
Source organism: Vibrio sp. MA40-2 (assembly GCF_047302445.1). NCBI lineage: Bacteria > Pseudomonadati > Pseudomonadota > Gammaproteobacteria > Vibrionales > Vibrionaceae > Vibrio > Vibrio sp. MA40-2. Next base: position 481,705 of record NZ_CP178628.1, read on the forward strand.
AACGGTCAGCATCTGCCAACGATGATCCACCAAACTTGAGAACTCGCATCCCTACCTCCAGTATGTTTAAGATTCGTATAAAAAAAGGCCTGTATCTTCGTGGATACAGGCCTTTTTTTGAAATTTCTTTCGTTTAACAGCCTGCCCCAACATTGGTAATGTCGGTAATAATGGTTGTGGTAATCATTATTGAATGGCGTACTGTATTCATTTTATATTTGTGCTTATGTCATTATTTTTCGCTTACCCATACGTTTACCGACTTTCAGCGATAGAGTCAATTGAAAGTTGATTTTTTTTCAAAATAGGTAATTTTTTATGAAATAAAAATGACAAGTAATAACACTAGGTTATGGCTAATAACGCAAAAATCGTATAGCGATTCTGATATTTCAATTTGCATACCACTATCGTTACACAACAGTGGCTGCAATATATTGAGGTTCAGCTAAGTATATTAACGTTCAAGTACACATATTGAAGTTCAGGTACACATATTGAAGTTCAGGTACAAATTGAAAGTATGGCTAAAAAATCAAAAGTAACGCTAGTAATGGAATCTAGCTACATTTGATATGTAAACGTTTTGCTTTTAAACGTCTAATAACTGATCTGACAATAAAATGCCATTCCAATCCGCATAGATGAAGTCACCTGGATGAACGGTTTGTCTATTCATTGTTAAACACACGTTTATTTCACCAGCTCCTTTTTTCTCGGTTTTAAATGGGCAAGCAGCTAATGCTTTTACACCAACATCCAGCTCTGATAATGCGGCAACATCGCGTATAGCACCATAAACAATAATGCCTTGCCAGCCATTCTCAATCGCTAAAATGGCGAGTTGGTCCCCTAAAAGTGCTTTTTTAGTCGAACCGTTCCCATCAACAAATAGAACTTTACCTTTTCCATCTTGTTCCAAGATTTCTTTTACTTTCGAATTATCATGGAAACAACGTACTGTAACCACTTCACCAAAGAAAGCATCGCGCTGACCAAAGTTTTGTAGTGGTAAGTCTAGCAACGTGACTTGCTCTTCATACTTGTCACATATATCTGGAAGTATATCGTTCATTTTTCCTCCTTGATTTTCACAGTCTTTCACTAAGCGGATTAACTATGATTGATTTTAAATTCTGTTCTCTAAAAATGGCTTTTTAATTGGCCTAAATAATTATCACTATTGATATTTATATTAAATTTCGCTTATAAACAGTCCATCATAAAGATGTAACATTCTGTTTTTTATATAAATATATAGGTTTATTTTAATTTTCAAGTGCACTATACATGGCGTTTCGCTGATACTTTTTCAAGCTTTACAAATCGCTTATGAGGTTTTTTTACAACGGAGTTTTTTTCAAGCGACACTCTTTTTAAATCACCAACCGACAATTTGCAATAATTAAAATCATATAATTTGTGCTACATGCTGATAAATTCTCATTTAGAAAGATAGGAAATAGAAGAGCGATGAGCACCTTAAATATTGCAATCATAACTATAAATAACAGAACAACATTTTGATTATAAAAGAATAAATACTTGCACGATTTGAATTGATTTAATTGTTATCCTGGACTCATTTTTCTTTGGTAAACGGCTCAATTAACAAAAAAATGTTATTTTATCTCTATTGATGTAAATCAACAAAGTGAAAAGAATTAACAAACTGTTATTGTTGCGGTGCCTTTAAGATAATAATATCCGACTTAAATATAGCAAAAATGTAAAAAGATAGAGTCAACAAGCTGGTTATCATACAAAACAGCTGTTGTTGTCCCCAAATAGGTAACAACCACGGACTGGCGTGCCTAGTTAGAGTGTTTCGTAACAATTTTCGTTACCAAGTATCGTAAACACTTTACCCATATGTTATTTTTTGCTTAAAGTTTCTAAAAAATATATACAATTTTGTTACAATTTAGGTATCGCCAATGCAAACCCCACAAATACTCATCGTTGAAGATGAGCAAGTTACTCGTAACACGCTAAAAAGTATATTTGAAGCGGAAGGATATACAGTATTCGAAGCTAGTGATGGTGAAGAAATGCACCAAATACTTGCAGATAACCCTGTTAACTTGGTTATTATGGATATTAATCTTCCCGGTAAAAATGGCCTACTGTTAGCAAGAGAATTACGTGAGCAAGCTAATGTTGCTCTCATGTTCTTAACTGGTCGAGATAATGAAGTTGATAAAATCTTAGGCTTAGAAATAGGCGCCGATGACTACATTACTAAACCTTTTAATCCTCGCGAACTCACCATACGAGCTCGCAATCTGCTTACTCGTTCAATGAGTGAAAATGCCGTTGCTGAAGAAAAACGCAATGTTGAAAAGTATGAGTTTAATGGCTGGATTTTAGATATTAATAGCCGCTCATTGGTTAGCCCACTGGGTGACAGTTATAAATTGCCACGTTCGGAATTTAGAGCGCTTCTTCATTTTTGTGAAAATCCAGGCAAGATACAAACTCGAGCCGATCTTTTGAAAAAAATGACTGGACGAGAACTCAAACCACATGACCGTACGGTTGATGTTACGATTCGTCGTATCCGTAAACATTTTGAATCCATCACTGACACACCAGAAATTATTGCCACTATTCATGGTGAAGGTTACCGTTTTTGTGGTGACTTAGAAGAATAATACTGCACTTTACTAGTGGTAAGCTGTCACGGCTATAAGCTACCAAGGTTATAAGCTACCAAACCAGATAGGCTTACCGCTAGGTAAAGTTTCTTAGATTCACTATGATTGTTGCTTCAACCACTCTTTCAACACACTAATATCACTCTGATACTCATTCTTAATTTCATCAACCCAATCGGCTATATTTTCCCACCAGGCCGGCATATCTGGCGATTGAGCTTTTTGGGCTACTTTTTGAATATGCATTAAACCAATAGATCCCGCTGCCCCCTTTATTTTATGCGCTTCAGATACAATACCGTCTTGATCGGCAGCAATCATATTCGAGTCGAGAATATCAATGTATCCAGGCATCATCTCTTCAAACATTTTAATACTATCAAATACTGGGTCTGTTCCGACTATTTCTACATAAGATTCTAACATATCGATATCCAAGATTTTCGAAGCAACTTTGACAGCGTTGGCCTCGTTTATTGAGTTTTTTTGTTGGATAACCTGTTCAGGTTCGGAAGAAAGACACCACTGTTCAATAACTCTTTGAATCGCTTTAACTGACAGCGGCTTACTCAAAGCATCATCCATACCTTTGTCGATATAGTCTTGTTTATTTTTCATCACGTTGGCCGTGAGTGCCACTAAAGGTGGCAGTTGATTAAATTGCTCTCTAAAATGAAGAGCGATATCGAAACCTGTCATATCAGGCAACTGAATATCCAATAAAACAAGGTCATAATTGCTAGGAGAGAATAATGCAATGGCATCTTCCCCGTTCATAGCAACATCAACAGAATGCCCTAAACTTTCGAGTAATGATCTGGCAACGGTAATATTTAATTGTATATCTTCAACCATAAAAATACGTTGCGCTTGTTGTTGTTTCGGCTTAACTTTCATTTCAATTTCATCAACCACAGGAACGCGTATATTTAACGTAAAAGTACTACCAAAACCTTCTTCGCTGCTGGCCGTAATATCGCCATCCATCATATTGACTAGCTGTTTAGAGACCGCAAGACCTATGCCTGTTCCAACCGCATGTAAATTGTCTTTACCTGATTTAACTTGGTAATACATCGCAAATATTTTGTTTAATTCAGCGTCAGGAATACCAATCCCAGTGTCTTCAACTTCAAAGATTATATCCGCCATATTGTTTTCCACATCGACGCTAACACTCATTACCACACCACCTTCTTTGGTAAACTTGGTCGCGTTGCCGATTAGGTTCCATAGCACCTGACGTAATCGAGTTGCATCCACTTCAATGTAAGATGGAAAGTCTGTTAACCGTTCTAAATCAAAACGCAGCCCTTTTTGTTCTGCCATTAGTGCAGAAATACTTTCCATTTCTGATATAAAATCTTCTAAGTTTATAGCCTTAGGTAATAATTCTAATTTTCGGCGATCAAATTTATCCATATCAATAATATCGTTAAAAATATTACCTAAGGTGATAGCACTGACATTGATGGTTTGCATATGTTGTCTTTGTTCATCGTTTAAAGATGTATCTAACAGCATACGGCTGAGCCCTACGATACCGTTCAATGGTGTACGTAGCTCATGGCTAACCGTAGAGACAAAAGTGGTTTTATCTCTACTTGCTTTTTCTAATGCATCTTGATATTTCTTCCGCTCGGTTATATCGCGACCAAACCCTACTAAACCTAAATGACGCCCTTCTTTGCTATAAAATGGCACCTTTCTAAGTTCGAAATATACCTTTTTTCCATCAGGGTATTCTAACCACTGTTCGTAAGTGATCTCTTCATTATCACTAAACACCATTTCATCAGTCTTGACGACTTCCTGAGCTATTTCTTTGCTGTAAACATCCCACGGTGTTAATCCAACTAATTCTTGCTCAGAACGGCCTGTAAGCTCTTCAACAGCACGATTACAACCTGAAAAAATGCCATCCGCATTTCGGTAATAAATAAGATCTGGAGAGGTATCAATAAAAGATCGTAATAATGTGGTTCTTTCGGCAAGTTCTAACTGAGTTTGCTCTCTTTGATAAACTTCATTTTCTAAATCATGAATCGCGACCTGTCTCGCTTCTTCTGCTTTTTGTCTTTCCTCTATTTCTTGATTTAGTTTAATAATATTTTGCTGCAACTGATTATTCAGCTCTTGATCTCGTGAACGCATGTCATTTAACTTCGCCACTAATTTTGACAATCTCTGCCGAGATTCTTCTAACTGATCAACCACTACAGATAGAAAATAAACCGCCCAAGGCGTGACTAACAACCCAAAAAATACCGAACGAATAATATCGATATGCCCAACATTGCCTTGTAAGGCTAGTGTTATCCCTACCTGAACAAATACCGCCAATGCCACCAAAGCTAACGCTAATAAAATAGAAAAACGGAGAATGCCTAGCTTAACAAGTAGGTCCACATAATACTGAGCTAAGTTTTTAATTTGTTTCATTCATTTCTCCATACCAAACACCGTAACGGAATTTTTTTTAAAAGCACAACAGTCCAACTTTCAACCATTTTCTTATTATGCAGAATATTCATGGTACTGCGTTTGGTTCCTACCTTGTTTTTTAGCGAGGTATAAGGCTTGATCGGCAAGCTCTATGATTTGTTCTGGTGTGTCTTTATGGCTCGGTTCTATCGAAATAGCACCAAGGCTTAATGTAATTCTATCGCTTACTAATGAAAATTCATGTTCAATCTGCAACTCTTTCACTGCATTATGGATATTATTAGCCAACACTTGTGCGCTAGTTCGATCTGTATCCGGTAGAATAAAAGCAAACTCTTCTCCACCGTATCTTGCAACACAGTCTGATGCGCGAGTTAGTACACCTTGAAATGATTGAGCCACTTTTTGTAAGGTACTATCGCCTTGTTGATGACCATAATTATCATTATAGTTTTTAAAATAATCGATATCGCAAAGCATCACGGTAAGTGGCATTTTCTGTCTTTTGTGCAAATTCCAAATAATATCTAGCTGCTCATCAAATCGCCTTCTATTGGCGATTTGAGTTAAACCATCTAGAAAGCTTAACCTTTCTAATTCCTGATTCATTTCAGCTAATTGCATCTCAGCAATACAACTATCGGTAACGTCTCGCGCCCATATAAGCACACCATTGGCTCCAGACGTAGGATCTTGATACGGTGACTTAACCACATCAAACCAACGAGGCTGATCATTTTCATCTTTTATTTGATCTCGATATCTCAGTGAACACCCTTCTCTCATTACCTTATTGTCACTAGCAATAAAATCTTGGTATGTCTGTTTTAAGACCACTTCTTCTATTCGTTTTCCGAGCAATATCGTGTGGTCATCAATACCTAGATAATTGGCGAATGCTTGATTACACGCTTCGTAGATCCGGTTCTCATTAAATAGAGCAATGGCATCAGGAGAGGACTGCAATAAAGATTGTAAAATAGTGTCTCGTTGAGCCAATGCTATCTCAGTCCCTTTCCTTTTTTCCATTTCAGCACGTAAATCCTGCTGCATTTTGAACCAGTCAGTAACATCATGACTAATACTTAATGAACCTAATTCATCTCCATCATTCGATATAAGTTTAGATTCGGTTGTTTCCAACAAACACCCTCTACCTTGGGGATCCGTTGTCCACCATCGTTGAGTTCTCAGCCCGGAAAGTACACCATCAAATTCCACCGTTGCTTCATCGTAACGGTCTTTCCAAAACTTATCGAATGCTCGGTTAGTATCCACAACTTCACCAGAATTATCTTTGATATAGATAAGTTCAGATAATGAGTCCAGTGCAGTACGCGCCACTCTTAAAGAGGTTTTTACTCGTTCGCTGTCAGAACTCGATTCTTGATGAGCAGTCGCATATAACAACCAACAATTTTTACTTTTATAACGAATTTTCCGTCCTGAAAAGTCCACCACAGAACGAAATACATCGGTGATTGCCCATTCTTGTTCAAGGTGCTGAAAATATTTACCACTGATTTTTTGTAAAGACTGTAAAAATGAATCTTGAGCGAATGCAGAAGGAAAAATATAGTGTCTACCAACTTTTCGAATGCCAAGCAATTGCATAGCATTACGATTGGATAACAACAGTTTGCCTGAGTTAATATCAATAATTAACATCGAGATAGGTGAGTCTTGATAGTAAGATTCTAATTGATTTTTAAATCTTATTTTTTGCATGATGATCATCATCAAGGCAATAGCAACAATCAAAATTTCAATTCCAGCAAAATAAAACCAATCAGCTATCAGAGGCAACAAGCTATCCATTTTTTGTGATTCTTTTCCATTTATGACGAAAGCTAAATATATCAGTTTGTGCTGTTGTGTTCTCTAATTATTGGTTTGCTATAAACAAATGGCTGTTGTATTAACGAACCTTGTGCGCCATCTCGATCAAGAGCTCTACCAATTTCAGTCATTCCTAACCAACGATTCTCACACCAAAGAGGCGAAAGTAGCGTTGGTCGCCTCGCTGCAGCAGAAACACGATGGTAAACGATTTCAGATGGTGTTCGACGTATTATTTCACTGGCTATACTGACATAATCGTCCATTTCTGGGGCTTGTAATCGGCCAGCCTTCCAAGCTTTTGCCATTGAGCTACCCTCCACTATATGTAGTGGATGTAGTTTTACACCGTCAGTGCCTACCGCTAGCACCTTATCTAGCGTTTCGAGATAATCCTCTCGGGTCTCTTTTGGCAAACCGATAATAAGGTGCGTGCACACTTTTATGCCTAATTGACGTGCTTTTTGAGTAATGTCGGCATAACACTCAAAATCGTGTCCTCTATTAATTCGCTTTAATGTCTTATTGTTGGCGGTTTGCAAACCTAACTCTAACCAGATCTCATAACCTTGCTGGACATAGCCTGACATTAAATCTAATACCGAACTTGGTACGCAATCAGGGCGAGTACCGACACACAACCCGACCATATCAGCTGATTTCAATGCTTGTTCATACATACTTTTTAGTATTTGAACTTCTGCATAAGTGCTGGTGTACGCTTGAAAGTAGGCTAAATATTTTTTTGCTCGATGCACTTCACCCGCACGTTCAGTCAATTGTTCAGCAATACTCTGTTGCTGTGTTGCTTCATCCGAAAATGAGGAAACATTGCAAAAAGTACATCCACCACGTCCAAGCGTGCCATCCCTATTTGGGCAACTAAAACCACCATGTAAAGTCAATTTATGTACTTTTTCCCCATATCGCCGCTGTAAATCTTGGCCAAGAGTATTAACTAATTCGTGTAACTGCATTCAACTAACTACCTAAAAAATAATAAGATCATAAAATTACGCTGCATATGAACGTTCCTACTTGAGCAGCTTAAGCGGCAGGATTATAAATAGAGCAGGAATTGTATTCGCTATCCCATATCAATAAATACTTTACTCGACACAGATAAAAACCGGCAAATTCAATAAACATGCATTCGATCTGCCTTAAACAGCTTGTTTTAACTGATTTTTACTGTTTGTTATTCATATGCTTATTAAAAAAACAGAATCTAGGTCAACTTTTTGATGGAATTAAGTGACACAAAATTGTACGATGTAAAAATATCCGCATCTAAAAACCCTAGGAAAGGGACCAACTTAAATGTGGAATGTTCTGTGATAATCTAATCCCACCAATACAAACCACTATAAAGTGGTCTAATAACAATGGATGTCACTGACGGAACTGTTTTCTTCACAAATATATTTCCTGTGAAGAACGGAATGGACTCAAGCTAGCTATGCTTAGCGATGCTATGAACTATACAAATAATAAAATAACAGGGTCGAAACGCCTCTGGCATGTCTCGCCTGAAATTTAATTGGAAGGATGTATCTATGGTAGATAGAGAGCAGAAAACACAAGGTCTTTATACTCCTGAACTGGAGCATGACGCTTGTGGTATCGGTTTTGTTGCTCACTTAAAAAACCGCAAATCGCACGAAGTTGTTACTCAAGCGCTAGATATGCTAGCGAGAATGGAACACCGTGGCGGTCAAGGTTGTGATCCATGTAGCGGAGACGGTGCAGGGATTTTGCTTCAAAAACCCCATGAATTTTTACTGGAAGAAACGGTTAAGCTAGGTATTACCCTACCTTCGTTCGAAAAATACGGGGTGGGTGTTGTCCTCTTCCCTAAAGATGAATACAAACGTCAGCAATGCCGTGATATTTTAGAACGTAATGCCCGTCGCTTAGATCTAGAGATTTTAGGCTACCGTATTCTGCCCGTTGATAATTCAATGTTAGGCGACGATCCGTTAAGCAGCGAGCCTCAGTTTGAGCATGTGTTTATTTCAGGCGGACCAGGCACAACACCAGAAGAATTAGAACGAAAACTGTATGTTTTACGTAATTATACGGTGCGTGTTTGTCTTGAAAGTGTATCTAACATTAAAGATGAATTCTATATCAACTCAATGTCTTATAAGACATTAGTTTATAAAGGTCAGCTAACAACTGAGCAAGTACCGCAGTACTTCTTAGACCTTGGTAACCCAACCATGGTAACGGCTCTGGCATTAGTACACTCTCGCTTCTCTACGAATACATTCCCAAGATGGCGACTAGCGCAACCTTTCCGTTATATCGCGCACAACGGTGAAATTAACACCGTGCGTGGTAACTTAAACTGGATGAAGGCTCGTGAAGCGATTCTTGAGTCAGACCTGTTTACTCAAGCTGAAATTGACATGCTACTTCCTATTTGTCAGGAAGGAATGTCCGATTCATCTAACTTTGATATGGCATTGGAACTATTGGTTCTTTCTGGACGTTCGCTGCCCCATGCGTTAATGATGATGATTCCAGAAGCGTGGCAAGAAAACAAAAATATGGATAAAACGCGTCGCGCATTTTATCAATATCACGCTAACCTAATGGAACCATGGGATGGCCCGGCATCTGTGTGTTTCACCGACGGTGTACAAGTAGGGGCAACATTAGACCGTAATGGTTTACGTCCTTCTCGATATACAGTTACCAAAGATAACTTCCTAGTGATGGCTTCTGAGTCTGGTGTGGTAGAAATTGCCCCTAGTAATGTGGAATATCATGGCCGCTTACAGCCAGGACGTATCTTTGTTGCAGACCTTGAACAAGGTCGTATTATTTCTGATGAAGAAGTAAAAGATAGCATCGCATCAGCGCAACCTTATCAACAGTGGGTTAAAGATAATCTACTAAGCCTGAAAAAGTTACCTGAAGCTGACAATATGCACCACCAACCTTCAGCAGAACGTTTGCTACATAATCAGCAAGCATTTGGTATTACAGCAGAAGAAATTAACGAAATTATTGTGCCTATGGCAAGAGACGGTAAAGAACCTCTTGGCTCTATGGGAGCTGACTGGCCATTAGCAATTCTTTCGCACCAGTCACAACATTTATCTAACTACTTTAAACAGTTGTTCGCTCAAGTAACTAACCCGCCGATCGACCCAATTCGTGAACGTATGGTTATGTCTTTGAACACTTACCTAGGTAAAGATCAAAACTTATTAACCGAGTCGCCTGAACATTGTCAAAAAGTAGAACTGGAATCGCCTGTATTATCGAATTCAGAATTAGAAAAATTACGTGCTATTGATAACGAATATCTTCAAGCAAAAACACTGGATATTGTATTCCGTGCGAGTGAAGATGAAGGTAAATTAGAGCGCGCTCTAAAACGTATCTGTCAATATTCTGAAGATGCGGTTAATGATGGGTACTCAATTATTCTTCTTACTGACCGTTCAACCAACTCAAACCACGCTGCAATTCCTGCAATGTTGGCTGTTGGTGCGGTTCACCACCACTTGATTCGCAAAGGCTTACGAGCTAAGTGTGACATCGTAGTAGAAACTGGTGATGCACGTGAAACTCATCACTTTGCAACACTGATTGGTTACGGTGCTAATGCTGTTAACCCTTATCTAGTGATGGAGTCGATTGTTGATCTTCAGAACAAGAAGAAGCTAGACCAAGAAATACCGTCGGAAGAGTTATTCAATAACTACCGTGCTGGTGTTAATGGTGGTCTACTGAAAATATTCTCTAAAATGGGTATCTCGACACTTCAGTCATACCATGGTGCTCAAATTTTTGAAGCACTAGGTATTAATAAATCAGTGGTTGATAAATACTTCACTGGTACGGTAACTCGTATCCAAGGTTTGACCATTGATGATATCGCTAAAGAAGTGTTAGTGCGTCACCGAATTGGTTTCCCTACTCGTGAAATTCCAGTACAACTTCTTGATGTTGGCGGTGTTTACCAGTGGAAACAACGTGGTGAGAAACACTTATTTAACCCAGAAACAATTTCGTTACTGCAAAAATCAACACGAAATAAAGACTACAATCAATTTAAGCAATACACCAACGCGGTAGATGCCCAAGGTGATAATGCGGCGACATTACGCAGTCAACTTGAGTTTGTTAAAAATCCAACTGGATCTGTACCTCTAGAAGAAGTAGAACCAATTGACAATATCTTGAAACGTTTTGCTACTGGAGCAATGAGCTTTGGTTCAATCTCTTACGAAGCACACTCAACGCTTGCCGTTGCTATGAACCGTATTGGAGCAAAATCGAACTCAGGTGAAGGTGGTGAAGACCCAGATCGTTTCGAAAGAAAAGAAAATGGTGATTGGGAACGTTCTGCGATTAAGCAAGTAGCATCTGGTCGTTTTGGTGTAACGTCTTACTATCTGACTAATGCCGACGAAATTCAAATTAAGATGGCTCAAGGGGCAAAACCTGGTGAAGGTGGACAACTTCCTGGTGATAAAGTCGATGATTGGATCGGAGCAACACGTCACTCAACACCTGGAGTAGGGTTAATTTCCCCTCCACCACACCACGACATCTATTCAATCGAAGATTTGGCTCAGCTTATCTACGATTTGAAGAATGCTAACCGTGAAGGCCGAGTGAACGTGAAACTCGTATCTGAAGCAGGTGTGGGTACCATTGCCTCTGGTGTTGCAAAAGCAAAAGCCGATGTGGTGCTTATCGCTGGTTTTGATGGTGGTACAGGTGCTTCACCTATCTCATCTATTCGTCATACTGGTCTTCCGTGGGAACTTGGTTTGGCAGAAACGCATCAAACATTACTGAAAAACGGTTTGCGTAACCGTATCGTTGTTCAGTCTGATGGCCAAATGAAAACACCACGAGATCTTGCGGTAGCAACATTACTTGGTGCAGAAGAATGGGGTGTAGCAACAGCCGCCTTAGTGGTTGAAGGCTGTATTATGATGCGTAAGTGTCATAAAAACACCTGCCCAGTAGGTATCGCAACACAGAACAAAACATTGCGTGAGCGCTTCGACGGCCGAGTTGAAGACGTGGTGACTTTCTTCCAATATATGGCAGAAGGGTTACGTGAAGTGATGGCTGAACTTGGTTTCCGCACAATTGAAGAAATGGTTGGGCAATCTCACAAGCTGAAAGTTCGTGATGATATCAAACATTGGAAATATAAGAACTTAGACCTTTCACCTGTTCTGCATGTAGAAGCACCACGTGAAGCCGATGGCATATATAACCAAATCAAGCAAAATCATCAGCTTGAAAACGTTATTGACCGTAAATTGATTGAAATAGCCAAACCTGCACTAGAAAAAGGTGAAGCGGTTTCTGCTGAATTACCAATAATTAATACCGACCGTAGTACGGGTACGATGCTTTCGAACGAAATTTCGAAGGTCTACAAAGACCAAGGATTACCTCAACCGATGAATGTCAAATTCACAGGTTCTGCCGGTCAATCTTTTGGGGCTTTCTTATCAAAAGGTGTGAAATTTGAAGTAGAAGGTAACGCCAACGATTATTGGGGTAAAGGCCTTTCAGGAGGAACGTTAGTACTCTATCCTGATTCTAATACCAGTATTGTGGCAGAAGATAATATCGTTGTTGGTAACGTATGTTTCTATGGTGCAACATCAGGCGAATCCTTTATTCGTGGTCTGGCTGGCGAGCGTTTCTGTGTTAGAAACTCAGGCGCTAAAGTGGTTGTTGAAGGTATCGGAGACCACGGTTGTGAATACATGACAGGTGGTACAGCAATCATACTTGGTTCAACAGGTCGTAACTTTGCAGCCGGTATGAGTGGTGGTACTGCTTATGTTTGGGATAAAGCAGGTGACTTCGAAAGTAAACTGAACCCTGAATTGGTGGATCTTGATCCTATCGAGCAAGAAGACAAAACCATTCTTATCGATATGCTAACCAAACATGTTGAGTTTACAGGAAGTACCGTAGCAAAAGCTTTCCTAGATGATTTCGATACAAATCTAGCAAACATGATTAAAGTAATGCCTCGTGATTACAAAGCGGTATTACAAAAACGCAAAGCACAAGCGCAAGCAGAGCACACGGAAGAGTTGGAGGCAGTATAATGGGTAAGGCTACTGGATTTTTAGAGCATGGTCGTGAACTGCCAAAGAAGATCGACCCAAGTGTTCGTATTCAAAATAATAAAGAGTTCGTTTTAAACGAGGAGTTTGGTAAAAACATCAATACTCAAGCATCTCGTTGTATGGACTGTGGTGTACCGTTTTGTCATAGCGGTTGTCCTATAGGTAATATCATTCCTGAATTTAACGATGCCGTTTATCGTGATAGTTGGGAAGAAGCATGGCATATTCTTAGCAGTACTAATAACTTCCCTGAATTTACCGGAAGAGTTTGTCCTGCACCTTGTGAAACCGCTTGTGTTCTTGGAATTAACCAAGATCCAATCACAATCTGTAATATAGAAAAAACGATTGTAGAAAGAGCGTACAAAGAAGGTTATGCCGTTCCTAAAAAACCCCGTATTCGTTCAGGTAAAACGATTGCGATTATAGGGTCAGGCCCTGCAGGGCTTGCAGCGGCAGAACAATTGAATAGTGCAGGACATTGCGTCACCGTTTATGAGCGCGATGAAAAAGTAGGTGGTTTACTTCGTTTTGGTATTCCTGACTTTAAACTGGGTATGGATGTAATTGACCGTAAAGTCAGTTTAATGGAAGAAGCGGGGATAATCTTTGAGACCAACTCTCATGTTGGTGTAGATATCAATGCACTTCAACTTCGACAAGAATTTGATGCAATATTGCTAACGGGTGGCTCAACGGTTCCTCGTGATCTTCCTATTCCGGGACGAGAGCTAAAAGGCGTTCATTTTGCTATGGAATTCCTTGGACAAAATAACCGCCGCGCCAACAACATGGATCTAAAAACTGAAGAAATTCATGCTAAAGATTGCCATGTTGTCGTTATTGGTGGTGGTGATACAGGCTCAGACTGCGTTGGTACCTCTAACCGTCATGGTGCTGCAAGTATCACTCAAGTTGAAATCATGCCTATGCCTCCAGGACAACGTCCTGCTAATGCTCCATGGCCTGACTATCCAATGATTCTTCGTACTTCTACTTCTCATGAAGAAGGATGTGATCGTCATTGGAATATCCTCACTAAAGAATTCATTGGTGATGAGTCTGGTAAAGTAACCGGTCTGCGTTTAGCTGATATCGAATGGGAAGAAGCTAAACCTGGCGAACGCCCTAACTTCAAAGAAGTTGAAGGTAGTGAACGTGTTATCCCATGTGACAAAGCTTTCTTAGCGATGGGTTTCCTTCATCCAGAACCAACCGGTGTTCTAGCTCAACTAGACATTAAATTGGATGAGCGAGGAAATGTTGCTACTGAAGATTTTGCAACTAACCAAAAAGGTATCTTTGCGGCAGGCGATATGCGCACAGGACAATCATTAGTGGTTCGTTGTATTAACGAAGGTCGCGAATGTGCTCGTGCTGTCGATGAGTTCTTGATGGGTAATACTAACTTGGAAGCTAAAGCGGATTCGTTAATGCTTTCAAACGCATAATATTTTTACTATGTAAAAATTATAACAAAGGTTTCCTTCCAAACTTTGTTTTGGCCAGCGACTAGCTGGCCTTTTTTATGCCCATAATTCAAACCATTTTATTACTCTCGTTAAAACCACCCCTTGAGAATCAATCACGTTCTCCTCTGCTTGAATCTATATGCTACAATCTGATCCAAGTTATCTAATCAAATGGCTAAGAGACATTTATGAAAATCGGCATTATTGGTGCAATGGAACAAGAAGTTGCTATTTTAAAGCAAGCATTATCTAACTGTGTAGAAGAGAAAAAGGCCAATTGTCACTTTTTTTCTGGTCAAATCAATGGCGTAGAAGTTGTTCTACTGCAATCGGGTATTGGTAAAGTCGCAGCGTCTATTGGGACCACCATTCTTTTACAACACTATGCACCCGATGTTGTTGTTAACACAGGGTCGGCCGGTGGCTTTGATTCAAGCTTAAACCTTGGTGATGTAGTAGTTTCAACCGAAGTTCGTCATCACGATGCAAACGTAACCGCCTTTGGCTACGAAATGGGGCAAATGGCTGGTCAACCTGCTGCATTTATTGCAGACAAAAAACTGATTGAAATAGCAGAACAAGCGATTGCAATGAAACCCGACCAACATTCTGTTAGAGGGTTAATCTGTACTGGTGATGCGTTTGTTTGCACAGAAGAGCAACAAGCCACCATTCGTCAATATTTTCCTTCCGTGATAGCAGTAGAAATGGAAGCAGCAGCAATCGCTCAAACTTGTCATCAATTTAACGTACCTTTCGTTGTCGTTCGTGCGATTTCCGACGTTGCGGATAAAGAATCACCGATGAGTTTTGATGAATTTTTACCCCTCGCAGCCAAAAGCTCATCTGAGATGGTAATGAATATGGTTGGGTTACTTAATTAATTTTTATGCAGCAGGTTTTTGAGCACCTATATAGTAACGGCGCCCTACTAGTTCTGTGGGGTGCTTTACTATTTCATTTAGTTTTACCTATTCCGGCCTCCTCTCATCCGACGGTATTGTGGCGTGCATTTGCCAAAATAATTACCGATAAAGTCAACGTCAATAGCCACTACTCACAAAGCCTTATTTCAGGAACCTTGTCTTGGATGCTGATGATGATTCCTGCATTTGCAGTATTGGTCGCCTTGAAACCTTTGGTCTGGCAACCACAATTATTCGATTTGGCTTTACTATTACTCGCGCTTGATTGGCGAAACAATGAAAAATTAGGGCATCAACTGACTGATGCGCTAGCCAAACAAGATAAAGCGCTGGCTCGCCGTCTTTTAGACCCAATATTAAATAGAAAAACCAGCTCCTTATCAGCATTAGGCTTAGGTAAAGCAGGAGCAGAAACTATCATATTAGGCTATGGTCGCAATGTGGTTTGTATTGTATTTTGGTATGGACTCACAGGAGGTATCGGCGCATTACTGTTTCGTTTTATGTCCGAATTAGCAAGAGCATGGTCTCCTACTCGTGCTGAATTTTTACCATTTGGCCTTCCTGCAATACGACTACTAGCGGTATTCGAATTTATCCCACTACGCCTGTTTAGCTTCATAATCATTTTGGGTAAAAACATACACAAGATTTTTCCTCTAGTACGTAGCCAAAGTAAAACATGGTCAAGTCCTGGTCCTGCTTGGTTGCTGTCCGCGGTAGGAAATAAACTGGAACTCTCTTTAGGTGGCCCTGCCATCTATAACGATAAAAAAACCGTTAGAGTGAAATTAGGTGGTCGCATTGCTCCTTCGGCATTCCATATAGGGCAAATTCAAAAATTATTAGCTTGGCGATTATACGTTTGGATAGTGATTCAAAGTATTGTGATGTTTCTCTTCTATCAAGGGCTGTAAAAATGCGTTTTCTTCTTTTTCTGTTGCTATTATCCATCGCTCCGTTTAGTTACTCCATAGAACGAATCATATCTCTTGCACCCTCTTCAACTGAATTAATTTATGCGGCAGGATTAGAAAATAAATTAATTGCAGTAAGCGCTTACAGTGACTATCCAGAACGCGCTAAATTACTTGAAAGAGTGGCTAGCTTTAACAGTGTGAATATAGAACGCATTGTGGCTCTTAATCCCGAACTTATCGTTGCTTGGCGTTCAGGTGGCTCGATTAAAGCCTTAAATCAATTGAAACAACTCGGCTTTACTATCTATTATTCTGACACAACCCATTTAGCTGAAATTGCCAATAAGATTGAAGAACTAAGCCAGTATGCAGATGACCCATTAGTAGGTAAGAATAACGCTCAACAATTTAGGGATAAGTTACATCAACTCCAGTATAAATATTCAAATCTAGATCCAGTACGCTATTTTTATCAACTCAGTAGCAAACCGATTTATACCATTGCAAACAATCACTGGCCCAGTGAAGTATTTTCATTGTGTGGCGGAAAAAATAGCTTTGAGGAATCTCCCGTTGCCTATCCTCAAGTAGGAATAGAACAGGTGGTTGTTTCTGCTCCAGAAGTCATTTTTACCTCACCGCATACTATACAAAACACTAAAATGTGGCAGCAATGGCACAATCAAATCCCAGCGGTTGAAAATAACTTTATGTGGTCGTTGAATGCCGATTGGTTAAACCGCCCTACTCCTCGATCTTTACAAGCTGTTGAGCAAGTATGCCAATATTTGAACATTGTAAGAAACACACATAGCAGCAAGGATTAGAAAAAATACATCGTCATTACCAGATAAATTGAAGTAGAATCGCACTTAATTACTCCGTAAACTGTTTTCTAACTAGCATGAACTCAACATTACTCTACTTCATTGACATATTTGGTACTGCTATTTTTGCCATTTCAGGCGTATTACTCGCTGGGCGATTAAAAATGGATCCATTTGGCGTCATTGTACTAGGCAGTGTTACCGCAATTGGTGGGGGCTCAATCCGAGATATGGCTTTAGGAGCAACGCCAGTATTTTGGATAACTGATACCACTTATATATGGGTAATTATTGTTACTTGCATAAGTACCATGTTAATCATTCGTCGGCCGCGTCGTTTACCTTGGTTTGTTCTACCCGTTTGTGATGCGATAGGTTTAGGTGCTTTTGTCGGTATTGGTGTTGAAAAATCGTTACTATTTCAAGATTCTTATTTAATCGCCGTCATTATGGGAGTCGTTACTGGTTGTGGCGGAGGAATTATCCGGGATGTTCTCGCTAGAGAAGTCCCTATGGTTCTAAGAAGTGAAGTTTATGCTACTGCGTGTATTATTGGTGGCGTCATTCATGTTACTGCGCTGTACTTAGATTACAGTAACAAGATGGCCTTTTTATCTGGTGCACTTTCAACCTTAATTATTCGCTTAGGCGCGATAAAATGGCACCTTTCTTTACCTACTTTTGCTCTTCATCGATAAATAGAATACCAGTATTCTATTTTCCAACTAGAACAGCACCAATAATAGAAATCTTCGTTAAGAAGGGGCTTTAAATAGTCAGCGTTTAATTTAACAATTCAATTAAACGCTTTAGTGCATGGCAACAAGCTTGCTGCCGAACTTGAGATCTATCACCAGAAAAACACACCATTTCTTGGGTCTCAACATCATTGCCGATTTTCCAGCCAAACCATACCGTGCCTACCGGTTTTTGCTCGGTTCCACCATTAGGCCCAGCAATACCGCTGACAGAAATAGCAATCGTGCCATTAGAAAATCTTAATGCACCAGCAGCCATCTCCTCTACTGTCTGTTGACTAACTGCACCACAGATATTGAGTGTTTTCGGGTTAACCGCAAGCATATCCATTTTGGCTTCATTGCTATAAGTAACAAATGAACGATCAAACCAAGCAGAACTGCCAGAGATATCAGTAACTGCAGCCGAAATGCCTCCTCCAGTACAAGATTCAGCAGTAACTAAAACATGACCTTTTTCAGCTAATAAACTGCCGACTATTGTACTTAGTTCTGTTAATTGTAACATCGTTAAAAAACCTCAAATTAGCCTTACTCGTATGCTGTAACAGCGTATCCTAACTAGTTGGACAACAATGTCAAAGAACTCATTTCTTTATGTCGATTCTAATAGCCATTTAAGGCATATATATTTCAGTCGCAAATAAGGTAAACAGAAGCAATTGCCAGCGCTATTATTTGACCTATACGACACATTTCATCTTGCCTGTGTTCTTTATTCACGTATCCTTAATCTTTCTAAAAATAGACCAGAAAAAAGACTAAGGCCACCATGGTAAAAGCAACACAAACACATACGCCAATGATGCAACAATATTTGAAGTTAAAGGCGGAAAATCCTGAAATATTATTGTTTTACCGTATGGGTGACTTTTACGAGCTTTTCTATGATGATGCAAAAAGAGCATCGCAACTTTTAGATATCTCTCTCACCAAGCGAGGAGCTTCCGCAGGTGAACCTATTCCCATGGCAGGCGTACCTTTTCATGCCGTCGAAGGGTACTTAGCCAAGTTAGTTCAACTTGGTGAGTCTGTGGCTATTTGTGAGCAAGTTGGCGACCCAGCTAGCAGTAAAGGCCCGGTTGAACGTAAAGTGGTACGTATCATTACTCCCGGCACAGTAACCGATGAAGCGTTATTATCTGAACGAGTAGATAACCTCATAGCCGCAATCTATCATCTAAAGGGGAAATTTGGCTATGCGACTCTAGATGTTACTTCTGGCCGTTTTCAACTTTGTGAACCAGAAACACAAGAAGCCATGCAGGCAGAGCTCCAACGTACTTCACCTAAAGAGCTGCTTTTCCCGGAAGATTTTGAACCGATGGATATACTGGCTAATGTTAAAGGGAGCCGACGTCGTCCTGTTTGGGAGTTTGAACTCGATACGGCTAAGCAACAGCTCAACCAGCAATTTGCTACACGCGATCTTATCGGTTTTGGTGTAGAGCAAGCCCAATTCGGTTTATGTGCTGCCGGATGCTTAATTCAATATGTGAAAGACACACAAAAAACCGCACTCCCTCATATCCGGTCATTGACGTTCGATAATCAAGATAATTCGGTCATTCTTGATGCCGCTACCAGAAAAAATTTAGAAATAACTCAAAACCTATCTGGAGGCTATGACAATACTCTCGCTTCGGTTATGGACCATAGCTCAACCGCAATGGGCAGTCGTATGCTGCAACGTTGGTTACATCAACCGACTCGCTGTAAAGAAACCGTAAATCAACGTCTTGATGCAATAACCGAAATAAAAGATCAAGCTGCATTTGTAGAGATAAAACCGATCTTAAAACAGATCGGAGATATTGAACGAATCATTGCTCGTTTAGCCATTCGAACAGCAAGACCGAGAGATTTAGCCAAGTTACGTCATGCTTTGCAGCAGCTTCCCGAGCTTGCCGATACGATGCAAAATTTATCTCACTCTTATCTCACTAAGTTAGCTCTTTATTGTAAACCAATGGATGATATGTGCGCCTTATTAGAGAAAGCGGTCAAAGAAAACCCACCAGTGGTGATTAGAGATGGAGGAGTAATCGCTCAGGGTTACAATGAAGAGTTAGATGAATGGCGCTCACTAGCAGATGGGGCAACTGAATATTTAGAAAAAATGGAAGCAGAGGAACGAGATAAACATGGAATCGATACTTTAAAAGTTGGCTTCAACAATGTGCATGGCTTTTATATTCAAGTAAGTCGTGGCCAAAGCCATTTAGTGCCACCACACTATGTTCGTCGTCAAACTTTAAAAAATGCTGAACGCTATATTATTCCTGAGCTGAAAGAACACGAAGACAAAGTTTTAAGTTCTAAATCAAAAGCGCTTGCGATTGAGAAGCGACTTTGGGAGCAATTATTTGATCTGCTTTTACCTCATTTGGAGGCATTGCAAAACCTTGCTTCTGCGGTTTCTCAATTGGATGTCTTGCAGAATCTAGCCGAACGCGCGGATAGCTTAAATTATTGTCGTCCACAAATGACCGACTCTGTTGGCATTGAGATAAAAAATGGCCGACACCCGGTAGTAGAGCAGGTAATGGATGAACCTTTTATTGCCAATCCTATCAAGCTTAATCCAAAGCGAAAAATGTTGATCATTACAGGGCCTAATATGGGAGGTAAATCCACCTATATGCGCCAAACTGCACTTATCGTATTATTAGCTCATATTGGTTCATATGTTCCTGCAGAGCAGGCTGAAATAGGGTCTATTGACCGTATTTTTACTCGCATAGGTGCTTCAGACGATCTTGCTTCTGGCCGTTCGACCTTTATGGTTGAAATGACAGAAACCGCGAATATTTTGCATAACGCCACACCACATAGCCTAGTATTAATGGATGAGATAGGTCGAGGAACCAGTACTTACGATGGTTTATCGCTTGCTTGGGCAAGTGCGGAATGGCTGGCTAATCAAATTGGCTCTATGACTTTGTTCGCAACGCATTATTTTGAATTAACCGAACTGCCGAATCTAGTAGACCATCTAGCGAATGTTCACTTAGATGCAGTTGAACATGGCGAGAGTATTGCCTTTATGCATGCGGTACAAGAAGGCGCTGCAAGCAAGTCTTACGGATTAGCGGTTGCAGGTTTAGCTGGTGTACCTAAAACCGTAATTAAAAATGCTCGAGCTAAATTAAAACAACTGGAAAAACTCGCCGACCAGCCAAACAACGCTCCCACTAATATCGATATTGCCAATCAACTGAGTTTAATACCCGAACCGAGTGAAGTGGAACAAGCCATTGCCAATATTGACCCTGATGAATTAACACCAAGACAAGCGTTAGATGAACTGTATCGTTTAAAAAAACTTATTTAAGCGTGCAAAAAGGGCGTAACGAATTTTACTATCGCAACGCCCTTATCAATAACACTTAGACTAAGCTAGTATGTCTTATACTTGCTCAACATCAAACAAAGACTCCATATTCAGTCCTTGCTTAAGAAGAATTTCTCGCAATCTGCGTAAACCTTCCACCTGTATTTGACGTACCCGTTCACGAGTTAGATTTATTTCTCGACCGACTTCTTCTAACGTTGAAGGTTCATAGCCTAACAAACCGAATCGTCTCGCAAGTACTTCTTTTTGCTTAGAATTCAATTCATCCAACCAATTAACCAATGAACTTTTAATATCATCATCTTGGGTAGACACTTCGGGATCTGAATGGTTAGTATCAGGAATTATATCTAACAAGGCTTTTTCGCCATCGCCTCCCATAGGCGTATCGACAGAGCTCACTCTTTCATTTAGCCGCAACATTTTATTTACGTCACTGACTGGCTTATCGAGTTTTTCGGCTATCTCTTCTGCTGTAGGTTCATGATCCAACTTCTGAGAAAGCTCTCGAGCCGTTCTTAAGTAGATATTGAGTTCTTTAACGACATGAATAGGTAAACGAATGGTTCTCGTTTGATTCATTAATGCTCTTTCTATTGTTTGGCGTATCCACCAAGTAGCATAAGTTGAGAACCTAAATCCGCGCTCAGGATCGAATTTTTCGACTGCACGTATAAGGCCTAAATTGCCTTCTTCAATAAGGTCAAGTAAGGCAAGACCGCGGTTACTGTAACGACGAGAAATTTTCACGACAAGACGTAAGTTACTTTCGATCATACGTTTACGAGCGGCTTCATCTCCGCGTAATGCTCTGCGGGCGTATAAAACTTCTTCTTCGGCGGTTAATAATGGAGAGAAACCAATTTCTCCAAGGTAAAGTTGAGTTGCGTCCAGAGTTTTGGCGGTTGCCTCAAACTCTTCTTGTGGTTTTTTCTTGGTTGAATGTTGGGTGGGTTTAGTTACTTTAACAAGATCAGAATTAGAGGTTACTGCGCTCTGTTGTCTGGTCTCAAACTCTTCGACTTTTTCTACTGCATTGCTGATACTCATAGTGCCTCCCCTTGGCGAGCTAGCAAGACATTCCTTTATAAATGTCGCTGAATTGATTTTATCTTAAGGCAAGTACCGATTTGGATTAACAGACTTACCTTGGTAACGAATTTCAAAATGAAGTCTCACACTGTTGCTACCCGAACTACCCATGGTGGCAATTTTCTGTCCTGCTTTAACATTTTGTCCTTCACTTACTAGCAAACGTTCATTGTGGGCATACGCACTCAAGTAATTATCATTATGTTTCACTATAATTAAATTGCCATAACCTCGTAGTGCATTTCCAGAGTAAACAACTTTCCCGCTTGCCGTAGAAACAATTGATTGACCTCGCTGCCCTGCTATATCAATCCCTTTATTTCCTTGTTCTCCAACAGAAAACTTCTTAATTATTCTCCCTTTAGTTGGCCAAAGCCAATTGCTTATTTTGTTATTTACAGGCTCTACTTTATTGACCTTTTTATTAACATTTTGTTTACTCTTAGGATCAACATACTCTTTTGATTTACTCTGATCAACTGTCTTCTTATCGGTATTTTTAGCTAAATTTGAATTTTTTGATGTTGGTTTTTTGGGGGATACCGGGGGTTTTGGGGTGACTTTAGCAATAGACTTCGGTTCAGGAACTGATGTAACGCTCACTCCTGAGTTTACCGTACCCACTGCGGTTACTGATGCGACAGCCGCTGAAGATGTCGTTGATTTCGTCTCCCCATATACTGGAGCAGCATAAATAGGTTGCCATAATTTCAGTTTTTCACCGGGTCTTATAGTATAAGGTGCGGATAAATCATTGTAACGAATAAGGTCGTTTACATTCTTATCTGTGACATAGGCAATAAAATAAAGAGTATCTCCTTTTTTAACTTCATAATAACTTCCCTTGTAACTGCCTCTTTCTATAGCGTTATAATCTTTATGAATACTTGAAACTGGCGCAGGATCAGTTGCAGCACACCCAACAAGTAAGGTGCTACAAAAAATCATTGTCCATATCAACTTCAAATTATTTGCCATTCTCTACGCTAAATCACCTGCAACTAAAGGAACAAAACGAACTGTTTCAATAACTGAAGATACAAATTCATTGCCTTGTCTTACGATTTTCAGTAACTGTTGGTTTTCTTCTCCAACAGGAATAACTAAACGACCATTATCCGCTAACTGCGCTAACAAATCTTGTGGTACTTGCGCGGCTGCAGCGGTAACAACAATAGCATCAAACGGTGCTTGAGTCGGCCAACCTTTCCAACCGTCAGCATGTTTGGTTACAACATTATAAATATCTAACCGTTTTAAACGTCTTTTCGCATCCCATTGCAACGATTTTATACGCTCAACAGAATAAACTTTATCAACCATCTGAGCTAACACTGCGGTCTGGTAACCAGACCCTGTCCCTATCTCTAATAGTTTTGAATCAGACTCAAGCTGCAATAATTCCGTCATTCTTGCCACAATATAAGGTTGTGAAATCGTCTGCCCGTAACCAATAGGCAAAGCATTATTATCATATGCTTGATGCATTAGTGCTTCTGAAATGAAATGTTCTCTCGGTACTCTTCTAATCGCATCGAGTACTTTAGGACATTGAATCCCATTCGAGCAAAGGAATTCGACTAATCGATTTGCTTGAGGGTTACTCATTGCTACTACCTTTTAACCAAGATGCCATACTTCTTATCGATTCATGCGCGGTTAAATCCACCTGCAAAGGAGTAATTGAAACCATACCATGTTCTACCGCATGAAAATCCGTCCCTTCACCAGCATCTTGTTGCTGACCAGGAGGGCCTAACCAGTACACGTCTTGTCCTCTTGGATCTTTCTGTTTAATCATGTTTTCAGCATGATGACGAGCACCAAGACGAGTCACTGCCTGACCGTTAAGTTCTGAAAACGGGCGGTCAGGAATATTCACATTCAGCAGACGATTAGTCGGAATTGGCGATTGAATATGTTGATCCACTATTGTGCGGACGATTGTTGCTGCAGTCGAAAAATGTTGATGTCCAACTAAAGAAAAGGCTATGGACTGCACTCCTAAAAAATGTCCTTCCATTGCCGCGGCAACGGTACCTGAATACAGCACATCATCGCCTAAATTAGCGCCATGATTGATCCCAGAAAGTACTAAATCAGGCAAATCATCTTTAAGCAATTCATTTAGGGCAAAATGAACACAATCTGTCGGAGTTCCTTGAACCGAATACCAATTTGGTTCAATTTCAATCACTCTTAATGGGTTTTCAAGCGTTAACGAATTTGAAGCGCCTGAACGATTTCTATCGGGGGCAACAACGATGACATCAGCGATATCCTTTAAACAATCAGCCAAAGCTTTAAGACCATCGGCATGCACTCCGTCATCATTACTGAGTAGAATCTTCATTACTTATCCTTCGTTGAAATGGCGCTCTACAGGAATTTCTTCAATCAACTCTCTGACAATAGACGTTGCAAAACTACCAGAGCTCAGTGAGAAACATAGTACCGCCATCTCATCTTTTATTGTATAGCTAAAATCAGAAGGCTTTAATAAAACATCTCGTCTATCATGACGCATTCTATTACTACGAATTAAAGCCATTAAATCCGGTTCTGCGTCAATAAACTCTTGTTCAAGACAAAGGGCATCTTGTTTTGTTGGCAAAGAATTATCCCCTGCCAAAGCAGCCGTTAACGCTACGTTATCAAGAGCTATTTCCGCCTGCATTGCAGTTAGATTATCGCTATCAATAACGATGGTCGACTCTCTCTTATTAGGCATCTCATCTAGACCAACGGTAGTATTTAGACGGACAATATCACCTAACATCAAACTAGATAATTGATTGACGTTTATCCGTTTGGATACTATTTGGTTAAAGATCCAAGAGCGAGCAGCAGAAAGGTATAAACTGCGTTTATTCTGATTTTTACTTCTAACGTTCTCTTTTCCCCAACGTCGAGCTTCTGTTAAGTTATTACCTTCACGACCAAAACGTTGTGAACCAAAGTAATTCGGCACGCCTTTTTCTATGACTTGTTTTATTCTCGATTCTAAGCTTGAAATATCACTTACTTCCGACAAGGTTACTTGAAACTGGTTGCCACTTAAATCACCAGGGCGAAGTTTTTTATTGTGCCGAGTGGTTTCAAGAATTTGAATACTTGGGTATTGCCTCTCAAATGCAGTGAAGTCGGGTGTATCTGCTTTGGGTAAATAAACACTTAACCATTGTTCTGTTACTGCGTGTCTATCTTTTAGGCCAGCCCAACCAATATCTTTTGATTTAACACCACATACTTTTGCTAATTCATTGGCGACAAAACTGGTATTTTCACCAGTTTTGCCAATCTTAATCATCAAGTGTTCGCCTGTACCTGAAAATTCAAAGCCCAGTTGCTCTTTGACTACAAAGTGCTCTGGCTTGGCTTTTAGCTTCGCTTTACAAGTGGGCTGTCCATGTAAATATGCCAATTCGGCAAGAATATCTGTCATTAATTTATATCTTCTTTAATAAAACAACCGCTTCACAAGCAATACCTTCTTTTCTTCCGGTAAAACCAAGCTTCTCTGTTGTTGTTGCTTTTACATTGACATTTTCAATGGTCGTTTCTAAATCTAACGCTATCGTTTCACGCATAGACTGAATAAATGGAAGCATTTTAGGTGCTTGCGCAATGATAGTCACATCTAGATTGCCTATTTGGTAACCTTTCTGCTGCACCAATCGATAAACTTCTTTCATCAAGTCACGACTATTTGCGCCTTTCCACTTCTGATCGGTATCAGGAAAATGACGACCAATGTCACCTTCTGCTATTGCGCCTAATAGCGCGTCGGTTAAAGCGTGCAGTGCTACATCACCATCAGAATGAGCAAGTAAACCTTGCTCATAAGGAACCTCGATACCACCAATAATAACAGGCCCGGCACCACCAAATTTATGGACATCGAAACCATGACCAATTCGGATCATTTCTTTTTCCTTATTCGAAATTCAAATGCTTTTTGCTCAATAAGTTGTGGTTAAATTGAATCTTCACTTAAATAGAAAGCCGCTAAAGCTAAGTCTTCTGGTTGAGTTATTTTAAAGTTATCCGCCCTTCCCGCAACTAATTTAGGTTTTACACCCGCCCATTCCATCGCAGAAGCTTCATCGGTAATGTTTACCTTGGCTTTCAACGCCAAAGATAATGCATCATATAAGGGTTGAGCCTTAAACATTTGCGGTGTTAATGCGTGCCAGAGGTCAACTCTATTTACCGTTTCATTAATCTCATCTTGATCATTACTACGTTTCATCGTGTCACGCACAGGAGTAGCTAAAATGCCACCGATGTCGGTTTGAACAACTTCAGTAATTAACTTGTCAATATCACTTAAATGAATACATGGCCTAGCGGCATCATGTACCAAAACCCAAGCCTGGGGTTGTTTAATATGATTGAGTATATAACTTAGTCCAGATAACACTGAATCGGCGCGCTCTTTACCACCACTAACTCGAATAACGTTATTATTTGACGCTAATGAAAGGTCCGAAAAATATTCGTCATTTTCTGATACGGCGACAATGACTTTATCAATAAGCGAATGTGCTAATAATTTATCAATCGTGTGTTGTAAAATTGTCTTGTTATGCAATTGAAGGTACTGCTTAGGACAATCAGTCTTCATTCTGCGGCCAATACCCGCAGCGGGAACTATGGCATAAAATTTATTATTTGTTTGCATCACTATTTTACTTACTCATTCGAGCTACTGAGAGTTTTCATCAATAATTCGGTAAAAAGTTTCACCCTCTTTAACCATACCTAATTCGTTTCTTGCTCTTTCTTCTATCGCATCTAGTCCTTGTTTGAGATCTTCTATCTCTGCAAACATTTTGGCATTTCTATCAGATAACTCTTTATTTACCGACTGCTGGACTTCAATTTCGTTCAATATTTGTCGATGCTCTAGCACGCCATTTTTACCCCATACAAGAGTATAAAATAACACAGCCAATAACAGTAAAAGTGCCAGAGTAAATAAACGCACGCTAGAGAGTTCTCATGAGTTAATTAGAGGGAGATATGCTTGTATATATATCATAAATGCTTGATTGAGACTAGGTTTGACAGGTATTGCCATTCATATAGGCAACGCTTTTTATTGAGATGATAACCTTTTAACTTTACGTCGTGCTCTTTCAATTTAAATTACGCTCTTTCAACTTAGCTAACACTTTAAATGGTATCGACCAC
The DNA here is from genome assembly GCF_047302445.1 of Vibrio sp. MA40-2. Taxonomy (NCBI): domain Bacteria; kingdom Pseudomonadati; phylum Pseudomonadota; class Gammaproteobacteria; order Vibrionales; family Vibrionaceae; genus Vibrio; species Vibrio sp. MA40-2. The sequence goes on from NZ_CP178628.1 coordinate 509,317, forward strand.
AAACTTTCCGGTAAAAAAAAGCGCCTCTATGGATAAGAGACGCTTATTGCATTAACTTTTATAAAAAATTAATAATCAAATCACCTTATAAATAAGGATTATTGACCTTTAACTTCTTTAAGACCGTTGAAAGGAGCACGTGCACCTAGAGCTTCTTCGATACGGATAAGTTGGTTGTACTTAGCAACACGGTCAGAACGGCTCATAGAACCTGTTTTGATTTGACCTGCAGCTGTACCTACTGCTAAATCAGCAATAGTTGCATCTTCAGTTTCACCAGAACGGTGAGAGATAACAGCAGTATAACCAGCATCTTTAGCCATTTTGATAGCAGCCAAAGTTTCTGTTAGAGAACCAATTTGGTTGAATTTGATAAGGATAGAGTTAGCAACGCCTTTCTCAATACCTTCAGCAAGGATCTTAGTGTTTGTAACGAATAAATCGTCACCAACTAGTTGAAGTTTATCACCTAGAAGTTCAGTTTGGTGCTTAAAGCCATCCCAATCTGATTCATCAAGGCCATCTTCGATAGATACGATTGGATATTGGTTAGCAAGATCTTGCAAGTAGAAGTTGAACTCTTCTGAAGTGAAGACTTTACCTTCACCTTTCATGTTGTAGTTTCCAGCTTCTTTGTCATAGAACTCAGATGCAGCACAGTCCATAGCAAGTGTTACGTCTTTACCTAACTCATAACCTGCAAGTTCTACGGCTTCTTTGATTGCAGCTAGAGCAGCAGCATTAGATTCTAGGTTAGGAGCAAAACCACCTTCATCACCAACAGCTGTACTTAGACCTTTAGATTTAAGTACTTTCGCTAGGTTGTGGAATACTTCAGCACCGATGCGTAGAGCTTCTTTAAGCGTTGAAGCGCCAACAGGTTGAATCATAAATTCTTGGATATCAACGTTGTTATCAGCGTGCTCGCCACCATTGATGATGTTCATCATTGGAAGAGGCATAGAGAACTGACCAGCAGTACCATTAAGTTCTGCAATGTGCTCAAATAAAGGCATGCCTTTAGCCGCTGCAGCTGCTTTTGCGTTTGCAAGTGAAACCGCTAGGATTGCGTTAGCACCAAATTTAGCTTTGTTGTCTGTGCCATCTAAGTCGATCATAACTTGGTCAACTTCAGCTTGAGCTTTAGCGTCTTTACCAACTAGTGCTTGAGCAATTGTACCGTTTACTGCTTCAACTGCTTTAAGAACACCTTTACCTAGGAAACGTGTTTTGTCGCCGTCACGTAGCTCAAGAGCTTCGCGAGAACCAGTAGATGCGCCAGATGGAGCAGCAGCCATACCGACGAAACCGCCTTCTAGGTGTACTTCAGCTTCTACTGTTGGGTTACCACGTGAGTCGATGATTTCACGACCTAGAACTTTAACGATCTTAGACATTGATGTTTCCTCTCGTTCAATTTTTATGTCAAAACTAAGGATAACGACACCTCATGTGTCATTATCCGGATTCCTGTATTACTTATTCTGTTCTGTATCGAATTCACCACGTTGATATTGACCTGCGGCTTTAATAAAGCCAGCGAACAACGGATGTCCATCGCGAGGCGTAGACGTGAATTCAGGGTGGAACTGAGAGGCAACAAACCATGGATGATTTGGGTTCTCAATTACCTCAACAAGCTTTTTGTCTGCAGATAAGCCAGATACTTTTAAACCAGCTTTTTCAATTTGCGGACGAAGATTGTTGTTTACTTCATAACGGTGACGGTGACGTTCATGAATTGTCGCGCTACCGTATAACTCTTTAGCTAATGTGCCTTTTTCAAGGTGACAAAGCTGAGAGCCAAGACGCATAGTACCACCTAAGTCAGATAGCTCAGTACGTTCTTCAACTTTACCTTCACCATCTACCCATTCGGTAATTAATCCTACCACGGGATACTTTGTATCTTTGTTAAATTCTGTTGAATGTGCGCCTTCTAGGCCAGCAACATTTCTCGCAAACTCAATTAAAGCCACCTGCATGCCTAAACAAATACCTAAATAAGGCACGTTATTTTCACGCGCATATTTAGCGGCAAGGATTTTACCTTCAATACCACGATCACCAAAACCACCAGGTACAAGAATCGCATCTAAATCTGCGAACATTTCTTCACCTTTGCTCTCTACATCTTGTGAGTCGACATATTTAATGGTGACATTTAAGCGGTTTTTCAACCCTGCATGTTTCAGTGCTTCATTGACGGATTTATAAGCATCTGGAAGTTCTATATATTTACCAACCATACCAATAGTTACATCTGCGGTAGGATTCGCTTCTTCATAGATAACTTGTTCCCACTCTGACAGATCCGCTTCTGGTGCTTGAATACCAAAACGAGTACAGACAAGATCATCCAATGCTTGAGCTTTGATTAATTGAGGGATTTTGTAGATAGAATCTACGTCTTTCATTGAGATAACAGCTTTTTCTGGTACGTTACAGAACAGCGCTATTTTTTTACGTTCATTTGCAGGGATCATACGATCACTACGGCAAACCAAAATATCTGGCTGGATACCGATAGAAAGTAATTCTTTTACAGAGTGCTGAGTTGGCTTGGTTTTCACTTCACCAGCTGCAGCTAAATAAGGTACTAAAGTCAGATGCATAAACATGGCACGTTCACGGCCAACTTCTGCAGCTAACTGACGAATTGCTTCCATAAATGGCAGAGATTCGATATCACCAACAGTGCCACCCACTTCAACGATTGCCACATCATGGCCTTCTGCGCCATCATAAACACGATCTTTTATTGCATTAGTGATATGAGGGATAACTTGAATCGTTGCACCTAAGTAATCACCACGACGTTCTTTTCTCAGTACGTCAGCATAAACACGCCCAGCAGTAAAGTTGTTGCGCTTGCTCATTTTGGTACGAATGAATCGTTCATAATGACCAAGATCGAGATCGGTTTCTGCACCGTCTTCGGTAACAAATACTTCACCATGTTGAGTTGGGCTCATTGTGCCGGGATCAACGTTGATATAAGGGTCAAGCTTCATCATGGTCACTTTAAGACCACGAGCTTCTAAAATAGCCGCAAGAGATGCTGCTGCAATACCTTTACCTAGTGAGGATACCACCCCGCCAGTAACAAAAATGTAATTTGTCGTCATGTTTAACCTGAAATTGGTTGAATGAGGGAAATTGGTGCTGTCTGGACGGGATGCAAATATACCAGAAGCCCTTTAACGCCACAACGTGAAACTTATCACACTTGGTTAATTTATTTTTTGCTTCAAATCAATTCAACAAGCCATTAACCTATGTCTATCACTAGTTGATGCTTATCCCTACTTAAGTTTAAGTATACAAATCAACTATCTTATGGCGCAAAGTATAGCCACCGTTGAGTAAAACAAGCAAGTAATCGATAACTGGTCAGAGTATAACTTTCCACCAGTCTAAAATTTAAAACAAGTTAAACAATAACGCAGTTATTTTTAGCATTCGACTTGATAGTTTATAGATGTTATTCACCAAATTTCAGATGTGACTTACCGAATTGTTTTGATCATAATGATAATTACATCAATATCATTGACCTTTTTTAACTTCATCCCACATGGCATCTAACTGTTCTAGATTGAAATCATCCAATTGCTTTCCTTGCTCGCGAACTAGACGCTCAACACCTTTGAAGCGAGTTGCAAATTTATCGTTTGCTTTACGTAAAGCGACTTCTGGATCTTTGCCTAAGTGACGAACTAAATTTACGGTAGCAAAAAGAAGGTCGCCTAATTCTTCTTCAATCGCTTTCTCATCAGGAGTGACTTGGAGAACTTCATCAAGCACTTCATCTAATTCTTCTTTTACTTTATCCACAACAGGGCCAATGGTATCCCAATCAAAACCATGCTTAGCACAACGCTTTTGTATTTTATTGGCTTTAGAAAGAGCAGGAAGAGAGTTAGGCACAGAATCTAATACACTTTGTTCCACTTTACCCAACTTGGCCTTTTCTTTGGCTTTTTCCTGCTCCCAATTGGAATTTATCTCTTGTTCAGAGTCGAGTGTTAAATCAGAAAAAACATGAGGGTGGCGACGAATTAATTTTTCGTTCACTGTTTCAACAACATCGTTAAACTCAAAAAGCTGTTGTTCTTTAGCTAATTGACTGTAAAAAATCACTTGGAACAACACATCACCGAGTTCTTCTTTTAAGTTTAGCCAATCTTTATTATTGATCGCGTCTACTAGTTCGAATGTCTCTTCGATTGTGTGGGGAATAATAGAATCGAAATTTTGTTTTAAATCCCAAGGACAGCCTTTTTTAGGGTCACGCAGTTGAGACATAATATTTAAAAGTTGCTGTACACTATCCGCCATTTAACCGTTTCTCACTTTATATTCTGTTTATTTGTGTATTTTTTATGCTGAGCGTTTTTCTGACAGACCGCTAGCGCTTGTTCTTATGATCTTTAACGTAAGCGTCTTACCGAAATAACGTCTCGAATTTGTTCAATTCGAGAAATCACCCGGCTAAGAAGTTCAACATTTTTCACTTCTAAGTTGAAATCCATAATAAGCATTTGACGCTTATAATCATGACGACTTTTCATACTTGACACATTCAACTTCTCATTGGCTAACAGTGTGGTTATATCTTTAAGTAATCCACCGCGTTCTAACGCATCCACTCTAAGAGTGAGGATGAAGTTACCTGAATAAGATCCTCCCCAAACGGTATCAATAATACGCTCTGGAGCATGTAACCTTAGTTCAGCCAATTGCTCGCAATCACTTCTATGTACCGAAATACCTCGGCCTTGGGTAATATAGCCGGCAATGGTATCTCCTGGGATAGGTTGACAACATCTTGCTAAGTGCGACATTAGGTTATCAACACCTTCAACGACAATCGCATCTTTATGAGGTCTATTTTGAGCCGACGATTTAGCCCCTTGCTCTTGCAATTTTTCTAAAGCTTGCTTATCTTCTTCTTCGGCTGTTGGCTTATTAACTAATGCATTAATGTGATTAATGACTTGGTTAATTCTTAAATCACCGCTACCAATCCCAGCATAAAGCTCATCCGGTGTATTAACATTAAAACGCTTAAGAGCATAATCATCCGCATGTTTTAATGTTGCGCCTATTTTACTTAATTCTAACTCTAAAATCTCTCGACCCGCTTCTATGTTTTTCTCGCGGCTTTCTTTTCTAAACCAAGCATTTATCTTTGCTCTCGCTCGACTTGAATGGACAAATCCTAAAGATGAGTTTAACCAATCTCGCGATGGATTCGGTTCTTTTTGGGTAATAATTTCAACCTGATCGCCCATTTCTAATTTGTGCGTAAATGGAACAATTCGCCCACCGACTTTGGTTCCGATACAACGATGTCCAACTTCAGAGTGAATGTGGTAAGCAAAATCAAGTGGAGTTGCGCCCATTGGCAAATCAACCACATCCCCTCTTGGCGTAAAGGCATATACTCTGTCATCGAATACTTGGCTACGCAGTTCATCTAGCATCTCACCAGAATCTGACATTTCTTCTTGCCAATCAATCAGCTTACGAAGCCAAGTGATTTTCTCATCATAACCACTACGTCCACTACTTGACGCGCCTTCTTTATACTTCCAATGCGCAGCAACACCCAGTTCAGAATCTTCATGCATTTGCTTGGTTCTGATCTGAATCTCTATGGTTTTCCCTTCTGGCCCAAGAATTACGGTATGAATAGATTGATAACCATTCGGTTTAGGATTGGCAACATAGTCGTCAAACTCATTAGGAAGATGCTTGTATTTAGTATGTACAATCCCTAAAGCCGCATAACAATCTTGCAGTTGATCGGCGATGATACGCACTGCTCGAACATCAAACAGTTCATCAAAAGCCAGATTTTTTTTCTGCATTTTACGCCAAATACTATAAATATGTTTTGGCCGTCCACTTACTTCCGCGTTGATATTGGTCGCTTTCATCTCAGACATTAAATCGGTAACAAAGTCATCGATATATTTTTCACGCACAATTCGTCTTTCTGAGAGTTGCTTTGCTATTTGCTTGTAAATATCCGATTGCTGATAACGGAAAGCGTAATCTTCAATTTCCCATTTTAACTGACCGATACCTAAACGGTTGGCGAGAGGTGCGTATATATTAGCGCACTCTTTGGCGGCTATTTGACGAACTTCTTCTGGTTTGTCTTTCACTTCACGTAAATTACAAATACGCTCAGCTAATTTGATAATCACACAGCGAAAATCATCTACCATTGCCAGCAACATTCTGCGCACATTATCTATTTGACCTGATGCTGCTGCCCCTTCAAATGTTACATTAAGTTGACCGATGGCGGCCATTTCTTCCACTCCATCAATCAGCTTAATGATCTCTTTACCATAAACCTCTTCGAGCTCTTCTTTTTCGAAAAAACCACTGGAGACGACAGGAAATAACTGTGCCGCAATCAAGGTCGCTCTATCCATAGATAAAGTGATTAAAATTTCGATCATTTCCCGACCACGCCAAAGCAATAGTGGTGCTTGTTCTCGTCCTTCTAAGTGAGATTCGCACTGCTTATAGACTTCTATTAGCCGTTTACTGGTTTTTTGATCTTGCTCTAGGCTGGTGACCCAAGCTTCTAATTCAAATTTTTCATCTTTATTTAAGTGCGCACTGCGTACCGCAACCATGTTATTTCCCAACTTTTCAATTCAAGACAGGCACTATTCGTTGTATCTATTTCTTACCTATCATGTTTGTTATTTAACTAAAACCTGCACAATATTGATAGCGCTTAATATTTTCTGTATTTACTACTAGATTTTCAAACTTAGTTTAAAATTCATTTGTTCAACGAGTACGTTTAACCTTCTGTTTTTCAAATAAAGCCATCGATTCTAAATGGCTAGTATGAGGAAACATGTCCAACATTCCTAATCGAATCAATTTGAAACCTTGTTCGAGTAAAGACTGAGTATCTCTGGCAAGCGTAGCAGGATTACAAGAAACGTACACTATTCTGTATGCTCCAAGTTTCGCAAGTTGCTCTACAACACCTGCTGCACCAGCTCTTGCTGGGTCGAGTAGTACTTTATCAAACTTTGATTGCGCCCAACTATTTTCAGTTATGTCGTTTTCTAAATTAGCGTGGTAAAACTGAATATTATTAATATTGTTGAGTTTAGCATTGTCTTCTGCCTGCTCGACCATTTCTTGAACGCCTTCTACTCCCACCACTGATTGCGCTTTTAATGCAATAGGTAAGCTAAAATTACCAAGACCACAGAATAAGTCGAGCACTCGATCTTCAGGTTCAGGGTTTAACCATTTTATCGCTTGTTCAACCATCTGCTGGTTCACTTTCCTATTCACTTGAATAAAATTAGTCGGTAAAAAAGGAATAGTAAAACCCCCTTCACTGTAGGACGGTTTTTCACCGAAAATAAGCTGCAATGGCTCTTTTTCTACCAATAAATACATGCTCAACTGGTTTGTTTTAGCAAACTGGACCAATGCGGACAAATCTGGTTCTGGTAAGGCTTTCATCACTCGCAAAGTAACTACAGGTTGCTTGTCACCTAACGCAAGCTCAACATGTCCTAACTCTACTGGTTTTTTAAAACGTGAAAGGAGTATGTAAAGATCAGGAAGCAATTGGTTCAATTTAGGCTCTAATGCGGCACATTGTGTAATTTGAACAATCTGTTTACTTTGCTTCTGCCGAAAACCAAATTCAAGCTGGGCATTTTTTTTATTTAGATACAGACTGATTCTCGCTCTTCTTCGATAACCAAGCTGCTCACCGGTAATGAAAGGCACTTGTTCTATTTCTTGAACGAATTCGGTGCTATCAGCAAGATCGCTTTGCTTTCCGGAATGTGCTTTGCCTCTAGAATCATTTTTTTTAGTAGTAAATTTAGTGACTAGTTGATTTAATGATTGCTGTTTATATTCTGTTTGCCCGTCATAACTCAAATGCTGCATATTGCAGCCACCACACTCTTTATAGTGAGGACAAAATGGCTCTATTCTTTGTGGGCTTGGCGTTAAAATTTTTATCAGTTTAGCTCGAGAAAATTTACTTTTACTTTCGGTCAATTGAACCAATACTTTTTCGCCAGGCAATGCTCCTTCAATAAAAACTGGTTTATTTTTTAACCACGCTATACCCGCTCCATGGTGATCTAACCTTTCAACATCAAATTGTTGATGCTTGGTGTCCAATACAATTTTCTTTTTTGGTTGATAAAAACGTGCCATGTGGGTCTCTTTTGTCCTAGTATCACTATTCTAACGCTGCGTGATTGTGGAATATTAATGCTTTGTTTAAGCTATTAAGATATTTTCCCATATCCAGACTCTATTGTAATCAGAGAATAAGTAATCAGGTAAAAATGACAAGATATGGCTTGCGTGCCCGTGTAATCACTCTAACTTTAGCCCCTACTCTCATCGTAGGCTTGCTGTTGAGTACTTTTTTTACGTCCAATCGTTACAACGACTTGGAAACACAATTAATATCGTCTGGAACCAGTATTTTAGAACCGCTAGCAATTGCCAGCGAATATGGCATGACAGAACAAAGCCATGAAGCGGTTCGACGCATCATTAGTTATGCCCATAGGAAAAACTCAAATATAGTACGCAGTATCGCGGTATTCGATGCCAACCATCAACTGTTTGTGACATCAAACTTTCATCCAAACTTTGAATCTTTAACTTTTCCTAATGACAAACCGATCCCACTTTTAACCGATATAGAACTGATCGATTCCCACTTAATTTTACGTGCTCCAATTATCGCTGAAGGTAAATTTTCTTTACAAAATGAAACGGCAACCGATCCTAATTTACCGCTTGGTTATATTTCTATGGAGTTGGATCTTTCTTCATTGCGACTACAACAATACCAAGAAATTTTCACCGCTTTGGTTGTATTGGCGTTGGGTCTAGGACTTTCCAGCGTTTTTGCCTACCGGTTAATGCATGATGTCACCAAACCAATCACCAATATGCAAGAAACCGTAGATCGTATACGCCGAGGACACCTCGATTCTCGTATAGAAGGCACCATGCATGGTGAGCTAGATTCGCTTAAAAATGGTATTAATGCCATGGCAATGTCGTTATCTGAATATCATGTTGAAATGCAGCACAGTATCGATCAAGCCACATCAGATTTAAGAGAAACTTTAGAGCAATTAGAGATACAAAATGTAGAGTTAGATATTGCTAAAAAACGCGCCCAAGAAGCAGCCAGGGTAAAATCAGAATTTTTAGCAAATATGTCACATGAACTACGAACACCACTAAATGGGGTTATTGGTTTCACTCGACAAATGTTGAAAACGCAACTTACTTCCAGTCAAACCGATTATTTACAAACCATTGAACGTTCAGCTAATAATCTGCTGAATATCATCAATGATATTTTAGATTTTTCTAAACTCGAAGCCGGCAAATTACTATTAGAAAACATCCCCTTTGAATTCCAAGAAAGCTTAGAAGAAGTGGTGAGTTTACAAGCCACAAGTGCGCATGAAAAAGGCTTAGAGATCACTTTAAAAGTTGATCCAAAAATCCCAGCAGGACTTATAGGCGATCCATTAAGAATTCAACAAGTGCTAACAAACTTGATGGGTAACTCAATTAAGTTTACTGAACGAGGCAATATCGACATCAGTGTTGAACTGCGAGCTCAAAAAGACGACATTGTCGAGTTGCAATTTATGGTTAGAGATACAGGGATAGGTATATCTGAAAGACAACAAGCTCAGCTTTTTCAAGCCTTTAGTCAAGCCGATGCCAGTATTTCAAGACGCTATGGTGGGACTGGATTAGGCTTGGTTATTACCCAAAAATTGGTTGGTCAAATGGGCGGTGAAATAAGCTTAACCAGTCGATTACATCAAGGGTCTACCTTTTGGTTTACTCTGCGCTTAGCCAGTACGGATTTACCTCAATTGCACCAAGTAGAAAGCCAATATTTACGCAATAAACGAGTTCTATTAATAGAACCCAATATGCAAGCCGCCTCTATTGTTCAACAACAATTAGGTCAGGAAGGCTTACTGGTGACCTACCAAACTAACGTGCCAGATAGTTTTGAAAAGCAAGATTGTGTTCTTATTAGCCTCTCTCCTAAAAAAGAAAATAGCTTTGAAGAAGTTAGTCAGTGGGTTGCCATTACTCAAACTTATACGGACCAAGTTATCGTAGCAATACCAAGTACAGAACTGGCATTAGCAGAAAAAATCTCTGCGACTTATCAAGTTCAATGTATGACCAAGCCATTATCGAGAAGAAAATTACTCAGCTCGCTGGCAAAACACCAACAACAAACGGGCGCGCTATTAAAGCAATCCGTCATAGCTCAACCAACGGAAAATCATCAATTAGGTCTTAATGTGATGGCTGTCGATGATAATCCTGCCAACTTAAAACTGATTACCGCCTTACTGAGTGAACGCGTAAAACATGTCACATCATGTTCTAGTGGCAAAAAAGCCGTTGAACAAGCAGAGAAACAAAAATTTGATATGGTGTTAATGGATATCCAAATGCCACACATGGATGGTGTGACGGCAAGCAAAAAGATCAAACAAACCAAGCTCAATAGTGACACGCCTGTTATTGCAGTGACTGCGCATGCAATGAGTGGTGAGCGCGATCGTTTGCTCAATGCAGGAATGGACGATTACTTAACCAAACCGATTGAAGAACACATATTGCAACAAGTGTTAGTCCACTGGAATCCGAATGAAAATGAAAGTGTGAATAAACTGGATCTTCCCGATGAAATTACTACAGAGAGCAGATTAGAAGGCGCAGAATCTGACATTATAATTGATTGGCAAATGGCGTTAAAACAAGCCGCGAATAAAGAGGATCTAGCCAAAGAAATGTTGCAAATGCTGATGGATTATATTGCTGAGGTAACAGACGTGGCGCATCAAGCTTTAGACGATAGTAATTATCCGCTAGAGGATCTTTTACATCATATACACAAACTTCATGGCAGCTGCTCATACAGTGGTGTACCAAAACTTAAAGCGGTGTGTGCAGAAATCGAAAAGCTGTTACGTTCAGGAAGTAGTGTAGAAGAAATTGAACCCGAGTTGTTTGAATTACAAGATGAAATGCATAAAGTAACCACAACGGCTCAGCTTTATTTGCATTAGTTACGATTTGCATTAGTTACGATTGGCATTAGTTACGCGACTTGAATTGTGTTGTTATCTCATTGACGCCATTATACCTTTGAGATGGTTTATGTCTTTGACTCCATCACTACCGTGGCTAAGGCATAATGCCTTTCATCTGAAATAGAAATATGGATACTCGATACCTGTTTGCTGTGTGCGATTTGCTGCGCTTTATTACAAAGCACCAGAATCGGCTTGCCATTGTCATCATTACTCACAACGAAATCATGGAATGTTACACCATGAGCAATACCCGTTCCCAGTGCTTTTGCCGCGGCTTCTTTTGCAGCAAAGCGTTTGGCTAAATAGCGACCTTGCTGCTTAAGTGTTAAATAAATCTGAAATTCAGATACCGATAAAATTCGTTCAGCAAAAGCATGACCATTTCTAGCCAATGCTTTTTCTATTCGTTCAATTTCTGCTATATCTGTACCCAGTCCAACAATCGCCATTAATTTATCGTCTAGCTTCTATCATAATCGATTTCATATCTGCAACAGCTTTGTCTAGGCCATCAAACACTGCTCTTCCCATAATAGAGTGACCAATGTTTAACTCATACACTTCAGGCAGAGCGGCAATAGCAGCCACATTATGATAAGTCAGGCCATGACCCGCATTCACGGTTATACCTAAATCGTTAGCGTAACTCGCAGCCGCTGCAATTTTTTTTAGTTCATCTTGTTGGTCTTGTTCTGTACTTGCATCAGCATAATGACCAGTATGAAGTTCGATAAATGGAGCTTGGCACGCTTTTGCAGCATCGATTTGTTCTCGATCTGCATCAATAAACAATGAAACTTTAATACCAGCAGCAGTTAATTTTTCGGTGGCGGCTTTAATTTTTTCCAGCTGGCCTTTTACATCTAAACCACCTTCTGTGGTTAATTCTTCACGTTTTTCTGGTACTAAGCAAACAAATTCAGGTTGAGTTTGAACCGCAATATCGACCATTTCATCAGTAACAGCCATTTCTAAGTTCATACGTGTTTGAATTGTCTCTCGTAGAATTCGAACATCACGATCCAATATATGGCGACGATCTTCACGTAAATGGACGGTAATGCCATCTGCTCCCGCTCTTTCTGCTATTTCTGCAGCATGAACGGGATCGGGATATTTAGTGCCGCGTGCATTTCGTAAAGTCGCAATATGGTCAATATTGACCCCTAATAAAATAGAGCTCATTTTTCTATACTCCGTAATTTGGGATTTGCTGCTCTGACAACAAATAGTTCCCTACTTTTTAATGGTTTTCCGCCAAGATAAGGCTTTAAGGCTATTCGTGTAAAGCGTTTTGCCGCTTTTAACTGCTCTCGAGTCAAAAAACGTCTTTCTGCTATGGCGATCAATTCGTTACCGTAAAAGGTAAGGTTGTCATTACGAACGCTGGCTATAAACCCTTTTTGTTCACGAAATCGATAAGTCATATCGGGATCAACCGGTTCTCCACTCCCTGCACAGTGCATAAAATCGACGCCATAGCCTAATGCGGATAATAGCGACAATTCAAAACGTCGAAGGGCTGGTTCTGGGTTTTCTGTTTGAGCAAGCTCTGTTAATACGTGTAGATAATCATGAAAAAGGGCTGGATATGGTGTTTCATTTTCTATAACACGGCCAAGTAACTCATTGACATATAAAGCAGAGTAGAGATTTATTCCATGTATTGGAAGCCCTAAACTTATCGGCTCGGCTTGACGAAGTGTCTTCATTCCACTTTTACCAGACCATTTCAACAATAAAGGAGTAAAAGGTTGTAGAGCGCCTTTGAGGTTTGAGCGCTTGCCGCGTGCACCTTTTGACATCAAAGTGACACGTCCATATTCTTCGCTGAACACGTCTAAAATTAAACTGGATTCACTGTAGGGACGTCTATGAAGAACAAAGCATCGTTGTAAATTATCACTCATAGAATCGCCCTAACTTTAGATGTCTGGCCTCATAAGACTGAGACCAGGTCTAACTAAAAGATACGTGACTTATTAAACGTCATCCATGTAACCAAGAGAACGAAGTGCTCTTTCGTCGTCTGCCCACCCAGATTTCACTTTTACCCATGTTTCTAAATACACTTTTCGACCAAATAATTCTTCCATATCTAGTCTAGCTTCACGACCAATCGTTTTAATTTTTTCGCCACCTTTACCTATAACCATCTTCTTCTGGCCACTACGCTCAACCAGAATCAGAGCATTAATATGGAAGCCGTCCGTATCAGGATTATAGTCAAATAGCTCTATTTCTACTGTCACCGAATACGGTAGTTCGTCGCCGGTAAAACGCATCAATTTTTCACGTACTATTTCCGAAGCCATAAAACGTTGTGAACGATCAGTTACATATTCTTCAGGAAAATGATGTTCAGCTTTAGGTAAATGCTCTCGTACATGTTTACGCAATACATCAGTATTTTTACCATTTTTGGCAGAAATAGGCACAACGTCGACAAATTCCATTTTGCTAGAAAGTTCGTGCATATGGCGCATAACATCATTCGGATCTTTGACGTTATCGACTTTATTCACGCACAAAACAACAGGAAAGTTAGCTTTGTTCAGCTTCGTTAACACCATTTCATCGTCATCAGTCCAATGCGTTCCGTCAACCAAGAATAACACCAAATTAACATCACTTAATGAGCTGTTCGCAGCACGGTTCATTAACCGGTTTATCGCTCGTTTTTCTTCAATATGCAGTCCTGGCGTATCGACATAAATCGCTTGAAAATCACCTTCGGTTTCAACACCCATAATTCGATGACGAGTCGTTTGTGGCTTACGAGATGTTATCGATATTTTTTGCCCTAACAAATGATTAAGTAACGTTGACTTGCCCACGTTAGGACGACCAACAATGGCGATAAAACCGCAATGTTGGTTTTCTGTAGATACCGTCTCTTGCTCATTTTTAGCAAAATAAGCATCTAAATCGAATTCGTTATTATCATCAGACATTGGATATTTTCTCCAGAGCAAGTTGCGCAGCGGCTTGCTCTGCTTTGCGACGACTAGTCCCTACTCCAATAACCGGTCTATCTACACCGGATAAGTTACAAGATACGGTAAACTCTTGATTATGAGCTTCACCTTTTATATTCGTCACAGTGTAAACGGGTAAAGGTTTTTTACGCCCTTGTAAAAATTCTTGCAGCCGTGTTTTCGGATCTTTTTGTGACACACCTGGTTCAATCGAATCAAGACGAGATTTGTACCAAGCGAGAATTATCCCTCTTACTACCTCAATATCACTATCAAGGTAGATTGAACCAATAATCGCTTCTACTGCATCAGCAAGAATTGAATCACGGCGAAAACCACCACTTTTTAACTCACCTGGACCTAATTTTAAGTAATCTCCTAAGACAAATTCTCGCCCAAGTTCAGCTAGGGTTTTTCCTCGGACAAGAGTAGCACGCATGCGGCTCATGTCCCCTTCGTCTATTTTAGGGAAACGATGATAAAGATCGTCTGCTATGACAAAACTTAAAATTGAATCGCCCAAGAATTCAAGACGTTCATTATGTGTTCCATTGGCGCTACGATGTGTTAGCGCCAAATGAAGAAGACCAGCATCATTAAAATGATAACCGATCTTTTTCTCTAACTTGGAGATAGGGATAGTAACCATGCTCTCTCTATTAATCTATGCCACCGACGCGACTAAAACGCACACCAGTAGGGATCCATGAAGGCAGTGCACTACTTGCACTACGTTCAAACTCAAAGCTAATCCAAATACCGACAGCTTTACCAACTAAATTCGCTTCAGGTACAAAACCCCAAAAGCGGCTATCTGCACTATTGTCACGGTTATCGCCCATCACAAAGTACTGTTCTTTAGGAACAACCCACTCAGCAACACCACTGCGCGGTTTATAAGCCGCAGTCTGATCTTGACGTAATGGATTGACCAAAATTTGATGCTCAACACGACCAAGTTTCTCATCTAATTGAATCAGAGGAATATTATGTTGTTGAAACTGACTTTCTACAACATTAGATAAAGCAACTTGTGTGCAGCTTGTTTCGCCCTGAGGCTGAATACATATTTCTTTTTTACTATTATAACGTACAGTATCACCCGGCATACCTACTACACGCTTTATATAATCGATATTAGGTTGAGGGGGATATTTAAATACCACCACATCACCGCGCTCTGGTTTACCTGTTTCAATCAATTTAGAACGAAATACAGGATCTTTAATACCGTAGGAAAACTTTTCTACTAGGATGAAATCACCAACTAATAACGTTGGCATCATAGAACCAGATGGAATTTGGAAAGGTTCATAGATAAAAGAGCGAAGAATCAGTACAAACCCGATAACAGGAAAAATAGAAACGCTGTTCTCTACCCACCAAGGTTGTGCAGTGATCTTATTTGCTACATCATCAGATAGCCCGCTAGTTTGCGCTTGTACTTCTGATGCTTTTAATTGTCGCTTTTTTCCCCATACTAATTTTTCTAGCAACCAAATAACACCGGTAACCAAAGTAACCAGAACCAAGATGAGTGAAAATGTATTAGCCATGGGTTTCCCTTTATTTCCAAAAAGAAGAAAGGGCATTCAATTCAATACCCTTTCTTTATTACTATTTACTTATCGATGTAGGATTAATCTTTACCTACGTGAAGAATAGCTAAAAACGCTTCTTGTGGTAACTCTACATTACCAATCTGTTTCATGCGTTTCTTACCTTCTTTTTGCTTCTTCAACAATTTTTTCTTACGGCTAATGTCACCACCATAACACTTGGCAATTACGTTTTTGCGCAGCTGTTTTACTGTTGAACGAGCAATAATATGACTACCAATTGCAGCTTGAATGGCAATATCAAACATTTGACGAGGAATAAATTCCTTCATTTTCTCAACTAACAAACGTCCTCTAGATTGAGCGATGTCTTTATGAGTAATAATCGCAAGAGCATCAACCGTTTCACCATTAAGTAGTACATCAACTCGAACCATATTTGATGCTTCAAAACGTTGAAAATTATAATCAAGAGAAGCGTAACCACGAGAAGTTGACTTCAAACGGTCAAAGAAGTCTAAAACCACTTCGGCCATTGGCACATCATAAGTCACAGCCACTTGATTACCGTGATAAACCATATCAACCTGAAGACCACGTTTTTCTACACATAGTGTAATGACATTACCGAGGTATTCTGATGGTACTAGAATATTACAACGCGCGATTGGTTCACGAATTTCATCAATATCGTTAATTGCAGGAAGTTTCGCTGGACTATCAACATACAGAATATCACCGCTGTTAGTCTTCACTTCGTACACAACGGTTGGAGCCGTAGTGATCAAATCGAGATCGTATTCACGCTCTAAACGTTCTTGGATAATTTCCATGTGCAGCATACCCAAGAATCCACAACGGAAACCAAAGCCAAGTGCTGCTGAGCTTTCTGGCTCATAAAATAATGACGCATCGTTTAAGCTTAATTTACCTAATGCATCACGGAAGTTTTCATAATCATCTGACGATACCGGAAAAAGACCAGCGTAAACCTGAGGTTTAACTCGTTGGAAGCCAGGTAATGCTTCTTCGCAGCCTTTTTTAGCGTGTGTTAGCGTATCACCAACAGGAGCACCTAAGATATCTTTGATACCACAAACTACCCAACCAACTTCACCAGTGCTCAACTGATCAGTATCTAATCGCTTAGGTGTAAATATACCAATTCGATCTACACCCCAATCTTGACCAGTACTCATCACTTTTATTTTATCATTTTTCTTTAATACGCCATTTTTAATACGTACTAAAGAAACAACGCCAAGATAATTATCAAACCAAGAATCAATAATCAACGCCTGTAATGGTGCATCTGGATCACCTTCAGGGGCAGGAATTGCTCGAACAATATTTTCTAATACCAGATCAACGCCAATACCTGTTTTAGCCGAACAACGAGTCGCTTCCAGTGAATCAATACCAACAATTTCTTCTATTTCTTCAGAAACACGCTCTGGATCAGCAGCAGGTAAATCTATTTTATTCAGAATTGGAACGACTTCTAAGTCCATATCAATCGCTGTATAGCAGTTTGCTACGGTCTGAGCCTCAACACCTTGCCCAGCATCAACCACTAGTAAAGCACCTTCACAAGCAGCAAGCGAACGAGAAACTTCATAAGAAAAATCTACGTGGCCAGGAGTATCGATGAAATTAAGCTGATAGGTTTCACCATCTTGTGCTGTATAGTCTAATGTGACACTTTGAGCCTTAATGGTTATACCTCGTTCGCGTTCTATATCCATAGAATCAAGAACTTGTACATCCATTTCCCGTTCACTTAATCCTCCACAAACTTGGATTAAACGGTCAGATAGTGTCGACTTACCATGGTCGATATGGGCGATAATCGAAAAATTGCGAATGTGCTTCATAGGTTGGCGTGAGTTAACTCTTTGTAAAATTGAATGGGAAAAATACACATCTTTGATGGTATTTCGATCAAGTTGGGCGATTCTACCGAATTTCGGCCTCTGTCGCTATCTTCATTTACATGCAAATAGTTAATTGAAGTTATTTTTATTTACTAAGCTCTATGGTTTCACCTAAAACACGGAGTAAAGTGATTACCTGCTCTGATTCAGATTTAAGTCTAGTGGATAACGCTTTCGCAATCCATATACCGGCAAACATAAACAAAGCAGAAGCTAAAATAGTCCAACCTTCTCCACCACTTAATGCTGGTCTAATCAATTGCTCACCGAACAAGGCGCCAAGCATGAGCATGAATAATGGTAATAGATACACAAGTGATGCAAATTGAATCAAGTCTTTTTCCGGTAAACCAATCTCTATTACCTGGCCAGGCTTTACCGCAACCGAAGAAATGAGTTGCCATTTATGGCTTTTACTACCAATAGCTTTTGACACCATCCCTGTTCCGCAACTTTTTTTAGACGCACAACTAGTACAGCTTGTTTGTTGTTCACAAGACAAGTCTATTTTGTACCCGTTGTTTGTCTCTGAGACGGACACAACGGTAGCGAGTGCTGTCATCATTTTATTTATTCCTCTTTAACTTGAGAGGCTGCTTGTTCTGGATTTTTGGTTTCAATACTAAATACAACTGACGTTGCTATTTTTGCAGCCGTAGCAGGTGGAATATCACCTACCACTGTAATTTCTCGTTCACCTTTAACAACACTATGTAAGGTTCTACGTCCCTGACGTACTAATTGACTCTTTAACGACAGATCATCGCTATCAGAAACGTACACTGAAAAACTAAACAGGCCATCACTATACATTTGGCTTTCCACAGTTTTGTGTGTAATAACCATGTTATAGCGATTTAAACTGTGCGATTCAAATCCAGCAGGAATCCATTTTACAGCCCAAAATGACTGTGTAGATTGCTGTTTAGGCATAGAAATAACATCAGGTAGTTTTACACTATCTAACTGTTCAAGAACAGCCGCAATACGTTGGTTAACGGTATAAGAAATCGTCCGATACTGCTCGATAATGTCACCATCACGATCAAGTAAATCGGCTCTAAGCGGTAATTTAGATTTTTCATCAATCCACATTACGTAAGAGTATCGTTGACCATCTTTAGGGACAACACGGACAACTTGAGTCGCAGCGCCAGCTTCTCTTGAGCGACCAACAAGAACAAAATCGTAGAACTCGCTCAATGCGCTTATGTCACTATCAATCATAGGAATCAGAGGAGCAATCATATTACCCGATTCGATCGAAAAAGGCTCAACCCCTGGTTCGATGTAACTCACCTCATTATCCAGACGTATCACTTCTCTAATCGGGCCACTTAAATAGACCAAATGAGCGTATTCAGTGTCTTGATTCAGCGCATGCATATATCGCAAAGGCTCAATGCTATTTTTCTTAATTAAGATATAAGACAGTTCATAATTTAAGTGCTGACTTGCATGGTTCATTTGATGCAACAAAGCCTCAGCTGATATTTCTTCAGCAGAGGCTTGGGTTGGAATCAAACTGAACAGTGTCAAAGCACTGATCAGAAATTTTTTCATTCAATTACCGATTCTGTTTTACTAACGCTGGATTTCTCAGATGATAAACGAAGCTGTAACTCGTAATCTTGCAACATAGCATTAATACGACGTCGTTGTTCTGTTAGTTGAGTATCGCTATTTTTGTCTGCTGAAACCGATTCTCTGGTTAAACTTACTGGTTCGACACTACCAGAAAACGGTATAGTTTGTAGTACTGGCTGTGATGCTAAAGCACGACTTGATGATTCTGAATCACCATATTGTTGTACACCCACTATAACCATTAATGAAACACAAGCCGCAACACCAACTTGACCAATTTGCGTTAACCACGCTGGTAGCTGTCGTCTAACTTCGGCTGGTGTTGGTTGTGACTCGACATGTGGCGTGGTGCTTGAGCTATGAGTAGAACGGACAGAATCCGAACTATGTGCCGGTTCGGCGTCTAATGCAGCCGCCACACTTTCAGCAATATTCCAATTTACTGTTTCAGGAGACTCACCTCTCATAACATCGCCAATGAAGTGATAATTTTTCCAAGTATCCTGACTTTCAACATTCTGCTCTAATTCAGTAATAAGAGCGTCATCAACCGTATTTCCATCCATGAGTGCTGAAAGTAGTTCTTTGTCAGCCATTCGATTCACCATATTAGTATTCTGATTGGTACCAGAAAAAACATTAATGTTGCAAAAGGGGTTGAATTTTCTTTTCTACCGCTTCCCTTGCGCGAAAAATTCGTGAACGGACTGTCCCAACAGGGCAATCCATAACTTCAGCAATATCTTCATAACTTAAGCCATCGAGCTCTCGTAAAGTCATTGCTGTTTTTAAATCTTCCGGCAGTGCTTCTATCGCATTAAAAACAACGCGCTTCAGTTCCTTGGACAACGCTAAGTTCTCAGGGTTCGATATTTCTTTTAATGCACTGCCTGTTTCGTAATATTCAGCGTCATCAGCGTCCACATCGCTAGCAGGAGGCCTTCGACCTTGCGCTACGATATGGTTCTTCGCGGTATTAACGGCAATTCTATAGAGCCAAGTATAAAACGCACTTTCCCCTCTAAAATTGGGAATGGCACGATAAGCTTTAATAAACGCCTCTTGTGCTACGTCTTGTACATCGCCAGAATTCCCTACATACCTAGAAATAAGATTACATACTTTATTTTGATATTTTATAACCAAAAGATTAAAAGCTTGTTTATCTCCATTCTGAACTCGCTCAATGAGTACTTGATCTGTCAACTGCTCGTTCATTCGAGCACATACTCCTATGTTATTGGCCTTATCTTCTCAGATATGAGCTTTTATTATGCAAAATGTAGTGTTGACACCACCACTTACATGAGCACTATTGTGACTCTAGCAAATTTAAAAAGTTCAATGATTATTCAATATAATATCAACTTTATTGAACTAAGTGATGCATTTACCCGCTTTAAAAGAACTGAGTTATGATTACAAGCACATTATTAATGCACTTTTAAACCAACTCTGTGTTCCATTTCATGTGGATAGTGAGGGCGAAAATAAGTAAATGCAACTATTCTTGCACTCAATTGATGAAAGATATTTGAAGGCAAAGCCTTTTAGTCACATAATCAATAATGTAGTCAAGGCATTTTAAGGGGGCGAAGTTTTCGCTTCTAAACAGGAATTATATAAATTTATGGACACGAATAGAGATCACCAGTGCGATGTATTAGTTGTTGGTAGTGGAGCTGCCGGTCTTTCCTTAGCTTTGCGTATCGCAGAACATGCAAAAGTCATCGTATTAAGTAAGGGGCCTAGAAGTGAAGGCTCAACTTTTTATGCTCAAGGCGGAATTGCAGCAGTATTTGATGAATCAGATAGTATCGAATCTCATGTGGAAGATACTCTTATCGCTGGAGGTGATCTTTGCGAAAAAGAAACCGTTCAGTTTATTGCTCAAAATGCAAAAGAGTGCGTACAGTGGCTAATTGATGGTGGCCTTCCTTTTGACCGAGATGAAAATTATTCCGATGAAAAACCTCGTTACCATTTGACCCGTGAAGGTGGACATAGTCACCGCCGCATTTTGCATGCCGCAGATGCCACCGGAATGGCGATGCAAACATCGCTGCAAGATAATGTACTCAACCATCCAAACATTACCATATTCGAACGTTATAACGCGTTAGATCTTATTACTGAAGATAAAGTTGGCGGTAACAAAGATAAAGTTATCGGAGCCTACATCTGGAATCGTAATGATGAGCACGTTGAGTCTGTACGAGCTAAATTTGTGGTATTGGCAACTGGCGGGGCATCTAAAGTTTATCAGTATACTTCTAATCCAGATGTTTCATCTGGTGATGGAATCGCCATGGCATGGCGTGCAGGTTGCCGCGTAGCTAACTTGGAATTTAATCAATTTCACCCAACCTGTTTATACCATCCAGAAGCACGTAATTTTTTACTCACCGAAGCCTTAAGAGGTGAAGGTGCTTTCCTTCTTCGTCCTGACGGCACTCGTTTTATGCCCGATTTCGATGAAAGAGGAGAGTTGGCACCAAGAGACGTGGTTGCCAGAGCAATTGACTTTGAAATGAAACGTCTGGGTGCTGATTGTATGTTCTTAGATATTAGCCACAAACCGGCTGAATTTATTGAAAAACATTTCCCGACTATTCATTTACGATTACAAGATCTTGGTATTGATATGACCAAAGAGCCAATTCCGATTGTCCCTGCTGCGCACTATACTTGTGGCGGTGTAATGGTTAATCAACAAGGTCAAACCGATCTTAAGCAGTTATATGCGATTGGTGAAGTAAGTTATACCGGACTCCACGGAGCCAACCGAATGGCGTCGAATTCTCTGCTTGAATGTGTTGTGTACGCTTGGTCAGCGGCAAAAAACATTCTCGCTAATATAGATGGAGCTAAATTACCTCCAGAAGTTCCCGCTTGGGATGAAAGCCAAGTCTGTAATTCCGATGAAGAAGTGGTAATTCAACATAACTGGCATGAACTAAGATTATTCATGTGGGATTACATGGGAATAGTTCGAACAGATAAGCGTCTGGAGCGTGCTATGCGACGGATCCAAATGTTGCAACAAGAGACGCATGATTATTATAGTAACTTCAGAGTGTCGAATAACTTAC
Organism: Vibrio sp. MA40-2; assembly: GCF_047302445.1. NCBI lineage: Bacteria > Pseudomonadati > Pseudomonadota > Gammaproteobacteria > Vibrionales > Vibrionaceae > Vibrio > Vibrio sp. MA40-2. Next base: position 531,644 of record NZ_CP178628.1, read on the forward strand.
TTGAGATGAGAAATCTACTCCAGGTGGCCGAATTGATGGTTCGTTGTGCCATGCAACGTAAAGAGAGCCGAGGACTACACTATACCCTCGACTATCCTGACAGAGTTGAGCACTCTGGCCCAACCATATTAATTCCAAATGACGACGACTAAAGTGAAGATTATCGACAACGAAAGTTGAAGTGAAAAGGAGTGATTTAAGTCACTCCTTTTTCTTTTGCATAAAAAGATCAATCATAACCAATAACTGTCTGTAATCGCTCTCCTTACAGCTATCACGCCAAATGCTGATTTTATTACCTTTATCAGTTTTAATTTGAATCATGAAAAACTTATATAGAGTGACAACGCTCTTACATTTATCTGGTTTATTATTTAGGCTCAATTCACCGTTTGAATGAATCTCTAATTTTCTCATTCTTGTTTCAAGATGAGAATTAAAAAGAGCATAAACAAGGCTTCCGATAAGGCTGAGTGACGCAACCATTGGCATAGGTGAAGAGAGAATGGCCCATATCATCCAAGCTAACATTACGCTTTGGATAACATGAGCGGTTCTCGAGTCAGTCAGATATAAATTAACGTGTCGGCGACTAGCGCAATTTACTGCGGTTATGCGCAACTATTTTATCTATCATATTAGCTAACCTTTCATCATCACTCCGACCATGTTGCATAACCCAATTGAACAAATCTGGGTCATCACATTCAAGCAAAGCAATAAAATCGTGTTGTTCAGTTTCAGAAAGTGAATCAAAACATTCATCAAAAAATGGCATTATAACTACATCTAACTCTAGCATTCCTCTACGACACGCCCATTTAATACGTGCTTTTTCTTCTGGTTTATACATCTAATTACCTCAATTGAACCCTTTATACTGAATAATATCGCTATCGAGATATAATAACTCTAATACATGACTTAAAAACATTATTGAAACGATAGCTGACAAAAATTTGTAAGCGGATTAACATTATAGACATAAGACAATAATTCTAATCATCAAATAGCCTAGGCGAACCTACTATGGAATGGCAAAATCGATTCACAAAACTTGAAATCAATTCAAACGATGCATTACCCGATGTAATTATTTCCAACCTACACTCTTGGAAGTCAATCTCGGTAACGGGAGAGGATCAATTATCCTACTTACAAGGACAGCTTACTTGTGATGTTGTTTCATTAGGTAAAGAACGTTCATCTCTTGGTGCACATTGTGATGCAAAAGGAAAAGTGCTAAGTATTTTTCGTTGTTTTCATCATAAAAATAATATTTCTCTCATTCAGCACGCATCAACTATTGAAACTTCGTTTAAAGAAATAAAAAAATATTCGGTTTTTTCCAAGGTTGATATCTCTATTAGTCAAGAAATAGTGCTCGCTATTATTGGCACTAAAGCGGAACAAACCGTTAATGATCTAACTTCCGAACGCGGAGATGTAAGAACAATTACGGGAGGAACTGTGGTTAAAGTTGATGATCAACGTTGGTTAGTACTTATTGATGAAGACTCACTTTCGCCACTACTCGATTCGTTAAACCATGCTGTTTTTGCTGATCAAGATATTTGGGATAAATTGGATATAGAAAGTGCCACGCCAAGAATTGTGGAATCAGTACAAAACAGTCAAATCCCTCAAGCATTCAACCTTCAGGCTATAGGTGGCATTAGCTTTACCAAGGGGTGTTATACGGGCCAAGAAACTGTCGCAAGAGCTAAATATCGAGGCACCAATAAGCGTTATATGGCAATAGTTAAAGGGGTTTTAGATAAAGCGCCCAATTGTAAATTAGAGCTTGAACGCAGTGTCGGAGAAAACTGGCGAAACTTAGGTTCGCTATTTGTGCAATACCATTATGCAGACGGCGTAACCATTGGCTTAATTATTTTACCTAATAATTTAGAACCCGATACACAACTACGTGTCGTCGACCAACCTAATTCACAATGGCAAATCGAAGCTCTACCCTATAGTTTAGAAGACTAATTCTGTACTGCTAGTGAAGCTTCAACGACAAAAAATCCCGCAGCAGTTATTAAAGAAGAAAGAGCGATACGGCGTAGTCGTTAGCTCTTCTTCTATTTCAACACCAACCGGCTAACAGTATATTCAATAACTATTCATTATCTAGTTTCACTATGCAAACGACCACCAAAGCCATCAAACCAATCATAATCGACCGTTTTAACATTGAGAATCAATGTAACAAACAACATAAAACCTAGTGCAAAGTCACAATCCATTAATGTTAGCCATTGAATTTTTATTCTAATTTAAAATATAGCTATTCATTAAAAGATAACTACTATATTCTCGCCTTTCTGCTCATATACTCCATATTTACCTATGAGCAGGCAAAGTGAATCCACTGATAAGTCAGTAATATCCACTTTTATGTAATGCATCTGTGATTTTTTCGCCCGTCAACTGTAGACGGGCTTTTTTTTACTTACTATTATCTTTCTCAAATTATCACAATCCATCTATACTGTTAGAGTTATTAATAGCAACGTTAATCACTTTTTTTAACATTCATTCACTTTTTGAATAACCGATCACTTTTTAAATTATAGGGAGTTCTGTTATTTACCAATTGCTAAACAATGCGTTTTTTGAGAGATACATCACGCCACGATAGAGATAACTCTCCATATTTGATGAATTCGACACAAAAAACCAATAAAGTCCATATTACAAAGGTATTCCACCATGTTAATCACAATACCTTCATATATCAGAAGGTATAATCTGCTTCATGCGGTATATAATAAGGATTAATTATGAGACTGTTTAAACGCTATACACCAAGTATGATAGCTAAACATATAAGCCGACTTTTTAAAGGTAAAATTTATATATACGGGATTGGTAAGTTTGAATTTGATAATGGTAAGTTGATCATTCCTGACAAAGCAGATAAAAGGCATTTCCGCACAGTTAAAGAAGTAAACCAAGAAATAATGAGACTCCGCTGCGCATACTCATAATGCATAACGTTCAGATAATGAAGCATTATTTAGCCAGCCAGTTGACTTAATAGACCATGAACACTGGGTAAAATAAAGATTGCTAGCAAAAAGCAAAGAGGCCATCACTACCTTTTTGCTTTTTTATGGTTAGATGGGAGATTTACCAAACGACTAAGAATAATAAAGGGTATTTTTTTCTTTGGCTAATTCAGGTAAATTGCCTTTTAAGCCTAGCGCCCGTTTCATAACCTCATCTTTAGCACCAGGCAACTGATCGGCCAAAGCCATACCTAACCCTCTGATAAATTTCTTGGCTGGATTTCCCCCTTCAAAAAGATCTTTAAATCCTTGCATCGCGGCAATCATTTTCGCAGCTTCGGCTTTACGCCAACGTTCATAATTGCGTAAATTACTGCGACTGCCAATATCTTCTCCTGCATTCCATAAACGTAGAATTTCTTGAGCAAGACTGGCAGCATCTAGTAAGCCTAAATTCACACCTTGTCCTGCCAAAGGGTGTATAGTGTGAGCCGCGTCTCCAACTAACGCCATTCGCTCTAACACAAAATCTCTTGCGTATCTCATCTTGAGTGGAAAAGCTTGTCTTTCACCAACTAATTGACAACGACCTAATCTCATATCAAATTCAGCACTCAATTGTTTGTTGAAGTCATTGGCTGACATTGAAAGCAATTGTTCTGCTCGTTGAGGGTCTGTCGACCATACAATTGAGCTCATTTTACCATCGGTTAATGGCAGAAAAGCCAACGGACCAAGTGGTGTAAACACTTGCCTTGCCACTTGAGCGTGACTTTCGGTTGTCTGAATATTAGCAACTAATGCACTGTGGCCATAATCCCAATGAGTCAAAGGAATATCAGCTTGTTGTCGAACCCATGAATTGGCACCATCAGCCCCAATAACAAGCTTAGAAGTTAAAGATTGTCCGTTATCTAACGTTAACCACGCTTCGCTTTCCCCCATAACAAGAGAATTACATTTCATTGGCATAAAAAGAGAAACATTAGATTGAGCTTTCACTTGATCTAACAAAGCCAGTTGAACTACTCTATTTTCGACAATGTAACCAAAATTCGGCTGACCTAACACTGTTGAATTAAATTCAATTCGAGCAAAACTATCTTTTTCCCACACTTCCATAGCTTGATAAGGTGCGGCTCTTCTTCGCTCGATACCTACCCATGATCCTATATTTTTTAATATTTGTTCACTGGCTCGGCTCAGAGCAGAAACTCGCACATCAGGCAATGCTTGCAATTCACTTTCAGGTTCAATACCTTCAACCACTGCAATCCGTAGATCGGTATCCTTAAGTGCCGCAGCAACAGTCAGCCCGACCATTCCCCCGCCAATAATCACAATATCAACACTTTGCATCATAATTTATTTTCTCACTAACCCCATCGTTCTTCCAAGCAATGGTGATTTAAATAAACGACTATTATCCATAGCCATAAGAGCAACGTTTCGCCCTAGTTGAAGAGGAAACCAATCATTAGAAAAAATATGCACCATCGTTGAAATTAACTCAATGGTGTTATCACGATCATCTTCACGGCACTTTCTATACTGACTCAGCAGTGAAAAATCACCTACATCTTTCTGCCCTACAAGGGTATTTACTAGGCTTTCTACATCTCGGATACCTAAATTAAAACCTTGGCCTGCAATAGGGTGTAATAGTTGAGCGGCATTACCGACTGTGGCAAATCGATGCGATACTATCTGCTGTTTTTTCTTTAAAATTAAAGGGTAGCTGGCTTTTTTACCAACTCGTAATATTTTGCCAAGTCGCCAACCAAACTGAGTTTGTAATTGAGCAATAAACTGTTCATCAGAAAAAGTTAAAGTTTGCTTAGCTTGTTCGGGGTTTAAACACCACACCACCGACATCCGGTTATTAGACATAGGCAAAAATGCTAAAGGGCCACCAGAGGTAAAACGCTCGAAAGCTCTACCGTTATGCTGTTCAGATATTTCCACATTGGTAATAATGGCAACTTGTTCAAAGTCATACTCTGTCTGTTCATGACCTAATAAATTACAACAGGTAGAATCTGCACCATCAGCAGCAACTAAGATTTGGCAAGACACAACTTCACCACTAGTCAGCGTAACTAAGTTAAAGTCTTGCTCTTTACTAATATGAGTAACCGAATCAGGGCACAAATAATCGATCTGTTTACAGTCGCGAATGCGTTGCTGATATAACGCTCCTATATCGGCTAGCTCAACCACATAGCCTAATGCAGGAACACATTGTTCCGCTTTATCAATATGGGCAACGCCAACGTGCCCACGGTCAGAAACATGAATCTGATTAATAGCAGTGGTGAGCGGCTCGATGGCAGACCATAGTTGAAATTTTTCTAAAACCAACTTGGTTCCATACGATAAAGCTATCGACCGAGAATCAAACCCAGGGTGTGAATCATTGTCAACCGCGTAAGGCTCAATGACAGCAATAGAGAGCCTTTGTTGGGAGAGGTGATCTAAGGCTAACGCTAACGTTGACCCAACCATTGCCCCACCGGCAATAACAATATCGTACTGTTTCATTTTTTTACCTTAATGAATGGTAGGATTGCTTTCTTGTTGAGGCATTTTTTTGCCAAATTCAGCATGAATAATCAACACACATGCTTTTACATGTTCGATCACTTGCTCAAGTAAATCCGCTTGCTCAACTAAGTCATCATCTTCATCTATACCTAATTTACTGATCTCTTCAAGATCAGTTAATGCTTCTTTTACATCGGTTGGCATATTTTTTAGCGTGACATTCACTAGGCCAAGGCCAGAAATAAAGTGATTAACCCATTCAGACAACGCATCGGCCATTTCCATCAAATCGGCATCATCATCAGGAAGCAACATAGATAACTCTATGTCTGTACCACTCAATTCAGTGGTACTCAGTGCTAAAGCCGATTCTGCATACTTTAACGCTTTATCAGGCCAACCCATACCATCATTGGTATAATCAAAGAGCAGTGGCTGCCAGCTTTTATCGGTAAGAGATAATCCTCCACTCAACATTCCCACCAATAAACCGTGTAGTTCAGCGGGAGTAACAGAGAGACTTGAGGATTGAAGACCTGATGCAATAGCTACGTAATCAGGGAGAGTTGTTTTACTCATGGTTGCTCACATTAGTGATTTAAAGTTACCCTATTCTAGCATTTCAACATGATAGCGAAAACCGTAACAATATATGGTTAGCAATTGTGCAATTTGTCGAATTACTGTGTGTTTAAGTACTCATTTTACCAGTAATAGTGTGAAAGGCTTGAATCTTTAGAGAGCATTTTCTATAGTGCTTGCTCTACGATGAAACAAATAATAACCCAACACCTGAGTTTGAGTTATTAAGTGATAAGAGTTCATTCATTATGAGTAATAATGCAGTTGAAATTGAAATATTGGGCAAACTGACCCGAGTAAATTGCCCGGCAGGGGAAGAGGACTCGTTACGTCAAGCTGCACAGGATCTTGATAATCGATTGCAAGAAATGACTGAGCGGACTAAAGTATCAAATATAGAAAAGCTACTTACTATTGCCGCACTGAATATTTGCTATGAATTGCAGCAGATAAAAAGTGAAAAAGACAATGGTCAAGAACAAATAACGAAACGCCTTGAACAGCTAAGTGCATCACTCGATGAAGCTCTTAGTCCAGAAAAATAAAACCTTGGTCATTAGACTGAGTAAGTAAAATGTAAGTAGCAGAAATAGCGTTAAACCAATTTACCCTGGGGTGTTTGTCAGCAGGATTTAAGTCCCTGAGCCGATAAGCAATACCCAAGGGTTAGTACTTGAATACTATTGAGCAAGCTCGGCTCGTATCGAGAAGCCTACGGTATTCATTGCTGATCCGCCTTGAACCAGCTGGTTCAAGGGCCATTAATCCTCAACGGCACTCTGGGGTATCCTCTATGCAAGATATACGATTAGCGATACGCAAAGAAATTAGACAACAAAGAAACGCTCTTTCCTCTTTCGATCAGGTTAGCGCAGCAAAACAACTTCTCGCTCAACTCAAATGCTTACCAAAACTGAATCACGCTAAGAATATCGCTCTTTACTTATCTGTCGATGGAGAGCTTGACACCAAGCCCGTCATTGAATATTTATGGCAACAAGGAAAACACGTATTTCTACCTGTATTACATCCATTTTCTAAAGGTCACTTACTTTTTCTTCGTTATGAACAAAACACGGTAATGACATTAAACGCCTTTAAAATACCAGAGCCAAAATTAGACCTAAGCAAGGTTATACCAATAGCTCAGCTTAATATCATATTCACGCCGCTAGTGGCTTTTGATGCGTATGGAAACCGGCTAGGTATGGGCGGAGGTTACTATGATAGGAGCCTTGCTCATTGGCATAAAACCGGCGAAGGCGCAATTCCTATAGGCATTGCTCATAACTGTCAACAAATCGCCAAAGTACCAACGGAAAGTTGGGACATTCCACTGCCTTTCATCGCAACACCATCAAAAATATGGAAATGGTAAGGATGCTATTGGGCAATGACCGAATAAGCAGCTATAATTCTCCGCACTTAAACTAGCTATTATGATTAGTGGGCTCGCTTAACCAATCGTAACGGCTGACATTCCCCCTATACCCAAAATCATTGGAGTTGCATTGAGGCGACAAGCAAACGAAAACCCATGAGCATAAATTTATTATGTGATTGAGGAGCGTAGCTTGGTCAACAAAGAGGCACCTTAAAGGATAACGGGTATATAAATTATATACACGTTCTGGAGAACATCATGACACAAGATGAAATGAAGAAGGAAGCTGGCTGGGCGGCGTTAAAATATGTTAAAGCAGGAAGCATTGTCGGTGTAGGTACAGGCTCTACAGTTAAACACTTCATCGATGCTCTCGGAACAATGAAAGATGAAATTAAAGGTGCGGTTTCTAGCTCTGATGACTCAACAAAAAAATTAGAAGCATTAGGAATTGAAATATTTGACTGCAATGAAGTGGATAAACTGGATGTTTACGTTGATGGCGCCGATGAAATTAACCCAGCAAAAGAGATGATTAAAGGTGGTGGAGCTGCTCTAACTCGTGAAAAAATTGTTGCAGCAATATCGGACAAATTCATTTGTATTGTTGACGGAACAAAAGCCGTTAACGTACTAGGTGAGTTCCCATTACCTGTTGAAGTTATCCCTATGGCTCGTTCGTATGTTGGACGCCAAATCGTTAAACTTGGTGGAGACCCTGCCTACCGTGAAGGCGTTGTAACAGATAATGGCAATATAATCATTGACATATATGGTTTAAAAATCACTGAGCCAAAACAACTTGAAGATCAGATTAATTCAATTGCAGGTGTGGTGACCGTTGGACTTTTTGCCCACCGGGGTGCCGATGTAGTTATAACAGGTACGCCTGAAGGCGCAAAAATCGAAGAATAATGTAAATCCTTTGCGTAATTTGATAACAAACGGTGCTAAATATGCGCCGTTTTTTATTATTTATTCCGTAATATTCTTACCCTTTTATCTTTTTTTTTGATAATTTAGGTGTCAGAAAATAGACAGCAGGATCGTTTGGCATTTAAGACAAACAAGTGCTGCCTGTTACTTACTATTATATTGTGCCGAAAAGCCCCCTCATTTTAAGGACGAGAATTAATGGCTAGAGTATCACTGGAAAAAGATAAAATTAAAATTCTTCTACTCGAAGGTCTGCATCCTTCAAGTGTCGAAGTGTTTGAGTCTGCAGGTTATAGCAACATTGAATACCATAAAGGTTCATTGTCTGATGAAGACTTATTAGAAGCTGTCAAAGATGTCCATTTTATCGGTATTCGCTCGCGAACCAACCTATCTGAAGAAGTTTTTCAAGCGGCAAATAAATTAGTTGCTGTCGGTTGTTTCTGTATTGGAACCAACCAAGTCAATTTAAAAGCTGCCGCAAAACGAGGTATTCCAGTATTTAACGCACCATTCTCTAATACTCGTAGTGTTGCAGAGCTTGTACTAGGCCAGATTTTATTAATGCTACGTGGCATTCCAGAAAAAAATGCCCTCGCTCATCGCGGTCTTTGGAAAAAATCAGCGGATGCTTCCTATGAAGCTCGCGGTAAAAAACTGGGTATTATCGGTTATGGTCACATCGGTACGCAGCTCGGTATTATTGCAGAAAACCTAGGGATGAGAGTTTACTTCTATGATATTGAAAACAAACTTTCTCTAGGTAATGTCACCCAGGTTCAAAGCATGGAACAACTTCTTAATCAATGTGACGTTATATCGCTTCACGTACCAGAAACAAATGGTACAAAGAATATGATGGGAGCTGAAGAGTTTGCTCAAATGAAACCAGGGGCCATCTTTATCAATGCAGCTCGCGGTACTGTGGTTGATATTCCTGCCCTTTGCGACGCTTTAGAGGCTAAACATTTAAGCGGTGCGGCTGTTGACGTATTCCCAACAGAGCCAAAAACCAATGCTGACCCATTTGAATCACCATTAATGAAGTTCGACAACGTTATTCTAACGCCTCACGTTGGTGGTTCAACTCAAGAAGCACAAGAGAACATCGGAATTGAAGTGGCAGGTAAACTGACCAAATACTCTGACAATGGCTCAACGCTGTCATCAGTCAACTTCCCAGAAGTATCACTACCAATACACAAAAGTTCATCAAGACTATTACATATCCATGAAAACCGTCCTGGTATATTGACCCAAATTAACACCATCTTCGCTGAAGAAGGCATTAATATTACCGGCCAATACCTGCAAACAACGTCTGAAATGGGTTATGTGGTTATTGATGTAGAAGCCAGCCGTTCTGAAGAGGCACTGGTCAAACTAAAAGAGATTGAAGGAACGATTAGAGCAAGATTGCTACACTAATCATCTATCATCATTTTAGCTAAATCAAAGCAAGTAAAGGCATCGAATACGATGCCTTTTTTATTTTCCTATCTTTGTTTTGAGCCGCGATTTAATGATGTCAGTGTAATTAAATTATTGAGGTAAGGTATGCTTTGCATGTTGAATAATAGCTTCTGATAAATTCTTCAACACGCCACTTTCCAAATTCCAATGATGCCAATACAGCTTATTTGCAATACTAAATTCAGGTGAGATATTAACCAGTAATCCTTGTTTTAGTTCTTGTTCAATTTGTAGTTTAGGAATTAAAGAATAAGCCACACCTAAAGTCGTCATCTTAACAAATGCTTCCGAACTTCTTACCGTATGCTTAGTCACATTATTTATAGATAACGAAAAATATTGTTGAATGAAATGTTCATGCATATGATCATGCTGATTGAAAACTACCGCTGGCGCTGCTAACAAAGATTCTGGTGATACACCATTTGCAAAAAATCGTTGGCAAAAATCAGGACTAGCGACACAAATGTATTCCGTTACTCCTAAATAATCGGCAGTACAACCGGGTATGGAACGATTATCTACCGAGATTGCTCCAACAACTTCACCTGTTCTAAGTTTTTCCAATGTTCTATTTTCATCATCAACCACAAAATTTATAGCAATTTGAGACGACTTCAATAAATCAGCCAGACTAGGTAACAACCATGTCGCAAGACTATCCGCATTTGTTGCAATAGAAACATCAACGGCAACCTTTACATCTTCACTCATCAACTCAGGAAGAAGATCTTGCTCTAGCAAAGAGACTCTTCTATACAGACCTAACAACTTCTGACCAGTAAGTGTCGGCTTAGGTGGCTGTTCACGGATCAACACTGGCTGTGAAGCCCATTGCTCTAACTGTTTTATTCGTTGTGATACTGCAGATTGCGATATAGATAAAACCTTTGCTGCCTTATCAAAACTTCGATAACTAATCACAGCATCAAGTGCCACAATCCAACGATAATCTATACCTCTCATTTAAGGCACTCTGATAGTAATAAGTTAAACTTATTATATATTAATATCATTAGATATACTTATTAAAAAGAATTCATTATCCTTTGGTGAAATTAAAAATAAGACAGAGGTTTTTGTGAGTTTTTGGATTGTTTTTCAAGGATTTAGTTTAGGTGCTAGTATGATTATTCCAATAGGAGCCCAAAATGCTTATGTACTTAACCAAGGAATAAAAAGAAACCATCATTTAACGACAGCGGCAACATGTAGTCTAATCGATATACTACTCATATCGTTAGGTGTATTTGGGGGAGGAAGCTTATTTTCTCAGAATGAAATATTACTCAATATTGTCACCATTGGCGGGATATTATTCCTGACTTTTTACAGTTACCTATCGGTAAAAAGTGCTTTTCAATTCAAAACCGAAGCGGTTGATGCCAACTTATCAATAAAAAGCCGGCGTGCAGTTATAATAGGAGTATTAGCCGTCTCGTTATTGAACCCCCACGTTTATTTAGACACTATAGTGGTTCTCGGTTCAATTGGTGGTCAATTTACTGGCTTAGAACGGCTATCTTTTGCTGTTGGAACCATGATCGCGTCTTTAGTTTGGTTTTTTTCCTTATCAATAGCCGCATCAAAACTCGCAAATACATTGTCAAAACCAAAAATAAAAATGGCAATAGATCTCACTGTTGCGCTCGTTATGATGTTAATTGCGATATCTCTTAGCAAAGAATTTTTTAATTAGTAGGTGGTTAAAGTCAACATCTAATTATCGACTATTGAATATAAAAACGCTCCTAAAAGGAGCGTTTTCGGCTATGTTATCAAATAAGGTTAATGAGCTTAATCAACTTTATTTAAATGCACATCCATTTGCGGGAATGGGATCTCAATACCTTCTTTATCCAACTCCTCTTTTATAGCTTGTAGTGTATCGAAATAAACTGCCCAGTAATCTGCAGTACGACACCAAGGACGAGCAACAAAATTTACCGATGAATCAGCAAGAGCAACCACACCAACCGTAATACCAGGCTGCTTTAATATACGCTCATCTGATTCTAAAACACGAGTGATAACCGCTTTCGCTTTTTGTAAATCAGCACTATAAGAAACACCAATAACATGATCGATACGACGAGTATCGTGGTGTGAATAGTTAACAATCGCTCCACCAATAACTGAGCCATTAGGAACTACAACCATTTTGTTATCTGGTGTAGTTAAAACGGTCTGAAAAATTTGTATAGAGCTAACAGAACCCGCTACACCACCAATTTCAACATAATCACCCGACTTAAATGGACGGAAAGCAACAATCAATACGCCGGCAGCAAAGTTAGAAAGTGAACCTTGTAACGCTAGACCTACCGCTAAACCAGCCGCACCAATAACTGCAACAACCGATGCGGTTTGCACACCTAGACGACCTAGAGCGGCGATTAAAACAATAACAAACAATAAGTAACGCACTAAAGCATGCACAAAATCGACAACGGCTTTGTCCATTTCTTTCTTGTTTAAAACTTTCGCTACACTATTTGCAATCGCTTTAACAATAATATTACCGATGAAAAGGATCAGAACTGCTGAAATAATGTTCACACCATACTGAATTAGTAAGTCTGAATTATCAGTAAACCACTTTTCAGCCACCGAAAAGGTTTCGGTAACATTTACCATCGTTATTTCTTCACTTGCCATTAATTTTTCCTCAGGTTTTCTTTTATAAAATCACATTTTCGCAGCAACAGACATTATTGATACGCTGTGATTTTGTTAAATTCTAAAGTAGATAGTGTTATTTGTTATTATATTCAATTATATTCATACTGAACAGCAACGCGTTAACAGTCACATCAAAAATAAATTACTATTGAACGCTAAGATACGTATCTATAGAAAATAAATCTAGACTCTTAATTGAGAAATTAAGTATTTGTTAAAAAAAACCACATTTCATTAACCACCACAACTTGATTTTTGCTATTCATGCTCATTTTTATTTAGTTTGAAATATAGAGATGTAAAAAAACCGCTCTTAAAGAGCGGTTTATATCATTTTCGTTATAAATAATTTATTTTTATAACTTTCGCATTAAAGACGATTGATTTATAAAACGTCAACAGCGTTAAGGTCAGCAAATGCTTTTTCAAGACGAGTAACCATTGATACTTGACCAGCACGTAACCAAACACGTGGATCATAATATTTTTTGTTTGGTGCAGCTTCACCAGTTGGGTTACCAATTTGGCCTTGTAGGAAATCACGGTTAGCAGCTTCGTATTCACGAATACCATCCCAACATGCCCATTGCGTATCAGTATCGATGTTCATTTTAATTACACCGTAGCCAATAGATTCTTGAATTTCAGCTTCAGAAGAACCAGAACCACCGTGGAATACAAAGTTAAGTGCATTTGGTGCAATGCCAAATTTTTCAGAACAGTATGCTTGAGAATCACGCAAGATAGTTGGAGTAAGAACAACGTTACCTGCTTGATAAACACCATGAACATTACCGAAAGAAGCAGCAATAGTGAAGTTAGGGCTAATAGCTACTAATTTTTCATATGCGTAAGCAACATCTTCAGGAGAAGTGTATAGCTCAGATGCATCCATATCAGAGTTATCTACACCATCTTCTTCACCACCAGTACAACCTAATTCAATTTCAAGCGTCATACCCATTTTAGCCATACGAGCAAGGTATTTAGCTGAGATCTCGATATTTTCTTCTAAAGACTCTTCAGAAAGATCGATCATATGAGAAGAGAAAAGAGGCTTACCTGTTTGCTCAAAGAACTCTTCACCAGCATCTAGTAATCCGTCGATCCAAGGAAGTAATTTTTTAGCTGCATGGTCAGTATGCAAAATAACTGGAACACCGTAAGATTCGGCTACAGCGTGAACATATTTAGCACCAGCAACGGCACCAAGAATAGGACCAGCAGCGCCTTCTAAAGGAACGCCTTTACCTGCAAAAAAAGCAGCGCCGCCGTTAGAAAATTGAACAATAACAGGCGCTTTAACTTTAGCTGCTGCTTCTAACACTGCGTTTACAGAGTCAGTACCTACACAGTTAACAGCAGGTAGAGCGAAGTTGTTTTCTTTCGCAACTTCAAATACTTTCTGTACGTCAGCACCAGAGATAACACCAGGTTTTACGAAATCGAAGATCTTAGACATGGAATGAGTCCTATTTTCTGTCGTTTTAAATGAATTTCTTACAAGTTTTTTTACAAATGTAGCAATCGTTTACTAATTATACGCACGGTATTCTAACAACAAATAACCAACCTCAGCAAACAGAAAGGCGGAAGTAAACTTCCGCCTTAAAAATACTTATGCTTTAGCACGTTCTTCTAGCATGGCTACTGCAGGAAGTACTTTACCTTCAACAAACTCAAGGAATGCACCACCGCCAGTCGAAATATAAGAAACATCGGCTTTAATACCAAACTTATCGATAGCAGCCAAAGTATCACCGCCACCAGCAACAGAGAAACCTTCTGAATCTGCGATTGCTTTAGATATACCAGCTGTGCCTGCTTCAAAGTTCTTAAATTCAAATACGCCAACAGGTCCATTCCAAAGAATCGTCTTTGCATTGCCAATAATCTCAGCCAGTACCGCTGTTGAGTCTGGGCCAAGGTCAAAAATCATGTCATCATCTTGTACATCGGCAACATTTTTAATTTCAGCTTCTGCATTTTCATCAAACGCTTTTGCACACGCAACGTCTGTGGCGACAGGAATAGAACACTCTTTCATTAATTTCTGAGCGGTTTCAATAAGATCTGCTTCGTATAAAGACTTACCTACATTGTGACCTTCAGCAGCGATAAATGTGTTGGCAATACCACCACCTACAACTAATTGATCCGCTATTTTTGATAGCGATTCAAGCACGGTTAATTTAGTTGACACTTTAGACCCGCCAACAATAGCGACAAGTGGACGAGCTGGATTATCCATCGCTTTACCTAATGCTTCTAACTCAGCAGCAAGTAAAGGACCAGCACAAGCAATAGGTGCATAAGTACCTACACCATGAGTCGATGCTTGAGCACGATGAGCGGTACCAAATGCATCCATTACAAATACATCACAAAGCGCTGCATATTTTTTAGATAGCGCTTCTTCGTTTTTCTTTTCACCTTTATTAAAGCGGACATTCTCAAGAACAACCAACTCGCCTGCGTTTAGTTCTAGGCCATCTAAATATTCTTTGGCTAATTTAACGTCACAATCAAGTGCATCGTTAAGATAGTTAACAACCGGAGCCAAAGAGAACTCTTCTGCATATTCACCTTCAGTAGGGCGACCTAAATGAGAAGTAACCATTACCTTAGCGCCAGCTTCTAGGCATAGCTTAATAGTAGGAAGTGATGCAAGAATACGTGCATCAGAAGTTACTTTGCCATTTTTTACTGGCACATTGAGATCCGCACGGATAAATACACGTTTACCTGCTAGATCCAGGTCAGTCATCTTGATTACAGACATGGTTTGTCCTCTCGATTGATAAATTTAAGAAAGTTTGTATAGCTCGGTATTATACCAAGCGTAGAAATTCTTTAGCTACTTCTCTTGTGAGTATAATATCAATTTATTTTACTGCGTAAATAAATTATTTATAAACCTTGCTCTTCACATGAAAGCATCGCTATTGCGGTGTCTAGCATTCTATTGGCAAAACCCCATTCGTTGTCGCACCAAACTAACATTTTTACTAAACGACCATCGCTCACCCTAGTTTGAGAACCATCCACAATCGCACTATGCGAATCATGATTGAAATCGATCGAAACTAGCGGCTTTTCAGTATAGTCAACAATGCCACGTAATGTACACTGAGATGCCTGTATGATGGTTTGATTTACGTCATTAACTTTCACTTTTGTATTAATTGTAACGCTTAAATCCATTGCTGTTACATTAACAGTAGGAACTCGAACCGATATCGCTTCAAATTTGTTAGAAAATTTCGGAAATATTCGTTCTATGCCTTTATGTAATTTTGTATCAACAGGAATAATAGACTGGCTTGCAGCTCGAGTTCGGCGAAGATCAGAATGATAAGCATCAATCACTTGTTGATCATTCATTGATGAATGAATAGTGGTAATCGTGCCCGAATCGATACCAAATGCCTCATCTAGCACTTTAATAATCGGCACTATACAATTTGTAGTACAAGAACCGTTAGATACAATGTGATGCTCCGGTAATAAAGATTGCTCATTAACACCATAAATAATCGTATTATCCAGATCATTGGCTCCTGGATGAGAAAAAAGGACCTTTTTAGCGCCTGCGGCAATATGCTGTAAGCCATGCTCTCGATTGCCATAAACACCGGTGCAATCTAAAACAATATCAACCTCAAGATCTCTCCATGGAAGTAACTCAATATCAGCTAGATGAAGAATTTTAACTGAATCAAATTCTCCATTCTTATGATGGATAAAAATGTGCTGTTGGTCATTGCTGATCTTTTTTTCGAATCGACCGTGACTGGTATCATATTGCAGTAAATGCGCCATCGCATCCGGTTGTGCCAACTCATTGACCGCAACAACATGAATCTTGTCGTTTCTTCCACTTTCATACAATGCACGCAGCACATTACGCCCTATCCGGCCAAATCCATTAATCGCAATTCTCAACATCAACTACACTCTCATCCCTAAAACTTGAACACGGATAATACGGGATCTTAATTAAAATCGCATGCATAAAAAAACCGAGCATTACGCTCGGTTCAATAAATAATGATCACTTAACTCAGCTGAGTTTCAATTAGATAGCATTTCAATTGCTATGCTATCTATAACCATTGAATAAATCGCTGTTAATTATTTGTAGTAATAATTAAGCAAGTACTTCTTTGGCTGTGTTAACTACGTTGTCTACAGTGAAACCAAACATCTTAAACAGTTCACCTGCTGGTGCTGATTCACCGAAGCTATTCATACCAATAACACGACCATCAAAGCCTACGTATTTGTACCAGTAATCAGCAATACCTGCTTCGACTGCAACACGTGCTCTTACGTCAGATGGCAATACCGATTCACGGTAAGCGGCATCTTGCTTATCAAACACATCCGTTGCCGGCATAGAAACAACGCGGACTTTTTTACCCTCTGCACTCAATTGCGCCGCGGCTTCTACCGCTAATTCAACTTCTGAGCCAGTCGCAATTAAGATAAGCTCTGGTTGGCCATCACAGTCAACTAAAACATAACCACCTTTCGCGATAGCCGCGACTTGAGCGTCTGTTCGGGCTTGCTGTGCAAGATTTTGACGAGAGAAAATAAGCGAGGTTGGGCCATCTTTACGTTCAATCGCAAATTTCCACGCTACCGCCGATTCCACTTGGTCACATGGACGCCACGTGCTCATATTTGGTGTTAAACGAAGTGAAGAGACTTGCTCTACTGGTTGGTGGGTTGGACCATCTTCACCTAAACCAATTGAATCGTGGGTATACACTTGAATGTTTTGTACTTTCATTAATGCAGCCATGCGCAATGCATTACGAGCGTATTCCATAAACATAAGGAAGGTCGCGCCGTAAGGAACAAACCCACCGTGTAGAGCTAAACCATTCATAATGGCGGTCATACCAAATTCGCGAACACCGTAATGAATATAGTTACCCGATGCATCGTCTGCTGATACAGATTTAGAACCAGACCACATGGTTAAGTTAGAAGGAGCAAGGTCAGCCGAGCCACCCATAAACTCAGGCAACATAGTACCAAACGCTTCTAGCGCATTTTGCGACGCTTTACGTGAGGCGATATTGGCAGGATTAGCTTGTAAATCAGCAATGATTTGCGTGGTTTTTTGTTGCCATTCAGCAGGTAATTCACCGTTTATACGACGGGTATATTCTGCTGCAAGCTCTGGAAACTCGCTCGCGTACGCTGAAAATTTCTCATTCCATGCCGCTTCTTTTGCTAAACCCGCTTCTTTTGCATCCCACTGAGTATAAATATCTGCAGGGATCTCGAAAGGCCCATGCTTCCAGCCTAGAGCTTCACGAGTGGCCGTGATTTCATCGGCACCTAAAGGTGCACCATGACAATCATGCGTTCCCGCTTTATTTGGCGAGCCAAAACCAATCACAGTTTTAGTACAAATCAGGGTTGGTTTGCCTGTTTCCGCTTTTGCTACTTCAATGGCTGCATTGATTGCCACAGGATCATGACCATCTACGGCAGGAATAACATGCCAACCATACGCTTCAAAACGCTTAGGTGTATCGTCGGAGAACCAACCTTCTACTTCACCATCAATAGAAATGCCATTGTCATCCCAAAAAGCAATCAGTTTACCCAGCCCTAATGTGCCAGCTAATGAACACGCTTCGTGAGAAATGCCTTCCATTAAACAACCGTCACCCATAAACACATAAGTATTATGGTCAACAATCTGATGTTCAGGTTTATTAAACTGCGCGGCCAAAGCTTTTTCAGCCAACGCCATACCAACACCGTTAGTGATGCCTTGGCCTAAAGGTCCAGTCGTGGTTTCGATGCCAGGTGCATAACCATATTCTGGGTGGCCCGGCGTTTTCGAATGTAATTGACGGAAGTTTTTCAAATCATCAATAGACAAGTCATAACCTGTCAAATGAAGCAGAGAATAAATCAGCATAGAGCCGTGACCGTTAGAAAGCACAAAACGGTCACGATCTGCCCACTGTGGATTCTGTGGGTTATGGTTTAAATGACCACGCCAAAGTACTTCAGCGATGTCAGCCATCCCCATTGGTGCGCCTGGGTGACCTGAGTTGGCTTGTTGTACGCCGTCCATGCTAAGCGCGCGAATTGCGTTTGCTAGCTCTTGCTGAGAAGGTTGTTGAGAAGGCATGTCTGCTCCTGGTAAGTAAGCGAATTCAATAATATAAACTAACGCTATTTATATCCTATTTAATAGCGGTCGCTATTCTCTCAAAGCAAAATTAGGACTGCAATCCTTTCCTTAGTGAATAGTGCTAAGGCCCCAGTTTTTAAGACTACGAACTCAAAGTTCGCAAATAGAAATATCAGCACTTTATGATCCACCTCAAAAAAAACTTGTATTTCTAACTGCAAATACTAGAATAGACGTCTAGATGTAGAAACGCCTATTAAAATAGAGTTTCGCACTGAACATTTATCCTATTTTGAAAGATGCATTGTTTGCATCTTTTTTTAACGTTTTAATAACGGAGCTATCTATTATGGCTAAGCACCTGTTTACTTCTGAATCTGTATCAGAAGGTCATCCAGATAAAATCGCAGATCAAATATCTGATGCAGTTCTTGACGCAATCTTAGAGCAAGACCCTAAAGCACGCGTAGCTTGTGAAACTTATGTAAAAACAGGCATGGTTATGGTGGGTGGCGAAGTAACAACATCCGCTTGGGTAGATATTGAAGAAATTACTCGTCAAACCGTTCGTGAGATCGGTTACGTAGGCTCCGACATGGGTTTTGATGCTGACTCTTGCGCAGTACTAAACACTATTGGTAAACAATCTCCTGACATCAATCAAGGGGTTGATAAAAGTGACCCTAAAGATCAAGGGGCTGGCGACCAAGGTATTATGTTTGGTTACGCAACCAATGAAACTGAAGTATTAATGCCTGCTCCTATTACTTACTCTCACTTATTGGTACAAAAACAAGCTGAAGTTCGTAAAAATGGCCAATTAAGCTGGTTACGTCCAGATGCAAAAAGCCAAGTTACTTTCCAGTACGATCAAGGCAAAATCGTCGGTATTGATGCAGTAGTACTTTCAACGCAACATTGTGAATCAATTTCTACGCCGGATTTACGTGAAGCAGTAATGGAAGAAATCATCAAACCAGTACTTCCTTCTGAGTGGCTTAATAAAGAGACTAAATTCTTTATCAACCCAACAGGCCGCTTTGTTATCGGTGGCCCAATGGGTGACTGTGGCCTAACCGGTCGTAAAATTATCGTTGACACATACGGTGGTGCAGCTCGCCATGGTGGTGGTGCATTCTCTGGTAAAGATCCTTCAAAAGTTGACCGTAGTGCTGCTTATGCAGCACGATATGTTGCTAAGAATATTGTTGCCGCAGGTCTAGCTGATCGTTGTGAAATCCAACTTTCTTACGCTATTGGTGTAGCTGATCCAACATCTATTATGGTTGAAACGTTCGGTACAGAAAAAGTCTCTCACGATGTTATTATTCAAGCCGTCCGTCAGTACTTTGATCTTCGTCCATACGGCTTACAAGAAATGCTAAATTTACTGCAACCAATCTACAAAAAAACGGCAGCTTACGGACACTTTGGCCGTCAAGAGTTCCCTTGGGAAGCGACTGACAAAGCAGAGCTCCTACGTGATTTCGCTGGACTGTAACTTTCGAGATGTTGTGCATTTCTGATAGATGAACGTTTTTTAATAGACTGTAATTTTACAATAAATTACAAACTTCAAAATAGTCATCACATGAAATTCGCTTTATAATTGACGCCTCAGATTAACCTGAGGCGTTTTTTTTGGAGTCTTCTTTGGCCAACATACAGCAAGTTTTTCTACTCAGTGAGCAAGCCGAGCAAGCATTACGCCACTACGTTTCTATAGCCAATCAATATTTTGAACAACACTTTCCAGTACCGAGCATTAATTTTAAACTGCGAGGAAAATCCGCCGGAAAAGCACTATTACAACTCTGGGAAATTCGTCTTAATCCGGTATTATTTAATGAAAATCAACAGCAATTCTTACATGAGGTTATTCCTCATGAATTAGCACATTTGATTACCTTTGCGCTATTTGGTCGAGTAAAGCCACACGGAAAAGAATGGAAAATGGTGATGGAGCGTGTTTTTTCTCTTGCAGCAAAAACCACTCATACTTTTGAAATCACCTCGGTTCAAGGGCGTACTTATGAATATAAATGTCATTGCGATATTTATGCTTTAACTATCCGTCGGCACAACAAAGCGCAAAAAGGTCAAGCACGCTATCATTGCAGGCAATGCCGACAGGAATTGATATATACCGGTATACAACTAACCTAAATCGTTTACTAGACTAATCAGGAATATCTTAGACAAACAACCTGTATCAATACCCTTGTTTTTTGCATCAAACGCATCCATCTTAACAAAAGAGTTTTATATTCAGGGCCCTATCCATGCGCGTACCGAGAATTTATCATCCAGAAATTATAGCAAAATTAGGCATCCTCGCTTTAGCTGAAGATGCCGTCGGCCATGTGGGTCGAGTATTACGAATGAAACCCGGGCAGGAAGTCATCTTATTTGATGGTACCAATGCGCAGTTCCCGGCCAACATAGTAGAAGTCAGTAAAAAGTCTGTTTTAGTAGAGATAACGCAAAGAATTGAATACAGTGCTGAATCCCCATTAGATATCCATTTAGGCCAGGTGGTATCTAGAGGAGATAAGATGGAATTTACCATCCAAAAATCGGTTGAACTTGGCGTTAACACAATTACGCCACTAATATCAGAAAGATGCGGTGTAAAATTGGATCAAAAAAGATTTGAAAAGAAACTGCATCAATGGCAAAAAATTGCGATCGCAGCCTGTGAACAGAGTGGCAGAAATAAAATTCCAACCATTCGTCCCATTATGCAGCTAGAACAATGGTGTGCAGAAAATGAGTCTGGGCTAAAACTTAACCTTCATCCTAGAGCAAAGTACAGTATTAATACTCTTCCTGAACCGGTAGAAAAAGTAAGATTACTAATAGGACCAGAAGGTGGTTTATCAGCAAAAGAAATCGCCATGACCAACAATCATCAGTTTGAAGAAACAATATTAGGCCCTAGAGTACTAAGAACAGAAACAGCCGCACTAACGGCAATCACTGCATTACAAGTTCGTTTTGGCGATCTTGGTTAATATATCGGCCACCTTAAAAATAGGAACATGAAATGATCAAATTAGGCGTAGTAATGGATCCAATTACATCCATTAACATCAAGAAAGACTCTAGCTTTGCCATGATGCTTGAAGCCCAAAAGCGCGGATATGAAATACACTATATGGAAATGAATGATCTTCATTTAGAGCAAGGTGTCGCTATTGCCGATACTAAAGTAGTGACGTTAAAAGAAGATCCAGCATCATGGTTCGAATTTACTTCAGAACAAACCATCGAATTATCTGAACTAGATGCGGTATTGATGAGAAAAGATCCGCCTTTTGATACCGAATATATCTACGCCACTTATATTTTAGAGCGTGCAGAACAAAACGGCGCTTTAATTGTTAACAAACCACAAAGCCTACGTGACTGTAACGAAAAATTATTTACCGCATGGTTCCCAGAACTAACACCAACGACCATTGTGACTAGAAAAGCAGAAAAAATTAAGGCCTTTCAACAGCAACATGGTGATGTCATTTTAAAACCGCTTGATGGTATGGGTGGTGCTTCTATATTCCGAGTAAAACAAGGCGATCCAAATATTTCAGTGATCATTGAAACGCTGACTAATCACGGTCAAACCTACGCAATGGCACAAACTTTTGTCCCTGATATTAGCAATGGTGATAAACGAATATTGATTGTTGATGGAGAGCCAATGCCTTATTGCTTAGCTCGTATTCCTGCTAAAGGAGAAACACGAGGCAACCTCGCAGCAGGCGGACGAGGAGAAGCAAGACCACTGAGTGAAACCGATAAGAAAATAGCGCTTGCTGTCGCCCCAACATTAAAAGAGAAAGGGCTCATCTTTGTTGGTTTAGACATCATTGGTGACAAGTTAACCGAGATCAACGTAACCAGCCCTACTTGCATTAAAGAAATTGAGGCCGCCTTTGATATATCAATTACGGGCAAACTAATGGATGCAATTGAGCGTCGGGTAAAAGAACATAATTAAGTCATTATCCCACAAAAGGTAACAGTACAAAGGGAGACAGGAATTTATATGAATTTAGTCAATCATTTTTTAGTAGCAATGCCCGGATTAACAGACGGCCCATTTGAGCGTTCTGTTATCTACATCTGTGAGCATAACAAAGAAGGTGCAATGGGAATTATTGTCAACGCACCTATTAATCTGACTATAGGTGGAATGCTTGACAAAGTGGATGTAGATTCCGTCCATCCCAGAGTACATAAAGAAAGTTTACAAGCGACCGTTTTAAGTGGTGGCCCTGTATCTGAAGATCGAGGGTTTATACTCCATGAGCCAAAAGATAGTTACCAATCGAGCATTCAGATGACAGAACATATAAGTGTCACCACATCAAAAGATATTCTTAGCGTTTTAGGTACAGAAGCAGAACCTAAACACTATATTGTCGCGTTAGGTTATGCAGGTTGGACTGCTGGCCAGTTGGAGAATGAATTAGCCGAGAACTCTTGGTTAACCGTTGAAGCTGATCCAGAAGTTATCTATCAAACACCAATAGAGGAACGCTGGCAAGCTGCGGTAAAAATGTTAGGTGTAGAACCAAGTCAACTTTCCATTAATGCAGGGCATGCTTAATGAGTAAAAATTCAAGAACCATTATCGCTTTTGACTTTGGTACCAAAAGTATCGGCAGTGCGATAGGGCAAGACATAACGGGAACGGCTACGCCATTAAAAGCATTTAAAGCTAACGATGGAGTCCCCAATTGGGACAACATAGAAAAATTACTCAAGGAGTGGCAACCCGATCTTATTGTCGTCGGGTTGCCAACCGATTTGCATGGCAAAGAATTAGATAGCATCACTCCTAGAGCGAAAAAATTTGCCAATCGGCTGCACGGTCGATTTGGTTATCCTGTTGAAATGCATGACGAACGTTTATCAACTGCAGAAGCAAGAGCGAGCTTGTTTGAAATGGGAGGATATAAGGCTCTAAACAAAGGTAATATTGACTGCCAATCTGCGGTAGTTATATTACAAAGCTGGTTTGAAGCACAGTGGTCTTGAATAATTTAATGGTCTAAATATTAACGATGCAATAGTTTAAATACATAGACTTAAATAAATGCTATCGCATCAGACCCTATCTTTTTACTGACTTCTTGTGCATCAACAACGCCATTCTTTAGTAACTTATTGGCGCTTTGTTGCATTGTGATCATGCCTGATGCAGAACCTGTTTGAATAATCGAATACATTTGCGCCACTTTGTTATCACGAATCAGATTTCGAATAGCAGGTGTCGCCATCATGATTTCATAACAAGCGACACGTCCACCCGATTTTTTCTTTAGTAACTTCTGAGCAATTACTGTCGTTAACGATTCAGAAAGCATACTACGCACCATCGACTTATCATTACCCGGGAACACATCAATCACTCTATCGATAGTTTTGGCTGCAGAGCTAGTATGTAGGGTCGCAAAAACTAAATGCCCTGTTTCTGCGGCGGTTAATGCCAAGCTTATAGTTTCTTGATCTCTTAACTCTCCTACTAAAATGACATCAGGATCCTCTCGTAACGCTGAACGAAGAGCCACTTTAAAACCATGTGTATCGCTATGAACCTCACGCTGATTGATAAGGCATTTAATATTTGAATGCACAAATTCAATTGGATCTTCAATGGTTAAAATATGCTTATTAAGGTGTTGGTTTATAAAATTCACCATAGCAGCAACCGTGGTAGATTTACCGGAACCGGTCGGGCCTGTCACCAGTATCAACCCACTATCCCTTATCGATATTTGACTAAAAATACTAGGACAGCCTAAAGCCTCCAACGTAGGAATATCGACAGGAATGCTGCGAAATACAATGGCGCATCCTCGCTTTTGATGAAAAGCATTGACACGAAATCGGCCAATTGAAGCAATATCATAACAAAAATCCACTTCTAGTTTTTGTGCAAATTCCTTCTGTTGTGCCTCGCTCATAACCTCAAGTAATACATCATGTACTTCAGAATCACTCAAAGATGGCTTATCTAACTTCCTAACCTCTCCATCAATGCGTATCATAGGAGAAACGCCAGCTGAAAGATGTAGATCTGACGCATTATGTTTTACACTAAAAGCTAATAACTCTGTGATACCCATATAAATTCCTTATTGAAGTCCATTATGAATAGTATTCAAACAAATATTGAACAAACTCTAAGTCAAATTCGTACTGCCGAGCAAAAATGCGGACGAACACCAAACTCAGTGCAACTTTTAGCCGTTAGCAAAACCAAACCGATTGATGCAGTAGCTCAAGCAATAAAAGCAGGTCAAATAGCATTCGGTGAAAATTATGTTCAAGAAGGCGTTGAAAAAATTCAATATTTTTCAGATCTAAATGAAGGTCCCTCACTACAATGGCACTTCATTGGTCCTATTCAATCGAATAAAACCAAATTAATTGCAGAAAACTTCCAATGGATTCATTCTGTTGACCGCGCCAAAATAGCCCAACGCCTAAGCAGCCAAAGAAGTGAGCACCTTCCACCATTACAAGTATTAATTCAGGTTAATACCAGTGGCGAACAATCAAAAGCTGGCACGAACGAATCGGAAGTTTTTCAGTTAGCTGAGTTGATTTCTTCCCTTCCCAACCTCACCTTAAGAGGATTGATGTCGATTCCTGAAAATGTATCTAACTATCAATCACAGCTACATGCTTTTAATCAATTATCTGTATTACAGCAAAAGCTTGCAGTTCAATATAACGACATAGATACACTATCAATGGGAATGAGTGGCGATATGGAAGCCGCTATTCAAGCAGGCAGCACAATGGTACGCATTGGTACTGCAATATTTGGCGCAAGAGATTACTCAAACAAATCTTAATTTAAACAAGGATAAGGTCCGTATATGAAAAATAGAAAAATTGCCTTTATTGGTGCTGGTAATATGGCACGATCCATTATCGCGGGTCTAACCTCAAGCGGATATAATTCGAGTGATATCACAGCAACAAATCCACACCAACAACAACGCGATTTACTAAATTCATTGTACGGAGTCAATACCACTACAGATAATGTCGATGCAGCTAATAACGCTGACGTAATAGTTTTATCAGTAAAGCCACAAGTAATGGAATCGGTCTGCCTCGGGTTAACGGATATTGACCTATCTGATAAACTTATTATTTCTGTTGCAGCAGGTATTTCAGCCGAAAGAATTAACCAATACTTAAAAACAGAAGTAAATCTTATTCGTGTTATGCCTAACACGCCTGCGCTGGTTAATAAAGGCATGAGTGGTTTATACGCAACCCATTCGGTCAGTGAAGAAGATAAGATTTTTGCAGGTCAACTGATGCAAGCTGTTGGTGAAATATGTTGGGTGGAACAAGAATCAGGTATAAACAATGTAATTGCTGCAGCTGGCAGCGCTCCTGCGTATTTCTTCTTATTTATGGAAGCGATGCAACGTGAAGCGATTTCTCAAGGGTTCGATGAACACACCGCCAGATTATTGGTTCAACAATCGGCACTTGGCGCAGCCGAAATGGTAGTCGCCAACGCCGATATCGATATAGCAACATTAAGAGAACAAGTAACATCAAAAGGTGGTACAACAGCAGAAGCGCTGCGTTCTTTTAATGAACACAAATTAACCGAAATAGTCGCGACAGCGATGCGAGCGGCCGTTTCAAGAGCAGAAGAAATGGAAAAACTTTTCTAAACTCGATTAAACCTAAATCCCGTTAAACCAACTAGCGACAATTTTAAGGGCGCATAATGAACTCAATGAATTTTCTTGTCTCCACTGTCATCGATTTATATATCATGATAGTCCTTCTGAGGCTGTGGTTACAGGCCGCTCGTGCTGATTTCTATAACCCATTTTCTCAATTTATTGTTAAAGCAACCCAACCAATAATTAAACCTCTACGCCGTGTGATCCCATCGGTTGGCAGTATCGATTTGGCGACCTTAGTTTTTGCCTATGTATTATGCGTGATTAAATTCGTCGCCTTAATACTGATAGCCAACGGTACATTAGTGTTTAGCTTAGACTTCTTATTCTTCGGTCTACTGGCTTTGGTTAAAGCTGCAGGTGGTTTACTGTTCTGGGTTTTACTATTGAGAGCTATCTTAAGTTGGGTAAGTCAGGGGCGCAGTCCAATTGAATACGTATTTCATCAATTAACAGAACCAATGTTAGGCCCAATTCGTCGGTTTCTCCCTGATATGGGAGGATTCGATTTAAGCGTATTAGTGCTATTTATTATATTGCAATTCGCTAACTTCTTAATGGGCGATATTATTGGTCCAATTTGGTACCAATTGTAATGTCAGCAATAACTCAAGATTGTAATGATCTTGTTCTTAAGCTCTATATCCAACCGAAAGCCAGCAGAGACGCTATTGTCGGTTTACATGGAGAAGAGCTTAAAATAGCGATAACAGCACCACCTGTGGACGGTAAAGCTAATTCACATTTAACTAAGTATTTATCTAAGCAGTTTAAGGTTGCCAAAAGCCATATTCATATAGAAAAAGGGCAACTTGGGCGGCATAAACAAGTTCGCATAAGTGCTCCAATACATATTCCAGACATTATTAAAGCACTCTTGTAGTGCTTTAATAATGAATACAGGACGAAAATAAAATCATGACAAAAAAACTAGTATTAGCCACAGGTAACCAAGGCAAAGTCAAAGAGATGGCTAATTTGCTTTCAGAGTTTGGCTTTAACGTACTGCCTCAAAGTGAGTTTAATGTTTCTGAGGTAGCAGAAACAGGGACAACGTTTATTGAAAATGCCATTATTAAAGCTCGACACGCTGCAAAAGAGACCGGGTTACCAGCCATTGCCGATGATTCTGGACTTGAAGTGGATTATCTTTTAGGTGCACCTGGTATTTACTCTGCTCGCTACTCTGGTGAGGATGCAACCGATAAGGCTAACTTAGAAAAGTTATTGGTTGAGATGAAAGATGTGCCAGAACCACAAAGAACAGCACGTTTTCACTGCGTACTCGTCTTTATGAAACACGAACACGATCCAACACCAATCGTTTGTCACGGAAAATGGGAAGGTAAAATTCTTACCCAAGCAAGTGGCAGCAATGGATTCGGTTATGACCCAGTATTTTGGGTACCTGAAATGCAATGCGCCTCAGCAGAGTTGGATTCGTTACAAAAAAAACAACTCTCTCATAGAGGAAAAGCACTTAAACAATTATTCGCCACACTAAGTAGTGACCAATAATTTATGCTAATCCCACCTAACCTTAGCCTTTATGTACACATTCCTTGGTGTGTTCAAAAATGTCCTTATTGTGATTTCAACTCTCACGCGTTGAAAAGTAGCATCCCAGAAAAACAATACATTGATGCCTTAATCGAAGATCTCGAACAAGATATTTGTCGCTTTCAACTTCAAGGCGATGGCAGACCACTTCATTCTATTTTTATTGGTGGTGGAACACCGAGTTTGATTTCACCAAGTGAAATTGGCCGTTTATTAAAAAAAATTCAGCAGCGCATTGCTTTTAAAAACGATATTGAAATAACTTTGGAAGCCAATCCGGGCACAATTGAAGCAGAACGATTCAAACAATATCAGCAAGAAGGCGTGACTCGTATTTCAATTGGCGTACAGAGTTTCGAGCAAGAAAAATTACAGAAACTAGGTCGAATTCATGGCCAAGAAGAGGCAGTAAATGCGGCTGAATTAGCTCATACAATCGGCCTCAATAGCTTCAATTTAGATTTGATGCACGGTTTACCAAATCAAAGTATTGAACAAGCATTAACCGATCTAGAAAAAGCAATTGAACTTAATCCTCCTCACCTTTCTTGGTATCAATTAACGATTGAGCCCAATACTCTTTTTCACTCCAAACCGCCAATATTGCCAGATGATGATCAGCTATGGGATATTTTTGATTTAGGGCATAAAAAGCTTTCAGATGCTGGTTATATTCAATATGAAACATCGGGGTACAGCAAACCAGGTTATCAATGCCAACACAATCTCAATTACTGGCGTTTTGGTGATTATTTAGGTATTGGTTGTGGGGCGCATGGAAAGCTCAGTTTTTCTGATGGTCGAATCCTTAGAACCACTAAAGTCAAACATCCAAAAGGTTATTTAAATCTCATTAACCCTTATCTTGATTCCGAAACCGTAGTCAAAAGCGAAGAGCGACCATTTGAGTTTTTCATGAACCGCTTTAGACTCATTGAGGCTTGCCCAAAACAAGATTTCATACAAACCACTGGGCTAGCTATCGAGACTATTCAACCAACTATAGACTGGGCAGTTGAGCAAGGTTTTATACAAGACAACCATGAAGATTGGCAAGTTACGAAAAAAGGAAAGTTATTCTTAAATGATTTATTAGCCGGATTTATGTAGTTAGTCGGTATGGTTCATATAGCTAATAAATTTATGTCATATAGCTAGCAACTGTATATAAAAGAAAGCTTGAGAGTTTATCCCAAGCTTTCTTTCCATTTACCCAATGCGTTTATACTTAATATCCCAAACACCATGACCTAATCGGTGTCCTCGTGCTTCAAATTTAGTTAAAGGCCTATCTTCTGGACGGTCAATATAATCACCATCTATCGCGATATTGCTAAAATTAGGCGCTTGGTTCATGACTTCTATCATATGCTCTGCGTAGTTTTCCCAATCAGTTGCCATATGAAAAACACCTGACTCGACAATTAATTTTTGACGAACCATTTCAGCAAATTCAAGTTGAACGATACGACGCTTATGATGACGTTTTTTATGCCAAGGGTCCGGAAAGAACAGTTGTAATGTTGTTAAACTACTATCTGGAATCATATGCGCGAACACTTCCACGGCATCGTGACACATTACACGTAAATTAGTCACTCCCGCCTCACTAGCCGCACTCAAACAAGCCCCCACACCCGGGCTGTGAACCTCTATTCCGATGAAATTTTTCTCTGGTGCATTTTTAGCCATTTCAACTAAAGAAGCCCCCATACCAAAACCTATTTCCAATACAACAGGATTATTATTACCAAAAACTTGCTGCCAATCTAGCAACTGATTTTGATAATCAATGCCCATTGTTGGCCAACATTCTTTTAAGGCCGTTTCTTGGCCTTTTGTTAAGCGTCCTTCGCGACGAACAAAACTTCGTATTTTTCGAACTAATTTGCCATCGTCAGTATATTCGTTTGTCGTTACTTCGCTCATTAGATTTGCCTGTTCATTGTTCAATCAAAGCGTGGATTATCCAAAGATTCGTCCTAGGTGCAAGGAGTTTTCTTCATAAATACCCGCATTATTTATGTGTTTTACACTCATCATTAAATATGGTGCAATTTCACTTCAAATAAAAAATAACATAAAGAGATTGTCGTGACCCCATTTGCAAAGGCGATATTAACTTGGTACGAGTCTTTCGGTCGAAAGAACTTACCTTGGCAACAAGATAAAACTATATATAAAGTTTGGTTGTCAGAAATAATGCTTCAACAGACTCAAGTCACCACTGTCATCCCCTATTTTAAGCGATTTTTAGAAAAATTTCCTGATGTGAATGCGTTAGCTAACGCTCATCAAGACGAAGTTTTACACCTTTGGACTGGTTTAGGCTATTACGCAAGAGCTCGAAACCTACACAAAGCGGCTCAATTGGTTGTAGAACAGCATAACGGAGAGTTTCCACATGATATTGAACAGCTCAATGCACTTCCAGGTATTGGGCGCTCAACAGCTGCAGCCATTCTCTCTTCGGTATTAAAGCAGCCACATGCTATCTTAGACGGCAATGTAAAGCGAACCTTAGCAAGAGCATTTGCTATCGACGGTTGGCCCGGACAAAAGAAAGTAGAGAGTCAACTCTGGCAAGTAGCAGAAGAACACACACCTAACACAGATGTTGATAAATATAACCAAGCAATGATGGATATGGGGGCATTAATTTGCACCAGAAGTAAACCTAAGTGTGAGTTGTGCCCAGTACACATTTTTTGTCAAGCAAAGAAACAAAATCGTCAATTAGAATTGCCAGGCAAAAAACCAAAGAAAATTAAACCTATCAAAGAAACTTGGTTCATTATCTTATATTACAACAATCAAGTTTGGTTAGAGCAGCGCCCTCAAACAGGAATTTGGGGTGGCTTGTATTGTTTTCCTGACCATACTGAGTCAAACTTACAATACTCGTTATATCAACGTTCAATAGTAGAAAAAGATATTCAACAACAAGAAACGCTGATCACTTTTCGACATACTTTTAGCCATTATCACTTAGATATCACCCCAGTGCTTATCAAATTAACCAAACAACCCAGTTTGATTATGGAAGGAACGAAAGGTCTCTGGTATAACTTATCCCAACCGGAAGAGGTTGGTCTCGCTGCTCCTGTTAAGCAGCTAATAGAAAACCTTTCTTTAGAATTTAATTTGTTGGAACCAACCAAGGAAACATTATGAGTCGTACCGTATTTTGTGAACATCTACAAAAAGAATCTGAAGGTTTAGATTTTCAACTTTATCCTGGTGATTTAGGTAAACGTATTTTTGACCATATTTCAAAACAAGCATGGGCACAATGGCAAAGTAAACAAACTATGCTGATCAATGAAAAGAAACTAAATATGATGGATCCTGAACATAGAAAACTACTAGAACAGGAAATGATCAAGTTTCTGTTTGAAGGTCAGGATATTATTATCGAAGGTTATACGCCACCGAGCGAGTAATTCTACATTACCAACTTAAGATGGCTTTACGCCATCTTTCATCTCTTATTGCGCCCTATGAAAAAATATCTGTTTTTACTACTATTAATAACATTAACTGGCTGTAGCCGTGAGTTTATAGAAGAACACGTCTACACTATAGATTTTGAACCCACCAATCGATTTGCCAAAAACTTGGCTGAACTTCCGGGACAATTTCAAAAAGATAGCAATGCTCTAAACGCATTGATTGATAGCTTCTCTGGCAATATAGAAAAAAAGTGGGGCAGCAAAGAAATTCGCATAGCTGGTAAAAGTAACTATGTAAAATACATAGATAACTACTTGAGCCGGTCAGAAGTAAACTTTTCCGATGGCACCATCACAGTCGAAACCGTCTCACTAACGGAGCCTAAAAAACACCTAAAAAATGCTATAGTAACAACGTTACTTACCCCTGACGATCCTGCTCATGTCGACTTGTTTTCATCCTCTAGTATAAAGCTCGAAGGACAACCTTTTTTATACAAACAAGTACTAGACAATGAAAATCAACCGATCCAATGGCAGTGGAGAGCAAATAAGTTTGCTGACTATTTAATTGAAACACAAATTAAAAGTAAAAATGTAGACTTTAAAAAAGCCTATTACGTAACGATTCCAATGGTACAAGAACACTTTGAGTTACGTAGCTATAAATACGCTGATATCGTCCAACAAGCATCTAGAAAATACGATATTCCAGAAGACCTTATCTACGCAATAATAAAAACCGAAAGCAGTTTTAATCCTTATGCTGTCAGTTGGGCAAATGCTTACGGACTGATGCAGGTGGTTCCAAAAACAGCAGGTGCAGACGTGTTTAAGCTAGTAAAAAAACAACCTGGGATACCAACACCCGAGTACCTTTTTGATCCTGAAAAAAATATAGATACAGGCACCGCTTATTTCTATATTTTAAAAAACCGTTATCTCAAAGATGTTAAAAATTCACTTTCTTTAGAGTACAGCATGATCTCTGCGTATAACGGCGGTACAGGAGGTGTATTAAATACTTTCGACAAAAATAGCCGAACAAGAGCAATGAGCCAACTTAATTCGTTACAACCAAACCAAGTTTATTGGGCTTTGACTCAAAGACATAGTAACAACGAATCAAGACGATATTTAGAAAAAGTAACCAATTATAAGCAAGAATTTAGCAACACAAAAATCTAGACAAAAGTTTAGCTCGATAAACGCCTTGGCTAATTGATGTCGGCGATTTATCTCGGCGTCTCATATTTAGCTTAGATAAATCGAAAATCATCGTAAAATTGGTTAAATTCACATCAAATGAACACTATTTTACGGTTTTTCAAAAAAACCAGTTGACGATGGACTCAAAAATCCGTTTAATAGCGCTCCGTTGCCCGGATAGCTCAGTCGGTAGAGCAGAGGATTGAAAATCCTCGTGTCGGTGGTTCGATTCCGCCTCCGGGCACCAAAATTTAATCGTTGGTGTCAGTTTTGATTTCAACATAATTAGCAAAAATTAATGTGCCGACTTAGCTCAGTAGGTAGAGCAACTGACTTGTAATCAGTAGGTCACCAGTTCGATTCCGGTAGTCGGCACCATTTTTGCCTCGATAGCTCAGTCGGTAGAGCAGAGGATTGAAAATCCTCGTGTCGGTGGTTCGATTCCGCCTCGAGGCACCATATTATTGACAGTTAGTTTCCATATCTAGCTAGCATAATTCCCCTTTAGTTCAGTTGGTAGAACGGCGGACTGTTAATCCGTATGTCGCAAGTTCAAGTCTTGCAAGGGGAGCCACATTGAAAGGCCATCTCATTGGAGATGGCCTTTTTTGCTTTTCAATAGCCCACAAAACTCGTCTTAGATCAATTTATCTCTTGCTTAGATTACACAAGCTCCATCACTCTTAGTCCCAAAACTTCGGCTATTTTATAAAAACACGCATCCTTGCGTGTTTTTATCTTTTTAATATGCTTCTTAAAAAGAATCATAAAGCTTATCAAATTACATATGTTTGGATAACACCACGGCCATTACGCCGACAACCACACCGGTAATTAAACAAGCAATAATAATCGCTAGTAATGTCATATTTACGCCCTTTTTAATACATCAATCGTAGAGGCGAATACTACTTAGCAGCATTGATTGACATATAGCACTGTAACAACTTATTACAATTGATAGATAGAAAACTCGTTACTCGAATGAACCTATCATTAAAATGTATACAGTACACATGACGTTTAGTTTTACAGAATGAGTATCACTTATTAATTATGTAACTTAACCGACTACCAGGTTTGTTTTTTAGTCACTAAACTCTATATAGGTAAGCACTTATAAGCACACTTACCTACTGAAACCTTCGGTTAAGTATAAAAAACAATCAAACGCAATATTTTTTACTATTATCTATTGACCTTAACAACGAAAAACCGTTTAATACGCTCCGTTGCCCGGATAGCTCAGTCGGTAGAGCAGAGGATTGAAAATCCTCGTGTCGGTGGTTCGATTCCGCCTCCGGGCACCATATTAAAAACTGGTGTTTGTAGAACATTAGTTCAATAGAAAATTAGAGCCGACTTAGCTCAGTAGGTAGAGCAACTGACTTGTAATCAGTAGGTCACCAGTTCGATTCCGGTAGTCGGCACCATTTTCTAAACAAATAATTCCCTTTTAGTTCAGTTGGTAGAACGCCGGACTGTTAATCCGTATGTCGCTGGTTCGAGTCCAGCAAAGGGAGCCATATTAAAACATTATGCAATGGCTAATAAACTTGCGATGCATAATGAACGGAGCCGACTTAGCTCAGTAGGTAGAGCAACTGACTTGTAATCAGTAGGTCACCAGTTCGATTCCGGTAGTCGGCACCATATAAAAATTTGTTCCCTTTTAGTTCAGTTGGTAGAACGCCGGACTGTTAATCCGTATGTCGCTGGTTCGAGTCCAGCAAAGGGAGCCATTTTCCAAAAGCCATGTCTTTAGACATGGCTTTTTTGGTTTTAGTCTCTCGTCCTGAAATGTATTTATACATTGAGGACTTTAAACATGCACCACGATATAATTCGAATAATCATTCGGTATTTTATTCACTGTTAAATGAAGCACAAAATTAGCTATTGTAAGGCCACCTGAATAGCAATTGCCTCTCCTACCAATAAACGTAGCAAGAAATAACAAAAGAGCCACAGAGCTCCCTATAAGAAGCTAAATAGCATACAAACACAAATTCGATAAATTAGTTAAGTAGGATCTATCAGCAAAAAATTTTATCTTCTGAACAAACTAACTCGCTTTAAATACCACAAAACAGATTAAATTCGATAACGGAGTTCTGTAACATTCACATTACAATGGTGTTGATACAACTGTCGTTCACTTAAAAACTAAAACTATACTTTAACGATTTATGTTAATTATCAAATAACAGCTCTATAAAAGGCATAGAGGCAATTTATAGAACGTCATAGAGTTATAGCAACCACCTAGTTAAAGTCCCGCTAAGCAACTTCTCAAGACGTTTACCTTAGAATATCTTGAATAGATCATCCTATCCGCTTATATAGGTAACACCGACAACTGTTTTGGGAAAAATAGACTTGATTAAGTAAACGCTTAAGACAGCCAATTGTTCGAACTTAATTTGATCGTGCAGGCCATATTTGGTTAGTATTTCATCGAGCAGGTATAACTAATTCAGTTAATATGAAAAATAATTTGTAACCACATTTCAAGATGAAGCATCAAACGCAAAAAAGCCTCAACATTTCTGTTGAGGCTTTTTAAAATTCTTACTAGATTTCAATACCAAATGGCGGAGTGGACGGGACTCGAACCCGCGACCCCCGGCGTGACAGGCCGGTATTCTAACCAACTGAACTACCACTCCACATGGTATTGGTAACACTTAATAAAGTCTTATTGGTAAGCTTTATTAATGTTTGCCTTCATCTTCTCTAAAAAAGATAAAAGCGAATTAGAGCCTGGCGATGTCCTACTCTCACATGGGGAAACCCCACACTACCATCGGCGCTATTGCGTTTCACTTCTGAGTTCGGCATGGGTTCAGGTGGGTCCACAATGCTATGGTCGCCAAGCAAAATTTGGTATTAAACCTCCCGCTTGTGATAAAACTCGCTGGACTGCGTTAACTTGTTCACTCTTTCAGTTACTTACCAATGTAAGCGCCTTCAATCGTTACTCAAGTTGCCTTGCCAGCAAACTTTATCCCTGCGCTACCTAAAGCACTTGGGAAGTCTAAAAAACTTGGAAAGCTAATTATAAAAGTCTCTACACATTCAATGTTCTCTATCTGAGTCCACGACCTACACGGATGTAGGAAGTGCAGTAAATTGTCTGGAACAATTTCTGCCAAAACCCCTTGGGTGTTGTATGGTTAAGCCTCACGGGCAATTAGTACAGGTTAGCTCAATGCCTCACAGCACTTACACACCCTGCCTATCAACGTTCTAGTCTTGAACAACCCTTTAGGACACGTAAAGTGCCAGGGAAGACTCATCTCAGGGCTCGCTTCGCGCTTAGATGCTTTCAGCGCTTATCGATTCCGAACTTAGCTACCGGGCAATGCCATTGGCATGACAACCCGAACACCAGAGGTTCGTCCACTCCGGTCCTCTCGTACTAGGAGCAGCCCCCTTCAATCTTCCAACGCCCACGGCAGATAGGGACCGAACTGTCTCACGACGTTCTAAACCCAGCTCGCGTACCACTTTAAATGGCGAACAGCCATACCCTTGGGACCGACTTCAGCCCCAGGATGTGATGAGCCGACATCGAGGTGCCAAACACCGCCGTCGATATGAACTCTTGGGCGGTATCAGCCTGTTATCCCCGGAGTACCTTTTATCCGTTGAGCGATGGCCCTTCCATTCAGAACCACCGGATCACTATGACCTGCTTTCGCACCTGCTCGAATTGTCATTCTCGCAGTCAAGCGGGCTTATGCCATTGCACTAACCACACGATGTCCAACCGTGTTTAGCCCACCTTCGTGCTCCTCCGTTACTCTTTGGGAGGAGACCGCCCCAGTCAAACTACCCACCAGGCACTGTCCTCATCCCCGATTAGGGGACTAAGTTAGAACATCAAGCATACAAGGGTGGTATTTCAAGGTTGACTCCACTCCATCTAGCGACGAAGTTTCATAGTCTCCCACCTATCCTACACATGTAGGGTCAATGTTCAGTGCCAAGCTGTAGTAAAGGTTCACGGGGTCTTTCCGTCTAGCCGCGGGTACACTGCATCTTCACAGCGATTTCAATTTCACTGAGTCTCGGGTGGAGACAGCGTGGCCATCATTACGCCATTCGTGCAGGTCGGAACTTACCCGACAAGGAATTTCGCTACCTTAGGACCGTTATAGTTACGGCCGCCGTTTACCGGGGCTTCGATCAAGAGCTTCGTCCTAAGACTAACCCCATCAATTAACCTTCCGGCACCGGGCAGGCGTCACACCGTATACGTCATCTTACGATTTTGCACAGTGCTGTGTTTTTAATAAACAGTTGCAGCCACCTGGTATCTGCGACTCCCAATAGCTCCATCCGCTAGGGATTTCACCGTCAAGAGCGTACCTTCTCCCGAAGTTACGGTACCATTTTGCCTAGTTCCTTCACCCGAGTTCTCTCAAGCGCCTTGGTATTCTCTACCCGACCACCTGTGTCGGTTTGGGGTACGATTCCTTATAATCTGAAGCTTAGAGGCTTTTCCTGGAAGTATGGCATCAATGACTTCATCACCGTAGTGACTCGACATCGGGTCTCAGCCTAATAATTTCCCGGATTTACCTAAGAAATTAGCCTACACCCTTGAACCTGGACTACCATCGCCAGGCCCACCTAGCCTTCTCCGTCCCCCCATCGCAATTATAAGAAGTACGGGAATATTAACCCGTTTCCCATCGACTACGCTTTTCAGCCTCGCCTTAGGGGTCGACTTACCCTGCCCCGATTAACGTTGGACAGGAACCCTTGGTCTTCCGGCGTGGGGGTTTTTCACCCCCATTATCGTTACTCATGTCAGCATTCGCACTTCTGATACCTCCAGCAAACCTTACAGTTCACCTTCAACGGCTTACAGAACGCTCCCCTACCCAATGAAGTAAACTTCATTGCCGCAGCTTCGGTGTATAGCTTAGCCCCGTTACATCTTCCGCGCAGGCCGACTCGACCAGTGAGCTATTACGCTTTCTTTAAATGATGGCTGCTTCTAAGCCAACATCCTGGCTGTCTGAGCCTTCCCACATCGTTTCCCACTTAGCTATACTTTGGGACCTTAGCTGGCGGTCTGGGTTGTTTCCCTCTCCACGACGGACGTTAGCACCCGCCGTGTGTCTCCCGGATAGTACTTACTGGTATTCGGAGTTTGCAAAGGGTTGGTAAGTCGGGATGACCCCCTAGCCTTAACAGTGCTCTACCCCCAGTAGTATTCGTCCGAGGCGCTACCTAAATAGCTTTCGGGGAGAACCAGCTATCTCCAGGTTTGATTGGCCTTTCACCCCTAGCCACAAGTCATCCGCTAATTTTTCAACATTAGTCGGTTCGGTCCTCCAGTTGATGTTACTCAACCTTCAACCTGCCCATGGCTAGATCACCTGGTTTCGGGTCTATACCTAGCAACTCGACGCCCAGTTAAGACTCGGTTTCCCTACGGCTCCCCTATTCGGTTAACCTTGCTACTAAATATAAGTCGCTGACCCATTATACAAAAGGTACGCAGTCACACCAAAAAGGTGCTCCTACTGCTTGTACGTACACGGTTTCAGGTTCTATTTCACTCCCCTCACAGGGGTTCTTTTCGCCTTTCCCTCACGGTACTGGTTCACTATCGGTCAGTCAGTAGTATTTAGCCTTGGAGGATGGTCCCCCCATATTCAAACAGGATATCACGTGTCCCGCCTTACTCGTTTTCACTTAAAATGATGTGTCGGTTACGGGGCTATCACCCTGTATCGCGATACTTTCCAGAATCTTCACCTGCATCATTAAAAGCTTAAGGGCTAGTCCAATTTCGCTCGCCGCTACTTTCGGAATCTCGGTTGATTTCTACTCCTCCGGGTACTTAGATGTTTCAGTTCCCCGGGTTTGCCTTATTAACCTATGTATTCAGTTAATAATACTAGCTTATGCTAGTGGGTTTCCCCATTCAGAAATCCCAGACTCAAACGGTTATTACTACCTAATCTGGGCTTATCGCAAGTTATTACGTCTTTCATCGCCTCTGACTGCCAAGGCATCCACCGTGTACGCTTAGTCACTTAACCATACAACCCCAAGGGGTTTCTTTTTACTGTCACTTACGTGACGATAAATAAGCGTATGGCAAACAACCAAGGTGTTTATTGTTGTCTCATTATTTGAATGAGCGAGACAACGTTCGATTTTGCCGGACTCAAATATAAACAGCTTTCGCTGTTTCCAAGAACACTTGAATGTGTGTTGGTACCTATCACTCATAATGAGTCATAGGATTTGAGAACTTTTATTTGAATAATTCAATCGTCAGCGTTGAGCTGTTTTGTTTTACTTTTTTAAAAGTAAAAACGACTAAATTATTCGTCAGCTTTCCAAATTGTTAAAGAGCTAAATGTTGTGAGCTTATAAATAAGCTTGATACATTTTCTAAAGATTTTCAGAGTCTACAAAAAAACCAACAATGAATAATTATTGATTTAACAGACATGCCAAAAACACTTAG
This sequence comes from Vibrio sp. MA40-2, assembly GCF_047302445.1. Lineage (NCBI taxonomy): Bacteria > Pseudomonadati > Pseudomonadota > Gammaproteobacteria > Vibrionales > Vibrionaceae > Vibrio > Vibrio sp. MA40-2. The sequence continues at coordinate 570,869 of NZ_CP178628.1, forward strand.
AGAATGGTGGGCGATACCGGGCTCGAACCAGTGACCCCCTCCTTGTAAGGGAGGTGCTCTCCCAACTGAGCTAATCGCCCACATTGTTTTTCTTCATTTACTCATGAAGTTAAACGATTTTAATTCCTTCGTGGGAAAGAATGGTGGGTCGTGCAGGATTCGAACCTGCGACCAATTGATTAAAAGTCAACTGCTCTACCAGCTGAGCTAACGACCCTAAATACTTCACAAAAGGAAGTGGTATCCCGTAGGGGAGTCGAACCCCTGTTACCGCCGTGAAAGGGCGGTGTCCTAGGCCTCTAGACGAACGGGACACAGGCTTGTAAAAGTGTTGGGCACTTTCACAACAACACCCGCAACTAAGCAGGTGCTTTGCTTTATCTTCATCAAAAAATGAACATAAAGCGCTCTCTTTATTTTCTAAACCTAATCAATCTGTGTGAACACTCATCAATCACAATCTTATCGTTTAAGGAGGTGATCCAGCCCCAGGTTCCCCTAGGGCTACCTTGTTACGACTTCACCCCAGTCATGAACCACAAAGTGGTAAGCGTCCCCCCGAAGGTTAAACTACCTACTTCTTTTGCAGCCCACTCCCATGGTGTGACGGGCGGTGTGTACAAGGCCCGGGAACGTATTCACCGTAGCATTCTGATCTACGATTACTAGCGATTCCGACTTCATGGAGTCGAGTTGCAGACTCCAATCCGGACTACGACGCACTTTTTGGGATTCGCACACTATTGCTAGTTAGCTGCCCTCTGTATGCGCCATTGTAGCACGTGTGTAGCCCTACTCGTAAGGGCCATGATGACTTGACGTCGTCCCCACCTTCCTCCGGTTTATCACCGGCAGTCTCCCCAAAGTTCCCGACATAACTCGCTGGCAATTAAGGATAAGGGTTGCGCTCGTTGCGGGACTTAACCCAACATTTCACAACACGAGCTGACGACAGCCATGCAGCACCTGTCTCTCAGTTCCCGAAGGCACAAGAAAATCTCTTTTCTCTTCTGAGGATGTCAAGAGTAGGTAAGGTTCTTCGCGTTGCATCGAATTAAACCACATGCTCCACCGCTTGTGCGGGCCCCCGTCAATTCATTTGAGTTTTAATCTTGCGACCGTACTCCCCAGGCGGTCTACTTAACGCGTTAGCTCCGAAAGCCACAGTTCAAGACCGCAACCTCCAAGTAGACATCGTTTACGGCGTGGACTACCAGGGTATCTAATCCTGTTTGCTCCCCACGCTTTCGCATCTGAGTGTCAGTATCTGTCCAGGGGGCCGCCTTCGCCACTGGTATTCCTTCAGATCTCTACGCATTTCACCGCTACACCTGAAATTCTACCCCCCTCTACAGTACTCTAGTTTGCCAGTTTCAAATGACCTTCCGGGGTTGAGCCCCGGGCTTTCACATCTGACTTAACAAACCACCTGCATGCGCTTTACGCCCAGTAATTCCGATTAACGCTCGCACCCTCCGTATTACCGCGGCTGCTGGCACGGAGTTAGCCGGTGCTTCTTCTGTCGCTAACGTCAAATGTTGCACGTATTAAGTACAACACCTTCCTCACGACTGAAAGTACTTTACAACCCGAAGGCCTTCTTCATACACGCGGCATGGCTGCATCAGGCTTTCGCCCATTGTGCAATATTCCCCACTGCTGCCTCCCGTAGGAGTCTGGACCGTGTCTCAGTTCCAGTGTGGCTGATCATCCTCTCAGACCAGCTAGAGATCGTCGCCTTGGTGAGCCATTACCCCACCAACTAGCTAATCTCACTTAGGCTTATCCAATCGCGGAAGGCCCGAAGGTCCCCTCCTTTCCCCCGTAGGGCGTATGCGGTATTAGCCATCGTTTCCAATGGTTATCCCCCTCAACTGGGCAAATTCCTAAGCATTACTCACCCGTCCGCCGCTCGACGCCAAATAGCAAGCTATTTTCGTTTCCGCTCGACTTGCATGTGTTAAGCCTGCCGCCAGCGTTCAATCTGAGCCATGATCAAACTCTTCAATTTAAGATTTTGATGTGTTTCTCTTTCATAAGAAAGAAAAACGGGCCTCAATGAATACTGACTTCAAATTGCCTTTACTTCTTGGTAGTAACCAAGCAGTAAATGGTATTTAAAGTTCCTATCATTCCAACAGAATGATAGATAAATAACTGTGCTTGATACTTAAGACACGTTAACTTAAAAAGCTAAAGTATCTGCCATCAAATTAGGTCACTGGTTCATTGATACCGTTGTGATTGTATATCCTAAGATACAAAATCGTGTCGATTATCATCAACAAGTGCCCACACAGATTGATATAGGTTTAAATTGTTAAAGAGCGTTGCTTCTTGGCTTTGCCTTGAAGCGGACGTGCATTCTAGCGATTTAAAGTGAAGAGTCAAATACTTTTTCAATTTAATTTCGAAAGGCTTTTTCAAGCAGCTCGTCTTACTGGTTTTAGCGGTAACCCTTGTGGGCTCTGCCGTGTCAGTGAGGCGCATTATAGGGATACAACAAAACTTAGCAACTGTTTTTTACCAAAAAACAGTTTTTTTTTATCTGTTTTTTTCATACACAACAATTCATAGTTAACTCACACTTTATTCACAAAACCTTGTGGATAAGATGGCGTTTTAGAGTACTTTGTTAGTTATGCTAGCCAAACGACCCTTATAGATAAGATGATTAAAACTATCCCAGAAAGCCTATCTATAATAACGGCTTTTTTTCGGAGCTTGTCTAGTAATGCTGGTGAAGAAAGCATAAAAGCAATAAAGGTGTACCACATCCCATCAACCAAGTAAGGTGTGCCTACAACTAGAAGTCGTCCTGATAATTCAGAGCCAACCGCGACAAACTGAGAAAATAGAGCGGTAAAAAACAACATAATCTTCGGGCTAGTTAAAGAAATAAGAAAGCCCTCTTTCGCGGACTGTAAAATACTAACTTTTTGTCCAGATTCTAATTTTTCAGCAACTCCTCCTTTAGAACTGAGAGCTTTTACTCCTAAATACGCGAGGTATATAGCGCCAAGATAGCTGATACCTTTAAATAAGACAGGGTTTTTATGCAACAAGGTCGCCAAACCAACCAAAGTAACTAAAGCATAAATAGCCACTCCAGTAGCATGAGCCCATGCAGTAGCCACCCCATTCATCCTTCCACCGGCTAAGCTATGCTTAGCAACAATAGCCAAACTGGGGCCTGGAGACATAGCTCCTAGAAAACAGATAGTAAAAAGTGATAGCCATATTGTAAATGTCATTTAAATATCCATATAAATAACGAAAAATAAATTAGTGAGAGAAGAGTAGCAAAGTATAGCGTTCAAATGAACGGTATATGCCCTAAACAGAGGTTTATTAAACTCAGGTGTTTTTTAAACTGAGAGATTCTTTGATTGTACTATTTATCATTTGCAATGAACGAATCATACAAAGCATTTTTCAATATTATATAAAGCCTAATGAAATAATGAACAAAAAAAAGACCAAGCAGCCGCTCAGTCTTTTTTGAGAGATCAAGTTAGTATTTAACAGTACCAACTTAAAGCTAATTTTAATTACTCAGTAATTTCGAACTCATCAATGATAACTTCAACTCGACGGTTTTCCATGCGCCCTTCCGCTGTATCATTTGATGCTTTAGGTTCAATTTCACCCATACCTGAAACAGTAACGCGAGATGATTCAATTCCTTGAGAGAACAAATAATCAGCAACTGATCCTGCACGTTTTTCTGACAATGCTTGGTTATATTTTTCTGAACCAACAGAATCAGTATGGCCTATAATGTGAGCGTGAGCTTGAGGATATTTTTTCATGACGCTAATTAACCAATCAAAATACTGCTCGCTATTTTCCGCTAATTTAGCGCTATCATTATCAAACAATTCTACGCCATATTCTTGGAATAGTTTTGGTTTAGGTGCTGGTTCTTCAACGACAGGTGCTGGCTCAACAACGACAGGTGCTGGTGCCGGCTCTTCAACAACCATTGGCACTGGCTCTTCGCTTGCACCAAACTTGTAAGTAAGACCAAAAAAGACCGAGTTAACATTCAAATTATCTACAATGCCAGCGGTAATATTATTAAGTCGTTGATATTCAAGTCTACCGAAAACATTGTCAGAAAATCCGTACTCTGCACCAATAGCAGTTAGCATTACCGTATCATTAACATCACCGTAATCAATTCTCGCAGTACCAATTTTACCAAATAAATCTAAGTCTCCAACAGGAATCATGAACTTAGGTGCCACAGTAAACGCTTTCATCGAATCATTAATTTCGGTAGCAAAATCACCTAAGTAATCAAACCCTACCTCTAAACCAAACGTATCACTAAAATCATACCCACCATATATACCACCAGCGAAGTCATCATCACTGCATGAACTATCAGTAGGGCAAGAGCCTTCTAACCAAGAGTGACCTACTTTTCCGCCAATATACGCTTCAGCTTGAGCGAGTTGTGGGGACAGTACCAACAAGGTTGATGCAAGTGTTACTAGCTTCTTCATAACTATTCCTTTTCAATTTTGTATGTGCATTTATATTTTGCACTCAAGTATAGGCTACTAATATTAAAAAAAAGTATCCATAAGTGTTTCTACAATATGTTAGTTTATCACATAATTTCATCAACACGTCTCAATAATGAGAATAATAATTGAAACATAACTTATGAGTGCAAACTTACGGAACTTTTAAACTAACCAGGTATCAGAACGAATCCATAATTACTTCGGCATCTTCTCAATCTAACCCGTAACAATTTTATGTATTACCATGTCGATGACATACTGGAGTAAATGCAATCATTACTCCGCCATCAGCAGCTTAATCCTCTTTACTTAAGTAACATTAACTCTAAGTACTTTTCCTTTATGTCTCGTTACGGTTTGCCAACTTAATCTTAGTTAAACATTATACTGTTCAAAACGGCTATAAATTCGACTGATTTTTGTATAATTGACAATGGGCGCTAGAATCCCACAATGTGATTTTTTATCAATATCATCAAGCAATACTAGAATATTTAAATTTGCTAATTAATTATGAGTGGTAATTACAGTAATAAATGAGAAAATAGTAAAAAACCAACTTGGAATCAAAATGGCAAAATTAAGCTTACAAGACCAGTTGCTTAAAGCTGGCTTGGTAAATGAAAAGAAACTAAAAAAAGCTCAAAAAGGTTCAAAAAAGTCAAGGGTTCAAGCTAGAGAAGCTAAGGCTGCTGTAGAAGAACAAAAGCAGGTTCAACGACAGCGGGATAAAGAACTCAGTGAACAAAGGGCACAGCAACAACTCAGTAAAGAGATGAAAGCACAAGTCAAACAGCTTATCGAAATGAATCAAGTTGATTTGGCGCATGGAGAAATAAAATACAACTTTACTGATGGAACCCTTATTAAATCTGTTTATGTAACTGCCGAAGTAAGAGCTCAATTGATTAGCGGTGTTTTATCTATAGCGAAATCCGCCAATAGCTACGCAGTGATCCCATCTTCGGTTGCTTATAAAATTGCAGAAAGAGATGCTGAAGCCGTTATAGAAAATAAATCTTCTTCCGAAGAATCACTCGCTGAAGACGATCCCTATGCTGAATTTGTCATACCAGATGATCTTATGTGGTAACAATCAAAATAGTATTTCCATTGAAAAGGCAACTAACTCGTTGCCTTTTCTTTTTTCAACTTAGTGAAAAATAACACAAAATACCGTATCCCATCCTGTAACATTACAATCGCAAACTTTCCATTCTGTAATTTTACAACTAAAAACTTAATTTTATTAGTAATACAAATAGCTGATTTTACTCAACTTTATGCTTAACCTCTCATTTATACCACTTTAGGATAGTTTGATTTCGTAATTGATTTACATCATTTTTAAATTTTATTTCATGGCCAACAATACGCTCAAGATAAAATAAAACCTTAGGAAACCAAATGAGCAAGTTGAAGCTAGTTGTCATCGGCAATGGCATGGTTGGCCATCGATATATCGAAGATTTAATTGATAAAACAAATGCATCAGAGTTTGATATTACTGTTTTTTGTGAAGAACCTAGAGTTGCGTATGACCGAGTTCATCTTTCTTCTTATTTTTCACACCATACCGCAGACGAGCTATCACTGGTTAAAGAAGGCTTTTACCACAAACACAATATTACGGTTTTAATCGGTGAACGAGCGATCAACGTTAGTCGAGAAAACCAAACGGTATACTCAAGCTCTGGTCGAGAAATTCAATACGACAAACTCGTATTGGCAACCGGTTCTTATCCTTTTGTACCGCCAATCAAAGGTAACGATAATAAAGATTGTTTTGTTTATAGAACTATTGAAGATTTAAAAGCCATTGAAAATTGCGCAAGTAAAAGCAAAAACGGTGCTGTTATCGGGGGTGGTTTACTTGGTTTGGAAGCGGCTGGAGCTCTAAAAGCATTAGGTGTTGAAACTCATGTCGTAGAATTTGCACCAGTATTAATGGCTGAACAACTCGATCCTCAAGGTGGCAATCAGTTACGCAGTAAAATTGAACGTATGGGTGTAAAAGTCCACACCAGCAAAAATACACTTGAGATCCTTCCTACAGGGAGAAATGCCCGTAACACAATGAAATTTGCTGATGATACGGAGCTTGAAGTCGACTTTATTGTCTTTTCTGCGGGCATTCGCCCACAAGACAAATTGGCACGACAGATGGAACTGGATATCGCGTCACGTGGTGGCGTTGCTATTAACAATTATTGTCAAACCTCTGATCATAATATTTATGCTATCGGCGAGTGTGCTTCATGGAATGAAACGTTCTTTGGCCTAGTTGCTCCTGGCTATAAAATGGCAACAGTCGCCGTTGACCACTTAATTAACAGTCAAAGCAATTTAGCCAGTAACGAAAACCAAATAAACCCTGAAAGCCAATTTGAAGGCGCTGACATGAGCGCAAAACTTAAACTGTTAGGCGTAAAAGTTGGGTCTATTGGCGATGCCAATGGTCGTACTCCAGGATGCAAAAGCTATGTCTATCAAAATGAAGAACAAGATATATATAAACGTATTATCGTTTCCGAGGATGGTAAGCAGCTTTTAGGTGCAGTTTTAGTTGGTGATACTTCGGATTATGGTGATTTATTACAATTAAAACTCAACGCGATTGATCTTCCTGAACATCCAGATAGCCTAATCTTACCTGCACACGCAGGCGCAGAAAAACCAACACTTGGTGCAGATTCATTACCTGAAACCGCCGTAATTTGTTCATGTTTTGACGTCACCAAAGCAAAAATATCACAAGCGGTCGCCGACGGTCACCATACTCTGGCAGATATTAAAGCCGTCACGGGCGCTGGTACTGGCTGTGGTGGTTGTATACCTTTAGTTACTTCGGTACTAAATGCAGAATTGGTCAAATCAGGCGTAGAAGTCACTAACAACATTTGCGAGCACTTTGCTTATTCTCGTCAAGAGTTACTCCATTTAATCCGTATTGAAGAAATAAAAACATTCGATGAACTGATTAAAAAGTACGGAAAAGGTTACGGTTGTGAGGTTTGTAAACCACTGGTGGGTTCTATCCTAGCCTCTTGTTGGGGAGAGCATATTCTCAAGCCACAGCACGTAAAACTGCATGACACAAACGATAACTTTCTTGGCAATATCCAAAAAGATGGAACCTACTCTGTTATCCCACGTATGGCAGGAGGTGAAGTTACACCAAAAGCCTTAGCCGCCCTAGCCGCAGTGGCACAAGAATATAACCTTTATACCAAAATAACCGGGGCACAAAGAGTCGGCTTATTTGGTGCGCAAAAAGATGATCTACCAACAATTTGGGGCAAATTAATTCAAGCAGGATTTGAAACTGGTCAAGCCTACGCTAAAGCATTGCGTATGGCTAAAACCTGTGTTGGCTCAACATGGTGTCGCTACGGTGTGCAAGATTCTGTTGGCTTAGGCTCTTATTTGGAGAATCGATATAAAGGTATTCGTACTCCGCACAAAATGAAATTTGGTGTGTCGGGTTGTACTCGCGAATGTGCAGAAGCACAAGGTAAAGACCTTGGTATTATTGCAACGGATGCCGGGTGGAATATGTATGTTTGTGGCAATGGCGGAATGAAACCACGTCATGGTGATCTACTAGCAACAGATTTAGACAAAGAAACACTCACCAAGTACATCGACCGTTTTATGATGTTCTACATTCGAACAGCCGCGCCACTTCAAAGAACCTCTGTCTGGTTAGAAAACTTAGAAGGTGGCATCGATTATTTACGTGATGTCATTGTCAATGACAAGCTTGGTCTCAATGATCAACTAGAAACGCACATTGCTAACCTGATTGAACAGTATGCTTGTGAATGGACAGAAACTATCAATGACCAATCTCAACCAAATCCAACACAGCGCTTTGCTCACTTTATTAATAGCGAAAAACGAGATGACAATGTGGTGTTTGTACCAGAGCGTGACCAACATAGACCTGCAACCTTGGCTGAGAAAAAACCTTATGCCAAAGGCAACATTCTACATGTAGAGCTGGAGAAATAATTATGTCTTATCAACAAGTCTGTGACATCAATGACATCATCCCGGGAACAGGTGTATGTGCACTTATCGATGACCAACAAATCGCCATTTTCCGACCAACTGAAGTGGAAGAAGTTTTCGCCATCAGTAATACCGACCCATTTCTGCAATCGAATGTACTTTCGAGAGGCTTACTCGCTGAACATAATGGTGAACTTTGGGTTGCAAGTCCGCTTAAGAAGCAACGTTTCAATCTAAAAACGGGAGCGTGTATGGAAGATGAACGCTTTAATATCAAAGCTTACAAAGCTCGCGTAGCAACCGGTATTGTGGAAATTTCTGGCTAGAGTCGTCTTTTTATTTACCTAAAAATTCGAAGATAACTCAATTGACCAGTTCTAGTCTAAATAGCTAAGAAGTTCGAGATTAAATAGCTAAGAGGTTTCTCCAATGTATTTGGATATTAGGAGCCTCTCTCTATTTGATTTTAAATTTAAAGGAAAGACCAAATGTACGCAGAACCGATAAAAAAATGTGGTGACAACGCACTACGCATTAAAAATTTACTAAAAGACAATCCGTTAGGGTTTTGGATTAGCTCTGCAATGGCAGGAGCTTATGTTGGACTAGGTATTATATTAATTTTTACTTTGGGAAATTTAGTCGACCCATCAATACGTCCATTAGTCATGGGATCATTTTTTGGTATTGCTCTTACTCTAGTGATTATGGCGGGTTCTGAACTATACACTGGACACACTATGTTTCTGGCTTTTGGTGCTAAAACTGGACAAATAACCTGGACTGATAATGCTACTATTTTACCGATGACCTGGTTAGGGAATTTAATCGGCTCTGTTTTTGTTGCTTGGTTATATCTCTATGCTGGCGGTGGCAAATTGCTACCTGATGCAACAAGTTTAATTCATAAAGTCGCTTTAGCCAAAACGACTGCACCAGCAATGATACTGTTTTTCAAAGGTATTTTATGTAACTGGCTAGTATGTTTGGCTATTTGGATGTGCCAACGTGAAACTGGCGCAGGTCGTTTTATCGCAATTTGGTGGTGTTTAGTTGCGTTTATCGCCTCTGGCTACGAGCATTCCATTGCTAATATGACCATATTTGCTCTTTCATGGTTTGGTCATTCTGCCGAAGGCTATTCAATGTCTGGGATTGGACACAACTTATTGTGGGTATCTTTAGGTAATGCGGTATCTGGTGCTGTCTTTATGGGCTTGGGTTATTGGTATTCGACACCTAAGTCTGAACGCCCAGTGAAAGAGGCGCAAGTGGATTACCAACACGCTCAATCGTAGTAAATTAACGCTATTATATAATAGATTAACGCTATAAAATGCCTTATCTGTAAGAGCAGAAACACTGTAAGGGTTCTGCTCTTAAGCACATTACACGAAAACAGGTAATTCGATGGTATCTCAATTTAACGCATCAGGAATTAATGGACTAGTATCATTAGTTGGTGCTGGTCCTGGCGATCCAGATTTATTAACGGTTAAAGGTCTAAAAGTCATTCAAACGGCAGATGTGGTTGTTTATGATCGGTTGGTCTCTACCGATATTCTTTCGTTAGCCAATGACCACGCAGAAATGATTTACGTCGGAAAGAAACTGGATTTTCACTGTGTCCCTCAAGACGAGATCAATCAACTACTAGTGACAAAAGCTCAAGAAGGGAAACACGTGGTAAGGCTAAAAGGAGGGGATCCTTTTATCTTTGGTCGTGGAGGAGAAGAGTTAGAAACACTGGCCGAAAATGATGTGGCTTACCAAGTGGTACCGGGAATTACAGCCGCAGCGGGAGCAACAGCTTATGCCGGTATCCCACTGACACATCGAGACCATGCTCAAAGTATTCAATTTGTAACCGGCCACTTAAAACAAAATGGTCAGGATATCGATTGGCCTTCACTCGCTCAAACTAACCATACCTTAGTTTTTTATATGGGTTTGAAACAGTGTAAAAACATCCAAACTCGGCTTATCACAAATGGTTTATCAAGCGAAACCTCTTGTGCCATTATTGAAAACGGCACTAGAGATACACAAAAAGTGTACACGGGTACGTTAGAGAACTTACCTCAATTAGCGGAAAAAGCTCAAAGCCCTGCGCTTATAATCATTGGTTCGGTAACACAACTGCATGAGAAACTTGCTTGGTTTAGTTAATTAGCCCATTTAGCTAATTAACCAGATTTCGCATTGTCATCTGCGAATCTAAACTAGTATTTATGCACGTTACCACTTTATCATTCAACTGCTGTTTATTGTCGATATAATATGTAGGGATCCTTAAGCTCATTAATAAATCATCCCCAAAACGGGGATGATGTCCACCTACTGTCGCATCAGTAAAAATTTTCTGCACTGACTCACTCAGTAACCATGGTACTAAAAAAGCAATATCATCCCCTTTAACTTTAGGTTTTAATATATAAAACTCCGTTGAACAATACAGAGTATCAACGTCCAATCGTTGCTTTATACCATGTGGAATATAGGTTACTTGCATCAAATAAGAACGCAGTCTAGAGACTAGTACCACGCCTTCTTCTACCCTTTTTTTATAACTCTTACTTGTTTTACTGGTTGCAAATAAAAAAGGAGCAATATGCAGTAAACCTTTATCGGCGCATGAGGTATCTAATACTAAGCTTCGTTGTAAATCAGGTTTGCTGCCTTTTTTAACCAAACTAGCTATCTCTATTAATTCAGTCCCTTGCAAGCTCTCTGTTGCTGTTTTTTTTGAATACCAATACTCGGGAGACAAGTAGAAATGCTTACCTAAATCAGTACAATTAATCAGTGACTTCTTCATTTTTCCTCCCAAAGAGGAATAATATCGTCCCCAATTTCGCCTAAATCTTGCTGAATATTATCGTCTACCACAATAAACTCCCCAGAAGCATTTTTACCAGACTGAGAAGAGACATAAAAAGCGATGGTGTTTTGAGTGCTTTCTAATTTTTGTGCAAAAATCACTACCGCTTTTTGGCTGGTATAAGGTTTGAAGGTATTTGCGTCCAAACTCACCACCGCTTTGACTGCTAGATGGGATAAAAGCCATTGCCTAACATAGCTAAATCGTGATGAAGAGACTTTATTGTCTGGTAAGATAATCGCTAATTTCCCATTAGGCTTCAACAGATGCACACATCGCTCTAAAAACAGCACATCTCTTTCTACTCGCCCTTTAGACATAGCGGCCAATTCATAACTTTTAACATAACGGCTGTCTGTTACATCACCGGCAAAAGGTGGATTAGCAACAATCACATCATAGCGAGCCGTAATGTCATGATGGCTTTTTTCTAATGAATCTAGCTGATTGATATATAAAGCATTGTTACATAACAAATACGACATCAAATTAGATACTTTTACTGCTCGTGAGGAGATATCATAGCCAAAAAATGTTCCTACTCCATCGAGATAATCATAACTCGATTTCAAAAAAGAACCGCTGCCACAAGCAGGATCACACACCGAACTTCCTTTGCTAATATTTAACGATTGAATGCAGAAATCGACCACATTACGTGGCGTAAAATATTGCCCTTTATTCGACTTGTACTTATGTGATGTTAATTGTTCAAATACCGCGTCAAATGTATAGTAATCGAGTCGATTGGTGTCTTCATCACTTAACACTTGCCAGCAATCATCGAATACATCATGGCCCATTACGAATAAGACCGAGCCTTCTACAAAACCCGAAACCTTATTTTCATTCGCTTGTAGTAGCTGATTGGCATGAGAAAAATCAACCCACTTATTAGAACAAATACTTTTTATAAACAATATCTTAATAATTTCATATAAATCGTCTGCGCCACTTCGAGACATAATGAGCTCTTGGCAGCGAGATATTTTGGAAACAAAACTGATATTAATAGCATGACGTTTAGCCATTGCTCTAATTCCTGACAATTTGAATTGAGAACATTCTAAACGTTAGAACATAGTGGTCAATTGAATAGTCTCAATCTTCATCGACTAACACTATATTTTCAAAAGCTATATTTGCAAAAGCTATATTTTCAAAATCTGTATTTTCGAAGGCTCTATTTTCGAAAATAAGCTAATTGTTCGAACAGTACATTAATACACACTAATAATGGAACACCAATTAACATCCCCATCGCTCCCCATAACCAGCCCCAGAAGACTAACCAGATAAATAAAATCAATGGGTTTAAGCTAAAACGCTTGCCCAATAATATCGGTGTCACCATCTGGCTTTCAATTAAGTTTATGGCTAAAAAAATTGCCGCAACAGTTAGCGCGTAACTCAATGACTCAAACTGTAAAAATGAAACTAATGCAAAACATGTCACTGAAACCATAGGGCCAAGATATGGAATATAGTTCATCAAGCCTGCAAAAGCGCCCCACAAGAAAGGATCTTTGAGTCCCATAGCATAGAAAACACACCCAACAACAAACCCAAGCGCTATGTTAATTAGAGTGATCGAGCCGAGATACCGAGAAAGGTCTTTTTGCACGACTTTTACCAACTCAACCGCTTTTCGTTTATCTGAAAAATTCGTACATAACGTTAATGCTCGTGCGTATATTTGTCGGCCATAATTCATCATGAAATAAGCCATGAACAACGCTATCATCATCTGATAAACAATGGTTGGTGTAGTAGTAAGTACTGACTTCACTATTGAAAATGCGGTGTTATTTGTTAAGCCGTCGTTTGCAACCGAACTATTCACAAGCAGACTAGAGGCTGAATCTTCATTGCTATTTTGGGTAACTTCGTTCACTTCATTAGAAACGTTTTCTAAAAACAGAGGGAGTTTAGACCACCATTGTTGTGCTGGTTCACTCAAAATATTTAAACCAATTCCTATAACTGCCACCAAACCAAATAAAACCGCAATAACATTGATCATTCTAGGAATACCAAAGCGAACTAAATAGTTGACTAACGGGCCACATAATAAGGCAATAAAAGCCCCTACTATAATAGGTAGCAAAAGTGGTTTAGCGACATATAACGCCGTCACCAATATCATCAATATAGACGCTATCATGAATAGTGAACTGAGAGCACGGTGGTAAGACTTATTAATCATTGACGTTCCTAAAAATATGGCGTTCCTAAAAAGGATCAGAAGTATAGTTATCTATGAGCAGTGAATTTTTGAATGATGTAACGATTTAATTTTTTGTACTGTTTTTTAACTCGCTATTTTTTAATGCGCCGTTTTTAAGTGTGTTAGCAACCAAATTAATATGGTTAAGATTAATCAGAGATCCATTGAGTCGTTTAGTGTGACGACATACCATTCCACCTAATAACGCAATAGCCAATACATGTAATGGGTGTTTTTCAAAGTATGTTTTTCCTTTGAAGGCTACCAGACCAAGACAAAGAGCAACTTGTCTTGCTCTACTCTTCCCCTCCAACCTTTTCCTTAGGACTTTTTTTCGACGCGAACTGAGCGAGAACATCTATCCCCTCCTCAACCTGTTGTTTAGTATGATGAAAGCCAATGAATTGCATAACGTATTTTTGAAATAACACTAGGCCCACAAGAATGAGACCTAGTGATAAAATAAATCCACCGTAACTCACGGCAAGGTTAGAAGTGAAGGAGTAAATCATTACTCCAACACCGACCGAAGCACTAAATAAAAACATCATGAATAAACTAATGAAGATAAGCTGACAAGCAACCGCTCTTTTACAAGCGGCAACGCTGTTACTTAACTCTAAAAAAAACAGCTCGATCGTTGATTTAGACCATTGTTTAGAATGAACCTGTAACTTGAGCAATTCTTGCCAAAGTCCATCTAACTCCGCAACTGAGCGATTGAAATCATCCATCATTTTCTCATGCTGCTTGTCATTAACGGTTGTTGAACAATCATTCGTTTTATCTGTCGTCATGATGGTTGTCTCTTAGTCACCGGTTTTGGTAGACGTCATTGTTTACGACTATTTAATTAGTTTTGAAACAGCCCAGCCAGCTAAAAAGGCACAGCCAACACTAAGCAAAGGACGTTCCTTAATTAAATTCTCTGCCTGCTGCGTAGCATTTTTGACACTTTCTGAGCTTGCTTCTAATTTCTCTTGAACCTGATCTTTAATATTTTCTACTGTTTCTGCCGTAGCTTCTTCTGCTTTTTCATAAGCATCTTCTGCTTTTTTCTTCGCTGTCGATTGTTGAGTATTTGACCTAGGCATAACACTTCTCCTTTTGCAGTTAATATAAATTTAATATTCTTAATTTAATAACCAAATAATAAAAATGAATATTATTTATTAAACTCTCCATTACATATAAGCGAAGTTCGTGCCAAGTTATCACATGGTCTAAAAAGTACCAAAAATCAGTAAAAACAAAAGAATTCTAGGAACAAAAAACAACTTAACGACAACTTACTATGTAATATTTTCAAACTTACTAATGTAAAAATGTATTTTTTACATTAAATTAAAACCAAATATAAACATAAAGCTATAACTCGTTGTTTAAATAGAAACAAAACTGGCACAAAAGGTGCTTTTATATAAAAGAAAGTAAATATATTTAGTAATCAAGTACGGATAGAAAATATCAAATACGCTTAGAGAAGGAGTAATAATATGTTACTAAAAAAGAGGAATGACTCACCTGAAAAAATTCACTATAAAGGTGTCGGTGATGTTTTAATTAAGCTGAAAAGACATTATATCTCATGCATCAATTTAATCGAAAATCGAAGCAATGGAAATTTATTTAGAGCAGCGAGTCGATTCATGAAGATAGAGCATTCAATGATTGATGAAATTATTCGTACATTCAATATTAAAGAGACCAATATAAATTCAACGCACGTGATAGAAGAGGCCCCACCTGTAATATTAAATTATAATGATATGTATACAAGCAATCTCAACCTGATAGGCTTTCTTAAAAACACAATCAAAACATTTAACAACCAACATATGTCTTCATTTTTATCTTATTGGGTCGCCGCTTTACAAGTTGAAAATGACGAAATAGCAAAACACTTATAAACCAAAAACGTCAAGCTTTTACACTTGACGTTTTTCATTTATCCAGAGAAGACTAACCCGCAACGCCTAATCAGATGAATGATTAAGGCAACTAGATAACGTTTTGCCACCTTTCGCCGCAAAATCTAATGTTCGTATAGGGAATGGTATAGTAATACCTGCTTCAGAAAGGGTATTATGAATGGTAATGATACCATCATGTTGTACATCCATATAACCAAACTCACCTGGATATTCTATCCAAAACCAAACTAATAAATTAATACTACTATCTGCAAAACTGGATGCATAAACCGCAGTATCTTGTTTATTAACAATATATGGTTTTTTATTCAGTGCTTCTGTTATCACTTCAGCTGCTTTTTGTGGACTATCGGCATAAGAGATACCAACTGGAATTTCAATTTTTCTGACACCTTTACGGCTATAGTTAGTCAAAATATTACGAAATACCATCTTATTCGGAATCATCACATGTTGACCGGAAAAGGTTTCTACTAAGGTATTACGTAAATTAATTTTAACTATCGTCCCCATAACATCATTCGATTGTATAATATCGCCAATCTTAAACGGTTTACGAATGCTCATGGTTATCCCAGATATCAAGTTCTCTGTCATATCTTGAAAAGCAAAACCAATAGCGAGACCAAGAATACCGGCACCAGCAAGTAATGAAGTAACGGTCCCTTGTAAACCAATAAAATCTAGCGCAACAAAAAAACCGATTGCAACAATGGCTGCTTTAACAATGGATGACAGTAAATTATTCACTTGGTTAGAATCAACAACTTTATTACTCAAATTATTGAAAACTTTACTGCCTAAGTTAGCGATAAAAATGAAAAAAATAAGCGTTATAATAGCAACAATAAGATTCGGTATTAATTTTATTGCTTCAACTAACCAGGTTTCTAATTTCCCTTCTATTAATTGCGTGAATTTTTCAAGATCGAAAGAAATATCCAATTTCATTTCTACCCTCTCTTTTATATAAATTTTATTTTTCTACTCTCAGTTTCATCTAAATAAACATATGAATGATTAAGCAACACATACTGTTAAGGCTTGCTGCTGAATAGTAATGTTCAGTGAATCAGCCGAATAAGGTTCTCCATCAATGACATAATCGATAGGTTGATCTGAATCGATAGTTACTTGTTCTGCTGAAAGATAATCAAAATGGTCAGCCTGTTCTTTTGCACCAAAACTTGTGAACAGAATGTCGGACAAAGCCAGCACTCTATCCCCTAATGAATCAGTATTTTCCAAATAGGTCACGTGTAACCGACCATCATCAGGCTCAGGCGTATTTCCACCTTGAGCAAGAACGGTACTAAAAGGAGAGGTATTAGCGATAACTAAGCTTTGTAAATCATAATCTTGAGCGGGTTTTCCATTAACAGATAACTGAAAATTCTGAGATTTACCATCCGCCACCGCATTGAAAAAACCGGTTAAATAGGCGAATTGTCCCATTGAATTTTTTTGTTCTCGATGAGCATAATCGATCATCTGTTCCTCAAAGCCGATACCTAAAACAAGTAATATTAATTTGTCATTACAGTAGGCTACATCGATTTTTTTGGTATTTCCGGAAAGAATGGCTTCACAAGCTTTCTCAACTGGCGTTAATTTAGTTGCAAATCCGTATAGCACGTGACATAGCGCATTTGCTGTACCTAAAGGGATAATACCTAACTTAATATCGGTTGTTATTATTTGTTGCGCAACTTCGCTAACCGTTCCATCACCACCCGATACAATAATCTGAGTTGGATTTTCCTTCATCGCCTGTTTAGCTAACGTCGTGGCAGAAACTTCTTCACTTGTAAGCAAAATATCAAGATTATATTTCCGAGTTAATTGCCTGATCACGTCCTGTTCATTCTTTTGCCACTTTCCGCCACCAGAAACTGGATTAACAATCAAACTACTTTTAGATTGAAATCCGAGCTTCCCTTTCTCGCTAATGGCACGCAATGTTTCTAACTGGAGGTTATTTAGCCTAGCGGTACTTCGTACATCATTAATTTTCTTTAATGCCTGATCAACGGTTAGTGACGTATCTTTGGCAAGTAAATAAGCTGCCACTACAAATACAGAACGACCACGACCTAACGCACAGTGAACGACCACCGATTTTGATTGATTGATTTGGGTATCAATCCAATTCAACATATGTTTTAAGTGATGTGCTTTAGGAACTTTATGATCTAAAACGGGAATATTGAAATAATGAAATTTTTCATCTGCCATAGCACTTTCTAGCCCAGCAAACTCAGCGGTAACATCGACTATGCAATTAATATTTTGAGAATCAAGAAAGGCTAAATCAGATGGAAATAAACGCCGAGAAACATACAAGTTATCCGCTATTTTTTGTATAGGTTCAACTTTGTCTCTTTTTATTGCCTTGGCATTATATAATTTAGCACCAAGAAAAAAAGGAATAAATGCCCAGCGAATCCACCAAGATATTTTACCATCACTACTTTTTCTGAATATTGAAGGGATATCAAAAATATAAGCAGCACTGACTACTGACATAGATAATGAACACCATAAAAATAACATACTTAATAAAAAGTAAGGGCTAAGTATTGCTACAACACAACAAGCAACAGCGATAAATATATAATATTTAATAATAAACATAATATTTCTCTATGCATTAATTAAAGGGAGCATTTACGCTCCCCTAAATTTATCTACCTCAAGCTAGCGATTCACTGTTTAATACAACACACTTACGGCTAGATGTGGATGGTAAATAAATAAGAAACTAAGCCATCTCTGCTTCATATCGTCGAGCTAACTTTTCTTTCTGTTCATTATCTAAAACCTTTCCTGCCGTTTGAAAGAAACGCTGCTCTTCTTCTTCTAAATGATGATCCACTTTATGCTGCAAAGTTTTCATCAATGTGAGCCAAGCAGGCGAAGACATTTCAGTGTCATCAAGCTGAGCAATCACTTTGTCAATAACGTGATGCTCTGCAATACCATGTCGGGTCAGATCAATTGCTTGATCACTTGCAATGAGCGGTGCGTAAAAATGACGTTCTTCGGCCGCGGCATGATGAGTTAACTCTTGTTTAAGACTAGTATAAAACTCCCGTCTTGCCTGAGTATCTCCCGAGGTTTTCAGTAGTGCATCCATAAGTAACCTTTGTTTCTCATGGCTATCTTTAAGTACATCAAATATATTTTTCATTTCTACTTCCTACCTTATCTGGTCATCGTAAAATCTAAATTAACGTCTTATCAATCAAGCTGTTCTAATTGCATTTCAGTTTGATATCTAACAGTCTTGATCTTCTGCGCCCAGTTCTTCTTTTACGTTTTCGCAGCTATCTTCAATTGCATTACCTGCATCTTGTGCAAATTCATCTACTTCTTCGCCTGCTTTTTCCATTGAGCCTTCCCCACTACACGCCGCAAGGGCAAAAACAAGACCAATAACAGTCAAAAAACGATAAGTGATTAATTTGATATTCATATTTTCTCCTAGCGCTTATTTCTATTTATTAACATCATCACCATCGATATAACTAATGAGATAGCAAAGATATAAAATATTATTTTAGCTACTGTCGCTGCTGCACCTGCAATACCACCAAAGCCAAACAAAGCGGCAACTATTGCAACAACAAAAAATATTAAAGCCCAACGAATCATAATTTCATCTCGCTTATTTAATTAATGTAATAATTTTATTTATGCTAAATAACGATTCTAATAATCAATAAAGATATTAATAAGTCACTTTTATTTTATCGATTACATTATTAACATCTGAAGTGTTTTTCGCGATAGCTAAGGCGAGTTCATGCTCACTATTAGATGTTACCGTACCTTTTAATACGACGGTTTGATCCTTTGTTTCTACATCAATGTCAGTACCATTCACTTCAGAATTCATTAATAATCGAGTTTTAACGACTGTGGTAATTTTGGTATCGGTTAAAACATCCATGACTTCTTGTTCTTGTTGTTCATTTTTATTGATTACTGTTAATTGGTTATCAACTGATTTTACGTCATCTAAACTTGATACTAATTCCTGCGCTAGAGCTTTTTCTGTATTATTGTCAACCGATCCAGTTAAAGTAATAACTTGGTCTTCAACAACTGTATTGATATCAAAAGAATTTAAACTTGAATTCAACAATAAAGTGGTTTCTGCTTTTCCATCTATCCATGCATCTAACGTATCCTCTTTCCACATACTATCTGCGACAACAGTAGAAGATGCAGTTGTAACTAGAGTAATAAGAGCAACTTTACTTAAGATGTGTTTCATTATTTTTCTCCTTTTATTAATACAACACTTATAAGATAGCAACCAACGTGCCAAAACTTTAAGTTACTGTTTTAATTAAAAATAAAACAAAATAAGAACCAATATAATTTATTACTCATCTTAGAGTGTGTATAAATTACATAGGTAGATTGTAAAATTTATTACCCAGAGAAAAATATATTCATTAGTAATACTGAGTCACTATAAAAATAACATGACACATAAATAACAATTAGTAGTTCATTATTTCATCACTATTTTATGGGAACATTTATATTTTAAATATTTTAGTCATATTGCGTCATCACTAAATGATAGATTTGTATTTGAAAGGCTTCGTGCTATTCTCGATTCGGTTTATCTTCATATAATTAAGAGAGTTTAATCATGTCATTGCCGACACTGTTTATAGAATTAGTAGATGAGTCTCTGTTGGCTCAGATCAGCTCTCTGAATGAGTTAAAAAATTTCCAACCTGTTCAAAGTACAACAAAAGAGCATTGGATTGATAAACTAGAAAAACTCCAGCCAAATGCAGCCATTATTGAAGTATCTCATTTTACTAACCAAGATTTTACTCGACTATCTAATACAACTGAATTAGATGACATGGACTTGGTTATCATTAGTTCCGGCAAACCCAATGAAAATCTAGATATGATGATGAATCATGGTGCTATTTTTCACTACCGGACGCCTGTCGATATGCCAATTTTAGAAGATACTCTGGCGGATTTTAGTCAGTACTTCCTACAAAAGCAGGAAACGGGTCGCAAAGTATCAACTAGTGATCTTGATCAGTTTGGTATGTTGGTTGGTTCATCCAGACCAATGCATAAACTGTATCGGGTATTAAGAAGAGTTGCCAAAACAGAGGCAAACGTGTTAATTGTTGGTGAAAGTGGAGCAGGAAAAGAACTTGTAGCCCAAACCATTCATCTTGCTAGTGATAGAAAAAACCAACCTTTTATCGCCATCAACTGTGGAGCGATCAGCCCAGAATTAGTCGATAGTGAATTGTTTGGTCATGAAAAAGGCGCGTTTACTGGCGCGAACAGAGCTCACCAAGGGGTATTTAAGCAAGCAGAAGGCGGCACTCTATTTCTAGATGAAATCACCGAAATGCCGCTCGAACATCAAGTCAAATTATTGCGAGTATTAGAAACCGGTGAATATAGGCCCGTTGGCAGTAACGCTCTCAATATGGCCAATACTCGCATTATCGCTGCCACGAATAGAGACCCACAAATTGCTATTGAAGAACAATTTTTAAGAGAAGATCTGTATTTTAGACTGGCACACTTTCCTATTCTTATTCCACCGTTACGTGAAAGAAGCGATGATATCGTTGGTTTAGCTAAGCACTTTATTGCTCATCGCAACGCTAATGAAGCATCGGCAAAAAACATTCTTAACTCTGCCTTGCAAAAAATAGCCAATCATTCATGGCCAGGCAACGTAAGAGAATTAAAGCACTGTATTGAGAGAGCTTTTATATTGGCCGATGAAACAATCAAAGATGAGCACTTGATTTTTGATACTCCACCACTAGAAACTGGCACAAGTGTAGAAGACATGGTTCCTGCTGGCGTATCGTTAGAAAAGATTGAAAGAGCAGCCATTATAAATACGCTAGAAGAAAACGAAGGCAATAAAACAGAGACCGCTCAAGACTTAGGGATAAGTGTAAAAACGCTTTATAACAAACTAGATAAATACCAAGAATAGTGTTGTGCAGTAATATCTTATCTGAATGATATCATTACCATAATAATTCACTTGTTCAATAGAAAGACTGTACAAGAAGAAAAAGTAGCTTTGCTCTTTATTCGGCTTCGCTACTTTTTATCGTTCTAAAATCATCTCACGTCACTGTCAAAGCAATAACTTCCAAGATAATCACTTTTGAGGAGTAATAAGATATTTTTCACCAGTAGCCTGTTTAGAATAAGCTGCTATCGATTTTAACTGCAACGCTTCGGTTAATGACACTTCATGAGTGTAGTGACTAGCAAATGTTGTACTGATTTCTTCCGCAATACGTTTACGCATCGCAACAACCGTTTCAGTGCCTAATTTTCCTAGTGCATTGAATAACAAAAATCCGTTTATGCCCCATGCAAAACCAAAGTTACGATGTAAAGTAATTGGACCACGGTCTAATGCGCCATAAATATAAACTTGTTTGTACGTATCAGAGCCATACACGCTGTGCTCTTTCAAATCGCGTGCTGCAGCAACTTCCATACAATTTAAAATATCACTGGTTAATTGCCCACCACCAATAGGATCAAACGCTATGGTTGCTCCCGTTTCAGTAATTGCGGCCGTTAAATCAGTAAGAAACGTATCGCTACTAGAATTAACAACGTATTTAGCGCCCATCTCGCGCAGTAAAGTTTCTTGTTCTGGCTTACGTACAATGTTAATTAAATCCACACCATCAGCAAGACAGATACGGTTGAGCATTTGACCAAGATTAGAAGCAGCAGCAGCATGAATGAGTGCTTTGTGGCCCTCTGCACGCATAGTTTCAACCATAGCAAGTGCAGTCAATGGATTGACAAAAGAAGAAGCGCCTTCTTTAGCAGTTGTTCCTTCTTTTAACTCTAAGCAACTTTGTACATTCGCACAAATATATTGACGATACGTTCCACCACCAATAACGGCAACCATCTTACCTATTAACGCTTGTGCGGCAGGTGATGAACCCGCTGCAACCACAATACCAGCACCTTCATTACCCACAGGCGTTGCTTTATCTACTCGCGCTTTTACTGACGACATCAACTGAGCTGGAACATCAGCAGTGATAACAGGGCTTTTATCTGAGCCAGACTGCTTTGCTGTTGTCATATCTGCTGCGCCGAACAACACTGCCAAATCAGACGGATTTAATGGCGCAGCTTCAATACGGATCACCACTTCATCGGCAGAAGGTTGCGGCATCGGAATATCTTGCAAAGCCAATGTTAATGTATTGTCTTGATTAATGGTTGAAATCAGTTGGGTATTTGTCTCTGTCATCTGGATTTTCTCCTGAAAATAATTCAATTTTTAAATCAATCGCCTTATTGTCTCATTCTGTTGTCATTGAACTTTTGTTTTATCTAAGCTCAATTTTTACTAAGGCTAAGCATATTTTCCACATTATTACTTGTTTCAATCTAATGATATATAAAGCAGAATGTGAATCACTATTGCCTTTTAGACAATAATAAGACCGAGTTACATCAATATTCATAAAATGGAGATGCTCATTGGATC
The DNA here is from genome assembly GCF_047302445.1 of Vibrio sp. MA40-2. Lineage (NCBI taxonomy): Bacteria > Pseudomonadati > Pseudomonadota > Gammaproteobacteria > Vibrionales > Vibrionaceae > Vibrio > Vibrio sp. MA40-2. The sequence continues at coordinate 594,006 of NZ_CP178628.1, forward strand.
AACTACGTGCAATACGATATTTTAGCAAAGTCGTCGAAACAGGCAGTTTTACCAAAGCGGCAAACACTTTTAACGTACCGCCATCATCATTATCAAGACGGATTGCTGATTTAGAAAAAAGTTTAGGAGCAACGTTATTAAAACGTTCAACGCGAATAGTAAAACTAACCGAAGTAGGACAAATTTATTATAACGATGTCCAACAAATATTAAATCAACTAGAACAAAGCCATGAAACGGTTCGCAGTTATCAAACTACGCCTATGGGCCGTTTACGTATCAGTTCTATGGTCGATTTTGGTAGTAAGATATTGCTGCCTTTATTAGATGAATTCAGCGCCTTGTATCCTCAAATCATTTTAGATGTTAATTTAAATGACGAATTATCAACATTAGGGCGTGATGATGTCGATATTGCTATTCGCGGAGGGTATGCACCTAATGAACGTGTGCTAGCAATAAGATTAATGGATAATGGTTTTATTCCTGTGGCTTCGAAAAGTTATCTTCAGAAACATGGCATACCGAGTAATCCGATGGAGTTAAAACAGCATAATGGTTTGTATTTTAATACGCCAACAGGACCAACTCCGTGGTTATGTAATATGAATGGTCAATGGCATGACGTATCAGGCCCTGCGTTAGTCATTTCAAATAACGGCCAATGGCTCATACAAAAAGCCTGCGATGGCGAAGGCATTTTAATGTCAACTCGATGGGCACTAAGTTCGTATCTTGAATCTGGTCAATTACAAGAACTCCAATTCGAACATGAGTTAGCGATAAGTCAAAATGCTGATATGGCGGTCTATTTACTCTATCAAAAACAGCGCTACTTAGTGCCAAAAGTAAAAGCAGCCATAGATTTCTTAGTTGAAAGGCTAAAAGATTAATTAGTTGAACAGACGAAAAATTAAACAACAAAAAATAACAGATTTAGAGGTTAAAAATGAAGAAAGAAATTACAGGTGGATGTTGTTGTGGAAACGTATCTTTTAAGGTTAAAGACGACTTTAAAAATTTCTTCTTTTGCCATTGTGAGCAATGCAGAAAATTAACTGGTTCAGCTCATGCGGCCAACTTATTTACTGCACCCACTAATATTGAATGGACAAAAGGCGAAAATAAAATAAAACGCTATGATCATCCAACTCGATCTTTTTCAAAAGTATTCTGTATTGATTGTGGTTCAGGTTTGCCATATTTATCGCAAAATGGCACATCCTTAATTGTTCCTGCAGGCTCGATAAATGAAGAACCAAGTAAATCATTGGATGCTCAAATTTTCTGCTCAGAACAAACCGAATGGCATAAAGTTGGAGTAAACACTCAGAAAGTGGCTAATTTCCCAGAATAATCCGACATATGATTAAGGGAAAGTAAACTTCGAACCTTTACTGTCAATTATTCAATAATATTTGATATATAGATCAAAAAAGGACGTCCTAGGACGTCCTTTTTTTCAATATGGTACCGGTGGGCGGACTAATGAATCCACCCTATACATATGTTTTGTAACATTTTAATTGTTATTTCTACACGAAAGGGCTACATAAAGGGTTACATAAACAAAAAGTCACTCTTTCTGAAGTAACCCTCACTGCATCGAGAAATATTATTCTTTAGCTAGAAGTCCATTCTGTGAGATTCGTCATACAGAGATAAGATAAAGAACCAAACAAGGTATCAGTCCATATTAGCTTTAAATTAGGTTTGTACTCTGTTCTGAGAGATGGTATCTACAGACATGTAATAGCGCATGTCACGCTTTTTCAAATGCATGTGTAAACTCTACGGGGGCTGGCTTGTGTTGTATGGTAAAATCTAACGGTAACATTCTAATACTCAAATTCTAAATTGTGACATAGGCTATCAAATACAATTTTCTTTGAAAGTCTGACTTTGCTTTTTGATAACTTCTTTATGCAATAATCAGCGGAAAACTTAATACACCTATGAAAAAAACACCTGAGACCACCGAAAATCAAAGAGTGTTGAAGGTGGATGATGCTGAAAGTAGATTCGTCCACATAAAATCTTCTCGAAGAAATGAAAACTATTGTCGTGTCTATTGGAATAAAAGAAATAGCAGCATTTATACTCAAAAGTCAGTTTCTGGCGCTGTAGCTCGCTTAGATGAGCTGACGGTATATGAAGAGGATTTTCGAGATAAAATTAGAGAAGTGCAGGTTGGGGATTCGGTTTGCTACATCTTTGGTATCAAGCATATCCCTTTGTTCTTCTGCTCAATCACTGGAAAACAAATCCATACAGATGGTGAGGTGTACGTTTATTTAGAGCCAAATAGTTCACGTTCAACAGCCCTTCCAACGTGGAAGAAATTTGAGCCAGACAGGTTTATTTTTATCTCTGATAACCGCTTGGGGACTCTTAACGAAATGGTTAATGACCCTAATTTGGTATTCGCTGAATGTAGAGAAGAGCTCGATATCGCGGAAGAAATCTATGCTGAAAATAGAGTTCCTAAGTTCTTGCAAGAACACGTTGAAGATGACTCTTTACCTATAGGTGAAAGTACGTTTAAGCAGTGTCATAAAATTTTATTTGAAGGTATTTACGATTGGGCGGGAGTATACAGAAATGAGGAGCTTGTGGTTCAAAATGACCGACGACCAACACTAACCAGTGAAAAGGTAAGTGAAGCTTCAAAAGAGTTTTTCTCTTCACTTACAAGGAGCCAGCTCAGAAAGGTTACGGATAAAGACACGCTCATTAAAATGATTATTGACACACATAGGGAGCTCGCTTGGATACACCCATTTAAGGATGGGAATGGCAGGGCGATTCGGCTATTTCTTGAGCTATTGTGTCTTACTCGAGGATATAAATTTAACTTGGAAAGCTTCCTTGAAACCAGCAAGGGAAAGAAATCTTACTACTATGCCGTCCGACAATCTCTCGCAGGACAGCACGCAGTAATCAGGCGTTACTTTGAAAAAGCTACTAATGAACTTTAAATAATACCATCTAAGTATTTTGAAGCGTTTTTAATCTTTGTCCTGTTTCTAGCACTTGATTTTATGCCTTCAAGTTCGAAAGAAGCTTCAAGATTACTGCAAACCATGTCGTTAAATTCTTTGGTCGTCATACACTTAACAGTACCTTTTTTTTTGCCTCGCAATGCGATATTTACGGTGTTATTAGCCATATATACAACGAACCAACTCAGTTAACATACCAACATATTAGTATTAAGCGGGATCAAACTCAAGCTCGAACATCTCCCTAACATGCAGTAACTCTGAAAGAATTATTTTTCAGATAGTTACATATCCAGTCTACCTGGCCCTATTAGCGTTGCATGGGTATTGCATTCAATATGAGTATAAAAGGGTTTGTAGTACTCACGAACAAATTTGTAAATCGTGCTTTGCATTTAAGAAGAATAATTCCACATAAAATAATCATGACACTATGAGATAAATAATTCGATTTATCTTGATGTAAAACGATGAACTGGGCTTTAATCTGTACTAGACAGATGACTAAGTTGATTTTCTTAAAATATATATAACCAATTGTAAAATAAGTAAATATTATCACTTAGCGTTAAGTTAAAATCCCTATCCTTCCGCCAAATTAAGATTTAACTAACTGTTTACATTGATTTTTTATTTCTTACATTCTGCTTTTCCTTTATGTTTAGTTGTGTTGAGCTAACACTTATCAATTATTGCTTATTGATGAATTATATTAATTAATATAATTCAAGTAATTAGAATTTCAGATCAGCTGTTCAAACGTTTAGAAAAATATGCTCAAGGTTTCGACACTCCTGCAAAAGTGATAGAAAAAATCCTTAATGAATATGAAGGTATTGAATCAATAAATCCGAATTTGGATATAATTGAACCATCTAACCATTTAGATCTGTTTTTTGAAGATGGAGACGAAGAATCATTCAAAATTGCTTTTTTAAGTTGTGGCGTGCGTGGCAAGTGTTAAGATCTTCTACACCAACGGTTCGACCGAAAGCTACCAATGGAAAAAAATAATTTTACAGAAAAGTCATCCGCTAAAGGTAATTTGATGTCTGGTAGATTAAGAGGCAGGAAAGAAAAAGGCATTATTAAAGCAGTTGTTAAATCTGGAGAACATTAAAATGAGAATATTATCTTTATGTATCATTACATTACTAGTTGGAGGCTGTGCAACGACTACAACAGGCCCAACTCCAACAGGTAAAGAACAATATGTTATGTCTCGTCAAGAAGGGGCTTTTCCATCAGGAAGTGAGCCGCTTCTGCAAGAAGTAATAGAACAAGCAACAACCTTTTGTGTCAGCCTCGATAAAGAGTTAGAGCTTGTCGATTCATACGAAAATCAGGGGCCGTTCATTCTGGGAAATTACCCTAAGGCAACAATTCGATTTAAGTGCTTATGATATTTTGCTGTTATGCTGATTTTTTCATTCTCTTTTAAGAATATTTTTCAGCACTAAAAGGTACACTTGCAAAGAAAGACTTGTAGCCTAACAGCTTCAAGCCTTTCTTTGAGATTAGGAGAGGTGATCATATCGTGATAGATCTTAACTAATTCAAGATATACATTATTTAGCCTATAGATCTCGGTTGTTCGATTGATGCTTCCAGTCCATCCACGGCAAAACGGATTTCATCCAAACCAAAACTCATAACAGAATTCATTCACCGTAAAGTCACAATGATTCTCTGAGTCTACACCCCTGATGATACTGGCTTGCGAGATGACAGCTTTTAGCATTTGTTGAATTTACTAAGACTCCCTTGAGCACAGAAGCGGCATGTGATGAACCATATATGGACCATGGAAGAAAATTCAAGGCTGATAAAGAAGATCGATTGGAAGGGCAATTGTGCTGATAACAAGAAAAGAAAACTGAGCTAAGTATTTAATTACGCTAGAAACAAAAAAGAGTCTCAGCAGGACTGAGACTCTTCTTATATAAGATGGTACCGGTGGGCGGACTTGAACCGCCACGCCCGAAGGCAACGGATTTTGAATCCGTCGTGTATACCAATTTCACCACACCGGCATCTTGGGCTAAACCCTTAATGTGTTGAGCATTATACGGATGAAACTAAGTGGTGCAAGAATAAAAAGCGTATTTGTGCGTTAGTTGTTGATAAATTAACCACAGTAATGATTAGTAAGCTTCATTAGCGTCATCTCTGGTTAAACTCTACCTTTCAAAAGGGCTTTATGGGCAAAATAAAGTATCACTTAATTAATATCCTCGTTTGTCGTGCCTGATCAATAACAATAATATTCATCACAGGGTTACCGCAATAAGGGATAAGCGCTTGCCTAATATCAGAACCTCGCCTTTGCCATTGGCTGCGTATGGTGCCAAATTGGTTATCATCAGAAGTAATCAGAACTTCGGTTGTTACCGGGTGAGTATCATGTAACAACCTAAAGGAAGTTCGCTCTAGAATACCAAACCGGCCAACTAGAAATTGGAGTTGGTAACGATCGACAATGCAGTGATCATTGATGGTTTCACATTCAATAACTCGATACTGCTCTTCCGTTACGTTAACAAACTCCATTTTCTTATCTAGTTTTAATAAATCAGGTAATAGATATCCGACGACACTAACCAAAAACAAAACCCCTACAATACGGATTGCTTTCATTATAAAACGAACCGATCGCTCACTTTGGTTAACTTATCGATGCAAACGACTAATTCATTAATCGACGCTTTCTGATCTTCTGACTTTTCGGCAATAACGCTAGAAGACGTGTTTACGTCAGACATATTCTTATTGATTTGTTCAAGAGCACTATTCTGTTCAGTTACAGAAGAAGCCACTAGATACATCTCATCATTCACATTAGTAATATTGTGTGAAATCTCTTCTGTGACTTGAATAATACTATCCACCGCCTCAGACACATTATCTGAATAACTCATGGTATTAGAGATATTGTCTGTCGACAGTTTTATATTTTTATCCAAAATAGACAGCGATTTATTAATTTCATCCACGCTTGAACTGGTGCGATTAGCAAGCTGCCTTACTTCATCAGCCACAACCGCAAACCCTCTTCCTGCTTCTCCTGCTCGTGCGGCTTCAATCGAAGCATTCAATGCCAATAAATTGGTTTGTTCCGAAATACTGGTTATTGTGTCGAGAATATGGTGGATATTCTCGGTATCTTTCACTAAATTTTCAACATTTCCACGAGTATCAGTAACCACCCCTCGCAGATCACTAAGTGTCGACTGACAAGTAGACGAGCGACTTAATGCATCATGACTAAGTTGATGAGCTTGTTGAGTATTATCGTTACATCTTTGCGTAGTATCAGAGATAGTATTGAATGAACGACCGAGCTGTTCTATTGCGGTTGCTACCATTTCTGAGTTCAGAGAATTATGAGTAATTTCATCATCAACAATTTTTAGGTTGGCAACAAAATTTTCAGAGACGCTATCCAATTCAGATATGGCGTCTTTCTGCACTGATGCGGTACTTTGCAGCTGTAAGATAATTTGATTAAAACGAACAAAATGCTCATCGTCATCTCTAAGCTCTACCGCTAAATTTAATTTTTCATTTTGTACTATTTTGTCAACTAAACCATTCACATAGTTCATGCGCTTTAAGCCTTTATCCAAAACAACGCAACCATACATTAGCGCTGACGCTTGAAAAATAGCATACAAACAATGTTCAATAACCAAGATATAGCTGCTGTTAGGTGGGAAAATAAACACAGGCAAGCCAGATGATTGCATCCAGAAAAAGACAATATGATGTAATGCAGCTGCAATTAAACAATGTAAAACCATTAACCAATCATTGTACAGCGTCACTAATCCTAGCAGTATAAACACTTCAAAATGAAGCATAATGTCGCCATAGGCTTGATGAATATGCAGAGCAACAAATCCATATAAGAGGTAAGGGATCACGAATCTAAAAGAACGATGATTTAACAAAATAGTCAAGGCAACAAGAATAATGCCAGCAACTAAATCAGCCGTTGCGTACCCATAACGCATAAAATAAATCAATGTGAGCAGCATCATTGGAATACCAATAACATAGGTTTTCTGTTTAAAGGTCATCTCTTTATCAAACGTCATTTAATTACACACTCTCAATTTAAAACTGTTTTATTATTTATCGATACATTAAAGTATAGAAGAAACGTTACTTCTGTACATTATAAAGTGCTTATATAGTAGGCCTAAAACGCTACTCTCAAGGTTAAGCGTTCTCTTACATCGGACATTGAGCGGATTTCTTTAATAACAACTCAACGTTTTGCAAACAATGTCTCTTTTCAAAATGATTTCTTATCTATATGCTGACTCTCTTATAACTTGACTCAACATTCCAATTAATAAACTCAAATGACAAAAAAACACATATTTCCACCCGCATCTATGGTTAGACGACTTGCAGCACTGATGTATGACGGTTTAATTATTATTGCTCTTGAAATGCTTGCTGCTGGCCTGATCATTGCCATACTTGAAGCATTAGTTGCAGCGGGATGGATGAATTATGGATCTTATCAAGATGCGAGCGATTTGTTAACAACACACCCTGTTTGGAGTTATATTTTTACCGCTTATTTAGGCTTAATTTGGATTGGGTTTTTTACCTATTTTTGGACCAAAGCAGGACAAACTATTGGTATGCGTGCATGGAAAATGAGGGTACAAAACGCCGATGGAAGCTTGATTTCTATTCCTCAAGCATTGATTAGGATAGGCACCTCAGGATTTGGAGTGGCCAATCTATTGGTTCCTTTTAATTCGAAAAAACGCGGCTTACACGATATGTTGGCAAAAACAGATGTCATTGTCTTGCCAAGAGTATAGTTGTATTGCCAGAGGTATAGTTGTCTTACTAATACGATAATTGCTTTACCAAACGCGATGTAACCCATTTTATATTGAATCAATAAACCAACAATATTAAAACGGGTTACACTTGTTACCTAAAGCCTACAGCTCTTCATGCTTATGAATGAATCCCCAATCGGCCAAAATTGAATACGCTGCTGGGATCATAAACAGAACCAATATAGTCGAAGCAAAAATACCAAACACAATAGAAATAACCAGTGGTTGTATGACTTGCGCTTGTAAACTTGTTTCCGTTAATAAAGGTAACAGACCCGCTGCAGTGGTCATTGAAGTTAAAAAGACGGCTCTAAATCTTTCCCTACTGGCCTTCACCACCGAGTCATGAACATTATCCCCCTGATCGACATGATGACGAATATATTGCACCAATAATATTGAATCGTTCACCACAATTCCAGCTAAAGAAACAAAACCCATCAGACTAGGCATACTTAATGAGTGACCAAGTAAGAAGTGCCCCCATACGACACCAATAAAGGCTAATGGAATCGCTAACATAACCACAAATGGTTCTAAATAACTACGAAATTGATAACTAAGAATAACAAACACACCAAATAGGCCGAGTAAGAAGCCTTTACCCATGGAGGCGCCTGTTTTGGCCGAATCTTTAGACTGACCTTCAAAATCAAAACGTAATCCTGGGTATTTCTGACTAAGTCGTGGTGCTTCTTCTGTTTGAAATTGCCCAATAATGGACGCCGAACTGACGATGGAATTATCCACATCGCCATAGACACTTATGGTTCTTGACCCATCAATACGCTGAATACGGACATAATTCCTCTGAAAATCTAAGGTGGCCAGTGTTGCCAACGGTATTTGACTGCCATCATTCATCATAATTGGAAAATTGGCTAACTGTTGTAAATCGCCCGCTTCCACTTTGTCTAGCCGTACTTGAATAGAGATATTCTCGACGCCAATTTGAATTTCATCGGCGGTTTGCCCAAAAAACGCTGATCTCAGTTGATTAGAGATTATCTGTCCATTTACACCATATGTTTCTGCTCCAGGACGAAGTTTAACCAATACTTCTTCTTTCCCTAATCGCATATCATCCAGTACACCGTAAACGCCTTGAAATTCATTTAAATAGTTCTGAATATCAATGGACGCCTTTTTAAGCTCATCAAGATCATCATGTTTAACTCTTATTTCGATATCTCGACCACCCGGCCCCATGGTTGGCTGTTTAAAGACCAATGATATCGGCTCAGCAAGCTCTCCAACATCTTGTCGCCACGCATCAATAAATGCATCTAACTTGGTATTTCTGGTTTCTGCTGTTAATAAATCTAGCCGTACTGTTGCAATATGAGGACCAGATTCATCCGCATCTTTGTTTACATTGAATTGGCTGGTTATGTGCTGAATAAGAGGAACTCCACCTTCTACTTGCTCTGTCCATTCTTTATTTAAACGTTGTGCCGATTGCACCAATTTATCTACTACGCCTTCTGTTTGCGTAAGTGATGTGCCCGGTGGCAAAATTATTCTGGCTTCCGCTGTATCTCCATCTAATTCAGGAAAAGGGACAAACTTAACGCCACCGCCAACAATAAGTGCAACTGATGCTAATAACATAGCTAAAACACTACCGAGAAAGGCATAGCGATATTTCACTACTTTTTCGACTGCATTAATCAATGTGCTATTGCGAAAATTCTCGAATCGTTCTAATAACAGGCGTTTAAATTTGAGTGGTTGTCGCTCTTTTTGGGTTTTATGCAAAGAGTGGGAAAGATGATTGGGTAGAATCAAAAACGCTTCGACTAAACTTAAACAAAGGACCAATATGAGAACCTGTGGCACGGCTTTAAGCACCGCTCCCATTTCGCCATCCAGAAAGAGTAAACTACCAAAAATACACACCGTGGTTAAAAAAGAAGAAATAACACCGGGTAATACTTTTTTGACGCCATTAACCACCGCATCTTCTATTTTTTGTCCTCGTTCCAAATGAGAGGCGATTGACTCTGCAATAACAATAGCGTCATCCATCATGATCCCTATTGCCATTAATAACCCAACGAGCGACATGATGTTAATGGATAGACTCAATTGCGCCATTAAAAATAGTCCGCCTAAAAACGCAACCGGAAGACCAGCTGCAACCCAAAAAGAGTAGCGAAAACTAAAAAACAACCACATAGTCGCAAAGACTAAAACGATACCTTGCCAACCGTTACGTACCATCATAGTTAATCGATCCCAAAGTACAGACGAGAGATCATTGGTTAACTGTAGCGATACACCATCAGGAACATTTTTTTGCATGTCGGCCACAAATCGAGCCACATTTTCTTTTATACGTAACGCGTCATCTTGTTTATTTTTGCTAATTTTTAATACTGCTGATGGATGGCCATCAAACAACACTTTTTGTTCATCTAATTCAAATCTATCAGTAATAGTAGCGATATCTCTTAAACGAACAATCGAACCATTCGTCCCTGCGCCCACAACAATAGAACTCAACTGCTCTGGAGTAATGCGGCGCTCATCAAAACGAATTAAAAAGTTCTTATCTGGCGTTTCTATACTACCGCTTGGCAACTTAATATTTTGTTTACCTATTTGTGTTGCAATGTCGGCAACACTCAACCCTAATTGACGAATCGCTTGAGTATTGAGTTCGATCCGATATTGATGATCGGAAAAACCGCTCACATCAACCAGAGAAACGCCATAGTCCGTTTTTAAAATGCGCTTCAGATCTTCAGCATACGCTTTTAATTCTGGCCATGACGTATTAGCAGTAATGGCTACATCAACAACCGGTTCATTCCAATCTAATTCTTGAACAACAGGAGACTCTATCTCGGCTGGAAAATCATTAATGGAATCTATTTGAGTTTGTACATCCATTAACATTCTACCGATATCCGCTTTTTCATTCAGCTTTATAACTAGCCTTGCAGACCCCTCTACCGCTTCACAACGAGTTTCTTCAATGTTGGCCAATCCATCTACCGCATCTTCCATACGAATACACAGGCTCTCTTCAACCTCTTGTGGTGAGGCTCCGGGATAAACAACACCGGCCATAATGTAAGGAGGGCTAAATTCAGGAAAAGTCTCACGTTTAATGGTCGAAATTGAAACGATGCCTAATATCAACAAGGTCAACATTAACAAATTTGATGCCGTTGGATGTTTGGTAAAGAAACGAATCATGCTTCTTCTCCCTCGTTCAATTTGGCGTCAGTTTGTTTCATTTTTAATAGCATACCTTGCAAAGCCGGCAACAAATCATTGACGATAAGTCGTTCACCTTGCTGTAAGTTGCCATCCACTACTACTTGGTTATCTATACGATACAAAACAGTAACGGTCCTAATATCCAATCTCTTTTCCGCATCCATAATATACACCCGGTCACCATGGAGTGCTCGTTCGGGGATAAGCCAACTTAGGCTTTTCTGACCGGTTAATTCAGCACTGATAAACATGCCATTGACTAACGGCGGTGTCGTGCTTGTATTAAGCGAGGCATAATCTTGTTCAATTTCTAAAATAACACCCACAGTGGCTTGGGTCGCATCAACGGTTTCACTAATACGGGCTACTTTCGCTGGCCAACGAGCGGTTAAGTTACCACTAGATAACTCAATATCAGCAGTGACTTCACTCATATCAAGCTGAGAAACACCTGAAGCACTATTAATAAAATGTGGCAAACTTGAGGCAATTAATTGCATATCATGAATAGAAAATTGCGCTTCTACTTCCATCGTATTCATACCATGAGCAGTCAGCATGGTTTGCTGAAGGTTAACGACTTGATCTTTTTCCACATCAACTTGAGCAATACGTAAAGTTTGAGGCATTGCGATGGCTGTTTTTTCGAGTTGACGTTTCGCTTCTGAAACTTTGGATTCATTTACCTTAATAAGAGCCTCAGCAACTTTCCTTTCATCAGGATAAAGCGACAATTGGTTTTGCATATCTAACAATAATTTTTGCTGCGAAAGGTACGACTGATTTTGTTGATCAACATCAGACTGAGAGGTCAGCCCTCTTTTTTGCAGACTTACTTTTCTATCTAGCTCTTTTTTACTAATGGTTAATCGAGAGGTTTCTATCTCAAGCGTTCCTTTCAGGTTTTTTTCTTCCTGATCTAATTTGGCTAACTGAGTTTGACTCGAGCTCAAATCTGCTTCTGCTTGAGCTAATTTCAATTCATAATCGAGCGGATCTATCCGTAACACCTCGGTTCCGGCTTGCAGTATTCGACCTTTTTCAAGTTCAGGATTTTTATACACAACCTTACCTGATACCTCTGCAATCGCTTGCCACTCAAATTTAGGTGCAATCTTGCCAAAACCAATTACTCTGGGAGCAACGTCACTTTGCTCTAATTGCATTGTTTCCACCAATCTAGCTCTATCGCCTGCAGGCTTAACTGGCAGGTCAGGTTTCATCTTTATGGCAACAATAAGAATAACAATACCAACCGCTAAAGCAGGAAAGAAAAGAATTTTGCGATTAATTTTCATTGTTTTCTCCAAGTGAATGCAAATGTTCTGGGGATATGAACCCATGAATAATGATTTTAATATTATGTTCAAGTAACTGTTCTAAAAATGCTTTGTCAATACTAATACCGTGAATAGACAGCATTGCACGAGGTGCAATAAACGGAAAAACCATCATACTCATAAAGGTCATCCTGCACAGTTTAGGGTCTAAGTTCTCTCTTAAAACACCACTTTCCAGAAGTTTTTCAAACATCATTTCTTGTGCAGGCTTAGTTACTTCTCTAAAGATTTTTTCCAATAACTTACGCTGCATATCAGATTCTGACATGTTCATGATCTGTACAATAAGTCTAGGGAACTCAGGTGTATTAATCATGGTTTGATAATATGCTCGCATTAGATCAACCAAACTCTCTTGGTTCGCGCGTTTAACAAACATTTTCATCTGTTGACTAATGGGCTGCATGGTTTCTCTGATCATGGTTTCGAATAAACCTTGTTTATTGCCAAAATAATATCGAATCATGGCAATATTCACCCCTGCACGCTCAGCCACTAATCGAGTCGACACTTTGTCATATGGCATCGTCATATAAAGTTCTCTGGCATGGAAAATCAGTTTTTCCCTTGCTTGAGTACTTTCATTTGGCCTACCCGCTTTACGAGCCATTGTTACCTCCTATTAATCAATTGATTAATTATAAAGAATAAACCCTTATAAAATATATGAGTTTAATTCATCAATATTTAATCAAACGATTAATTAAGTAGTGAATCCTCTCTTCATCTAACTAGATTACCTGGCTTAATAAGCTCGATTTACAAAATTGAATGAAAAAACAACATAGGACTTGACGCCAGTTATAGAGTGCGGTACTAATTGAAGCATAATTTTTGTGGTCATCATTTTTAGATGCAGTAACAACTTTTGGATACAGCAATGAAATGTAATTTTTCGACACTACTCAACCTCCTCCTTATCGTGAAACAATCGCGCGGGTAGGCAGTGGACGAAAAACACCACATAGAAATTCTAAAAGCCCGCTAACTTAGCGGGCTTTTTTACAACTCAATAAATATAAAGCTCAACAAAAACTAACGACAACGCTAACTAAACAGTTAACAACGGACAGGAAGAGGAAGTAGGTATGAACGATCAAGTCATTATATTCGACACCACATTGCGTGATGGCGAACAAGCACTTTCAGCAAGCTTGACTGTAAAAGAAAAATTGCAGATCGCCTATGCCCTCGAGCGTCTTGGTGTTGATGTAATTGAAGCTGGTTTTCCTGTTTCTTCACCAGGTGATTTTGAATCAGTACAAACCATTGCTAAACACATAAAAAATAGCCGAATTTGTGGTCTATCTCGTGCGGTAGCCAAAGATATCGATGTTGCCGCCGAATCTCTAAAAGTTGCCGAAGCCTTTCGAATACATACCTTTATTTCAACATCAACCATTCATGTACAAGACAAATTACGCCGCGATTACAATGACGTAGTCGAAATGGGTGTACAAGCAGTTAAACGTGCACGCAAATATACTGATGATGTAGAGTTTTCTTGTGAAGATGCAGGCCGAACACCTATAGACAATTTATGTCGAATGGTTGAAGAAACCATCAAGGCAGGTGCAACAACTGTCAACATTCCGGATACCGTTGGCTATACAGTGCCGAGTGAGTTTGGTTATATTATTGAACAACTATTTAATCGTGTACCTAACATTGATAAAGCAGTGATATCGGTTCATTGTCATGATGATTTGGGCATGTCCGTCGCTAACTCTATTGCTGCGGTTCAAGCAGGTGCGCGACAAGTAGAAGGGACTATTAACGGTATAGGCGAACGAGCGGGTAACTGCTCTTTAGAAGAAATAGCTATGATCATCAAAACACGATCTGAGTTATTAGGCGTAGAAACCGGGCTAAAACATGATGAAATCCATCGCACTAGTCGACTTGTTAGCCAGTTATGCAATATGCCAATTCAAGACAACAAAGCCATTGTTGGCGCAAATGCATTTAGCCACTCGTCCGGTATTCACCAAGATGGTGTATTGAAAAATAAAAACACCTACGAGATCATGACACCTGAGTCGATCGGCCTTAAGAATCAATCGCTAAACTTGACCAGCCGCAGTGGTAGAGCCGCAGTTAAGAGCCATATGGATGAAATGGGCTATAAAGAAGAAGAATATAATCTCGATACACTTTATGATGACTTCTTAAAACTTGCCGATAATAAGGGCCAAGTTTTCAATTATGATCTAGAAGCACTCATGCATTTTGCATCGCTTCGTGATGAAGATGATTTCTACAAATTGAACTATTTGAGCGTGCAGTCTGGTAGTGTAATGGCAACAACATCAATCAAGTTACAATGTGGCGACGAAGAACATTGTGAAGCGGCGGTTGGTAATGGCCCTGTTGACGCACTCTACCAATGTATTTATCGCTTAACTGGTTATGACATTGTGTTAGATAAATTTGATCTTACCGCAAAAGGTGAAGGTGAGGATGGCTTAGGTCAAGCAGATATTATTGCCAATTATAAAGGCTGCAAATATCACGGTACTGGCTTAGCCACCGATATTGTTGAAGCTTCAGGCCAAGCGCTGTTACACGTCATTAATAGTATTCACCGTGCCGATAAAGTTGCAGAAATTAAGCAATCTAAAAAAATGACACAAACCGTTTAAAAAATACTAATTTTAATTTAACAAAGATAGGAAACACACGACCATGGCAGGCAAAGAGTACAAAATAGCCGTTTTACCGGGAGACGGCATCGGTCCAGAAGTAATGGAACAAGCTCATAAAGTATTAGATGCAATTGAAAAGAAACACGGAATCAGTTTCTCTAAAGAGCAATACGATGTGGGCGGTATTGCTATCGATAATCACGGTTGCCCTCTTCCAGAAAGCACGGTTAAAGGTTGCGAAGATGCCGATGCCGTTCTGTTTGGTTCTGTTGGCGGTCCTAAGTGGGAACACCTTCCACCAAATGACCAACCTGAACGTGGAGCTTTACTACCGTTACGCAAACACTTTCAGCTATTTTGTAACCTTCGTCCTGCCCAAATCCATAAAGGCTTAGAATCGTTTTCGCCTTTACGTGCTGATATTTCTGAAAATGGTTTTGATATTGTAGTAGTAAGGGAGCTGACCGGTGGTATCTACTTTGGTCAACCTAAAGGACGTGAAGGTGAAGGCGCAACTGAAAAAGCATTTGATACCGAAGTTTATCAACGCTTTGAAATAGAAAGAATCGCTAAAATCGCATTTGAATCGGCTCGTTTACGTAATAAAAAAGTCTGTTCGGTCGATAAAGCTAACGTCCTACAAAGTTCTATTTTGTGGCGTGAAGTCGTAGAAGAGATCGCTAAAGATTATCCAGATGTTGAGCTTTCTCATATCTATATCGACAACGCTACAATGCAATTAATCAAAGACCCATCTCAGTTTGATGTGATGCTTTGTTCTAATATCTTTGGCGATATAATCTCTGATGAGTGCGCAATGATAACTGGCTCGATGGGCATGCTTCCTTCTGCTAGTTTAAACGAAAGCAATTTTGGTCTATATGAACCTGCCGGTGGCTCAGCACCTGATATTGCAGGTAAAAATATCGCTAACCCTGTTGCTCAAATTTTATCCGCGGCATTAATGCTTCGTTATAGCCTAGGTGAAGACCAAGCTGCACAAGATATAGAAGCGGCCGTTTCTAAAGCATTAGAAGCCGGAGAGCTTACTGGCGACCTTGCCGGAAAAAAACCAGCACTATCAACCTCTGAAATGGGCGACAAAATCGCTGCTTACATTTTAAATTAGTTACTTTTAAAACGAATATGAATAGCTATTTTATAGACTTAGAGTAGCTATTATCTTCACCAAGGAAGAAGCAATGTCTAAAACCTTATACGAAAAAGTCTACGCAGCACACGTTGTTGTCGCTGCCGAGGGCGAGAACCCAATTTTATATATCGACCGCCACTTAGTGCACGAAGTAACCTCACCACAAGCCTTTGATGGTTTACGTGAAAAAGGTCGTAAAGTCCGTCAACTTGGTAAAACCTTTGCCACGATGGATCACAATGTATCCACCACCACCAAAGACATTAATGCCTCTGGTGAGATGGCGCGAATCCAAATGCAAACGCTATCGACTAACTGTGAAGAATTTGGCGTAACACTTTATGATCTTAACCATAAATACCAAGGTATTGTGCATGTAATGGGGCCAGAACTTGGCATTACTTTGCCCGGTATGACCATTGTTTGTGGTGATTCACATACCGCGACGCATGGTGCATTTGGTTCGATTGCTTTCGGTATTGGTACTTCAGAAGTGGAACACGTTTTAGCGACACAAACGTTAAAACAAGCTCGTGCTAAAACCATGAAGATCGAAGTAAAAGGCAAAGTAGCCGAAGGCATTACGGCAAAAGATATCGTGCTCGCCATTATTGGCAAAACAACTGCCGCTGGTGGTACAGGTTATGTGGTTGAGTTTTGTGGTGAAGCGATTCGTGATTTATCTATGGAAGGTCGCATGACCGTCTGTAATATGGCGATAGAACTTGGTGCAAAAGCCGGTTTAATTGCCCCAGACCAAACGACTTTTGATTACATTAAAGGCCGTGAATTTGCACCTAAGGGCGCAGATTGGGATGCCGCGGTTGAATATTGGTCATCACTAAAATCAGACGATGATGCTAGCTTTGATGCTGTAGTAACTCTTAATGCAGCTGACATTAAACCGCAGGTAACATGGGGTACTAATCCAGGCCAAGTTATTGCCGTTGACGAACCAATTCCAGCCCCGCAAAGCTTTAATGATCCAGTAGAAAAAGCTTCAGCTGAAAAAGCACTTGCTTATATGGGGTTAGAAGCGGGCAAAGCCTTGTCTGATTACAATGTAGATAAAGTTTTTGTTGGTTCATGCACAAACTCTCGCATTGAAGACATGCGCGCAGCGGCAGCGGTAGCAAAAGGACGCACAGTCGCTTCACACGTACAAGCACTTATTGTTCCTGGTTCAGAGCAAGTAAAAGCTCAAGCAGAACAAGAAGGCTTAGATAAAATATTCATCGAAGCTGGTTTTGAATGGCGTTTACCAGGATGCTCCATGTGCCTTGCAATGAATAACGACCGATTAGGACCACAAGAGCGCTGCGCTTCAACCAGTAATCGAAACTTTGAAGGTCGCCAAGGTCGAGATGGCCGAACTCATTTAGTTAGTCCAGCTATGGCAGCAGCAGCAGCTATCGCGGGTCATTTTGTTGATATTCGTGAACTATAAGGAGCAAAACAATGTCAGGTTTTAAAAATCACACCGGCTTAGTCGTTCCTTTAGACTTAGCTAATATTGATACAGATGCCATTATACCTAAGCAGTTTCTCCAAAAAGTAACGCGTTTAGGCTTTGGCCAACATCTTTTTAATGACTGGCGCTTTTTGGATGATGCAGGCCAACAGCCTAATCCAGATTTCGTTATGAATGAACCTCGCTATCAAGGTGCCTCTATCTTACTGGCTCGTGAAAATTTTGGCTGTGGTTCTTCGCGTGAACATGCCCCATGGGCACTAGCAGATTACGGTATAAAAGTAATGATAGCGCCTAGTTTTGCCGATATTTTCTATGGTAACTCTATTAACAACCAAATGGTGCCAGTGCGTTTATCTGAACAAGAAGTGGATGAAATATTCCAGTATGTTCAAGCGAATGAAGGTGCAGAAGTAAGCGTTGATTTAGAAGCGATGAAAGTAACGGCTAACGGTAAACACTATTCATTCGAAATAGATGAGTTCCGTCGTCATTGCTTACTTAATGGTTTAGACAACATAGGTTTGACTCTTCAACACGAAGAAAAAATAACCGAATACGAAAATAATATTCCTGCTTTTATGCAATAACTGCATAGAAAAAAGGAATACTTATAAGCGATAAATATTGTCGACATTATTGCTAGCTCTTAGACCAAAACACTCATGCTTTGGCTAAGAGCTAGAACTTATTCTACTTTGAGTGAAATTTAACACCGCTCTGCATGGTCTATCCTAAGTAACATCATTGTTAATGGGATTATCTATGAACTATTTTTTACTGATCGCTAGCCTACTGTTTTCCACTTTTTCGTTTGCCGCACCAAAAGCGGAACTTTGGGATTACTGGAACCAGAGTGACCCGCAAAACCAACAAACAATTTCTCATCAAAACTGGCAGCAATTTTTAGATCAATACGTAATTGAGCGAGGTACTAACACATTGGTCTCTTACGCTAACGTTTCTTCAGCCGATCAAAAAAACCTACAAAACTACATTAGTACAATGGCCCAACTCGATCCTCGTACTTATAATAAAGCACAGCAGTACGCTTACTGGGTCAATTTATATAACGCTATTACCGTCAATCTTATACTCGAAAATTACCCAACCAGTTCTATTACCAAGTTAGGGGGGTTATTTAGTTTTGGTCCATGGGAAAACGAAGTGGTAACTATTGCAGGTAAAGACCTGACATTGAACGATATAGAACATCGTATTCTTCGCCCGATCTGGCAAGACGCTCGTACTCACTACGCCGTTAACTGCGCGAGTTTAGGCTGCCCTAACCTACAAAATACAGCCTTTAGTGCCGATAATACTGAAATGCTATTAGAAAAAGCGGCCAAAGAATTTATCAACAGTGATAAAGGTGTACTTGTTGGCAATAATGCTAATAATGTAACGCTGTCTTCTATTTATGAGTGGTTTCTGGTCGATTTTTCCGGCAAAGAAGGACTTGAACAGCATTTAAAACACTACCGTTCAGACCTTTCAGTTAATTTGAACGACGTAAAATATGAATATGACTGGAGCTTGAATCAAGCCAATTAAAATGAAGTAATAACGAACTTATGACATTAACTACTAAGCTGATAAAATTAAAGCACTAAGCCAATAAAGAACAGGTTAAAGGCGTCACATAACGCCTTTAACCTGATAACACTATTTAAACCCTTTCTCTTTCTTAATTAGATCATAAGCAGCTTGAATATCTTGAGCTTTCTCTTTTGCCATATCCATCATTTCTGGCGGTAAACCTTTGGCGACCAATTTATCAGGATGATGCTCATTCATTAGTTTACGATAAGCTCTCTTCACTGCTTTTGCATCCGCATCACTATCTATTCCTAACACTTTATAAGCATCAGCTAATTGATCTGCACTCGTCGCTTGTTGCCAAGCTCCGCCACTTTGTTGGCCATTAGAGTGATGCCAACCACCCGCTCCACCTTCTCTTTGAAAACGAAAAGCAGCTTCTTGCATCTGCAGCCTTTGATCCAGTTGTTGCGCTGAGAAACCTAACCCTTTTGCTATTACGTGCAAAACATTGCGTTCTGCAGGATCTAAACTGCCGTCAGCAAAAGCTGACGAAATCTGCAGTTCTAAAAAAAACTGTAATAAATCATGTCGACCGGCTGACGAAATACGCACACGCTGCAGAACATCATTAAGAGGAAAATCGGCTGCTTTACCTTCACGAAAAGCATTTTGCGCCGCTTTTTTCTGTTCGCCTTGAA
This sequence comes from Vibrio sp. MA40-2, assembly GCF_047302445.1. Taxonomy (NCBI): domain Bacteria; kingdom Pseudomonadati; phylum Pseudomonadota; class Gammaproteobacteria; order Vibrionales; family Vibrionaceae; genus Vibrio; species Vibrio sp. MA40-2. The sequence continues at coordinate 613,950 of NZ_CP178628.1, forward strand.
GTTGCATACGTTGCATCATTGTCGCAGCAAGTTGAATCTCTTCTTTTGTTACTTGGCCCTTTGCTTTTGCAACATGCCCCATTACAGAAAACGCTGCTTTAAAAAACTCAGCTTGTCTTTCTGCTTGATTTGGGCCACCAGAGAACGCGCTAGATGCTCTAAACCCAGCTTGACTTAGCCTTCTTGCTTTATCAAACTGATGGCCTAAGAATAGCCCAAAGATAGCGCCGAATGCTCCTCCAAACAGGAAACCAAAAAATAAACCTAAAATTTTTCCAAAAATGTGCATTATTGCGCTCTCAATTTTAATTTTTTGCTATTAATACTGTTCATATAGTATCTAAATTTACTCTAATATTGTACCGTTCTGGATAACGATAAAGCGACATCTCTCAATAGTTAACCTTGTTCTTACAGTTACCACTGTTTTTATTGATAACTGCGTTTTTAATGCCCATTATCGCAAGTTCAGGTTATCATAAGGAACGTTTTACATCAGAGCAGGTCTATTTGACCTCTGAATAAATCAAGTTACACAGGATAGTTAAACTAGATGCCATATTTTCCTCGCACTCTGCTAACGGTATCCATTAGTGCAGCCGTATTCGTGCCAACAACCCAAGCTGAAACTTTACAAGACTCTAGTACGCAGAGCTCTAGTGTGCAAGAAATGCCCTCTGCAGATCAATGTTTGATTGACGACACCTCAACCGAAGCTCTTCCTGTTACTGTTGAAGCTGATAGCGTTGAGGCTATCAATGGTGATAAAGCGACTTATCAAGGTGACGTGGTTATTACACAAGGCAATAAACGCATATCGGCAGATACTGTTACGTTACACCAACAAGATAGTATCGTTATTGCAGAAGGTAATGTGCAATCTTACGATGGTCAATTGAAAACCGTTTCCGATAAAGCGACGGCTCATCTAAATTCAGACATGGCAACGTTAGAAAACACCCAGTATGAATTTCTTTGCGAAGATGGCCGTGGCGATGCAAAAATCATTTATCAAAAAGATAAAACCTTCTATGAACTAGAAGATGGAACGATTACTTCTTGTCCTGAAGGTGATAATTCATGGCGTCTTCGCGCATCCTCTATAGAAATAAACCAAACCGATGAGGAAGCGACACTTTACAACCCAAGAGTTGAAATTCTTACCGTTCCCGTTTTCTACCTGCCCTATCTTACTATCCCTATTGGCGATACTCGAAAAACTGGTTTTCTCTACCCGAGCGTTTCATACGATAGCACGGACGGAATGGGCATATCGATCCCTATCTATTGGAACCTTGCACCTGAATACGATTTACAAACCGATATTAATTACATGTCCGAAAGAGGCACGCAACTTAATTCTAAATTTCGTTACTTAACTGGTATTGGCCAAGGCTCGATTGATACTGAATATCTGCCGGATGACGCTAAATATACAGACGAAGGAGACCGTTGGGGTTTCAACTGGAGCCATAGTGGCGTATTCCGAAATTCGTGGAAATTTGAAGTCGATTATTCAAAAGTCGGTGACATCAGTTACTTTACCGATGTTGACTCCAGTATAGGTAATCGTGAAGATGGCCAACTACTTCAATCAGGAGAAGCATCTTACCGGTCTGATTCTTGGGATACCACACTCAGCGTGAGAGATTTCCAAGTACTGTCAGAAAGCACTTATCCTTATAGAATCATGCCACAACTGGAGCATAACTATTACGCTCCCCATTTCTACTCAAAACTAGACTTTTCAATGAAAAGCCAAATAAGCCGCTTTGCAACCGATGATACTGATAGTCCAGATGCCGTTCGAGTGCATGTGGAACCGACATTAGCTCTACCTTTATCAACCTCTTGGGGCACATTTACTGCTGAAGCAAAACTGTTTCAAAGCTACTATGAGCAAGATCTAAAAGACATTAATGACGATGATTATGAAGAACAAGTATCAAGAACAGTACCTCAACTAAGACTTCATTCAGGCATCTATTTCGAACGTGATTCCAGTACGTTTGGTAACTTCACTCAAACTCTTGAACCACAAATTCAGTACCTTTACGTACCGGATGTTGATCAGTCTGGGATCTACTCAAGCTACGATACAACCAAATTGCAACTAGATTACGACGGCCTTTTTCGTAGCCAAAAATACAGTAGCATTGATTACATTGCTCCTGCGAACCAATTTAGTTACGGTGCTTCTACACGGTTCTTTGATGATGAATTCACGGAGCGAATGAACTTATCTTTTGGACAAATTATTTATCTAAACGAAACATACAATGACAGCAACTCTGACAGTTCAGATGAATCTTCCTATTTTTCTGCTTGGGCATTGGATGCAGAATTTAATTACGATGATTATCTATTCTACCAAGGCGGATTTCAGTACGATAGCGCATCCTCACAAGTTCAGTTAGCTGACAGCACTTTTGAATATCGCTACGCCTCTGGTTATAGTCAAATTAACTACCGATACGTGTCATATGATTATATTACCGATAACGTCGATTATATTGATGACGACGATAGCTATTCTTACACTCGTGAAGGGATCAGCCAATTAGGCTTCATTACCTCATACAGTTTAGGGCGTCATTGGAATGTAAGTGGACAATATTATTATGATACTAACGAAAAAGTGAACCTTGAGTGGTTAGCCGGGGTCAACTATACCAGTGACTGTTGGTATATTGGTTTTTCCTATAGTAACCAACTGTATGATTGGGATGAAATTGGTGTAGGCTCTCCAACTTACGAACAAAATTTCACTATAAACTTTGGTATCATAGGCTTTGGTCAAACACTATCCGGTGGTTCAGGGTTAGCAGGTGTAGATACTTCTAATAGCTCGTTGGGCTATAGTCGACCTTTCTATTTAAATAATTAATAGCATTGCAATTGCGCAATAATAATTTGTTGGTAACCATTACATGAAAATGTGGAAACACACTCTAATAGGCTTTATGTCTTTATTTACGGCGTCTAGTTTTGCTGCTCCAGTTGAGTTAGATAACATCGCTGTCATTGTCAATAACGGTGTTATTTTACAAAGTGATATTGACTCTGCACTACTAACGCTAAATAACAATGCGAAAAAAAATAACCAATCGTTGCCTTCTTTAGATGTATTACGAGAACAAGTCGTCGAAAAATTAATTGTTGATGCAATCCAATACCAAGAAGCCGAGCGTTTAGGGGTTAAAATTGATGACAATAATTTAAATCAAGCATTAATCGACGTAGCTAAAGATAGAGGAATGACACCTGACCAGTTGCGTATTTCACTTAGTAATGATGGCATAGATTATTCGACCTTTCGTGAGCAACTAAGAAAAGAAATTGCGATATCAGAAGCAAGAAATGCACTAGTTAGACGTCGAATTAATATACTTCCTGCTGAAGTAGAAAACCTGGCTAACCAACTAGCGAAAGAAACCAATACTTCTGTACAGTATCAAATTCAACATATTCAATTACGCTTTGAAGATAATATCGATAAACAGCAGTTAGAAAATGAAGCCAAAGATATTGTCAATAAGCTTAATGAAGGTGAAGATTTTTCTACTATGGCCATCACTTACTCAAAAGGTCCTAAAGCGTTAAGCGGTGGCGATTGGGGCTGGCTACGTAAAGAAGAAATGCCAACCATATTTGCCGATCAAATCACGACCCAAACAGCTGGTGCAATAATTGGACCTTTCCGCAGTGGTGTTGGCTTACATATCCTTAAAATTAGTGATACACGTGGTTTAGAAACCGTTTCGGTAACCGAAGTAAACTCTCGACATATTTTAATAAAACCGTCTGTGATCTTAAGCGATGACGGAGCTAAAAAGCAGTTACTAAATTTCATTGATCAAATAAAATCTGGTGAAACAACATTTGCTGAACTTGCTACACAGTACAGTCAAGATCCTGGTTCTGCGACCCAAAATGGTGAGTTAGGCTATCAAACACCTGATTTATATGTACCCGAATTTAAACATCAAGTCGAAATTCTGCCTCTTCACCAAATTAGCGAACCATTTAAAACCGTGCATGGCTGGCATATTGTGGAAGTTTTAGATAGACGTAACGTCGATAAAACCGATACGGCCTTAACCAACAGAGCTTACCGAATTCTATTCAACCGTAAGTTCAATGAAGAAGCCTCGGCTTGGATGCAAGAGATAAGAGCAAGCGCATTTGTCGAAGTGCTTGAAAATGAACAAGGTGAAGTACAGTAATGTCAACAAGACGAATAATCGTAACGGCAGGAGAACCTGCGGGTATAGGACCGGATTTAGTTTTAGCCTTATCCCAATCAGATTGGCAACATCAAATTATCGTTTGTGCAGATAAGACGATGCTTGCAGAAAGAGCGATAAAGCTTGGTATTACGGTTAAATTGGTCGACTATGACCCGACTTTGCCGACAGAACCACAGAAGGCAGGCTTATTGTTGGTAGAGCATGTCTCATTGAAACAGTCATGTGTTTCAGGTGAACTCAATCCCAGTAATGCCCATTATGTACTCGCTACTTTACAACGAGCTAATGATGGTTGCATGAGTGGCGAATTTGATGCAGTAGTAACAGGACCAGTGCATAAAGGCATAATAAACCGAGCCGGTGTACCATTTAGTGGCCATACGGAATTTTTTGCTGAAAAATCAAATACTCCTTTAGTTGTCATGATGTTAGCCACTGAAGGATTACGTGTTGCCTTGGTAACGACTCATTTACCGTTAAACTCTATATCAAAAGCCGTTACAGCCGAGCGACTAGAGAGTATAATCCGCATCCTTCATAAAGACTTGGTAACTAAATTCGCCATTGCAGCGCCTAAAATTTACGTTTGTGGGCTAAATCCACATGCAGGAGAGGATGGTTGCTTAGGTGATGAAGAGATAAAAACGATCACTCCTACGCTACAAAAGTTAGCAAAAGAATCGTCTTTTGATTTAATCGGGCCATTACCTGCCGATACCATCTTTAATGAAAAATATTTAGCACAAGCAGATACAGTACTTGGCATGTACCACGACCAAGTATTGCCTGTTTTAAAATATAAGGGTTTTGGACATTCAGTAAATATTACTCTTGGTCTACCCTATATAAGAACCTCTGTCGATCACGGTACGGCATTAGATCTGGCAGGTACAGGGCAAGCGGACACAGGAAGTTTCCATACCGCCCTCAAATACGCGATAGAATTAGTTGAGAATAAACAATGATAAATGATGTCCACTTAGGGCACAAAGCGAGAAAACGTTTTGGTCAAAACTTCCTAAATGATCCTTATGTTATAGATGGAATTGTTTCAGCAATAAACCCTCTTCCTGGGCAGAACTTAGTTGAAATAGGTCCCGGCTTAGGGGCACTTACCGAACCTGTCGGTAAAGAAGTGGATAAATTCACCGTTATCGAACTGGATAGAGATCTTGCTGAACGATTACGTAACCATCCTGATTTAGCGTCAAAACTGACCATTCATGAAGGTGATGCAATGAAATTCGACTTTACTCAACTGGTAAAGCCGAATAATAAATTACGCATTTTTGGTAACCTACCATACAACATATCTACACCATTAATGTTCCATCTTTTTGAGTTTCACAAAGAAATTAGTGACATGCACTTTATGTTACAAAAAGAAGTGGTGAACAGATTAGCCGCTGGGCCTGGTAGCAAAACATACGGCCGTCTTACGGTTATGGCTCAATACTACTGTAAAGTAGTACCAGTACTCGAAGTACCACCAAGTGCATTTATACCGCCACCAAAAGTAGACTCTGCTGTCGTACGCTTGATCCCGTATGAAAAACTGCCTTATCCTGCTAATAGCTTAAAATGGCTAGAAACAGTATGCAAAACTGGCTTTAATCAAAGGCGCAAAACGGTTCGAAATTGCTACAGAGGTTTATTAGATATAGAAATATTAGAGCAGTTAGGCGTTAATCCTGGTATGCGCCCAGAAAACCTAACGTTAAAACAATTTGTCGATATGGCAAATTGGTTAGATGCAAATCACGACGAATCACAATAATAACGTTAAGCGGCTAAAGTTATATTGTCATTATCTGCAATCCAACTTGTGAGGTAAACATGGACGTTATGCAACCTTGTATTAAATGCCAAGTACAGGCGAAATATATTGAAGAACAATCTCAACCAGAAAATAAACGCTATGTATTTGCCTATATAATTACCATTAAAAACTTAAGTAACCAAACCGTTCAACTTATTGGACGACGCTGGTTAATAACCGATTCTGATGGTAAACAGATGACTATTGAAGGCGAAGGTGTAGTTGGAAAACAACCATTTATCGCTAGTAACGATGAATATACTTACACTAGTGCAACAGCAATTGAAACACCAGTCGGTGTCATGCAAGGTCAATATATAATGCATGATTCAAACGAAAAAGAGTTCATTGTTGAAATTGAACCTTTTAGTTTGGCTATTCCCAATATTGTAAATTAATTCGTTGTGATTTTTTAAAGGTAAATGACGTGGCAAACTATATTGTTGGTGATATCCAAGGCTGTTTTGACGAATTACAATTGCTTTTAAACAAAGCAAACTTTGATCCAAAATTCGACACGATCTGGTTTGCTGGCGATCTCGTTGCAAGAGGCCCTAAATCTTTAGAAACATTGCGTTTTGTAAAGTCGCTTGGTTCGGCAGCCGTAACCGTTCTGGGTAACCATGATCTACATTTACTTGCTGTATCATTGGGTGTTCATCCAGCAAAGAAGAAAGATAAAACCTCGCCTATTTTAGCAGCCCCTGATAAAGAAGCATTACTAGACTGGCTAAGACAACAACCTTTACTGGCAGAGCATGAGGAATTTGTCGTCTGCCACGCTGGTATATCGCCTCAATGGGATCTAAATCAAGCCAGAGCAGCTTCAGGAGAAATCGCCGCCTTGCTCAAAGAGGATAAATGGGCGTTACTTATAAAACAGATGTACGACAACTCACCCGATTACTGGGATAACAAGCTGCAAGGCATTGAACGTTATAGGTACATTATTAACGCATTCACTCGTATGCGCTACTGCTTCACCGATGGCCGACTCGATATGCTATGTAAGCTCCCCCCAAACGAAGTTTCTTCTAAAAAATTAGTTCCTTGGTTCAAGCTAAAACAGAGAACAAAGCTAGAAAAGACGGTTCTATTTGGTCATTGGGCCGCACTGTCTGGTTTTCAAAATAAGCACGTGGTCGGCTTAGACACAGGCTGTGTTTGGGGAGGAACGTTGACCATGCTTCGTTGGGAAGATAAAACCTTCTTTAGTCAAAAAAGCCTATCTCACTTTTAAATAGGCACTATTTATAATACTGGCATGTTAACTGTTTTATTCCAGATATTTAACCATTTACGAGGCATGGGACGCTTTAGCTATTGTGTATTCTCTATGCTTTATTTTAGAAAGACTATTATCTTTCTAAAATAACAAATCGCATATTGTGAGCATTTTTTCCGTCAGCGCTATATGTCTCTGAGTAAGTTTCCGTCCAATCGTCACCTAACTCAGGGAACTGAGTATCGCCATCAACATGCAGATCAATGTAAGTTAAATATAAGCTGTTAGCTAGAGGTAAACACTCGTGGTAAATCGAACCTCCACCAATAATCATTACTTCTTTTTGATCATCAACCAATTCAATTGCTTTCTCTATGGAAGTAACACAATCTACCCCTTGTATATTTAACGATTTATCGCGGCTAACCACTATATTTTTTCGACCAGGTAAAGGGCGTCCAATCGACTCATAAGTCTTGCGCCCCATAATAATTGGCTTTGCCATTGTACAACGTTTAAACCATGCAAAATCAGCAGGTAGGTGCCAAGGCATCTGATTATCTTTACCAATTACTCTATTATCTGCCATAGCGGCTATCATGCTAATTTTCATTATCTACTGCTTCTATAATTCGTTTAAATAACTGAGCGACGTCGATAAAACAATAATCCAGGCATAGCCAACCCTATCGCAAGCCCTGCAATAATGAACATCGCTTTTAAAAAGTTCTCCATTAAAACAGACACAAGCTCAGGCGTATAGCCTAAATGATTTATTTCTACTAACGCTATCATCGCTTTGTAAGCAAACACACCAGGAACCATTGGGATCAAAGCTGCCACAGTAAAAACTTTTGGGTGTGCTAAAAATTTACGCGACCAGTAAACGCCAATCATACCAACCGTAGTTGCAGCAAAGAACGTAGCCCATTCAATTGGTATTCCATATTGCAGCATAAGATAACGAGAACCATGACCAATAGCACCACCAATAGCACAGTATTTTAGTGCTTTTTGCGGCACATTAAACACTAAGGCGAAACCGACCGCAGGTATAGATGCAAAAAACATATCATTTAAAAGTCCAAGTAATAAATCCATTATTCGATCCATCCCCATACACCAACTACTGTCATCGCACCAACAATACCTAAACAAGTCGCCAACGTTAATAAACTCCCCATAACAAAGCGCGCAATACCAATATTTATATAACCTTTAACCATATCAGCAACCGAGTTAATCAAAGGAAAACCCGGTACTAGCATCAATACAGACGATGCCATTGAGATAAATGGTTGATTTCCTATATTTAGAACCATAGCTTGTGCAGAGATTAACGTTGTGACAAATGCCGTAACCGCAAAGTTAATTAACGGATTAAAATGTCGATGTCCTATCTCCTGTCTTACTATCATGCCTACAGCGGAGGCTAAAAATGTCATGGCAAAAATAGCCCAATCGCCACCGGCTAAATGACTAAAAGAAGCACAAGATAAACCGATCATGACAACTACTATCCAGCGGTTATATCTCGCAGGACTGATCTTATTTAATCTGTCCTGAGCAAAAGCGTAATTTAAAATACCCTTTTCCATCATAATGCAAATACGTTGAATTTGAGTAACTACACGCATATTAATACCACGATCAGGCGCACGGCGTGTGGTTGTCATACAGCGATTGTGAATAAATGTGGTCACGACAATCGCATTAGCAGATAAAGAAACTTCCACTTCATCAGCACCACTTGCCAACCCCATACGCCTAATGATGTCACCTACCAGAGTGCTTTCTGCTCCATGTGCGAGTAACATTTGTCCAGCTTGTGCAATCAGCCGAGAAATCGCACGTTGCCTTTCTTCTATATTAGAATCAGATTTTTTCTCTATATCCGAACTTTTCTCTACACTTGATATCGTTTCCACCAATAGTCCTTTTTCATTATCGAGTTATAACCGTTAGCATTCTGTAACAGCTATATTGCATTAAAATCGATCGCTATAAAATGATTTGAATATAAAAAAACCGCAACAAATGCTGCGGTTTTATTGATAATAATCATTTAATGATCATTATTCACGTACATAGATAACGTGGCCATCGTCTTCATCGTCATCCCAGTCATCATCATCATCGTCCCAACCATCTTCAGTGATAACGTCTTTTCCAGATAAAGCATCTTTGTGGTAATCATCCCACATGAAATCCACTTTCTCTTCTTCGCTAATCTCAATTTTTTCTTTAGGTAAAGAATCCATAAAATCAGCCAGCTTATAACAAAGTTCTTTTGTTCCACTTTTATTTACAGCTGATATCTTGAAAAATTGTTCTTCCCAGCCAAGGGCACCTAAGATCTCTTGGATCTTTTCATCCGCTTCATCTTCAGGAAGAAGATCCACCTTATTAAAGATCAACCAACGAGGTTTTTGAGAAACTTTATCGCTATATTGTTCAAGTTCATCGATAATCGTCAATGCATTTTGCACTGGGTCACTGCCATCTATCGGCATAATGTCGACCATATGCAATAGAACTCGACATCGTTCTAAATGCTTAAGGAAACGAATACCTAATCCAGCACCCTCAGCAGCACCTTCAATCAGACCTGGAATATCAGCAACCACAAAACTCTTACCAGAAACAACGCTTACAACGCCTAAACTAGGAATCAAAGTGGTAAATGGATAATCAGCGACTTTTGGCTTCGCTGCGGAAACAGAACGGATAAAAGTAGACTTACCTGCATTAGGCAATCCTAACATACCCACATCAGCTAAAAGAAGAAGCTCTAAGCGTAATTCTCTCACTTCTCCCTTGGTCCCCATCGTCTTTTGACGAGGCGCTCTATTGACTGAAGATTTAAAGCGAGTGTTGCCCAACCCATGCCAGCCGCCTTTGGCTATCATAACTTTTTTACCATGCTCTGCGACTTCACCAACTACTTCATTTGTATGAATATCAACAGCACGGGTACCAACAGGTACACGTAATATTTTATCTTTACCACGCTTCCCCGTACAATTACCGCCACGGCCATTTTCACCACGTTCGCCAGCGTAAAAACGCTGAAAACGATAATCAATAAGAGTATTTAAATTTTCATCAGCAACAAGGTATACATCGCCACCATCGCCGCCATCGCCGCCATCAGGGCCGCCTTTGGTTATAAATTTTTCTCGCCAGAAACTAACAATACCGTTACCACCATCACCAGCTTCTACTTTTACAACCGCTTCATCTACGAACTTCATCTCTTAACTCCGCATTGGGTGCAATATCATCTTAATAGATTGATACTATTCTAGCAGATCCAAATTAATCTGATCGATCACCCAAGATCTAATACTATCTATTCAATAGAACATAAAGAAAGCCCCTTTCCTAAACAATAAAGGAAAGCTCCGTTCTTTATGCTCTTCTATAAGTACTCAGCTTTCTTATAAGTACTCCATTTTCTATAAATAAAAAGCCCCGCCGAATTGGCAGGGCTTTTAAATTCAGCTTGAAACTAAATTACTCAGTTTCGATGCTTACGAACTTACGGTTTTTAGCACCTTTTACTTCAAACTTCACTTTACCTTCCGATAAAGCAAAAAGAGTATGGTCTTTACCGATACCAACGTTTGTGCCCGCGTGGAACTTAGTACCACGTTGACGAACGATGATATTACCCGCTAGAACTGATTCGCCACCAAAACGCTTAACGCCAAGACGTTTGCTTTCTGAATCGCGACCGTTACGAGTAGAACCGCCAGCTTTTTTGTGTGCCATTGTATATCTCTCCTAACTAAATTAAGCGCTGATGCCAGTGATTTTCACTTCAGTGAACCACTGACGATGGCCTTGTTGTTTACGAGAGTGCTTACGACGACGGAACTTAACGATTTTAACTTTATCGCCACGACCGTGTTGAACCACTTCCGCAGTTACTTTACCGCCCTCAACAAGAGGTGCGCCAACAGCAATTTCTTCACCATTAGCAACCATAAGAACAGTATCGAACTCAACTGTTGCGCCAGTTTCAACGTCTAATTTCTCTAAACGAAGGGTTTGACCTTCGCTTACTCGGTGTTGTTTACCACCAGATTGGAAAACAGCGTACATTTTTTACTCCGCTTTTTCCGCACAGCCTATGCAATTGTACGAGCATTTGGGGTGTGCGCTAAACTAATCATCAATAGGGCGCAGATTCTACGTGAATGTACTTCCTATGACAAGCCATATTTGTAAATAAATGGCGAAAACATAATCGCCAAACAAAAGTGAGAGAATCATGCCTCTAGAACGTACATTTTACAATGATTTTTAGTGTATTATTACACAATAATTAGAAACAGCTCCCCTTTATCGGGCCTAAACTTAGCCGGAATGAACATGGATTTTAAAGCTATCCAAACACTGACTGCCAATGATATGGCAAAAGTGAACGAAATAATTCAAGCACAATTAAACTCAGAAGTGACATTAATCAATCAACTTGGTTTTTATATTATAAGTGGAGGAGGCAAACGCATTCGACCTCTTTTGGCATTGTTGACTGCAAGGGCACTGGGATACAAAGGGCAAGATCATCAGATGGCGGCCGCTTTTATCGAATTTATTCATACCGCCACTCTCCTGCATGATGACGTTGTCGATGAGTCTGACATGCGTAGAGGAAAAGAAACCGCAAACATCGCGTTTGGTAATGCTTCAAGCATCCTAGTTGGCGATTATATGTATACACGAGCCTTCCAAATGATGACTAGCCTAGGATCATTAAGGATCCTTTCTTTAATGAGTGAAGCAGTAAATGTGATTTCTGAAGGTGAAGTTCAGCAATTGATCAATTGCAACGATCCTGATACTTCCGAAGAGAGTTATATGCAAGTTATCTATTCAAAAACAGCTCGACTGTTCGAATCGGCTACTCAAATAGGGGCGATATTAAATGATGCCCCAGAGAGCATCGAACTTGCCATGCAAAACTATGGTAAATATTTAGGTACTGCTTTTCAATTAATCGATGATGTTCTCGACTACACAGCAGACGGAAAAGAAATGGGCAAAAATGTCGGTGATGATTTAGCCGAAGGAAAACCAACACTGCCACTACTTTACGCAATGAAACATGGTAATGAACAGCAAAGAATGATGATTCGCGAAGCGATTGAAAAAGCAAATGGAATGGAAAAATTAGACGACATTCTTGCTGCTTTACATGAAACAGGCGCTTTAGAATACACTACTCAAGTCGCTTACAATGAAGCAGATAAAGCCATTAATGAGTTGAGTGCGATACCTGAATCTGAATATAAAGATGCGTTAATTTCACTTGCACATTTAAGTGTAAAACGAAATAAATAGTATTGAGATACAAATATAGCGGTATAGAGGTGTTGTTTTTATCTCTATACCGAATTATCTCTAAACCTATTGAACTCTAAAACAAGTGCTCTCTAAAACAAATGCTCCCTACAACAAAGTGCTTCTAAACTAAATTAGCTTTGATGACAGCTTGCTTTCTTTGTGCAGCTAAATGAGGGTTCGTTTCAGCCTCGATTGCAACAAGCCGATTAAACACAACATCAAATAATGCAAGTTGAGAGATCTGCACAATACTGCTTATGGTCTCTGCATTGCCTTCATCATAGATAAAAGGCAAAACTACGTCAGACAGTTCATGCAACTTTGAATGTTTCGCTTGAGTTATTGATACAATCTTACAACCACAGGCTTTAGCGGTAGCGATTTTACTGTTTATTTGTTCCGTTCCTCCTGCAACACTAAGTGCCAACACAACATCATTGCCAGTAAACTGCAACAAATACTGTTCTTGTATAATGGCATCAGCTTGAAATATGACCGCTTTATTAAGCAGCATCAGTTTTTGACTAATAGCGTTGGCCACAATAGAAGACGTTCCTAATGCTAGAATGACAACACGACTTGATTGATGTAAAGCCTTCGATGCTACCTCTATCGTTTTGTCAGACACATGCTCAAAGGTACTGTGCAAATGTTGCTGTAATAAATTCGCAGAACTTTCAATAATCGTCTTGCTTGAACCATTATGATCAAAGTGAGTAAAAATTTGCGAGCTATTATGGTTTTTTTGCGCAGCAACAAAATCGAATTTAAAAACCGAATAGCCTTTATAACCTAAGCTCTGAGCAAAACGTACTATTGAAGCATTACTCACTCCACATAAACGACCAAGTGCAATCGCACTCATCTCAGAGATATCAATATCAGGATTGAGAAGTTGTTTAGCTATCCTCATCTCCGCATCGCTGCTCGATTCAGATAGCGATATCAGCTTTTTCATTAATCTTGCCATGCCAATCCCACTACATTATCAATTTTAGGGCTAAAAACCCCGGTACATTCGTTTTACGCATAAAATATTATAACAAAAAAAGGCAGCGTAAAAACGCTGCCTTCAATCACTGGGCTTGTTGCTATTTACATCGAATCATTTCGACAGACATTCGCTTTATTTAGCGAATTCTTCACCGATAGTAATATCGCCATTTAATGTATCTAACATTCCATCAAGTGCTTGCTGTTCAAATGCACTTAATTCACCATAGCTTAATACTTCTTCAACCCCTTCTTTACCTAATTTAATAGGTTGAGCGAAGAAACGTGTATGTTCACCGCCCCCTTCTACATAAGCGCATTCAATAACGTTCTCTTCGCCATTTAAAGCGTTAACAAGAGCGATACCAAAACGACAAGCGGCTTGGCCCATAGACAAGGTTGCTGAACCACCGCCAGCTTTTGCTTCAACAACTTCTGTTCCTGCATTTTGAATACGAGTTGTTAATGCCGCCACTTCTTCTTGCGTAAATTCAACCCCTTCAACTTGAGACAATAGAGGTAGAATGGTGACACCTGAGTGGCCGCCAATAACAGGAACACGAACATCGCTAGGATCTTTATCTTTCAATGCGGCAACAAAGGTTTCAGAGCGAATGACATCCAAAGTCGTTACACCAAATAAACGACGTTTATCGTAAACCCCTGCCTTTTTAAGTACATCAGCCGCAATAGCAACGGTTGTATTTACTGGGTTAGTGATAATACCTACTAGGGCTTTAGGGCAAGTCACGGCAATTTTTTCAGCTAAAGATTTAACAATGCCAGCATTAACATTAAACAAATCGGCACGGTCCATACCCGGCTTACGGGCAACACCTGCAGAGATAAGCACTACATCTGCGCCTTCTAAGGCTGGAGTTGGATCTTCACCTGCATAACCTTTTACCGAAACAGGTGTAGGGATATGGCTTAAGTCTGCAGCAACACCCGGTGTAACTGGAGCGATATCATATAGGGCTAAATCAGTACCTGCAGGAAGGCGGTTTTTCAGTAATAAAGCAAGAGCTTGGCCTATTCCACCAGCGGCACCAATAACGGCTACTTTCATAGTAGTTCTCCTTGAGAAAGTTAATTTTAATTTTGAATCACGTATTTTTTTATTAAAAGTAAGGTCTATAAAGAAATTAAAGGAATCACTAATCGAATACAATTAATTAACGTCAGCTTTGCGACTTCGCGCAATTCACAGACAACGTGCTACAAAAGTTGCATTGAAATCTTCAACTTATCCAATATAGCATTTGTTAACCAAGTGTTGCCAATATGTTTACTCTTGGTTTTAACATTCAGTGATAAAAACGACAAATATCAGGCGATTATTTGATGATTGTAGAAAAAATATGAGAAGATGTAGCTATCGAATGGTATGAGACGAATAAACATCATGCGCAATACAGAAAAACAAGATCATTTAGTAAAAGCCTTTAAAGCTATTTTGAAAGAAGAAAGATTTGGCTCCCAAGGCGAAATTGTTGATGCTCTTCGGGTAGAAGGCTTTGACAATATTAATCAGTCTAAGGTATCTCGAATGCTCACCAAGTTTGGAGCAGTGAGAACTAGAAATGCTAAAATGGAAATGGTGTACTGTTTGCCAGCGGAGCTAGGGGTTCCAACTACGTCGAGCCCATTGCGTGAACTGGTTTTAGATATTGATTATAACAATGCTATTGTCGTCATTCATACAGGGCCAGGAGCAGCACAACTTATCGCTCGATTACTTGATTCACTAGGAAAATCAGAAGGCATACTTGGTGTAGTGGCTGGTGATGATACAATATTCATTACTCCAACTATTACGGTCACAACCAAGCAATTATTTAATTCTGTCTGCTCTTTATTTGAATACTCAGGATAAAGCCAGTTTAAATACTCTGAAGAAAGTGATAATTAAACAGTTTTGCTGTCAATATGCGTTTGATCTGCCTCTTTATTTTAGGATGGTTATTTTGCAGGGTATGTTGACCACTGATTTAGCCAAATAGAGAGAAAGAAAATAACCCACTGATTTTTTTTTAAAAAATGAAATAGAAAAACCAAGTCACAATCACTTCAATTACGCCTTGGATATTTTGTAATAATGATGATTATTATAATTAAATCTGTTTTTTTGGTATTATACGCCCGCTTTTTCGAGATATATCTTGGAAAAATGCCTTTTCCAAAAGGAAAAACCTGTAAATAGCGACATAAGTTATGCTAATTACAGGGAACATAATGAATAAAAAAGGAACATTCATGGCATTTAAAAAATTTATTCAATTTGGCGCTGTTGCCATCACTGTATTAGGCGTACACGCCGCGAATGCTCAGTCATTCATCACGATTGGTACTGGTTCGGTTACTGGCGTTTATTACCCTACAGGTGGTGCGATCTGTAAGTTGGTCAATAAAGGCCGAAAAACACATAATATTCGTTGTTCTGTTGAATCAACTGGTGGTTCGATCTACAACATTAATACGATGAAAGCAGGCGAACTCGATTTCGGTATAGTTCAATCTGATGCTCAATATAATGGCTATAATGGCAGCGACAAATTCCAAAATGAATTTAAACAATTGCGAGCCATATTCTCTCTACATACTGAACCTTTTAATATTATCGCTCGTGCTGACTCAGATATAAATAATGTCGCCGACCTAGAAGGAAAGCGAGTGAATATTGGTAATCCTGGCTCAGGTGATCGCTCAACTATGAGTGTGGTGATGGACGCATTTGGCTGGACTAGAGACAATTTCAAACTAGCTTCAGAACTTAAAGGCTCGGAACGTTCACAAGCACTGTGTGATAATAAAATCGATGCCTTTATCTACATGGTTGGCCACCCGAATGGTTCAATCAAAGAAGCCACCACATCTTGTGATGCTAAACTGGTTTCCGCTACTGGACCAGAAATAGATAAAATTGTTGCTGAACATCCATATTATGCACATACCAATCTACCTGCGGGAACTTACCGTGGGACAGAGAATGACATTAATAGCTTTGGTGTAGCCGCGACAATGGTTACCACGACTAACGTGTCAGACGATATCGCCTATAATGTAACCAAAGCTGTATTTGAAAACTTTGATACATTTAAGCGTTTACATCCTGCTTTTGCTCATCTTCAAAAAGAACAAATGGTGCACGCAGGTATTTCTATTCCTCTTCATCCCGGAGCGGAAAGATACTACAAAGAAATTGGCCTCCTTAAATAACTGTTCATAAGCCAATTAAAACAATTAAGGGGGCAAACGCCTCCTTAATAATTTTAGTACTGAATATTTCACTAAGTACTCATTTGTTTAACTAATCACTTTGCTACACTAGATCAAACTAACTTATTAAATTAACTGTAAGTCGCTCTAGCTTTGATCTGTAACAATAGACCATCACTATAAGGAAAAAAGTACATGACGCAGGCAACCAAACCGTCTCAAGATGTGCAAGAAATGGTGGCTCAAGTCGATACTGGTGCCCGAAACCCAAAAGGCTTCCCAGGACGTATTTTATGGCTTGTACCACTTTGCTGGTCACTATTTCAACTTTGGTACGCATCTCCACTACCGTTTATTTTTAATTTTGGCGTACTTAACGATACTGAAGCTCGCTCTATTCATTTAACGTTTGCTATTTTCTTAGCCTTTACCGCTTATCCAGCACTGACGAATTCTCCGCGAGATAGAGTCCCGTTGATCGATTGGATACTAGCATTAGCAGGCAGTTTTGCAGCTTGCTACATCTACCTTTTTTATGCTCAACTTGCCGAACGATCTGGTGCACCAACCACTTTTGATATTGTTGCGGCGGTCATTGGTATGGTGTTGCTTTTAGAAGCAACTCGACGCGCCTTAGGCCCTCCATTGATGGTAGTTGCAGCAGTTTTCCTACTTTATACCTTTGCTGGGCCACATATGCCCGATGTTATTGCCCATAAAGGAGCGAGCTTAAACAAAGCGATGTCTCATTTGTGGTTAACAACAGAAGGTGTATTTGGAGTTGCGTTAGGTGTTTCTACTTCTTTTGTCTTTTTGTTCGTTCTGTTTGGAGCGATGCTTGATCGAGCAGGTGCAGGTGCTTACTTTATAAAAGTCGCTTTCTCTTTACTTGGTCATATGCGCGGTGGCCCGGCAAAAGCAGCGGTTGTGGCTTCGGGGTTATCAGGCCTAGTCTCCGGCTCTTCAATAGCAAACGTAGTGACAACCGGAACCTTCACGATTCCTTTGATGAAAAGAGTCGGATTCCCGGGAACAAAAGCCGGTGCAGTAGAGGTTGCAGCTTCGACTAATGGGCAGCTAACGCCTCCAATTATGGGCGCAGCTGCTTTTCTCATGGTTGAATACGTTGGTATCTCATATGTGGAAGTCATTAGAGCTGCTCTTTTACCTGCGCTGATTTCTTACATTGCTTTACTGTACATTGTTCACTTAGAAGCGTGTAAAGCGGGTATGACTGGTTTACCACGTCGCCACACACCAAAACTGTTACATAGCATGCTCTCTTTTGTTGGAACCATCTTAGGTTTATGCATTATCAGTGCTGCGGTTTATTATGGTGTAGGTTGGACAAAAGATGTATTTGGTGACGCTGCCACTCCTATTGTCACGGTCGTATTGCTTATTGCTTATGTTGGTTTAGTGAGTATTTCTGCTCGCTATAGAGAGCATGCTCTTATGTCAATAGATGAAGAACTACTCGAGGTGCCAGAAGCCGGCCCTACCATTAAATCTGGACTGCACTTCTTGTTACCGATTGTTGTGTTGGTGTGGTGTTTAACGGTAGAGCGTTTTTCTCCAGGCTTGTCGGCATTCTGGGCAACGGTGTTTATGATCTTTATTTTATTAACACAACGACCTCTTATGACCTTATTTGCTAAAGAAGGGGATATTAAGCAAAGTGTTAAAGAAGGCTTTATCGATCTTTCCGAAAGCTTAGTTTCTGGTGCTCGCAACATGATAGGTATTGGCGTAGCAACAGCCGCGGCCGGTACGGTAGTTGGTGTAGTAACCTTAACAGGCATCGGCTTAGTAATGACCGACTTTGTTGAGTTTATCTCAGGCGGTAGCATTATTTTAATGTTGTTATTCACTGCCGTTATTAGTTTAGTACTCGGCATGGGACTTCCAACAACCGCCAACTATATTGTTGTTTCTACCCTTATGGCTCCAGTTATCGTCACACTTGGGGCAGCTCATGGGCTGATTATTCCATTGATTGCGGTCCACTTGTTCGTGTTCTATTTTGGTATTCTTGCCGATGATACTCCTCCGGTTGGTCTGGCGGCATTTGCTGCAGCAGCGATCGCAAAATCCGATCCTATTCGAACGGGTATTCAAGGCTTTACCTATGACATTCGAACCGCAATATTGCCATTTATGTTTATATTCAACACCCAACTATTACTTATGGGTGTGGATACTTGGTGGCATCTATTCCTCACGATAATGTCTTCAATCACAGCAATGCTTATTTTTTCCGCTGCGACTCAAGGCTGGTGGTTTACTAAAAATAAATGGTGGGAAACACTGCTCCTTCTCGTCTTAACCTTTACCTTCTTCAGACCAGGGTTTTGGTGGGATATGATTTATCCAGCGAAAGATCATTACCCAGGAGTTGAGATAGCTCAAGTAACCGAAAATCTCGCTGTGGGACAATCACTTGAGTTAAGAGTTGCTGGTGAAACACTAGAAGGTAAAGCGACTGAGAGAACGGTTATATTACCATTTGAAGATGATGCAAAAGGTTCAGAAGAGCGTATTGCATCGATGGGTCTAATGTTAATTGAAAAAGATAACAAGATGATCGTTGATATGATCGAATTTGGTAGTCCAGCAGAAGCGGCTGGTATCGACTTCGATTGGGAAATACAATCGGTAATCTTACAAGCTGATAGACCAATGAAAGAGTGGGTTTTTGTCCCTGCTTTGTTGATATTGTTTGGTCTAGGTTTTAACCAGAAACGCCGTGCTCGTAAGGATGAACTGAGCGCATAGTACGTTTAATCGCATAGTATGGTTTCTATCGTACTATGCGAAGTACATACGATATTAACAAACTATTTAATTAGCATTATTTTCAGCTGCTATTGTGGTTAATATCGTAACGTAATGAATAGGGATAACTTGGGTAACCCCCTTCCTAATGTAGAGATAACGAAATGTATAAACAAATCCTTGTTCCTGTCGACTTAAATGATAAAGGCTTTTCTGATAGGGCAATTGAGCTCGCGGTATGGCACGCTAAAACATCTAATGCAGAGGTGCACCTGTTAACCGTTCTTCCCGGCATTCATATGTCGATGGTTGCTACTTATTTCCCCAAAGATGCCGCCAATAAAATGAAGCAAGACGTAAAGCATCAACTGCAAAAGTTTGCCATAGCACATATAGATGAGGATATCGTTTATAAGACCCACGTAGCAGAAGGAAAGCCTTACGCTACGATTTTAGAGTACGCGAGTAAATTGGGTGCAGATTTGATTGTTATGCCTAGCCATAAACGCTCTAAAGTTGATAAAGTCGTATTAGGTTCAGTGGCAAGTAAAGTCGTTCAAAACTCACCAATTAACGTTTTAGTCGTCAAGCCTCAGGGCTAAGCTAACCACGAGATTAACTGCTGGTTAATAGCTTATAATCGGGCAGCATTTTAGCCGCACTAAAATGCTGCCAAATTTGTTCTTGCGCGGCTTGATAAAAATCACACGCCACAAAAGCACTGGTTAATTCATTATTGCTTGGATGATAGTAACTCAACTCCGTTGAATGAAGTTGCAATCGGTCTGAATACGCTTTCGCTGCTGGGTGTGCATAAAATTCATCGCCAACAATCGGATGACCAAGTTCCATCATATGAACTCGAAGTTGATGCGAGCGTCCTGAAATAGGTAATAGACGAACCAGCGTGGTTTCTTTCTCTCTTTCAACCACCTGATAGTTAGTTTGAGATGGCTTACCATGTTCGTAACAGACTTTTTGTCTCGGTCGATTTGGCCAATCACAAATAAGCGGTAAATCTACACAACCTTCATCTTGCTCTACCTGTCCCCATACTCTTGCATAGTAAATCTTATGCGTTAAACGATATTGAAACTGCTTTTTGATGTGTCGTTCAGCTTGTTTGGTCAATGCAAACAACATCAAACCTGATGTTGCCATATCCAAACGATGTACGACTTGAATATCAGGATAATCCACCACCAACCGGCTCCATAAACTATCGTAATGTTGTGCTAGTCTTCCGGGAACAGACAGCAACCCGGCAGGTTTATTTGCGACCAAAATATGTTCATCTTGGAATGTTATTTCAATGGGTTGCTGTGAAGGGGAGTAGTCGATCATAGGTAATGATTATCTTATTAAAATAGAGGGGGAAATAAGCCGCAAGCAAGTACTCTTAATACCTTGCTTGCGGTTTATTGACTACATAATGAATATACTAAATATTAATTATGTGAAACCACAATAAGTCGCAATGAATCCAATTGGATTTGTGCCTGAGAAATGTAGCCCGTCAATTGTTGAATTTGCTTCTCGATTGCTTGTAGTTCTTCATCACGAATATTCGGGTTCACAGCTTTTAGCGCTTGTAACCGCTCTAATTCTGCATTTAACGAACTCGACATTTCGTTTTGAGCTTGCTCTCGTACCGCCTTCAATTTACTGTCAATACACTTCTCTCCAGCTTCAATCAGTTTATGGATATCTGCCTGAACACTCGACACAAGCTTATTGGCTAGATGACGATTGACTGGGCTTAGTTGACGATTAAAACTGTCAAATTCAACTTGCTCGGAAAGATCATTGCCTTTGCCATCCATCATTAACCGAATCGGAGTTTTAGGTAGGTATCCGCTAATACCACTGCGTTTAGGTGCTTGAGCATCTACTAAATAAATCAGCTCCAGCAACATGGTTCCCACCGGTAACGCTTTATTCTTTAGCAAAGATACCGCCGTTGTTCCTACCCCTTCACTCAACAGAAGATCTATCCCTCCTTGAATCATAGGGTGTTCCCAGCTCATAAAGTTCATGTCTTCACGAGAAAGCGCCGTTTCGCGATCAAATGTTATGGTCGCACCATCGTATGGAAGCCCTGGATAACTCGGTACCATCATATGTTCCGACGGTGTTACAACTAACGCTTTGTCACCTTTGTCATCTTGATTTAAACCAATAGTGTCAAACAAACTCAACGCGAAGGAAACCAAATTGGTGTCTCCATCAGTGCTAGCAATTTTTTCTACTATCTCTAATGCTTGCTCACCGCCATTAGAATGCATCTCTAGTAAACGATCTCGTCCACTTTCCAGTTGAACTTTGAGAGTTTGATTTAACTTATTCGACTCTTCTATGAGTTGCTCTAAATCGTGCTCTTTTCCACCAGCTAATAAATCGATCAAATCATCTGAATATTGATCATAAACCGCTCTACCGGTTGGACAAGTTTCGGAAAAAGCTTGCAACCCTTCTTCAAACCAACGGGCAAGAATTCCTTGAGAGGAACCTTCTAAATACGGAACAAAAATATCAATATCACGTAATTGGCCGATTCTATCAAGGCGACCAATACGTTGTTCTAGCAAATCTGGATTAAACGGTAAATCAAACATAACCAACTGATTTGCAAACTGGAAATTACGTCCTTCTGAACCAATTTCAGAACAAATAAGTACCTGAGCGCCCCCTTCTTCTTGGGCAAAATACGCAGCGGCTTTATCTCGCTCAATAATCGACATTCCTTCATGGAATACCGTTGCACGAATACCTTCACGTTCTCTCAACGCTTGTTCTAATTGCAATGCGGTGGTCGATCTAGAAGCTATCACCAATATTTTTTCTGAACGTTTTTCTTTTACTTTATCAATCAACCAATTAACACGTGAGTCAAATTGCCACCATGACCCACCTTCTAGATCCTGGAAAATCTCTTCAGGATACAGTTTTCTCATAGCTTGCGCTTCGGGCAATAAATCTTTATCTAACATATTGGAAACACGGATCGCACGCGCATATTGATCGGGCATTTCCATCGGTAGAAGGTGTACGTTTCTTTGTGGAAACCCTTTAATCGCAGAACGAGTATTTCTAAACAGGACTCGTCCTGTGCCGTGGCGATCCATCAAGTTTTCAATTAGCTCATGACGTGCATTAGCTTTGTCTTGTTCAGAAGCATCGGATTCAATTATTCTAAACAGAGGTTCTACATCTTGTTCTGAAAGCAACTCTGTTATCTGATTTTTAGCGCTATTTTCCAGTGTTAAACCAGAAAATAAGTTACTCACCGCATCAGCAACCGGTTCATATTGTTTTTCTTCTTGCACAAACGCTTGATAATCATAAAAACGATCTGGATCTAACAAACGCAAACGAGCAAAATGACTCTCGTGGCCTAATTGCTCTGGCGTGGCGGTTAACAATAATACGGATTCGGTATTATTAGCTAAACCTTCTACCACTTGATACTCACGGCTAGGCGCATCAACACTCCATTCCAAGTGGTGTGCTTCATCGACAACTAAAAGATCCCAATTGCCATCAACAATCTGCTCAAAGCGCTTTTGGTTTTTAGTTAAGAAGCCTAACGAACATAGTACATACTGAGCCGTGTCGAAAGGATTAGCCGCCTCAAAACAAGCTTCTATACAGCGTTCTTCATCAAAGATAGAAAAATGTAAATTAAAACGGCGCATCATCTCAACCAACCACTGATGCTGCAATGTTTCCGGTACAACAATCAACACTCGTTCAGCTCGACCTGATAATACTTGTTGATGAATAATCATCCCTGCTTCAATCGTTTTACCTAGCCCTACTTCATCGGCCAATAAAACACGAGGCGCATGCCTACGTCCGACTTCGTGGGCAATAAATAACTGATGTGGGATAAGCCCAGCTCTCATACCACAAAGACCACGCATTGGGCTTTTATGCTGCTGATATTGATTGTGTAACGCGTTATAACGCAATACAAAATTATCCATACGGTCTATTTGACCAGCGAACAACTTATCTTGTGGTTTATTAAAACGAATTTGATTGCTAAGAAAAATCTCACGAAGAGCAATATCGCTTTCTTGGTTATCTTGTCTGGTACCTACATAGGTAAGCAAGCCTTTATCTTCTCGAACTTCTTCAACTAAAAGAGACCAACCTTCTTGGCTTTCAATTGTATCTCCAACATGGAAAATAACTCGTGTTATTGGGGCGTCTTTTTGGGCGTAGACTCGGTTTTCTTCTGACGCAGCAAACATCAATGTTACGGTTCTTGCATCTTGTTCTACGATGGTACCTAAACCCAAATCGCTTTCTGTATCACTGATCCAGCGCTGACCCAAAGCAAATGCCATATATCTGATTACCTCTATGTTGGAGTAGACCAGTTTAAGTATCTCTATTCTGGTCTATCTATTCTGTTATACCTATCTATACACATTATTATAGGCTGATAAAAACAACGATTCTGCATTTTATTCGCAAAGAAAAGTCGAGAATTTTTAAGGTCGCCAATATTACTTCAAGCCGTGATGTAGGTCACGACTAAAAAAGAATAAACTGACAATTATCAAATCGAATAGATATTTACATAAAACCGTCATGTATCTATGAGAAATCTAAATACCAAGTTCACATTTATTACATATACTTATAATGGATGTACCATCAATATCGGTGCATCGAATTGGATAAATTTTGGCCAAAACTGGTTTATGACTAACGAATACAATGAATCATTAGTCATAAATGTGTTAATTAAGCTAACCGCAATGCGCGGTAAAGGAGATGCTTATGGGCGATACCGATAGGAAAATTTTTGTTTTAGATACCAATATTCTTCTGCATGAACCTTTCGCAATCTATTCCTTTCAAGAACACGACGTAATTATTCCCATGACTGTCCTCGAAGAATTGGACAGAATTAAAGACAGCAAACGAGATGTAGCACGTGATGCTCGAGTCGCTATTCGCGCTTTAGAAGACATATTTCGCGATGCAACTCCAGAACAAATTTCCGAAGGCATTCCATACTCAAAAGAGATCAGCGCAACAGGAAGTATTGCCATTCTGGCAGATTTTGGCTTACAAGAAACCGTTAAAGCATTCGCCGATAAAGCAGGTGATAATCGTATATTAAACGCCGTATTATCTCTCCAAAATAAGAAGTCATCACGAGATGTTGTATTAGTAACCAAAGATATCAACATGCGCTTGCGAGCGAAAGGAGCTGGAGTCCGTTTTGTTGAAGATTACCGTTCTGACCAATTAATCGATGATGTGCAATACTTAACCAAAGGTTTTTATAATTACACAGGTAACTTTTGGCAAAATTTAGACAATGTCGATAGCTATACCGTTGAAGGCCGTACTTATCATTCAATCGATAAAGCGGCGTTACAACCAACCTATATAAACCAATATTTGATCGATGAAGAAACAGATTTTGCAGGGAGAGTAGAATCAATAAAAGATGAGAAAGTCACAATAAAGGATCTCAGTAGAGAAAGAATGATGCATAGAAAAATCTGGGATATTACGCCGAAAAACATCTATCAATCAATGGCATTTGACGCTTTAATGGACCCAGAAATCGATCTTGTTATCTTAACTGGCGCAGCAGGTAGTGGAAAAACTTTGCTAGCAATGGCTGCTGCATTGGAACTTTCTATCGAAAAATTTCAATTTGATAAAATAATCGTTACCCGCAACACTCCCGATATTGGCGAATCTATAGGCTTTTTACCAGGAACAGAAGAAGAGAAAATGCTGCCCTGGTTAGCAGCAGTGACCGACACACTTGAAGCATTACACAAGCACGATCATTGTAGTGAAGGCTCACTCAAGTATATTTGTGAGAAAGCGAATATTCAATTTAAATCGATTAACTTCATGCGCGGTCGTTCTATTCAAAACGCCTTTGTTTTGTTAGATGAATGCCAAAATCTAACCGCTTCACAAATTAAAACCATTATCACCCGTTGCGGAGAAGGCACCAAAATCGTTTGTTCCGGTAACTTAGCACAAATCGATTCACCTTATTTAACCCCCGTAACCTCTGGGCTTACTTATATGGTGGAACGCTTTAAAAACTTTGAAGGCAGTGCCAATGTGCACTTGAATGGAGTAGTAAGAAGCCGCTTGGCGGAATTTGCAGAGGAAAATTTGTAATTAACCGTCTCACGATAAGTTATTAAACGCTATTCTGAGATGCCTTACGGTATACTCAGAGTAGCGTTGTTGTTTTATCAATAATAGAAGTAATGAAGATCAGGCAGCGAACAAAAATACATCATCAGCATAACGGTTACACAATATTACTCTGCGAGTGGAGGATAACATTCTAAAATTTCTACACCGTCACTCGATTCTATAGTAATAGAGTCGATACCATGTGGGCAGAAAAATTTATCGAATCGAGTTAAATGCGTTTGTTCACCACCACAAGTAATCGTGCATTCACCATTAACGATTAAACCAATATAGAAATCTGGTTCCGATTTGTCCACCACACCTTTAATCACCGATTTACATACACGAAAGCTTTTGGTTGCTCTGGAATCCACCAGTGATTCTTTATGTGATTGCTCATTATACTGAGTCAAAAATAACGGTGTTTGTTGGTATCTTTGGTAAACGTCTTGTTTGGATACCTGTTCAAAGTTAAACACATCTAAACAAAAATCCAGATCGCGACTCATAAATCGAGCTTCTTCAGGCATAACATAGCCTGACTTTTCAAATTCAAAACGCACAGCAAGATCAGAAGGTTCCATTATCTCAATAATGAGTAGCCCTTCTCCAATGGCATGAGGAACCCCACCAGGAATATAAAAACTATCTCCCGGTTTTACCTCTATTTTCTCAAAACAATCGCTAATCGCATCAATATCCTGTACTTCGATCATTGATTTCAACTTGTCCCTTTCAGGTGGGTGTTGAAAACCTAGATAAATATAAGGTTGCTCAACCTCCTCTCTAGCTTGCAGAACATAATAAGCTTCGGCTTTACCACAAGGCGAATTCAAACTTTCCTGAGCAAACTCTGCGGTAGGGTGAACCTGAAAATGCAATCGAACGGATGAATCTAGATACTTAACCAGCAACATAGGATTGTTGCCAAATTTGTCTACATGATGAGCGCCTAAAAAATAATTAGGATCAGAATCTATTAAACAATCAAACTTAACCGGTTCACCACCAATAATAACCGAGGAAACACCTTCAGAAAGATGCTCTCTTCCTTTATTGGTTGCTTGTGTTGTAGAACCGATCCAATCTTCAGGAAAATGATTATCTTCAGGGGAAGCAACATTAGCAATCTGGTCTAACATTCGTCCACCTGTATACGTTCTCCAGACTCTATTTTGGGTAAAAGTTAGTACTTTTCCTTCATAATTCATTTGTAACTCACTTATTTCTAATGCCAAAAACCTAAGTCACTTTTGCTGATACAAAAAGCTTTATAAATTCAAATAAGAACGATAAACAAGAGCGATTTTTATAAAGATAAACAGCCCAAACAATACCAAAAACATCAATAACTTAAGTAAGGTTAAATTAATCAGACAACAACTGCTTAATCGTTCGTTTCGCCCCGTTAGTGTTTAACAATTCATATTGTTTAATAATTAATGATACAAACGGCTTATCTTTAACTAAGTCCACACTAAAAATAGAACTTATTGCCAGTAGATTAAGTACAATATCGTGGTTGTCTGGGTATTTTTTATAAACGCTGTCAAACTGTTGAATTAATGGATCAACAACATCAATAGATCTACCAAGATCGTCACAGCGTCCTACATATTTCATCCACGCAGCAACGCCTAAGCTCAACCATTTAATTGATTTATGCTTAGCTTGCAAAATGGCGATCGATTCGCAAAATCTAGGTGGCACTTTTTGACTACCATCCATAGCTATTTGCCACGTTCGATGTTTTAAGCTTGGGTTAGAAAAACGTTCAATTAGCATATTGGCATACGCATTTAAATCGATATCTGGTGGCGTATTTAAAGATTCAGCTTGCTCATTCATCATTAGTTCATGCACTGCAAATCGAAAGTCTGGATCGGAAATTACTTCTGAAATGTAGTCATAACCAGCTAGATAACCCATATAAGCCATAAATGAATGGCTACCATTGAGCATGCGTAACTTCATCTCTTCAAATGGCGCGACGTCGGCAACAAACTGAGCGCCTACTTTATTCCACTCCGGTCTTCCATTAACGAAATTATCTTCAATCACCCATTGTCTGAACGGTTCACAAACAACCGCACAAGGATCGTTATAGCCTAAGATAGTCGCAATATCTTTTTCATCTTCAGCTGTAACTGCTGGTGTAATTCGGTCAACCATGGTGCATGGAAATGTGACATGCTGGTCTATCCAAAGACCTAGAGCTGGGTCAATCAGGTTGGCGTAATCTAAGATCACCGCTTTCGCTACGTGCCCATTACTATTGATATTATCGCAAGACATGACGGTAAACGGTTTTACACCACGCTCTTTTCTGAGCCTTAACCCTTCCACTATATATCCAACAACTGAACAAGGCTGTTGAGGATTAGCCAGATCTTTTTTGATCAAACTATTATTAACATCTAACCTCCCACTAAGAAAATCGGCGCAGTAGCCTTTTTCGGTAATCGTCATAGAAACGATAGCAACTTGTTGTTCTATCAATTTAGATATAATGGCGGCAGAACCATCAAGATGGGCATGTAGGGATTCATTAATTGAACTGGAAAGTTTTAATGTATTGGATTCAGAGCCTTTTTCTAAAACATGATAACGATGATCTTGTTGACGTAACTGCTCGATATTTTGTTGACCGAATAAGTCAACTTCACAGATCCCCCAATCTCCACCAGTCAAACTAAGTAACTCACTAGTATAAAGAGCTTGATGAGAACGGTGAAAAGCACCAAAACCAAAATGAACAATGCGACTCTTTAGTAAAGAACGTTGATATATGGGATCTTGTTTCTCTTGTTGATAGTCTTTGTCTAGCATAGTTAAATTGCCTTAGCGATTATTTATTGTCTGATGATATTAATAAAGAAAATATCTCACCACGAAAATTGGTCAACCCAAATTGAATGCAAACGTGATTTTCATCAACCAATTTACTTTTATTTTGTCTAAATGAATAATTATACCGAATAAAAGCACAATAAATAATTACAGGACGCGAATCGGTCGACCAATTCGCATCCTGTAAGTTCTGAAGATTCTGAAGGCTATAACGCTAATAGGCAAATGTTGTAAGGCATAACGCAAGTTAAATGATTATGTTGAAGTAGCTTTATCTGACAATCCAAATTTCACGAAAGCTCGCAGCTTTTCATTTTCATGCTTATCGCTCAATAATGATAATGGCTCATGGACCAATGCTTTTAATTCATCAACAAAGACAAAATCGGTAGCGATCGCCTTTGCATCGCTAACATGATGCGTCACCATGACAACCGTAATGCCTCGTTCTTCCGCCAGTTGTTTCACCAACAACAGCATTTCATTTCTTAAAATAGGATCTAAAGCAGAAAACGGTTCGTCTAGCAACCAAATGGGGTGAGGCTGAACAAAGCAACGCGCTAACGCTACACGTTGTTTCTGACCGCCAGATAGTTTTTCTGGTGTGCGATCTAGCATTTCCTCAATTCCAACCTGTTTTGCAGCAGAGATAACCTGTATTTTTTGTGCGTTTGTTAACTTTAAGCCAGGATGTAAACCCAATCCGATATTTTCTCGAACTGTCAAATGACTAAATAAATTGTGCTCTTGAAATAACATAGAAAAAGGTCTTTCATGCGGTGCCATACCAAGTAGTGACTGATTATTGACTTGTATATCTCCTTTTTCTGGCAATATAAAACCCGCAATCAACGCCAATAATGTCGACTTGCCAGCACCACTCGGTCCCATAAGCGCCACGATACTTTCATCATTTATCGATAAATCGAACTGAAAAATATCTTTATGATAACGATATTGAATACCATCAATTCTGAGCATGCGATCTCCCAAATAAGGTTTCTACCAACGTAAAACTTCCAACACTCAATAAAAGAAGAACAAGCGATACTACAGCTGCCGCTTCCATCTGGTAACTGCCTAATAATTGGTACAAATATAGTGGTAAGGTTTTAAAATCTTGGCTACCAAATAAAGCGATAGCACTTAGATCCCCCATGGAAAGCATAAAACTTATCGTAAAAGCTTGTGCAATGGGTTTTTGTAGCGCTCTCCATTCTATCAATAAAAACCGACGCCATCCTTGCATGCCTAAGCTTGTCGTCAACATCTGGTACTGTTGTATTATTTGAAAAAAAGGTTCCGCTAACGTTTTAATCACATAGGGCAATGCCATCAAACTGTTCACCACCACAACAATGAAGAATGCAAGGCTGTAGACATCAGCTGTTTTTCTTAACAATAAAAATAACCCTGTGCTAATGACTAATCCGGGAGTAACCAGAATAATGGTTCCGATAAGCTCGATGCCATTTGCTAAATGAAACTGACCTTTTATTCGCCATATTCGACTGGTTTGTAATATACCGATGCCAATACACAAAGCCGATATACTGGCAATAAACGCAATACTTAACGACGCTTCTACAGCTTGCCAAAAGCGATTATCTTGTAATACTTGCCATAATTTTGAATTAAAGCCACTAATTACCACCATTACTAATGGTGGTAAAACAACCAATGAAGAAAATAAAATCCAAAAACTATCCCAGCACTGTGCTGCTTTACTTTCGTGAATAAAGCGTATTGGGCGTAAACTTGGTTCAAGCGTTAATATATTTTTCTTACTTACTTTTTGTATTGCTAAAGATAATCCACCACACAACAACATCTGCCATATGGCCAACAACGCGCCGGCTTGTAGATCAAAGTCAAATTTGATCGCCTGGTATATCGCCAACTCGATCGTCGTTGATTTCGGGCCACCACCTAGCGCCATGACTGTAGCAAAACTGGTAAAGCACAGCATAAACACCAAACCACAAACGTGAGGAAGTTGCTGGCGTAGTCTTGGCCATTCAATCCATTTAAACTTATACCAATACCCCATACCGAGATGAGCGCAAAGCTTATGTTGCTCTGCGGGGATCCCTTCTAATGAAAGTAATAGTAAACGACTAGCATAAGGTAAATTAAAGAAGACATGAGCCAATAAAATACCGTTTAACCCATAAATTGAAAAAGGTAATTCATTGTCAAACCAATTGAACAATTTTGCTATCAATCCACTATTGCCATAAATTGCCAATAGACCAAAAACACCAACTAATACTGGTAACACCAATGTGCTAGAAAATAACTTAAGCAATAGAGCTTTACCCATAAACTGTCTTCGCGACAAAGAGTGAGCAACGGGGATGGCTAATCCAACACTAAACATAGTCGATAATAAAGCTTGATAAAAACTAAACTTGGTTACATGCAGATAGTAAGGATCAGAGACAATTTGACTTAGATTGAGGTTAGGAGCGTAGGAAATCAACGCTCCTAACGCCGAAAGCACAAATAAAGCAATACATACCGCAATAATCAGTCCTAATTTCGGCGTTTGATTCATAGGGTTATTTCACTAACGCAGACTGCCATTCACGGATCCACGTTTTACGCATTTTTGCTACTTCCTCTGCAGAATAAGACAACGCTTTTTGTGGGGTAGTCAGAGTTTCAAATCCTTTTGGTAAGGAAACATTTGTAACAGGATACATCCAATTTCCTGTTGGCATTACCGTTTGGAATTCATCACTTAAAATGAAACTCATAAACTGATCGGCAAGTTTAGAGTGACTAGAGTTTTTCACTTTAGCCGCGACTTCCGTTTGCATGTAATGCCCTTCACTAAAGTTAGCGGCAGCATATTTATCGTCATTTTCTGCAATCAAGTGATAGGCAGGTGATGTGGTATAAGACAAGACTAAATCCGATTCTCCCTCTAAAAACATAGAGTAAGCTTCTGACCAACCTTTGGTAACAGTAACTGTCTTTTTCGCTAACAGATTCCACGCTTGGCTTGAATCATCACCATAAATCGACTTCATCCACAGCATTAAACCTTGGCCAGGAGTCGATGTTCGCGGATCTTGATAAATAACCTTCAAGTCATCACGTTTTTCAACCAATTCTTTTAGGCTCGTTGGTGGATTTTTTAAGGTTTCTTTGTTGTAGACAAAAGCAAAGTAACCAAAATCGAAAGGCACAAAGGTGTTATCAGACCAACCATTTGGTAAAATAGTTGCAGAGGTATCAACACTGTGTTCAGCTAACAAACCGGTATTTTTTGCTTCTGCCATCAAATTAGTGTCTAAACCTAAAATAACATCCGCTTTGCTATTGCTGTCTTCTAAACGAAGACGATTTAAAATTGAAACACCATCATCTAAGGCAACAAACTCTAAGTCACAGCCACACTGAGCTTCAAACGCTTTTTCTATTTTAGGCCCTGGGCCCCAATCAGAAGCAAATGAATCGTAAGTATAAACCGTTAATTTATCGGCGGCGAAAGTAGAAAATGAAAGGGTTATTGCTAAAGCTGAAATTGTGTATTTCACTGGGCGCTCTCCATGTCTATGAGCGGCACAGGCTTGAGGGAGGATGTTGATAGATCCTAGCTCAATTCCTACGCCAGTATTATCTGGTTCAGGTGTACGGGTTCTAAGAAAACTTAATCTCAGCCCAATAGTTAGTGATTAATGAAAGCAAATAACCTTGAGCACCCCGATGAGTCGTAGTGATTGTAACCGTAAAGCCATAAAGTTGCTAGCAAGCAAAAAACGACAATAAAGGTAAGATATAACCTATAAAGAGTTAATGAATCATTTGGTTACCGATTATCATATCCCCAGCGCGCGACCAGTTTTTGCTCTATTTCAAGATGGTCTAATATTCTTGCTACCATAAAATCAACCAGATCATCAATGCTGGTTGGTTGATGATAAAAGCCCGGTGCAGCTGGCATAATGGTCACGCCCATTTGCGATAATTTATGCATATTACCTAAATGTAAAGTAGAAAATGGCGTTTCTCTGACAACCAATAAAAGCTGGCCTCGCTCTTTCATAACAACATCGGCAGCTCGTTCAATTAAGTTATCCGACATTCCATGAGCAATTGCTGCCACCGTCCCTACTGAGCAAGGACAAACAATCATTTTCTTTGGCGCAGCACTTCCTGACGCAACAGGAGAAAACCAATCTTCTTTACCGCATACTGTTAATAATTCTGGTTTGCATTTTAAATGCTTCACCAATGCTTGTTTTGCCGCATCGGGACCACTAGGTAACTTTAAGCCATGTTCTGTCGCTAATACCACTCGAGCTGCGGACGAAATTAACAAATACACGCTGTAATCAGCTGCAAGTAAACATTCTAATAAACGCAGTCCATACGGCGCGCCAGACGCACCAGTAAATGCTAACGTAATTGTTTTTTTTGTACTCATGACCATTCTCTATTTATTTTAATCACATTATTCACGACGCAAAATTACAATAAACGTCACCTTGCTATTCCGGTTTATTCCATTAACGTAAGGCCATCAATAATTTTATTGTGTATGCCTTCAAATCCACCGTTGCTCATGACCACTATTTGATCCCCTTTCGAGGCTTCTTTGAGGATCTCAGACACAAATAAATCAATATCATCACTAACAAAGCTCTTCTGTGGTCCGTTATTTGATTGTTTATCTTGTAAACACAACTTAGCGACCTCTTCTACTGACCAATCTATATTATGAGGCTGAAATAAATACACCGAATCGGCCACTGATAATGAATCGGCTAATGTCACTTTATGGACGCCCATTTTCATCGTCGCTGATCTTGGTTCTAAAACCGCGATAATTTTTTTATCTCCCACTTTATTACGCAAGCCTTCTAGAGTTAACCTTATAGCAGTAGGATGATGAGCAAAGTCGTCATACAACGTCACTCCTGCCACCTCACCTTTCAGCTCTAAACGTCTTTTAGTATTGATAAACCGAGACAGGGATTCACAAGCTAAATCCACCGTTACTCCAACATGTCTTGCTGCGGCAATCGCCATTAATGCATTATTTACATTATGATCCCCCACCAAATCCCACGTCACCGTACCAGCTAATTGGTTATGTAAAAACACACCAAACTCACTACCATCTTTGTTGGTTTTTTCTACAGACCAGTCACAGGTCTGGTCACCAATTAATTCTTGTTCACTCCAACAACCTCTTTGTAAAACATTTTGCACCGCAGTATCAAATTTAGGTGAGAAAATACGTCCATTACTAGGCACGGTACGAACTAAGTGATGAAACTGTTTTTTAATGGCTTCAAGATCATCAAAAATATCCGCATGATCAAATTCGAGATTATTGATTACTAACGTTCTTGGATGGTAATGAACAAACTTAGAACGCTTATCAAAAAAAGCACTATCGTATTCATCGGCTTCGACCACAAAAAATGGGCTATTACCAAGACGTGCTGAAACGCCAAAATTACCTAACACTCCCCCGACTAGAAAGCCTGGCTCATAACCACAATCTTCTAAAATCCACGCCAGCATACTTGAGGTAGTGGTTTTACCATGCGTTCCAGACACAGCGAGAACCCACCTCTCGTGGAGAAGAAACTCCTGTAACCATTGAGGCCCCGAGGTATATTTAAGATTATTATTTAATAGATATTCTACACATGGGTTGCCACGACTAAGTGCATTACCAATAACGACTAAATCTGGTCGAGGCTCTAATTGTGATGGATCAAACCCTTCTATAATCTCGATTCCTTGTGACTCAAGTAACGTGCTCATTGGCGGATAAACGTTAGCATCACTGCCCGTCACTTTATGTCCCAACTGCCGAGCTAATACTGCAGCCCCGCCCATAAAAGTCCCACAAATTCCCAATATATGAATGTGCATTAACTGTGTATCCTAAATTTATTCATTGCTGATTATTGTTATTAGTCATTAACCGTTTTCTTGATTATGAATTCAGTCATTCCATATCTATTTACCTATGTACCCATCCACAAATGCACCAACACATTAGCTACTGATTTCTTGTTTAGTTCACAATAATCATTACGGCTTATACAAAATAGTGAATAATGTCTCATAAATAAGTAACCGTGAAACATTTTTACAAAATTTCTGTGATGGAAATTAAAAACAATTTACATATCATTAAGTTACTTCATTACTCATAAAAAGTTTTTTGTCATACAATTGATACTGTTACTAATAATGACTAGAGCTATCAGCCATTGTAACTAAAAAGTCTCCTAAATAATCAGAAAACGTAAAGGATATAACATGTCTGAATTTCGCACGCTGGGCGAATTTATCGTAGAGAAACAACATGACTTCCCTCACGCAAGTGGAGAGCTATCTTCATTATTAGCTTCTATCCGTCTTGCTGCAAAAATCGTAAACCGTGAGATTAACAAGGCAGGACTCGTTGATATTACCGGTTCGGTTGGCGCTGAAAATATACAAGGTGAAGAACAACAAAAATTAGATTTATACGCAAACGATAAATTCAAAGCAGCACTAGAAGCCCGTGATCAAGTTTGTGGTGTAGCAAGTGAAGAAGAAGATGAAACTGTTGCATTTAATAAAGAGCTCAACAAAAATGCTAAATATGTTTTGTTAATGGATCCATTGGATGGCTCTAGTAACATAGATGTTAACGTATCTGTCGGCACAATTTTTTCTATTTACCGTCGAGTTTCTCCAGTTGGAACACCACCAACACAAGAAGATTTCTTACAACCAGGAGAAAAACAAGTCGCCGCTGGATATGTGATTTATGGTTCATCAACTATGTTGGTTTATACCACCGGTAATGGTGTCCATGGCTTCACATATGACCCTTCTATCGGCTCATTTTGCCTCTCTCATGAAAAGTTGGTAACACCAGAAACAGGGAATATTTACTCTATTAATGAAGGAAACTATATTCGTTTTCCTTTAGGTGTTAAAAAATACATTAAATATTGCCAAGAGAGTGTCCCAGAAGATAACCGCCCGTATACTTCTCGTTACATTGGCTCTCTTGTTGCTGACTTCCATAGAAACTTATTGAAAGGTGGTATTTATCTATACCCAAGTACAGAAAGCCACCCGAATGGTAAACTTCGCCTTTTGTATGAATGTAATCCAATGGCCTTTTTAATTGAACAAGCCGGTGGCATAGCTTCAGATGGAAAACAACGAATTATGGAATTAAAACCAACCGAATTGCATGAACGCGTGCCTTTCTTTGTTGGTTCTAAAGCCATGGTAAAGAAAGTAGAAGAGTTTATTGCGAAATACCCTAATGAATAAGTGCTTAACGCATATCTCATAACGAATAATAGTTACGTATTTTTCTACCCTACTGTTTTACATAAACTATTTACACATTAAAGCCGTTCGTTTCACTAGAAATAAACGGCTTTTTATTATTAACATGTTATATCGCTAAGATAGGCTTAAACAAAACAACTAATCAAATTCAAATTGATATAGCAGATCCACCGCACTATCAACTCCAGATACGGCTTCCAAATATAGATCAGTCAACAGCTTATATCTAACGGTAAACTCACCAAAGGAATCAAAAATACCCACACCATATTTCAGCTGAAGCTCTGGAGTAATATAGCCACTGACCGTTACTTGAGAATCATCACCAGAACCAGCAGTATCCAGCTGTAAATCAGAGACACCAAACGTTTCACCTATTTGCCCAACTAGGCGTCCACTCTTAGCTATACTTAAGCCAATCAATGCTGTCGTCATACTATTGCCACCCGAAGTTGCATCTAAATCTTGACCTCTCAATAGGTAAGACAATGCATTTTGTTGAGGCATAGAAGGTTCAGAATACACCTCTATCGACGGTTCATTCGCCGGACCAGTAACCCGGATCCCTGCCACCACGTCATCTTGTGTATTATCTGGGTTTCGTACTGCTTCGATGGCTAAATATGGTTGATCCGCTGGCCCATTCATTAAAACTTTACCTTCTTCAATAATCAAATCTTGACCAAAAGAACGATAAGTCCCATTAACAATTTCAATTTCTCCGACAATAAAAGGGCCTTTATCTTTTTGTGTCACATTTAATTGCCCGACTAACTCACCTTCTAACCCAAAAGCAGCAAGTGTGAACTCGTCACCAATATGAATATTGACATCGGTTTCTATCGCCATAGGGATCGGATTCTCGGCTTCTATCGGCTTTAAATTTTTATCTAAGATAACTTCATCAGAAGAAACAGAAACCGCACTTGGAGGCAACTCTTCCACAACAATTTCACCCCATGGTAAATAAATATCCCCTTCAATTTTGGCTAATTTAGGATTTACCATTATTGTCATATCTGGGCTAACTTTTACATTAACCATTGGCGGTAATTCAACATTAAGTTCTTCAGCAAAAACACGAACCTTGCTGTTCCATGCCTCTAAATCGCGCCAATTGGCATCACCATCAAGTTTTAATACGCCATCAGGAGTTTCAATATCGGCATTAAGTAACGCATCATAACCAGAAAAATCAATCTGAAGTTTGCCCAACAGAACTTCTATTGGTGTAATGTCGCCTTGAGCAACAATTTTATCTAGCGTAAATTGCCCATTAACACTTGGATGCTTAACAGGACCCGACACTTTTATGTCAGAATGAATCTCGGCATTGACGTTACTGTACTCACCAAGCAAAGGCTGAATCATATTCAAATTGATATTGTCTAAAATTAATTGCGCATCTAACTCCTCATCAACAGATTGCACATCTTCAATAGCAAGATTACCTTTGATATCACCGTTATCTGTAATATCTAGCTGCCAATCGGCGAGCAATTTATCGTTATGTAACTGAGCATTAACGGCAATGGATTGCCAACCGAGCGTTAAAGGTTGTTCAGCGGCATACTGAACCTTCCCTTGAGGTAATTGAATCGAGACATCAGCAGTCGGACTTTCATTTGGTGACCAACTAGCAGAGGCTGTTATTGCTACTGAACCATCAACGTCAATATCCGGCGGAATAAACATCTTCAACTGGTTAAATGAAAAGTTATCTACGGCTAAGTGTGCATCACCTGATTGACCAGCACTAAGATCCTCGGTTAAACAAATTTTTGAGTTTGACTGCAACCAACAATGAGCCTGAACATAGAGTAATTGACTATCCACAACAAAACCTAAATCGACTTGTTGGTCAATTCGCCATGAACCTTGTTGAGTTGAAAGGTTTGCCTTATCAAGTACCCCTCTCCAGGCCAATTCTGGCTCTTGTTGCAAACCACCTTCAATATGAATATCGGTCGTTAACAAATCCGATAATAAATCCAGATTCAATTGATGATCGGTTTGCGTGCCAGATAAGGATAACTTAACGCTATCGATTTTTTTATCTTGATAAAGAACATCGCTAATGTCGATGTCAAGATCGCCATCTGGAGAAGGCAATGGCGTTAAGTTACTCGAAAGCCTCAAACTGGCTACGTTAACCAAATCTAAGTATTCAATCTCTGTTGCTGATATATCAGTAATAACTTGAGGGGTATCCAGGCTACCTCGTAAAGAAATGGTACCGACTATACTGCCTTTAACATCAGCAATAGATTTTTCAATATCAGGAAAATTAACTTGCGTATCTATAGCTAACGTTTTATCCAGTTTTCCTGAGATTTGAATACCATTAGGACCATGTTTTATACCTAACTCTTCTGTTGCTAACTTTATGTCCCCTTTGCCGGATGGATCACTTGCCGACAACTGTCCTTCTATTTTTAATGGGTAGTCTCTTATGTTTCCATCAATATCTAACAAAGGTAAATCAACCAACCAGCCACCAGAATCTAATAACTTACCGGTTGTTGATAATGAGCCATTAATGATACCTTCAGCCTGCTCCCATTCCATGCCTGGCTGAATATCCTTCAACCCTAACGTCGCTTGCCAGTTAACAGGACTTTGCCAATTGGCCATGACTTGACCTGAAACTTCCCCACCTAATGTTTTAATTAATAGCGATTCCAGTGTAATTTCATTTAAATTACCATCACCTTGAATTGCAAGATCTAATTTAGGGATGGCTTCTCCGTCAACAATAGTCGCAACGTTTAGATTGTAACCATCTAATGAACCTTCAACCTTTATTTTCTCAACATCAACAACGTAATCCGCCTGCCCAGAAAATGGCCACTGTATCGCTCCATTAGAAAGTACAATATCAAAAGGTAAATTGGCTTTTAACGGTTCTAATTGTCCATCCACAGTCAACTCAATGACTTCAGAAAGAGTAGCATCAAGTTGTATGTCTGCCACACTACCCGAAGCTGAAAGTTGTAATTTTTGTCCTTTCAACTCGGTTTGTTTTACGAAAGTTTTCGCATCGAGAGTAAGAGGATAATTGCCTTTAAGATCGATGTTTGAACTTAGCTCTACATCTGCTTGAGGTACATCCAAAACTAAGTGGTTAACATTAACGTTGTGAGCATTTAAATTGGCCGATAATCCCAAGTGATTAACGACTACAGGTGTCTCTCCTTTTAAAGTGAAATTTTTCAAATCAAACTGTTGTATATCGATTTCTAGAGGGATCAGTACATCCGGCAACACAATATCTTGTTTACTTTGCTGAGTGGTCGCCGTAGTTTGTTCTATCTCAGTTTGATTGTTGTCATTCGTCGATTTTGCTAACTCTACATTGACCTGTTGCAACAAAGTTGGATAAAGCGTTAATGTGCTGTCAACCATAGCTATTTTGCTAGAAAAAGTTTGCCAATCGACAGTATTACCTAGCACGTTAAGATTGATATTGGTTAGTCTTAACTCGTTAATATAAATGGGAAAAGGTACCTTAATTTCTTTTAAGGGCTCAGAAGAAGGGGCCGGCTCAGCTTCGGTTGACGGAGGTAGCTCTGAAAAAACCACATCCAGCCCATCAATTTGAATTAATTCAACACATAAAGAAGGCGTTAAAAAGCATTCTGGATTAATACCTAAAGTCAGCTCTTTACTTACAACGGATAAGTTCAAATCATCATTTTTGTATTCAACATCATAAAGGCTGAATTGCGAGAAAAAAGCCCCTTTAGAATCGGCTATTTTTAATTCTGGTAATACTTTCTCTAAACTCCAAATAACGCTATTTAAGCCACTATTGGTCGAGAGACCAGCGACTAAAAGTATTAATATCAATAATATTAATACTAGCAAAGCCAATACAGATCTTAACAACCACTTAATTAGTATGCGACTCATAATTCAGGTCCTAAAGCAAAATGAATCCGAAATTGATCACTACTTTCTAGCGCTAGTCCCCAAGCAAAATCAAGCCTAACTGGTCCAACAGGAGAAGCCCAACGAATCCCAAAACCCGTACCTACTTTCATATCAACAGAGGATGTCCATGCGTCACCGGCATCAACAAAAGTAGCAAGCCACCAATTCCCTACCAACCGATATTGGTACTCTAGAGAACTGGTTGCCATATATTTAGCACCAATTAAAGAATCCGTATCATCCGTCGGAGAGATCGATTCATAATCATAGCCACGCAAACTATTATCGCCACCAGCAAAAAAACGAATAGAAGGAGGAACGTCTAAAATATTGTCGACGATATTGGCCGACAAATCGATACGCGCAATCCCTCGATGATTACTGCCAAGGCTATTTATCCACGAAGATCGAGTTTGGATCCTATACATTCTTGCCCTAGAAACTACATTATCATCGGATAGTTCAAAGCTAATCGAGTATTTGTTACCGGACGTAGGCATCGCCCCACCTGACGTTCTTGTCCTAGAGAAACGAATTCCTGGTATGATCATTTTTATATCGTCGTCTTGAGATCCTTGAGTAAAATCTTCATGTAGATATCTTAAAAATAAATTCCTATGCCAACCATTGTCTAATTGCCAATGTCTTTCTATCACCGCATTCGCTTCTAAACTATCGGTATCTAGGTTGTCTTCATACTTCATACCATATTGAAGTCGATAATATTCATTCAAGACATCTTCTAACGGAATAGTGTAACCCGCAACGATCGTTTGCTCTGGTTGTGAAAGCGACAAACTGGAATCAAAGCTATGCCCGTACCGATTCACCCACGGCTTATTCCACTTTAACGTGCCTCTAATCCCTACATCCGTTGAATAACCAATCCCGGTTTCTATTTGATTCTTTGACTGTGGAGCCAACGATGCCACCATAGGTAATACTTGATCTGACTGAACATTTTGCA
Source organism: Vibrio sp. MA40-2 (assembly GCF_047302445.1). NCBI lineage: Bacteria > Pseudomonadati > Pseudomonadota > Gammaproteobacteria > Vibrionales > Vibrionaceae > Vibrio > Vibrio sp. MA40-2. The sequence goes on from NZ_CP178628.1 coordinate 654,848, forward strand.
TATCAGGTTTAACAAAAACCGATGAAAACCATTCAGTATTAGACAAATTCTGATTAAATAACCCCACATCTGAAGCTAAATAAGGGTCGCCTTGTTTATAAGGAACAAGTGATAATACTTTTTCTTGTTCAATTTGACTGCCAACAATTTCGGTTTGCCCAAAACGGTATCTAGCGCCACTGTTATAATGTAAATGAACAAAAGCTTGATTCAATTCAGGGACAACTTCTAAGGCCGTCTTAGTAAAATCGCCATCAAAATACCCTTTAGATAAAGCCAAGTTTCGAATTGCAGATTTAAGCCCATCATATTGACTGTGATTTAATATCGATTGTTGCTTTAAGCCTGATTGATTGATTAAGGCTAAAAATTCCTCATCATCCTTAGCTTCGCCAATTAACTGAATATCCAAAATATCAATAAGAACAGGTTCACCTTCGGCAACATTGACCGTCAAAGTTTCTTGATCATCTGAAATAATAAAATCAATGGTGGGTTGGTAGTAACCTAATGCCTTGAGCGCGGTGATAATATTATCTCGTAATCGAGATTGAAAACGCAGTGACGTTGAATAATCGTCTTCAGGAATAGCCGAAAGATATACGTCCACATTGTCACTCAGAGCACCTTTCAGCCCTTCAACTTTCAGTGACATACTTGCCCACGTTTCCATGCTACACGATAGAAATAGCAGCAATATACAGGTGATTTTTTTCATTATTTCGACATATTGGTACACAGACTTAACTCTTACCCATAACCATTAAACAAATGACCTTGAACAACTTACCTTGAAAAATAACCTAAACAACTCACATTACAGTTAGGCTAACCTCGTTGCACAAAGCTTACCCGATAACGAGACAAGGTTATAGCAAAGTGTTTTAAAGATGCTAGCACTATGATAAAAATACGATCAATTCAATTATAACCAAACGAATTGACTTCGCTTCGAAAAGTAAATAGCCATTACTTATCGGCATAAACTTGCGATATAGTAAGATTTGATTACGCCAACCTATACAGTTACAACTAAAAATAGATAGGTTATATACGTATTAATTTGTTTTTATCCTATTTTGATATAAGGAAATTAACATAGCTCCTTCTATACTGCTTTTCTAATGGGAACAACACATCTTGTAATACGCAAAATATGGATAAAATAATGTCAGTTGAACACACTAAGATTACAAAAGAAACGGCAATAGCAGGCCGTAAAACAGCAATATCACTCAATCAGCCTCACTTTGTAAATGGAACAGATTTATCTGCTGCGCCAACAAGTAGCCAACAAGAAATTATATTTGGTCTCGGCTGCTTTTGGGGAGCTGAAAGATTATTTTGGTCACTAGAGGGCGTTGAATCAACGTCGGTTGGATACAGTGGCGGCTATACTGAAAACCCAACTTACGAACAAGTTTGTACTGGTAATACAGGGCATGCCGAAGTAGTACGTGTTATCTTCGATCCTAGCAAAATAACCTTATCTCAATTACTCAACTATTTTTGGGAAAATCACGATCCAACTCAAGGAATGCGACAAGGTAATGATATTGGCACACAATATCGCTCCGCTATCTATTATTTTAATGAAGCACAATTAAACAATATAAAAGAGAGCCGTGAGATCTATCAAGCAGCGTTAACAACTGAAAATAAAGGCACTATTACGACCGAAGTTGCTCCTGTTGAACACTATTATTCTGCAGAAGAGTACCACCAACAATACTTAGCAAAAAATCCTGAAGGGTATTGTGGGCTCGGTGGAACAGGTATTTGTTTCCCACCAAACCTATAGTTGCTTATCTTATGAACGTTCTATTCCATGAGCGTTCTGTTTATGCGGTAGTCATTGTAAGGTTATCAATAGTGTCATTTACCTCTTTCATTATCGATAACTTTGCCTTCTCTGATAAATCTGGAAGTAACACTTTCCCACTATCAAAATAGAACATACCAATACCTTCTATAATAAATTCCCCCTTAAAAAGTGTTTTGACAAAACGGGCAACTTGAACTGGACGATAAATAGAAAATACTCGCGACATAATAGCCTCATTCTCTTTAATTATTTTTAATTTCAATTATTATTTTTTATTTCAGCGTACTTTATGCAAAATTCAAGCCAGACAAACGAAACTATATTAACTAAAAAACCTATAGACCTTAATAGTAATGAAAATAATCCACTTTACCCAAAACAAGTAAAAAAATAAAAGTGGAATCGAATATGAAAGCTATATTGCACTGCATCAGTACTGTGCATTTCACCATTATTGGGCTTTAGTCAGCACATTAATAGCCACTTTTTAGATCATCGTTCAATACTCAATAAGGTTTATTGGCTGAATAATGGATCATTAGCTTAGGCACGATTTTCTTACCCAGCATTTTCTTGTAAACAATTACCTTGCAGAATAATTGTTATATTATTACATTAACGACTGAACATTCATCAGAACGCAAACAAGACTTCATGCCAATCGATACAAATCGCTCCTCGATACAATGGCTACCTTCAATCGTCCTAGTACTTGTACTTTGGACCGGCTTTGCGTTTCTTGATCATATGGTCGATATCGATTCATCTCATCATGAGCATCATCATTGCCAACTTTTTGCACAAGCCTTACATGGCATAACTTCGCCTTTTACGATATTACCTCTAATACGCCAAAAACCGATTGAACATAAACCTAAAATAATTGCCGAATTATTCAAACCATTACCAAACAAAAAAGCACGTTCACCACCACAAATATCAAATCAATTACTACTTTTTACTTAGATATTAATTTTTTAAATTGAGGTTTACCTTATGCAACGTGTCATCAAATATTCTTTATTAACCACTCTTATTTTAGCCGCATCTAGCCAAGCTGAAGAAGGTTTTCGACAACATAGTGCCCATGTTCATGGCCATGTTGAGTTTAATATAGCTCAAGACGGCAATGAGTTATTAGTTGAAATAACGGCTCCTGGAGCAGATGTAGTCGGATTTGAACATGCGCCAACCAATGAACAGCAACATTTAATGTTCGACAAAGCAAAACAGACTTTAGGCGATTCCAGTCAACTTTTACGTCTATCTCAGCAAGCTGGCTGTCAAGTTGAGCACACCAGTGTTACAAGCACACTAGATCACGATGACCATGAACACGAAGAACATGCCGATCATGACGACCATGAGCACGAAGAACATGCCGATCATGATGACCATGAGCACGAAGAGCATGCCGATCATGATGACCATGAGCACGAAGAACATGCCGATCATGATGACCATGAGCACGAAGAACATGCCGATCACGATGACCATGATCACGAAGGTTCAACTCATAGTGAGTTCACTGTTGAATACCATTTCGAGTGTAATGATATGAGCAAATTACAAAACATTGAAACAACTTGGTTTGAACACTTTCCTTCAACTGACAACATCGCAGTAAACCTGTTGACTGATACTGAGCAAAAAGCATTAAAACTGAATAAAGATGACCATGTAATTACGTTCTAGTTTATATTTCTTATCAAGACACTCTTGAAGTCAACAAGGCTTAAATGACCAGTTTTTTGGTAATCAAGCTTTTGCTAATCAAGCTTTAGATAAATGGGCTTCAAGTAAGAATGTTATAGAAAACCTCTGTGGCTACCTACTTATAATTAAACAGAAGTAAGTGGCCACTACCTTCACATTGGAAATAGGCCATGAACACAGCCAAAAAAGTAGTGTCTTTGTCTGACATTGAGTTCAGTTGGGCAGAGCAACAGACTCCCACTCTCAAATTCAATTTGCTAGAGATAAACCGAAATGAGCATGTATTTATAAAAGGTCCCAGTGGTAGCGGAAAGTCTACATTACTTGGATTGTTAACCGGAATTATTTCTCCTCAACAAGGAGAAGTACAAATACTAGAAACCGATATTTCATTACTTAAACAAAATCAACGAGATAAGTTTAGAGCCGATCACATTGGCTATATTTTTCAACAATTCAATTTGTTGCCTTATTTATCGGTTATTGACAACGTCATTTTGCCCTGTCATTTTTCTAAAATTCGCAAGCAAAATGTGGCAGGAGATCTAAAAGTAAAGGCTATGCATTTATTAGATCGCTTACATTTGGATACAAATCTACTCCATAAACCAATTATTGAACTTAGTATTGGTCAGCAACAACGGGTTGCCGCAGCTAGAGCACTAATTGGCCAACCAGAACTGTTAATAGCAGATGAACCTACTTCTGCTTTAGATTTTGACAATCGTAGCGCATTTATCGAATTATTAATGGAAGAGGCCAAGCAAGCTAATTCAACCCTCATTTTTGTAAGCCATGATCCCACCTTAGAACCTTTGTTTAATAAAAGTATCCATCTCAACCAGTTAAACAAACAAGCGCGAGCGCTTGCTAAGGAGACCAAATGAAGACCATGGCACTGTTAGCATGGAAAAGCCTAGCAAACAGAAAAGCAACCGCCCTACTCACCATTTTAACCGTCGCAATTTCCGTTATATTATTGATGGGCGTTGAAAGAATACGAACTCAGGCTAAAAGTAGTTTCGCCAATACCATCTCTAGCACAGATTTGATTGTTGGAGCTCGTTCTGGCTCAGTTAACTTATTATTGTATTCGGTATTCCGTATTGGTAATGCCACGGCAAATATTGATTGGAAGAGCTTTGAAGAATTAAGCCAACAACGTTCCGTCGACTGGGCAATACCGATTTCTCTGGGAGATTCTCACAAGGGTTTCAGAGTAATGGGTACTAACCAAGATTATTTTGAGCACTTTCGATATGGTAGTAAGCAGCCACTAACCCTACAACAGGGAAGACCATTTAATCACCTGTTTGAAACCGTACTAGGATCAGATGTAGCCAAAGAATTGGGCTACGAAATAGGTTCAGAAATTATCATCGCACATGGTATTAGCGATGTAGCCTTTAGCCGTCATGATAATTTGCCTTTTAAAGTCGTCGGTATATTCGAACCAACAGGTACTCCTGTAGATAAAACAGTACATGTTTCCTTAGAAGCCATAGAGGCAATACATGTTGGCTGGGAGTCTGGTGCCAACTTAGGCAACACACCAGATGCTGAAATTTTGCAACAACAAACTTTTCAACCCAAGCAAATCACCGCTGTTCTGCTCGGGTTAAAATCAAAAATTCATACATTTACTTTACAACGACAGATAAATACCTATAAAAAAGAACCTCTCAGCGCTATTTTGCCTGGTATCGCTCTTCAAGAGTTGTGGGGAATGATGTCGATAGCCGAAAAAGCATTAATGGCAGTATCTGGATTTGTTGTCGTTGCGGGATTATTAGGTATGCTAAGTAGTTTACTTACCAGCTTACAAGAACGACGCAGAGAAATGGCTATTTTACGAGCAATGGGGGCTAGACCAAAACACATATTTATCCTGTTAATCAGTGAAGCCAGTGCATTAACGTTTGTTGGAATACTTGCTGGTATACTTGGATTGTATTCTTTGCTTGCACTTGCTCAGCCTATTATTCAACAGATGTATGGTATAAATATTGAATTATCAATATTGAGCAGCCACGAATGGATGTTACTCGCGCTTGTTCAACTCGCGGGAATAATCATTGGTTTTATTCCTGCATTCAGTGCATATCGAAAATCACTCTCTGATGGCATGACCATTAGGATATAAACATGGCGGAAAAAATGTCTAAATTAATGTTACTTATATGTTGCTTGGGTATGTTATCGCTACCAATCCAAGCGAGTTCAAATAGTCAGTCAGAGCAAATAGATCCATCGGAGATACTGCAATTAGAATGGATCGATCTTATTCCTGAAAACGAAAGAAACTTAGTTGACAGCGTAGGAATGCCTTTACAACTCGATCATACTCAAGATGCTCCAGCACAATCAACCTTAGGCGGAGTCAGACAAGAACTCAACGGGAGTATGGTTAAAATACCAGGATTTGTCATTCCGTTGGAAGGGGATGATAAAATGGTCACTGAATTCTTATTAGTTCCCTTTTTAGGTGCTTGTATTCATGTACCACCACCGCCACCAAATCAATTAATCTACGTCCGTTTTAAAGAAGGTGCACCTATTCAAGAGCTTTGGGATGTGGTTTACATTGTTGGGACATTAAAGACAGAAACAGTTAATCATGAGCTAGCCGAAGTTGGTTACGTTATCGATGGAATGGCTCTAGAAGCCTATGACGATCAGTAGCCTCTAAGTTTTTTATACTAAAAAATTAGATAGGTAGGCCAAGACTGCGACATAAACAACAAAAAGTAATGTCGTAGACAATTGTCTTTTAAACTTACTATTGTGTGGTTGCGCCACTGCGACCTCCAATCATTTAACAAATTTAACATTTCATTATCAAATAGTAGCAGAATAATCCAATAAAACGAATAATTCAGCGGTATTTATACCGCTAAATTTTCAATCCTAATGAAAGCGAAACAGATGCCTAGTTAACAAAACAACCCGATAATGACTAAATCAGTGGCATATAACGCCATAACACGTTACATTTTTGATGATTATATTTAAATAGGACTACGTGGTATGGCTGGACACAAAACATCCGTGACGATTCATCAAAATCATTCCGATCCACAAAATAGCCATTCCAATAAAAAATCCACTTACATCAAAGACAGTGGCAGTAGAATAAAAAGTATTGCTGAAATTTATGGGTTAGACGCAAAGTTAAAATCGACTAAACCTGAAAAATCAACGTTAGAAAGAGCGTTGAATAGAGACAAACAAAGAAGAGAACAAAGACAAAACAACCTAGAAAAAATAATTCAATACTCTCATACCTTTTGTAATGACGAAGCCTCTGGTGATCCGGACCAAGACTGGCTTAATCGATTTTTTGATATGGCACAAGACATCCATAATACTTCAATGCAGAAATTGTGGGCCCAAATACTTAAACTTGAAGTCACTAATCCTGGTTCAACGTCCGTTAAAGCGCTCAAGGTATTGAAAGACATGACGCCTAAAGAAGCGCAATTCTTGCAAAAAGCAGCATCATTATCCTGTAGTTTTGGCAATGGGGATAACAATAAAAAACTACTCATTGGATATAGAACTCAAACCGGATTATTTTCGCTGACCAAGCGTGATATTGAAGAAACAATAAACCTAGGTAGTTATCATCTGCCCTATTCTAGTATTCTACTATTAGTTGAATTAGGTCTAGTCATTGGCACTGAATTGGAATCAGGCGAAATCGAGTTCGATCCTGCCTTAACATTGAACTATCAAGGAAAAATAATCTCACTGCAACCAACAGGAAAAGGTAGCCGACTACTGTATTATCGGTTGAGTCCGGTTGGCAATGAGTTGTGTAAATTATTAGGCAATAAACCTAACATGAAATATTTTGATCAACTGGTTAGTTTGCTGGCCCAAAAGTTCACCATTCAAACCGAAGTAAAAAACACTATAAACCAAGTGGTTTAACGCCATAGACTAAGTGGTTTAATGCCATTAAAATCCATTTTCTATCCATCCGTCTTACTCTTTAGAAGAACTTTACTCAAAATAACTAATCCTGATTTAAATTGAATCTAGATTGTTGAAAAAGAGATAAAGTGTACAAAAACACAACATTTATCCAACCAACATCACATTTTGTGAGTTAATGACAACAAATGTTTCATGAAAATCTGATAAGTTCGACATATCAACGATGGATGAACTATATAATCTAATAGCCCTAACCAATTAGGCTTATACACCAGCATCCCAAATTCAATACGAAATGGAGTTATTCGATGAGCATTAAACCACTCTCTCTTGCGGTCTTATCTGGCATATTAACTTTGTCCGGTTCTGCTTATGCACAAACAATTAACCTACGAATAATAGAAACAACTGACATTCATGGTAACGCTTATGCCTTTGATTATTATAAAGGCAAGGCCTCTGAAAAAATTGGTTTGTCACGCGCAGCAACACTCGTTAAACAAGCAAGAAGTGAAGTCAAAAATAGCGTTCTTGTCGATAATGGTGACCTTATTCAAGGTAGCCCAATGGCCGACTATATGGCTTCAAAAGGCATTATTCCGGGTGAAATTCATCCTGTATATAAAGCAATGAACCAACTAGGTTATGAGGTTGGTAACCTCGGTAATCACGAATTTAATTATGGTTTAGATTTTCTTGCCGAATCAGTAAACGACGCAAATTTTCCGTATATAAATGCAAATGTTTATGACAGTTCAACCGGCCAAAACTATTTCACACCATACATTATCAAAGACTATTCCTTTAGAGATTCAGACGGATTCCCTCGCTCTATTCGCATTGGTTACATTGGTTTTACCCCACCACAAATACTTACTTGGGATAAAAAAAACCTTAGTGGTAAGGTTATTGCTAAAGATATAAAACAGACTGCTGAAAAATTTGTCCCAGAAATGAAAGCACAAGGCGCAGATATAATCGTAGCAATTCCGCACTCCGGTATATCTAAAGACCCTTACAGAAAAGGGGCTGAAAACTCAGTAATCTACTTATCAGAAGTAGAAGGCATTGATGCTATTGCGTTTGGTCACTCCCATTCAGTATTTCCAGGTAAGGGGTTTGATGGAATTCAAGGCGTAGATAATAAAAAAGGAACCGTTAACGGTGTTAGTGCCGTCATGCCGGGTCGTTGGGGAAGCCACGTTGGGATAATGGATCTTGAACTTAACTTCGATAAAAATAACGGTGAATGGAACGTTGTAGATAGTCAATCTGAAGCTCGTGCAATTTACGACAATAAAGCAAAAACATCTCTTGCTGCCAATGATCCATCAATCGTCAAAGCACTAGAAGCCGATCACTCCGCCACTCTCGAATTTGTTAATCAACCGATTGGTCAGGCTAATGATGTAATGTATAGCTATTTGGCACTCGTACAAGACGATCCAACCATTCAAATCGTCAATGCCGCACAAAAAGCCTACGTAGAAAAATTTATCCAAGGCGACCCAGATTTAGATGGCCTTCCAGTGTTATCTGCCGCTGCACCGTTTAAAGCAGGCGGACGTAAAAATGATCCGTCTGGTTATACCGAAGTTGAATCTGGCCAATTAACATTCCGTAATGCTGCGGATTTATATTTATATCCAAATACATTGGTTGCACTTAAAGTGACAGGCAAAGAAGTAAAAGAGTGGTTGGAATGTTCTGCTGGACAATTTAACCAAATAGATGCAACTAGCTCAGCCCCACAATCATTAATTAACTGGGATGACTTCCGCACATATAACTTTGATGTCATTGATGGCGTAAATTATCAAGTCGACCTCACTCAACCAGCAAAATATGACGGCAGTTGTAAAGTGATTAACCCTAACTCTCAACGGATTGTAAACCTAACTTATCAAGGTAAAGCCGTGGATATGTCAAAAGAGTTTATCATTGCCAGTAACAACTACCGAGCATATGGTGCCAAATTCGCCGGAACTGGGGCAGAGTTTGTTGCGTTTGACTCTCCAGACGAAAACCGTAGTATTCTAGCGGCTTATATTAGTGAGGTAAGCAAAGAAAAAGGTGAAGTAACACCAAGTGCTGACAACAATTGGTCTTTTGCTCCAATAGTGAGCGAGCAAACATTGGATATTCGCTTTGAAACATCACCAACAGAAAAAGCGACCGAATTTGTGCAACAAAAAGGTCAGTACCCAATGGAAAGAGTAGCGACAGATGATGTAGGCTTTGCTGTGTACCGTATTAATTTACAAAAATAACCATGGTCCTATAAAGCCACTATTGTTCTACCAATAGTACCGAGAACTGAGCAGGTTTTGACTTTTCAAGACCTGCTCTCTTTAATAAACTAAAGCATTTTATTATCTAACCATTCAGAGAGCACCGTATGATAACTTGGCAAAGACTCCCTTTAGAACAATTAAGTACCAAACAGTTATATGAAATACTAAAGGTTAGAGTTGATGTGTTTATCGTTGAACAAAACTGCCCTTACCCAGATCTAGACGGTATAGACCTGCTCACAGGTGTGTATCAACTAATAGGATACGAAGATGATGAAATAGTTGCCGTAGCCAGATTAATGAAACCTGGCCTACATTTTAACAATGTTTCAATTGGAAGAATCGCAGTAAAAGCAACTGCCAGAAAGAAAAATTTAGGCCACATGTTGGTGAAACGAGCATTAGAAGAGTGCCATCTTTTATGGCCAGAACACGACATTGACATTCAAGCCCAAGAATATTTACTAAATTTTTATCAACAACATGGGTTTAAAAGCTATAGCGATTCTTATCTTGAAGATGGAATTCCTCATGTGGATATGAGATTAGAAAGATAAACAACGGTTAAACTTATTTACTATTTACTTCTACCATATCCACCATCAGATAAACGGAAGAACATAACCGACGTGCCAGATTTTTCTAACTGTAAAATATCCAAGTGACCTTCAGGCGCTAACTTAAAACGAATCAGTTGGCCTTCGCGAATTTTACTTAATGGCTTGTCTAATCCTTCTATATCTACTAATGCGTTTAGATCTGCCATCGGTAGGTTGTTTGCTCGAAAAACTTTGGCTAACGTATCACCACTTTGCACCACGTACTCTCGCCATTGCTCTGTTTTAGTCACTCTTGGTTTGTTATTCCCTTCTTCACTCAATGATACGGTTTCTATTGCAACTTCTTTACGAGTCGAATCAACTTCAACCACTGAGGTTTGAGTAGGTGAAGAGTTCATATTCGGGACAGGCAATAAGATAAGAACTATTACGATAGGAAACAAGATCATCAATGCTCGTTGATGAAACTTAGGCAAGTTAGCCCAGAATTTTATTCCTGAGCGTGGCTGAGATTGCTCTACATTATCTGAACCAATGTCTGCAGATTCAGAATTAGTGCGAAATTGAGTAACCTTTTTTTGAATACGATCAAACAGGCTAGTTTTATTTTTGTTCCTATTTCGACGATTCATTGAACTGGCTCCCTATACGTTTCAACACAACAATATAATGATTATTAACAACATAAAAATCAATTTCGATTATTCAATTATAGATTTTTCAACCAATACAAGATAGTCATTAATCGCATGCCGTTCGATAGTTTCTTATGTAGGCTATTACTGGTATCCTGTCGAACTTATTTACCTCAAACATAATTAAGAGAGAAGAGATGTCTGACATCAAATTGGAAACAGTAGAACAAAAAGCAAGCTATGGTATTGGTTTGCAAATGGGTCAACAACTTGCTGGAAGTGGCTTGGAAGGTCTTAACGTTGATGCTATTGCCAAAGGCATTGCAACATCACTTACTGGTGACATGCCAGAAATCGAAGTTGACGACATTAACGCTGCGCTTCAAGAAATCCACACTCGCGCTGAAACCGCGCGTGCTGAAGTATCAAAAGCCGCAGCCGCTGACGGTGAAGCGTTTCTAAAAGACAATGCTCTTCGTTCAGAAGTAACCGTTCTTGAATCAGGTCTTCAATACGAAGTCATTACTCAAGGTACTGGCGAAATTCCGTCATCGGACAAACAAGTGCGTGTTCACTATCACGGCCAATTAACTGATGGTACTGTCTTCGACAGCTCAGTTTCACGTGGTCAACCTGCGGAATTCCCTGTAACTGGTGTTATTCAAGGTTGGGTAGAAGCATTACAACTTATGCCTGTAGGTTCTAAGTGGAAACTATATATCCCACAAGATCTGGCCTACGGTGAACGCGGCGCAGGAGCAGCAATCCCTCCTTATGCAGCATTAGTATTTGAAGTTGAATTACTTGCTATACTTTAAGTTATTTAAATTATGATTAGTTAGCGGTATTTGCACCGCTAACTATAAATTTTGAAACAAAAAATCAAACTGCACTCTTTTCCTTCAACGATATCAATATCTAACCAGTTACGACTTATAACTTAAGTCACTTGCATTTTTAAATGCTATAAATTAACTAAAAGTCTTATATATAACTCATCTTGCTAATAACTTTTTGTTACTACCCAGCTATACTATTGAACTTCAAATTATTGGTATAATAATTTTTTTAATGGAGATAAAACGTGAATAAAATCAAATTAATCACGGTAGCAGCAACACTACTAATATCAATGCCAAGCCATGCTCTGTTTGGGCTCGGTTCGGATTCGGATACAAAAATCGATACGGACGCAGCAAAATCACTTGCTTCTGGCCTTATAGGAGAAGCCACTCAGCAAGACAGTTCATCGATAATTAGTACGCTCACGAATCAATTAAATGTATCACCTGAACAAGCAACAGGTGGAGCCGGTGCATTATTGGCGTTAGCATCAAACTCACTATCTAGTAGCGAATCGAGCGAACTCAGTAGTTTAATTCCAGGAATGAGTAGCCTAACTGGTTCTGCTACGGGTTTACTTGGTATGGCTAACAATATGAGTGCGGTCACCGACATGTTCGCTAAACTCGGTTTAGATGCGTCTATGGTAACGGAATATGCACCAGTGTTACTTGAATATTTGACACAACAAGGTGCATCAAGTGGGCTGTTAAGTTCATTAGGTTCACTCTGGCAGTAATTTCAATTGACTAAATTCGTCTACTAGGCGAATTTAGCTCACACAAAATATCAATCACCTACCTAATCACTTGTTTATTACTTTCTATTTATGCGATTCTGTTGTTCCTATATCAAGGAAGAACAAGAGAGAATAAAATGAGAGATGAAACATTATCTATCCACTTTGGTTACGACACAGACCCTACAACTAAATCTGTTGCGACCCCTATTTATCAAACCGTTGCTTATGAATTCGACAATGCACAACATGGCGCAGATCTATTTAATTTAGATGTTCCGGGTAATATATATACACGGATCATGAACCCAACTAACGATGTGCTGGAAAAGCGTATGGCCGCACTTGAAGGCGGTATTGCTGGTTTAGCGGTAAGCTCGGGCAGTTCAGCAATTCATTACGCCATTCTAACACTAGCCAAAATTGGCGATAATATTGTTTCAACACCGCAACTATATGGCGGCACCTATACATTATTTGCTCATATGCTGCCAAACATGGGCATTGAAGTTCGTTTTGCTAAAGATGATAAACCTGAAAGCTTAGCTGAGTTGATAGATGACAACACTAAAGCTGTGTATTGTGAATCGATTGGTAATCCTGCTGGCAATATTATTGATTTAGAGAAGCTCTCTGAACTAGCCCATGCCCAAGGAGTTCCTGTTATTGTTGACAATACAGTCGCAACACCAGCGGTTTGCAAACCTATCCAATTTGGTGCAGATATAGTGGTTCACTCATTAACTAAATATGTTGGCGGACACGGAACAACGCTAGGTGGAATAATTATCGACTCAGGCAAATTCCCATGGGCTGAACACAAAGATCGTTTCCCACAGTTAAATGAGCCCGAGCCTTCTTATCACGGGGTTGTTTACGCCGATGCATTTGGACCAGCAGCCTTTATTGGTCGAGCAAGAACGGTTCCACTGCGTAATACTGGTTCAGCACTTTCACCAATGAATGCCTTTATGCTTATGCAAGGTTTAGAAACATTATCATTACGTATGGAAAGACACTGTGAAAACGCTATAAAAGTCGCACAATTTTTACAAAAGCATGAAAAGGTGAGCTGGGTAAGCTACGCGGGTCTCGCTGATTCACCATACAATCAACTTAGCACCAAATACATGCAAGGTAAGCCTTCGGGGATTCTCTCATTTGGCTTAAAAGATGGTTATGATGCTGGCGTACGATTTTATGATGCATTACAAATATTTAAACGATTAGTTAATATTGGTGATGCTAAATCTTTAGCGTGTCATCCAGCGTCAACAACCCATAGACAACTTGATGAAGCAGAACAAAAACAAGCAGGCGTCAGTCCTGAAATGATCCGGCTATCGGTTGGTATTGAACATATCGACGATATTGTTGCTGATTTGGAGCAAGCATTAAGTGCTTAAACTCAGCAATATCTAGGAGGGAGGTGCTAAGTAATGGCACCTTCGAATCGTATATTCATCAGATCCTAGTAGCCATAGTAGAAAGTAAAAAGCCGAGCATTACGCTCGGCTTTTTATTTTTTTAACAACTTATTCAGCAGCCGCTTCTTCAGAAGCTTCTGGGCGATCTACAAGCTCAATGTATGCCATTGGAGCTTTATCACCTGTACGGAAACCACATTTTAAAATGCGAGTATATCCGCCCTGACGACTCGCGAAACGCGGGCCTAGTTCATTAAATAATTTTGCTACAACTTCGTTATCACGAGTGCGAGCAAATGCTAGACGACGGTTAGCAACACTGTCTGTCTTAGCTAATGTAATCAAAGGCTCAATTACGCGACGTAGTTCTTTTGCTTTAGGCACGGTAGTTTTAATAACTTCGTGACGAACAAGAGAGCTAGCCATGTTGCTGAACATCGCTTTGCGATGACTGCTGTTGCGGTTGAGTTGACGACCACTCTTACGATGGCGCATGACCTAATCCTTCTAACTAGTATCGATTAATCTTCAGCGATTGACGCTGGCGGCCAGTTCTCTAGGCGCATGCCAAGAGAAAGACCACGTGAAGCAAGTACGTCTTTAATCTCTGTAAGAGATTTTTTACCAAGGTTTGGCGTTTTAAGTAGCTCAACCTCAGTGCGCTGTACTAGATCACCGATGTAGTGAATCGCTTCTGCTTTCAAACAGTTAGCAGAGCGAACTGTTAGTTCAAGATCGTCTACAGGACGCAGTAGGATCGGATCGAATTCTGGCTTCTCTTCCTTCTCCTCAGGTACACGTACATCACGAAGATCTACGAACGCATCCAATTGTTCAGCTAGGATTGTAGCTGCACGACGGATAGCTTCCTCAGGTTCTAGAGTACCATTCGTTTCCATATCGATAACAAGCTTATCCAAATCGGTACGTTGTTCTACACGTGCAGCTTCTACAGAATAGGCGATTTTATCGACTGGGCTGTAAGTAGCGTCAACAAGCAGACGACCAATAGGACGCTCATCTTCTTCAGTATGAATACGAGCAGAAGACGGAACATAACCACGACCACGTTCTACTTTAATACGCATAGCGATTTCAGCATTGTCATCCGTTAGGTGACAAATAACGTGCTCAGGGTTAGCGATCTCTACATCACCATCGTGGGTGATGTCACCTGCAACAACAGGGCCTGAGCCTGACTTGTTCAGTGTAATAAACACTTCATCTTTGCCTTCGGCAACGCGTACAGCCAAACCTTTAAGGTTTAAAAGAATTTCAAGAACATCTTCTTGAACGCCTTCTTTAGTACTGTACTCATGCAAAACGCCTTCGATTTCTACTTCAGTCACGGCACAACCCGGCATTGAAGATAGTAATATACGGCGAAGCGCATTACCTAGAGTATGGCCAAAGCCACGCTCTAATGGCTCAAGAGTTACTTTCGCATGTGTCGTGTTAATCTGTTCGATGTCAACAAGACGTGGCTTAAGAAATTCTGTTACAGAACCCTGCATTGTGTCCTCTCTTTAGTTTAACCTTACTTAGAGTAAAGTTCGACGATCAAGTGTTCGTTGATGTCAGCTGACAGATCTGAACGTTCAGGCATACGCTTGAATGTTCCTTCCATTTTGCCACCATCGACTTCAATCCAAGTTGGTTTTTCGCGTTGTTCAGCAACTTCAATAGCTGCTTTTATGCGAGATTGCTGTTTAGCTTTCTCACGAATTGAAACAACATCGTTAACCGCAACTTTGAAAGAAGGAACGTTTACAACTTTACCGTTAACTAGAATAGCTTTGTGGCTAACTAATTGACGTGCTTCTGCGCGAGTTGCGCCAAAGCCCATGCGGTAAACTACGTTATCAAGACGACCTTCAAGAAGCTGAAGCAGGTTTTCACCTGTGTTGCCTTTAAGGCGTGCAGCATCTTTGTAGTAGTTACGGAATTGTTTTTCTAGAACGCCATACATACGACGAACTTTTTGCTTCTCACGAAGCTGAACGCCATATTCAGATAGACGGCCTTTACGAGCACCGTGCACACCTGGTGCGTTATCAATTTTACACTTGGTATCTATCGCACGGACACCAGACTTAAGAAATAAGTCAGTACCTTCGCGACGGCTAAGCTTTAGCTTAGGACCCAAATATCTTGCCATGATTCTTCTCCAATATTCCTAGAAACGTAACGTTATACGCGACGTTTTTTAGGTGGACGACAACCGTTATGAGGGATCGGAGTTGCATCAACAATATTAGTGATGCGATATCCAGCTGCGTTTAACGCGCGGATAGTTGACTCACGACCAGGACCTGGGCCCTTAACCATAACTTCCAAGTTCTTAAGGCCATATTCTTTGGCCGCTTCGCCTGCTCTTTCTGCTGCAACCTGTGCTGCGAAAGGAGTAGACTTACGAGAACCACGGAAACCTGACCCGCCAGCAGTAGCCCAAGCTAATGCATTACCTTGACGGTCGGTAATCGTAACGATTGTATTATTGAAAGAAGCATGAATGTGCGCTACGCCATCAGCTACTTGCTTGCGTACGCGCTTACGAGCGCGTGTTGGTTGTTTTGCCATTGTACTCTCTACCTTATCCGATTATTTTTTGATCGGCTTGCGCGGACCCTTACGGGTGCGAGCGTTGGTTTTAGTACGCTGTCCACGTAGTGGTAGACTGCGACGATGACGAAGACCGCGATAACAGCCAAGGTCCATAAGACGCTTGATGTTCATCGAGACTTCACGACGTAGATCACCTTCTACAGTGTACTTGGCGACACCATCACGCAGTTGATCAATCTGCTCTTCAGTTAGTTCACTGATCTTGACATTTTCAGCAATACCTACGCCAGCTAGAATAGCCTGTGCGCGAGTTTTACCAACGCCGTAAATCGCAGTAAGCGCGATTACAGCATGCTTTTGATCAGGAATGTTAATGCCAGCTATACGGGCCACTATTCACTCCTAGTACTTATATAAGAAATTATCCGCAACAAAGCCCGTAGAGGATACGTTGCGGTTTACTACTTCTTTTGCACGCAAAAGGTAGGCCGAGCAATATACTCGACCAACCTTTACATTTCAAGTAAAAATTTCTGTCAAATTAACCTTGGCGTTGTTTATGCTTTGGTTCGCTGCAAATTACACGCACAACACCGTTGCGCTTTATAACTTTACAGTTTCGACAGATTTTTTTAACGGAAGCACGAACTTTCATTGCTAAACTCCGTAAATGGGAATCTAAAGATGTAATCGCTAAACTAGCGACCGTAACCTTTAAGATTCGCTTTTTTCAACACAGAATCATACTGTTGTGACATCAGATGAGTCTGTACCTGTGCCATAAAGTCCATGATGACAACAACTACAATTAGTAGTGATGTACCGCCAAAGTAGAAACGTACGTTCCACATGACCATCATAAACTCGGGAATCAGACAGATAAAGGTAATATATAGAGCACCAGCTAAGGTTAATCTAGTCATTACTTTATCGATATATTTCGCTGTCTGCTCACCTGGGCGGATGCCTGGTACGAAAGCGCCAGACTTCTTCAAGTTATCTGCTGTTTCTCTCGGGTTAAATACTAACGCCGTATAGAAGAAACAGAAGAAAATAATCGCTGATGCATAAAGCATTACATATAACGGTTGACCTGGGCTTAAAGCTAGCGACACATCAGTTAACCAACCGAAGGTTGCGCTTTCACCATTTTGGCCTAACCATTGAGCTAATGTTCCTGGGAACAAAATAATGCTCGATGCAAATATTGCAGGAATAACACCAGCCATGTTTATCTTAAGTGGCAAGTGTGTGCTTTGCGCTGCGAAAACTTTACGACCTTGTTGACGTTTTGCGTAATTAACGACGATACGACGTTGACCACGCTCCATGAAAACAACGAAATAAATCACAGCGAAAGATAATACTGCAATAAACAACAGAAGAAGTACGTGCAATTCACCTTGACGCGCTTGCTCGATTGTTTGTCCAATTGCCGAAGGCAATCCAGCCACGATACCCGAGAAAATAATTAACGAAATACCGTTGCCAATTCCACGCTCAGTAATTTGTTCACCTAACCACATCAAAAACATGGTACCAGTTACTAAACTTACAGTTGCAATCAGGGTAAACATGGTTTGGTCGATAACGACCAGATTGTCGACCATGTTTGGTAAGCCTGTTGCGATACCTAAAGCTTGGAATGTAGCTAAAACAAGCGTGCCATAACGTGTATATTGGCTAATCTTACGACGCCCTGCTTCACCCTCTTTCTTGAGTTCAGCTAACGCTGGATGTACTACAGTTAGCAACTGGATAACAATTGATGCCGAAATATACGGCATGATACCCAGTGCTAATATAGATGCACGCTCTAAAGCACCACCGGAGAACATGTTAAACATTTCTACGATAGTACCCTTTTGCTGTTCGAACAAATCGGCAAGTACAGTTGCGTCAATTCCAGGTAGCGGTACAAAAGAACCGGCTCTGAATACTAATAACGCTATTACTACGAATAGTAAGCGCGACTTCAGTTCAGCTAAGCCGCTCTGAGTACTACGAAAATCTTGTCCTGGTTTCTTAGCCATCTGTACCTCAACCTTCGAGATTATTCCTCGATTTTACCGCCTGCAGCTTCGATAGCAGCTTTAGCGCCTTTAGTCACGCGTAGACCTTTAACAGTTACCGCTTTGCTTAATTCACCAGAAAGAACAACTTTAACAAATTCGATGTTCTTAGTGATGACGTTAGCCGCTTTAAGACTGTTTAAATCTACAACATCACCCGTTACTTTCGCTAGTTCACCTAGACGAACTTCAGCACTCACTAGGCTCTTACGAGAAGTGAAACCGAATTTTGGTAGACGTTGTTTTAAAGGCATTTGACCGCCTTCAAAACCTGGACGAACAGTGCCGCCAGAACGTGACTTTTGACCTTTGTGACCACGGCCACCTGTTTTACCAAGGCCTGAACCGATACCGCGACCTACGCGCTTCTTAGAAGGCTTAGAACCCGCGGCCGGTTGTAGAGTATTCAAACGCATTCTGATTACTCCTCAACTTTAACCATATAGCGAACTTTATTGACCATACCACGAATACATGGAGTGTCTTCAAGTTCAACCGTATGGTTGATGCGACGAAGGCCTAAACCTTTCAAGCACAATTTGTGCTTAGGTAAACGACCGATTGAGCTTTTAGTTTGAGTTACTTTAATAGTTGCCATCGTGTTCTTACTCCGAAATAGATTCAACAGTTAGACCACGTTTGGCTGCAACCATTTCTGGTGACTTCATGCCGCTCAAACCATCAATAGTCGCGCGTACAACGTTGATCGGGTTCGTAGAACCGTATGCTTTCGCAAGAACGTTGTGAACGCCAACAACTTCTAGTACTGCACGCATCGCACCACCGGCGATGATACCTGTACCTTCTGCTGCTGGCTGCATGTAAACTTTAGAGCCAGTATGACGACCTTTCACCGCGTGGTGTAATGTGCCGTCGTTTAGCGCGATCGTAACCATATTACGACGTGCTTTTTCCATTGCTTTTTGAATCGCAGCTGGTACTTCACGAGCTTTGCCGTAACCGAAACCAACACGACCATTACCGTCACCAACTACTGTTAGCGCAGTAAAGCTAAAGATTCGACCACCTTTAACCGTTTTTGAAACACGGTTAACAGCGATTAACTTTTCGTTAAAATCTGTAGCTTGAGCTTGTTGTTGTTCTTTAGCCATCTTCCAAACCCTACCTTAGAATTTAAGACCAGCTTCGCGAGCAGAATCTGCTAGCGCCGCCACTCTGCCGTGGTATTGGAAACCAGAACGATCGAATGCAACACCAGAGATGCCTTTTTCGATAGCACGCTCTGCAATAGCTTTACCTACTGCTTTAGCGGCGTCTACGTTACCAGTATTCTTCACTTGCTCACGGATTGACTTCTCTACAGTAGAAGCTGAGGCAATAACCTCAGAGCCATTCGCGGCAATTACCTGCGCATACACATGACGTGGAGTACGGTGTACAACTAAGCGAGTTACGCGAAGTTCTGCAATCTTACGACGTGCACGTGTAGCACGACGGATGCGAGATGCTTTCTTATCCATAGTGTTACCTTACTTCTTCTTAGCTTCTTTAGTACGCACATATTCATCTGCGTAACGAACACCTTTACCTTTATAAGGTTCAGGTTCACGGTAAGAACGAATGTCAGCTGCAACTTGACCAACAAGTTGTTTATCACAACCAGTTAGGACAATTTCAGTTTGGCTTGGACATTCAGCCTTAATACCTTCAGGTAGAGCATGCTCTACAGGGTGTGAGAAGCCAAGAGTTAGGTTTACGTTGTTGCCTTTAATAGCAGCACGATAACCGACACCTTTAAGAACTAACTTCTTAGTAAAGCCTGCAGTAACACCAACAACCATGTTATTTACTAGTGCACGAGCAGTACCTGCTTGTGCATTCGCTTTAAACACACCTTCAACTGGGTTGAAAGTTAAGTTGCCGTCTTCCTGTGCGACTATTACTGCGTTATTAATAACGCGAGATAGTTCACCCTTACCACCTTTTACAGTGATTTCTTGGCCGTTCAATTTCACCTCTACGCCTGCTGGAATAGAGACTGGTGCTTTTGCGACACGAGACATGATCTACTCCTATTAAGCTACGTAGCAGAGAATTTCACCACCAAGACCTGCCTTGCGAGCAGCACGGTCGGTCATAAGACCCTTGGAAGTGGACACTACAGCAATACCCAAACCGCCCATCACAGATGGTAGCGAGTCTTTATTTTTATAGACGCGCAGACCAGGACGTGAAACACGTTGGATTTGCTCAATTACAGGGTTAGCTTGGAAGTACTTAAGAGTAACTTCTAGCTCTGGTTTCACTTCGCCTTCAACAGCGAAGTCAACAATATAACCTTCAGCTTTTAATAAAGTAGCAATTGCAACTTTAAGCTTTGAAGAAGGCATTTTAACAGCAACTTTATTTGCTGATTGACCGTTACGAATGCGGGTCAGCATATCCGAAATCGGATCTTGCATGCTCATAATATTTACTCCAAATGATTAAGTGGCAATTACCAGCTAGCCTTACGAAGTCCAGGAATCTCGCCTTTCATACAAGCTTCACGAACCTTGATGCGACTAAGACCGAACTTACGTAGGTAACCGTGTGGACGACCAGTTTGGTTGCAACGGTTGCGCTGACGAGATGCACTCGAATCACGTGGAAGAGACTGCAATTTAAGAACTGCATTCCAACGATCTTCTTCAGATGCGTTAATATCGCTGATAATAACTTTAAGCTCAGAACGCTTTTCAGCAAACTTAGCTACAAGCTTTGCACGTTTTACTTCACGTGCCTTCATTGATTGTTTAGCCATAACAGTAACCCTTCACCTTACTTGCGGAATGGGAAGTTAAAGGCAGCCAGCAGAGCACGGCCTTCCTCGTCGCTTGCAGCGGTTGTCGTGATAGTAATATCAAGACCGCGCACACGATCGACTTTATCGTAGTCGATTTCCGGAAAGATGATTTGCTCGCGAACGCCCATGCTGTAGTTACCGCGTCCGTCAAAAGACTTAGCGCTAACACCACGGAAATCACGTACACGTGGAAGAGCGATAGAAATCAAACGCTCGAAAAAATCCCACATACGTTCGCCACGCAAGGTTACTTTACAACCAATTGGGTAGCCTTCACGAATTTTAAAACCTGCAACAGATTTACGCGCTTTAGTGATAAGTGGCTTTTGACCAGAAATGATCGCCATATCAGAAGCTGCGTTTTCCAGCAGTTTTTTATCGTTGATTGCTTCACCAACGCCCATATTTAGGGTGATTTTATCAATCCTAGGGACTTGCATGACGCTTGAGTAGCTGAATTCTTTGGTCAATTCAGCGACTACAGACGACTTGTAGTAATCATGCAGTTTCGCCATAGTAGAACTCCAAATTACTTCTATTAGTTAGAAACGATTTCGTCATTAGATTTAAAGAAACGAACTTTCTTACCATCTTCAATACGGAAACCGATACGGTCTGCTTTACCAGTTGTAGCGTTAAAGACTGCAACGTTAGAAGCATCAATAGCTGCTTCTTGTTCAACGATGCCACCTTGTTGACCTAGAGCCGGAACCGGCTTTTGGTGTTTCTTAACAAGGTTGATTCCTTCAACAATTACTTTACCAGTAGTTAGAACCTTAGTTACTTTACCTTTCTTGCCTTTGTCTTTACCAGCAAGAACGATTACTTCGTCATTACGACGGATTTTAGCTGCCATTTTGTTGCCGCTCCTTACAGAACTTCTGGTGCCAGAGAGACTATTTTCATAAATTTCGCATTGCGAAGTTCACGAGTCACTGGACCAAAGATACGTGTACCGACTGGTTGCTCAGTAGTGTCATTTAACAATACACAAGCATTACGGTCGAAGCGAATGACAGAACCGTCAGGGCGACGTACGCCTTTACGGGTGCGAACTACCACCGCCTTCAGAACATCACCTTTTTTTACTTTACCGCGAGGAATTGCTTCCTTAACAGTAACTTTGATGACGTCTCCGATATGTGCATAACGGCGGTGAGAGCCACCCAGAACCTTAATACACATTACTCTACGAGCGCCGGAGTTGTCCGCAGCGTCGAGTGTACTTTGCATTTGGATCATGTTAGTGCTCCGCTAAAAATTAATACTAGACCCTCTCGGGTCGGGCTGCCCCTTTTACAAGGGCTGCGAATTGTACCACCCTTTTTTGCAATTGGGTAGACAAAAAACAAGCGGCCCCAAAAATAATTTGGAGCCGCTGTATTAGTTAAAGAAAGTAACGAAAATTAGATTGTTTTCGCTTTTTCTAAAACTTTAACCAAAGTCCAAGACTTAGTCTTAGACAATGGACGACATTCAGAAATTTCAACAGTATCGCCTAGGCCACACTCGTTGTTTTCATCATGTGCGTGCAGTTTGGTCGTGCGTTTTACGAACTTGCCGTAAATTGGGTGTTTCACCATACGCTCGATAGCAACAGTAATAGACTTGTCCATTTTGTCGCTAACTACACGGCCTTGCATAGTACGGATTTTGTCGCTCATTATGCGCCTGCCTTCTCAGTCAAAACAGTTTTCACACGTGCGATATCACGACGTACAGCTTTCAGAGTATGAGTTTGCTGTAGCTGACCAGTTGCTGCTTGCATACGCAAGTTAAACTGTTCGCGAAGCAATTCCAATAGCTCTGCATTAAGCTCTTCAGCGTTTTTTTCGCGTAGATCTTGTGCTTTCATCACATCACCTGCTTAGTTACAAATGTTGTTTTGATTGGCAGTTTACGAGCCGCTAGGCGGAACGCTTCACGTGCCAACTCTTCAGGTACACCGCCCATTTCGTACATTACTTTTCCAGGTTGGATTTGGGCAACCCAATATTCTACGTTACCCTTACCTTTACCTTGACGAACTTCAAGCGGTTTTTCAGTGATAGGTTTGTCTGGGAAAATACGAATCCAGATTTGACCTTGACGCTTAACGTGACGCGTCATCGCACGACGTGCTGCTTCGATCTGACGAGCAGTTAATCGACCACGGCCGACTGCTTTAAGACCGAATGTGCCGAAGCTTACATCAGTACCTTTAGCTAGACCACGGTTGCGACCAGTCTGAACCTTACGGAATTTAGTACGTTTAGGTTGTAACATCAGTCGTCTCCTTATTTACGGCCTTTACGCTGCTTCTTAGGCTTGTCAGCCTTTGGCTCTACTGCGTTAGCAGCTGGCATTCCGCCTAGAATTTCACCTTTGAAAATCCAAACTTTAATACCAATCACACCGTATTGGGTGTGAGCCGAAGAAGTTGCGTAATCAATATCAGCACGTAGTGTATGTAGTGGCACACGGCCTTCACGGTACCATTCAGTACGCGCGATTTCAGCGCCGCCTAAACGACCGCTTACTTCAACCTTGATACCCTTCGCACCTAGGCGCATTGCGTTTTGTACAGCGCGCTTCATAGCACGACGGAACATTACACGACGCTCTAGCTGAGACGCGATGCTATCAGCCACTAATTGACCGTCTAGCTCTGGCTTGCGTACTTCTGCAATATTAATTTGCGCCGGTACACCTGCAATTTTAGCTACTGCTGCGCGTAGCTTCTCTACGTCTTCACCTTTTTTACCGATAACTACGCCTGGACGAGCAGTGTGAATAGTCACACGGATGCTCTTAGCAGGACGTTCGATAACGATACGTGATAAAGATGCTTTTTGTAGTTCCTTAGTTAGGAACTGACGTACCTTGAAGTCGCCGTCTAGGTTGTCAGCGAACTCTTTGGTATTAGCAAACCATGTAGCATTCCAAGGCTTAACGATGCCAAGACGAATACCATTTGGATGTACTTTCTGACCCATTGCTTACTCTCCTAGTCTCTAGCGCTCTGCTACAACAACAGTGATGTGGCTTGAACGCTTCAAGATACGATCGGCACGACCTTTAGCACGAGGCATAATACGCTTCATGATAGGGCCTTCATCTACGAAGATTTTTGCGACATTAAGATCGTCAATGTCCGCACCTTCGTTGTGTTCCGCATTTGCGATTGCTGACTCTAGAACTTTCTTAACTAATACAGCCGCTTTTTTGTTGCTGAATGTTAGAATTTCTAAAGCTTGGTCAACAGATTTACCGCGAATTTGGTCTGCAACTAAGCGAGCCTTTTGAGGCGAAATACGAGCAAAGTTATGTTTAGCTAAAGCTTCCATTATCTACTCCTTATTTCTTTTTCGCTTTCTTATCAGCAGCGTGGCCGCGATAAGTACGAGTAGGTGCAAATTCACCCAGTTTGTGACCGATCATTTCATCAGTTACAAATACTGGAACGTGCTGACGACCATTATGGACAGCGATGGTCAAACCGATCATAGTTGGTATGATCATTGAGCGACGGGACCAAGTCTTAATAGGCTTTTTGTCTCCGCTTTCCACCGCTTTCTCTACCTTCTTCAGCAAGTGTAGGTCAATAAAAGGACCTTTCTTGAGAGAACGTGGCATGGCGATTCCTCTTTATAGATTATTTATTACGACGACGTACAATGTACTTGTCAGTGCGCTTGTTCTTACGAGTCTTAAAGCCTTTAGTAGGCATACCCCAAGGTGATACAGGATGACGGCCACCAGAAGTACGGCCTTCACCACCACCATGTGGGTGATCGACTGGGTTCATTACCACACCGCGAACGGTCGGACGAACACCACGCCAGCGACTAGCACCAGCTTTACCAAGTTCACGTAGCATATGCTCAGAGTTACCAACTTCACCAACCGTTGCACGGCCTTCAGAAAGTACTTTGCGCATTTCACCTGAACGTAGGCGTAGAGTTACATATGCACCGTCGCGAGCGACGATTTGTGCGTATGCACCTGCAGAACGAGCAATTTGTGCACCTTTACCAGGTTTTAGTTCAACACAGTGAACAGTAGAACCTACTGGGATGTTGCGCATTGGCAGAGTGTTACCTGCTTTAATAGGCGCATCAACACCAGATTGTAATTGGTCACCCGCTTGGATGCCTTTTGGTGCAATGATGTAGCGACGCTCACCGTCTGCGTACAGAACTAGAGCAATGTTTGCGCTACGGTTTGGATCGTATTCGATACGCTCAACTTTCGCTGGGATACCGTCTTTAGTACGTTTGAAGTCAATCAAACGGTAATGATGTTTATGACCACCACCGATGTGACGTACAGTAATACGACCGTTGTTGTTACGACCACCGTTTTTAGAGTTTTTCTCTAAAAGTGGCGCGTATGGCTTACCCTTGTGTAGGTCAGCGTTAACAACTTTAACTACGTGACGACGACCAGGGGAAGTCGGCTTACATTTAACAATAGCCATTCTAAACTACTCCTGTTATTCCGCACCGCCAACGAAGTCAAGATCTTGACCTTCTTTCAAAGTAACGTAGGCTTTTTTCACGTCTGAACGACGGCCTTCACGTTGACCTTGACGCTTGGTCTTACCCTTAAGAATAAGAGTATTTACAGTCTTAACTTCAACTTCAAATAGCTTTTCTACAGCTGCTTTGATCTCTTTTTTAGTTGCATCTTTTGCTACTTTGAAAACGATAGTGTTCGCTTTCTCTGCAGCCATCGTTGCTTTTTCAGAGATATGTGGAGCACGTAGAACTTTTAGTAGACGCTCTTCGTTAATCATGCCAGCATCTCCTCAACTTGCTTAACTGCTTCAGCAGTTATAAGAACCTTGTCAAATGCAATCAGACTTACTGGATCAATCGCAGTAACGTCACGTGCATCAACTTTATAAAGGTTACGAGCAGCTAAGAATAGATTTTCATCTACTTCGCCAGTTACGATTAGAACATCATTAAGCTTAAGTTCTTCAAGCTTAGCTACTAGCTCTTTAGTTTTTGGTGCTTCTACTGAGAAGTTATCAACAACGATTAAACGCTCCTGACGAACAAGCTCAGAAAGAATGCTTTTCATAGCACCACGGTACATTTTTTTGTTAACTTTTTGGCTGTGATCTTGTGGTTTCGCAGCAAAAGTAACACCACCTGTACGCCAGATTGGGCTACGAATTGTACCGGCACGTGCACGGCCAGTACCTTTTTGACGCCAAGGCTTAGCACCGCCGCCAGATACTTCAGAACGAGTTTTTTGAGCACGAGTACCTTGACGAGCACCTGCTGCATAAGCAACAACTACTTGATGTACTAGAGATTCATTAAACTCACGTCCGAAGGTAGTCTCGGAAACAGTTAGTGCATCAGCACCTTTAACTATCAATTCCATTACTTACTCCTAGACGTTATGCTTTAACAGCTGGTTTTACGATCACGTTGCCACCTGTTGAGCCTGGTACCGCACCTTTAATAAGGAGCAGATTGCGCTCAGCGTCAACACGTACGATCTCAAGGTTTTGAGTCGTAACACGCTCAGCACCCATGTGACCTGCCATTTTTTTGCCTTTAAACACACGACCTGGAGTTTGACATTGGCCAATTGAACCCGGTGCGCGGTGAGACAAAGAGTTACCGTGAGTCATATCTTGGGTACTGAAGTTCCAACGCTTAATTGCGCCTTGGAAGCCTTTACCTTTAGATGTACCAGTAACGTCTACTTTTTTAATTTCATTGAATAGTTCTACATTTAGCTCAGCGCCAATTTCAAACTCTTCTCCGTTTTCTAAACGGAATTCCCAAAGACCGCGTCCAGCTTCAACACCTGCTTTCGCAAAGTGACCTGCTTCTGGTTTTGATACACGGTTAGCTTTCTTAGCACCAGCAGTAATTTGGATAGCTGCATAGCCGTCGTTTTCAAGAGTTTTAACTTGAGCAACACGGTTAGCTTCTACTTCAACAACTGTAACTGGGATAGAAACGCCTTCTTCGGTAAATACGCGGGTCATACCCACTTTACGTCCGACTAGACCAATCATTCTACTAATCTCCCTTAACCTAAGCTGATTTGAACATCAACACCAGCTGCAAGATCTAAACGCATTAATGCGTCTACAGTCTTATCAGTTGGCTCAACGATGTCGATCAGACGCTTGTGAGTACGAATTTCATACTGGTCACGCGCATCTTTGTTAACGTGTGGAGAGACTAGAATAGTGAAACGCTCTTTACGTGTAGGTAGTGGAATAGGACCACGAACCTGCGCGCCGGTACGTTTTGCTGTTTCTACGATTTCCGCTGTAGACTGATCGATTAGTTTATAATCAAACGCTTTAAGACGGATACGAATACGTTGGTTCTGCATGAGACAGAGCTCCAATAATAAATAAATTACACAAACAATATCGCCACTCAAACCTATTAAATTAGGTGAATGCCGATTGATTCATGTGAAACCGTAGTTTCCAAGATTAGGAAACATTGTCAGCTAAATTTGAACTAGCACTTAGACCAGTATTTTATTAACTGCGAACATAAGCTGAGTATACGTTACTAGGTAATTTCTAATTAGAAACCCTACTCCTCAATGCTCATTGGTTCACAACTGACTTAAGCCAGTGGGCGGTATTATACAGATCACAAAGTGCTATGCAAGCAGTGATTACTATTTAATCGCAAGTTATTGCCTGTTGTCGACTAATCGTCCGCTTATAGATGCCGTTTATCCACTTACATAGCTTACTTGCTTATTCTTATCTCAACGACACATCGCTAATAGCAAACTAATTACTATCGGGTTATAGCACTAATAAATAGTGTCGCCGAGACGATATCTTTAATCGACTTTAACTATTAAAATTTTGCTAACGAGATGGCTATTACCATCCCTGCAACCACTAGGCACCCCCCAATCCTGCGTAGATTGTTGTCTGGCTGTTCACTTAATTGAGCCACCATAGATCGCCAACCTCTCGGGCTTATAAGTGGTCCAAGTCCTTCTACAATCAAGACCAGACCTATCGCTAACCATATTGAATTACTCATCTTTATAACCTTCTCTGAGTAAAGAACACACAAAAACAAAAGGCTCCCTTAGGAGCCTTGATGATACATTAAACCAATTGGATTCTAAAAAAAGAGCTTACTCTTTTATTACACCATTTGAATCGTTCATGTATTTAAAGAAATCACTTTTAGGATCTAAGACCAATATATCGCTCTTATCTGCAAAGGATTTTTTGTACGCACTTAGAGAACGTATGAAGCTATAAAACTCAGGATCTTTACTATAAGCTCCAGAATAAATAGAGGCAGCTTCCGCATCTGCTGAACCACGTGTTACTCGTGCTGTTTTATCGGCTTCCGCTAGCACTGTTGCTACTTCTAACTCAGCTTGTGCGCGAATAATTTCAGCTTTTTCTCTACCTTGTGAGCGGTGTTTACGAGCAACTGATTCACGTTCTGCACGCATACGACGGTATATTGACTCGCTAATTTCATCAGGAAGATTAATTTTCTTCATTCTGAAGTCAACGATATAAACACCCAAGTCGTTTTGCGCACTTGGACGTGTATCTGCCAATACTTCGGCCATAATCATGTCTCGCTCACCGTCCACTTCTAAAGCTTCCAAAGCAGAAACAGGAACAGGCTCTGACCCTTCACCAACTTCAGCAGCGATTAAATCACTGCGTGGACCCGATACAATTTGTTTAATTTCACGAGAACCAATTTCTGAACGAAGAATATCTGTCACTTTACGCTCTAGAAGGGCTTTTGCAGTGAGTAAATTACCACCGCCCGTTGCTAGATAGTATTGACCGAAATCTTCAATTCGCCACTTAACATAGGTATCAATGATCACGTCTTTTTTCTCAGCGGTAACAAAGCGGTCAGAACGTCCATCCATAGTAAGGATTTTTGCATCTAGCTTTTTCACCGTATCAAACAAAGGCATCTTGAAGTGCAAACCAGGTTCGTAGATACGAGAAATTTCGTTATTATCTTTTAAGATCCTGCCGAATCGAACTACGATTCCACGTTCGCCTTCCGGAATAACAAACAGTGACATTAGCATTAACGCTAGCGCAGCAAAAATTACAGGGATTATTAACTTACGCATTCTTAGTATCTCCCTTGACGTGTGCTAGTTGAACGGCTATCCGTTGTTTGTTCTGAAACATCTGAACGTTGCGGTTCTAAATCTAAATCATCATAAGTTGATGTTGATTCGCGTTTAGCGGTTGAATCTTTTGAAGTTTGTCCAAGCTTATCCATTGGCAAGTACAACAAGTTGCCACTTGATTCAGAATCAATTAACACTTTCGATGTTGAAGTATAAACATCTTCCATTGTATCGAGATACAAGCGATTACGTGTTACTTCAGGGGCAGCATTGTATTCTGGAAGTAGTTTTTCAAACTGAGCGACCTGACCAAGTGCCTCGTTAACTGTTCGTTCAGTATAACCTTGTGCTTCTTTTTTCAAACGCTCTGCACGACCGGTTGCTTTAGGAAGTATTTCATTCTTATAAGCTTCTGCTTCACGAATAAAGCGCTCTTCATCTTCTCGAGCGGCAATCGCATCATCAAAAGCATCTTTTACCTGCTCTGGTGGGCGAGCTGATTGGAAGTTGACATCAACGATAACTAAACCCATGTCGTATTTATCTATAATACGGTTTAATGTTTCTCGCGTATTCTGACGAATTTGTTGACGACCACTCGTTAGAATCGCATCCATTAAGGAGTCACCAATAACCGCACGCAAAGCAGAATCAGTTGCTTGGCGTAAACTATCGTCGGCACTCGTTACACGGAACAGGTATTTATACGGGTCAGAAACACGATATTGCACACCCATTTCTACTGTCACCACATTTTCATCTTTAGTTAACATGGTTCCAGAGGCGCGTAAGGCTCTAATCGCTTGTACGTTTACCGGTGTAACTTCATCGATGAATCGTGGACGCCAGTTCAAACCAGGTTCAACCACGTGATCATATTTACCTAAGCGTAATACAACACCTCTTTCGGCTTCGCCTATGGTGTAAAATCCAGAAAATACCCAAATTGCAATAGCTACGACAGCAATAAGGCCAAACCCTATCGCGCCACCAGAACCACCACCAATTGAAGGCATACCGCCTTTTTTACCAAACTTACCGCCTAATTTTTGACTCAGTTTGTTAAACACTTCATCTAAATCTGGTGGACCTTGATCTCGGCCACCGGATTGCTTACCACGATCATCTTTATTACCCCAAGGGTCATTATCGCGGCCATTATTGTTGCCATTATTATTTCCAGGCTCATTCCACGCCATTAGAAAGCTCCATCATGATATGACGTTATACTGTAGCAGTCCTTGAGTGAACGATAAAGTCACTGAGTACTGCCCCTTCTTTTTTCTCAAGTCTAGACCAATCTACTTGTTGCATCCGGATATCGATCAATAAGTTACCATCTGGTTCATATTCTTCACGCTGAATACTATTCATTGCAAAAAACATACTACGAATTCGACCTTGATACTCTGGCGGGATCCGTAATTGGTATTGAACCATTTGACTTGCTAAACGCTCTGTCAATGCCTCAAATAAAAGATCGATTCCTATACCTTCCATTGCAGAAACCCAAACACGTTGGGGAACACCTTCCTCATCTCGCTCAATGCGAGGGTTTTGGCCTTCAAGATTATCAATTTTGTTCATGACGATTAGAGAAGGTACTTCATTCGCATCAATCTCTTCTAATACTACATCAACCGCATGTATATTCTCACGAAAACGGTCATCACTAGCATCAACAACATGTAACAAAATGTCAGCTTCTTGTGTTTCTTGTAACGTTGCTTTAAAAGCTGCTACTAGATCATGGGGTAGATGTCGGATAAAACCAACCGTATCAGCTAAAATAGCTGGTCCAACATCCATTAATTCGACTTTGCGCAAGGTTGGGTCTAATGTTGCAAACAATTGATCTGCAGCATAAACATTTGCATCAGTGATCTGATTAAATAAAGTCGACTTCCCTGCATTGGTATAACCTACAAGTGAAATTGTAGGTATTTCTGCTCGGTTTCTGGCACGCCGTCCTTGTTCACGCTGTTTAGAAACTTTAGCTAAACGCCTTAGTATTGCTTTAATTCTATCTCGTAATAAGCGTCTATCCGTCTCTAATTGGGTTTCACCTGGTCCACGTAAACCTATACCGCCTTTTTGTCTCTCAAGGTGGGTCCAACCACGAATAAGTCGGGTAGAAAGGTGGCGAAGCTGCGCCAATTCAACCTGCATTTTACCTTCATGGGTACGGGCTCGTTGAGCAAAAATGTCAAGTATTAGACCCGTTCGGTCTATTACTCGACATTGACAAAGCTGTTCAAGGTTTCTCTCTTGGGCAGGTGAAAGGGCATGATTAAAAATCACGATTTCAGCTCCAGTTAATTGCACCGCCTGTGCAATTTCTTGGGCTTTACCCTCACCAACATAATATTTAGAGTGTGGAGCCTGTCGACTACCAGTAATCACTTGTAGTGTATTGACTCCTGCAGAGGAAACTAGCAATTCACATTCGCTAAGATCATCCCACTCACCTTCTTGCGTGAAGTTTATATGAACAAGAATAGCCTGTTCACCGGCTTCATAACGGTCAAACAAGCAACTAACTCCTTACTTTAAAATTATTATTAATCTTCTGACTTCTCTTGTGGACGATCGCCTTGTGGACGTTCGGTATTAGTATGATGCGTTACTGCTCGTGCAGGAACAACCGTAGAAATTGCATGCTTATAAACCATTTGGTTTACTGTGTTTTTCAGCAAAATCACAAATTGGTCAAAAGATTCGATCTGACCTTGAAGTTTAATACCATTTACTAAGTAAATTGAAACCGGTACACGTTCACGACGAAGTGCGTTTAAGAACGGGTCTTGTAAAGATTGCCCCTTAGCCATTTTTATTTTCCTTATTAGTTTGTTGTAATTATTTAGCTATTGGTGCTGTTTTTGCCTCTGAGCTAAATGAATCAAATAGGCCTTACTTTTTTATCTATTTAAACTTTTTAAAGCTTAAATATGACCAAGTAAAACTTTTACGCAAAAACGGTCACATTATACATTGCATTACTCATTTGAAACTATTTCGTTAGAGATAATCTCAAATGCTTCGTTAATGTTCTCGCTATCTAACCAAGTTAAATTATCCCAGCTGCGTAACCAGGTGATTTGTCGCTTGGCCAATTGACGAGTCGCACAGACACCGCGGAAAACCGCTTCATTCAAAGTGCAATTCCCGTCCAAATAATCCCACATTTGTCGATAACCAACACATCGAATGGATGGTAAATCTACATGTAGGTCTTTTCGAGCATAGAGTGCTTTCATCTCTTGTTCAAATCCAGCGTCGATCATTTTTTCAAATCGAACTTCTATGCGATGATGCAATTCTGCCCTTTCCTTGGGAGATATTGCAAACTGCTTGACATTATAAGGAAGTGGTTCTCCTTTTATTTTTGTCAGTTCAGTTATTGTTTTACCTGAAATTCTATAAACTTCCAATGCCCTTGATAGTCTTTGAGGATCATTTGGATGAATTCTCTCTGCTGATACAGGATCTACATCTTCTAATTGCTTATGCATTGCATTCCACCCTAACTTATCAGCTTCGATTTCTATTTGTCGTCGAATCTCTGTATCAGCTGCAGGTAGGGGGGATAGCCCTTCTAATAGAGCTTTATAATAGAGCATAGTTCCCCCAACAAGCAGAGGAATTTTACCTTTAGCGACGATTGAAGCCATTTCGGCTAATGCATCACGCCTAAAGTCAGCAGCAGAATACGATTCGCTAGGATCTAAAATATTAATAAGTCGATGTGGGGCGGCGGCCAATTCCGTTTCATCTGGTTTAGCTGTGCCTATATCCATACCTTTATAAATCAGCGCCGAATCAACGCTAATAATTTCAATCGGATACTTTTGTGTTAGTTTAATTGCTAGCTCTGTTTTACCAGATGCTGTTGGCCCCATTAAAAAAAGGGCCTGTGGTAATTTTTTATTCATTTAAAGTGCTACTTTTTTCAAACATCGCGATGGTCTGTTCAAAGCGAACTGCTTGGATAAATGCGGTGTCTTGCAAAGGTAAATCACCTTCCCATAACTGTTCCAGTTCTGATATTAATTTTATCCCGTCAGATAAAGCGTAATCACTTTTAACTTGAGTGATATTATCGGCAAACCATCGAGCAAGACAGCCACTGTCGATATCATTTTTTTCTGCTGCTAAATAAGATAACAGTTCCGGTATGATATGTTGTAAATTTTGTTGCCGTAAAGGCTGTGGAACCGTCATTACCAATATCTGTTCTCTATTTTTCTCTTTAAATTGTATAGCAAATTGAGTTAAGAGTTGTTGATATTTACGAAAAGCACTTAAATCTTGCTGGGATATTTTAATCGACAACGGAATCAACAATGGTTGAGGAGTCAGTTGGTATTTATCTGCCTGAAGTTGACCTACTATTCTATACCATTCGGCTTGTGCTAATGAAATAAGAACTTCACCTTGATCAGACTGCATCAAAATATACTGTTGGTGAACAATTGAAAATGCTTTACCCACAGAACGGATTAAATTGACACTATTGGTTCGAATCGTTGACGGAGAGCATAACGCTTCCGTGTTATTCATTCGGTCCAATTCTGGAGTTTCTAGCAACGATTTATAAGCTCTAAGTTCTTGTTGGCTCGGATTAGCAACTGGTTTTCTAGTCTCTGCTCGTTGAGCAACCGATTTATTGCGAGACTCTTTTTCAGTGACATGATTTACCTTGTTCCAAGAATAATCCGTCTTAGAACCATTGCTTTGTTCAACTTGATCATTTTGAACTAATTGACTTTTTGTATAATCTTGTCTTCCGGGGTAAGCAGGCGTGTTCTCAATCGCTTCTCGGGCATTAGTTTGAGCCGATTCGGTTAGCGTCGTATGGTAAGCTGCTTGTGAAGTTTTAGGTTCACTAATATGTGAGCTTTGGGCTAACGCATCCGAAAGTGCTTGATAAATAAAATCATGGACCAAACGACTTTGATGAAAACGCACTTCATGTTTGGCAGGATGCACGTTCACGTCAACCTGATGCGGATCGATCTCAATAAAAAGAACATAACTAGCAAATTGGTCGGGACGCAAACTACTGGCATAACTTTGACGAATGGCATGATTTATTAATTTATCACGCATCATTCGGCCATTAACATAACAGTACTGTAGGTCACTTTGCTGACGCGCTCCTTCTGGAGAAGTGATCCAACCGTATAAACGCAAACCTGTATGCTCTAATTCAATACTCAACATATGTCGAACAAAACTCGACCCACATGCCGCTGAAATCCTCTTTTCTATTTGAACTGTGTTATTAGCGGCGCGATATTGACGTACAATTTTACCATTATTTTTCAAGTTGATACTGACATCAAATCGACTCAGTGCGATACGTTTTAACAGTTCATCAATGTGAGTAAATTCGGTTTTATCTGTACGTAAGAACTTACGTCTCGCTGGGGTATTGAAGAATAAATCGAGAACTTCAACCGTTGTTCCTATAGGATGTGCAGTTGGTTGGAGTTTTACCTCCATATCTCGGCCTTCGCTATAAGCCGACCAAGCTTGTTGCTGAGTTGCCGTTCTTGAAGTCAGCGTTAATCGAGATACTGAACTTATACTGGCTAAAGCTTCACCACGAAACCCCAAACTCATTATTGCTTCTAAATCATCCAGAGTATGTATTTTTGAGGTAGCATGACGACTCAATGCCAACGATAACTCTTCTTTGACTATCCCTTTGCCATTATCACGAACCCGAATAAGTTTACTGCCACCCTTTTCTATATCAATATCAATTCGAGTTGCCCCTGAATCAATACTATTTTCAACTAGTTCTTTAACAACCGAAGCTGGTCTTTCAACCACTTCTCCTGCCGCTATTTGGTTCGCCAGTCTGGCGGGTAAGATTTTTATAGTCATTTATTTGGTATTATCAGAATCTGTCCTACGGCTAATTTATCTGAGCGTAGCTTGTTCGCTCGCCTTACACTGTCTACTGTCACACCATACTTCGTTGCTATTTTCCCTAAAAACTCACCACGAACAACTTTGTGTTTACGAATAGGGACATCTTCTAGTTTTACGGTAATTTTAAGTTTTTGTCCTACCCATAATGTGTTTCGCTGCAACTTGTTTTGCTTTTTAATACTTGCTACAGACACCTTGTACTTATTCGCTATCAGCCCTAAATACTCTCCAGCTTGAACGGCATGTGTAATGACTTCAGTTTCAACTAAGTTACTTGTTTTGGTAATAACGACAGGTCTATTACTTGCAGGTATAACCAAAACTTGTCCAATTTTTAATCCTGACGATTTTAGATTATTGGCTTTCATTATCGCTTGAGTCGTCAAACCATACCTTTGTGCAATAACAGATAGCGAATCCCCTTTAACCACTTTATGTTTATGGGCTGTTTTCTTCTGAGCAAATAAGGTCCCTTCTGGTGGATTTTGTTCAAAATACTGCACAATCGCTTTGGTTAAAGCACGAGCTAATTTATCTTGGTGGCTAGTCTGAAATAATAACTTCTCTTCAGTTGGGTTAGAAATAAATCCTGTTTCAACCAAAACTGATGGTATATCTGGAGATTTTAGCACCGCCAAACTAGCGTGAACCGGTTGTTTTTTATGTAAACGGATAATTTTACCCATTTCTGCCAAAATATTGGTAGCGACTTTGTAGCCTTCTTTTTGTGAGTGACTAAATTGCAAATCAAGTAATGTTTGGCTTACGTTTTTATCTGCCTGATTTTTTGCTAATACTTGACCCGCGCCACCTAATAATTCAGATTGCTGTTCGTGCTTTTCTACCCAACGTGAAATTTCCGTATTGGCCCTGCGAGTATTCAGGACAAAAACAGATCCACCTCGTGGTTTAGGAGAACTAAAACTATCTGCATGAACCGATACCAATAAATGCGCTTTACTTCTTCTGGCAATATCAGATCGCTTGTTTAAATTAACAAAATAATCGCCATTTCTGGTCAACACTGCTTTTATTCCCGCAACACTATTCAACTGTTGGGCAATTTTTTGTGAAATACTTAATGTCGCATGTTTTTCATATTTATTACTTGGTCCAATTGAACCAGGATCTTCTCCTCCATGCCCAGCATCAATAGCTACAACAATATCTGCATTACCAGAAAATTGAGAAGCATCCTTACTGGGAGAAGGGGTTGATGACGTATTTTTAATTACCGGCGTTTCGACAGTGGATTTACTTGAATGCGGTAAATCAACAACCAAGCGATGCCCATACTGCCCACCGGGGGTCGGTTTAAGTTTAAAGAGCTCTGCGGTTACTTTTTCTTTAAGCACAAAAACTAGCCGGTATGTGCCTTTGCTTGGAGCACCACTACTTCTAATTTTGCTAAGAATTTTACTATCATTTATATCAATTGGTAATTTAGCATTCAGCTCGGTATTTTTTAAATCAATAACCAGCCTACTCGGTGATGATAAAGTGAAATAGCTATAATCCACCTCTGATGTCAGATCTATAACGACTCTTGTCTCATCCGGCGACGGCCAAATACGCAAGCTTTCCAATTCATTAGCATTAACACTAGTGATAGAAAATAGTATCAAAATATTAATAAAAAGCGCACTAAAGGCTCTTAAATACTTACCAATCAAAATAGCTCCAAACTATTTAACAACGTATTTCCATAATCACTATTAGCCGATAAAAAAGCGGTTCTTTGTTCGTTCATATAGCGTATTTCAATATCAAGATCAGCCTTAGGTAATAGCCCTTCGCCTTTCTCTGGCCATTCCACCAAGCATATGGCATCGGTGGTAAAGTAATCTCGTATTCCCATGAACTCCAACTCTTCAGGGTCAGCTAAGCGATATAAGTCAAAATGGTAGACTTGCCAATTTGCCAGCTCATATGGTTCAACCAATGTATATGTAGGGCTTTTTACATTACCTTTGTGCCCTAAAGCCTTTACAAATCCGCGACTAAATGTCGTCTTGCCTGCACCTAAATCTCCATGTAGATAAATAGTCGTCTGTTGTGTACAGAGTACCGCCAATTTTTGCCCCATATTGATGGTAGCTTGTTCATCCATTAAATTAAATTGTTTTGTATTCATATTACACATTAGCTCAATTATCATAATAGTGGGAAAGTTGGATCTGGCGACTGTTATTATTTTCTGTTGCAACTTAGAGTTTAAAATTATGCTCAGTTTTAAACTTGTGCCCTTTATATAACAATTATTGTTCACTATATAAAGAGTTAAAGAGTCAGGATAGTAAATCGTGTTTGAATAAAGACACAATACCTACGCGAAAAACCATTCTCTCATCCTCACTCTTATAGGCTTTCATCACTTCACTTTCATAGCTCTACACGGTTATTTCAGGTAAAATCCCCTTCTTACTGACTTAGATTCTTATCTACCACTATATTTCTATGAATTACCAAGCATTAGCACAAAAAATAAAGTTATGGGGTAAAGATCTTGGATTCCAACAAGTTGGAATTTGTGATGTTGACTTATCTCAACATGAAGAAGCAATGCTTAGCTGGTTAAAATCTGGATATCATGGAGAGATGGAATGGATGTCACGCCATGGTACTATGCGCTCTCGTCCTGATGAGCTGCTTCCGGGCACAATTCGAGTCATTAGTGTTCGCATCGATTATCTTCCTCCTGAAGCACAATTCGCAAGTAATTTAAGTCAACCAAACCATGCTTATATTAGTCGATACTCCTTAGGCCGTGATTATCACAAATTAGTTCGAAATAAATTAAATCGACTAGGCAAATTAATAGAACAAGAAGTAACAACATTGGGCTATCGACCTTTTGTTGATTCCGCACCTATCCTAGAAAGACCTCTAGCCGAAAAAGCAGGAATTGGATGGACTGGAAAACATTCATTAATAATCAACCGCAATGCCGGCTCTTGGTTTTTCTTAGGTGAACTTCTTGTTGATATACCACTGCCAGTTGACGATGTGGTAAGCAATGAATGTGGTAAATGCAGCGCTTGTATTACCTCTTGTCCAACTCAAGCTATTATTCAAGATGGTGTTGTTGATGCGAGAAAATGCATCTCATACCTTACAATAGAATATGATGGAATTATTCCGTTAGAATTTAGAAAAGCGATAGGGAATAGAATTTATGGTTGCGATGATTGTCAACTCGTCTGTCCATGGAATCGATTTGCTGACTTAACTCAACAACCTGATTTTCATCGCCGCTCTTTTTTTGAATCTCCTGATCTAGTTACTCTATTTTCTTGGAGTGAAAAAGAATTTTTAAAAAACCTAGAAGGTTCTGCTATTCGTAGAATAGGCCATATTCAATGGCTAAGAAATATCTCTATTGCTTTAGGTAATGCGCCATATTCGCAAAAAATTATAACCGCCCTAGAGCAAAAATTAGGACTATCCACGTTACTAGATGAACACATAACTTGGGCACTAGAGCAACAACTCGCCCAAGTACCGGGAATGCACTCATATCAGAATCAGGACATAAAACTAAAAAATAAAACACAGCGATTAATTAGAATCGTTGAAAAAGGCTTAAAACGAGACGCTTAAGGTTAACGACAATACAACTTTTTCTTTGACACATACCACAAAATTCTAAATGTGGAAAAAACTTATCTGCTTCACCAAAAACATTTCTATTTAAAAAGTTAAACACAATACTAATAAATGACAAAGATCAATAACTTCTGATTTAATGATCTTTTTTTTATATGAAGCAGTGAGACGAAAAACACAAAAACTCTTTAAAAACATAGCGTTATTAAAAATGGTTGTTTTAAACAAAAAAAACAGTCCAGACGATCTTATAAGTAAATAAGAAAATTTCAGACAATTCTATTTTTATTCACTAGGTTATCCACAGATAAAAAAATGTGGATAAGTCTGTAGACTATTTTTATTTATTGGCACGAAAGAGCCACAGCTATTGAGATCTAGCAGTGGAAAAACTGGCATACGCAAGTTAGATTTAATTTTTGAAGGGATAATACTTCACAGCATTAAAGAAAAGAGCAGTTAAGATGATAATTGTATACATAAGTATAAAATTATCAAAATAAGTAAAATGGTTGCGGGGGCTGGATTTGAACCAACGACCTTCGGGTTATGAGCCCGACGAGCTACCAAGCTGCTCCACCCCGCGTCCGAGTTTTTACTTTCAAAGAAAATCTGGCTGACAATATTAATCTATGGCCAAACTATCTGTAATTGGTTGCGGGGGCTGGATTTGAACCAACGACCTTCGGGTTATGAGCCCGACGAGCTACCAAGCTGCTCCACCCCGCGTCCGTGTTCTTTCTGAAACTTTTTTGAAGCAAGTTAATCTTGAAAAGAATAACTTTTAAAAACTGGAGCGACACACGAGGTTCGCTTTCTCTTGAACTAAAAGCGTGACCTCAACCTTGGCAAGGTTGCGCTCTACCAACTGAGCTAGTGTCGCTATCATTGACTCTACAAATCAATAATTTAATTTGGAGCGACACACGAGGTTCGAACTCGTGACCTCAACCTTGGCAAGGTTGCGCTCTACCAACTGAGCTAGTGTCGCATTGATTACTTGAACAGCATTCAAATAATCGAAATTTGGTTGCGGGGGCTGGATTTGAACCAACGACCTTCGGGTTATGAGCCCGACGAGCTACCAAGCTGCTCCACCCCGCGTCCATGTTGTTATTAGTAATATAAGCATGTTTGAAAACAACGGCTATTTATTAATAACTATCACCGTTAAGTACCGTGAGAACTTTTCCTAAATAAGCTGTAATTACAACCAAATTTAGGGAAATTGTAGCGACACACGAGGTTCGCTTTCTCTTGAACTAAAAACGTGACCTCAACCTTGGCAAGCTTGCGCTCTATCAATTGAGCTAGTGTCGCTATCATTGACTCTACAAGTCAATAATTTAATTTGGAGCGACACACGAGGTTCGCTTTCTCTTGAACTAAAAGCGTGACCTCAACCTTGGCAAGGTTGCGCTCTATCAATTGAGCTAATGTCGCTACCATTGACTCTACAAGTCAATAATTTAATTTGGAGCGACACACGAGGTTCGAACTCGTGACCTCAACCTTGGCAAGGTTGCGCTCTACCAACTGAGCTAGTGTCGCATTGATTACTTGAACAGCATTCAAATAATCGAAATTTGGTTGCGGGGGCTGGATTTGAACCAACGACCTTCGGGTTATGAGCCCGACGAGCTACCAAGCTGCTCCACCCCGCGTCCATGTTGTTATTAGTAATATAAGCATGTTTGAAAACAACGGCTATTTATTAATAACTATCACCGTTAAGTACTGTGAGAACTTTTCCTGAAGCAAGCTATTTCAAAAAAATCAGCTTTGAAAAACTGGAGCGACACACGAGGTTCGAACTCGTGACCTCAACCTTGGCAAGGTTGCGCTCTACCAACTGAGCTAGTGTCGCAATCTGTACGTCTTTCGTTGTTCAGGGCTGCGAATTATAAGAGCATTTTTTTGTGATGCAAGTCCTTATTACAAAAAAATTTAATTTTCTTTCTGATCGGTGAAAAATAAAGCAACTAAAGTCCTCCGTTAAGGAAATCACTTAAATAACTTATAAAAATTCATGTGAGCCAGAAAACACATAATACTGCCTTTCAGCTCAAAGCAAAACTGTAGCCTAAGTAACTAATAGTTAAATATATTACTGCGATAATTTTAAATATTATGCCGATAACACTTACTCCATCAAATCGAAAAGATAGTGCCTCTATAATATTTCAGCTCAGCAATTGACTCTCTAATATCGTCCAAAGCTAAATGACTACCAGTTTTCTCAAATCCATCTAATATCTCTGGTTTCCAACGGCGAGTTAGCTCTTTTAATGTACTTACATCAACATACCTATAATGGAAATACTCTTCTAATAATGGCATGTGTTTATATAAAAAGCGTCTATCTTGACCAATGCTATTTCCACAAATTGGCGATTTTCCTTTTGGAACCCATTGCTCTAAGAAAGCGATGGTCTGTTTTATCGCTTCATCTTCATCTATCTGACTCGATTTAACTCGAGCGACTAAGCCACTATTAGTGTGGGTATTGGTGCACCAATCGTCCATTTTATCTAATTCTACATCAGATTGGTGGATGGCAAGTACAGGGCCTTCAGCTAAAATATTTAACTCACTATCGGTAACAATGGTTGCGATTTCAATGATCTTGTGTTGCTCCGGGTCTAAGCCCGTCATTTCAAGATCGACCCAAATTAAGTTTTGCTCACTGAA
Source organism: Vibrio sp. MA40-2 (assembly GCF_047302445.1). Lineage (NCBI taxonomy): Bacteria > Pseudomonadati > Pseudomonadota > Gammaproteobacteria > Vibrionales > Vibrionaceae > Vibrio > Vibrio sp. MA40-2. The sequence goes on from NZ_CP178628.1 coordinate 696,615, forward strand.
TGACATAGATGAATTGCCTATTTTGCCTGTAAAAGAGGTATCATACTCGTCCAATTGATAGTGATAAAGCTCAAATGAGCTAAAGGTAAACGTGGCAAAGAAGAAAAAACTAACCAAAGGTCAGGTTCGACGCGTTCGTTCCAACCAAAGTAAGCGACTAAAAAAAGAAGATTCTGTCCAATGGGACGAAGAAATGCTGGGCGGTACAAAAACAGGTTTAGTAATCACTCGCTTTGGTCAACACGCGGATGTAGAAGATCTAGAAAGCAAAACTATCCATCGATGTAATTTACGCCGAGGAATAGAAAGTTTGGTTTCTGGAGATAAAGTTATTTGGCGTGCAGGATTAGAATCCATGGCGGGCATTTCTGGCGTGGTTGAAGCAGTTGAACCTAGAACGTCGGTTTTAACTCGTCCAGATTATTATGATGGCCTTAAACCAGTCGCAGCAAATGTTGATCAAATGGTTATTGTCTCTTCTGTATTACCTGAATTATCACTCAATATTATAGACAGATACCTAATTGCTTCTGAAACTCTCAAAATTGCACCAATTATTGTCTTGAATAAGATCGATCTATTGACTGACGAGCAGATACAACAGTATCGAACACAACTTAAAATTTATGAAAAAATCGGCTACAAAGTGTTGTTTGTTAGTAAGGAAACAGGCGTTGGTATTGAAGCCTTTGAGGCAGAACTAACCGACCGAATCAACGTATTTGTTGGTCAATCTGGTGTAGGTAAATCAAGTTTAGTCAATGCATTAATGCCCGAAGTTGATATTGAAGAAGGTGCAGTATCATCTACCTCTGGCTTAGGTCAACACACAACCACCGCTGCACGTCTGTACCATATCACCACAGGTGGCGATCTTATCGATTCTCCTGGCATACGAGAATTTGGTTTATGGCATTTAAACCCTGACGAAGTCACCGAAGCATTTGTTGAGTTTCGACCACATTTAGGAGGATGTAAATTTAGAGATTGTAAACACCTTGATGACCCAGGTTGCATCCTGAAGAAAGCGGTCGAATCAGGAGAAATTAGCCATGAACGCTTTAGCAGTTATCACCGAATTCTAGAAAGCATGGGCGAAAATAAAGCAAATCGTCAGTTCTCGAGAAACAAAAAGCTATAAAAACAGAGAGTGTTAAAAAAACAATAATTCTAAAAAAAAACAATAGAGCTAGAAAAGTAACAATACCTAAACATGAATACTAAATAAAACGAATACGTTTAACGTGGTTATTCCCATCAATGAGAAAAAAGATGGGCATTAATGTTAACTATTTGCATCTTAACTAGACTAACTTAAACTTCGATAGTTATTCATGTTTTAATCGGTGGCTATGGCCTAAACAACGAGTTTTAAATTAGATATGACTTTATCAAACAAAATCAAAATTTACTTTCAATTATGGGCACCAAAACACGCTATCACTCGCTTAGTAGGCAAACTAGCGTCAGCACAACTCGGTAGTGTCACCACAGCCTTAATCAAAATTTTCATCAAGCAATACAATATAAATATGGCCGAAGCATTACACTCCGATCCTAGTTATTTTAAGTCATTTAACGAGTTTTTTGTACGTGAACTAAAACAAGATGCTCGTTACATTACTGAAGATTCAACGGTAATTACGCATCCAGCTGATGCTTGTGTCAGCCAGTTTGGTCCAATTAATAATGGGCAGCTCATTCAAGCGAAAAACCATGACTATTCGGCCCAAGAGTTGCTCGGTGGTGATCCAGAACTTTACCAAGAGTTTGTTGATGGTTGTTTTGCAACACTTTATTTATCGCCAAGTGACTACCATCGAGTCCATATGCCATGTGATGGTGTCTTGCGCAAAATGATTTATGTACCTGGTGATCTCTATTCAGTGAACCCTTTAACCGCAGAAAATATCCCCAACCTATTTGCTAGAAACGAACGTGTTGTTTGCATTTTTGATACTGAATTTGGGCCAATGGCACAAATACTGGTTGGTGCAACCATTGTCGGTAGCATCGAGCTAATTTGGGCAGGTACCGTCACGCCACCGAGAGGCAACACCGTGTACCAATGGGATTACCCTGCCGAAGGAACAAGCTGTATAGAGCTCAAGAAAGGTCAAGAGATGGGCCGCTTTAAACTTGGCTCAACTGTTATTAATTTATTTGCGAAAGATACCATCGAATTTGATTCAAGTATGGCCAATGGCACCAGTACCAAACTAGGTACACCATACGCGAGCATTAATAACCAGTTGATGTAAAAGTCATTTAGAAAAACTTATAGTCAACAAGAGTTTATCAAAACAAATAACCACTTGAATAAAATGCATAATAAGAGATATACCTATAACAACATATTTCTTATTATGCGAATCTCTTCATAACTTGACCAAAAACAATTCTGCTACGAAAAAAATAACTTCCTCTCCAAAATACCAAGCGGATCTTAGTAAGCAAAAACCGCTTACTTTATACTCGCTTATAACGATTTTTTAATTCTTTTTACTTTAGCTGATTTCATAACCCAAAAACGAGAACACTAGGCCGTTAAATCTCTAGGTAATGACATTTTTAGTTAACGATACATATAGATAGAGAATAAATATAAGCGAGAGAAATATCAGCAGAGACACTTATATCCCACACCATTGAAACTGTATTGAGGCGATGCATAGGACAACGCAATCAATACAAAACAGATTCAAGGATAACGGGTATAACACAATAGATTAACAGATGAGGTTGCGCGCCAAATGATGAAGAAAAATATTAATATTGGAATTATTATCAAACTGTTTATTTGCTTCGTTATTCCTTTACTTGTCTTGATGCTACCGATAGATTTAATTCCTATTGATGATTTAACGCTTATTCAACACCGATTACTCGCCATATTTTTATTAGCGGCTTTACTTTGGGTGTTAGAACCGGTCCCTGTTTTTGCCACCTCGATATTAATTATCGCTTTAGAATTGGTGATGATCTCCGATAAAGGCCTACATTTATTCAGGCAACCTCCCGCAGGGCACGAACTTGGCGAATTGATGAAATATACCGATATATTCAGTGCTTTTTCCTCGCCTATTATTATCCTTTTTATGGGTGGATTTGCCCTCGCGATAGCCGCTTCTAAATACGAACTAGACAACAACTTAGCTCGAGTTCTGTTAAAACCATTTGGTAACGAACCACGATTTATTATGTTGGGTTTGATGTTAATTACCGCCGTTTTTTCTATGTTCATGTCTAACACTGCAACCACGGTTATGATGCTAGCCTTACTTGGTCCCATTGTTGCTTCAGCGACCACAGGTGATTTAGGCATAAAAGCGTTGGTATTATGTATCCCGATTGCTGCCAACACAGGTGGTATTGCCACACCAATAGGTACACCTCCCAATGCTATTGCTCTGCAATACTTAACAGGAGAGAACAGTATTGATTTCCTTTCTTGGATGATGATGGGCTTGCCGTTTGTTATCGTTCAGCTAACTTTGGCTTGGTTTCTACTACAAAAACTGTTTCCTTCTGCTCAAAAAACCATGACATTGAAATTAGACGGAGAATTTAAAAAAAGTTGGCGTGCAATAGTCGTTTATGCCACATTTGCTATCACCATTTTATTATGGATGACCACCAAAGTTCATGGCATGAATACTTACGTAGTTTCCATTATTCCTTTGGCGGTCTTTACCTTGACAGGAATCATGGGCAAAGAGGAGCTAAAACAGATTAACTGGGACGTACTCTGGCTTGTTGCTGGTGGTATTGCAATTGGTATTGGTTTAGATAAAACAGGACTTGCCGTGGCGTTAGCGCACGCTATCGATTACAGCGTGCTATCTCCTGTTGCCGTGGTAATTACACTCTCTATTGTCTGCTGGTTAATGGCCAATTTTATGTCGAATACAGCAACAGCTAACTTATTAATGCCGATTGCAGCAGCCATAGGCGCATCAATGGAAAGCTTATCGTCCATAGGAGGCATGCAAGGATTATTGGTTGTGGTCGCTTTCTCTGCTTCACTCGGTATGATATTACCCGTCTCGACTCCTCCCAACTCTTTGGCCTATTCAACTGGTCTCATCGAAAGTAAAGACATGGCGAAGATGGGGCTTATTATGGGCATTATAGGATTACTTATTGTTTATGCAGCTACCTTAATTATTACCTAGGCAAGCAAATAAACTATATAAAATCAAGTCAGTATATCTTCCCTACTGGCTTTTTTTACGGCATAGTTACGCCCATTCCGATTAACCTATAGAAACTAACTATGTCTTATGAGTGGCTAGCCTTAGCTGCCGCATTTTTGTGGGCTATTTCCAGTGTTATTTCCGTCACTCCTGCTCGGCATCTTGGTGCTTTTGCTTATAGTCGTTGGAGAATGGGCTGTACCGCTGCCATTTTAACAACCATGGCATTTATTTCTGGTGGCTGGCCAAGTGTATCTAGCGAACATATTACGCCAATGGCTTTATCTGGATTGATTGGAATATTTATTGGTGATACTGCGTTATTTGCTTGTATGAATAGGATGGGACCAAGACAAGCCGGATTATTATTTGCTTGCCATGCGGTCTTCTCAACTATTCTTGGTTATTTCTTATTTAGCGAAACAATGACTAGCCTTGAATTTTTCGGCTCTAGTCTCGTTTTTTGTGGTGTTTTAACGGCCATATTCTTTGGCAAGAAGAAACAAGGTCAGCATGACTGGGAAGCAATTAAAGGCAACCTCTGGTTTGGTTTATCACTTGGGCTTTTGGCGGCGCTTTGTCAGGCTTTAGGTGGCATAATCGCAAAACCCGTCATGCAAACCAGCATCGATCCTATTGCAGCGTCAGCTATCAGAATGATTACCGCTTTTATTGCTCATCTACTATTTAGAGCAACAGGTTCTAAAATAGCCAAACCAATAAAAGCGATAAACTTAACCATATTTTCCATCACCGCATTGAATGGCTTTTTAGCCATGGCGGTAGGAATGACCCTCATTCTCTATGCTCTAAGAGAAGGAAATGTCGGCATGGTTGCTCTGCTCTCTTCCACTACACCGATAATGATTTTACCTATTCTTTGGCTATACCTAAAACAAAGACCCAATCGATATGCTTGGATAGGTGCACTCATCGCTGTAGTCGGAACCGGAATACTGGTGAGTTAATAAAATACTCGTTTTGTCGAATCATTACGCTCTAGAAAATGAAAACGCTGTGACGTGATCAATATGATCGACACCAATAGCGAGCATGATTAACCGATCAATCCCCATAGCAACACCTGCACAAGCAGGCAGCCCAGCTTTTAACGCATCAATAAGATGATAATCAATAGGTTGGGCTTCTAAACCTAGGCTAGCCCGCTTTTGGTTATCCGCTACAAATCGAGACAGTTGCTCTTGCGCGTCATCTAATTCATGAAAGCCATTTGCTAATTCTATCCCTTTAAAGTACACCTCAAATCGTTGTGCGACTCTCGGATCCTCAGGGTTAATTTTAGCTAAAGCCGCCTGAGATGCAGGAAAATCAAAAACGAAAGCAGGGGCTTCTATACCAATTTTAGGTTCAATACCGACACTAAATAATAGTTGCAATAAAGTATCTCTATCAGTTTCAGGCTCAGCTATATCACTTAACCCCAAGGTTACGGCAACCTTCTTTAATTCACTCATCGGTGCTTCTAATGGACATACATTCAGTACACTTAAAAAAGCGTGTTGGTAAGTCATCCTTTGCCCCGATCCCGATTGTAAGATCAGTTGCAAAAGCTCATCCATTTCATCCATCAAATCATGATGGTCAAACCCTACTTGGTACCACTCAAGCATAGTGAATTCTGGATTATGATAGCGACCATTCTCTTCATTACGGAACGATTTACAAATCTGATATATTGAACCACTTCCAGCCGCGAGTAATCTTTTCATATGAAATTCTGGACTCGTCATTAGATATAAAGATTGCCCTTTTGCATAATCAGGCCCAATAAAATGGGTCTTAAAGGTATGCAAATGAATATCTGTCACCGTCGCATGACTAATTGCAGGTGTATCTACTTCCATTACCTTTCTTTCCGAAAAAAAATGTCGAATTTTGCTGATTAGTTCGGCTCTTAAAGTCAGTAATTCTATACTGGCATTTGGTTGCCAATTATTATTGTTCATATATTTAAACCGATGTAACCCATTGGTGTGTATTGAAAATAAAACGCATAAAATCCATCTAAGTGACCCAGGTCACACATTCAATAAATGCTATGCTTTCCAATATCTTTGTACGGTAAATAACCTTCAATATCAATTTTTTCATAACACGTCTGCCGTACACTGCTTAACAGGCAGAAAATAATTTAAAACTAAATACGCATCGTATACAGGATGTGCTTTCTCTAGTTCACCCTCTATAACTTTGCGAATACACACTGGAGGATAACTGTGCAAATAATTACCACAGATATCGCAGTGATCGGCGCCGGCGGCGCTGGTCTTCGTACTGCAATAGCGGCGGCTGAAGCCAATCCAGAGCTAGAAGTAGCTCTGATATCAAAAGTCTACCCGATGCGTTCACATACTGTAGCAGCAGAAGGAGGGTCGGCTGCAGTAATCAAAGATGAAGATTCTCTCGATAACCACTTCAACGATACTGTTGGCGGCGGTGATTGGTTATGTGAGCAAAATGTTGTTGAATACTTTGTTGAAAATTCAACCAAAGAAATGATCCAAATGGAGCAATGGGGTTGCCCATGGAGCCGTAAAGAAAACGGTGAAGTAAACGTTCGCCGTTTTGGTGGAATGAAAGTTGAACGCACTTGGTTTGCGGCAGATAAAACTGGCTTTCATATGTTGCACACTCTTTTCCAAACCTCAATGAAGTACAACCAAATTAAGCGTTTTGATGAGTACTTTGTTGTTGATCTTCTAGTTGAAGACGATGAAATTCAAGGTTTAATCGCGATTCATATGTCGGAAGGTGAACTCGTTACAATTAAAGCTAAATCGGTTGTACTTGCAACCGGAGGCGCTGGACGTGTTTACAATACCAACACCAATGGTGGCATTGTCACTGGTGATGGTATGGCTCTCGCGTATCGTCACGGTGTTCCATTGCGTGATATGGAATTTGTCCAATATCATCCAACTGGCTTACCTGGAACCGGCATTTTAATGACCGAAGGTTGCCGTGGTGAAGGTGGTATCATTGTCAATAAAAACGGCTATCGTTACCTGCAAGATTATGGAATGGGACCGGAAACACCAGTTGGTGAACCTAAAAACAAATACATGGAATTAGGTCCACGAGATAAGGTGTCACAAGCATTCTGGCATGAGCAACAAAAAGGTAATACCATTGATCACCCACTCGGTGATGTCGTGCATCTTGATTTAAGACATTTAGGCGAAGAATATCTTCAAGAGCGACTACCGTTTATTTGTGAATTATCCAAAGCATACGTAAACGTCGATCCAGCCAAAGAGCCAATTCCAATCAGACCAACCGTTCACTACACTATGGGCGGTATCGAAACCGATCCACATTGTGAAACCAAGATCAAAGGGTTGTTTGCCGTTGGTGAATGTGCCTCTTCTGGGTTGCATGGTGCCAACCGATTAGGTTCCAATTCCCTAGCCGAGTTTGTTGTATTTGGTCGAGTGGCAGGTGAAAGTGCAGTGAAACATGCTGAAACTTTCAAAGGTTGGAATGATCAATCCATCGACAAACAAGTAAAAGCTGTCGAAGATCGCATTCAAGCATTAATGAACCAAGAAGGTGACGAAAGTTGGTCAGATATTCGTACGGAAATGGGTCATTCAATGGAAGCTGGCTGTGGTATATATCGTCGTGAAGATCTACTGCAACAAACTATAGCTAAACTGGCAGAATTGAAAGAACGTTATAAAAAAATCAGTATCAAAGATAAAGGTAAAGTATTTAACACTGATCTTCTTTATGCCATCGAAATCGGTTACGGCTTAGAAGTCGCGGAAACAATGGCACACTCAGCCATTCTTCGTCGTGAATCTCGTGGTGCGCATCAACGCCTTGATGAAGGTTGCACAGAACGTGATGATGATAACTACCTAAAACATTCATTGGCGCTGTACAACAACGGTGAAGAACCAATCATCAAATATAGTGACGTAACCATCACTAAATCTCAACCTAAAGCTCGCTTATATGGCGCAGCAGCAGAAGAAGCCGCAGCACAAGAAGCAGCTGATGCTAAAGCAGCAGAGGAGCAGAAATAATGGCTGATACTAGAATTCAAAAAGTCGATATTCTGCGTTATGACCCAGAAAAAGACGCCGAACCGTATAAACAAACTTTCGAAGTTCCGTTTGATGACACAATGTCGGTACTAGACGCACTTGGCTATATTAAAGATAATCTAGATAAAGATCTTTCTTATCGTTGGTCTTGTCGCATGGCTATCTGTGGCTCTTGTGGCATGATGGTTAATAACTATCCGAAGCTCGCCTGTAAAACTTTCTTGCGTGATTATCCAAACGGCTTGCTTATCGAACCATTGGCTAATTTCCCAATCGAAAAAGATTTAATCGTAGATATGACACCGTTTATTGAACGTCTTGAAGCGCTTAAACCTTATATATTAGGTAATGATCGTAAACCTGAGGATGGCCCAAACAACCAAACTCCAGCACAAATGGCAAAATACAAACAGTTTGCTGCTTGTATTAACTGCGGCCTCTGTTATGCAGCTTGTCCTCAGTTTGGCTTGAATCCAGAGTTTCTTGGTCCAGCAGCCATCACACTTGCTCATCGTTATAATTTAGACAGTCGCGACAACGGTAAAGCTGAACGTATGGAATTGCTTAACGGAGAAAATGGAGTATGGGGCTGTACATTCGTTGGCTTTTGTTCTGAAGTTTGTCCAAAAAGCGTTGATCCTGCAGCAGCAGTAAACCAAGGTAAAGTTGAGTCTTCTAAAGACTTTGTGATTGCTATGCTAAAACCTCAGGAGGGCTAAAGGGATGAGTAACCGTAAACCTTATGTTCGCGAAATGAAAGCAACATGGTGGCAAAAAAGTAACTTCTATCGCATGTATATGTTACGTGAAGCGACGGTACTGCCACTAATATTCTTCACGTTATGCTTAACTTGTGGCTTAGCGAGTTTAGTTAAAGGGGCTGAATCTTGGGAAGCTTGGTTAGAATTCATGGCCAACCCTGTCGTTGTAGCGATTAATATCGTCTCACTCGCAGGAAGCCTTTTCCACGCGCAAACCTTTTTTAATATGTTTCCTCAAGTTATGCCGGTACGCTTAAAAGGCAAACTTGTTGACAGCAAGATTTTAGTTCTTGGTCAGTGGGCAGCAGTAGCCGCTATATCATTAATTATACTCATCATTGTGTAAGGAGCTCATTGTGGTTAATAAACATCCAAAACGTTCAGACGAGCCCGTATGGTGGGGATTATTCGGTGCTGGAGGAACATGGTTTGCCATGATTACTCCTATCACTATTTTGGTACTCGGTATTCTTGTTCCGCTCGGAGTTATTGATGCCGAAGCGATGAGTTATGAAAGAGTAGCCGATTTTGCTACCAGCTTTATTGGTGCTCTTTTTGTTATTGCCAGCCTAGCGTTACCAATGTGGCACGCAATGCACAGGCTTCATCATGGTATGCACGATCTAAAATTGCATACTGGTGTGGTAGGTAAAATTGTTTGTTACTTTGTTGCTGGTTTAATTTCAGCGCTCAGCGTTATTTTTATCTATATGATTTAACTTTATATCAAATAATAGCCAACTAACGACTATTATTGGTCGAGTTAACACATTAAGCAAAACACCATTAAAAAAGCCCGTACAAGTACGGGCTTTCATCATTATTAGCAACGTTAATTCGTTATTACTTAACACGACCAACGTATTCAGCGGAACGAGTATCCACTTTAATAACTTCACCAATTTGGATAAATAGAGGAACACGAACCACAGCACCAGTAGAAAGGGTTGCTGGTTTGCCACCTGTACCTGCCGTATCGCCTTTCAGTCCTGGATCTGTATCAGTAACCTCTAGTTCAACAAAGTTTGGCGGTGTTACTGAAATAGGGTTATCATTCCACAGCGTAATCATGCAGGAGTTGTTTTCAACTAACCATTTCGCACTATCACCAACGGCTTTAACATCAGCAGCAATTTGTTCGAATGTTTCTGCATTCATAAAGTGATAGAATTCGCCATCTGAGTAAAGATAATCTAGATCGATATCCATTACGTCTGCTTGTTCAAAGCTTTCACCAGACTTAAATGTTTTCTCTAGCACTTTACCAGAAAGTAGTTTGCGCAGCTTTACGCGGTTAAATGCTTGGCCTTTACCCGGCTTTACGTATTCATTATCAAGAATTACGCAAGGCTCGTTATCAAGCATAAACTTAAGACCGCCTTTAAATTCATTAGTGCTAACTGTAGCCATTTTGTCCTCTTAAATTTTCTTCGAGTTAAATTTTAATGTCGCATATCATACCCCGAAAACCTGTCTCTGTTGAGCAAAACTGGCTCAATGCATTAACGAATGCGATCTCCGATCCTGAAACCCTATTAAAAATACTACAAATTCCGCAATCTGACTGGCCAAAAGATAAAACTGGCCAAATAAATTTTTTGGCAAAGAAGCAATTTTCTCAACGTGTTCCTATCGATTTCATCAATAAAATGGAAAAAGGTAATATTAACGATCCATTACTTTTGCAAGTTTTACCACTAAATGCTGAACTAGATATTCATCCAGGTTACTCAAGCGATCCGTTGCAAGAACAAGATAATCCACAACCAAGCCTTTTGCACAAATACAAAAATAGAGCACTTCTTATCCTTAAAGGAGGTTGTGCTATCAATTGTCGCTACTGTTTTAGGCGTCACTTTCCATACAATGAAAATAAGGGTAGCAAGGTCGTTTGGCAGCAAAATATCAACTACATCAGCCAACATACCGAGCTCAATGAAGTGATTCTATCTGGCGGTGATCCATTAATGGCAAAAGATCAGGAATTAGAGTGGCTGATCGAAAAACTTAGCCAAATAAATCACATTAAGCGTTTGAGAATTCATTCTCGTCTACCGGTAGTTATCCCATCAAGAATCACAGATAATCTATGCGCGACCTTACATGAAACCAGGCTACAGGTTGTGTTTGTTTCTCATATTAATCACGCCAATGAAATAGATGATAAGCTTACAAGAGCGTTGCATAAGCTAAAATTAGCGGGTGTTCATTTACTGAATCAAGCTGTTTTGCTAAAAGGAATTAATGACAACGCCAATGCACAAGTGGATTTAAATGAAGCATTATTTGATGCTGGTGTGCAACCTTACTATCTGCATGTATTAGACAAAGTTCAAGGCGCCGCCCATTTTTACATTAGTGATCAAGAAGCTAAAAATATAATGGCTGAGGTGATGACTCGAGTTTCAGGCTACCTCGTTCCTAAACTGACCAGAGAAATAGGCGGCAGGCCAAGTAAAACCCCATTAGATTTAGGGCTAGAGTAAGCGAACAATAAACAATAAGTGGGGCTGAATATAATCATCAGTCCCACTTATTGCGAGATCTATTTTATCGCTTAGCCATACGGGGTTTCTCACAGCGTAAGAGCGAGGAAATTGATAAACTAAGTTATGACTCATTAGTACTTTCAAAGATTTTATCCGCTGAAGCGGCAACAAACCCTTGATATAATTCACCATTATTCATCGGATATCTTAGAGCAAATTCATAAAACCCACCCGGAATTGTCTCTACGCCATCAGAAAATTGAACCGATACTTTATCCGCCATCGTCGATGATTGTTCTAATAAGACTTGCGCTGAACCTTTTACTTCACCACCCGCCTCATTAATAGCAAAACCATTTACTCTTAAATGATCATTCACTGACTTCACGTTATCAAATTCAGCCAATTGATTAACACTAACGGTAAAGTGATTCGCTCCGTAACCATGAGCCGCTAACCAAGCTGCATATTCACTCTCTTTTGCAAGCTGTTGATACTCTTGATAACTGCAATCCCATAACCTTCCGCCATAAAGAAAATTAGCGTGGGTTAATTTTTCTTTATCAATTTGAGTAATCATTTTTTTGACTATTTTTTGCACTAAAGGCGAACACAAATCGACTTCTAGCTGACTGATAAATACTTTCGGTTTAGTTCGATCAGGGTGCTCATAATGCTTAGCAGTGAGGTGTTTTTTTTCGAAAAGATAATCACCACATTCTTTATAGCCAAGTGCTAAAAACGGTTTAGCCAGAGAAGCAATGCCACACGTTGATAAAGAGAATGTTCTCAAAGCAATGTGATCGTTAATTAGCGCCTCATTTTCTTCGAGTAAATCATGAACTTTTTTTGCCGATGGACAAAGACGTTCAATATAGTCATTCCATAAATTTTGAAATAAGCCATCTAGTGACATGCTCGCTCCTTAGTTAACTTAAACTCTGGATAGTTGCCGTTAGGTAAACGACCGATCGAGTGTTATTCGCTTTTTACAACGTTATTCCCGGGTTCAATGTGGCGGGAAGCAACGTTTCGCTCCCTTCCATTGACGCCATAGGATAAGCACAATAATCAGCCGCATAATAAGCACTTGGTCGTAAGTTCCCAGAGGCTCCCGGCCCACCAAATGGTGCATCACCACTAGCGCCCGTTAACTGACGATTACGATTAACTATTCCGGCACGAATATGGTCGACAAAATATTGCCACTCATTATCATCGGTTGAAATGAGCCCAGCGGATAAACCAAAGCGGGTATCGTTGGCTAATTCTATCGCGTGAGAAAAATCTTGATAACGAATAACTTGTAACAGAGGTCCGAAATACTCTTCATCTGGTAGTGACGCTACCGCGGTCACATCAATTAATCCAGGCGAAACAAATGCAGCTTTTGTCTGCTTTGCTTCTACTATCGAGCAAGCACCCAATTCCAATAGTTTTGTTTGCGCATTGATAATAAACTCTGCGGCAGCTATTGATATTTGTGGCCCCATAAATGGTTGAGGATCAGCAAATGGTTCATCTATAACGATATGCTTAATAGCGGTGGTCAATTGTTCAATTAACAGATCGCCTTTGTCGCCTGTCGGAACATAAAGGCGTCGTGCACAAGTACAACGCTGACCGGCACTTATAAACGCCGATTGAATAATCGTGTATACCGTGGCATTAAGTTCGCCATATTGTTCAGAAATAACCATGGGATTATTTCCTCCCATTTCTAGAGCCAACATTTTACCGGGTTGACCAGCAAATTGACGATGCAGCAAATTGCCCGTATTGGCACTACCAGTAAATAATAAACCGTCAATGCCCTTTGATTCAGCCAAAGCGATTCCGGTATCTTTGCCGCCTTGTACTAAGTTAATCACGCCAGCTGGCAAACCGACTTTATGCCATAATTTCATGATAAATTCGGCCGTTGCTGGTGTCTGTTCAGATGGTTTATAAACCACTGTGTTACCAGCCAAAAGTGCCGGAACCATATGCCCATTAGGCAAATGAGCAGGAAAGTTATAAGGACCAAATATAGCCATAACACCGAGTGGTTTATGACGAAGCACCACTTGGTTATCACCCACTTCGCGGTGCGTTTCCCCAGTTCGATCATGATAAGCTCGAATAGAAATCGCAATTTTTCCTGCTACGGCAGCCGCTTCTGTACGTGTTTCCCAAAGAGGTTTTCCGGTTTCTTCAGCAATAATTCGAGCAATACCTTCACTGCTGGCTTTTACTTCTTCAGCAAACGCAAGCAATACGGCTTCTCTTTCGGCAAAACTACGCTTTTTCCATTCAATTAAAGCGCCACGAGCTGCTTTTACGGCTTGCTCAACTTGAGTTGACGTTGCACTATTACCTTGCCATATTACGTTGCCGTTATACGGTGAAGTCGATTCCATCGCAACACCTTGACCCTTTATCCATTGGCCATCTATCCATTGAACCGTGAAATCCTGCTCCATTGTTTATTCCTTATTAGGTACGGTTGTGTATTGCTCATTGGCAGTCGCTATTATGAGCTAACTAATAACAAACTAGCAGCCGACTAATCAATGAGTTATTGAGCGAGTAGGCGAACATAATCACCATTTTGAACGTTTAATGCCGTAGCAACCTCTAACGATAACAATACCCGACCTGTTTCTTGGTCATAGGCTGCTTTAGCTGCGGTAGCACGAAAGTTTTCAAAACAAGTATTGATCATCAAATAGCTTTGAGAACTGGCATGGTCGCTGATTTCCACTTTGGCTTTGAAGGAGTCTCTAACCGAGGCAATATTATTTAAATCACACTCTACTGTTGGGCCTGCATCAAAAATATCGACATAATCTCGACAGACAAACCCTTCTCTTTCGAGTAATTTTAATGCCGGCACCGTATTGTCATGAACTTGCCCAATAACGGCTTGAGCCTCTTTACTTAGTAGATTGACATAAATAGGGAGTTTCGGCATTAAATCGGCAATGAAACCTTTTTTGCCGATGCCGGTTAAATAATCAGCTAAGGTGAAATCAATAGAAAAAAAGTGTTCTTGTAGCCACTGCCAAAAAGGAGAGTTTCCGTGTTGATCAGATACCCCTCGCATTTCGGCAAAAACAGTTTTAGCGAATCGCTGTGGATGCTCGGCCATCATTAAAAAACGACATTTAGACATTAACCGTCCATTAAGGCCACCGCGAAATGTTGGTCTCAAAAACAGGGTACACACTTCAGAGCAACCGGTGTAGTTGTTTCCAAAAGTGAGCAGTTTTACCACATTGTTTACCCCTAGCTTAGCGGATGAATGCACGACTTTACTTATGTGATAAGTATAAAAAGGTACATCCCAACCAATAGCGGCTTCTATTCCCGTGGTGCCACCTATCTCGCCAGTTTCAGAATCGAAACCGACCATCAAGTAGCCTTCGTCTCCCGCCTTGGTGACGTTAGGTTTATTAAAACTATCAACGGAATGGTTAATCCTATTGGTTAACAATTCTTCGTTTACAGGCAAAGAAGTAAAACCATGCCCTGATTCTTCTGCGCATACGCGCAAAGCATCATAATCTGTTTTTTGTATAGGCCTAACAACCAACATTTGCTGTACTCCTTGCAGGTTATGGTTCCTAAAATTCCCTTTAGGGTTAATCGTTTACCAACGAGGCGATGGCTTTTTCTAACTTCACTAAGCCTTGCTCAATATCGTTCTTGTCGATAACAAGAGAAGGAGCAAAACGAACAACATTAGCACCAGCAACCAAAAGCATTAAGCCTTCTTTACCTGCTGCGACCAAAACGTCTCGAGCGCGACCTTGCCACTCTTCGTTTAGTGCTGCGCCGAGTAATAACCCTTTCCCACGAATTTCGGTAAAAATAGGGTATTTTTGGTTTATAGCCTGTAAACCGTCGCGGAACATTATCTCGCGTTCTTTTACACCAGCTAATGTTTCCGGTTGGCTGATTAAGTCAACTACCGCTTCTGCCACAGCACACGCTAATGGATTACCACCATAAGTCGAACCATGGGTACCAACTTTTAAATGAGGCGCAAACTCATCAGTCGTCAACATGGCACCAATTGGAATACCGCCACCAAGTGATTTGGCTGTACTCAAAATATCAGGCGTCACACCTAATCCTTCATAAGCATAAAAAGTTCCGGTACGGCCATTACCTGTTTGTACTTCATCGAAAATCAACAGAGCATTGTGTTTATCACACAATTCCCGCACTGCTTGAGCAAATTCGTTACTTGGAAGAACAATTCCGCCTTCACCTTGCAAAGGTTCCATCATAACGGCACAAGTTTTGTCAGATATTTGCGCTTTAAACGCCTCTAAATCGTTGTAATCTAGGTGAGTGACATTGCCCGGCTTAGGTCCAAATCCATCAGAATAAGTAGATTGTCCGCCAACAGTAACTGTGAAGAAAGTTCGACCATGAAACCCTTGTTTAAAGGCAATGATTTCTGATTTTTCTTCACCATATTTATCAGCCGCAACACGACGAGCCAGTTTTAACGCGGCTTCATTTGCTTCTGCACCAGAATTGGCGAAAAAGACTTTGTCGGCAAATGAAAGTTGAGTAAGTTTTTTGGCTAAGCGCAACGCAGGCTCATTGGTCATCACATTACTTAAATGCCAAAGTTTATTGGCTTGCTCAGTAATTGCTTTTACCATCACAGGGTGACAGTGACCTAAGCAACTCACTGCAATACCACCAGCAAAATCAATATATTCATTGCCTTGCTGATCCCATACTCGAGCACCTTGACCTTTTACTGGGATCATATCCATTGGGTTGTAACAAGGTACCATGACTTCATCAAATAGCTGACGGTCGACTTTATTATCCATTGCCTTCATTCTCCATATCGAAATCAATTGGCTATATTTAGTTGAATATCAACCAATCGATTATTTGTCCTACTTTCACACGGCATTACGATGTAATTTATTTATTCGCGAAAGAGTCCCATTATTGACCATTTACTCATGAGTTAGTCGCTGTATTTAAAAATAATTCAAAAAGTTTTACTGAAAAAATGACTAAATACAGCAAATTCATCGAGTTTATATTTGTGACGTTTGAATAAACCATTCTAGAGAAAAAAAACGTGATGAAAAGCAATCTTTAATTAAAGCTGTCATTCGCTTTATTCAATAATAGATAAAGTATGCAAGGGACAAAATTTAAACGTGTTTTTTTGGAAGATAACAACTTAACAACTAAAGACCCTAAACAGAGTAGCAAATAAATTACTCGCAAAACTAAACTGGTCAGGGAGCGGGGGAGTTAACTGTTAGGCACTCTGTATCATTAAAACATTTAACGACTCAAAAAATTGGCGAGAAGCTGATGACCTTGTTCAGTTTTTATCGATTCAGGGTGAAATTGAACCGCATCAATAGGCAAGGTTTTATGCTGAAAGCCCATAATTTCATTCATTAGACCATTTTGTTTCTCTGTCCAAGCCGTCAATTCAAACGCTTTAGGTAATGAAGCCTGTTTAACGATCAATGAATGGTAACGCGTTACAGTAAGCGGGTTATTAACACCAGCAAAAACACTTTTGCCATTATGTTGAATCTTGGAGGTTTTACCATGCATCACTTTTTCGGCTCGAATAATGTCACCACCAAACGCTTGCGCAATAGCTTGATGCCCTAAACAAACGCCAAATATAGGCAGTTTACCGGCAAAATATTTTATAGCCGATAATGAAATACCTGCTTCGTTCGGTGTGCAAGGGCCGGGAGAAATAACCAAATGGCTGGGATTTAGTGCTTTAATTCCTTGAATATCAATATCATCATTCCTAATCACTTTTACCTCTACACCCAATTCGCAGAAATACTGGTATAAGTTGTAAGTAAAGGAATCATAGTTATCAATAATAAGTAACATAAGGCTCGATAAAAGGCTGTTTGGCTAACGCGACATTGTGCTATAGAGAATAAGAAAGGCAAGAAAAAACTGACAAATGACACAACTAAAAATCCACCTTTAACAAGGTGGATTTATCGTCATCTTCGCTTCAATAATCTGTCACTAAGGACGAGTAACAAAGCCTACTGCTTCATAAACTTTTTTCAATGTGACTGCGGCACGTTCAGATGCTTTTTCTGCGCCCATCTTCATCACTGAATCTAAATATGCTCTATCATTTCTAATACGTTTATATTCCGCTTGTACTGGTTCAAGCATAGCTACCACCGCTTCCGCAACATCACCTTTTAAATGGCCATACATTTTGCCTTGGTAATCCGCTTCAATTTCAGCGTAAGTCTTTCCCGTTGCTGCAGACATTAAGCCCATCAAGTTAGCAATACCTGGTTTATTCTCTATATCGTAAATAACACGAGGTGGATCTTCTGGGTCTGTTACTGCACTTTTAATCTTTTTAGTGATCGATTTTGGATCTTCTAAAAGAGTAATAACATTCTTACGATTATCATCCGATTTAGACATTTTTTTAGTTGCGTCTTGCAAGCTCATAACCCGGGCACCAACTTCTGGGATATAAGCTTTTGGTACTACAAACGTTTCGCCATATAGGTTATTAAATCGAGTGGCAATATCACGCGCTAACTCTAAATGTTGCATTTGATCGCTGCCCACCGGAACTTGCTCGGCTTGATAAATCAAAATATCGGCAGCCATTAATACTGGATAGTCGTACAAACCAACATTAATATCATTAGCATAACGCTTAGATTTATCTTTAAATTGAGTCATACGATTCAATTCGCCCATTTGGGTATAACAGTTTAAAACCCATCCAAGTTGCGCATGTTCAGGCACATGTGATTGCACAAACAAAGTACTTTTTTCTGGCGTCACGCCAACCGCAAGACAAATTGACAACGCATCTAATGTTGCTTCGTAAAGTTTCTTTGCTTCTTGGCGTACCGTAATCGCATGCAGATCAACAACACAATATTGGCAATCATAATCGTCTTGCATCTGTTGCCACTGACGTAGAGCACCTAAGTAATTACCAATACTTAGTTCACCTGATGGTTGAACACCACTTAATACGATAGGTTTGCTCATTTTATGATTTCCTTCACTTACTTAATATTTATGTAGCTAATAATTTAAAGACTTGCCCCTGAATGATATCTATTGGTCGAGTTTACAACCTAAGACAAAATATCCAGCAATTCAGAGAGTTGGTCGGCGACAAAGTCTGGATTCGAATCTGATATTGACTCGCCATGATTGTAACCATAGGTTAAACCAAATGAAAGACAGCCTGCGTTCTTTGCTGCCAAAATATCATTTTTTGAATCCCCTACCATCAACATTTGCTCCGCAGAAAAACCGTGCTTTTCAAGTAACCAATTAAGAGCAATCGGATCAGGTTTTCGCTTTGGAAAATCTTCACCACCAATTGTATCGCTAAAAAAATGACTTAATTTATGCTGCTGTAGAATTTCAGGAACAAACTTAGAGGGTTTATTGGTCACTAACGCCATAACATACCCTCGTTGCTGTAATTGTTTTAACGTATCAACAACGGTTGGATATAAGTGACTTAATTTATGACCACTTGCCGCATAAAATTCATCAAACATCTTACGCGCTGTTTTAATATCAGTTGAGCTTAGGCTTTCATCTACATGAATATTTCGACTTAAACCTCGTGCAATAAGCACATCTGCACCATTACCAACCCAATCTCGTACTTCAACTTCGGCAATAGGCGCATGCCCTAAAGCTTGCACGGTTTGATCCACCGCCCAAGCCAAATCAGGAACACTGTCCAATAACGTTCCATCTAAATCAAAGGCTATGAACTTTACTTTCTCAAATGACATTTTGTTCTCCGTCACAAAATTATTAATTTTATCTATTCATCGCCAACAAGGATAATTTTTATACTATGTTGGCTAAAGCTCTAACGAGTCACTTTGGCCAACTCAGCACGCATTTGATCAATCACAGCCTTATAGTCTGGTTGATTAAAAATAGCGGACCCGGCAACAAACATATCCGCACCTGCTTGGGCTATTTCAGCAATATTATCGACTTTTACGCCACCATCGATTTCTAAACGAATATCTCGACCTGAAGCATCAATTCGTTGACGAATATCTTGTAGTTTATCTAAAGAACTAGGTATAAATGACTGACCACCAAAACCCGGATTAACCGACATAAGCAAAATCATATCAACTTTATCAATTAAATAATCAAGATAACTTAAGGGTGTGGCAGGGTTAAAAACAATACCGGCTTGGCATCCGCATTCTTTTATTAATTGAATACTTCTGTCTAAATGGTCTGAAGCTTCAGCGTGAATGGTAATCATGGTTGCACCCGCTTCAGCAAAATCAGGAATAATTCTATCGACAGGCTTAACCATCAAATGCACATCAATCGGTGCGGTAATACCGTAGTCACGCAAAGCTTTACAAATTGGAGCACCAAAAGTGAGGTTTGGAACAAAGTGATTATCCATCACATCAAAATGAACCACATCTGCACCAGCAGCAAGAACACGTTCTACATCTTCTCCTAAGCGAGCAAAATCGGCAGATAAAATGGAAGGTGCAATGAGAAAGTCTTTCATACTAAGTCTCTTAAATAGAATCGGGTGAAATGTGCTGCTAATTCTACCGAAGGAAACTAACCGTTGATAGTATAAAGTAACGAAAACAGATTTATACCAAGCTTATTTTAATACGCTCATCTTCGATTTCTTCATCGGGTTTAAACAAAGCAAACAGTTCGTTCACTTTATTCCTTGTACCACCGTTTCGGCTAATCGTTCGCTTGACCTGAATAGCGTCTAACTCCGCGCCTTTGTACAGGCGACGAGTATGAACTGTATCATGATTAGAAATCAACACTGGTATGCCACGCTTCTTGGCCGTTCGCTCAGAGACTTCGGCCAAATTAGCCTGATCATCCAAGGTAAAACCATTCCCAGCGTAAGAGGTGAAATTGGCTGTATTAGAGAGTGGTGCGTAAGGAGGGTCACAATATATAACACTGCCTTTTCGCGCTCGTGAAAAAGTATCAATATAATTTTCACATACGAACGTGGCTTTTTTAGCTTTCTCTGCAAAAAAAATCAGTTCTTTTTCTGGGAAGTAAGGCTTTTTATAAGAACCAAATGGAACATTAAACCCACCCTTTTTGTTATACCGGCACAAGCCATTGAAACCAAATCGATTCATATATAAAAAGGCGGTGGAACGAAACCAAAGATCATCCGTGGCATTAAACTGCGCGCGAGTGTCTAAATAAAACTCTCGTTTATTGCTTTCTGGTTTAAAAAAGCGTCTGGATTCTTCAATATATTTTTCAGGCTCGGTTTTGAGCAAGTTGTAGATATTAATCAAATCCTGATTAATATCCGCAAGTAGGTATTCTTCATAGTCGGTATTCAAAAAAACAGACCCTGCACCAACAAATGGTTCGATCAGTTTTTTTGCAGGCGGAAGATGGCTTTGTATATTTTCCACCAGCCCATATTTTCCGCCAGCCCATTTAAGGAATGCACGTTGCTTCTTTTTCATCTACCGCTCAAGCCACCCACTATTTTTCGAGGTTGCGGACTGTAACACATTTTGAAGCCAGCGTTAATTTGCACGCTCAATTTCTCTATGTACTTGTAACATTGACTTAGCCCAAGGCTCAAGATCTTGGACCGCTTGAGGTAACTCTGATCTTGCATCACGAGCGTCTTGGATGGTTGAAAAATCTTTATAGGTAACAATAAACCACTGAGCATTATCTCGACGAGTGGGATAAATCCGAACATCATTTTCTATACCATGCTGAGTGATAAAGCTTTGAGTTTCACTTAGCGAATTTAACGCTGCTATTTGTAGGGTATAACTACGATCAGATATTGCCATTAACTCTTGTTTAGAAAAAGAGAAGGTAATTAGAGGGGGGGCATCTTTATCTCTTTCAAAATCTGTTTCTGCTACAGGTGGTGCTTTTTCTAATTGAGCTTGTAAAACAGCATCGTCAATAGTTTGAGTATCTGCAGTACCACCATCTAATAAAGCATCAACAACATTAGATGGAACAACCAATCGTTTTCCATCATCGGAATGACCAACCGTTGCTGTGCTATCAATGACCTGTGGAGGTAGAGCAGCTGAATCATCCACAGCAGTCGATTTATCCACTAACTCTATCGTTTGCGAGCTATCTCCAGTTTGGCTACTATCTAACTGTACGGTTGGAATAACTGTTTGTTCAACAAACTGTCGATCTTCACTGCTTTTATTGTTTATCGATGGCCCAGAATGATTGAAAAACCAGAAATAACCACCAATAATAAGCAACAGTAAAATAGCAACGAGTATGGCTATTTTTATTGGTGAGCCGATTATCGAGCGAATAATGATTCGTTTTTCCACTTTAGTCTCTCCTAATGCCATTAGAGCACCTGGTAGCGGTGGTGTATTTTTTACTTTATTACGAACTTTTCTTTTTTCATCTTCTCCCGATACATATTTCAGTACCAAGAGTTCCATAAACATCTCAACTTCGGAGGCGGTAAGCCGTTCAATCTCCAATGATAAAGGTTTACTCTCTTGCCCATAACTTAAACGCGACAGCACATTATCTAAACCATTCCCTGTCGTGAATAAAACAACATTGATGTTCCATTGAGGGGTAACTTGAGCTTGTAAAACCAGAGTCCAAAGTTCGGCTAATATTGCTTCACTCAATAATTGAGCATCATCAATAACAAAAACAACGTCGCAACTATTATCTTCCAACATACGGCTAAAGCTATCGGCTATAGGATCATTTTCATTAAACAACGGATTGGAAACAATTTGATTTAATAGGATCGTTCTTTTTTGTGCGTCAGTTTGATTAGGATGACACATTAGGAGAGATTGATTTTTATCTTGAGCCCAAGCCTCTAAATAACGTTGTGCTATCCAAGACTTACCGGAGTTTTTCTCTCCGGTAATATTGGTTAAATTGGAACCAAATCGCGTAAGAAGTCGTAATCGATCAAGCAGTTCTATTTGCGACTCTATGTCTAAAACTCGCAACTCATGGGCCAAACTCATTACATTGTTCCTATTGAATTCAAGTTATTAAAAGGTTTTACCTGTTAACGTCGACAATAGTCTATTGCTTGCTTGATTTTTTCACTAGGAACATCAGATACAACGTCAGCACAACCAATACCTGTCGGTAAAACAAGGCGTAATTGACCAGACAATACTTTTTTATCTCGCATCATATGCTGCATAAAATCATCGAAGGACATAGTCTCAGGCGTATGAACTGGTAACTTAGCTTTCACTAGTATAGCTATTATTCGTTCAAGTTGCTGTTGTGTAATTAAATTTTGCAGTTGAGCTGTTTTCGCAGCCATTGCTGTACCCGCAGAAACAGCTTCACCATGCAACCAATTACCATAGCCTAACTCAGCTTCAATCGCATGACCAAAAGTGTGTCCAAGATTAAGCAGAGCTCGAATACCCGCTTCTTTTTCATCTTGTTCCACCACTTCCGCTTTAATTGCACAACAACGAGCAATAGCATAAGTAAGTGCTTGCTCATCCTGTGAATAGAGTCGATCCATATTATCTTCTAACCAAATAAAGAAATCTTGATCATAGATAATGCCGTACTTGATCACTTCAGCCATGCCAGCTGCAAACTCTCGCTCAGGAAGCGTAGCTAAACAATTAGTATCAATTATGACCGACTGAGGTTGATAAAATGCACCAATCATATTCTTGCCAAGAGGATGATTAACAGCTGTTTTACCACCAACTGAAGAATCAACTTGAGACAATAGTGTTGTTGGCACTTGAACAAAGTCCACGCCACGTTGGTAACTCGCAGCCACAAAGCCAACCAAATCTCCAATCACACCACCACCTAAAGCAATAAGAGTGACATCTCTTGCAAAATTACCTTCTAATAGAAAACCCATTACGGTTTCAAACGTCTGTAACGTTTTGTATTTTTCACCATCAGGTAATTCAAGAATTGACACTTCACAGCCTTGTTTTTCTATCAGAGAAACCAATTTATCTGCATAGAGAGGCGCAACGGTCACATTGCTAATTACGACAACTTTTTTCTTGGCGGATAAAAAAGAAAAGTACGCCGAGTCATTAAATAACTCGGCGCCGATAGAAATAGGGTAGCTTCGTTCACCAAGATCAACTGTGATCTTTTCCATGGTTTGCTCTCCGTAATTGAACTTAACGTTCTTCTAGCATTTTTACGATTTGATTTGCTACTACTTTAGCACTTTGATCATCGGTGCGAACAGTATAATCCGCGACTTCTTCATACAAAGCGTTACGCTCATCTGCCAGTGATTCCAAAACTTCCTTTGGATCATCTGTTTGTAATAGTGGGCGTTTTTTATCTCTGTTAGTACGTGCTAATTGTTTTTCGATTGTTGTTTCAAGATATACAACAATACCTCGGGCAGAGAGTCGATTACGGTTATCTTTACTTTTAACCGAACCACCTCCTGTTGCTAGAACAATACCTTGTTGTTCAGTCAGGTCATTAATAACCGTTTCTTCGCGTTTGCGGAAACCATCTTCACCTTCAACATCAAATACCCAAGCGATATCTGCGCCTGTGCGTTCTTCAATAACTGTATCTGAGTCCAAAAACTCCATATGCAGTTGCGATGCTAGGTGTCTACCTATTGTACTTTTGCCAGCACCCATCGGGCCGACAAGAAAAATATTACGTTTTTCAGCCATGTTCAGCATTAATTTACAGCGTTAATTCAATGACATTGCCACACATTCAGTTGCTATTAATCGTTCAGCTAACTTCATTGGTGACACCGATTCCTCACAGTACTGTCGTGATAAGACCCGAAATTATCTAGATCTGCTGACAGTAATGCAACCTAATTTTACTTTGTTTTATTAATTTAAATAATAAAGGGGCAGCGTTGAGCTTACAATAAAACCATAAAGTCATTTTAAATCAATCAAATAAACCTATTCCACTATAATTTGGGGCGTGACAAATATAAGTAATTCTCTTTTGGTTTCATTTTCATAAGTACGCTTAAACAAGTTCCCTAACACTGGAATATCCGCTAAAAGCGGCACTTTATCTACCGAACTGATCATAGAATGCTCAAAAATCCCACCAAGAACGATAGTTTCACCATCATCAACTATAACTTGAGTGTCTATTCGTTGTGTATCAATTGCTATTGCCTCTCCTGTACCTGTTTGTACTATTTGACCCGGCCTATCTTGAGTAACGAGCAGATCTAACATGATCTTATTATCAGGCATAATTTGAGGTGTCGCTTCTAAGCTAAGTACCGCTTTTCTAAATTTAACCGTAGCCGCCCCACTCTCACTCGATTCAAGATACGGAATTTCTGTACCTTGTTCGATATAAGCAGGTTTCTTGTTGATTGTTAACAATTTAGGGCTAGATATGACCTCAGCTTTCGATTCTGCCTGTAGAGCCGATAGTTCTAAATCCAATAGAGCAGAAGAACCAAATGTCCCGATTTGAAAAGCAATGCTGGATGCATTGACTGACGAACTGGCTAAATTTACATTCAAATAATCTGCAATATCAATAGCGGCATCATCAGATAATAAATCATTATTAATGCCTTCTATTGAACCGCTAATATTGTCCGATCGCATTCCCCATCGAACCCCTAACTCTTGTAAATTACCTTCATTTATAATCACTATTCTGGCTTCTATTTGCACTTGTTTACCAGGGGAATCAAGCACGTCAATAATTTGTGATATTTGTTCTAGGTACTCTTTTTGATCTTTCACTATGAGGATATTAGTTCGCTCATCAAACCCAATAGTTCCTCTTTCACTAAGCATATTTTGGCTCAACAATTGAACCAAAGACTCCGCTTCAGCATATTTGATCGCTATAAACCTCAAATCCACAGGCGGTTCAGGTAACAATTCTTTTTCTACCTTTGGCTTTGGCTTTTTTATCGTCTTGCCAGAATTGACTGAAACTAAAGGCTTCTTGTTGAGCGTTGAAATATCAGCAAAAGGGTCTCGGTTATTGACCGCCTGATAAGTTTTACTTGGTGATTCAGATTTGATTACTTGTTGCTCAGGAACGATGACAACTTCGTCAGCCTCAGCACCACTGACAAAAATAAGTGCAACAAAGAAAAACATCACCAAATATAAGTAAATGTGTAATTTATTCATGGTTGTCATCCAAATTTGCTACTTGATATGTCAGCGCAGTCATGTGTATGTCTAATCGTTGATCGGCTGTTTGGCTATTTTTTAGACTTAGTTGTTCAATCACAACTAAGCTAACAAACGTTGCAATATCTTCAGAAAAATATCCGACATCATGATATTTTCCTCTTAACTCAATATTAATAGGCAGCTGGTAAAGAAAGTCATTCTCTATTTTTTGCCCCCAACTCAAATCAATCACTTCTAATTTATTCTCTCGTGCTTTTTGGCTGATAGAAGTCAAGATAGTGGTTAAGTGCTCATTGTTAGGTAAAGCTTGAAAAAATGCGGAAATTTGTGCTTTTTTGTCCGCATTTTTCTGCTTTAACGCAGCGCGACTGGTTACTCGCTCTTTGTTATTGAATTTATCACGGTTAATTTGATAATTTATTTGAGCTTCTGATTGCAAAGTATGAAGGTGCTTCTGTTCATCTATTTTTGGATAGACAAAAATAATAAACAATAGCAGTTGAAAAGTAGTGGCCAATACTAGAATTAGCATCGCTTGAATATGAATTGGCCAGTATACCACATCACCTACTTGCAACTGAGACAATGTTATTTTCGCTTCTTGCCAAGAGCTCATCATGCACTCCTTTATTGTTAACTGGTTATCTCAATATCTAAGTGGCTAAGACTAATCGTTTACTCATTCACAGCGCTTTTTTAATACTAAATAACAGAGCAAAGTAATGAGACACGGGGTGTGTATCACGAGTGAACATAGACTGAATTTCCACATTGGATAATTGATGACTATGTTTCAAGTTATTGACTAGTTCATCGATCAAATCGGCCTGATAAGAAAAACCAGATAAATAAACCCTATCGCTATTTTTTGAAACACTATCCAATACAAGGCCTTCAGGGAGCAGTATTCCCAGTAAATTAAACACTAACATCATAGAATACTTATTATTTTCTAGAGATCTTATGCGAGTCAGTTGTTCATCTAACACGGCTTGTTCCGCCTGCAATTGAACCGTCAAAGCACGCTGCTTATCAACCGAAACGCCCATTGTTTCGAGCTCAACAATAGAACGTTGAATATGAACGCTTTGTTGAGAAACGTTGTGATGCAACCAACCTTGAACCAATGCAGAAAATATCAGGCTAATAACGCTCAACAGATATAATCGTCTTTTTCGGTAGTGTAAATTGGTCTCGCGCCAAGGAAGAAAGTTAATATTGGTCAACATTACTGTTCTCCTTTCCATACAAGACCACTAATTGCAACTCCAATCGTCTTTGCAAAACCATTCAAACAGTTTGAATCCAACGCTCCAATAAACAAATCTGATAAAACCAAACGATCTATTTTGATTGCTTGGTTCATGGGCATAACTTGCTTGAGTTCAGATACTATTTTTTCCTCATTATCTCGCTCCGCTACCCCATCATTACTTAACCAAACTTGATGAGATTGAATCGCAGTTTTTGATGTAAGTAATACTTGAATAATCGGCTGGATAAATATTTTTAACTGCTTAATGAATTCATCCATCCCTAATTCATTAAGTTGTAAAACACCAAATTCTATCGTTTTACAGTGGGGCATCTGCGTAGCATCGACAAAACAAAACACGCTGCTGCTCTGTTCAATATGTAGCAAACTATGATTCAACTCATATTGGCTTGCTTCATTGCTCCAATAATCCGTAATAAATAACAATAATTGCATCAGCGCCATATTTTCGCTCTGTATTAACCAAGGAGTGAAACCCGCATTTTTAACAACGTTGACTCTATCTTCTATCACTTGACGATAGGTTGCATAAACATGAACATCACAGGTAGATGAAACCTCTTCATTGGTGTCTTCTATTGGTACAAAATCGAGACTTAGGTTTTCTAATGGGATGGAAGATTCAAGAGAAAGGGCTTGTTGTATAGCAAATTGAACCTCAAAAGTATTTGAGCCCGATTCTACAGGGACAATTTGATCAAAAACGACTTGTTCAGGAATCGACAAAGCGACTTTAGAACTAAATATCGGTAACGCTTTATTCAACTGTTGAAACTTCTTAACAACTTCTTGGTGATTAAACAAAAAATCAACCGAGTACAAAGACGTTTCGGCAGATAGCTCCACATAATATTTTATAGTATAGCGTCCCTTTTTCGGGCGAATAACAACCGCTTTTATAGAGTACTCACCAACATCAATGCCAGTAATCAAGGGCTCTCTCATATTTATCACACTCCATTAACTGTTACAGAGTACGCAAGTGAATAAATTTTAAGCTCAGAGCTTTATCCATATGCTAAACTGTTGCCTTAATGTACTCGGATTCATAACCAAACAACCTCAATCAATCAGGGAATTTTCGGTGAAGTTCATAAAGCGTCTACTTATTCTTTCAGTGATTTGCATCATTCTTGGAGTCACAACAATAGTTGCCTTCTATTTTTATTTGAAACCACAACTTCCAGACGTAGCGACGTTAAAGGATGTTGAACTGCAGACTCCCATGCAGGTGTATAGCCAAGATAATAAGCTGATCGCTCAATTTGGTGAGAAACGCAGGATCCCACTGCGAATAGATGAAATGCCTAAAGAGTTGCTAGAGGCAATCATTGCCACTGAAGATAGTCGTTTTTACTCCCACTATGGTATAGACCCCATAGGTATTACTCGTGCGGCTATAGTGGTGATTATGTCAGGTTCGGCAAAACAAGGCGCAAGCACCATTACCCAGCAATTAGCTCGAAATTTCTTCTTATCAAACGAAAAAAAATTGATTCGAAAAATAAAAGAGATGTTCATTGCTTTTCATATCGAGCAACTGTTGACCAAAGATGAAATTTTAGAGCTATATCTAAACAAAATTTATTTAGGTCATCGTTCTTATGGCGTAGGTGCCGCTGCTCAAGTTTACTTTGGTAAAGAGGTAAAAGACTTATCACTTGGTGAACTGGCTTTGATAGCAGGCTTGCCAAAAGCACCTTCGACGATGAACCCGATTTATTCCATAGACCGTGCGACTACACGTCGAAATGTGGTTCTCGCTCGTATGTTAGATGAAAAATACATCAGCCAAGAACAATATGAAAACGCGAAAAACGAAGTACTGCTCGGTAAATCATTTAGTACTGAAATTGAAGTGAATGCACCTTACATTGCAGAAATCGCGCGTTCTTGGATGGTTGAAAAATATGGAGAGCAAGCCTACACCTCAGGTATGAAGGTGTTTACGACTGTTGATTCTAAATTACAACAAGCAGCCCAAACTGCAGCTATCAGCAATCTTCTTAACTATGATGAAAGGCATGGCTACAGAGGCGCAGAACAACAAGTTTGGCAAAAAGAAGAAGATGCATTAAGTGAAGAAGAATTAATCGCACACCTTAAAAAGCAACCAACTTATGGTCAATTAAGTCCAGCAGTGGTGCTCTCTGTCGAAACTAAAAGTGCTCAAGTTTATATAAAAAATCAAGGGTATGCTGAGCTCTCTTGGGATGCGATGAAATGGGCTAGAAAATTTATTACCGATGAAAGACAAGGGACTGCGCCAAAAACGGCAAACGACATTCTTGCTCAAGGAGAACAAATTTGGGTCAGACCTAACACAGCAAAATCTAGCGATGAAGAAAATGATAGCGATGAAAATACGATAGAAACCACATGGAGACTAAGCCAAGTTCCGAATGCCAACACCGCCTTTGTTGCCATCGATCCCAACAACGGGGCTGTGATCTCTCTGGTAGGTGGGTTTAATTTTATCCACAGTAAATTCAACCGAGCAACTCAATCAATTCGTCAAGTTGGTTCGGGTATAAAACCATTCATCTACTCAGCAGCCATAAATAAAGGCATGTCATTAGCTAGTTTAATTAATGACGCACCTATTAACAGTTGGGATGAACAAGCGGGAACTGCATGGCGTCCGAAAAACTCACCTCCAACGTATATCGGACCAACAAGAATGCGCATTGGTCTAGCTCAATCTAAAAACGTAATGGCAGTAAGAGTTCTTAGGTCTGTAGGCTTAGAGGACACACGCAATTACTTAACTCGTTTCGGTTTTGAACTCGATAAATTGCCAAAATCGGAAACCATTGCACTTGGTGCTGGTAGTTTAACGCCGGTAAAACTGGCTCAAGGATATTCAGTATTTGCCAATGGTGGCTATTATGTTGAACCTTACTATATTTCAAAAGTAGAAGGGCCATTTGGTGATTTAGAATTTCAAGCTGAACCTACTTTAATTTGCAAAACGAATTGCGATACCACTTCCATAGCAATGGAAGATAACAACGAACAAAACGACCAACTGAACCAGAGCACTCAGTTAGGCGAAAGTGATTCGTTTGCGCAAAGCAATAGTGACGATTTTAACGAGGTAGATGTTAACGAAACGGAACAACAATACGCACCACAAGTCATTACCGAACAAAATGCTTTCCTAGTAAGAGAGTTACTCTATAGCAATATTTGGGGCGGTGGTAATTGGTCAAAAGGAACGGGCTGGAATGGAACTGGCTTCAGAGCCCAGAAATTAGGTAGACGAGATGTTGGAGGAAAAACAGGTACCACCAATGACTCAAAAGATGCTTGGTATAATGGTTACGGTCCGAATGTTGTCGCCGTTTCTTGGGTTGGATTCGATAATCATAATCGAAAATTAGGTAGAACCAGTAGAAACTCTAATTTAGCCAGAAACGAACAGGCCACAGGTGGGGAGGCAGGTGCAAAAACCGCTCAACCAGCCTGGATTGATTTCATGAAAGTCGCCTTAGCGGATGCACCAAAAACTGAAAAAGTTATTCCTGCAGGAATTGTACGAATTAGAATAGATAGAGAATCAGGTTTACGTACTAACAAATCTGACTCAAGCTCAATGTTTGAGTACTTCGAACGAGGCACTGAACCGACTCGGTTCGTTGAAGACGCTAATCATGACAAACTTGATATCTACTCCACTCAAAGCGAAACAGGTGGAGAAGAATCCCTATTCTAAGTTTTTAACCGTAATATAAAACAGGAAGAAAAAGTGAATGACTTTTTCTTCCTGTTTTACTGCCTTACCTTGTTTCACTATCCTTTTCTTCACCACCCATCCTCACTATCCATCTTCACGACCCAACATACTATTTGACTATTAAGCTAACCAATCACTCTTAACACCCCAACTAATTCAATAAAGAAAAAACATTACAAAGAACAATATAAATTAACATTCACGCAACAAAATCACCCTAAATAACCAAATTACCAATTAGGAGTATTCGCAACACTAGCACTGCCTAACCCTAGGTTTACACACACAAACCCTCTACCTATTTAGGGTTACAGCAAACACAATAAAACCCTACTCCTACCAAGGTTTTTAATTTGACTTATCTATATAGCCTTACAAGTTGACTCAGATCAAACTTGAGTATTAGCAATATAATTACATTTTACTAACTTTTGGTGAATTAGAAAAAACTAATAAAAGCCAATTTTTAATACGTGAAAATGTAAAGTTACACACAAAAAATACCCCTACAAATACAATAACGAAGGATGGTCTGAAAAATGGATGGCTACGATCTACTCGAACAAAATGATGTATCCCGTCGTTCCTTTATGAAATTTTGCGCAGGTCTTGCGGCAACGATGGGAATAACGCAAGCCAATGCAGCCAATACTATTGCCGACGCGATTACTCAATCTAAACGGCCACCCGTTATTTGGATTGGAGCACAAGAATGTACAGGATGTACCGAATCCTTATTGCGCTCTACTCATCCTACTATCGAAAACCTAATTTTAAATATGATCTCTTTGGAGTACCACGAAGTACTCTCAGCCGCGGCAGGTCACAAGGTTGAAGAAAATAAACATCATGCAATAGAACAGTACAAAGGTGAGTACGTTTTGGTGGTAGACGGCTCAATTCCTATCAAAGATGGCGGCGTATACTGTATGGTTGCTGGTAAACCTATCGTGGAGCATATAAAGGAAGCCGCTGAGCATGCCGCCGTCATTATCGCTATTGGCTCTTGTTCCTGTTGGGGTGGAGTTGCAGCAGCTGGTGGCAACCCTACTAATGCTCGATCTCTGCAAGATATTCTGCCAGGAAAAAGTATTATCAATATTCCAGGCTGCCCTCCTAATCCTCATAATTTTTTAGCAACAGTTGCCCATTATCTTACTTTTGGTAAAGCACCTGCGCTGGATCAAAAAGGTCGGCCTAAATTTGCTTATGACCGCCTGATTCATGAACACTGTGAACGCCGCCCTCATTTTGATGCAGGTCGTTTTGCCAACGAATTTGGTGATGTTGGCCATCGTAATGGTTGGTGCTTATACAAACTAGGATGCAAGGGACCCGAGACATACGGTAACTGTTCTACCCTAGAATTTTGTGACGTTGGCGGAGGAATTTGGCCAGTAGGCATAGGCCATCCATGCATCGGTTGCAACGAAGAAAACGTCGGATTTACTAAAAGCATTCATGAATTAGCCAATGTTCAACGTCAAACGCCTTCATCCATTCATCCCAATGTTGATGCACAGATCGGTAATGAAAAATCCAGCTCTGCTGTCGCTATATTAAGTGCTTCAGCTGGTCTTGTTGCCGGTATAAGTTTGATGACTATTAAAGAACTAGGTAAACAACAAAAACAAAAAGACTCAAATTCAAATGAGGGTTAACCATGGATCGTCGTAATTTCTTAAAAACCGCGGTTGGTTCATCCTTGGCACTTGGAACTGGAAGTGTACAAGCTCGGCCAAATCATGAACCGCCACCAGAAGCCATTGGTATGCTATATGATTCAACTTTATGTATAGGTTGCCAAGCGTGTGTTTATAAATGCCAAGAAGTCAATCAACTAGACACTAACCCTCAAGCCGATACGTTCTCAGTCAATAGCAAACTATCTATCTACACACATAATATTATTCAAGTATGGGAAGATGGCACAGGTAGTGAAAAAGATCAGCTCGACAATGGTTACGCTTATACAAAGCGACAATGTATGCACTGCATTGATCCTGATTGTGTTTCCGCCTGCCCTGTATCAGCAATGACTAAAGATCCAATAACAGGCATTGTCAGTTACGATAAAAAATACTGTGTTGCCTGTCGCTACTGCATGGTTGCTTGTCCATATAACGTACCACAATACGAATATGATGATATTTATGGCCAAATTCAAAAGTGTCAATTCTGTAACCAAAAAGGCGTTGAACGCATCGACAAAGGTTTACTACCTGGCTGTGTCGAAGTCTGCCCTACTGGCGCAGTCATCTACGGTAAACGTGACCAATTGTTAGCTGAAGCAAAAAAACGTATCGCCTCAAAACCAGGTCAAGAATATGACTACCCACGTGCAACACTAGAAAGTGAAGATTATCAAACCAAAACCGCCGCAGTTTACCAAGATTATATCTTTGGCGAGTTTGATGGCGGCGGAACCCAATCTCTAGTGATCTCAGGCGTTCCTTATCAAAAACTCGGTTTACCTACACTAGATACTCGCGCTGTTGGTGCCAGAGCAGAAACAATGCAACACGGAATATATACAGGCATGTTGTTACCAATTGCCTTATTCGGTGGGTTTATTCTACGTACCCGTTCAAACATAAAAAAACAAGACCAACAAGCAAAGGAACAACACCAGCAAATAGATACAACAAACACAACAAATAAGGAAGAGGATTAATGGCACACATTAAATCAAAAGCATTAGGAGGAACGCTTTTTTCTTGGCGCGTTATTGCATTCTCTACCCTAGTTGTAATCAGTATGATATTAATCGTTTACCGCCTATTTTACGGTATCGGTTCAATATCTAACCTAAACGCAGGTTACGCATGGGGGCTACTAAAAAGCTTTAATTTACTGGTAGGTACAGGGCTTGCCAGTGGTGGTTGGGTTCTCGCTTGGGCAGTGTATTTCTTCAACAAAGGAGACTATCACCCATTAGTACGCCCAGCTTTGCTAGCGAGTTTGTTTGGTTATGCTTTAGGCGGGCTCTCTATTACTATCGATCTAGGTCGTTATTTTGCCATTCCTTACTTCTTTGTTCCGGGTCAATTCAATATAAATTCAGTTCTATTTGAAACCGCCGTTTGTATGACTATTTACATTGGCGTTCTGTTCATTGAATTTGCACCCTCCATTTTTGAAAAATTCGGAGCAAAAGCGACATTAAAAAAATTAAACAAAGTAATGTATATCGCCATCGCCCTAGGACTTTTATTGCCGATGATGCACCAGTCTTCGATGGGGTCTTTGTTTATTTTATCGGGACATAAAATTCATCCATTATGGCAAAGCTATGAAATGTTACCGATTTTCTCATTGTTCACCGCTGCTATTATGGGCTTTTCTATTGTTGTCTACCAAGGTGCATTAACGCAGGCTGGCTTACGCAACGAAAGTGTGGCGGATGAAACTCATCTATTTTACCGCTTAACCCAAGTTGCTCACCTATTTTTAATCGGATTTGTGGTTTTGAGATTTGCCGAGTTGGTTTTCACCGATAAAGTAAATTACTTAGCCAATTTTGATTTTTATGCTCTGATGTTTTGGATAGAAATGGGACTCTTTTGTTTTCCTTTGGTCATTTTCCATTGGGATGCGTTAAGAAAAGATTCACGAATGTTATTTATTGGTGCCCTTTCTATGATGCTAGCAGCATCAATGTGGCGGATGAATTTATCTACCATCGGCTATATGCCTGGAGATGGTTATCATTATTTCCCCAGCACTTTAGAACTGATTATTTCAGTCGGCTTAATCGCTGTTGAAGTAGCAACCTATCTTATCATTATCCGCTTTTTACCTGTAATGCCCGCTTTGGAACGTGTTCACTCTCAATCCAAAACTCAAGGTCCGTCGGCGATAGATAACACTGACAATTCAAATAATTATAATCATTCACACAATTCTAATAACGATACTAAAGGAGGTGATGCGTGAGTCAACGTATTACAATTGATCCAGTAACCCGCATCGAAGGCCACTTACGTATCGATTGCGAAATTGATAATGGCATCGTCACAAATGCTTGGTCTTCTGGGACGATGTGGCGAGGAATGGAAGAAATATTGAAAGGTAAAGATCCTCTTGATGCATGGGTTTTTACTCAACGAATTTGTGGCGTTTGCACCACTGTACATGCTATTGCATCGGTGCGTTCAGTAGAAAGTGCCTTGAAGCTTGATATCCCTAAAAACGCCCAGTACATTCGTAATCTAATCGTTGCTGCACATGGTATCCACGATAACGTCGT
Source organism: Vibrio sp. MA40-2 (assembly GCF_047302445.1). Classification (NCBI taxonomy): domain Bacteria; kingdom Pseudomonadati; phylum Pseudomonadota; class Gammaproteobacteria; order Vibrionales; family Vibrionaceae; genus Vibrio; species Vibrio sp. MA40-2. The sequence continues at coordinate 731,560 of NZ_CP178628.1, forward strand.
GCATTTTTATCAACTGTCCGCTCTTGATTGGGTAGATGTAGTCTCCGCATTAGCAGCAGACCCGCTTAAATGTGAAGAGATATGTCGTCCATTGTCAACTTGGTCATTAAATTCAGCAGCCGAATTCCAGAAAGTAAAAAACAAGCTGAAAAAATTAGTAGATAGCGGTCAATTAGGCATCTTTGCCAATGGCTACTGGGGGCACAGAGAAATGAAATTGCCTCCTGAAATCAACCTTATCGCTGTCGCTCATTATCTACAGGCTCTTGAATATCAACGTAATGCTAACCGTATTGTTGCCATTCTTGGTGGTAAATCACCACACATTCAAAACCTTGCCGTGGGAGGTGTAGCCAATCCAATCAATCTAGATGCGCAAAGTGTATTAAACAAAGAACGCTTAATGTACATCAAATCCTTTATAGACGAACTGGATGAATTTATAGAGCAAGTATACAAACTCGACGTGGCAATAGTCGCCGCTCATTATCCTGAATGGCTCGCCATCGGTGAAGGTGTGACAAATTACCTTTCTATACCTGATATGCCTACCGATGACAAAGGAGGTAGCTTCTTGATGCCTGGTGGTTATATTGAGAACGGTGATTTATCAACGTTTAAACCAATAACCAGCCATGATGATCAATATTTAATTGACGGCATTGCTGAAAGTAGCAAGCATTCTTGGTATCAAGACGATGGTCCATTCCATCCTTGGCAAGGAAAAACGGACCCAAATTACACCGGCTTCGAAGATAACGGTAAATATTCTTGGGTTAAAGCGCCTACTTTTTATGGCAAAGCAACACAAGTCGGTCCGCTTGCACAAGTTCTATGTGCTGTGGCCTCTGGTGATAAAAATACAACTAAGCACCTTAATGACGTACTTGGCGCTTTTGAAATGCTAACTGGAATTAAACCAGAGATAAAACATCTGCACTCTACTTTGGGCAGACATGCCACTCGTGCGGTACGTTGCGCTGTTCTCAAAGATACCATGCAACATCAGTATCAAGCCTTAATAGATAATATTGCATCAGGTGATACCACCACGTACATCAAACCGCATTTTCCAGATGGCATAATTAAAGGAGTTGGTTTCCACGAAGCTCCGCGTGGAATGCTTTCTCACTGGATTGTTATTAATAATGGCAAGATAGAGAACTATCAAGCGGTCGTTCCGTCAACTTGGAACTCTGGTCCTAGAAATGATACAGATGAACTCGGCCCTTATGAACAATCACTTATTGGCACGCCAATCGCCGATGCAGAAAACCCATTAGAAGTGATTAGAACCATTCACTCTTTCGATCCTTGCATGTCTTGTGCTGTACACATTGTCGATACCCGAGGTAATGACATTACTCAAGTAAAAGTGCTTTAACACACTGTCTTATCTCCCTTTTTGGAAAAAAAACCATAAAGGGAGACACTTAAAGATTAGGTAAACATGCTTTAGGAGAAAACATGAATGTTTTAGTTTTAGGAGTCGGAAACTTACTTCTAAGAGATGAATCGGTTGGTGTACACATTATTAATCAGTTAGAAAATGAGTATCAATTCCCTGATGGTATAGATGTGGTCGATGGTGGCACTGCCGGTATGGAACTATTGGAGTTTATTGCTAATCGAGAGCACGTAATCATCGTTGATGCCGTTCTAACCGGAGCGAAACCAGGCACCGTCATCAATCTAAAAGATGATCAAGTTCCTGCTCTTTTCCACAATAAAGTGTCTCCACATCAATTAGGTATTTCCGATCTTTTGGGAGCATTAAAACTCACTGAGGAATCTCCTAAAAACATTTTCCTTGTCGGTATTGTTCCCAACGATATCACACCAGGCCTTGAAATGAGCGACACAGTTAAATCTCAAATAGGCTTAATGAAAACACAAATTATAGACCATTTAGCCAAAATCGGAGTGCCACTAAAAAGCAAACAGGAATCAGTATGTGTATAGGGATTCCCGCATTAGTTCAGCATGTCGATGAAAATACGCAATCAGCAATGATAGGAGAAAAAAGCAACTTAACAAAAGTTAGCTTAATCATGTTAGATGATGATGTAAAAGCAGGTGACTATTTATTAATTCAAGTAGGTAATTTTGCCGTAGAAAAAATAGACAAACAGCGAGCACTTAAAGCAATCGAGCTACAACAAGCGCTCGCGACAGGAGACTATGAACGTGCTGCAAAACTTTACTCATAATCCATGCGATACGCTAGAAAGCGTATTCGAGCATATTAATACCCATCAAATGGCCGACTTACCTTTTAACAATAAAAAATTAACGGTTAAAGCGGTGGGATTTTCTCTCTATGAAAACGATTGGTTAGGGGTATTACTGACACCTTGGATGCTGAGCATCTTATTAATTCCTGGACCCAATCGAGTTTGGCAAGCACAAACGGTCGGTAATAAAGTTGGGCTATGTTTACCTGCAGGCAATTTCTCATTTACCTATGGAAGTCATAAGCAACTAGGCACCTATTTAGCCTGTTCTGTCATGTCACCACTACAAAATATAACGAGTCAAGTCAGTGCGTTGCAACTAGCCAAAGATGTACGCCAGTTAATTACCGCGATTCCGACAGAACAAATACAAGTAAAAGATCAGTCTCGTCGAGCTTTGTTCGGTTTGCAAAATAAAGCAACCAGTTAGTATTAGAGCGTATTTATCATGATTAATAGCCATCAACATGCTGACATCTCTGACAAACTCAATACCAGTATTGGTCAGATCACGATCATATTAACCGTAGATCAAACAACTAAAATCACTGCGGTAAAGATAAAAAATAGCCGTCCAAAAAATATCGGGCAGATATTAGTCGGTAAAACGCCAATGCAAGCTCTATTGACACTCCCGAACCTATTCTTACTCTGCGCCCAAGCTCAACAAACCGCAGCAATTAAGGCTATTGCCAACTTAAATCAGCACACCATTTCACAAAAACAGCAGCAAAATCTGACACGTCGTGGTTCATTAGAATGGCTAAAAGAACATAATTGGCAACTTTGGCAGATGGAACGAGAGCTTTTCGGTAACAACTTTGCAATGCAGCCAAGTTTATCGCTGGCTAAATTGTTGCTTAATTTAATCAACAATGTCGCTCCCATACCAACATCCAATATTGTTAGCGATACAAGTAGTAATGACAACACTGCTAAGCAGAATACTGGTGACGATACGCTTTCTGGCGACAACAACAATAATGCGCTAAATGACGAATATTACCAATTGATCAATCCACACCTTTCCTCTCTTTTTGGTTGTGAACCATCTGATTTTCTCGAATTTACTTGGTCGGAATTTTTACTGTGGACTCAAGGAAAAGCACCTTACTCTCAACTACTGAAAACCTTGCAGCAACAGCAATTAACTGATTTAGGAACATTTGAGCATTGGAATATATCTCAAGAGAACAGTTCATTAAGCCGACAAAAAAATCATCCTTTAGTGCTGTCTTCTTTACAACGATGGGGAGCAAATGTGGCAACAAGGACGTTAGCCAGAATGATTGAAATGGTAGTGGTGAATCACGATCCAAATCTAAGTCAAACCTCTCTTAATAATTCAGCGCTCACTTCAAGAGGTATTTTACGACATGACCTGTCAATTGATAATAAAGGATTAATCACTCGCTACAGTATTGATGCACCAACAGACCGTCTATTCGCTTCTGGTGGACTGATGGAAAAGGCATTACTAGGGCAAAAAATACCAGAAATGAATCTCAAATGGATTAGACAACTGGTTTGGGCTATCGACCCTTGTGTTGAGTTTTCACTTTCTATTTCAAAAAATAGCGAGCCGAAAGACAGTCCTAGTAGCAATAGCACTCATGACAATAGAACGAATAGCGAAAGGAAAACGAACCATGCATGAAATGTCCCTCTGTGAAAGCTTAGTTCAAGTGATAGAAGAGCAAGCAAAAACACAAGGTTTCAACAAAGTAAAAACCGTTTTTGTCCAAATCGGCACGTTCGCAGGTATCGAAGTTGATGCATTGAGATTTTGTTTTGAAGTGGTATGTAAAGGAACTCTAGCTGAATCAGCAACATTAGAAATTATTTTATCACCAGGCATTGCCTGGTGTTTTAACTGTGAAAAAGAAATTCATTTGCTCACACGCTTAGCTCCTTGCCCTGAATGCAATGGACATAGCATACGAACCAAGAACACTAGTGACATGCGAATTAAACAATTGGAGGTTATATAATGTGTACAACATGCGGCTGCGGAGCAGGCAACGTAACCATAGAAAACACACAAGGCTATTCTCACCAACACGATAATAACTCTGAGCATCCTCATCAACACGAGCATAACCACCTTCCCCCTCATTCCCACCAGCATAAAACTGAGGCGCAAGTCGTTCATCATCATTATTTTGGACCAGTACATATTCACTACCATGCGACAGCTGACATTGATAGGTCGTCGACTAATATACCTAATACAGAGACATCACATCAGCATGCACACGACCACAAGCATAGTCATCACAAACCTAGTCATCACAAACCTAGCCATCACCATCAAGAAGAAATTCAAGACGTATTTTATGCTCAAAAAAATGGTGACGACCTACATTTTGGTAAAGGGGCAGCACATTCTCATGCACCAGGTATGACTCAAAGCAGAATGGTACAAATTGAAACCGATATATTGGCCAAAAATGATGCAATTGCACACCACAACCGAGATTTTTTAAATACACAAAATATCAAGGCACTTAATCTTGTTTCTAGTCCCGGTTCTGGAAAAACCACATTATTAGTCGAAACCTTAAAACGTCTTGATACTGATAAGTGTGCCGTAATTGAAGGCGATCAACAAACTAGCAATGACGCAGATAGAATTCGTCAAACTGGGGTCAAAGCCATTCAAATTAATACAGGGAAAGGCTGTCATTTAGATGCTCAAATGGTCTCTCAAGCGATTGATCATTTAAAGCCACAACCAGACAACCTGTTATTTATAGAAAACGTTGGAAACCTTGTCTGCCCGGCGGCATTTGATTTAGGAGAACACTTTAAAGTTGCGGTTTTATCCGTCACAGAAGGTGAAGATAAACCTTTAAAATACCCCGATATTTTTTCTAATGCAGACCTCATGTTAATCAATAAAACAGATTTACTTCCCCACCTTAATTTTGATTTAGAAACCTGTATAGCGCATGCCAAACGTATCAATCCTGATCTGCAAATTATGCTTATCTCAGCCACAACAGGAGAAGGTATGCAAGCATGGCTAGATTGGTTACAGGAGAAATAATATGTGTCTTGGTATTCCCGGAAAAATAGTCGAAATAACCGATGCACATGCCATGTTAGCCAAGGTAGAAATAAGTGGGATTAAAAGAGAAATCAATATCGCTTGTGTCATCGATACGGCAGTCGATAAAAAAAACATAGTTAATCAGCAAACTCTAGTGAACCAACTGCTAGACAAGTGGGTACTGGTTCATGTTGGATTTGCGATGTGCATCATTGATGAAAGCCAAGCAAAAGAAACACTGAGTGCGTTAGAGTCAATGCAAGCTTTACAACATGAACTGAATGATTTCAGTGCTATTGGGCAAGTAACTGAGGAATCATAATGGATTATGTCGATGAATATAGAGACCCAACCCTGGCGAAAGCCATCATTGATAACATTAACAATGCGTTACTAGCCATTCCTGACAACAAAAAACCATTACAAATTATGGAAGTATGCGGCGGGCATACCCATACTTTATTTAAATTTGGCCTGATTCAACTTCTGCCCAAAGATATCGAATTTGTTCATGGGCCCGGCTGCCCTGTTTGTGTTTTACCAAAATCAAGATTAGATCAATGCATTGCCATTGCTGAAATAGACAATACCATCCTCTGTACTTTCGGTGATGCCATGCGCGTACCTGGATCCAACGGTTCACTGCTTGATGCAAAATCTCGTGGTTGTGATGTGCGTATTGTTTATTCACCAATGGATGCCCTGCTGTTAGCTGAAAAAAATCCACACAAACAAATCATCTTCTTCGGCTTAGGTTTTGAGACAACCATGCCAGCAACAGCGATGACGGTATTACAGGCAGAACAAAAACAAATCAATAATTTTAAGCTGTTCTGCCAACACATAACGTTAATGCCGACTTTACAAGCTCTACTAAATCAAAAAGAGATTCGCATTGACGGTTTTCTTTTGCCCGGCCATCTTTCGATGATCATCGGCACTCAGCCTTATCAACCGCTTGTAGATACTTATTCAAAGCCTTCTGTAGTGACCGGTTTTGAACCATTAGATATGTTGCAGGCAATATTGATGCTCGTTACTCAATTTAAGCAATCACGGTGTGAAATAGAGAATCAATATTCCAGAGTGGTTAAAAAACAAGGTAATACTCAAGCATTGAAAGCCATGGCACAAGTATTCAAGACAAAGCAATCTAGCGAATGGCGTGGTCTAGGAATGATTAAAAAGTCAGGCATTAAATTAAGCAAAAACTTCATTCACTTTGATGCAGAACACTACTTCCAACCCAAAACTTACACCGCAAGTGATCCACAAGGTAGTCGTTGTGGCGAAGTTCTGTCTGGTTTATGCAAACCAACAGATTGCCCGCTATTTGCCGACAACTGTATTCCAGAAAATGCAATTGGCGCCCTCATGGTTTCTTCAGAAGGAGCCTGCGCTGCCTACTATAATTATAGCTATAACTGTAGCCAAAATAACACGACCGATCATTATCCAAACGGTAAGCCTAACCAAAAGCACAATATCGATCATAATCCAAGCCATTCGCCAGCAACCATAGCGGATAAAATTGCAATATCCGATATAAAACCAACCACGACAAAGAGGTCGGAATGAACAGCAGAATAACAATGGCGCATGGCAGTGGCGGTAAAGCCATGCAAAATCTAATACAAACGATGTTTGTTAAGCACTTTTGCAATGCACAGCTTGAGCAACAAGAAGATCAGGCGAGGCTTGCATTAACCCAGTTTTCCGATGCAGGAAACACACTTGCTTATTCAACCGACTCATTTGTCATAGACCCTATTTTTTTCCCCGGCGGCGATATTGGAAAACTAGCGGTATATGGCACAGCTAATGATGTGGCAATGAGTGGCGCAAAACCTCAATTTCTCTCTAGTGCCTTTATTTTAGAAGAAGGGTTACTTCTTTCTGACCTAGAAAAAATTGTCGTCTCCATGGCGAAAGCGGCATCAGAAGCCGGCATTAAAATCGTTACAGGCGACACAAAAGTCGTCCCAAAAGGCGCAGCGGATAAAATTTTCATTAATACCAGTGGACTAGGCGTTATACCTAAATCCGTTGATTGGGCAGCAAATAAAATTCAACCTGGTGACAAAATTATTGTATCTGGAACTTTGGGTGATCATGGCGCAACCATATTAAATCTAAGAGAAAAACTAGGATTAGATGGGCAATTAGCCAGTGATTGCCAACACTTGTACCCTCTTGTTGAAACCATGTTACCTATTGCAGGAATTCGTTGTCTACGTGACGCAACTCGTGGCGGTGTCAATGCGGTACTACACGAGTTTATGGCCAGTTCTGGTTGTGGCTTTCAACTCGATGAAGTAACCATTCCTGTCAGCCCTGAAGTGCGTGGAATCTGTGAATTACTCGGATTAGAAGCGATCAATTTTGCCAATGAAGGCAAACTCGTTGCTATTGTTGCCCAAGAGCACTCACAACAAGCGTTACAGGCTTTAAAACAGACCATAGCAGGAAAAGAAGCCGCTATCATCGGTGAGGTAAACTCGGCAAATCAAGTTACTATAAAAAGTCCTTTTGGAGGCAGTCGTTGGCTAGATTTGCCTAATAGCGAACCTATGCCAAGAATTTGTTAAATATGTTGATTAAAGGGATCGAACTTAGAGTAAAAGGCAAAGTACAAGGCGTCGGTTTTCGACCGTTTGTATGGCAACTTGCTGAACAACTATCACTAAAAGGTCATGTACTCAATGACGGACAAGGTGTGCTAATTTGTTTGCTACAACACCCGAATATTGAGCAATTTAAGCAAAAACTTTACTGTGAACTGCCACCTTTGGCACAAATAGAGACATTACTTGAACGTGAAATAATTTGGCAAACGCTGCCTAATCATTTCAGCATTAATCAATCAAGCACAACCAACATCGACACTCAAGTCGTCCCCGATGCAGCAACCTGTCCTGAATGTTTAGCAGAATTATTTTCAACTCACGATCATCGTTACCACTACCCTTTTATTAATTGCACACACTGCGGACCACGCTTTACCATCATTAAGCAAATGCCCTACGATAGACCTAAAACGGTTATGGCTGATTTCCCACTTTGTCCAACATGCCACCACCAATACATCAGCCCCTCGAATAGACGTTACCACGCACAACCCATTGCTTGTCCAGCTTGTGGCCCACAAATCCAAGTGGTTTCAGCAGATGGTCGTACCTTACAAAATAAAAGCAAATTCACAGAGAGAGCTAAATTAATCAATGGGGCTCAATTAACAGATGAGACTAACGACTCAGAAAATTGGCTTACATTGGCGATTCAAGCTTTGAAACACGGTAAAATAATCGCCATTAAATCGGTAGGTGGATTTCATTTAGCTTGCGATGCCACCAATCAACACGCTATTGCAACACTACGAAACAGAAAACATCGCCAATACAAACCTCTGGCCGTTATGGTCAGTAACATTTGCTCAGCTCATTCGTTTGCCTATATCGACCAACATGAAAAAAAAGCACTCCAAAGTCACACGGCACCTATTGTGTTACTCAAGAAAAAAAATGTGTTACTCAAGAAAAAAAAGGGATCTATCCTAGCCCAAAATATCGCGCCACAATTGAATGAAATCGGCTTAATGCTGCCATCAAATCCAATACAACACTTACTTTGCCGCTATTTCAACAAGCCATTGGTCATGACATCGGCCAACAAAAGCGGACTTCCTCCTGTCCTAGATAATCAACAAGCTTTAAATACACTCAATGGCATTGCAGATCTGTTTATCCTGCACAACCGCGATATTACTCAACGCTGCGACGACTCATTAATTAGAATTAATAAGCAAGGACAACAGGAAACACTAAGGCGTTCTAGAGGCCTTGTTCCTAACGCGATAACGTTGCCATCAGACTTCCCCAATGCAGATGGTTACCTCGCTTATGGTGGTGATTTGAAAAATGCCTTCGCCATAGGAAAAAGCAAAAAGATCATAGTAAGCCAATACCTTGGTGATCTGACTAACATTGAAACTCAACAGCAGTATAAACAAGCAATCGAGCATTTTATTTCGCTTTATCAAAGCAAGCCAATTCATCATATTGCCGATTTACATCCAGGTTACTTCAGTCATCAATACGCCCTAGCTCAACAAGGTCACCACCACTTAGTGCAGCATCATCATGCTCATGTGGCGAGTTGTTTAGTAGAAAATAAGTGGGCAGCGAAGGATGGAAAAGTGTTAGCTCTAGCCATGGATGGCCTTGGTTTTAGTGAAGATGGTACAATTTGGGGAGCAGAATTATTATTAGCCGATTATCAACATTCTCAACAAATAGGTGGCTTACCAGCTATTAATTTGCTTGGTGGCGATAAAGCAGTCAAAGAGCCTTGGCGTTCACTATACGCTCACTTAAAAGCCTTTTATCCCACTTTTAATTTTGCTGAATTAACGACAACAAATTCGTTATCTCAGAACCATTCACTGAAGCAGAACTTTGCAAGTAAGCCATTGTTATTATTGACCAAAGCAATGCAACGCAACATTAATAGTCACCAAGTAAGATCAGCAGGACGTTTGTTTGACGCCGTCGCAGCATCGTTAAATATTGCTTTTGACCATTCTGAATATGAAGGCTTGAGTGCCTGTCAACTCGAGGCTTTAGCTCAAAACTGTACCAATAAAACAAATATAAAACCGATAAAAATAGGCCATCGTCAGTTGGAAATCGACTTAACCGAATTCTGGCCAAAATTCATCACAAACACTAATACTCGCGCAGACAAAGCGTACTTATTCCATTTATCTTTCGCTACAGCATTAGCCAACCTTGTCATCGCGGCAAAAGAACAATATCACTCACACAATATTAGCCATTTAGTGCTTACTGGTGGCGTTTTTCACAATGCTCTGTTAACTCAATTATTAACAAAAGCACTAAATGACAAGATATCCATCTTGCAACATAGTCAATTTTCTTGTGGTGATGGCGGGCTAGCATTAGGCCAACTAGCAATTGCACTACTGAAACACAACTCAAAACAATAAGGATTTAGCAATGAAAAAAAGATTAACAGCGTTACTGTTTATACCTACGTTACTATTTATACCAACATCAGCCATAGCACACCCTGGCGGTGCTCATAGTCACCCAGAAGAAATAGTAGGTGGCCTCATTCTGCTTATTGTCGCTGTGAGCGCTTATTATCTGTGGAAGAAAAGGAAGTAAGTTCTGCGGAATGATCAATGGAGAACATAACGACAACCATCTGCGCAAGCATGAGTTAATCTCATACCTGCGCGGATAAAATAACCATCGAAAAACCGACTCAAAACGCTATTGCAAATAACTAGAAATAGACTGAGCCAAAGCTTCAAAACGGTGTCGCAAAGGTGAACCAGCTCTGTAAGCTAATACGATTTTGCGAGTTGGGATCGGGTCTTTGGCTTTTAAGTACTTAACTCCATCTTGAACTTTACTCGCTGGCACAGAAAGCTCAGGTAATAAAGTAATCCCTCCCCCTGCTGCAACCATATTCCTAAGTGTTTCTAAGCTGGTTGCCTTAAATCGTTCATCATCTTTTGCTCCAGCTGCAAAACAAAAACCTAATGCTTGGTCTCTTAAACAGTGTCCGTCACCTAAAGAGAGAACCGTATGTCCATTAAGTTGCTGCATGTCGAGTTCGTTCAAACTGGCCCATTCATGCTCGCAAGGTACCGCGACGTATAACGGTTCGACATAGAGATCCAACTCTTTGAATGGTTCCGTTTCTGCTACAGAAGCCAATACTAAACAATCTAGTCGCCCTTCTTCTAACTGGCTAACCAATTGATTGGTCTGGGCCTCATGTAAAAAAAGCTCTAAATCTGGAAAATCCTTCTTTAAATGCGGAATAATCTTCGGCATTAAATACGGACCAACCGTAGGAATAAAGCCAATATGCAATGGTCCACTCATTTCATTACCTTGCAAACTGGCCATATCAACAAAGGTTTTAACTTCGTTGAGAATTTTTTTAGCTTGATTAACAAGCTGCAAACCCGATTCAGTGAACAACACTCGACGGCTACTTCGTTCTAAAAGTGCAGTACCGAGTTCATCCTCTAATTTGCGAATTTGGCCACTTAACGTAGGTTGGCTCACAAAACAAGCTTCTGCGGCTTTGCGAAAATGCTTATGTTCAGCTAAAGCTACAAGGTACTCAAAGTCTCTTATATTCATGCTTACCTTAAAGATAGAATTAAACTATCGGTACTATAGTATTAAACGATTAGAACTATCAACGAAAATATCTAATAATTAACTCAACAAAACGGAAACCCGTTACACAATTTAAAATCAGTTCTGCTAAATTAAGCTAGGAACTTACCATTTAAACCCGAGGAAATTTATTATGTTAACATCTAAAGAAGGTCAAAACGTCCCACAAGTTACTTTCCCTGCTCGTCAAGGTGATGCATGGGTTAACTTAACTACAGATGAGTTGTTTAAAGATAAAACTGTGATTGTATTCAGTCTACCGGGCGCGTTTACACCGACTTGTTCTTCTAGTCACCTACCTCGTTATAACGAATTGTATTCTGTATTTAAAGATCACGGTGTCGATGACATTCTTTGCGTATCAGTAAACGACACGTTCGTAATGAATGCTTGGAAAAATGACCAAGAAGCCGAAAACATTACCTTCATCCCAGATGGTAACGGCGATTTCACTGACGGCATGGGCATGTTAGTCGACAAAAACGAAATTGGTTTTGGCAAGCGTTCATGGCGTTACAGCATGCTAGTAAAAAATGGCGTAGTTGAAAAAATGTTCATCGAACCAAATGAACCAGGCGACCCGTTCAAAGTTTCTGATGCTGACACAATGTTGAACTACATTGCTCCTGAATATAAAACGCAAGAATCCGTAACGGTATTTACTAAACCTGGTTGTCCTTTCTGTGCAAAAGCAAAACAGAATCTAATCGATAAAGGACTTCAGTATGAAGAAGTTGTTTTGGGTAAAGATGCAACAACCGTAACTTTACGTGCAATAACAGGTAAAACAACGGTTCCACAAGTTTACATTGGCGGTAAACACATTGGTGGTAGTGAAGAGTTAGAAGCTTATCTTGGCTAATCAGTGACAATTAATAGACCTTATTCGTTACTTATTAATCACGATTAAATGGCGATAATGGCTATTTGAAGGAAACCAGAGCGCAGCACACGCTCACTCTGATTTCCTTCTTTCAAAGCACCAATTAATTATAACGGCTACTTAACAACGGTTACTAACATCAAATATTAGTAAAACCGGCTATGACTAAAATTAACGGTTTGCAAAACCAGCTATTGCTAAAACCAACAACAGCTTAAATATCAAAAAGAGATTTCCCATGAAAAAAATAAATGTAGATGTGGCCGTTATTGGCGGTGGCACAGCGGGTCTTGGCGCCTATCGCGCAGCAAAAGCGCATAATAAAAACGTCGTTATGATTGAAGGTGGTCCTTACGGCACAACCTGTGCTCGAGTAGGTTGCATGCCATCAAAATTACTTATTGCCGCAGCAGAAAGCGTTCATCAGATAGAAAAAGCCCCTGCATTTGGTGTTTACCCTCAAGGTGAAACGGTTATCAATGGCAGAGAAGTGATGGACCGAGTAAAACGAGAACGAGACCGATTTGTAGGTTTTGTACTTGAAGGTGTTGACGAAATTCCAGCTGAAGACAAAATCTCTGGCTATGCTAAATTCGTTGATAACACAACGTTAATTGTTGATGACCATACCGAAATACAGGCAGAACGCATTGTTATTGCAACGGGTTCACGACCTGCTTACCCTGGAGTTTGGAATGATCTTGGCGACAGACTAGTTATTAATGATGACGTTTTTGAATGGGATGATTTACCAGAATCTGTGGCGGTATTTGGCCCTGGTGTGATTGGTTTAGAACTGGGACAGGCACTACATCGCTTAGGTGTTAACGTAAAATTATTTGGTGTTGGTGGACAAGTAGGCCCTATCTCTGATCCAGAAGTCATGGCATACGCAGATAAAGCGTTTAAAGAAGAATTTTACCTAGATGCAGACGTAAAAGTTGAGAAAATGGAGCGTATAGGTGACAAAGTAGAAATCGTATTTATCAACCAAGATCAGCAACCTGAAACCTTTATAGTCGATTACGTTTTGGCTGCAACGGGTCGTAGAGCAAACGTTGATAAATTAGCGATTGAAAATACCGATGTGCAACTGGATGATCGTGGTGTGCCAACGGCCGATTATTTCACTTTGCAAACCTCAGTCAGCAGTATTTTCATTGCTGGTGATGCAAGCAATCAAATACCTCTGTTACATGAAGCGGCGGATCAAGGTCGTATTGCTGGTGATAACGCTGGCCGATACCCTGATATCCGAGCAGGACTGCGTCGTTCATCTATTTCTGCAGTATTTACTGACCCACAAATTGCAATGGTGGGTGAAACATACAAACAGATAACCGACAGACTAGGCAGTTGTGGCTGCTTTGCAACAGGTGAAGTATCATTTGAAGGACAAGGTCGCTCTAGAGTCATGTTGAGAAACAAAGGGTTACTGCATGTTTATGGCGAACAAGGTACCGGTCGCTTCTTAGGTGCGGAAATGATGGGACCAAATGCAGAACATCTTGCTCATTTACTTGCTTGGGCGCATCAGAACAAAATGACTATTTCTGAAATGCTCGACATGCCTTTCTATCATCCGGTCATTGAAGAAGGCGTTCGTACTGCATTACGAGATTTGAATGCGAAACTGCACCTTGGACCAGAAATGATTAAAAACTGCCTCGATTGCGGCCCAGGTTGTTAATCAATACCAAATATCAATCAGCTACTCGACTCCTGTTGAGTAGCCGACTTGCCATTCAACTATTCACTTAACCTATTTGTAGAAACAAATTCGATAAAAAACACCAAACCACTCAACAACACAAATCTATGAGAAATAGAAAAAAAACGGTATCCTAATCGCCTGTTTCTCCGATACGACGCCACTATGCAAGACAAACACGGGCTCCTAACAGCGCCGATACCTCAAGTTCTTCGTACTATGACAATCCCAATGGTGTTTGGCTTGATTGCAATCTTGATGTTTAATCTTGTTGATACTTTTTTTATCTCGCTACTGGGTACGGATTCACTCGCCGCCATCAGTTTTACTTTTCCAGTGACCTTTGGAGTCAATTGCATCACCATGGGCATAGGCATTGGCCTATCCACTAACATTGCCAGATTATTAGGCCAAGGCAACAACAAAGATGCCGCTCGTTTTACCTCTCATGGATTACTTCTTGCCATACTGCTCATTTCCATCGCCTCTATGTTCGGCATATTTACCATTGAACCTCTGTTTCAATTTTTAGGCGCAGAAGACAAACTGATCTTGCTCATCAAAGATTATATGTTTGTCTGGTATCTCACTATACCGTTATTGGTTATTCCAATGGCGGGCAATAGCGCAATTAGAGCAACAGGAGACACCAAAACACCAGCCAAAATAATGATTGTGTCTGGTGGTCTAAACGGTATTCTAGATCCATTACTTATTTTTGGTTATGGCCCTTTTCCAGAGCTAGGAATAAAAGGTGCGGCAATCGCCAGTGCACTAAGTTGGTTGGGCGCTTTAGCTTGCTCGCTGTATCTATTAATCAAACGAGAAAATTTACTGGCACTGCCTAATTTTTCTTACCTGATGTCTGACTGGAAACAAGTGTTAAAAATAGGCACTCCTGCCGGTATATCCAATGCAATGACGCCCATTTCAGGCGCAGTTCTGATGATAATATTGGCCAGTCATGGTACCGCTGCTGTCGCGGCTTACGGAGCCGCCCAACGTATCGAATCCATTTTATTATTGGTTCTGATGTCGCTAACATCAGCTCTCACCCCTTTTATGGCGCAAAATTTGGGCGCAAAAAACTATGAACGTAGTTTTAAGGCTATGTTTCTTTCCATGCGCTTTTCTATTGGGTTTCAATTCATTTTGTTTATTATGATGGTGCCATTAAGTATCCCACTCGCAGCCTTATTTGGCCGAGAAGAAAGTGTTAATAATTTAATCTGGCTTTATCTTGTTATTGTGCCTTTTAGCTATGGATTTCAAGGCATTATTATGTTGTTAGTTAGTAGCTTAAATGCAATGCATAAACCGCTACAGGCTTTCTATTGGAGTTTCATGCGGTTGTTTGTATTTACTGTACCCGCAGCATGGATAGGAAGTTGGCTATACCAAGTTCAAGGACTGTTTGTTGGTATAGCATTAGGCAACATTTTAGGTGGGATATGTGGCTATATTTATGCTGTTCATCTAAAAAACCTAAGCTCTAGATAAAGAAAAAGATAAGTACTTCACAGCTCAATATTAATAACGAAAATGAAAATCAAATAGTGAGCGAAAAGTACTAAATTCCAGCGCCGTCAATATAACCATGCTGCTTACCATTGAACCTTTGATCCATATCTTCAGAAGGCTTATCAGTCATCGGTCTTCCAACTATTTTAGCCGGCACTCCAGCGACAGTAGTATGTTCCGGAACAGCTTGAAGCACTACCGAGCCAGAACCAATTTTGGCACCAACTCCCACTTCAATGTTACCGAGAATCTTAGAACCCGCTCCAATCATTACCCCTTCACGGATCTTAGGATGTCGGTCACCACACTCTTTACCTGTACCGCCTAGCGTAACGTTTTGCAGTATTGATACATCATTTTCAACTACCGCTGTTTCACCAATAACAATACCAGTAGCATGGTCAAGCATAATACCTCGACCAATCGTTGCAGCTGGATGAGCATCAACCTGACAAGCAACAGAAATTTGATTTTGCAAATACGTCGCCAATGCGACTCGTCCTTGTTTCCATAAATAATTTGCGACTCTGTATCCCTGCAAAGCATGAAACCCTTTAAGGTAAAGCAATGGAATAGAATACAAACTTACCGCAGGATCTCGGCTAACAGTGGCACAAATATCCGCGGCCGCAGATTCGGTGATCTCCGGGTCGGCGGCTAATGCCTCTTCCACCACTTCACGCACTGCCATAGCGGGCATAGAAGCGGTTTTGAATTTATTGGCTAGTATGTAGCTCAAAGAAGCACAAAGACTATCATGATTAATAATCGTTGCATGATAAAAGCTCGCTAACATAGGCTCTTGAACAGATTGTTCTCTCGCTTCCTTTACAATCGTCTGCCATACATTACTTGGCTTACAGTGCTTCATACTTATCCTTCCGATTTCTTATCTCTGGCCAACAGATCTTGCGCGGCTAATCGCGCGTCTTTGCCTTGATATAATACTTGATATATTTGCTCAACTATTGGCATTTCAACACCCATACGAGCACAAAGCAACCACACTTCTTTAGTATTTCGATATCCCTCAACAACTTGACCTATTTCTTGTTGTGCAACATCCACACCTTTACCTTGTCCTAACGCCAAACCAAAACGGCGATTACGTGATTGATTGTCAGTACACGTCAGCACTAAATCACCCAAACCCGCCATTCCCATAAAGGTCTCTTGTTGAGCGCCTAAGGCTGTTCCTAAACGCGTCATTTCAGCCAGTCCACGTGTAATCAAAGCCGTTCTTGCATTGGCACCAAAACCTATTCCATCAGACATTCCTGCTCCAATAGCGATCACATTTTTCACCGCACCGCCGAGTTGCATTCCGATAAAATCGTTATTGGCATAAACACGAAAGGTCTTATCACAATGAATTTTATCTTGCAGTTGCTCTAGAAACTCAGCGTCAGGAGAGGCAACCGCAATCGCGGTAGGCATACCAGCGGCTAACTCTTTCGCAAACGTTGGACCAGATAACACAGCTAGGGGATAGTCATCACCAACAATATCGTGAGCCACATCTTGCAGTAATCGTCCTGTTTCTGGTTCTAGCCCTTTGGTTGCCCAACAAATACGGCTATCACTTCTTAAGTGCGGTTTAAGGCTCTTAAGAACCGTACCAAACACATGACTTGGCACAACAATCAACAGATCTCGGCTTGCTTGTACAGCTTTCGCTAAGTCAGACTCAACCAGCAAAGTGTCAGGAAAGGCAATCTCTGGCAAGAAGGCATGATTAGCACGATCATTTTGCAACGTATTCATATGCTCAGGGTCATGTCCCCATAAAACAATATTATCCCCGTTTCGAGCCAATGAGATTGCCAGCGATGTTCCATATGAACCGGCTCCGATCACTGTCATTGCAATCTCTTTTCCATAGGCATTATTTTGTTTAGTAGACATGAGCACTTCCTGAATCTATATGTAAACACTTGTCGTTAGCTAATATACCGAACCTAACGAATATCTCTGCAATTAACTAAGATTAAGATAAAAAATGCACAAGCGCGTAGCATTGTGCATTTTTTATCTTCATGACTTTCTCTTGATACTTTGCTCACCGTTTTATTGTTTAAATAACTAAACCATCATTTAAACAACGAAACAGCGATGCATAGAAAGTTTTTAACTATTATGCGTCAGCTTCTGATTTATCTTCAGTTTTCGCTTGGTTCTGTAGGTAGTTCATAAACAGAGCGTCAAAGTTAACTGGTGCTAAGTTAAGTTGTGGGAAAGTTCCTTTAACCACTAAGCTTGAGATAGTTTCACGTGCATATGGGAAAAGGATGTTAGGGCAGAAAGCACCTAAGCAATGAGCAAGTTGGCCTGCTTCCATTTTTTCAGCAGTGAAGATACCACCTTGCTGAACTTCACAAAGGAAACCTGTTTCTTCTTGGTTCTTAACGGTAACCGTTAAACGTAAAACCACTTCGTAAACACCTTCACCTAATTCTCTACTTTGAGTATCTAGATCCAATTTAACATCTGGATTCCACTCTTGTTGAAAGATGGTTGGAGAGTTAGGTGCTTCAAAAGAAACATCTTTTAAAAAGATACGTTGGATAGTGAAGTTCTGTTGGTTTTCTTGAGGTGCTGCTTCAGCCATTTTTAATTTTCCTTAATTTTGAATCTGTTATAAAAATTCTGTTGGTCCATTTTTAGGACGATATTTGAGTTAGCATTGAGGCAAATGTTACCAAGCGACTCAGTGATCTCGTTATTTTTTACCACGAATAAGCGGCATTTTCGCCTCGCTCCAAGCAAGAATGCCACCTTTAAGCAGATGAACATTCTCAAAACCCGCTTTTGCTAACAGGTTTGCACTTTCGCTAGCGGTTTGACCCGTCTTACATACCACTGTAATTGGGTTTGGTTTGTATTTTTCAAGGTTTGCCAACGATCCTGATTTAATATCAGACGGTAAAACGTGAACTGAACCAGTAATATGCCCTTGTTTGAATTCATCTTTAGTGCGGAGATCAATAACTACGCCTTCATCTTTATTGATGAATTGAGTCAGCTGTGCAGGAGAGATGTCTTTGTATTTAGCTGTAGAGGTTTTATAGATGTTCAATATAAGCGCCACAACGATACCAACAAAGGCCATAGCGAGCAGCATGTTGCCTTGTATAAAATCAATATATTCTTGCATTTCTAATACTCTTACAAATTGTGGGCTAAGCCCCGATTACAAATTTAAAGCGTGAGTATAACGAGGATACGAGTTATAGGCGAGAGTGGATCGCAATTCAAACCTAGAAATGGGGATATGATCTTTGATTTTTTAGCAATACCTATTAGATCAATAGTAATAACCTACTTTCATTATTGCGAATAATTCGCAACAATACTCCTATATTAAGCAGCGGCTTCTATACTTGTTAGATAATCAGAACTTATTTAGATAATAAGACTGAAAGCAAGCAACAACATATACCGATCATTATTTGATCTTAGACTACAGTTTTAGGTTAAAAGTGTAGTAAAGTTACGCTAATTTATTTTTAAAGTTACTATGAATTTGACGAGGTTATAACTATGTCAGCTAAGAAGCCAATGGCTCTAGTCATTCTTGATGGTTGGGGATACCGTGAAGATAACGAAAGCAACGCAATCAATAATGCAAATACACCATTTATGGATAGCTTATTTGCAAATCAACCAAATACCCTTATCTCAGCTTCTGGCTTAGATGTTGGCTTACCTGACGGTCAAATGGGTAACTCAGAAGTTGGTCACACCAATATCGGCGCTGGTCGTGTTGTTTATCAAGATCTTACTCGCATCACAAAATCTATCGCTGATGGTGAATTCCAACACAATGAAACCCTTGTAGCCGCTATAGACAAAGCAGTAAAAGCAGACAAAGCCGTTCACATTATGGGCTTAATGTCTCCTGGTGGCGTACATAGCCACGAAGACCATATCTATGCCGCAATTGAAATGGCAGCAGGACGTGGCGCAGAAAAAATCTATCTGCATTGCTTCCTAGACGGACGTGATACACCACCACGTAGCGCCAATAATTCTCTACAACGTTTCCAAGATCTGTTTACTAAATTAGGTAAAGGACGCGTTGCTTCTCTAGTCGGCCGTTACTACGCTATGGATCGTGATAACAACTGGGACCGAGTAGAAAAAGCCTACAACTTATTAGCAGAAGCGAAAGCAGAATTCAGCTATGACTCTGCTGCTGCAGGGCTTGAAGCCGCTTATGCTCGTGATGAAAACGATGAATTTGTTCAGCCAACCGAGTTAAAAGCGGCAGGCGAAGAATCAGCAGCAATCGAAGATGGTGATGCGGTTATCTTTATGAACTATCGTGCTGACCGTGCGCGTGAAATTACTCGTACATTTGTACCTGCATTTGATGGTTTCGAGCGTTCTAAGTTCCCTGCAGTTGATTTTGTTATGCTCACTCAATATGCAGCTGATATTCCTTTACTTTGTGCTTTCCCACCAGCATCACTAGAAAACACTTTTGGTGAGTGGTTATCTAAAGCAGGAAGAACTCAACTTCGTATTTCTGAAACAGAAAAATACGCGCATGTGACTTTCTTCTTCAATGGCGGTAAAGAAAACGAATTTGCAGGTGAAGAGCGTAGCTTAGTTGCTTCACCAAAAGTAGCAACTTACGATCTACAACCAGAAATGAGCTCGGAAGAACTGACAGATAAACTTGTTGCTGCAATCAAATCAGGTAAATACGACAACATTATCTGTAACTACCCTAACCCAGATATGGTTGGCCATACTGGCGTTTATGAAGCAGCAAAACAAGCCATCGAAGCAATTGATGTTTGTATCGCAAGAGTGGTTGCAGCAATAAAAGAGGCCGACGGTCAATTACTGATCACTGCCGACCATGGTAATGCAGAAATGATGGTAGACCCAAAAACAGGTGGCACACATACTGCCCATACCAATCTACCTGTACCACTTATCTATGTAGGTAACAAAGATGTACAATTTATCGAAGGTGGCAAACTGTCAGATTTAGCACCAACGATGCTTAAATTAACCGATATGGATATTCCAGCAGAAATGAGTGGCCAAGTGCTAGTTTAATTTAGAGTTTAAACCATAAGCTTCAAATTGAAGCTAAAAGCTCAAAAAACACTGAAAAGCTCAGCGAAACAATTCGCTGGGCTTTTTTATTTACTATGTCTTGTCCTGAAATGTGTTTATACATTGAGGGCTTTAAAATGAACAATTCAAGCCATTTAACACCAATTATAAGTATTGAATTCAACAAAATAAATTTAACTTGCAGAAACACGTTAGCCAGCAAAATGAACACATCTCGACCCTATCATCAATAGAACGTATACTGGCTTTTTAATGACGTTTTTTTCATGATAATTTCAGAATGACACTATTACATAAAGACCAAAATTTACGTAAATACAAAAACGCATTATTGGCGTTTTTCAGAACCAGCAGAAATCTCCCTCTTTGCTGTATGATCGTGTTATTTTCAACTCTAAGTTTTGCCAATCAAGACGAATTGAATGGCGTAAAAAATGAAATTTCTCGTCAGAAAAATGCGGTTACATCACAACAAAAAGAACTAAATAAGCTACAGCAGTCATTAAAAAAGCAAGAACTATCTATCTCATCATTGGGTAAAGACATTACCAAGACACAAACACTGCTTGATCAAGCCAATAAAAATCTAGCCCAATTTACTCAACAAAAATCCGACTTAGAACAAACTAAAAAAGAGCAACAACAAACGCTAGAACAGCTGATAAGAACGTATTACGTCATAAAAAGAAATAATGATACGACAGGCATTATTAAACACGGTCAAGATGAACAACAAGATAGAATCAGTCAATACTTTCAACATTTAGCCAAAGCAAGAGCAGAAACGATACAAGCTCTAGATTTGACCAGTAAGCAATTGGATGAAAAAAATAAGCAATTGCTGCAAGAACAACAACAAATCCAAGCACTATTGGCACAGAAAACCAAAAAACGTGATGCTTTAGCCCAATCACAAAGCGAACGTAAAAAGACCGTAACAAAAATCCAAAGTAATATTTCTAGCGACAAGCATTACCTTGCTGAACTACAACGCAACGAGTCTCGCTTAAGATCGGAAATAGCCAAAGCAGCCAAACGAAACACGGTACCAATGGATGGATTGGCCAAGCAAAAAGGCAAACTACCTTGGCCACTAAAAGGCAAAGTATTGCATAGCTACGGGACCAAGCAAAGTGGCCAAATTAATTGGAAAGGTTTGGTTATAGATGCGCAATATGAACAACCAGTGAAAGCCGTCTATTCTGGTACCGTGGTCTTTGCAGAGTATTTGAGAGGCTATGGATTAGTGGTGTTATTAGACCATGGTAAAGGCGACATGACCCTTTATGGCTACAATCAAACCTTGTTAAAAATAGAGGGTGATAAAGTCAAAGCGGGAGAAACCATCGCACTCGCCGGTAATACTGGCGGACAGCCTCAGGCATCACTTTATTTCGAAATTAGAAGAAACAGTAAAACACAAAATCCTAAAAGCTGGCTAGTCAGATAAAAATAAGCTATATCGCCTTTGATAATAAAGATTTTAATAACAAAGAGCTTGTCTAGCAATAAACAAGCTCTGTAATCTCGTCTTTCACCTAATAACAGAGCCCACTTAATAAAAAGAGTTCGCCTAATAAAAGGCTTCTATTTTTTCAATCAGGCTATTAATTTCATTGGCAGGTAAAGCGTTAATTCCTGCAGCGGCCTCTCTGCCTCCACCGGTCGCAAACTGAGAACAAACTTCACCTGCACCTTGTTTATTATTTAAAGGCGCACGTAAAGACACGGTATAAGTACCATCACTATTTTGCGTAAGTACGGCATGAGCAGAATCCGCATTTTGATTGGCCAGTAAATTACCGTAAACACCGCTAATTCTTCGAGAAGCCGGTGTATCTGGCAGTTCAAATACACTTAATTTGCTACTGCTATGTAATGCTTGAATGGCGAGCACTTTATCTAAATCTTGTTGATATGCAGACTGCAATTTATAAAAAGGTGAGCTTTTATCGGCTATGACATCCAAAGGCGAAGCATATTGCAATAAAGCAGTATATAAATCGGCTGGATGATAATGTAGATCGTCTACTTTAGCACCATAACCATTGTAATTTATCAATGTACCGAGTTCTTTTAAAGCGCTGCTTTGTTCTACCGATAAACCCGCCGCGACAGCAAGTTGATCGGCTTTTGCTATCAAGTTGTCACCGTATGCGGCAGTAATAGCCCATAAATGAAATTGCCCTTGTAATAGCTTGTCTATAATGAGAGCAGTACAAGTATTGGCATCCAAATCGATGTGAGCATCCAGATTTTCATTCGATGGAATATCACCTGATTGATGATGGTCGGCATAAAAAACGTTCGCGCCACTTTCCAATGCAGATAGCAAGGCTGCACTATTTTTTGCCATGGAAATATCGAGCACCGTTAAATTATCTTCAGGTGTAGCCTGAACCTTCGCAACAAGATTAATATCGCGCTTAACACCAGTAATCAAAGTTGACTGTATCGGATTAGCCAACCTAAGTTGTAATAATGCGATAATGCCGTCGGCATCACCATTAAAAATATCGTAATTCATTCTTGTTCCTAATCGTTCATTGCTCTAATGCCATCTTCTAAAAGTTGGATTTGCTCTCTTCCCATTTGCGTTGTATGCGGTTTTACCACCGCTATCATTTGTAACACGCCTTCATGGATGATTTTTTCTGTTATCTCCGTCTTCAAAGACATAGCAGAACGATATCCAAGCCAACTAGAAGCAACCAAATGAAGTGTTGTCACTAAAGATATCGCTTCTTGCTTATCTACATCAAGTAGCTTTAGTTCGACAAATCCATCAAATATAGCCTCTAAATTATTATGTAACTTATCTTGCACGCTCAAATAGCGCTCATGAAGAATTTCATCTCTTTGCAAGATTTCTGGCAAATTAGCGTAAAAAAAACGGTACTTCCACATTAACGTGAAAATAGAATCTAAGTAACGTTTTAACAATACTAAACTCTCTTCACCAGACTCTACCGGAGAAAAACGCTCTAATAACTCGGTTGAATAGCACTCAAAGATATCTCGTACAATTTCCTGCTTATTTCTAAAATGATAATAGAGATTACCTGGACTGATCTCGATGTGAGCCGCAATATGGTTGGTGGTAATGTTACGTTCACCATGGTCATTAAATAGTTCTAGGCTGGCTAAAACAATCTTATCTCTTGTTTTCATTTTTATTATCCATATTATTTTTATTATTTCAGTCGCAAATAATGAGGAACACCAACTCTACCAAGTATAAGCAGAAATCATTGATTCTTAAAGCCAACCTAGACCATTACGTGTCAGCAGAATAACCATATATACCCAAAACCACATATATACCCTAAACCATTGAGGTTGCATTAAGGCGACAAGCGAGTGAAGCCCCATGAGCATAGATAAACTATGCAATTGAAATGAACGAACGCAGTCAACAAAGATGCAGCTTCAAGGATAACGGGTATACAGTATTAATTTAAATATTAACGGTAATAGTTCAGCAATAATAGAAATACTAAAAATAAAAATAGAGCTCTCTCCGCTTTAATACGAAAAGAGCTCTATTAAAAGAATGGTAGAATTAAACAAAATTAATCAGATCCGAACAGATCTCGTGTATAAACTTTATCGGCCACATCGGAAATTTCATCCATCATGCGGTTTGACACTATCACATCAGACATTTGTTTAAACGATTCTAAATCAGCAATCACTTTCGAATGGAAAAAGTGTTCTTCTTTAAGTACTGGCTCATAAACCACAACTTCAATGCCTTTGGCTTTCAAACGCTTCATTATCCCTTGAATCGAAGAAGCACGGAAATTATCCGAACCTGCTTTCATTATCAAACGATAAATCCCAACCACTTTAGGTTGACGGCTAATGATAGAATCCGCAACAAAATCTTTTCGTGTTCTATTCGCATCGACTATCGCACCAATAATATTATTAGGCACATTTTGGTAATTAGCTAAAAGCTGTTTGGTATCTTTCGGTAAGCAGTAACCACCATAACCGAAAGATGGGTTATTGTAATGGTCACCAATACGTGGGTCTAAGCCAACACCTTGAATAATTTGACGAGAATCTAACCCTTGAGCCTCCGCATAAGAATCCAACTCGTTGAAATAAGCAACACGTAACGCTAGATAAGTATTGGAGAATAACTTAACTGCTTCAGCTTCGGTTGAGTCAGTAAATAACACCGGCACATCTTGTTTTTCTGCCCCTTCAAGCAACAAGTCAGCAAATACTTTTGCCCGTTCGCTTTGTTCACCAACAATAATACGAGAGGGATGCAAGTTATCGAACAGAGCTCGCCCTTCACGTAGAAACTCTGGTGAAAAAATCAGGTTATCACAGCCAAGTTCTTGCTTGGTTTGTTCGGTATATCCAACAGGGACGGTAGATTTAATCACCATGACCGCATTAGGATTAATAGACGAAACCTGCTTAATAACTGCTTCAACGGAAGAGGTATTAAAGTAATTAGTTTGAGGATCGTAATCGGTCGGCGTGGCAATAATAACGTAATCTGCATCTTGGTAAGCAAGTTCCGCATCCAGTGTAGCCGTGAAATTAAGTTGTTTATTTAGTAAAAAATCTTCAATCTCCGCATCTACAATCGGCGATTGCTTTTTATTTAACATTGCTACTTTTTCAGCAATAATATCAACAGCGACAACCTGATGATTTTGTGCCAGTAACATTGCGTTTGATAGGCCAACATAGCCCGTACCTGCTATTGCAATTTTCATTATAAACCTTCTAGTTCAGACTATTTTACTCTGTCGCCAGAGCCTTTACCGGTTACCGTTTGAATAATATAAATAAAATAACTCGACAGGGTCAACGAATAGATCATTTTTTCATCCCAGATTGCGAGTTTTTCAGGAGTAGACATGTCAATTTCGTTTACTTGTGCTAATCCAGTAATTCCAGGACGCACATCAAATACGCCTCGTTGATCTCTTTCGGTAATCAATTCTGTTTGATTAAATAGGCAAGGTCTTGGCCCTACCAAACTCATATCGCCTTTTAATACATTAATCAACTGGGGTAGTTCATCTAATTTGGTTTTTCGTAACACAGCACCCAATTTAGTTACCGAGCTACCACTAGCCAAATGAGTAGCAACGGATGCTGTATTCACACCCATTGTTCTAAATTTTATCAAGATAAATGGCTTTTTATGTCTACCCACTCTTTGTTGAAAAAAAATCGGTGAACCGGTATCAAAATAGCCTAACAAGGTTACAACAATTAGTACTGGCCATAAAAATAACAGGCCAAAGAATGAAAACACTAAGTCCAACGATCGTAAAAGCATTAATAAGTCACTGTTTAATTTATATAAAAACGAATAATTTTATTCGAGTAAATAAGCGCGAGATTCTACCTTATTTATTGTATTAAGAGTGTTACTCGATACAATATTTTTAGTTCAATAAGAAATCATCAACTGTTTTTTGTATACCTTGCGTAAAATCAACCGGAGGCGTCCAGTTTAGTCTATGTTTAGTTTGACTAATATCAACCTGTAAACTGTCACATAGCCGTTGACCTATAGTCGCTTTACCAATCATTTTTGTTGCAAACATGATCCAGCTGCCGGGAACAGGCAACAAAACACTTCTTTTATCCATCGAGCTAGCTATCGCTCTTAATAACTCAGTGACCGACACATCATTATCATCCGAAACAAGAAACGTACAGCCCGGCGCATTATCGTGTTCACATGCAGTTAAAATTACATCAACAAGATTATCTAAAAAAATCAAACTTCTTTGATTATTAATCGCACCTAAAGGTAATGGCAACCCTTTATAAACCAGGTTCATCATAGAATGAAAATTGGCTTTCACTCCTGGCCCATAAACTAATGGCGGACGAATAATTACCACTTCTAAACCTGTTGCGTGAGCGATGTCCTGTAAACCTATTTCCGCATTATATTTACTCAAACCATACGGATCAGTTGGAACAGTTTGCAAAATAGGTTGAAACGGTTGGCCAACTTGAGTTGATTCGCCATTCACTTTAATTGAGCTAATAAAAACAAAGCGCTTAACACCCGCTTGAGCGGCTTGCCTAGCCAAATGCAAAGTTGCAAGAGTATTGACCTGATGATAAGCCAATTTTGCATCGGCTTCCAATTCATTCATTTGATGAACACGAGCAGCACAATGAACCACACAATCAACGTCAACAAAAGCGCCAGACCAATCCGTATATTCGGATAACTCTGCAACCTCAAAATATGCCTTATTGGTGGCTTTTTTATCAATAGAAACTTGACGTCGAACCTCAATACAATCCCACCCTCGTTCAAAGGCAAGTTGAACAAACCGACTGCCGACAAAACCAGTACCACCAGTAACTAAAAGTTTCACTTCTCTGCTCACTACCTACTATTTTGAACAAATAATAACATTTACTTATAACTCCTGTCGTCTTTAAGCATTGCTTTATTAGGACTTCTCTGGCTTAAAGCGCTCAAGCAGATTACAATACGGCCGCTATATAAAAATAATTACAACCGTTAGGCTTTGTTGATGTTTACACCAATTCGAAATTTACTGAATGCCAACCGAAAAAATAAGCGATTTGTCAGTATGTCATATGACATACTTGCGATTATTTTTTCGTTATATTTGTCTATTGCACTTAGGCTTGGTGTCGTCACTTTTCCAATACAACCAGACGAAATTTATAGTCTGTTACTGACATTAGTTGTGACGCTTTTTTGCTTCATTAAGCTTGGTATGTATAGAGCGGTATTACGTTATATGACCTTTCCTGCTCTAGGAAATATTTTTTTAGCCGTCATAATATCGGCTTTAACATTAGCTCTGAGCGGTTTTTTCTTTCAATCTTTCATTCCTCGCAGTGTACCTTTCATTTATGCCGGTTTAGCCGTTATTACTCTAGGTGGACCACGAGTATTTATTCGCAGTATTTATTACCATTATTACAAAAGACAAAAACCAAATGTCTTTGTTTATGGCGCTGGCGCAACCGGTAGAGACTTAACCTACGCTTTAATTCAAGGCGATGAATATCATCCAGTGATCCTATTAGATGATGATAAAAGCAAAGCTGGACAAATTATGTTCGGTATTCGAGTTCATCACAGCTCAGATTTTGAAAGCCTGCAAGCGCTTTATCAACCAGTCAAACTGCTGCTTGCGATCAATAACATTGAAAAAAACAAACGCCTAAAATTGGTAGAAAAACTGTCTGCTTTACCTATTGAAATACAATCTGTGCCATCGGTAGAAGATATTGCCACAGGCAAAGCTAAGTCAACAGAAGTTAGAGATCTGGATGTAGCTGACCTTTTAGGTCGAGCTCCAGTAGAACCAAATAGTGATTTATTGAGTAAAAACATTACTAATAAAAACGTAATGGTTACTGGTGGAGGCGGCTCTATTGGCTCAGAGTTATGCAGACAAATTCTTAAGCAAAACCCTAAAACATTGGTACTGCTCGAACTCAATGAATACAACTTATATAAAATTGACCAAGAACTTCAAGCGGTAAAAAATACGCTAAAACTCGATACCATCATTGTGGCGGCACTCGGAACGGTCCAACGCCAGAATCGAGTACAAAAGCTGATGGAGTCTTATCAAATAGAAACGGTTTATCATGCTGCTGCTTATAAGCATGTTCCTTTAGTGGAAAATAATATAGTAGAAGGTATTCGCAATAATGTTTTTGGTACATTAGCCGCCGCCCAAGCCGCCATTGAAGCCAAGGTAACGAATTTCACTTTAATCTCCACAGATAAAGCGGTTCGTTCCACCAATGTGATGGGCGCAAGTAAGCGTATGGCAGAGCTGGTTCTGCAAGCTTTAGCCAGTAAATCTACCGCTACTACCTTTACCATGGTTCGGTTTGGTAACGTTCTGGGTTCATCAGGCTCAGTTGTACCACTATTCAAACAACAAATTAAACAAGGTGGACCAGTTACCGTTACTCATCCAGATATTATTCGCTATTTCATGCTTATTCCAGAAGCGGCTCAATTAGTGATACAAGCAGGCGCAATAGGCAACAACGGCCAAGTTTTTGTATTAGATATGGGTGAACCAGTTAAAATATTGGATCTAGCTAAACGAATGATTCATCTGATGGGTTATAAGGAAAATATTAACGGCCAACCTGAAGAAGATGAAATGGAGATCAAATTTGTTGGTCTTCGCCCAGGGGAAAAACTATATGAAGAGTTGCTTATAGGCGATAACGTAGCAGGCACTGACCATTCTAAAATATTAACCGCAGATGAAGAAAAACTGAGTTGGGAAGAGATGGAGCCAATATTGGCTCAATTAGATGTATGTTGTCATGAATTTGATGTCGATTGCATCAAAAGAATTTTGCTTGAAGTACCAACTGGTTATGCACCAAAAGAAGAAAATTAAATGAAAGTATTACACTTGTATAGAACATGTTACCCAGAAACAAAGGGAGGCCTTGAGCAAGCTATACGTTATATTTGTAAAGGTACTGCCGAGTTAGGAGTAGAGAATACTATTCTAACCTTAGGAGATTCTAACAAAGATTACCTATATGAAAACTATCGAATAATTGTTATTAAAAAAGACCTAGAAATATCATCTAATGGTTTTTCCCTTAGACTCATATCTACTTTCATCAAATTAAGTCGTACTCACGACATTATTCATTACCAATATCCTTGGCCTACAGGTGATCTTCTTAGTTTATTCGCTCCCAAAAAACCGTCTTTGGTAAGCTATCAATCGGATATTGTAAAACAAAAAATTCTAAAAAAATTATACTGGCCGCTTGAGCAACGCTTTCTATCTAAAGTTGACCGAATTATGGCTAGTTCACCGCAATATGCAAAAACCAGTCATAATCTAATAAAATTTAAAGATAAGGTCGAGATAATACCACTAGCGATAGATGAGAGCAGTTACCCTGCAGTATCGAATGACAATTTAGAAAAATGGCAACACAAAGTCGGAGAAGGCTTTTTCTTATTTATAGGCGTATTGCGATATTACAAAGGGCTGCATTATCTGTTAGAAGCTGCAAATATAAATAAACTTCCAGTTGTTATTGCCGGCGATGGTCCAGAACGTAAAGCACTACAAGATTATATCGACAGACATAATTTGACTAATATAAAAATGGTTGGATTTATAAGTGAAGAAGATAAAGCATCTCTTCACACGTTATCGAAAGCATTTGTATTCCCATCTCACCTTCGTTCGGAAGCCTTTGGGATATCTCTAGTCGAAGCACAGATGTATGGTAAACCTGTAGTTAGTTGTGATATAGGCACAGGATCATCGTATGTAAATATCAATAACCAAACAGGCTATACAGTAGAGCCTGAAAATGCCATGGCATTTTCCAATGCTATGATAAAAATAAATGACAACATAACTATATGTACAGAACTTGGACAAAACTCAAGAAAACGCTTCGAAAATAACTTCACTTCAAAGCGTTATGCCAAAAATTATATCGATAGCTATAATTCACTATTAAATAAATAGGTCTATTGTTGAATATCGGTCGCTATATCTAATATTTCTTTAGCTGTATTTTCCCAAGAAAACTGTTCAGCTCTCGCCAAACCATCAGCAACCAACTTTTCTCTCAATTGTTGATTGCTGATTACCTTCTGAATTGCCGCGTTAATTTCGGACACATTATTAGGATCTACCAACATCGCACTATTATTAGCAACTTCCGCCGTGGCTCCTATATTTGAAGTAATAACAGCGACACCGGAAGCCATAGCTTCAATAACAGGAAGTCCAAATCCTTCATACAATGATGGATAAACAAATAACTTCGCAGAAGCATAAAGCAGCCTAAGTTCTGAATCCGAAACATAACCAGTAAATATTATTTGCTGTTTATCTATTAAATTTTTCGCTTCGTCAAATAACTCTGAATTTTTCCAACCTTGATCTCCCACAAGAACCAGAGGAGTACTTTGGCGGATTTCATCAGGTAATAGTTTATAGGCTCTGACCAATTGCTGTAAATTTTTTCTTGGTTCTAAAGTTGCCACGCTTAAAATGAATTCTTTATAATCAATCTTATGAGAAGATAAAAATAAGCCACAGTCTTGTGCAGGGTAATGTTTAAAAGTATTAGCTACACCCAAATAAACACAAGAAGAATTAGATTTTGTTGTAGAGTAAAGAGAGTTAAGCTCCGTGAGTATAAAATGAGAATCAACAATAATATGATCTGATTTATCTATCGACTCCTTTATTTTATCTGTCAAGAACTCTACTCGTGTAGCAGGATGAAACTCAGGGTGTGATATAAATGACAAATCATGAATAGTTGTAATGGTTTTACCATTATAATCAAAAGGAATAAAACTAGGCTCAAAATAAACATAACCTTGGTCAGCCAAAAACTTTAAATTTCTTTTAGACCGAATCGAGAGTAATTTATTTTTAAGACTATATACCCCTGGAATATTTCTTAATACTTCAATACATGATCTTTTAATTTTTGATGTTTTCTGAATTACAGGTTCAGGATTAGAGAAAGTTTCAACTAACTCTTCGAGTTGAACTTTGTCTAACATAGAACCATTCTTTACCCCTACAATTTCAATATTTTTTGATAAAAACTCTATTAAAATATTTAAAGTGTAGTACCCGATTCCAGTGAGTGGTCGGCGTATAGGTGAAACATTAATTAATAATTTATTTTGCATAGAACATATCTGATAAAGTTTTGTCGATATTTATAGTAGGAGAAAACCCAGTCAATGACTGTAATTTTTCATTATTACCACCAAGGACTTTTATTTCATTCTGTCGAACAAAGTCAGGATTAATTTCCACATTTATCTTATAGCCTGCTATTTCTTCAACTTTAGATATAATTTCATTTAAAGTAATCACTTCACCAGAACAAAGATTGACTATCTCTGAATTCGCGTCAGATTCTAACAAAGATACATAAGCTTTTGATATATCCCTAACATCACTAAAATCACGAGCAACATCTATATTCCCTAACTCGATAGTCGTTGCGCCTTTTTTAAAATGTGACATGATTTTTGGTATTAAAAAGTTTTCCGCTTGACCAGGACCTGTGTAATTGAAAGGTCTGGTAATTAAAATAGGGTAAGTATCGAACCATAACTTAGCCATATATTCCATCGACAATTTACTCATTGCATAATGGTTAACTGGAGAAGGCAGAGTAGATTCATCTATTTTTTCTATGTTTTCAGGATTCCCGTAGATATTGGCACTACTCGCTAAAATTATTTTTTTTACGGGGAGTTGTAATTCTTTAGCCGACTCAAGTAGATTAAGCGCACCAAACACATTTACATTATAAAATGCAGTTTGATCACTATGTCCTACAAATGAAATAGCCGCTAAATGAATAATATAATCTGGCTTAACCTTCGTAAGACAATTTAAAACGGCTTGCTTATCGGTCAAATCACAGTCAACTTGATCATTTATCGCACCCGAATGAACTAAGCCTATAACTTCGTACCCTTTGTTTACAAGCTCTTGTGCAACATATTTTCCAGTAAAGCCATCAACACCTGTTAGCAAAACTTTATTCATACAAATAACCTCTGATAAAAAAATAGTGGCTTACAGAATACTCCGTAGCCACTATTAAATGTAAATAAATTAATCTAGATAAAAAGCTTTGTTTAAAAAGAAAAGCCCTGCTCGTTACGACGTAGATCTGCTTCAACCATCATAGCACAAAGCTCTTCTAGGTTTGTTTTAGGCTTCCAACCTAGCTCTTTTAATGCTTTTTCTGGGTTACCTATAAGTAGCTCTACTTCTGCTGGACGATAGAATTTAGGGTTAACTTTGACAACTATGTCCCCTGTTGCTTTATTTACTGCCGTTTCGTTTTCTTCAGAACCGCTCCATTCTAAATCAATATCAGCAGCCTTAAATGCCATGGTTACAAAATCTCTTACTGTTTCTGTGCGGTTTGTTGCAAGTACATAAGTATCTGGCTTCTCAGCTTGTAACATACGCCACATACCTTCAACATAATCTTTCGCAAAACCCCAATCACGTTTAGCATCCATATTACCTAATTCAAGTACATCGAGTTTACCAAGCTTTATTTTTGCTACTGAATCGGTAATTTTACGAGTTACGAACTCTTGACCACGTAATGGAGATTCATGGTTAAATAAAATACCGCTTGTAGCAAAAATATCGTAAGACTCACGATAGTTGATTACCATCCAATGCGCATACAGCTTAGCAACACCGTATGGACTACGTGGATAAAATGGTGTGCTTTCTTTTTGTGGAATCTCTTGAACCTTACCAAACATCTCAGATGTAGATGCTTGATAAAACTTAATTTTTGAATTTACAATACGGATGGCTTCAAGAAGATTTACTGGGCCAATACCCGTTATTTCTGCAGTTGTTAAAGGCTGATCAAACGATACCCCAACAAAACTTTGCGCTGCCAGGTTGTACACCTCAGTTGCATTACTCTCTTGAAGTAAACGAATACTCGAAGATAGATCGGTTAAGTCGTATTCTACCAATTCTAAATTTGGATTATTTTTGATTCCAAGCTCTTCAATACGCCAAAAGTTTACCGAACTTGTTCGACGATACGTACCGTATACTTTATAACCTTTGTCTAGTAACAATTCAGCTAAATAAGCTGCATCTTGGCCTGTAATACCTGTAATAACTGCTGTTTTCATAAATAAACTCGTTAATTTCTTGCTTTATAAAATTGATAGATATTACCACAAATATTGTCCACATCTTCAATTGTTAGATCGTAAAAAAGTGGCAATCTCATCAGTTTCTCGCTCTCAGAGGTTGTAAAATTATCAATTCCACGGAATTCACTGATTTCCATGCCTTTAGGAGAAGTGTGTAAAGGAACATAATGAAAAGTGGATTGAATATCGCTGTCTTTTAAATATTTAATCAATGCGGTTCTTTCTTGTAAATTATTACATTTTACAAAAAACATATGTCCATTATTCGTCGCGTAATCAGGAATCGAACCAAACCGGATAGTGCCTTGCTCAACTAAATTAGCTAGCGAATTTTTATATTTTTCATAAAGAGTAATACGTTTCTCATTAATAAGTTTCATTGATTTAAGTTGTTCAAACAGATAAGCAGCCTGTATTTCCGAAGGCAAAAAGCTCGACCCTATATCGACCCATGAGTATTTATCAACCGAACCTCTCATAAACTGCTTTCTATTAGTACCTTTTTCTCTGAAAATTTCTGCACGATCTATTAAATTTTTATCATTAATCAACAGAGCGCCGCCTTCGCCGCCGCTAGTAATATTCTTAGTTGCATGATAACTAAATGCGCCAAAGTGTCCAATAGTACCTAGGGCTTGTCCTCGATAATAACTACCCACAGCCTGAGCAGCATCTTCAATCACATATAAATTGTATCTCTTTGCTATCGCCATTATTTTATCCATATCACAAGCTACACCTGCATAATGAACAACGATAATTGCCTTAGTTTTGTCTGTAATAGCGTTCTCGATACATAGCGGATCAATATTCATCGTATTAGGTTCAATATCAACAAATATTGGTTTGCCCCCTCGGAGAACAAACGCGTTAACTGTAGAGACAAAAGTGTAACTTGGAAGAATAATTTCGTCACCACTCTGTATATCAATCAATACAGCGGATAGTTCCAGTGCAGCCGTACAGGATGGAGTAAGTAGTGCCTTTAAGGTACCCGTCTGTTCTTCAATGAGTTTTTCACACGATTTACTATAAAATCCATCACCACATTGATTCCCGTTTTCAATAGCATCTTTAATACTATTCATTTCTGTACCTAAAACCGTCGGTTTAGTAAACGGAATCATATTATTTCCTTTTTTCTTAGTTCTCTATTCTTTATAAATTTAGCAGGCACACCACCGACTATAGTGTACGGTGCTATATCTTTAGTTACTACGCTACCAGCAGCTACAATAGCTCCCTCACCAATCGTCACTCCTTGAAGTATAGTACTATTACCGCCAATCCAAACATGATCTTTAACGGTAATAGTGGAGGAGTTATCCGCAAGTTCAATGTCAAAAGTGTCGTGACCCGCTGCGAAAAATTTCGTTGATGGGCCAATCCGAACGTTATTGCCAATAGCAATTATTGTCTCTCGATCGTTCCAAGATGGATAAAATTCGCAGCCCCTGTTTATTGAAACTAAGTTCCCAATATAAACTTTTTTTGGATACCGGAAATATACGTGAGCATCAATAAAAACGGAGTGACCTTTCTTAGCTAACAGTAGGGACCATATACCTGAAGATAAAAAAGGAGGTATTATAAAAATCAAGAAATGCAATATTTCCATAACATAAGAATATTGCAAAAATAAAAATCTCAATGTATTTTTTTTCATAAAAACTCGTCAAACCATATATAAAATCACACCTAGTGCAATTAAAAGACATCCGGAATATTGGTACACATTGACTTTTTCCTTAAGAAAAAAATAAGACCCAATAATAATAATAAAACTGTTAAGACTAGTTGCCATATAAACAACATCGACTGAGAGCCCTTTAAGGGACAAAAAACTCAGACCTGGAGTTAACAAAAATAAAACTAGTGTCACAAAAAAATACACCTTTTTTTTTGTGATAAAAAATAACTTATAAAAAATCATACCAATAGATGTTGAAAAAATGGCCAAGCATAAATATAAATAACTCATTATTTTTTTATTTCCGTCATAAAGATACCTGACATGATAATAATTAATGCAAAAAGCTTAATAAGTTCAAAATCAACCCCTCTAAATACTATCGCATAAATAAATATTAACGGATAAAATAATGTTGTTAATGGATATGTTTTAGAAAGATCATAATATTGATTAAGTTTACCCCAAATAACAAATTTTAATGCATTAATAAGTACAACAACACAAATAACAACTAAGACACTTCCACTATTTAACTTGGTCGAAGCATCTAATAAAATTGATGTAGACAAAGTCAGAAAAACTGTGAACATCACACCAAGTATTCTCATCTATCTCATCCAACTTGATATATCTATAAATTTTGATACGTACTCATAAGTAGGTTCATAGTACCCCTTAAGTTCAGAATAAAGAGACGAAATTATGATACTATCACTTGGACTTTCCGCTTTATTATGGATGGTTTCATATCTTTCAGGCTCAAAATGACTATCCACGGATAGATAACGATATACTGATTGCAAATCGTCAATATTTTTAGTAATGCTTTCTTGACAAAAAATACCAATATTTTCTTTACTGAACAAAGAAAAATACATTTCTAAATATTTTTCATACTTACCTCTTTGTAAATAATTAAATGGATCTGTAGAAAATGTATGTTCTAAGGTAGGTTTATCTTTTCTTTCTAGGATAGCGTCAAGACAAGATCTTGTTTCTAAGCCATTATCGATAGAAAATTTAAAATTGGACAATGCTCGTTTTACAGGATCCCTCAACAAAACTACAATCTTAGCTGTAGGGAACGTTTTCTTAATTCTAACCGCTGCATCATATGATTCTATATAAGAAGTACTTTTTTCTCCATAGATCATACTGCGACTTAAAATTTGAAATGGAAATACTGACTCAAAATAACTACTCGCACAATCAACTGAATCCTGATTTAAAAAGTACTTTGGTTCTGGTCTAACTTGAGGGTTCATCTGTATTTCAGGATGCGCATTTAACATTTCATAAAGCCAAGTAGTGCTGCATCTTTGAGCCCCAACGATAAAGAAATTTCTCATTTTACAATCCTAGATATGTGATACGGTCGCTCATGAGATATAGTCTTAGTCAAACGAATTACATATTCACCTAAAACTCCCAACATTAGAATAATAAACCCATTCAAAAACGATAAAAGAACAACTAAAGTGGTCCATCCCTGAACGCTTGAGCCAGAAATTAATTGATTCATCAATGCAAATATCCCTCCTAAAAAACTAAATAGTGAGATCGCGCCACCAATAAAAGATAGAGCTTTTAATGGTACTGATGAATAATTAAAAAGAAGCCTAGAAACTAATTTAAGAATTTTGGAAATAGTGTAATTAGAACCGCCTACAGTTCGTTCACGATGTTCAGTTTCAACATTAGCAATACTGCTAGCGTGCATCAGTAACAAACCTGGAATATAAGGTTCATTTACGCGGTAAGCTACAATTCTTTCTGCTAAATTTTTTGTAAAAATTCGATAATTTGTTAATGTAATATCTTTAGGCTTATTAAAAATCTTATCATTTAAATATCCTATGATTTTTGTTCCTAACTTTCGATAACTGGCATGCTTTTTTTGTTTAAACTTTGCAAAAACCAAATCATACCCTTGTTCAATCTTATTCAAAAGAATAGGGATATCTTCAGGTGGATTTTGCAAATCATCATCCATAGTAATAATAAAATCACCTGCCGCATTTTCTATACCACAAAGAACGGCTGTATGTTGTCCATAATTTTTCACAAGCTTAATCGATTTAACTTCTTTATATTCCTTTGCAAGTACTTCAATAACATGCCAACTGCCATCAGGACTACCATCATCGACTAATATTATTTCAAATAAACTTTCAAATTTACTTATTTCCTCACGGACTTTTTCAACGGTCAAACGTACAAACTTTTCACTTCGAAAAACTGGAATTACTATAGATAATTTCATTGTTATTAATCACTTATACTTACTAAATATATATTTAAAACTAGTTATTTTCTACACGCATGTAAAACAAAAGGTATTGTTTTTTTGAATTTATAGAAATTTACGAAATAATTATCGTTTAACCTCAACTCCAGTTTATCAAATCTAAGAAAATATAAATAACCAAGGAAAAAACTATCTTACTGCAATTTACAAGATATAGGCTTGTTCAAATCACTATATTCAACTTTGACATTTGCATCGATAAAAAACGATAAATTTCTAGGGTCTCCTGCTACTTGTGTAGTATTTTTTCCTTCTAAAGAAAAAATTACATCTAGATCATCGTTTTCCCTTAAATCGTAAGTAAAGCAAAATCGAGTAATTGATTGTTTATCAAGATGGATATCACCGATTTCCAAGTTACTACCTGAACTAATGGATATATCATTATCTACAATAGAAAATAAGTTCCCACTTACTTTCATATTTGTATGAGAAATATTTTTAGCATTTGTAATTTCTATGGTTAACTTACTATTAGCCCAGTAAAAATCTCTCTCTTTATTTGACTCTTTTTTATACATACTATTTATATGAATTTTATCTAAATATTGTAACTTTTCTAAAGGAAGCACTTTAATATTCGCAGCATCAAATGCATTAAATATATGTATATTATTTTCTTTCACATTAAATAGTGATATATTTTTATGTTTAAAATGTATGTAATTGTTAAAATAAAAATATAAAACCTGATCTATTGATCTATATTGCAAATATTCATCTGTATATTGACTGTAGCCTACCTTGAACTCAGAAGTTTTACCCTTATATTTATAATCTGATGAAAAAACATATAAATTGCTATCATCTTTGTCTTTCCAAGAGTGTAATGCCCGATCATGATATCCCAAATGCAATCCATGCAATAGGTCTTCATCGACAAGAATAATATTGAAGCTATTTTTAATATTAAATTTAGCATTCATATCAAAAGTTCTTCTTGCAATATTTTTTAACGTACTTATTTTATCTGCTTGTTCAACACGAAACTGCCTATATGGTGTCGACTCTCTGTACCCGAATAGATTAAAAGTGATAGCAAAAATCAAAAAAATAGTTTTTGGATATTTTATCTCGTAAATTAACAATGCACAAGTTAAGATAAAACCAAAGTATGGAATATAAAGAAAGTATGGATTAGGGAACTCAAATCTTGATGTCAGTGCAAAAACAATTATATAACTAAATAAAAGAGAAAATGAAAATAAAAAATTTAGAAATAATTTTCTATTTTTAATAGTGCTAAACAAAGAAAATAAAAAAATAATAGCCAGAAAAACCAAGTCGATAGTTTTACTAAAAGGAATTAGTCTACTAATGATCTCTGATAAGTTACTAACTATATGTTCAAAGCTAAAATTAGGTCTAGTTCCAATATAACTTGTATCTGGAGAAAACTTAATGATAAAAACATTAATTAAAATAGGTATAGATAATAATAGTGTTCTTATAATACTGCTTTTAAAATTAGAACCTATTATTAATTGAAATATAAAATATGCCGGTAACATCACAATTAAAGAATAATTACCTAGTGCAAGGACAAAAAAGACACAAACTATCAACTTGGAAATTAAGCTATTTCTTCCACTAGATAATAATAATAATAAAAAAACAGTCAAAAGATTTACATAAAATGAACCTATATAAATCCCTATTGCATATAACGGTCCTCGAATACTTACAACTAATGAAAAGGCGACAGCAGATATAAATGAAAAACGACGTTCTAGTTGCAATGGTCCTTTCATCAAAAAAAACAAAAGTACTGAATTCGCACCATGAAACAAAACATTAAAGATGTAATGATATGATGTTTCAAATGATATAGCACCGTCAACAGCCCGAATAAAAGGAATTACACCAGGAAATCTTCCTTGTTTCTGCCAACTTAGATCATAAGCATATTTCACATTTTCAATGAAACTATCAAAGCTATATGACTCTAAATAGTTATCACTTTTTATCCAAGAATCATCCATGGTATTCTGATAAAAGAACAAATACCAACCACTAAGTACACTCACTAGAAATATTACTATTGAAAATATTTTATCTTTGTTATTTATTATCATTTCAATTTTCGCCTAAAATCAAATGTATCAATTGATTTGTTGATTTATTCCAAGTTAAAAACGGAATATTTTTTGAATCTAAATAAGCATCTTCACTAACAAATAATAACCTCTCTAATTTTTCTTCTTTTCGTTCTGAAAAATACAGCGCATGCTCACCAGCAACTTCTCTAAACACAGGAATATCTCTAGCTATAATAGGCAAACCATATTGCGCTGCTTCTATAAGCGGTAGACCAAACCCTTCGCCCTCACTTGCAGCAATTAAACAGCTCGCATTTCTATATAAGTAATCTAAATATCCATCACTGAGCCCTTGTAACCAGAATAGTTTGCGATCTCGTTCAGGGTGAGTTTTTAAACGGCTAATTAGCTCTTCATTACGCCAACCTTCCTTACCAACAATAATGAGCACATTACTGGAACCATTTGACCAGGCCGCTTCAAATGCCTCTAATACATCTTTATGTCCTTTTCTAGGCTCAACTGTTCCTACCATTAAATAAGTTTTTGTCGTGTCACAACTTAACAATGGTTCGATCAATGTATGTTGAGGTGGTTCATCGTTACTATTTATTATTGATGTATTAAAATCGGCACCTAAATGAAAATATTCGCTTCTAAATTCTGGATATTTATTAATACTATTAACTTCAATCCAGTTATTGAGTTTATCTCTCACATCATTAGAAATACACATTGCGCCGTTTGACATCGCTACAGTTGCTAACCACTGTTCAAAATCATTTACTAATTCTTGCACAAAGCAATGAGGGTGAGAAATAGGTAATAAATCATACACAACAAAGTATGATTTAACTCCAATATGTTGAAGTTGTTTAATAATTTCATTTTTTGTATAGGCATTTGATGGATGTAAATCAAGAAAAAGAAGAATATCGCCATCATGAAAATCTACAATATCATCCTCTATTGTATAAGGATCGCCAGCTCTTCCGCTATCAGTTGCATTATAAAAATGGGTATGATTTGGATACGAATACACTAACTTACTATTCATTGGAAGTTCACTTTCTAGCAAGCGATTTGACAACTCTTTAACTACTCTTTGTATGCCAGTAGCGTGATCAAAATGAATAAGAGTACTTATATCAATATGCAGTGTATTTTTTTGTACTGGATCAATCTTAGCCAGCAAATTGGCAATATCAATAGGATCGAAATCGATATTAAGGTTTCTAATTCGTTCGATTACCTCATCAAGTTCTATAGATGAAGATAAAGTTAATACATTAACATTTAGTCCCAACTCAGAACTTAAGTCATGTGATGTTTTTTGATTATTATTAAAATCACCTAATTCAAATACGTCAATTGACGTTTCGTCTTCCGTAAAACAAATAGCATTATCAATATTATAACTAGAAGCAATAAACCAACACAATTCAGTTTTTAGTTCTGTAGTTGATGGCAAAAAATAAAATCGACATCTATCTAATGTGATTATTTTACTTATTTCATTTTTCGCCAAATCAATGCTATCTAGACTATCTAGTAAAATAAAAAAACAAGGATGATTTCCTTTTAATACATTATGCAAAACTGATTGATTAATAGTTTTAAAAGTAGCCGATTGAATATATTTCAAGCTACAAAACATAGCAGCATTCATGTTAGTTTTTCCGAGTTAGTTCATTAAAAATATTTTTTTGATTAGGTGTCATTTTTTTATTTAACTCTTCCCAAGGTATAGTTTTCTCCGATAAAAAACCATACTTGGTGAATAACATCCGAATTAGGGGTGAACCTTGTATTATTTTCCTTAAGAAAATATGTAATTTTGGAAATCGAGTTATTTTATTTCTTACAAATACTTTAAAGTGCTGTTTATCTCTAAAAATCAATAGTAATTTATCTTTAAAATGCAAGAAAGCTCTCACAGGCTTAGTTAATTTCCATGAAAGACTGTTAACAATATCTGAATTTATCTTCTCTATGCGTTTATAGTTTGATTCAATTTCAATATTTCTAGCTTCCATGTTACGCAATTCTTTCGATAAGCACTTAGCGTAGTATGATTCAGTATCTAGTGTGTGGAGAAAATCTTTTCTAATTTTCGCTACTACTTGTTGTGCACTTTGATTTAACTCTGACATTGTTGATAGTTGTTCGCGCTGTTTTAATTTCAGCTCAATTATTTTTTGAAGCACTTCTTGATTAACATCTGAATTTAAAAGGACTTCTTCAACTTCACATTCGAGTTTTAAATATTCATTTTTTTCATCACTCCCCATCGGAGTTAGTGGAGAGTTACAATCTTTAAAATCAAGATTTTCATAACCCCACATAGCAAGCGCATCAGTTATTTCATGTTGGTAATGTGAAGATATCGAGAGATCATCGATATTTATAAGTAAATCGGCATGTTCAAAAGCTTCTAGTAACCCTAGTATCCATAAAGAATAAAATGCTAAATAGCTACTACGAAAATCCATTGGCTCACAATGATATCGGTGAAACTCTTTCAATAAATTATCAGACCGATATGCTTCGCTGCCGATTAGTGCTTTCAGTTTACACACTTCTTCAGATTGTTCTTTATTCGATCCAAAGATTAATTGACTAGTCGTATCAAAATACCTGTCTACACGATAGGACCACCACTGATCCAATGGATTCCTATATAAATAGACATGTTTTCCACTAAACTTATTTTTAATGATACCGATTCGATTTGAAGTTCTGCATTCTTGAATCGCAATTTTATCTTTTGTGCTTGTAATTAGATGGAAAATATATTTTTCTAAACTTGGATTCAATTGTTTCGAGAAGTAATCAGCATAAATATCATCTTCTCCAAGTATATCTAGCACACTTTCTTCTAAGTCAGATAACTCTGTATAATACTCATTCACTAAGTTTTCATGTCTTAGGGAACCAATATTTTTATCATTATTCTCTAATGTTTTTATTTTCTGTTGAACCTGAATAACTATCTCATGTATCGGTTCTTGAAACGACCTAACACCACTATTTTTTAATTTAGAGTAAAAATAAGTGCTACCGGTTCTAAAAAGACTGTGTACAAACAGTAGCTCTTCATCCTTCATCGTCGACTCTCATTATGTTTGATTCAAATCTTGCATTTATCAATCCATGTTTTACAAAAACATCAGACTCTTCAATTATATTTAAAATACCGCAATCTAAACGTCTATGGAGATATTCATCACTATCGGAGTGCTCTCTAATACCACAATTTAAATAATATGTTCCAGGTGAAAATTTATTTTCTATGCTTATTTTTATTTTATAACATCCGCGTTCGAAAGAGTTTACATTAAAAATTTCCACATTAGATGTATCTATACCATAAACAGATATACCATCTTTTGTTTTCAGCATCATAGAAAAACATAGCGAATTTAAGTCAGATTTAATCTCAATATAAAAAACAAATCTCAAATCATTATTATTCGACACATGAAATATTTTTTGGTCGATCATTTCATTTATAGAAATATTTTTAATTATAGTTTTAAATGTTCCGTAATTCGTTTCTTCACCTTTATCGAGAGCTGGAACTTTTTCGATATTGCTCACAACACTTTGTTCTTTTTCATAAATATTACAAACTTCTTTTGCTTTACCCATCGCAAATATTTCACCATTTTTGATCAAAATAGCTTTGTTACATATTCGCTTTACCGTTTCTATATCATGGGTAACAAATAAAAGTGTTGTTCCTTTCTGCCTAAAATCTTCGATTCTCTGAAAGCATTTTCGTTGAAATGCAACATCCCCAACAGATAAAGCTTCATCTACAATTAGAACGTCGGGTCTTCTGGCCGTTGCAACAGCAAATGCTAATCTAACTTGCATACCACTAGAGTAAACTCGCACAGGTTTATCTATATATTCTCCCACTTCGGAAAACGCTATAATAGACTCCATCATGTTCGATATATCTTGCGAATTAAGACCTAGAAGTTGACCAGCCATGTAAACATTTTGTCTTCCAGAGAAATCAGGATGAAAACCCATCCCCAATTCAAGTAAAGCAGATACACTACCTTCTATTTTAACCTGACCATGTGTTGGAGCAGAAGTCCCAGTGATAATCTTCAACAGAGTACTCTTACCAGCCCCATTAACGCCTAAGATCGCAACAGAATCAGCTGATTCAACGTCAAAAGTCACACCTTTTAAAACAGGTATTAGCGTATGGCAAACTTTACGCCCAAGACTCATCCATTCAATCAATCGACTAAATCTATTAGGGTATTGTTTGTAAGACTTTTCTATATTGCTAACTGTTATTTTACTCATTATATTTCGTCTGCAATTTCATTAACATGTTTTCTAAAAAACATTAAACTGAATAACATCAAGGCTATACTCACTACAAACACTATAGTCAAAGCAGACCAGTTTAATATTAAGTCATCAATAAAAACAGCTTGCATAGAACTGACTATAATTGTCATCGGATTAAATGATAATAACAACCCAATATTTTCAGGTAATATATTCATTGGATATATTATAGGTGTCCCCCAAAACCAAAATTGTATCAGCACTTTAGTAAATTGACCTATATCTCTAAAAAATACATTTAACACACCAAGAAATATACCAAGTCCAACGGCAAAAATCGTTAATACCATAAGTATTGGAAAAACGAAAAACAATTCAAATGAAGGTAAATTATTTGATATTAATAAGAAAAATAAAAATATTATAAATATAATTAAAAAGTTAATGAAAGCGCCTAAAACTATGGTGGCAGGTATACATATTTTAGGAAAGTTGACTTTTTTTATTAAAGAAGCATTATCAATAAAACAATCTACACATCTAGTCAATATTTCTGAAAACAACCCCCAAATTATTATACCTGAACACAAATAAATGCTATAGGCAAAAACACCTTCTACCCCTGGTATGCGTGCTTTCATTAACTGCGAAAATATTACTGTATAAACAAATATCATTGAAAGTGGATTGATAACACTCCAAGTAGCACCTAAAATTGACGCTTGATATTTGAGTTG
Organism: Vibrio sp. MA40-2; assembly: GCF_047302445.1. Classification (NCBI taxonomy): domain Bacteria; kingdom Pseudomonadati; phylum Pseudomonadota; class Gammaproteobacteria; order Vibrionales; family Vibrionaceae; genus Vibrio; species Vibrio sp. MA40-2. The sequence goes on from NZ_CP178628.1 coordinate 776,085, forward strand.
AAACTCTCTTTTTACATTACTAACAATAAACTCTCTATATTTTAAGAGATTTTTAATTAATGAAAGCAAAATACAATTCCTTTTCTCTACTATCTTAATATGGAATAAAAATAAATGTATTACTCTATATTTATTCCATCATTTTCTTGCAAATAAATCCCCGATTGAATTTCTATTAGTTCCAAAGGAATAAAGCCTGGGTTCTCTATCATATGGCTGACTCCTACAGGCATGTAAATAGACTGGTTTTCAGTAACAATATGTATAGAATTATCTTTAGTTACTTTTGCTGTACCGGATACAACAACCCAATGCTCAGCTCGATGATAGTGTACTTGTAGAGGCCTGCTTTCTCCGGGTAATATAGTAATTCGATTCACTTTATAGCGGTCACCACTATCAATTGCATCTGATTTACCCCAAGGCTTATATGATTCTCTATGCTCTTTGAATTCTGAACGGTTATTCATTTTAAGTTGTTGAACTATTTTTTTGACTTCTTGTACCTTGTCTTTATCTGCAACTAAAACGGCATCTTTCGTCTCTATCACTACAATATTTTCAAGTCCCACCGTAGTAACAAGTTTATTAGGAGCGTAGATATAACAATTTCTAGTCTCTTTTAAAATTGTATCCCCTTGGTGAACATTTCCATTTGAGTCTTTCTCTGAAATATCCCAAAGAGCCGACCAAGAACCAACATCACTCCAACCTGCATCTAAAGGGACCACTATGGCTTTATCTGTATGCTCCATTACTGCGTAATCAATGGAGTTATCGGGACATTTAATAAACTCGTTTTCATCAACCCGAAAAAAATCCGTATCATTTTTGATGTTTTCAGAAGCTTTTTGACATACGGAAAAAATTTCTGTTGAAAACCGCTTTAGCTCTTCAATATACACACTAGCTTTAAACATGAAGCAACCACTATTCCAATAGTGCTCCCCCCCGGCAAAGTATTCAGTCGCTAACTTTAATTCAGGCTTTTCAACAAATCGTTTTACTGCATAAGCCCCTTCACTGACATTTTCACCTCGTTGAATATATCCATAACCAATTTCTGCAGAGGTTGGCACAATACCAAAGGTCACAAGATTACCTTTCTCTGCTTCATGCATCGCCTTTAAAACAGATCGTTGAAATGCTGAAGTATCTTGTATTACATGATCAGCAGCCAATACTAACAAAATAGGATCTTGTCCATTTTTCAATGATTGAATAGCGGCTAAGGCAATCGCAGGGGCTGTATTCCTACCAACCGGTTCTAAAATAATTTCTGCTTTTGCGCCATAGCTTCTAACTTGTTCGGCTACAATGAAACGATGTTCTTCATTTGAAATAATGATCGCATCTAATGAGTTCATACCTTCAATTCTATCTAATGTAGCTTGAAGCATCGTATGTGAATTTTTACCATCTAAGGCTAAAAATTGTTTAGGAAAGGATGAACGTGAAAGTGGCCAAAGGCGTGAGCCTGAACCACCAGCCATTATGACAGGTAAAAACATTATTGTTCCTATTAACTGAGTTGCGTTGTTAAGTTTAGTAAATATTGGCCGTACTCATTTTTAGCCATTGGTCTTGCTATATTATCCAACTGATTCTTACTCAACCAGCCTTGGTTAAATGCAATTTCCTCTAAACAAGCAATTTTAAATCCCTGTCTCTTTTCTATCGTCTCTACAAAATGAGCTGCTTCTAACAAACTTTCATGCGTACCTGTATCTAACCAAGCAAAGCCACGACCAAGAAGTTCAACATTAAGTTGACCTTGCTGCATGTAAACCTGGTTAATACTAGTAATTTCTAACTCACCACGTTCGGACGGCTTAATAGTTTTAGCAATGTTAACAACCTGATTATCATAGAAGTATAAACCCGTCACAGCAAAATTTGATTTAGGGTTGCTCGGCTTCTCTTCGATTGAAATTGCTTGTTTATTCTTATTGAATTCAACCACACCAAATCTTTGTGGATCTTTTACTTGATAGCCAAATACCGTTGCTCCAGATACTAACTGGACAGCTTCTTTTAACTTTGGAGAAAACCCTTGGCCATAAAATATATTGTCACCAAGAACTAAACAAACATTCGATTTTCCAATAAATTCTTCGCCTATAATAAAAGCTTGAGCTAAACCATCTGGCCGAGATTGGACTGCATATTCTAAATTTAGGCCAAATTGCTTACCATCACCTAACAGTCTTTGAAACCCTGCTTGATCTTCTTCGGTTGTTATAATTAAAACATCTCTTATTCCGGCTAACATTAATACGGAGAGAGGATAATAGATCATTGGTTTATCGTATACTGGCAATAGTTGCTTAGAGACGCCTCTAGTGATCGGATACAAACGGGTTCCTGAACCACCAGCTAATATAATTCCTTTCATTACCGACGATCTCCTGTGCCTAAACGCTCAAGGCTATAAGAACCATCTAATACTCTACGCCACCAAGTTTTATTATTTAGATACCACTCAACGGTTTTACGAATACCTGATTCAAACGATTCTTCTGGTTTCCAACCTAGTTCACGTTCAATTTTTGATGCATCAATCGCATAACGAGCATCATGTCCAGGACGGTCTGTTACATAAGTGATTAAGTCTTGATAGTAGTGAACATCTTCAGGCTTATTTGGAACTAACTCTTCTAACAATGAACAAATCGTTTTTACAACCTCAATATTGGCTTTCTCATTGTGGCCACCTATATTATAGGTTTCACCTACAATTCCTTCGGTTACCACTTTATATAGCGCTCTTGCATGATCTTCAACAAACAACCAGTCCCTAACTTGCATTCCATTACCATATACAGGTAAAGACTTACCATCTATGGCGTTAAGAATAATTAATGGGATGAGTTTTTCAGGAAAATGATAAGGTCCATAGTTATTAGAACAATTTGTTACAATAGTTGGTAAACCGTAGGTACGTAACCACGATCTAACAAGATGATCACTTGAGGCTTTAGAGGCTGAATATGGACTTGAGGGCTCATAGGATGTGTCTTCTGTAAACAGATCATCTGTGCCTTCCAAATCCCCATACACTTCATCTGTCGAGATGTGATGAAAACGAAATTTCGTTTTCTGATCTTTATTCAAATCATTCCAATATGTACGAGTTGCTTCTAATAGTGTATAGGTACCAACAATATTAGTTTCAATAAACGCGGCTGGACCATCTATAGAGCGGTCAACATGTGATTCAGCCGCTAAATGCATCACCGCATCTGGCTTATGTATAGAAAACACTCTTTCTAAGGCTTCTGCATCACAAATATCAACTTGCTCAAATTGATATCGTTCATTAGAGTTAATTTCATCTAGCGATTCTAAATTGCCCGCATAGGTTAATTTATCTAAGTTCACAACTTCATCTTCAGTATTATTGATAATATGCCTAATCACAGCAGAACCAATAAACCCTGCGCCACCTGTTATTAAAACTTTCATATTTTCCTATTTATATTGTCAAGCAACCCTACTTAGAGGTATCAGTAATAAATCTATTATATTTATTACTTGTTGGCTCCTCGCTAGCTTGGACGCTTTTTTATTAGTACACAAAAACTTATCAATCACGATTGTGTTTTCGATTTATTTTTTCTTACATCAAAAAGGAAAAAACAGCGGTATAAAAAATAACGAAACCGCAGTATAAACCAACGAAACCTTCCAACCTGTTTTGATAAAATCCATGACTTTATAGCCACCCGCGTTCATAACCATTAAATTGGTTTGGTACCCAAAAGGGCTAATAAAGCTGGCACTTGCTGCATAAGCAACTGCCATAATAAATGGCAATGTACTGACGTTATAAGCCGTTGCGAGAGATAAACCTATCGGCAACGTTATTGCGGCTGCTGCAGTATTGGTAATTGTCTCAGTTAGTAGCACAGTTACAATAAATAGGATAACTAATGCAAAGTACGGATTTTGAGATCCAACAAAAGAGAATACCGCATCGGATAGAAAGTCGGCTAAACCTGATTCTCTAAACGCTTGAGCAATAGACAACGCACAAACCAGTATTAACCAAAGTTCAAATGGGAAACGTCGTCTTAATGTGGTGCCATCTAATATACTGCTCGCGACCATAAAAATAAGATACAGCGCCATCATTTCAAGCAGTGATACCGAACTAATAACCGAAGCTAATATGGCAGTAATAAAACCGCCAATAGCAAAAAAATTAGCTTTTAGACTCAATGGTTGATGTAACGATTTACCGGTAAGTATAAAAAAATTGCGACTTAAGTTTTGTCTTTTACTAAAATCTTTACCGACAGCCAAAACCAGTTTGTCTCCGGCAAAAATAGATTGTTCGCCTAACTTACCAGATAATTTTTGACCTTGACGTTTAATAGCCACAACCGCGGCGTCAAACCTTGAGCGAAATTCCGTATTCTTAAGAGTGCGTCCTATTAATATCGATTCAGGACTAACAATGACTTCGATTAAGTTTTCCGATAACAATTTACTGCTGTCGGCAAAGACTTCCACTCCATCCAACATATTTAATTGCTTCACTTGGCTAACATCACCAGTGAAGATAAGTTTATCGCCCTGTTGGATTACCATATTAGGAGCAACCGGTGACAGTAATTCATCACCTCTTACTATCTCGGCTAAAAACAAACCATCCAGTGCTCTCAGGCGGTTTTCAATAACACTTTTTCCTATCAGTTTACTATTGGGCAGCACCTCTGCATCAATAAAATAAGCGTCGGTATTCACTGTTGCCGAATCTGAGCTTTTTAGTCGATAGCTAGAAAACGCAATCACACAACCGACTAGAGTAAACAATAATAAGCCAACCGGTAAAAAGCTGAAGAAGGTCAGAGAAGGCAGCCCTTGCTCAACAATTAAAGCATTAACAATTAAATTGGTTGATGTCCCGATTAGAGTGATGGTACCTCCAACAATAGCAAAATATGAAAGAGGCATAAGAAGACGAGAAGCAGAATGCTCTTGATTTCGTTGTATCCCACTCATCATGGTTGCCACTACTGCAGTATTGTTCAATAACGCAGAAGAAATAGCCGTTCCAATACCTAATCTAAAGATAGTTTTTCTATAACTAGGATGAAAAATTTTGCTCGAAATCCAAGTTAACAACTGGGTTTTTTCTAAAGCTAAAGAAGCCAGCATCAAGCTAATTAAAGTTAATACCGATGTATTAACAATATTACCTAGCACATCTTGTTGCGATACATTGTCTGTAATATAAAGAACAATCACTGCACAAATAAACAGCAGAGAAGGCCGCACATTGGAAAAAACCAGTGCTGCTAAAAGTGAGATAATAACGATAGAAGTAATAAGCATATTTAAACCAACATCACAGAAAAATGGTTCTCGAAGTTTGCCTCACTATTTCCCTTTTTTAGCTATAAAAAAAGATTTAGGCACGCTACCGCCCTTAGGTAAGCCCCCTAAATGGCGATAATGTTCAAATTATTTTATCGTACACACGAACAAACCGCGTTAACGGGTTGTTGATTGTACAGCAGTGCTGGGGTATCTTCTACTCGAAACCAGCAGCAATACTAAGAGAAACCGAAGATATTATCTCACTAAGCAATAAGCGTCTGGTTTTTAGCCAATGAGGACTAAACTGCGAAGGTACAATCTTTGTCCAAAATAGTAGTTTATTATATTAACTAGCATTCACTTTTATAAGTAATTTCATTCTATGAATAAACGCAATGATTTTGACATAAACGCTTACAATCCACAGTTTGATAAGTCCTTTCTGTTGCCTAAATATTGGGGGACTTGGATTGCTGTATTTTTTGCCTCCATGCTGAGTTTTACTCCTGTTAGTTTCCGATATTGGACGGCAAAAATTTTCGCTAAACAAGCGGTGAAAATTAACAATAAAGCCAATAAAAGAGCGCGAGTAAACTTAAAAATGTGCTTTCCAGATAAAAGCACTGAACAAAGGGAACATATTCTAGTTGCTTCTTATGTTACATCCATTTCGTTTCTATTAAGTTTTGCTTCGCTAACATTACGCAATAAAAAATGGCTAGATACCAACACCACTATAAATGGGCTGGAGCACTTAACTTCTATTACCGACAAAGGTGAAAGTGTTATTTTACTCGTGCCACATACTTGGGCAATTGACATTCCTGCTGTTTTACTTGCGTCTAGAGGTTTACCTGTATCGGCAATGGCAAAAGCACAAAAGAATCCAGTTTCAGACTGGCTAATGCATAAACAACGTGTGCAGTACGGTGGAAGAATTTATGATCGAAGTGGTGGTATAAAACCATTCATCAAATCAGTTCGTGATGGTTACTTGGGCTATTACCTACCGGATGAAGATTTAGGGCCAGAACATAGTGTATTCGTTGATTTTTTTGCGACCAAAAAAGCGACCATTTCAGGATTAGGGCGATTATCTAAACTCAGCCGAGCAAAAATTGTCCCTTTATTTGCTATGTATAATTCCTCAACTGGACAATATCAGTTAGACTTTTATCCCGCATTACCGTTTCCTACCGGTGACGAACAGCAAGATGCTAGAATGATGAACCAATGCATTGAAGAATATGTGGGTGATAAGCCGGAGCAATATATGTGGATTCTTAGATTATTAAAAACGCGTCCAGATACTAATGTAAACCCATATCGACTTTAATTAAAGTACGAGACGAATCAATTCTGTCGGATAATTACGAATAAAAACATGAATAATATGAAATTTTTTGACCACATAATTTGCGCACCCATCTACTTACTTTTTACAAGTACCTTTTTTATAGAAAATGCAGATAAAAAGCTCGTCATATTTGTACTAGTCTCACTCATTGTCTCCATCGCTAAATATGGAAAAAAGCCGATTACAACAAACATTAAAAAACCGTTAAATATTCTATTGATAATAACCATCATCTATTTAAGTGTTTTTTACTATATTTACGGTGGTTCAAGTCAAGAAATAAGGGTATTTCTTGTCATGTTAGTACTATTCATCTATTTCCCACAACATTTATTAACAAAGGGAGTTATCGACCGGTTACTTATTATTGGATCTTTCTGTTCTATTGGGTTTGTATTATATAATAAATATGCTTTGGGATTAGATAGAGGAATACCTATCACTGGTGGAGGTTTTAATCCTATCCCTTATGCCTCCGCTGCATCTATTGTTGGATTAATATCTATTTATCGTTTTATAGAAACAAAGAACAGCCTATTATTGATTCCAATAATTTTTTACTCAGCAGTTATTATATTTACTCAGACTAGAGGTGTCATTCTTCCATTTCTTGTCATCTTTCCACTATTTTTTCTTCTTTCAAAATTTAGCCTTAATAAGAAAGGTATAGCAATTGCTACAATTATTTTACTAGGCATTGCATATATAGGTCATGAGCCAATTGAAAGTCGGATTAAAAGTACGATACAAGAAATAAATGCAATTCAAGAAGGTAATTTACAATCATCCATAGGACTCAGACTACAGTTCTGGGATGCAGCTGTACAACTAATAAAAGAGAGGCCTGTGTTTGGTTTTGGCGACCAACATTCTGAACGATACCAGCAGCTATACCATCAAGGGAAGATTAGCAAAGCCGCCGCAGAATACTCTCCCACTAACTATCATAATCAATATTTAGACACAGGAGTAAAGAAAGGTATCGTAGGCCTAATCCTATTACTGAGTTTACAATCAATACCTATTGTTTATTTGTGTAAATATCAAGCCTCTCGTGTCAGTATGTCATTCGCTTTCTGTTTATTTACTCTTTTCATTGGTATTTCTATGACCGCGACACCTTTTAGGCAAGCACTACCAATGATGCCTATTCTATTTTCTATCTATTATGTCACCATTATTTTTGCTAATAAGGAAGAATTAAATGTCAAATAAGAATATTGTTTTTTTACTTCCGGACATCAAAGGAGGGGGGGCAGAAAAATCAGTAATTAACTTATGCCTATCAATACAAGAACATAGTAACTATACCTGCCATCTTCTGGTATTGGGTAACGTGGCAGAATATGATATCAATGACATTAATGTTCATTTTCTTGATATCAAAAATAAGATAAAAAAATCCGGTATTCATAGATTTACCTACAGAGATAAAGCAGCAAAGTACATTGATGGTTTTATCATAGATAACTTTGGTAAAGAGACTAAAGTATTTTCTAATATGATTTTGTGCGACAAAATCATGTCTAAAAGCCGACTCAATGTTCATCACATTATAAGAAATTCTTATGGTAGCTCTTTATTAAAAGGGAAGTCTTGGTTCAAAAAGAAAATGGAAGTTAGTAATATCTCTAAGACTTACAGCAACCATCCTCTCATTTTTGTTTCTCAAGGAGCCATGGATAGTTTTTGCACTCACTTTCATTCAAATGTGCCAAAACAAGTTATATATAATGCTATTGACGCCGATAGGATCAAGTTATTCGCTAGCGACTATACTCCTGATGAATCGAATTATATTTTACACATTGGTCGGTTTAATCATCAAAAAAGACATGATAATTTAATAAAAATATATGCCAAGTCCGCTATCGATAATCCATTACTTATCATGGGAAAAGGTGAGTTAAGAGATAATATTGAAAACAAAATAATAAGTCATGGCATTGATGATAAGGTTAAACTAATTGATTTTAAGTCTAACCCTTATCCTTATATCAAACATTCTCAACTAGTTCTTCTCACCTCTGACTTCGAAGGATTACCAAGAGTTATGATGGAAGCTGTTGCTTTAGAAAAACCAGTTATCGCCTTCGATAGTGTTGGAGGAATCAGAGAGGTCATAACGAACCCTAATTCACTAGTCCCAATGGAAGACTTTGATGGCTTTGTTACAAAAATGCATGACGCAATAAACCACCCTCAACGCTACATATCTTCACCTCGGAAAGAATTTATGCCTAAGTTCATTTGTGAACAGTTTATAAAACTGATCTAGTGAATATCATTCACTTTATCTATTCGTTTCGCTGGTATACCTGCTACTGTTGAATTAGCAGGTACATCTTGATTCACAACTGAATTTGCACCAATTACCGAATTGTCTCCAATATGAATAGGCCCAATGATGACTGCATTCGCATAAATAGTTACATTGTTTCCCAATGTTGGCTGAGGTGCTTTAGTTGTGACACTCCCTATAGTAACATTCTGATAAATTGTACATCCCATACCTAATTTAACATCATGTCCAATAACAATACCTATTGGATGGGGAAACTTTGTTTTCCTTTTGTAATAGTATTGGATCTGAGTCCCTTCAGCTGACTTGGTACTAAAGTCATTAGCTAACAACAACTTATAAGAGCGGTATCGAAAAACTGCATAATAAAAATTCTTCAATTCTCTGAATTTCAACGGCCGAATAACTAAACAGTCAATCGGATGTAATATTTTCTTAATTATATTCATGTTAATTATCTTATCGTGACTTATGTGAGCTTAATTTATATTAAGGCGGTTCAATCTTACTCTTAAATCAGCTAGCCCTTGTTGCCAATTTTCGTATATCTGTTCTTGTTTTTCTGCTTCACTATCGTTAATAAGGGTAACTCTATTACAAAATCTCTCAAACCCCATTCCTGCGGAAGAATAAATAGAAACAATATCGATTTTTTCTTCATTTGAAAATAAAAACAGTTCAAGTGGAGTTTTACTATCTACAAACGAAGCCTGAGAAAAGTAATTAGTATACTTCTCTTCGTTTTCTCTAGGATGAACTTTTATTTGATAAGAGAGCCCTTTTTCATCCAAGTACTTAATTAGTTCTTCATAAACCTTTAAATCACATCCAGTCGAGTCCATGTTCGCCAATGAAATAGGCTGAGTAGCTATAAGGACTTTAGGAAATTCATTTAAACTCGATAAATCCAGTTTAAAAATAGGAAATAAGTACTTACTGACAATATCAGTGTCAATGAAATCTATAGCATGAACCTTATGCTTTATTGTGTTTGGTGCAAACTCTTTATTTAATAAAAGAATACTTCGACAACGGTGATCATCACCTATATATCTACGGTGTTTTTTTCTCTGGATCAATCGTTCTATATTATTTAACGCATTACCACTATAGTTTGATAAACCATCTTCAATAACTTGATAGGTTTCGACTGTCAGCCTTAATAGCCTAGCTAAACGATTTCTATCGTTAAAGAGAAATAGGTTTATTTTCCTACTGTTATCAATATTGAACTGCCTCTCAAATACATACTTTCTCGTTCGGTTTTTAAAATAAGCGCTGGCTACGAGCGCCGTTGCACATAACTTATGTGTAAAACCGATCGGTCCTTTATAAGTTTCACCTAATAAGTTTTTTCTTTTTACAAACTTTACGGACACCCAACTAGGCAAAACGGTTAAGTCAAACTGTTGTTCACTTAAATCTTGCTGATCAAGAATCATAATAATTAAACTATCTTGTTCAGAGTCTCTGATTGCTCTTAATAAAGCAAACATAAAGTGGCGCAGAGTAGAGCATAAATACAAATCCATCATTTTTATTCTTCTTTACCGTTATTTTGATAAGCCACGATATATATCAAGTGTCGCTTCAACACCCTGCTCTACATTAAACTTATTGATAACTCGTTGCTTTGCGGCAACACCAAACTGTTTACACAATGAACGATTATGATAGAGTTTTAGAATAGCATCAGCCAATGCAGCAACATCACCAGGTGGGACAACTAACCCAGTTTCACCATCTGCGACTAATTCTGCATTACCACCAGTATCAGAAACAATCGCAGGTACACCATAAGAGTTTGCTTCTAATACTGCTCGACATAACCCTTCTCGCTTGGTTGTCGGTAAAATGGTTAAATCTGAAGCCGCCGCAACTTCTGGAGCATCAGTTCGATAACCTAAAGCATGTATTCTTTCTGGTTTACCGCTTCGCGCGATCATCTCCTGAATTTTTTCTGATTTAGGATCCGCTCCTACTAATAATACATCGAGATTAATATCAGCAGGAAGCAACTTAACGGCGTCAATCAACACACTTAAGCCTTTTCTTGGTCTTAAGTTAGCCACTAGTGAAAGTTTAAATGAATCTGCATTTAAACTTAACTCTTCCAAACTAGCTTGAGGCTTTTGGTACCATGATTGATCATGCCCTTTATAAACTGTGATCGGTTTATTTTTATCACCCCATACATGCTGCTTCAAGTCGTCACGCACGGCATTTGCCACACAAATGATTTTATCTAATCGAGGATGCAGCATCGTCAGGTAGCTAGCAGGATCCAAACGGCTGATATTGCCTGTTTGTCCACGATAAGCAATAACTTTAGCCTTAGTACCAATTGCTGCTGTCGCGCCATTACTACAAGCTATATTATTGAATAAGTGCAAAATATCGATATCTTTAGATTTAATTAAAGAACGTATTTTGGAAATGGTTGTTAATGAGATTTTTTTATCTAGAGGATCAGTTAACACCTCGATTCCATGCTGCTCAAAATAAGGAATCAGCCCTGAGTTAGGATTACAGAGGACAGTAACATCAACTTGCCCTGATTTATGTAAGCCAATAATTTGCGAAGCTTCCGGTCGAATTGGGTTGATGTTGCTACGGCTATGATGTGTAACCGCAAGTAGCTTAATTTTTTTCATATTTAATGACTATCAGTATGCAGTGAGATTGAAAGATCAGTAAGTATAGTATTTTACTAATCCAAGTCCTTATCTATTACGTCTACAATGTGTATAAAACCTTATCAAAAACTTATTTAATCACAGCTCACGATTCGAGATTATGATTTTTCTTGTGACTAAACTAGTATTAAAACTTCCAGTAACCTAGTGACTTACGAATTTTAAAGTTCCTGAACCAATTTTTAGGTTTATTATTCTTCCAATTTGATTGTAACATTTCTATTACTGCATCTAGTATCCTCGGTGCAGATTCTCCATCTAAATATGGCGTAATGTTAGAACCGTACTTATTAATTTCTGTCATCAATTTTTCAGTAGGAGATAAAGCCATTTCAATTGCAGGCTTCAATTTTTCTGGATTAGTAATATTTATAAAGCTCGCTTGTACATCTCTATTATTAACCGTTACAACTGGTTTATTAAGTAATAAAAATTCTTGAAAAATAGATGAATTATCACAAACCATTACATCGGCTAAGTGCATCATATCAATAACTTTATCATTATAAAAAAACGTCAAATTTTCAGATTCAAGTTGGCGATATTTCACAACTGTTTCTTTAATCATCTTTGGATGTAACGTGACTAACCAATGCCATTCTCCAGTTTGACTTAGTTGTTTTATCTGTTCATAAACAAGCTCTGCGCAAGATAAACTAGGAGAAAAAGTCGATGCAAATAAAATATGCGGTTTTGTTTTACTCTGTTTTTCTACTAACAGATGGTTTGTCTGTGCAAATAAACTGTCAAGTTTTACCCACCCAGTTTCAACAACTTTAAAATACTCTTTATTTTTTGCTAATGACTGCAAAGAGCTGGTTCTTCCTGGCCCTTCCGTACAATAAAGATCAAATAATCCTCTTTCAGGATAGACGTTACCTCGTTTACTTTGGTTTAGTCCGTGAAAAACTTGAACTTTTATCCCTGAAATAAATGCAGGCACTTTATTTCCAGGTACAAACACAGCGTCTGGTTCAAATTTTACTGCGCTCTCTATACTTGTACATAATACCTCATCATCTAAAAGAAAATGACTAGACACATCCTTGCCAACCAATAACCAACGAATATCATGACCTAACAATTTTGCATGTTTCTGTATTGGCCTTAATATGTCAAAAGAGTAATTTTGTTCTACATAAAGTAGAAAACGGTACTTTTTTGATTCAGGCTCATGAAGCAAGGGCATTTATACTCTCCAAAGGACAAAAAGTGGCAATTTATAGTAACAGAGTCAACTTACATGCTTTATAGTTTACTGGTTATTGTTTATAAAAACACGTTACCATAAATTAATTTATTGAGATTAATCTAGGCATGCTTATTCGTTTACTTTACACATTGGTTCTTTTTCTCGCCTGCCCTGTTCTTTTAGTTGGCTTATATAAGAAAAAAACCGGTAAACCAACCTTTGGCTCTCGCTGGAAAGAACATTGGGGGATAACGCCTACAACTCAGGCAAAAAATCCTATTTGGATTCATGCTGTCTCTGTTGGTGAAACCATTGCTGTTACGCCGATTATTAAAGCGATAAAAAAGCAAAACCCACAACAAGCCATTGTATTAACCACCACAACGAGCACTGGCGCACAACAAGCAGAAAAGTTAGCCGATCTTGTTGAGCACAGATATATGCCGATTGATTTTGCGTGGTGTGTGAAAGGTTTTCTGCGTTCGGTAAAACCCACACAGCTGTTAATTATGGAAACGGAATTATGGCCTAATACACTATATACCGTCGCAAAATCTAATATTCCGATCACCGTGCTAAATGCTCGCTTGTCAGAAAAGTCTTGTTTACGCTACGCAAAATTTCAATCTATATTTAACTTATTAGCAAAAAATATATCTCAAATACTTTGCCAACATGAAGACGATGCAATGCGTTTCAAACGACTCGGATTTGCTAGTGAAAACCTTCATGTTACGGGTTCGATTAAATTTGATATCAGCATTCCCTCTCATATTATGCAGTCTAGCCAAAAATTGAGAATCGAGCTAGGTAGCGAGAGACCAACCTGGATTGCCGCAAGCACTCATCAAGGTGAAGATGAAATATTATTGCAAGCGCATAAGCGATTATTAAAATTACAGCCTAATGCGTTGATGATTCTCGTCCCTAGGCATCCTGAACGATTTACTGCTGTGAGTGAATTAGTACAGCTGCAAAAATTAAAAGCCATTACTCGGACAAGCCAACATCCACCACAAGACGATACCCAAGTTTATATTGGCGATACAATGGGCGAAATGTTGTTATTAATTGGTGCTGCTGATATTTGTTTCATGGCGGGAAGCTTATTGGGAAATAAAGTAGGCGGGCACAATCTTCTTGAGCCAGCTGCATTGGCTAAGCCACTTATAAATGGCCCAAGCTATTATAATTTTAGCGATATTACTCAACAATTATTAACGGATAATGCATTAGTGATTGCGAGTACACCTGACGAGATAGCAGAACAACTGAACCTGATTTTTACAGATACCATACTGTCGCAATCAATGGGCCAGGCAGCATTAAAGGTGGTAGAAAGAAACCGAGGCGCACTAGAGAAAACACTGCGTTATTTATAGTCTAATTAAACGTTTTCTATATCTACACAGTTCTAATTTATACTGAAATACGTGCTACCTATTTTAAAATGTACTGCCTATTTGAAATATAGAATAGGTCTTGAAAACTCACTGTCCTTTTGTAAGGTAGCTTGTTCGATTAACCAGAGTAGCCTGCAAGCAATAGCTGCCATTCATTTTCATTCCAATGAATATTTCGCTTACCCTGTTCTTTAAAAAATGAACGTTTTAACCGGTCTAAATTAGATGACTTCCAAGCGTCACCCGATTGAACAGTGCATTTATCAAAATCGATAATCCACACATTTTGTTCATCATCTAGCAATATATTATGGATATTAAGATCGGTATGATTCACGCTTACATCGTGCATTTTGCGAATTTGCTGGCCAATATTATAGTAGTTTTGTTTCGTCAAAGGCTGACGTTGCAATATATCCACTAAGTCATGCGCATTAGGCACTTTCTCACTCAATAAATCAGCACGATAAATTAACCCTGTTTTCACTGCCCGAGCCGCAATAGGCCGTGGTACATTAACACCAGCTGTTCGCAATGTGGTTAGCAATAAAAATTCTTGATAGCTTCTCGTTTTTTGCCAACCTTGAAAGCAGTACTGATCACTCACTAGTTTGCCGAATAAACCGCCTCGACGATAATGCCTTAGCGCCCCTTGCAGATTAGCCAATTGAACAAACCAAGTCGTTCCTCGCCCTTTAGCTACACCAACAACCTTATTGTGTACATACCAATAAGGCGCATTAGTGCACATCTCTACTGGAACAGATAGAAGATCTGAATCATACCAAATAGTCTCATTTCCACTTTTATAAGTTTGCACCAGTGCCTCTGTTTGAACTTGGTTATTTTGAATATAAGCGTGACGGATTATATTCGAGTTTGGTTTTTTGTTTTTTGTTCTTTGTTCTTTGTTCTTTGTTCTTTGTTCTTTGTTCTTTGTTCTTTAATTAAACGTAACAGCCCGCTATTTTATACAACCGACTTTTATCTTGAATAAACTCGTCTTTATTTTTGAGTGTAACCACTTATAACGATAGTTTACATTTAACCATGGCAACTGCATAATTCGCATTACCTACTTTACGAGTAAAGATGTTATGGCTTTATTTTCTTCTGCTCCAAAATCGCTTTGTATATTAAGGCTTTCCGCTATTGGTGATGTTTGTCATGCTATCGCAGTAGTTCAGGCAATTCAAAAATATTGGCCTGAAACCAAAATAACGTGGATAACAGGAAAAATAGAAGCACAGTTAATTAACCAACTGCCTAATATCAATGTGGTTATCTTTGATAAAAAACAAGGCTTTGCTGGCATGAAGAAAGTATGGCGACAGCTTCCTGAGCAACGTTTCGATGCACTTTTACACATGCAAGCAGCGATTCGTGCTAGTGCTCTTTCTTTTGGTATTAAAGCAAAATATAAAATAGGTTTTGGTAAAAATAGAACCCGTGAAGGACAACAATTTTTCACCAACAAACATCTTGCTAATACTGATAGTTTTCATGTACTAGATAACTTTGCTGAGTTTGCCAAGTATATTGGCGTACCATTTGAATTACCTAGTTGGGATATTCCTATTAGCCAAAGTGATGTTGAATTTGCAAAGAAAAAACTACCTCAACAACCAACGTTAGTCATTTCACCCGCGGCGAGTAAAGACGAACGAAACTGGTTAACGGAACGATATGCTCAACTAGCAGATTACGCCTATGAGCAAGGGTTACACATTGTTTTATGTGGTTCCCCTGCACCAAGAGAAGTAAAGCTAGGTCAACAAATAGAAGCTCTGTGTCAGTGCCCTGTGACCAACTTAATTGGCCAAACCAATTTAATGCAACTAACGTCTGTACTTAAACAAGCCGATATAGTTCTGGCGCCAGACACTGGACCTGCTCATCTCGCCACCACTCAGAATACACCGGTTATTGGTTTGTATGCGCACAGTAACCCAGTACGAACTGGGCCATATTATAGCCAACAATATGTGGCTAGTGTGTATCAACAACATGTGGAGCAGCAACAAGGAAAACCGCTAGAACAATTAAGCTGGGGCACAAGAGCCAAAGGGGAAAACCTAATGCAGGATATTAGTCTAGAAATGGTAAAACAGCGCTTAAATCAGTGGTTAGCCAGCAAAAAGGAACAATGTAATGGATAATCATGTACTCTACCCTGGCACATTTGACCCCGTCACAAATGGTCATATGGATATCATTACTCGAGCAGCAAAAATGTTTGATCAGGTTACTGTTGCGATCGCGTATAGCCCGAGTAAACAAACCATGTTTTCGCTGCAAGAGCGAGTCGATATGCTGCAAGAATCGGTAAAAATGCTTGATAATGTGTCGGTTGAAGGATTTTCAGGGTTGTTAGTTGACTTTGCTAAACAAAAAAATGTCAATTTACTGATCCGAGGCTTAAGAACCACTGTCGATTTCGAATACGAATTTGGCTTAACCAATATGTATAAAAAATTGATGCCTAATTTAGAAAGTATCTTTTTAACCCCAGCAGAAGAGTATGCTTTCCTATCTTCAACGATTGTAAGAGAAGTCGCGATTCATGGCGGTGAAATCGATCAATTTGTGCCTATTCCTGTGGCGATTAAGCTAAAAGAAAAAGCACAAAAATAGCGCTTCAGCAGCATGGTATTTAAGCTGTAATTGAGTCGAACTGGATTACTGTTCCGGCTGACAAGTTAAACAAAAATAACTATTTCGTTGTCCTATTTTCAACTGGTGAATTCTTTCACCACAGATAGGACAACCTTCATTTGCTTTACCGTAAACTCTAAGTTCTTGAGCAAAATAACCCGGCTTACCATCCGCTTGATTAAAATCTTTAAGCGTTGTACCCCCCTGCTCTATGGCCGTAGCGAGTACTTGCTTAATTTGTTGAACCAACTCTTGCCATTGCTCAAGCTGCAAAGTACCTGCCGGTGTTAAAGGGTGTATTTTTGCTAAAAATAAAGCTTCATTAGCATAAATATTCCCAACACCAACCACGGTTTTGTTATCCATAATAAACTGCTTTATTGCCACTCGCTTTTTATCCGCTTTTTGCACAATATAATCAGCGTGGAAATCCTCTTCTAGCGGTTCTGGGCCTAAATTTTTAAACAGCGTATGCTCTTGATCTCTATCTTGCCATAACCAAGCACCAAAACGTCGTGGATCATTATAACGAAGCAGCGTTCCATCAGTTAACACCAGA
This sequence comes from Vibrio sp. MA40-2, assembly GCF_047302445.1. Classification (NCBI taxonomy): domain Bacteria; kingdom Pseudomonadati; phylum Pseudomonadota; class Gammaproteobacteria; order Vibrionales; family Vibrionaceae; genus Vibrio; species Vibrio sp. MA40-2. The sequence continues at coordinate 793,574 of NZ_CP178628.1, forward strand.
TCAACGTGATCATGCTTTTTCACTGGATGATTTTCTTTTAATACTCGTAGAGAACCGGACATACCTAAATGAACAATAATGCTGCCTTTTTCTGTTTTTAAAAGCAGGTATTTTGCTCTACGTCGAATAGTTAAAATAACTTGCCCACTAAGTTGACTTAATTCTTCAGGAATCATCCATCGTAACTTAGGTTGGCGAATAACAATATGCTTGATGGTTTTGCCAGAAAGGTGTGGCGTAATGCCCATTCGGCTAACTTCAACTTCTGGTAGTTCAGGCATAGTGAATTTTACTCCGTGAGATTAGTTTGTATTACGTACTATCTATTTTTATTACGTACTATCTATGTTTATTACGCGCTATCTGTGTTTATTCATCATCTTTCTTGGTTATTTCTATTCCGTACTTAGAAATGCAGTCAATAGAGATAACGAATCGCTAATTTGAGATTGGAAATAAGTAGCTTTCATCAACTGAAACAGCTATCCAATGCTGTTGCCAACCTTTCATTAACCAAAAATTAGGTGTTTGATAGTAAGTGACTCTTTGCGGTTCTTCCGTATCTAGATACCATACTTCTAGTGTATTCGCTTTAGGTAATTGAGCTTTAAGTTGCGAAAATGTATCACTATCAATCTGTGTACCCGCAAGCGCGTGCCAACGTTGCACAAGTTCTAAAGCCGAAATGGTGAGTTTTTTATTCGCCACCCAATCGGTTGCATCTCTTTGGATAGAAAGTCGCGAAAAATGCATTTCGTTGATATCAGCTTCAGGATTAAGCACATAAGGATAGGTTGTTTGCTCCGGTTGCATAAAGTTTTCTTTAATAATCGTCGGCAGATTAAGAATTAACATAAACGCGATAACAGCAAAAATAAGAACATTGTTCCAACCGCGACGGGAGATTTTTTTCATGCAGTAGTACCTTAGCACTGGAGTAATTAAACTGAGGACTAATCTAACAAGGAATGACTGAAACTGCTAGGTTGTCGGTTAAGGAGCAGAAAAGAAGAAGTAAGAAGTAAGAAGTAAGAAGTAAGAAGTAAGAAGTAAGAAGTAAGAAGTAAGAAGTAAGAAGTAAGAAGTATAATAGCGATAAAGGTTATCGAATCAAATAAAGCTTAATCAAAATACCTATTTAGAAAACAAAAAACCCAGCTATTTAAGCTGGGTTTTTATTGAAACTGTCATCAATTACTTGATTTTTGCTTCTTTGTACATAACGTGCTTGCGAACTACAGGATCAAATTTCTTGATCTCAAATTTACTTGGCATGTTACGCTTGTTTTTATCAGTGGTATAGAAATGTCCTGTACCAGCAGATGAAACAAGTTTAATCTTTTCACGAATGCCTTTAGCCATCGTTCAATTCCTCTTAAACGTTCTCGCCACGAGCACGAATATCAACAAGAACAGCATCAATGCCTTTCTTATCAATAATACGCATACCCTTAGCAGTTAGACGTAGTTTAACAAAGCGTTTTTCGCTCTCTACCCAGAAACGATGCGTTTGTAGGTTCGGCAGAAAACGACGCTTAGTAGCATTTCGTGCGTGTGAACGGTTATTACCCGTTACTGGACGCTTACCAGTTACTTGGCATACTCGGGACATTAAAGTCTCTCCAAAATCGTTTCAGCTCGATATCAACCTTGGTGGCCGAACCTCTCTATCTACTCAATAAGTAAAAACGATTACCTACTCAATAAGTAAAAACTACTACTAAATAGTACGACTACTAAATAAGTAAAGATTTGAGGTTAAAAACCGCTATGGAAACCCATACAAGGCTATCAAAGGTCGCGCATTATACTAACTTGACGTACATTGCTCAAGACCTGAATAGATCCTTTTACAAGATTTCGTGATCTTTTTTTGAGCAGAGCTGATTAGTGTTCAAAAAATAGTGCGCGAATAATAGCAGAAAATTTGAAAAAGATAAGTGTTTTTTTGATTTTACAGAAATAAGATAGAATTTGATGCTTATGGCAAGTTTAGCGCGCAACTGGCTTATGCTAAACTTCCTTCCAGTCATCATTTTTGGAATATTGTATGAAACCTATTTTGCCTGAATATAACCAATCGAATGTTTTAGTTATTGGCGATGTTATGCTCGATCGTTATTGGTATGGTCCAACTGGACGTATTTCACCAGAAGCGCCAGTGCCAATAGTCAAAGTAGACAACAATGAAGAGCGTCCCGGAGGAGCAGCCAACGTTGCAATGAATATTGCTTCTTTACGCGGTAACGCTCACATCATCGGCTTAACAGGTGACGATGAACCGGCAAAAGTTTTATCCGATACTTTACATAGCCTTAATATTGATTGTGATTTTGTCACTCTTCCACAATATCCAACGATAACCAAATTACGCATAATCAGCCGAGGACAACAACTCATTCGGTTAGATTTCGAAGAAAAATTTAAAGATGTCGATCCGCAGTTAATTTTATCCCGTATTGATGCCGTACTGCCTAAAATGAATGCGATTATTTTATCTGACTATGCTAAAGGCGCATTGGAGCACGCTCAATTAATTATTCAAAAAGCACGAGCAGCCAATATTCCAGTATTCATTGACCCTAAAGAAGTCGATTTTGAACGCTACCGAGGTGCAACGCTATTAACACCTAACATGGCTGAATTTGAGTTAAAGGTCGGAAAAGTTCATTCCGATGAAGAGCTGGTCGAAAAAGGGTTAGCGTTAGTCGAAGAATTCGATTTAGAAGCGTTACTTGTTACACGTGGTGAACACGGTATGACCTTATTGCGTAAAGATTGCGAACCACTGCATCTTCCTACCGAAGCAAAAGAAGTGTATGACGTAACAGGAGCTGGTGATACTGTGATTTCAGTATTGGCAGCTTCTGTTGCTGCAGGAAAACCGTTAGATGAAGCGTGTGCTCTCGCTAATGCAGCTGCTGGTGTCGTGGTTGGGAAACTGGGCACGTCAACCTTATCCGAAATTGAATTAGCCGAAGCCATTCATGGCAGTCAAGATACAGATTTTGGTGTAATTGCTGAAGACGCACTAGTCGAAGCCGTAAAAAAAGCCAAAGCCAAAGGCGAAACCGTCGTGATGACCAACGGCTGTTTTGATATTTTGCATGCGGGCCATGTCTCTTATCTAAATCAAGCTGCAAAACTGGGTGACCGCTTAATTGTTGCTGTTAATACCGATGAGTCGGTTCGAGGTTTAAAGGGTCCAGGACGTCCTGTTAATCCAACCAACCGACGCATGGCAGTATTAGCAGCTTTGGGTTCAGTTGATTGGGTTGTCCCTTTTAGTGAAGAAACGCCGCAACGTTTAATCTCAGAAGTATTACCTTCAATGCTGGTTAAAGGTGGCGATTATAAGCCAGAACAAATTGCAGGTGGCACCGAAGTTATCGCAGCCGGCGGTAAAGTACGCGTTCTAAACTTTGAAGATGGCTGTTCAACGACAGAAATAATTGAAGCGATAAAATCAGGCAGTAAGTCGCGTTAATCTCGTGACTGACAACAGTGCTGAGTAAAAAGTACGCCTGTAAGAAATAGTAAAGCCTAACTCTAATATCGAGTGAATAGCGTTATTCACTCGATATAGCAAGTACAGCAGGTGACCAATAAACGTATATCGACTAAAGCCAACCCATCTGCAATTCTGCCGGTTATATTTTTATCTGCCGAGCTTGGTTCAGTAAGGCCGGAAGGATGATTATGCGCTACGATAATCGCAGTAGCATTATGAAACAACGCCCGCTTTACCACTTCACGAGGGTAAACCGACGCAGAATCAATGGTGCCTTCAAATAATATCTCATCGGTAATAATATGATGCTGGCTATCTAAATAAAGAATAAGAAAAACTTCTCTTTCCTTATCTCTCAATCGACTGGACAAGTACATCTTAGTGTCTTGTGGGCTAGAAATAGCCTCACCTTTACTGATGGTTTCTGCAAGGTAACGTTTAGACATTTCTAACACCGCTTGTAGCTGAACAAATTTGGCTTGGCCTAAACCTTTATGGTGGCAAAATTCATCTTGATTACAACTGAATAGTTTTCGCAACGAACCAAAATCAGCAAGAAGATAGTCGGCAAGCTCTATCACGTTCATACCTTTAATACCCGTTCTGAGGAAAATCGCCAACAACTCCGCATCCGATAAAGAATTAGGGCCGCGACAAAGTAATTTTTCTCTTGGGCGAGATTCCATTGGTATTCGTTTTATATTCATCTCTGCTCCTTTATGATTATGTTGTACGCCGACTTCATCATCTGCTAACTAAATAACCAGCCAGATAACTTAAGTAAATAGATAACAGATAACTTGTTGTGTGGGTACATCAAGCGCTCAATATGCGAGTGAGATAGAGAAACATGGTACTTATCCTCATTCATTCAAGTCCTGTTTTAACCAAACAGCTCTGTTTCCTCTCTGATTCTTCTATATTTAAGCTTTTATTTATATGACTTATGCCATTTCTCGTTTCATACAGAATAAATTATTGACCAAGAAAAAAGCCATTTAACAGAACATCAGTTGCCGCTGATAGAACCATTCTGTGTTAGCAGTGTTTCGCCTCGATACAGAGGATTTTTCAAATTTTTATGATATGGTTTACCGATCAAATGGAGAATTAACATGCAATCTTTAGCTGGAAGAAAAATCCTTCTCGGAATCAGTGGCGGTATTGCTGCCTATAAATGTGCCGAATTAACAAGACGCTTAACCGAACGTGGTGCCGATGTTCGAGTGGTCATGACCAAAGCAGCACAAGAATTTATTACCCCTTTAACTATGCAAGCTGTATCTGGCAATCCAGTATCCAGCAGCTTACTTGACCCAGCAGCAGAAGCGTCAATGGGACATATTGAATTAGGCAAATGGGCAGATTTAGTGTTACTCGCCCCTGCTACAGCGGATTTAATTGCTCGAGTAGCGGCTGGAATGGGTAACGACCTAGTTTCTACTCTTGTGCTTGCAACGGATGCTCCGGTCGTTGTTGCTCCGGCAATGAACCAGCAAATGTATGCCAACCTTGCAACTCAAGAAAACATTGCGACCTTGAAAAAAAGATCGGTTCATATTTGGGGGCCTGCTGCCGGCGAACAAGCTTGTGGCGATGTAGGATACGGAAGAATGCTCGAGCCAATGCAAATAGTTGAGCGTTGCGAAGTGTTTTTTCAACCTAAGTCTCTTGAAGGGAAATCGGTCCTGATAACCGCTGGCCCTACTCGTGAAGCCATTGATCCTGTACGCTTTATTTCTAATCACAGCTCAGGAAAAATGGGTTATGCGCTTGCTCGAGCAGCGTCTTTATTAGGGGCAAAAGTAACACTGGTAAGCGGGCCTGTTGCGCTCGATACGCCCAATAATGTACAAAAAATCAGTGTCGAAAGTGCTGAGAATATGCATCAACAAGTTATGGCCAATGCTGAAAGCCATGATATTTTCATTGCCTGTGCCGCGGTAGCAGATTATCGACCTGTTCATGTCGCTGATCAGAAAATCAAAAAAACAGATAAGACCGATGAAATGACGATAAGCATGACAAAGAACCCAGATATTGTTGCTAGCGTAGCTCAATTAAAAAACAATCGTCCTTTTACCGTTGGTTTTGCTGCTGAAACTCAAGACGTAGAAGCCTATGCACGAGCAAAATTGAGCAGAAAAAATCTTGATTTAATTTGTGCAAACGATGTATCCATCCAAGGGCAAGGGTTTAATTCTAATGATAATGCATTAACTCTTTTTTGGCCTGAAGGTGAACAACAGCTGCCTTTAAACTCAAAAGAACAACTTGCCACAGAAATTCTATTAAGAATTAACGCGTTAATGAGCTAGGTTTTCACCAAGATAAATATTTTAAACAAATTGGCGATAACCACAGTAGATTTGGCCATTAAGGTGAGTAATAATAACTAAGCAGTCCGTAGTAAGCACCAACTTCAGCAATGTTGGTGCTTAAATCAAGTCTATTCAACGAAAGATTACAGCGGTAAAAATACACCAAATAATATAACGCCACTGATAATCACCATGTTACGGAATAACAGATAAACATTTCAACCAATAACATGGAATAAGATAAGGAATCGGATCCATGACAGGAACCAGAAAATCCAATCGAAGAGAAGAAATTCTGCAAGCTTTAGCTCATATGTTAGAAACGGCAGATGGCGCATCAAGAATAACCACCGCTAAATTAGCCAAACAAGTTGGGGTTTCTGAAGCGGCTCTCTATCGACATTTCCCGAGTAAAGCTCGAATGTTTGAAGGATTAATCGAGTTTATTGAAGATTCTCTCATGTCTAGAATCAACCGAATTTTAAACGATGAAAAAGATACCTTACAGCGAATAAGATTGGTTCTACAATTGATTTTAGTCTTTGCCGAAAGGAATCCCGGCTTAACAAGAATAATGTCAGGTCACGCATTAATGTTTGAGAACGAGCGACTTCGCAGCCGTATTAATCAATTATATGAAAGAATAGAAGCGCAATTAAGACAGATTTTACGTGAACGCCAGATAAGAGAAAATAAATCGTTTCCAGTATCTGAATCGATTTTAGCAGCTCAATTACTCGGACAAGTCGAAGGTAGTTTGAATCGTTTTGTTCGGTCGGATTTTAAATATCAACCTACTGAAAATTTTGAAGAGTATTGGGCGCTACTCAGTGCACAACTTCAGTGAACACCTAGAAGTAATAGAAAAAGAGACGCTGAATAATGAAAACAGAAAGAGGCAACAATGAGTAAGAGTATTGAACCCAAATTTACTTGGTCACTCATACAACCTAAATATTGGTTGGTGTGGGTAAATTTTGGTCTATTAGCTGTTTTTGTTAATTTATTGCCTTACAAAGCTCTATACTTTTTAGGAACCAAGCTAGGCCAAATAAGCATGAGATTTGGTAAAGCTCGAGTTAAAGTAGCGACAAGAAACCTAGAACTCGCTTTTCCTGATAAATCCGCCAAAGCAATCGAACATTTTGTTGAAGAAAATTTCAGAAACACAGGGTTAGCTCTAATTGAAACAGGGATCAGTTGGTTTTGGCCTACATGGCGGTTTAAACGATTATTGATTGCTGGTGACTTCAGCGAAATGCAGCAACTAGAACAAGCAAAAAAAGGGGTTCTGTTGTGCTGCGCCCATGCACTTAATCTGGAAATCACAGCCCGAGCCTTTGCTGTACTAGGCGTTGGGGGTTACGGCGTTTATCGACCACATAATAACCCTGCCTATAACTTTATCCAATATCATGGCAGAAGCCACAATGGTAATAAGCTGGTAGACAGAAAAGATGTAAAAGGCATGATTCGTATCTTAAAAAATGGCCAGCGCCTTTTCTATTTACCCGATCATGACTATGGTCGGAATAAATCGGTTTTCGTTCCTTTTTTTGCCGTTAAAGATGCTTGTACCACCACAGGAACCAGTATTCTAGCCTACACCAGCCATTGTGCCATTATCACTGGATCTGGATTTAGAAACGCAGATGGTAAATACCAAATACAAGTTGAACCGTCCATTCACGACATCTATCCGAAAAAAGATGCCAAAGCCGCTGCTGCCTTCATGAATAAACAAATCGAAAAGATAATAATGAAAGCACCAGATCAGTGGATGTGGTTACATAAACGCTTTAAAACAATGGAAGATGAGTCGGTAACGCGTGGTATTCGATATAAGTAGTGTCTGGTATTAGATATAAATAGTGTCTGGTATTAGATATAAATAGAACTGGGCTCTGGTTTGCCTAATTCTATTTATATCCGGTTCTATTTATATCCGGTTTTATTTCTACTTAGCTAAATGATAAGAAGGGGCTTTAAACACCGTACAGAGCTTTGTACTCTTTGACTTTTTGTAGATGTTCCGAACTCATTCCCTTCTCTTCGAGATAAGAAATAAGGTCCGAAAGGCTAACAATAGACACAATCTGACATTGGAAATCGCGTTCAACTTCCTGAATAGCAGAAAGCTCTCCTTTGCCTTTTTCTTGTCTATCAATCGCTACTAGCACACCTGCCAATTCTGCCCCATTAGACTGGATAATTTCCATTGATTCACGAATAGCGGTGCCTGCAGTAATCACGTCATCCACCAACATGATTCGACCCTCTAGAGCACTACCAACCAAGTTGCCACCTTCGCCATGATCTTTGGCTTCTTTACGATTAAAACTATAGGGCGTATCAACATCATGGTGATCCGCTAGGGCAACAGCAGTTGTGGTAGCAATAGGAATGCCTTTATAAGCAGGACCAAATAACACATCATAAGCGATACCTGAATCCATCAGTGCAGCGGCATAAAAACGACCTAAGCGAGCGAGATCTCTACCTGTATTAAATAAACCTGCATTAAAAAAGTACGGGCTAATACGCCCAGATTTTAGTGTGAATTGTCCAAACTTCAGAACTTCTTTTTCTAGCGCAAATTCAATAAATTCACGTTGGTATGCTTTCATTATTTTCCCCTAAAATAAAAGGTGGTTTTTATCCTACACTCGCTAGAAAGCTCATTGCTTACCCTCGACACTTTACGGTAACCAATGAGCCTATAAAACGTTTCTTGTTAACTTATAGCCGCTCGTCAACGGACAAAGTTATTAGTCCACTAACGCGGCTTTTTGCACTTCAATAATATCGGCAATACCTTGTTTCGCTAAGGCCAATAAATCCATGAGTTCATCATGCGAGAAGGGTTCACCTTCTGCTGTCCCTTGGATTTCTATCATTTTGCCTTCTTCTGTCATCACAACATTCATATCGGTATCTGCTGCAGAGTCTTCCACATATTCAAGGTCACATAAAGCTTCACCGTTCACAATACCAACAGAAACGGCTGCAACATGGCCTTTCATAGGGTTTTGTTTAAGTTTTCCTTTACTGACCAAATGCTCAAACGCATCCGCCATTGCAACACTCGCACCAGAAATAGAAGCCGTTCTTGTTCCGCCATCCGCTTGAATAACATCACAATCGACCGTCACCATAAATTCACCCATACCTTCTAAATCAACTACAGCACGTAAACTACGAGCAATAAGACGCTGAATTTCCATTGTGCGTCCGCCTTGCTTACCGCTAGACGCTTCACGACGGTTACGAGTGTGGGTGGCTCTTGGCAACATACCATACTCAGCGGTTACCCAACCTCGACCTTGACCTTTTAACCAACGCGGCACATTTTCTTCTACTGTGGCATTGCACAGAACTTTAGTATTACCAAATTCAACTAAGACAGAGCCTTCAGCATACGCCGTATAATTACGAGTCATTTTAATTGGACGAACTTGTACCGCACTTCTATCGTTTGGACGCATGGAACATTACCTGTTATCTATGAATTTTAATTGGGCGCGATTATAGCGGAAATAACCATCAGTTCCTAGACAGCACAATGTTACAAAGCATAATGATGCTAATTGATGCGACAATAAGATAACGATAAGCAACTAACCTTAAGTTTTGAACTAAATTCAAACCTTGAGTTAAATTGAAAAATAGAGATAAAGGTCATTTCCATGCTAACATCTTGCAAAATTTAATGATGCATCTCGACCATTAAGGAAATATCAATGATCTACAGCATGACGGCATACGCTCGCAAAGAAGTAAAAGGCGAATGGGGAAGCGCAGTATGGGAAATTCGCAGCGTAAACCAACGCTATTTGGAAACCTACTTTCGCCTACCTGAACAATTTCGTGGTTTAGAACCAATTTTACGTGAGCGCTTTCGTAAACGTCTTGCTCGAGGGAAAGTCGAATGTCATTTACGTTTCGAAGCTAACCCGGCAGCAAAAGGTGAACTCGCTATTAATGAGTCACTAGCCAAACAAGTGATAAACGCAGCCAATCAAATTTCATCACTTGTGGGTGAAAGCAATCGAATTAATCCATTTCAAGTAATGCAATGGCCAGGTGTTATGGAAACATCTGAACAAGATATGGATTCAATAAACAAAGCACTATTGAATGCTTTCGATGAAGGGGTCAAAGAGTTTATTGAAGCCCGTGGTCGTGAAGGCGAAAACATGAAAAACCTTATCACCACTCGTCTTGATGCGATTACCGAAGAAGCGATTAAAGTGCGATCTCGCATGCCAGAAATTTTAGAATGGCAACGAGAACGATTGGTTAAGAAATTCGAAGAAGCAAAAATAGAGTTGGAAGCCACACGCGTAGAACAAGAGCTAATCTTGCTTGCGCAAAAAGTAGATGTAGCTGAAGAGATTGATCGCCTAGATTCTCACGTAAAAGAAACCTTTAATATTTTGAATAAAGGTGGAGCATGTGGTCGTAAGCTTGACTTTATGATGCAAGAGTTTAATCGCGAAGCTAATACCTTAGCATCTAAATCAATCAGCACCGACATCACCGCGTCAGGCGTTGAACTTAAAGTATTAATTGAACAAATGCGAGAGCAGATCCAGAACATTGAATAACAGCTAAAATTGTATTCTTCCGTTATAAAATAATTAAAATACAACAAGTTACCTTAAAATTACTTCCACCACCGTATTGCTTAATACGCTATTAACCACCACCAACTGGTGGTTAATATGGTGGGTAAAACAATTCTGAAAGCTTGCAATAATTTTACCAAAAATTACTTTTGTAAATAACTAATAAAAAATATATAGCCAGCACAGGCTTGTTATGCTTATTACTTTATGCAAACGAAGCAAGCGTTCATTTTGATACTTCATGGTTTCCATAATTATTCCTGATGATTAGTTAATCCAGGAAGATGAAATATACCTGTATCTATTTAGCTTATTGGCTAGATGAATATGTTGAAGTATTCGCCTAATATGGCGTTCCTAGATAAGTAGAGCTGCGTTCTCTTGTTTTCGCTGGGCGAGTGTCTCTACAATTGCTAGTACAGTTGTTTTACTAACCGCTTGTTGTGTTGCCAGAGATGCAAAGTTATCAATCGCATCAACCACTTCTTGAATACATTGTTGGGCCCCTTTCCAATTAGCAAAACCTGCACTTGCTGCCAACTTTTGCATTACTTTGAGTGGGGGCGCCTTTCCATGCCCTGCAAAGGCTGTTGCATGCTCATTAAAGGGATGAGGACTAAATGTAACGTCGTAAAAAGGGGCGAGTTGCCAGTTACCATCATCGCTTTGTAAAAAGCCCCAGTTTTTACTGTGGTCATCCTGATTTGCAGCAAATAAATTAAAGATCGCGCGACGAAACTGGAGTTGACCTGCCGCAGGAGACTTACACAGCTGACGACTGGCTTTAATAAGGTCACTATAATCTAGGCTAGGGGTTCGAAAGTCTGCATCTAATAAGCCGCAAGCACTATGCATATGCAAACGCCCTGCATGATGTTCACCATCGGCTTTATTTGCCTGTAACCCTTGTTCTTTGGGTAAATAGTCAAAACGTTTAAGTGCTAGCCAAGCCTTGGCACCACTACTTGGTGGTGCATCAATTAACTGCCAAACTGGTGGCTGACATTTTGCCTGCTCAGCCATTTTCAGATACACGGCTTCACACAAACCTTCTTCATGGCCCAATGCTAAGTTCTTCGAAGTAAATTTAACTAACCATGCTTCATCGCCAGGCTGTGCATAGGTTCGGCATTGCGTCACGTCGCCAGCAGGCATATAAATTTGCGCTTTAGGTCGAGCACCGCCGGAGCTACCGACGGCTACCAAGGTTGCTAAAACTTGTTGGGTCTTACCATCTAACTCTTCAGATAAAGATTGATCAAACAAGGTTTGCGCTTCTAGCCCAAGTGTTGCTATATCAATATTTTGATGTTGTTCAGGTAAAAACGCTGATACAGGCGTAAAAGACAATGCCCCCATTCCTTGCTGGCCAACAAAAGCCAGTCTATCCATTGCTGTTACTTGCGCTGGTAAAATTCCTTGTTGGCGAAACACACGATCTTGCAACAACAACCCCCAACCATCGGGAAGGCTATCACCAAATACGCCGTGAATTCCTTGGTGAGGTTCTTTCGGTGCTTGCTGTAATCGCGCATCACCTTGAAGCGTAAAAGGGGATAAGTTGCCAAACTTGCTTAGATAACTTTCATCGTACTGAAAGAAAACACCTTGGCGGTTTTGCGCTAATATACCCACCGATACCGTTTCGCCCGTTGTGAGAGTGCGCTCTACATTCAACTTTTGAATGGATTTAAAGCTCATCTTTAAGCACCTCTTCTATACTGGTCGGTAGAGCAGCACGGTCAGCAACTGTTTTTGTCAATTGATAAAGCCTGTCTAGTGAGTCCAGCGACTGCCACAAAAGCAGCAACTGACGAAATGAAATTTGCCCGGTGAGTTCAAACTTTTTTATGGTTGAAGCAGGTACACAACTACGCTGGGCCAATGCCTCTCGCGATAGCTTCTCTTGTTTGCGTAAGCCCCGCAGATGAGTAGCAAAAGCTTGGCTTACATCGGTATCATCTAAAAGTGAAAAGTTCATACGCAGCCTTAGTGGTTACAATAGTGTCTATTATAGCGTTATTTTTTTATTTATAGATACTATAACACCCATAAAGATCTGGATAACTATCACGTAACTGGAGAAGGAAACTCAAAGCTGATACTTTGCGTCAGGCAAGAGGTTGAGTTAAGGTAATTCATAGCCTAATAGGCTCGCACCTAGGAAGTGGACCACTGGTGGTTAAATTGGTGGTCAACAATTAAAAATGAAGCCAAAATTAACCGCATCCAGTTGATTTTTAATGAGTTTAATATTTTAACCCATATTCAGATCCAAAATATTGAATAGTTTTTATAAGTGACAACTTATTTCGATAAAATGATAAGCCACTAATTATAGTGGCTTTTTAATTACCATTATATTTAAGGTATTTAGATTCCAAGTACTACTCACACTATAGTTTGTTTTAAGATATCTTCACGATCTACAACAAATAAGAAATCCATCTATATGATGGTCTACAGATTGTAACTTTATTGGTGACAACCTGTAGACTTAGTAAGTCAGAAAGACTCTCACTTATTTATCTTGAACACTCTGCCCGTGGCTTTAACATAATCTGGTGATGGCTTTAAACATAATTTGTCAAAAAGGATTGTGTTCCTTCTTTTATAATTAACTGCTCATCATTATGTTTCATTACAATACCTTCTCCTGCCAAGTATTGACAATCAATCGGACTATTTACACAAGTTAATACCACATGGTGCTGTGTATTGGATTTAATTTGCCACTCTATATGCTTAACGTCTCTTTGCGCATCCGATTCAATTTCACCGTAATAACCGTCGGCATCATTCACTTCACTCACCAGCTCTGGTAAGTTGGCATTATTAGAGAGCATTTCTATTTGGTATAGTGTTTTACAGGATGGACTCTGTATCGAATGATCACCAAACATGGTGTGAACTTGCTTGCCAAGTATGATTTTTAAAGGAGTATGTAACCGCCACTGTAATGGTGCGGCCTCGTTTAAGGTTATTTGGTCATACACAACTAAGCCTTTGTCTACTACATGAACCAATACTCGAGTATAGTTTTCACAGCCATCGTAAGCGTTAGTGAGGTCTAATATCACACCGTTAAAACACTCACCTTCGATATGATCAAGTACTGATGCTGTCGCCTTAGGACAATCAAGCCTTTGACCTAATCCATTGATTAAAGGTAAGTTATGCGCAAGGGTTGTTCTGGTCCATTGACTATGATGACGACTACCAAAACGATACCCATAACTACCACTAGGAGTAAGTACATTGGTACCCGAATCGACAAATGCAAAGTTACCTTGATCTGCGTGCCTGTGTGAACTATTGCCAAATTGACTGGCGCGATAGTAAATAGAAGATGAACCTTTAGATAGTTTTCCCAGACCAGCATAGGAATAATAAATATTCTCTGGCCTACCTATTTTGTTTTGCTTAATATCATTTTGACGCTGTCTTTTTGCTACAAACTCTAATTGTGGGATAGTAGGAATAACATCGAGAAGATGTAACTTATAGCTCTCAATCTCCTCTTCAAGGGCTTTATCTAGTTCAATTGCTTGAGCATCACCGTAACGTTGTGCATAAATTCTTAATGGGTTTTGAGCAAAGAATCCCGGCCATTCTGTCCCTTCTCTTTGACACCAATAACCATCACCAAATGGATGAATACGTTCTTTTGTGGCAACAAAGTCCATCGCGAAGTTCACGTAATTTTTATAGAACGGATGTTCATAAAAAGAAAAACGACTGATCCTCTCAACGGAAAGGAAAAATGGATGATGCCATTTGCTATATGACGATGAGTAAAATGGTCCTTCAACCCAGCTGCCATCTTTCCCACCATAAAATGGTAGTACGCCACGATAAATCATTAGTGCGTAGTTCAACCAGCGTTCACATATATCACGGTCAAACTCTTTATGTAGTGCTAACGCAGCAATCCCTAAGTAAGCAGGTAGCCTTGATGTATGCGAATGTCCGGGAAATTGTTTGAACTGATCTTGCTCTAAACGTTGTTCCATTTGATAAGCGACGCGAATCAACATAGGTCGAACAAAAGATTGCTCTTCTTCAGTTAGAATAGGTCTTAACCAATGGTAGGCGAGATAAAGATTTCGAGCGATAGATAATCCGACTTCATCACCCCATGTACATGGACGCAACAATGAAGCTGGCCCTTCTGGGCTCCATTCACAGATGCGTAATAATATATCTCGAGCTCGATTACCGGCATCTACATCGCTCCAAATTTTATAAAGTAACGTCAATGCTATCAAATCACGATCTATCCAGTTTCGAACATTAGCAATAGCGGTACGCTTGCCTTCTTCTTGGCCTCGACGGTAATGAGTAGGATATTGAATAGAACCAATATCAATATTCGATACACTATTGATAAGCTTCTGCTTCGCTTGCTGGCTATTATCTTGAATATGTTGAATATCTTCATCAAAATACATCAAAAATTGATCTCTATTGGCACATTGGGCAAAGAGCGCTTGCGCTGTTGGTGCTAAATAGGAATCCGTATCTGATGTTATATCGAATTCAACCCATTCTGATACTTGCTGACTTTCTAGAGAGGTTACCCTCCAGCGATATTGACTTGGTTCTAACTCAAAATCGAGTAGAAGAGGCGACTGAACTGAATGCCAATCCCATTTTTTATCGGTGCCAACTTGTGTGAGTTCAACATTGTAGCAATGGGTATAGTCATCTTGAGGCCAATTGAAACAAGGTGGATTAACAATAGTGCTACCATTTTTAGGAGAGGTAAACACTTGAAAGTCATGTTCTCTTTGTAGTATCGATGTCAATTGTTAGTCCTCTTTATGCCAATGGTATTGACCCGTTTTCTCATCAATGTACCCAACCACTTTAGCTGGCGTCCCTGCAACAATACTAAAAGGCGCAACATCATGAGTTACGACAGTATTTGCACAAACTAAAGAACAACGTCCAATAGTGACTCCAGGTGTAACAACCACACCGGTTGTTAACCACACACCATTTTCGATGATGACTTTACCTTTATCTAAACTACTTCGACCACTGAAAGATTGCGTGATTGGGTCATAAACATGATTAGAAGCCACCATGGAAACATGCGGCCCAATCAAAACATCTTCTCCAATGCTTACATCACCGTTTATATAACTATATAAACCAACATAACTTCCACGACCGATTTGTTGATCACCAATTCGAATGATTACTCCAGGCGCGACTCTCACATTATCATTGGTGAAGCCTAATATTTTGGCTCGTGATTCATCGTCCTGTTTATTGTTGCTTTGATTGAGATATAAGGTGAATTTTCGAAACTCTTCGTCAGACAATTCACCGCCAAACTTTTTTTGCACCGACATACATTTACCTAAATCAATTTTAAAAGAGTGTTAACGCTCTTTGCTATATGAACTATTTCTGCATCTAAGCAATTTCTGCATCTAAACTTTTTCTGAATATAACTCATTACTACAGACAATCTATTGTTAGTATTGAAATAATTGCCACATGTCGAAATTATTGACTAAAAAACTGCTTCTTTAACGCATATTCAACACCACGGATTTCAGCTAAACCTTTCAATCGACCAATACAGGAATACCCCGGATTAGTGGTTTTATTTAGGTCGCTGACAATTTGATGACCATGATCAGGTCTCATTGGTATCAAATCTGGGGAGCCTTCAAGTTGCCGTTTATTTTCTTCTTGCAGAAGGGATAAAATAACTCCATACATATCAACATCACCGTCAAGATGAGCGGCTTCATGAAAACTGTTTTGCTCTTGCTCTCTTTTTGTAGAGCGTAAATGGGTGAAATAGACTCTATCTCCAAATGTGTTAATCATCTGAATTAAATCATTATCACCACGGACACCATAAGAACCTGTGCACATGGTAATCCCGTTCATTTTACTCGGGACTTGTTCAGTTAAATAGGTGATATCATCAATAGTTGATACGATTCTTGGCAATCCTAAAATAGCGCGCGGTGGATCATCGGGATGAATAGCAAGCTTAACGCCATACTGCTCACATATTGGCGTGATCTGTTTAAGGAAAAACACCAAATGTTCACGCAGCTTAGCTTTATCAATCTGGGCATATTTAGCCAGTTGACGACGAAATTCTTCTAAAGTGTACCCTTCTTCGGAGCCCGGTAGACCGGCAATAATATTGGCTGTCAATTGGTCAATATCGGACTGACACATAGATTCGAATCGAACCTTAGCTAGTTCAATATCCTGTTGAGAATATTCGTTTATTGCCTCTTCACGCTTTAATATACAAAGGTCAAAAGTAGCAAAATCAATATAGTCAAAACGCAATGCTTTTGACCCATCAGGTAATTCATACGCTAAATCAGTTCGAGTCCAATCTAAAACGGGCATAAAATTGTAGCAAACGGTATGTATTCCACACTTAGATAAATTAATGATGGATTGTTTATAGTTCTCAATCCATTGCATAAAGTTACCCGTTTGCGTTTTTATTTCTTCATGAACAGGTATGCTCTCGACAACGTCCCACGTTAAATCCTTACTTTCTATTAATCTTTTTCTCTCTAGAATGTCCGCTTCATTCCACACATCACCATTCTCTATTTGATGTAATGCGGTAACAATTCCAGTCGCACCTGCTTGGCGGATATCATTTAAAGTTACCGGATCGTTGGGACCATACCAGCGCCATGTTTGTTTCATGTTTTCTTCCCCAATAAAATAAATCAGTAATAAAATGACTAACCAATAGTCCCTATCAACTAAAGGTGAGCCACCGGCTCACCTTTAAAATTTAAAGGCTATAAGCTTTTAGTTCGGCATCTTTTAACTTACCTGCTCGCAATAGCAACCACGCAATAAAGCCGACCATCCCTGACATCAATACAAACAACATTCGACCCCACATAGGATTCGGTATGAATGTTAAAATAAGTAGTGCAGCACTAGTCGCCAATAACACACGTCCTAGCAGAACGTATTGTTGTCTATCGGCTTTGAAGCTATCTGGTGTTTCTTCAACAACAATAGGTGTAGATACATTGTTGAAG
Organism: Vibrio sp. MA40-2; assembly: GCF_047302445.1. Taxonomy (NCBI): domain Bacteria; kingdom Pseudomonadati; phylum Pseudomonadota; class Gammaproteobacteria; order Vibrionales; family Vibrionaceae; genus Vibrio; species Vibrio sp. MA40-2. The sequence continues at coordinate 811,083 of NZ_CP178628.1, forward strand.
AACTCATTGATTTCTTTCGCTCGTTGACCTGTTGGCTCTTTATAGAACAGTTGAGTCAACAAGAAGAAACCACCAGTAATAATGATATGACCAGTAACACCCATGGTTATGGATTTCATCTCAGCAAATTCACGTTTTGATAGAGGCTCCGCTAAGTTGAACAAACTCTCGATCATAGGTGCATTGGTTGACGCGATAATCGCGGAAACACAAGCTCCAACGGCAATAGTGGCCCAACATGCCCAATCTGGTGTCTTTTTAATAAAGAAACAAAGTAGTGAAGGAATAAGCACTGGAAAGGCAACTAATGTACTTACCATCATCAATGCATCGAATAAACCAAAGTCTTTAAGCTTACTCATGAATAAGCCAGCAACAATGATTAGAAGACCAAACACAATTGTGGCAACTTTACTGGCAAACAAGATTGATTTATCTGATTTATCTTTTGCAAAATAAGGTTCGTAAACGTTCTTAATAAAAATACCCGCATTTCTATTAAGAGCCGAGTCCATTGATGACATTGTTGCTGCGAACATAGCTGACATCATAAGACCAACCATACCAACAGGCATTTCATTACGAACGAACACAAAATAAGTCGCATTAGAAATATCTTTGCCAAGAACATCCAGACCCCAAGTCGACATATCTGGGTAATAAGCCCCCACATACCAAGCAGGTAAGAACCAGATAAATGGACCAATTGCCATTAAGCAACAAGCAAGAATGGCGGCTTTACGTGCATTATTGGTATCTTTAGCCGCAATATATCGATAGGAATCAATCATATTGTTGGTACTAAAAAACTGTTTAACGAAAATACAGATAAACCAACCAACAAATAGGTAACCATAGCTATAACCGTCACCAACAAAACCTCGATCTGGTAAACCAGCTTCTAGAATTGGAGTAACCCCACCCGCTTTGGTAATTGCTACAATCGTTGCAATAAAGGTAACTACGGTAATAATGATCATTTGGATAAAATCTGAGGCAACAACTGCCCAGCTACCTCCAACTAACGACATAAATAACACTACGCCGCCCGCAGCAATAATGGTTGTTTCGATAGGGATATTGAAAACCGCACTGGCAAAAATAGCTAATGCGTTTAACCATAAAGAAGCTTGCAGTACGCTAGAAGGCACGGTTGCCCACGTAACCACTTGTTCACTCACACGTCCAAAACGTAAGCGAATCCCTTGGATTGGGCTAATTACTCGCATTTGTCGAGCTTTTGCCGCAAAGAATAGATAGTTACAGAAATAACCTAGAGCGTTAGCAAAAAAGATAACCACAATAGAAAGGCCAACATCGAGCGCTTTACCCATAACACCGGTAAATGTCATTGCACTCAACGCTTGTAGAAAAGCGGTTGAACCAACCATCCACCAGAGCATTTTACCGCCCCCACGAAAGTAATCACTGGTCGAAGAGGTCGCAGATCGAAACATCCACCCCACCACCATGAGGAACATGAAGTACCCCAACACTATATATATATCTATATTCATTATTTATCCCTTGTTTACGTAATTGTGCAAAAAGCAAACAGTTTGTACTCTGATATTTATATAGTGTCAAAATTGGCGAACCAATTGGTTGACCAGAATCACATAAATCAAACTATTGAGCATAAAATAGTTAAATAATACAAATTATAATTATTATTAATCCATAGTTAACAAATATTAAAAATCAATCACACATAGAATTAACATTATTAAAATCAATAAATAAGTGGCTTATTTAACGTTATAAGTCATTAGGTTAACTCGATTTAAAATAGTAATTTATACGACATATAAGCGACCATAAAATCAAACTTATTAAGGAGGGAATCTCAATTGGCGGGTTTAAATGTAGAAGGTATCGTGAATATTTTAAACAAGAAATACAGAGATGATAAAATTGGTCGGCCACCTATAAAAGTGTGACCGAATGAAAAAGTATAATACATTAAGACTATGGCCGATGATTCACCTAATCAAGCAAGTGAACATGCCAAGCACCGTAAATTGATACAGACATTGAAAATGACAACACTAAAACAAGCGCTGCTTTTTTAAAGACATAGAACGACTTGATCTTAAGTGGGCTTACCTTATTTTCTCTTTAGGTAGCAGTACGGCAGGCACAGAATCAAACAAATAGCCGTCAAAATGCGGATCGTTAAAATCAGATAACTCTAAAAGCGTCACTTTCACATTTTCTAAATGCTGCCACATAGCAAGTTTAGCCGCAGCGGGATCTTTACGTTTCAGAGCTAACAATATTTGTGCATGATCATTAAACCACTCTTTACGATAATCGCCATTATCAATGTGGCCATGTAGTTTATTCCACATTGGGCTCGACTCTCTTTTTTCCCACAACTGATTAAACATATCAACCAGAATTAAGTTTTGAGTCGCCTCTGCGATGCACAAATGAAAAGACCGATCTCCACTAGGATTAACACTGCCGCTTTTAACTTCACGCTTTTCAATATCAAGCGCTTCTTGCATTTTCGAAATATCAGAAGGGGTAACTTGTATTGCGGCAAATTCTGCAATGCTGCTTTCTAATAACTGTCTCGCTTGCAGCATTTCAAATGGGCCGACATCTCGATCGAAGTTTAAAGAGTGCGATTCATTAATCTCTTTAGGTAAATTAATAACATACACACCCGAGCCTTTTTTTACTTCAACCAGATTTTCGAGCTCAAGCATAATAATAGCTTCGCGTACAACAGTTCTTCCAACATTTAAACGTTCGGCAATATCGCGTTCTGGAGGTAAACGGCTACCTATTGGGTATAACCCATCAGAGAGCTCTTTTCTTAATATTAAGCCTAAAGTTTGATATGAACGTTTTGGTTCGAAGTTTATCATCTGCGCTACATTCAACTATTGATAGTAATTAGAGAACTAGCGGATGATTGTATGCTGCAACTGAAACCTATTCAACTCGAATACCCATCTAAGATAAAAACTCGATAACTTAGTTGAGAAATCTCTAGTAATTATGATACTCTTCGCGTCCATTTTTTCGGCTACTGGTTTAAGTTATCATAAGCCGTTATTATCTTGTTTTGCTTTGCAGATTCAGTGATTCACACACTGGTAAAATTGCATATCAGCACAACAATTTCAAATAAGTGTGGGATAAATAGATGGCTCAAGGAACGCTTTATATTGTGTCTGCTCCAAGCGGCGCAGGTAAATCAAGTTTAATTTCAGCATTATTGGAAACCAATCCAACCTATGCAATGAAAGTGTCAGTATCACACACGACTCGTGGCATGCGTCCAGGAGAAGAAGATGGGGTGCATTACCATTTTATCCAAAAAGACAAGTTTGAAGAGCTAATCGAGAAAGATGAATTTCTTGAGTATGCTGAAGTGTTTGGCAACTACTATGGAACTTCTCGTGTCTGGATTGAAGATAACCTAAAAAAAGGTATCGACGTTTTCCTAGACATAGATTGGCAAGGTGCTCGCCAAATTCGTCAACGTATGCCTCAAGCAAAAAGCATTTTCATCATTCCACCTTCAAATGGAGAGTTGGAGCGTCGTCTGAATGCTCGAGGACAAGATAGCGAAGCAGTAATAGCAAAACGCATGAGTGAAGCAAAAGCAGAAATGTCACACTTTAATGAATATGATTATTTAATCGTTAATGATGATTTTGATGCTTCTTTAATGGATTTTAAAGCCATTATTCGTGCGGAGCGCTTAAAAGAAGATAAACAAGCGACGAAATATAACGGTATGCTCACAGCACTATTGGCAGAATAAGCCTTTAAGTTGTATACTTTCTCGTCATTCAGAAAAATTAGTTAACATATTGGAGTCCACATGGCACGCGTAACTGTTCAAGATGCAGTTGAAAAAGTTGGTAACCGCTTCGACCTAGTTCTAATCGCGGCACGCCGCGCTCGTCAAATGCAAAATGGCGGCAAAGATTCACTAGTGCCTGAAGAAAACGATAAGCCTACTGTTATTGCACTTCGTGAAATCGAAGAAGGCTTGATCACAAAAGATGTTCTTGACGCACGTGAGCGCCAAGAACAACAAGAACAAGAGGCTGCAGAGCTAGCGGCAGTAAGTAGCATTACTCACGCTCGCTAACTCTAGTAGATAACGTTAAGTAACATTGTGGGCCTTTAATTTGTATTTATTCGATAGCCTAAAAAATGTTGCCCAAGAATACCTAACAGAGCCTCAACTAGAGGCTCTGCGTCAATCTTATGTGGTAGCAAAAGACGCCCACGAAGGGCAAACTCGCTCAAGCGGGGAACCTTATATTATCCATCCTGTTGCTGTAGCTCGGATCTTGGCAGAAATGCGCTTGGATCATGAAACGTTAATGGCCGCACTATTACATGATGTAATTGAGGATACGGAAACATCTAAAGAAGATTTAGCTGCACAATTTGGTGAAACCGTTGCTGAACTGGTTGACGGGGTATCGAAATTAGACAAACTTAAATTTCGGGACCGTAAAGAAGCGCAAGCAGAAAATTTTCGTAAAATGGTTCTTGCTATGGTGCAAGATATCCGCGTTATTCTTATCAAACTTTCGGACCGCACGCATAACATGCGAACTTTGGGCGCACTTCGTCCAGATAAACGTCGTCGAATCGCCCGCGAAACGTTAGAAATATACGCCCCACTAGCACACCGATTAGGTATTCATAATATTAAAACTGAGCTAGAAGAACTCGGTTTTGAAGCTCTTTATCCCAATCGCTATAAAGTTCTCAAACAAGTAGTCAAAACCGCTCGCGGCAATCGAAAAGAGATGATTCAACGTATTCACTCTGAAATTGAAGGTCGATTGGAAGAAGTTGGACTACAAGCTCGTGTGTTTGGTCGAGAAAAAAACCTATTTTCTATCTATAATAAAATGAAGACCAAAGAGCAAAGATTTCATACGATTATGGATATCTACGCTTTTCGCATTATTGTCGATAGCCCAGACACTTGTTACCGGGCATTAGGACAAGTACACAACCTTTATAAGCCTCGTCCTGCAAGAATGAAAGACTATATTGCCGTCCCTAAAGCGAATGGTTACCAGTCTTTGCATACTTCTATGGTTGGCCCTCACGGCGTACCAGTTGAAGTACAAATTCGAACAGAAGACATGGACCAAATGGCTGATAAAGGGGTGGCGGCTCACTGGTCATATAAAGCAGGTGGCGATCGTAAAGGCACTACCGCGCAAGTTAAGGCTCAGCGTTGGATGCAAAGTTTGCTTGAGCTTCAGCAAAGTGCTGGTAACTCATTTGAATTTATTGAGAACGTAAAATCTGATCTTTTCCCTGATGAAATATTCGTGTTCACACCAAAAGGTCGAATTGTCGAACTGCCCGCTGGTGCAACCGCGGTTGATTTTGCTTATGCAGTGCACACTGATGTCGGTAATACCTGTGTTGGCGCCAGAGTGGATCGCCAGCCATACCCACTAAGTAAAGCGCTTAAAAATGGTCAGGCAATTGAAATTATTGGTGCGCCAGGCGCTCGTCCAAACGCGGCATGGCTTAACTATGTGGTGACTTCTCGAGCCAGAACAAAAATACGCCAAGTATTAAAAACTATGCGTCGTGAAGAGTCCGTCGCGTTAGGTCGTCGGTTACTTAACCATGCTTTGGGTCGACACAATATTGACACCGTTTATCCAGAGAATATCGAGCACGTTTTATCTGAGCTTAAAATTAAATCTTTAGATGATATGCTTGCCGCAATTGGTTTAGGTGAACTTATGAGCATTGTTATTGCTCGTCGCCTACTTGGTGATGCCGATGCACTCACTGAAACCAGTTCAGTCACATCAACATCGAGTAAAAAATTGTCGATTAAAGGCGCTGACGGTATATTGCTAACCTATGCAAAATGTTGTCATCCGATTCCTGGCGATCACATTATTGCTCACGTATCTCCGGGTAGAGGTTTAGTTGTTCACCTTGAATCTTGTTCAAATATACGTGGATACCAGAAAGAGCCGGATAAATATATGTCGGTTGAATGGTCCGATGAACATGAGCAAGAATTTATTTCTGAATTGCAAATTGATATGTTAAATAGTCAAGGTGCTCTGGCTGAATTAACCAATGTTATTTCTAGGACTGGCTCCAATATTCACGGAATTTCGACCGAAGAAAAAGATGGCCGTTTATATGCTATCACTCTTGCACTAACAACGAAAAATCGTGTTCATTTGGCAGAAATAATCAAAAAAATCAAAGTAATACCTAATGCATTGCGAGTCAGACGCAGAAAAACCTAGCTAGCTATTACTAAACCGATAATCAAGAATTTGTAGGTAATTTTACCTACAAATTCTTGAGCGGTTAAAAATAAACGTGATACTCCGGACCTGTTGAACGACTATGAACTTAGAACGCTACAACCGTATTCAAACCGTACTTAAAGCTCGTCAACCTGATTTAACACTTTGTCTTGAAGAAGTACACAAACCCAATAATGTATCAGCAATAATTAGAACCGCAGACGCAGCAGGTGTGCATAAAATTCATGCGGTTTGGCCAAACGAAAATATGCGTACATTAGGCCACACTTCTGCTGGCGCACGTAACTGGGTAGAAGTAGACACCCACTCTACTATTGAAAGCGCTATTGACGTATTCAAAACGCAGAATATGCAGATAGTCGCAACCAACCTTTCCGACAATGCGGTTGATTTTAGACAAATAGATTACACTAAACCTACCGCCATTATTTTGGGAGGAGAAAAACACGGTATCTCTGGTAAAGCGTTAACGTTTGCCGATCAAGATATCGTCATTCCTATGGTAGGAATGGTTCAATCACTCAATGTCTCTGTCGCCAGTGCGCTTATATTATTTGAAGCACAAAGACAACGTCAGTTGGCTGGGTTTTACAACCGAGAAACGTCAGCACTTGAAGACGCTACCATTCATAAAATACTATTTGAACGTGGGCACCCAATCCTGGCTAGAGTCGCTAAACGCAAAGGCCTTGCTTACCCACCACTAGACAATCAAGGACAAATTGTTGCCGATCAAGATTGGTGGGAAAAAATGCAAAGCCGCTAGTAATGAAACTAAAATCAATCGCTAAACCATGCCGCTACTTGTTCTGCTTTTGGCACACTGCCTTTGTGCACTACTTTTTCATCAATCACTACCGCAGGCGTCTTCATCACGTTATAAGCCATAATCTCTTGTAAATCTTGCACTTTAACAAGCTGAATGGGTACATTATGAGAGTGTGCTGCATGTTCAATTAACGATGCGGTTACTTGGCAATTTTTGCAACCTGAACCTAATATTTTAATCACTTTCATCTAATTTTCCTTCTATAAAAAATATCATTTCTTCACTTAAATTTGCCCTTTTCCTACTCAGCTCTACCTACATTAAACCAGCGGAATAACATTGAATAACCAACCGACCAGAGTAAACGAGACCAATAACACAGCAAATAAAGCCGCCAGTAGTTTCCATTTCATCACTTGTTTAAGAAGAATAAATTCAGGAAAACTGGCTGCCACAGTACTCATACAAAAGGCCAATGTTGTTCCTATAGGCAAACCATTTATAATTAAGCTTTCCATAACAGGGATCACTCCTGTCGCATTAGAATAAAGCGGAATACCAAGCAATACAGCAATGGGCACAGACCACCATTGCCTGTCACCTAAATGCGCTTCTATCCAACCATCCGGTACATAACCATGCAACGCAGCACCTAATCCAACGCCGATAAATACCCACTTCCACACTCTTGCAAGAATTTCTAGAGTTTCATCTTTGGCAAATTGATGCCTTTGTTCCAAGGTTAATACTCTGCTTTGTTGTGCTTCTGTTGGATTCAATTTTTGCGCATCGGCTCCTTTCTTCAATGCCTCGGCTGCGAAAGAAACTAACCAACGATCAGCCTTTATTGCATCTAAAAAGAACCCACCTAGCATGCCAACACTAATACCAATCAAGATATACAGAATGGTAAATTTCCAGCCAAGCAGACTAATCAAGAGCAAAACCGCCACCTCGTTAATCAGTGGAGAGGTAATAAGAAAAGCCATAGTGATGCCCAACGGAATACCCGCCGAAGTAAAACCAAGGAAAACAGGAATACTCGAACAAGAACAAAAGGGGGTGATCGAACCGAACGTTGCTCCTAATAAATAACCAGTAAAACGATGTTTTCCAGCTAAATAGTCTCTAACTCGTTCAACGTCTAACGAGGCACGAATAACCGCAATGGCATATATCATGACAATAAGAAGTACGAATATCTTGGTAGTATCTTCTACAAAAAAATGCAGAGCATCACCAAGCTTGCTTTCTGCTGACAAACTCAGTAGGTCGAATACCAACCATGATGCTATATCTGTAAATACCTGAAACATAGAATCCCTATAAATTTAAAACTGCTTTACCTTAAAGACGAAGTAGTTTTAAAAAGGATTCATAAAAATATAATTAATTTATTTATCTCTAGCGGTAAAGCAGCAAATTTTTTGATTTTCATCTAGTTTTACTTGGCATTCAGTTTGTATCTTGTCCTTAAGTTTCTCTCTAGCTCGACGTATTCTAGATTTGGTCGCAGCTAACGTCAGGTCATGCGTGTCCGCAAATTCTTGTTGGCTCATGTCACCAAGGTCGCAAGCGATAAGAATGTCACGATCACGGCTTTCCAACTCAGAAATAACTCTGGGTAAACAGCTTAATGCTAAAAGATCGACCGGAGATAATAGGTTTTCTTGTTGGGCAATATCGGAGGAGACAAGGTCAAGATCCAGTAATTGAAACCGAGTATGCCGTATATGATCGATCAGCGCATTTTTCGCTACTCGAAACAACCAAGCTTTAGGGTTTTGTACAGTACAAAATTTCTCTTGTTGAACAATGACTTTAATAAAGACATCTTGTGAAATATCTTCAACCAATGCTTTATCGTGTGTTTGATTAAATAGCCATTGCAAGAGTACATGTTCATACTCTTGCCAAGCTCGCAATGCACAAGGCTGTATATTGCTATTTATTGACGTCAAGGTATCTGTTGACGTCGAGGTATCTGTCGACGTCAAAGTACCTGCTAACGTCAAGGTATCCGCTAAAGCCGAAGTATCCGCCATAGTTATTTCTCTACTTATCACTTATCGTTAAGCAAGAATCTCTTATCACTAGTTACGACCACACCATGACGCAAGAAGTTCTTACCAATAATCATGCTGTACTTAAAACGAGAACGATCTTGTAAATTGACCTTCACCTGCTCTTTGATATCACCTATTTGAACATCCATTTTTACTACAGGTCTAAAATTGGCTTTTTCGCCATCTTTGGCTTTTATCGTCATCATTCTTACAACTTTTCGAGTAAAAGACTGTTTATCACCTTGTTCATTTTCATACACAAAATCGACCATATCGACACCGTCTTTTTTATATAATTTAATATTTTGTGCATGCATAGAACTAACATCTGCACCAGTATCTAATTTAACAGGAAAACTCAATCCTTCTACTGTCGCATTTTCTATATAACCCGCTTTTATTAAGTCGTGAGATTCTAATAATAATGTAGTGCGAGTATTAATAATAACGCCACCTTTAGCTGTTTTTTGGCCAATCAAAAAAATCGGCTTTTCATTTTTATCCAATGTTTCTAAGGCAATGTTATATTCCGTATATTTACCGTTCGCTTCTAACCGAGCTTGCACCACAGGGCGAATCGAATCGCCAACTTTTATCTTTTTCAAAACTGGCTTAATAAATTTCTTCATTCCTTGATCATCTTCCAGAAAATAGGTCACTTGCGACCCTTGATCAGCACTCGACATTTCAAAACTGGCCACTTTCAGTAGCGGTGTTTTTACTCTTAAATCTGGAACCGCACTGATCTCTACTCCATCAATCATGATCTGTTCTTCTGGTGATATCACTAAGGGATTTTTATCTTTTACTCGCTGTGAAAACGACTCTTTTGGTTTATCTAATAGCTGTTTTTCACTCGCACTTATCACAAAATTTTTACTCAAAACCTCTGTACCCAAACGCAATTGGCTAGAGTAATTAGACCGATCTTTAAGGTAAACGTGTAGCATGATATCAAAATGCCCATCGACCTTGACCGGAACATAAACTTCCGGACGCTCTATATCGGCAAACTTAATCATTCCAACCAATGGTAATGTATAAGAATTGCTATTATCGGCATTATCTTGGGTATCAAAACTCACTTGTCTGTTGTCTTTATCAACTTTAATATTGGTCGCGTGTAATACCGATGATTTACTGGTTAGCGAAACACTGACATTCATAGGAATACCAGCAACATTCATGACCTCTTCTCGACCAATTAATGAGGCATTTGGTTGTTGTTGTAAAAAATCATAACCAGCGAAAACCCACGCATTATCCTTTAAAAAACTTTTTCCAATCAGTATTGGAGTGCTAAAATTGCTTCTATCGGTCAAACTCGCTTCTGTACTAACTTCCACATCACCAATTTTCATCTTCAATTCAATAACTGGTCGATACAGTGGTTCTTTACTGGTTCGACTACGAACAACACTTACTCTGGCTAATGGTTTCTCAAATTGTAAAACATCTCCGGTATAAGGGTTGGTAACATTAAATGTGACGATAAGTTTTAGATCGCGTTCTGATGTGTCAAATTCTTTCAACAGCCAATCACTTTTTGCACCACCAAATTCATCAACAATATGCTTAAGTAATTCATTATCAGTAAAATTCTTGTACTTTGGGTGAGTACTTTGAATATGGATATTCTCAGCATGTATTGACGTGGTATCTGCACCAGTATCTATTTTTCCATCGAAAGGAATATTCATATACTGTTGTTTTTCAGTAAAGTAGACATTCTCTACTCGACCAAAAACCGATTTACCCTCTAACATATAGGCAGGATTTTGTGTTGTATAGCTCACTTCACTAGCGAAGATAGTAAAACTAAACAGTGTGGTAACTAAAAACCATAATGTGCATTTTTTCATTTTTTGGAAATCCATAACATGCCGATATTGCGCTAATCTATTTATTTTAGTCAATGTAACCAATAACAACCATAATTGCTGTCAAAGTTACGCAAAAGGTAAGTAATCTCACTGCTTCATACTTGAGCCTAGTAATCTTACGTTTTGCCCCCATTTAGTAATAAATACACATGGTAGTACAACGAAATTAAAGAATGTAATAAACAACGATAGTAACGATTAATCACCGTAAACAAGTAATACATACAAATTTAATCAATGAGATCCACTAATGACCCAACAACTAAGCCAACAGATTGCAAATGAACTCAATATTCGACCGGAACAAGTCAGCGCAACCATTGCGTTAATAGATGAAGGAAGTACCATTCCTTTTATTGCTCGATACCGAAAAGAAGTCACTGGTGGCTTAGATGATACCCAACTTAGAAACTTAGATTCTCGCCTAAGCTATCTTCGTGAATTAGATGATCGCCGTAAAACCGTACTTAAATCCATTGATGATCAAGGTAAATTGACCTCACAACTGGAAACAGACATTCGTCAAGCTGACAGTAAAACTCGCCTTGAAGATCTATATTTACCGTATAAACCGAAAAGAAGAACCAAAGGACAAATAGCGAAAGAAGCCGGCTTAGAACCTTTGGCTAACGCGCTTTGGCAGCAAGCGTCATCTGATCCAGAAACCGAAGCTAAAAAGTATATTCACCCTGAAAAAGGCATTACTGATAGTAAAGCTGCTTTAGATGGTGCTCGCAGTATCGTAATGGAACAAATCGCTGAAAATGCCAACCTTATCAGCCAGCTAAGGCACTATTTAACCACACATGCAGAGATAGTATCTCGAGTAATTAAAGGCAAAGAACAGCAAGGACAGAAGTTCAAAGATTATTTCGAACACAGTGAAAAACTGAGTAAAACGCCTTCTCACCGAGCGCTAGCCATGCTCAGAGGACGCAATGAAGGTTTTTTACAACTATCTATGAATGCCGATCCAAATCAAGACGAAGGCGTTCGTCACTCTTATTGTGAGGAAATCATTACGAATCATTATGGGTTAAATCTCTCCGATTCACCGGCTAGTCAATGGCGAAAACAAACGATTAGTTGGGCATGGAAAGTCAAAATATCGACTCACATGGAAACAGAATTAATGGCGGCAATGAAAGAGCGCAGCGAAATGGATGCAATTGAAGTATTCGCATCCAATTTAAAAGATCTACTCATGGCTGCCCCTGCTGGACCTAAAGCCACACTTGGACTTGATCCAGGGTTAAGAACGGGCTCAAAAATAGCCGTAGTTGATTCAACCGGAAAAGTACTTGAGACCGAAACTATTTATCCACATCAACCGCATAACCAAATAGAAAAATCCGCGCATATTATTGAAAAACTGATACGAAAACATAATGTGGATTTAATCGCTATCGGTAACGGAACTGCATCTCGTGAAACCGATGAATTTGTAACGGACACATTAAAAAGAGCCAATCTATCAACGCAAAAAATCATTGTCAGTGAAGCAGGTGCATCGGTTTATTCTGCGTCTGAATTGGCAGCAAATGAATTTCCAGCTATGGACGTATCGTTAAGAGGCGCGGTCTCTATTGCTCGACGATTACAAGATCCATTAGCAGAGTTGGTTAAAATTGATCCTAAATCAATTGGTGTGGGTCAATATCAACATGATGTCAGCCAGAATGCATTAGCAAAACGACTGAATGCAGTAGTTGAGGATTGTGTGAACGCGGTTGGTGTGGATGTAAATACTGCCTCACCCGCGCTACTCACCAGAGTGGCAGGGCTTTCTAATACCATTGCGGAAAACATTGTAAAATATCGAGATGACAACGGTCGTTTTTTTGCAAGAACAGAGCTTAAAAAAGTTGCTCGTTTAGGCCCTAAAGCCTTTGAGCAGTGTGCTGGATTCTTACGTATTATGGATGGAAAAAATCCTTTAGATGCTTCTTCTGTTCACCCAGAAGCGTACCCAGTCGTCAAAGCGGTAGCGGATAAAAACAATAAGAAAATACAAGAACTTATTGGAAATACTGCTTTTTTACGTGCACTAAATGCGATTGATTATACTAACGATAACTTTGGTGTCCCTACCGTAACCGATATCATTAAAGAATTAGATAAACCGGGCCGCGATCCGAGACCTGAATTCAAAACCGCAACGTTTGCAGCAGGCATCAATACCATTTCGGATCTAGAACCAGGAATGGTTTTAGAAGGGGTCGTATCTAACGTAGCTAATTTTGGCGCTTTCGTTGATGTTGGTGTCCATCAAGATGGATTGGTGCATATATCTGCCTTGACCGACCGATATGTATCTGACCCAAGAGAAGTGGTAAAAGCCGGTGAGATTGTCAAAGTTAAAGTGATGGAAGTTGACGTACAACGCAAGCGTATCGCTCTGTCGATGCGACTCAGCGACGAACCGGGAGAGCAAAATCAATCTCAACCAAAGCATCGAGTGACTAGCGGAAATAAAAATGCAGCAAACAAGCGAGTCCCTCAAGATAGAGGAGCAAGTAATAGAGGCTCAAAAGCGTCACCAATAGCCAATAGCGCTTTTGCCGATGCCTTTAAGAAAGCGAAACGATAATCGACTGACGCTAAACCAATAAAAACAAGTTATAGATTCTGGATAAACCAGAATCTATAACTGTATCAGAGTTTATAACACTGCAATGACCTCTGAAGGGCAATTAGGTGCTATGGCATGACCGTAGTGATATTTGATCACTGTACGTCTACGCTCCATTTTTCCCGTAGTAATGGCTGCCTCAATAAGATGTTTAGGCAATCGAAAACGAATCGTATAACCCGTCCCTTGTTTTTCTGAATAGCTTTGAAGAGCAAGCAACTCAAATAAACGACTCAAGGTATCTTGTGGTTGTTCCGTTTCACTTGACTGTGTATTTATCTCATTGTCCAGATCATAATCCGGGTGGTCTGACGCATCCCATGCAGGACGTTTACGACGCTTGTCATCAGACTTTATACGCCTTTCCGCATTGGATTTTGCCAATTCTACTGGTGGCGTAACAGGTTCACGAACCTTATTATCTTTCGCCGCTTGTTCAGTTTGAATATTGACCGAAGGAGCTATCAGTGGCACGTTCACATTGGTCGGTGACACAATCATAACCCATCTCCTTTTACTGCGATCAGCAAGTAAATAGTGCTACTCGTCCTCAAAATATCACGAGAAAAAGTACCACGTAAAAAAGTACCACGCGACTTTTCTTATTGATCAAATAGTGTATCGGCCAGTTTGTCTTATTGTTTACTACCAACCTAATATTAACTATTAATCTATTATTTTAATAACTAGTTTATTACTGATAGATTGCTTGCTGATAAATCGCCTGCTGCGACATTTTTACAACTAAGCTGGTTAATACTCATGTATTCAATACCGACTTATTCATTGCCACTAAATTGGATAATTTGGTGGCAGAATGCATCCAACTCAGTCATAAATGGAGCGTGAGAAGATTGAGTGAAAATGTAAGATTTAGAATTGACTAATAATGTTTCTAAATCATGTGCTACCTTAATTGGTACAAGCCCATCTAACCGGCCATATAAGCGTAAAAAAGGTTTATCTATTGCGATCAAATCAGAGCGTAGATCAACACTAGCCAACATATTCAAGCCCACTAAAAGCGCATCAGGACTAGGCAAGGGCCTGGAAAAGATCGCCTTTTTAAGCGCTTTTACATCCTTCCTTGCGGTTGGGCTTCCCATTGCTTGCAACCCCATAAATCTTTCAACTGTTAATTGAAAATCTTCGACTAATTGTTCGGTAAAGGCGTTCAATACGCTCGGCTTTATGCCTCTCCAACGACTTTCTGCTGAGAATTTAGGTGAGCTAGCAACCGTGACTAATTTATTCACTCGTTCAGGAAAATCTAACGCAATTTGAGTCGCAATCAACCCACCTAATGACCAGCCAACCCATATGGCATTGTCTGGTGCAGTTTCGACTACCATTTCCGCCATCATTTTTATATCCTGAGCATGAAAACCTCGACTGTAACCATAACCCGGCAAATCCACTACATGGACAGTAAAATAAGCAGATAAACGCTCAACGGTTTGTTGCCACACTGCACCATTCATTCCCCAACCATGGAGAAGCACTAGATCTTCCCCCTGTCCTTCGGTTTGCCAAAATAAAGATGCGGTCGATGTGGCGTTCTCTTCTACTTGAATCATGCTCACTCTCTTTAATCAAATTCTATCATTTACAACTACTATCACTCTATTGAGGATAAAGCGATGTGGTATAAAAACACACGTTTATTCATTGCTCGCCATTCTACCCCAGTTTGTCATTTGTGTGGCCTACACATCGAGAAACCGATTAGCGACACTATTTGGTGCTTGAATTGCATGGCATTTTTTAGCCCAAAACCGCGTTGCCAACGGTGCGGATTAACCACCTTAATCTCCGTACCTGAATGTGGTTCTTGCTTATCCAACCCTCCTTTGTGGAATAAACTGTATTGTGTCGGTGATTATCAATTGCCACTTTCTAGCTACATTCATAAATTAAAATACGCTGGCCATCTACAGAATGCTTATGACCTTACTTATTTATTATCACAACGAATTATCAATCCCGCTCCTCTTATCGTCAGTATGCCTCTACATTGGAGTCGGTTTATACGACGAGGTTATAATCAAAGTGATGTTCTGGGCTATTATCTCACTTCTCACCTCAATGCTTATCATGTGTTAAATAATGACCTATTTGATGAAAAAGCATTGAATAACAAGGTATTTGATGACACGGTATTTGATGGAAAAATGTTTAAACGCATCAAGGTAACACCTAGCCAACAAGGACTTGATAAACAACAAAGAGTCAAAAATTTAAGGCATGCTTTTGCTCTTAATTATCGGCCGGAACAATCACATGTCGCTATTATCGATGATGTTGTAACGACTGGTAGCTCGGTACGACAATTATGTAAATTGTTGCTTGATATCGGCGTAGAAAAAATTGATATTTACTGTATTTGTCGAACGGGTATATAGATCGATCTATGTCACCTTGCCAAATTGAGCAATAAAGTATCAATTTTCATTTGGCATCTCTAAAACGCAGTAGTAGAATAGAATCAAATAACCTACAAAAATAGTCAGGTATTAATTGTGTCAATTATCATTACCATCACTGAAAGTGCCCAAGCACACTTTGCAAAATTATTAGAGCAACAACCAGAAAATACTAATATTCGTGTGTTTGTTGTTAATCCAGGAACCCCGAATGCTGAGTGCGGCGTATCTTATTGCCCACCAGAAGCGGTTGAAGCAAGCGATACAGAAATCAAATTTGAACCGTTTTCTGCCTATGTTGATGAGCTAAGCTTGCCTTTTCTTGACGATGCTGAAATCGACTATGTGACCGATAAAATGGGCTCTCAGCTTACTTTAAAAGCACCAAACGCTAAAATGCGTAAAGTGTCTGACGATGCACCGTTGATGGAGCGTCTTGAATATGCCATTCAGACACAGGTTAACCCTCAATTAGCGGGCCATGGTGGCCATGTAAGCCTAGTTGATATTACTGACGATGGCATTGCATTAGTTCAATTTGGTGGTGGCTGCAATGGTTGCTCTATGGTTGATGTAACGCTTAAAGAAGGTATCGAAAAAGAATTAGTACAGCAGTTTGAAGGTGAATTAATTGCCGTTCGTGACGCCACAGAACATGCTCGTGGCGAGCATTCGTACTATTAGTAAATCATCAAGTTATTAGTAATTTAATACTATTGAGTAGTACATAGACTAAAAAATTCCCGTTAAGACGGGAATTTTTTTAACCTGCGATCACTGCGATAACCTATTTAATCTTTAATCTTTAATCTTTAATCTTTAATCTTTAATCTTTAATCTTTAATCTTTAAAAGCTTATCCCATGGTAACGCTTCATCGCCTAATACAATAAAGTTAGGATTTTCTAAGGTTTCTCTTTCATTGTATGACAGTGGTTCTAATTGAGTACTGAGTATTCTGCCTCCCGCTTCTTGAACAATACATTGTGTCGCAGCGGTATCCCATTCACCTGTTGGTCCAAGCCTTAAATAACAATCTACCGCACCTTCAGCCACTAGACAGGCTTTTAACGCCGCAGAGCCTAAAGGAACAAGATCATAGTTCCATGCTGGTGACATTCGGTCGGTAATGTTATTGATATTCTGTCGACGGCTTATAGCAATAGAAATAGTTTGATGCTCGACCTCATGCGTGAGGGTTTTTATTCGAACACTTTCTGTCATTTCTGGTATCTTCCAAGCACCTTTGCCTCGGTAAGCATAATAGGTCACACCAGAAACTGGCGCATACACAACCCCCATCACTGGGACGTTGTTTTCAATAAGTGCAATGATTGTGGCAAAATCACCGCTACGGGCAATAAATTCTTGAGTGCCATCTAAAGGGTCAACAAGCCAATAACGATTCCATTGGCTGCGCTGTTCTAATGAAATGTCAGCAGCTTCTTCAGATAAAACCGGAATATCTGGTGTTAAATCAGACAGTTTTTCAGTTATGAATTTATGTGCGGCTAAATCGGCACTGGTTACCGGTGTGGAATCCTGCTTGGTAAATTCTTCATACTCTTTTTTTTCATAAATATCTAAAATGAGTTGTCCTGCTGCTCGCGCAATATCGATAACCGCAGGGAGTAGATGGGATAAATCTTTGCTCAATGTTGGCATAATTTCTCCTAATTAGATCGATTCGATAAATGACGCAAGGTTAACATAAGAGCAGAAATACATCTGGCTTCGCTAAAATCCATATGAGATAACAACTCATCAGCTTGAACAAGTGGCCAACGAATCACTTCTAATGGCTCTGGTTCATCTCCTTCTAACTTTTCTTTATAAAGCCCTTCTGCTAAATAAAGCGTCATTTCACTAGAAAAGTAAGAAGGAGCTAATACCACTTTTTTTAATACGGTGAAATCCGAGGCCCCAAAGCCTATTTCTTCTTTTAATTCTCTATTTGCAGCCTCTTGAGGTTGCTCACCTAGATCGACCAACCCTTTCGGAAAACCGAGTTCATATTCACCAGTGCCCGCGGCGTATTCGCGCACCAATAATAAATCGCCACTATCGGTAATAGGCACCATCATTACCGCTTCTCGGCCGCTTGGACGCATTCTTTCATAAGTCCGTTTTGCGCCATTAGAAAATTCCAGATCGAGAGATTCGATAGTAAACAACTGAGATTTTGCAGCTGTCGTTACAGCTAAAATTTTTGGCTTTTGTGCTTTGGCCATCCGTGGATCCCTCGCTCCTAGTTTATTTCTATAACTTAATCTTAACGGTAATCTTAAATCTCGCAATCATAACCTAAGTTATCAAGTACATTTCTTTATTAAACTGATCGGTAAAATAGCCGAATTAGTTCACTCTACCTGCATAGGTAAAAGTATATTGCCCTTTATTATTCGGATCACCCAGCCACTTTAATTGCGATTTCATTTTTTCTGGAAAATAAGCATTAGGCTTAAACCATGCATTCGCCTTATAGCGCAAGTTATTTTCTAACACCATATCGACTGCTGCAGAGATTTGCTGGTTATCATGTTCACCGGTAAGCATGATCTTGCTATCTTCACAGGTTAAATCGGTGATTAAGCTGCCAAGATCTAATTCACCGACTGGCGAGGCTATTTTACTGCTGTTCCATACCAATGTACCCGATGCGGACTGACACCATGGTTGTGCGTAGTGGTAATCGGAAATAGATAACTCAACCAGGCCTTCAACGTTCATTGGTAATGGCAAATTCAGTTGTTGCAGTACATTTTCTGCTGGCATAGAAAGCACGATATTATCAGCAAATAATCCCGAAAGACCATAACCTACATTGCCTTTACCCATCGCTTTGAAATCACTTCCTTTGCCAAAGCGAACATGATAATTAGCTTTCCCTTCCAACAGTTTTTTAGGCGAAAACTGCCATCTAACCTGCCCTATATTATTCCCTTTCCAACGCACATTTTTCGCTTCACCGTGCCAAATAGTACCACTTGGTGATTCAATCATTAGCCCTCTAATAACAGGCATATATTTCAATGCAAAGGACGCTGGAGCATGTGCAATAACACTTATCGTCATCACCAATATAAACAACAAAATGAACAGTATGAGTCGTTTCAAACTACGCCCCTCTTTTTAATTGCAGACGCTTCACTTCGATAATACCTGACGAACCACTGTTTGAAATTTCCATAAATTCGACTTGTATTCCTTGCTGTTGGCGTAAATAAGCAAGCCAATGAATAAACTGATCAAATGCTACTGGTTTAAGCCAGACTTGAAGCATGTCATCACGAGGCTGGATACGGATCAGTTCAATTTTATAGGTTTTTGCCGATGTTGAAATAACTTGATTAAATGGTTGGCTAGACGCGCGAATACCGTTGGAGCCTCTGAGTTCGACGATTCGATCTGCAGATTCAGAAACCCAGTTCAATAATTGTCGTTCGGTGCTAATTCTAACTTGCGCCGCTTCGGCCCGTTCTGATATTGGTTGAATAACTCCCCAATAGATCGCCCCTAACACGACTAAGATTGAGCAAAGAATAAGCATGCGCTGCTCTCTTTGAGAAATATTTCGCCACCAAGAAGTAAGCAATACGGTCATTGCATTCATGATTTACTCCTTAACACAAAACTACCAAAGACTTTATTGTCTTTTTTATCCAGTGGCCCTTGAGTAACTTGAAAATTTTCAGACAGTTTTGTTCTTACTAATTCAAACGTTTGAAAATCTTGCATCGAAACATCAAGGCGAATTTCACCACGATTGGCATCATAGCGAATATTACTGATCTGAACAGAAGGCTGATCTTGTAAAGCGTCAGGCAAAAGTGCTAACCAATCTAAAATCGAGCGGCCACTTGTGCCACCAGACAGTCGATGTTCCTCATCGCTCATCAGCCGTTTTAAGTAGCTCACCGTTGGAATACGTTGTTTGTCGGGAAATATCTCTCTAAAAATACGTTCGCTTTCAGCGTGATAGCTTTTAGCTTGGGTTTCATAACGGTTAACCTCAACACCTCGTTGTACGGTTAACACCACTAAAAACAAGCAAGCAGCAATAACGACTTTTCTCCATACCGTTATATTTTTTAAGATAGAGGATTGTGGTTTCAATGAACCCGTTAATAGATTAACCGATGAGCTGAGCGCACCTTTAGTTAAAAGCGCCATAACCAGTTCCGGCTCTGCTGAGCGCCAACGTTGATTATGTACTTGCGATGCTGGTGTGGGAGTATAACTCACAATATTATATTGATGCGCTTCAGAGCGACACCAATCCGACTCCACGAAAAAATCTAGCCATTGTTCTTCGATAGTCACGGATTGATACAGTGACTTTCTGAACAACCATTGAGAATCAATTTTTAAAGTAGCAATGCCATCGTCCAATAAAGGCAACGCTTGTGTATCTGGCATGGCTTGTTTGAATATAATGCCAACACTAGCAAAGGCATCAAGCCAACCTATTAAATACTTTTTATCGACTGCAGCAACTTGAATATTTTTTGCACTTTTCGCCAAAATAGAAAAATGCAGTTCTTCTACATCTTGAGCAATATCATCTTCAAGCAGATAAGGAAGCATGGCTTCTATTCTACGCCCTGCTCCTGTAGGCAGCTCGGTGTCAACTAAAAGAACATCGCGGCTATCTAACAATAAGATTGCTGTTCGTTGATAGGCATAAGTTGCTAGCTCTGGTAGCTGTTCTCTACTGCTAAGCTCTCCACTTGCTATAATTTCGTTTTGACTGGTAGACCATACTAACCATTGAATCGGGGTTTGTTGATTTCTACTCAGTCGAACGGTCAGAAACTCGCTCAATGACGCCTCCAAAACGTCGTCGTATTACCGAGACATTCTTTCTATCTTTACTAAAGAGCAAGCTTCTAATTCTTACTCTCGATTCATTTACCATTACTTGAGCATCAAGCTCGAAGTATCGACTATCGGTGGTGAGATAACCTTTTGCGTTATCTTTAATACTATCTTCAATGGATGCTAATTGCGCTTCTGCAACAAAATCATCTACTGTTGCCCATCCATCATAAGGCCTATCTTCTATCAGTGTTAAGGCATTATTTAAGTCTAGATATGGAGAGAACATGGCAACCAGTATTACCGCCCCTTCACTACTCACCGTATTAACATTTAAACGCCAATCATCCCATGGAAGTGCACACACTACCGGCCTGATTTTTTCCATTACGGAACTGTCCATTTGATATACGGCTCTAAGCTCGGAATTGTCCGCTAGCACTACATTTGGAGAGAGGTACGCTGGGCTTAGCCCTTCATAGGTACTGTCTTCAACGCCGTAATTAGTGGTCGTTCTGGTGTCTGGATCTAAAAATTCCCACGTCGAATCACTGATCACTTCAGCTTGATAATTATCCACCTCAAGCGCCTCAAGTATTCGTTGCCAAACACTCACTAAATAAGGCTTAACGGTTGCCGTACTGTTCTGCCTTTCTTTACCCAATACATTGATATTAAAGCATGCCTGCATATCGATAATTTTTCCCGACGCAGAACCATAATCAAGAGGATAAACCTGTTCTTCTAATGCCCAATACTGACTGGTATTAATACTATCAGCATCTTCATAACTCTGTTGTATCGCATATTTAGCTAACGCTTCGACACCGATACTATACCAATAAGCTTGTTGATGATTTAAGCGATTTTCTGCTCGAGTAAAATTCACAAATAATCTTTCTGTCATCGTTGCAGCAATAGACACCATTATAGATAAAATAAGTAGCACCACTATAAGCGCAGCGCCTGAGTTTTTTTTTCTTTGCTTACTGCTTAATGTGCTACTCATTGGTATTGCTACCATTTTCATTGGTATCTGTTGCGATGTATAAACGATCACCTGCGGTTAAATACACACGTTCTATGCGACCATAATCTTGCAATGTGAATGTAATTGACACGGCTTCGGGCAGTGTCAAAGGCTCATCCCAATCATTACTCCAACTTCCTTGGTTATAAAAACGCAGGGTAAAATCATCTACATCATTAAGAAGAGGGGTTACTAATGGATCTTGGCCTACTGGTGTATCTGGGTAACGCCACCATATTCGCTCTAATTGATGCTCAACAATTCGGTATCCTACTTTAGCTACCTCACCACGGGGAAACATTTGCTGCGGGTTTTGCCAACCTAAGCGAGTAAAAAGAACCGCATTGTTGTCTGATTGCAGTAAACCATTTCCCCAAACAATTAGCTTATCTGAAGCCTCTTCGCCATCGGTGCGAAATTGCCTTAAAGCAATTTGTCTAAAATCATTATCAATAATGATCATTGCTCTTTGCAGTTGTTTCAGTCTGTCCGTTTTTATAAGCGATAATTGATTACTGCGTTGGATTTGATTCAATACCATATAAGCTGAGAGACTTAATGACGCAAATATAGCGATGGCAACTAATACCTCAATCAGCGTAAAACCTCCTTGCGCAGAAGAAGTCGATTGGCGTACTCGGCTCAGAGGTCTATTTATCAACATAACTTCTTACCGTGACGAGTGGTTTTTTAACCCCTTTATCTAATGCGACACTGACGTCGAAGGCGGTGATAAAGCCAACCGACGTATCAACAGGATCTACCTTCCAATACCATTCTCGCCCAGCCATTTCCACCTTGCCAATTTTAGCACTGGTGGGTGCGCCTGCTAACATAATCAAGCTCATTTGATTATCAGCGATAAGCGAAGCAAATGTCTTTTGTTCTAAATAAGAGAGTGTATTAATGTGCTGAGTAACCGATCTCATAACACTGATCGCTGCGGTAGCAAATATCGCTAAGGCAACTAAAACCTCTAATAATGTCATTCCTCTATTACGTTGAATCATTGAATATCTATCTCATTTTCAAGTTCAGAGGTATGAACTAATGCTATCAAACCGGATTCTTTTACATCCACTAACCAGCCAGTATCTCTATCTTCATTGGCAGAAATTAAAAGTTGAAATGGGGTGACCTCTCCACTTGATAGTACAAATAGTTGTGGTGGTTCGATCTTTTGCTTCTCTTCTGCTTCAGAGAACATTTCTTCAAATAAGCTTTGTTGCTTAAATAAATTTTCATTATTGGTCCAAGCATCAGTGCCTATTTTTAGCGACAGAGAAATGCCATCAGGCATTACCGTTTGTGCATAAGTTTTGTTTTCTAGTACTTGCCAACCGGCCTCTTCTAGTTGTAAATAAGAGTAGCTCGCTTTATTTTCTTCTACTCTTATGCCTAAATCTCTGCCATTTAAAATTGCATATTCATTTAAAAGTTGTAGTCGATAGTAAAAACGTTCAGCCTGTTGTTTCGTTATATCTTGTTTGCTGTCAGGCAAATTAATAATAACCGCAACTGCACTTATCGATAACAACACCATGACTAACATGATTTCGATAAGCGTAAATCCTGCTTGTTTTTTATTCATTTCGACCACAGATCACTACGTTCACATTGCTAGATTCACATTGGTAAAGCGAGTGAAATAACTAAAAATCTTGCAGATTCCAGTTACCAATATCAGCTGCACTGTCTTCTCCACCTTCTTGGCCATCCGATCCAAGACTGAAAATATCTATCGTGCCATTATCACCTGGACTTAAATATTGATAATCGTATCCCCAAGGGTCTTGAGGCAAACGACGAATATATCCGCCGTCTAGGTAATTTCTAGGTTCAGGAGAGCCACTTGGCTTATTCACTAGAGCTTCTAGCCCTTGGTCAGTGGTTGGGTAAACACTGTTATCCAATTTGTACATATCCAATGCTTGCTCTAAAGCAGTAATATCTGATACGGCTTTTTGCTGATCTGCCTTCTCTTTATTACCGAGTAAATTAGGCACAACAAAACTGGCTAAAATTCCCAAAATTACAATCACAACCATTACTTCAAGTAAGGTAAAGCCATTCTGTTTTCTTTTGTTCACAACTTTCTCCTAGCAAATTGATTTTTATTTTCATCGATAAATTCTTACGCATTTATCACGCTGAAATTAAATTATTCATCTCTAAAATTGGCATTAATGTTGCCATTACAATAAATAACACCACACCAGCCATCACCGCGATAAGTGCAGGGGTAAACAAACCTAATGCAATATTAACCGTAGATTCAAAATCTCGATCTTGGTTATCGGCAGCTCTAGTCAGCATTTGTTCTAATTCACCACTTTGTTCACCACTGGCTATCATATGCAGCATCATTGGTGGAAAAAGCTTTGTCTGGTCTAACGCGAGTCTTAAACTACCACCTTCACGTACTTTTTCTGACGCGATCAGCACATGTTGTTTGATATAACGGTTTGTCATCACATCGGTGGCGACTTTCATTCCATCTAGTAAGGGAATAGCACTAGAGGTACAGATAGATAATGTACGGGCAAATCTGGACGTATTAATGCCTCGAATAATTTTGCCTATTAATGGAGCACTAAGTAACTTTTTATCCCATTTCAAGCGGGTTTGCGGTTTCTTTAACGCCATTTTACTGACAATGTACAAACACAAAAACGCCAAAACAAGTTGCAGTCCCCAGCTTTGCACAAAATGACTTGCATCCAATAAAAATTGTGTGGATGCAGGTAATTCTTGTCTCATTTGCACAAATTGATCAACTATTTTAGGTACAACACTGGCAAGCAGAAATGAAATTACCCCGAGTGCGAATACAGTTAACACAATAGGATAAATCATAGCTTGTTGTAACTTTGAGCGCATTTGTTGCCGATTTTCTGCGTAATCTGCTAGACGATTAAGCACATTATCTAATTGGCCAGAACGTTCTCCTGCCGAAACCATAGAACAAAATAGATCATCAAATACATGTGGGTAATCGGCTAAACTGTCTGCTAAGGTATAGCCCTCAACCACTCTTGAGCGAACCCCCATCAGCATATTGGTAATACGGGGTTTTTCTGATTGCTCGGCGACAGCCTGTAAACACTCTTCCAAAGGCATACCCGCTTGTACCAAAGTTGATAATTGGCGCGTTAATAAAGCGAGTTCATTAGTACTAATACTACGCTGGAAAGACAGAGATGCATTACTGGTGCGATTTTTTAACTTTGTTTCAATAACTTCAATAGGCACAAGGTCTTGTTCTTTCAATCGCTGGCGTACTTGTCTCGCATTATCACCTTCGATAACACCGCTCTTTTTCTTCCCTTTGTTATTCAGTGCTTTGTATTCAAATGCCGCCATTATATTTCCTTGGTCACGCGCATAACTTCTTCAAGAGTTGTAATGCCTTGACGGACTTTTTTCAAACCATCATCTCTTATACTTGGCGTGTAAGAACGGATCTGCTTTTCTATCACCTGCTCTCCGACTTCGGAGTGGATCAATTCTTGAACACTGTCATCGATTAACAACAATTCATGAATACCAGTACGACCCCGATAGCCTTTATAATTACACGCTTCACATCCTTTGGCTTTATAAAGCTCAAGGGGTTGGTCAGCTTCTAAGTGAAATAGTTTTTTCTGTTCCTGATCAGCTTGATAAGTCTCTTTGCAATCTGGGCACAATGTTCTAACTAAACGTTGAGCTAATACGCCGAGCAATGATGACGAAATGAGAAAGGGTTCTATTCCCATATCTCGCAATCTTGTTATTGCACCAATTGCTGTGTTGGTATGCAAAGTAGAAAGAACCAAGTGACCCGTTAACGAAGCTTGAACGGCAATTTGTGCCGTTTCCAGATCTCGTATTTCTCCGACCATCACAACATCAGGATCTTGCCGCAAAATGGCACGTAAACCACGTGCAAAGGTCATATCAACTTTAGGATTAACTTGAGTTTGTCCAATACCATCAATATCAAATTCAATCGGGTCTTCAACGGTGAGTATGTTAGTTTCGCTACTGTTTAGCTCTTGTATTCCTGCATATAAGGTAGTGGATTTACCTGAGCCAGTTGGTCCGGTAACCAAAATAATACCGTGTGGCCTAGCTATCAGTTTCCTGAAACTTGCATGGTTCTCAGCCGTCATTCCCAAACTATGTAAATCAAGACGAGTGGCGTTTTTATCTAACAAACGCATTACCACTCGTTCGCCATGAGAAGAGGGCATAGTAGACACTCGGACGTCAACCGCTCGACCGCCTATTTTTAATGAAATACGCCCATCTTGAGGCACTCTCTTCTCCGCAATATCCAGTTTTGCCATCACCTTTACACGAGAAACAAGCAGTGGAGCAAGTTTACGGCTCGGCGACAGAACTTCTCTCAACACTCCGTCAACACGAAAACGAATCGACAAACTTTGTTCAAATGTTTCGATATGAATATCCGATGCACCTTCTTTAATCGCTTCACCCAACATGGCATTGATCAATTTGATGATGGGTGCATCGTCTTCTGTCTCTAGTAAATCTTCATTACTTGGCAGTTCTTCCGCTAATAGAAAAAAATCATCACTATCGGCACCAATATCTTCCATTAATTGTCGAGCTTCTGATGTTCCACGTTGGTATATTTCAGTCAGTTTTCGTTCAAATTCATCTTGAGTGGTTGGCAACAAATTGAATAACGTTCGCGTGACTCGCTGAACTTCCATCAGAGTATTGATGGCCAATGGCTCGACATAGTAAAGATTGGGTTGTTCAGATGATTGGCTATTATTCTCTAACACCACGTGGTGTCGCTTGGCAAAACCAAAAGGTAACCTTTCAATCGTACTCACCAACCCCTTCATTAATTTAACTCCAACTGATCAATAAAGGCCTGAACTTCTGCAGGATAGCGTGAAGGATTATTACCGTATTCTGGAATAACGGGGATCTCACCATCATCAACCAACTTCAAGCCTTCTTGAGCGTTAAACAGTTGTTCTGCGCGAATATAGTTGTATTTTCTTTGCGTAATACCATCTGCAGTAACGCCATCTCGGATAATAGTTGGTTTGATAAATACCATTAAATTTTTCTTTTCCACCGAGGAGCTGGTCGATTTGAATAAATAGCCAATAAGCGGTAAGTCGCCAAAGAAGGGGACTTTTGATTCACTTTCCATCACTCGTTCATCAATCAGTCCACCTAATACCAGCATCTCACCATCTTGAATCATCACCGAAGTATTAAGCTGACGTTTAGCAAAACGAACATCAACAGCACCGCTGGCCCCTAAAACATTCGACACTTCTTGCTCAATACGCAGTTGAACTGAGTCCCCTTCATTGATTTGTGGAACCACTTTTAATTTAATGCCCACCTCTTTTCGTTCCACTGTTTGAAATGGATTACTATTATTTGAACCGGCGGTTGAACCGGTTAATACAGGCACTTCTTCACCGACAATAAAAGAGGCTTCTCCATTGTCCATTACCGTGATGCTCGGCGACGATAGAATGTTTGAATTAGAGTCATTAGACACAGCACTGATCAAAGCGGTCCAATCGCCCATCACTAAACTTAATGCGGCGCCATTAACACTGCTTAGCGCAGAAGCTAACGATGAATAGTCGCCTGATTCGGTGGTTTCGGTTGTAACCCATTCATTATCATCTGAATCCCAGTAACTGGACGAGGTAGTGGTATCTTTCGCTTCTTCTAGTCCAACCATAACACTGCCTATTGACGTGCCAGTATTACTGTATTGTACAACTGCACCGGTATCTAAATTGCCCCATTGGACCCCTAAACTGGTGCCGTCGCCTTCGGCCATTTCAACAATTAATGCTTCAATCAGTACTTGAGCGCGACGTATATCCAATTGCGCAATCACATCCAATAATCGATTCAAAATATCCGGTGGCGCAGCCAATACCAACGCATTGGTGTCTTTATGTGCAGCAATCATCACCTGAGATTTATTCGACGAGGGTCGTCCATTGGTTGATGCTTGATTCTCGGATTCAATGTTATCCGAAACACTTTTTAGTACATCAACAATCTCTTCAGCTTGTGCATACTTTAGATAAACAACTTGATTATTGCCTTTGGTTGCCATTTCGACATCTAACTGTTCAATGATCTTACGCAGGCGTTTACGTACTGTCGGATCCCCCGAAATAAGCACCGAATTGGTCCGCTCATCAGCAACCAATTTTGGCTGTAAAAAAGCAGGGGTGTTTTTGTTGTCAGTGGTTTTATTGAGCGCATCTACAATTCGTACCATCTCAGAAGCGGAAGCATTTTTTAGCTCAACAACTTCTATCGATTTATCGCCGGCTTGATCAACCCGCTCAATGATTTCAGCAAGACGGTTCACGACCGCCGCGCGACCAGTAATCAGAATAATATTGGCTGGATCATAATGAACGACGTTACCCGCTCCAGCATTATCATTCAGTTGACGTAATAAAGGGGACAATTCTCGGACAGAAACATTCTTCACTGCGACAACTCGAGTTATTACCGCGTCGCCAAGTATTTTCTCACTGCCACCAACAACGGGAATAGCAGAGGTTTTAGCATCTTTAGCTTTGATGATTTTAAGAACACCAGTGTCCATTTCTACAACGGCAAAACCATAAACTTCAAGAACATTAAGGAAAAATTGATAATACTGCTCTTCATCCAAAACATCATAGCTGCGGACATCAATTTTGCCTCGCACCGACGGGTCAACAATAATTGTTTTCTCTAAGTTGCGTCCAACGATATTGATGAACTCTTGAATATCTGTTCCTTTAAAGCTGGCGCTGAATTCATCTGCAGACGCCGAGAAACACAATAGGCTGCCTGCAAGAAACAATGCACTTCTGCTTAACCACTTTTTCACCAAAATCTCTCCATAATTACCAACAAAGTACAGCCAGTATTATAATGCTATATAAATGTCATAAGGCTGACCGTTTCTCTCAACCGTCAAGCTTAGTTCTGTTAATTGTGACATAGATTGCCAAATCATACCCATTGCAGAAGGGTCTGTAAGATCCTGCCCATTTAAAGAGGTGGCTATGTCACCATTTTTCAAACCTACAGAGTCAAAAAGTAATTTTTCTTTACCTGGCCTCACTCGATAACCAATTAAATTACCATCCTTTTTAACTTGAGATAAACGTATATACTGTAGGATTTTTTGTGGGTCATTAACTATTTCTGATCTAATCGATGCCATCAGTTCTTCATCTAGCTTTGGCCGCAACGTATTTTGTACTGGTTTACTTGATGCTCTATTCGGCGTTCTGTTCAGTTGATTATTTTGTTTAGAAAACTCAATACCTTCAAGCATCAAGGTTTCATCTCGCCCCGCATTATCAATAATCACTCGGTCAATGAAAACACGTTTGAGTTTCGCTTGCGTTCCATCAATTTTTTCGCCAACACCATAAGTTGATTGGCTTCCTCTATTAGCTATAACCGCTAAACTTTTATCAGTCGTAGAGCTTGAGACAGCCCCGACTAAAATTAAGTTCAACCGAGTTTTAGGTGCATCTTGAATAACTGGTGCCACTGGCGTGACTTCAACGTGGGCAGTTAATTTTCCAAATAGCGCGGCATCTAATAATTCCGACAAATCACGATGAGTAGAACTTGGGGTGAGTTGAGTTGATTCCGCTTTAGGAACCCACTTGGTTACCGTAGCTTGTTCGCCATCAAAGTACCAAAGTAACTGACCCGTTATCCAAGCGGACAGGCAAACAAATAATAGTGCAATTAACATGCTGATTTTTGCCTGTGAAACGGAAAACTTAGCCAATAGCATTGCGGTATATTCAGAGAATATCTGAGCTCTGCTCGCAAGAGAAGACATTACCCACCCTTTATATATTTAAGTCTTTATAAATCGTAATGTCAGAGGATATCATAATGAGATAAAATAATAGGCAACTGAATGGCGACAATTTCAAAAAAGCTCTTGAAAATTGGCAGTCATGCCACCACTTCTACACAAAATAGTTCTCACATGGTGTTATCTATAATATGGCAGCTGGTACAAAAGCAGTAAGCGATAAAGAAGCCGTCAGGCTCGATAAGTGGCTATGGGCCGCCCGCTTTTATAAAACACGTTCTATTGCTCGAAACATGATTGACGGCGGCAAAGTCCACTACAATGGTCAGCGCTCTAAACCAAGTAAAATTGTCGATGTTGGCGCAACAATAACATTACGACAGGGACAAGATGAGAAAACCGTTATTATAGAAAAAATTTCTGGGCAAAGAAGGGGGGCACCAGAGGCTCAACTTCTATACACAGAGACAGCAGAAAGCATCGCAAAAAGCGAAGAAAATGCACAAAAACGCAAACTCAACACGCTCTATAATCCTAGCCCCGAACGTAGGCCTGATAAAAAGCAGCGTCGAGATATTATTAAATTTAAAAATCAATAGCCGGAGTATTCTGACATGGCACATGACGTGTTAAACCGTTATCTATTCAACGATCTATCTGTTCGAGGTGAGCTTGTACAGCTAGATAAAGCCTATCAAGAGATCATTTCCAGTAAAGAATACCCTGCACCTATTCAACATTTATTGGGTGAGCTTTTAGTAGCAACAACACTACTCACTGCAACACTTAAATTTGAAGGATCGATTACGCTACAGTTACAAGGTGATGGCCCTGTTTCGTTAGCCGTAATTAACGGTGATCATGAACAAAAAGTCCGTGGAGTATCTCGTTGGCAAGGCGATATTCCTACTGACGCAACTCTCCATCAATTAATTGGCAAAGGTCACCTCGTTATTACTATTTCTCCACACCAAGGAGAACGATACCAAGGTATTGTTGGTTTGGAAGGTGATGACCTTGCAGCGGTTCTAGAAAACTACTTTATTCGCTCTGAACAGCTAAAAACCCGTTTATGGTTCCGTCTGGGTGAAAAAGATGGCCAACCACACGCTGCCGGTATGTTATTACAAGTAATGCCTGATGGAACTGGCTCAGAAGAAGATTTTGAACATTTAGAACAACTGACTGATACTGTAAAAAACGAAGAATTATTTTCGTTACAGGCCAATGAACTACTCTATCGTTTGTATAATCAGGAAACGGTTAATCTGTTTGAACCACAGCCAGTTGAATTTCATTGTGGTTGCTCTAGAGAAAAAAGCGCCAGTGCAATTGTAACAATTGCGAAAGAAGAAATTTACCAAACATTAACCACTGAAGGTACAATTACTTTACATTGTGATTACTGCGGCACGAATTATTCGTTCAACGAAGATCAAGTCGCAGAGCTTTATTCTCAAGCAGATCAAGATAATGTGACCATTCACTAATTTCTCAAGTATGTAAATATTCTAAATATAATCAATAAGCCGGTATAATCCGGCTTTTTTATGCCTGTCACTTCTATATAACGCGCTTTTTTCTTCATTTAACCTAATATTTCACTATTAAAAACAAACATAAAATTGATCTAGCGCAAAACAGCTAAGTGGCCATAAAACAACCATTCCAAAATGTGACCAATGATTCAAAAGCCTGCATAAATCATGAACAATTTATGACTTATCTCCCTGTTTTATCCCTTTCACGTTGCTAGCATGGTGAACAGATGAAAAACAAATTATAACGATTACCCTACAAAAATCTTAATTAAGGAGCACCTATGACCGTTATGGAACATACCAAGGCTGCAACACTAGACCTAACTCAATACGGACTAAATGACGTACAGGAAATTATTCGTAACCCTAGTTATGACCTGTTGTTTGAAGAAGAAACTCGTCCAGATTTAGAAGGTTATGAAAAAGGCGTAGTAACTGAGTTAGGCGCTGTTGCCGTTGATACTGGAATATTTACAGGACGTTCACCGAAAGATAAGTTTATCGTATTAGACGACACGACCAAAGAAAATATGTGGTGGACTTCTGATCAAGTGAAAAACGATAACAAACCTATTACTCAAGAGGTTTGGAACGAACTGAAACAGTTAACCACCAAACAGTTATCAGGTAAGCGCCTTTTTGTTCTCGATTGCTATTGTGGTACCAATGAAGATACTCGTCTAGCTATTCGTTTTGTCACAGAAGTGGCTTGGCAGTGTCATTTTGTTAAAAATATGTTTATCCGTCCAACAGAAGAAGAGTTAGCGACATTTGAACCTGATTTTGTGGTTATGAACGGAGCAAAAACGACCAACCCAGACTGGGAAAAACAAGGCCTTAATTCAGAAAACTACACGGTATTTAATTTAACAGAAAAAATGCAACTCATCGGCGGTACTTGGTATGGCGGTGAAATGAAAAAAGGTATGTTCGCCATGATGAACTACTTCCTACCGTTAAGAGGCATTGCAGCTATGCACTGTTCTGCTAACGTGGGTCAAGATGGTGATACCGCTATATTCTTTGGTTTATCGGGTACTGGTAAAACTACCTTATCTACCGATCCAAAACGTGCACTAATTGGTGATGATGAACACGGGTGGGATGATGACGGAGTATTTAATTTCGAGGGAGGTTGTTACGCAAAAACCATTAAGCTTTCCAAAGAAGCGGAACCTGATATCTACAACGCAATCCGTAGAGATGCACTACTAGAAAATGTAACGGTTCGTCATGATGGTTCCATCGACTTTGATGATGGTTCAAAAACTGAAAACACTCGTGTTTCATACCCTATTTATCACATTGATAATATCGTTAAACCTGTTTCTAAAGCAGGCCATGCGAGCAAAGTTATTTTCTTAACTGCCGATGCATTTGGTGTACTTCCTCCGGTTTCTAAATTAACCGCAGAACAAACTAAGTACCACTTCTTGTCTGGTTTTACCGCTAAACTTGCTGGTACTGAACGTGGAATTACTGAACCAACACCAACTTTCTCTGCTTGTTTTGGAGCTGCGTTCTTAACTCTACACCCAACCAAATATGCAGAAGTACTAGTTAAGCGTATGGAAGCTTCAGGCGCAGAAGCTTATTTAGTCAATACAGGCTGGAATGGCACCGGTAAACGCATCTCTATCCAAGATACTCGTGGTATTATTGATGCAATTTTAGACGGATCTATTGAGCAAGCGGAAACCACTCAGATTCCAGTCTTTAATTTAGAAGTGCCGACAGCATTACCAGGCGTAGATCCTGCGATTTTGGACCCTAGAGACACCTATACTGATCCTCTACAGTGGGAAAGTAAAGCCGAAGACTTAGCTCAACGCTTTATCAAAAACTTCGCAAAATATACCGATAATGCTGAAGGTGCGGCATTGGTAAGCGCAGGACCTCAACTAGACTAAGTCCTAGTTCTAATACACAATCAATGGTTAAGCCCTTCTATCGAAGGGCTTTTTTTGTTGAATCTGTTAACTAATTGAGTCAATCTGTAAAAAACAAGCAAACGAGGTAGCGTTTAAATGATAAAGAAAGCACTGGTCATCTTCATAACCACACTAATGTTGATCCTACTTTGTGCTCTCATTGCTTTGTACTTTGCGCTACAAGGGCCTTACACAACAAAGTTTGTTAATCATTTACTCAAGCAATATTCCAGTGTGTCGATGTCGGTTTACCAAGCTGATTTTGAATGGCCAAATCATCTATCCTTGCAAGGCGTCGACCTACCCGACCTCCAAGATGAACCTATCAATATCGAACAAGTGGACATTTGGATCAATGCTGATTCAATAGCGCGACAAGCCCTCGTATTTGATAGCATTAAAGTAAACGGGGTTCGGTTACAACATGGCTTACCAGCCATGGCTGATCTCAAATCACTTAGTGTCCATCAAATAGCAATCACAAACCTTGATTACTCAGATGAGAATTTAATTTCTCGAGACACAAATATTCAAATTACCAACCCTAGTTTTCAAGACAACACACACAATATTCCATACGGACAAATACAATTCTCGGCCGACCAAATCTATTGGCAAAATGAAGCGTTTGACGATGTCCTTATTAATGCCAACTATCAAGCTGACAGCAGTACTATCTACGGCGCTTCGTTAGTCTGGAGAGGAAGCGATATATCGACTCAAGCCGAGCAATATAAGCAAGGCTGGTCTCTGGTCAATGCAACCGTTGATAAGCTAAGGCTGACCAATAAACAGTGGGATAATATCAATGCTGTCGATTGGTCCATTTTTTTAAACAACATATACCATATTAATAGCTTAGACATATTGAATAGCTCAATAGAAACAGACATGTTTAAAGTGACTAATGGCGATCTTTCTCTCGAAAACATTACTCTGCACAAAACCAATGGCTATTCAAAATTAGAAAACATAGCGACAAAAGAAGTTAACTCAACAGGAGAAAGTATTTCAAAACACAATAGTAGATGGAAAATAGAACAAGTTTGGCAGCAAGAAGATGCGTATGTCTCCTTCGGCGCCGAAAGTATCTATTTGTTCAATCATTTATTGCTAGAACCAATATTTGAAAGCTATTTTGACAAAGACCTTATTTCTATAAGCTCGCTCAGCGTAGAATTTGAACAAGGTATTGTACGAGCAGTAGGTGAATTAACCCCTAACAATGCCTATTTTAAAGACTTAGAAATTGACGGCATAAAGTGGATTTATGAGTTACCTGAGAACCTGCCTGTCATACAGCAGTACTTATCATCTTTAAATAACCTTGCAATTGACCGCCTAAAAGTAAGCCGAACTCAATTTATACAACTGGCTCAAAAACCCAATTGGCAGTTTTCAGGCCTTTCCATTGACGGCAATAATCTCATCTTAGTCAAAGATAATAAAACAGCACTTTGGCAAGGAGATATTAGACTCTCGGCCAACAACGTCAGCTTTCAACAACTATTAACTAGCCACCCGCTTATTACGATGCAGAGTAATAATGGTATTTGGGTACTCGATGAAGCGGTGATCCCACTAGAACATGGGCTTATTAACGCTACTGCCAGCTATAATTTAACTCAACCAAGCCAACCGTGGAGAATGGAAATATTTGCCGATGGCCTGCCTATTGACCTAATCACGCAATGGATACCTCTACCAATTGGCCTACAAGGGCTCGCAGAATTTCAAGTAGGTTTAAGCGGGCTCGGTGGCGATGAGTTGATGCTAAGGCATAGTTTAAGTGGTCAGTTAGTCGGTTCATTAAGAGAATCACTATTAGTCGACCAACAAAAAGGTGAGCCCTACCCACATTATTTTGAAAGCTCGGATATTTCCATTAATGCAGATAGAGGAAGAATAAAACTCGACCCCGTTATCATTACTGGTGACAAAATTTCAGGGCAGTTTATAGCCGATGTGGACTTAGTCGAAAAAGACCATAATACGGTACAGCTGGAGCTTACAACACCATGTTCAGTTCTGAATTATGATCTTCTTAACTATGACAAAGACGAACAGCCTATCTGTATTGATAAACCAAAAACAAAATAAATGCGATACGCTAACCAAATTAACATTATGAGTGTTTCACTAGCACTCACTAATAACATCGCATGTTAGCTCTATTCATGTTAGCTCTGTTTAGGAAGAAGCATATAAGTCCCTGTAAATTCAACGGCAGCAGTATCACCACTAAAAATGGTAACATTAATAACAATTCGTACTTTTCTACCGGTTTCTAAACGATCTAAGTCACCGCTGATACCATCTAAAGACGTTGTCGCTATCGGTGTTTGCTCAACTGGATGCCTATAGCGAACCTTACTTTCCGCCAGAACAATATCGGCTTGTAACCCTCGCTCCTTCATGAGTAACCAGGTCATTCCCCAACCTGTTAGGGTCGCCAACGTAAAAGCGGAGCCGGCAAACATAGAGTTTCTAGGGTTCAAATTGGGGTTAAGTTGCGCGCTGCATTCAAATTGATAGCCGGTATATTGAGTAATCTTAATACCCATTTTATCACTAATTGGAATTTGCTGTTCCCAACGCTCCTGAAGTTCAGCACACCATTCTGGCCTACGAAGAATATTCTCCATCGGATCCAGTTGTTTCACTAACTGTTGGTGTCGATTGGCACCATATTGGCCACTGAGCTCTCCTTGGCTTTCGAAGCCATTTTTAACATAGAAAGCCACGGCATCTTGTTTGGCGTTACAAACTAATCTTTTTACCCCTTCTTGACGAGCAAAAGACTCCAGTGCAACCAGTATTAACGAACCGACGCCTTTATTACGACGATTCGGTTTTACTGCCATAAAGCGTATTTGCCCTTCATGGTCAGGCGTAATATACAAACGACCAATCGCCATTGGGCGTCCACGCCCATCAACAATCATTCTATGGTGACTCATTTCATCAAACTCATCACGTTCAGATCCAACCGGTAAACGGAGTGGTTCTCGTAACATTTGCCAACGAAAATAATAATATTTGGCAATCTGGTTATCCGTTTTTGGGGTGATTAACTTAAACATTAAAATCCTTTTTAAGCGTAAAGCGGTAAAGCCAGTAACATGGTAATCATACCTGTAACCAAAATGTTACTGGCCCATCATTGACTAATGATACTTTCATATCTGCTGCAAAACGGCCTGTTTCTGTTGGTAGAACCTCAGCACAGCACTCCGAAAAATAGTGATACAATTTCTCAGCCTCTATTGGGTTAGCACCGCGTGAAAAGCCTGCTCTTGTTCCTTTTTTGGTATCCGCTGGTAAGGTAAACTGTGAAACCACTAAAAGGCTACCTTCAACTTGTTTCACGTTGAGATTCATTTTGTCATTCTCATCAGAAAAAACTCGGTATTGAGTAACTCTTTCCATTAGACGTTTAGCTTTGGCTTCATCATCGCCTTTTTCTACACCTAAAAGAACAAGTAATCCCTTATCAATCTGACCGACAATTTGCCCATCTACTTTAACAGAAGCTTCACTCACTCTTTGTATCAGAGCTATCACTGGTTTTTCTCCTAATCATACGTTCAATTAGTATTGGTAAATTTATTTGTCTGGAGCGGTTCCACTTATCACGTTCACCCAAACTCGCGGTCAGTTCAGCACCAATCAATACAATAAGCCAACACAGATAAATCCAGACGAATAAAATAGGTACAGCCGCTAATGCACCGTAAATAACATGATAAGTCGGGAACGCTGAAATGTAATAAGCAAATATATTCTTACTTACTTCAAACAAAATTGTACTAATCAGTGCACCAAATAAGGCATGAGACACTTTAACTTGAACATTGGGGACCAATAAATATAAACCAAAAAAAGCCAGATAGGAAAAAAACAGTGGTAAAACACCGTATAAAAAATTGACCGTATCATTACTTAGAAACTTAAGAGATGCCACATGAGAACTGACTGCAATACTCGCCCCTACAAGCAGAGGCCCTAAGGTCAATACCATCCAATAAATAGATAATGAATAAATCAGACGACGCTTTTGCTTAACTCGCCAAATATAATTTAAATTGTTATCAATACTAGAAATCAACAAAATAGCGGTAACGAACAGAAAAGCCGCTCCAACAGTAGTCATTTGCGCGGTATTAGCTACAAAAGCTTCCAACGCATCTTTAATTGCATCGCCTGCCGCTGGAACAAAGTTATGAATAACAAACTGCTGCACAGTCAAACCAACCCCTTCAAAAGCAGGGAATTGTGCTAACGCAGAAAGAATAACCGTAGTTAAAGGAACCAAAGATAACAAGGTAATATAAGCCATATAGCCTGCATTTACCGTTAACCTATCGTTCTTTGTTCTTTGTCTCAGATAATCAAGATAATGAATAGTCGTATTTAAAAAACACGTTAATTTAGACATAAAGAACCTTCAATTTAAATGCTTTAAAATAAAATCAACACGCTCTTCTACTGTACCCCACGGCACTTCAATGGGTTGATAACCAAAGCCATGATAACAATCTAACAGCAGCTGATGGACTTCGAGCGCTTCTGAAAAAGGGTGAGGACGCACCTCATCTTGACTATAAATAGTGCTATTAGGGGCACAGAAGAAGACTTTTTCATAATACCCCACACTCGCTTCAACAAACGATGGCGCAATCTCTAATTTTCCTAACTGCAAATAAGCACAAATATCAGGAATCGCCCTATCAAAAAAACAAATATCCGATCTTGCTTCCGATAATTTTTTTTGTTGTAACATCATATCTAAACAAAGTTCAGCAAATTTTTCTAAGTTAGTCCATGGTAAAATACCATCAATACGTTGCGATTGTTGTTCAATTAAATGACGGGAACTTTCTTCAAAAGTGCAATAACCTCGCTGGGACAGTGATTCAATAATACTGGTTTTTCCTGCACCGGGTCCTCCGGTTATTACCACTAATTTCATCTTAATTCCTATGCTAATTGAAGCTTACCTTACCAAAAAACAATACCCCTTCATGACGAATCATGAAGGGGTATTTTTATGCAGTTATCGATTTAAAGCAAATTATGCTTTAGCTGGACGGCTTGCACGCTTACGTTCGTTTTCAGTAAGAAGTTTCTTACGAATACGAATGCTTTCTGGCGTTACTTCAACCAACTCATCTTCATCAATAAACTCTAATGCTTGCTCTAACGTATACTTAATCGGTGGTGACAGTACCTGTGCTTCATCAGTACCCGATGCACGAACGTTAGTCAGTTGCTTACCTTTAAGGCAGTTCACTGTTAAGTCATTCGAACGGTTATGAATACCGATGATTTGACCTTCATACACTTCATCAGCATGCTCGGTGAATAAGCGTCCACGCTCTTGAAGATTAAACAATGCATAAGTCAGGGCTTTACCTGTCGCATTTGAAACAAGCACACCATTACTACGCTGACCAATAACACCACCTTTATGTGGGCCATAATGATCAAATGTATGGTAAAGCAATCCAGAGCCAGACGTCATCGTCATAAATTCGGTTTGGAAACCAATCAAACCGCGAGAAGGCATCATAAAGTCCATACGAACTCGGCCTTTTCCATCGGGAGACATATCAGTCAACTCACCCTTACGGATACCGATATTTTCCATTACGCTGCCTTGATTTGCTTCAACAACATCAATAGTCACGGTTTCATAAGGTTCTAACAATTTGCCATCTTCTTCTTTCAGAATAACTTCTGGACGCGATACCGCAAGCTCGAAGCCTTCACGACGCATATTTTCAATAAGAATAGAAAGATGGAGCTCACCACGACCTGAAACACGGAATTTATCAGGATCGCTAGTTTGTTCTACGCGCAATGCTACATTGTGAACCAATTCTTTTTCTAGACGCTCAAGGATATTTCGAGAAGTAACGAATTTACCTTCTTTACCCGCAAATGGTGAGGTATTCACTTGGAAAGTCATGGTTACTGTTGGTTCATCTACCGACAATGGCGTCATTGCTTCAACTGCATTTTGGTCACAAATGGTGTCTGAAATTTTCAGTTCACCCAAACCTGTAATAGCGATGATATCGCCAGCGTTAGCTTGTTCAACTTCGTGACGCTCAAGGCCTAAGTAACCAAGCACGGTTCCAACTTTGCCGTTACGTTTTTTGCCATCAGCACTCACAATAGTTACTTGTTGGTTCGGTACCACTTTACCACGTGTTACACGTGCAACACCGATAACACCAACATATGAGCTATAATCAAGCTGAGATATTTGCATTTGAAGAGCACCATCAAGGTCTACTTTTGGCGCTTCCACGTTATCAACAATAGATTGGAACAAAGGTTCCATATCTTCGCCTTCAACGCCTTCTTCTGCTGACGCCCAACCATTTAAAGCAGAGGCATAAACAACTTGGAAATCTAACTGTTCATCAGTTGCACCTAAGTTATCGAACAAATCAAACACTTGATCCATAACCCAATCAGGACGAGCGCCCGGACGGTCAACTTTATTTATAACAACAATAGGCTTTAAACCATGACCAAATGCTTTTTGAGTAACAAAACGCGTTTGTGGCATTGGTCCATCTACTGCATCAACAATCAATAATACTGAATCAACCATAGACATAATACGTTCAACTTCACCACCGAAATCGGCGTGTCCTGGAGTATCTACGATATTAATTCGGAAATCATTCCAGTTAATTGCGGTATTTTTTGCAAGAATAGTAATGCCACGCTCTTTCTCGATATCATTCGAGTCCATAACGCGTTCTTCTGCTTCTCCACGAGATTCTAAAGTACCTGACTGCTGAAGCAGTTTATCTACAAGAGTGGTTTTACCGTGGTCAACGTGCGCGATGATCGCGATATTTCTTAATTTATTAATCTGTGGAGTAGTCATGAATTTTGATTCACTCAATAATATGAAGCCGCGAAATTGCGCCGCTTTGCTGTTAGCTGGTATAAGGTAGTAAAAAACCGTTCTAAAAATAAACAGTTTTAAAAATCGGCGCTAATGTATCAGATTTTTACTCAAAAAACTAAAGAATGTGATCTTTATCGACAATTGTTTTACTTTTTGTCGATGAATCAAGCAATAAATGCTCATTTTTACAGTATCTACACTCTCATAAATGAACAATTACTTGATTTAACCTCAGCACTTGAAAATCCGTTTGACTTTTTTCTGTCAGAAGTGCTGAATAGAGTTTATTCGATTCTGCATATATCAAAACCTTGGTCGCACCAAAACAGAGCGTTGTCAGGATCATAATGGTGCAAAAGCTGCACCAAAAAAACACTTACTCGATTAAACCTTTGAAAATAAAGGATTAAATTATATGGCACGGTTTTAGCTTTAGATTTATTGTTGACTAATTCAATCTAGACCAAGAAATTAATCAACAATAATTGTAGACTCGAGACTGTAGCAAATTAATAACACTGGAGGTTATCCAAGATGTCAGTAGAAAATGTTCTATCACTGATCCAAGAAAACGAAGTTAAGTTTGTAGACCTGCGCTTTACCGATACTAAAGGTAAAGAACAGCATATTTCTATTCCATCTCATCAAGTAGATGCTGACTTCTTTGAAGACGGCAAAATGTTTGATGGTTCTTCTGTAGCTGGTTGGAAAGGAATTAACGAATCAGATATGGTAATGATGCCTGATGCATCAAGTGCCGTTTTAGACCCATTCACAGAAGATGCTACTTTAAATATTCGTTGTGACATTTTAGAACCTGCAACAATGCAAGGTTATGATCGCGATCCACGTTCTATTGCAAAACGTGCTGAAGACTTCATGCGCGCTACTGGCGTTGCTGATACTGTCCTTATTGGCCCAGAACCAGAATTCTTCCTATTCGATGATGTGAAATTTAATAGTGATATGTCTGGCTCTTTCTACAAAATCGATGATGTAGAAGCATGCTGGAATACAGGCGCTGATTTTGAAGATGGCAACAAAGGTCACCGTCCTGGCGTTAAAGGTGGTTACTTCCCAGTAGCACCTGTAGATTCATCTCAAGATATTCGTTCTGCTATGTGTTTAGTTATGGAAGAAATGGGGCTAGTCGTTGAAGCTCATCACCATGAAGTAGCCACTGCGGGTCAAAACGAAATCGCCACTCGTTTCAATACGCTAACAACTAAAGCAGATGAAATCCAAATCTATAAGTATGTTGTTCATAATGTTGCTCACGCTTACGGCAAAACAGCAACCTTTATGCCTAAGCCACTAGTCGGTGATAACGGTTCTGGTATGCACGTGCATCAATCTCTAGCAAAAGACGGTGTCAACCTATTTGCTGGCGACAAGTACGGCGGCCTATCTGAAATGGCGATTTACTACATTGGTGGTATCATCAAACATGCTCGTGCAATTAACGCATTTGCTAACGCGTCAACTAACTCATACAAACGTCTAGTTCCAGGGTTTGAAGCACCAGTTATGCTAGCTTATTCAGCACGTAACCGTTCTGCTTCTATCCGTATCCCAGTAGTACCAAGCCCGAAAGCTCGTCGTATCGAACTACGTTTTGGTGATCCAACAGCGAACCCATACTTAGCTTTTGCTGCAATGCTAATGGCTGGTCTTGACGGAATTAAGAACAAGATCCACCCAGGTGAAGCAATGGATAAAGATCTTTACGATCTTCCAGCAGAAGAAGCAGCAGAAATCCCAACAGTTGCAGAATCACTACAGCAAGCACTTGAAGCGCTAGATGCTGACCGTGAATTCTTAACCGCTGGTGGTGTGTTCTCAGATGACTTTATCGATTCTTATATCGCTCTTAAATCTGAAGATGTTGTTAAAGTAAACATGGCAACTCACCCACTTGAGTTTGAACTTTACTACTCTGTATAAGAACACTTTTTATACAAAAATAGTAAAATTGTAATTGTAAAAACTCGCCTTATGGCGAGTTTTTTTATTTCTGCTATTAACATCATTCACCGGCTCAATATCTAACAACAACAGCACTCTTTGTTAAACGCACGTTTATCGTTTTCTCTCGCCCTACAAAGCGGCAAGATAATTGCATTATTTAAACCATAACGGTGCATCTACATTTTGAACCACAAAATATCGACAAAGTTATGGATATACTGACCATTTTTTAGGCTTTTTTACTTCACTAGCCTTGGTATCTTGCATTTCATGGTTCATACTGAAATCAATGTCGCACCAATACAGTGCAACATTCAAATATAGAGCAAAGTAAGGATAAAAATTGTGACCACCGAGCTTCCAACAGCCATACTGGATAATATTGTTACCGCAACATTAATGCTGGATGAAAACCTTGTTGTACGCTATGCCAATCCGGCAACGGAACAACTCTTTTCACAAAGTACCAAGCGGATCATTAATAAACCTTTGTCACAACTTATTCAACATGCATCAATGGATATTGCGTTGCTTACCCAACCCTTACAAAGTGGTCAAAGTATGACGGATAGTGATGTCACTTTTATCGTTGAAGGTAAACCATTAATACTAGAGGTCACTGCTAGTCCACTATCCTGGAACAAGCAATTGATGCTACTTATAGAGATGCGCAAAATTGGTCAACAGCGTCGTCTTAGCCAAGAATTGAATCAGCATGCACAACAGCAAGCAGCAAAACTTCTTGTTAGAGGTCTTGCTCACGAAATAAAAAATCCGCTAGGTGGGTTAAGAGGCGCAGCACAGTTATTGGGCAAAATGCTCCCAGATCCGTCACTAACGGAATATACCCAAATCATCATAGAGCAAGCCGATCGCTTAAGAGCACTTGTTGATCGCTTACTTGGCCCGCAAAAGCCTGGGAAAAAAGAACAAGAAAACCTCCATGTTGTACTAGAAAAAGTACGACAGTTAGTCGAATTAGAAAGTGAATCTAATATCATTATTGAACGCGATTATGACCCAAGTTTACCTGATCTATTAATGGATAAAGACCAAGTAGAACAAGCATTATTAAATATCGTTAGTAACGCGGCACAGATGATGAAAAATCAAGATGACGGAAAAATTATATTAAAAACCAGAACTCTACATCAGGCTAATATTCATGGACATCGTCATAAACTGGCCGCCAGAATTGAAGTCATCGATAATGGACCAGGAATTCCATCAAAATTACAAGATACTTTATTCTACCCGATGGTAAGCGGTAGAGATGGTGGTACTGGTTTAGGGTTGTCTATTTCACAAAATTTGATCGACCAACACAACGGAAAAATTGATGTTGAAAGTTGGCCTGGTCGTACAACATTTACAATTTACCTGCCTATTTAAAGCTAAAGGTAAATAATGGCAAAGGAAGTCTAGATATGAGTAAAGGATATGTGTGGGTTGTTGATGACGATAGTTCCATTCGTTGGGTGATGGAAAAAACGCTCTCTTCAGCAAACATCAAATGTGAAACATTTGCAGATGCAGAAAGTGTATTAATGGCTCTGGAAAGAGAAGCACCCGATGTATTAGTTTCAGATATTCGCATGCCTGGGATGGATGGACTCGATCTTCTCAATCAAGTCCATTCTCGTTATCCTGATTTGCCGGTAATTATAATGACGGCACATTCTGACTTAGATGCAGCTGTTAATGCCTATCAAAAAGGCGCATTTGAATACTTGCCTAAACCCTTCGATATAGATGAAACGCTTACTCTGGTAGAGCGGGCCATTGTTCATAGCCATGAACAAAAAAAGGAAGCCTCTCCAGACGATGCTTTTGCCAGTGAAACTCCAGAGATAATTGGTGAGGCTCCGGCAATGCAAGAGGTGTTTAGAGCCATTGGTAGGCTTTCTCGCTCTTCTATCTCTGTACTTATTAATGGCGAATCAGGAACCGGTAAAGAATTGGTCGCTCATGCATTACACCGTCATAGCCCTAGAGCACAACGACCCTTTATTGCGTTAAATATGGCCGCTATACCTAAAGATTTAATTGAGTCGGAATTGTTTGGCCATGAAAAAGGGGCGTTTACTGGTGCGAATAATGTTCGCCAAGGTCGATTTGAGCAAGCGAATGGTGGGACCTTATTTTTAGATGAAATCGGCGATATGCCGCTTGATATACAAACGCGCTTATTACGAGTTTTAGCCGACGGTCAATTTTATCGAGTCGGAGGACATCAAGCA
The DNA here is from genome assembly GCF_047302445.1 of Vibrio sp. MA40-2. NCBI lineage: Bacteria > Pseudomonadati > Pseudomonadota > Gammaproteobacteria > Vibrionales > Vibrionaceae > Vibrio > Vibrio sp. MA40-2. Next base: position 855,453 of record NZ_CP178628.1, read on the forward strand.
ATCAAAGTTGATGTGCGTATTGTTGCAGCAACCCACCAGAATTTAGAACAATTGGTGCATGAAGGTGGCTTTCGAGAAGATCTATTTCACCGATTGAATGTCATTCGTGTTCAAATTCCAGCGTTAAGAGACCGGAAGCAAGATATAGAAAAACTGACTCTACACTTTTTAGTTCGCGCCGCAGAAGAGTTAGGCGTAGAGATAAAATCGCTACATTCTAGTACCGTAGAAGCATTAAAACGCCTTGCTTGGCCAGGCAATGTTCGGCAGTTAGAAAATATATGTCGCTGGCTTACTGTTATGGCGAGTGGGAGTGAAGTGCTTCCTTCCGACTTACCAACTGAGCTACTTGAAGAGAAGACCATTACCAGTACATCCGGAAGTGGAAGTTGGCAGGCTCAACTAGAAACATGGGCGCAAAATGCTTTGAACTCAGGAGAAACAGAGTTGCTATCGTATGCATTACCAGAGTTTGAACGTATCTTATTAAAAGCTGCTCTACAGCATACTAATGGCCACAAACAAGAAGCGGCTAAAGTACTAGGTTGGGGTAGAAACACCTTAACTCGTAAACTCAAAGAGCTTGATATTAGCTAATCATATATACTGTATATGCACATTAGTTTATTGCATTTTTTAGAAGTAAACTAATGTGCTAAGAGCTCGCTTAATAGCCTAACCGTTCGATGCATCTCTGGTCAAACGAGTTTATATCACTCGAGAAAACTGTTGTTGTCTTGCTCTATCGCGCAAATATTTATCAAAACACATGCAAATATTGCGGATCAGCAACCTACCTCTCGCCGTCACTTTAATTTCATGCTCAGACACCGAGACCAATTCATCATCAATAAAGGTTTGTAGTAACGTTAAATCCTCGGCAAAGTAATGATTAAATTCAAGATTAAACATTGTCTCAATCTGTTGTTTGTCTAATTTAAAGTTACAAATTAGCGCTTTAATCACTTCACGACGAATTAAATCATCATTGTCTAGCGAGACTCCCTTCCATAAGGCATGACGCATTTCATCAACTTGAGCATAATATTTTTTAAGTTCTTTTTGGTTTTGAGCATACGTATCACCAATCATCGAGATAGCCGATACTCCAAAACCAACTAAGTCACATTCACCTTGTGTTGTATAACCTTGGAAATTGCGATGAAGAACACCTTCTCGTTGTGCTGTCGCCAATTCATCTTCAGGAAGGGCAAAATGATCCATACCGATAAATTGATAACCAGCCCCAGTCAAGGTAGTAATAGTATCTTGCAAAATACTCATCTTTACATCAGCTTGTGGCAATAATTCATCTTTAATCTTACGTTGAGCTGCAAATAAATTCGGCATGTGCGCATAATTAAATACTGACAATCTACCAGGCTTCATTTTTAACACTTGAGCCAAAGTTAATGCAAAAGATTCTTTTGTTTGTAAAGGCAAACCGTAAATTAAGTCTAAGTTTGTGGATCGAAATCCTAAGTTTTTTGCTCGTTCCACCATAGCAAAAATAAACGCTTCATCTTGCTCACGATTAACGACTTTCTGCACGTCTTTATTAAAATCTTGAACGCCAATGCTTAAACGATTAAACCCTTCACCGCGTAGATGATCGAGCATATCCAATTCAATCTCGCGTGGATCGACTTCGATACTTATTTCTGAATCAGGTTCGAAATTAAATTCACTGCGTACAATCGCCATTAAACGGCTCATTTGCTCTTTACTTAAAAATGTCGGCGTACCGCCGCCGAAATGAAGTTGAGTCACTCGACGTTCATTCAATAAAAAAGCACGTTGGCGAATTTCATGTTCAATTGCATCTAAATACTCATCAGCTTTGTGCAAATGACGAGTAATTACTTTATTGCAACCACAGTAATAACAAAGCTTATGACAAAAAGGAATATGAATATACAGTGATAATGGACGTTCTGGATACTGACGACAAGCCATATCCAACTCTGCAATAGTGAAGGCTTCATGGAATTCTAAAGCCGTTGGATAAGAAGTATATCTTGGTCCCGAATAGTTATACTTATCTAATACTGCTTGATCCCAAACTATTTGTTCACTAGACATAATATTGCGTTCCATTATTTTTTATTTTCACACGTAAGAGTTTGTATTCTGCCATACCACTATTACAGACAGAGATAGACAACCGTTAATTTGCAGAAGAAATGTTCAGAACTGATAACAGGATCACTTACTCTTTTTAGTTAGAAAGAAGAGAAACAAATAAAACCTACGCATTAGCAGTATCAGAGCTTGTCGATGATACACTTAAAGGCTTAATTTGATCTTGTAGTTTTTGTAGGTTTTTGACTACTTCATCATTCAAACGCGCTTCTGCTTTCTGACGTTCAAGCGTTTGTCGCATGCGATCTTGTTTAGCAAGTTTCTGTCTCGCCTCACCACGTGCCATATCTTTGACAATATCATACAACTCAAACAGAGCAGGATACTCTTTTTGCACGTCTATTCTTTGTTCTCCCTGTACATAATCTAGAATACAGAACACTCGAATACTAATTTCTGATAAATCACATTGGCCTTGAATGCCAGCTAAACAAAGCGTATTTACGCTATCGAAAATATTGCCATTTCTTTTTGAAATAGCCTTATTTTTTGCGTTGCTTTGCTGCTGTTTTTGCTTGCTTACTTGTAACCACAAGTAAGCCGCATAGGATATTAACCCAAGAATAATTAGCCCACCAATAATGACCATTATTGTTACGCTCATATTCTTTTATCCTTTAAAGTCATCTAAATTTAAATCTTCAAACTGAGACAGTAACTCTTCATCACTACTCGGTGCTTTTTTCACTTTGCGTACAACTGGCTCGGCAATAGTCTCTTCTTGCTCCTGTGGCTCTTCCGGAACGTCTTCAGGTGTCATCAAACCAAGTTGATTCATCAATCTTTCAATACGATCTAATTTTTCATCCACATAACTTTGTAAACCTGCACCTAGCTTCTCACCTGCTTCAATGCGATCCAATAACACATTCAATTGCGCATCATTTTCAAGCATTTCAAGCTCATTTTCAGCTGATATACGGCGTTCTTGTTTGGTTGATTTTTTCTTCGCTTCCACAATTAACGGTATTTTTTTCTTACTACCTAAACGTGGATCTTTCTTCTGTGCTGCTGTTCTTTGTTTTGTTTCTGAAGATTCAGCATTACGGTTGCCGGTTTTTAAACCCTTACGCTTTTTCAATCGCTTACGTAAACGACCTTCTACATCTGCTTCACTACGATTTCTCGTTACGATGACATCGACTTCACCAGAAGAACCAGGTTTTCTTGATTTTTTATTTCTACTCATTACTGGAGTTTCCTCAGTAAAATTACATCATTCCCAACAAATTCAAGTTGGAGCTTATCCCGTTCGGCCAAGTACTGAAAAGTTGCTCGACTATAAAAACAGACGTGGGTGAGGTCGTTTTTATAATGCCATTTTGAAAACGCTTCTACGTCTACAACTAGCTTGGTCATAATACCAATCCAGCCACTTGGCTTAACTAAATTTAACCAATCCTGCCACACAATATTTGGATAATAGAGGTGTTCTATCACTTCGGTCGCCGTTAAAAAATCATAGGTTTTTTTGAGGGCCTCTCTATCAGGATAATAATAGATATCGTATAGGCTCATATTGTACCCAGATTCTTGTAAAATCATAGACAAAGCCGGTCCGGGACCACAGCCAAAATCTAATCCACTAGATTTTGGACTTAATCGTTCGCTCAAAGGTACTGAAAACCGTGAAAGAAATCGTCTATACCCTTCATCTGAAGGACTGTTCTCATGTAAATCATAGATCAGTTTCTCTGCATCACTATCCAAACGCTGATCCATTGGTACAAAAACAAGCTTACAACGATCACACTGAAAGTAATCTCGCTTTGTATCTTTATGGTAATGCTTAGAATTTGCGTCTTCACACAAAGGACACGGCTGCATAAAGTCATCCTCATATTGGGATGCGAAACATACCAGAATTAGGTCAAATAGTGGAGCTTATTTCTACAGAGATATAAAAAAAGCGACAGAATAATCTGTCGCTCAGAAAAGGTGGCCAATTAATGGCAAAAAGGTGTGTAGCCAATACTAACAAACACAATAATCCATCTGTTATTAAAGCTTTCCTTGCTAATTTTAGTTAGTGATAATCCTAATCATTTTTTCACGTCCTTTATCGCATCCTACTACTGGGCTCATCCTAAGCCTGATCCGTTACCTACTAATTCCTTTTAGTCAAAGACCATCCTTATCACACAAACTTCTTGTTTATGTTACTTCCTTTATCTCACCTTGAGAATCCTTGCTCCAAGAGCAACATCCATGCTAGCCATCAATGGCCAATCCGATCCGTTTTCGCCTCTTGCTTGACAAATAATTTACGCCAAAAGAATTTTCGAACAAGCACTGATAATAAAAAACCGGGTTAATTACGCCACTTCATTTAAACCAGAAACTAATTCAATAACTTAACAAATGAGCAATTAATAAAACGGGTCAATCTCTCACAAAGAGATAAGAAAAATGCGCTAACTGGCTGTTGATACTTAGTTGATATAGATCTCATAAATGACTTAGCGACATAAACTTGAATAAGTTATGTCGCTAAGGAAACATCGAGTATAAGAAGAGAGGGACGACAGAGTGTTAGTGTAAACCACCAACATATTTAGATAATGTATCAATTTCAGCATCTGTTAGCTTCATTGCTACATCACGCATCATCTCATTGAGATCGTTTTGACGCTCGCCCGCTTTAAATTTGGTTAATTGGATTTTAATATAATCCGCATGTTGTCCAGAGATTTTAGGGAAACCAGATAACTCGGTTCCATTACCTCTCGGTCCATGACACGCAACACAAGCCGTTAAGCCACGTTCAGCATCACCTGCAAGATAGAGTACTTTACCTTCGTCTACAACGTCTTCTGGTGTTGAATTATCAGAAATAGGTAAAGATGAGTAATACGCAGCTAGATCCATCATATCTTGCTCAGAAAGAGACATCGCCATTGGACTCATTACTGGATCATAACGACCTTTTTCACCAGATGTTTCAATACCAAGCTTAAGTTCAGCAAGCTGTTTTTCTATATACTTTGCATGCTGACCTGCAATTTTTGGATACTGAGTAATGAGACTATTCCCGTCGGTAGAGTGACAAGCAACACAAGTTGCTGATTTAGCTTTACCAGCTTCAACATTACCTTGGGCCCAAACAGTGAAGCTGGCAAACAGCCCCAAAATTAGTGCTAATTTATTCATGACATTCCATTATAATTATGAGGCTCTGTTTCTTTTTCATGCTTGAGTAACCGAATAAAAAAACAAACCTAGGCTTCCAGTACCACGTTTTTTTATATATGACGTGTTACAATATACGACTTTATTATACTCTTACGGTTATTTTACACAATTTAACAAAAAAGCAATCAACTGACCACATAAAGTCAGATGGAGTTAACATTGAGCGCAAAAATTCACTATCAAAACACGCATTTTATCACCAGTGCCCCCGATATTCGCCACTTACCAGAAGACGAAGGTATCGAAATTGCTTTTGCAGGGCGATCTAATGCCGGTAAATCTAGCGCACTTAACCGCTTGACGAACCAACGTAACTTGGCAAAAACCAGTAAAACACCCGGCCGTACGCAGCTCATTAACTTATTTCAAGTTCAAGAGAACTGCCATATTGTCGATCTTCCTGGTTATGGCTTTGCGCAAGTTCCTCTAGAGTTAAAGAAGAAATGGCAAAAATCTCTTGGTGAGTATCTACAAAAACGAGAGTCCTTGAAAGGTCTCGTGGTTCTTATGGATATTCGTCACCCGATGAAAGATCTTGACCAACAGCTTATCTATTGGGCAGTAGAGTGCAATATTCCCGTTCAAGTTTTGCTAACTAAAGCGGATAAATTAAAAAGTGGCGCTCGAAAAGCACAACTTCTAAAAATACAAAGAGATACTGTCTCTTTTGCCGGAGATGTTTCCGTTGATCTATTTTCTTCTTTAAAAGGTATTGGTGTAGAGCAGTTACGTAGAAAGCTCGACACCTGGTTTAGCCCAGCAATATTAAACGCTGACGAATTAGAGCACAACACGCAAGAGCAAACTATAGATAATATATCAAACATATCCCCTGAAAATAAAGCGTAACCGTCACTTAACCCCACGTTACTCAGTGGGGCTTTTTAATAGCATTAATAGAAGCAGGAAGAATATAGGTAAGAAATAGATAAGTAATAGGTAAGTAAGAAACTTAGCTAAAATTGATAGTGATAAAGCACCTAGAATAGCCTTCTAATCCAACAGCATATTTGAAAAATATGTTACTAGTTAACAATTATGTAACTTTATTTCTAAGAATAATTATTGCACCCCAGCGACTTAATATAGAAAACCGTACGCTTTAAAACATACCTGATTCAGATTTAGAAGCTATTAGAGTCCATCCAGTCTTCTTATTCTTTACTCTCAAATAAAATCACCATTAAAAAACAAATAAAAACAATGAGTTAAACTAAAAGTATTTCGTTGATTTTTCTTTAGGGCAATAAAAAACGCCCCAGTCAAATACTGACTGGGGCGGCTGAATTAGCCTAATCCAATAACGTGAAACAAAAGGTCTGAAAGATAGAACATCTTACCTCTGTACCCTACAAGAGATACTGTACAACAAATGATCATATTTGGAAATAGTTTTTGTAATTTTTTTTCATATTTTTTTCTTTAAAGTACACAAATAATATAATGAAGATTTCTATACTTGTTACATAATCCCATCACATAAAAAAGCCAGCAACTGCGTACTGGCTCTAAAATATAATCCGTTTAAGGCTTAAAATATCTAATGCGCTTGATCCCAGTTATCTCCATGACCAGTATCAGCAACTAAAGGAACATTAATTTCTGCAGCCGACTCCATCAATTTCTGTATTTTTATTTCAATTTCGGTTAAAACTGATTCTTCAACTTCCAATACTAGTTCATCGTGTACTTGCATCAGTAAACGGACTTTACCGTCACCTTTGGTTTGAATCCACTCGTCGACCAATAACATGGCTTTTTTGATTATATCGGCAGCGGTACCTTGCATTGGCGCGTTGATCGCTGCCCGTTCAGCGGCTTTTCGACGGATACCATTTCTAGACTTAATTTCAGGCAGGTAGAGTTTGCGACCAAATATAGTTTCTACATAACCCAATTCAGAAGCTTTAGAACGCGTATCTTCCATATACTGCAAAACACCAGGGTAGCGTTCAAAGTAGGTGTCCATATAACTTTGCGCTTCATGGCGAGGAATACCAAGCTGTTTAGCCAGGCCAAATGCACTCATTCCGTATATTAAACCAAAGTTTATCGCTTTTGCTCTACGACGCTGTTCTGTCGTGACCTCTTCGATACTAATCCCCATCAATTCAGCCGCCGTTGCAGCGTGAATGTCTTTACCATTGTTAAAAGCATTGATTAGCGCTTGATCACCAGAAAGATGCGCCATTATACGAAGCTCAATTTGAGAATAATCGACTGCGAGAATTTTCCAGTTATGTGGCGCAACGAATGCTTGACGAATACGGCGACCTGCTTCATTTCTAATTGGAATATTCTGTAAATTAGGATCGGTAGACGACAAACGCCCTGTGGTTGTTACAGCTTGATGATAAGAAGTATGGACACGCCCAGATTCTGCGTTAATCATTCGTGGAAGCTTGTCGGTATAAGTCGATTTTAGCTTAGCTAAACCTCTATACTCTAAAATACGTTTTGGTAACGGGTAATCTAAAGCTAACTCTTGTAACACCTCTTCGTTAGTCGAAGGGGCCCCAGAAGGCGTTTTCTTTATAACTGGTAATCCCATTTTTTCAAATAAAATAACTTGAAGTTGCTTGGGCGAGCTTAGATTAAATTCTTGATCAGCAATTTCATAAGTCTCTTTTTCTAATTCATCTAACCGAAGTGCAATTTCTTGAGATTGTGCAGCAAGAAGCATGTCGTCGATAAACACACCTGTTCTTTCGATACGAGAAAGTATCGGTACTAACGGCATCTCAATTTGTTGATAAACGTATTTTAGCTGTTCATCTTTTTCTATTTCGATATTTAAACGATGGTGCAAACGCAAGGTAACGTCTGCATCTTCGGCTGCATATGGTGCTGCCTGCTCTAAATCAATTTGATTGAAAGTAAGTTGTTTTTTACCTTTACCAGCAATAGCTTCAAACGAGATACAGCTATGCTGTAAAAAACGCAGTGCCAAACTATCCATATCATGTCTACCACCTACGCTGTTATAAACGTATGACGCTAACATGGTATCGTGTTTTATGCCTTTCAGTTCAATATCATATCGAGCTAATACACTAGCATCGTATTTTAAATTTTGACCTACTTTTGCTTGATTTTCATCTTGTAAAATCGGTTTTAGTTTTTCTAGCACCCAATCTCGGTTTAACTGCTCAGGTGCACCAATGTAATCGTGAGCAACCGGAACATAAGCAGCAACACCTTCTTCAACAGCAAAAGAGACACCAACAAGATTAGCTACCATATAATCTAAACTGTCAGTTTCAGTATCAAAAGCAAATAAATCACACTCAGTTAATTTTGTTAACCAACGTTCAAAATGTTCTTCATCTAAAATCGTTTCATATTTATCACGATCGATTTTCACAGCGCAGCTATCAATAACGGTAGTATCAGCAGCAGTAATAGAAGATGAGCTAACGACACGGCCAGATTTATCATCAGCCTCTATTGCACCGGTTCCGCCTTCCAATAATTCATTGAGCCAGGATTTAAAAACAAGCTTTCCATACAACTCTATTAAGGCATCTTTGTCAGGTTGCTGCTTGATTAATGCATCTGGGGTTTGTTCGAGTTCTACGTCCAATTTAATGGTTGCCAACTCATAGGACATATATGCATTAGATTTATTATCAATCAATTTCTTTGCCATGGTTTTTGAACCACGGAACCCTAACGCAGCAATATCATCTAAATTATTGTATATTTTTTCTATGCTACCAATGCCCTGTAGCAAGGCTGTTGCTGTTTTATCACCTACCCCTGGAACACCTGGAATGTTATCCACTTTATCACCCATAAGTGCCAAATAGTCGATAATTAACTCTGGAGGAATGCCAAATTTTTCAATAACCCCTTCCCTGTCCATTACCACATTGGTCATGGTATTAATCAAAGTGACATTATCATCCACAAGCTGTGCCATATCTTTATCCCCGGTACTAATCAGAACCGGCATACCAGCTTTAGAAGCTTGTGAGGATAACGTACCAATGACATCATCCGCTTCAACACCTGGAATAGAAATTAATGGTAACCCCATCGCTCTTATCACATCATATAAGGGTTCAATTTGGCAGCGTAATTCATCGGGCATAGACGGTCGATTTGCTTTGTATTCTGGATACAAATCATCACGGAACGTTTTTCCTTTCGCATCAAATATAACTGCCATTTTGTCGGAAGAAAATTGACGCATCATGCTACGCAACATATTTACCACGCCATAAACAGCGTTAGTTGGTATATCACCATTACTCATAGAATCAGGGTAGGCGTGAAACGCACGATAAAGATAGGAAGACCCATCTATTAGGATTAACGGGTTTTCAGGGATGCTAGGCATAAGTATTGTTATCCAAACAAAGAAAATTATCCGCTTAGAATGCCACGAACTCCCTTTATTATCCATTCAGATAAGAGATGGAATTAAACCTATATTAATCAAAAACCTTACTTCACTCTGTGGATAAGTCTGTTTGTAATTTATGATCGAATAAATAACAAACAGTGTAAAAACAAAAAATCAAAATACTAAAACTATAAAAATCAATAAGATAATGAAATTAACTTAATAACAACCAAGATCACAAAATGATCTTCAATTGTGGAAAAGATATTAATATGTAAACAGTTAGTTACTTTCTATTGATTGTAATATAGAAGGGAATGGTTATATGGATTTAAAAAAAAGAAAGCGACATCAAAAGATGTCGCCTAGCATAATTGGTATAAATAAAATCGCATTCTATTTAACCTAGAAGCTTAATTCACTGGAAGCATTGTGAGCAATGTCGTGTCATTTAGAGACAAAATTCAAAAAAGTTATCGAATTTGAATTTCCCCCTGAAGACACCGTAATAATAACCATTCTCATTTATAATGCAACTATTATTTGATAATAATTCTCAATTAACTTTTAAATTAGGCGATCAGAGTCGCAGATTCAGCTATTCATTGGTGTTTATTACTACTTTGTTGCCCTCTTCAGCTAACCAGAGAGCAACGTCTTTAGCAAAATAGGTCAAGATACCGTCTGCACCGGCACGTTTAAAGCACAATAAAGATTCCATTACTGTCTCACGCTCTTTTAACCAACCATTTTGAATCGCCGCTTTATGCATGGCGTACTCGCCAGACACTTGATAAGCAAAAGTAGGAACTTGAAGCTCTGATTTTACTCGACGAACAACATCTAAATACGGCATACCTGGTTTCACCATCACCATATCGGCACCTTCATTGATATCCATGGCAACTTCGTGAAGTGCTTCATCACTATTAGCAGGATCCATTTGGTAATTTTTTTTATCGCCACCTTTGAGGTTAGATGCCGAACCAACCGCATCTCTAAATGGGCCATAATAATTTGAAGCGTATTTTGCTGAATAAGCCATTATTTGAGTATGAATATAACCTGCTTCTTCTAACGCTTCTCGAATACAACCAATACGTCCATCCATCATATCGGATGGCGCGACAACATCAGCACCAGCTTCAGCATGCGACAAGGCTTGCTTGATAAGAACCTCTGTCGTTGCTTCATTCATTACATAACCGGTCTCGTCAATAATGCCGTCTTGGCCATGAGTCGTGAATGGGTCAAGCGCAACGTCAGTAATAACACCAATTTCAGGCACATGTTCTTTTAATGCTCTAACGGCTCGTTGAGCCAAACCTTCTGGGTTGTAAGCTTCTTGAGCACATAAACTTTTTACATCTTGATTTACGACAGGAAATAGAGCAATTGCAGGCACGCCTAATTTAGCCAACAGTTGAGCTTCTTCCAGCATTAAATCAATTGATAACCGTTCCACTCCTGGCATAGAGTCGACAGCTTCTCGTCGGTTTTTACCCATAAGAATAAACATTGGATAAATAAGGTCACTGGCACTGATTTGATTTTCCGCCATTAAGCGACGGCTAAAATCATGCTTACGCATACGACGCATGCGGCGTAATGGGAATTCACCTTTTATAGAAATGGACACCTGATTCTCCTTGCCTTCTATTCTGTCGTTATAATTTGGTTCACGAACACATCATATCACTGTCGATATTTGATTGAAGTGATAATAAGGTAGAAATTATCTCTAAAGCACAAATTCCATATATACTTCACCAGTATTAGTTGAATAGTCACCAATCAAAGAGAAAACAATGATAGATACTCATGCTCATATTTACGCAACTGAATTTGATAACGACAGGGACGAAGTTGTTCAACGGGCGATAAGTTGCGGTATAAATACGATTTTGTTACCAAATATCGACCTTAACTCTATTGCTCCGATGCTAAAAACTGAAGCCCAATATCCAACTATTTGTCGCTCAATGATGGGACTGCATCCTTGTTATGTAGACAATGATGTTAAGCAAACACTGGAAACAATTTATTCATGGTTTGCCAAACATAACTTTATTGCGGTGGGTGAAATTGGCATTGACCTTTATTGGGATAAAACGTATCGCACACAACAAGAATATGCTTTTGTTACTCAGTTAGCTTGGGCAAAAGAAATGAAGTTACCTGTGGTGATTCATACTAGAGATTCAATAGAAGAAACACTAAAGCTATTAAAGCAACAGCAAGACGGTTCTTTATCTGGTGTATTTCACTGTTTTGGTGGTAGTGTTGAGCAAGCAAAAGCTATTAATGACTTAGGGTTCCACTTAGGTTTAGGCGGTGTTTCAACGTTTAAAAACGGTGGAATGGATAAAGTTATTCCCTCTCTAGATCTAGATTATGTGCTCCTAGAGACTGATTGCCCATACCTTGCACCTGTTCCGCATCGCGGTAAACGCAATGAACCGTCTTATACGGAACTGGTTGCTAAGAGAATCGCTGAATTAAGAAATATCAGTCTTTCGGAAGTCGACAACCTCACCACTTACAATGCGCAAAAGCTATTTAAATTAACTTCTGATGCTTAGCCGAGTTCGGTGATTAACTTTTTTCTTCTGTAGCCTGATTTTCTGAGCTCTCGTCTGTCTCTTTTCTGATATAGAAGCGAGCAAAGAACAGTCCGATTTCAAATAAGATACACATAGGTATCGCCAACAGAGTTTGAGAAATCATATCTGGTGGTGTTAGCATCATGCCAACAATAAAGGCGGCAACAACGATATAAGGACGTTTTTCTGCAAGGCTCTTTGGATCCGTTGCACCAGTCCAGCATAACAAAATAATAGCCACGGGAACTTCAAATGCGATGCCAAAAGCAAGGAAGAGTGCTAAAACAAAATCTAGGTAACTAGAGATATCCGTTGCGAACTCGACCCCACCTAATGATATAGCGGTAAAAAAACTAAACACCAGTGGAAAGACAACATAGTAAGCAAATGCAACACCACAATAAAAAAGCAAAGAGCTTGAAAACAGCAGCGGCATAATCAGTTTGCGTTCGTGTTTATACAAACCCGGCGCGACAAAGGCCCATACTTGGTAAAGAATAAAAGGCACAGCAATAAAAATAGAGGCTATTAACGTCAATTTTAATGGTGTAAAGAACGGAGATGCTACGTCAGTTGCGATCATCGTTGCCCCTTCAGGCAAACGATCGACTAACGGTGATGAGACAAACTCATAAATATCGTTAGCAAAATAGATCAAGCCAACGAACACAATAATAACCGCTAACATCGCTCTTAATAGGCGGTTTCTCAGCTCGAGTAAATGGCTAATCAAAGGTTGGGTTTGTTCAGCTGACGCCATAATGAACCTCTAAATTTAAAAAACAGAAAGAGCTGCTTGTAATAGCAGCTCAATCAAAATAATACCGAATAAATCATAAACTGATTAATCCAGTTTTTTTGCTTCTGAGCCAGCATCACTTTTTGCAGGTTCAACCTGTTCAGGTTGCTCAACTGCATCCGTTGATTTTGACTCTTTCGCATAAGGTCTTTGAACATCTGCTGCCGCTTTCTTTAATTCTTCAACGGAAGCTTTAAGATCTGGGGCCAATTCTTCCATCCCCATTTTCTCAGCTTTTTTTAGGTTATCTTGTAGTTCTTGAATTTTTAGCTCATGGGTAAGTTCGTCTTTTACTCCATTCGCCATGGCCTTTGCGCTATTCATAAATTTAGAAATACTACGTATAGCAACAGGTAACCTTTCTGGGCCAAGCACTACTAAGCCTACAACAGATATTAATACCAGTTCCCAAAAACCGATATCAAACACAGATTAAGCCTTCTCTTTGTCTTTTTTAACTTCTTCAGTAGAAGCTTGAGCTGACTTTTGCTCTAAATTTTGTGGTTCAAAGTCGGCATCTTTTGCTTCTTTTTTTACCGAGTCTTCATCACTCATGGCTTTTTTAAAACCTTTTACTGCAGAACCTAAGTCACCACCCATGTTGCGTAGTTTTTTTGTTCCAAATAGTAAAACAACAATAACTGCTATGATAAGCAGTTGCCAAATACTAATACCGCCCATTGTTAACACCTCGGGTTATATAAAATATAAACTATAAATAAGTTTGCCAGTGTACTTGTTATTTACCGCGTACACGCCAATTAAGCAAGCAAAATGTGACATCTACTACGCGACTACCTATTCCTAAGTAGGATTTCAAATAACGCTAAAATTATTTACTATAAACATACCAACTCAGTCCCCAACAAATAAGACCGGACGAACCAGCAACCATTGCCAGAGTGCAGTGAGGACCTAATAATAAAATAGTCGAGCAAACCACCATGGTCGCCCCCGCACCAAATAATAGTTTACCTTTTGCATGTTGCTGTTTTGTTAACTTGTAACCAGAATAGAGTTGCTCCATTTTCTGGTTCATTTCTCGACTCTGTTTCAAACCATCGTAAAGTAGTTCGGGTAACTCAGGTAATCGCTCAGCCCAAAAAGGGGCTTTGTCTTTAATCGCATTAATTACGGCTTGAGGGCCGACCTGATTCGCCATCCATTTCTCTAAAAATGGTTTCGCTGTTTTCCATAAATCAAGCTGTGGATAAAGCTGTCGCCCTAACCCTTCCACGTAAAGTAATGTTTTTTGCAACAAAACTAATTGCGGTTGCACTTCCATATTAAAACGACGCGCTGTATTGAATAAATTAAGTAATACATGACCAAAAGAAATCTCACATAAAGGTTTGGCAAAAATGGGTTCACATACAATTCGAATAGCAAATTCAAATTCTTTTATATTGGTATCTGCTGGAACCCAACCCGAATCAACATGAAGTTGTGCGACTTTTTGATAATCTCGATTAAAAAAGGCTAAAAAGTTTTCAGCAAGGTAGCGCTTATCTTCGCTGTTAAGCGTACCGACAATACCGCAGTCGAGCCCTATCCACTGAGGATTATCTGGGTGATCGGGATTAACAAAAACATTACCGGGATGCATATCTGCATGAAAGAAACTATCCCGAAAAACTTGGGTAAAGAAGACACTAACACCACGCTCAGCTAATAACTGCATATTAGTATTATTGGCAACCAACCCATCAATATCAGATACTTGGATTCCATAAATACGTTCCGACACCATCAACGCTTCACTGCTAAAATCGGTCACTACCTCAGGAACATACAGCTCTTCACTGCCTTCAAAATTACGTCGTAATTGAATGGCATTAGCGGCTTCTCGACGAAGGTCAAGCTCATCAATTAACGTTTTTTCATATTCACGAACCACTTCAACCGGTTTCAGCCGTTTTGCTTCTGGAGCAGTATTGGCAACGATTTTAGCCATTCGAAACATTAACTTAATGTCGGATTCAATAACGGGACGAATATCAGGACGAATGATTTTAAGAACGATTTCTCGAGCGTTACTTTTTAACTTTGCAGTATGAACTTGGGCGATAGATGCGGAAGCTAATGGCTCAATATCAAAATCGGTAAACCAATTTTCTAAAGGTCCGCCCAGTGCTTTTTCTATTTCATTTTTGGCTTGCTGGCCATCGAAAGGAGCCACTCTATCTTGCAGTAACGCTAATTGGTCGGCTAAGTACGGCGGAAAAAGATCACGTCGAGTAGACATCATCTGTCCAAACTTGATCCATACAGGACCCAATTCTTGCAGAGCTAAACGTAACCTAACACCTAGCTCTTTATCTTTATGTTTGTTTTTTATCCAAAATAAAGCTTTACGGGCAAGTAAGGGTTTTTTTGTTAAATCGTGTTCTGGTATTAATTCATCTAAACCATACTCTAGTTGAACTTTTAGAATATGGTATAGGCGGCGCAGTTCTGCTGGTTTCATGCTCTCTCCAACAAGTTAGCCAATCGCTTTTCTATCGCTTTGATATCCGCGTTAATATCTGAAACCTGATCGCAAAAATAGGCAACTTCAAGAGGCCCTGGTGCAACTTTCCATTCTTCGGTTAACACTTGAGCCAAACGATTTTGCTGCTTCATCATTCGATTTTTAATCCAACCATTGGTATCTTTAGCGCCTTGCACGATAGTATGAGCGACAACATCGCCAGTCCCTCTGGAAAGCCATTCTTCAATATCAGGCTTACAATCTTGCATTAATTGAGAAAACTGTTGAGCCAGTTTAAGGCTCCCTTCAAGCTGCAATTTCTCTTGCTTAATTAAGCGCGTAATATTGTTTTGGTCTTTCAGTTGAGGCAACACGGCTAAATGCAATGAAAGATAGCAGTCTGTGGTACCTTCATATTGAGCCAATACATCCACTTGTTGGCTGAATATAAACGTGAGCGTTCTATTTAATTCGATAAGGTTTATTTGTAACACTTGCCCTTTTAGACGATTTAAACGTCGTCCGTGCTCGGGGTTGTCTTTGATCAATGTGTTTATTGCCGTTTCAATTGCAGCAGTCGCAATTTGATCAGCCAAACCTAGCTCAAGCATTTATTATCCACCTTAGAATTTATAACCACGGTGTAACGCAACGATACCACCGGTTAAATTGTGGTAGCTGGTACTTTCAAACCCAGCGTCTTCCATCATGCCTTTAAGTGTATCTTGATCTGGATGCATACGAATAGATTCAGCCAAGTAACGATAACTTTCTGAATCATTTGCAATCAATTGACCCATTTTAGGTAATAAGTGAAATGAGTAGGCATCATAGATTTTAGACAAAGGATCGAGTATCGGTTTAGAAAATTCTAATACCAACAAACGTCCACCAGGCTTAAGAACTCGGAACATAGAACGCAATGCTTTATTTTTGTCGGTAACATTTCTTAAGCAAAAACTGATGGTTATACAATCAAAATAGTTGTCTGGAAAAGGTAGCTCTTCTGCATTAGCTTGTACATAATGAACGTTGCCTACAATGCCGATATCACGCAGTTTATCTCGACCAACATTCAACATAGAGTTGTTGATATCAGCAAGCACAACATGACCTTTGTCTCCAACTATTCTGGAAAACTTTGCCGTTAAGTCGCCCGTGCCACCACCAAGATCTAAAATTTTCTGCCCTGCTCTAGCGCCGCTACAATCAATAGTAAATCGCTTCCAGATACGATGAACACCTACCGACATAAGATCATTCATAATGTCGTATTTGGTGGCGACAGAATGAAATACTTCCGCTACTTTGGCGACTTTTTCTTCTTTTGCTACTGTTTGAAAACCAAAATGTGTTGTTTCATCCGACGGTACTGCCGAATCATCATTTACACTAAAATCTGTCATTTTTCCCTCTTTGGCAATACCTTAACAACCAGTTTGATGCTTTATATTGTTCAATTTTTTAACTAAGTACAGTACAACCACTCAGTTTACCGTATAACAAACCTGTAGGAATTGCGGATAATTAGTTTACTTTATCCTCTGCCTGATGTCTTTCTTTTGCCGTTTCTTCCGTTAAGCTATTTTGCGTGAGCTCAGTAATACTGGTTGGAATCGGTCGTTTCACTTCCACTCCCAAATCTTTAAAACTTTCTGCTTGTCTGATCACATTGCCCCGACCGGTCGCCAGTTTATTCATGGCTCCCTGATAGTTCTGGTTTGCTCTGTCTAATGATTGACCTAAAGAATCCATATCCGTAAGGAAAAGTCGTAACTTGTCGTACAGTTTACTTGCTCTTTCTGCGATTACTTTCGCATTTTGATTTTGCCTTTCATTGCGCCAAAGGTTATCAATTGTTCTCAATGCCACCATCAAGGTGGTCGGACTGACTACAATGATATTCTTTTCCATTGCATCTTTCACTAGGCTGGGATCGGCTTCTATTGCAAGTTGGAAAGCAGATTCAATCGGAATAAACATTAGGACATAATCGAGGCTTTGTATGCCTTTCAACTGTTGGTAATCTTTAAGGCTTAACCCTTTTATATGGGCTCGCATTGCCACTAAATGTTGGTTTAATGATTGCTCTTTTTCTTGTTCCGATTCCGCATTAAAGTAGCGTTCATAAGCAACGAGCGTCATTTTAGAATCCACCACCACCTGTTTGTCTTGAGGTAAATGAACAATGACATCGGGTTGATAGCGTTTACCCGCTTCATTTTGCAAGTTTACTTGAGTTTGATATTCGTGGCCTTCTCGCAAACCGGATTCCGCAAGCACTCGGGCTAACACAACTTCACCCCAGTTGCCCTGTTGCTTATTGTCGCCTTTTAATGCTTGAGTTAAATTAACCGTATCTTTACTCATTTGTTGATTAAGTTTTTGTAGGTTTTTGATTTCGTGTACTAAGGTATGACGTTCTTTGGCTTCCTCACCATAACTGTCGGAAACTTGCTTTTTAAACCCTTCTAATTGCTCTTTCAACGGGCTGAGCAACCCTTCTAAACTCTGTTTGTTTTGTTGATCAACTCGAGCAGTTTTAATATCGAAAAGGTTATTCGCTAACTGCTCAAATTCCTGCTTCAAACGCTGTTCGGCTTTTTCCAATAACTCGACTTTGTCATTATTTGCCTTGAGTTCAGCTTGATGTCTTGCTTGCTGTTCTCGTTGTTCTGCTTTTCTTTGCGATATTTCTTCTCTTGCTAATTCGAGTAACTGAGAATAACGCAAACTCTCTTTTTTAACGCTTTCAAAATGACTTAAATTTTCGGTTGCAGCCATTAACTGACCATGGGTTTGCTTTAACTCATAGGAAACTTTATCTCGTTCAATATCGAGTTTATCTAATTCTGATTGAGCTTGCTCTATGGTTAGTTGCAATTGTTCTATGGTTAATTGCAGTTGCTCATTTTTTATTTGCAGCACTTGTTGTTGTGCTTCCGCTTCTTGCTTTAAAAGCTGCATTTGAAATTGAGTTTTTTGTTTTATCCACCAACCGACTACAAAAGCCGATATAATACCGCTGGATAGGATGGCAATAACAAGTTGTTGGTTTTCTATAATCCACTGCATGAGGGCTATCTTAGTTCTTTGAATACTGCGCAAATGGTAAGTGTGCACTGGATAAATGTCCAGTCCATTACAGCAATAACCTGTCCGTTATTAAAATAGTCAGTCCATCAGGAAATAGTTCGTATATCTTCTATCATTCAAGTCTTTCATGCTCGTTCCTAGGAGTGATAGTATCTAGCATCTAATAAGACTAAATAAAAACACTATGATTAATGAACGTCGCGCTTTGGGCTTTGGAATGGCTGCAGTATTGCTTTGGTCTACGGTAGCCACAGCTTTCAAAATAACGCTACAAGAATTCAGCCCGATACAAATGTTGACTGTTGCAAGTATGGTTTCAGCAATTGCCCTATTTTTACTCTGTTGTTATCAGGGCAAAACCGCTCAAATTACCCGCACATTTTATGCAAACCCGGGCTATTTTTTAATACTTGGACTGATCAATCCGTTCGCTTATTATCTTATCCTCTTTAAAGCTTATGAATTACTGCCAGCTTCACAAGCTCAACCGTTAAACTACAGTTGGGCCATTACACTTACTTTAATGGCAGCCATATTTCTTGGTCAAAAAATCAAAAAACAAGACTGGATAGCCTGTACTTTAGGTTATGTAGGTGTGGTCGTTATTGCCACCAAAGGTGATGTACTAGCGTTAGATTTTGATAACCCTTTAGGGGTCGCTCTTGCCTTGTTTTCGACTTTACTTTGGGCTGGTTATTGGATCCTTAACACTAAAAACAAGGCAGATCCTATTATTGGTGTGTTTTTGGGGTTTGTGGTTGCTTTACCCTTTGCCATTGCGATGTGTTTTTTTGAGCAGTCATCATGGGATATCAGCATTAAAGGATGGTTAGCCGTCTCTTATGTTGGCTTATTTGAGATGGGGATAACGTTTGTATTGTGGGTATCAGCTCTTAAATCCACCCAAAATACCGCTAGAATCAGTAACCTGATTTTTATTTCACCTTTCATTTCCCTAGTTTTACTCGCCTATATAATTGGCGAACAAATACATGTATCAACGCTGATTGGCTTGGTCATGATTGTGATTGGTTTGCTGATACAACAGATAAAGCGCTAACTCAGCAACGCATTGACTGGTTTCCTATTCGTTAGGTCATCGAGCTCTTGTAGAATTTTGGCATTTTTTTGATTATCAGGTTAATTTGGTGCAATCAGATGAACTTAGGCTGTTCAAGTTAAGTAGTGAGTAAATATTTTTTGTCCAACTACATACAACAACGATTGCGCAGGCAAAACCTGCCACTCATTATTTTTCTCTAATGGTTCCGATGCAAAGACAATATTTTTTTCGGTTTTTCGCATATAAACCGTTGGTGGGTGTCCATCGCTACTGTATCTAGCAACCCAAAAATTATTGCCATCTGATAGACAAATCGATGCTTTAAAAGGATCGTCAATTGCTTTATTTTTCATCACCTGTTTTATTTCATCAAACGTAGCTTGAATAGCATTAGCGGGGTTTTCTTGTAATCCGTAATTAAACATCATCAAAAAAATCAATTCACTATCTGTCGCTCCTTTTCGCCTAACGTATAAATGTTCTGGCAAGCGACGTTCTAACTCAAACCGGACAGATTCAAACTCAGCAATTTGCCCATTATGTAAAAACATCCAATTACCAGCCACAAAAGGATGGCAATTAGAACGAGAAACCGATGAACCGGTAGAGGCACGAACATGCGCCATAAAACGATGTGTGCGAATATGATGAGTTAATGAAACTAGGTTTTCATCTCCCCATGCTGGCATAACTTCATGAAATACCCCTGGCGTTTCTCTTTCTGTATACCAACCGAGACCAAAGCCATCTGCGTTAACTCGAGTAACCGCCTTGCGTGCATCAAGACTTTGATTGATTAATGAATGTTCAGGTTCATAGACCAATTCATCCATATAAATAGGCTCACCTTGATAAGCTAA
Organism: Vibrio sp. MA40-2; assembly: GCF_047302445.1. NCBI lineage: Bacteria > Pseudomonadati > Pseudomonadota > Gammaproteobacteria > Vibrionales > Vibrionaceae > Vibrio > Vibrio sp. MA40-2. The sequence goes on from NZ_CP178628.1 coordinate 876,026, forward strand.
CCAACGACACATAATCAATCCTTCTAAATAATTTAAAACCTATACCTACATTGTGATTTAGGCACGACATATCGATTTTCTCCCCTCTAATGTACACTCAGCTTAGGCTTTCTCCCAGTGCTTTAACATAACCGATAGCAACCTAGATACAGTATGACTTCAAATGATGGATTTCTGCTTGAAAACAGCAATACTTTCTTGAGCACGCTGAGAAAAGATTTTTGATAGATTAGTGCGAATTCGGTCAGAGGCGTAATACAGGCTATATTTATATTGTAGTGCTGGCTTAAACGGCCGGATGACCACATCGCTATTGGACCAAAGATCAGCACTAAAAGAGTCGAGTAAAGCAATACATAACCCATTCGCGACTAAACCATACCCTGTAAGTGAACGCTGCGTTGCAAACTGGAGACGGACATCAATATTGTTTTCTTGCAAAAGCTTTTTATGTTTATTCCATTCGATACCATCCTCATCCACTAATTTAAGTAAGCTTTCGCCATTTAAATCTTGAGGACCAATCACGTCTTGCTTTGTCAATCTATGGCTAGCAGGTAGAACGCATACCCAATCCATTGTAATCAAAGGCTCTTTCATAAAGCCAAAGTCATTATTAACATCGTTAGTCATAATCAAATCATACTTGGCATATCTTAAGCCTTGCATCAACTCATTAACGCTATCTGAAAGTACGGTAATCTGCACATCTGGATAGTACTGCATAAAATCTTTAATAATCATTGGCACTATTTTCGTCGCTAATGCGGGTGTCGCACCTATGGTTAAGCGTTCATCAGATGAATGCCTAATATTTTCAGCAACAGATTCTAGATGATTGATTCCATGAAATATGTTTTTAACCTCATCATAAAAAGCCAACCCTTCTGACGTGGGTATTATCTTGCCTTTTTTCTTAACAAACAGATTAAATTGCAGTGTATCTTGCAGATCTTTTATTAACCGGCTGACCGATGGCTGCGATATGCGTAATTCAGTTGCGGCTTTAGTAAATGACCCCGTCTGAACGACGGAAAGAAAAGCCTGAAGTTGTTTATATTGCATGAATTCACCTCATAGTATTTACAAATAATACCATGCAAAAATGGCCATTGTGTAAATAAATTCTATATGAGACATTCTGATGGAATCATCAATAAAACTCAGTTTAAGTAAATGGATTTTTACTTTAAAAAAAGTTATGGAGAACCATTATGAGCACAATAGAGCAACCAGAAACACGATCTAACAACGTCGATACCCCAAAATTTTGGTATCAAAAGTTTCCAGATCCCATGGTACTCATTTTTTATATTCTATTGATAGCGAGCGCGTTAACTTGGTTAGTACCACAAGGGGTTTATGATACTGAAACCGTTGATGGCCGTCAGAGAGTAGTTGCTGGAAGTTTTCATTTTTTAACTGACACCAGTGATCCTATTGGAGTATTCGGTGTTGTTAATAAAATTTTCGATATTTTTGTTGCCATCCCACAAGGGTTAATTCAATCGGCTCAATACTTATTCATCGTATTCATTGCTGGCGGACTGTTTAATATTTTATACCGCTCGAATGCGTTAGAAAATTTCGTAGGTAGCTCGGTTAAACGTATAGGTTTAGAGCGCGGTAATGTGCTGATTTGGCTTGCCACTTACCTTTACGGTGTATTTGGTATTGCAGTCGGTTTCGAGAATAATATTGCGTTAGTGCCAGTTGCACTGCTGGTTTCAAGTGCTTTAGGCTATAAGAACCTAGTGGGAGCTTGTATTTCTATCGGTGGTATTGGTATTGGTTTTGCCTTGTCTCCAATTAACCCTTATACCGTTGGTGTATCACAAAATATTGCCGGACTGCCTATATTTTCAGGTGCTGTTGTTCGATGCATTTTAACCTTTGTCTGTTTATCCCTTCTTGCTTGGTACATTACTTCATTTGTTGCCCCTAAATCTCGTGATGACGTTGTCGCTCAAAAGGATCTATCTTCTAAGCTCAACCGCTACACAATGAGTACCCAAGATAAAGCCGTCATGTTTATATTCCTAATGGGAATCATCATTATTGCGGGTTGCTCGTACTTAGCTGGAACAGGAGATCTCGGTCGTAGTTGGTACATCAAAGAAATTACCGCTGTCTTTCTTCTCATTTCAATTGTCATTGCTGCAACTTGCCGAATTGGTGCAAACCAATACGTAAAATACATGATAGAAGGGGCTTCGAGCGTTACCGGAGGTGCTTTAGTAATAGGATTAGCTGCATCCATAAAAGTGGTTTTAGAAGACGGGCAAATCATCTATACCATAGTGCATTCTTTTAATTTGTTACTCAACTATGTACCAGAATCGTTAATAGCGGTAACTATTAGTATTATTCAAGGCTTTATTAACTTATTTATACCAAGCGGTTCCGGACAAGCCCTGGTGACGATGCCTATATTGATTCCGTTAGCCGATTTGATTGGCATCAGTCATCAAGTCATGATTTTGGCATTCCAAGTAGGCGATGGTATTACCAATCTAATTATCCCAACCTCTGGTGGAACACTGGCTATGCTTGCTCTAGCAAAAGTAAGTTTCTCTCAATGGGTAAAAACCATATTCCCCGTCATAGTAATGGTTTACATGGTTAGCTGGGTATGTCTGATTATTGCGCAATACACAAACTGGTCTTAAATAATAAAATCGCTGCGCAATAAATATTGCGCAGCCATATAGAGAGGACAGAATGACTCAATTAAAAAATATAGCGTTAGTAGGCGGAACTCATGGCAATGAGTTATCAGGAATATATCTTGTTAAAAAATGGGTTAATCAACAGCTTCTTGAAAAATGGCATGATTTAAATATTACAACCAAAATAGCGAACCCTAGAGCTTGTGAAGAAAGTGTCCGCTATATTGAATCCGATCTCAATCGCGAATTTTATCCACTTGATTTGGCTGATAATCAAAAAACAGGCTATGAACAGCTACTGGCTAAAAAACTGAATCAGGAACTTGGCCCCAAAGGGCAATCTCCATTTGATTTCATTATCGATTTACATAATACCACTTCGAATATGGGCGCTTGTTTAATGCTCTTAAAAAAAGATGACTTTAATTTAAAAATGGCGGCTTATGTTAAACATAATATGCCGGAATCAAACATCTTTTTTCAAGATAATATTCCCGAAGAAGAACATAGTTTTTTGATCACGCTAGCCAAGCAAGGCATTACCATTGAAGTTGGTGCTCAACCTAATTCAGTCCTACAACATGAAACTTTAGAATTGATGGAAAGCATGACTCAACATGTTTTAGATTTTGTCGTTCTATACAATAAAAATGAACATTTAGACTTACCTAAATCTTATGAAGCTTTTCAATATAGCGGTGATCTGTTATTGCCTCTGACAGAAAAAGGGGAACGTAATGGTGTCGTATCGAAACATATAGACCAGCGCGATTTTTCTCCGGTAGAACCTGGTCAAGTTGTCATGGAAACCTTTGATGGCCAACCTATCTACTGGGAAGGTGATTATACGACTTATCCGTTATTCATTAACGAAGCAGCTTATCGTAAAAGTGCCAGCGCTATGACATTATCGAAAAAAATCATCATTAGTGATTACTAATCCTCATTGCAAATATTGTCCAACGCAAACACTTTGGCTAGACAACGTATTCGCTAGACTGAGTGTTTGCTAGAAAGGCGGTTTACTAAACCCACTGCCCTGCGACAAAACCACTACTCCATGCAAACTGGAAATTGTAACCTCCTAGCCATCCTGACACATCTAACACTTCACCGATAAAATACAGCCCAGCTACCTCTTTTACTTGCATCGTCTTGGATGAAATAAAATCGGTATCGACACCTCCAAGTGTTACCTCAGCAGTTCGATATCCTTCGGTTCCATTAGGTTTTATTGTCCAATTCTCTAACAACGAAACCGTAGTTAGTACATCTTTTTCATTCAATTGTTTGAGGGGTTTATCTTCTAACTCTTTTCTCTCTATCAGAGATTCAACCAATCTTTTCGGTAAAATTTTAGCTAATGTGATTTTTAAACTTTGATTAGGATGTTTATCTTTCGACACAGCTAAAAGTGCTTTTACATCAACATCAGGAACAAGATTAATCATTACTTCTTGTCCCGGCTTCCAATAAGAGGAAACCTGCAATACCGACGGCCCAGACAACCCACGGTGAGTAAACAATAATGCTTCTTTGAAAGTGGTTTCATCTTGAGTGGTAATCTCTACCGGAACTGCGATACCTGATAGGTTAGTAAGTGATTCTTTATCTTGGTTATGCAAGGTAAATGGTACTAATCCCGCGTTTGTTTGGATCACGGGTAAACCAAACTGTTCTGCAACTTTATAGCCAAATGGGGTTGCGCCGAGCTTTGGCATTGATAAACCACCCGTTGCTATAACTAAAGACTCACACTCCACAAGATCTGCATTCGCTTGTAATGAAAAGCCAGTAGCGTTTTTTTTGATAGAGTGAACCTCTACTTGATACTGAAACTGGACTCCTGCTTGTTGGCACTCATCCAATAACATTGTGACAACCTGTTTAGCCGAGTCGAGACAAAAAAGCTGTCCATGTTCTCGCTCTTCAAATTCAATGCCATGTTTATACACTAAAGAGATAAAGTCCCAGTTAGTGTATTGCGATAAAGCGGATTTTACAAAATGCGGGTTTTGACAAAGATAATGATTAGCAGAGACATTGTAGTTGGTAAAATTACATTTCCCACCACCTGAAATTAGAATTTTTCGGCCAGGTTTTTTGGCATGATCTAGTACCAAAACTTTTCTGCCTCGTTTTCCCGCTTCTATCGCACACATAAGTCCTGCTGCACCAGCACCAACAATGACTACATCGACCTTATTTACCAAATTATTTTACCTTCATTATCTTTACAAAAATAAAGAGGATGTACGAATTCGCACATCCTCCCTTTAGACCGTTTTTTAACGTGTTTTCAAACCAAAAAAACTACTGAGCGCAAAGGTTGATTTGCTACTGATAGTTTACAACAACAAATTCACAACAACAGACCAACTGCTACAGCACCTAGCGATAAATGTACAACTATAAGTTACATACAGCTTCACTCTTAGCCACACTCTAAGAGTGAAAACAAGTAGCAAGTTTATTGGCTATTTTACACCATAAAAGACGCAAATAACGTCACACAAATTAAGGCGACAAATAGAATAAACAACTCCCTGACTTTACGGCACTTATGCATAAAAACAGGATCATGATGATTTAGATATTCCTTGTCTTTAAGATAATGAAAGAGTCGGACTTGTTTGGTAACGTTGCCGTGTGTGGTAAAAAATCCGCCTCCATCAACTTGCTGATATAAAAGCGGATGAGCTTCTCGCATAACATAAATTAACGAGCGTAAAGCAGTTAAATAGCGCGCTAAATTTACACTTACAACAAGCATAAGAGTAAAGATTATAGTGTCTCCACTGATCATTTTTCCTCCCTACATCTTCTAAGAAGCTAGAGGAAAAAGTGATTAATCCACTCTTTTCGTGTACAGCTTATTATTCCGCTGCACCAGCCTCCATTACAGAAGATGATCCTTCTTTTGCCATCGTAGCTAGATCTTTATCAATAAAGAATAACGCTTTACCATCTTCACCAATCAGTTCTAACTTATCTAAGATTCCTTTAAACAGTTTCTCTTCTTCGTGTTGCTCCGCAACATACCACTGTAAAAAATTAAACGTCGAGTAATCTTGTGATGAAAATGCACCATGGGCTAATTTATTAATTCTTTCTGTAATCATTTGCTCATGTTCATAAGTTTCACGAAATACTTCACCAAGACTTGCAAAATCATACTTAGGAGCGTCAATAGTACCAATAATTGGCATGGCTCCTGTTTCACTCACATAAGTAAATAGACGTTGCATATGCTCCATTTCTTCTACTGCGTGAGCTCTTAAAAATGTAGCTGCACCTTCAAAACCTTTGTCTTCACACCAAGCACTCATTTGTAAGTATAGATTGGATGAGAAAAATTCGAGGTTAATTTGCTCATTTAATTGATCGATCATTGTTTGAGATAGCATGAAGACTCCCTTTTACGTCCATTTGTATTGAATTTAAAACTTTAGTCTTATAGCAAAATTTTTTAAGAATGAAGTTAGGTTCTGTTTAACTATACCATGATACAAAACGCCATTAGGTATATATACAAAAAAAAACAGGCGAGGATATGAGATCACTACGACAAATTTTTTTAAATTTAGGTGCTAGGCTTAAACAGTGATCCCTTTAATGGAGGCAGTATTATGAGCTACAAACATATTCTGGTCGCTGTTGACCTCAGCAAAGAAAGCAGCATATTAATCGATAAAGCGGTGATGCTAGCCAAGCCTTTAGGTGCTGACGTATCCTTTATCCATATTGATGTAAATTATGCTGAGATATACACTGGATTGATTGATGTGAACTTAGCAGAAACACAAAACCATGCTATGGAAGAATCGTTAAAACAACTAAAACAGCTTGCTGATAGTGCAGCAATGCCAATTAAGCATACTTTAGTCGGTAGTGGTGATTTGGGGTATGAATTAAAGGCAACCATCGAGAAGAAAGATATTGATTTAGTTATTTGTGGCCATCATCAAGATTTTTGGAGTGCGATTCTTTCTTCCACCAAACAGTTACTCAATAGCGTACCCATTGATATGCTCGTTGTCCCTCTGCATGATGACTAATTAAATACAGCAAAAATTTAAGGTACACTATGCGACCTTAACAGTTATTAGGTAATAATAAAGCATGTGGTACCTTTCTTCAGTCACCCTTTTATGGGCGTTTTCATTTAGCTTGATCGGCGTTTATTTAGCAGGTCAAGTTGACTCTTGGTTTTCGGTATTGATGCGAGTTGCACTAGCGATGCTCGTTTTTTTACCTTTTTTAAAATTTCGAGGCATCTCCAAAATACTCATTATTAAGCTTATGGTCGTTGGTGGCATACAACTTGGGCTCATGTATTGTTTTTATTATCACTCGTTTATGCTGCTCTCGGTTCCAGAAGTGCTGTTATTTACCATCTTCACACCTATTTATGTCACCCTGGTATATGACTTATTAAAGCGTCGTTTCTCTCCTTGGTATCTTGTTACTGCTTTTATTGCTGTAGCAGGTGCGGCTGTCATTAAGTTCGCTGGCGTCAATGATGATTTTCTATTGGGATTTTTAGTGGTGCAAGCCGCTAACTTATGCTTTGCCGTTGGTCAAGTTGGCTACAAAGTCATTATGGAAAAAGAATCTGTCGATTTGCCACAACACACTATATTTGGTTATTTTTATCTAGGTGCTTTGTGTATCGCAGTGATAGCTTTTGCTCTGTTTGGTAATGCCGATAAAATGCCAACAACCTTCACTCAATGGGGTATTTTGACTTACCTTGGACTCATAGCTTCAGGAATAGGCTATTTTTTATGGAACAAAGGTGCTTGCTTAGTAAATGCTGGGACCTTAGCGGCAATGAACAACGCACTGGTTCCGACTGGCCTTGTAGTTAACATACTGATTTGGAATAGAGATGCGGATCTTCCCCGTCTACTGTTAGGCGGGGCGGTGATATTACTCTCTCTTTGGGTCAATGAAATGTTTATCAAAAGAAAAGTCGCTTTATCTCGAGATTAATAAAACTCTTGTGATTAATAAAACATTTTTACGACGGCGTCTTGCTAGCCGTCCTTTGACACAAAGTACATAAGCGCTTGATAGATACCTACCAAGCGCTAAAAAACGATGATTAGTGTTAATGAAGTGCTGGTTGTTGGTGACTATCCTGCGTATTAAACTTTAAAAACTGTTGTTCTATTTTTTTCTGCTTTGCTATTAACTTACTCTGTTTTTTTACGACCTTAGCCATTTTTTTCATGACTTTGGCTTGTTTTTTAGCTTGTTTTTTAGCCTTTTTAAGATCTTTTTTACTTAACGATTGTATTTCTTCTATCGATATCATTTCTGGTAACGTTGCATTACTTTGTGTCGCTACAGCAACGGTACTTTGCACAGGACTCGCGTTAGCGGCAATCGCTCCGTATTTTTCTGGTATTGAAACCGGTTTACAGAGTTGAGAACGATCCTGACATGAGCGAGCGCATGAACGACAAACATATTTTGCATCGGCAACGAGCGAGTAAATGTCACCTAAACTTTCAGAGATTTCTCTATGATTTAATTTACACAAACTTTTGGTCATTTTATCACTCCAACAAATACCATTCCCCAAACAAGATTGAGAATGATTATTAGTTAGATATAGCGTTATTTATCTATCGTTGCAATAAAAAAATGAAGCGTATGTGTTAAACCATTGATTTTTTGACATAGACATCGAAACGATTTTTTTTAGTTTCAATCGCCATACTCGGCTTTTGTTGATTCAACCAATTCGCGTAATCAGGCCTTTTTACCACAACTCGCTTATTCGCTAAGCTCATTGCTGGTTCAAAAAGTTCATCTGCATCAAGATCGGCACCTACTAAAGATTGAAAAACTCGCATCTCCTTTTTCACTAACGCAGATTTTTTACCTTCTGGATGAGGGTACATTGGATCTAGATACACTACATCAGGGTGAATAAAATCATCGTCATCCATCAATTGCTGTAACGCATCATGGCTAGAGGCATGAATCAGCGACATTCTTTGTGATACCCAAGAGCCAATATTGGGATCATTCTTTGCCCTTGTTAGCCCATCGTCAAGCAGTGCAGCAACAACAGGATTACGCTCTACCATTTGTACACGACACCCAAGTGATGCTAAAACAAATGCATCTCGACCTAAACCTGCGGTTGCATCCAAAACCGTTGGTGTCACACCTTTATTTAAACCTGCCGCTTTTGCAATCGCTTGTCCTTTACCACCACCAAACTTTCTTCGGTGTCCAACCGCTCCTCCTATTAAATCAACATAAATGGCACCTAATTTGGGCTCATCTAGTTTCCTTAGCTCTAACCTTTTTGAGGTAAGCACTAAAGCAAAATGACTATTTTTTTCATGTTGTAGTGACCATGTTTGAGCAATATCTTCTAACCGGTTGATAAGGCTATTTTCTTCACAAATCAGTTGTAGCTGCAAAAAAGGCTCCAGAGGTCAATAAATTAAAGTTAGGCTATTTTACTGTGTGTGCTTTGCTTCTGCTACTAGTTCAGCAAGAGGTTTGGGTTTGCTAATGATATACCCTTGTCCATAATCAACACCTAGTTCGATGAGCCTATCAATGATGTCGGTATTTTCAACAAATTCAGCTACTGTTTTTTTGCCCATTTGCTTAGCTAAATCATGAATAGAACGGACCATAATATAATCGGTTTCATTACGATCCATATCACGAACAAATAGCCCATCAATTTTTACGATATCAACAGGTAATTTTTTGAGATATGCAAAAGAGGATAATCCAGAGCCAAAATCATCCAATGCAATCAAGCAACCTCGCTTTTTAATCTCGGTAAATAACGCTATCGCTCGCTCCATATTACCCATTGCGGCTGTTTCTGTTATTTCAATGCATATTTTATGACTCGGAACGTTACAGTTTTCTATTGATTGAAGTAAAAAACGAACAAAGTCTTTATTACCAATGGATTGACCTGACAAATTGATGGAACACAATCCCAATGAATCAAAATCGACAAGATTGCTCTCTAACCAGGAAAGTGTTTTAACCACGACCTGTTTATCAATCAAATGAGCCACATTGTACTTTTCTGAAGCGGGCATAAAAATACCGGGAGAAATATATTCTCCAGCCGCACTTTTTATACGAACTAAAATTTCGAAATGCATTTTTTCGGCATGATTAGTTTCTTCTAAAGCTAAAATTGTCTGTGCAAATAACTCTAACCTATTATTGGCCAAGGCTTCATGTACTAAATTGACACTCTCCATCTCTAGTTGACGGCGACGCAACTCCTCATCGTCTTGATGGTAAAGGTGATACCTATTTCTTCCTTCATCTTTGGCTGCATGACAGGCCGTATCCGCTTGAGCATGCACCATTTGAGGAGAGTCGGCGGTATAATCGATTAAACGAATACCAATAGAACAGGTAATATTCAGTGATATATCGCCCCATTGAAAAGTATTGCGACTTAATTCAGTAATTATCGCATCTGCTATATTGCAAGCATCAATCTCGGTACAATCTCTTGATAAAACCGCAAACTCATCACCTCCCATTCTTGAAAGGATGGCGTTGTAAGGCAAAATCGACTCTACAACCATTGCTGCAAATTTTATAGCAGCATCACCAGCGTCATGCCCTGCGGTATCATTAAGCACTTTGAGCTGATCTAAATCTAAATAGAGCATTGCGTGGGTGCGTAATTGCTCACTTACTTCTTTTAATGATTTTTCTAACTCTATTTCAAAATGATTCCTATTGAACGTTTCGGTCAATAAATCATACCTGGCTTGATACTCCAATTGTTCGGTTAGAATATGAATTTCAGTAATATCTTCTCCAACAACCAAGAGCTTTCCAAATCGATCTAATGGGCGAATATTTTCTCTGATCCATAATATTGCCCCCTCTCTATTCTTATAACGGATCTCTCGTCGCCAAACTCCATTCATACTACTTTCGTTGGTCAGTAATAACTGCTTGGCAGGAAGTGTCTCTTCATCAGCATAAAAGCCTCTTAAACGATGACCTAAAATTTCTATCTCTTTGTAGCCGAGTAGCTGCTCTGCAAATTGATTTAAGGCTTGAATTCGGTTATTACCATCTAAGGTCATCATCATTACGGGTTGCTGCTCGTAGTACGTTCTCATTGTCGATTCACGTTCTATAAGCTTTTGCTGTGCTAGTTTTCCTACGGTAATATCATTGGCTTCAAATAGATATTGCGAGCCAATACCTGACTCTTCTGGTAGCTTGTTCAACACCACTTCAAGTAAAATAGTGCCCGACTTTTTACTGGTCACTTCTATTTCAAACCGATTTGACGCCTTTTCTTCTGTCGATGCAAAAAATTGACTGAGGACTTTTGAACCACCCTCTTCCCAACCATTAAAATGCCAAATAGGTTTATCAATGTTTAATCCCTGCTCAAACAGGAGTTCATGAAATTTATTATTACTTGATATTACCCGCCCATAAGGGTCTAGAATGGCAATATATTGATAACTATGTTCAATGATAGATTCTAATAATGATTGGCTTTGTCTGGCTTTTGCTTCACTTGATCTTAAGCGGCGCAAGTAATACAAAAGTGCCATTATAATGGAGACCATTATGACTAATATACTGATATAAATTTGCACACGTCGAAGCTCATTTTCAACTTTATTTGTCGCATGAACAGAAGTACTTTTATCGTCGACATTCAAATTCGACGCTTGAATAGCATTGTTATCAAGCTGATTATCTGACGTCGTCAATTGAATAAGAGGCGTGCTTGTTATAAGTAACGATAATGCCGACACTAACTCTACTTGAACATTGTCTGACCACACATAGCTAACTTGCTGATAATAATGCCCAATAACCACATTGTGTTCTTGCGCATTGGCATTACCCGTCATGCAACAGAAAAAAATGAATAACATAACAATTCGCACAGATACTAAACCTTTTACTGAAATTCAAAACGTTACAAATAATCAAAGCAATAGTAACACTGAATTGAATAAAATATACTCTTGCTAAAATAATCTACTTTAGGCTATCTCTTGCTATGCACACGACAACACGCCTCGATGATCTAGACCGAGCTATTCTTAAAATCTTATTAGAAGATGCTCGACGCCCTTATGCTGAAATGGCCAAACAATTTGATGTTAGCCCAGCAACCATTCATGTCCGTATAGAAAAAATGAAAGCAGCGGACATAATTGAAGGTACAGAAGTGGTCATCAATCCTAAAAAGCTAGGGTACGATGTGTGCTGTTTTATCGGAATTAATTTAAATGCGGCCAGAGATTACCATTCTGCTCTTGAAAAACTGAATGCACTTGATGAGGTAGTCGAAGCCTACTATACCACTGGGGCTTACAACATTTTTGTGAAATTAATGTGCCGCTCAATTGAAGAACTGCAATACGTGTTAATAGATAAATTACAGGCTATTGATGAGGTACAATCGACAGAAACCCTTATTTCACTGCAAAATCCAATCAATCGGAATGTGATCCCTTAAGGGGGGTGTTTATAACTCTCTACTTTCCATCCTTCTATTTATGCCTAACATACACTGTTGCACACTCTGCAGCAGTGTATGTTAGAAGAAAAAGGTAATTAAACGTTAATTCCAGAGTGTCTTAATAGCGCATCAATACTTGGTTCACGCCCTCTAAAGCGTTTAAACAACTCCATTGGCTCTTCGCTTCCACCCATCTCTAAAATATTCTCCAAGAAGCTCTGCCCTGTTTCTGCATTGAATATACCTTCTTCTTCAAAGCGAGAAAACGCATCAGAGCTCAACACTTCAGCCCATAAATAGCTATAGTAACCGGCACTATAACCACCTGCAAAAATATGGCTAAAAGCGTGAGAGAATCGGTTCCACTCTAAACTAGGTAACACTGCCACTTTACTCTTAATGTCAGCCAACGTTTCTAACACTTTAGGCCCTACATCCGGATCGAAATCTGTGTGCAAAGTAAAGTCGAATAAACCAAACTCTAATTGACGAAGAATAAACATAGCAGATTGGAAATTCTTAGCCGCTAGCATTTTTTCTAGCATAGCAGAAGGAAGCGGTTCACCCGTTTCATAGTGTCCAGAAATAAAGGCTAAAGCTTGTTCTTCCCAACACCAGTTCTCTAAAAACTGACTTGGTAATTCAACGGCATCCCAAGGTACGCCATTGATACCAGACACGTCAGACACATCAACTTTCGTCAGCATGTGGTGTATTCCATGTCCAAACTCATGAAAGAGTGTCACAACTTCGTCATGAGTAAACAAAGCAGGTTTATCTCCTACTGGCTTATTAAAGTTACACGTTAAATAAGCCACGGGCGTTTGCAAGTCACCATTAAGATTGATACGTCGTACTCGACACTCATCCATCCATGCACCGCCTCGCTTGTTCTCGCGTGCGTATAAGTCTAAATAAAAACTCCCACGTAACTGGTTGTTTTGATCAAAAATGTCAAAATAACGTACAGAAGAGTGCCACGTATCTACCCCCTCTTTTTCAATAACCTTCATGTTAAATACACGTTTCAACACTTCAAATAAACCGCTTAGTGCTTTAGATTCAGGGAAATAAGGACGCAGCTCTTCATCAGATATTTGGAATAAATGTTGCTTTTGTTTTTCGCTATAATACGCGATATCCCATAAGTTCAATTCCGTTACACCAAACTTTTTCTCAGCAAATTCTGTAAGTTGGCGAACTTCTTTCTCCCCTTGAGGTTTTACTTTATTAGCTAGATCATTTAAGAACCCTTTGACCTGAGCGGGTGTTTCAGCCATTTTTGTTGCTAGCGATTTTTCACTGTAGGTGGCAAAACCCAATAAGCGAGAAATTTCATGGCGAAGCTTTAATTGCTCAGCCATCACTTCTGTATTATCCCATTTGCCCGCCATTGGTCCTCTATCTGAAGCACGAGTGACATAAGCTTCATACATCTCTTTGCGCAATTCTTGATTATCGCAATAAGTCAGTACTGGTAGATAAGAAGGGATATCAAGTGTTAATAACCATCCATCTAATTCTTTAGCTTCCGCAGCCGCTTTTGCTGCATCCATCGCGGATTCTGGCATACCTTTAAGATCAGACTCTTGAGTAATATGCTTAGTCCACCCCATAGTCGCATCAAGCACATTATTAGAAAACTGCGAACCAAGCTCAGACATACGCTTACTTATCTCGCCATATCGATGCTGTTGATCAGCTGGAAGGCCAATGCCTGACAACTCAAAATCACGTAGAGCATCCGTAATACTTTTCTTCTTAGCTTGAGTTAACGTAGCAAATTCACTGCTCGATTTGATAGATTTATATGCTTCGTACAATCCTTTGTGCTGCCCAACCCAAGTTCCATATTCTGACAATAAAGGCAGACAACTTTCATACGCTTCACGCAAGGGTTGGCTATTTAGCACTGAATTCATATGGCTAACTGGTGACCAAATACGTGATAATTTATCGTCAACTTCAGCTAAAGGAGCGCAAATGCTTTCCCAACTAGGATTGGTATTGCCTTCTAACACTTGTTCAACTTTAATTCTGCAATCAGCAATAGCTTGCTCTACGGCTGGTTTAACATGTTCAGGTTTGATTGCAGAGAATGGAGGCAAATCTGTAAAATCTAATAGTGGGTTGGACATATAGCGTTCCTTTATAAAAATCTTTATACCTAGATGTAGGCGGATTATGCAATTTTCAATAGTGGCGTATAATGAAAAGGTTTGAAAATAATTTGTTTATCACACTCAAGAGCATCAACGCTCTAAACCTGCGCACACAGAGAGCCTTAATTTGTTAAGTTACAGACACAGTTTCCATGCTGGAAACCACGCCGATGTACTAAAACACATAGTACAGAGTTTAATTCTTGATGCACTAAAACAAAAAGAAAAACCCTTTATGTATCACGATACACATTCAGGGGTTGGACGATACGATCTTACCCACGAATGGGCAGAAAAAACCGGTGAATATAAACAAGGTATCGCCCGACTATGGCAAAAAGAATCGATGCCCGACGGCCTACAAAGCTATTTAGATGCCATTGCCAATTTAAATAATAATGATGAGTTACGTTACTACCCCGGTTCACCTAGAGTCGCTCGTGCGCAACTAAGATCACAGGATAAAATGGTACTAACCGAACTTCACCCTAGCGACCATTCATTACTAGAACAAGAGTTTCATCGTGATCGTCAAGTTAGAATCTATAAAGAAGATGGCTTTCAGCGACTAAAAGCAAGCCTTCCGCCCAAAGAGCGACGTGGTTTAGTCTTGATTGATCCTCCTTACGAATTGGCAAAAGAATATCGAGATGTTGTTACTGCCATTGCTCAAAGTCACAAACGTTGGGCTACCGGCATTTATGCAATTTGGTACCCAGTGGTTAATCGTCTTGATATTGAAGACATGATTGAAGGGCTAGAATCTCTTGATATTAGAAATATTTTAAAAATTGAACTGGGCGTATCCAAAGATACCAATGAGAGAGGAATGACTGCCTCTGGGATGATCGTGATTAATCCACCATGGAAACTAAAGGCTCAGATGGAAGAAATTCTGCCATTTTTAAAACAAACTATTGCCCCAGCAACGGGTCATTATAGTGTCGAATGGATTGTACCTGAGTAAAATATCCCCATATATACACTATATCTAATAATGATGAGCTAAAGAGAGTCTCGCATACTCTTTAACTTAGGTTTAAGATTGAAAGATAAATAAAATTAGAAAAATTGGAGAAAGTAATGGCGAAACAATTTGATTATATCTGTATCGGTGGCGGCAGTGGTGGTATTGCCTCTGCTAATCGTGCGGCCATGTATGGCGCTAAAGTCGCCCTAATTGAAGCAAAAGACCTTGGCGGCACGTGTGTCAATGTTGGCTGTGTACCAAAAAAAGTAATGTGGCATGGGGCTCAAGTTGCCGAAGCGATCAACCTATACGCTGAAGATTATGGTTTCGATGTTGAAGCTAAACCTCTTAACTGGGGAAAACTCGTTGAAAACCGCCAAGCTTATATCGGTCGTATACACCAATCATACGATAATGTATTGGGCAAAAATAAAATTGAAGTGATCAAAGGTTTCGCTAAATTTATTGACGAAAAAACCGTTGAAGTGAATGGTGAACAGTACACAGCTGAACATATACTTATCGCCGTAGGTGGTCGCCCGAGTATACCAAGCATTCCAGGGGCGGGATACGGTATTGATTCAAATGGTTTTTTTGAATTACAACAACAGCCTGAACGTGTTGCAGTGATTGGTGCAGGATACATTGCGGTAGAAATAGCAGGTGTTTTACATGCTTTAGGCACAAAAACAGATTTATTTGTGCGTAAAGAGTCACCGCTTCGTAGTTTTGACCCAATGGTTATCGATACCTTAGTGGAAGTAATGAAGCAAGAAGGCCCGACTCTGCATACTCATTCTGTCCCTAAAGAAATAACCAAAGAAGAAGATGGAAGTCTTACTCTTCATCTAGAAAATGGTCAATCACACAATGTTGATACTTTAATTTGGGCAATTGGCCGCCATCCAGCTACCGATGCTATAAACTTAGATGTTACTGGGGTTGCAACCAACGACCGTGGATACATTAAAGTCAATGAGTATCAAGAAACCAACGTAAATGGTATTTATTGCGTAGGTGACATCATGGAGGGTGGCGTTGAGCTAACGCCGGTTGCAGTCAAAGCAGGCCGTCAATTATCTGAGCGTTTATTTAATAATAAACCAACAGCAAAAATGGATTATGAGCTTATACCTACCGTCGTATTTAGCCATCCACCTATCGGTACAATTGGTGTGACAGAAGCTGAAGCCATTGAGCAATATGGTGCAGATAACGTTAAAGTATACCAATCAGGCTTTACGGCTATGTACACCGCAGTTACCAAACATCGTCAGCCATGTAAAATGAAACTGGTTTGTGCCGGTGATGATGAAAAAGTAGTGGGTTTACACGGTATTGGATTTACCGTGGATGAAATGATTCAAGGTTTTGCAGTAGCAATGAAAATGGGAGCGACTAAAGCAGATTTTGACAGTGTCGTTGCTATACATCCTACTGGTTCCGAAGAATTTGTTACTATGAGATAAAAACAAATGCATAAAAAGGCTAACATTGTAAAAATGTTAGCCTTAATTTTAACTACTTAATACAAACTACATTAAGTAGTGATGTCCCAGAAAGTTGAGTGATCTTGCCACTAGTAAACAGCCCTTTCTTTTCATCGCCCCAATAAGGAAGATGTAACGGCCATTGCTTAGTCTTCATAACTTGTGAGTCTATCAGGAGTTGCCATTCTTCTTCAGATGGAAGTCGCATATTTTGTAGTGCACACACTTCAACAGAACGTTCATAATTTAATCGATTCCAAGCAATATTATATTCCATATAAAATTGATCATAGCCTTCCATCAAAAAAGGGATCATATAATATTTATCACCAATCTTAACGTCTCTACGTGCCACAACGGTTTCAGATGGACCTATTGCTTGAGATTGGTCCTGCTCACTTTTCTGTTCAACGACTTCGCTTTTTTCTATCGCGACTGTTGAAGGGACAGCAGGTGAGGTAACAGTTGGAGCGTTAGTGATTGGTTTGCTAGCTGTTTTTCCATTAGAAACCGGTTTATTAGGCATTGCTTTGGCTGAGGTAACGGCTGTCCTTGGAGAAACGGTTGCATTTCGAATAAATGCTTGCTTATAGGAATTAAGCTTTTTTAACTGGTCGAGATCTTTTGTCGCTACCGAATACTGTTCATAAGGCCCAACTAAGCAACGATAATCTTTTTTTTCTTTTTTCAACCACACATTGCTTGAGATAACATTAGTCACTTCTTCTACTTCATTTTGGCTCAATGCATAATTAAATAACCCACATTGAATCCAAAATAAGCCGGTATCGACATCTGGAGTTACTCCCCACATGCCATTACCAATGGGGCAATCTTGAGAGAGTACGGGAATTGAATCTGTCGTCATCTGCCTTGCTTCACAGATATACTCATCATCAGCGGCATTAGCAAAAGATGAAAAGGCAAAGCTAATACAAAAAGCAAAGGCTACGGATTGTCTAACTAAAATACGGCTCATATTATTATCTCAATATTTATCATGCTATTACCATAGTAACAATAGCCTCTAAAAAGAAGAGCCGCAATAATAGCGACTCTTAGTTTAGAAATATTTATAGTTAGATATCAATCGCTTTAGATTATTCTTTATAAATTTTAGGGTTAAAGACGTCTCTTAACCAGTCTCCGAGCAAATTAATGACCAAAACTAAGGTTACCAAGACAAAACCAGGGAAAGCAGTAATCCACCATGCACCTGAAAATATGTAATTAAAACCGATGCTAATCAAGGCACCTAAAGAAGGCTGATCAACCGGCAAACCTAAGCCTAAGAAAGAAAGCGCCGCTTCCGACATAATTGCATTCGCCACCTGTACTGTCGATATAACCAAGATCGGTGATAAACAGTTTGGCAAGATATGACGGAACATAATTCGAGGAGAGCGAAAGCCCATTACTCGAGCCGCTTCTACATACTCTTTTTTCTTTTCAGCAAGCACTGAGGCTCTAATGGTACGGGCATACTGTGGCCATTCCGCAATACCAATAATAACCACTAACATTAACACCGCGTATTGGCTGTAAAAATCACTGCCAAAACTTGCTTTAAATATCGCCGAAACAATGATCGCAACCATCATGGTTGAAAACGACAACTGTACGTCTGCAAATCTCATTAAAAAACTATCAATCCGGCCACCAAAGTAACCAGCTGATAAACCAATAACGATACCTAACAATAACTGTAACCCCACGGCAAAAAAACCGATGGTAAGAGAAAGTCTAGAACCGTAAAGCATCGTCGATAATATGTCTCGTCCTTGCTCATCAGTACCCAGCATAAACCTTGAATCGCCTTCTTCCATCCAAGAAGGAGGAAGTTCAGAATCCATGATATCAATAGACGTTAAGTCATACGGATCAGTTGGTGATATTAAAGGTGCGGCCAATGCCATAACTAGGAATATCATAAAGACGGCAAAACTAAACATCGCCACCTTATCGCGTAAGAAATAATATAAAATGTCAGATTGTTTAAAGCGTTCCCAACGGCTTGGGACAACGTTAGATTGTTCCACGATTAAGCTCCTTTACCAGTTAAATTAACCGTCGGGTTAATCAAGCCATACATCAAATCGACAATAGTGTTTGTCACAACGAACACCAAACCTACAAAAATCACGTAAGCAGTAATTAACGGTGTATCAACACGATTAATCGCCTCTAAAAAGAGAAAACCGGTACCTGGCCACTGAAAAACAGTTTCAGTAAGGATGGTATAAGCCACCATGGTACCAATTTGCACACCACCAACCGTTAACACCGGTAACATGGTATTTTTAAGCGCATGTTGATAATAGATTTTTTTAGAGGATAAGCCTTTGGCACGGCCAAATTTAATATATTCAGAACTCAATACTTCCAGCATTTCAGAACGAACTAAACGAATAAATAGTGGTAGCATAATAGAGGCCAAAGAAACACTTGGTAGCACCAAATGCGCTAAACCATCGAGCGTAAAGAACCCCGACTCCCAACCAAGCAAGTTTATCGTTTCTCCTCTCCCATAAGAAGGCAGCCAACCTAATTCAATGGAGAAGACATACATCAGCATAATGGCGGTTAAAAATACCGGTATCGAAATCCCAATACTACTAAAGGCCATGATTACTTTGGTGAGTATACTTTTAGGATTAATCGCGGAATAAACTCCCAGAGGAATAGACATTAATACAATGATTAATGCTGCACCGAACACCAATTCTAACGTGGCAATTAGTTTATCTAAAATCACATCAGCAGCGGGCTTTTTATAAAAATAAGAGGTACCAAAATCACCTTGTATTGCATTGCCGACAAAGCGAGAATATTTAGTAAAAAACGGATCATTCAATCCTAACTCATCACGCAGAGCTTGACGTTCAGATTCCGAAACAGACTGGCCCACCAGTTCACGTAACGGGTCCCCCAAGTTATCTTGGATGGCAAATGCCACTAAACTGATCACAAACATAACTATCAGTGCCTGATATAGGCGCTTGACCAGAAACGAAAACATTCCTTGCCCCTTAATTTTCCATTGTCTTCTTCGAAAAGAAGTATTTCAGTCAGTCGTAAGTCTAAAAATGGCACTCAATCCGACTGAAATAAGATTGAGCGCCATAGAACGGTATTGCGTAAAATAAGTATTTGAACGCAGTCGTATGCTTTATTTAACTAACCATACAACTTACTTCCATATTATTTAACGACTAGGTCACCAAAGTATGGGAAGTTCATTGCATTAACGATTGGAGCAATATCAACATTAGATTTAGCACCCCATGCTAGATTTTGCCAATGTAAAGGAACAAACGCTGCATCGTTATACAGTGTTGCTTCTACCTGCTGTAGCATTTCCGCACGTTTAGCTGGATCGGTTTCTACATTTGACTCTTCTACTAAACGGTCAACATCTGCGTTTGAGTAGTAACCACAGTTATACTGACCACGACCAGTATCTTCATTACGAGTCATTGTTAAGAACTCAGAGAAGTTAGCAGAATCTTCTGTATCTGAATGCCAACCAATCATCATCATATCTGCTGAACACTTATCAAACTCAGGCCAATATTGTGCTTTAGGCAAGGTTTTCAAATCAACTTTAATACCAATTTTAGAAAGCATTGCTGCAGCTGCTTGAGCCACTTTCGCATCGTTCACGTAACGGTTGTTTGGTGCCATCATGCTTAAAGTAAAGCCGTCTTCATAACCCGCTTCTTTCATAAGCTCTTTTGCTTTTTTAACATCGAAACGAGGGGTTAATTCTGGGCTATAACCAGCATAACCTTCAGGACCTTGCTGACCAGCAGTGGTTGCAAAACCTTTCATGATCTTCTTAGCGATACCTTCGTTATTAATAGCATGAACGATTGCTTGACGAACACGAACATCTTTCAGTGCTTCGTTACTATTTTGGTTCATTTGGAACGTAATAATACGAGTACCTGGTAAGGTCACTAGCTCAATACCGGATGCATCTTGCACACGTTTATGATCATTAGGTGCTACAGGAGCAATCATATCAACATCGCCAGATAAAAGAGCGGCTACACGAGTTGCATCTTCTTTGATAGGCACTAACGTTAGGTTGTCTACGTTACCTTTTGATTCTTTATCCCAGTAATCGTTAAATCGAGCAAATTCAACCTTAACTCCTTGTTCACGAGACGTAACGGTAAATGGACCAGTACCTGAAACGTTAGTCGAAGCGAAGGAATTACCATGCTTAACAACTTCGTCTTTCTCTTTACCATCGTCGGTAGAGCCAGAATAGAACTTGCTATCCATTGGGAAGATGTATGTCGCAGTTTGCAACACTAGCGGGTAGGGACCATTAGTAACGATATCAACTGTATAATCGTCTACTTTTACCATTTCTTTATAAGGCGTAAAGATACCTTTAAAATCTGGAGAGTTTTTTAGACGATCGAACGTCCAAACAACATCATCAGCTGTCATTTCATTTCCAGAATGGAATTTAACACCTTGACGTAAGTTAAAACGCACAGTTGTATCGTTTTGACGCTCCCAACTAGTCGCTAGACGTGGTTCAAAATCCAATTTCTGTGTATAACGAACTAGTGGATCAAATACCATGTGAGACATTTGCAGTGTACCACCTGATAATTGCTCATGCGGATCAAGTGATACTGGATCGGCATCATAAGCAACTGTGATATCTGCAGCAGCAGCGCTAAAAGATAGACCTGCTGCCATTAAAGCAACTGTCAATTTGGTCTTGATGGTTTTCATTGCATAACTCCTTATGCGGGAAATCATATCCCTGTTTATTGTATTTGCATCTTTTTTGTGTTCTCGAGCATTCATACTCGAAAATTTTCTATTGGCTAAAAGTAATAATTAACCAACAAAATTACGCTATGTTTTCTCTTAATCCTGTAAATTCAGGCATCAAAGAAATAAGATGTTGACTGTATTCATGCTTAGGGTTGTTAAATAATTGCTCAGTTGGCGCAACTTCCAACAATTGCCCCATTTGCATCACCCCAATACGGTCACACATTTGACGAATAACCGGTAAATCATGGCTAATGAACAGCATGGTTAAATTCAGTTCATCTTGAAGATCTTTTAATAAGTTCAGTATTTGTGCTTGAACCGATACATCTAACGCTGACGTTGGTTCATCACAAATAAGTAGACGAGGTCTTGTTGCCAATGCTCGGGCAATGGAAATACGTTGACGTTGGCCACCAGAGAATTCATGTGGATACTTAAGCCCCGCCATTCTTCCTAAACCAACATGATCAAGCAAATCATGTACTATTTCTCGGGTCTGGCTCTCATCGCGAGTCAGTTTATGGAATCGAATCGGTTCGGCAATGATGTCAAAAATTTTCATTCTTGGATTCATCGAGGTGTAGGGGTTTTGGAACACCATTTGCATTTGACGGCGCATCGGACGACGTTCTTTTTCTGATTTCAATCCTGTAAGGTCTATTCCCTCAAAGGTAACCTTACCGGCATTAGGTGCATATAACCCCGCAATAACACGAGCAATAGTCGATTTACCTGAACCTGACTCTCCCACGAGACCAAACGTTTCACCTTCAAAAACTTCAAAGCTCACATCATTAGAGGCCTGTACATATTCTCTACGGCTTTCAAATAAAGAATCTTTGGTTACGAAACGTAAGCTAACATTTTCTACATTCAATAATGGACCAGTATAAGCTCTTTCTACTTGATTTTGACCTAGCCAATGATTTTTTACATCTAAAGGCGCCATTTCAACCGCTTCTTCAATGTAACTGACCAGTGGGAATCGTTCTAGTTTCTTATCTGAACGAGGCACCGCTGAAATGAGACTGCGAGTATAAGAATGGTCAGGATCCCCAAGCACCTTAGCAGTAGGACCAAACTCAACCAAATCTCCGCGGTACATAACAGCAACTTTATCCGTCACATTAGAAACTACACCCATATCATGAGTAACGAGCATACAGCCGACATTGTTGCTGACGCACAGTTCACGAATAAGGCTAAGGATCTGATCTTGAATAGAAACATCTAGAGCGGTGGTTGGTTCATCAGCAATAATAAGATCTGGCTCACCAGCTAACGCAATGGCAATAACAACCCGCTGTCTCATGCCTCCAGAAAATTGATGAGGATACTGCTTGAGTCGATTTTCTGGTTGAGGAATTCCAACTTGATTCATCAAAGAGAGTGAACGTTTATAAGCTTCGGCATCAGAAACGTTCATATTGGCATGAATTGTTTCTTTTAATTGATGTTCCACGGTAAAAAGTGGATTAAGCGACGTCATAGGATCTTGAAATATAAATCCTATTTTTGACCCACGAACCTTGCGCATATCTCTTGAAGATAATCCAGAAATCTTATCGCCATCAAGAAATACATCGCCACCAGCAATGATACCTGGAGGACTCAGTAGATCGATAACACCATTTCCTACTGTAGATTTACCCGCACCAGATTCACCAACAACACCAACTATTTCCCCACGTTCAATGTTGAACGATAAATTTTTAACTGCGGCATGTACACCATGCCTTGACGGATATTCTATCCGAAGGTTCTTAACTTCTAAAAGCGACATTACCAGACCTCGAACACGGCGCTAACAGCCCTGTCTGCAAATTGATTCCATTCATTACCAGAACAAAGCCCTGATAATCTAATAACTGACAAATTTGGCAAATAATTCACTAAAAAGCAACTTATATAGTATAAAAACACGCAGATGGACACTTTTAGAGCATGTACATTCAATAATTATTCGTTTTTTGTGAGAATGTAACAATTTATTAATTAGTCAGTTATTCTTTTATTTCAAAAAAAAACACCAAATATCAGCATAATCAATTATTCATTTTAATTTTTAAAAAACATAAGCTCATTGAGAGTAGGGGAATACAACCATAATTTAACAGCATCTAAAACCAACACACAAAAATAAACACTGTTTTATCTATATTTTAAAGTTAATAAATACAAAAAAACATTAAAAAAGCAGTTTTTATCCCTAAAAAGTTCAGGTTTAATATGTTTTTCTTGAAATGACTGAATAGAGTATATAGTGAGAAAAACATGAATAATGCTCTTCTTTATTCCATTAACACTATCACCTTTGCTGCCAAATTCTGCTATCTAAATACGGTAATACCGACTATCCAGACATTTTTCTAATTAATAAGAATTTTAAAGCGATCGTTAAAGAGTGGGGTTTAACCATAAAAAAGCCCCGTCTATTTTAGATGAGGCTTGAAAAGTGGTCGTGAAGGGCTGTATTTGAGAGAACTGAACCCTCCTCGCCCCTTTGAGTGTAAATTCACTAAGCAGAGACTTAATTCACTTGGCGTAGTTAATTTATCATTACGTCGAACAATAAAAAAAGCCCCGTCTATCTAAGACGAGGCTTTAAAAGTGGTCGGTGAAGAGGGATTCGAACCCCCGACCCTCTGGTCCCAAACCAGATGCGCTACCAAGCTGCGCTATTCACCGAAATCTTTTTTTTGGAAGCAACCCTCTGGTCCACTATTCCAAAACCGGAGATGCGCTACCAAGCTGCGCTATTCACCGAAATCTTTTTTTTGGAAGCAAACCCTCTGGTCCACTATTCCAAAACCGGAGATGCACTACCAAGCTGCGCTATTCACCGAAATCTTTTTTTGGAAGCAAACCCTCTGGTCCACCATTCCAAAACCGGGGATGCGCTATCAAAATACGCTATCCACCGAGTTTTCTTTTTTGGGGAGCAAACTTTTAGTCTACTGCCTTAACAGCCCAGAGTAACACTCTACACTATTTAATAATGGGGTGGCTAACGAGACTCGAACTCGCGACAACCGGAATCACAATCCAGGGCTCTACCAACTGAGCTATAGCCACCACAAATAATTAAAACCCTGCAAGTAAAGTCAGAATTCTAAAAAGTGGTCGGTGAAGAGGGATTCGAACCCCCGACCCTCTGGTCCCAAACCAGATGCGCTACCAAGCTGCGCTATTCACCGAAATTTATTTGTTTGGAAGCAAACCCTCTGGTCCACTATTCCAAAACCGGAGATGCGCGATCAAAATACGCTATTCACCGAAATTTTTCTTTTAGGAGCAAACTTTTTGTCTGCTACCTTAAACCCAGAGTAACACTCTACGCTTTATAATAATGGGGTGGCTAACGAGACTCGAACTCGCGACAACCGGAATCACAATCCAGGGCTCTACCAACTGAGCTATAGCCACCACTATTTTTTGCCGATAATATTTAACGCTTCCGGAAATTGGCGCGCCCGAAAGGATTCGAACCTTCGACCTTTGGCTCCGGAGGCCAACGCTCTATCCAGCTGAGCTACGGGCGCATGCCCTATCGGCGGAGTGGAATAATACGTAGTTCGTCTTTCTCAGTCTAGTTTTTTTTATAGTTTTTTTATTAATTGTTGTCTTTTTCAGCAGTTAGGATGTGATAAAACGCTGATCATAATGATTTTGGTATTTATCGCAGTAAATTAACAGGATATAATCCCCTATAATTCACACTGATTTAACAATGTGTTTTCAAATTATCCATTTTTAATTGAACACTCTAATAGTATTTGTTAACACACGCCAAATAAAAACGATAACTGCAAAGTGAGCTTAAATATATGTCCCTAAGAATAATCGGCGTACTATTCGCTGCAATTACATTCTCAGCTGGAAGCCTAGCGGCCAGTGTGAGCGATAAAGAATATGATGCTATTGCTGAACGCATCCAACCTGTTGGTGACGTTTATCTCGCAGGAGCGGCTCCTGTAGTAGAAGAAAGAACTGAACCACGTGATGGTGCTACCGTTTATAATACTTATTGCACAGCATGTCATGCTACAGGTGTAGCTGGAGCCCCTATAAAAGGCAATGCAGAACAATGGGCTCCTCGTATTGCTCAAGGTATGGAAGTATTAACTAATCATGCACTACAAGGCTTTAATGCGATGCCAGCAAAAGGGTCATGTATGGATTGTAGTGATGATGAAGTTATTGCTGCGATCAAATTCATCACTGAAGGTATGTAGCTATTATTTTTTACTGTTGCTTCTAGTGATAATGGTCAAAATGCAAAAGGGTTGTACTAAGTACAACCCTTTTATTTTTTAATAACCGTTGATATTGGTATTACTATTAACGTTTATTTTTAAACATATCTCTAATATTAGCGATATGCGCTTGTCCTTTTATCATTCTCTCTTCTGCCGATTGCGGTTTTTTTACACTTTCCCATTCAACATCATCAAAGGGTAGCTCATCGAGAAAACGGCTTTGAGTCGGCTTAATTAACTCGCCAAATTGTCGACGTTCTTTGCATAGAGTAAAAGTAAGCTCTTTTTGTGCACGCGTAATACCCACGTAAGCTAATCGACGCTCTTCTTCAACATTATCTTCATCGATGCTGGTTTGATGCGGCAATATACCTTCTTCTGTCCCCATTAAATAAACAAATGGAAATTCTAACCCTTTAGAAGCATGCAGTGTCATCAGCTGCACCTGATCGGCATCGCTATTTTCTTCGCCTCGTTCCATCATATCTCTAAGAGTAAGACGTAAAACCACTTCCTTTAGCGTCTTTATTTCTTGATCGTAATTATCACCTTCAAGATCAGCAACAATCCAATTGTATAGCTCAGATACATTTTTCATACGCATCTCTGCCGCTTTAGCACTGGAGGAAGTCTCATATAACCAATCTTCGTAATGAATATCTCTCACTAATGCTCGCAAAGCATCAACCGTATTGCCACGTTCGGCGTTATCTGCAATGGCCACGATCCAACGAGTAAATTTTTGTAGCGACTCTAAACCTCGACCAGAGAGATGCTGCTCAAGTCCAAGTTCAAAGCTGGCTTCAAATAAACTCTTTCCTCGCATATTCGCGTAACTACCCAGTTTTTCTAGTGTCACAGGACCAATCTCTCGACGCGGAGTGTTTACAATTCGGAGAAAAGCATTATCGTCATCTGGATTCACTAATACCTTCAGATACGCCATAATGTCTTTTATTTCTGCACGAGCAAAAAATGACGTACCACCAGAAATTTTATAGGGAATTCGGTTTTGCATCAGTGATTTTTCGATCAAGCGAGATTGATGGTTGCCTCGATAAAGTATGGCGTAGTCTTTGTATCCAGTTCTATTTAAAAATTTATGGGCAATAATTTCACCAGTAACTCTTTCTGCTTCATGCTCTTCATTATTTGCAATCAGCACTTTCAATTTTTCGCCATCTGGAAGGGCAGAAAACAGCGTTTTCTTTATAACATGAGGATTATTATCAATTAATATATTCGCGGCACGTAAAATGCGACTAGTAGAGCGATAATTTTGTTCCAACTTCACTATCCGCAAGTTAGGGTAATCTTTATTTAATAACACTAAATTTTGTGGTTTAGCGCCACGCCATGAATATATAGATTGGTCATCGTCACCCACTACGGTTAGGCGACCTCGCTCTCCAACCAACAATTTAACCAATTCATATTGACTGGTATTGGTATCTTGATATTCATCAACCAATAAATACCGAATACGAGTTTGCCAACGATGACGAATCTGTTCATTGTTCTTCAGCAACGCAACAGGCATGGAAATCAGATCGTCAAAGTCTAACGCGTTATAAGCTTTCATTTGCTTGGTATAAGCATCAAAGCAATGGGCAAATAACTGTTCTTGTTCAGAACGAGCGTAGCTAATAGCCATCGCTGGAGTAAGCATGTCATTTTTCCAATTAGATATAGAGCTAAGCAATTGCTTTAATAAGTCTTTATCACCATCTAATTGTTCTTCTGTCAGTTCTTTAAGCAAAGCCAACTGGTCTTGATCATCAAACAAAGAAAAGCCTGCCTTGAGACCGAGAGTTTTATATTCTTTTCTAATAATATTTAAGCCAAGAGTATGGAAAGTAGAAACCATTAACCCCCTTGATTCTTGCTTTCCTAACGTTTGACTGACCCGCTCTTTCATTTCGCGAGCCGCTTTATTAGTAAAGGTTACCGCTGCTATATTTCTGGCTTTATAACCACATTGTTGAATTAAATATGCCACTTTATTAGTGATCACTCGAGTTTTACCCGAACCAGCCCCTGCAAGCACAAGACAGGGTCCTGAGACAAATTTTACTGCTTCATCTTGTGCTGGATTTAACTTCATATTTAATACTCAAACGTGCAAAAGGAAATTAGCGCCTATAATAGTATTCTGGCTTTAATAATGCTAACGAGATATCTCTATGATTAGATTAATCCTATTTTTAAAGACTTATTTATTGAATTGTTATCAAGAAACGTGATTTAATGAATGAACGTTCATTCATTATTGAGTCTTCCATGTCTTTCGATACTAGCGGTGATAAAAAACAATTAATTCTTGATGCAACCGAAACATTGGTCGCTAAAGAAGGATTTCATGGTTTGTCTATGCAAAAACTGGCTAAAGAAGCAGGTGTTGCTGCCGGAACCATTTATCGCTATTTCAACGACAAAGAACATTTAATAGAAGAGACTCGCCTCCATGTAACGCAAAGAACCGCTGATATTATTCAGGCTAATCTGACTGATAACATGGAACTTAAAGAACAATATCGAACAATTTGGCTCAACATATGGCATTTTTCCAAAACTAAAAATGCGGTAATAAGCCATATGCTATACGAACAACTCTCTTCTAAAGATGGTCAATGTATCTTTCATAAAGAAAAAGAGATGTTTAGTAAAATTGAAAAAATGTTCGATGAAGGAAAATCGCAAGGCCTTTTTAAGCAATTCGATAACAAAGTGTTATCAAGCCTTAGCTTAGAATCCAGCTCTGCACTGGCTAGAAAACAAAGAAATAACTGTTTCCAACTTGATGAAAAGGCGTTAGAACACGCCATTGATGCGAGTTGGGATGCTTTAATTAATCACTAATTTGGAGTTCAAACAAGAATGAAAAAGTGGACTTTTTTCATGCTACTTATCGCAATATTGCTTTTTGGTAGTGTGATTGGCTTTAATATGTTCAAGCAAAAGAAAATTGCAGAATATATGGCAAACATGCCTGAACCAGAATTTCCGGTCACGATTGTGGAAGTAAATTCTGTTGATTGGGTTCCTACCATTCAAGCGATTGGTTTTATAGAGCCCAATCAAGGCGTCACCCTTGCTACAGAATCAAATGGTGTTATTGACAAAATTCAATTTGATTCAGGCGATACGGTAAAAACTGGCCAAAAGTTAATTATTCTTGATACCGAAGTTGAGAACGCCAACTTAAACAGTGCAAAGGCTCGTTTGCCTGCAGCAAAAGCCAAATATAATCGTTATAAAGGCCTATATAAAAAGGGATCGGTATCGAAAGAGTCTTACGATACCGCAGAAGCCGAATATTTTTCTCTTAAATCTGACATACAGTCTTTAGAAGCCGCTATTGATAGAAGGGAAATTTCTGCTCCTTTTGATGGTGTTGTTGGTATTCGCAATGTATTTCTTGGCCAATATCTTCAAACTGGTGACGAGATCGTCCGTTTAGAAGACACTAGCGTGATGCGTCTACGTTTTACAGTTTCACAAACAGATATTTCTCGTATCTACATCGAACAAGAAGTAGATATCAAAGTAGACTCTTACCCTGAAGAGACTTTTAAAGGCACCATTTCTGCTATCGAACCTGCGGTTGATAGCCAAAGTGGTCTAATACAAGTTCAAGCAGATATCCCGAATAACGGTGGTAAACTTCGCAGTGGCATGTTTGCTCGTGCAAATATTATCCTCCCGACCATTAAAGATCAGATTGTGCTTCCTCAAGTTGCGATCACATTTACTTTATACGGTGACAATGTCTATGTTCTGTCAGAAGTGGACGGTGTTATGCGCGTAAAACAACATGTTGTGAATGTGGGTGAACGTAGAGGCGATATAGCTCATATCATGAGTGGCGTGAGTGCTGGCGATCAAGTCGTCACATCTGGCCAAGTACGCCTAAGTAACGATGCGAAAGTTAAAGTAGTCGAGAGTGATGCACTTACTCCTCCTACTGAAACACCGATGCTTTAATTGGGGGCAAAATGCGCTTTACTGACATTTTTATAAAACGTCCAGTTCTAGCGGTATCCATCAGCTTTTTGATTGCATTGCTTGGCTTACAGGCAATATTCAAGATGCAAGTACGTGAATACCCAGAAATGACGAATACCGTAGTTACCGTAACAACAAGTTATTACGGTGCGAGTGCTAACTTAATTCAAGGCTTTATTACTCAGCCATTGGAACAAGCTATTGCACAGGCAGATAACATCGACTACATGACATCACAGTCTGTGCTCGGTATGTCTACCATTACAGTAACAATGAAACTGAATACCGATCCTAATGCAGCGTTATCGGATATTCTTGCTAAAACAAACTCGGTGCGGTCTCAATTACCTAGTGAATCCGAAGATCCGACAGTAAAAATGTCGACAGGTTCGACGACAGCTGTTTTGTATATTGGTTTCACCAGTGACGAGTTAGTTTCCAGCCAAGTAACAGATTATCTAGAACGAGTTATCGATCCTCAATTATTCTCTGTGAGCGGGGTAGCGAGTGTTGATCACTATGGTGGTTCTAAATACGCAATGCGTATTTGGTTAGATCCAGCCAAAATGGCTGCTATCGGTTTAACCGCAACTGATGTTATGAGTGTCCTAAACTCCAATAACTATCAGTCAGCAACAGGGCAATCAATTGGTGAGTTCGTTATATATAACGGCAGCGCCGATACTCAAATCTCTAGTGTGGCCGAATTAGAACGCTTGGTCATAAAACAAGAAGATGGCGAATTAGTACGCTTACAAGATATTGCTAAAGTCTCGCGAGAGAAAAGTCACGATGTTGTACGTGCAAATGCTAATGGTCGCGAAGCAGTTGTTGCCGCAATTAACGCAACGCCAAGCGCCAACCCAATTAATATTGCCCACGATGTGTTGGAACTATTACCGACATTAGAAAAAAACATGCCAAGCAATATTGAAATGAATGTTCTGTATGATTCCACTGTTGCGATTAATGAATCAATTAGTGAAGTTATTAAGACCATTCTTGAAGCCGCCCTCATTGTATTGATTGTTATTACTCTATTTTTAGGGTCATTACGTGCGGTTATTATCCCTATTGTGACCATACCACTTTCACTTATTGGTGTTGCAATGGTCATGCAGTCAATTGGTTTCTCTTGGAACCTAATGACGCTATTGGCAATGGTACTGGCGATTGGACTGGTGGTTGATGATGCTATTGTTGTTCTAGAAAACGTCGATCGGCATATCAAACTTGGTGAATCGCCCTTTAGAGCTGCGATCATTGGTACTCGTGAAATTGCGGTACCCGTGATTGCAATGACGCTAACACTTGGTGCGGTATATGCTCCTATAGCCATGATGGGTGGGATCACCGGTTCTTTATTTAAAGAATTTGCCTTGACTCTAGCTGGTGCAGTATTTGTTTCCGGTATTATTGCCTTAACCTTATCTCCGGTTATGTGTTCTAAGATGCTCAAACCACATACTAAACCAAACCGATTCGAAACAACGGTGCACGGTATTCTTGATAGAATGAGTAACCGTTATGAAAAAATGCTAGGCGCGATAATGAAAAAACGCCCTGTCATTATCGGTTTTGCTATTATTGTATTTGCTAGTCTTCCGTTGCTATTCAAGTTCATTCCAAGTGAACTTGCCCCTTCAGAAGACAAAGGTATCGTTATGTTAATCGGTACTGGTCCATCAAATGCCAACCTCGATTACTTGCAAAATACTATGGCAGATGTGAACCAAATGCTTGCAGATCAACCAGAAGTGGCCTATTCGCAAGTATTCGTAGGGGTGCCAAATTCCAACCAAGCCTTTGGTATAGCATCAATGGTTCCATGGAGTGAACGCGAAGCGAGTCAATCAGAAGTGGCAAACCGAGTTGGTCAACTGGTGAAAACGGTACCAGGTATGGCAGTAACAGCCTTCCAAATGCCCGAACTACCAGGTGCAGGCTCAGGCTTACCTATCCAATTTGTTATTACTACACCAAATAGTTTTGAAAGCTTATTCCAAATAGCAACCGACATCTTAATTGATACTGTGTCGAGTCCATATTTTGTCTATTCTAATATTGATTTGAATTACGATTCCGCAACAATGAAAATTAATATTGATAAAGATAAAGCGGGGGCTTATGGCGTAACAATGCAAGACATTGGTATCACTTTAAGTGCAATGATGGCAGATGGATACGTCAATCGTATTGACTTAAACGGTCGTTCTTACGAAGTCATTCCTCAAGTTGAGCGAAAATATAGATTAAACCCTGAATCAATGAATAACTATTATGTCCGTTCTTCAAGTGGTGCTGCGGTTCCTTTAGGTAGCTTGATCAATATTGATGTTGTCGCTGAGCCTCGTTCTTTGCCTCACTTTAATCAATTAAACTCAGCAACTATCGGTGCTGTACCTTCTCCTACTATTGCAATGGGAGATGCAATTAATTGGTTTGAAAATATAGCAGCAGAGAAACTACCAAATGGTTATTCATATGACTATATGGGCGAATCAAGACAATATGTTACCGAAGGTAGTTCTTTATTCGCTACTTTTGGTTTGGCACTAGCAATCATCTATCTTGTATTAGCGATTCAATTTGAATCAGTAAAAGATCCATTAGTTATTATGGTCTCGGTACCTTTGGCTATTTGTGGGGCCTTAATCGCACTAGCATGGGGAGCTGCAACAATGAACATATACTCTCAAGTTGGATTGATTACACTGGTTGGCTTGATAACTAAACACGGTATTTTGATTTGTGAAGTAGCAAAAGAAGAACAGCTACTACATAACAAATCACGTACCGAGGCGGTAATGGAAGCAGCTAAAGTACGTCTTCGCCCAATATTAATGACAACTGCTGCCATGATAGCAGGTTTGATTCCTTTGATGTATGCAACAGGAGCAGGAGCTGCTCAGCGCTTCAGTATTGGTATTGTTATTGTTTCTGGATTAGCGATTGGTACCTTATTTACTCTATTCGTACTTCCGGTTATCTACTCTTATCTCGCAGAAAAACACAAACCTCTGCCGGTATTCGTAGAAGATAAAGATTTAGAAAAACTTGCACGATTTGATGAGGCAAAAGCCGCTCAACGCCAGTTCTCTAATCACAATTAAATAAGCATGTATGTTTAAAAGGTCACTTCGGTGGCCTTTTTTATTGCTATTGTTAACGACATTGTTTGATAATTTGCTTAGAATAAAAACAAATTGATAGGAGTTTATAACGTATGTTTGACCCAAAAAAATTAGAACAGATTGCAAAACAAATCCATGAATCAATGCCAACGCCAGTAAAAGAGCTTGGCGCAGATGTCGATCAGAAAGTAAAACAAGTTATTCAAGGTCAACTGAATAAGTTAGACGTGGTGAGTCGCGAAGAGTTTGATGTTCAAACTCAAGTATTATTAAGAACACGTCAAAAACTGACTGAAATGGAAGCTAAATTAACCGAACTTGAAACTAAGTTAACGGAAAAATAATCATAGGCATGACTGTTTAGATCAAGATTATTTCAGAAAAGAATGAATACAGAAGCAAGATGAAACATGTGTCTAATAAAATAAAACAACGATCAGATAAATATTAATATTCTTCCAAAAATAAAGGCTTGGAATTAAACCAAGCCTTTACTATATCTTTATCGTTTACAAGCTACTTGCTTATAACATTAACCGCCAACGGCGATACGCTTCATATCTGTCATATAACCACGTAGCTCTTCACCAATATACTCTACAGGGTGATTACGAATAGCTTCATTTACTTCAATCAACGTTGCGTTATCTACTTGATTAGACTCAATACCTAAACCTTTACCGATAACATCTGTTGATACTTTAGGCATGAATTTTTCACGTAAAAGCGGAGTCGCAACATTAGCGAATAGGTAGTTACCATATTCGGCTGTATCTGAAATAACAACGTTCATTTCATATAGACGCTTACGCGCAACAGTATTAGCAATCAATGGAAGTTCATGCAGAGATTCATAGTAAGCTGACTCGTCAATGATCCCAGATGATGTCATTGCTTCAAATGCAAGCTCAACACCCGCACGAACCATAGCGATCATCAAAATACCTTTATCAAAATACTCTTGTTCAGAAATTTCAACATCAGATTCAGGGTAGTTTTCAAAGGCAGTGTTGCCCGTTTCTTCGCGCCAACCTAGTAAGTTAACATCATCATTTGCCCAATCTGCCATCATAGTGCTTGAGAACTCACCAACAATGATGTCATCCATATGCTTATTGTAAAGAGGACGCATAAGTTCTTTAAGTTCTTCAGACAGTTCAAATGCTTTAACTTTAGCTGGATTAGACAGACGATCCATCATGTGAGTAATACCACCGAACTTAAGCGCTTCAGTGATAGTTTCCCAACCAAACTGAAGCAATTTACCCGCATAGCCTTCATCAATACCGTCTGCGATCATTTTTTCATAGCAAACGATAGAACCAGCTTGCAACATACCACACAGGATTGTTTGCTCACCCATAAGATCTGATTTAACTTCGGCAACAAAAGAAGACTCTAGGCAACCAGCACGGTGACCACCAGTACCTGCAGCCCAAGCTTTAGCGATATCCCAACCTTCACCTTTTGGATCATTCTCTGGGTGAACAGCAATAAGCGTAGGAACACCAAATCCGCGTTTGTATTCTTCACGAACTTCTGTACCAGGACACTTAGGAGCAACCATTACCACAGTTAAGTCTTTACGAATCTGCATGCCTTCTTCAACAATGTTGAATCCATGCGAATAACCTAAAGCTGCTCCTTCTTTCATTAACGGCATCACTGTTTCTACTACATTAGTGTGCTGTTTATCAGGTGTAAGGTTTACCACAAGGTCTGCTTGAGGAATAAGCGTCTCATAACTACCCACTTCAAAACCATTCTCACTAGCGTTTTTGAAAGACTGACGTTTTTCATCGATAGCAGCTTGACGTAGTGCATAAGCAACATTAAGACCGGAATCTCGCATGTTAAGCCCTTGGTTAAGGCCTTGAGCACCACAACCTACAATTACAATTTTCTTACCTTTTAGATAATCCGCTTCTGTCGCAAATTCTTCACGATCCATAAAACGACAACGACCTAATTGGTCTAATTGCTCACGTAGATTAAGTGTGTTGAAGTAGTTAGCCATTTAAGAGACTCCTTTAAAAACTGTTTGTTGGTCGACTGCATATGAGTCGAATGAACACATAGTAATGCAGGAATCTAATTGCTTAAAGTGATATATTCACAATTAGTAATTGCAATTAATGCAACGTAAAAGAGATTAAATGAATATTAAAAGCCTACAGGTGTTTATTCACCTATGTGACAGTAAAAGTTTTAATAAAACAGCCATTGCAATGCATGTCAGCCCATCAGCTTTAAGTCGACAAATCAAAAAGCTTGAAGACGAAATAGGCCAAAGCTTATTGATTCGCGATAATAGAAGTGTCGACCTAACCAATGCTGGCAGAAAACTACTCCCTATCGCCTTAAAAATAACGAGTGACTGGTATAGTTATAAAGCAGAATTATCAGATCAATCTCAACAGCTTGAAGGTGAAATTCATCTATTTTGCTCCGTAACGGCCAGTTATAGTCACTTACCAGAGCTCTTAAATGACTTTAGACTGATTTATCCTCAAATCGAATTAAAGCTATCAACAGGTGATCCTGCACAAGCAATTGATATCGTTCTCGATGGTAAAGCGGATATCGCGATATCTGCCAAACCAGAACATTTACCAACTCGATTAGCTTTTGAAAAAATTGGGAAAATTCCACTTTCTATTATTGCGCCAACCGGTGTTAGTACATTTTCTCAAGAATTATTAAAAGAACACCCAAATTGGGACTCAATTCCCTTTATATTGCCAGAAGCAGGTACCGCTAGAGAGCGTGCTAACTATTGGTTTAAGAAAAACAAAATCAGACCTAATATTTATGCCCAAGTTTCTGGTCATGAGGCTATTGTTAGTATGGTCGCATTAGGGTGTGGAATAGGCATAGCGCCAGATGTGGTGATTAATAACAGTCCAGTTAAAGATAAAATACAACGGTTAAAACTGGAAAGTGTTAAACCATTTGATTTAGGCATATGTTGCCATCGTTCAAAACTCAATGATCCTTTAATTAAAGCATTGTGGCAACTGGCTGAAAATAAATTTATTACT
Organism: Vibrio sp. MA40-2; assembly: GCF_047302445.1. Taxonomy (NCBI): domain Bacteria; kingdom Pseudomonadati; phylum Pseudomonadota; class Gammaproteobacteria; order Vibrionales; family Vibrionaceae; genus Vibrio; species Vibrio sp. MA40-2. The sequence continues at coordinate 912,070 of NZ_CP178628.1, forward strand.
GCTTAAATATAAACCTTATAAACGCAAAAAGCCTTCCGTTTGGAAGGCTTTTTATTTAATAGTAACCTGGCAATGTCCTACTCTCACATGGGGAAACCCCACACTACCATCGGCGCTATTGCGTTTCACTTCTGAGTTCGGCATGGAATCAGGTGGGTCCACAATGCTATGGTTGCCAAGTAAAATTCTGGTGCTGATACCCAGACTCGAACTGGGGACCTCATCCTTACCAAGGATGCGCTCTACCGGGCTGAGCTATATCAGCGTTCTATATTTGGATATTTAAAAAATAATAGCCCGATCAAAGATCGGGCAATTTTATTCTTTTTAAATAAAGTCTTAATCAATACTGTGCTTTATTTATTTTTTGCCTTCATCTTCTCTAAAAAAGATAAAAGCGAATTAAAGCCTGGCGATGTCCTACTCTCACATGGGGAAACCCCACACTACCATCGGCGCTATTGCGTTTCACTTCTGAGTTCGGCATGGGTTCAGGTGGGTCCACAATGCTATGGTCGCCAAGCAAAATTTTAAAATTCGGAAAGCTAATTATAAAAGTCTCTACACATTCAATGTTCTCTATCTGAGTCCACGACCTACACGGATGTAGGAAGTGCAGTAAATTGTCTGGAACAATTTCTGCCAAAACCCCTTGGGTGTTGTATGGTTAAGCCTCACGGGCAATTAGTACAGGTTAGCTCAATGCCTCGCAGCACTTACACACCCTGCCTATCAACGTTCTAGTCTCGAACAACCCTTTAGGACACGTAAAGTGCCAGGGAAGACTCATCTCAGGGCTCGCTTCGCGCTTAGATGCTTTCAGCGCTTATCGATTCCGAACTTAGCTACCGGGCAATGCCATTGGCATGACAACCCGAACACCAGAGGTTCGTCCACTCCGGTCCTCTCGTACTAGGAGCAGCCCCCTTCAATCTTCCAACGCCCACGGCAGATAGGGACCGAACTGTCTCACGACGTTCTAAACCCAGCTCGCGTACCACTTTAAATGGCGAACAGCCATACCCTTGGGACCGACTTCAGCCCCAGGATGTGATGAGCCGACATCGAGGTGCCAAACACCGCCGTCGATATGAACTCTTGGGCGGTATCAGCCTGTTATCCCCGGAGTACCTTTTATCCGTTGAGCGATGGCCCTTCCATTCAGAACCACCGGATCACTATGACCTGCTTTCGCACCTGCTCGAATTGTCATTCTCGCAGTCAAGCGGGCTTATGCCATTGCACTAACCACACGATGTCCAACCGTGTTTAGCCCACCTTCGTGCTCCTCCGTTACTCTTTGGGAGGAGACCGCCCCAGTCAAACTACCCACCAGGCACTGTCCTCATCCCCGATTAGGGGACTAAGTTAGAACATCAAGCATACAAGGGTGGTATTTCAAGGTTGACTCCACTCCATCTAGCGACGAAGTTTCATAGTCTCCCACCTATCCTACACATGTAGGGTCAATGTTCAGTGCCAAGCTGTAGTAAAGGTTCACGGGGTCTTTCCGTCTAGCCGCGGGTACACTGCATCTTCACAGCGATTTCAATTTCACTGAGTCTCGGGTGGAGACAGCGTGGCCATCATTACGCCATTCGTGCAGGTCGGAACTTACCCGACAAGGAATTTCGCTACCTTAGGACCGTTATAGTTACGGCCGCCGTTTACCGGGGCTTCGATCAAGAGCTTCGTCCTAAGACTAACCCCATCAATTAACCTTCCGGCACCGGGCAGGCGTCACACCGTATACGTCATCTTACGATTTTGCACAGTGCTGTGTTTTTAATAAACAGTTGCAGCCACCTGGTATCTGCGACTCCCAATAGCTCCATCCGCTAGGGATTTCACCGTCAAGAGCGTACCTTCTCCCGAAGTTACGGTACCATTTTGCCTAGTTCCTTCACCCGAGTTCTCTCAAGCGCCTTGGTATTCTCTACCCGACCACCTGTGTCGGTTTGGGGTACGATTCCTTATAATCTGAAGCTTAGAGGCTTTTCCTGGAAGTATGGCATCAATGACTTCATCACCGTAGTGACTCGACATCGGGTCTCAGCCTAATAATTTCCCGGATTTACCTAAGAAATTAGCCTACACCCTTGAACCTGGACTACCATCGCCAGGCCCACCTAGCCTTCTCCGTCCCCCCATCGCAATTATAAGAAGTACGGGAATATTAACCCGTTTCCCATCGACTACGCTTTTCAGCCTCGCCTTAGGGGTCGACTTACCCTGCCCCGATTAACGTTGGACAGGAACCCTTGGTCTTCCGGCGTGGGGGTTTTTCACCCCCATTATCGTTACTCATGTCAGCATTCGCACTTCTGATACCTCCAGCAAACCTTACAGTTCACCTTCAACGGCTTACAGAACGCTCCCCTACCCAATGAAGTAAACTTCATTGCCGCAGCTTCGGTGTATAGCTTAGCCCCGTTACATCTTCCGCGCAGGCCGACTCGACCAGTGAGCTATTACGCTTTCTTTAAATGATGGCTGCTTCTAAGCCAACATCCTGGCTGTCTGAGCCTTCCCACATCGTTTCCCACTTAGCTATACTTTGGGACCTTAGCTGGCGGTCTGGGTTGTTTCCCTCTCCACGACGGACGTTAGCACCCGCCGTGTGTCTCCCGGATAGTACTTACTGGTATTCGGAGTTTGCAAAGGGTTGGTAAGTCGGGATGACCCCCTAGCCTTAACAGTGCTCTACCCCCAGTAGTATTCGTCCGAGGCGCTACCTAAATAGCTTTCGGGGAGAACCAGCTATCTCCAGGTTTGATTGGCCTTTCACCCCTAGCCACAAGTCATCCGCTAATTTTTCAACATTAGTCGGTTCGGTCCTCCAGTTGATGTTACTCAACCTTCAACCTGCCCATGGCTAGATCACCTGGTTTCGGGTCTATACCTAGCAACTCGACGCCCAGTTAAGACTCGGTTTCCCTACGGCTCCCCTATTCGGTTAACCTTGCTACTAAATATAAGTCGCTGACCCATTATACAAAAGGTACGCAGTCACACCAAAAAGGTGCTCCTACTGCTTGTACGTACACGGTTTCAGGTTCTATTTCACTCCCCTCACAGGGGTTCTTTTCGCCTTTCCCTCACGGTACTGGTTCACTATCGGTCAGTCAGTAGTATTTAGCCTTGGAGGATGGTCCCCCCATATTCAAACAGGATATCACGTGTCCCGCCTTACTCGTTTTCACTTAAAATGACGTGTCGGTTACGGGGCTATCACCCTGTATCGCGATACTTTCCAGAATCTTCACCTGCATCATTAAAAGCTTAAGGGCTAGTCCAATTTCGCTCGCCGCTACTTTCGGAATCTCGGTTGATTTCTACTCCTCCGGGTACTTAGATGTTTCAGTTCCCCGGGTTTGCCTTATTAACCTATGTATTCAGTTAATAATACTAGCTTATGCTAGTGGGTTTCCCCATTCAGAAATCCCAGACTCAAACGGTTATTACTACCTAATCTGGGCTTATCGCAAGTTATTACGTCTTTCATCGCCTCTGACTGCCAAGGCATCCACCGTGTACGCTTAGTCACTTAACCATACAACCCCAAGAGGTTTCTTTTTACTGTCACTTACGTGACGATAAATAAGCGTATGGCAAACAACCAAGGTGTTTATTGTTGTCTCATTATTTGAATGAGCGAGACAACGTTCGATTTTGCCGGACTCAAATATAAACAGCTTTCGCTGTTTCCAAGAACACTTGAATGTGTGTTGGTACCTATCACTCATAATGAGTCATAGGATTTGAGAACTTTTATTTGAATAACAACCAATCAAAGTTGTTATTCGTCAGCTTTCCAAATTGTTAAAGAGCAAAGATTTTCATTCTATTTAAAGAAAAAAACCATTTTTAAAAACACTTAAAAATATGTTTAAAAATGGTATCCCGTAGGGGAGTCGAACCCCTGTTACCGCCGTGAAAGGGCGGTGTCCTAGGCCTCTAGACGAACGGGACATAGGGTTGAAAGTATAAAACTTCCGACTCTCTTTACTTTCTAAACCTAATCAATCTGTGTGAACACTCATCAATCACAATCTTATCGTTTAAGGAGGTGATCCAGCCCCAGGTTCCCCTAGGGCTACCTTGTTACGACTTCACCCCAGTCATGAACCACAAAGTGGTAAGCGTCCCCCCGAAGGTTAAACTACCTACTTCTTTTGCAGCCCACTCCCATGGTGTGACGGGCGGTGTGTACAAGGCCCGGGAACGTATTCACCGTAGCATTCTGATCTACGATTACTAGCGATTCCGACTTCATGGAGTCGAGTTGCAGACTCCAATCCGGACTACGACGCACTTTTTGGGATTCGCACACTATTGCTAGTTAGCTGCCCTCTGTATGCGCCATTGTAGCACGTGTGTAGCCCTACTCGTAAGGGCCATGATGACTTGACGTCGTCCCCACCTTCCTCCGGTTTATCACCGGCAGTCTCCCCAAAGTTCCCGACATAACTCGCTGGCAATTAAGGATAAGGGTTGCGCTCGTTGCGGGACTTAACCCAACATTTCACAACACGAGCTGACGACAGCCATGCAGCACCTGTCTCTCAGTTCCCGAAGGCACAAGAAAATCTCTTTTCTCTTCTGAGGATGTCAAGAGTAGGTAAGGTTCTTCGCGTTGCATCGAATTAAACCACATGCTCCACCGCTTGTGCGGGCCCCCGTCAATTCATTTGAGTTTTAATCTTGCGACCGTACTCCCCAGGCGGTCTACTTAACGCGTTAGCTCCGAAAGCCACAGTTCAAGACCGCAACCTCCAAGTAGACATCGTTTACGGCGTGGACTACCAGGGTATCTAATCCTGTTTGCTCCCCACGCTTTCGCATCTGAGTGTCAGTATCTGTCCAGGGGGCCGCCTTCGCCACTGGTATTCCTTCAGATCTCTACGCATTTCACCGCTACACCTGAAATTCTACCCCCCTCTACAGTACTCTAGTTTGCCAGTTTCAAATGACCTTCCGGGGTTGAGCCCCGGGCTTTCACATCTGACTTAACAAACCACCTGCATGCGCTTTACGCCCAGTAATTCCGATTAACGCTCGCACCCTCCGTATTACCGCGGCTGCTGGCACGGAGTTAGCCGGTGCTTCTTCTGTCGCTAACGTCAAATGTTGCACGTATTAAGTACAACACCTTCCTCACGACTGAAAGTACTTTACAACCCGAAGGCCTTCTTCATACACGCGGCATGGCTGCATCAGGCTTTCGCCCATTGTGCAATATTCCCCACTGCTGCCTCCCGTAGGAGTCTGGACCGTGTCTCAGTTCCAGTGTGGCTGATCATCCTCTCAGACCAGCTAGAGATCGTCGCCTTGGTGAGCCATTACCCCACCAACTAGCTAATCTCACTTAGGCTTATCCAATCGCGGAAGGCCCGAAGGTCCCCTCCTTTCCCCCGTAGGGCGTATGCGGTATTAGCCATCGTTTCCAATGGTTATCCCCCTCAACTGGGCAAATTCCTAAGCATTACTCACCCGTCCGCCGCTCGACGCCAAATAGCAAGCTATTTTCGTTTCCGCTCGACTTGCATGTGTTAAGCCTGCCGCCAGCGTTCAATCTGAGCCATGATCAAACTCTTCAATTTAAGATTTTGATGTGTTTCTCTTTCATAAGAAAGAAAAACGGGTCTCAATGAATACTGACTTCAAATTGCCTTTACTTCTTGGTAGTAACCAAGCAGTAAATGGTATTTAAAGTTCCTATCATTCCAACAGAATGATAGATAAATAACTGTGCTTGATACTTAAGACACGTTAACTTAAAAAGCTAAAGTATCTGTCATCAAATTAGGTCACTGGTTCATTGATACCGTTGTGATTGTATATCCTAAGATACAAAATCGTGTCGATTATCATCAACAAGTGCCCACACAGATTGATATAGGTTTAAATTGTTAAAGAGCGTTGCTTCTTGGCTTTGCCTTGAAGCGGACGTGCATTCTAGCGATTTAAAGTGAAGAGTCAAATACTTTTTCAATTTAATTTCGAAAGGCTTTTTCAAGCAGCTCGTCTTACTGGTTTTAGCGGTAACCCTTGTGGGCTCTGCCGTGTCAGTGAGGCGCATTATAGAGAGCTGAATCACATTGGCAACCCCTTTTTGCACTTTTTGCTGATTTTTTTACTGTTCGAACAAAAATGCCGCAATAAGGGGTAAAAATGAGCTTTTTATTCACATATTATTAATACGACTTGCGAAATCACTTACTTTATTCCAGTTGGTATATTCAATTTCTTTAGTTGTGTCGGTTTCACCACCAGTAATTTTCATTATCAATTGAATCATAATGCGGTCAAAAAATTTATACTTAGGATATCGAAGTGCTCCAGCAAAAACACCTTGAAGCTTTGGCGTCCAAGGTGACTTTTTTAGAAAAGTGCGCATATAAACGCTCCCTTCAGGGGTATCTTTACCTTGTTCCTCTTTACGTGCAGTTAAATTGACACAAAAAAACGCAACCTTATTCCGGTTAAGGTCCTCTATATTCGCATCTATAAAATGATATAAGTTTTTACTCAAGTGGCCATATCGAATAGAAGCCCCTACAACTATTTTTTCATAAGAAGAAAAATCTACAGCGGCACTGTTATTCAGATCTTGTAACTCACAGTAATACTCTGGCAACTCACTTTGTATGTGTTTGCAGATTTTTACTGTCTGACCATCGGTTGTTGCATATAAAAAAAGTATTTTTTTCACAAATGGTTCCTCAACTACGCCAAAACGTAGGCGTAAATAATATCAATAGCGTGAATACCTCTAAGCGGCCGAATAACATAGACACCACTAAAACCCATTTAGCGTTATCATTTACATCAGCATAATGTAAAGCTACATCTCCCAGACCTGGGCCAAGGTTATTGAGTGTGGATGCAATGGCAGAAAATGCAGTTAATTCATCAATACCTGTCGCCATTAACGCAAGCATACAGATAATAAAAACTAACGTATAAGCAGAAAAGAATCCCCACACAGCATCCACTACACGTTGAGATAACGCACTATCACCTAACTTTATTGTGAATACCGCTCTTGGATGAACAAGACGTTTAATCTCTCTTGAACCTTGCAACGTCAACAATAAAACACGAATAACTTTCATTCCACCGCCGGTAGAGCCACCACAACCCCCTATGAAAGAAGAAAATAGCAGTAAAACTGGCAGAAATAGAGGCCATTCGGAAAAGCCTGTGGTAGTAAACCCAGCTGTCGTTGATATAGATACACTCTGAAACAATGCTTGATCAAATGCATCATATATTGACCCGTAAGATTGATGCATTAACAGTAACAGGAAACAAACTAAAAATAGTAAGCCTTGTATGGTAAAAAAAGCTCTAAACTCGGGGTCTTTAATATAATACTTAGGGTGAACACCTCCAGAAGCAAACGCGGCGAAGTGCAGTGAGAAATTACAACCAGAAATGAGCAAAAAAATCACAGTTATCATGTTAATTGCATGGCTATCAAAATAGCCCATACTTGCATCATGAGTAGAGAAACCACCTATTGCAACCGTTGAAAAGCTATGACAAATAGCATCGAAGACACTCATACCCGCTAGCCAGAATGCACCAGCACAGGTCACTGTTAAGCTAAGATATATGTACCAAAGCGCTTTAGCAGTTTCTGCTATTCTCGGCGTCATTTTATTATCTTTAACTGGGCCAGGTATCTCAGCCCTATATAGCTGCATACCACCAATCCCTAACACGGGTAAGATCGCAACGGCCAACACGATAATCCCCATTCCACCGAACCACTGAAGAAGCTGCCGATAAAATAAAATGGCTTTAGGTAAATGATCAAGACCTACAATCACTGTCGCACCAGTAGTTGTTAATGCAGAAAAGGATTCAAAAAATGCATCGGTAACAGAGATAGCAGGATCTTTAGATATCAAAAAGGGTAAAGCTCCAGCGCTACCGATAACGGTCCAAAATAGAACCACTATCAAAAAACCATCGCGAGCCTTTAAGTCTTTTTTATGTCTACGATTGGGAAACCAACAAAGCGTTCCACAAAGAAGCAGCACAAAAAACGTAGTAACAAATGGTACACCCGCACCATCACGATAGAGCAAAGCAACAAAGGCAGGCGCTAACATGGATATGCTAAATAAGGCTAATAATAAGCCGACTATGCGGATAATCGAACGAAATTGCATATATACATTATGAAGCGAGGCTTCGTGCTTCCTAGTTATCTATTAATTTGTCAGCAGAACCTTGAGAAACAAGAATTCTTGCACCACTTTTATTAATGACCATTTGAGTAAACACCGAGACTTGTCTTCGCTCTATCTCAATGGTCATTTCTATCCACTCTAGAAACTCGGTATGACAAGCCGTTGCTTCATATTGTGCGATTATACTTTTCACCAAAGGCATAAACTCATAGTCTAACCTTAGTTGCAAATGAACGGTGATTTTTCTCTCTATTGTTTGAAGTCGTTTAAGTGCTTGTTGTACTCCGCCGCCATACGCTTTTACCAGGCCACCTGTCCCGAGCTTTATTCCACCAGAATATCGAGTGACTACTGCCGTCATTTCACCAACTCCAGATCCGCTTAGCTGAGCAAGAATAGGTTTCCCTGCTGTGCCAGAGGGTTCCCCATCATCACTAAACCCCCACATCATAGAGTCTTCAGGCCTTCCTGCAACAAACGCCCAGCAATTATGCCTAGCGGTAGAATGTTGCCTTTTGACTAAATTAATAAAGGTTTTCGCTGCATCTACGCTAGGAGTATGAGCAAGATGCGTAATAAATCGGCTTTTTTTTATCTCTTCTTCAAACTCAACAGTTTCTGTCGGTATTAAGTAAGGTTGGTCATTCATATTAGCAGTTCTGACGTACTCATTTTATTAGTCTATCACGATAAAAACACACTAGGTACAAAACCCATGTCACAAATGTTAAACACTTGTTTGAATTTTGTTGATATTTTGATATTCCTCGTTCAAAATCAAAAAACTGGTCTAACCAGACAACAGAAAAATGAGCTAATAATAATTAAAAATGGAGTCTAGATAGCAATAACTTTTTGCTTTTTAATGGAGAAAGATAATGATTTACCAAGCCGATACCCTACAGGTAAAAGAACGAAATGATGGCATTGCTGAACTCAATTTTTGCGCACAGGCTTCGGTCAACAAACTTGACTTAGCCACACTAGAGTCTCTTGACCAAGCCCTTGATATATTAAAAAGCACCCCAAATTTGACTGGTCTTATTCTCAGTTCAGATAAAGATTCTTTTATTGTTGGAGCTGATATTACTGAATTTTTGGGCTTATTTTCCAAACCAACGGAACAACTTGATCAATGGCTTCAGTTTGCTAATGCCATCTTCAATAAACTAGAAGATTTGCCTGTACCGACTCTATCTATGATTAAAGGGTTTGCATTAGGTGGGGGGTGTGAGTGTGTACTTGCTACCGATTTTCGCATTGGTGACAAAACCACCAGTATTGGTTTACCAGAAACTCAACTAGGCATAATGCCAGGGTTCGGTGGTTCGGTACGTTTACCACGCTTAGTTGGTGCAGATACCGCAATGGAACTGATAACAACAGGCAAACCTCAACGAGCAAAGGATGCACTGAAAATTGGTTTACTTGATGCCATTGTTGACAGCGATAAGCTACTTGAATCAGCTATTCAAACCATCACTCAAGCCAAAGAACAAAAACTGGATTGGCAAACACGCCGCAAGCAAAAGACATCAGCATTAACCTTGAGTAAGCTAGAATCAATGATGAGTTTTACTACCGCTAAAGGCCTTGTCATACAAAAAGCGGGACCCCATTATCCTGCTCCAATTACCGCCGTTGTGGCAATAGAAGAAGCGGCAACTTACAATCGAAATTCTGCATTAGATGTTGAAAGAAAGCACTTCATTAAACTAGCACAATCAGAACAAGCCGCCTCATTAGTTGGTCTGTTTTTAAATGACCAACATATAAAAAGCATTGCTAAACAAGCAACTAAATTAGCGAATAAGAAAACCAAACGAGCTGCGGTTCTCGGTGCGGGGATAATGGGCGGCGGGATAGCCTATCAATCTGCATTGAAAGGGGTTCCGGTAATGATGAAAGATATTGCACAACGCTCCTTAGATCTAGGGATGAAGGAGGCATCAAAATTACTGAACAAACAATTGTCAAGAAATCGAATTGATGGTTTCAAAATGACGGGCATTCTTTCTTCTATTACCCCTAGCCTCCATTATGCAGGTATTGAAGATTCAGATATCGTCGTTGAAGCGGTAGTGGAAAACCCAAAAATCAAAGCTTTTGTGTTGAATGAAGTCGAACAACACGTCTCGGAGCAAAGCATCATTGCTTCAAATACCTCTACGATACCAATTAATCAATTGGCAAAATCTCTTCAGAGACCTGAAAACTTCTGTGGAATGCATTTTTTCAACCCGGTACATCGTATGCCTTTAGTCGAAGTTATTCGTGGTGAACATACGTCTGAACAAACCATTAATCGAGTGGTCGCTTATGCTGCACAAATGGGCAAATCCCCGATTGTGGTTAATGATTGCCCCGGCTTTTTTGTTAATCGCGTGTTATTTCCCTATTTCGGTGGATTTAGTGCGTTACTCAAAGACGGAGCGGATTTCATTCAAATAGACAAAATAATGGAAAACCAGTTTGGTTGGCCAATGGGCCCAGCTTATTTACTGGACGTGGTAGGTATTGATACCGCTCATCATGCTCAAGATGTTATGGCGGAAGGGTTTCCTCAACGCATGGCCAAACAAAGCAAAGATGCTATAAGTGCATTGTTCGAGGCAAATAAATATGGTCAAAAAAATGGTAGCGGTTTTTATTCCTACTCTATAGATAACAAAGGCAAGCCTAGAAAATCATTCTCAGCAGATGTACTCACTCTTCTACAACCCGTTTGTGCGAAAACACACTCGTTTGATGATGACGTTATTATTCAAAGAATGATGATTCCTATGATTAACGAGGTAGTACTTTGCTTACAAGAAGGCATCATTGCCTCACCACAAGAAGCCGATATGGCATTAGTTTACGGGCTCGGTTTTCCTCCGTTCCGTGGAGGGGTATTTCGTTATTTAGATAATTTTGGAATAAAAAATTATGTTGCAGTAGCGGCTCAATATAGCGCATTAGGCCCTCTTTACCAGGTACCTCAAATGCTACTAGATATGGCTGAAAACAATGACACCTTCTATCAAGCACAGCAAGTCAGTTCACTCTAATCACTTTTGGAAAAGGAATCTAATAATGAATAATGTTGTTATTGTTGATTGTCTTCGTACACCAATGGGCCGTTCCAAAGGTGGCGCTTTTCGTCATGTGAGAGCCGAAGATATGTCTGCTCACCTAATGAAAGGAATTCTTGCTCGTAACCCTTCTGTTGAGCCGAATCAAATAGAAGATATTTATTGGGGCTGTGTTCAACAAACCTTAGAACAAGGTTTTAATATTGCTCGCAATGCGGCTTTGCTTGCCAATCTTCCGAAACAAATTGGTGCTGTGACGGTAAATCGTTTATGTGGTTCATCCATGCAAGCACTTCATGATGCCTCGCGAGCCATTATGGTGGGCGATGCACAAATATGCTTAATTGGTGGTGTAGAACATATGGGACATGTACCGATGAGCCACGGTGTCGATTTTCATCCTGGTTTAGCAAAAAATGTAGCAAAAGCAGCAGGTATGATGGGTCTGACTGCCGAGATGCTAGCTAAATTACACGGTATAACTCGTCAACAACAGGATGAGTTTGCCGCTCGCTCACATGCTAGGGCGCACGCTGCTACTATCGAGGGGCGCTTTAAAAATGAAATTCTTGCAACAGAAGGTCACACCGATGACGGTTCATTGATTAAATTAGATTACGACGAAGTTATTCGTCCAGAAACAACCGAACAAGGTCTGTCTCAACTGCGACCAGTTTTTGACCCGGTTAACGGCACAGTAACCGCAGGTACATCATCAGCTTTATCTGATGGCGCATCAGCAATGTTAATTATGAGTGAAAATAAAGCCAAACAGCTCGGCTTACCGATTCGTGCTCGTATACGTTCGATGGCCGTTTCTGGCTGTGATCCTTCTATAATGGGTTATGGGCCCGTTCCTGCCACGCAAAAAGCGCTACAACGAGCTGGCCTCTCAGTACAAGATATGGATGTAATTGAACTCAATGAAGCTTTTGCCGCACAGTCACTCCCTTGCGTAAAAGATTTAGGTTTAGTAGAAGTGATGGATGAAAAAATCAACCTCAATGGTGGAGCTATCGCTCTTGGTCATCCATTAGGTTGTTCTGGTTCTCGAATTTCCACCACACTAATAAACCTTATGGAAGCGAAAGACGCTCAATTTGGCTTAGCCACAATGTGCATAGGGCTAGGGCAAGGAATAGCAACGATATTTGAAAGAGTTGATTAACCTATTATTAATAAACACGATTTATCATAATGGCTAAACCTTAGTTTATTAATATCGTGTTTATTAAATATTAGTTTAAAAAGACTTCTACAAAACAGAGCGATCTTCATTACTCTGTTTTATCACTGCCTTAACCTATTCATTTTCGTCTTACTACAAGAGTTGTAAAGCCATGCGATAGAACAAAGTACTAATTTGAGTAATCCTTTACCTTATAACATGCAAATTATGCATAATAAAAATGACAAACTTTCATTTTTTTCATTAGTTGGATAACGATACAATTCGTGCCATGATTTAATCGTTAAAATTTATGACTTTCTGCTAATTCCTTACGGAGATGACCATGTTCAATGCTTTAGTTCTAAACCAAGAAGAAAAACGCACGCTCGCAGCAATTGAGCAAATTGATGAAACGCAACTTCCAGAAGGAGAAGTGTTAGTTGCCGTTAATTATTCGTCACTCAACTACAAAGATGGTTTAGCCATTACAGGTAAAGGCAAGATCATCCGCAACTTCCCAATGGTTCCTGGCATTGATATGGCTGGTAAGGTGATCAGTTCCGACGATGCTCGCTATAAAGAAGGCGATGACGTTGTCCTTACTGGTTGGGGTGTTGGTGAGAACCATTGGGGTGGTATGGCAGAGAAAGCTAAATTGAAAGCAGATTGGCTAGTTCCTCTACCAAAAGGACTGGATAGCAAGCAAGCTATGATGGTTGGCACCGCCGGTTTTACTGCAATGCTTTGTGTTCAAGCTCTTCTTGATGCAGATGTAAAACCTACAGACGGTGAAGTACTAGTCACGGGTGCTAGTGGCGGCGTTGGTTCCTTAGCTGTTACGCTACTTGCTCAGTTAGGTTATAAAGTAGCAGCAGTAACGGGTCGAGTCGAAAAAAATGGCCCATTACTTGAACAATTAGGCGCTAGTCGAATTATTGATCGATCAGAATTTGAACAACCAGCTCGCCCACTAGAAAAACAGATTTGGGCAGGGGCAGTTGACACAGTAGGAAGTAAAATACTCGCCAAAGTACTCGCACAAATGGATTATAATAGTGCTGTCGCTGCATGTGGCTTAGCAGGAGGCTTTGACCTACCAACAACAGTAATGCCATTTATACTACGTAATGTGCGTCTGCAAGGTGTAGATTCTGTTTCATGTCCATTAGAAAAACGCATTGCAGCTTGGGAGAAACTATCTGAATTACTGCCAACCAGCTACTTTGAGCAAGCGTGTACTGAAATAGATTTAAATGAGGCTATCCAATACGCAGAAGATATTACTAATGGGCAAGTTACCGGACGTGTAGTCATTAAGTTATAAATACCAGTTAGTTGTGGATAAAATGTAACTCACGAATAACCATTGTCTACAAGAAATCGCCCTTCAATGAAGTGGACGCAGTTAATAAATTGCGTTCACTTAATCTAGCACTACCCTTCCAAGCCTAAATCTTCTACTCGCTTAGCAATTAACTTACCACACTCTTCTTTTAACAAGTTTCGCAACCATTCTTGCGCCGGTGAGTGTTCACATCGAGGATGCCAAATCATCGAATAATCAAATGGCGTAAATTCGAAAGGCATTGGCTTAATGACTAATTCATGCCTTTCTGCCACTAAATACGCTAAATCTGCAGGCACAGTGATTATAAGAGGAATTGTGTCTATAACGGCTAAAGCCGCTTCTAAATGATAAGCGCGTATAATCGTCTTTCTTTCTGGCTGGTCTTGCAGGGCTTGATCTATTAAGGCTTTGACACCGTCGCTGATAGCAATCATTGCATGTGGATAAGAAAGATAATCTTGTAACGTAAGTTCTTTATTCGCTAACGGATGTATCTTGGATAACATACAAAATACCCCTACTCTGCCAAGAACTTCACTATGTAAAGGTTCGATTGCGCTAGTTGGCCGACAAATAGCTAAATCTGACCCTTGAGTGGTTAACTGATACATCAGTTGTTCGTGCTGTAAAGGTAAAAACTTTAACGAAACATTAGGCGCTTCTTGATAAAGGCGAGGCAACGCAAAAGGTAAAATGGTTTGCATAGCATAGTCGGTGGTTGCAATAGAAAAAGATTGCACGCAACTCTTGGGGTTAAATTCTTTGTCGGAAAGAAGGGAACGAAGAGACTCTAACGGTTCTCCTAACGCCTTATCAATTTCTAACGCTTTTTCTGTTGGGAGAAGTTGCTGTCCTTGACGAGTAAATAACGGATCGTTTAACAATGATCTCAATCGACCTAAGACTCGGCTCATTGCAGATTGACTTAAATTTAACCTAAGCGCGGCTTTGCTAACACTTCGTTCCTCTATTAAAACACGCAGTGCAACGAGCAAATTTAAATCACGGCGATAAATATCTTCCAGTTCCAATTTGCGCAGCCTCAGATAAAAAACGATGCTTTATATTACTACTCAAATAATAAATAACTTAGACAAAATTTTTCTACAGACAAAAAAATCCCGCCTTTCAGCGGGGAAGCCCAAGAAAAATTGGAATAGTACAAACATTACCGGAATAATGTTGCGTATTTGTTAATTAAATGTAACCAACTTTGTTGAGTTTGCCAAGCTTTTATTGAAATTATTTTTCCTCACAGTATGATCAACATTCAAAAATAAACTGAGATAGCGTCAATGATAATCAATACAGCCATAGCTAACCAAACTCTTGAGGCAGAAGGATTAAGGTGTCCAGAACCTGTAATGATGGTCAGAAAAACAATGCGAGCTATGTTAGATGGTGAAGTGCTACTAATAAAAGCAGACGATCCATCCACCACCCGAGATATCCCCAGTTTTTGTCGCTTTATGGATCACCAACTACTCGCTGCTCAAACAGAACAAGTGCCTTATGAGTATTTAATTAAGAAAGGCCTCGAATAAGCCACATTATCTCGTCCTTACTCCGAGTAAAAGTGTAATAAAAATCAATAAAAGTAAGATTTATTATCTAGGTTGGATAAATAAACAAGATTAGCCCTACTCCCGTCGGTAATATGTCGTTATACTTTGACGTTATTTTTCCCTTAAACAGACAGAAGAATCGCGCGAACCTGACTATGCAAAAATACGATATCAAAACCTTTCAAGGTATGATCCTCGCGCTGCAGGATTATTGGGCTACACAAGGTTGTACTATTGTTCAACCTCTAGACATGGAAGTGGGTGCAGGTACTTCTCACCCTATGACGTGCTTAAGAGCACTTGGCCCAGAGCCAATTGCCACTGCTTACGTTCAACCTTCACGCCGTCCAACAGATGGCCGTTATGGTGAAAACCCAAATCGCCTTCAGCATTATTATCAATTCCAAGTAATCATCAAACCATCTCCAGATAATATCCAAGAGCTCTATCTTGGTTCTTTACAAGTATTAGGAATTGACCCATTGGTTCATGATATCCGCTTTGTTGAGGATAACTGGGAGAACCCAACTCTTGGTGCATGGGGTCTTGGCTGGGAAGTATGGCTAAATGGAATGGAAGTAACGCAATTTACTTACTTCCAACAAGTTGGTGGTTTAGAATGTAAACCGGTTACCGGTGAAATCACTTACGGTATTGAACGTCTTGCCATGTATATCCAAGGTGTTGATTCTGTTTATGATCTAGTTTGGGCTGATGGTCCATTGGGTAGAACCACCTACGGTGATATTTTCCATCAAAATGAAGTAGAACAATCGACTTACAACTTTGAACACGCTGACATTGATTTCCTATTCACTTTCTTTGATCAGTGCGAAAAAGAATGTAAAGAACTGCTCGCCTTAGAAACACCACTTTCACTTCCTGCTTACGAGCGCATTTTAAAAGCAGGCCATGCATTTAACTTACTTGACGCACGTAAAGCTATTTCTGTGACAGAACGCCAACGCTATATCCTTCGTATTCGCGACCTAACAAAATCGGTTGCCGAAGCATACTACGCATCTCGTGAAGCGCTAGGCTTCCCAATGTGTAAAAATAAGGATGAGGAGAAATAGTCATGGCTAAGAATTTTCTAATTGAGCTTGGAACAGAAGAACTACCACCAACGCAACTTAAAACATTGGCTGAAGCGTTTGCTTCCAACTTTGAATCAGAGCTTAAAGAGGCATCACTTACCCACCAAGGTATTAAGTGGTATGCAGCTCCTCGCCGGCTCGCTCTAAAAGTAACGGATTTAATCGAAAGTCAACAAGATAAGATTGTTGAAAAACGCGGTCCAGCTATTTCTGTCGCATTTGATGCCGATGGTAACCCAACTAAAGCAGCACAAGGTTGGGCGCGTGGTAATGGTATTACCGTTGAACAAGCCGATCGACTAAAAACAGATAAAGGTGAATGGCTTCTCTTCAAACAAGAAGTTAAAGGGCAAGCTGTACAAGAGTTAGTAGTTGATCTTGCAGCCAAAGCATTAGCTAACCTTCCTATTGCTAAACCAATGCGTTGGGGCGATAAAGAAACACAATTTATTCGCCCAGTTAAAACATTAACCATGCTGTTCGGTGATGAACTTATTCAAGGAGAAATTCTTGGTGTTGCTTCTGCACGAACTATTCGTGGCCATCGTTTTATGGGTGAAGCCGAATTTACCATAGAGAACGCTAACCAGTACCCAGAAATCCTGGAACAACGTGGTAAAGTAATGGCGGATTATGATGCTCGTAAAGCAATAATTCTTGCTGATGCACAAAAAGCAGCCCTTGCTGTCGGTGGGATCGCTGACATAGAAGAAGATCTACTTGAAGAAGTAACTTCATTAGTAGAATGGCCTGTGGTGCTCACGGCATCTTTTGAAGAAGAGTTTCTCAATGTTCCTTCAGAAGCTTTAGTTTATACGATGAAAGGCGACCAAAAATACTTTCCTGTGTATGACAAAGATAACAACCTCCTTCCTAAGTTTATTTTTGTTTCTAACATCGAATCTAAAGATCCGACTCAGGTTATTGAAGGTAATGAAAAAGTAGTTCGTCCTCGTCTTGCTGATGCCGAGTTTTTCTTCAACACTGACCGTAAACGCCCATTGATAGATCGTCTGCCTGAACTTGAAACGGCCATTTTCCAAAAACAACTTGGAACGATAAAAGATAAAACTGATCGTATTACCACCTTGGCTGGTTACATTGCACAAAAGATTGGCGCTGATGTAGATAAATCAACTCGAGCAGCACTATTAGCAAAATGTGACTTAATGACATCAATGGTATTTGAATTTACTGAAACTCAAGGTGTGATGGGTATGCATTATGCTCGCCACGACGGTGAAGCAGAAGAAGTCGCTATCGCATTAAATGAACAATATATGCCTCGTTTTGCTGGTGATACACTACCTAGTTCAGGCATATCATCTGCGGTTGCTATGGCAGATAAGCTAGATACCATCGTCGGTATTTTCGGTATAGGTAAAGCACCAAAAGGTAGTGACCCATTTGCGTTACGCAGAGCATCTTTAGGTGTACTACGTATTATTGTTGAAAATGGTTACAATCTAGATTTAGTCGATCTCATTGCACAATCAAAAGCATCATTTGGCGATAAGTTAACCAATGAAAATGTTGAACAAGATGTGATTGAATTTATGCTTGGCCGTTTTCGTGCTTGGTATCAAGATCAGGGCTTCAGCATAGATATCATTCAAGCGGTACTTGCTCGTCGTCCGACTAAACCAAATGATTTCGATCAACGAGTTAAAGCGGTTTCACACTTCCGTCAATTGGATGCAGCAGAATCATTAGCTGCGGCTAATAAGCGTGTTGGTAATATTCTGGCTAAATTTGATGGCGTGCTGTCAGACGATATCGATCTCTCATTATTAAAAGAAGAGGCTGAAATAGCGCTTGCTCAAACCGTAGAAGTGATGACTGAAGCATTAGAGCCAGCTTATGCGACTGGAGATTACCAAGCAGTATTAAGTAAGCTTGCTGATCTACGCGAACCAGTAGATACCTTCTTTGATTCTGTTATGGTTATGGCTGATGATGAAGCATTAAAGAAAAATCGCTTAACGCTACTCCATAAGCTACGTAACCTATTTTTACAAATCGCAGATATCTCGCTTTTACAAAAATAACGGGGCAATCCCTTTGAACTTAAAGCCCCGTTCATCTGAACGGGGCTTTTTTATAACATACGACTGGCAGGAAAAAATCATGCAGTTTTCTAATTTTGGTGAAAAGTTTAATCGACATTCTGGTATCACTCAACTAATGGCAGATCTTAACCAAGGTCTTCGCACTCCTGGTGCTATTATGCTTGGTGGTGGTAATCCGGCGGCCATTCCAAGTATGCTCGATTATTTTCATCAAGCCAGTAGTGATATGCTCAACAATGGTAAGCTTATTGAAGCCATGTCTAACTACGATGGTCCTAAAGGGCAAGACGCATTTGTTAAAGCTTTAGCCAACCTACTTAGTGATACCTACGGCTGGCCTGTAAGCGAGAAAAATATCTGTTTAACCAATGGTAGCCAAAGCGCGTTTTTTTATCTGTTCAATCTTTTAGCTGGCGTGCAACCTGATGGCTCTAAAAAGAAAATTTTATTACCATTAGCACCTGAGTATATCGGCTATAGCGATTCAGGATTAAGTGATGATCTGTTTGTATCTTATCGACCAGAAATAACCGAGCTCGACAATGGTATGTTTAAATACAATGTTGATTTTGAACAGCTTACCGTTGATGATTCCATCGCAGCAATATGTGCGTCAAGACCAACCAATCCAACAGGAAATGTACTAACTGATGAAGAAGTTGAGAAACTAGACCAATTAGCTCAAGCGAATAACATTCCTTTAATTATTGATAATGCTTACGGAACACCTTTCCCAAATATTATTTTTGAACAAGTAAAACCATTTTGGAATCAAAATACTATTTTATGCATGAGCTTATCTAAACTGGGCTTACCTGGCGTTCGTTGCGGTATCGTGATTGCGAAAGAAGAAGTCGTTCAGGCGATGACAAATATAAATGGTATTATTAGTTTAGCGCCAAGCGGTATAGGTCCTGCCTTAGGTACTCACATGATTGAGTCTGGAGATTTATTACAGCTCAGCCAGATGATCATTAAACCTTTTTATCAACAAAAAGCTCAGCATGCTGTTGAATTGTTGCAACAAGCCATCACTGATCCACGTTTTAAAATACATAAGCCAGAAGGCGCTATATTTTTATGGCTTTGGTTTGATGAATTACCCATTACTTCAAAAGAGCTTTATGAGCGACTTAAAGCCCGAGGCGTATTAATTATCCCTGGTGAATATTTTTTCTTTGGTCAAGATTGTACGGACTGGCCACACACTCGTCAGTGCATACGCATGAATTATGTACAAGATGAAAAAAGTGTACGTGATGGTATTAAAATAATTGCAGAAGAAGTAATGAAAGCTTACCAAGAATAAATTCAACTTAGTTAATGAAAGTATATTTGTAACTTATCTAAAAAGAGCGCCAATAGGCGCTCTAAGTAAGGATACAGTCAATATAAACCTTATTAATTAGTTATTTTCAATAAGGTGATTGCCGTTAATCGCTATTTTACGCGGTTTCATCGCTTCAGGAATTTCGCGTTCTAAGTCCACATGAAGCAAGCCATTTTCCATTGCAGCCCCGATAACTTTGACATAATCCGCCAATTGGAATTTACGCTCAAAGTCTCTCTCGGCGATACCTTGATAAACATATTTTTTATCTTCTTCTGGTTTACGCTCTCCATGAACAATTAACATATTCTCTTTTTGAGTAATATCAATTTGTTGTTCGGTAAAACCAGCGACCGCCATAGTAATTCGATATTTGTTTTCGTCTTGTTGTTCAATATTATAAGGAGGGTAACCGTTTGAAGTATTTTTAGTGGTACCAGCTTCCATTAAATCAAATAGACGATCGAAGCCAATAGCGTTGCGATATAGTGGAGTGAAATCTACAGTTCTCATAATTCTATCCTCTTAATTAAGCAATAGCCTTAAATATCCTAATTTTATAAGGTATTTAAGGTGTTAGATTATGTATTCCTAATGGACATACTTAATCTCATCTTTCTGTTAACTTATTTGCTCTCCAAATTGGACGAGCGATACAAAGACCCTTACGGCATCTTTTCATAACTAGATATATGTCCTATCAAGAGAGTTTCAAGGGAAAAAGCAAAATTTTTTTAATTTCAGCAAAAAAAAACACTGCCAAAGCAGTGTTTTTTATCACTCAAATAAAATTACACATCTAAGTTAGCAACTTTCAATGCATTATCTTCGATAAAGTTACGGCGAGGCTCAACTTGATCACCCATTAAGGTAGTAAATAGTTGATCGGCTCCAACTGCATCATCGATTTTAACTTGCATCATACGACGGGTTTCAGGATCCATGGTTGTTTCCCAAAGTTGATCTGGGTTCATCTCACCTAGACCTTTATAACGTTGTAAGCTCAAACCTCTACGCGATTCTTTTTTCAACCACTCTAAAGCTTGTGCAAAGCTGGTTACTTCTAAAGTACGTTCACCACGCTTAATATAAGCACCGACTTCAATTAACCCTTCTAACGCTTCAGATAAAGACGCCAATTTAGCGTATTCTTTGGTTTCTAATAGATCTAAACCAATCACATATTCATGTGTCACGCCATGTGTACGAATGACTATTTTAGCCAAAGAAACATTCAGTTCTTCGTGTCTTTCTACTTCAAGACTATATTGACTCGCGCCAGTTTCTTTTTCTTTTAGTTGTTCAACTAAACGTTTACCCCACGCTTCAACTTGGCTTGCATCTTGACTCATTTCCACTGTTAGGCGAGGAACATAAACCAATTCATGTACAAGAGCACGAGGATAACGACGAGTCATACGATCAACAAGCTTCATACCAGCATTGTACTGCTGTACTAATTGCTCTAACGATTCACCAACAATGGCGGGGGCGTCTTTGTTAACGTGTAATTCTGCATTATCCAGAGCCAATGAGACTTGGTACTGATCCATCGCATCTTCATCTTTAATGTACTGCTCTTGCTTACCTTTCTTAACTTTATAAAGAGGTGGTTGGGCGATATAAATATAACCGCGCTCAATAAGCTCAGGCATTTGACGGTAGAAGAATGTAAGCAGCAACGTACGAATATGGGAACCATCAACATCGGCATCGGTCATGATAATGATGTTGTGATAACGCAATTTATCTGGATTATATTCGTCACGACCAATACCACAACCAAGAGCCGTAATCAGTGTAGCGACTTCTTGAGAAGAAAGCATTTTATCAAAACGTGCTTTTTCTACGTTAAGGATTTTACCTTTAAGTGGTAATATTGCTTGGTTTTTACGGTTACGCCCCTGCTTGGCTGAACCGCCAGCAGAGTCCCCTTCCACAATATAAAGTTCAGAAAGAGCCGGATCTTTTTCCTGACAATCAGCAAGTTTACCCGGTAGACCTGCGAGATCTAATGCACCTTTACGACGTGTCATTTCTCTTGCTTTACGAGCCGCATCACGAGCACGAGCCGCATCAATGATCTTACCACAAACAATTTTGGCTTCACCTGGGTTCTCAATTAAGAACTCAGACAGTTTTTCACCCATAGCCGATTCCACTGCTGATTTAACTTCAGAAGACACCAACTTATCTTTTGTTTGACTCGAGAACTTAGGATCAGGAACTTTAACCGATACTACCGCAGTCAAACCTTCTCGAGCATCATCACCAGATGTCGCCGTTTTGGCTTTTTTAGAGAAGCCTTCCTTATCCATGAAGCTATTCAGCGTACGAGTTAATGCAGAACGGAAACCAGCTAAATGGGTACCACCATCCTTTTGCGGAATATTGTTGGTATAACAGAAAATATTTTCTTGGTAACCATCATTCCATTGCATTGCTACTTCAACGGTAATGCCGTCTTCACGTTCAAAATCGAAATGAAATACTTTTTGAATAATTGGGGTTTTATTGGTATTTAGATAATCAACAAACGCTTTAGTACCACCTTCATACATGAAGTGGTCCATTTTATTTTCTTCACGCTCATCAATCAGTTTAATTGAAACACCTGAGTTAAGGAACGATAACTCTCGCAAGCGTTTAGCTAAAATTTCGTAGTGAAATTTAACGTTAGTAAATGTTTCTTCACTCGGCCAAAAACGAATCACCGTACCCGTTTTATCTGTATCGCCAGTAACGGCAAGCGGCGATTGAGGCACGCCATGACAATAAGTTTGTTTGTGTTGTTTACCTTGGCGGTAGATAGTTAAATCCACTTGCTTAGATAAGGCGTTAACCACAGAAACACCTACACCATGCAAACCACCTGAAACTTTATAGGAGTTATCATCAAATTTACCACCAGCATGCAATACTGTCATGATAACTTCAGCGGCAGAAACCCCTTCTTCTTCGTGAATTTCTGTCGGAATACCACGACCGTCATCACTAACAGAAACAGAGTTATCCTCATGGATAGTAATGATTATGTCATTACAATGCCCTGCCAACGCTTCATCGATGGAGTTATCAACAACTTCGAAAACCATATGGTGGAGACCGGTACCGTCATCCGTGTCGCCAATGTACATTCCAGGACGCTTACGTACAGCATCCAATCCTTTCAGTACTTTAATACTCGATGAATCGTAATTTTCTGCCATGAGTTACTCTCTATTAGGGCTATCAGCCCGCTTATCAATACACTCTATTTTGCCATGTTCCACATGAAACATCCTGCCATTTTCGTCGTACATTTCTTCGAGTTGGCTGGCGGTAATAGAACTTACAAAAACTTGTGCCCCCGTCTGTTTTAAACACGTTGCTAAACGTGCTCGACGTTGGCTATCTAATTCAGAAGCAAAATCATCTATCAAATAGAGACATTGCTTTCCTGTTACTTGGGTTAAATGTTGACCTTGTGCAACACGTAATGCACATACCATCAATTTTAACTGACCACGTGATAACACATCTTCAACTGGAGTGTTATTCACTTTAATTTTTAAATCTGCTTTATTTGGACCACTAAACGTATATCCAAGCAGCTGATCTCTTTCGAAATTTTTTTCGAGAATGTCAGCGTAAGAAGTATTTTTTTCCCAACCACGATAATACGTCAATTTGATATCAAATTCTGGTAAAAAACCTCGACAAATCGCTTCTGCGGCACATTTTAACTCATCGATATAGGCATTTCGCCATCTATCAATATTTTCAGCAAGTTGAGCTAGTTCTTGATCCCAATAACTCAACTCTTTATAGCTTTTTGCCGATTTCAACAGGGCATTTCTTTGTTTGGCTAAACGCTTTAATCTTCCCCACGCATCATAAAAACTTGATTCAGTGTGGAACACACCCCAATCAATAAACGCTCTACGATGTTTAGGGCCTTCCGTTAATAAGTCAAACCCTTCAGGATGAATCAGTTGCAATGGCAATACTTTTGCCAGTTGTGCAAGCTTTTGTCCTGTTTGACCGCCTATTTTAACTTCTGTTGTACCATCCCGCTGCTTGTTTAAACCAACAGGAAGTTCAAAATTATCTGCATTCCGTAGCTTTCCATGAATAAATAATTCTGACCTATCATTTTGAATCACACGGCCGGTTAACGAGCTCTTAAAAGAACGACCGTGGCCAAGCATGTATATCGCTTCAAGAACGCTAGTTTTCCCGCTACCATTGGGACCAATAATAAAATTGAAGCCTGCCGATAGGTCAATATCACAGGCTTCGATATTCCTAAATTGTCGAACCATTAAACGGGTTAAAGACATCTATTTATCGTTTCAACTATAACCGAATTGGCATAACAACATACATAGCGCTGTCATCGTCGACATTCTCAATTAACGCACTTGCATTTGCATCAGACATAGAAACCCTTACCTTTTCACAACGTAATGTTCCTAACACATCCAAAACATAACTCACGTTAAAACCTATCTCTAAATCTTCGCCTTCGAAGTTAACATCCAATAATTCTTCGGCTTCTTCTTGTTCTGGATTATTAGCCGTAATACGCATTTCACTGCTATATAAATTAACTCTTACTCCACGAAATTTTTCATTGGATAAAATGGCCGCACGAGAAAAAGCTTGTCGAAGTTCATCACAACCTGCTTCTAATGTCTTAGTGGTACTTTGCGGCATAACTCGTCGATAATCAGGAAAGCGACCATCGACCAATTTTGAGGTAAAAATAAAGTTATTTACTTCTGCACGTATATTCGATTTGCCAATTTGCAACGTTACTTCATTTTCTGGTGCATCCAATAAGCGGACTAACTCTTGAACCCCTTTACGTGGAACAATAACCTGTTGTGAATTGAAATCGGCACCAAGAGCAGTTTGAGAGACTGCCATTCTGTGTCCATCGGTGGCAACAGAGCGTAATGTAGAACTGTCAATTTCAAATAACATGCCATTGAGATAATATCTAACATCTTGGTTAGCCATTGAAAATTGAGTTTTTTCTATAAGCTTACGAAGTTCATTTTGTGAAAGTGTAATTTCAACATCACTCTGCCAATCTTCAATATTTGGGAAATCAGCAGCAGGTAAGGTTGCTAATGAAAAACGACTTCGCCCAGAACGAATTTGTAACCGATCGCCATCTAAAACAACAGTAATAATGGCATTATCAGGCAGCCCACGCCAAATATCTAAAAACTTACGCGACGGAACCGTAATACTCCCAGCTTCAAACTCACCTTCAAGTTCAATTCGGGCGACCAGTTCGACTTCTAAATCAGTCGCCGTCATAGATAAGGTATTATTTTCTACTTTTAAAAGTATGTTACCTAAAATTGGTAATGTAGGACGCCCACCTAAAGCTCCTGATACTTGCTGTAATGGCTTTATAAGGTGGTTGCGATCAATAGTAAATTTCATAATGTTCTCTTTTCGACCTACCGTACTATTAAGAAGAAAGCGTTCGAATTAAATTCGAATAATCTTCTTTTATATCATGGCTCTCTTCACGCAATTGTTCTATTTTTCTACAAGCGTGCAATACTGTCGTATGATCACGACCACCAAAAGCATCACCTATTTCTGGCAAGCTATGGTTCGTTAATTCTTTTGCTAGTGCCATTGCTAGCTGACGTGGTCTCGCCACTGAACGTGACCGTCGTTTAGACAATAAATCGGCAACTTTAATTTTATAATATTCTGCTACTGTTTTTTGAATATTATCAATAGTGACGAGCTTCTCTTGTAACGCAAGTAGATCTCTTAACGCTTCACGAACAAAATCAATGGTAATTGGGCGACCGGTAAAATTAGCATTAGCAATAACGCGGTTAAGGGCCCCTTCTAATTCACGCACATTTGAACGTAAACGTTTAGCGATGAAGAATGCCACTTCATCGGCTAAATGAATTTTATGGTCTTCCGCTTTTTTCATTAGTATGGCGACACGAGTTTCTAATTCTGGAGGTTCGATAGCAACGGTTAACCCCCAACCAAAACGTGATTTTAAACGATCTTCTACCCCATGAATCTCTTTAGGGTAACGATCGGATGTCAAAATAATTTGCTGGTTACCTTCTAAAAGCGCATTAAAGGTATGAAAAAACTCTTCTTGGGAACGCTCTTTATTAGCAAAGAACTGAATATCATCAATAAGCAAAGCATCCACGCTACGGTAGTAACGTTTAAATTCTTCAATCGCGTTGTTTTGCAAAGCTTTAACCATATCTTGCACAAAACGCTCAGAATGCATATACACTACTTTTGCATTGGGCTTATTTTCTACAATGGCATTACCAACTGCATGCAATAGGTGTGTTTTACCTAAGCCTGTTCCACCATATAAAAATAATGGATTATAAGCAGCACCTGGATTGCCAGCCACTTGACGAGCCGCGGCTAAACCTAATTGGTTAGATTTACCTTCAACAAAATTATTAAAATTATGCTTATGGTTAACATTAGAACGATGATTAATTTCAACTAATTCAGATTCATCATCCCAAGTTTTATGCACCGATCGGCGAGCTTGAAGCTGTGCTGGTGCAGAAGATTCAGCTGCAACATCGGCTTTTGTTTTTGTAGGAACAGGCGTTGAAGAAGTTGAAGAAATAGACACACGTTTACTACCCACTTCAAATCGAAGGTTGGGTATATCGTTACCACAAAATTCTTTTAGTAGACGATTGATGCTATTTAGATACCTATCGCGTACCCAATCTAAAACAAATCGGTTTGGTGCAAATAGAGTCAGCGTATTATCATCCAATTCAGCTTCGAGCGGCCTTAACCACATACTAAATTCTGTCGCTGATAACTCTTCTTGTAATTGTTGCAGACACTGTAACCATAGCGAAGATGACACTGTTACCCCACGATTATTTTTATGACTTGGAAAAGGACGGCAATTTTACTCCTTGTAGAACAAGATCGCCAGTAAATGATCACTGATCCAGTGAATAAGATCTAAGTTATTCACATTTTTATTTTTTATATACCTAAAAACCACAGGATCTTATAAATAATTGTCTATCTAACTATATATTAAATAAAATATTTTTTAGTTATCCCCACTATTCACAGAGATCAAAATAAAAAACCTAATAATCTTAGTTATTTCTAATAACATCTGGTTATTATGTACATAAGCCTATTTGCCAGTACTATGCATTCTATCAAACATAGAGGATTTAACAGAATGAAACACTGGTTTAGAAACTTATTCACACTTTTAGCACTAGCTACATCTTTCGCTCAAGTATCTTATGCTACGACCGACGTCAAAGTGGGTATGTCAGGGCGCTATTTTCCATTCACTTTTGTAAAACAAGATAAGTTGCAAGGATTTGAAGTGGATTTATGGGATGAAATTGGTCGTAGAAATGACTACAAAGTTGAGTATGTTACTTCAAACTTTTCTGGTCTATTTGGTCTTTTAGAAACCAATAGAATTGATACTATCTCAAACCAAATCACCATTACTGATGTTCGCAAAGCAAAATATCAATTTGCCGACCCTTATGTAATTGATGGTGCACAACTAGCAGTGCGTAAAGGAAGAGATGATATTCAAAGCGTGGACGATTTAGAGGGGAAAACAGTTGCAGTAAACCTTGGCTCTAACTTCGAGCAAATTTTACGTGATTACGATAAAGAAAACAAAATTAACATTAAAACCTACGATACTGGTATCGAGCATGATGTCGCCCTAGGACGTGCTGATGCATTTGTAATGGATAGACTTTCTATCTTAGAAGTAATCAAAAAAACTGGATTACCTTTACAACTTGCAGGTCAACCGTTTGAAACAATAGAAAATGCGTGGCCTTTTGTTAAAAACGAAAAAGGCAACACCCTGAAAGCAGAAGTAAACCAAACATTAAGTGCGATGAGAACAGACGGCACACTTGAAAAAATATCTGTGAAATGGTTCGGTTCAGATATAACTAAAAAATAACAACTAGATAACTAATACTTCCGCGTAGGAAAAGCTAATGCCTTTTGATTTCAATTATATGCTCGAACTTCTACCTATACTGCTTAAGTACTTAGGTACCACAATGGAGATGGCAATATGGGGATTATTTTTCTCTTTAATCCTTTCTATTATTATTGCTAATATTCGGGTTTTTTCCATTCCTGTACTGGATCAATTAAGTCAGCTATACATTAGCTTCTTTCGTGGAACACCTCTGCTTGTGCAGCTGTTTCTACTCTATTATGGATTACCGCAAATATTCCCTATCTTAATAGGTATTGATGCGTTTTCTGCTTCTATTATAGGCTTAACACTGCACTTTTCCGCTTACATGGCAGAAAGCATTCGAGCCGCCATTATTGGTATAGATAGAAGTCAAATGGAAGCAAGTTTATCCGTCGGCATGACAACCAACCAAGCGATGAGAAGAATCATTCTGCCTCAAGCCGCTCGGGTCGCTTTGCCTTCTTTAATGAACTACTTTATCGATATGATCAAATCGACTTCACTTGCTTTTACTTTAGGCGTTGCAGAGATAATGGCCAAAGCACAAATGGAAGCGGCTTCAAGTTTTAAATTTTTTGAAGCGTTTCTTGCTGTCGCTCTTATCTATTGGGTAGTTGTTATTGTCTTAACACGCGTACAAATTTGGGCAGAGTTTAAACTCAATAAGGCGTACCAACGATGATAAAATTAGATAATATTCATAAAAGCTTTGCTGAAACATCCGTACTTTCTGGAATTAGTTTAGAAATTAAGCAAGGCGAAATCATTGTTATTATTGGCGCAAGTGGTACCGGAAAATCCACACTACTTAGATGCATAAATTTTTTAGAAACCGCTGATGTCGGACAAATCACCATTGATAATATTTCTGTTAATGTAGAAAAACAGACTAAAGCAGAAGTATTAGCGCTGCGTAAAAAAACAGCCTTTGTTTTTCAAAACTATGCGCTTTTTGCCCATTTAACGGCAAAACAAAATATAGCAGAAGGATTAATTACGGTTCGAGGATGGAAAAAAGAACAAGCTTATATACGTTCACTACAAATTCTTGACAGCATAGGTTTAGCAGACAAAGCAGAAAGCTACCCTGCGGCTTTATCTGGTGGACAGCAACAAAGAGTCGGTATAGGTAGAGCAATGGCTTTGCAACCTGAACTATTGTTATTCGACGAACCCACTTCCGCCCTCGATCCTGAATGGGTAGGTGAAGTACTCAGTGTAATGAAACAACTCGCCGCTCAACAGCAGACCATGTTAGTTGTGACTCATGAGATGCAGTTTGCTAGAGAAGTAGCAGATAGAGTCATATTCATGGCCGAAGGTAATATCGTTGAACAAGGTTCTCCACAAGATATATTTACTAATCCACAAGATAGTAGATTACAAAAGTTTTTAAAAAATGTCGGGATCCAATAAAGATCCTTGAGCTTTGCTCCACACTACGTATAATCCGTCGACCGGAATAAAATGGTTTTTAAAACCGAACAGTTATTGACTCTTTGATAGTCAGTGATTACAATTCCGCCTCTTTGTTGAGAGGCGTCGGATATATATTCCCACGCCGGGTTTAACAAGAACCTATAAACTACTGATCAGTAAAGGTATAAACATGAAACGCACTTTTCAACCTTCAGTTCTTAAGCGTAAGCGCTCTCACGGTTTCCGTGCTCGCATGGCAACTAAGAACGGTCGTAAAACAATAAATGCACGTCGTGCTAAAGGCCGTGCGCGCCTTTCAAAATAATTCGCGATTATTTTGAATTCGTACGCGTTCTATCGGGAGTTACGTCTGCTAACTCCCGAACATTATAAAAATGTATTCCAGCAAGCACACAGTGCAGGCTCCCCTCATTTCACTATTATTGCTCGTAAAAATACTCTTCCACACCCTCGTCTAGGTTTAGCTGTTCCGAAAAAACAAATTAAAACCGCTGTTGGTCGTAATCGCTTTAAACGTCTAACTAGAGAGAGTTTTCGCCATAAACAACATCAGCTACCCAATAAAGATTTTGTTGTAATAGCAAAAAAGAGTGCTCAAAACCTGAGTAATGAAGAAATGTTTAAATTATTAGATAAGTTATGGCATCGGCTTTCTCGCCCTTCACGTGGGTAGCTATTGGCTTAATTTATATATATAAGTGGGTTATCAGCCCACTTATAGGCCCGCGTTGCCGTTTTACACCAACGTGCTCTACTTATGCGATAGAAGCATTAAAAATGCACGGATTTGTAAAAGGTTGTTGGTTATCTGGCAAACGTCTATTAAAATGCCACCCTTTGAATGAAGGGGGTTTCGACCCCGTTCCACCGAACCAAGATAAAGACAGAGACAAATAACGATGGATTCTCAACGTAATATTCTGCTTATCGCTTTGGCACTGGTTTCTTTTTTGTTGTTTCAACAATGGCAAGTTGAAAAGAACCCACAAGCTCCACAGCAAGTAGAACAAGAACAAAATAACGGTACTCTACCAGCACCATCAATTGCTAATGAGCTTGATCCTACCCCGGGCCAAGGACAATCAGCAAAACTAATTACAGTAACAACTGACGTCTTAACTCTGTCAATTGATACCTTTGGTGGTGATGTTGTTTCTGCGCAATTAAATCAATATGCGAAAGAAGAAGATTCAGAAGAACGATTCGTACTTCTTAAAAATGATGTTGATCATACTTACATTGCACAAAGTGGTTTAGTTGGTCCGCAAGGAAT
Source organism: Vibrio sp. MA40-2 (assembly GCF_047302445.1). Taxonomy (NCBI): domain Bacteria; kingdom Pseudomonadati; phylum Pseudomonadota; class Gammaproteobacteria; order Vibrionales; family Vibrionaceae; genus Vibrio; species Vibrio sp. MA40-2. The sequence goes on from NZ_CP178628.1 coordinate 942,643, forward strand.
TGATTTAAGTAGTTCCAGTCGTCCAAGCTACTCTACTACAGCTGATTCATTCACTCTGGTGGATGGCCAAGACGAAATTCGTGTACCACTATCATACTCTGCTAATGGTATCGACTACGTTAAGACATTCGTATTGAAACGTGGACATTACGATATCGATGTAACTTACGATATTGATAACCAATCAGGTAATAATGCGACCGTTGGTATGTATGCTCACTTACGTCAAAATGTAATGGATGATGGTGGCAGTTTAACTATGCCAACATATCGTGGTGGCGCATACTCTAGCCAAGATACTCGCTACAAAAAATACAGTTTTGATGATATGCAAGATCGTAATCTTTCTATCAACTTAACAGATGGGCAAGGTTACGCCGCCATGCTTCAGCACTATTTTGCAAGTGCATGGGTACCACGTGAAGCGCCTGGTTCAAACTTGTATACTCGCGTGATTGGTAACTTAGGTGATATTGGTGTTCGTATGCCAAACAAAACCGTAGCGAGTGGTGATAATGTTCAGCTAGAAGCTACCCTTTGGATTGGACCTAAACTACAAAAAGAAATGGCAGCGGTTGCACCAAGTCTTGATCTTGTTGTTGACTATGGCTGGTTGTGGTTTATTGCTAAACCGCTTCATTGGTTACTGTCAATGATTCAAAGTGTTGTGGTTAACTGGGGTCTATCTATTATGATTCTAACTTTCGTTGTTCGTGGTGCCATGTACCCATTAACGAAAGCACAATATACCTCTATGGCTAAAATGCGCATGCTCCAACCTAAGCTTGCAGCTATGCGTGAACGTATTGGTGACGATCGCCAACGTATGAGCCAAGAAATGATGGAATTGTATAAGAAAGAAAAAGTAAACCCACTTGGTGGTTGTTTACCTATTTTCCTACAAATGCCAATATTTATTGCATTGTACTGGTCATTAATGGAATCGGTTGAGCTTCGTCATTCGCCATTTTTCTTATGGATAACGGACCTATCAGCTCAAGACCCATACTACATCCTGCCTATTTTGATGGGTGCAAGTATGTTCATGATCCAAAAAATGAGCCCAACAACCGTTACGGATCCAATGCAGCAGAAGATCATGACATTTATGCCGATTATGTTTACAGGTTTCTTCCTGTTCTTCCCATCAGGCCTTGTTCTTTACTGGTTGGTTTCCAATGTCGTTACGCTTATCCAGCAAACTATTATTTATAAGAATCTGGAAAAGAAAGGCTTACATTCTAAGTGACAGTAAATAAATACTAAGAAAGGCGGCCTAAAGGTCGCCTTTTTAGTTTTAGCTGATTACAATCCATTCGATTACGTCAGTGACAAAATACATTGCTTTCACTGACCTGTTATTTAATGGGGTTGGTATAATCAATTGGGTAATAATAAGATGATTAAAGATACAATTGTCGCTCAAGCGACTGCACCTGGACGTGGTGGTGTTGGTATTATTAGAGTATCAGGGCCTAAAGCATCGGTAGTTGCTGAAGCAATAACAGGTAAACAACTTAAACCCCGATATGCAGAATATATCGCCTTTAAATCAGAGGATGGTACAGAATTAGACCAAGGTATTGCTCTGTATTTCCCTAATCCACACTCATTTACTGGTGAAGATGTATTAGAGCTACAAGGTCATGGTGGCCCTGTGGTTATGGATATGCTAATTAAGCGTATTTTACAAATTGACGATCTTCGTCCTGCACGTCCTGGTGAATTCTCTGAACGTGCATTTATGAACGATAAAATGGATCTTACGCAAGCAGAAGCGATAGCTGATCTTATTGATGCAAGTTCAGAAGAGGCAGCACGTTCCGCTTTACAATCATTACAAGGCCAATTTTCTAACAAAATAAAAACGTTGGTGGATTCATTAATCTATCTGCGAATTTATGTTGAAGCAGCCATAGACTTTCCTGAAGAAGAAATCGATTTTCTTGCAGATGGTAAAGTAAGTACTGACTTACAAAATATTATAGATAACTTAGAAGCGGTAAGAGTAGAAGCGAACCAAGGTTCAATAATGCGTGAAGGCATGAAAGTGGTTATAGCTGGCCGACCAAATGCGGGGAAATCAAGTCTTCTCAATGCACTGTCAGGAAAAGAATCTGCCATAGTTACCGATATTGCAGGCACAACACGCGATGTATTACGAGAGCATATTCATATCGATGGAATGCCAATCCACATCATTGATACAGCAGGCCTTAGAGAGGCTTCTGATGAAGTAGAAAGAATTGGTATTAATCGAGCGTGGGAAGAAATATCTCAAGCCGATCGAGTTTTATTTATGGTCGATGGCACAACCACAGATGCCACCGATCCAAAAGAAATTTGGCCTGACTTTATAGATCGATTACCCAGTAATATAGGAATGACCGTGATCCGCAATAAGGCCGATAAAACAAGTGAAAGTCTTGGTATTTGCCATGTGAACGATCCTACACTTATTCGCTTATCAGCCAAGACTGGTGAAGGGGTCGAGGCTTTAAAAAGCCATTTGAAAGAGTGTATGGGGTTTACCGGAAGTAACGAAGGTGGATTTATGGCCAGAAGACGCCATTTAGAAGCATTAAACAAAGCAGCAGAACACCTTTACATTGGTCAGCAGCAACTAGAAGGTTTCATGGCAGGCGAACTCCTCGCTGAAGAATTAAGGATATCTCAACAATATCTTAATGAAATTACCGGAGAATTTAGTTCTGATGACCTACTAGGAAGAATTTTTTCCTCATTCTGTATCGGTAAATAACCTGAACTCTACTAATTTACAATAATAAACGGTAAGTACTCACTATCATTTTTAACGGTCATAAGCCCTATCTGGGTTAATGACCGTTTTTTTTAAAGCTAGGGGTAAGCAACTCCAATATTAACAGCAGAAATCATTTGTCATTCCTAACTTTGATTTAATCCTGTATTTGAGAGCATATACTTAAAAATAGCATTGAATCATTATTATCTTCATTGAATACTAGCGGATAGAAATATAATAAAAGGAAAATAAGCTAATGATCCACATTATAACCGGCAGCACATTAGGTGGCGCTGAATACGTTGGTGATCACCTGAGTGATATCTTACAAAAAAACGGTATGGGTACAACGATCCACAATAGCCCTACTTTAGAAAGTATTCCAAACAAAGGAACATGGTTAATCGTCACATCGACACATGGATCAGGTGACTATCCTGATAATATCCAACCTTTTATCAACAGCCTATTATCCACGCCCCCTAAAATGAGTGAGGTTAAATACGCAGTTATCGCAATAGGAGATTCTAGCTATGATACCTTTTGTGCGGCGGGTAAACATGCTTTCAATCTATTGGAAGATATAGGCGCGGCCCCAATTACCGACTGTTTTATGATTGATATTTTACAGCAACAGATCCCTGAAGATTCAGCAGAAGAATGGTTAAAAGAACACATGGATCACCTAAAGAATTAATCGGTGCTACAGCATATTATTAGGTTATCCATTATCATTTATTCATTCTTGTGGATAAGTTATCCTCATGTTTAATCAAAATTATTCTTTCACGAAAAAGTTATTTTGTGGATAACTATAGTTAAATCCAGTGATTAAGCTATAGTTATCCAAATAATAACTTTTTTACTCGTGTTCATTTGTTGATAAGTAGCAATTTAGATCCCAGCTAATCCTCGCTTAGATCCAAGCAAGATCACAAGAAGTGATCATACAAAACACCATGATCTTATTGATCATTTTACGCTTACCCACAAGATCATGCTTACTTAATAATAGATCCAATAAAAAGATCTCTATATAGATCCTTATATATATTCATATAAATAACTCAGCTTAAAATAGTGTTAAATAGATTTTCTACTTACAACAAAAAAGGTAGAATAGCGCTCCTTTTTTCATTCATGTTCTAATTAGAAATACCTTAAGGTCATTCCATGCTTTATCACGAAAAATTTGATGTCATTGTAATTGGTGGAGGACACGCTGGAACGGAAGCCGCATTAGCCTCAGCAAGAACAGGTATAAAAACATTATTATTGACCCATAACATTGACACTTTAGGCCAAATGTCTTGTAACCCTGCAATTGGTGGTATAGGTAAGGGACACTTAGTGAAAGAAGTGGACGCCTTAGGTGGAGCAATGGCTCAAGCCATTGATCAAGCTGGAATTCAATTTAGAACACTTAATGCTTCTAAAGGACCTGCTGTAAGAGCAACTAGAGCGCAAGCCGATAGAGCTCTTTATAAAACAGCAATCAAAAATAAATTAGAAAACACTCCCAATTTAACTTTATTTCAACAAGCAGCTGATGATCTAATTGTTGAAAATGATCAAGTGGTGGGAGTGGTTACCCAGATGGGGCTTAAAATCCACGCTAAAGCGGTTGTATTGACCGTTGGTACATTTCTTGGTGGAAAGATCCATATAGGAATGGAAAGCTCTTCAGGAGGTCGTGCAGGCGATCCTCCTTCAATCGCGCTTGCCGATCGATTACGTGAATTACCATTGCGAGTTGATCGTTTAAAAACAGGTACTCCACCTCGTATTGATGTTAATAGTGTCGATCTATCGATATTAGAAGTTCAACATGGTGATAATCCTACTCCTGTATTCTCATTTTTAGGAAATCGAGCCCAACACCCTAGGCAAATACCTTGCTATATCACTCACACCAATGAAAGTACTCACGATGTCATTCGAGCTAATTTAGATCGAAGCCCTATGTATGCAGGTGTTATTGAAGGAATAGGTCCACGTTACTGTCCATCTATTGAAGATAAAGTTATGCGTTTTGCTGATAAAAATAGCCATCAGATTTTTATCGAGCCTGAAGGACTTAACTCAACAGAACTCTACCCTAACGGAATTTCAACCAGTTTACCTTTTGATGTTCAAGTCAAAATAGTTCGATCAATGAAAGGTTTTGAAAACGCTCATATTGTTCGACCAGGTTACGCAATAGAGTATGATTTTTTCGATCCAAGAGATCTTAAACAAACCTATGAAAATAAATTTATCAAAGGTCTTTTCTTTGCTGGTCAAATTAACGGTACAACCGGTTATGAAGAAGCTGCAGCTCAAGGGTTAATGGCTGGATTAAACGCAAGTCTATTTACTCAAGACAAAGAAGGGTGGAATCCACGTCGTGATGAAGCCTATATGGGTGTACTTATTGATGATTTATCAACCATGGGTACAAAAGAACCGTATCGGATGTTTACTTCGCGTGCGGAATACCGCCTATTACTTCGAGAAGATAATGCCGACCTACGTCTTACAGAAAAAGGACGAGAATTAGGCTTAGTTGATGACGAGCGTTGGGCACACTTCAATCAAAAAGTCGACAATTTGGAAAAAGAGCGCCAGCGTTTAAAAGATATATGGGTTAATCCGAATACAGATGGGATAGAGCAACTTAATACCATATTGAAAACACCTTTAGTACGAGAAGCAAGTGGTGAGGATCTACTACGTCGACCGGAAGTTACCTATAAACAACTGACTGAACTTGCACTGTTTGAACCCCCTTTACAAGATGTTCAAGCTGCTGAACAAGTGGAAATCCAAGTTAAATATGAAGGGTATATCCAACGTCAAAAAGACGAAATAGAAAAGTCATCGCGCCATGAAAATACCAAGTTACCTGTTGATCTTGATTATCAACAAGTACAAGGACTTTCTAATGAAGTTGTAGCAAAACTCAATGAAGCGAAGCCTGAATCGATCGGTATTGCATCTCGTATTTCTGGTATTACCCCTGCCGCTGTTTCTATTTTGCTTGTTTATTTAAAAAAGCAAGGTTTGCTCAAAAAAGGGGATGAATAATTGGATTTATTGAAAGAAAGACTAAACGATCTTATTAACAAAACCGATCTTGTTGTTAATACTCAGCAACAAGATCAGCTTGTAGGTTACGTTAAAATGTTAGATAAATGGAATAAGTCTTATAATTTAACCTCTGTTCGTAACCCAAAGGATATGCTAGTTAAACACATTCTTGATAGTATAGTTGTCAGCCCATATTTACATGGTGACCGACTGATTGACGTGGGTACGGGTCCTGGCTTACCTGGAATACCTTTGGCTATTATGAATCCAGATAAAACATTTTTTCTTCTGGATAGTTTAGGCAAGCGTATTCGCTTTATAAAGCAAGTGGTACACGAATTGGGGATAAAAAATGTCATCACAGTTCAAAGTCGAGTTGAAGAATTTCAGCCTGAAGATAAATTTGATACGGTTTTAAGTCGAGCATTTGCGTCTTTGAGTGATATGGTGGAATGGTGTCATCATTTGCCTAAATCAGATACAGGACAATTTCTTGCGTTAAAAGGCATACTTTCTGAAGCTGAGATTGAACAGTTACCAAAGTGGTGTAATGTGATCAACGTCACAACGTTGAATGTTCCTGAGCTAGAAGGTGAGAGACATCTTGTAACCTTAGCCAAGGTGGAAAAGTAGAGAGGTTACAGTGGGAAGAATTATAGCAATTGCTAACCAAAAAGGTGGAGTCGGTAAAACGACGACTTGCGTAAACCTTGCCGCCTCTATGGCCGCAACAAAAAGAAAAGTTTTGGTTATCGATCTCGATCCACAAGGAAATGCCACAATGTCGAGTGGTGTGGACAAATATCAAGTGGATTCGACAGCTTACGATCTTTTAGTCGAAAACGTGCCATTTGAAGATGTGGTTTGTAAATCCACCAGCGGAGGGTTTCATCTTATTGCCGCGAATGGTGATGTTACGGCTGCTGAAATAAAACTTATGGAAGTTTTTGCACGCGAAGTTCGGCTAAAAAATTCATTAGCTTTGGTTCGTGATAACTATGATTTCATCTTTATCGATTGTCCCCCAGCCTTAAATCTACTTACAATCAATGCGATGGCCGCCGCAGATTCGGTATTAGTTCCTATGCAATGTGAGTATTTTGCATTAGAGGGCTTAACTGCTTTAATGGATACCATTAGTAAGTTAGCGGCAGTTGTAAATGAGAATTTGAAAATTGAAGGGTTATTACGGACCATGTTTGATCCACGTAACCGTTTATCAAATGAAGTATCAGATCAACTTAAAAAGCACTTTGGTGACAAGGTCTACAGAACCGTTATTCCTAGAAACGTACGTTTGGCAGAAGCACCAAGTCATGGTCGCCCTGCTATGTACTACGATAAGCACTCTGCTGGCGCAAAAGCTTATTTGGCTCTAGCAGGTGAAATTCTTCGTCGTGAAGAAGTACCCGCATGACAGAAAAACAAAAGGAATAACAATAATGTCTAAACGTGGTTTAGGAATCGGATTAGATGCTTTATTAGCAACCAGTTCTCTTGCAAGAGAAAAAGAGAAAACAGCATCTAGTAGTCAATCAATTTCAGTTGATGGTGATTTAGCTGAACTTCCGATTACAAATTTAAAACCTGGTGTATATCAACCTCGTAAAGATATGTCTCTAGAGGCTCTTGAAGAACTATCTGCATCGATAGAATCTCAAGGAATAATTCAACCAATTGTTGTACGACAAGTTGATAATCAATTTTATGAGATAATCGCTGGTGAAAGACGCTGGCGTGCAGCTAAGCGTGTTGGATTAAAACAAGTTCCGTGTATTATCAAAAACGTAGCTGATAACGCAGCTATTGCTATGTCTCTTATTGAAAATATTCAGCGAGAAGATCTTAACGTAATAGAAGAAGCTCAAGCTTTAGAAAGGCTACAAGACGAATTTGAGCTAACACATCAGCAAGTTGCCGATGTAATAGGAAAATCTAGAACAACGGTAACCAATTTACTTAGACTCAATCAATTAGATGACTCGGTTAAAAAATACGTTGAAAAAAAGCAGCTTGATATGGGGCATGCTCGGGCTCTATTAGTTCTAGATGCAGATAAACAAAGTGATGCCGCAAAAACTATTGCTGATAAAAATTTAACGGTACGTCAGGCTGAGCAGTATGTGAAAAATTTACTGTCGCCGAAAACGGACCAGAACAAAGTAAAAGATGAAGAAGCCTGTGCTATATCAAACAGGCTAAGTCAGAAAATTGGCTCAACAGTGAATTTGACTCGTGGAGCGAATGGAAAATCTAAAATGACCATTACATTTGACGAACCTGAAAAATTAGAACAATTGATCAAATTATTGGAAACCCATTAGTCATTAATTATTTGTTACTAAATATTAAAAACCTAAAGAGTTTGCTAATTTAATCATTTGTTACAAGGTTTATTGTTAAAGTTGTAGGTTTGTAAACAGTTTTGTTATTTAATGACGCGTTTTTATTGCAAATGTAGTTATCGAACGTATAATTTTTTTCGGTTTTTCCAAGCTCATTTATAATGGTTTATTTGGAGTTGGTATAAAGGTATGAATACATGGTAGCTAGGCTAGTTCAACCAGGACGAAGGCTTGCAAAGCGTTTGTTATTGATTCAATCTAGCGTGGTTACATTTGTGGCAGCAGGGATGGCTATGGCCGTAAGTGTTGATTGGGGAGTTTCTGCGTTTATAGGTGGCGGCATTTGTGTGCTTGCTAACGCTGTTTTCGCGCTATTTGCCTTTATGTTTAGTGGAGCTAGAGCTGCGAAAGCAGTAGCGGCTTCATTTTATACAGGCGAAGTACTGAAAGTTCTTATAACGGTTGTTCTTTTCTCTGTAGCTTACATGTATATGCAGGTGGAACTTGTTCCCCTGAAACTAACCTATTTGTTGGCATTAATTATTAATATATTTTTGCCAGCGCTATTCATTAACAAAAAAAAAATAGGATGAGTTATGGCTGCGCCAGGTGAAGCGCTAACAACGGCCGGATATATTGATCACCATTTGACTAACCTATCACTTGCTAATATTTCAGAGCATTTTGATTTGGGTTGGCAAATAACGGAGACCAGTTTCTGGAACGTTAATATCGATAGCCTGTTTTTTTCTGTGTTTACTGGGTTGATATTCCTTGGAATATTCCGTTCGGTAGCAAAGAAAGCAACAGTAGGTGTACCGGGTAAGCTGCAATGTGCTGTAGAAATGGTAATGGAATTTGTCGCCGATAACGTCAAAGAAACATTCCATGGACGCAACCCATTGATAGCGCCTTTAGCACTGACTATCTTTTGTTGGGTATTACTAATGAATATCATGGATTTAATTCCAATTGATTTCTTACCGTATCCAGCAGAACATTGGTTAGGTATCCCTTATTTAAAAGTGGTTCCCTCAGCTGATGTCAATATCACGATGGCTATGGCTCTAGGTGTTTTCTTCTTGATGATTTACTACAGCATCAAGGTGAAAGGTCTAGGCGGGTTTGCTAAAGAATTAGCTTTACATCCATTTAATCATCCAGTGATGATACCGTTTAACTTACTACTTGAAGTTGTTTCGCTACTAGCAAAACCTCTTTCACTTGGTATGCGTTTATTCGGTAACATGTTTGCTGGTGAGGTTGTATTTATTCTTATAGCAGCAATGTTACCGTGGTGGTTACAGTGGTTAGGTGCTCTTCCATGGGCAATTTTCCATATTTTGATTATTTTGATTCAAGCATTTGTATTCATGATGTTGACTATCGTTTATTTGTCGATGGCACATGAAGACTCGGATCATTAAATTAATTTTAATAAAGCTTTTTTTAGGCACATATAAGCCAACAACTATAAATTGGAGATAGTAATGGAAACTTTACTGAGCTTTTCAGCAATCGCCGTAGGTCTGATCGTCGGTCTTGCTTCTCTTGGTACAGCGATTGGTTTCGCAATTCTAGGTGGTAAATTCCTTGAAGGTGCTGCGCGCCAACCAGAGATGGCTCCTATGCTACAAGTTAAGATGTTTATCATCGCGGGTCTACTTGATGCGGTTCCAATGATTGGTATCGTAATTGCACTACTATTCACATTCGCTAACCCATTTGTTGGTCAACTAGGTTAATCAATATAACAAAGTAAGCACTTTGTTGTTGAATAGCATTTTTTCGTTGGTGAACAAAATAGAGGGGTAGCTGTTGTGAATATGAACGCAACTCTGCTAGGTCAAGCAATAGCATTTGCACTGTTTGTGTGGTTCTGCATGAAATATGTATGGCCACCAATTATTGAAGCTATTGAAGAGCGTCAAAATAAAATAGCTGACGGTCTCTCTGCTGCAGAAAGAGCAGCAAAGGACTTGAATCTAGCTCAAGCCAACGCTTCTGAGCAACTAAAAGAAGCGAAGCGCACAGCAACTGAGGTCATTGATTCGGCGAATAAACGTAAAGCTCAAATTATTGATGAAGCTCGTGAGGATGCTCAGGCAGAACGCCAGAAAATCCTTATGCAAGCAGAAGCAGAAATTGAAGCAGAACGTAATCGTGCAAAAGATGATCTGCGCAAACAAGTTGCTACTCTGGCTTTAGCTGGTGCAGAGAAAATCCTAGAGCGCTCTATTGATAAAGATGCGCACAAAGATATTCTTGACAACATTACTGCGAAACTTTAAAGCGAGGGGTGCACATGTCTGAATTGACAACAATAGCACGCCCTTACGCTAAAGCAGCGTTTGACTTTGCGGTTGAAAAAGGGGCACTAGACCAATGGGGTCAAATGCTTACCTTTGCGTCTGAAGTTACAAGGAATGAAGATATAAAAGAGCTACTTAGTGGTTCTGTTTCTGCGGATAAACTCTCAGAGATCTTTATTGCCGTTTGTGGCGAACAGTTTGATGAATTTGGTCAAAACCTAATTAAGGTTATGGCTGAAAATGGCCGATTAATGGCTTTTCCTGATATATGCGATGAGTTTTTAGCTCTTAAACAAGAGTATGAAAAAGAAATGGATGTTGAAATTATTTCAGCGACCGAACTTTCTGAAAAACAACTTGCAGCAATCAGCAGCAAACTTGAGACGCGTTTTGAACGTAAAGTTAACCTGAATTGCAGTGTAGATGAGACCCTACTTGGTGGGGTTGTTATTCGAGCCGGAGACTTAGTCATCGATAACTCAACTCGCGGTCAGTTAGGCCGTTTGAGCGATGCATTGCAGTCTTGATGGGGATTGGAGCATGCAACTTAATTCCACAGAAATAAGCGACTTAATTAAACAACGTATCGAATCTTTCGAAGTTGTAAGTGAAGCTCGTAATGAAGGTACTATCGTATCGGTAAGCGATGGTATTATTCGCATTCATGGTCTAGCTGACGTGATGCAAGGTGAAATGATTGAACTACCGAATGGTCGATATGCACTAGCACTTAACCTTGAGCGAGACTCGGTTGGTGCGGTTGTTATGGGACCATATGCTGACCTTAAGGAAGGCATGAAAGTTACTGGTACTGGTCGTATTCTTGAAGTACCTGTTGGCCCTGAAATGCTTGGTCGTGTTGTAAATACGCTAGGTGAACCTATTGATGGTAAAGGACCAATTGAAGCAAAATTATCTTCTCCTATTGAAGTAATTGCGCCAGGTGTAATTGATCGTAAATCGGTTGATCAACCTGTACAAACTGGTTATAAGTCCGTCGACTCGATGATTCCTATCGGTCGTGGTCAGCGTGAACTTATCATTGGTGACCGCCAGACGGGTAAAACAGCGATGGCAATTGATGCCATTATTAACCAAAGAGATTCTGGTATTTACTCTATCTACGTAGCAATTGGTCAGAAAGCATCGACTATTGCCAACGTAGTACGCAAATTAGAAGAGCATGGCGCACTGGCTAACACTATTGTTGTTGTTGCATCTGCTTCTGAGTCTGCAGCGCTTCAATATTTAGCGCCATATGCAGGTTGTGCGATGGGTGAATACTTCCGTGATCGCGGTGAAGATGCTCTGATTGTTTATGATGATTTATCTAAGCAAGCGGTAGCTTATCGTCAGATCTCTCTACTACTTAAACGTCCACCAGGTCGAGAAGCTTATCCAGGTGATGTTTTCTATCTCCACTCACGTTTACTTGAGCGTGCTGCTCGAGTGAGTGAAGTGTATGTAGAACGTTTCACTAATGGTGAAGTAAAAGGTAAAACAGGTTCTCTAACTGCATTACCTATTATTGAAACTCAAGCCGGTGACGTATCAGCATTCGTACCAACTAACGTAATCTCGATTACAGATGGTCAGATTTTCCTACAGACTGAACTGTTCAGTGCAGGTGTTCGTCCTGCGGTTGACCCAGGTATTTCAGTTTCTCGTGTAGGTGGTTCTGCTCAAACGAAAATTATTAAGAAGCTATCTGGTGGTATTCGTACCGCACTAGCACAGTATCGTGAACTAGCAGCATTTGCTCAGTTCTCATCTGATCTTGATGATGCAACAAAACGACAACTAGACCACGGTCAGAAAGTAACAGAACTAATGAAGCAGAAACAATATGCTCCTATGTCTGTTTTTGATCAGGCTTTAGTTATCTTTGCTGCGGAGCGTGGATATCTACAAGACATCGAGCTGAATAAGCTTGCTGATTTTGAAGATGCGCTACTTTCGTTTGCTCGTAGCCAGTTTAGCGATTTTGTAAAAGAGATCGATACGACGGGTGCATACAATGATGATATCGAAGCACAGCTTAAAAAGCTGGTGGATGACTTCGTCGCAACCCAGACCTGGTAATTGATAATGAGTAGGTGGCCTTAGGGTCACCAATACTAAAGTTATCTAAAGAGAGAGTAATACGATGGCCGGCGCAAAAGAAATTCGTACTAAGATCGGGAGTGTAAAAAGCACTCAAAAGATCACGAAAGCGATGGAAATGGTAGCAGCTTCTAAAATGCGTCGTTCGCAAGACGCAATGGGAGCTTCTCGTCCATATGCTGAAACAATGCGTAAAGTGATCGGTCATTTGGCGAACGGTAACCTAGAGTATAAACATCCATACCTAGAAGAGCGTGAAGCCAAACGTGTTGGTTACATCATTATTTCAACTGACCGCGGCTTGTGTGGCGGCTTAAACATTAACTTGTTTAAGCAAGCTATGATAGATATGCAAGCGTGGAAAGAAAAAAATGCTGATATTGACTTAGCCGTTATCGGTTCAAAAGCAACGGCATTTTTTAACAACAGTGGCGCTAAAGTTGCTGCTCAAGTCTCTGGTCTTGGTGATACTCCAAGTTTGGAAGATTTGATTGGTTCTGTTGGCGTGATGTTGAAGAAGTATGATGAAGGCGAGTTGGATCGCTTATACGTAGTATTTAACAAGTTTGTTAATACTATGGTTCAGGAACCAACGATCGATCAATTATTACCTTTGCCGAAATCAGATAGCGAAGATATGAATCGCACTCATTCATGGGATTATATCTATGAACCTGAGCCTAAACCATTACTAGATGCACTATTGCTTCGCTATGTCGAATCTCAAGTGTATCAAGGCGTGGTAGAGAACCTTGCTTGTGAGCAAGCGGCTCGAATGATTGCGATGAAAGCAGCTACAGATAATGCAAGCGACCTGATTGAAGACTTAGAACTTGTGTATAACAAAGCCCGTCAATCGGCGATAACACAAGAACTGTCTGAAATTGTATCAGGTGCAGCAGCGGTTTAAGCTTAGGTAAAACTAATTAGTTAGAGGATTAACGATGGCTACAGGTAAGATCGTACAGATCATCGGTGCGGTAGTCGACGTAGAGTTCCCACAGGGTGAAGTACCTCGTGTATATGATGCTCTGAATGTTATTGAAGCGAAAGAACGTCTTGTTCTTGAAGTTCAGCAACAGCTTGGCGGTGGCGTTATTCGCGCAATCGTTATGGGCAGCTCTGATGGTTTACGTCGTGGATTAGTAGTAGAGAACACTGGCGCTCCAATCACTGTACCAGTAGGTACAAAAACTCTTGGTCGTATCATGAACGTTTTAGGTGATGCGATTGATGAGTGTGGTGAAATTGGTGCAGAAGAACACTATGCTATTCACCGTGCAGCACCAAGTTATGAAGAACAGTCCAATGTGTCTGAACTTCTTGAGACTGGCGTAAAAGTAATCGACTTAATTTGTCCATTCGCTAAGGGTGGTAAAATTGGTTTGTTTGGTGGTGCTGGTGTAGGTAAGACCGTTAACATGATGGAACTTATCAACAACATCGCACTACAACACTCAGGTCTTTCAGTATTTGCGGGTGTAGGTGAACGTACTCGTGAAGGTAACGATTTCTACTTTGAAATGCAGGAAGCAGGCGTTGTTAACGTTGAAAACCCTGAAGAGTCTAAAGTAGCAATGGTTTATGGCCAAATGAACGAGCCACCAGGAAACCGTCTACGCGTAGCGTTAACTGGTCTAACGATGGCAGAGCGTTTCCGTGATGAAGGCCGTGACGTTCTATTGTTTATTGATAACATTTACCGTTATACCCTAGCGGGAACAGAAGTATCGGCTCTATTAGGTCGTATGCCATCTGCGGTAGGTTATCAGCCAACACTTGCTGAAGAAATGGGTGTTCTACAAGAACGTATTACATCAACTAAAGCGGGTTCAATCACTTCTGTACAGGCTGTATATGTACCAGCGGATGACTTGACTGACCCCTCTCCAGCAACAACGTTTGCCCACTTAGATGCGACGGTAGTACTTAGCCGTAATATCGCAGCTATGGGTCTATACCCAGCTATTGATCCATTGGATTCGTCGTCAAGACAACTTGATCCATTGGTTGTAGGCCAAGAACATTACGACGTAGCTCGTGGTGTTCAGTCTACTCTTCAGCGTTATAAAGAGCTGAAAGATATCATTGCTATTTTGGGTATGGATGAGCTATCTGAAGATGATAAGCTTGTGGTATCTCGTGCACGTAAGATTGAACGTTTCCTAACTCAGCCTTATCACGTAGCAGAAGTATTTACAGGTGACCCAGGTATCTATGTATCTCTTAAAGAGACATTACGTGGATTCAAAGGTCTTCTTGCTGGTGAATACGATGACATTCCAGAGCAAGCGTTTATGTACTGCGGTACTATTGACGATGCTATTGAGAATGCTAAAAAGCTATAAGGCTAAATAGGAGGCTATATGGCAGCAATGACCTTGCACCTTGACGTTGTTAGTGCAGAGAAAGAGATTTTTTCTGGGCTAGTTGAAACGTTTCAGGTGACCGGGAGCGAAGGTGAACTTGGTATTTTCCATGGACACACTCCGCTGCTGACCGCTATTAAGCCTGGTATGGTGCGTATAGTTAAGCAACACGGCCACGAAGAAATAATTTATGTTTCTGGTGGTATTGTTGAAGTTCAGCCTGGTACAGCGACTGTATTGGCTGATACAGCAATTCGTGGTGAAGAACTAGATGCAGCGAAGGCTGAAGAAGCTAAACGTCAAGCTGAAGAGAAAATTAAAAATCAGCATGGTGATATGAACTTCGCGCAAGCGGCTAGTGAACTGGCTAAAGCTATTGCTCAACTTCGAGTAATCGAGTTGACAAAAAATAGACGTTAATCTCTCCTTTTTTATCTAAAAAATGAGAGTATTGCTACTAAAGGCGACCAATTGGTCGCCTTTTTGCTTTTTTAAGCTCGAATATATTTAACACGATTAGATGAAACAGTTAGAATTAACTCTTAAATAATAACAACAAGGCTAATTTTATGAGTTTCAGTGCAGTGATCCTAGCGGCGGGTAAAGGTACTCGTATGTATTCAAACCTACCCAAGGTACTACATACCTTGGCTGGTAAACCCATGGTTAAGCATGTTATTGATACCTGTAACGATTTAGGTGCAAAAAATATCCACCTTGTCTATGGTCACGGTGGTGATCTTATGCAGCAACAATTAAAAACAGAATCAGTAAATTGGGTATTACAAGCAGAGCAGTTGGGCACTGGGCATGCCGTTGATCAAGCCTCAAATAAGTTTGATGACGATGAAAAAGTATTAGTCTTGTACGGAGACGTGCCGCTTATTTCTTCTGAAACACTTGAAAATCTTCTTGATGCTCAACCTAGTAAGGGAATAGGTTTACTTACCGTGCTATTAGATAACCCAATTGGGTATGGTCGGATAGTGCGTGAAAATGGTTCTGTTGTTGCTATTGTGGAACAAAAAGATGCCTCAGAAGAACAACTGCTAATCAAAGAGATTAATACTGGAGTGATGGTAGCGACAGGTAGAGATTTAAAACGTTGGTTATCAGGGTTAAATAATAATAACGCACAAGGTGAATATTATCTTACCGATATTATTGCTGCCGCTCATGCAGAAGGTTGTGCTATTGAAGCGGTTCATCCAGCAAAAGAAGTGGAAGTTGAAGGGGTGAATAATCGGGTACAATTAGCTCGTTTAGAGAGAGCTTATCAACAAATACAAGCCGAAAAATTGTTAGAGCAAGGTGTTATGCTTCGAGATCCTTCTCGTTTCGATTTGCGTGGTCAGCTTCAATGTGGGATGGATGTAGAGATAGACGCCAATGTTATTATCGAAGGCAGTGTAAGTTTAGGTGACAATGTTATTATTGGTGCCGGTTGTGTCCTTAAAGATTGTGAAATCGATGACAACACGCTTGTACGCCCTTATAGTGTGATTGATGGTGCAACAGTAGGAGAAGATTGCACTGTTGGTCCATTTACCCGCTTACGTCCCGGTGCAGAGCTTAGAAATGATGCTCATGTAGGTAATTTTGTTGAAGTGAAAAATGGGCTTATCGGTGAAGGCTCAAAGGCTAACCATCTTACTTATATTGGTGACACGGTTATAGGTAAACGCTCTAATATTGGAGCTGGAACAATCACTTGTAACTATGATGGCGCTAATAAATTCAAGACTATTATTGGTGATGATGTGTTTGTTGGCTCTGATACTCAACTTGTTGCACCTGTTACGGTTGGCAATGGTGCGACTATTGGAGCTGGCACGACAGTAACAAAAAATATTGATGAAGGTGAGTTAGTTATTACTCGTGCGAAAGAGCGCAGAATAGAAAGTTGGCAGCGTCCAGTTAAGATCAAATAACTATTATTTAGCTAATTAATTAGACAAACAGTGGCTAGGTAAAAACGTCCATTGTTTGTCTACAATTAGAGTCATTTTATATTAAGACAAAAAGAACTTATAAGCTGGATTATCCGATTCATCTTTATAAGGATAATCTAACTCATGTAAATGAGCAGTAAAGCGTGCTAAATCTGATTCTTCAAGTTCAAAACCGCACAATACACGACCATAATCAGCACCTTGATTGCGATAGTTAAACAAGCTGATATTCCAATGAGTGCCAAGTGTACTTAAAAATTTAAGTAATGCGCCTGGGTATTCAGGAAATTCAAAACTGTATAATCTCTCTTCAAGGTTTTTGGCTGGTTTTCCGCCAATCATATAACGGATATGCAGTTTAGCCATTTCATCATCCGATAGGTCGATAACAGCGTACCCACCTTGTTTAAGATCGGCAATAATACTGTCTAGCTCTTCTTGACCACTTTGCAAACGAACACCAACAAAAATATTGGCTAGGCTTGCATCATTGTAGCGATAGTTAAACTCGGTAACCGCTCTGCCTCCAATGATTTGACAGAATTTAAAGAATGCGCCAGCTTCTTCCGGAATAGTTACCGCCAGTAATCCTTCACGTTTTTCACCTAATTCACATCTTTCTGATACATAACGTAAACCATGGAAATTCGTGTTGGCGCCGGAAAGAATTGTTCCCAGCTTGTTATTCTTGAGAGCATTCTGTTCAGCGAATTTTTTCAGTCCTGCTAAAGCTAGTGCACCAGATGGTTCGGCTATTGCTCTAGTGTCTTCAAAAATATCTTTAACTGCTGCACAAATTTCATCGCTTGATACCGTTATATGCCCATCAAGATACTGATTGCAAAGCCTAAAGGTTTCATCGCCAATACGTTTAACAGCAACGCCGTCGGCAAACATATTGATCTGGTCAAGTACAACCGGCTCGCCAGCATCTAGTGCGGCTTTCAAGCATGCTGATTCTTCTGGCTCTACGGCTATAACCTTAATATCTGGCATCAACTGTTTCACTAACACAGCTACGCCAGCGGCTAAACCACCACCACCAACAGGGACAAAAATATAATCTAAGTGGCCATTTTGCTGTAGCATTTCCATACCAATGGTACCTTGCCCTGCAATCACCAAAGGGTGATCGAAAGGAGGCACAAAAGTATAGTTATTTACCTCTGCCAGTCTTTCAGCTTCGGCTTTAGCTTCATCAAAGTTACTGCCATGTAATACCACTTGACCACCAAAGCTTTTTACCGCTTCAACTTTGATATCAGGGGTGGTTTTAGGCATAACAATAACGGCTTTAACCGATAATTTTTGGCCAGAAAGTGCAATTCCTTGGGCGTGATTTCCTGCTGAAGCAGCAATGACACCAGCTTGTTTCTGTTCTTCTGTTAGGCTAGAAACCATGTTATACGCACCGCGCAGTTTAAAAGAGTGAACAGGTTGTCTATCCTCTCTTTTTATCTGTACTTGGTTGTTAATTCGTTCCGATAGCCTAGGCATGTCTTGCAGTAAAGTAACGGTCGCCACATCGTATACTGGGGCTCTAAGGATATGGCGCAGATATTCTGCGCCACTCCTTGGAAGAGTCTCTGACGGGTATTCAGTCATTAAAATTAGTCTTCCAACATTGATTTATCTCGTACAGCACCTTTATCTGCGCTGGTTGCCATGCTTGCGTAAGCTTTAAGTGCAAAAGAAACTTCACGAACACGACTTTCTGGTTTCCAACCCAATTTATTTCGTTCAGTTCGTCGAGCTGTTAACTCATCTTCAGATACATCTAAAGTGATTGAACGAGCAGGGATATCGATAGTGATAATATCACCTTGGTTTACAAGACCAATTGTCCCTCCATTGGCTGCTTCTGGAGAAGCATGACCAATCGATAGGCCTGAAGTACCTCCAGAGAATCGACCATCAGTTAATAGAGCACATTCTTTACCTAACCCCATTGATTTAAGGTAAGTGGTTGGATAAAGCATTTCTTGCATTCCTGGTCCACCTTTAGGGCCTTCGTAACGAATAACAACCACATCACCTGCTTGTACTTTTCCACCTAGAATGCCTTCTACTGCATCTTCTTGGCTTTCGAATACGACAGCGGGTCCTTGGAATTTATGATTTTCTTCATCTACACCCGCAGTTTTAACGATACAACCGTCAAGGGCTATATTGCCTCTAAGAACGGCTAATCCCCCTTCTTGGCTGAACGCATTTTCTTTAGTACGAATGCAGCCATCTTTACGATCGTCATCTAGCGTATCCCAGCGACAATTTTGCGAGAACGCTTCTGTCGTGCGTATACCAGCTGGCCCCGCACGGAAAAAGGATTTAATCGCTTCTGATTGGCTTTGCATAATGTCGTATTGAGCTAATTGTTCTTGCATTGTTAAGCCTAATACCGTGTGCGTTTGGTTATTGATCAAGCCCGCTCGGTCGAGTTCACCAAGAATCGCCATTACACCACCGGCTCTATGCACATCTTCCATATGATATTTAGGAGTAGAAGGTGCCACTTTACATAGGTGAGGGACGCGACGTGACATGCGATCTATATCTTGCATATCAAATTCAATTTCACCTTCTTGAGCGGCCGCTAATAGGTGAAGAACGGTATTGGTTGAACCACCCATAGCAATATCAAGTGCCATCGCATTTTCAAAGGCTTTTTTGTTGGCTATGTTACGTGGAAGGGCCGACTCATCGCCTTGCTCATAATAACGTTTAGTCAATTCAACTACACGACGGCCTGCGTTAAGGAATAATTCTTTGCGGTCCGCGTGAGTCGCTAACATCGACCCATTACCTGGTTGACTCAAGCCCAATGCTTCGGTTAAACAGTTCATTGAGTTAGCAGTAAACATACCAGAACATGATCCACACGTAGGGCAGGCACTGCGCTCTATTTGTTCACTCTGTTCATCAGATACTGACGGATCGGCGCCTTGAATCATGGCGTCGACAAGGTCGAGCTTGATTATTTGATCTGAAAGCTTGGTTTTTCCTGCTTCCATTGGGCCACCAGAAACAAAAATAACCGGGATATTTAGACGTAATGCCGCCATCATCATTCCTGGAGTTATTTTGTCACAGTTTGAAATACACACCATTGCATCAGCACAGTGAGCATTAACCATATATTCAACGGAATCAGCGATGAGTTCTCTAGAAGGTAAAGAGTAAAGCATGCCACCATGACCCATTGCGATACCATCATCAACAGCAATGGTATTGAATTCTTTGGCTATACCGCCAGAGGCTTCTATTTCTCTTGCAACAAGTTGGCCCATATCTTTTAAATGTACGTGACCAGGAACAAACTGAGTGAATGAGTTAACAACGGCAATAATTGGCTTGCCAAAATCTTGCTCTTTTACGCCAGTGGCACGCCATAATGCACGAGCTCCAGCCATGTTGCGTCCATGAGTGGTTGTGGCGCTACGATATTTTTTAGGTGTAGACATTGTACTTAAATTCCTTCTATCTATTTCTCTGAGCCAACAGCATTTTGTGGGTAGATATAATCTAACCAGCCCCATTTATCTTCTGTTGTTCCGTTGAATAATCCAAAGAATGTCGATTGAATTACTTCGGTTATAGGTCCGCGTTTTCCTTCGCCAATCGTGATTTGGTCAACGCTTCTTACTGGGACGATTTCGGCAGCAGTACCAGTCATAAATATTTCATCAGCAAGATACAGCGCTTCACGCGCAATGTTTTCTTCTTTTACTTCATAACCCAGTTCTTTGGCTAAGATCATAATAGAATCGCGAGTTATACCTGGCAAAATTGCGCTGGTTGCTGGTGGTGTATGAAGAACTCCATTTTTGATAATAAAAATATTCTCTCCAGCACCTTCAGAAAGATAGCCATCAACACTTAATGCGATACCTTCTGCGTAGCCGTGACGACGAGCTTCACCACCAACTAATAAAGATGAAAGGTAATTACCACCAGCTTTTGCTGCGGTAGGAATGGTATTTGGTGCTGCTCTATTCCAGCTTGATATCATTGCATCAACACCACTAGCTAACGCTTCTTCACCTAAGTAAGATCCCCATGGAAAAGCCGCAATAATAAGATCCATTTCAGTGTCAGTTGGAGGACATACACCTAAGCCAACATTACCGATAAACCCTAGTGGTCTAATATAGGCTGATTTTAGTTTGTTTTCTCTTAGTGTTTCGCGACAAGCTTCCATAAGTTCATCAAGGCTATATGGAATAGGAAAACGGTAAATTTTTGCAGAATTTTTTAGACGTTGCATATGTTCTTTATGTCGAAAAACAATAGGACCATTTGGTGTATCGTAACAACGGATACCTTCAAAAACCGATGTGCCGTAATGCATTGCGTGGGTTAATACATGAACATTAGCGTCAGCCCATGGAACCATCTCACCATTAAACCAAATGTAATCCGCTGTATTTGTTGCCATTTTAGAGTCCTTCCTTAAATTTTATATGCACTGAGCATTTCATCTTTTTTCAGTCGCGTAGTATGAACGTTTGTCACATCCCAAAGCTTTTCAACTTGATTGGTAATTAGTGTAATGGGACGATCGCTGTCAACGACAAGTTCTATTTGTGCAACTTTACTCTCATGATTCTGTGTAGCAAGTATTTGCTTAATGGTAAAACCACGGTGTCTCACCACTCGAAGAATACGCTCAACCAAAACAGGTTTATCGTTGGCTTCAATTTTCAATAGGTATCTATCCATTAGGTATTCTCCAACATATCTTGGTTTGCTGCGCCCGGTGGAACAAGTGGCCAGACATTTTCTTCTTCATCAATAAGAACATGCAGTAGATAAGCCGTTTCACTGGCTAACATCTCTTCGAGTGCCGGACCGACTTCTTGTTTGGTAGTTATAGTTTTGCCAGGAATATTAAAGGCTGCGGCCAATGCTTGGAAATCAGGGTTATCATCTAAAATAGTTTCACTATGTCTGCCATCGAAAAATAGAGACTGCCATTGGCGAACCATACCTAAGCGTTGGTTGTTAAGCAGAATAATTTTAACCGGTACCTGTTTTCTTTTTATTGTACCAAGCTCTTGAATATTCATCATAAATGAGCCATCTCCAGTGATCAGTATGGATTGATCATCTGGGCGAGCTATTTTGGCACCTATTGCGGCAGGAAGACCGAAACCCATGGTACCTAACCCTGCAGAGGTAATGTAATTTTGTGGTTCCCTTGGCTGAATATGTTGAGCCGCCCACATTTGATGCTGGCCTACATCTGTAGAAATGATAGCACTATCAGGCATAGAGTCAGAAAGTTGCTTTAATAACAACGGCGCGTAGATCAGATCTCCTGGATGATCATAGCGCCATGTAAATTCTTTTCTGAGAGTAGAAGTATGGTTTAGCCAAGAAGAAATATCATGTTTTAACGAGAGTTGAGGCAGGATCACGTTAATATCGCATTGTAATGATGCATTGGCACGACGCAGTTTATTAAATTCAGCGGCATCGATATCGATATGGATAACTCTTGCATCTGGTGCAAATGAATCTAATCGTCCGGTGACTCTATCATCAAAACGAGCACCAACAACGATTAATAAATCAGATTCTTGTACAGTTAAATTAGCTGCTTTTGTACCATGCATCCCAACCATACCCAAGTAATACGGGTCATGCCGTTCTACACTACCTAACCCTTTTAATGTACTGACAGAAGGCATTGGATTATTTTGCAAAAATTCTCGTAGTGCACTTGTTGCTTTAGCTATCTGAACGCCACCACCAACATAAAGAACGGGTTTATCTGATTTATTGAGTAAGTTTTGTGCCTTTTCAATAGCTTCAGAAGAGGCGACAGGAATAGACGGTGGCTCAATAAATGGAAGAAGATGGGTAGGTGCTTCTGCTAACTGAACGTCTTTAGCAATGTCGACAACAACTGGGCCTGGTCTGCCTGATTTAGCCACTTCAAAGGCTTCGGCAAGAGTTGGTGCTAAATCTTCAATATCGGTAACTAAATAACTGTGTTTAGAGCAAGCTAAAGACATACCAATAACATCCATTTCTTGGAATGCATCGGTACCTATAAGCGGGGTAGCAACTTGGCCAGTAATAGCGACTAAAGGAACAGAATCAAGTAAAGCGTCAGCTAATCCTGTTACTAGATTGGTTGCACCGGGACCTGATGTAGCAAGGCAAACTGCCACATCTTGAGTTGAACGTGCCATACCAATAGCAGCCATTGCGGCACCTTGTTCATGTCGACACAGAATGTGCTCTACACCTCCGTCATAAAGGGCATCATAAATTGGCATGATTGCGCCACCAGGATAGCCAAATACTGTCGTTATCCCTTCTTGCTTAAGGGCTGCGACGACTAAATCTGAACCGTTCATAAAGCCCCCTTGATTCTTTGCTGTTTAATTCCTGCAAAATTAGCTCTGCACATATTGTGTTCCTATACTTCTCGTCTTGCTTTTAATAGCAAAAATTATGGTATTTAATTGTAAAAAGCCCCCGAACTTTTCAGTGCGGGGGCTTTTTAAATGCTGTTGTTATTTTCTTCCGCTTGCCCGCCCCCGCGTGGTGTCAATAATGACCACGATAATCAGGATAATGAGCGTATTTAGGCGAGCGATTAATTTCATTTACTGTCTATTTTTTTAGCGAATAGGTTTGCATTCCTAGTGGTAACATAAATAGTTGTTAACTGACAAGGAAAAACTCAGTCTTTTTCCATATTTATTCCATTTCTATACAGGTTATACAAAGGGAGTTACGTAACATGTATTTGAATTTTAATTAATTATAAGGAAAAGTATGGTTTTAGCTGTCATTCATAGTCGTGCAAGCGTTGGAGTTGAAGCGCCGTCGGTTACGGTTGAGGTTCATATCAGTAATGGTATGCCGGGCTTTACCTTGGTTGGTTTACCTGAGACTACGGTGAAAGAATCGAGAGATAGAGTAAGAAGTGCCATTATTAACTCAAATTTTGAATACCCCAGCAAAAAAATAACAGTAAATCTTGCGCCAGCTGATTTACCTAAAGAGGGAGGACGGTTTGATTTACCCATTGCGTTAGGTGTTTTAGCTGCGGCAGAACTAATAGAGGTGGATAAGCTTGAAAATTATGAATTTATTGGTGAATTAGCACTCTCTGGTGACTTGAGAGCGGTAAAAGGTGTACTGCCTGCGGCCTTAGCCGCCCTAAAAGCACGTCGTTGTTTGGTTGTTCCTGATGAAAATGGAGATCAGGCGGCACTGGTAGGAGAAAACGTACATAAATCGGCTTCAAGTTTGTTAGAAGTCTGCTCTGCTCTATGTGGTCAAAAAAGTTTACTATTAAATCAACTAGAAACCCCTAATCCTAGTAAGAAATCCCAGCAAGATTTACAAGATATTATAGGACAGAAGCAAGGAAAGCGTGCATTAGAAATCGCGGCTGCTGGAGGGCATAATCTGTTATTTCTTGGGCCTCCTGGAACTGGAAAAACTATGCTAGCTTCAAGATTGTGTGATTTACTGCCAGAAATGAGTGATGATGAGGCACTTCAAACCGCTTCTGTCGCTTCATTGACTGAACAAGAAATTAATAAATTCAATTGGAAGAAAAGACCTTTTCGTGCGCCTCATCATTCTGCTTCTATGGCGGCTTTGGTTGGTGGTGGGTCTACTCCTCGTCCGGGAGAAATATCGCTTGCTCATAATGGATTACTCTTTCTTGATGAAATGCCAGAATTTGAGAGAAAAGTACTCGATTCAATGAGAGAGCCACTTGAATCCGGAGAGATTATTATTTCAAGAGCAGCAGGAAAAACAAAATTCCCCGCCAGGTTTCAATTGATAGGAGCATTAAATCCAAGTCCCTCTGGTTACTACGATAGCGATACATCCAGAGTGAACCCACAAGTGGTTTTACGGTATTTAAGTCGGCTATCAGGGCCGCTTTTAGATCGGTTTGATATGTCTTTAGAGATCCCATTGTTACCTAAAGGAACGCTTGCAGAAGGTGGTGATAGAGGTGAAAGTACTGAGGTGGTTAAAGGTCGTGTTCAACAAGCCAGACAGAGAATGTTAATGCGTTCGGGAAAAATAAATGCGCTTTTAAGTAATAGAGATATTGAGAAATACTGTGTATTGACCAAACAAGATGCAGAATTTTTGGAGAATGCGTTACACCGATTAGGTTTATCTATTCGTGCATATCACCGAATCATAAAAGTGGCTCGTACTATTGCAGATTTAGATGAGCAGGAACTAATAGAGCGGAAAAATTTAGCAGAAGCATTAGGCTATCGTTATATGGATAGGTTACTCAAACAGTTAAACCATCAAGTGGTTTAACTTCTTATATTGACCATTTAGCGGAGTGGGTACTCCGCTGTTATGGGATTACCATTGGGGTGATAATGATAACGGCGGTTCCTGTAATACTGAAATTTGCTCTTTGAAGCCTAATACTTGATTTTCCCAATATTTAGGGTCGCCAAACCAAGGAAATGCTAATGGAAATGCGGGATCTTGCCATCGTTTGGCTAACCAAGCCATATAGTGCACCATTCGCAACCCTCGTAAAGGTTCAATGAGCTTTAACTCTGATGGGTTAAAATCGCAAAACTCTTCATAACCTTCTAATAAGATGTCTAGTTGCACCAGTTTTTCTTGTCGATCACCATTTAATAGCATCCATAAATCTTGAATGGCTGGGCCATTTCTCGCATCGTCTAAATCGACAAACATTGGGCCATCTCGCCATAAAATATTACCTGGATGGCAATCTCCATGTAGACGAATTGGATTGAAATCGTTGTTCCAATTGTCTTCGATCCGATTGATCAGCATGTCGAGATCGCTAAAAAAGCTGCGTTCTAAATGTGATGGTATAAAGCTTGACGATTGTAATAACTTACGTGGTTGGTAAAGGTATTCATCGAGGCTAAGAGTAGGTCGATGTTGGAAAGTGTTTTTTCGACCAATATTATGTATTCGCCCCATAAAGCGTCCCACCCATTCTAGATGATTTTCGTTATCAACTTCGAATTGTCTACCGCCAACACTTTCAAATAACGTAAAGAAATAACCTTGGTATTCATGAAGAGTACGACCATTGATAATACAAGGTGGAGCAACAGGAATCTCTTGTTCGAGTAACTCAAGGGTAAAATCATGTTCTTCTTGGATCTGTTCGGTTGTCCATCGTTGTGGGCGATAAAACTTAACCACATAACGTTGTTTTTCTTCATCTACAAATTGGTAAACACGATTTTCGTAGCTATTGAGCGCAAGTAACCCTGACTCAGCTTTGATGCCAATACTTTCTATTGCGTACCACATAAAATCGGGTGTTAAAGCATCAAAATTAAAGGCAGTATTATTTAATGTGTCTATTTTAATCATAAATGGATCCGTAAATAAAAAGGGCTCTTAGAGCCCTTTTTTTATTTTGTTGCTAGGTGAAGTATGACTAAGTTAAGTATTGCTAGATTAAAGTTTCTTTATAAACCGGCTCTCAACTTCGACAGTAAATTGGTTACTATCGGTGAGTATAAACTGAATTGTGGAAACAGGAGAGTTTAAATTCTCATCTGCTACTCCTAAGCTTATTGGTAAATTGACCACTTCACCAGGTTCTGCTTGGATAGTGTGGCTTCCATACCAAGTCACCTCATTTAACCCAGATACATCGAGAGTATAGGTTTGTGTTTGTTGAGTTTTATTAATTACTTTTAAGTTATAGGTATTTTCGACATACCCTGCCGAGTTGACTTTATAGAGTTGGTTTCTATCCCGTAATACGCTCATTCCTACTGGCTCTACATTGACTACTTGAACAACAAATAGTATGACCATTAGTAGCATAATTCCGCCGTACCCAATCAGCTTTGGTCGCATAACTTTAGTCTGTTTTCCGGATAGTTTGTGCTCAGTGGTATAACTTATTAAGTTTTTTTCATAGCCCATACGATCCATGGTTTTATTACAAGCATCAATACAAGCACCACAGTTTATACATTCGTATTGAAGTCCATCACGTATATCAATACCAGTAGGACAAACCTGAACACATAAGTCGCAATCAATACAATCGCCTAGGCCTAATTTTTTATGGTCTGCTTTACGAGAGCGTGGGCCTCTCGCTTCGCCTCGCTGTTGGTTATAACCAACAATAAATGTGTCGCTATCAAACATAGCAGACTGAAAGCGGGCATAAGGGCACATATGAAGGCAAACAATAGAGCGCATCCAAGCTGCATTTGCATAGGTACATACGGCAAAAAATATAACCCAAAAGCTGGCCCAAAAGGTCGCTTCAAAAGTTAAAAAATCGGTCACTAGGTCTTTTATTGGCGAGAAATATCCGACAAAAGTAAAGCCCGTAACCAATGCAATGACTAACCAAGCAATATGCTTGATGGTTTTCCTTAATAGAAGATTTGGCGTCATTTTACCACTATCTTGTTTACGCCTTTTGTTTGCTGACCCTTCAAGTTTTTCTTCGAACCAGATATACATGAAAGTCCAAACTGTTTGTGGACATAAATAACCACACCAGACTCGACCTAAAAAGGTTGTAATAAAAAAAAGTCCGAAAGCAGCAATCATAAATAAAAGCGCTAACAAGGTTAAGTCTTGGGGGTATAAGGTAGTACCGAAAAAATTAAATTGCTGGTGGCCAATATCCAGTAATATGGCTTGTCTTTCTCCATAAGGGATCCAAGGTATTAAGCCAAATAAAAGTAACAAAAACCATGCACCATATCGCCTGAGTTTCTGGAAGGCTCCTTTACTTTCTCTAACATAAATTCCATCGCTAGGGTTAAACCTATCTTTTTTTCCTTTGTGTGTTTTAGGGTTAAATGTTTTGGGAGTCACATCTTTTATATCTATTTTATCTTGACTCATGAATGGTCCTTTTAGGCTTTATTAAAGCGCTATTTAGCTTATTTGACATTACTTTTTATACTTAGAAGATTTATTAGATTATGATTATATACTTGTTAACAGTCTTGTTTCTTTATTGATGTCTATTTTTAACAAAAATTTCCGGCGTAGTATAAAAGCAACACTAGCGAGTGTCGCTTTTTATTGGATATTATGGTCTTATTTAATGATACCGCGTGCTTTTAATATGGCGGTTTTGAAATCATCTTCTTGGTCTTTTGCTAGTCCTGGGATCATTTCATCCTTGGTACTATTTCTCATTTTTAGATGGTAGATAAGAACATCGTCTGTCAAATCTTCAAGGTTTCCCTCGTATCCAGCTTCTTTACATAATTTAAGTATGAAAGGAATCAAGTTGGTTTCAGGGTCTTTTTGCCATTCAGGGTGAAGTAATTCAATTACTTCATTAACTCGGTGACACTTCATTATTTCTCCACAATTTTTAGGCGGTTTATTGCCTACGTTACCAAATAGCGCGCAAAGAAAAAAGCGCAGAGTTTTAGGCTACGCTTTTTTAATTATGCTGCTTTAATAACAAATTATTTACTTTGCTTAGTGGTTACGTTTTTTTCTACCAATGTCTTTGCAGGCTTTGGTGATTTTGCAACGGGAGCAGAAACAATTCCGCAGCGACGTAAAGACACGCTTCTAGTGGTGCGTGAAAACCTGACAGATGTTGGTCGCATCAAAATACCTACCAGTCAGGCAACTCCTTTGCCAATTTAATGGCCTGATTATTTATGAGATAAATCTCTTTGGTATAAGCCGTTCCGAAAAATAATCAGGAAAATTGATATGCGTACATATCAATATAAATAATACCACTTAGGTAGCTTGTTATCGAGATATGGCTCAAGAATGTATATTTTTACAATAAATAATCATACGTAGTGAAGTTAAGTTACTTTTTACTATTTAGTGGTTCGTTTTTTTGTTTTACAGTAGATATTATCAATGCGTCATACCCTTAAGGAGCAAGTTATGTCATTTCTGAAAAAAACTTTAGCGAGTTTTGGTATCGGTTCAGCGAGGGTTGATTCAACTTTGCAGCAAGAATTTATACTACCAGGTGAAAAGGTTAGCATTTTAATTGAGGTGTATGGAGGCGCTACAGCGCAGGATATTGATAATATAGATTTGAAAATATTTTGTCGCTATGTGGAGGAAGTTCCAATAGATAATGATAAAAATAGTCATAACTCTCATGCAAGGAGAACCAGACGCGCTCCCCGTAATTATGTCCTCGCTCGTTGGCAATTGCCTTATGCTTTTACTATTGAAGCGGGTCAACATCGAACATTTGATGCTCAGCTAGACGTTCCAATGAATACGCCTGTTACTATAGGTGACACCAAAGTTTGGCTCGAGACTGGATTAGATATTTCGACTGCCAAAGATCCAACTGATAAGGATATGTTGACTGTAAGGCCAACGCCTATTTTGGATGGGATTTTTTCTGCTTTAGAAGAAGAAGGTTTACGGATAAGACAAGTTGAGTGCGAAGCAACCAAGGGTTTTACCTTGCCTTTTGTGCAAGAATTCGAATTTGTGCCAACTACAGGGCCATTTCATGGGCGTTGGAGAGAGCTAGAGATCGTTGCGTATCAGCATGAAGCAGAACTAGAGCTTTGGTTTGAAATAGATAGGCAGAAAAAGGGAGTAGGAGGAATGTTGTCAAACTTACTTGGTACAGGGAAATTGAAAAGAAATTTGCGCATTCCGCAAAATACCAAAGCTGAGGATGCCGGTAAAATGGTTGTGGATTATTTACAAGAAACCACTTGATCAAGGCTTTTATGTTGCTCTTATTTCAGCTTACACTTGTAAGCTAAACCTGTCATACTGAGTATATAGTTTCGTTTCAGGTTTGTTCTTTTCAGGAAAATCGAATGTCTAGCAATAGTGAGTGTGAATACAGCCGTAATGAAGAAATAGCCAACAGCCTTTCGCATTTATTAGGTGTTATGTTTGGTTTGGTGGCTTTTGTACTGTTGCTTGATAAGGCGTTTGAAAACAATGCAGATGCGCTAACAATAGCGAGTATGGTTGTTTATAGCTTTAGCATTATAGTGTTGTTTCTGGCGTCAACACTTTATCACTCAATACCTAACCCGAAGATAAAACGTACTTTAAAATTAATTGATCATTGTGCTATTTATCTATTGATTGCAGGTAGCTATACCCCTTTTTTGTTGGTTGGCTTAAGAACACCATTATCTGTTGGCTTAATGGCGGTTATTTGGTTACTTGCGGTGTGTGGGGTACTGTTCAAAATCGTTTTTATCTCTAGGTTTGAAAAGTTATCACTGGCGACTTATCTTACAATGGGTTGGTTGTCTTTAGTTGTCATTTATCAATTGGTTGTCACGATACCATTAGGTGGAGTGGTTCTTTTAGTTGTTGGAGGAGTGATTTACTCTCTGGGTGTTATTTTTTATATGCTAGATAGGATGCCATTCAATCATGCAATTTGGCATGGATTTGTTCTTGCTGGATGCATGAGTCATTTTTTAGCAATTTACTATTATGTCGAACCTATTTAGCCGAAGTTAACCTAATTTAGTCAAATGCTGATACTAATTTTAGTTCTTTTTGTTCAATAGGTTGAAATTTATGTGCGCCAAAAAGCAGGAAAAAATAGTACAAGAATAGTGAGTATTTCCAAACGACCCATCAACATCCCCAAGCTTAATATCCATTTGGCCACGTCAGGTAATGTTGAAAAGTTACCTGTTGGTCCAATAACCGTACCCATTCCAGGCCCAACATTCGCAACAGCAGTAATGGAGCCTGAAATACTAGTGGTTGGGTCTAAGCCAATCGCTGATAGACAGCCGGCTATTATTATTATCGTCGCAAAAAAGGTAATGCCAAACGCAACCATTGAACGAACAATGTCATCATTTACCGGGCGTTTGTTGTAGCGTTGTACAAAAACACCAGAAGGGTGGATCAATTTCATCATTTGCTTATTAAACAAACTCATGGCTATTTGAAAACGGAATATTTTGATTCCGCCAGATGTTGAACCAGAGCATGCTCCTACCAACATAAGAAAGGCAAAAAGTACGGTTGGTAATGCGCCCCATGCGGTGAAATCTTCTAATCCGAAACCAGTGGTGGTGACTATCGATACAATATTGAACATTGAGACTCTAATCGCATCTGAAAAATGATAGTTGTTATGAATGATCAACCAACTCGCAACAATCATACTTGTAACAATAAATAGTAACGTAAAACCTCTTACTTGTGCATCGAGGTAAATAGATGTCAGAGTTTTATTTCTTACAGCGCTTACAAAAAGCAAAAATGGTAAACCACCTAAAAACATAAATAATGTTCCAACCCAGTGAGCGCCATTTGAAAAATGATTCATCGAGCTGTCAGACGTCGAGTAACCGCCGGTTGATAGCGTAGTAAAGCTATGGTTTATTGCATCAAAAACCCCCATTCCAGTTATCAAGTAGCCAATAACACAGGCAGAGGTTAACGCTAAGTAAACGGAAACAATATTTTTTGCGACAGTTTTCGCTCGCGGATCGCTTTTATCTGACCAGTCTGAGGATTCGGTTTGGAATAGCCGCATTCCACCTACATTTAACATTGGTAGAATAGCTACTGCCATGACAATGAAACCAATACCACCTAGCCATTGTAGAGTTGAACGCCACAGTAATATACTGGGAGCCATAGTATCTAAATGGCTTAGAACGGTGGAGCCTGTCGTGGTGATACCTGACATGGTTTCAAAATAAGCGTCAGTAAAGCTGATATGATTTATAAATACAAAAGGCAGAGCGGCGAAAACACTGGATATCATCCAAACCAACGAGGTAATAAGGAACATATCTCTTACCCCGAGTCTAAATTGTTTTGTTTTACCGACAGATAAGCAAAGAAAAGCAGCAAGATGGGTAATAATCACTGCTTTGGCAAATTCAAGAAAACCATCCGTACCGGAAAAAAAAGCCACTAAAGTGGGAATATACATAAATAAAGCGAGTTTAGATAAGACTAACCCTATAACAAATGTAATCGGCCGAAAGTTAACCATGACTGATACTGTCCTACAAAAAGAAAGGACTTGGTTGGAATAGTAATTCTACGTCAGGTACGTACTTTTTATCTACAAGGAACATCACCACGTGATCATCTTGCTCTATAACGGTTTTATCGTGAGCTATCATGACCTGTTCTCCGCGAACGATTGCACCTATTGTTGTTCCTGGTGGTAATTTTAATTCACCAATTGGTCTTCCGACAACTTTAGAGGTGGTTTCATCCCCATGAGCTATAGCTTCAATTGCTTCTGCTGCGCCACGTCGTAACGATGATACATTTACAATATCAGCACGTCTAACATGTGTTAATAGAGCCGATATTGTTGCTTGTTGCGGCGATATAGCAACATCAATGACGCCACCTTGCACCAAATCTACGTAAGCACCTCGTTGTATTAGCACCATCACTTTTTTGGCCCCCATACGTTTTGCAAGCATGGCCGACATTATGTTGGTTTCGTCTTCATTGGTAAGGGCGATAAAGGCATCAACTTGATCGATACTCTCTTCTATAAGTAGCTCTTGGTCCGCTGCATCGCCACAAAATACAATGGTTTTTTCTAGTTCTTCAGAGAGTTTTTCTGCACGAGTAAAGCTGCGCTCGATAAGTTTTACACTGTAGTCTTGTTCTAGGCGTTTGGCTAATGATGATCCTATATTACCACCACCGACTATCATGATTCGACGGTAAGGTTTTTCAAGTCTCTGTAATTCACTCATGATTGAGCGAATATGGAAGCTATCTGCAACAAAAAACACTTCATCATCGGCTTCAATAATGGTTGTTCCTTGAGGACGTATTGCTCTTCCTTGCCTAAAAATTGCAGCCACGCGAGTATCTATATGTGGCATATGATCACGTAATGTCGAAAGAGCATTGCCGACTAACGGGCCACCATAATAGGCTTTTACTGCTACTAAGCTGACTCTTTTATCAGCAAAACTAACAACTTGAAGCGCTCCGGGGTATTGAATTAGTCGCTCTATATAACTGGTCACTAACTCTTCAGGAGCAATGAGGTGATCTACTGGAACTGCCCCAGAATGAAACAATGCTTCTTTTTCTTGTAAATATTCATGAGAACGGATTCGAGCGATACGATTTGGTGTATTGAAGATAGTAAAAGCTATTTGGCAAGCGGCCATGTTGGTTTCGTCTGAGTTGGTTACCGCGACTAGCATATCCGCATCTTGTGCACCTGCTTGACGTAAGGTTCCAGGGTGACTTGCATGGCCGTTAACTACTCGTAAATCATACTTATCTTGAAGCTCTCGTAGACGGTCGCTATTTTTGTCTACAATGGTAATATCGTTGTTTTCACCAACCAAGTTTTCAGCAAGTGTGCCTCCAACTTGACCAGCTCCAAGTATAATGATTTTCATAACGTTATGATCTCTTTTAAACCAATGTTTAGTTGTTTAAGCTGATATACGGTCTTGCTCCACCAGAACATCACTAAGCTAGTTTTTTGATGACAGCATAATAAAAACCGTCCATATCTTCTTCACCTGGTAGAATCTGTCTACCAGGATTTACTCGGTCCGAATCAATCAAGTCTGCATCTTTTGTTCTACTTAGAAAGTCGATAACTTGTTGAACATTTTCTTGTGGGGTAATAGAGCAAGTAGCATAGACCATGGTGCCACCAACTTTTAATTGTGACCACATTGCATCAACTATCTCTTTTTGCAGTTCAGCTAGTGCTTCTATGTCGTTGGCTCTGCGTAGCCATTTTATATCGGGGTGACGACGAATAACGCCAGTGGCAGAACAAGGAGCATCAAGCAGTATTCGATCAAATTTTTCGCCCTGCCACCACTGTTCTGGTTTTCTTGCATCGGCACAAATAACTTTTGCTTCGAGTTTAAGACGCTCTAAATTGTCATAAACTCGTTTGAGTCGAAATTCGTCACAATCAATGGCAACAACTTGACTGTTTTTTGTTCTTTCTAATATATGAGCAGTTTTTCCACCAGGAGCTGCACAACAATCTAGAATCAGCTCATTGTCTTGTGGTTTTAAAAAATCCACCGACAATTGTGCTGCCGCATCTTGCACTGAAACCCAACCTTGATCAAATCCGGGCAAGTTGGTTACATCACAAGGCTTATCTAGTTTCAGCGCATTTCTTGCTTCTGAATGTACCGTAGCAGAGATATCTTGTTGTTGTAAAAGAGCTAAATATTCATCACGGCTATAATGTTGTTCGTTTACTCTAAGCCACATTGGCGCTTTATTATTGTTTGCAGAAACAATGGTTTCCCAATTATTTGGATAAGCTTGTTTGAGTAATTTTAGTAGCCAGCTAGGGTGGCCGTATTTACCTGCATCATGACTAATGGCCAGTTGATCTAACTCTTCTTGCTTACGCTGATAATTGCGTAAAACAGCATTAATAAGACCTCTTAAGCTTTGGCCTTTTAGGTTCTTAGCTGCTTCAACCGTTTCACCCACTGCGGCATGGGCTGGAATTCGCATAAAACTTAATTGGTAAATACCCACAAGAATTAAATGATGGAAAACTCGCTTTTTACCTTTTAAAGGGCTATCCATGAGTTTGTTAGCTGTGCTTTCAAGCCTAGGCAAATAACGAAGGCAGCCATAACATATCTCTTGAAGTAAGGCGTGATCTCGCGGCTTGATAGTTTGTTGAGCAGCAGGAAGCGCGGTAGATAAAGATTGCCCTTTGTCTATAACTTGGAAAAGCACTGTGGCTGCGGCAGCACGAACATTCATTAATAAAAACCTAATTTAAGTATGCCGATGTTCATTATAAACTCACATCGATAATGTCTAAAAATAACTAACCCAATTCCTTAGTTAGCATTGTCCATTTCTAATTTAATTGACTGCCAACTTCAAACCAGTTACTGCGAGAATTAAGAACATCTTGCACAGACAACGCTTTTTTACCTGGAATTTGAATCTGTTCTAATACCAAAACAGATTTTCCTGTGGTTACGTATATGCCGGTTTTATCTGCTTTTAGTATCGTCCCTGCTGTTTGGTTGCTTGTTATATTTTCTACTCGGCTGCGCCAAACTTTGATGTTGTTATCAGCAATCGAAAAATAACTCATTGGCCAAGGATTAAAGGCACGAATACAACGTTCGATGAATTCAGCGTCTTGAGACCAATCAATTTTAGCCTCTTCTTTGGATAATTTTTTTGCATAGTTGGCTAAGGCATCATCTTGTTTTTCAGGTGACACCTGAGAGTTTGCTATGTCAGATAAGCATTCAATTAATGCTGTTGGACCAAGTTGCGCTAACTTATCGTACATAGAAGCACTTGTGTCATCTGCCACTATAGGTAGCTTAGCTATTTTGAGCATGTCACCAGTATCTAGTCCAAGGTCCATTTGCATGATGGTTACGCCAGTTTCGGCATCGCCCGCCCATATGGAACGTTGAATAGGAGCCGCTCCGCGCCAACGAGGAAGTATTGAACCATGAACATTGATGCAACCAAGTTTTGGTGTGTCTAATACTACTTGGGGAAGCAGTAGTCCATAGGCGACAACGACCATAATATCCGCGTTCAGCTCTGAAAGTTGTTGCTTTGCTTCGTCTGATTTGAAATTTTCTGGTTGAAAAACGGCGATATTATTTTCTAAAGCAATATTTTTAACTGGGCTTGCTGTTAGTTTTTTACCTCGACCCGCAGGTCGATCTGGTTGTGTGTATACGGCTATAACCTTGTGCTCTGAAGACAACAACGCCGCCAAATGGCGGGCGGCGAAATCGGGTGTGCCAGCAAAGACAATACGTAATGATTGACTCAAAGAAACCTCGTTATTCGTTGTTTTTTTCGTTGAAACGCTTAATTTTTTGCAACTTATCTTTAATTCGCTTGCGCTTTAAAGGTGATAAGTAATCAACAAAAAGCTTACCTTCTAAATGGTCGAGTTCATGCTGGACGCAGATCGCTAGTAGGTCATCCGCGTCAAAGGTAAATTCTTCACCATCACGATTTAAGGCTTTGACGGATACTTCAGATGCTCTTGGTATCAAAGCTCTTGAACCTGGAACGGATAAGCAACCTTCTTCTATACCATCTTCCCCTCGTTTTTCTACTATTTCAGGGTTGATCAACACTAGCGGTTCATCTCTTGTATCTGAAACATCGATTACTACAACTCTTTGGTGAAAATCTACTTGAGTTGCGGCTAGCCCTATACCTTCTTCTTCGTACATGGTTTCAATCATGTCGTCGATGAATTTATTAAGCTCTGGTGTTATTTCTTTTACCGGCTTTGCTACTGTTCGTAGGCGATCATCCGGGAATGTTAAAACTTGTAGTACAGACATATATAACTCGAAAAATTGAACTGTATCGAAACAGCTAAACGTTTAATGGCACAATTCTAGACATTTTATGCTTGGAATGACAGCATCCTTAATTCTAATAATAAAGATGACAAGACATTATCTTATTATTTTACCCTTTTTTGCCTCTTTTAGTATTTTTTTTGCTCTTTTCTACTTTCTATAATGATTTTTTATATGCAAACTTAGCCGAAAGGTGCAGTGTAAATGAATGAAAATAAGCTTTCAGCATGGTTAACATTAAGTTTTACACCTGCCATTGGGAGTAAAAGTTTTAGCAAATTAGTCGCTATAGATTCAGTCGAAAATATTGTTAATTATCCTACCAAAAATTTAGAAATGCTTGGTTTTAATAATTCGCAAATAGATTACATAAAACATAAAGCGAAGAAAGAGATTGAAGCTTGTTTATTTTGGCAACAACAATCCCCTAGCCATAGAATCATTACTTTATTAGACAGCGAATACCCTAGACTTCTTAAACAGATAAATCTTCCGCCACCAGTTTTGTTTGTTAAAGGAAAAATCGATGTTTTATCTGAACCTCAAATAGCCATTGTAGGTAGCAGAAACGCCAGTGTTGATGGACTCAATAATGCTAAATTGTTTGCAGGCGATTTGGCTCGCAAAGGAATAACCGTTACCAGTGGCATGGCTTTAGGTGTAGATGGTCATGCACATGATGGTGCGTTAAAGTCTGGTGGCGAGACGATAGCGGTTTTAGGTTCAGGTTTAAATAATATTTACCCTGCTAAGCATAGGGTGTTATCAGAAAGAATTGTTGAAAGTGGTGTGCTAGTTTCAGAGTTTAGGCCGAATGGTGTGGCGAGGCCGGAAAATTTCCCACGTAGAAATAGGATTATTAGTGGTTTATCGATGGGGGTGTTAGTGGTTGAAGCAACCAAAAAAAGTGGTTCATTAATTACAGCTCGGTATGCAATGGAGCAAGGGCGAGAAGTCTTCGCTTTACCTGGATCGATCCATAATCCATTGGCTAAAGGTGGAAACGCATTAATCAAAGATGGGGCAAATCTTGTCCAGTCCTCTAATGAGATGCTTAAAGAAATAGACGTCTTACTTAATTGGTCGTTAAATAGCCAGAAAGAGCTTTTTGCTGATGAAGTTAGTAATGAGCAATTGCCATTTTCTCTCGTCTTGGCTAACGTAGGAGAGGATGAAGCAATATCAGTTGATATTTTGGCACAGAGAACCCATATTTCTGTACATGAAATTATGATTCAACTTTTGGAGCTTGAACTTCAGGGGCAAGTCGCTGCTGTATCTGGCGGGTATATTCGAACGAGGAGGACCTAACAATGATGGACATTTTGATGTATTTGTTCGAGACCTATATCCATAGTGATGTAGAGTTAATGGTCGACCAAGACGAACTTGAAGATGAACTGTTACGAGCAGGATTTCATCAGGAAGAAATATATAAAGCGTTAGATTGGCTAGAAGATTTAGCCGCACTTCAGCAAACGGATCAGCGCTCAGCTATCGCAAAAGGAGCATCTACTTCAACAAGAATTTATACTACAGAAGAGATGCACCGTTTAGACGTAAAAAACCGAGGTTTTTTACTGTTTCTTGAACAGGTAAATGTACTCACTACCGAAACCCGTGAAATGGTTATTGACAGAGTCATGGGATTAGAAACTCAAGAATTACAACTTGATGATTTAAAATGGATTATCTTGATGGTGTTATTTAACGTACCCGGTAATGAAAATGCTTATACGTTAATGGAAGAATTATTGTATACCGCAGAAACGGGAATATTACATTAACATTCAACATCTAAGGTATGTATGAGTGCAAAGATAAATAATCAGTTGTTTGAAGCACACGAGCAAGCGCTTGAGCATGGTGAGTGCCCATCTTGTTCAAAGACTCATGGCGGTGAATTGATCTTACGCCATGGTAAGCGTGGGCCATTTTTAGGTTGTAGTCGTTACCCTGAATGTGACTACATTAAGCCTTTACATCATAATGATGGACACATAGTCAAATATTTAGGTGTACCTTGTCCTGAATGTGGTGAAGAGTTAGTTCTTCGCCAGGGTAGGTATGGCATGTTTATTGGTTGTCATGGTTATCCTGATTGCCAACATATCGAGTCCCCAACCCATACTACGGAAACTAATCAGGAAAAGTTACAATCAGTCAGTTGTCCTGAATGTACCAAGGGAAAACTTGTCGAAAGACAGTCACGATTTGGTAAAACTTTTTGGGCTTGTGATAATTATCCTAGTTGTAAGTTTGCGATTAACTCAACGCCTGTACAAGGTCAATGTGAACAGTGCCACTTTCCATTGCTGGTTGAAAAAAACAGCAAAAAAGGTAAAAGCATTCAATGTGCTAGTCGTAAGTGCCAACATATACAAAAATAAACGGCGCCTAATGCGCCGCTTTAGTGTGAATATTTATTGTTAAATTGATGTTTCGTTAGCTTTTTGCTTTAAGACAAATTGTCTTAAAGCAGGGTAAGCTACAGGATCAAGAATATTTGATAATGTAAGTAAATGCTCACTTAGCTTTGCTTTATTATCAGCACTAACATTAATATGCCCCATTTTTCTTCCCGGACGTTTTTCTTTTCCATACCAATGTATATGACATGCTGGCTGTTTTAATACATCGATTGGTACGCTATCTTCGCCGAGAATGTTGATCATAGTGGTCGGGCGAATTAATGATGCGCTTCCAAGTGGTAATCCACACACTGCTCTGAGATGGTTTTCAAACTGACAAACTTCGGCACCTTGCTGTGTCCAGTGACCAGAGTTATGAACGCGAGGCGCTATTTCATTGACTAATAGATCGCCAGCAACATCAAAAAACTCTATTGCGAGTACGCCAACATAGTTAAGCGTTTCTGCAACATTGGCGAACATCTCTTTAGCTTGGGCTTGCAGATCAATATCAGTTATCGCAGTAGAAATTGAGAGAACACCATTAGTGTGAATGTTTTCGGCTAATGGGTAGACTTCTATTTCTCCATCTTTTCCTCTGGCTCCAACAAGAGAAACTTCACGGTCAAATGGAATGAATGCTTCTGCAACGATGGCTTGTTCTGGAGACTCCGCTATACAATCTGCTAATTCAGGCCATAGGTTATCAGCATCAGACAATGACATTAGTCGCCATTGACCTTTTCCGTCATACCCCCCTAACGTACTTTTTAAAACCATTGGAGCGCCGACTATCTCTAATGCTTGAGCGAAGTCTTGCTGACTATTGATTATGTGGTATTTAGCGTTTGCAACCTTTGCTTTATCTAAGAGTGCTTTTTCTAGTCGACGATCGCCACCAATTTTTATTGCTTCGGTACTTGGTAAAAATCTTCCGCTTGCTTGGCAAATATCTAAAATGTCATGTGGAATGTGTTCAAACTCAGCAGTGATTACATCTGCTTGTTGAATGGCATTATCAAGTCCATGACCCAGTACCGCTTGAGTTAGTGGGTGAACAATTTTTTCACTTGTTACGTCAAACGCAGAAATTTTAATATTAAGTGGTGCACCAGCAAGAGCCATCATTCTAGCAAGTTGCCCAGCGCCTAATACAAGAACATGCATCATTAATCCTCGGCAGGGTTTGGGTTGGCTAAAACGGTGTCAGTTTGCTCATTGCGAAAGGCTTCGACTTTAGCCATTACGTTTTCATCACTTGTACCGATAATTTGCGCCGCAAGTATACCGGCATTAGCTGCACCTGCTTCACCTATGGCTAGAGTTCCAACTGCAATGCCTTTAGGCATTTGTACAATAGATAATAATGAATCCATCCCTTTCAACGCACGAGATTGAACCGGAACCCCTAATACTGGAATACTGGTAAACGCTGCTGCCATGCCTGGCAGGTGAGCCGCACCACCCGCGCCAGCAATAATAACTTTTAATCCACGTTCTTTGGCACTGTTAGCATAATCTGCTAATAATTGTGGCGTACGATGTGCTGAAACAACTTTTGTTTCATATGGAACTCCAAAAAGATCAAGCATCTCCGCAGCAAGTTTCATTGTTGGCCAATCTGACTTTGAACCCATAATAATTCCGACTTTCATGTTTAACTCCTACAGATTTATGATAATGCGCGGATATTTTTCGCGCATTATAAGGTTAAAACGGCGCAAGGAAAACGTTTG
The DNA here is from genome assembly GCF_047302445.1 of Vibrio sp. MA40-2. NCBI lineage: Bacteria > Pseudomonadati > Pseudomonadota > Gammaproteobacteria > Vibrionales > Vibrionaceae > Vibrio > Vibrio sp. MA40-2. Next base: position 983,011 of record NZ_CP178628.1, read on the forward strand.
CGTCGGTTATTTTTGTTTCTTGTAAAGATTTACCGTAACTTTCGATAGGCTGTAATGGTTGATATTGTTATAACCGTGAGTAAAGTGGCACTGCTCAACTTTTATTTGTTCCAAGTAGATAGGTATTATGTCTGATTGGACTAACTTAGGTGAAATAAATTTAGTCGCTTGGACAAAGAATTTGTACACTAAACAAAATAAAGAATAATTTGAATAGATTTATGACTCATTTTAACCAAGTTAACCTTGATCAAGTTGTTAATGCCCTACATAACGGGGATGTCATTGCGTATCCTACCGAAGGTGTTTTCGGTGTTGGTTGTGATCCTGATAATGAGATGGCAGTTAAGAGACTCTTACAAGTGAAAAACCGGTCGGTAGATAAAGGACTGATATTAATAGCCGCTTCCTATCAACAGGTTCTACCTTATATTGATGAATCTAAACTGACCAAAAAGCAATTAACGGAAATAAAAACTACTTGGCCAGGCCCTGTTACGTGGGTAATGCCAGTCAGCACTAAGACATCAAAATTAGTCACAGGTAAGTTTAATTCAGTCGCGGTGAGGGTCACAGATCACCCTTTAGTTAAATACCTGTGCACCTTGTTTGATAAGCCTATTACCTCAACCAGTGCAAACTTATCTGGTATGCCGCCTTGTATGACTACGTCTGAAGTGCGAAATCAGCTTGGTCAATCGGGTGTAGTTATTCTATCGGGTGAAACGGGTGGGCGAAATAAACCCTCAGAGATACGAGATGCAGTAAGCGGAAAAATTTTGAGGCAAGGTTAATTAGGTCTTTGGTAATAAATAGTGTTTGTATTGATAAAGGTTAGGTATGTCCACGGTAAATAAACAAGCAGTAAAGTCATTTCTTTTGCAACTGCAAGATGATATTTGTCAGCAACTTGAACAAATCGACGGTAAAGGTAAATTTGAAGAAGATGCTTGGCAAAGAGAATTAGGTGGTGGGGGAAAAACTAGAGTACTTAAATCTGGTGACGTTATTGAACAGGGTGGCGTTAATTTTTCTCATGTATTTGGTGATAAAATGCCTGCTTCAGCAACGGCTCACCGACCAGAATTAGCAGGTCGAAAATTTGAAGCTATGGGAGTATCTTTAGTTCTCCATCCAAATAACCCTTATATTCCAACATCTCATGCAAATGTCCGCTTTTTTATTGCCGAAAAAGAAGGTGAACAACCTATTTGGTGGTTTGGTGGAGGATTTGACCTTACTCCATTCTACCCTTTTGCAGAAGACTGTGTTTACTGGCATCAAACGGCAAAATCTATTTGTGACGATTTTGGTGAAGGCGTTTACTCTAAGCATAAAAAATGGTGTGACGAGTACTTTTACCTACCACATAGAAATGAAACTCGCGGCGTCGGTGGATTGTTTTTCGATGATTTAAATTCATGGGGTTTTGATAAGAGTTTTTCTTACATTAAAGCCGTCGGTCAAGGTTTCACTCGCGCTTATTTACCTATTGTGGAAAAAAGAAAAGAGATCCAATACGGAGAACGAGAACGCCAATTTCAACTTTACCGTCGTGGACGCTATGTTGAGTTTAATTTGGTTTATGACAGAGGAACATTGTTTGGTTTACAAAGTGGCGGAAGGACAGAGTCTATTTTAATGTCGATGCCTCCTTTAGCTCGTTGGGAGTATGATATTCAATTAGAACCCAATAGTCCTGAAACTGAGCTCTATAGAGATTACCTTAAAGCTAAAGAGTGGATATAAATTCTTGTCGATAAGATATGGTTTTATTATTTGGCCTTGTTAATTACAAGACCTGGGCTTCAGTGATTGAAAAGTCTCTGTACTTTAAAATTAGAGGGTTATAGACTTTCTCCTTAAAAGTTCAGGTTAGGTAAGAATATGGCTAGCACTATTGATAAATACGTAGTATTTGGTAATCCAATTTCACAAAGTAAATCTCCATTTATCCATACACTGTTTGCAAGGCAAACGATGCAAAAGATGCAGTATTCTAAATGTGAACCTGAGGAAAATGGTTTTTTAGCTGCTGTGACCGCATTCTTTGAACAAGGTGGAAGAGGTTGTAATGTCACTGCACCATTTAAGGAAGAGGCGTACCAATTCGCCGACCGGTTGACTGAGCGTGCAAAATTAGCGGGCGCAGTAAATACGCTTAAAAAATTAGATGATGGCGAGATTATTGGTGATAATACTGATGGGGAAGGATTGGTTCAAAACCTCCTTCAATATCAGGTTTCGTTGAAAGATAGCCGTATTTTATTATTGGGTGCTGGTGGTGCAGCCAGAGGAGTAATAAAACCCCTATTAGACCAACAACCTTACCAACTTACTCTAGTTAATCGTACCGTTGAAAAAGCAGAACAACTGGCAGAAATATTTATGCCGTTTGGTAAGATTAATGTTGAGCATATGGACCGGGTAAATGAGCCTTTTGATTTAGTTATCAACTCAACTTCCGCTAGCTTATACAAACAACTACCGGATGTGAGCAGCAGTATATTTAGTCCTACCACAACCGCATACGATATGAGTTATGGAGCAGGTATGACGGTATTCAATCAATGGGCAAGAGACAATGGTGTTGCGCAAGCATACGATGGCTTAGGGATGTTGGTTGGTCAAGCGGCTGAAAGTTTTATGCTGTGGCGTGGATTACGCCCTGGAACCAAGCAAATATTACGTGAACTCAGAAAAAACTTAGAAGGCCTATAATGAATCAAGCTATTTTGTTTGCCGATATCCAAGATTGGAATGATGAGCTGAGTATCGTCGAGTTCTATGCTCAGAATGCAGGTACGCTAATAGAATGCAGCATTTCTAAACAAAAATTAGCCGCTATTTCTGGTGTTAGAGAGATAAACTCATCTAACGCAGTGAATATTTTCTTGCAGTATCGTTTCGATATAGAAGAAATAGCAGAAGATATGATCGAAGATGAGCAGTTTAATCATCTCGATCAAATCCAAATTAGATAACAGGTTTCATTTCTAAAAGGTAATTATTTTTGGTTTCGACGTAATTACTAGCAGATTTTTTCAAAAACGCTCGTTCGTCATTAGTTAACAGTCTTACCTGTTTTACTGGAGAGCCAACATATAGATAGCCACTTTTGAGTACTTTATTGGGCGGAACTAAACTACCGGCGCCAATCATGACATCGTGTTCTATTGTTACTCCATCTAATACGATAGCCGACATACCAACAAGAACCCGATCTTGAATGACGCAACCATGCAACATAACTTTATGCCCAATAGTGACATCATCGCCGATAATAAGCGGAAATCCTTCGGGATTTTTTTCGGATTTGTGGGTAACATGCAACACACTGGCATCTTGTATATTTGAACGACGGCCAATAGATATAGAATTAACATCGCCTCGAGCCGAAACAAATGGCCAAATGCTCGAATCCTCTCCTATTGCTACTTGTCCAACTAATATAGCACTTGTATCTATATAGACATTTTCTCCAATGTCTGGTGATATTCCTTTATAACTCTTTAAAGTAGTCATAGTTTATCCTTTGATAAGTGAGTAAATAGAGTATAGATAAAGAGTAAAGTGAGTAAAACTAGTCTTTAGTGGACAAAAACTGTTCGAACAGTAAAAAAATCAGCAAAAAGTGCAAAAAGGGGTTGCCAATGTGATTCAGCTCTCTATAATGCGCCTCACTGACACGGCAGAGCCCACAAGGGTTACCGCTAAAACCAGTAAGACGAGCTGCTTGAAAAAGCCTTTCGAAATTAAATTGAAAAAGTATTTGACTCTTCACTTTAAATCGCTAGAATGCACGTCCGCTTCAAGGCAAAGCCAAGAAGCAACGCTCTTTAACAATTTAAACCTATATCAATCTGTGTGGGCACTTGTTGATGATAATCGACACGATTTTGTATCTTAGGATATACAATCACAACGGTATCAATGAACCAGTGACCTAATTTGATGACAGATACTTTAGCTTTTTAAGTTAACGTGTCTTAAGTATCAAGCACAGTTATTTATCTATCATTCTGTTGGAATGATAGGAACTTTAAATAGCATTTACTGCTTGGTTATTACCAAGAAGTAAAGGCAATTTGAAGTCAGTATTCATTGAGACCCGTTTTTCTTTCTTAGGAAAGAGAAACACATCAAAATCTTAAATTGAAGAGTTTGATCATGGCTCAGATTGAACGCTGGCGGCAGGCTTAACACATGCAAGTCGAGCGGAAACGAAAATAGCTTGCTATTTGGCGTCGAGCGGCGGACGGGTGAGTAATGCTTAGGAATTTGCCCAGTTGAGGGGGATAACCATTGGAAACGATGGCTAATACCGCATACGCCCTACGGGGGAAAGGAGGGGACCTTCGGGCCTTCCGCGATTGGATAAGCCTAAGTGAGATTAGCTAGTTGGTGGGGTAATGGCTCACCAAGGCGACGATCTCTAGCTGGTCTGAGAGGATGATCAGCCACACTGGAACTGAGACACGGTCCAGACTCCTACGGGAGGCAGCAGTGGGGAATATTGCACAATGGGCGAAAGCCTGATGCAGCCATGCCGCGTGTATGAAGAAGGCCTTCGGGTTGTAAAGTACTTTCAGTCGTGAGGAAGGTGTTGTACTTAATACGTGCAACATTTGACGTTAGCGACAGAAGAAGCACCGGCTAACTCCGTGCCAGCAGCCGCGGTAATACGGAGGGTGCGAGCGTTAATCGGAATTACTGGGCGTAAAGCGCATGCAGGTGGTTTGTTAAGTCAGATGTGAAAGCCCGGGGCTCAACCCCGGAAGGTCATTTGAAACTGGCAAACTAGAGTACTGTAGAGGGGGGTAGAATTTCAGGTGTAGCGGTGAAATGCGTAGAGATCTGAAGGAATACCAGTGGCGAAGGCGGCCCCCTGGACAGATACTGACACTCAGATGCGAAAGCGTGGGGAGCAAACAGGATTAGATACCCTGGTAGTCCACGCCGTAAACGATGTCTACTTGGAGGTTGCGGTCTTGAACTGTGGCTTTCGGAGCTAACGCGTTAAGTAGACCGCCTGGGGAGTACGGTCGCAAGATTAAAACTCAAATGAATTGACGGGGGCCCGCACAAGCGGTGGAGCATGTGGTTTAATTCGATGCAACGCGAAGAACCTTACCTACTCTTGACATCCTCAGAAGAGAAAAGAGATTTTCTTGTGCCTTCGGGAACTGAGAGACAGGTGCTGCATGGCTGTCGTCAGCTCGTGTTGTGAAATGTTGGGTTAAGTCCCGCAACGAGCGCAACCCTTATCCTTAATTGCCAGCGAGTCATGTCGGGAACTTTGGGGAGACTGCCGGTGATAAACCGGAGGAAGGTGGGGACGACGTCAAGTCATCATGGCCCTTACGAGTAGGGCTACACACGTGCTACAATGGCGCATACAGAGGGCAGCTAACTAGCAATAGTGTGCGAATCCCAAAAAGTGCGTCGTAGTCCGGATTGGAGTCTGCAACTCGACTCCATGAAGTCGGAATCGCTAGTAATCGTAGATCAGAATGCTACGGTGAATACGTTCCCGGGCCTTGTACACACCGCCCGTCACACCATGGGAGTGGGCTGCAAAAGAAGTAGGTAGTTTAACCTTCGGGGGGACGCTTACCACTTTGTGGTTCATGACTGGGGTGAAGTCGTAACAAGGTAGCCCTAGGGGAACCTGGGGCTGGATCACCTCCTTAAACGATAAGATTGTGATTGATGAGTGTTCACACAGATTGATTAGGTTTAGAAAGTAAAGAGAGATAACTCAATCTCGGTTATTGAAAAGCCCAAAGCAAGTATGGGTCTGTAGCTCAGCTGGTTAGAGCGCTCGCCTGATAAGCGGGAGGTCGGTGGTTCAAGTCCACTCAGACCCACCAAATTGCCTTTATGCTGCGTTAAGTTGCGCGTTGTGTGCTTAAAGTACACAGCCTTACAACTTGCCTTGTCTAAAGAATATTTCATCCTAAATGAGTTATCACAAGCCACACCCACTGATGGGGTTATAGCTCAGCTGGGAGAGCGCCTGCCTTGCACGCAGGAGGTCTGCGGTTCGATCCCGCATAGCTCCACCATCTTTAAGTGTTTTTACTCTGTATCAGATGAGAATATTTAAAAATGGTTTTGGCTTATTTTAAATAAGTATAAAATCTTTGCTCTTTAACAATTTGGAAAGCTGACGAATAACAACTTTGATTGGTTGTTATTCAAATAAAAGTTCTCAAATCCTATGACTCATTATGAGTGATAGGTACCAACACACATTCAAGTGTTCTTGGAAACAGCGAAAGCTGTTTATATTTGAGTCCGGCAAAATCGAACGTTGTCTCGCTCATTCAAATAATGAGACAACAATAAACACCTTGGTTGTTTGCCATACGCTTATTTATCGTCACGTAAGTGACAGTAAAAAGAAACCTCTTGGGGTTGTATGGTTAAGTGACTAAGCGTACACGGTGGATGCCTTGGCAGTCAGAGGCGATGAAAGACGTAATAACTTGCGATAAGCCCAGATTAGGTAGTAATAACCGTTTGAGTCTGGGATTTCTGAATGGGGAAACCCACTAGCATAAGCTAGTATTATTAACTGAATACATAGGTTAATAAGGCAAACCCGGGGAACTGAAACATCTAAGTACCCGGAGGAGTAGAAATCAACCGAGATTCCGAAAGTAGCGGCGAGCGAAATTGGACTAGCCCTTAAGCTTTTAATGATGCAGGTGAAGATTCTGGAAAGTATCGCGATACAGGGTGATAGCCCCGTAACCGACACGTCATTTTAAGTGAAAACGAGTAAGGCGGGACACGTGATATCCTGTTTGAATATGGGGGGACCATCCTCCAAGGCTAAATACTACTGACTGACCGATAGTGAACCAGTACCGTGAGGGAAAGGCGAAAAGAACCCCTGTGAGGGGAGTGAAATAGAACCTGAAACCGTGTACGTACAAGCAGTAGGAGCACCTTTTTGGTGTGACTGCGTACCTTTTGTATAATGGGTCAGCGACTTATATTTAGTAGCAAGGTTAACCGAATAGGGGAGCCGTAGGGAAACCGAGTCTTAACTGGGCGTCGAGTTGCTAGGTATAGACCCGAAACCAGGTGATCTAGCCATGGGCAGGTTGAAGGTTGAGTAACATCAACTGGAGGACCGAACCGACTAATGTTGAAAAATTAGCGGATGACTTGTGGCTAGGGGTGAAAGGCCAATCAAACCTGGAGATAGCTGGTTCTCCCCGAAAGCTATTTAGGTAGCGCCTCGGACGAATACTACTGGGGGTAGAGCACTGTTAAGGCTAGGGGGTCATCCCGACTTACCAACCCTTTGCAAACTCCGAATACCAGTAAGTACTATCCGGGAGACACACGGCGGGTGCTAACGTCCGTCGTGGAGAGGGAAACAACCCAGACCGCCAGCTAAGGTCCCAAAGTATAGCTAAGTGGGAAACGATGTGGGAAGGCTCAGACAGCCAGGATGTTGGCTTAGAAGCAGCCATCATTTAAAGAAAGCGTAATAGCTCACTGGTCGAGTCGGCCTGCGCGGAAGATGTAACGGGGCTAAGCTATACACCGAAGCTGCGGCAATGAAGTTTACTTCATTGGGTAGGGGAGCGTTCTGTAAGCCGTTGAAGGTGAACTGTAAGGTTTGCTGGAGGTATCAGAAGTGCGAATGCTGACATGAGTAACGATAATGGGGGTGAAAAACCCCCACGCCGGAAGACCAAGGGTTCCTGTCCAACGTTAATCGGGGCAGGGTAAGTCGACCCCTAAGGCGAGGCTGAAAAGCGTAGTCGATGGGAAACGGGTTAATATTCCCGTACTTCTTATAATTGCGATGGGGGGACGGAGAAGGCTAGGTGGGCCTGGCGATGGTAGTCCAGGTTCAAGGGTGTAGGCTAATTTCTTAGGTAAATCCGGGAAATTATTAGGCTGAGACCCGATGTCGAGTCACTACGGTGATGAAGTCATTGATGCCATACTTCCAGGAAAAGCCTCTAAGCTTCAGATTATAAGGAATCGTACCCCAAACCGACACAGGTGGTCGGGTAGAGAATACCAAGGCGCTTGAGAGAACTCGGGTGAAGGAACTAGGCAAAATGGTACCGTAACTTCGGGAGAAGGTACGCTCTTGACGGTGAAATCCCTAGCGGATGGAGCTATTGGGAGTCGCAGATACCAGGTGGCTGCAACTGTTTATTAAAAACACAGCACTGTGCAAAATCGTAAGATGACGTATACGGTGTGACGCCTGCCCGGTGCCGGAAGGTTAATTGATGGGGTTAGTCTTAGGACGAAGCTCTTGATCGAAGCCCCGGTAAACGGCGGCCGTAACTATAACGGTCCTAAGGTAGCGAAATTCCTTGTCGGGTAAGTTCCGACCTGCACGAATGGCGTAATGATGGCCACGCTGTCTCCACCCGAGACTCAGTGAAATTGAAATCGCTGTGAAGATGCAGTGTACCCGCGGCTAGACGGAAAGACCCCGTGAACCTTTACTACAGCTTGGCACTGAACATTGACCCTACATGTGTAGGATAGGTGGGAGACTATGAAACTTCGTCGCTAGATGGAGTGGAGTCAACCTTGAAATACCACCCTTGTATGCTTGATGTTCTAACTTAGTCCCCTAATCGGGGATGAGGACAGTGCCTGGTGGGTAGTTTGACTGGGGCGGTCTCCTCCCAAAGAGTAACGGAGGAGCACGAAGGTGGGCTAAACACGGTTGGACATCGTGTGGTTAGTGCAATGGCATAAGCCCGCTTGACTGCGAGAATGACAATTCGAGCAGGTGCGAAAGCAGGTCATAGTGATCCGGTGGTTCTGAATGGAAGGGCCATCGCTCAACGGATAAAAGGTACTCCGGGGATAACAGGCTGATACCGCCCAAGAGTTCATATCGACGGCGGTGTTTGGCACCTCGATGTCGGCTCATCACATCCTGGGGCTGAAGTCGGTCCCAAGGGTATGGCTGTTCGCCATTTAAAGTGGTACGCGAGCTGGGTTTAGAACGTCGTGAGACAGTTCGGTCCCTATCTGCCGTGGGCGTTGGAAGATTGAAGGGGGCTGCTCCTAGTACGAGAGGACCGGAGTGGACGAACCTCTGGTGTTCGGGTTGTCATGCCAATGGCATTGCCCGGTAGCTAAGTTCGGAATCGATAAGCGCTGAAAGCATCTAAGCGCGAAGCGAGCCCTGAGATGAGTCTTCCCTGGCACTTTACGTGTCCTAAAGGGTTGTTCGAGACTAGAACGTTGATAGGCAGGGTGTGTAAGTGCTGCGAGGCATTGAGCTAACCTGTACTAATTGCCCGTGAGGCTTAACCATACAACACCCAAGGGGTTTTGGCAGAAATTGTTCCAGACAATTTACTGCACTTCCTACATCCGTGTAGGTCGTGGACTCAAATAAAGAACATTGAATGTGTATGAGACTTTTATAATTAGCTTTCCAAGTTTTTTAGACTTCCCAAGTGCTCTAGGTAGCGCAGGGATAAAGTTTGCTGGTAAGGCAACTTGAGTAACGATTGAAGGCGCTTACATTGGTAAGTAACTGAAAGAGAGAACAAGTTAACGCAGTCCAGCGAGTTTTATCACAAGCGGGAGGTTTAATACCAAATTTTGCTTGGCGACCATAGCATTGTGGACCCACCTGAACCCATGCCGAACTCAGAAGTGAAACGCAATAGCGCCGATGGTAGTGTGGGGTTTCCCCATGTGAGAGTAGGACATCGCCAGGCTTTAATTCGCTTTTATCTTTTTTAGAGAAGATGAAGGCAAACATTAATAAAGCGTACCAATAAGACTTTATTAAGTGTCACCAATACCATGTGGAGTGGTAGTTCAGTTGGTTAGAATACCGGCCTGTCACGCCGGGGGTCGCGGGTTCGAGTCCCGTCCACTCCGCCATTTGGTATTGAAATCTAGTAAGAATTTTAAAAAGCCTCAACAGAAATGTTGAGGCTTTTTTGCGTTTGATTATCTATACGTTTTTTATCTTTGTCCTTATAATTCATAAATTAAATGCTGTTTGTGGGTACAGTTAAAGTGACACATGTAACTTTTTAAAAGTATGTAACTTTATGCTGTGTGCTACATGATTTTTATTGGTTAATTTTCACTTAAATCTATAGAATGGGCTTATCTTTATAAATCATTGGTTACTTATGGGACAGTTTTCTATTTTAGGATATATAGCGTTAGGAGGGGCTTTTGGTGCATGTTCTCGTTACTTACTTTCAGAGTTATGCGTCAGCTTATTCGGTCGAGATTTTCCTTATGGTACGCTTGCTGTTAATGTTCTAGGCTCGTTCGCTATGGGGTTATTGATAGCTGCTTTTGAAACTGAAATGCTATCTCAGATACCTTGGCGTCAAGTTATCGGTCTAGGTTTTTTAGGCGCGCTAACTACATTTTCTACCTTCTCTATGGATAACGTTTTGTTGTTACAACAAGGCGACTTTTTCAAAATGGGCCTCAACGTATTATTAAATGTGTCTTTAAGTATTTGTTCTGCTTGGTTGGGTTTTCAATTGCTAGTGAGAGGTTAATTATTTTTAACTGTTGCATGCTTTGACTGCTTAACTATAATAGAAGGACTTGTCGGAGTGCCAACTGGCTGAGACCGTGAAAACGGAATCCGTAGAACCTGATTCAGGATAATACCTGCGAAGGAAACAAGCGAAAGCCAATTTTTACCTAAGTCAATTATTCTGACGACTTATGTCCTATTAGTTGCTTTTCCGACAAGGTTTTATTTACTTTAGGGAAAAGCAATGCCACATAATTTACTTCATTTTTTATTACCTATCTATACACCGCTATTTCTATTATTTCAGCTTATCTTGGAAGAGGTGTAGTGTGTATATCCATATTCCTCGAAATTTTCAGTGGCTTTCTGACTTGTTGACAAAGAACTTACAAGTAGCCTACTGTCTTCATCCTATCGATTTTACACTTGTTGATACCGATATTTTCACCATTTTTGACGGTTACTCTAAATTCGAATTCCAAGTGTTTAGTAAGCTCTCCGCTTCAAAAAAAGATTGTTTACAACTTTGTTATTCTCCAGGCAATACTATTAGCCATGCTTTGATCCAGCGTCAAAATATAGTAACTATTGGCTTTCCTGACCCAAATCATGAAGGACATTATGTTGATAGCTGGTTTGACGAGATAGCTCATAAAATCAGCTATGACTATCAGGTTACTGATAGAGTTGATTTCAATCAGCGACACTTATCATGGTTTATTTCACTGGTCGTGCTTGGCTATGCGTTAGAAGATGCAATTCTAGTCGCTAATACTATGGTCTGTTGTAATGTTTCACGTGAAACATGGTCGAATCATTTGACCCTTCCTTATGCGACTGTTGATATAGAACAAATTGTCAAAACTAGTAGGCATAAATTCGATAGCAAAAATATCAATTTCAAGGCGCTTCGTAGTAATAGGCTAGGGCTATATCCAGTAGTAGATAACCTGGCGTTACTAGAAGAGTTATTGGCTTTAGGTATTGGAATAATCCAGCTACGTGTTAAGGATAGCAAATTGAGTATTAGTCAGATTGAACAACTGATCATTCAGGCTATAACAATGGGCGAATCTTATAACTCGCAAGTATTTATAAATGACTATTGGCAACTGGCAGTAAAACACGGTGCTTATGGCGTTCACTTGGGTCAGGAAGACTTATATTGTGCAGATTTAAATGCGATACATTGTGCCGGACTAGCTTTAGGTATTTCTACTCATAGCTACTATGAAATTCTGCGGGCGATTGAGTTTTCTCCCTCATATGTTGCGTTAGGTCATGTATTTGCTACGCCGACTAAGGTCATGAAATCCAACCCACAAGGTCTGGATAAGCTAAGTTCCTATGTGCAACTCATTAAGGCCAAATGTCCCAATATACCAACAGTTGCAATAGGTGGTATTGATACCCAAAATGCAGAGCAGATAATGTCAACCGGGGTTTCAGGTATCGCAGTTGTTAGAGCGGTATCAGAATGTTCAGACCTCACTAAAACAGTTGGCTATTTGTCTACGCTTATCTCAAACAAAAGTAACCATGACGAGTTTAACCATGTTAAATGACTTCGAATTTCTGCGGTATAGCCGGCAAATTTCCGTCGCGCAAATAGGGTTAGGTGGTCAAGAAAAACTTAAACATTCACGCGTCTTAATCGTTGGATGTGGCGGCTTGGGCAATGTCGTCGCATTATATCTCGCGGCTTCTGGTATCGGTAAATTGGTATTATCAGATGGCGACAAAGTAGAAAGTTCAAACTTGCAACGACAGATTGCCTATTCCGAACACGAGATCGGTAATTCTAAAGCTAACAGCTTGTGTAAAAAAATAGTTGCGCTGAACTCATCCTGTAACGCTGTTGCTATTGACCAAAACCTATTCGGTGAAAGGTTACAGTTAGAGACAATGATTAGTGATTTAGTCATTGATTGCACCGACAATTTTAGAACTAGAAAAGAGATTAACCAAGCTTGTGTATTACATAGAACACCGTTGGTTTCTGGTTCTGTAATTAATTGGCAAGGGCAGGTTGCTATCTTTAACAATCATAGAGACGCACCTTGCTATGAATGCTTATTTCCTAGCACGGAAGAGCAAAGTAATGTCAATTGTTCCTCGTTGGGAGTAGTTGGCCCTATCGTAGGTGTGATTGGATCAATGCAAGCTTTGCTATCGATTCGATTGATAGCCAATGTAGACAGTACTACACAAAATGAGCTCCATTGTTTTGACGGATTGGATATGAAATGGAATAAGTTTGTTATGCAGCGGAATATCGATTGCGTTGTGTGTATGGATAAGGAGTTTTAAGTGGACCACAACATCGAATTAGAAGTGAATGGGAAAGCAGTCAACGTTGCCAAAAACATGTCTTTGGCTGAAGTGATTGCGTTAATGGGGTTGAGCTCGAATGGCTCCGCAGTTGCTGTCGGAAGTCGCATTATTAATCGAAACGAGCTCGATAGTTACATTGTATCTGAAGCTGAGAAAATATCAGTATTTCAAGCTATAGCAGGAGGTTAATTATGCTTACAATCGGAGATAGAACATTTGAATCGCGTTTGTTTATTGGTACTGGGAAATATGCCAATAGCAGTGTAATGGCACAGTCAATCCTTGCATCCGGATCTGAGCTAGCAACGATGGCGCTTAAGCGTATAGACATAGAAGATCAACAAGACGATATATTAAGTCCACTTTTGGCTGCTAACATTAATTTGTTGCCTAATACGTCTGGTGCTAAGAATGCCCAAGAAGCGGTATTTGCATCTCGATTAACTAGAGAAGCGCTACAAACTAACTGGATAAAATTGGAGGTTCACCCCGATCCCAAGTATTTGTTGCCTGACCCGATAGAAACACTCAAAGCTGCTGAAGAGTTAGTGAAACTTGGCTTTGTTGTATTACCTTATTGCCATGCAGACCCTGTACTGTGTAAACGCTTAGAAGAAGTAGGTTGCGCAGCAGTAATGCCTTTAGGCGCGCCTATTGGTACAAATAAAGGGCTCGTTACTAATGAATTTATTAAAATTATTGTCGACCAAGCAAATATTCCGGTTGTGGTCGATGCTGGTATCGGCGCACCTTCACATGCTGCTTACGCTATGGAAATGGGGGCAGATGCGGTATTGGTCAATACGGCTATAGCGACAGCAGCTGATCCGGTTGAAATGGCAATAGCTTTTAAGATGGCTGTGACTTCAGGTCGAATTGCTTACGAGTCGGGTTTAGCTTGTCAATCTCCGCGAGCTCTGGCATCAAGCCCTCTTACTTCTTTTCTTGATGAGTAGGTCAGTTATGAACTATTACGACCAGCTAGCCTCTATAGCTTGGGATGACGTAAACCTATCGATATATTCTAAATCTGCTAATGATGTGCGTAAAGCTTTGCTGGCTGAGCAACCTACACTAGAAGATTTTAAAGCATTGATTTCGCCAGCTGCAGAACCGTTTTTAGAGCAAATGGCGGTTAAGTCTCAGCAGATCACTCGAACACGCTTTGGTAATACGATGTCGCTGTACATACCACTATACCTTTCAAACCTTTGTGCCAACGTTTGTACTTACTGCGGCTTCTCTATGGACAACAGAATTAAGAGAAAGGTTCTTACTGTGGAGGAGATAGAGAAGGAGGTTGATGTAATTGTCGGGATGAAATTTGATAGTGTTTTATTAGTAACTGGCGAACATGAAACCAAAGTTGGTTTAGAGTATTTTAAGCAAGTTGTTCCGGTCATAAAAAAAAGAATTAACTATGTTGCACTTGAAGTGCAACCAATGCAGCAACAAGCTTACCAAGAATTGGTGTCCTTAGGTGTCGATGCAGTGATGGTTTACCAAGAAACTTATCATCCATCTACTTACGCCCAGCATCATTTACGAGGTAATAAGCGTGATTTTGAGTTTAGAGTTAACACTCCCGACAGGTTGGCTAGGGCAGGAGTCAAAAAAATTGGACTTGGTGCTCTGATTGGACTAGAAGATTGGAGAGTAGATACTTTCTTAACCGCCTCCCACCTCAATTATATGGAACGAAATTATTGGAAATCTAGCTATTCTATTTCGTTTCCTCGGATACGGCCGTGTGAAGGCAGTATCACTCCTAAGTCAAATATGAGTGACAAACAACTTGTTCAGCTTATCTGCGCCTATAGAATATTCAATCAGCAAGTTGAATTATCCTTATCAACTAGGGAGTCACCTAAGTTTAGAGATAACGTCCTGTCGTTAGGGATAACGAATATGTCCGCGGCATCGAAAACGCAACCAGGAGGGTATGCCTCCAACCAAGAGGAACTAGAGCAATTTGCTATAAGTGACGAACGTAGCGCGCTAATCGTGGCTGATTCTATTATGAAGGCAGGGCTGCATCCAGTTTGGACTGACTGGGATAAAGTCTATTCTGGAAAATAACAAAAAAACGATAGTGTTTCACGTGAAACATGCAGTACATTTGTGTACTGCATGTTAAGTCTGGAGGCTAATTTATAAAATTAGCGACTTAAAGGCATAGTAGCTTGTCTTAACCATCTTGTGTCATCTTGGTCTAAATGTATGTGTAAAGCGTCCCATACTTTTTGGTGATACTGGTTTAACCAATTTAGTTCACTATCAGTAAGAAATTCCACCTCTATATTTCTATAGTCAATAGGACAGAGAGTCAGGGATTCAAATCCCAGCGCTGAAAAATCACCGTTCGTTTTCTTTTCAACCACAAGCTCTAGATTTTCGATACGAATACCAAAATGACCAGCGCGATAATATCCAGGTTCATTAGACAGCACCATTCCTGGTAGTAGCGCAACGGTATTAGGCTTTTTAGAAATACTTTGCGGTCCTTCATGAACACTTAAAAAATGACCTACACCATGTCCAGTCCCATGATCGTAATCATATCCTTTAGACCATAGATGGTTTCTAGCTAAAACGTCCAACTGGCTACCCGTTGTGCCATGCGGGAAGACAGCACTGGCTAGGCTGATATGACCTTTTAAAACTAATGTAAATAAAGTACGCATCTCTAGTGATGGTGTACCTATAGCAACGGTTCTAGTGATATCAGTTGTTCCGTTTAGATATTGACCTCCAGAGTCGACTAAATATAAGGAGTCAACAGATAGTGCTCCGGGTGTAGATTGATCATTATGATTGTAATGGCACATTGCTGCATTAGCGCCCGCAGCTGAGATAGTATCAAAACTCAAATCTACTAAGCTAGGTTCTTGCTCTCTAAATGCTTGAAGTTTGTCTGATATTATAGCTTCATTATGTAACCGTTCAGCTGCAACTTCTTCGTCTAACCAACGTAAAAATTTAACCATCGCTATGCCATCTAGAACATGACAGGCCTTCATGCCATCGGTCTCGACGTTATTTTTTTGTGCTTTGGGCAATGAGCATGGATCAGGACTTTCTATAACGTTTATCGATGCTGAGTCCATTGCTAATTTAAACCATGCATTGCTTGAAGTAGGGTCAAGAATTACTCTTTTGTGACTTAAATCATCAATGCACTGCTGCAATTGGTCAGGCTGCTTTATCGTTACACCGATACCTGCATGTGTTTCAAACCCGTCAACCTTTCTATTTGAATCTAAAAAGAAGTCTACGGTAGCGTCGGAATAAATGATGGCGTGCGAGAGTAAAACAGGAAGGCGAGATATATCACTTCCTCGGATGTTTAATAGCCAACAAATGGAATCTAGCTTAGTTAAGATCGCGGCATCAACGTCGTTGCTTGTTAAGTAAGCACTGATTTGCTCTCGTTTATCTTTACATGATTGACCCGAAATACTGTCGTCCATTAAGCGCATTTGACTTAGCTTGGCAATAGGTCGATCTGTCCAAAGCTGATCGATTGGATTTTGTGCAACTGCAGCTAAAGATATATGTTTGTCTAAAAGGCTGGAAGCTGAACTGTACCAACTAGCGGAATGCATTTTAGGGTCAAATGCGATTATTGCCGTTTTGGTGAATTGCGTGTTGACCCAGCTTAGATAAGGATCATCAATAAGATGTTTGTATTCGAATACTGAATCGGGAACTTGGTTTTGTACTTGCACAGTATATCGCCCATCAACAAAAACTGCGGCGTTGTCTTGCGTGATAACAGCTACACCCGCAGAACCTGTAAACCCTGTGGCCCAATGCAAACGTTCATTGTGCTGGGGAAGATATTCTCCAAGGTACTCATCTTCGTGTGGGACAATTATAGCGTCATAGTTGTTTGTAGTGAGCCAAAGACGTAAAGCTTCGATACGTTGTGAAATTGACGTGTGCATTAACACTCCTTGCAGGTGCATTTGTAGACTGACTAAACACGGTTATTTATCTAACATAACAATGCTTATCTTAGGTGTTGGGTTTTATTGATGATAAGATCTTTAAGCCAAGTTAAGGCGGGATCATCTTCTCTGTTTGAGTTCCAAAACAGTGTATACGCCATGGGCGGAAACTCAAGTGGTAGCGGCAGTAATACGAGGTCATAATGTTCAGCGACAAGCTTAGTAAAATAACTCGGTGCAGTAAAAATATAGTCAGTATAGGTGCACAAAGCTGCGGCACTATTAAAATCTGGTACTGTTATCGCTATATCTCGAATTAAGCCTTGTTCTGCTAATTTATAATCTAATAACCAACGGTCACTGCCTGCACACCTTACTTGAATATGCCTTGAGTGTAAGTAGTGTTGTAAGTTCCAGTTTTGTCCTAGCGCGGGATGGTTAGGTCTTACGACACACATTTGTTTATCTCGATAAATTTCACGTTCATTAATGAAGTGCGGAATTGGCATAGTAAGAGCAGCATCAGCGATATCAATATCTCTACCTGTTATACCGATGTCGATTTCTCCCTTTTTGAGTTTTTGGAAAGTATTGTCATCCCAGGTGTGGCTATTAATACTTACAGACGGTGCTGATTGGAAAAGAGTTGGCAGAAAGTGGGGTAGGATAAGTGGGTACGCACTTTCAACTAGAGCAAGGTTGAACTTGATTGTAGAGGTTACTGGTGAAAATAGATCCGGTTGGCTAATCAATTCTAATTGGTGAATGAGTTGGTCTAATTTTGGTTGAAGATTGAGAGCTCTCGGTGTTGCTTTCAAACCATGCGATGTTCTAACAAATAACGGATCATCAAATTGATTACGAAGTTTTGCTAAAGATTTACTTACCGCTGATTGGCTTACACATAAGCGGTTTGCTGCTCGAGTAACACTAAGCTCTTGAAACAACACTTTCAAACAAACTAATAAATTTAAGTCTATACGACCTAGTGCTTCTAAATTCATCTTACATTCCATTAGGGAATAACTATAATGATTATAAAGTATTTGAATTCATAACAGTAGAGAATTACTATGCCAGGCCAAAAATAGCCTGAAGAAATATAATGCCTACTAATCACAATTCTACAAAATATCAAATCGTACTGTTAGTACTACTCGTTCTTTTCGCTCCCTTAGCTATCGATATTTATCTTCCGGCTTTGCCGATGATTTCAGATACGTTCCACGTGGAACATTCAATGGCTCAAGATACAGTAACTTGGTTTTTGTTCACTATGGGAGTAGGACAGTTGTTTGCGGGCCCATTGGCGGATAAGTTAGGCAGAAAAAAAATAGCTTTAGCGGGTATTTTTATATACGGAATTAGTGCGCATTTAGCTTGGTTAGCGTCTAGTATTGAATGGTTGTTGGCTGCTCGATTATTACAAGGCTTTGGAGCTTGTGCCACATCAGTTGCAGCATTTGCGACAGTAAGAGATATTTTTGGAGCACACAAAAGCGGCAGAATGATTAGCTACCTAAATGGTGCAATTTGTTTTGTTCCAGCCTTAGCTCCTATTCTTGGTAGTTACCTGACCCAGCATTTTGGTTGGAGAAGTAACTTTTCTTTTATGACAGTATTTTCCGTTGCTATCGGTATATTGTTATTCTTTGCGATGAAGGAAACTAATCCTGCACAGGAAAAAACCAATGTATTTAAATTGTCTCGGTATGGGGCAGTCATTTCAAACCAAAATTTTATTTATCATGCTTCACTTTGTATGCTCGCCATGTCTGTAATTTTAGCCTATGTCACTAATGCACCAATTGTTCTAATGGACCAAATGGGCTTAAGTATGGATACGTTCACGTTTTGGTTTGCAGTCAATGCGGCAATAAATATTGCGGCGGCTTTGTTAGCACCAAAATTAATGGACAAAGGGACACATAAAGCTCTGATCATTGGAATAGTTACTATGATTGTTGGTGGAGGATTGATGATTATTTTACCTAGTGATCAATATGCATGGGCATTTATGATACCGATCTTTCTTTCTTCAATAGGGTTTGCCTTGGTATTAGGGACTGCTGCAGGTAAGGCTTTATCACCGTTTGGAGACAAGGCGGGTACGGCTGCCGCCTTATTAGGACTATTCCAAATGAGCGGAGCTGGTTTAGTTGTTGGTATAGTACATAGGTTAGATCTTACTGCTCAATCGACAATTTCGTTACACATGTTTCTCATTGCTCCAAGCCTGCTGATTTTATTAACGAACAAAGGTAGAGAATGGCATAAAGTATATAGCTAAACTATTTTGCTATAATTAATAGAATGTTGGTTTTCCAACTAGATATTAAGGTGTATATTTAACCTTGTATAGTAAATATCTAATTAACTAACTTTGGAAATATATATCCCTAATGTCATTAACGACTTATGAATTAGCTCGCGTATTAGAGCAATTAGAAGAATCCCCAGAAAAAGTAATGTTTGGTAAGTTGCTTACCGAGTTGGGTAATCAAAGTGAAGAGCGCATTCGTAGTGCTGCTAAACAAGTGCCAATTAGTACTTTAAGAGATATCGTGTTCCAGTTTCAGACGGTTATTGAATCCCGAAAAAGCGAACAAGTCGAGCACATGGCGAAACAACTGGCTGAGCAAGGTATATCAGCCGAAGAATTAAAAGAGTACCTAAATAAGTAAAACACTCTATTTATTTATATTACCTCCTAAAATTAAATATTCTAATGTAGAGTGACTTGCTTCATTAAGTTAAAGGTACTTTAGTTAGCTATCTTTAGCGTTAAAAGTAGGACATTGAGCCAAATCAATCATATATTATTTTCAATATTGAGTTTAAGCTGCTTTTTGTCTTTACTTCTTTTCTAGGCACATTAATTATTTTGGATATAACATCCAATATTATTAATACGATTGTGTAAATAGAGTAATCGTTATAGCTATTGAGCTTTTTTTCACTTATAACCAATCTGCTATATCAACGCCTCTAATCAAACGCTACCGCATTCAAATTATGACGTTAATTCAGAAATTTATTGCTATGAACAGCGATATAAAAGACGTTTAATGTATAATCTTTACAATATGTATAAATACACAGTAATTTTAATTGGGACTAAATAATGGACGCTTCACTACTACTTGATGGCCTAAATGATAAGCAAAGACAAGCTGTTGGTGCTCCCTTGGAAAATATGCTGATTCTTGCAGGCGCAGGTAGTGGTAAAACTCGAGTACTTGTCCACCGGATCGCATGGTTATTATCGGTCGAGAGTGCATCGCCTTTTTCTATTATGTCGGTTACGTTTACCAACAAAGCAGCAGCAGAAATGCGTGGGCGTATTGAAAACCTCACAAAGGGCAATGCTTCAGGAATGTGGAATGGAACATTTCATGGAATTTGTCATCGAATACTTCGAGCTCACTATTTAGATGCCGATTTACCACAAGATTTCCAAATTTTAGATTCAGAAGATCAACAGCGTCTGCTTCGTCGTTTGATTAAAGCGCAAAATTTAGACGAAAAACAATGGCCAGCTAGACAAGCAGCGTGGTGGATTAACGGTAAAAAAGATGAGGGGCTAAGACCAAAACACATTGATGCTTACCAAGACCCAATAACTCAAACGTGGTTACAAGTTTATTCCGCGTATCAAGAAGCATGTGATAGAGCGGGATTAGTTGATTTCGCAGAAATTTTACTTCGTGCAACCGAACTACTCAGAGATAAAACCTTCATAAGAGAGCACTATCAAGCGCGTTTTTCACATATTTTGGTGGATGAGTTTCAGGATACCAATAATATTCAGTACGCATGGCTCAGGTTGATGGCTGGTAAAACAAGTCATGTGATGATTGTAGGTGATGATGACCAATCTATTTATGGTTGGCGTGGTGCAAAGATAGAAAATATCCATAAATTTACAGAAGAATTTCCAAGCGTGACCACTATTCGCTTAGAACAAAACTATCGCTCAACCAAAACCATATTGAAGGCTGCTAATGAGCTGATCGGAAATAATACAGAGCGAATGGGTAAAGAGTTATGGACCGATGGAAGTGAGGGTGAACAAATTTCCGTTTATTCTGCCTATAACGAATTAGATGAAGCAAGATTTGCTGTTAGCAAAATTAAAGAGTGGCAAGAGCAAGGAGGGGCACTTACGGATTGTGCCATGTTATACAGGAATAATGCACAATCGCGAGTTTTAGAAGAAGCATTAATTCAAGCTCGATTACCATATCGTATTTATGGCGGGATGCGCTTTTTTGAACGGCAAGAAATTAAAGATGCGCTAAGTTATATGCGATTGATGGCGAATCGTCGAGACGATGCTGCATTTGAACGGGTCGTAAATACCCCAACTCGAGGTTTAGGTGATAAAACACTAGAAACAATTCGTCTTGCTGCGCGAGAGCGTGGTGCGACAATGTGGCAAGCGAGTGTCGCATTACTTGAAGAACGAGTGTTTGCGGGAAGAGCAGCTGGAGCATTAGGTCGATTTATCGAACTGATCAATGCGTTAGAAGATGATACGTCAGAGTTTTCATTACACCAACAAACGGACCATGTAATTAAGTCTTCTGGTCTATTTGCTATGTATGAGCAAGAGAAAGGTGAAAAATCACAAGCACGTATAGAAAACTTGGAAGAGCTTGTTACCGCAACAAGGCAGTTTGAAAAGCCTGAAGAAGCCGAAGATATGACTTTGCTCTCTGCGTTTTTATCTCATGCTGCATTAGAAGCAGGAGAAGGGCAAGCGGATGAATTTGATGATGCAGTTCAGTTAATGACATTACATAGTGCAAAAGGCTTAGAGTTTCCCTTAGTGTTTATGGTTGGTGTTGAAGAAGGTATGTTTCCAAGCCAAATGTCTGCAGAAGATGCGAGTCGTTTAGAAGAAGAACGACGCCTCTGTTATGTGGGGATGACTAGAGCAAAAGAAAAACTTTATATTACTTATGCAGAAATGCGACGTGTGTACGGACAAGATAAATACCACAAGCCGTCAAGATTTATTAAAGAGCTTCCTGAAACCTGTTTGGACGAAGTTAGAATGAAAGCTCAAGTGAGTCGTTCAGCAACTCATGGTCGTTTTAGTCAAACAGTAGTAAAAGAAAACTTCAATGAAACAGGCTTTAGTTTAGGCCAACGAGTTAAGCATCCTAAATTTGGCGAGGGCACTATTATCAATTTTGAGGGAAGCGGTCCACAGAGTAGAGTACAAGTTGCGTTTAATGGTGAAGGTATTAAATGGTTGGTTACACAATATGCCAAATTAGAAAAAGTGTAGAATGGAACGGTAAGAAATAATACTCTAGATGAAAAAGAAAACCCCGATACCTAGGTATCGGGGTTATAGTCTTACTTGCAGCAATCCGGCTACTAAATGTGCTCCATGCATCAAATCCTTGATAGTGTGCTGTATTCCTTCAGCGCATTCCCTTTCATCGCCTTCCTAGCGGTGTCCTTGATCTTATCCTGATCTGCTAACAATCCTCGTCAGCGTCCGTCACTTGATCCTTGAGCGGTGTCCCTTACATCTTCCTGATGTTCAGTCCTTGCCTCTTCCTGAGGTGTCCTTTGTCTTTCCTTAGTAGTAACCATCCTAGTTACTATTGAGTCCATTCAAAGTCCTATTTGCTTTCCGTGCAGATTATTCATCCTGAATAACCATCCCTTCTTCCTGAAGGTTACCAAATCCTTGGCTAATTAAACTTAATGTTAGATTCCTTCCAACGCAGAAAATCATAGCAACTACAGTTATATCATCAAGAGCTACAAAAATAAGATCATACAAATAGATATTAAAAATTGAGAGGAGTTTAGCATCAACGCCTATTCTAAAAGGGGTTGATGCTAAATTTTAAAAAATACATCAGTAAAAATAGGCTGGATGTCTTACGTTCCTGTGAGAGATCTCTTACAAATGTATAATCTTATGACTCTGTGAAATATATTGAGATAAGTCAAATTATTGGGCTATTGATGGTTGTTGGCAAACACAGCGTCATGTTTTTTTTGTTTTCGTTTTTGATTAGCGAATTTAAGTCCATCAAAACTGAACACGATAAGTGCTCCCCAAATAAATGCGAAGGTAATTGCTTTGTCTGTAGTAAAAGGTTCGTTATAAATGAATACTGCTAATAAAAACATTAAGCTAGGCCCGATATATTGGAAAAAACCCAATGTAGAAAGCATGATTCTTGTTGCGGCACCATTAAAACAAAGTAACGGTAGAGTGGTAACAACCCCTGCTGACATTAGTAATAAGGTTAGCTTTATATCGTTATCTAATAGATGAGATGTGGCACTGTCAGCAATAAAAAATAGATAAATAAGTGCGGCAGGAAGAATAATCATAGTTTCAATAAAAAGTCCTGTTTGTGCATCCAGATTAATTTTTTTCCGAAGTAAGCCATAGCAGCCAAAGCTGGTTGCTAAAGCAAGAGCAACTACGGGGATCCTACCAAAGGCAATAATTTGAATAGCGACGCCAATAAAGGCGAGTAAAACAGCAAACCATTGTAACTTTCTCAATCGCTCACCAAGAAACAACATACCCAGAACAACATTGAACAACGGGTTAATATAGTAACCAAGGCTTGCATCTATCATATGATTAGCATTAACCGCCCAAATAAATATTAACCAATTAGTACCAACAAGCACGGATGTAATGGTCAGAAAAAGCATGTTTTTCTTATTTTTTAACACTTGTCTAACAGTTTTCCACCGTCTGCTAAGGTGAAGTAAAAAGGCTAAAAAAACAAATGACCAAATAACCCTATGGCTAAGTATTTCTAAAGCAGAAACTTCAGTAATGGATTTAAAATAGATTGGTGCAATACCCCACATGGTATAAGCCGCTATCGCGAGTAAAATACCTTGTTTTGACCTAGCCTGTTGTTCGTGTGTCATTATCTTTTAACTTATTATGATATTTAAACGGACGACAAGTATAAAAGGCAGATCACATATTAACCTAATAATTTGATGTTTTATTCCCTGTTAAACCCCATTACAATGTCTGACCACCGTAAAGGTAGAATAACTTACATGTATATTCGGTATTAATTATTAGGACACTAATGACTTCCAACCTCTTAGAACAGCAAATTGAAACTGATAAAAATGAGGCAGAATCGATACTTAATGATGTTTTTGGCTATCAACAGTATCGTGATGGCCAAGAGGAAGTCATTAATGCCGCTCTAAACAATAAAGATAGCCTTGTCATTATGCCAACGGGAGGTGGTAAGTCTCTTTGTTATCAAATTCCCGCACTGGTTAAAGATGGGCTTACCGTTGTTATTTCTCCTCTTATCTCTTTGATGAAAGACCAGGTTGACCAATTAAAAGCAAATGGTGTTTCTGCTGAATGCATTAATTCATCCATGCCGAGAGAAGATTTAATCTCAGTGTATAACCGGATGAACAGTGGCAAATTAAAATTACTGTATGTTTCTCCTGAACGTGCTCTTACTCAAGATTTTATGGAACGGCTGTCTTGGATAAACGTTTCTATGGTAGCGGTGGATGAAGCTCATTGTATTTCGCAGTGGGGCCATGATTTTAGGCCGGAATATGCTGCGTTAGGCCAACTTAAACTTCATTTTCCAAATATACCCTTTATGGCTTTAACCGCTACGGCTGATGATGCTACCCGGAAAGATATTATTTCTCGTTTACATATAGAGCAAGCTATCACTTACCTGGGGAGTTTTGACCGTCCAAATATCCGCTATAACCTTGTAGAAAAGCACAAACCAGTTTCTCAAGTTGTTCGTTTCCTTGCTACTCAAAAAGGCCAGTGCGGTATTATTTATTGCGGTAGCCGGAAGAAAGTAGAAATGTTGACCGAAAAACTCTGCAACAATCACATTAGAGCAGCGAGTTATCATGCCGGTCTCGATTCCGATGAACGTGCCTATGTGCAAGAAGCGTTTCAACGTGATGACATTCAAATCGTCGTTGCTACAGTTGCATTTGGTATGGGTATCAACAAACCCAATGTCCGATTTGTGCTGCATTTTGATATTCCACGAAATATAGAGTCGTACTATCAAGAAACTGGTCGAGCAGGGAGAGACGGACTACCTGCAGAAGCTATGATGTTATTTGATCCTGCTGATATGGGGTGGTTGAGAAAAATCTTAGAAGAAAAACCCGAAGGTGAACAGAAGCGAGTAGAAACTCACAAACTAAATGCAATGAGTGCGTTTGCTGAAGCTCAAACTTGTAGACGACAAGTGTTGTTGAATTATTTTGGTGAGTATCGACATGAGCCTTGCGGTAACTGTGATATTTGTTTAGATCCTCCTAAACATTTTGATGCGACAGAAGCAGCAAGAAAAGCGCTGTCTTGCGTATATCGTGTGAAACAAGGTTTTGGAATGGGCTATGTCGTTGAAGTGCTACGAGGTATGCAAAATATACGAGTGAGAGAAAATGGGCACGATCAATTATCTACCTATGGTATCGGCCGAGAACATAGCCATGATTATTGGATCAGTATCATGCGCCAATTGGTACATAAAGGAATGCTATTGCAAAATATCACTCGAAATTCCACATTACAATTAACCGAAGAAGCTAGGCCACTATTACGTGGCGAACGAACTATCGAACTTGCGGTACCGAGGTTGGATACTGCGGTTAGAGCGGCCAAATCTAATAAATTAACCAATAAAAATTATGATAAAAAGCTGTTTGTAAAATTGCGCAAATTGCGTAAATCGATTGCTGATCAAGCTGGCTTACCTCCTTATGTGGTCTTTAGTGATGCAACCTTAATTGATATGGCTGAAATATTACCCTGTTCTTATGGTGAGATGTTAGCCGTAAATGGTGTAGGACAAGTTAAATTAGATCGATATGCCGATGCGTTTTTAGATCTGATTCAGGAGCATATCACCCATGAAAAATGAGCACTATTGGGGATTGGTCGACTATTGTGAAAGCGAAGCACGGTTGATAGTGTCGTCACCTCCGTTTGATGTCGATAGCTTCCCATTGCTTGGTGAAACACTGATTAACTTGTTATCTGCGAAAGTAAAAGAGAAGCAATTTGATGCCGATTTACACTCTTGGCTCATTGATTTTGAAGGTAGTTTGCTGTTTCTTCGTGCCGAACATTATTCTGAATCGCTTTGGTTGGAAGCACTAGACAAAAACCAAAGCCAACAAGTGATGGCCTATTTAGCGAAATTATTTGCTAAAGGTTTTTAATACAATCCTTTATTTTATACCAGAGAGTTAAAAAATTTAGGCGTATAGATGAATATAATCGTTTGCTATATTTTTAGCCTCTTGCAGCACTAAACTATTACTGTATAATCGCCGCCCGCTCATATGAGTATTTTATTTAACTGCTGTAAAGAAGACATGTTGTCTACTTGGGTTCCCTCAACCCCAAGCAAAACTAAAAAGGTATAAAATGAATAATTTTACCCCAGTACAAATGCGTAAAGCATTATCAATTCTTATCCTGTTTCATTTAGTTATCATTGCATCAAGTAATTATTTGGTACAACTGCCATTTACCATTTTTGGTTTGCATACCACGTGGGGCGCCTTTACATTCCCATTCATATTTTTAGCAACTGATTTAACGGTTCGTGTTTTTGGCGCGGCGCTTGCGAGAAAAATCATCTTCTTAGTAATGTTGCCGGCTCTGATTGTGTCCTATTTACTGTCAGTGATTTTTTTCGAAGGTCAATTTCAAGGTTTTGGACCATTAACCGAGTTTAACTTGTTTGTTGCTCGTATCGCCGTAGCAAGTTTTATGGCGTATATATTAGGGCAAATATTAGACGTACATGTATTTAACCGTCTACGTCAACTAAAGCAGTGGTGGATAGCACCTACTTGTTCCACATTATTTGGTAATGCATTAGATACATTGGCATTTTTTGCTATCGCATTCTATCAAAGCCCTGACGCATTTATGGCGCAACATTGGCAAGAAATCGCTTTAGTAGATTATGGTTTTAAATTGGTTATTAGTTTAGGGTTGTTTGTTCCAATGTATGGTGTGGTTCTTAACTATTTAGTAAAAAGGCTGACAACCGTTAACCCTGAATTAAAAGTCACTGGAATTAATGTATAAAGATACAAACTAAACAGGCAGTAGAGATTCATATTGCCTGCTGGATCTAAGTTAGATTAAGTATTGCTAGTTAGCATTAATGATTAATGGCCAGCCAATATCAGATTGTCGATTGGATTCTATTTCTAGCTCAGCATTTGTTAGTGGATTTGATTCTAACCACTCTTTATTGATAGTAATGGTTAAAGTGTCCTGATCTGATTTTATAATGAATTGAGGCTCAAGTTCGGTATTGCGTCTATGAGTTAATATAATGGCTATTCGTAATAGACGTAGTAAGCGCTTACCACTTTTTTCCGATAAAGCATGTTGCTCTGGTAGTGAAGATAGAGGATCTTTGTACCGACGAGTAACCTCACCTATATAGAATTTTTGTGCGTGAGTAAAGCCAGGAAGATCCAGGTTTTGTAAAAGATAAGCACTGTGCTGGCCTCCTTTTTTAAAATCAATGGTTAATCCAATTTCATGTAACTTAGACACAGTTTCAAGTAACACTGGGGCTTGAGGTTCTGGTAACCATTTAGTGCCACCGCATTGTCGTAACAACGATGATGTGGTGTTATGGACTTGCTCCCCGTACTGCTTATCAATTTGATAGCGTGATTGTACGCTATTGATTGTGCGAGCCCGAACATCTTGTTGCTGCATTTCTGCCATCATCTCATAGACCATGCCTTCTCTGAGCGCTCCGCCAGCAAGTGTCATGGTTTCTATGTTTAGAAGTTCAAATATTGCAATTAATATAGACAGTCCACTTGGAAAGACTAATGCTCTTTCTAAGGTTAAACCGTCTATTTCTAATTCTTCTAGGTGATCAGATTGCATCGCTTGTTTTTGCAAACGCTTTAGTTTGGAGTGAGTGATCACTTCATCCATACCTTGAGCTAACATTATTTCTTGTAGGGCTTGAACCGTACCACTTGCTCCAACACAAATATTCCAGCCAAGGTCAGAGTATTGTTTAAGGAGAGGCTGTAATGTTAACTTAGCAGCATCAATTGCCTTATCAAAATTATGTGCATTGAGTTGGCGATCTTTAAAGTGTTTCTCAAGCCAAGTAACACAGCCCATTTTTACACTGGTTAATGCCTTTGCTTCAAAACCTTCACCAATAATGAGTTCGGTACTTGCTCCACCAATATCCACAACAAGTCGTCTTCCTAAACCACCTGATGTATGCGCGACACCTTTGTAAATTGTAGCCGCCTCTTCTTCACCAGAAATAACATTAATGTCATAACCGAGAAGAGTATTAGCTTGCTTGAGAAAAATATCCACATTGGTTGCCGTTCTTAAAGTCGCCGTGCCGACAATGCGAATATTTTCTTGAGGGATATCTTGTAGTCTTTCGGCAAATAGCTTCAAACAGTCCCAGCCTCTCTGCATCGCTTCTGGGCTTAAGGCATTATTCTGGTCCAATCCTGCGGCTAAGCGAACTTTGCGCTTGATTTTTGCCATGGTCTGAACACTACCATTAACATTGCGTACAACTAGCATATGAAAGCTATTTGAGCCTAAATCGATGGCCGCATAAAGCGGAGATGAAACTGTTTGGTCCATATTTACTTTTGTTATCCCTTGTTTATTCTAATTACGAGGTTGACGTGCTCGGTAATTATTTCGCTTGTTATTGCGATTACCATTACGAGGCCCACCAGACTGTCTGCGGTTATTACTTGTTCGGCTTTGAGAACGAAGCGGTTGAGGTAGGTCTTCAATTAAAGCGCTTGGGTCGTAATCAGAAACCGGTATTGCATGCTCAATATATTCTTCTATCGCCGTTAAATTAATGGCGTAATCTTCGCAAGCAAAACTAATTGATGAACCACTTTCTCCAGCGCGACCTGTTCGACCAATACGGTGAACGTAATCTTCGCTATCATCAGGTAAATCATAATTAAATACATGAGTCACTTGTGGAATATGTAATCCACGAGCGGCCACATCTGTCGCGACTAAAATATCCAATTCACCTTTAGTAAATTGCTCTAAAATACGTTCACGTTTCTTCTGTGGAACATCTCCGGTTAACAAACCAACACGGTGACCATCGGCAGCTAAATGCCCCCAAACTGAATCACACTTGTATTTTGTGTTAGCAAAAATTATAGCGCGGTCAGGCCATTCTTCTTCAATAATCGTCTGAAGAAGTGACATCTTGTGTTCATTTGATGGGTAAAAGAGTTCTTCTTTAATACGGTGACCAGTTTTCTGGGTCGGCTCAACGACAACATGCTCTGGGTTGTGCATGTGCTCAAAAGCAAGTTCTTGAACTCGGTATGAAAGCGTAGCAGAAAATAGCATATTGAGACGTTCGTTTGGCTCAGGCATACGACGGAAAAGAAAACGAATATCTTTAATAAAGCCTAAATCAAACATTCTATCGGCTTCGTCAAGAACAACCGCTTGAATATGATTCAAGTTAAAGACTTTCTGTTTATAGAAATCGATAATTCGACCGGTAGTACCGATAAGAATATCCACTCCTTTCTCTAACTTTTTAACTTGTTTGTCATAACTTTCACCACCATAAGCAAGCCCCGCAGTGATACCTGTCGATTCAATTAATGCTTCAGCATCATTGTAAATTTGAATCGCAAGTTCGCGCGTTGGGGCCATAATAATGGCGCGAGGTTGATTTGGTTTTCTACCTTCCTGTGCTGGTGTGGTTAGTAAATGATTAAAGGTAGCAGTAAGAAACGCTAAGGTTTTACCAGTGCCTGTTTGGGCCTGGCCTGCAATGTCTTGGCCGGTGAGCAGTACCGGCAACGCCAAGGCTTGGATAGGGGTACAATATTCGAACCCTTTTTTATCTAATCCTTCAATGACTTGCGGTAATAAACCGAAGTCGGCGAATTTTTGCTCTGTGATATGCGTCTTTGTCATAGGTATAGAATATCAGTTAAGGGTTGCATTACGGAAGTAAATACATTCCAATAGGGAATCTATTTTCTGGTTATCATCCAACCAGTAGCATATAAA
This sequence comes from Vibrio sp. MA40-2, assembly GCF_047302445.1. NCBI lineage: Bacteria > Pseudomonadati > Pseudomonadota > Gammaproteobacteria > Vibrionales > Vibrionaceae > Vibrio > Vibrio sp. MA40-2. Next base: position 1,012,910 of record NZ_CP178628.1, read on the forward strand.
CACATTGGAGTGGAAGATGAGTGATAAATTTTTGCAGCTATCAGATGAAAGTTTTGAGAACGATGTAATCAAAGCTGCAGGGCCTGTATTAGTCGATTTTTGGGCAGAATGGTGTGGACCTTGTAAAATGATTGCACCTATTCTAGATGAGATCGCGGAAGAATACGAAGGTAAACTCACTATTGGTAAGCTAAATATTGACCAAAATGCGGGTACACCACCTAAATTTGGCATTCGTGGTATTCCAACATTACTTCTCTTTAAAGATGGTAGTGTAGCAGCAACGAAAGTTGGTGCACTTTCTAAATCTCAATTGAAAGAGTTTTTAGATGCAAACCTGTAGAATCGGTTGTATATGAGCAAGAAGCCGTGCATTTTGCAACAAATGCACGGTTTTGTTCTTTGTAAAACTAGACTACACTTTTATTTAATGTTAGTTTATCGCACGATAAATAAACAAATGTTCATTTCTTGGTCGCTCCTTAGGCCGAAAAAACCATAACTAACAAACAGATCCTATTTTGACTACAAAAGCTAAAGCATCCACTACTATGAATCTGACTGAACTGAAGAACAGGCCTGTATCTGAGCTTGTGAAACTTGGCGAAAGCCTCGGTCTGGAAAACCTTGCACGTCTACGTAAACAAGACATTATTTTCTCTACTCTTAAGGCTCACGCGAAAAGCGGTGAAGATATTTTTGGAGATGGTGTACTAGAAATCCTTCAAGACGGTTTTGGATTTTTACGTAGTGCAGATAGTTCCTATCTTGCGGGACCAGACGATATTTACGTGTCCCCAAGCCAAATACGCCGATTTAATTTACGTACTGGTGATTCGATCGCCGGTAAAATTCGTCCTCCTAAAGACGGCGAGCGTTATTTTGCTTTGTTGAAAGTTAATACTGTTAACCATGACAAACCAGATAATGCACGTAATAAAATACTTTTTGAAAACTTAACTCCATTGCATGCGAATGAACGTATGATGATGGAGCGTGGTAATGGTTCTACCGAAGATATTACTGCCCGTATTTTGGATTTGGCCTCACCTATTGGGAAAGGTCAACGTGGTTTGATTGTTGCTCCGCCAAAAGCCGGTAAAACAATGCTACTGCAAAACATCGCTCAAAGTATCGCTTACAATCACCCTGAGTGTGAACTGATGGTTTTACTGATAGATGAGCGTCCAGAGGAAGTAACGGAAATGCAACGCCTTGTTAAAGGTGAAGTTGTGGCGTCGACGTTTGATGAACCTGCGTCTCGTCATGTTCAAGTTGCAGATATGGTAATAGAGAAAGCCAAACGTCTTGTTGAGCATAAAAAAGATGTGGTTATTCTGCTTGATTCAATTACTCGTCTTGCTCGTGCATACAACACAGTTGTTCCTTCATCAGGAAAAGTGTTAACCGGTGGTGTTGATGCTAATGCATTGCATCGTCCAAAACGATTCTTCGGTGCGGCACGTAATGTTGAAGAAGGTGGTAGTTTAACGATTATTGCCACAGCACTGGTTGATACCGGTTCGAAAATGGATGAAGTAATCTACGAAGAGTTTAAAGGTACAGGTAATATGGAATTACATCTTAACCGCAAAATTGCGGAAAAACGTGTCTTCCCTGCCATTGGCTTTAAACGTTCTGGAACGCGTCGCGAAGAATTGCTCACAAAATCCGATGAACTGCAGAAAATGTGGATTTTGCGTAAAATTGTCCACCCAATGGGTGAGACAGACGCAATGGAATTTCTAATCGATAAGTTAGCAATGACTAAAACAAATAATGAGTTTTTTGACGCAATGCGTCGACAATAACGTTAACGACCTTTTAGTTTTTTAAACGCCATTCATATTTTGTATGAATGGCGTTTTTTTAATGCAGATAAAAATTGGCTTTCGTACAATCTTCGGATGAATACTAACTAAAAGTCGGTTTCGTTATTATTTTGTTATAAAATGAGCTTAATTCTAATAATCGAACGGTGACATGAGTAATGAGTATCAAGGATTTACGTGACTTTATTTCCCTTTTAGAAGAAAAAGGATTGCTTAAACGTATTACTCATCCAATTGATCCACAATTTGAGATGACCGAAATTAGCGATCGTACTCTACGAGCTGGTGGCCCTGCATTATTATTTGAAAATCCTATCGGTTATGACATACCAGTGTTAACCAATTTGTTTGGTACAGCCGAACGGGTTGCTTTAGGCATGGGCAGAACTGATGTATCAGAACTAAGGGAAGTCGGAAAACTATTAGCGTATTTAAAAGAACCTGAGCCACCTAAGGGGTTTAAAGATGCTATTGATAAAATTCCGGTATTTAAGCAAGTCTTAAATATGCCCACTAAAAGATTAAAAAAAGCGGCTTGTCAGAAAATAATTTGGCAAGGTGACGAAGTTGATTTAGATAAAATTCCCGTGATGAGTTGTTGGGCTGAAGATGTTGCTCCTCTTTTGACTTGGGGATTAACAGTAACCAAAGGTCCTAATCAGAAACGACAAAATTTGGGTATTTATCGTCAACAAAAATTGTCTAAAAACAAAGTGATTATGCGTTGGTTAGCTCATCGTGGCGGAGCTCTTGACTTACAAGACTGGATAGAAAATCATCCTGGTAAACCCTTCCCTGTATCGGTAGCTTTTGGTGCAGATCCTGCGACAATTTTAGGTGCAGTGACCCCAGTCCCAGACACACTGTCTGAATATGGTTTTGCTGGATTGCTTAGAGGCAGTAAAACTGAAGTAGTAAAATCTATCAGTAACGACTTAGAAGTTCCAGCGAGTGCAGAAATCGTGTTAGAAGGGTATATTGATCCGAATGAATATGCGGATGAAGGACCTTATGGAGATCATACTGGATACTATAACGAGGTTGAGCAACATCGAGTATTTACTATTACTCACATCACAATGAGAGAAAAACCAATTTATCACAGTACTTATACAGGAAGACCACCAGATGAACCGGCAATATTAGGTGTCGCTCTTAATGAAGTCTTTGTGCCTATACTGCAAAAGCAGTTTCCTGAAATTGTCGATTTTTATCTTCCTCCTGAAGGTTGCTCTTATAGAATGGCCGTTGTCACTATGAAAAAGCAATATCCCGGACATGCAAAACGAGTCATGATGGGGGTGTGGTCATTTTTAAGACAATTTATGTATACTAAATTTGTTATTGTCTGTGATGATGATGTAAATGCACGTGATTGGAATGATGTTATTTGGGCAATAACCACGAGAATGGATCCTGCTCGTGATTCGGTTATGATCAGTAATACCCCCATTGACTCATTAGATTTTGCCTCACCAGTTGTTGGTTTAGGTTCGAAAATGGGGCTTGATGCGACCAATAAATGGCAAGGCGAAACACAGAGAGAGTGGGGCCGTCCGATAAAGAAAGATCCTGAAGTAGTGAAAAAAATTGATGCCATTTGGGATGAACTTGGTATTTTATGATTTATAAAGTCACTATGCTCCCTAGTGGTCTCCAATTTGATGTACCAGCAGGACAAACGATATTAGAAGCCGCGCTCAACAATAATATAAGCTTCCCTTATCGATGTCAGGTCGGTGCCTGCGCCATGTGTATGTGCCGGAAATTGGAAGGAAACATATCCTACCATTTAGAGCCTATGTTGACCGAAAAAGAGCAGCTAAGAGGCTGGATGTTTACCTGCCAGGCTTATGCTGAAAGTAATTTAAAACTTACCTTTGAAGAGTAAGAGGAAATATGACTATCCGTTGTAAAGTAAAGTCCATCGAGCCACTAGCTTGTAATACATTTAAAATATTGCTTCACCCAGAGACACCTATTGAATTTAAAGCGGGCCAGTATTTGATGGTAGTAATGGGTGAAAAAGATAAACGTCCGTTCTCAATGGCTAATAGTCCATGCCGACATAATGGTGAGTTGGAACTGCATATTGGTGCTGCAGAACACAATCTATATGCTTCCGAAGTAGTAGATAAGATGAAGTTCGCTTTGGCAAATGATGAACTAATAGAAATTGATGCACCACATGGAAACGCTTGGTTACAACAAAGCGATCGTCCAATATTATTGATTGCAGGTGGAACGGGTTTTAGTTATGTACGTTCTATTTTAGATCATTGTGTCAGTCAAAATAATCAAAACCCCATTTATCTCTATTGGGGAGCAAGAACTGACGGTTTGCTTTATGCTTTTGACGAAATGACCAGTATTGCTAATCAATTTGATAATATTCATTTTATACCTGTAGTAGAAACTGCACCTAATGTCTGGAATGGCAAAGTAGGTAATGTATTATCGGCAGTAAAAACAGATTTCGAGACATTGCAACATTTCGATATCTATATCGCTGGCCGTTTTGAAATGGCCGGTGCGGCAAGAGAGCAATTTAGTCTAGAAAAAAATGCTAATAGAGAGCGTATGTTTGCAGATGCATTTGCATTTATCTAATTATGTTAAGTAAAGGTTATAAAATCGACTTTTTGTAACCTTGTTTTATTACTTTTGATGACAAAAACAGCAATTAAATAAAAAAATTAAATTATTTTAGAAAAGGACTTGCGTCACATATAAATCTGCCTATAATGCGCAACTCCTAACGACGAGGCCTTATTCAAAAAGGTTTCGTAGAGAAAAGGAAAAATAGGTCTTAGAAAAATAATTCTAAAAAAGTGTTTGACACGAAGAGTTATATCGCTAAAATGACCGCCCGCTTTAAAGGTAAAAGCAAAACGCTTAAATGTGCTTGTTTTTTCTTGTTAAGCAACGCTCTTTAACAATTTAAACCTATATCAATCTGTGTGGGCACTTGTTGATGATAATCGACACGATTTTGTATCTTAGGATATACAATCACAACGGTATCAATGAACCAGTGACCTAATTTGATGACAGATACTTTAGCTTTTTAAGTTAATGTGTCTTAAGTATCGAGCACAGTTATTTATCTATCATTCTGTTGGAATGATAGGAACTTTAAATACCATTTACTGCTTGGTTATTACCAAGAAGTAAAGGCAATTTGAAGTCAGTATTCATTGAGACCCGTTTTTCTTTCTTAGGAAAGAGAAACACATCAAAATCTTAAATTGAAGAGTTTGATCATGGCTCAGATTGAACGCTGGCGGCAGGCTTAACACATGCAAGTCGAGCGGAAACGAAAATAGCTTGCTATTTGGCGTCGAGCGGCGGACGGGTGAGTAATGCTTAGGAATTTGCCCAGTTGAGGGGGATAACCATTGGAAACGATGGCTAATACCGCATACGCCCTACGGGGGAAAGGAGGGGACCTTCGGGCCTTCCGCGATTGGATAAGCCTAAGTGAGATTAGCTAGTTGGTGGGGTAATGGCTCACCAAGGCGACGATCTCTAGCTGGTCTGAGAGGATGATCAGCCACACTGGAACTGAGACACGGTCCAGACTCCTACGGGAGGCAGCAGTGGGGAATATTGCACAATGGGCGAAAGCCTGATGCAGCCATGCCGCGTGTATGAAGAAGGCCTTCGGGTTGTAAAGTACTTTCAGTCGTGAGGAAGGTGTTGTACTTAATACGTGCAACATTTGACGTTAGCGACAGAAGAAGCACCGGCTAACTCCGTGCCAGCAGCCGCGGTAATACGGAGGGTGCGAGCGTTAATCGGAATTACTGGGCGTAAAGCGCATGCAGGTGGTTTGTTAAGTCAGATGTGAAAGCCCGGGGCTCAACCCCGGAAGGTCATTTGAAACTGGCAAACTAGAGTACTGTAGAGGGGGGTAGAATTTCAGGTGTAGCGGTGAAATGCGTAGAGATCTGAAGGAATACCAGTGGCGAAGGCGGCCCCCTGGACAGATACTGACACTCAGATGCGAAAGCGTGGGGAGCAAACAGGATTAGATACCCTGGTAGTCCACGCCGTAAACGATGTCTACTTGGAGGTTGCGGTCTTGAACTGTGGCTTTCGGAGCTAACGCGTTAAGTAGACCGCCTGGGGAGTACGGTCGCAAGATTAAAACTCAAATGAATTGACGGGGGCCCGCACAAGCGGTGGAGCATGTGGTTTAATTCGATGCAACGCGAAGAACCTTACCTACTCTTGACATCCTCAGAAGAGAAAAGAGATTTTCTTGTGCCTTCGGGAACTGAGAGACAGGTGCTGCATGGCTGTCGTCAGCTCGTGTTGTGAAATGTTGGGTTAAGTCCCGCAACGAGCGCAACCCTTATCCTTAATTGCCAGCGAGTTATGTCGGGAACTTTGGGGAGACTGCCGGTGATAAACCGGAGGAAGGTGGGGACGACGTCAAGTCATCATGGCCCTTACGAGTAGGGCTACACACGTGCTACAATGGCGCATACAGAGGGCAGCTAACTAGCAATAGTGTGCGAATCCCAAAAAGTGCGTCGTAGTCCGGATTGGAGTCTGCAACTCGACTCCATGAAGTCGGAATCGCTAGTAATCGTAGATCAGAATGCTACGGTGAATACGTTCCCGGGCCTTGTACACACCGCCCGTCACACCATGGGAGTGGGCTGCAAAAGAAGTAGGTAGTTTAACCTTCGGGGGGACGCTTACCACTTTGTGGTTCATGACTGGGGTGAAGTCGTAACAAGGTAGCCCTAGGGGAACCTGGGGCTGGATCACCTCCTTAAACGATAGATTGTGATTGATGAGTGTTCACACAGATTGATTAGGTTTAGAAAATAAAGAGAGCGCTTTATGTTCATTTTTTGATGAAGATAAAGCAAAGCACCTGCTTAGTTGCGGGTGTTGTTGTGAAAGTGCCCAACACTTTTACAAGCCTGTGTCCCGTTCGTCTAGAGGCCTAGGACACCGCCCTTTCACGGCGGTAACAGGGGTTCGACTCCCCTACGGGATACCACTTCCTTTTGTGAAGTATTTAGGGTCGTTAGCTCAGCTGGTAGAGCAGTTGACTTTTAATCAATTGGTCGCAGGTTCGAATCCTGCACGACCCACCATTCTTTCCCACGAAGGAATTAAAATCGTTTAACTTCATGAATAAATGAAGAAAAACAATGTGGGCGATTAGCTCAGTTGGGAGAGCACCTCCCTTACAAGGAGGGGGTCACTGGTTCGAGCCCGGTATCGCCCACCATTCTCTAAGTGTTTTTGGCATGTCTGTTAAATCAATAATTATTCATTGTTGGTTTTTTTGTAGACTCTGAAAATCTTTAGAAAATGTATCAAGCTTATTTATAAGCTCACAACATTTAGCTCTTTAACAATTTGGAAAGCTGACGAATAATTTAGTCGTTTTTACTTTTAAAAAAGTAAAACAAAACAGCTCAACGCTGACGATTGAATTATTCAAATAAAAGTTCTCAAATCCTATGACTCATTATGAGTGATAGGTACCAACACACATTCAAGTGTTCTTGGAAACAGCGAAAGCTGTTTATATTTGAGTCCGGCAAAATCGAACGTTGTCTCGCTCATTCAAATAATGAGACAACAATAAACACCTTGGTTGTTTGCCATACGCTTATTTATCGTCACGTAAGTGACAGTAAAAAGAAACCCCTTGGGGTTGTATGGTTAAGTGACTAAGCGTACACGGTGGATGCCTTGGCAGTCAGAGGCGATGAAAGACGTAATAACTTGCGATAAGCCCAGATTAGGTAGTAATAACCGTTTGAGTCTGGGATTTCTGAATGGGGAAACCCACTAGCATAAGCTAGTATTATTAACTGAATACATAGGTTAATAAGGCAAACCCGGGGAACTGAAACATCTAAGTACCCGGAGGAGTAGAAATCAACCGAGATTCCGAAAGTAGCGGCGAGCGAAATTGGACTAGCCCTTAAGCTTTTAATGATGCAGGTGAAGATTCTGGAAAGTATCGCGATACAGGGTGATAGCCCCGTAACCGACACGTCATTTTAAGTGAAAACGAGTAAGGCGGGACACGTGATATCCTGTTTGAATATGGGGGGACCATCCTCCAAGGCTAAATACTACTGACTGACCGATAGTGAACCAGTACCGTGAGGGAAAGGCGAAAAGAACCCCTGTGAGGGGAGTGAAATAGAACCTGAAACCGTGTACGTACAAGCAGTAGGAGCACCTTTTTGGTGTGACTGCGTACCTTTTGTATAATGGGTCAGCGACTTATATTTAGTAGCAAGGTTAACCGAATAGGGGAGCCGTAGGGAAACCGAGTCTTAACTGGGCGTCGAGTTGCTAGGTATAGACCCGAAACCAGGTGATCTAGCCATGGGCAGGTTGAAGGTTGAGTAACATCAACTGGAGGACCGAACCGACTAATGTTGAAAAATTAGCGGATGACTTGTGGCTAGGGGTGAAAGGCCAATCAAACCTGGAGATAGCTGGTTCTCCCCGAAAGCTATTTAGGTAGCGCCTCGGACGAATACTACTGGGGGTAGAGCACTGTTAAGGCTAGGGGGTCATCCCGACTTACCAACCCTTTGCAAACTCCGAATACCAGTAAGTACTATCCGGGAGACACACGGCGGGTGCTAACGTCCGTCGTGGAGAGGGAAACAACCCAGACCGCCAGCTAAGGTCCCAAAGTATAGCTAAGTGGGAAACGATGTGGGAAGGCTCAGACAGCCAGGATGTTGGCTTAGAAGCAGCCATCATTTAAAGAAAGCGTAATAGCTCACTGGTCGAGTCGGCCTGCGCGGAAGATGTAACGGGGCTAAGCTATACACCGAAGCTGCGGCAATGAAGTTTACTTCATTGGGTAGGGGAGCGTTCTGTAAGCCGTTGAAGGTGAACTGTAAGGTTTGCTGGAGGTATCAGAAGTGCGAATGCTGACATGAGTAACGATAATGGGGGTGAAAAACCCCCACGCCGGAAGACCAAGGGTTCCTGTCCAACGTTAATCGGGGCAGGGTAAGTCGACCCCTAAGGCGAGGCTGAAAAGCGTAGTCGATGGGAAACGGGTTAATATTCCCGTACTTCTTATAATTGCGATGGGGGGACGGAGAAGGCTAGGTGGGCCTGGCGATGGTAGTCCAGGTTCAAGGGTGTAGGCTAATTTCTTAGGTAAATCCGGGAAATTATTAGGCTGAGACCCGATGTCGAGTCACTACGGTGATGAAGTCATTGATGCCATACTTCCAGGAAAAGCCTCTAAGCTTCAGATTATAAGGAATCGTACCCCAAACCGACACAGGTGGTCGGGTAGAGAATACCAAGGCGCTTGAGAGAACTCGGGTGAAGGAACTAGGCAAAATGGTACCGTAACTTCGGGAGAAGGTACGCTCTTGACGGTGAAATCCCTAGCGGATGGAGCTATTGGGAGTCGCAGATACCAGGTGGCTGCAACTGTTTATTAAAAACACAGCACTGTGCAAAATCGTAAGATGACGTATACGGTGTGACGCCTGCCCGGTGCCGGAAGGTTAATTGATGGGGTTAGTCTTAGGACGAAGCTCTTGATCGAAGCCCCGGTAAACGGCGGCCGTAACTATAACGGTCCTAAGGTAGCGAAATTCCTTGTCGGGTAAGTTCCGACCTGCACGAATGGCGTAATGATGGCCACGCTGTCTCCACCCGAGACTCAGTGAAATTGAAATCGCTGTGAAGATGCAGTGTACCCGCGGCTAGACGGAAAGACCCCGTGAACCTTTACTACAGCTTGGCACTGAACATTGACCCTACATGTGTAGGATAGGTGGGAGACTATGAAACTTCGTCGCTAGATGGAGTGGAGTCAACCTTGAAATACCACCCTTGTATGCTTGATGTTCTAACTTAGTCCCCTAATCGGGGATGAGGACAGTGCCTGGTGGGTAGTTTGACTGGGGCGGTCTCCTCCCAAAGAGTAACGGAGGAGCACGAAGGTGGGCTAAACACGGTTGGACATCGTGTGGTTAGTGCAATGGCATAAGCCCGCTTGACTGCGAGAATGACAATTCGAGCAGGTGCGAAAGCAGGTCATAGTGATCCGGTGGTTCTGAATGGAAGGGCCATCGCTCAACGGATAAAAGGTACTCCGGGGATAACAGGCTGATACCGCCCAAGAGTTCATATCGACGGCGGTGTTTGGCACCTCGATGTCGGCTCATCACATCCTGGGGCTGAAGTCGGTCCCAAGGGTATGGCTGTTCGCCATTTAAAGTGGTACGCGAGCTGGGTTTAGAACGTCGTGAGACAGTTCGGTCCCTATCTGCCGTGGGCGTTGGAAGATTGAAGGGGGCTGCTCCTAGTACGAGAGGACCGGAGTGGACGAACCTCTGGTGTTCGGGTTGTCATGCCAATGGCATTGCCCGGTAGCTAAGTTCGGAATCGATAAGCGCTGAAAGCATCTAAGCGCGAAGCGAGCCCTGAGATGAGTCTTCCCTGGCACTTTACGTGTCCTAAAGGGTTGTTCGAGACTAGAACGTTGATAGGCAGGGTGTGTAAGTGCTGCGAGGCATTGAGCTAACCTGTACTAATTGCCCGTGAGGCTTAACCATACAACACCCAAGGGGTTTTGTGGACTCAGATAGAGAACATTGAATGTGTAGAGACTTTTATAATTAGCTTTCCGAATTTTAAAATTTTGCTTGGCGACCATAGCATTGTGGACCCACCTGAACCCATGCCGAACTCAGAAGTGAAACGCAATAGCGCCGATGGTAGTGTGGGGTTTCCCCATGTGAGAGTAGGACATCGCCAGGCTTTAATTCTTGTTTTTAGATAATCTAGAAACAAAACTAGTTGAAGTATATTTATTATATAATTATTTCAATTAGAACAGTTTGCGGAGAGATGGCTGAGTGGCCGAAAGCACCTGACTTGAAATCAGGCGACGGGCGACCGTCCTAGAGTTCGAATCTCTATCTCTCCGCCATTATTTAAGCCCTAGTCATTAGACTAGGGCTTTTTTGTGTCTTAGTTTTTGTCGCTATTTTTGGCACGAGTAAGTGCGTTATCAACGGACTGTAACATTTGATGGTAAATTTCTTCTGCTGTGAGGTCGATGCCTGCAATACTTTTTTCACCAAAGGTAACTACACCAACATGCACTGTTACTTTATTTGATGGTAAGATTATCGACTCTTGTACGCCTATTCTTAGTCTGTTTGATGCTAATTCGGCTTGTTTATGGTTGGTATTGAACATTAAAACCATAAATTTATCGCCATCAAATCGTCCTATAATATCACTGTCTCTGGCTACATCTTTAAGTGTCGTTGTGATCTGTATTATTATTTTATTCGCTTCTACTCGCTCTAGCTGTTCGTTAATTTGTTTGAAATTATCGACCTCAACCATCGCAAGAGATATGGGCATATGTTCTCTGGCAGCAATCAATAAATGTTGTGAAAATATCTCTTGTAATGCAACGCTGTTGTATAAAGAAGTGAGCTGATCGTACCTAACCAGTTTTTCTAGCTGTAATTTTTGCTTTACCAGCTGTGCTTCGGCTTGCTTCAATTGAGTAATGTCCGTTTGTGTAACAAGTACTTTACTGGTCTTTCCATTGCCGTCTGTAATACTTATAGCACGGCATTTTACCCATACCGTCGAACCATCTTTATGTGAATATCTGATTGTTGTCTCAAAAGGGATATTGGGATTATTACAGTGTACTTTGATGTTATGCAGTACTGTTTTTAAATCATCTTCATTAATTACTTTATGCCAATGCGATATTGAGTTGGACCTTTGTTCCGTTTCGTAACCGAGCTTTGTCCAAAACCAATCGCTTATCCATAGTAAGTTGTTCTGCTCTATGTCACTTAGAAATGCGCCATCAAAACATGTGTCGTGAAATAACTTGAATAACTCAGGATGTTTCAGAAAAATAGACTGAAGTTGTTGTTCTAAATCGTGTGGTTCTGTTGGTTCCATGTTTCAGACTCATGTATTGGTTCGAAATATATATTTGATTATATTAACGACAATCCTATCTAAAGTAATAAAAACCTTACATTTTATTATTAATTTTTAGATAAGGTACAAAGTTCTGTAACTGACTTTATATTGCGTAATTATCACAATTTAAATGAATGCAACCTAACTTAAGCTACAGAAACTCCGTTAACTCTTTGATATGTTCGATTTCGATATCAGGTAATACATTAATTTTACTTTGCATATTAAGTGGTGATTTAAGTGTATTGATCCAACATGTGGTATATCCGCATTGTTTCGCTCCACTAACATCTGAAATCAGGTGATCGCCTATATGTAATATGTTCTGTTTAGGTAAGTTAAGCTGTTTGGCTGCAGTGGAAAACATATCTGAGTAAGGTTTGGATCTGCCATCAGGACCAGCTTGCAATACAAAGTCAAAGTAGTCGCTTAGTCCTATTTTTTCAACGTTGACATTACCATTGGTGATCGCGACTAAGGGGTATTTTTTAGCCAAAGATTTCAATGTTTGATGAGACTCGTTAGGTACATCGACCTTATTTCTTAGCCATAGAGCGTATTCTATTCCTACTTGAGCGGCGTTTTTAGCTTGCAGATCACTATAGCCCAATTGCTTTAGCCCATATTCAATCTGAGTTTGTCTCAACTTGGTTACATCGTGAACCAAGTTAGGAATAGACGAGGCGAGTTTAAGTTTTATCGTATGCCACTGCTGTCGTGATAGTGTTTTTGAAACAGGATGGTTCGAGTGTAACCACGTTTCCATTTCGCTTTCTACTTTCATTATTACTGGGCGGTTATCGTATAAAGTGTCATCAAGATCAAAACTTAATGCTTTAATAGAATTAAAACTTCGATAGATATGCATTTATTTCTCTTTTTTCTTATGAGCGCGAGGATGAGCCTTATCGTATTCTTGAGCCAAATGCTGGAAATTTAAATGTGTGTATACTTGTGTTGTTGATATGTTCTCGTGTCCCAGCAACTCTTGCACCGCTCTAAGATTATTACTTGATTCTAGTACATGAGTAGCGAATGAATGCCTTAATTTATGAGGGCTAATATGGCTAGAAATTCCTTGTTTTAGTCCCCACTGTTCCATTCTTTTTTGTACATTTCGTGCCGATATCCGTTTACCGAGTTTGGAAATAAATAATGCAGGCTCGTCATTTTTTAGTAGCGTAGGCCTGACCGCTAACCATTTATTAACACTTTCTTTGGCATGGCCAGAAAAAGGTACTTTTCGTTCCTTGTTTCCTTTACCAATAACTCTAATCTCACCATCATGGTTGCTAATTTGCTTGACGTCTAAATTAATTAACTCAGCGAGACGAATACCTGTGCCATACATAAGTTCCATCATTGCACGATCACGTACAGATAATGGATCACTGTCATCGACTTCGAGCAATTGGCCAACTTCATCTACATCTAGATTTTTAGGTAATGGCTTTTGTCGTTTTGGGGTCGAAACCCCTTTTGCTGGATTGGCTGTTAATTCATTACGTAAAATCAAGAAGTCAAAAAATGCTCGAAGAGAAGATAAACGAGTGGCTAGGCTACTCGACTTAATACCTTGTCGCATCCCTTTACTTGCTATTTGACGAACCCACGCTGCATCGACTTGCTGCCAGTTTTTTACCCCTAGATCAAACAATTGAATAGTGATGATTTCTAGCTGTTTCTGGTAATTTTTTTGGGTATGCGGACTAAGCCCTTTCTCAGTTCTTAAGTATTCATAAAACTGAGAAAGAGGGTCCGTGAGGCACTTAGGCAGATGTGTGATTGAGGACATTGCTAGCTTGTGGTTTATTACACCACTTCAGTAGTGTAACTAGATGAGAGACAACGACAGCTAAATGGCGTAAAAACAGAGTATCCATCATCGGTTGAAAGTGACCACCATCATCACTTGAGAAAGCAATTATCCCTAATGGTTTTTCGGTTTGTAAAGGTAAAATCACAAACGATCCGAGTTCAGGGCATGAGTTATTCTTAAATAACAGATTACGGTCTGCTTTGTTTAACCTGCCTAGATAGACGTTTTTACCATTGAAGTGATTAATAGCAAATCGCTGCCAATCTTCACTATTAATATGGTATTTTGCCTTGTCATCATTAATCAGTTTGAAGTAAGCCGTTAGAGATAAGTCGGTGGCTAGTCTCTTTATTGCTTCTACAACTTGGTCTAGCGTATCACATTTAAGCAAGGTTTCTTGGAGACTCATAAAACGATGAAAATGCTGCCCATTATTAGCGGCTATCGACATTAACTCGGTGATTTCCTCCTCTAATTCAGTAATTTTCTGCCTTTGACGTTGTAGCTGAATTTCAACTAATGAAACGGCGCCTTGCTGACGAATAGGCAGCGACATTTTTTCGACTAACTCTTGTCGTGTGCTGAAAAAGTCTGGGTGATCGAGTAGATACTCCGCTACAACTTCTTCCGTTATCCTATTTTTTTCAATTAATGACAAAATAATTCCTCTACTTTTATGCCAATAAATTAACAGGTTAGTTGTCCGTCATACACATGTGTTGCTGGTCCTGTCATATACAGAACATGCCCTGGGCCTTTCCATTCAATAAGTAAATCTCCACCTGGCAGGTGGACTTTTACTTTTTCATCTAACAAGCCTTGCGATATTCCAACTGCAACCGCACCACAAGCACCGCTACCGCACGCTTGTGTTTCACCTGCACCTCTTTCATAGACTCGAAGATTAACCTCTTGTCTGCCCAAGACCTGCATAAAGCCAGCGTTAGCTTTTTCAGGGAATCGTTCATAGGACTCTAATAAAGGGCCTAAAGTCTCTACATCGGCTGTCTGTATATCATCGACCACAGTGACAACATGTGGATTTCCCATGCTCACTGCACCACAAAATAAAGTCTGATCATTCACTCGTATTATATACGTTTTCTCAGCTTGCTTGGCTTTGAATGGAATTTTACTTGGTTCAAAAATGGGCTCACCCATATTGACCTTTACCAAGTCATCTTCTTCTATATTTAGGACCATTTTGCCTTTTTTTGTACTGACTCCAATGCTGAATTTATTGGTTAGTCCTTTCATGCGAACAAAGCGCGCGAAACATCTTGCACCGTTGCCACATTGTTCTACTTCGCTTCCATCAGCATTAAAAATACGATAGTGGAAATCAGTTTCAGGATCATAGGGAGCTTCTACAACTAATAGTTGATCAAATCCGACCCCTGTATTTCTATCGGCTAATCGACGGATAAGATCGGGTGAAAAAAACATATTTTGAGTAATGCAATCAACGACCATAAAATCGTTGCCTAGACCGTGCATTTTAGAAAAATGGAAATGCATGTTATTTAATTACTCCGGTAAAATATGTTCGTCACGCCAAAGGTCGATATATTCTTCACGTTTACGAACCAGGTGCGTTTTTTGTCCGTCTACCATTACCTCAGCTGCGCGTCGACGTGCATTATAGTTAGATGACATGGAGAAGCCGTATGCCCCTGCAGATCGAATTGCCAACAAATCACCTTGTTGTAATATTAGCTCACGATCTTTACCTAAGAAATCACCGGTTTCACAAATAGGGCCAACAATATCATACGTCGTTGACTCTCCATCTCTTGGCGAAACAGGAACAATATTTTGCCAAGCTGAATAAAGTGATGGTCGCATTAAGTCGTTCATCGCCGCATCAACAACGGCAAAATTTTTAAATTCAGTGTGTTTTAGGTATTCAACTTTGGTTAGCAAAATACCCGCATTCGCTGCAATGGCTCGGCCAGGTTCAAAAATAAGCTCAAGATTAGAGTGGTTTGATAATCGAGCGAGTAAAGCTTTCGCATAATCAGAAGGCTGAGGAGGTAGCTCATCTTTGTATACTACGCCTAGGCCTCCACCAACATCTAAGTGTTTTATATGAATGCCGTCGGCAATAAGTTGGTCTATAAGTGCTAAAAGACGATCGGTGGCATCGATAAACGGATCAATGTCCGTAAGCTGAGAACCGATATGACAATCAATACCTTGTACATTTAGATTAGGTAAGCTGTTTGCAAAACGGTAAACATCTGGAGCACGATCAAATGCGATACCAAATTTATTGTCACGTAAACCTGTAGAAATGTACGGGTGAGTTTTAGCGTCGACATCAGGGTTAATGCGCAAAGATATAGGAGCAATAACCCCCATTGATTCTGCGACCGCATTCAGTCTTTCAAGTTCTGGTTCAGATTCGACGTTAAAACATTTAATGTTAAGTTCAAGCGCTTTTTTCATTTCATCGACAGTCTTACCTACACCAGAAAAAACGATTTTAGATGGGTCTCCGCCGGCTGCTATAACACGTTCTAACTCACCACCTGAAACAATATCAAAACCAGATCCTAAACGAGCTAGGCTATTTAATACCCCTAGGTTTCCATTTGCTTTCACCGCATAACAAACAAGGTGAGGGTGTGCGCCAACCGATTTATCAAACGCGTTCCAGTGCCTTTCTAGTGTCGCACGGGAATATACGTATAGAGGGGTGCCGTATTGTTTCTCTAAAGCGGTTAAGGAGACGTCTTCAGCCCACAGCTGGCCATCATCCTGATAATTAAAATAATCCAATGGTTTGTTTCCTTAAATATATTACGATTGCGATTGGTCGCTCTGTGGTGCGTCTGCTGGAATATAGAGTGCTCCAGTGTTTCCACAACCGGTTAAACCTAATGTAGATAACAAACAAAGTAGTGCGATAGTCTTTTTCATTATGCAATTCGTGATTATTGATTCAATGCCCCCTATAATCGCACTACTAATAAGAAAAGCAATAGGATAGAGCAGGATGAATGATACTGAATATCATCAAATAGTCGATGCCGTGTTCACCAGATTAGAAGAAGCGATCGATGAATCTGGTGCTGATATTGATTATGAGATAGTTGGCAATGTAATGAATTTAGAATTTGATGATAGAAGTCAAATAGTTATAAACAAGCAAGAACCAATGAAAGAGATTTGGTTAGCATCAAAATCTGGTGGTTTCCATTTCTCTTACGTCAATGAAAAATGGATTTGCTCGAAAACAGGAGTAGAATTTTTCTCATTTGTAAAAAATGAATGTAATAAACAGTCGAGCGAAGAGATTGAATGGGAGGAATAAAACAGGTTTGAACAGCGGTTATCGTGTTCAGTTAAATTGTTTAGAAAAATAATTTAACTGAACATCGCTTTAGTGTGTTTACTTATTTCTATGCATTTACCGCTTTAGATGGTTTGGATTGAATCGCGTTATCGTTGCGATACGGCGCTACATAGCTGTTGCTTTCACCATCTTCCGGGTGAATGATTTGATAATATTGCGGCAAATTAAAATTGATCAAACTATTGTCGGTAAATACGGAATCGTGGCTTGAGGTATAAAAACGATTAATGTTGTTAATTGTGTCATCTTTGCTGCCGTTGAACTGATGGTAAACCTCAACAGAATTTTCTTCATCTAAAACATAAATATTAAAACCGTCAGTAGTGTCTTCAAAAAAGAACTGTACTAATCCCTCACTAGCATAACTGTCTACCACCGACGGCAACTGATAGTCGCTTTCTTTATCAAGTAAAGCTAATGGCGAACCTTTAAGTTTATTGGTAGAAATGCTGCGATAAAAATCGATGGAATTTTCTAGTTTTTGTACTGAGACTCCGCGTCTTTCGAAGAAAAGACCGAACATTTTATTGGCAATTTTTATTGCTTTAAATTTACGATGAGTTTGTTCTTCTACTGGTTTTAGACGCATATCTATACATTCAGCAAGAAGTTGATAAACGGTATTTCTAATGATGCCTCGTAAGTTTTTACTGTAGCAAAAAACATCAACCGATTCTGGTGGAAGTGCGTCTTGGTGCATTTTGGCTAGAATGGTTTTTAGTGCGGTTAAAATCGAATTATCACCCGTAAAATGCATAGTACGCACTTCGTGCCATGAGTTGCGATAAACTAAATCAATACTGCCAACTAAGCTTATTGCTTCTTGACCAAAACTAAATATATCAATGTTTTTAACATCTATTTTGAGAGAACGAGGATTAAATTGACTACTCGGGTCATTTTCAAAATTAATGAACATAGCCAGTTGGCTTATTTCGCAAGGACTGCCTAAAGCTTGCATTGAAGGGCGACGTTTTCGCAAAGAAAAAGTATTGCGCAGATCACTTACCATTTGATAAAACTTATCAATATCGAGCTGTGCATTTCTAACAACAGAATGTAGTCGTGTTGATTCAGTAATTAAGCCATTAAAAAAAGACCATGAAACTAACTTGCTTAAATATTCATTATGCTCAAGATTTTTCGAGCCTATGAGTCTGTGGGCGACCAGTGGTTGCTTATAAAGATACCAACCCTCAGGGTTAGTATGCCCTTGAGGAACCTGAATAAAACTGAGATCAGGTTCGTGTAAATCTGGTGATATTTGAGGGTTTAATAAGGTCACTTTGCCGGGTAGCACCTCAAAAGCCGCATAGAGCTTTCTGGCCAGAATACTGATATCTTGCGGACTTATGGCGGAAGTTATGTCATTTCGTCGAGCAAATTGGATTAAGTTTCGATAACTTAGCATCAACGCATCAAGCAATCCATCGTGAACCACTTTGACTTGTTCAACTTTCCAATTACGGCGATTATCTAACTGCTTAATGACCTCTTCATTCCAGTTCCAGTGCTTGGTCATTTTGCCTAAAGCTTCACGACGCCATTCAACAGAACCTGGGCCTGGCGTGCGGGAGAGTTTTTCATGCGTTTTAAGATAAAAGCAGCGCCGTACCAAGTCTAAACGAGTGTGATCGTTAATGCGTTCTAAATAAGTGGTAACTTTGTCAAGCATGAGATAATAAGAATCCATGCCGTACAAATCGGGTTGATAAGCAAAAAATCGGCGTTTACTGTCAACACTCAATAGTTGAGTATTGGGGTATTCCCAAGAATAAGCTTCTAAAAGAATAGCTTTTAATACGGATTTATAAGGGGAATCAATGCTTTTATATAGTTGCCACAAATTTGAGCCAAAATACTCTTCTGCTGGGATTCGGTTCAACTCTCCGAAATCGATCCAATCTTGACAATTAATGTGTCCATTGGCACATAATTGATCGACATATTCTTGATAACACTCCTCCATTTCAGGAGGAACGATTTGCCACAGTAACCGCTGGCCAGCTAGGCGTACAGCAGAGCGATAAAACTCATCGAGCAAGAGTAAATGTTGAGAGGAGCCGCAGTTTTCACCCGTCATTTCCTCAGAGTAATTATTCCTGAAGCGCTCTTCATCCATTAAAAAGAAATTTGCTTCTACACCAAGGTTTTTGGCCCATTCAGTAATTAGTAGGCATTTATTACTAAGATGAGAACGTTCATCGTGGCTCATTTTAGGGGAGACACAAACCCATACATCTAAGTCACTTGATGTACTTTGCCCAATAGAAGAGGTACTGCCCATGGTATAAAGCCCTAGAATAGGCGTATCGTTTCCTGGCAGAATAGCTTCTTGTTGAGTGGAGGCGGCTTGTTTAATAAACTGTTTTTGTGTGTCGTTTTGTTCTAAAGAATGAACGCCGTATGGGACGGGTTTATTGTAATAACCTGGAATAGCAGGGTTATTATAATGAAGAAGCGTTGGAATTAAATTGAAAACTTGCTTGGCTTGTTGATCCATAATCGCCAGCGCACGTTCAATACGCTGCCGGTTCAGATAGTCAATTCTACTGATAATGGTTTGAATATAAGCCCGCAAGGTAGTTCCTTGATTTGATAAATTCTGTTCTGTTTTTATTCTTTATGACATACAAAACGTGATCAATCTAACATTTTTTACTCAAAAAGTAAAGATATCGCCATTTGGAACGGATATCGCTTGATTTCATTATTTAGGTTATTCATGTAGGTAAAGATTAAGTTCACCAGAATAAGCAAGATGAATCTAAGTGTAACCATAGTTGGGATGAGTATCACATATTTTTTGTCAAAAATAAGAGAAAGAAGCACAATTTATCAGACCTAATAACATTCGATATATGTCATTTACTTTGGATGGTAGGATGATAGTACAGTTGTTAATTAATAAGTAAATATTCGGAATTTTTCATGAAAGATAGTACCCCCGTAAGAATTGCCACTCGTAAAAGTCCTCTCGCTTTATGGCAGGCGTATTATGTTAGAGACGCTCTACAAGCTGCGCATCCAGGTTTAGAGGTTGAGTTGATTACCATGGTGACAAAAGGCGATATCATTCTTGATACACCATTGGCAAAAGTTGGCGGGAAAGGGTTATTTGTTAAAGAGCTTGAGTTAGCCATGTTAGAAGGACGTGCTGATATTGCGGTTCATTCCATGAAAGATGTTCCAGTTGATTTTCCTCAAGGGCTTGGCCTGGTTACTATTTGTGAGCGAGATGACCCAAGAGATGCTTTCGTTTCTAATACTTATGGCTCTATTGATGAATTGCCTTTGGGATCGGTCGTGGGAACTTGCAGTTTACGTCGTCAGTGTCAGTTAAAAGAAGCACGCCCAGATCTCGTTATCAAAGAACTACGTGGCAATGTTGGGACTCGTCTCGGTAAACTCGATGCGGGTAATTATGATGCGATTGTGTTAGCCGCCGCAGGGTTAAAACGGTTAAAACTTGAAGAAAGAATTAGAAGTTACATAGAGCCAGAACAGTCTTTACCTGCTGTAGGTCAAGGTGCAGTAGGAATTGAATGCCGTATAGATGATGAGCGTATTATAAATCTATTAAAACCATTAAATCATACCGATACACAAGATCGCGTTCTATGTGAGCGTGCAATGAATTTAACGCTAGAAGGTGGATGTCAGGTCCCGATTGGCAGCTACTCATTGCTCGATGGTGATCAAATATGGCTGAGAGCGTTAGTTGGCGAGCCGGATGGAAGCAAAATTGTCCGTGGTGAAATTCGTGGTGATCGTAATAATGCAGAAAAACTTGGTGTTCAATTGGCTAATCAGTTACTTGCCGATGGTGCGAAAGATATTCTAGATAAATTGTATAGTGAACATGAATAAAAATGGCAGTGCTGATAACAAGACCAAGTCCTGACGGTGAACAGTTATGTGATGAGCTGGGTGCTGTAGGTATAGAAGTGGTATATCAGCCATTGATTGCTTTTTCATCAAGTCAGGGTTGCGGTCATGTTGCCAATTTACTGAAAGAGGCTAATTTTGTGATTGCCGTCAGTAAACCCGCGGTCGAGTGGGCGAATAAAAGTCTGCAATCTCAACGGCAATTTTGGCCTCATTCCACTTGTTATCTTGCGATTGGTCAAAAAACAGCGGATAAATTAAGCGAAGTGACGGCTCAGAAAGTACACTGTCCAGAGGTGAGTGATAGTGAGCATTTATTAGTTCTACCTCATCTTCAACAAATTAATAACGCTAAAGTAGTCATACTAAGAGGCAATGGAGGAAGGGAAACCATCCGAACCGTCTTAGAACAAAGGGGGGCCAATGTTGAGTACTGTGAAGTCTACCAACGTAAACCTCTTTTATTTGATGGGCACTCTAGTGTTAAAAATTGGAAAAACAACAATGTTACTCAAATAGTGTTGACCAGTGGCGACCAATTGAGCTATTTCTTTAACAGGATACCTAAAGAAGAACATGAATGGCTCTTTAGACAAAGACTGATTGTGCCAAGCAAAAGAGTATCAGAATTGGCAAAACAACTTGGATTTCGTAACATAATGGTTTCGGGAAGTGCATCGAACCCCGATTTAGTCGCTGTCATTCAGCAGCAATGCACAACAGGATAAATACATGACAAGTAAAGATAACGGGCAAAAAGAACCTGAAAAAAAAGACGAAGCGATAATTGATGGTAAGCCGAAAAAGGAAAAAACAGATTCAGATTCTGTAGATTCTAGTTCTTTGGATTCTGCAGTTAACGCCAAACCAGAGGTGCAAAACGAAAAAGTAGATATTGACGAAACTACGGTTAAACCTGTTGAATTCGAAGAAAAACAAGGTAAGCGTGGCGTTAAGTTAGGGACGATAGCGATTATTATCTCTCTCTTTTTTGCAGGTGGTGGTGCTTTTGCTTTTTATCAACAAAATGTCCAGCATAAGTCGCAGTTGGCTCAACTTGAAGCCAAAATTGCCAATATGAATAATCAGCTTGAGCAACGGGTTACGTCGGTCGAATCCGCGACAGAGAGTAAGGTTGCGGCGGCCTACAACAAAGCAGAAACCGAGTTAATTCAACAGAGTGAAAGTATTAAAAGCCTGCAAGTGGCACTTACTGATGTACAAGGCCGACGTCCGAACGATTGGTTGTTAGCGGAATCTGATTATTTAGTAAAATTAGCAGGTAGAAAACTATTTTTAGAGAAAGATGTAGTGAGCGCAACCAAATTAATGGAAAGTGCTGATCAACGAATTTCAGTGCTAAATGATCCAAGTTTAGTACCATTACGCAAAGAAATGGCCAAAGACATCACCACACTTAAATCTGTGCCCTTAATAGATAAAGATGGGTTAGCATTACGACTCATTAGTTTGCAACAGCAAATCGATGTTTTACCATTAGCGAATGCAATTTTGCCTGATGCACCAGTTGTTGAAGACAAAGAAATATCAACAGATATCTACGACTGGCAAGATAACTTACTAACATCGTTAAAAGATTTTTCTGAGCAATTTATTACTTTCCGCACTCGCGAAGGCAATGTGATCCCTTTACTTGCTCCAGAGCAACATTATTACTTGAAAGAGAATGTTAAAGGTAAAATCGAAACAGCCATTCGAGCTATCTATAATGAAAACCAAGCAATTTATCAAAGTTCATTAAAAACCGCAGATGAATGGGCGATGCAGTTCTTCAAATTAGACGATCCAGCTGTTAAACAGTTTAATAAATCTATACAGCAACTTGCTGGTCAAAATGTAGAAGTTAATTATCCAATAAAACTTGTTTCACAAAAAGCGTTGAAAGATGTTATTAATGAGCGCCTTCGTCGCCAGGTCACCAGTATGACAGCGGAGGAGCAATAATGATTCGAGCGATTTTTCTTTTTTTAGTGCTGGGTATTGGGTTGTTTGCCGGTACTCAGTTTTCAGGGCAACAAGGTTACGTGCTGATTTCAATTGCCGATACCACGATTGAAATGAGTGTAACCACTATGGTTATCTTTATTGTTGCATTATTGGCTCTACTTTTTGGTTTGGAATATTTTATTAAAAAGACCATGAGTATGAGTAGTACTACTTGGAATTGGTTCAGTGTCCGAAAATTAAAACGCGCTCGACGCAATACCAACGAAGGTATTATTCGGCTGTTAGAAGGTGATTGGCAAACTGCTGAGAAAAAAGTAACGCGATGGGCTAATCATCATGATATGCCATTGTTGTGTTATCTCATTGCATCTGAAGCGGCTCAAGAAATGGGCGATAACAGCAAAAGAGAAAAATACTTGCAGTTAGCAGAAAAGCAAGATAACTCTAGATTAGCAGTACAGTTGACCAAAGCTCGTCAGCAAGTACGTGAACAAAATTTTGACCAGTCACTTGAGATTTTAACTGGTTTACAGGCCGATCACGGCAGTAACCCATTGGTGCTTAATTTATTAAAAATCACGTATATCAATTTAAAATTATGGCAACCACTGCAAGATATTTTACCTAAGTTGTTAAAGTGCAACTTAATTGATGCAGAAGAACAATCTAAACTTAGTCAGCAAGCCTATTGTGGGATGCTAGAAGCGGTAGCACAATCTGAAGGAAGTAAAGGGGCGGTTTCTTTATGGAATAGTTTACCCCGTAAAGTGAAACGTAGCAGTGAGGTTGTGGCTTGTTTAGCTAGGCAGTTAATTGCAAGAAAAGCTGATTCAGAAGCTTATACCTTGGTATTAGAATCATTGAAAAAGCATCGTGATGATACTCTTATTGAGCTGATTCCAGAGATGAACCTTTCAGATAACTACCCAGCGATTGTCATGTTACAAGGTCTAATAAAGAAAGATGAACAAGATGCAGCGGCTCACAGTGCATTAGGGAAGTTATTTGCTCACAATGAAAAATGGACTGAAGCTCAAGAACATTTTGAAAAAGCATTATCGGTAAGGGCGAATGTTTCTGATTATGCCAATCTAGCCATTGTGCTTGAGAAGCAAGATTTAACTCATGCAGCAAATGATGTGTCTAGACAAGCCTTAACACTCATTAGTGCTAATTAATTAGCAATACAAAGGGTTAAGATAGATAATTTGTTTTATAAAAAGTGAGCATTTTTATCATGCCGTTTCAAGGCCTGATTTGGGTATGTTATCCGAGTCAGGCCTATTCATTTCTCCGAATTAAAAACTCTCTTTATCACAAGTAAAAATGTGAAAACAGCATTATAAACAGCGCTTGTTTTTATCCGCCTTGTACGTGTTGAGATACAATTGAAAAAAATCATCTAATTGTTTTGCGTTCTCACTTTCATCTAATAGATGCAGTAGTTCAGTGACGGTTTCACACGTACATAAATTTCCATCTTGCTGATTTCTACGTAGCGTATAAGCGGAATCATTCCTTGGCAGTAAATGCATAGTCATGAGAGATTGTAGCCACGGGCTTTTACGGACCATTTTTCTTGCTTCTTGCCAAGTGGAGTCTAAGATAATAAATAACGAAGGTTTTTCATTATGATGGACGACTTCTTGATTGAGCGGCTGGCTTTCATTATTAGGAAAGAGCAATACAGTATTATATTGCTTGTCGGTAATGAGTTTAAGGAGAGCTTGTGGTGGATTGACTCTGTCCCAAGTAAAACAGAGGCAATTTGAGAGGCTTTGTTGCACCAGTTTGCCCGTATTAGTTAAACGACCATGTTCATTTGGGTGGAGCAAAAGTACAAACTGGCTTTTGGTGATTAAATTGGGTGAATACTGACAAATACAATTGAAGTGAAAGCCGCATTTTGGACACGGCTTTTTAGTTATATTAGACATTCTATGGTGTGTTCTTGTACAGAACCAATCCACCATTGGCTATTGGATAAACTTTGCCTGTCACCTTTTCATATTCTGCAATAAGTTGATTACCTTTAAGTGTAAATAATCGCTCTGCAACTAACCGTTGTCCTTGGTGATGGGTCATAACCACTTGCACCTGATCAGTGTTGAGCTCTTGCCAGAATCCAGACTCTGTAGTAGGTAAGCCAGTCGCATATGAATAGGTAGTGGTGGCAGTATGGTCCGGGTTTAGCTGTAACTTAATATCAAATCCTGAGGTGTAGGTGCTGGTGGCAATATAGGTGTTGACCCACTTCAACGTAGCATCTTGGTTGGCTAAGGTTGCACAGCCATTCTTGGTGGTGTCGTTATTTTCAAGCGACGATGTCCAACCATATAGACTGTCGCTCATAGAATCGGTGCACAATTCTTTGGTAATAGTCAGTTGTCCTTGACCAAAATGATAAGTTCGCTCAGATGGATTTAATCTTGTTGATGACAATGATAATCCGCGTTCATCAACGCCTAATTGCTGATAGCGGGTCTTTTCATCACTAAACTCAATTGACCAAAAAGGTTCATTGCCGAATGCTTTAGTTGAACGATAAGGTTGATCGCAACGTTCAACATTTTCAGCCGTAAGAACATTAATTCCAGAAACAATAAAACGAGCAGCAAAATCACTATCGAAGCCAGCAATGGATGTTTTCTCTAAATGACCGATAAATTCAGCGTAGATAGGTTGGTAAGGATCGGCGGTGAGATTCGTTGCTTGACTAAGTAAATTGGGTTCTACTTCTAGCCAATATTGCTGATTACTTCCACAAGGAACAAAGCTTCGAGTTTCGTGGCCGAGTATCGCCGTACCTCGCATTATAAAGGTTGGTGCGAGAGGTGTTTCGACCTCTGAGAGCTCGACAAGGTTACTCGATCCTGTTATCTGTTCAGTTTTTTGTGGTGAAGATGAACAAGCTTGAATCAAGCCTACTAATGCGATAGCAACTGATTTATGCAATAAACTCATAACAGAACCCTATTTTATTTAAATTATCGGTTAGTGATATAGATATATCTATTTCAATAGATTAACCAATATAAACTTTATTATCTAATGAAATAAGACACGGTTTGTCTTATTAATTCAATGTTAAGACATTGAATTAAAACAAGTGCTTTTTAAGATAATGTGCAACAGCATGGTTCTCATTAGAACCGATGACTTCGTTGTCCGGTAGCGCTTTTTTTACTTTCTCATGCGATGTTTGCATGACCAGTCCTTTTCCTGCCATAGATAACATCTCGACGTCATTCATTCCATCACCAAAAGCAATGCATTTATCTAATGAAGAACCGATAGAATTTGCTACTGCTTTGAGTGCTTCGCCTTTCGATACACCATATGCCATGACCTCTAGACACCACGGAGTTGAAAATACAACACTGATACGTCCCGCAAATTGTTTATTGAGCTGATCTTCGAAGGTCACTAAATAATCATGATCGGGGTAGGTAAAAAATAGCTTTGCAATACCGGTAGTTGGAGCTTGTTCAACATCAAAAACGGTATAGTGAAATCCTGAATCTTTGTGATATTTTTTGATTTCTTCATCTTCTTGATTCATAAGCCAAGAATCATTTTGATAGATGTGAATACGAATTTTAGGATCTTTTTTAATGATGTCGACAATCGGTTGAACTAGGCTTTCATCTAAGTTTTTGCTGTACATTAAATCGTCTTTCTGATTATGCACTCGAGCACCATTTGATGTGATCATATAAGCAGGTATCCCTACTTGCTTACGCATCTGTGCTACATCTACATGATGACGCCCAGTAGCAAATACAAAGGTATAACCTTTTTCGTGCAATTCTTTCAAGGTTTGTTTACTAAAGGTACTTAACTGGTGATCTGGAGCGAGAAGTGTGCCATCTAGATCTGAGGCAACAATTTGAAAAGATTGATTTTTGATTACGTTCATAAAACTCTTCTTTGGATTAAATGATTTAAGCGCATGTAGTTTAGGGCAAAACGGTATAGAAAAAGAGGGTAAAGTTAGTTGTGTTCTTTTCCCTATTTATATCGAATTTTAGTGTTTATAAAATTGTTTATAATTTTGAAAATTAATGATTATTAAGAAATTGTTCCAGTTTTTTTAGTGCGATATCTCTTATTTCATCACGTTCGAATAGGACTTCGTGCTGGCTTTCTTTTATTGTTTCTAGAACGACATCGGTGTTGGTTTTCATTAATGTGGAGATAAATGTTATTTGATCATTGTTACACACAACCACATCTTTTTCTGCTTGTAATAATAATATCGGAATTGTGATTTTATTTGTATTCTTCAGGCATTCTTTTGCTGCCGTTAAGCTTTGCCATACCCAACATGCGCTTGGACCGCCTAATTTTAGTTGTGGCATTTGTTCGTAAAGGTGTCTAAACCAGGCATAGCGAGTTGGACAGGATGTTAACGCATTGGTAGAAAAATCTTTGGCTTTGTATGTTGTGTTTTTGGTTAAATACCGAGGAACCGCTGAACAATGGCTGATTACATTAGCCCAATAGGGTGCGATCATTTTAATAAACGGAGACAAATGAACACCGAGCATCGGTGCGCTTAAAAGTAATCCATCAAAATTATGTGTGGGAGTTGTTTGTATATAACGTATAGATATTGCCCCTCCCATAGAATGAGCTAACATACAACGTTTTTTGTAACGCTTTAAATCAAAGCTATCGATTAATGTTCTTGCGTCTGTAATGTAATCAGAGAAACGATTGACGTGGCCAATTTGTTGGTCTTCGGTCAGCCTATCAGAGAGACCTTGTCCTCGATGATCAAATGAGTAAATGTCATAGCCAAGTGTAAACAGATGATAAAAAATTTCCTGATATTTCCATACGGTTTCCACTCGACCATTCATAATTACGACGGCTTTTTCATGCAGAGGATCGGTGAGAGACACCCAAAATAATTTTTTCCCTGCCACTCCTTCTACATACCCTTGGTCTCTTTGTTGCCAAAGTTGCGTTACTTCATTATCCATCATTGTTTGATAATCGGTGTGGTGGGCTGTTTTCTTCATACTTATAACTGCCTATAGGTTTCGTTTTGATGCCGTTACTTAACGGAGAACAAAATTAGCATACCATTCATGATCATTGGTTGACATTGCAGAATTATTTTCCGGGCGTATTTGGCGATATTTTCTAACGTTTCAATGCATATGAAGATTTGATGACAATTGGTGTTTAATGTTGTTTTGTTGGCTTAGTTATATAAGATATACGCATATGCATATATGGGGTGTAGTTATGCTACCTAATCAATTTTTCAAAATGTTGTCAGATGAAACCAGAGTTCGTTGCTTGCTTTTAATTGCTAGAGAACAAGAGCTGTGTGTTTGTGAGTTAACTTACGCATTGAAAGAGAGTCAGCCGAAGGTGTCGCGTCATTTGGCACAGTTACGTCAATCTGGAATATTGCAAGACCAACGAAAGGGTCAGTGGGTCTATTATCGAGTGGCGGGTAATTTACCTGGCTGGCTACAGAAAATTATCAACGGATTGAAACAATCAAACTGTTTAATGGAACAGTATAAAACAGATATTGAACACTTGAATGCAATGAAAAATCGTCCCGATCGCTGCTGAAATGCGTTTTTAAATTATTTACTTAGGAAAAGAAATATGACTATTAAAGTAGGAATTAATGGGTTTGGTCGTATTGGCCGCTTGGCTTTAAGAGCTGCTTATGACTGGCCTGATATGGAGTTTGTTTTAATTAATGATGTAGCCGGTGATACCACTACTTTAGCGCATTTACTGGAATTCGATTCTATTCAAGGTCGTTGGCAGCATGAAGTAGTTGCCGATGGAACAGACATTATTATTCAGGGAAAACGTATTGCAACAACCCAACAGCGTGATATTGATTCGGTTGATTGGTCAGGATGCGATGTTGTAATTGAAGCCACAGGTGTCCATAAAAAAACATCGCTGTTAAACAAGTATTTATCTCAAGGAGTTAAGCGAGTGGTGGTATCCGCTCCGGTTAAAGAAGAAGGTATCGCGAATATTGTTGTTGGTGTAAATGACCATATATTTGACCCTGAAAAACATCAAATCGTAACGGCTGCATCTTGCACAACCAACTGTATTGCACCTGTAGTAAAAGTGATTCATGAAAAGCTAGGCATTGAACAATCAGCTTTCACAACCATTCATGATTTGACGAATACTCAGACTATTTTAGATGCACCACATAAAGATCTACGTAGAGCACGAGCATGTGGTATGAGCTTAATTCCTACCACGACTGGATCGGCGACGGCGATTGTTGAAATTTTTCCAGAATTAAAAGATCGTATTAACGGCCATGCAGTACGAGTTCCTTTAGCTAATGCGTCAATAACCGATATTATTTTTGATGTGAAGCGAGACACAACAGCAGAAGAAGTAAATAACTTACTGAAAGAAGCGTCGGAAGGTGAGTTAAAAGGAATTTTGGGGTATGAAGAACGTCCGCTTGTGTCAATTGATTATAAAGGTGACCAACGCTCAACGATTGTCGATGCTTTATCTACCATGGTTGTTGGTTCTCGCATGGTTAAAATTTATGCTTGGTATGACAATGAGATGGGATATGCCACTCGTACTTCGGAATTGGCACGTAAAGTCGGTTTAGCATAAAAGGAATGAATATAATGACTCATCCATCATGGCAACTTAATGTTGCAGATAATAGCGCGGCATTGATTTTAACGCCTTGCCCAGGAACTAAACAGCTTGAATTAGAAGCCTCATTACAACAATTTAAAGATTCTGGTGCCAAAGCGATTGTAACTGCATTAGAAATAGAAGAGATGGAAAAAGCTGGAGTCGCCACTTTACCTGCGTTGGCTGAAAAAGTAGGGTTAAGCTGGTTTCATCTGCCGATTGAAGATGATCAGGTTCCAGGAAAACAGTTTATGGTTGATTGGCAAGTGATTAGCCCTCAATTGCATGACGTTTTAAAAAGTGGCGATAAAGTTGTTCTGCATTGCATGGGAGGGTCAGGTCGAACTGGTTTGCTTGCGGCCCATCTTTTGTTGGAACTTGGTTGGGACTTATCGAGGATAAAAACGGAAGTTCAAGCACTTCGTCCAGGTGCATTCACAAAACCGTTGCAAATTGAATATATTGATCAAGTAAGCAAAGTACACGATCGTTAATTTAGAATATTAACCACTAATCTTGGCTAAAAAATAGGATAAAGAGCTTTTGGGTTACGATGATCCTAAAGCTCTTATCGTTATAAATGGTGATTAAGTTTATGTTTTCTCATTTGAGCAAAAGTGTTCGTCAATATATGTTGGTAACGTTCAATTACTGGAACTTTACCATTACCGATGGTGCACTTCGCATGTTGGTTGTGCTGTATTTTCATGACCTTGGTTATAGCACTTTAGCGATCGCTTCTTTATTTTTGTTTTACGAATTTTTTGGAGTTGTCACCAACTTGGTCGGCGGCTGGTTAGGCGCAAGGTTAGGCCTTAATAGAACGATGAATGTCGGGCTAGGTTTGCAGATTGTTGCCTTAGTTATGTTAGCAGTACCAAGTATATGGTTAACGATTCCTTGGGTAATGATGGCTCAAGCAATATCTGGTATTGCTAAAGATTTGAATAAAATGAGTGCCAAAAGTGCGATTAAAACCTTAGTGCCAGATGAGCAACAAGGTGCTTTGTATAAATGGATCGCGATTCTTACTGGTTCTAAAAATGCATTGAAAGGTGCCGGTTTCTTTATTGGTGGGCTTTTGCTTTCACTAATTGGTTTTCAATATGCCGTACTTTTGATGGCGACTGTGCTTACGTTGGTACTGATTGGTAGTTTATTGTCACTAGAAAGTGACATAGGTAAAGCGAAAACTAAGCCTAAATTTAAACAGATTTTTTCTAAATCCCCCAGTATTAATATTTTATCCGCAGCACGGATGTTTTTGTTTGGAGCACGAGATGTATGGTTTGTAGTGGCACTGCCTGTGTATTTGGGATCGGTTTTTGGTTGGGACCATTTATGGGTTGGTGGTTTTTTGGCTCTCTGGGTAATAGCTTATGGTGTGGTTCAAGCTTTAGCACCTAAAATCACAGGTAAAGCTCAAGGAAAAGTGCCTGACGGCTCTGCTGCTGTTGTATGGGTAGGTTTGTTAACGGTCATTACTGGTATTGTGGCTTATGGTGTGCAAATTGAGTGGCGACCTGAATTAGTTATTATTGTTGGTTTATTAGCATTCGGTGCGGTTTTTGCCGTAAATTCATCTCTTCATTCCTATTTGATTGTTAGCTATGCCAAAGGCGACGGTGTCTCTCTAGATGTTGGATTTTATTACATGGCTAATGCAATGGGACGGCTTATTGGTACGATATTATCTGGGTGGGTATTTCAAGTTGCAGGACTATCGGCTTGCTTATGGGTCTCTTTTGTCTTTTTAGCCCTTACGACATTTATTTCTATTTATTTACCTAAAACTCGATAAAAGTAAATATATAGTAAGATTAAACGCGGCTATTTTATGGTGGCGTTTTTTTACTTATTTCTGACTATTTGTTTATTCTATGGCAGGTAATATGGCGAGATAAGTTTTGTCGCTACTCAAACCACGAATTCGTCATTCTATCAGCCAACGAATACACTTTATTGGTTATATGCGAGTTTGATTTGTTTTAACTAACAGAGTCTATAATGGAAAAAAGAGTTTTTTTCTTTGATTTACTGCGTTGTGTTGCAGCTCTAGCGGTTGTTGCTATCCATGTTCTTGCGCCTTATCGGCATGAGTTAGGTGTAATACCATTTCATGAATGGTTCTCTGCCATTACTATTAATGGTATGAGTCGCTGGGCAGTACCTGTCTTCATTATGATTACCGGTGGGTTGATGCTTACCGACGAGAGGCCTTTTGACGTGAAATATTATTTACGTCGTCGCCTTGGCAAAGTTTTGCTGCCTTTTATCATTTGGTCTGTGTTTTACGCGTATTTATCAGGTTGGTCTCTAGACGGTTATGATGTTGATATATTTATGAGCCTTTTAGTCAATAGCTATCAACAAGAAACTTATTATCACCTTGGTTTTTTCTACTATTTTATTCCTTTATATTTTGTTATCCCTTTTCTGCAGATCTTTATTGTTAGAGTGGATAACAGTACAGTTTTGTTTGTTCTATTATTCTGGTTATTAACCACGACATTGTATTTATTTAGAATCGATGGTTTTTGGAGCCATGAGCTCTGGTTATATTCGGGCTATCTATTACTTGGATACGTGCTTTATCAAAAAATCACTTTAACAAAACAGGTGATGATTTGTTTTGTTTTCTTGGGTTTAATTGGTTTAGCCGCCAGTGTTGGTATGGTGGCACTGAATAGTATTGCACTAGAAAAATACACTGTTGGTCGATGGTTATCCTACAAAACTATAAATACGGTAGTGGCTGCTTCGATGGTGTTTATGTTATGCCGGTACTATGCGGGTAATCTCAATGGCACAGCAAGAAAAATTATTGTTTTTATTAGCCGTTATTCTTTAGGCATTTATATTTTACACCCTATTTTTCTATGGCCGCTAAAAGTATTTTATGGTCTACAAGACGATGATATTCAAACCACTCGTATTCTAGCTCATCCATTATTGGTTATTCCATTTTGGACTATTTTCAGTGGTGCGGGAGCACTTTTTCTTAGTTGGAGAGTATCCAAAAGCGCTAAAATTGCTTGGTTACTTCCTTAATCAACCTAGACATTCTCTTTTTAACGGGAATTAATTTATACTTAAGTGAAGTTAGTATAACTAAGCGATAGGAGAACAATATGTCGGATATAGAGGAAGTCGTGAAGCGTTCTCGTCGTATTGAGAAGCTATTGCGGGTTCATTATCATGCGGATGGTAAAGGTTTGCATCAACTTATTACTAGTTGTGAAGAACGATTACCTCATGATATGGCCAAAAAACTGAGATACATCGCCACTATTCGCAATAAAATTGTGCATGAAGACGATTATAAGTTAGAGGATAATAAAGCTTTTTTTGCAACATGTGATTTGTGCGAAAAAGAATTAACCCCTAGAGCCAATGTATTTATATGGCGAGCGGCTATTTTAGTGATGCTATTTTTCACGTTAGCAGCGTTGGGTGTTTATGCTGTGCATTGGGATAAACTAGTAAGACACTTATAGTTAACATTAAATTAAGCCAATTATTAACAGTTAGATAACATAAAATGGTGAATTATTATAAAGATCGAACTATTGGTGATTAATGCTGGACTAAATTTACTATTTTTCTAAACTAACCGCCATTGGTTTAAAAAGGACAATGTATGTTTAGCTGGTTGGTAGTAGGGCTCTCTGGAGTAATTCATATTTTTACCGCAAATGGTAATCATAAACAGCTGTCTTATGTGTTTAGAACCGTGGCTTTATTGTCTTTAATTGTTCTTTTATTTCTGAATGGTTCAGATAAACCGCAGTTTATATGGGTAGCGACTGGTCTTGTTCTTTCCTGTTTTTCTGATATTGCCTATAAGTTTTTAAAACCCAATATGAGCAAGAGTTTTGTTGTCTTGTTGATTGCTTTTGTGTCGTACAGTAAAGGGTTTTGGTCGCAGTTGCATGGTGATATTGCATGGTGGGTACCGGCTTTATTAATCGCTGGCAGTGTGATTATTGTTCTATTACTACTTCCAAAGTTAGACACTATTATTCTTCCGATTTCTATTATAGGGTTGGTGATGCTGCAGATGTTTTGGGCAGCCTTAGCTGTTTGGATGAATAATGCCAGTATAGAAAATTTATACGGTTGTTTAGCCTGTATTATCTTAATTTTCACCATGGTATTAGATGTTATAAATAATTATCGAACTTATTTCACCAACGTAGAATCCTGGGTTTCTGGTGGTTTTTTAATCGGTCATTCTTTGATTGTGGCGTCAGTAATTGCCTAAATGTGGGTTGTTAATATGGCTATTTAACCCATTTATCAACTTAACCTATTTAGCAATTTAGCAATTTAGCAACTTAGCAACTTAGCAACTTAGCAACGTTGCATTAGTGTTTTGTTTTAGGCTTTTAATTAACTTTCTTCTCCAATGTCGTTTTGTATTAGTAAATTAATCATTTTTCTGAATCTGGAAAATGTTAAGTTATCATATAGATATTAAAAAAGTGCATAGCCCTGTATAGAAATTCTAAGTCAATAACTCAAACATAAAGATACGATGGAGCAATACAAAAAATGGATATATTGTCAGCCGCGACGATGATGTTTTTAATTATGGATCCGTTAGGCAATTTACCAGTCTTTTTATCCATACTTAAACATATCGAGCCGAAAAGACGTCGAAAAATTTTAATACGTGAGCTCTTTTTTGCCCTTGCAATTTTATTAGCGTTTTTATTTGGTGGTAAGACGATACTAGATTTTTTACAAGTACAACCAGAAACATTGAGTATCTCTGGTGGTATTATTCTATTTATTATCGCTATTCGTATGATATTTCCACAACAGGGTGGAGTGACTGGGCTAGCGGCTGGCGAAGAGCCCTACATTGTTCCTATGGCTATTCCTATGATTGCCGGTCCATCGGTTATGGCATCGCTACTGTTATTATCTAGCCAATATCCTGATCAAATTTGGGATTGGACTGCAGCACTATTAATTGCGTGGATAGCGAATTTCTTTGTGTTTATGTTCAGTAATTTCTTTCATAAATTACTGGGTGAGAAGGGCTTGAATGCAGTCGAAAGGTTGATGGGCTTAATATTGGTCATGATTTCTACCCAGATGTTCCTTGATGGAATAAAAAATTATATTGGTTAATCACGTCGTCGGTTAAAAATATTTATTGTTTAATTACGAAATTGTTTAATTACAAAATAGTTTAATAACGACATAGCTTAACTAACGATCAAAAAATAGCGCCTAATTTGGCGCTATTTTTACATCATGTGCTTTCTTCTAATGTCGAGCAAAGCAAAAATTCCAAAAATTAAAATAGACCACTTTTCCCATCCAGTGATTTTAATTTTATCACCAAACGCACCGATGAAGATGAGCATTTGAACCGCATGCATCATAAATAAAAACCCTGTCATAATGTAAAGTGCAATGGCTGCTTTACCTGGAAAGGGCATAAAAATGTTTAATAATAGTACTAGCCAAACAAAGGCAATTGATACTTTGGCTAATAAAATCAGGATTTTCATTGGCTATTCCTTTCAAATAATCGATAGCTGACCTGCCCAGCACTTTTTTCACGATAAAGCGACCAGTTGTTTGGTATATCAGGCAGCATGAGTTCTTTTTCAGTTTCTACGTAAATCATAGCATTTTTTGCCAACCAATTATTCGTTTCTAATCGTTGCAGGCATTGCTCTAATAACCCTTGCCTAAATGGTGGATCAACAAAAACAATATCAAAAGGGGTTCCTGGTTCAGAAAGAAACGATAAAGCATCGGTATTGATTGCTTTTATATTACTTGTATTTATTGTTGCTATGTTTTTAGTCAGTTGTAAGTGAGTTTGTTTGTTGAGTTCAAGCATGACAACACTTTTCGCTTGGCGAGATGCGGCTTCAAAGCCTAAGCTACCAGAACCAGCAAATAAATCTAAGCAACTTGCTTGTGATACATCTTGGGCTAGCCAATTAAAGAGCGTTTCTTTTACTCGGTCGGTGGTAGGTCTTAGTCCTTCAGCTTGTCCAACCGGGAGTTTTCTACCTCGCCATAGACCCGCAATGATACGAATTGAGCCTTGCTGAGATACTTTTTGTGAACTGTTTTTACTTCGACTTCTTGACATGGATTTTTTGACCGCTAATAAAGTGTTACTATGCTCTGTTAGATAATGGCAAAGTGTACCAATCAAAACAGAAATTATTCAGTACTTTGTTATTTTTCTCTGTTTTAATTTATTACAGAGCAGCGAATTTAGAAATAGTTAGTTAAATCTAGGACTCATGTCGATGACAGAAAAGAAAAAGCGCGGCCTATTCTCATGGCTTGGTTTCGGTGATGAACAAGACCAAAATCAAGGTGCAGAAAATAAAGAAATTGAAGAGCTTCAACAAGATGACCAAGGTATAGCGGTTGATAAAAAAACCGAGACGCCTGCTGATTCGGTTTCACTTACGCAAAAAACGGAAATGTTGGAAGAAACGCCAGTTGCGGTAGATGAAACAGAAGGCGCTAGTGATGACTTCGTTGAGCATACCCCTAAAGCTGAAGCCGTTATACCTGAAAACGTTGAGTTAGAGGTTCAAGCAACAGAAACTGAACTTAACGAGAGCGTTAACGTTAACCGAATTCAAGAACAAGAGAAGCCTGTTGAAGGTTTTTTTACCCGCTTAAAACGCAGTTTAGCTCGAACTAAACAAAATATCGGAGCTGGTTTTTTTGGTCTATTTAAAGGTAAAAAAATAGATGAAGATCTGTTTGAAGAATTAGAAGAACAGCTTCTTATTGCTGATGTGGGAATGGATACGACGCAAAAAATCATTAATAACTTGACTGATAAAGCCTCGCGACGTGATTTAAAAGATGGTGAGGCACTGTATGGGCTTCTGAAAGAAGAGATGGCAGAGATCCTTTCCACAGTAGAGCAACCATTAGAAATTGATAGTCAATCCTCACCGTATGTCATATTAATGGTTGGTGTTAATGGTGTTGGTAAAACAACCACTATTGGTAAATTGGCTAAGCAGTTCCAAGCGGATGGCAAAAAAGTCATTCTTGCAGCAGGCGATACCTTCCGTGCTGCGGCTGTCGAGCAATTGCAAGTATGGGGTGAAAGGAACAACGTGCCCGTTATTGCTCAACATACTGGCGCCGATAGTGCGTCTGTTATTTATGATGCGATAGAAGCGGCCAAAGCTCGTGGTGTTGATGTAGTGATAGCTGATACGGCTGGACGCTTACAGAACAAAGGCCATTTAATGGAAGAGCTACGTAAAATCGTTCGTGTAATGAAAAAAGTAGATGAATCTGCTCCGCATGAAGTTATGTTAACGCTGGATGCAGGTACCGGACAAAATGCGATTAGCCAAGCTAAGCTATTTAGTGACGTATCTCCAGTCACAGGTATTACGCTCACGAAATTAGACGGAACCGCTAAAGGTGGCGTTATTTTTGCTCTCGCCGACCAGTTTCAAATACCAATTCGATATATTGGTGTTGGTGAAGGAATAGATGATCTTCGTCCTTTTGAATCCGATAACTTTATAGAGGCGTTATTCAGCCGAGAAGATTAACGATTAAGCTTTTATCTTAAAGGCCAAATTATGCATAAGAAGTCAGTGTGCATAAAAAGTAAGTGGGCATAGTAAGAGGGATTATGGGTGATTAAATTTCAGCAGGTTAGTAAGGCTTACCGAGGAGGACGGCAAGCACTTCAAAAAGTAGACTTTCATCTTAGGCAAGGTGAAATGGCCTTTCTTGGTGGGCATTCTGGGGCAGGTAAGAGCACTTTGTTAAAGCTAATATGTGCAATGGAACGTCCTTCGGATGGCTCTATTCACTTTAATGGTCATGATATTAGCAAAATCTCGAATAGTGATATTCCTTTACTGAGACGAAATATTGGTATTGTTTTTCAAGATCATCGCTTGCTTATGGATCGTTCTGTATTCGAAAATGTTGCGTTGCCGATGAGAATAGAACAGGCGACAGAAAATGATATTAAACGTCGAGTATCGGCAGCATTAGATAAAATTGGTTTACTAGATAAGGCCAAGTGCTTGCCTAGCCAGTTATCGGGTGGTGAGCAACAACGAGTCGGAATTGCTAGAGCAGTTGTTAATCGGCCAATCTTGGTTCTAGCTGATGAGCCAACGGGTAACCTAGATCCAGAGTTATCGAATCGAACTATGCTATTACTTGAAGAATTTAACCGAGCAGGGGTTTCTGTCCTAGTGGCAACTCACGATATAGGCTTAGTCAATAGTCGACCACAATATAGAAGGTTTGAATTAAACCAAGGCTTTTTAAGCGAGGTTGAAGGTTATGGTCAATAAGTCGCGTCAAAAGAAGAGAACGGCACGTATTGGCTTTTTCGGTATTCATCTTC
This sequence comes from Vibrio sp. MA40-2, assembly GCF_047302445.1. Classification (NCBI taxonomy): domain Bacteria; kingdom Pseudomonadati; phylum Pseudomonadota; class Gammaproteobacteria; order Vibrionales; family Vibrionaceae; genus Vibrio; species Vibrio sp. MA40-2. The sequence goes on from NZ_CP178628.1 coordinate 1,050,802, forward strand.
GACAAGCCAACGCATCATTTATGCAAATTTGGTATAGGCCTTTAGGTAATATTTTAACGTTAGCAGTTATCGCGATGGCACTAGCTTTGCCTGCCAGTATTTATTTAGTTACAAAAAATGTGGCCAAAGTTGGTGAAGATATGACGAGGCCAGCGTCGATTAGTGCCTATATCGAAGAAGATATTGCTGAAGCAAGAATTATGGTCCTTAAAGATCAGATAGAAAATTGGGAAAATGTAGAAAGTGTTCAATACATTTCTTCTCAACAAGGTCTTAGTGATATGAGTGAGTATTCTGGATTTGATCAAGCCATTTCCTTACTGACAGATTATTCCCTTCCAGCAGTTCTTGTGATTCATCCTTCCGCTACAAATGATAAAGATATTAAGGTAATCGCCTCAGCCATGAGTCAACAGCAAGGAATAACCGATGTCAGATTAGATGAAGATTGGCTTGCTCGTTTAGAGGCAATAAAAAACTTAGCTATTACGGTTGTTGTCACCCTTGCTACTTTAATGCTCAGCGCTGTTTTTCTTATTGTCGGTAATACGCTAAGGTTTACTATTTTAGCGCATAAAGAAGAAATTCAAGTGATGAAGCTTATCGGAGCATCAGACAGTTTTATTTTGAGGCCTTATTTATATTCAGGCATGTGGTTTGGCTTGATCGGTGCAGGATGTGCTTGGCTTTTGACGGCAGCAATGACTATTGCGGCAAATGGTGCGGTAGAAAGATTGGCTATGCTATATGACAGTCAGTTTCGTTTGATAGGTTTAAATTGGGATGAGTCATTGCTTTTATTGATGCTTGGTATTTGTTTAGGATATTGTGCAGCCTTGTTGTCAGCTAAGAAACATCTGAAAGAGATTGAACCTGTATAAGGTTTTTATGTCTTAAAATAGGCAAACAATTTGTCTTTAGAAATACTGTATACATAGAAATTACGGTTGTATAGTATTTATATCTGTGGATAATTACTGATCCCTTTTATTGAAATTTATAGTAATTAAGTTCAATATGGTTGGGATTAGGTACAAAAATTTCGCTCAATGTTAAATGAATGAGGAACTGAATGGCAATCCAAAAGTATTCAATGGGTTTAGTGACACAAGATAGCTTAGATAGCTATATACGTTCAGCAAATAGTTATCCAATGCTGACACCCGAAGAAGAACGTGAATTAGCTGAAAGACTACATTACAAAGGTGAAATAGAGGCTGCAAAAGGCCTTATATTATCTCACTTGCGCTTTGTAGTTCATGTTGCTCGAGGTTATTCTGGTTACGGGTTACCGATGGCAGATTTGGTTCAGGAAGGCAACATCGGCTTAATGAAAGCGGTTAAGCGTTTTAATCCTGAGGTAGGCGTACGTCTTGTTTCTTTTGCCGTGCACTGGATCAAAGCTGAAATTCATGAATATGTTCTTCGAAACTGGCGTATTGTAAAAATTGCTACGACTAAAGCACAGCGCAAATTGTTCTTTAACCTGCGTAAATCTAAAAAACGCTTAGGTTGGTTTAATAATGGTGAGGTTGAAACGGTTGCACGTGAACTGGGGGTTGAACCTTCAGAAGTGCGTGAGATGGAATCTCGCCTTGCAGCGCAAGATTCAGCATTTGAATTACAAAATGATGATGATGACTCTTCAAGTTACTCTGCACCAGTGCTGTATCTTGAAGATAAACATTCTGATGTAGCTGATAATGTAGAAGCTGACAACTGGGAACATCACACTAATACCCGTTTGTCTCATGCTTTAGCGACATTAGATGAGCGTAGTCAACATATCGTTCGTTCTCGTTGGTTAGAAGATAAAAAATCGACATTGCAAGAACTCGCCGAAATGTACAGTGTATCAGCAGAGAGAATACGCCAGTTAGAAAAAAACGCGATGAAAAAACTCAAACTTGCTGTTGGTGAGTTTTAACTCGTTCAATTTAGACGAGTAGTCGGTATAGCTTTATTGCACAGCCATAGACGATAAAAACCAATGTATTAAAAAAACCGAGATCAGTTGTGATCTCGGTTTTTTTATTTCTGATCACTATTGTTGATCATTTTGAGCGTTTTTTTGTGTATAAGTCTGTGGGAAAAACTTTTATGTCCTGTCAGGAAGCAATGAATAGACTCGATATAAAGCTAAAATAGCATTGGGGATAGTTTTTAATATATACACAGAAAAATGAAGATCCATACTACATATAGTGGATCTTTTTCTACTGTTATACTTTATCAACGTAACTAACAGCTTTATCCACAGATGGTGAAAACTTAATCATCAGTGGATAAGTTTCATTAATAAAAAATAGAATCCGTAATTTAGTTTGAGAAACAGGAAAGCACTTAAATCGTTATTATGTTACTTGGGTGTAAATAGCAGTTGGTATACAATCGAGTAACAGTAAAATTAAAAAGGTGAATCAATTGGATAGCTTTAAGCATATTGATGTTGTTGGAGCGAATAATTTGATTCGTGAAAAAGACGCGGTGTTAGTGGATATTCGAGATGCAGGGTCTTTTTTTACGTCTCATGCCAAATCTGCGCGTCATTTAACTAATGATACAATGGTTTCTTTTATGAATGATGTAGATTTTGAGCAACCGATACTTGTTATGTGTTATCACGGAATTAGTAGTCAAGGTGCAGCTCAATATCTAATTAACCAAGGTTATGAAGAAGTCTATAGTGTTGATGGTGGCTTTACCGCTTGGCACGCGGCTGACTTGCCAACTCAGAGAAATTAAAAAATGGTCAAGCTAATTGTTATTGATAACCCTAGGCTTGCTCAAGCCTTCATTGATTACATGGCCTCTCGACATATCGAAGTGAATTTGATGCCAGAGGGTGATGGCCAATTTGCGCTTTGGTTAAAAAATGAAGCAGATAAAGTAGAAGCGGAATCTGAGTTAAAGCAATTTTTAGCGAATCCTCAAGATAAAAAATATCAGGCGGCATCATGGGAACTAGCCGATAGCAGAACGCAAAAATTTAGCTACCATACACCAAGTATACTAGCGATGATAAAAGCCAAAGCCGGTCCGCTGACGCTGGTTATTATGTCTCTTGCAATCATTCTGTTCGTTTTTCTGCAACTAGGATTTAGACAAGAAGTTTTTTCAGTAATGAAATTCCCGTCTACTCAACATCAACAATGGCAATTATGGCGTTGGGTGTCTCATGCTTTACTTCATTTCTCAGTGGCTCATATTGCTTTTAATTTATTGTGGTGGTGGCAATTAGGCGGAGATATTGAAAAACGACTTGGTACGATTAAACTTCTGCAAATTTTTATTTTTTCAGCCGCGCTTTCTGGTGTCGCTCAATATTGGGTCGAAGATTCTAATTTTGGGGGGTTATCCGGGGTGGTTTATGCTCTGATGGGTTATTTGTGGCTGCTTGGTGTATTAGCTCCAGAAAAAGGTTTGAGTTTACCAAAACCTATTGTTGTCTTTATGCTCGTTTGGTTGGTGTTAGGTTTTATTCAACCTTACATGGCGATTGCCAACACCGCACATTTAGTCGGATTGTTGTCTGGTGTCGCATTAGCTTTTTTAGATGGCTATATGCAAAAAAACACCAACTAACGATATTTTGTTTTAAAGTGTGCTTGTGCAAAGAAGGGAGCGGTAAAGTTGTAGTCAGCGTCTATTGATAAAGATACTTAGTAAATAATAAATCAGCAATGAGTGTTTTCCCGGTTTCTGTCACCAATAGATTATTGAGGCTGTCTTTTAGTTGCTTTCTTAACGCTTCTCTTCCGGCAAGAGTTTTGGCTTGCTCTTGGGTTAACTGGCCTATTTGCTCAACGATAGCATCTCTAATTAGAGGAGCATGTTGTTCTAACTCGGCAACATAATCACTATCAGCGACCATTAAATCGATTCTAACTTGTAGATAAGCTAATCGTTGACCTTCGGCATACACATTGGTGGTTAAGTCTGGTGACAAAGTATAATAAGCGAATTCGGGTCCACTCTGTTGCTGCTCTTCATCGGCAATAGCAAGAATAGAAAAAGTACTTGTTAGGATAAAAAGCAGTAGAGTAACGTATTGTTTAAGCATAATTGTGCAATCTTTATTTTGATTCGGATTATAGGTGTGTTTTAGTCTGTTACAATATAGCATCTAATATTCAAGTATAAATTGCTTCTTTTATCAATACTAAATAAAAATATATGACAGAGCTAATTTCCACCTACATTACCGCTTTAAAACAAATAGATTGGCAAGATATCAATTTATTTAAAGATTCTTCTGATATTTCTCTGAATTGGTTATTGGAAAAGGGATCATTATCGCGCCGTTTAGAAAAACAATGTCAAAACTTGACAGTTAACGTTTGTTTCAATGAAATTATTTCTTCCTCTCACATGACGTCTGAAGAAACAAGTTTATTAGATAATACATCGTGTTTATTACGTGAAGTGGTTTTGAGCGGTGATGACCAAAAATGGTTAGTGGGTAGGACGTTAATTCCTGAAGGTTCACTTGACCAGCAACCATGTGATTTGCAAAAGCAAGGTAATACTCCTCTTGGGTTAACCGTTTTTAGTGTGGAGAGTGTTCGTCGAGATGCGTTACAATTTGGTTGGATCACGGTAGCCAATCAACGATTGGTTGCTAGACGTTCAAGGTTATGGATGAATAATAAACCGATGTTAGTCGCCGAGCTTTTTCTTCCTGGCTCACCGGTCTATCTTAAGGAAGAGGAGGTAAAATGAGTTTTACAAAAGCACGATCTTATTGGCAACTGATGCGAATGGATAAGCCTATTGGTTCGTTACTGCTATTATGGCCAACGTTATGGTCTTTACTGCTGGCTGCTGAAGGAAGACCTAAACTGGATGTGCTGATTGTTTTCGTATTAGGTGTATTGTTAATGAGGTCGGCGGGTTGTGTTATTAACGATTTTGCCGATAGAAAAATTGATGGTCACGTTAAACGCACACAACAGAGACCTTTGCCATCAGGTATGGTGAAACCAATAGAAGCGATCATACTATTTATTGTATTGGCTTTATCGTCGTTTCTTCTTGTTCTTACAATGAATGAATTAACGATTAAGTTGTCATTTATAGGGATAATTCTCGCGTTTATCTACCCATTTATGAAACGATTTACCCATTTACCGCAATTATTTTTGGGTTTAGCTTTTAGTTGGGCTATTCCGATGGCGTGGGCAGCACAAGCGAATGAATTAGTAACCCCAGTTTGGTTGTTGTTCGTAATAAATGCTATATGGACAATAGCTTATGACACGCAATATGCGATGGTGGATCGAGAGGATGATTTGAAAATAGGCGTTAAATCAACCGCTATTCTGTTTGGTCAACGTGATAAAACCATTATTGGTTGCCTACAACTTATGACGTTAGGGTTATTTATTGTCCTCGGTAATTGGTTACATTTAGGGTCTACGTTTTATTGGGGACTTCTAGTTTCAGCAGGGTTATTTGTTTACCAGCAAAACCTGATTAAGAAAAGAGAAAGAGATAATTGCTTTAAGGCATTTTTAAATAACAATAATATTGGTTTTGTTATCGCAGTGGCTATATTTTTTAGTTATTGATAATAAAACATTAAAAGCGAGTACCATTATAGATAAAATGATACTCGCTATTTCCTTCTAAATGCTTATACGATCAGCTATTAATATTATTTTTATTGAATAACACACTCCAGCCGTCTTATTTAGGATATCGGCCTCATATTTCACTGTATAAACTTTCTTGAATCGTTAATTTTACTTCTGTAGGCAATAATGCTGATAGCACATCCGCAAGGCGCTGGGTATTTTCAGTATTGCAGCGACCATCCGAATCGACATATTTTTGTTCTTTTAAGGTACTAAAGAGTGAAGTAAAGACGCCTTTATCAAAAAATTCTGGTGCATTGATACCATGTAATCGCCCAAGTCTTTGTGCTACTTCTTGGCATTTTTTCTCCAGTTGAGATTTTTCTAGTTCAGGATTGGCCCCGAGTAAATTGACCGAAATAGCATAACGTTGAAGAGTTTCGGCAATCGTACGAGCAAGTAGCATGAGTGATTGAATTCTTTGTTGATCAATGCAAATAGTCTCTTCAGTACGACACACCAGTTTTTGCCTTAGCAATTCGATTAGAAGGTTGTCTACAGTTTGATCTAATTCTGATTGGTCATAGTTTAAAAATAATTCCTTTTTAAGGAAAGGATAGAGCTGGTGAACAACCGATTTTATATAGTCGATAGATAAACTTTCATGACGAACGACCAGATGAGCAATCAGAGACGGCAAAGCAAATAAATGGATAATATTATTACGATAATAGGTCATTAAAATTGACTGATTACGATCAAGTGAAATCATATCGCCTATTGTGTCGGTTTCGGTCACAAACTTATCGAGTGATAATGCATGCGTAACCAGTTCTTCTGCCGGTTCACTTGGCATAGTAAAGGTATCGGAATACGGTACATTTTTTAGCAACGATAAATAAGAATCGATTTGTGTTATCAAGGTTTCTTTCGCTAGAGCGCGTTGACGAGAAGCGAGCAGGGCGGTAGCACATAGTGTTAATGCATTAGCTGCAGCCGCATCGTTTATGTTAGTCATCATTTTAACCGCAAGCTTATTTACCGTTGGTGTTAGCCATTGAGGCCTTGGTGGATCAAGTGGGTTAATATCTTGTTTCCATGCTGGTACTTGTTCATTGAGAAACTGATTTAATGGGATAGGTTGGCCAAAATTCACATATCCTTGCCCAAAATTGCGCAGTTTTCTAATCGTTTTGATAACTTGCCCTGCATTTTCCTTTTCTTTGCGCTTACCGCGTAACTCTTTGGCATAAGTTGATACTTCCATCACATGTTCGTAGCCAATATAAATGGGGACTAATGTTACTGGTCTAGTTTGCTCACGTAACATGGCTTGAATAGTCATTGCTAGCATGCCGGTTTTTGCTGGAAGCAATCGACCTGTACGAGAACGACCGCCTTCACTGAAATATTCAACTGAATAACCTTTGGTGAACAATTCTGATAAATATTCACGAAAAATAGTGGAATAGAGTTTGTTGCCTTTAAAACTACGGCGAATGAAAAATGCGCCACCGCGACGAAAAATAAGCCCAGCAGGGAAGAAATTTAGGTTGATACCGGCAGCAATATGAGGAGGAACCATACCTTCATGGTATAAAACGTAAGAGAGTAATAAATAATCCATGTGGCTACGATGGCAAGGAACATAAACAATTTCATGGCCATCTTGAGCCAAGCGACGAACCGTCGACGCATTATTTATAGTAAGCCCTTGATAGAGCTTATTCCAAAACCAGCCAAGAATTCGTTCACCATTTTTCACTAATGAATAAGAAAAATTAGCCGCTATCTCGTCTAATATTGAATGTGCTTCTTTGCGTGCTTTTTCAATACTGATGTTTTTGCTTTTAGACTCATCTTCTATGGCTTTTTTAATGACTTCAGAATCTAATAAGCGAGTGAATAGTTGTTCTCTATTTGGAAGCTTTGGCCCTGTAGCGGCGAGCTTTTGACGAGAAAAATGGGTACGCGCCACTCTTGCCAGTTTATGGGCAATTGACTTATCGGTACCATGTACGTCAGCCATATAACGAAGCGAAACCACTGGACTAAACCTGACCATACAATCTCGGCCCGAAAGAATAACTGCTGCGGCTTTTTGCGGGCCATTCATGGCTCGGAGATAAGGTCTTAAATCGGCTTCTTTACCTGGCTTTCTTCCCCATAGTACAGACGATGGGATGACCTGAATATCAAGCCCTGGATCTTCATCATGCAATTTCAATAAGTCGCGAAAGAGTGCAACTGATTCACTAGGAATATGTTTGTCATTCCTTAAAATCGTTGGTCGAGAACTAATAAATACATATCGGCCAAGCACTTTACCGTTTACTTCAAGTGGAGAGAGTGGATCAGGCAAACCGATCTCTAATGCTTTCTTTCTTAACGTTAGGAGATCAATATTTGAACGAAACGGCAGCGCATAGATGATAGGTTTATTAATATCAATCTGTAAGTCTGCAATGGGCTTAGTTGGGATCGCGGTACTTTTTACTAAAAAAGACAGTGGCAGTTTTAAAAGTGAGCGTGAAATTATTCGTCCAGATGACATTAGATGTATCGCCTCAAAAGTGATCAAAAATGCAGTGCATTTCCGTTGTACTAATGATGAAACTGCATCGTATTAATGGATGACAAAGTTTCGCTAAAAGTAATTTGTGCGCAAGAATACCAGAAACTGGATAAAGCTTTTATGTCTAAATCAAAATGTTTTATGATTTTTATACCTCAGAAAGTGTTTTTCGCATTAGAAAAAAGCTCATACTAAAGGATAGCGATACTTAGTGGTTAAAAAATAACACCTTTTGATTGCAAACTACAAAATACTGGATATACTCACAGTTAACTGTATAAAAAGACAGGTGAATTATGAAGCCGTTAACCCCACGCCAGCAACAAGTCTTCGATTTGATCAAAGATAAAATTGATGTCTATGGTATGCCTCCAACAAGAGCGGAAATCGCTAGAGAGTTGGGATTTCGATCAGCCAATGCTGCCGAAGAGCATTTAAAAGCATTAGCAAAAAAACAAGCGATCGAGATCATTCCCGGCGCATCAAGAGGTATCCGTATTTTGCTGCAAGAAAATGGTGCAAATGACGAGCTCGGTTTACCCTTAATTGGTCAAGTAGCAGCGGGAGAGCCAATTCTCGCTCAGGAGCATGTAGAAGCGAACTACAAAGTTGATCCTTCTATGTTTCGTCCTCAAGCTGACTTTTTGCTACGAGTTCAAGGCGAGAGTATGAAGGATATTGGTATTATGGACGGGGATCTATTAGCTGTTCATAAAACTCAAGATGTGAGAGATGGGCAGGTAGTGGTAGCTCGTGTTGATGATGATGTCACGGTTAAGCGATTAGAAAGAAAGGGCGCTACCGTTTTATTACATGCAGAAAATGAAGAATTTTCGCCAATTCAAGTTGATTTAACATCGCAGCATCTTGCTATTGAAGGGGTGGCAGTAGGGATTATTCGTAATACTGACTGGATGTAATATAGCTTGCATATATAAATGATAATCATTATCATTGTCTTCTTGGGGAGAAATGATAATGAACAAACAAACGTTTAAACCATTAACTAAAAGTTCTAATGAGGCGCAGCAGCGTCTCAATTATGCTGTCCCTGCCCACTTGTTACAGCCTATGTGGTTACGAGGACAAGAAAGTTTGGTTGATGATGGGTTAATTTATGATCCCATTGCTGCTAATGCTTGTCGAAACTGTATCCTGTCTGATGAATGCCTCGCCGGTGATATTAATCAAAAACAATTATTGCACGCCACTATTACAAAAATTTGTGATGAAAGAGTGCAAATGTTTTTAGAAAAAAATCCTAATGCTTGGGTGTTAAATATTGGCGCAGGGCTTGATACTCGTTTTTATCGGTTAGATAACGGAATTTGTCATTGGATAGAAATTGATGTATCTGAAAACCTTCTATGGCGAGAAAAACTATTTCACTCTAGTGGGCGATATAAGTTAATTTGTGGCTCGGTTGATGACGTTGATTGGATCGATTCCTTGTCTATCCCGTCTAATGTGCCGGTGTTAATTGTCTGTGAACATGCCTTGCTTCCATCTCCTGAGCGTAAAGTTCGCCAATTTATTCAATCTGTTAGTCTTCGCTTTAATTCTTGTCATGCCTGCCTTGTTGTTGCTGGTGACAAGTCGTCGTCAACATTAGGTTTGCGACTTGGTAGCCAACATTATTTACATGGCCTTGCTAAACCAGCGGAAACACTTCGCCAATGGCTTCCATGGTGTAAGTACATTAAATTATTTTCACCTCTGGATGACAATTGTGGCCGGTGGAAGTTGTGGCAACGAGCACTAGCAGTTTTTCCTTCTATTCGAAATCGGTTAACGCCTGTTTTAATTGAATTGTCTTGGTAAAATAATAAGGGACAATCATTAATTCGCTACGGTACACTCTCTATGAAACTTAGCGAGGTGATTGTGGCCAACTCTTTTTTATCTATATTGCGAAAAACAACTGTTCATAAGCAGGTTTTACTGCTCGCGATCCCAATGGTTTTATCTAATATTACTGTGCCGCTGCTAGGCCTGGTTGATGCGGCGGTTATTGGGCATTTATCTCATTCTTGGTTTTTAGGTGGCGTTGCGCTTGGTGGGACAATAATCAGTGTTTCATTCTGGCTGTTTGGTTTTTTACGAATGTCGACCACTGGTTTAAGTGCACAAGCATTTGGCGGAGAAAGAAAAGAGCAACAAGGGATTATTTTAGTGCAAGGATTAGCAATGGCATTATTATTTGCTTTTGGTTTCCTGTTGCTACATACCGTGATTGGCGAATTTATTTTTAATTCGAGCAACGCAAGTGATGAAGTAAAACACTACGGTGAAATTTATTTTTTTATTCGCGCATGGAGTGCTCCTGCCACTTTGGCTAATTATGTTCTTCTAGGCTGGTTATTAGGCACGCAAAATGCCAAGGCGCCCATGTGGATAGTTATCATTGCTAATTTAACTAATATTGCTTTAGATGTTGTCTTTGTTGTTTGGTTAGATTGGAAAGTGGCTGGTGCGGCGTATGCTTCAGTTATCGCTGAATATATTAGTTTATTGGTTGGGTTTTCTTTTGTTGTGCAAGCTTGGCGACAAAATTTACTGCCGAATTTATTTATTTTTATTCAAAATCGATTATCGACAATGACGGTAGGTTTATCCCGATTTATAAAACTAAATCGGGATATTTTTCTTCGTTCTCTTTGTTTGCAGGCTGCATTTAGCTTCATGACTTTTCAAGGCGCGAGTTATGGTGATGACATCGTTGCCGCTAATGCTGTGTTGATGAGCCTACTAATGGTTATTTCTTATGGAATGGATGGATTTGCTTATGCAATTGAAGCGATGGTTGGTAAGGCTGTAGGGGCGAGGAATCGTTCCGATCTAAAACAATCTATCGTGGTCACCTTTTTCTGGGGGGTGGTTATTTGTTCGAGTCTTACACTGTTATTTTTTATTTTTGGAAATCAGTTAATCGCTACTATTACCGATATTGACAGAGTAAGAGATATTGCGGCAGTTTTTCTCCCCTGGTTGGTTGCTATGCCGTTATGTTCTATGTGGTGTTTTATTTTGGACGGTATATTTATTGGTGCCACGAAAGGCAGAGAAATGCGCAATAGTATGTTTGTTGCTGCTTGCAGTTTTTTCTCGTTATTTTATTTGTTAAGTGAACAAGGTAATCACGCATTATGGGCAGCAATGCTTGGCTTTATGTTGATGAGAGGAGCTAGTTTAGCAGTGGTCTTTATTATGCAATGGCGCAAAAAACAGTTTATTTAGAGCGATTAAGTGCTCCCGATGATTGTTATTTAGCGTTAGTTTTTGTTCAATGCATTCGTTCACTCGATTCGTGAAACCCAACCGTATAATAAATTTATACGATGGAGTTTCACTGGCTTAATATGACATCAATTATGTTGGTTATATAAATAAAATTAGCTACATACCGAACCAACAGAAGTCCGAATAGTTCGCCTGTTTAAAATAAGCGATTAAGGCCGTTTAGTGCAGCCACGCGGTAGGCTTCTGCCATTGTCGGGTAGTTAAACGTGGTATTTACAAAGTACTCGATATTATTTGCGGATCCTTTTTGTTCCATAATTGCTTGCCCGATATGGATAATTTCTGCAGCTCGTTCACCAAAGCAATGAATACCTAGAATTTCTTTTGTTTCTCTATGGAAAAGAATTTTTAAACTACCAATATCTTTTCCAGCAATTTGAGCACGAGCTAAATGTTTAAATGAAGAACGTCCTACTTCATAAGGTACTTTTGCTGCAGTGAGCTCTTGCTCGGTTTTCCCTACCGAACTAATTTCAGGAATGGTGTAAATTCCGGTTGGAATATCTTCAATCAAATGCATGTCAGCATTGCCTTTAGCGATGCTCTGCGCCACAAAGCGTCCTTGATCATAAGCAGCACTCGCTAAACTTGGATAACCTATAACATCACCTACAGCATAAACATGCTCAACATCTGTTTGGTATTTATCATTAATAGCCAGTGTTCCCCTTGAGTCAGGAGATAAGCCGATTGCTTCAAGGTTCAATTTGTCTGTATTACCAGTTCGACCGTTTGCATACAATAAGCAATCGGCGCGCATTTTTTTGCCTGATTGTAAGTGAATAATGACACCATCATCATTGGCTTCTATTTTGTCGTAGGTTTCATCATTTCTTATGACGACACCACTATTCCAAAAATGGTAAGAAAGAGCATCGGATGTTTCATTGTCTAGAAACGAAAGTAGGCGATCACGAGTATTTATCAAGTCTGTCTTTACGTCTAAACCGCGGAAAATAGAAGCGTATTCACAACCAATAACGCCTGCGCCATAGATAATAATATTACGAGGAGTATGTTGCAGTGAAAGGATAGAGTCGCTGTCATAAATTCGATTATGAGTAAAATCAACGTCAGCAGGTTGATATGGTCTTGAACCTGTCGCAATAACAAATTTATCGGCACTATAATATTCAAAGCTGCCATCAGATTGCTTTACCGCGACTTTATTCGATTCTACAAAATGTGCTTCACCAAAAATAAGATCGCATTGGTTACGATCATAAAAACCTTGGCGCAGACGAGTTTGTTTATCTATAACGGTTGTTGCATGGTCAAGAATATCGGAAAAAGAGGCGTGTACACTGTTGGCATTACGACAAAAAATGGGGTTGTTGTTGAATTCAATAATACGACTAACGGCGTGTCTGAGCGCTTTAGAAGGAATCGTTCCCCAATGCGTACATCCTCCGCCTACACTTGGCTCTTTTTCAATAATGGCGACATTCAACCCTGCTTTGGTTAATCCCATTGCCGCCCCTTCGCCACCTGGGCCACTACCAATTACGATTACGTCAAAGTGCGTATGTTGTGTCATGTTGAATTGCCTTCCCTGATTTTTGTTTAACATCGTTTCATTTAACATTGTGATAGCGAAATTATAACTTATTGTAACGTTTTATAATCATTGTAACTTTTTATAACTATAGGTAAATCTTGATCACACTATAGAGTGGTAATGATCACGGACTTATGTAAATCTAATGGTTATAAGTTGCGCTTTGATAATGTGTATTTCTCACATATACAAATTCGAGTTATAGTAACCTATAGTCATTAGGTCAATAGGTAAAGATAACCCCCTATGGGAATTCGTGCACTACAAAAAGAAAAAACACGCCGTTCATTAATTGATGCAGCATTTACTCAATTAAGTGCTGAACGCAGTTTCTCTAATTTGAGTTTAAGAGAAGTTGCTAGAGAAGCTGGCATCGCTCCAACCTCTTTTTATCGTCATTTCAAAGATATGGATGAGTTAGGGTTAACATTGGTTGATGAAGGCGGGTTATTACTAAGACAACTAATGAGGCAAGCAAGGCAACGAATAGTAAAAGAAGGAAGCGTAATACGAACCTCGGTCGAAACATTTATGGAATTCATAGAAAGTAGCCCAAACGTATTTAGATTATTGTTACGTGAACGCTCTGGAACGTCTCCAGACTTTAGAGCCGCAGTAGCCAGAGAGATGCAACATTTTGTCGCAGAAATGACAGAATATTTAATAAGTACAGGAATGAAGAGAGAAGAGGCTTCCATTCAAGCAGAAGCGTCAGTTATCTTAGTGTTTAGTTCTGGCGCAGAAGCGTTAGATTTAAACAAACATGAGAGAGAAGAGTTAACTGAAAGACTTGTCATGCAATTACGAATGACAGCTAAAGGTGCTTATTGGTACAGAAAAGAACGTGAAAGACAAAACAATAGGATATAACTATGTCAAATGAATCAATCCCTGAAAAAAATGACTCCGCAAAAAAAACATTAATCCTAGCAGTTATTGCCGGTATGTGTGGTAACGCTTTATTGTCGCCGTTAACGGTTAATGAAATTTCTTTTTCTATATTTCCGTTAATCGCATTGGTTTTGGCAGTTCAGATGCTATATCAAGATTATCTGCGTCACCCAATTGCAGAAGACTTACCTTTGGTTGGTTTAGCATGCTTTTTTGTCGGTGCCTTTGGTCATTCTGCGTTTGTAAAAGCACAATATCCAGATGCTGGTTCTAACTTTTTTGCCATTATAGTGACATTATTACTCTTGCTTTGGGTAGGGAAAAAACTTGGGTTTGTCGCTAAACCTGCGTAAATAATAAAGCAGTATCGCGCTTTCCAGATAGAACCGATTACGTAAAATGAAAACGAGCTTATGCTCGTTTTTTCTTTCTCTGAGATAGCTTAAATCTGGATGTTTTTTTATTGTTTACTCACCCATGATTTTTGATCACTTCTTTACTTTTCATTCTACTACTCCTGACTGATTACATGACAATAATCGCTTAGTTTCGTTGTGTTTTTATGAGTTAACCATCTTGATAGTCTAAAATTACTTTGACGTGAAAGTAAACGTCAGTCTCCATTAATGTGATATGTGTCACATAATTGCCAGTGTTTATATCTTTGTTGGCGTCTTTCTGTAAATAATAAAAAGGAAATTAATTAGAGTTCAAACTAATATTTAGGAGAAATGATGTGCTCTCAAACAGCGAGAGAATCGTTTGGTAAGTCTGCAATAGAAGGATTAACCAACTCAATATCTTGGCAATTTAGTGTGCCTAGTATCAAAGATGGTTTGCAGGTGAATAGGCTGATTGCTGAGTCGCCGCCACTTGATACTAATTCGGCTTATTGTAATTTTCTACAAACCACACACTTTCAAGATACATCGATAGTGGCATATTTTCAGGGTGAGCTGGCCGGTTTCATTTCTGGTTATTTGAAGCCCAATGATTCAAAGACGTTGTTTATTTGGCAAGTTGCAGTTGCATCGAAATATCGAGGGCAAGGTTTGGCTAAAACCATGTTGAGTGAGTTACGTGCACGAAATTGTTTACGTGATATCACCGCCATCGAAACAACGATTACCAAAGACAATGACTCTTCATGGGCACTTTTTAAAACGTTGGAACAAGAAAGTGAGCAAGAAAGCTTAGTTAGTGTCTTCCTCGATAAAGAGCTCGACTTTAAGGGCCTCCACGATACTGAATACCTATATCGACTTCCTTTAACTCCACGCAACGAAACAAAAAACTAGAAATGGAATAATCATGGATATTTTTAAAAGAAAAGAATCAAATGTTCGCTCTTACTCAAACAGTTTTCCAGTTGTTTTTTCAAAAGCAAAAGGCTGTTGGCTAGAAACAGATGTTGGTGACCATTACCTCGATTTCTTAGCTGGAGCTGGTTCACTAAACTATGGTCATAATAATCCTATTTTTAAACTTGGGTTACTCGAGTATATCGAAAAAGATGGCATCACCCATGGACTCGATATGCACTCGGAAGCAAAAGCGGATTTTCTAGAGGCACTTGAACAACATATATTCAAACCTCGTAATCTTAATTACAAAGTTCAATTTACTGGGCCAACTGGAACCAATGCAGTGGAAGCTGCATTAAAACTTGCTCGGAATGTAACAGGCCGGAGTAATGTGGTGGCCTTTACCAATGGCTTCCATGGTTGTACTAGTGGTGCACTTGCTGCTACAGGTAATCAACATCATCGTCAAGGTGCTGGTACCACATTGAATGATGTAACTCGTCTTCCTTTTGATGGTTATGCAGATGTTGATGGACTCAAACTATTCAGTGCAATGTTAGAAGATAATTCATCAGGTATTGATAAGCCAGCCGCCGTACTACTAGAAACAGTACAAGGTGAAGGTGGACTAAACGTTGCCTCTGATGAGTGGCTTCAAGAGTTAAGCCGTATCTGTAAAAAAAATGATGTTCTACTTATTGTGGATGATATTCAAGCGGGATGTGGTCGAACTGGTACCTTTTTTAGTTTTGAATCTTCGGGCATTAAACCCGATATGGTAACACTATCAAAATCGGTTAGTGGTTATGGTTTACCAATGGCGATTGTACTGTTGAAACCGGAATTAGATGCTTGGAAACCAGGGGAACATAATGGGACTTTCCGTGGAAACAATCACGCTTTTATTACCGCAACTAAAGCCATTGAAACTTATTGGTTAGATGACAAATTTGAACAGCATATTAAGCAATGTGCCGAAACGGTTTCCGACAATATTAATACTATGTTGAATCGCTATCCTGACCTGTTTTCTCAGAAAAAAGGTAAAGGGATGATGCAGGGTATTGAATGTGAAAGTGGTGAGTTCTCTAGCCAAGTGACTAAAGCATGTTTTGACCGAGGGTTAGTTATAGAAACTGCTGGGCCGAACGGAGAAGTGATCAAGTTTTTCAGCCCATTGACGATTACTCAAGAAGAATTAGAGCAAGGAATGAGTATTTTTTCTGACGCAGTAGAGGCGGCCGTTGCCTCTCAATTTAAAAAAGCCTCGTAATGGAGAATGTAGAATGATTGTAAGAACATTAGAAGAATGCCTGAATAGCGAAAGAACGATTTCCACCGATACTTGGCAAAGTGTCCGAATGTTACTTAAAGATGACAATATGGGCTTTTCCTTTCACATTACAACAATTTATAAAGCGACTGAAACGCATATACATTATAAAAATCATTTAGAATCAGTATATTGTATGAGTGGTGAGGGCGAGATAGAGGTTATCGGTGGAGAGACCTATCCAATAAAACCTGGCACCTTGTATATCCTTGATAAACACGATGAGCACTATTTGAGAGCTTACGATCAAGAAGATATGGTGATGGCTTGTGTCTTTAACCCTCCAATCACTGGTCGTGAAACACACGATAAAAACGGCGTGTATCCGATAGTTGATTAAGCATGAATCAGAATAAAAGGAGGCGAATGTATTTTCTTCCTTCTTTTGTCTATAAGCGCTTTGCTCTGGAGCGGTTGTCTTTCATTGCAATACCGTTTTATTACTATTTTAGTTGAGTCACAAAGGCGCCTATAGACAAAAGCCTAAATAAACAGTTCGTGTAAATAAAAATAATTGTAAATAAAAAGGTTACTTATGAATTATACCGTAGAAAAAATCGGCGGTACTTCAATGTCAGCATTCGATACTGTGCTGGATAACATAATACTGCGCCCTTCATTGCGTGAGAACTTATACAATCGAGTGTTTGTTGTGTCTGCGTACGGTGGATTTACAGATGCATTGCTTGAATGTAAGCGTTCAGATAAACCGGGCGTATACCAATTAATCGTGCAAAATGAAGACGCTTGGATAGATGCGTTAGATGCCGTTGAACAAAGAATGTTATTAGTAAATGACAATATGTTTGCTGACCCAATGGATCGAATGCCAGTGGATGAATTTATTCAGTCTCGTGTGGCAGAAGCAAAGACATGTATTAGTAATATTCTTGAAGCTTGCCAATTTGGTCAATTTTCACTGTCAGACTATTTGCCGCAGATTAGAGAATCTCTTGCGTCTCTTGGTGAAGTACATAGCGCGTACAATACCTCGATAAAATTAAAGCGTTTAGGGGTTAATGCTAAATTTGTTGATTTGTCTGGGTGGAATAGTGCAAAACTGCCTGACACCATTGACGATACTATTCGTCAAGCTTTTGAATCAATAGATGTTAGTAGAGAATTACCTATTGTTACTGGCTATGCAGCTTCAAAAGAAGGGGTAATGTCTCAATTTGATCGTGGTTACAGTGAAATGACCTTTAGCCGTGTTGCATCGGTAACAAACGCTGATCTAGCCATCATACATAAAGAATATCACTTTAGTTCTGCCGACCCTCGACTTGTCGGTGCAGATAAAGTGCAACCTATCGGTAACACCAATTATGACGTTGCTGACCAACTTGCTAATTTGGGAATGGAGGCAATTCATCCCAACGCTGCTACAGGGTTGAGAGAAAGTGGTATCGAGTTACAAATAAAGAATACTTTTGAACCCGAACACGCAGGTACGCTTATCTCTGATAACTACCACCCTAAAGAAAAGTGTGTGGAAATCATCGCAGGCAAAGAAAAAGTTTTTGCGATACATCTATTCGACCAAGATATGGCATGCCAATTGGACAATGCAAGTTTAGAGTTTATACAGATCATTACTAACTCGGATGTTAACTTAATTAGTAAAGAGATGAATGCGAACTCAATGACTTATTATTTGACTGGTGACACGGAAAGTATTGATGGCGTACTTGATCGTGTACAACAACATTTTCCAACAGCAACGATTAAAGTTCAGGTTGTCTCAGTGATATCCGCTATTGGTTCACTTCTGGATACAAACCAAGCGTTAGCAAGAGGAACCAATGCATTAATAGAAGAAGGCATTGATCCTGTCGCTTTGCAGTCATCAATGCGTAATGTAAGCGTTCAATATGTGGTGGAAGAAGATAAATATAAGCAAGCCATTTGTATCCTTCATGACGCGCTATGCAATGATAATTCAACACATGTAATGCTTAATGTTGCTTAGTTGTTTTAACAGTATTCGAAAATAGATCCATTATTCTTGATAGACCTGATTATCAAAGGTCCACGTAAAGCCCTATCTGTTAATACTCGATAGGGCTTTATTTATCTGTGAGAAGAACGAACAGACATATTGTTATTTTGGTTGGATTTTTTCTAGTAGTACACCGGCTTCCATATGGTGGGTATAAGGAAATTGATCGAATAAAGCAAACCGTGTAATCGTATGAGTAGTAGATAGTATGGTTAAATTTTCTTTAAGTGTTTCAGGATTACAGGATATATACATGATACGTTCGTAACCTTGGACCATTTTACAGGTATCTATATCCATACCTGCTCGAGGAGGATCAACAAAAATGGTATTGCAGTTGTAATTTTGTAGATCGATATTTTCTTGTTTTAGGCGTCTAAATTCTCGCTTACCTTCCATTGCTTCAGTAAAGTCTTCTGCTGACATTCTTACAATTTGCACGTTTTCTATTTGATTTGCTGCAATATTATATTGTGCTGACACAACTGATGGTTTGGCTAATTCTGTTGCTAAAACACGCTCAAAATTTTGCGCTAGTGCCAGTGAAAAATTGCCGTTGCCGCAATACAATTCCAACAAATCACCTGAACTGTTTTTAGTGCAATCAACGGCCCATTCCAACATTTTTTGCGCGACGACGCCATTTGGTTGGGTAAAGCTATTTTCTACTTGTTGATAAATGTATGTCTGCCCGTGAACCTTTAGTTTTTCAATAACATAGTCTTTATCTAAAACGATTTTCATTTTGCGAGCACGACCAATGAGGTCAAGATTAAATCCTTTGTCGTTAAGTTGAGTTTTAAGGTTTTTGGCTTCAGTCGTCCACGAGTCATCAAGTTGACGGTGATAGAGCAACGAAATAAGAATTTCACCACTTAAAGTGGAAAGAAAATCCACTTGGAACAGCTTTTTGCGTAAAACATCATTAGTTTTAATTGATTCAAGTAGAACAGGCATAAGATCATTGATGATCTTGCTAGCTGTCGGAAAACTATCCACACGATATTTCTCACGTGTTTCTTGATCAAACATAATGTAATAAAGATCGTCACCTTCATGCCAAACTCGAAATTCAGCCCTCATACGATAGTATTTTTCTGGAGACTCAAATACTTCTAATTCTGGCACATCGTATTCGGCAAACATTTTTTTAAGGCATTCAGCTTTCTCATTTAACTGTTTGTGATAGTGATTAGGATTAACGTTAAGGCTTGCCATAGATATACCATTAGATAGAAACAAAGGAGCGCAGATTTTATTCAATCTAGAGTGCTTGTCCAGCATTCATATGAATAAGTTTCATGCCAACCTTAAAATAATAGCACTAGACAATTAATATAATGATAATTAGTATCATTGCGAAACTGGTGAGGGTGGCATTTAGCCACAGCCTTAATAGGGAATCTGGTGAGAATCCAGAACTGACGCGCAGCGGTAAAAAAGAACGAACATCTAAGGTGAAAACCACACACTACGATATTCAATAGATGGATACGTGGGAAGTGAGATGCTAGGAGACTGAGTTATTTTTGGTCGTGCTTTTAAGTCCGAATACCTGCCAGTAGGTAAGTGAATACACACTTACTCAGATTTACGCGAATAGGGTTTACTATGAACAAATCTATAATAGCGGCCACAGTGGCTTCGCTAGTCTCGGTTCCATCTTTATCTTTTGCACAATCTTCTTCTGATGTTGAAACCATGGTCGTTACTGCTAATCGGTTTGAGCAAGCTGAGTCCTCTGCGTTTGAGCCAATTTCGGTTGTCACTCGTGAAGATATAGAAGTGTCTCAAGCTAACTCATTGACTGATATTATTAAAAGGCTTCCAGGTGTAGAAGTCGCTCAAAATGGAGGCAGAGGTCACAATGCATCGGTTTATATTAGAGGTACTAACAGTGACCATGTCTTAATTCTGGTTGATGGTATTCGTATTGATAGTGCCGCAGGGGGCGTTGCTTTAAATAAATATCCAATAGGTTTAGTGGAGCGAGTCGAAGTTATTAGAGGTCCGGTCGCCGCTAAATATGGTTCTGATGCTATAGGTGGTGTTATCAATATCATTACTCGTTCGAATCGAGGAAATGAGAGGAAGCAAGTAACGGTTGGTATCGGTTCAAATTCCCAAAAGGAAAGTAATTTTTCTGTAAAAACAGATGTGAATGAAAATGGCCACCTGCAAATAGCCGCTGGCTATGAAGAAACTGATGGTTACAATATTAAAGATGATGATTCTAGTATTGATTATGGATTTGATTCAAAAAATGGAATGGTTGGATATGAACATATCTTTAATGACCATGTAACTTTTTATGGGTCGGCTACTTGGTTTGATAGTTTAGTTGAGTATGATTCTTATGGTTTAAACTATGGGTCCTCTGAGAATGAAAGTTTTACAGGACTAATAGAATATAAAAACGAACAACTTAACTCGAGAATAAGCTTGAATCATCAGTTGACAGAAAATGCCGATTATTCATTAGGGGAAACAAAAGATACCGCAAGTACCTTTGCTGAAATCACCATGACTCAGCTGCAATGGGCAAACCAATACCAGTATTCAGATCAAGTTACTATTTCCGGTGGTATAGAGGGAAGAAGAGAATCACTAGGAGATGATGCTATAAGTTATGGTTATGCACATAGTCTAGCAGGCGAAAGTAGAGATACAACAGGTATCTTTTTATCTAGTTCATTTATCGAAGGTGATTGGGGAATGGAAGCAAGCCTTCGTCATGATAAGCATGATGAATATGATTCATATACAACGTGGTCTTTAGCTGCAGGTTATCAAATAGATGATAACCATAGAATAAGAGCGAGCTATGGCACAGCATTTAAAGCACCAACATATACTGATTTAACGACAACTCCAGATTTGAAAGAAGAAACGTCCGATAATATAGAAATTGGAGTTTCTGGGGATTATTCGTTTTTCAATTGGAACTTGGCTGCTTATAAAAACGATGTGAAAAATTTGATTATTTGGTATCAATATCCGGAATATAATTGGTATTCTGATAATGTGGATGCAGAGATTAAAGGTGCCGAGTTAGATGTTAGTTTTGCAACTGGCCCTGTATATCATACTTTTGTGGCTGAATATAAAGATCATGAAGATGCCAATAATGTTCAGTTAGCACGTCGTGCAAAAGAAAACTTTAAATGGATTGGCTCTGTATCATTAGGAAAATTTGATATAGAAACAACCTATATCTACACTGGTAAGCGATTAAATTTACCAACACCACAACCTGACGCAGATGATTATATTGAACCATCTAACTTGTGGGACTTATCAGTTAGTTATTGGGTTAGTGATGATTTTGT
Organism: Vibrio sp. MA40-2; assembly: GCF_047302445.1. Lineage (NCBI taxonomy): Bacteria > Pseudomonadati > Pseudomonadota > Gammaproteobacteria > Vibrionales > Vibrionaceae > Vibrio > Vibrio sp. MA40-2. Next base: position 1,072,667 of record NZ_CP178628.1, read on the forward strand.
TTTGAGAGGCAAAGTAAATAATGTCTTTAATGAACAATACGAAACTGCAATTGGTTATGCTGCTCCTGATAGAGAATATTATGTAAATGCTACCTATGAGTTTTAACTTATAAGAAACCGCCTTCGGGCGGTTTTTTTATTTGGGATAGGACAATGAAAAAATAAGTTGCTTATTTTGCGTATAGCCTGCATTAGCGTATGATTAGTCTGGTTATTCTAGTTAAGGATATTTCGTGTTTCAGCAACCTACGATCTTAATTTTTGATTCCGGTGTTGGTGGTTTATCGGTATATCAAGAAGTAAAAAAAAAATTACCTTATGCAAATTATATCTATGTGTTCGACAATCAGGGCTATCCTTATGGTGAACTTGCGCACGATGTACTTATTAGCCGAGTTACCTCTATTATTCGTTCTATTGTACAGAGGCACAAAGTCGATATTATTGTTATTGCTTGTAACACTGCAAGTACCATCGTTCTTCCTTCCTTACGTAAATTATTCCCTATACCTATAGTCGGTGTTGTTCCTGCTGTTAAACCTGCGTCAATGATCGCAATAAAAGCCATTGGTCTTATTGCAACGCCTGCAACTATCTCTAGAGAATATACTCACGAATTAATTGACAAGTTTTCTCCTAATACCAAAGTATTATTATTAGGAACGACAGAATTAGTCCATATAGCGGAGGCAAAATTACGTGGCGAATATATCTCTGCTGATCTAGTTGGACGTATATTAACGCCGTTAATCCACAAGATAGACGTTGCAGTATTAGGTTGTACACATTTTCCGCTATTAAAAGAAGAGATAAGGCAAGTATTTGGTGAAGATGTACAATTAGTTGATTCAGGAAAAGCAATAGCATCAAGAGTGAGTTGTTTATTAGAAGATAAAAATCCTAAAGCAGAGGCTGAGAGAGTAACCAACAACTTAGCTTATAGTAGTGCTACTCCGTCTAAAGAAGTAGCACTAAATAAAGCGTTTAAAGAGCGAGGCTTTAAAATTATTAAGACAATTCAGTTTCAGGATGTTTAGGGTCATTAGCAATACGTATTTTTAATGTACGTTGCATATAATCCTGATCGTTAAGTTTTGCAATGACATTGTCAACGTCATTACTCGCAATTACTACAAATCCAAAACCACGGCGTTTACCTGTGCGCTTGTCTTTCATTAAGCGAACAGCAAAAACTTCACCATGCTCAGAGAATAAATCACGAACATTAGCTTCATTTGCTTTATAAGGAAGGTTTCCAACATAAAGAGTTTTAGTTGACGGTTTGTCTTTTGGCGTTTTAGGAGAAGTTGTGCATGAAAGGTTAAGAATAAAAGCGGATGTAATAACACCTATTATAAAAGATATTGCTGGAGGAGTTGTCTCAGCGATCGTGTAAAAGATAATAGCACCGAGAATGATTAAAGCGATTGTTAAAAAAATAAATTTTTTAGAGTTCATATTTGAATACAACGTCTAGTTATAAAGAATTAAATGGAATGTGAAGCTAAATATAAAAATATATAGCTTTATGAATATTACGGGTAACGACTGATAATTTCCAACCTATTGATGTGACTCTGCTCAAATGTTTAAATTTTATCCAATAAATAACGATTTGAGTACTTTTTCAACATATAAAAAAATAATCGAAAAAAGATCTTGCTAGAAAATAAAACCTGCCTATAATGCGCCCTCACCAACACGGAGTATAGCAAATAACAACGTGCATTGGTTTTGAAAAAAGGTTTTAAAAAAACCTTGACTCATAAATTAGGAAGCGTATAGTACGCATCCCTAGCTGGTAAGCCTGAAAGGAGTTACTCAGTTAGAACGCTCTTTAACAATTTAAACCTATATCAATCTGTGTGGGCACTTGTTGATGATAATCGACACGATTATGTATCTTAGGATATACAATCACAACGGTATCAATGAATCAGTGACCTAATTTGATGACAGATACTTTAGCTTTTCAAGTTAACGTGTCTTAAGTATCAAGCACAGTTATTTATCTATCATTCTGTTGGAATGATAGGAACTTTAAATACCATTTACTGCTTGGTTACTACCAAGAAGTAAAGGCAATTTAAAGTCAGTATTCATTGAGACCCGTTTTTCTTTCTTAGGAAAGAGAAACACATCAAAATCTTAAATTGAAGAGTTTGATCATGGCTCAGATTGAACGCTGGCGGCAGGCTTAACACATGCAAGTCGAGCGGAAACGAAAATAGCTTGCTATTTGGCGTCGAGCGGCGGACGGGTGAGTAATGCTTAGGAATTTGCCCAGTTGAGGGGGATAACCATTGGAAACGATGGCTAATACCGCATACGCCCTACGGGGGAAAGGAGGGGACCTTCGGGCCTTCCGCGATTGGATAAGCCTAAGTGAGATTAGCTAGTTGGTGGGGTAATGGCTCACCAAGGCGACGATCTCTAGCTGGTCTGAGAGGATGATCAGCCACACTGGAACTGAGACACGGTCCAGACTCCTACGGGAGGCAGCAGTGGGGAATATTGCACAATGGGCGAAAGCCTGATGCAGCCATGCCGCGTGTATGAAGAAGGCCTTCGGGTTGTAAAGTACTTTCAGTCGTGAGGAAGGTGTTGTACTTAATACGTGCAACATTTGACGTTAGCGACAGAAGAAGCACCGGCTAACTCCGTGCCAGCAGCCGCGGTAATACGGAGGGTGCGAGCGTTAATCGGAATTACTGGGCGTAAAGCGCATGCAGGTGGTTTGTTAAGTCAGATGTGAAAGCCCGGGGCTCAACCCCGGAAGGTCATTTGAAACTGGCAAACTAGAGTACTGTAGAGGGGGGTAGAATTTCAGGTGTAGCGGTGAAATGCGTAGAGATCTGAAGGAATACCAGTGGCGAAGGCGGCCCCCTGGACAGATACTGACACTCAGATGCGAAAGCGTGGGGAGCAAACAGGATTAGATACCCTGGTAGTCCACGCCGTAAACGATGTCTACTTGGAGGTTGCGGTCTTGAACTGTGGCTTTCGGAGCTAACGCGTTAAGTAGACCGCCTGGGGAGTACGGTCGCAAGATTAAAACTCAAATGAATTGACGGGGGCCCGCACAAGCGGTGGAGCATGTGGTTTAATTCGATGCAACGCGAAGAACCTTACCTACTCTTGACATCCTCAGAAGAGAAAAGAGATTTTCTTGTGCCTTCGGGAACTGAGAGACAGGTGCTGCATGGCTGTCGTCAGCTCGTGTTGTGAAATGTTGGGTTAAGTCCCGCAACGAGCGCAACCCTTATCCTTAATTGCCAGCGAGTTATGTCGGGAACTTTGGGGAGACTGCCGGTGATAAACCGGAGGAAGGTGGGGACGACGTCAAGTCATCATGGCCCTTACGAGTAGGGCTACACACGTGCTACAATGGCGCATACAGAGGGCAGCTAACTAGCAATAGTGTGCGAATCCCAAAAAGTGCGTCGTAGTCCGGATTGGAGTCTGCAACTCGACTCCATGAAGTCGGAATCGCTAGTAATCGTAGATCAGAATGCTACGGTGAATACGTTCCCGGGCCTTGTACACACCGCCCGTCACACCATGGGAGTGGGCTGCAAAAGAAGTAGGTAGTTTAACCTTCGGGGGGACGCTTACCACTTTGTGGTTCATGACTGGGGTGAAGTCGTAACAAGGTAGCCCTAGGGGAACCTGGGGCTGGATCACCTCCTTAAACGATAAGATTGTGATTGATGAGTGTTCACACAGATTGATTAGGTTTAGAAAGTAAAGAGAGGAATTGTATTTCCTAGTACGAGGGGCTATAGCTCAGCTGGGAGAGCGCTTCGCTGGCAGCGAAGAGGTCTGCGGTTCGATCCCGCATAGCTCCACCATTTTTAAGTGTTTTTATATATATGAAAATATTTAAAAATGGTTTTTTTCTTTAAATAGAATGAAAATCTTTGCTCTTTAACAATTTGGAAAGCTGACGAATAACAACTTTGATTGGTTGTTATTCAAATAAAAGTTCTCAAATCCTATGACTCATTATGAGTGATAGGTACCAACACACATTCAAGTGTTCTTGGAAGCAGCGAAAGCTGTTTATATTTGAGTCCGGCAAAATCGAACGTTGTCTCGCTCATTCAAATAATGAGACAACAATAAACACCTTGGTTGTTTGCCATACGCTTATTTATCGTCACGTAAGTGACAGTAAAAAGAAACCCCTTGGGGTTGTATGGTTAAGTGACTAAGCGTACACGGTGGATGCCTTGGCAGTCAGAGGCGATGAAAGACGTAATAACTTGCGATAAGCCCAGATTAGGTAGTAATAACCGTTTGAGTCTGGGATTTCTGAATGGGGAAACCCACTAGCATAAGCTAGTATTATTAACTGAATACATAGGTTAATAAGGCAAACCCGGGGAACTGAAACATCTAAGTACCCGGAGGAGTAGAAATCAACCGAGATTCCGAAAGTAGCGGCGAGCGAAATTGGACTAGCCCTTAAGCTTTTAATGATGCAGGTGAAGATTCTGGAAAGTATCGCGATACAGGGTGATAGCCCCGTAACCGACACATCATTTTAAGTGAAAACGAGTAAGGCGGGACACGTGATATCCTGTTTGAATATGGGGGGACCATCCTCCAAGGCTAAATACTACTGACTGACCGATAGTGAACCAGTACCGTGAGGGAAAGGCGAAAAGAACCCCTGTGAGGGGAGTGAAATAGAACCTGAAACCGTGTACGTACAAGCAGTAGGAGCACCTTTTTGGTGTGACTGCGTACCTTTTGTATAATGGGTCAGCGACTTATATTTAGTAGCAAGGTTAACCGAATAGGGGAGCCGTAGGGAAACCGAGTCTTAACTGGGCGTCGAGTTGCTAGGTATAGACCCGAAACCAGGTGATCTAGCCATGGGCAGGTTGAAGGTTGAGTAACATCAACTGGAGGACCGAACCGACTAATGTTGAAAAATTAGCGGATGACTTGTGGCTAGGGGTGAAAGGCCAATCAAACCTGGAGATAGCTGGTTCTCCCCGAAAGCTATTTAGGTAGCGCCTCGGACGAATACTACTGGGGGTAGAGCACTGTTAAGGCTAGGGGGTCATCCCGACTTACCAACCCTTTGCAAACTCCGAATACCAGTAAGTACTATCCGGGAGACACACGGCGGGTGCTAACGTCCGTCGTGGAGAGGGAAACAACCCAGACCGCCAGCTAAGGTCCCAAAGTATAGCTAAGTGGGAAACGATGTGGGAAGGCTCAGACAGCCAGGATGTTGGCTTAGAAGCAGCCATCATTTAAAGAAAGCGTAATAGCTCACTGGTCGAGTCGGCCTGCGCGGAAGATGTAACGGGGCTAAGCTATACACCGAAGCTGCGGCAATGAAGTTTACTTCATTGGGTAGGGGAGCGTTCTGTAAGCCGTTGAAGGTGAACTGTAAGGTTTGCTGGAGGTATCAGAAGTGCGAATGCTGACATGAGTAACGATAATGGGGGTGAAAAACCCCCACGCCGGAAGACCAAGGGTTCCTGTCCAACGTTAATCGGGGCAGGGTAAGTCGACCCCTAAGGCGAGGCTGAAAAGCGTAGTCGATGGGAAACGGGTTAATATTCCCGTACTTCTTATAATTGCGATGGGGGGACGGAGAAGGCTAGGTGGGCCTGGCGATGGTAGTCCAGGTTCAAGGGTGTAGGCTAATTTCTTAGGTAAATCCGGGAAATTATTAGGCTGAGACCCGATGTCGAGTCACTACGGTGATGAAGTCATTGATGCCATACTTCCAGGAAAAGCCTCTAAGCTTCAGATTATAAGGAATCGTACCCCAAACCGACACAGGTGGTCGGGTAGAGAATACCAAGGCGCTTGAGAGAACTCGGGTGAAGGAACTAGGCAAAATGGTACCGTAACTTCGGGAGAAGGTACGCTCTTGACGGTGAAATCCCTAGCGGATGGAGCTATTGGGAGTCGCAGATACCAGGTGGCTGCAACTGTTTATTAAAAACACAGCACTGTGCAAAATCGTAAGATGACGTATACGGTGTGACGCCTGCCCGGTGCCGGAAGGTTAATTGATGGGGTTAGTCTTAGGACGAAGCTCTTGATCGAAGCCCCGGTAAACGGCGGCCGTAACTATAACGGTCCTAAGGTAGCGAAATTCCTTGTCGGGTAAGTTCCGACCTGCACGAATGGCGTAATGATGGCCACGCTGTCTCCACCCGAGACTCAGTGAAATTGAAATCGCTGTGAAGATGCAGTGTACCCGCGGCTAGACGGAAAGACCCCGTGAACCTTTACTACAGCTTGGCACTGAACATTGACCCTACATGTGTAGGATAGGTGGGAGACTATGAAACTTCGTCGCTAGATGGAGTGGAGTCAACCTTGAAATACCACCCTTGTATGCTTGATGTTCTAACTTAGTCCCCTAATCGGGGATGAGGACAGTGCCTGGTGGGTAGTTTGACTGGGGCGGTCTCCTCCCAAAGAGTAACGGAGGAGCACGAAGGTGGGCTAAACACGGTTGGACATCGTGTGGTTAGTGCAATGGCATAAGCCCGCTTGACTGCGAGAATGACAATTCGAGCAGGTGCGAAAGCAGGTCATAGTGATCCGGTGGTTCTGAATGGAAGGGCCATCGCTCAACGGATAAAAGGTACTCCGGGGATAACAGGCTGATACCGCCCAAGAGTTCATATCGACGGCGGTGTTTGGCACCTCGATGTCGGCTCATCACATCCTGGGGCTGAAGTCGGTCCCAAGGGTATGGCTGTTCGCCATTTAAAGTGGTACGCGAGCTGGGTTTAGAACGTCGTGAGACAGTTCGGTCCCTATCTGCCGTGGGCGTTGGAAGATTGAAGGGGGCTGCTCCTAGTACGAGAGGACCGGAGTGGACGAACCTCTGGTGTTCGGGTTGTCATGCCAATGGCATTGCCCGGTAGCTAAGTTCGGAATCGATAAGCGCTGAAAGCATCTAAGCGCGAAGCGAGCCCTGAGATGAGTCTTCCCTGGCACTTTACGTGTCCTAAAGGGTTGTTCGAGACTAGAACGTTGATAGGCAGGGTGTGTAAGTGCTGCGAGGCATTGAGCTAACCTGTACTAATTGCCCGTGAGGCTTAACCATACAACACCCAAGGGGTTTTGTGGACTCAGATAGAGAACATTGAATGTGTAGAGACTTTTATAATTAGCTTTCCAAGTTTTTTAGACTTTCCAAGTGCTTTAGGTAGCGCAGGGATAAAGTTTGCTGGCAAGGCAACTTGAGTAACGATTGAAGGCGCTTACATTGGTAAGTAACTGAAAGAGTGAACAAGTTAACGCAGTCCAGCGAGTTTTATCACAAGCGGGAGGTTTAATACCAAATTTTGCTTGGCGACCATAGCATTGTGGACCCACCTGAACCCATGCCGAACTCAGAAGTGAAACGCAATAGCGCCGATGGTAGTGTGGGGTTTCCCCATGTGAGAGTAGGACATCGCCAGGCTCTAATTCGCTTTTATCTTTTTTAGAGAAGATGAAGGCAAACATTAATAAAGCTTACCAATAAGACTTTATTAAGTGTTACCAATACCATGTGGAGTGGTAGTTCAGTTGGTTAGAATACCGGCCTGTCACGCCGGGGGTCGCGGGTTCGAGTCCCGTCCACTCCGCCATTTGGTATTGAAATCTAGTAAGAATTTTAAAAAGCCTCAACAGAAATGTTGAGGCTTTTTTGCGTTTTTATAATGTACTTAATTTTTAAATCAATTTACGTTATTTATTTTTATCTTGTAATAAAAACAAATAACGTAGCAAAGACTAAGAACTTTCTTTGCTACTGTTTGAATGTCTGTAGTTGAATGAAAAGGACGTGTCTATAAAATGCTTTTAAGTACTTTATCTGCTTTGACTCGTGTTATCTTACGGATAAGTTTTTGTACTTCTACAGGATAAGTATCAAGCCTGTCTAATTGCTTATAACTACCAATTAAATCTGTATGTTTCAGGATGTTTTCTATCTCAGCCTCAAACTTTGATGTTAAAAGGTGCTGGTTATCTTGTATTAATAAAGCATTTTCCAGATCTAAGCTCCAAGCTCGTGGATTGAGGTTATTACCCGTTAATAACATATAACGCTTATCTACCCAAATACCTTTTAAGTGAAAGCTATTGTTATCATGTTTCCAAAGCTTTAATGATAGCTTTCTACTTGCCATATTTGCTTCATTCATTTTAGCGAAACGTCTTAAATTCATTTCATATAAATAAGGCAAACCTGCAATAGTTTTGAACGGTTCATCAGGAGAGATATAAAAATCGTTGGCAGTTTTATCTCCAACGACGATGGTTACTTTTACCCCTCGTCTTAATGCTCGTTTTACCTGTTTAGCGACACTTTTAGGAAAGTTGAAATAAGGTGTGCAAATGAAAATTTCATCTTTAGCGGCAGCAATAAGCTGATTTATCCTAAGGTTAAGTTTATTGCGTCTTTTACCTATGCCGACAAGTGGCGTTATTGCTACTTGGTTGTTTTGGGCTACTTCATGCTCAAATTTATATTCCGACTGTGCTAAAGACGAGCGAAAGCGTCGAATAGCGAGTTTTATTTCTTTGGTATTAGGCTTGTTAGGACAGCAGAGATCATAGACTGCTGGATGAGCTATCATGTCGTTTTTAATAAAGTTAACCATCGATGTCGCTAAAGTATAGTTATTCAGAACATGATAGCGGTCAAACCGATATTTTTCGTGAAAGTTTAAATAGATATTATTGAGGCTTGCCCCGCTATAAATTACAGTATCATCTATGACAAAGCCTTTAAGGTGCAACACACCAAAAACTTCACGACCACGCACTGGAATACCGTATACGGGAACTTTATGGGTATATTTTGCAGAATACTCTTTGTATAAACTCGCATTGCCTTCGGAATGTTCTGCGCCAATTAAGCCTCTTTGTGCTCTGTGCCAATCAACACAAACAACAACGTCGAGATTGGGATTGTTCTGTTTTGCCTGATAGAGCGCGGTTAGGATTTCCTGACCTGCTTCATCATCTTCTAAGTAGAGTGCGGTGATATAAATACGTTTTTGAGCATTTCGAATGTGCGCCAACAAACATTCTCTAAAGTCTTCAGCAGTATGCAGGATATTAAAATCATCTGCATCTAAAGCGATAGTAGGCATCTGTTTGAACGGATTGTGTAATGCCATCATATTATATAAATTGCCTCAGGGATTAAAAGTTAACTAAATTAAATCTTATCAAATGTCTACATAGAGTAACTAATGATTACTGTGAGAATTGATACGTGATCATCAATGATATTGAAATTTTTAAAGATTAGACACTAATTTATGACTAGAATAATGATAAATTGACAAAATAATAAGTCAGAATGATAGCAATGACTGATCGGAATCGGAGTAATGCATTGCTGAAAGAGGTTTACCGCTCGCCGAATAGCGTAGTAATAGTTTCTTTAATGGTTCTGGTAATCGTTCTGTGGGTGTAAGCCTAAAATTATGTTGTTGGTAAAATTCTTCAAGGTTGGAATAGGCGAAGCAATAGTCGCGATTATTCAGTGCTACTTTGCTACAGTGTTGAAGTAATAAGTGACCAATACCGAATCCTCTGTATTTGGGTATGACTAGCATTCCGGTTAACAAACGATACTCACCAATCGTCTTTAAGCGTACAACTCCACACAGTTCCTGATCACGGCGAGCAATAAATATTAACTCATCCTTCTTTGCTTTGGATGATTTATAGTGCTGCTTGTATAATTTTTGAACCAATGGGATCATTTGTGGGTCAAGCTGGCTAATGGTTATTTGCATCATTCAAACTGTGCTTATTCGTTCAATAGGGTAGAATAGTTAGATTGTTATTTTATCCTCGAATGCTATGCAAATATATAAAAAAGCTAATTTAAAGTCGTTTCATACCTTCGCAGTGAATGTGACCTGTGATTTTCTGGTAATTATTGAATCGCAACAGGATCTTATTTCTGTTTATCAGAATAGTGAGTGGAATGACTTACCTAAGCTTTTATTAGGTAAGGGAAGTAATGTTCTCTTTACTGAGCATTTTAGCGGTGTGATTGTTATTAATCGTCTTTCAGGAATACAAGTAACTGAAAGTAACACTCATTGGCATCTTGATATTAAAGGTGGCGAGGATTGGCCTGAGCTTGTTGAATGGACGTTAACACAAGGCTATCTAGGGCTAGAAAACTTGGCATTAATCCCCGGTTGTGCTGGTTCTGCTCCTATCCAAAACATTGGTGCTTATGGTGTGGAATTTAAAGATGTTTGTGAGTATGTCGAAGTATTGCATCTTGATAGCTTTGTAGTCTCTAAATTGACAACAGAAGCGTGCAAGTTTGGTTATAGAGACTCTATCTTCAAAAATAAGTTACGCAGCAAAGTAGCAGTGATGAGTATCGGTTTAAAGTTGCCTAAACAGTGGAAACCAGTTGTTAACTATGGAAGCTTAGCTGCTATTCCTGTTGATGAATTGAGTGCTAAACGAGTTTTTGATGAAATTTGTTTAGTTCGAAGAAATAAATTACCTGATCCTGATGTCATTGGAAACGCAGGTAGTTTTTTTAAAAATCCAATAATTACTGGTGAACATTGCCAGAAATTAAAGGCACAGTTTCCAGAAATGGTCGCCCATTCAGTAAATGAAGGTATGAAAGTCGCTGCTGGTTGGCTAATTGATCATAGTGAATTAAAAGGCGTAACTTGTGGAGGTGCGATGGTACACAGAGAGCAAGCACTAGTGATCGTTAATATGAATGATGCTAGCGCGCAGGATATTCTAGAACTAGCCAGAAAAATATGCGCGAAAGTGCTCGAAAAATATCAGATACATTTAGAGCACGAAGTTCGTTTTTTTAATTCAAAAGAAGAAACATATCTACATAAAATGATAAGTAAATAAATGAAAGATTATAGCGTCAAACTTAAGATCATCGAATTGTTATCTTCTGGAGAGTTTGTGTCTGGTGAACTGCTAGGTTCTAAACTGGGTATATCTAGGGCTGCAATAGGTAAACATATAAAAAGCATTTTATCTTGGGGCTTGGATATATACCGGGTTCAGGGTAAGGGATATCGCTTATCAAAGCCGATTGAGCTATTGCATAAGCAAAAAATCGAGGCGCTCACAAATCAAAATATCGAGTTAATTCCTGTGATCGATTCGACTAATCAATATTTACTGGAACGAAATGGCTCTCTAGAGAGTGGCGCGACTTGTCTAGCAGAATATCAATATCATGGTAGAGGAAGAAGAGGTCGACAATGGGTTTCTCCTTTTGGCAGCAACTTGTACTTATCTATGTATTGGAAACTTGAAGCCGGTATGGCGGCATCAATGGGATTAAGTTTAGTTGTTGGTGTTGCAGTGGTTGAGGCATTGGAATCTATAGGTATTAAAGGTATCAAACTTAAATGGCCAAACGACCTTTATTACAATGATAAGAAACTCGCAGGAATATTAGTTGAGATGAATGGACAAGCAGGGGGGGCGGCAAATTTAGTTATCGGTATGGGTATGAATATCGATATGCCAATGGCTATTGCTGGTATCGATCAACCATGGACCTCTTTATCGGGTGTGACTAGTGACTTACCTGAACGGAATATTTTAGCTGCAACTATTATTAACACTTGGAAGAAAACACTTGAAGATTATGAGCTATTTGGTATGAACGAATTTGTACCAAGGTGGAACCGTTTGGATAATTTTATAGATAGACCAGCTAAACTACTCATGGGAGAACGACAGGTCTCTGGTGTTGTAAAAGGGATCAACGATCAAGGCGCTATATTAATCGAAACACACAATGGAGTAGAGAGCTTCATTGGCGGCGAAATCTCTTTGAGAAAGGATAACGAGATCTAATGACTAAATGCAGTACTGGTTTCTATTTTCTCAATAAAATTTCTTTCACCATATGATTACTGCCCTTTTTCAATATTAACTGAGCTCGTTCTCTTGTTGGCAAAATATTTTCTATTAAATTCTTACCATTAATGGTGCGCCAAATAGTGAGTGCTTTATTAATCGACTCTTGCTTAGATAACTGTGTGTAGTGTGAAAAGTAAGATTCTGGTTTTTTAAATGCACTTTCTCTAAACTTAATGAATCGTTCTATATACCACCGCTCTATAAGTTTTACATCTGCATCGACAAATATGGAAAAATCAACAAAATCTGATACGAAAACACGATGTGGGTCGTGAGGGTAATCCATACCGCTTTGTAAAACATTTAACCCCTCTATAATCAGTACATCGGGCAAATCCACGACTTTTTTTTCCGATGTAATATCGTAGGTAATATGCGAATAAACTGGAGCAGTAACATAACGTTTACACGCTTTTATATCGGAAACAAATTGAACTAATCCTTTCATATCATAAGATTCAGGAAATCCTTTTTTTGACATGAGATCGCGTTTATTGAGTTCTCTATTTGGTAGTAGAAAACCGTCAGTAGTGATTAATTCTACTTTATGGTGTTGTTTCCATTTAGACAGAAGAGCTTTGAGTAGTCTCGCGGTTGTACTTTTGCCTACCGCGACACTTCCTGCGATACCAATTACAAACGGTGGAGAAGGTTGTTCTTTACCTAAAAAATTATGCAATACCGAATTTCTACCTTGCCTAGCAGAGATATAAAGATTCAGTAGCCGAGTTAATGGTAAATAAATTTCCACCGCCTCTTGCATAGACAGCTTTTCATTAATCCCTTGTAATTCTTTTAAATCTTCTTCTGATAATGTCATCGGTACAGAATTACGCAATTCTGACCAATGATTGCGATCAAAAGACATGTAAGGGCTCATAAGATTGCTGCCGTTAAAAAAGAAGGAGAGTGAAAAATACATCAACTTGCTAGGAATTCAAGCGACTTAATCGACATATTGCTATATTAGGTCGATTAAGTGTTTAAAAACCGCACTATAGGCGAGAAAGTTGCGGAAAACGTAACTTTTTTTAATTTACCTATTGCAAGGTAAAAGATCATCAAATAGAATGCGCTCCACTTATGTGCCGACTTAGCTCAGTAGGTAGAGCAACTGACTTGTAATCAGTAGGTCACCAGTTCGATTCCGGTAGTCGGCACCATTTTCTTATAAGCGAAAAAGCTTCAAAGAAAAAGAAATTTTGGAGGGGTTCCCGAGTGGCCAAAGGGAGCAGACTGTAAATCTGCCGGCTCCGCCTTCGATGGTTCGAATCCGTCCCCCTCCACCATATTATTCTTAAGGAACACCATATTCTTAAGGAAATAGCTCTCAGAGTTACGTGTGCGTGCATCGTATAATGGCTATTACCTCAGCCTTCCAAGCTGATGATGCGGGTTCGATTCCCGCTGCACGCTCCATATTATGAGTGCTGATATAGCTCAGTCGGTAGAGCGCACCCTTGGTAAGGGTGAGGTCCCCAGTTCAAATCTGGGTATCAGCACCAGTTCTGAAGCATTGATTTTTTTTTGATTTTTCGTTCCAAAGAAAATATTGTTTTACGAAGAAATTTTACAATATACCAAGTATTTTTGGTTGCGTGGTCATCAAAGCCACCTAAATCCGTACCTAGAGGGACAAGTCATGTCTAAAGAAAAATTTGAACGTACGAAACCGCACGTAAACGTTGGTACTATCGGCCACGTTGACCACGGTAAAACAACTCTAACTGCTGCTATCTGTACTACACTTTCAAAAGTGTACGGCGGTGAAGCAAAAGACTTCGCATCAATCGATAACGCTCCAGAAGAGCGTGAGCGCGGTATCACAATCGCAACGTCTCACGTTGAGTACGATACTCCATCACGTCACTACGCACACGTAGATTGCCCAGGACACGCCGATTATGTTAAAAACATGATCACTGGTGCTGCGCAAATGGACGGCGGTATCCTAGTAGTTGCTGCGACAGATGGCCCTATGCCACAAACTCGTGAGCACATCCTACTTGGTCGTCAGGTTGGTATCCCTTACATCATCGTATTCATGAACAAATGTGACATGGTTGATGATGAAGAACTACTAGAATTAGTAGAGATGGAAGTTCGTGAACTTCTTTCTGAATACGAATTCCCAGGTGATGATCTACCAGTAATCCAAGGTTCTGCTCTAGGCGCACTTAACGGTGAGAAAGAGTGGGAAGATAAGATTGTTGAACTAGCAGAAGCTCTAGACTCATACATCCCTGAGCCAGAGCGTGCAGTAGACCAACCATTCCTACTACCAATTGAAGATGTATTCTCAATTCAAGGTCGTGGTACAGTGGTAACAGGTCGTATCGAACGTGGTATCCTAAACGTAGGTGACGAAGTTGCTATCGTAGGTATCAAAGATACAACGACTACAACATGTACTGGTGTAGAAATGTTCCGTAAACTTCTAGACGAAGGTCGTGCGGGTGAAAACGTTGGTGCACTACTACGTGGTACTAAGCGTGAAGACGTAGAGCGCGGTCAAGTACTAGCGGCTCCAGGTTCAATCACTCCTCACACGAAGTTCGAGTCAGAAGTGTATGTATTGTCTAAAGATGAAGGTGGCCGTCATACTCCATTCTTCAAAGGTTACCGTCCACAGTTCTACTTCCGTACAACAGACGTAACAGGCGACATCACTCTACCAGAAGGCGTAGAGATGGTAATGCCAGGTGACAACATCCAAATGACGGTTGAGCTAATTGCTCCAATCGCAATGGATGAAGGTCTACGCTTCGCGATCCGTGAAGGTGGCCGTACAGTTGGTGCTGGTGTTGTTGCTAAAATCTTCGAATAAGATTTGACTAACCGCTAGTAAAAAGGGCATCATTTGATGCCCTTTTTAAGCACAAGAAAAAAGGGTTGGCTATTTTTATGTTGATCTTATTGAAAAACAAAGAATTTTCTAGTTGAGGTGTTTATCTTGACTGGTCGGTACATCAGAACATTTGATGTATGAAAGAATGAGCCCTGCAGCAGCGGGGTTGTTGTCGTCTAAAGTGAAGACTTGTAACAGGTTGGTTTTATGAACGCAAACGCTGAAACTCCTAATAGCTCAAGTGCAGCAGATACCTTTAAGTGGATTATCGCTTTTGCTCTGCTAGCCGCTGCTGTAGTGGGTAATTACCTGTATGGTGAAATGTCTGTTGTGCTACGTGTCGCTGGTGTGGTTGTATTAATTGCCGCCGCCCTTGGTACTGCTGCAACTACAGTGAAAGGTAAAACAGCGATCAGTTTTGCTCGCGAATCTCGTATGGAAGTTCGCAAGGTAGTTTGGCCTACTCGCCAAGAAACTATGCAAACAACACTGATCGTTTTGGTCGTATGTATTATTATGGCTTTAGTACTTTGGGGAATTGATGGCATTATGGTTCGTCTTGTTTCCTTTGTTACTGGTGCATGAGGGTTTTAATTCATGAGTGAAGCTCCAAAAAAACGTTGGTATGTAGTTCAGGCTTTTTCAGGCTATGAAGGTCGTGTGGCTCAATCCTTACGTGAGCATATAAAAATGCACGCTATGGAAGATTACTTCGGTGAAGTTCTTGTTCCAACTGAAGAAGTGGTTGAGATGCGTGCTGGTCAACGCCGTAAAAGTGAACGCAAATTCTTCCCAGGCTATGTTCTCGTTCAAATGTTAATGAATGATGAATCTTGGCACTTAGTACGTAGCATTCCACGCGTGATGGGCTTCATTGGTGGTACTTCGGATCGCCCAGCTCCAATTACGGATAAAGAAGCAGATGCTATCTTGAATCGTCTAGAGCAAGCGAGCGAAGCACCGCGTCCTAAGACGATGTTCGAAGCGGGTGAAGTAATACGTGTTAACGATGGTCCATTTGCTGACTTCAACGGTACGGTTGAAGAAGTAGATTACGAAAAAAGCCGCATAAAAGTGTCTGTATCGATCTTTGGTCGTGCAACACCAGTAGAGTTAGAATTTGGTCAAGTAGAAAAACTTGATTAAAAAAACATCTTTTTAGACTTGTTTAAGGCGTGAAATGTGATTATAATTTCGCGCCTTTTTATAGGTTATTATTGAATTTAATTATAAATTCTTGTTAAAAAAGCGGGGAGCTGATCAAATAGATTAGCGATTGTACCCAATCATTAGGAAATATCATGGCTAAGAAAGTTGAAGCTTATATCAAGCTGCAAGTAGCAGCAGGTATGGCGAACCCAAGTCCACCAGTTGGTCCTGCATTAGGTCAACATGGTGTGAACATCATGGAATTCTGTAAAGCGTTTAACGCAAAAACAGAATCAATTGAGAAAGGTCTACCGATCCCTGTTGTTATCTCTGTATACAGCGACCGTTCTTTCACGTTCGTTACTAAGACTCCACCAGCAGCAGTTCTTCTGAAGAAAGCGGCAGGTGTTAAATCTGGTTCTGGTCGTCCAAATACTGAGAAAGTTGGTACTGTAACTGACGCTCAGCTGCAAGAAATTGCAGAAACAAAAGCTGCAGACATGACTGGCGCTGACGTTGAAGCAATGAAACGTTCTATCGCAGGTACTGCTCGTTCAATGGGCCTAGTGGTAGAGGGTTAAGATAATGGCAAAACTTACTAAACGTATGCGCGTGATCCGTGACAAAGTTGACGTGACTAAAGAATACGAAATCAATGAAGCAGTTGCACTTCTTAAAGAACTAGCAACCGCTAAATTCGTAGAAAGTGTTGATGTAGCAATTAATCTTGGCATTGATGCTCGTAAATCAGACCAAAACGTACGTGGTGCAACTGTGCTTCCGCACGGTACTGGCCGTGAAATCCGCGTTGCAGTATTCACCCAAGGTGCAAATGCTGAAGCAGCTAAAGAAGCTGGCGCAGATATCGTAGGTATGGAAGATCTTGCTGAGCAAGTTAAGAAAGGTGTTATGGACTTTGACGTTGTTGTTGCTTCTCCAGATGCAATGCGCGTTGTTGGTCAACTTGGTACTATCTTAGGCCCACGTGGTCTTATGCCAAACCCTAAAGTTGGTACTGTGACTCCTAACGTTGCTCAAGCAGTTAAAAATGCTAAAGCTGGTCAGGTTCGTTACCGTAACGACAAGAATGGCATCATTCACACTACTATTGGTAAAGTTTCTTTTGAAACTGCACAACTACAAGAGAACTTAGAAGCTCTTCTAGTAGCAATTAAGAAAGCTAAGCCATCTTCAGCAAAAGGCGTTTTTCTGAAGAAAGTAAGCATCTCTACAACTATGGGTGCTGGTGTGACTGTTGATCAGGTTAGCCTGAACACTGTAACAAACTAATTTGCACAGGCGCAAAATTAATGTATAATTTTGCGCCTGTTTAATTTGTGGTTGGGACTGCTCTAAAACTAAGTTATTTGTGATGTTTTTTTGCACAATACACTTTACTGAGTAGTCTCCGTCCAAGACCGTAGGCGTTTCGATTTTTATGATTGAAACTTAATGTCTACCTACGTAGACGGTGCCCGAACTGATAAAGCGAAACCAAATTGGTTGAGGTTTTTCTGGGAATGCACCGTATTAACTCCCGATATCCATTTATAGATATTGGGTGGTGTAACAACAACCAGGAGTAAATCCAAAATGGCTTTAAATCTTCAAGACAAAAAAGCAATTGTTGCTGAAGTCAACGAAGCGGCCAGTGGTTCACTTTCTGCAGTTGTAGCTGACTCTCGTGGCGTTACTGTTGGCGCAATGACTTCTCTACGTAAACAAGCGCGTGAAGCGGGTGTTTACATGAGAGTTGTGCGTAACACATTAGCACGTCGCGCTGTAGATGGCACAGACTACGAATGTCTTAAAGACGTATTCGTTGGTCCTACTTTGATCGCTTTCTCTAACGAGCACCCAGGTGCTGGTGCGCGTCTTTTTAAAGATTTCGCAAAAGAGAATAAAGAATTTGAGATCAAAGCGGCTGCATTTGAAGGTGTACTGACTGATCCAGAAGTATTAGCGACACTACCAACTTACGACGAAGCAATTGCACGCCTAATGATGTGCATGAAAGAAGCTTCTGCTGGTAAACTGGTACGTACTATCGCTGCTGTTCGCGATCAAAAAGAAGAAGTTGCGGCGTAAGCCTTGCTTTTTATTGATTGCAAAATAAACTAATTGTTGACTTAAAAGAGAATTGTTATGTCTATTACTAACGAACAAATCCTAGACGCAGTTGCAGAAATGTCTGTAATGCAAGTTGTAGAGCTTATCGAAGCTATGGAAGAAAAATTCGGCGTTTCTGCTGCTGCAGCAGTTGTTGCTGGTGGCGCTGCTGCTGGTGAAGCTGCAGAAGAGCAAACTGAATTTGAAGTAGTTCTTGCTTCTGTTGGCGGTAACAAAGTATCTGTTATCAAAGCAGTACGTGGCGCTACAGGCCTAGGTCTTAAAGAAGCTAAGGGTCTAGTTGATAGTGCTCCTGCTTCTATTAAAGAAGGCGTGTCTAAAGAAGAAGCAGAAACACTTAAAGCTACTCTAGAAGAAGCTGGTGCTACTGTTGAAGTTAAGTAATTATTACTTAACTTAGCCGAAAGGCTAATGGCTGGTGGTTTTATAACCACCGGCCTTTTTGCGCTGTAGGGTGTTGGTGAATTTTCCTGCTGTTTAGATACCAATATCCATGCAAAAAAACACTATGTAAGTCAGCTTGCATAGGGTCTACAGTAAACAGTTGCTAGTACTGCCCCGCTCTTTTCGTTAGAAAATGATTGGGTAGATTGGGTCACTTATCAGCGAGCTGAGGAACCCCATGGTTTACTCTTATACCGAGAAAAAGCGCATCCGTAAGGATTTTGGTACTCGTCCACAAGTTTTGGACATTCCATATTTGCTATCGATCCAGCTGGATTCTTTCGATAAATTTATCGATCAAGATCCCGAAGGACAATACGGTCTTGAAGCTGCTTTTCGTTCTGTATTTCCTATTCAGAGCTATAACGGCAATTCTGAGCTACAATACGTTAGCTATCGTCTTGGCGAGCCTGTTTTTGATGTTAAAGAATGTCAAATTCGTGGTGTCACCTATTCAAAACCACTGCGCGTTAAACTGCGTTTAGTTGTATTTGATAGAGATGCACCAGCAGGTACAGTAAAAGACATTAAAGAACAAGAAGTCTACATGGGTGAAATCCCATTGATGACAGACAATGGTACCTTTGTAATTAATGGTACTGAGAGGGTTATCGTATCCCAGTTGCACCGAAGCCCAGGCGTGTTCTTCGACAGCGATAAGGGTAAAACTCACTCATCAGGTAAAGTTTTATATAATGCACGTGTTATTCCTTATCGTGGCTCATGGTTAGACTTTGAGTTCGATCCAAAGGACAACTTGTACGTGCGTATCGACCGTCGTCGTAAGCTTCCTGCCTCTATCATACTTCGTGCATTGGATAAAACGACAGAAGAAATTTTGGATATCTTCTTCGAAAAAGTTAATTTCGAAGTGAAAGACCAAACTCTTATGATGGAGCTAGTTCCTGATCGCCTACGCGGTGAAACAGCGAACTTTGATATTGAAGCGAACGGTAAAGTTTACGTTGAAACCGGTCGTCGTGTTACGGCACGTCACATCCGCAGTCTTGAAAAAGATGGCGTCGAGTTCATCGAAGTACCAGTAGAGTATATTGTTGGTAAAGTAGCGGCTAAAGACTATATCAATGAAGATACCGGCGAAGTTATTGTTGCTGCCAACCAAGAGATTAGCTTAGAAGCATTAGCGAATCTTTCTCAAGCTGGCCACAAAAACTTACAGGTTCTGTTCACTAACGATTTAGACCACGGTCCATTCATGTCTGACACATTACGTGTTGACAGCACCGTTGACCGTTTATCTGCGCTAGTTGAAATCTATCGCATGATGCGTCCTGGTGAGCCACCAACAAAAGATGCAGCAGAAGCTTTATTCCAAAGCTTATTCTTCGCTGTAGAACGCTATGATTTATCGACTGTTGGTCGAATGAAGTTTAATAGCTCTATTGGTCGTGAAGATGCGGGTGAGCAAGGTATTCTTGACGAAACCGACATCATTGAAGTAATGAAAAAACTTATCTCGATTCGTAACGGCAAAGGTGAAGTGGATGATATTGATCACTTAGGAAACCGTCGTATTCGTAGCGTAGGTGAGATGGCAGAAAACCAATTCCGTGTTGGTTTAGTACGTGTTGAACGTGCGGTTAAAGAACGCCTAAGCCTTGGTGATCTTGACGCAATCATGCCTCAAGATTTGATCAACGCTAAGCCTATTTCTGCTGCTGTTAAGGAATTCTTTGGTTCTTCTCAGCTTTCACAGTTTATGGATCAGAACAACCCATTATCAGAAGTAACGCACAAACGTCGTATTTCTGCATTGGGTCCAGGTGGTCTTACTCGTGAACGCGCAGGGTTTGAAGTACGTGATGTTCACGTAACTCACTATGGTCGTCTATGTCCGATCGAAACACCTGAAGGTCCAAACATCGGTCTAATTAACTCGTTGTCTGCTTTTGCACGTTGTAACGATTTCGGTTTCTTAGAAACACCTTATCGTCGTGTAGTTGATGGAATTGTAACTGATGAAGTAGATTACCTATCTGCTATTGAAGAAGGTCAGTTCATTATTGCTCAGGCAAACTCTGCCTTGACTGAAACGAATTCGTTTAGTGAAGAATTAGTTACCGCTCGTCAAAAAGGCGAATCTGGTCTTCACCCACGTGATCAAGTTAACTACATGGACGTTGCAACCAATCAGGTTGTATCTGTTGCTGCATCGCTTATTCCGTTCCTAGAACACGATGATGCGAACCGTGCCTTAATGGGTGCGAACATGCAACGTCAAGCCGTTCCAACATTACGAGCTGATAAGCCTCTTGTTGGTACAGGTATTGAACGTAATGTAGCTGTCGATTCTGGTGTTACAGCAGTAGCAAAACGTGGCGGTATGATCCAGTCAGTTGACGCATCTCGTATCGTAGTTAAGGTTAACGAAAGTGAATTAGTACCTGGCGAAGCTGGTATCGATATTTACAACTTAACCAAATATACGCGTTCTAACCAGAACACATGTATTAACCAACGTCCAACCGTATTGCCTGGTGAGCCAGTAGCAAAAGGTGATGTTATTGCTGATGGTCCTTCAACAGACCTTGGTGAATTGGCGCTTGGTCAAAACATTCGCTTGGCATTTATGCCATGGAACGGGTACAACTTTGAGGATTCAATCCTTGTATCTGAGCGTGTTGTTCAAGAAGACCGTTTTACTACTATTCATATACAAGAATTATCTTGTGTAGCACGTGATACCAAGCTGGGTTCAGAAGAGATCACAGCTGATATTCCAAACGTAGGTGAATCTGCTCTATCTAAACTAGATGAGTCGGGTATCGTTTACATTGGTGCTGAAGTTAAGGGTGGCGACATTCTTGTTGGTAAAGTAACACCAAAAGGTGAAACTCAACTGACTCCTGAAGAAAAACTCTTACGAGCTATCTTCGGTGAAAAAGCATCGGATGTTAAAGATACATCATTGCGTGTGCCTAATTCTGTTTCAGGTACGATTATCGATGTTCAAGTCTTCACTCGTGATGGCGTGGAAAAAGATAAGCGTGCACTTGAAATTGAACAAATGCAGCTAAAAGAAGCGAAGAAAGACCTCACCGAAGAATTTGAGATTCTAGAAGGCGGTTTACTTGCGCGTGTTAGAGCTGTACTTGTGTCAGGCGGTTATTCTGAAGCTAAGCTTGAGTCTATCCACCGTAAACAATGGCTAGAACAAACGTTAGAAGACGATGAGCTACAATCACAGCTTGAGCAACTAGCTGAGCAGTGGGATGAGCTTAAAGCAGATTTCGATAAGAAGTTTGAAAACAAACGTCGTAAAATCACTCAAGGAGACGATTTAGCTCCTGGTGTTCTTAAGATTGTTAAAGTTTATCTAGCGGTTAAGCGTCGTATTCAGCCTGGTGATAAAATGGCCGGCCGTCATGGTAACAAAGGTGTAATCTCTAAGATTAACCCTGTTGAAGACATGCCATACGATGAAAAAGGTCAACCTGTTGATATCGTATTGAACCCACTAGGGGTTCCATCGCGTATGAAC
Source organism: Vibrio sp. MA40-2 (assembly GCF_047302445.1). NCBI lineage: Bacteria > Pseudomonadati > Pseudomonadota > Gammaproteobacteria > Vibrionales > Vibrionaceae > Vibrio > Vibrio sp. MA40-2. Next base: position 1,094,665 of record NZ_CP178628.1, read on the forward strand.
ATCGGTCAGATCCTTGAAGTTCATATGGGTCTAGCTGCTAAAGGTATTGGTGACAAGATCAACCAAATGCTCAAGGAGCAGCAAGAACTTGCTCGTTTCCGTGAATTCTTGCAAAAGGTTTATGATCTTGGTGACACACGTCAGACAGTAAATATCGCAGAGCTTTCTGATGATGAAGTTCGTACATTAGCAAATAACCTTCGTGGTGGTTTGCCGATTGCAACACCTGTATTTGATGGTGCGCCAGAAGGCTCAATCAAGGAACTATTGAAATTGGGTGACTTACCAGAATCTGGTCAGTTACGTTTATTTGATGGTCGTACTGGTGATGAATTTGAGCGTCCTGTAACCGTTGGTTACATGTATATGCTTAAACTAAACCACCTTGTTGATGACAAGATGCATGCACGTTCTACAGGCTCGTACAGCTTAGTAACTCAGCAACCACTAGGTGGTAAAGCTCAGTTCGGTGGCCAGCGTTTCGGTGAGATGGAAGTATGGGCGCTAGAAGCATACGGTGCCGCTTATACACTACAGGAAATGTTGACCGTTAAGTCCGATGACGTAAATGGCCGTACTAAGATGTATAAGAACATCGTAGACGGAAACCATAGTATGGATCCTGGTATGCCTGAATCCTTCAACGTACTGTTGAAAGAGATTCGCTCACTTGGTATCAACATCGAGCTAGAAGACGAAGAGTAATCCCGTTTTCCTATAAAATAATTATAGGAAGGTAACAGGGTTATCGGTAGAAAGGTTCTCGTTATTGACTGGTTAGCCCATCTGACGAGTTCCTTTTAACTCCTTACAGGAGCTGATTGTGAAAGACTTATTAAACTTTCTAAAAGCACAGCATAAGACCGAAGAATTTGATGCTATCAAAATCGGTCTATCATCACCTGACATGATCCGTTCATGGTCTTTTGGTGAAGTTAAGAAACCTGAAACGATTAACTATCGTACGTTCAAACCAGAGCGTGACGGGCTTTTCTGTGCGCGTATATTTGGACCAGTTAAAGACTACGAATGTCTTTGTGGTAAATATAAGCGTTTAAAACACCGTGGTGTTATCTGTGAGAAGTGTGGCGTAGAAGTTACACAAACTAAAGTTCGTCGTGACCGTATGGGTCACATTGAACTTGCGTCTCCAGTTGCCCATATCTGGTTCTTAAAATCACTTCCGTCTCGTATCGGTCTATTGATGGATATTCCATTGCGTGATATCGAGCGCGTACTTTACTTTGAAATGTACGTAGTGACAGAGCCTGGTATGACTGATCTAGAAAAAGGTCAGATGCTTACAGAAGATGAGTATCTAGATCGTCTAGAAGAGTGGGGTGATGAGTTTACTGCTAAGATGGGTGCAGAAGCGATCAAAGATCTGCTTTCTACCATGGATCTTAATGCTGAAACTGAGCAAATGCGCGAAGAGCTTGAGACAACTAACTCAGAAACTAAGCGTAAAAAAATCACTAAGCGTTTGAAGCTTGTTGAAGCATTCATTACTTCTGGCAACAATCCAGAATGGATGATTTTAACTGTTCTTCCAGTGCTTCCACCAGATCTTCGTCCTCTAGTTCCACTGGACGGCGGGCGTTTTGCAACGTCGGATCTGAACGACCTATATCGTCGTGTGATTAACCGTAACAACCGTTTGAAGCGTCTCTTAGAGCTTGCAGCTCCGGACATTATTGTACGTAACGAAAAACGTATGCTACAAGAATCCGTTGATGCGCTTTTAGATAATGGTCGTCGTGGTCGTGCGATCACTGGTTCTAACAAACGTCCATTGAAATCTCTTGCTGATATGATCAAGGGTAAGCAAGGTCGTTTCCGTCAGAACTTACTAGGTAAACGTGTTGACTATTCTGGTCGTTCTGTAATTACAGTAGGTCCATATTTACGTCTGCACCAGTGTGGTCTTCCTAAGAAGATGGCACTTGAACTATTTAAACCATTTATCTACAGCAAGCTAGAAACTCGTGGCATGGCAACGACGATCAAAGCAGCGAAGAAAATGGTAGAGCGCGAAGAAGCGGTTGTTTGGGATATTCTAGATGACGTTATTCGTGAACACCCAGTATTGTTAAACCGTGCGCCAACACTTCACCGTCTTGGTATTCAAGCGTTTGAACCAGTACTTATCGAAGGTAAAGCAATTCAGCTACACCCACTTGTGTGTGCGGCATATAACGCTGACTTCGATGGTGACCAAATGGCGGTACACGTACCTCTAACTTTGGAAGCGCAACTTGAAGCACGTACACTGATGATGTCGACAAATAACATTTTGTCTCCAGCATCAGGTGATCCAATTATCGTACCTTCTCAGGATGTGGTATTGGGTCTTTATTATATGACTCGTGACAAGATTAACGTTAAAGGCGAGGGCATGTACCTTGCGGGACCAGCAGAAGCAGAAAAGGCTTATCGTACTAAGTCGGCTGAACTTCATGCTCGCGTTAAAGTTCGAATCACTGAAACCGTTGTTGATGAAGATGGCGACAGCACAACTAACACTAAAATGGTTGATACCACTGTTGGACGAGCCATGCTTTGGCAAATCGTACCAAAAGGATTGCCATTTAGCCTTGTTAACCAGAAGCTAGGAAAGAAACAAATTTCTACCCTTCTAAATGAGGCGTATCGTAAGCTTGGTCTTAAAGATACAGTTATTTTTGCTGACCAAATCATGTATACAGGTTTTGCATACGCAGCGCTTTCTGGTGTATCTGTTGGTATCAACGATATGGTTGTTCCGGCAGCCAAATACACTGAAATTTCTGAAGCAGAAGAAGAAGTTCGCGAAATCCAAGAACAATTCCAATCTGGTCTTGTTACTGCGGGTGAGCGTTACAACAAAGTTATCGATATTTGGGCTTCGACCAACGACCGCGTTGCGAAAGCTATGATGGATAACCTTTCTTTTGAAACAGTAATTAACCGTGATGGTGAAGAAGAACAACAAGAATCGTTTAACAGCATCTATATGATGGCTGACTCCGGTGCTCGTGGTTCTGCAGCACAGATTCGTCAGCTTGCTGGTATGCGTGGTTTGATGGCTCGACCAGATGGTTCAATCATCGAAACACCGATTACAGCAAACTTTAAAGAAGGTTTGAACGTACTTCAGTACTTTATCTCTACGCACGGTGCTCGTAAGGGTCTTGCGGATACGGCACTGAAAACAGCAAACTCCGGTTATTTGACACGTCGTCTAGTAGACGTTGCTCAAGATGTTGTTGTGCATGAACATGACTGTGGAACTCATGAAGGTATCGATATGATGCCGCACATTGAAGGTGGTGACGTTAAAGTTGCACTTTCTGAGTTAGCATTAGGTCGTGTTGTAGCTGAAGATGTACTAAAACCAGGTACTGATGATGTATTGATTCCACGTAACACTCTGATCGATGAGAAGTGGTGTCAAATCATGGAAGAAAACTCTGTAGACCGTATGAAAGTACGTTCTGTAGTAACCTGTGATGCAGACTTTGGTTGTTGTGCTCAATGTTATGGTCGTGACCTAGCACGTGGTCACCTTGTTAACCAAGGTGAGGCAGTTGGTGTTATTGCTGCTCAGTCTATCGGTGAACCGGGTACACAGCTTACCATGCGTACGTTCCACATCGGTGGTGCTGCTTCGACAGCGGCTGCTGAGAACAGCATTCAAGCTAAGACAACAGGTACAGTTAAACTTCATAATGCTAAGTTCGTAATTAATAAAGATGACAAACTTATCATTACTTCTCGTGCATCTGAACTAACTATTATTGACGAGTTCGGTCGTACGAAAGAGAAGCACAAACTTCCTTACGGTTCTATGCTGAGTAAGAAGCATGACCAAGACGTTACCGCTGGCGACATCGTTGCTAACTGGGAAGCTCACACCATGCCAATCATTACCGAAGTGGCAGGTCGTATCCAATATGTGGATATGATTGATGGTGTAACAGTTACTCGTCAAACTGATGATTTAACTGGGCTTTCTTCAAGTGAAGTTACCGATCCAGCTGCTCGCTCTACAGCAGGTAAAGATATGCGTCCAGCTATCAAACTTGTTGATGCGAAAGGTAAAGATGTAATGATCCCTGGTACTGATATGCCTGCTCATTACTTCTTGCCAGGTAAAGCGATTGTTCAAATCGAAGATGGCGCAGAAGTGGGTATTGGTGACACATTATCTCGTATTCCACAGAAATCGAGTGGAAACAAAGATATCACCGGTGGTCTTCCTCGAGTAGCTGATCTATTTGAAGCTCGTAAGCCTAAAGAGCCTGCAATTCTTGCTGAACACACTGGTACAGTGTCGTTTGGTAAAGAAACCAAAGGTAAGCGTCGTCTTGTTATTACAAGAGATGGTGGCGAGCATTACGAAGAGATGATTCCTAAGCATCGTCAGCTAAACGTATTTGAAGGTGAGAAGATCGAACGTGGTGATGTTATTGCCGACGGTCCAGAAACACCACATGATATTCTACGTTTACGTGGTATTCGCGCGGTAACCTCTTACATTGCAAACGAAGTACAAGAAGTATACCGTTTGCAAGGCGTTAAGATTAACGATAAGCACATCGAAACTATCGTTCGTCAGATGCTACGTAAGTGTACCATCACTCATGCAGGTGACTCAGAGTTCCTTGCTGGTGAACAAGTTGAATACGCTAACGTTAAGATTGCTAACCGTGCTCTAGAAGCGGAAGGTAAAGAGCCAGCACGTTTTGAACGCGAACTACTGGGTATTACCAAAGCATCTCTAGCAACAGAATCGTTTATTTCTGCCGCTTCGTTCCAAGAAACGACTCGCGTGCTAACAGAAGCCGCTGTTTCTGGTAAGCGCGATGATTTACGTGGTCTAAAAGAGAACGTTATTGTTGGTCGTTTGATCCCAGCAGGTACTGGTTTTGCCTATCACCAAGAACGTCAGAAATTACGTGAAGGTGGTGGTCCAGAAGCCCCATCCGCTGAACAAGCAACAGATAATCTTGCCGCACTACTTAATGCTGGTTTTTCTTCGGAAGAATAAGTATTAACAAAGCGTCAATAAAAGCACCTTCGGGTGCTTTTTTTTCGTTTGGATTTTCACGTTTTCACCTAATGAATTTACCTAGTGATTGGCAAACAGAAGCGGAAAAAAATCCACTCATGTTATGTCAAAAAACCATAATCTATATAAACTTTTGATGTCAAAAAGCATAAGTTCAATGGAGCGTTGAAAGTAAATTGCCTATGAATATATTAATCAAGTGGGTATTGATAGTTGTCGCAAACTCGATATACGCGTTTAACGTTGCAGTGAACTCGGGAGAATTTGTTGTATCAGGTATAATATTAGGGATTGCGACCTGGATTATTATTTACGTTTTATTAGACACTTATCTTGCTAAGAACGGTTATGTCAAGCTGAGCAAACAGCTGACTATTAGTACATGCCTTCGAATACCGTTACAGTTATTTTCTATTATCGATTTTTATGCGGGATTTGCTGCTATTAATACTGTGGAGCTGATTTTTCCGTGGGTAAGTTCTGCATTAGTTGGAACATACTTGGGGACAGTATGTACCGGTTTTTATCTTAGCCTTGTATGCGGAATCATATTGCTGTTTGTTCATTTAGTTGCTTGGTTAGCAGAAAGGGCAAGTAAAAATAACGAGACAGGTAAAATATGATATTACCTGAAGATAAAAGTAGAGATGGGCATTTGAATTGCCTCCGTTCTCTACTCAATTCGACTTTAGGTTTAAGTATACTAAAATATTATGATTAGTTTACGCGCCTGGTGGGACTGATAAACTATCGGCAATTAATTGAATAAGGTTATCTTCCACTTCAAACCTCGTTTCAATAATTTCACCAATTAACGACAAATCACTATCAAAATCATCCAGAGTATCGTCTCTGCCTACATCTGCATATTTGTCGGTAAAGTTGAGCAGAGGGTCGGTGGTCAGAATTATCTTCCCATATGTTTGGTTGATCTCATCGGTTGGAGAGAAGCCGGTAGATTTCCATTTATCCATAACCATTTCATAAATTTTGAAATGACCTTCAGAGATATAATCTACTAAGTGTTGGCTAAATTGTTGTAACTCTTGAGGAGTAGGAAGTCGTTCTACTGCTTTCTTGTTCAAATTTGGGCTTAGTGCTGCAAGGTGACAATATTCGACAATAACTACTTGTCGTGTATCGAGCCAATGATCAATAACCTCGCTTGATCCACCCCACTGTTCTTGTACTTTTTTAAACTTATTTAACATGACCATGTCCCTCATGATCAGATTGCGCTCATTGCGACAATCGACAATCCCATTACAGGGGCGTATAAAATTATTATCTATTTGATACCAAAAGCAATATGTACTTCTATTGCATAGAAACTAATTCTGGTATGAATTTAGATTGCCAGTAAAATAAGTTAACTTCAAGTGACGAGGTCAAAGGATGTTAAAAAATAGTGTTAAAGATAACGAACTTGGCGCCTACTGGATAGTCGTAAGTGCCAGTTCACTTTGGTTAGTGGATGACCAAATCCCATTTGGTGATGCGAAGGATTTTAACTTACCAGAAGAAAAAGCGATTTGTATCGGCAAATATGATAATTGCAACGTTATGTGGCTTAATGAGGCGGATGTTGATCAACCACTAGAAATGTCATCTCTTAGAGAACATCTACTGATGCCGCAAGCGTTATTCTTATTGGCCAGTAAGGCTATTCAATATGGTCATATGACTCAAACACAACGATTTTGTGCTCAGTGTGGTGGACGAAATTTTCTAAATCATAATGAAATTGCAATGCAATGTGGAGAGTGTCGTAAAATACATTATCCGCGAATTTTTCCTTGTATCATCGTGGCAGTAAGAAACAAAGATAAGATCTTATTGGCTCAGCACCCACAACACAAAGGCGGAATGTATACAGTCATTGCTGGTTTCTTAGAAGTAGGTGAAACCTTAGAGCAATGCGTTGCCAGAGAAGTAAAAGAAGAAACCGGACTAAACATTAACAACATTCGTTACTTTGACAGCCAACCATGGGCTTTTCCTACTAATATGATGGTTGGATTTTTAGCCGACTACGAATCAGGAGATATTCAGCCTGATTATTCTGAGCTTGCGGATGTAAAATGGTTTACACCAGAACAAATACCACCGATAGCACCTAAAGGCACCATTGCGCGTGCGTTAATAGATAAAACCATCGACAATATAAAACAGAAAAAAGCATAAAAAAAACCCTCCGTAAACGGAGGGGGTAAGTAAGATGTCGTTATGAGATATCTAGGTATTTAATTACCTAAGTTTATTATAGTTTTCGCTAGCGATAGATTTGTAGCATGCCGGTTAGTGAGACGCAAAAGAATTAGCGGTTAAAAACTTGAGAACATGATCTAGGGCTCAAAGCTTGTGTCGCAGCTTGCTCTAACAATGTTAGAATAAGCGTTTGGAAAACTTAAAGTTCAAATTGGAAATGCAAAATGACCGAATTAAAAAATGATCGCTATTTACGCGCTCTATTAAAACAACCTGTAGATTACACCCCTGTCTGGATGATGCGTCAAGCCGGGCGTTATCTACCGGAATATAAAGAAACGCGTGCTCAAGCGGGCGATTTTATGTCACTTTGTCGAAATGCTGAATTGGCTTCTGAAGTAACACTTCAACCTTTGCGCCGTTTTCCTCTAGATGCAGCTATTTTGTTTTCTGATATTTTAACCATTCCAGATGCGATGGGGTTAGGCTTGCACTTTGATACAGGTGAAGGGCCAAAATTTGAACGCCCTATTACATGTAAAGCAGATGTAGATAAAATCGGTAATCCTGATCCTGAAGGCGAACTTCAGTATGTAATGAATGCAGTACGTCAGATACGTAAAGATTTGCAAGGGCAAGTGCCTCTTATTGGTTTTTCTGGAAGCCCATGGACGTTAGCCACCTATATGGTTGAAGGTGGTACCTCTAAAGCGTTCACCAAAATTAAAAAAATGATGTATGCAGAGCCAGCAACACTGCATTTATTATTGGATAAATTAGCGGACAGTGTCATCGATTATCTCAATGCTCAAATTAAAGCCGGTGCTCAATCGGTTATGGTATTTGATACTTGGGGTGGTGTTCTCACACCTAGAGATTACAACTTGTTTTCTTTGCAATATATGCAAAAAATCGTTGATGGATTGATTCGTGAAAATGATGGCCGTCGTGTCCCTGTTACCCTATTCACTAAAAATGGTGGAATGTGGTTAGAACAAATAGCCGCTACAGGTTGTGATGCCGTTGGGTTAGATTGGACAATTGATATTGAAAATGCCAAAGCGCGTGTAGGAGATAAGGTTGCCTTACAAGGTAATATGGACCCATCAATACTTTATGCATCTGCACCACGTATAGAAGACGAAGTTTCTACTATCTTGAAAGGGTTTGGTGATGAAGGCACTGGTCATGTATTTAATTTAGGCCACGGGATTCATCTGGATGTCCCACCAGAGAATGCCGGTGTATTTGTAGACGCCGTTCATAAATTATCTAAGCCTTACCATAAATAATATTAGTAACGGTTGCGATGACAAATCGTCTATGTAATGTAGTAAAGCACTAATGGAAAATCATTAGTGCTTTTTAATGTTAAAGGGTTAATAACCTTTATCAAAATCAACTCGATTATCTAATTGGAATCCATCACGCCATTTTAGATAATTGTCGCAGAATATCTCAAAGACTTGCTCTGGAAAACTGTCTGCGGCGATATGTGGAGTAATCGTTACTTTGGCGTTATGCCAATAAGAGCATTGTTCTGAAATTGGTTCGTTAGCGAAAACATCTAAAAAAGCATGCGATATATTATCTCCTTCCAAAGCCTCTATAAGTGCAGCTGTGTTAACGGAATTGCCTCTACCTACGTTGAAAAATAAAGCATTACGGCAATGAGAAAAAAAGGTCTGGTCAAACATGTTTTTTGTCTGTGTTGTCCCAGGCAAAGTAGACACAATGATGTCAGCATCGGCTAAATATAAGTCCAATTGCTCAAAGTGGGCCGTTTGATCAAAAGCCGATTCTTTAGGCGGAATGCCGCTACGATTAATTCCTATCGAATGTAAATTAAGTACTGCTGCGGTTTTTGCTAAGTAATTACCAATTGCACCCGTGCCTAAAATTAATAATTTTTTTCCCGCCAAAGTGCTATACGCGTGTGGTTGCCAGCATTTTTGCTGTTGCTGCTGCCGATAGAGATTAAAATGACGAAAATACTCTATGCAATAGCCAAGAACATATTCAGAAATTTGTTGGCCAAATATACCTTTCACATTAGTTAGCTGGTAATTTTGTCGTAAATTTGGATGCATTAAAGGATCGACACCTGCATAAGTAGACTGAACCCATTTCATATGAGGAAATGTATCAATACAGTCAGCTAACATAGGAGGAGCGGCAAGCACAATATCAGCATTAGTGTTTTTTTCAGTAATGATTAAATCTGGTAAATTGGCCTTTTCAAATAGCTCAAGATAAACGCTATCACTTTTGGTTAAAATTCGTAGTTTGTTGTTGAAATTATCCATCTGTTTTCTTTTTTCCCTTTGCTTAATCGAGTACACTGCAGCTGATTATTTTTAAACCATAGAGCGGTTATGTTACAGAATCCACTTCAAGTACGCCTAGAAAAGTTCGAGCCTTGGCAGCAAATTACCTTCATGGCTTGTTTATGTGAACGCATGTACCCCAATTATGTCGTGTTCTGTGAGAATACAGAATTTGCCGAAGCGCGTATATATCGAGATATTCTCGATAGTGTTTGGGAATTGATGACGGTTAAAACTGCAAAAATTAACTTTGAGCGCCAGTTAGAAAAATTAGAAGTGCTTATTCCAGATTCAGAAGATTTTGATTTTTATGCGGTTTACCCTGCAATTGATGCTTGTAAAGCTCTATCTACGTTACTGCATGGCTTGTTGGATCGAGACTATCTATTTGAAAATATGCTGTCAGTTAGCGAAATATCTGTCACGACGGTCAGTCAATTAGAAGAAGCACAGGGTAGTGAGCCCATCACCAATGACAATCAAAAAGACAACCCAGCGGTTTGTACCGAATGGGATGTTCAATGGGCTATTTATCGACCGCTTATTGAAGCAGAAAGGCGAGATATAGAGTTAATCAAAGATTTACGCCAAGAAATTAAAGAGGAAGGCATTAGTAATATTGGCCTTGCACTTTAAGTTACTCCAGGAATAGTGATTAAGTTATTATTTAACTTAATCACTATCATCACGGCTGACTTTTACGTCATGCATCTTCTTCCATGTTTCCCACCGTTGATAAGCTAACTCTTGCATGTTAGTGGTTCGGTCTGCTTCATCAATGATTTGTTCTCCTAAAAGATGCTCGAAGATATCCTCCAGTGTCACAATGCCTTGAATAGTGCCATATTCATCGACGACTAAAATTAATTGAAGGCGTTGAGCCAACATATGATCAAAGGCTTTAGGTAGTGCAGTATTGTTTAGTAATACGTTGATCGGGCGCATTATCGCGCCTAGTTGCCTTTCTCCATGGCCTAATTGTTGTAGTTTGTATAGTTCAAGTCGGTGAATAAACCCAAGCACGTTATCTTTTTGTTGGCTATAGATTAGCGGTCGAGAAAAGGGAATATCTTTATACTGATCTATAAATTCATTAATTGTTAATTCTGCTTTTACTCTGAAAACAACTGGCCGAGGTGTCATTATTTTAGTAATTGGAACATCACGTAGAGAAAGTAGGTTATCTAGTATTTTTGATTCTCCTTCATTAAACTCGCCTCGTTCTCTTGCTAGCATGGCCATAGCAGAGATTTCATCACGTAATTTTGGCGGAGCATGGCCATGAGCAAGGCGCTTGGTAATTTGCTCTGATAACCAAACAAAAGGCGTCAGAGCCCAAACCATCCATTCCAATATGTTGGCTGCCAATGGCGCGAGTTGTCGCCAGTAGGTTGCTCCTATCGTTTTTGGCACAATCTCTGAAAGCAGTAAAATCCCTAGGGTCAATAATGCAGAAAAAAGACCTAACCACTGATTGCCAAATACCGTAGCAGCTTGAGCTCCAGCTCCAGCAGCGCCAATAGTATGAGCAATGGTGTTTAAGGTTAAAATTGAAGCTAAAGGTCGGTCTATATTCTCTTTTAGTTGACTTAGTTTGAGTGCAGATGGGTGATTTTTTTGCCTCAGTTGTGCTAAGTAACTAGAGGTAATACTTAACAGTATTGCTTCCAATACCGAGCAAACAAATGAAACACCAATCGCAATAGCGATATATATCGTCAGTAAGAGCATAAAATTTTCTTGGGTTTCCTGTGTAAATTATCAATAAATATTGGTCAATATAGCTGATATTATAGTCCTTACGTCTTGTATTTATTAACGTTAGTGCTATTTTTTAGAGGGTTACAATATAAAAAACTGTATCAATTTGTGAGTTATTGCCCATATTCTGGTTAAAAATTTAGCTTTTAAAGAAAACTTCACCTACAAACCTTTGCCAGACGGGGCCTTTATGCATTACAGTGGAATCAATTTGATAACAAATGAGAAGGGAAACCTATGAACAAGACCCAATTAATCGACTTTATCGCTGAAAAAGCGGATCTATCTAAAGCACAAGCAAAATCTGCTCTTGAAGCAACTCTTACTAGTGTAACTGAAACACTAAAAGAGGGTGACCAAGTCCAACTAATTGGTTTCGGTACATTCAAAGTGAATCACCGTGCAGCACGTACTGGCCGTAATCCAAAAACCGGCGAAGAGATTCAAATTTCAGCCGCTAATGTTCCTGCATTTGTTGCTGGTAAAGCACTGAAAGATTCAGTCAAATAATTAAGGTCGACACCGAACAAATTACTGTTCGGTGTCATTCCCATTATGAAAAAATGTATTTTAGCTATACTCACCAGTTCTTTTATTGTTGGCTGTTCCTCAGGCTCAATAGAGAATAATAGCCAACGTTTTACCACTTTTACTGGCGGACAAACGGCAGGCGATTCAACCAGTTTTTATTGGTATACCCAGCGATTAGATATGCCTTATTCAGCGACAGATGTGGTTACGTCCGGAGATTATGGTTGGTATCAGTCTAACTATCGCTGGAGAGAAAATCGCGTTAAAGAAATCGTTCGCGAAGGAATAACTCTTCAAGCATCTAATGAACTAGTGCCATTTAAGGTACATTTGCGTTTTAACCAAGATGGAGAGGCGGTTTACCAACAATACAGGCTTGATGGTAAGGTGCTTCCTTTTACTCCTAAACAGATTACCCAACTAAAAAATGAAGCGGTATCAGTGAAGATATCCACCGAAGTTGGGAGTAAAAATGGTGTTAAATTAATACAAGGCTATTGGGATGGTGAGCAATTTACCGATTGCTCCGATAATAAATACGATAAAATTGAATTTAATCAGACATTACCTAGTTTTGTGGTCGACCGTTTAGCAAGCCTAGATAGTTATGCTGCTTTTACCGGATCTAGCTTTTCAGGGAAATTAGTCGTGACAGATTTATTAATGCTTGATGATGATGATCATGAGTGCGTGACGCCGCCTATTCTTATAGAAGAGTAATTAAACGCTTATATTTTTTAGAAGAAAATAAAAATCTAGAGAAGATAAATAAAGCATCAGCTAAACCTGACTAACAAAATCCATAAAAAAAGCGCCTGAGCGCTTTTTTTATGGAAGGAAAGAAATTATTTTTTATTCTCTCTTTCTATTGCTCTGTAGCCGATATCATTGCGATGGAACATGCCATTCCAGCTGACTTGTTTTGCAAGCTTATAAGCACGTTCTTGAGCTTCTGACACAGTATTGCCAAGTGCAGTGGCACAAAGTACACGCCCACCGCTAGTGACTATTTTACCGTCTTTTTCACTGGTGCCAGCATGGAAGATTTTTTCTTCTATCATGCTCTCTTTATCGTTTAGTTGCTCACTATCCGGAAGCCCCGAAATAACCTCACCTTTTTGGTAGTCAGCTGGGTAGCCTCCTGCTGCTAAAACGACGCCAATAGATGCGCGAGGATCCCAATAAGACTCAGCATTTTCTAGGTTTTCGTCAATGGCATCTAAACAAAGGTCAACCAGGTCAGATTCCATACGCATCATGATAGGTTGCGTTTCTGGATCACCAAAGCGACAATTATATTCAATCACTTTTGGTGTACCATCAGCACTAATCATTAATCCCGCATACAGGAAGCCTGTATAAGGGTGCCCTTCTGCATCCATACCACGAACTGTTGGATAAATGACTTCTTGTAGAATACGTTCATGTATTTCTGGTGTAACCACAGGCGCAGGAGAGTAAGCTCCCATACCGCCAGTATTCGGGCCGGTATCTTTATCGCCAACACGTTTATGATCTTGGCTGGTGGCCATTGGTAACACACTCTTACCATCAACCATAACAATAAAGCTGGCCTCTTCACCTTCTAGAAATTCTTCAATAACAACACGGCTGCCTGCATCACCAAAGGCATTACCAGCCAGCATATCTTTAATGGCCTCTTCCGCTTCTTCAAGCGTCATTGCCACAATTACCCCTTTACCCGCAGCGAGTCCATCTGCTTTTATAACTATTGGCGCGCCTTTTTCTCTAACATAGGCAATAGCAGGATCAATTTCAGTAAAATTAGCGTACCAACCCGTTGGAATATCATGACGAGCTAGGAAATCTTTAGTGAATGCTTTTGAACCTTCTAACTGTGCTGCGGCTTTGGTGGGACCAAAAATAGGCAGCTTTGCTTCTCTAAAAGCATCTACCACACCAAGTACTAGCGGTACTTCCGGGCCAACGATAGTGAGTTCTATCGATTTTTCTTTAGCAAAAGCGACTAAAGCATCGATATCTTCTACTGCAATAGCAACATTCGACAACTTGGGTTCAAGTGCGGTACCTGCATTACCCGGAGCCACGTAAACTGTCTCAACACCAGGGTTTTGTGCCGCTTTCCAACCTAGTGCATGTTCACGACCACCCGCACCGATAATCAATACATTCATTTTTACATCCTTAATTATTCCCTGTTCACAAAAGGGAGCAACTATTAGCTAATTTGACCTTAGAGTTCAGGTTGATCTCTAGGGCTATGTATCATTTTTGATGATTAACAATTTATAGCGATTAGTGACGGAAGTGACGCATTCCGGTAAATATCATCGCCATGCCATGCTCGTCAGCTGCTTCGATAACTTCGTTATCTCGCATAGATCCGCCAGGCTGAATAACACATTTGATACCAGCTTCAGCCGCCGCATCAATGCCATCACGGAACGGGAAGAAAGCATCAGACGCCATTACACTTCCGGCAACTTCTAAACCTTCATCTGCCGCCTTAATACCAGCAATTTTTGCAGAGTAAACTCGGCTCATTTGACCAGCACCAACACCAATGGTCATATCACCTTTTGCATAAACAATTGCATTGGATTTCACGTACTTGGCGACTTTCCAACAGAATAAAGCATCTTTTAATTCTGCTTCTGTTGGCTGACGTTTAGAAACAACGGTTAGATCATCTAGCGAAACCATTCCTTGATCGCGATCTTGCACTAACAGACCACCATTGACACGCTTAACATCAAAACCAGTTGTTTTTGTTGTCCATTCGCCACACTCAAGTAAACGAAGGTTTTTCTTAGTTGCAACAATTTCAATTGCTTCAGCTGATACACTTGGAGCAATAATCACCTCAACAAATTGACGCTCAACAATCGCTTTTGCAGTTTCTGCATCTAACTCTTGGTTAAACGCAATAATACCGCCAAAGGCAGACGTTGGATCAGTCTGATAAGCGCGGTTATAAGCTTCAAGAATGTCTTTGCCAAGTGCCACACCACAAGGGTTCGCATGTTTAACAATAACACAAGCTGGTTCTACAAACTCTTTTACGCATTCCAGTGCCGAATCAGTATCGGCGATATTATTGTAAGACAGAGCCTTACCTTGGATTTGTCGCGCAGTAGAAACAGAAGCTTCTTCAGGCTTGCTTTCAACGTAAAATGCGGCCGCTTGATGGCTGTTTTCGCCATAACGCATATCTTGTTTTTTCTCGAACTGCTGGTTGAAAGTACGAGGAAACTTGCTTTTGTTTTCAGGGGAAGGTTGGTCGTCTTGGTTATTATCACCATAAGAAGGAACCATGGTGCCAAAGTAATTGGCGATCATGCCATCATATGCGGCAGTGTGCTCAAATGCAGCAATGGCGAGATCAAAACGAGTGTCCAATGTTAATGATTTTTCATTCGCATCCATTTCTGAAATAACGCGAGAATAATCAGATGCATTAACAACAATAGCAACGTCTTTATGGTTTTTGGCTGCACTACGTACCATCGTTGGGCCACCAATATCGATGTTTTCTACTGCATCAGCTAATGTACAACCTTCTTTGGCCACTGTTTCAGCAAAAGGGTAAAGGTTAACAACCACCATATCGATAGGGTCGATACCGTGTTGTGCCATAACAGCATCATCTTGACCACGACGGCCAAGAACACCGCCATGAACTTTAGGGTGAAGCGTTTTTACACGGCCGTCCATCATTTCAGGAAAACCTGTATAATCAGAAACTTCAGTTACTGAAATGCCTTGTTCTGCAAGTAAGCGAGCAGTGCCTCCAGTAGATAAAATATCGACACCATGGTCAGAAAGAGCTTGAGCGAACTCAACAATACCAGTTTTGTCTGATACGCTAATTAGGGCACGACGGATTGGGCGGGCGTTATTCATTGCTTCCATTTTCCTCGAATTCACAGAGTGATTGATTAAGAGATATGTTTGTAACGATTGCAGCGATAATACTTGCTGATTTTATGGCGCGTATTCTACCCAATTTGTACTTAAAATGCTCGCGCAATCGATTGGCTTCACAAAAATAATTAAATTGGTCGGTTTTTAAGATAAAACGAAGGAAAAAAATAGTATGTATTTGATTGGTGAATTGGCAAAAAAAAGTGGAGTGACAACGGATACGCTTCGATTTTATGAGAAAAATGGGCTTATTAATCCCACTTCACGCAGTGAATCCGGTTATCGCTTGTATTCGGAAACCAGTCTTGAACAAGTTCGCTTTGTTTTAAATTCGAAACAACTTGGTTTGAGTTTAGATGAGATTAAAGAACTTTTGGATATTCGTTTAGAAGCCACGCTACACAGTTGTGCAGAAGTAAAAAACATCACTTCCGCCAAACTGGAATTGATCGATGAAAAAATTCGAGAGTTGAGCAAAATTCGCAGCGCGCTAAAGAAGATAAATGATGCATGCTGCGGACAAAGTGAAAAAGATGCCAGCCACTGTTCAATATTAGAAGCGTTAAAATAATGTATTGGATTATGCATTATCAAATATTGATAATATTATTTACGCAGCGGTAACTTAAAAAATTGAGTTTTCGCTTAACATGCGTTCAATATGTTCTATCCAATGTGTCACAGGGAGATTAGATTTTGAAGCAATATGAGACTGGCAACTAGCATTAGAGGTTAAGATTTTAGTTGGAGAATTGAAATTTAAAGCTGTAATTTTGTTTTTCAATAATTTTTGGCTCATTGTTGTTTGCAGAATAGAATAGGTGCCACCGGCGCCACAGCATATATGGTTATCTTCTGTCTTAACTATTGTTACCCCTAACTTGGTTAATAGTTCTTCTGGGATTTGGTGTTTTTCTAACCCATTTCTTAATGAACATGGAGAATGGAGTGCTACTTTATGTTCGTTTTTTGAAACGACGAAATTAGCAAGATCTTCTTCAAGTAGTATTTCGCCAATGTTCTTTACCAGTGAGCTGATCTTGCGTGCTTTTTTAGAATATTCTAGATCATCGGCTAAGTATTTCCCGTACTCTGTAAGCATAAGCTCGCAGGATGAAGAGAGTGATAGAATAGCTTCGGCACCATTGTTGATCCCTTGCCATTTTTCGATCTCTTGTAACCATGCATCTATATTGTTTTTCATTAACTGTTTCGCTTTTTCAAGGTGACCTAAACTCAAATGGATAGCTCCACAGCAGCCCACTTTTTGGGCTTTCTTTACAGAAATACCTAGTCGATTAAGAACATTTATTGCTGCAATATTGGTGTTTGGAGTAATTGATGGTTGTGCGCATCCCTCTAGCAGTAAAACAAATCTCTTTTTTTTGCTATTTCTTTTTGTTAATGATTTTTCTTTCGATGGGATTTTTTCTGACATCGAGCGTGGTAATAACGGGTTTAATAGTCTTGCTGTAGTTAAAGCCAGAGCAAAACGATTTTTATAGGGAAGTACTTTCTGAAGAAGCCAACGAACGATTTTCTCTTGCAAAGGCCTTGGGTACTCTTTGCCTATTAATGTTCTAGCGATAGTTATTAAGTGGCCAAATTCAATATTTGCGGGGCAGGTTGTCTGGCAACTTCTACAAGTAATGCACAAATCTAACAGGTTTCTTTCTTTTAACGATAAACGTTTACCTTCCAGAAACGCTCTGATCAAATAAATTCGTCCTCTTGGGCCAGAGTGTTGATCACTCAATTCAATAAATGTTGGGCAGGTACCATTGCAAAACCCTCTATGAGCGCATTTCTTAATAATCGAGCTTGCTGATTTTGCCAGTTCCGAGCTTTTATATTTAGGGTCTAAGTCAGTCAACATATTCGATAGTGTCCATTTTTGGCTTTGATTTTTCATTTGTCGTCATAGATAGCGTGTTTAACTGGTAAATAGAGTCAGTTCTCGTTTTTTAATTTCTATATTGACAATAACGTCCAATCGATCAATAGTCAATTTATTGATTGCTCCGTAATTGGAGTTTTGTTAATGGCTCGCATTACAACTTTCTTTGTATGCGCCAATTCTAGAGAAAGGAAATTATGTCTAGTTATCAAAATATAGTAATTGAACTCAAGAAAGTGCTTGGTGAGCACAAAGTCTCTACGGCGAAAAAAGATCTTGAAGCAAGCAGTCATGATACATGGCCGTTGATGACCAAACTTAACTTGCTTGATCAACATCCCAATATGGCTGATATCGTTGTCAGAGCCGAAAGCGATGATGATATTTGTAAGGTATTAGATATCGCTAATAGAGAAAAAATCCCTACTACGGTTCGTGCTTTAGCTTCTTCTGTAACAGGGCAACCTTTACCAACTAAAGGTGGGATAGTTTTAGATATCTCTGAAATTCCAAGTGGCTTTACGGTAAATGAAGCAAATATGACGGTTACAGCGACTTGTAGTTTCAATGGTGGTGATCTTGAAGATTTACTTCAGAAACAAGGGTGGACACTAGGTCATTCCCCTCAATCGTTATATCGTTCAACGGTTGGAGGTTGGTTGGCTACTTTGGCGACAGGTCAATTTTCATCTTTGTATGGTGGTATTGAAGATTTGGTGGTTGGGTATGATGTTATTCTCGCTACTGGTGAAAAAATGCCACTACGAGCTAACCCAAGAGCAGCTATGGGGCCTGACTTACGACAAATTTTCTTAGGCTCTGAAGGAACGCTTGGGGTTATCACCTCAGTAACATTGAAAGTATTTCCAATTCAAGAAGCTGAATCTCTTATGACCTATGCAGTGCCAACAGTAATGGATGGCTTGGCGATGATGCGTGAAATAGCTGCGGCTAATCTTAAGCCATTTCTTGTTCGACTTTACGATACAGAAGAGGCTAAGCATGCAATGCAAGACACATTATTTGCGACCCCAGTTATTTTTCTTGGTAGTAGAGGGTTAACTCCTATGGTCGAGGCGGAACAAAATGTGCTAAATCACATAGTAGTGAAGCATGGAGGTCAGGCTATTGGAGCCAAAGGAGTTCAAGGGTGGATGGATAGACGTTATGACTTTTCAACAGTTGAAAACTTGTTAGCAACCAAAGGTGGGTTTGGTGAAACCATCGAGATTGCGCATAACTGGGACTCAATTCATGACCTGTGGAAAGATCTGAAACAAGCACTAGATCCTCTTGCTGATGAAGTGATTTCTCATTTTTCACATATATACACTCAGGGCACTTCAATGTACGTGATACTGCTTGGCGCAGAAGAAGACAACGAAAAATGTGTTGAGACATTGAGGGCAATCTGGAAGACAACTATGGAGATATGTTTAGAGCACGGTGCTGAGCTTTCTCATCATCATGGCGGTGGTCTTGCTCGTTCACCTTACAGCCGACGTTCAATAGGGGACTCCCACCTTATTCTTCGAAAACTAAAACAAGCGTTAGATCCAAATGCAATTTTGAACCCTGGAAAGTTGGGACTTGATTAAAAATTAAATATATTTGGTAGATACCTACGTCTACCAGATATATACATCAGTGGTTTGCGACTTTACACAAATAATAACGAGTTGGTATTCAGCCACAATTTTATAACGTGAAAAAGGACAAAATGATGGAAGGTTTTTTCAATATGAGCCTCATAGGAATAATCGGGTCTGCTGCTGGTGGCTTTTTAGGTGCAGCTTTTGGTGGTTTGGTCGCCTTCGTTTTTGCAGGAATCGCTATTTTAATTGGAATCGCTATTTTAATCGGAAGTAGCGATGCTAGCTTTTTAAACTTAATTGGATTAGGCCCATTCTTTGGACCGCATATTTCATTTGCTGGAGGTGTTGCCGCAGCCGCTTATGCTGCTAAAAAAGGTTGGTTAGATAATGGAAGAGATATTGTAACTCCGCTAGTGAGCTTAAGTCAGCCAAGCGTACTATTAGTTGGTGCTGGATTTGGTGTGTTTGGATATGTGTGCCAATCTGTTATCGCTTCTATAGATGGAGTTGGAGAAAATACCGATTCAGTTGCTTTAACCGTTGTAATTTCTGCGGTTGTAGTACGTTTAATTTATAGCAAATGCGGTATTGTAGGCCAACACTGTGATGGTAAAAAAGGCATGGATAAATATACGCCTTGTGGAAGTCACTCTTGGTTATTGTATCAAGATTCTTTTGTTATGACGGCATTGTTGGGTGTATTTATTGGTGCAATGTCATCGTGGGCTTCCTTTGAATTACTGCGTGCTTATCCTAATGCTCCTGGTGTCATTCTTTTAGGGTTTGCAATTTCAGCGACATCGTTGCTATTTCTTTCTGTGAATATCCTAGTTCCAGTAACTCATCACATTACCTTAGTGAGTGCCGTCGCTGTATCGTTGTTCATAGAGATTATTGATAGTGATGCGATGGTTGTTATGGTGGGATCTCTAGCTGGTTTGGTTGCTGCCATTGTTGGTCAAGCCTTTGCACGGTTTTGGCTGATTCGCGGCGATACGCATATCGATCCACCCGCGAGTGCTATCTGGCCAGTAACTTCTGGGCTAATTTTTGTCTCGACTGTTTTTCAATAAACTACAAAAGTAAAGGAGATCACTTATGAATAAATTCATATTAGTTATTGATGCAGGTACCACTGGGATTAGAGCACTCATTTACAATGAACGTAGCCACATTCTAGCGCAGGCATATACTGAATTTCCTAATTATCATCCGAAACCAGACAGAGTAGAACAAGACGCTACAGAGATCTGGGAAGCGACTAAATTAATGGTAGAACAGGTTTTAGCTAGTCTATCTATCAAAATGAACGATCTCACCTGTATTGGTATAACGAATCAACGAGCAACCACCGTGGTTTGGGATAGAGAAACAGGTCAACCAATAACAAGAGCGATCGTTTGGCAAGATACTCGGACCGCCGGTAGAGCGGAGGAATTAGCATCTGAATGGGGAGAAAAAGTATATAGCAGAACGGGTTGGCCTTTAGCTCCAGTATATTCTAGCCTAAGTCTTGAGTGGATGATGAATAATGAACCTCTAATTCGTCACCGAGCTAAAAAAGGAGCACTTGCCTTCGGCACGATTGACTCTTGGATTATCTATTGTCTAACAGGGGGAGAGGTACATGTAATAAGTGCTTCGAATGCTTCAGTAACGGGCTCTTATGATCTACTTAACGATGAATGGTATGAGGAATGGCTTGATGCTTTGGGTATTCCATTATCGTTATTCCCAATTGTTTGCGATGACTCTGCGAATATTGGCTTGACTAGTGAAACTGTTATGGGAGCGAGTGTACCTATTTCGGGTGTTATTGCTGACCAACACGCCGCATTATTTGCTCAAGGCTGCACTGAACCAGGGATGATTAAATGCACTCATGGCACAGGTACATTCTTAGATATGTTGATTGGTGAAGAACCTAAAATAGATACCAATAGTGGAATTGTTTGTCAGATAGCATGGCGTAAGGATGGTAAAACACATTATGCATTGGAAGGTTATGCTGGCTGTACTGGCTCTGCTATTCAGTGGTTGAGAGATGGATTACAGATCATTGATTCATCTTCAGAGTCAGAATCGATTGCATCTAAGGTTGATGATAATGGTGGGGTTTATGTTGTTCCTGCATTAACTGGTTTATCCGCACCGTACTGGGATTCCTATGCTCGCGGCACTATTCTCGGTATCTCCCCTGGTACAACAAGAGGCCATATTGTTCGGGCAACATTAGAGGGCATCGTTTATTCCGTATGTGATTTTGTTACAGCGATGCAAGAAATATCCGGATATGAGATTAAGAATCTTGCTGTAGATGGTGGTGCTTCTAAGAATGACTTACTCCTTCAATTTCAGGCCAACCAGATTGGTGTTGATGTTGTTCGACCTAGGAATGTAGAGGCAACCAGTCTTGGGGCCGCTCTTCTGGCTGGTTTAGGAATAGGTCTATGGAAGACAGAAAAAGATGCATTTAGCATTGGTAGGAACAAGACGGTGTTTTCTCCTCAGATTGAGCAAACCCTCCGTTGTAAACAATATGAAACATGGAAGCGGGCAGTAGAACGCTCAAGAAATTGGAGTAAGTAACAATGAAAAGAGCGAGTTTACAACAACTTGCTGGGGTCACATTTGATATTATCGTTATTGGTGGAGGTATCACAGGTGCAGCTGTTGCCCGTGATGCCGCACTACGCGGGCTTAAAGTGATTCTAGTTGAAAAGGATGATTTTGCATCAGGAACATCAAGTCGTTCATCTAAGCTGATCCACGGTGGCCTGAGGTATCTTGAAACATATCAATTTGGATTGGTCGCTGAATCGGTGCGGGAACGTGAACTTGCGTTAAGGCTAGCTCCTCATTTGACTAAAGTTCAACCATTTTTGTATATGTTTTATGATGATGCGCCAGATAAAAAATGGTTACTGAACTTAGGTCTAACTTTCTATGATTTTGTTTCCGGTAATTGGAACAAACGTCGGCATAAAATGTTAAATAAGCAACAAGTTCTGGAAAGGCAGCCTCAGTTTAGAGCGGATGGTTTGCAGGGAGCAGCACTGTTCTATGACGTATCTACAGACGATGCCCGGGTTACTTTAGATACAGTGAAAAGTGCGGCTGATCATGGTGCTCAAGTCATTAACCATTGTGAAGTTATAGGACTGACATACAATGATAACCGCTGTGATGGCGTTAGAATTCGTGATTCATTAACACATAAAGAAAGCCTTATTAAGGCAAATTATGTTGTTAACTCATCCGGTCCTTGGAGTGATAATATACTCGGTTTTGAAAATGAGAAATCGAATATATTACGTCCCACTAAAGGTGTACATATTGTTTTACGTAAGCAAGACTTTCCTTTGCATTCCGCTATATTTATGCGTTCTCCTGATGATGGACGTGTTGTTTGGCCAATTCCTTCAATGCAGGATGACAGAGTGTTTATTGGTACCACAGATACAACCTATAATGGAAATCTAGATGATGTTCACCCAGAAAAAGAGGATATTCAATACCTATTAAATGTCGCTAACCACTTGATGCCGAAAGCCAATCTAACAACAAGCGATGTGATTGGTTCATGGGCAGGATTACGTCCTCTTATTGCACCTAAAGATGATCTAAATAACAGTAAAACACCTCGTGAACATCAAATATTACAAAGTGATTCTGGCATTTTTTCTATTGTCGGAGGGAAACTTACTAGTAATCGAGTCATGGCTAAACAGTTATTGGATCGCGTGGAGAAAAAAGATCAATACAAATATTTATCTCCTGGAGTATTGCCCTATTCTGCAGATAAAGTGGGCATTTCAGGTGCTCAAGCTGAAGACAATAATAGCGCATTAGGTAAGCCAAAGTATTCAAAAACTTTGGTTGTTGCAGGGTTAACTGAAGAAAATATACCATTCGCTATCGCAGAAACATGGGCTGGAAGGTATGGATACAATGCTTACAAACTTGCAAAGTTATGGAATAGTGAAAGTGAATATCAGACAATTTTGTCAGATCGAAACCTGACAGTTGCAGAAATTTATTATTGTATAAATGAAGAAGCGGCTCGTTCATTGATAGATCTTCTTGTTCGTCGGACCTCAGAATTTTTCTGGGATGATAGTGGAGGACTAATTAATATTGACTCCATTGCACAAGCGATGAAAGAACTACTCGATTGGAGTGAAGAAGAGACGTTAAGTCAGATAAATGAATACTATAATTTAGTTCGCAAGCATCGACCAACACCAGTTCAAAAGCCACAAATGATCACTGATATGATCAATAAGGTAGTTGAGTAAATAAATGTAATCAGCCCTTTATTTGGGGCTGATTAAGTTAAGGACGCAGTGGATAAAAAATTAAAAGCTTTGTTATATGGGTCTTCTGTATTAAAAGCATTACATTGATTTTGAACAATTTCCATATTATCCAATTCGTTTAAAAGAGATATTAATTCAGGGCGATGAGGATTGGTAACAAACGTGGCGGCAGAGAGCTGTTCATGTATTGCGATTGACTTCTCATTCTGCAGTATTGAAGCACGTAACCCTGCTAACTCTAAAGGTACAGGACTTGATGTCATATGCCATAAACCAGCATCAACTTCGTTTTTTAGCGTTCTAGCTGGCACCTGTCTAAAATTGGTCTCTATGTATTCGAATCCTTCACTTTCTGGGAATTCAGCTTTGGTAATTCGGGTATGATCTGAAGAATTACTATCGATAGCAATTTTTTTCCATGAAGAGGTGGGACCTTTAGTTCTAGAGACAATCACGAGTCGATTCAAAGAGTAATATGTATGTGGAGTAAGTACTTTTATATTAGTTTCTGAAAGTTGTTTTTGCATGTTTTCAGACGCACCTCGAGAGACCAATGCAATATCGAACTCTCCCGATAACACTTGGGATATCCTTTTTTCTCCACCTGGCTTATTGGAAATAAAATAAGGGATGTTTAGTCTACTTAGTTTATTAGTGATGTTACGAATAAGGATATCTATTTCAATCGAACCGCTACTTGGCATAAGCAATTGCACTGGCTTCAGCTTTGCGATATTCCAACATAAACCTGTATCGATTTCTGTAATAATTCGTCCCAAGTGTCCTTTGGAACGAGTTGTCAGTGCCTCTGTTTTTTTCAGTGTGTTCAGAGCTCTTTGAATAGTACCTGCAACAATCCCATATTTTTCGAGAAATTGTGTATTAGTCAGTAATTTACTATTTAAACCAGTTTGCAACGCGTGTACAACAATACATCGTTGAGCATTAAGTATTGCTTGATCATCATTTACAATAATTTTGGCGCTTGGCATAAAGAAGGTACCGAATAATTATATCGTAACTCGATACGATAATACCTTATTTTAATCGAGTTAGTTATGTAATTTTTAAAATCAATTTTAAGATTTATGTTCATGGAATCAAATTAGTAGCTTACATGATTCCAATTTAAGACGGGCAAGGTAGTTAATTTATTACCATTCTTAATGGAATACAATGCTCTGTATGGGTAAAGAAAAACTAAGTATTCTTCAATCAAATGAAGGGTCGTTAGCCAATATATCATGAATAACTGCCGACATGCTGGCCAAGTACAATAAAGAAAGGCACATTAAATAAAACGTTAAAAGGAAATGTAATACCTAGAGACGCGGTAATAGACATACCCGCGTTTGCTTCTGGCAAGCTTTCTTTCATTGCTGCAGGTACTGCAATGTAAGATGCACTTGCTCCTAATACAGCCATAAGGGTAATGCCTCCAGCACTAAAACCGAGCAGATAACCAAGAGTGGTTCCGGCTAGGCCTCCTATCATTGGCATGAGCACAGCGAAGCTAATCAAGAATAAACTGTTTTGTTTTAATGCTGATAACTGTTGGCCTGCGGTCATGCCCATCTTCAATAAGAATAAAGCTAGAACGCCAGAAAACAATTCGATGAAGAAAGGTGATAATTTTTGTACACTTTCACCACCCCAGTAACCTATCAATAAGCTACCGACCATAAGTAATATACTTGGGTTAGCAATTAACTCTTTCTTCAAAAAATGCGCGTTTATCAGTTTTACATTACCCTTAGCCAAAACCAGACCAACGACAATTGCCGGCATTTCTAGCAGCACGACAAAGAGTGGGAAGTAAGCTTCATAACTAATATTATTGGCTTCCAATAACGCCACGGCCACCGCATAGGTGGCCACACTTACAGAGCCATAATGCGCAGCAATGGCTCCCGCATTAACTTTATCCAGTTGACCGAAGTATCTAAGCAGAGGATAGGCTATCAAAGGTAGTAATAAACCGAAGGCAACGACCGCTAGTGACATAATAATAAGATCGGGATCAATATACTTTTGAAGTGCCAACCCACCTTTAAGACCAATCGCAATCATTAAAAACATACTAAGTGTTTTATAGAGGCTTTCTGAAAAGGGGATTTTAGCTCCCAGTAATTGACAAACAATGCCCAAGACGAAAAATGCAACTACTGCGTCAATGATCATGACTTATTTCTCTCCAATAGCTTGTTGTGTAAGCACAATATCACGACGGCGACTTTTATTTACAGATGACTTGAAGGTGTTAAATAAGGTAAAAGCAGTCAACATGGCTGCAGATGCTAAAAAACCAAACGAATCGTGACCAATTGATGTACTAATCGAGTGAAACAGCACTAACATAGTAATAGTGATTGATGGTAAAACCATATTTCGATATTTCATAAAATCCCCCTGTAAAATTTCTTTGCATGTTATTCTTTTATTTGCATAGATTAAAATAGATAATCTATATAGTTTGAATAGATAAAAATCTATGAAATATGATTGATGAATTAGATTTGAACCACTAGTTGAAGAGCATTAACGGAATTGGAGAAGATTATGGCGTCGCGATTACACGCACATATTGGCACGTTTCGCCAGCTTGAAATTTTGCTCGCAGTTTATGAGCAAGGCAGCATAAAATCTGCCGCCGATACGCTGTTCTTAACTCAACCCACGGTATCGATGCAATTAAAGAAGTTGGCAGAATCTATTGGTCTGCCGCTTTACCAGCAAGTGGGTCGAAAATTAAAATTTACCGATGCTGGGCTAGCAACGGTAAAAACGGCGCGACAAATACTGCAAAGCTGTGAAGAATTAGATATGCACTTATCTAGTCTAAAAGGACTGGAGGTTGGTACGTTGAGGTTAGCCGTTACCACTACGGCCAAGTATTTTATTCCTCACCTGCTAGGGCCATTCTGCGAGCGTTATCCTGGGATTGATATTCAGTTAACGATTGCCAATAGACGACAAGTTATAGAGCGGGTAGAAAACGGCTCAGATGATTTTTATGTGTTCAGCCACTTACCACAGGATTTGGATCTTGAGGTGATCGAATTTATGTCAAATGATCTAGTTGCGATTGCTCAAGTTGACCACCCCTTTACTAAACAGAAGGTTGTTTCATTACAAGAATTTTGCCAACAAGACTTTCTAATTCGCGAGGAAGGGTCTGGCACAAGATACGCCACAGAAGCTTTCTTTAAAAAGCAGCCATATCAACCTAATATCAAAATGACCATAGCCAGTAATGAAGCAATTATTCACTCGGTGTTATCGCGATTAGGTGTGTCTATTTTATCGGCGCATACCTTAGCGTTCGGGAATGTTTATGATGTAAAGGTGATTAACGTTGAATCCCTACCTATTCAAACGCACTGGTCATTTTCTTGGACAAGAAGCCAATCTTTGTCACCAATAGCCAAGGTGTTTTTGAACTATGTTGAAACAGAAGGCAGAAAAATGATGCGTGAAGTTCTATAGCATTGAAATGATTTGCAATAAGTTGTAGTTCGAATTTATCGTCTGAAAAGGGGAATATATGATTGTACTCAGAGCAATGCGTACAGAAGAGTATCCAAGGTACTGTCAGTATTTTATTGACGATTACAGCCACGAAATAGCTAAGAATTATGGGCATTCAATGGAACTTGCCATTGAGTTAGCTAAAAAAGATTTGCATCGTTGTTTTCCAAATGGACTGGAAGGAGATGAGCATTCACTGCTCTGTATTGATGCTGATGTTAATGGTAAGCAAAACCTAGTCGGTTATTTATGGCATTCAGATAATGTTAAAGATAAATCTACCTTCATATATGATTTTTATGTGTTTAGCGACTACCGTGGGTTAGGTTATGGAACGGAAGCTATTTCTGTGTTTGAAAAGCAATTGCAAGGCCGAGGAAT
Organism: Vibrio sp. MA40-2; assembly: GCF_047302445.1. NCBI lineage: Bacteria > Pseudomonadati > Pseudomonadota > Gammaproteobacteria > Vibrionales > Vibrionaceae > Vibrio > Vibrio sp. MA40-2. Next base: position 1,122,168 of record NZ_CP178628.1, read on the forward strand.
TAATCAAATCAAGCTGAGAGTTGCTTATCACAATGAACGAGCCCTTAAGTTGTATCAAGAAGTCGGTTTTGTGATTACAGGCTTTAACATGTCTAAGAAAATAGGGGCTTTATAGCTTAAAAACGCATTTCTAGTTAATACTGTCGTCAGGCAATACATCATGAAGGTTCCACAGTTTTTGTACGATATCGTTATTACTCATTTTAGGTTCTCAATTTATAATTTTGGCTAATGGTTGATGCATTAGGCTTATTTTTCAGGTAAATAGGGGCTGAACTGATTGCTGTCTTTGGTCATTAGGGTGACAAATTTAGGGTGGACAAATAGTTTTTCTTTACCCGATTGCACCTCTTCAAGTACACCGATATCACAGAGTTGCTTTAAGTAGACGGAGGCGGTTTGACGTTTCGCCAAGCCACCCTCTACTAGATTTTGAATACGGCAATAAGGCTGTTCAAAAATCACTTGTACTAGTTCGTAGCTGTAGATTTTAGGTAACTGCTGACGTACATATTCAGTGGTGTGTTCTATCAGTTCGCGAGCCGCGGCGATTTTATGGGTGGTCCACTTAGCCGTTTGCTCAACAGCGTTAACAATAAAGATGATCCATGGTTGCCACTCTTGGTTAGTGGTCACATTAAGCAGTAAGCGGTAATAATCTTGCTTGTTAGCCACGATATAGCGACTTAGGTACAAGATAGGTGTGCTAAGCAGTTGTTGGTCGATAAGGTAAAGAATATTGAGTATGCGACCTGTACGACCATTACCGTCGATAAATGGATGAATAGCTTCAAACTGGTAGTGGGCCATTGCCATTTTTATCAGTGGGTCTACGTCATCTTGATTGTGTAGGAAGGCTTCCCAGTTACTTAGCAAGTCACGAATGACAGACTCGCCTGCTGGTGGGGTATAGATAACCTCACCTGTGGCCTGATTGGTTAAGCTAGTACCGGGGACTTTACGGACATCCATTGACATCGATTTAAGGGTGCTGCAAATTTCTAATGCGGTGGTCACACACAATGGCCTGCTGGTTAGTTCGGTAAAGCCTTGATATAGGGCGGTGCGATAGCGCAGCGCCTCTTTGGTTATGGGATCGGCTTGGCTATCTTCATGAGCGTGCTGAAATAGCTTGTCGGTCGTGGTGACAATATTTTCAATTTCACTACTGCCTTGTGCTTCAAGCAGTGGCAGTAAGTTGATAAGTAACCCTTGATTAGGCAGTAGCTCACCGGCTTGTTTTAATTCAGCAAGGGCGGCACGAGCAGGAATACAGGCTTTAAGTATGGGTAAGGTTTCAGCCAACTCACCTAGTTCGCTGTCTAGCGGTAAGGGCGGCAAATGGTTGTAGGCTTGGTCAGCTTGCCATTTCATGTTTAAAAAACCTTCTTTTGTCGACATAATGAGACTTTGCAGTGAGCTTATGTCGATTCAGTCGACATGTAAAGAAAACATGTTTATAAAATTAGATTTAATCGACATGTATAGCGTAATTTGAGTTGTTATGTCGATGGTATCAACATCAATGACAACCCGTGTAGAAAACAGCACTAACCCACCTGCCCAAGGTATTCGTTTAGTTCGTCGATAATGGTATCGAGCTGGTCATCAAGTACACGGTTAAAGCGCTTGGCCCCGCCTTGGTCCGCAAAACGTTGGTTTACAAATGCCTTATCAATCACAGCTTCATCCACTAACTTTTTTGCTAAGCACTCTAGTGCCGTATACCTTACATAAAGCACCTAAAACATCAGCTACCGAGTAATAAATTCTGGAATCTTTACCTAGTGAAGCGATTTGGCTCAAGGGGGTATCGAAGATGATAGCTTGATTGATGGAGATTGCTTTTTGATTTAGACCATTCGCAAACTATTCCCAAAAATAGCTTCTTTAACAGCTATATCAGTTTTTGCGACCAAATGAATATTTCTGGTTATGACCGTTGCAACAAAATCAAGCTTGGATCATATTTGAAAAGTTTCTGATGGAGGTAAGATCTCTGTTAACGGGCAGAGGTTGAATTGTTACCGGACGGTTTCGTTACAGGAAATGGAAGTATACATAACGATTTTAGATTTCTTACATAACGTTACGTAACGTAGCTAGAGCACTTTATTATGCTGAATATTCTAGTGAGTTAACCCTAAAAACTAGCTCGTTTGTGCCCCGTTATGTTTTTAGTTAGTTTCTCTGCATAACATTCTGCTTGGCATTTGACTTACTTTTCCTTATGCCAAAACATCCAACTATGTAGCCAGATTTGCTTGGCACTCTAGCATTCCACTTTTGTGAATTTATACAGTTTATTGGGCTTGAATCCCGATTGAGTATGAAAAATGGCTTATTTTGTCTAGAATCCAGTCTCTCTTTGTCAGTAGGGTGAGTAGTAAGTTATTGTTAAATTTAGGATTGCCACCATTACCCCAAAGATAACGAGCATTGTTAAAAAGTGATAACACGCAGGCTCGTTTTTACGTAAAGGCAGAGTGAAAAATGTGATGAATATGCACTATATTTCATCTATTTATGGTAGTTTGAATGAAAGTTAGGCAAGCAGAAAAACGAGCTGGCCTGTTATTAAGAATTTATGTGCCAGTGTTATTCAATAATTAGCTCTCACAAAGGAGAATAAGTAATGTCATTAGATTTTTATGATTCAAACGGTAGACCATATGCTTATACAGATGATGGTGTACATCTTTTTTCATTTACAGGTATCCCGATAGGGTATGTTAGTGCTGATTCTATCTACTCCTATTCTGGAGTGCATATTGGTTACTTTAATGATGGCGTGATTAGGGATGATAGAGGGGATACTTTACTCTTTACTAACGAGTCTACGGCTGGCCCCATGAAGCCTATGAAACAGATGAAGCCTATGAAGGGTATGAAGCAAATGAAGCCTATGAAAGGCATGAAACAGATGAAACCTATGCGTCCAATGAAAACGCAAGGTTGGTCAGGTTACGAACCAGAACATATCTTTGAATCATAGGCACATAACAAACGACTATGGCATCAATAGCTAATTTTTTGCGATGTTCTCATCCCACAAGACGCCATCTTTTTACATAGGGTTTAGGATGCCAACCATCTTGCGAACTCAAGCGATGATAGCAACTTTTTTGGGGTTTCCAGCAGCGACTAAGTGAGTGTAAGTGGCCTTAAATATAGGGTTACACTGTATTGCTGACATCATCACCATATATAAAACAGTTCCTACTTGAGCCCGTCCTCCTTGGATAACTCGTTTGCCTTTATAGCGTCCACTTTTCCGAGTCATAGGGGCTACGCCGATTAAAGATGCTGCTTGCTTGTTAGTGATATACCCCAGTTCAGGGACATTACTAATGATGGAGGCAGTTGGCAGGGTGGTAAATTAGCGACAGTTTCTAATAGTTTGTTTCTCTTAACAGTTTTACGTAGAACACACTTGCCATATGCATCTACGCCATGAATACTGAATACATTCTTGGCAAGATCAACGCCAATAGTTTGAATGATGGACATGGTAACCTCCAGTTTTTGATCGTATCCATAGTTAACTATGGCACGCTGCGGTTGGGGTAGAGGGAGTCCATATCATTCGTTTTATGCAATTATATATTTTAAATAGAGTGATTTATGTCAGTTGAGTTACCTTTCGAATTATTCAAAAAAAACAAAATCACCCAAGCTTGGGATCAATATGTACTAGAAACCTATAGAAACAACAGGAATTTTAATGACATTATAGATGGGCATGCAACTCTAAAAGAAATGCCAAAGCCTAGAAGTAGAAAAGAAGTAGCTAAAGTTATTTTGGCTTCTGGGCAAGAACCAGACCTATTTGCACAGAGATTTAATGCTAAGCCAGTGATGGGGGATGTAGGTGAAGCCATAACAGAGCTACTTCTTCCAAGTGAGCAACTGTCGGTAAACTATAGTGGTGCAGATGTCATATATCAAGAAGCTCTTATAGAAGTCAAAAGTACTGCTTCTGATCGTGTATCAATGAGTGGAATTCAGTTTAAGGATGCAGACTATTTGCTTATCCATAGATATCACGAAAAGAGAGGAAATTACCTATGGTCTTACTTAATACCAATGGAACTCGCAAGATTAGTAAAACATCCCGAAAATCAAGATAGGAACGTGACATTTAATATTGATAAAGAAAATTGGATCGAGAAGTTTGGGATTAGTCCGCTCAGAATTGTTGATTACTTCCGTTTGAGAGGAGCGTATTTGGGGCACGAAAATATAAGGTATATAAACCAAATTCTCAAGCCAGGTTCTTACATCCGTAACTTCAAGTTATATAAAAGTATTTTTAAATATCAAGGTTATTTAGAAGTTGATAGTTTGTTTGTGATGTATCGTGATTGTGAATGTTGGAAGTGGGAACATCGCTTGGCTTACTATCAATATTCATTTAGCAAGTTAGTTGGATCGTTTAGCTGGCATTTTAATAAAGAATCCGTTGGTCGACTTCCTTCAATAGGGTTTGAACCTATTTTAGTTGATAATATGTGGCAGAGAAGCATATAACAAGACAATCAGTGTAACCCGTTACACTTAGCGGTTTTGGTATGAAGTTCAGCGCGCTTTGTTGGTTTTGCGTGAGGCGTCTTATTGCAGGTGTTACCAATACTTTTCCTAATGCTTCACACTGTTTTTAGAGTGTTTGCGTTAACACACCTCTGTCCAAATTCTTATTTGGTTGACTTTTTAGTCATCGTACTCGGAGTTTAAATCTTCTTTTGCCATTACTTATTCTTAGATACAAAAAGCCACTACTAAGAAGTTTACCTAAATAAAGTAAACTTCTTATAAATTTTGTAGTTAATTTATGGCGGTACTACCCCATTGCATAGCTACAGAGTTGGCTAGCAAACCAGCGATATAATCATGTCCATCATGGTTCACTGTTAGGAATACACCTTCATAAGTTCCATTGAATTCAGAGTCAGTACAAGATACAGCACTTGCATCCGTGATATTCCAGTAAGCACCAGAGCGTTCTATGTCTCCTGTAATAATGCAAGTACCAGTAATTATAAATGAGCCGTCTGAATTTACTTGCCAAGTACTACCGTCATCTGCATCAGTATAAGTACCTACTATTTCAGCTAGGCTTAATGAATCTGAAGCTTTGTCCATGGAATAGATTAAATTCGTACCATCTACCTCGCCATTAAGAGTGACTTCGCTACTATCAAACGTTGCAGTTAGCACCAAATCAGTGTCCACAGCAAAAGTAGCTGTGTCTGCGTAAGTCAGCCCTGTAGTTGTCATAGTGTTGACGGTAGTTGTAGCGGTGTTAGTAAAATAAATACTGTCATTAGAAAAATCACCAACAATTATGTTCTCTGAGTCTCTGGTTGAATCAACAATCATTACTGCTAAGTCAGCAGTGTTGGAGTATATTCCATTACCTGTAAATGATGGAGAACTATCGCTACTGCCTCCACCGCCACAACCAATGAGTAATGATGAAGATAGACATACAATAATAAAGCTTTTATTTTTCATTATATTTAACCCTAGTTTTAATGTGCATGCTATCAAACTAGTATCATTTATTGCATTGTTTTATGTCTAATTTTAAGATTAATGAACTGTTTTATAATGATATTTGTAATATATAAAATTTTAGATTACATCACTTCTAAAAATATTTGTAAGTGAATTTGACGTTTTTGAGATCACTTCCCTCTAGTTGTCCTAACTTACTTAGGACAGCTATACAGTTTAGGACATTAAAAACCACTTTAAATTCGAAGTGACGTCCTAAGTGTCGGATACTTTTCTGTTTTTTCTACATATATTTTTTACTGTCAGAATAGACAAATGTTTCGCATGAAAATTATTCTAGGTGGCACGACGGAGGTTTTTTTAGTTCGTGGGTTTTGTTGTGGGTTTAAAAATAAAAAAGACCTAACCATTAATGGTTAAGTCTTTTTAAATCAATGTATTACAGTATGATTTCTAGTTCATGCCGTATTTTTTTAGTTTTTTACGAAGAGTACCACGGTTGATACCCATCATATTTGCTGCGCGAGTTTGGTTACCGCGAGTATATTGCATGATGGTGTCTAGTAATGGTTGCTCAACTTCTGCCAATACTAGTTCGTACAGGTCGTCAACGTCTTGACCATTTAACTGAGCAAGGTAATTTTTCAAAGATGCTTTTACAGAGTCACGTAGAGGCTTCTGAGTTACTTGATCTTGTGAAGTTACAGTAGTGACTGTTAGTGGTTCAGAAGTTAAATTTTGTTCGAACATATTATGCTAGCTCTTCTCGTAATTTATGATGCAAATTGTACAAAGTAACCTTCTAGTGCATCTAGTTGCTGACTAGCAGCATCTATTGCGTTGAAGGTACGGCGAAACTCACTCGCTTGCCCATGTTCTTTTAAATACCAACCCACATGCTTTCGAGCAATGCGAGGGCCAAGAAATTCACCATAAAATTGATGAAGCTCTCGAACATGTCCAAGTAAAATATCCTGTACTTCCTTATAAGGTAGTTCAGGCAAGGTGGTGCCGTGTTCCAAATAATGATGGATTTCTTGAAAAATCCAAGGACGACCTTGGGCAGGCCGACCAATCATTAAAGCGTCCGCTCCGGTGTAATCTAGAACGTATTTGGCTTTCTCTGGACTGTCGATATCGCCATTAGCAATAACGGGTATAGAGATAGCCTGTTTGACGGCTCTAATGCTGTCGTATTCCGCCTCGCCTTTGTACATACAGGCTTTTGTTCTTCCATGAAGAGCAAGAGCTTGTATGCCACAGCCTTCGGCCATTTTTGCTATTTCGACACAGTTTTTATTGTCTGTGTCCCAACCTGTACGGGTTTTCAGAGTAACTGGAGCATCTACTGCATTAACCACCTCAGTTAATATTTTTTCAATAATATCTGGGTGTTGTAGTAGTGCTGACCCCGCCAGCTTTTTATTTACTTTTTTTGCCGGACAGCCCATGTTGATATCGATGATTTGAGCACCGTTTTCAACACTGTGTATGGCTGCTTCAGCCATTAACTTGGGATCAGAACCCGCAATTTGTACAGAGCGAATGCCCGATTCACCCTCATGCACCATGCGTTGCTTTGATTTGGCCGTTTTCCAGAGCTTAGGATTAGAGGACATCATTTCACTGATAGCCATCCCAGCACCGTATCGAAGACATAACTCTCGAAATGGTCGATCGGTCACACCAGCCATTGGTGCCACAATCAATTTGTTCTTAAGTTGATAATTTCCGATTTTCAAAAGGCCGTCACAGTTCTTATCTAGCAAGGGCGCGCATTTTACGCATTTTTTCGATGCGTGAAAAGACTAATTTTTGAGCATTTACAATTTGTTTTTCAAATTGCCTAATTTTCAATCAATTAGTGCCTATTTTACGACGGTTTTTTTTGTCCAGAGATACGACACCACTCTTGTAGTTCGGCGATAGGATCAATATCGAGTTTATCTTGGTAATAACTGGCTACGTCTTCTGCTTGTGTATCCAGAACTCCAGACATGGCAAGTAAACCATTTGGCTTGATTAATCCTTTAATTACCGGAGAAAGTTCTCGTAGTGGCGCGGCGAGAATATTGGCTACTACTATGTCAGCAATTAAGTCTTGCGGTTGGTCTTGAGGCAAATACAGTGCTAATTGTTCGGCAACACCATTACGTTTGGCATTTTCTTTGGAGGCTATAATTGCTTGCGGGTCAATATCAATGCCGACCACTTTGTCTGCACCAAGTTTAATGGCAGCAATAGCAAGAATGCCTGAGCCACAACCAAAATCGATCACTGTTTTGCCTTTAAGGTCTATGCTTTCAAGCCATTCAAGACAAAGTGATGTAGTTGGGTGTGTTCCGGTACCAAAGGCTAACCCGGGATCTAGCATAACGTTAATGGCATCAGGTTCAGGAACTTCTCGCCAGCTTGGGCATATCCACAAGCGTTGTCCAAATTTCATAGGGTGGAAGTTTTCCATCCATTCACGCTCCCAATCTTTATCTTCTAGCTGCTCAATTTTGTAAGAAAAATTATCAGCCAGTAATTGTGATTGGGTTATTTGACTTAATATTAAGGCGGTGTCGACGGTTGCATCGTATAAGGCTACCACGTCGGTTTCACCCCAAAGATGAGTTTCTCCAGGAAGTGGCTCAAATATCGGAGTATCTTTTGAATCAAGAAAAGTAACTGATAAAGCACCAGTTTCTTCCGACAACATATCACCAATTTGCTCAGCATTGTCAGCTGTTGCGTTGAGTTTTATTTGAATCCATGGCATGAGAGTCACTCGATAGGTAAATTAATTTGAGGGAATTCTAGCAGAATCTTGCTGATATGGTACTAATCGTCTTTTGAGTAACGTATTTTATTGATAAACCATTCTTTGAATCCTTCGGGAGTTTTTACCGAAAATTCATCATCAACTTGTTTCTTTAGTAACGCTCTTGCCATAGGTGAATCAATCGATACGTAATCTTTTATTCCACCATAAATTTCGTCTGGACCGACTATTTTGAAGGTCTTTATGTCGCCTTGTTCGTTTTCAATTTCTACCCAAGCGCCAAAAAACACTTTGCCTTCTTGTTCTGGTGAATAATCTACCACTCTAAGCTGTTCTAATCGTTTTCTTAAGAAACGTACCCGTCGGTCAATTTCTCTTAAGCGTTTTTTATTGTATTGATAATCGGCATTTTCACTGCGATCACCCAAACTCGCTGCCCAAGTTACTTTTTTGGTTACCTCTGGACGTTCTTCTCGCCAAAGATAATCAAGTTCTTTTTGCAGTTTATTGTACCCTTCTCGAGTGACCAGATTTGTTTTCATATGAGCTTCATTTTTCTGAACGGTGTTAGTTTTTTATATTGTGTAACACAAATAATGAGCTTGGCAATGGCGAGAGATAACATAATTAACGTGTTGTTATTTTCTGTGTACAAGATTTAGGCAATTATTGATAATATAACAGTAAATATTTGCATGAAATTTACTATGTAAGTTATAGAATTAGGTATGCTTGATAGATAAGGTATTCGGTTTAGGTTTATAGCCTTTATCTTTGACGTTACCTTTTTGATGGCGGTGTGAGTGTGGTTAAGTACATATTTACTTATGCGTACCGGGTTCATTCATAGGTTATTTTAATGTAACGTCTATGCCGTTGGGTTTAGTTTATTTCATTTCCGTTAGGTTATTTGGGACAGTAGATGCAAGAAAACCATAAAATATTAGTTGTAGATGATGACGCCAGATTACGTTCTTTGTTGGAACGCTATCTTACCGACCAAGGATTTCAGGTGCGAGGTGTTGCTAATGCAGAGCAGATGGATAGATTGCTAGCACGAGAAACGTTCCATTTAGTAGTATTGGATCTTATGTTACCAGGTGAAGATGGCCTTTCTATCTGTCGTCGTCTTCGTAGTAATGATAATAGAATCCCAATTGTTATGTTGACCGCTAAAGGAGATGAAGCTGATCGCATAATTGGTTTAGAAGTGGGGGCTGATGATTACTTACCCAAGCCGTTTAATCCGCGTGAGTTGTTAGCTCGTATTAATGCCGTGTTACGTCGGCAGGTTGTCGAAGCGCCAGGAGCACCGAGTGCAGAAGAGACCAATATAGAATTTGGTGAGTTTCGTTTAAACCTTGGAACAAGAGAGATGTTTCGTGGTGATGAATGCATGCCTCTTACGTCTGGCGAGTTTGCCGTATTGAAATCTTTAGTAACCAATGCAAGAAAACCGATGTCTCGAGATCAATTGATGAATATGGCCAGAGGTCGAGAATATTCAGCAATGGAACGTTCAATTGATGTTCAAATATCCAGATTGCGTAGAATGTTAGAAGAAGATCCAAGTCACCCTAGATATATACAAACAGTTTGGGGTTTAGGTTATGTGTTTGTGCCTGATGGTCAAGCGGTTTAATTCTATTATCAAAAACCCTTAAACATTCGTTTTAAGGGTTTATTATTTTTGGGGCAGTTATGCTTATCCGCAGTTCTCACACGCAAACGGTCATACTTTTCATTTTAGTTCTGTTAGCCAGCCAAGCTTACTCTTATTTTGCCATATTTAACTATGCTTTATTACCGAGTTTACAACAGTTTAATCGTATTTTAGCCCACGAGATAAATCTGATATTAGACGATAGGGCCGAGCTTGAAACGGGAGAATATTTGCAAGCGCCTTCTAGAAGAAGGTTGCTAGACAAGCTTGGTGTTACCGCTCATCAAGAAGGCGATGCAATTTATGCGGAATTTAATGATGCCACCAGTATCGATTTTTTAAGTCATGAAATGAGTGATGAACTGGGTGGTGCGTCAGAAGTGAGGTTATCTTCTGGTAGTGAGAGTTATATCCTATGGGTTAAGTTAGAAAAATTACCCAATATTTTATTGAGAATACCGCTTTCAGAATTACAAGAAGAGGATTTTATTCCTCTGTTTAGAAACAGTTTACTGATTGCGATATTGATCATTTGTTCCTGTTGGGTTTTTGTCAAAATTCAAAATAGACCTTTGGTGGCACTAGAAGGAGCAGCAAGAATGGTGGGCCGAGGTGAGTTTCCAACACCTTTAGCAGAGAAAGGTGCCAGTGAAATAAGAGCAGTAACTCAGGCTTTTAATCAAATGTCGCAAGATATCCAGAAGTTAGAAGAAGATAGGGCTTTGTTGATGGCTGGCATTAGCCATGATCTGCGTACACCGTTAACCCGAATCCGTTTAGCAACGGAAATGATGTCCGAACAAGATAGTTATCTTGCGGAAGGCATTATTCAGGATACGGAAGAGTGCAACGAAATTATTAATCAGTTCATGGATTACTTGAAACCTGTTAATACAGATAGCTTTCAACAGGTTGATTTAAATGTTATTGCTAACAATGTTGCAAGTGCAAGTAATAACGCGAGTGCGAGTAAAGAAAATGCCAATGGAGACAATGTAAATCAAGTGAAAATTAGTCTTGCAAGCGAACCTTGCTTGTTACAAGGAAATGAAATTGAAGTAAAACGTTCATTGACCAATCTGGTGGTTAACGCAGAAAGGTATGGTAATGGGTGGGTGAGAATAACGACTGGAATGACAGTAGATAAGCAGTCGGTGTGGGTTTGTGTCGAAGATAATGGTCCTGGAATCAATATTGATCAACTTGATAAATTGTTTGAACCGTTTACTCGCGGAGATAGTGCGCGAGGCAGTGAAGGAACGGGTTTAGGTCTTGCTATCGTTAAAAGAATTGTTACGCAGCATAATGGCTCTATTTCTGTAACCAATCGTTCTGAAGGGGGCGGAAGAGTGCATTTACAATTCCCGAGTGTGTCTCGATCAAACAAAGTGAATAAAAACAAAAGAGCTTAAAATGAATAACCTGAATGTCGTTTGAATAATCTGAATATGGTTTTAAGAATTTGAGTATGATTTAAAAAATGAGAGTTTAGATTAAATCACCAAAGCTAAGATTAAATAGATAACTAACGTTGATATCAGGCATTAGAATAAATATCACGCTCTCCTAACCAGCGTGTAATAATGGCTTGCGCGCTTTTAGGGTGATTATCGTGAATAAATCGAGCCATGCGTTGAATATCGGGTATAAGTCTTTGATCTCTTATGAGATCGGCGATTTTTAAATCGGCGATACCGGTTTGTTTCGTTCCCAATAGTTCTCCTGGACCTCTGATTTCTAGATCGCGCTGAGCGATAACAAAGCCATCGTTACTTTCTCTTAGTACCGCTAAACGTTTTTGAGCGGTTTTGGAAAGAGGGGAGTGATAGAGTAAAACACAGTGACTTGCTACCGTTCCTCGACCGACTCGGCCTCTAAGTTGATGGAGTTGAGCTAAGCCCAATCGCTCAGGGTTTTCGATGATCATTAAACTAGCATTAGGCACGTCAACGCCCACTTCAATAACGGTTGTTGCAACAAGTAAATGCAATTGGTTATTTTTAAACTGCTGCATTATGGCTTGCTTCTCGGCGGGTTTCATCCTGCCATGAACGAGACCAATTTTTAGTTCAGGGAGTTGTTTTTGCAGTTCTTCAGCGGTGTCTGCTGCGGCCTGTGCTTCTAACACTTCTGACTCATCAATCAGAGTACACACCCAATAGGCTTGTTTGCCTTCGTTTAAACAGGCATTACGCACTCTATCTATAATATCGTCTCGTTTAGTATCAGGAATTGCTACGGTTTGGATCGGTGTTCGCCCGGGAGGTAACTCATCAATAATAGAGGTTTCCAAATCGGCATAGGCTGTCATGGCCAAAGTTCTAGGGATAGGGGTGGCAGTCATGATCAGTTGGTGAGGGAAGGCGCCCTGAATTTCACCTTTTTCTCTTAGTTTTAAGCGCTGATGGACACCGAAACGATGTTGCTCATCAATAATCACTAACGCCAGTTGATTAAATTCGACATGATCTTGGAATAGTGCATGGGTACCGACCACCATTTTAGCATCGCCACTGGCTATTTTAGCTAACTCTGTTTCTCGAGCTTTCCCTTTTAGCTTGCCGGCTAACCAAGCGACTTGAATGCCAAGTGGCTCAAGCCAATTGGTAAAATTGATAGCATGCTGCTCGGCTAACAATTCGGTTGGGGCCATTAAGGCAACTTGATAACCAGATTCAATGCCTTTTACCGCAGCAAGAGCGGCAACCAATGTTTTACCTGAACCTACGTCACCTTGAACCAGACGCATCATCGGGTGCGGTTTGAGTAAGTCGGCTTCTATTTCTGTCACGACTCTGTTTTGCGCATTGGTTGGTGAAAACGGCAATTGTGCGAGTAGCTTATGTTTAAAGTTATCTTGGGCGGTCAATGGTAAAGCATTATCTTTTTGTCCTTTACTGCGAACTGCTAGCATAGAAAGGTTTTGCGCCAATAACTCTTCTATAATTAATCGCTGTTGTGCCGGTGTTTTACCTTCATCAAATTCTTGTATATTGGTAGTTGGCGGTGGACGATGAATAGTGTGCAGCGCTTGAGATAAGGTCAATTGATTGTTATATAAACCTGATGGTAATAATTCTTCAACCGCTGCGCTTTCTAATAACTGTAACGCTTGTTCCGTTAGATTGCGTAAAGTGTTTTGTCGTAAGCCTTCGGTGGTGGGATAGACCGGAGTAAGATTTTGTTCTACATCTGGTTGAGTTGCTGGAGCGAAAAACTTGTAATCGGGATGAACAATTTCTAACCCATAATTACCGCGTTTAATTTCTCCGTAAGCATGCACCAATTTTCCAATTGTGAAGTTATTTTTCATGCCTGCAGTAAAATTAAAAAAGCGTAATGTGACGGTACCATTGCCATCACTTATTTTAACAGTAAGCATTTTTTTACGGGAAAAAGTTGTATCAACGCTCATGACTTCACCTTGAACTGCAGCCCATAAACCGGCGTGAAGTTTGGCCATGGGATATATTCTGGTGCGATCTTCATATCGCAAAGGAAGGTGGAATAACAAATCTTGTACTGAATATAAACCGACTTTTTGTAACTTCTCGGCTACCTTGGCGCCAACACCAGATAGAGAAGTAATCGAAACGCTTGATAAAAGTTGGGACATAATTTAACTCACTTCCAATTCAGTACGCAGTCATATCAGGTTAACGAGACAAGGGATGATTCTTTACGTGACATTCTATTTTTTACAACACATCTTACCCTCTACGCAAAGATTCGCCTGTATAGCTAATATGTTTATAGTTATTCAATCATCTCACTGTCTATTTGTACAGGTTTATAAGTAGGTAAATAGTATTAATCGCTAACGTTCACCACCAATAAAAAAGCACTCGTTAGAGTGCTTTAGAAGAGAGACTAATTCAGGTGACCTTATTGGAGACCGAGTTTTTTCTCTAAATAATGAATGTTTGCGCCGCCGTGCTGGAAGTTTTCATCATTCATAATGTCTTGTTGCAGTGGTATGTTGGTTTTAATACCTTCGATGATCATTTCACCTAGGGCGTTTTTCATACGTGCAATAGCCACATCTCGATTTTCACCGTAAGTAATTAACTTACCTACCATTGAATCGTAATGAGGTGGAACCGTATAGCCAGCATAGATATGAGACTCCCAACGAACGCCCATTCCACCTGGTGAATGGAAACGTTCGATTGTTCCTGGGCAAGGCAAGAACTTTTCAGGATCTTCGGCATTAATACGACATTCAATGGCATGGCCACTTAATTTAATATCATCTTGAGTAAAGGATAATGGTTGGCCTGCTGCCACACGAAGTTGCTCTTTAATTAGGTCAACACCGGTTACCATTTCTGTTACTGGGTGCTCAACTTGAATTCGAGTATTCATTTCAATGAAATAGAATTCACCATTTTCATACAAGAACTCGAATGTGCCAGCACCACGATAATTAATTTCAAGACAAGCTCGCGTACAACGTTCGCCGATGTATTTACGCATTTCTTCGGTAATGCCTGGAGCGGGTGCTTCTTCGACAACTTTTTGATGGCGACGCTGCATAGAACAGTCGCGCTCACCAAGGTGGATAGCACCGCCTTGTCCGTCAGCAATGATTTGAACTTCAACATGGCGAGGGTTTTCAAGGTATTTTTCCATGTAAACCACATCATTGTTGAATGCAGCTTTCGCTTCTGCTCTGGTCATGGCGATAGCTTCAACCAACTCAGGTTCACTACGTACAACACGCATACCACGGCCGCCACCGCCACCTGAGGCTTTAATGATTACAGGATAACCAATGCGCTTAGCGTGCGCTTTATTTTGGTTTTCATCATCATCAAGTGGGCCATCAGAACCAGGTACACAAGGTACACCCGCTCGTTTCATTGCATTGATAGCAGAAACTTTGTCACCCATGATGCGAATCGTTTCGGCTTTAGGGCCAACAAAAATAAAACCGCTTCGTTCCACTTGTTCAGCAAAATCTGCATTTTCAGACAGAAAACCATAACCAGGGTGAATAGCTATCGCCCCAGTGACTTCGGCTGCTGAGATGATACGCGGTATATTCAGATAACTGTCTATTCCGCGTGCAGGACCGATACAAATCGATTCGTCTGCTAATAATACGTGTTTAAGGTCGCGGTCGGCTGTTGAGTGTACCGCAACTGTTTTGATACCTAATTCTTTACATGCGCGAAGTATACGAAGTGCAATTTCACCTCGGTTCGCGATGACTAATTTGTCCAGCATAGTGATTGGCCTCTATTATTCGATGACGACAAGCTATTATTTGATAACAAGAAGTTATTCAATAACAACAAGCGGTTGATCGAATTCAACGGCGGCACCGTCTTCAACCAGAATAGCAGTAACAACGCCCGACGTATCAGCTTCAATCTGATTCATCATTTTCATTGCTTCAACGATACAAAGCGTGTCACCAGCAGAAACTGATTGACCCACTTCAATAAAGGATTTTGCTTCTGGGCTTGGAGAACGATAGAAAGTTCCGACCATTGGAGAAAGAACTTTATGGCCAGGAGCTTCAGCTACAACGGGAGCTGCATCAACCGTGGTTGCAGCAGGAGCAGCTACTGCGGGTGCTGCCGCTATTGGAGCTTGTGAATATTGCATTGGTGCAAATTGTTGTGTAGGACCATTACGGCTAATACGTACGGACTCTTCACCTTCTGATATTTCTAGCTCAGAAATACCCGACTCTTCTACTAATTCAATAAGCTTCTTTATTTTACGTATATCCATCTTTTCTTTCTCTTTGTCTGTTAAACGTTTCTCACTCTAAGACAGAGTGAAACGAAATTAGTTCTTCACTACTTTGATTTCAGCTGTTCTATCGCTGCCATCAAAGCAAATTGGTAACCCTGAGCACCTAATCCACATATCACACCCACTGCTTTATCTGATAAATAAGAGTGGTGGCGGAAAGTTTCACGCGCGTGAACATTGGATAAGTGCACTTCAATAAATGGGATTGCTACACCGAGTAAAGCATCACGTAAAGCAACACTTGTATGAGTAAAGGCAGCGGGATTAATAATAATGAAATCGATTTTGTTATGAGCAGCATGAATCGCTTCTAGTAATTCATATTCCCGATTAGATTGCAGGTGTTGTAATTCAATATCCGCACGGTTGGCTTGTAGAACTAAATCGTCTACTATTTGATCTAACGTTTGGCTTCCGTAGTGACCTGGCTCTCGAACACCTAATAGGTTAAGATTTGGGCCGTTTAAAAGTAGAATGCGTAACTTTGTAGTCATCGTGTAGTTATCTTCCTTTAATTCGGATCAACTTCGAATGTTCATATTATTATAGATGAAAATGAAAATTTTCCAGTTAATTTTTGAGAAAATTTCATTTTAGCCCACGATTATAGCTAATTCACCGAAAATAGCAGCATTTTACTGGTCTAATCTCCCAACTTAATGACCTAAGTTGCAACAGAGGTTACATTTTTTGTGTGATTTTGCGATGTTCAGTAGACAATAAAATAGTAGGATTTTTAAATTGTATTTTTATAACTGCGCAAACTAGCAAAATTTGCCAGTAAGAAAATAAAAAAAGCGCTATAAAAAATAGCGCTAAATGGTAGAAATTATCTTTGTTTAATCCATTCGGTTAGGACATTTCGGCTTTTTCAGCGATCAGTTTATCGACAACACTTGGGTCGGCTAATGTCGAGGTATCGCCTAAATTACTGGTGTCGCCAGTGGCTATTTTACGCAATATACGGCGCATTATTTTACCTGAACGAGTTTTCGGGAGCGAGTCTGTCCAGTGCAACACATCGGGGGTCGCAATTGGACCTATCTCTTTTCTCACCCAATCTTTTACTTCTTTATGCAGTTCTGCACTTGGATATTCACCCGAATTTAGCGTGATGTAGGCATAGATAGCTTGTCCTTTAATATCATGAGGAACACCAACAATTGCCGCTTCTGCTATTTTATCGAAGGCAACCAGTGCGGATTCAATTTCAGCTGTTCCCATCCTGTGACCCGATACATTAAGAACATCATCTACACGACCAGTGATCCAGTAGTAACCATCTTCGTCACGACGAGCGCCATCACTGGTAAAGTACATGCCTTTAAAAGTAGAAAAATAGGTCTGCTCAAAGCGATCATGGTCACCATAAATACTGCGCATTTGACCCGGCCACGAATCTAAGATAACTAAGTTTCCGTCGGTTGCCCCTTCAATGATATTTCCCATATTATCGACTAGGGCTGGCTGCACGCCGAAGAATGGGCGAGTCGCCGAACCCGGTTTCAAAGCGGTGGCTCCGGGTAGCGGAGAAATAAGAATGCCACCGGTTTCTGTTTGCCACCATGTATCAACGATAGGGGATTTTTCATTGCCGATAGTTTTGTAGTACCACTCCCAGGCTTCTGGGTTTATAGGTTCACCTACCGAGCCCATAATACGTAAACTGTTTCGGTTGGTGCCTTCAATCGCTTCATTGCCTTTGGCCATCAGGGCTCGAATCGCTGTTGGAGCGGTATATAAAATAGAAACTTGATGTTTATCGACTACTTCACTCATTCGATTTGTGTTTGGATAATTAGGTACACCCTCAAATAGAATGGTTTTTGCGCCATTGGCTAATGGCCCGTAAACTAAGTAGGTATGGCCAGTTATCCAACCGACGTCAGCGGTACACCAAAATGTGTCACTGTCATTATAGTCAAACACATATTTAAAGGTCATCGCCGCATAAACAAGGTAGCCCCCTGTTGTGTGCAGAACACCTTTAGGTTTGCCAGTTGAACCTGATGTATAAAGAATAAATAGTGGATCTTCTGCCTTCATCTCTTCAGGCGGACAATCATCTGAAACAGTGGCAGTTGCTTCGTGCCACCAAATATCACGATGTTCATGCCATTCGATATCACCACCTGTTCGTTGCAGTACCATTACTTTGCTGACACTGCTTGTTTCAGGGTTGGTTAGTGCTTCGTCGACGTTCTTTTTCAATGGTACTGCACGCCCTGCACGAACGCCTTCATCGGCTGTGACGACGACTTTCGCGTTAGAATCGATTATGCGACCAGATAAAGCTTCTGGAGAGAAACCGCCAAAAACAACAGTGTGAACAGCTCCAATACGGGTACAAGCCAGCATGGCTACCGCGGCTTCTGGTACCATTGGCATGTAAAGACAAACTACATCGCCTTTATGCACACCCGCTTCTTTTAACGCGTTAGAAAATTGACACACCTTTTGGTGTAATTCATTGAAGGTTAATGTTTGATCTTGTGTTGGATCATCACCTTCCCAAATGATGGCAACCTCATCGCCTTTTTGGGCTAGATGTCGGTCAATACAGTTAGCCGAAACATTCAATGTTCCATCTTCAAACCAGCGTATATCAACGTGCCCAGTATCGAAAGAGGTACTTTTAACCTGGGTGTATGGCTTAATCCAATCGACAATTTTGCCATGCTCTCCCCAAAAACCTTCCGGATCACTAACCGACTGTTGGTACATAGAAAGGTAGGTTTCATTGTCCGCGTGGGTGGTGGCTTTAATATTTTCTTTGACTGGATACACACTCATTGCTTCTCTCCTTGTGATATAAGCAAACTTCCGTTGAGTTCATTTTGGCAAGCACTGTTATTTTGAAAAATACTGTTATTTTGATAAGCACTGTGTTGTTGAGTTTTATAACTTTCGGTTATTAACGAATTTTTCTCAATTAGACTTTAGGATATATTGATGGTGAGAATCTATCGTCTATAAGCGGAGGTTAATTCGGGTAAGTCTCCGTAAGTTAATCTAACGTAGACAAGGGCTGCTGAGATTGCATCTTGCAATGCATCATGTTTGTGAGTTTGTGAAGGGAGATTTAAATGCTTACAGATCGCATCTAAGCTGAGGTCGAAATACGCATTGGGTAAATGTTTTTCTAACATTTCATGATAAATATGGCTCACCTCAATCAATTTATTAGGCAACGGAAAGCCCAATTGTTTTTGGCATGCAATGTCTAATATGGTTTTATCATAACGGATATGGTATCCGACTAAAGGTCGATTACCGATAAAATTTATTAGTGCTGTTATCGCTTCTTTTTCGCTTATTCCTCCAATTAGATCTTGATGGCGAATATGATGAATGCGAACCGATCCAGAATCCAAAGATTGAGGGGCACGTAAGCGAATATGAAAAGGTTCGCTAGTAATGATTCGGTTACCAATGATTTTGGTTGCGGCTATAGTAACGAGTTCAGCTCGCTTAGGGTCTAAGCTTGTGGTTTCACAATCGAGAGAAATCAATTCTTGATGTGAATTTTTGGCAAAAAGTTCACGATAAGGCGAGTCTTTTAGCTTGTAATACCACCAGTTACGTCTAAAAAAATTCATAGTTAATCTCTTATCTGGTAATGGTATTCAAGCCATTGCTTGAATTTTTTGACGACGTGAAAGCTATGGCGAAGTAGATCCCGTTCGGTTCGTTCTAATAATTTTAAATCAATTATGTTGTGGCTGTGTTGTTGCGATAGTTGCTGTGTTAATCGCAGTTTTACAAACAATTTAAAGGCTTCACTAAGGTTATCGGCGGTCTCTTTTTCCAGTACCTTTTTATTGGTTAGGGCAAGCAATCTATCAAACGTGTTATTTTCTTCGATTGCGTATTCTAGGCTCAATGCTCTAACGCCGTGAACAATAGGAAATAAACCTCCAGACTTTATATCTAATCCTTGTTTAGAGGATTTAACGTTGCCGAATAAAGTGAGTGGTGTCGAAAAGCTTAATGCAGGTTTGGTAAATTCGGCCAGAATCAGTTCTTGCGCAGTCATTTTGTCAATCAAGTGTTTTTTTATGGGAGTAAGTAACGCAGTGTTTCCCGCAACGGCATGAGCATCGGCCATAATCGCTAACTTCATGACTTGCTCCGGTTTAGAGCTTGATATCCAAAGATTTAAAGTTTTTTCCCATTCCTTTTCATGTTTTACCCACTGCGGATTATTGACCATAACGTTTCCGGGACAAAGAGGGTAACCGAGTTGTTGTAAAGTGTGGGTGAGGGTATTCATAAGATCAGATAAATCGGCAATATCAACCCCTTGTTTTATTATTAATGCGTTATCTTGGTCGGTTTTTAAAATTTGCTCTCCTCGACCTTCAGAACCTAGCACGATCAAACATACCTCATTATGCACCGTTGGCGGCAAGACCAATTCGAATGCTTTTTCGATGATTTGTTCGTTAACCGCGGAAATAAGTTCCATGATAAAACGGGTTCGAATACCGTTGGTAATTAAGCTTTCGACTAAGTTTCTTTGTCGGTTGGCTGCGAGAGCAAGCTCATCAATACTGCTTGCACGAGCAATACTAAGGGTTAATACATGAGAATGAGTAGAAAAAGCACTGAGTATTTGAGTCATATCTAACATGCCGACCGCATTGTTGCCATCGCACACCATCACTCTTTTCATTTTCTGTTTTGTCATTGTGATCATGGCATTAAATAGAAAATCACCATCATCTACGTGAAAGACAGGAAAAGTAACGATGTCACCAATGGCAGTATTTAATGGCCGTTTATCTAACATGACGGCATGCAGCATGTTGGTTCGAGTGACGATGCCATAAGGGCGTTCATTACTGTTATCGAGTATCCTTTTATCGTCTTCATTGAGTTTAACCAGAGCGGCGTCAACGCCATTGTCTTTAAGCAATTGTGTGGCCTCAGCCAAAGGCAGCTCGGCTGTGATAATAAGTGGAGGGTGGTAAATAGAACGATCTACTCTAGTGAGTATAAATTCAGCTAAGTTTTGTTGTTGTTGAGCGGCTTTAATTAATTGGCGTCGTTTAGACAAACTGTTATCAAAATAGGCCGCGAACTCACCGTTGGAATGGTAAAGTTGCAGAAATTTATCGTTAGGCAGTAAATAGCAAAGCGTATCTTCTAGAGCGATATAATTATGTTTGGATAAATGATCAAATTGAGATCGAACGTCAAAAATATCATCATTGGCATAATGAGCAAAAACCTCTACGTTATCGGCCGATCGCTCTTCAACGACTCCTTTTATTAAAATATGCAAAAATTTATTCTTTTCTCCTGCTGTTACCAATTGATCTTTTGCTCGGTAATAAGCGACATCCAGAGAAGACTTCAGTAAGAGTTGTTGGTTCTCTGATAGTCGATCAAAGGGCGGTGATTGCATATTAAATTTATCAGGCATGGTGAGCGTTGCTCCAAATAGACTTACTTATACATAGTCTGGCAAGTTTCCTTTGAACCTCCAGACGACTTTGGTCTAATGGCCGTTTTAATACCATCAAGCTGGTATCGGTTTTTTTGATATTTATATCATTGAAAGGAACTGGAAGTAGGAACAGAAAATCAATTAATTGTTCCCTTTTTAACTGATCAAATCGTAGGCATAATAGCGAGGAATTTTCGATTATTATAAATAGCTAGGTTAATTATGTTTTCCCCTTCCCCTCATGGTTGGATATCTCAGTATTTTATTGGTTTCTTTTTTGCTTATGGTGTTTATATTCCATTTTGGGCACTATGGTTTAAAGAACAAGGCGTCTCTGCCAGTGATATAGGTTTACTTATGGGCTTGGCTTTTGCTACCCGTTTTATTGCTAACCTAGTTATTACCCCACGCTTACATAAAGTCGAATATTTATTGCCGGCAATTCGTTGGCTTAGTTTCTTTTCGGTAATTTTTATTTGGTTCCATTTCTTCACTGGTGGTGATTTCTGGCTAATGGCTGGTGCGACTATTTTGTTCAACTTGTGCGTTGGTCCTGCGATCCCACTTTCAGATGCAATGGCCAATTACTATGCCAAACTGGGTAAACTAGATTATGGCCGAACACGGTTGTGGGGCTCGATTGCCTTCATTGCTGGGTCTACTTGTGTTGGCTATTTGATTTCTGTATATGGCACCGACATGATTGTACATACCGCTCTAGCCGGTATTACCGTTGGTCTATTACTCTCGATGCGAACGCCCAATCCGCCACCTAAAAGTGACGATGACCAAGATTCGATACGCCCTAAATTATTTGCTTTAATGACTAAACCTGATGTATTTCGTTTTTTAGTTTTAATGTCATTAATTCATGGTAGTCATGCGGCATACTATAGCTTTAGCACTATTTATTGGAAATCGGTTGGTCATTCAGAAAACATCATTGGTTATTTGTGGAGCATTGGAGTTATCGCTGAAATTACGGTTTTTGCTACCAGTAAAAAGTTATTTAATGATGTGAGTATTCGCACCATGTTTTTGATCGCTTCTACCGGTATTGCTGTGCGTTGGGGCTTAACCGCATCAATTACCGATATTTGGGCATTAGGATTTATTCAATTATTGCATGGTGCGACGTTTGCCACTGCTCACCTTGCTGCAATTCAATATATTCAACGTGCTAATCAGAATGAAATGGTGCCGTTGCAAGCATTATATAATGCCATTCCTATGGGAGCCTTTACTGCGGTTATGACTGCATTGAGTGGTATTGGATTTGAGCTTTGGGGCGCAAATGTATTCTGGTTTATGGCAGGAATGGGTATTCTAGCCTTGTTTATTCGGGTTGATTCAAAAAAAGGCCAACCCAAGCCACAGATTCCGAGCTAACCACCTGAGTATTAACAATTCTTTAACTACACTACTAAAGTCGAAGTTTTATACTTCGGCTTTTTTTAGTTAATTAGCATGGTTCAAGGATACGAAAATGCAAGGATGGATTGTTGTTCCTGTTACTCTCACATATTTAGGTATTCTTTTTTTGGTTGCGTGGTATGGCGATAGGCAGTCCCGATGGTTATCTCAATGGAGACCGTGGATATACAGTTTATCTATTGCGGTTTATTGTACTTCGTGGACATTTTATGGAACGGTTGGGCAAGCCAGTAATAATCCTTGGTCTTTTTTGCCGATTTATATTGCGCCGATATTAGTCTTTACCTTGGGCTGGCGAGTGATTGCTCGTCTCATTCTTATCGCTAAACGTGAACACATTACTTCTATTGCTGACTTTATCGCCGCACGTTACGGTAAATCTCAAGGGCTTGCTGTTACCGTCACTCTCATTGCCGTTGTCGGTATTCTTCCATACATTGCCTTGCAATTACGTGGCATTACAATGGGGCTAGATATTCTCGCACCTGAATTAACGTCGCAACTGGGCTATAAGGACAGCCATATTTCATGGTTTGTGGTGGGTGCATTAGCGGTATTTACCACCTTGTTTGGTACTCGCCATATTGATAACACTGAACATCATCGTGGTATGATGATGGCAATTGCTTTTGAATCACTGGTGAAATTAGGCGCTTTTCTTATTGTGGGTTTGTTTATTGTTTACCTCGCGTTAAGTCGTTCCGAAATTAACTTAGTTGATATCGCTATTGAAACCTATCAAGCACCTAATATTCCTAGCATGGTTATCCATACGCTATTAACAATGGCAGCGATCGTTTGTTTGCCTAGGCAATTTCATACCATGGTAGTTGAAAATGAAAGGGCGCAAGATTTGCACGTCGCACGTCGAGTCTTTCCTACTTATCTTGTGTTAATGGGGTTGTTTGTTTTACCTATTTCTTGGGTTGGTCAGAGTTTATTAGCTGGTAGTCCCGCCGATGCTTATGTGATTTCGTTGCCACTTTCTGTTGGTGCTAATGACATTGCACTGTTGGCATTTTTAGGAGGGACTTCCGCGGCAAGTGGCATGGTTATCGTGTCGACTATTGCTTTGGCTATTATGGTTTCAAATGACCTTGTATTACCTCTTCTGTTGAGAAGAATGCGTTTTTCTCAGCGTACTCATCAACACTTTTCCGGTTTGTTGCTTAACATTCGCAGAGTGTTGATATTGCTGATTCTATTTGCAGCTTGGGGCTTTTACATGGCACTGGATAATATCCGTTCATTGTCTGTTATTGGGTTGCTGTCATTTGCCGCTATTGCGCAATTTTCTCCTGCACTCATTGGTGGCATGTATTGGCGATTAGGCAATAAAAAAGGGGTGTATATTGGCTTACTGGCTGGCTTTACTATTTGGGTTATTACTTTAATGAGCCAGACGGATATGTTAGCGGGTGATTCTGAAAGTAATTTTTTATTATGGATAATTAGCCCACCTCAGTTTTTAGCCAATTGGTCACTAACCTCAACTGATTGGGGAATGGCATTAAGTGTCTTAGTTAATGCTGGCTGCTATGTTGTGGTTTCGATGTTTACTCGCTCTAGTCTTAGCGAACGTTTGCAGTCGGCTGCATTTGTAGGAACCCCATTACCAGAAAATGAAAACATGAGTTTGTACCAAAGCCGAGTAACGGTCGCGGAGCTTGAAATGCTTGCAGCACGTTTTGTAGGCAGAGCACGTGCGCGTACGGCGTTTAATCATTATTGGCATAAAGAACAGCACACTTTATTACCCAACCAGCAAGCCTCATCCGGTTTAATTCGTCATACCGAACGTGTTCTTGCTGGTGTTTTTGGAGCTTCATCCGCTAAGTTAGTACTTACTTCTGCTTTGCAAGGTAAAAAAATGCAGCTAGAAGAAGTGGCGACGATTGTTGACGAAGCGTCAGAATTGTATGACTTCAGCCGAGGCTTATTACAGGGGGCGATTGAACATATTAGCCAAGGGATTACCGTGGTGGATAAACAGTTGAGGCTGGTGGCTTGGAATCAACGTTACTTAGAGCTATTTGAATTTCCTGCTGGACTTATCCAAGTTGGTCGGCCGATCGCGGAAGTTATTCGTCATAACGCTCAAATGGGTTTGTGTGGGCCGGGTGATCCAGAGGAGCATGTTCGCAAACGGGTTTATCATTTAGAATGCGGAACGCAACACACTTCATCACGAGTTTATCCTGACGGGACTGTGATAGAAGTTCAAGGCAATCCCATGCCTGGTGGTGGCTTTGTTATGAGTTTTTCCGATATTACTGCATTCCGTGAAGCGGAAAAGACGTTAAAAGAGGTGAACGAAAACTTAGAATCTAGAGTGCAAAAAAGAACCCAAGAATTAGAGGATTTGAATAAGCGTTTGGTGCTTGCTACGCAAAGTGCTAATAGTGAATCTCAATCTAAGACACGTTTTTTAGCGGCAGTAAGTCATGATTTAATGCAACCGCTCAATGCTGCTCGTTTATTTTCCTCATCTTTGTCTGAAGTGGTTCATTCGTTTGATGCTGATAAGGATTTCGGTGTTGAGGCCGATGCTAAAACCGCAAAAAATAAAGAAATTAAGCAGCTGTCTAACAATATAGAGAGTGCCTTAGCGGCGGCTGAAGAACTGATTGGTGATTTGTTAGATATTTCTCGATTAGAGTCAGGGAAATTGAAAACCGATATAAAAAGTTTCAAATTAAACGATGTGTTAAATACCTTAAATGCTGAGTTTAGTGCCTTAGCTAACAAGCAACAAATTGACTTTAAAATGATCCCATCCAATCTGATTGTTCATTCTGATGCCAAGTTGTTACGTCGAGTTTTACAGAACTTTTTAACTAATGCCTTTCGGTACAACCCAAAAGGCAAAGTAGTGTTGGGCACTCGTCGTGTACAAGGGCAGGTCAGAATAGAGGTTTGGGATAATGGCGTTGGTATTGCCCAAGACAAGCAATCTGAAATTTTTGACGAATTCACCCGTGGAGATGCGAATCACGTTTCTCAGGGATTGGGTATCGGTTTAGCTATTTCTAGAGGTATTGCCCGAGTACTTGAACATGATATTGGTTTGCGCTCTTGGCCTGATGAAGGTTCTGTTTTTTCAATCACTGTCGATCGAGCGGAAAGAGCCGAAACCATGATTGAAGTCGTTGAAAAAACAGAAATTGCCCCTTTATTGAATGTCAGAGTGATTTGTGTCGATAATGAATTAGAAATACTAACCGGTATGAGAACGTTACTAGAACGCTGGGGCTGTGATGTTCGAACGGCACGAGATTTGGTGGAAAGCTTGCAATTACTACAGGACGATTGGATACCGCAGGTGATTTTTTCCGACTATCGTTTAGATAACGATAGAACAGGATTAGAGGTACTGCAGCAATTCCGTTTACGTTTGGGCAATAAGTTTGCAGGCATTATTATTAGTGCGGATAGAACAGAAGATATGATAAGTGCGATTAAGTCGAACGGTTTTGATTTTATTGCCAAGCCTGTTAAACCTCTTAAATTAAGAGCAGTTCTGAACCGCGTTCAGCCAGATGACTAATATAAAAATCGTATAATAAGATATTTTGTTCCGAATAAAAAAGCCGATGCTACTTAGCATCGGCTTTGGTCGTTAATCTAACGGTTAATTAATGATCGTGAGCTGCGCCTGATCCTTTTGGATAGCGAATTGACTCAACCATTTCTTGAACATCTTGTGGTACTTCTGCAGTAAACTTGTTCACAACAAGAGAAACAACAAAGTTGACACACATACCTAGTGTACCGATACCTTCAGGACTGATGCTAAATAACCAGTTTTCAGGCACGTTGGCTGCTGGGTTAATGAACTTGAAATAGACGATATAAATAGTGGTAAAAGCGATACCAGAAAGCATACCGGCAATGGCACCTTCTTTGTTCATCTTCTTGTAGAAGATACCCAAAATAATGGCTGGGAAGAAGGATGCGGCTGCTAAACCAAAGGCAAAAGCGACCACTTGTGCGACGAAGCCTGGCGGGTTAATCCCAAGGTAACCGGCGCAGATTATTGCAAAGAAAGCGGCTAGCCGAGCAGCAAACAGTTCTTGTTTGTCGGTCATATTGGGCCTAAATCCTTTCTTCAACAAGTCGTGAGAAATAGAGGTCGAAATAACTAACAATAGACCTGCAGCGGTTGATAGTGCAGCGGCTAGACCACCAGCAGCTAACAATGCGACAACCCAGTTTGGTAGTTTGGCCAGTTCAGGTGATGCTAATACAATGATATCGCGGTTAATGTTCATTTCATTGCGTTCATCGCCAGAGTAGAACATCTTGCCATCACCGTTTTTATCATCCCAAGAGACTAGCCCAGTACTCTCCCAGTTTTTATACCAACTTGGTGCTTCTGCTGCAGCGACACCTTGCATTTCTGGCCCATTGATCGTTTCTATCATATTAACACGAGCAAATGCGGCAACCGCTGGTGCTGTGGTGTAAAGAATAGAGATAAAAATGAGAGCCCAACCTGCTGAGATACGTGCATCAGATACTTTAGGAACCGTAAAAAAGCGAATAATAACGTGAGGTAGTCCTGCTGTACCGACCATAAGAGCGGCAGTGATAAAGAAGACATCAATAGTACTCTTGGTACCATTGGTGTATGCGGTAAAGCCAAGTTCTTCAGCTAAACCATCTAATTTATCAAGTAGATAGACATCTGTTCCAGAAATGGTAGAGCCGAATCCAATTTGAGGAACCGGAGATCCAGTCATCATAAGTGAGGTAAAGATTGCAGGCACCATAAAGGCGAAGATCAGTACACAATATTGAGCAACTTGAGTGTAAGTAATTCCTTTCATTCCACCTAATACAGCATAGAAGAACACCACACCCATACCGATGATGATACCCATATTAATATCAACTTCGAGGAAGCGCGCAAATACCACACCAACGCCACGCATTTGACCTGCAACATAAGTGAATGATACGAAAATCGCACAGAATACCGCAACCATACGGGCGGTTCTAGAATAGTAACGATCACCGATAAAATCAGGTACGGTAAATTTACCGAACTTACGGAGGTAAGGTGCAAGACAAAGTGCTAGTAATACATAACCACCAGTCCAACCCATCAGGTATACACCACCGTCATAACCGACGAATGAGATAATACCTGCCATTGAGATAAATGATGCTGCTGACATCCAATCCGCTGCGGTTGCCATACCATTTGCTACCGGGTGAACTCCACCGCCTGCAACGTAGAACTCACTCGTTGATCCTGCACGAGCCCAAATTGCTATGCCGATATAAAGTGCAAAAGTAATACCGACAAGAATAAACGTCCAAGTTTGAATTTCCATTTCTACAACCTCTTAATCTTCCTGTACGTTATATTTCTTGTCGAGCGCATTCATGCGCGCAACGTAAACAAAAATCAACACAACAAATGTGTAGATTGAACCTTGTTGAGCGAACCAGAAACCTAATTTGAATCCACCAATTTGGATAGTATCAAGTGCGTCGACAAATAAGATCCCTGCGCCATATGACACGATGAACCAAATGGCGAGTAGTGAGCCCATGATAGTTAGGTTTTCCTTCCAGTAGGCTTGAGCGTGATCCGATGATTCGAATGACATTGCCTTCTCCTTCCGTTTAATTGTTAGGTGTTTACAATTTATTGATGTAGCTAGCCGGAGACTGATTGACTCGTTTGTATCTTGTTATGAGCACAACTCTCGGCTTGTTAATAAAATGTTACGGAATATAGGTTAGCAGCACTTGGTTATTATCTCAGTGCAACTTTAGTCGAGGGAGAAAAGTGAAAAACGCCCTAAAAAAGGACGTTTATGATAAGTGGGTTATAAAAAACGCATGTTAATGATTTGTTAATATAGTCTAAGGTCTAACATACTACACCTAAGGTCTAACGGGCTAATTTTTAACTTTCTAACTCAAGGTGTTGAAGAAGAATGACCGCTTGAGTTCTATTCTGTACGCCTAGTTTACGAAAAATAGCGGTCATGTGGGCTTTGATTGTTGCTTCTGACACATTGAGTTCGTAAGCGATTTGCTTGTTGAGTAAACCGTCCGACAACATACCTAGAACTTTGTATTGTTGTGGGGTGAGTGAAGCCAGTTTATCGGCGAGATCAGTATTAATATTACTGTTCTTAAGCAGTTCTTCTGGGAAAAACGGATCGCCGCTTAACACTTGATTTAGTGCGCTAATCAGTGAGCGCATATCACTAGATTTGGGAATAAAGCCAAATGCGCCATGCATTTTTACTTGAGCGACAACATTGGGTTCCTCACTAGCCGATATCACGACAATGGGGAGATCGGGGTATTCCGCTCTTAACTGAATCAGGCCTGACATTCCGTTAGCACCAGGCATTTTCAGATCAAGTAACAGTAGATCGGGTTCAGTTTCTCTGCTGAGTAAATCAAGTAATGCAGATAGGGAGTCTGCTTCTACCAAGTTGGCGCCACTGATCGCCATGTGAATTGACTGAAATAAGGCATTTCGAAACAGTGGATGGTCATCAGCTATGATGATTGTGTAAGTCGATTCCATGACGTTAAGGGCTCTTTATAATTAAGTTAAATTTGTGCTTCGAGAATAAGTATTATCCGCTTTGGACGAATGGACAATATTTGACAGTTAAATTTCTGAACAGTATCGACTTTTATTGGATTTTTTATGCAAGTTGGTGGTTTTTTTGCTTTGGAGACGAGTTTTCAAGTTTAATTAGATTAACAATTGGACAATTTGGCTAGATGATAGGTCTCTTTCATCTAGCCAAAAGTTGCTGATTACTGACTAATAGATTAATAAATGACTTATTGGCTAATTTTGTGTTTTTCTAAGTGAGTGATAAAAGGTTCTGATTCAATGAATCCGGTTAATCTTGCATTAGAGCGATAGTTACCGTTAGCATCCCAAAAATCGATGGTCGGTAATCCCATGACTTTTAAGCGTTTAAACAGTGCGATATCTTCTGGACTGTTTTTAGTGACATCTGCTTGTAATAGAACCAAATCTTTTAGCTTGTCTTCTACTTCGGCAGTATGAAATGTATATTTTTCAAACTCTTTACATGCCACACACCAATCGGCATAGAAATCGAGCATTACCGATTTATTGGCTTTGTTTGCTGCGACAAGTTGAGTTTCTAAATCATCGACAGACGTGATACGAATAAAGCTTACTTGAGGCTGGTATGTGTGCTTGGATGCATCGGTAAACCACTGGTTATAAATAGGAATTGCCGAGGCGACTAATCCTAACACTGCGATAATGCCTACTATGCTTTGTTTCCAACCACCAAATTCGAGCTTATTTTTAATATGGTATAGCCAACCGAATGCCGTTAGACCTAACACAGCCCATAATGTGATGGCCCATGATTGCGGAATGATTCTTTCGATTAAAAAGATTGGAGCAGCAAGTAAAATAAAGCCAAACAACACTTTAACTCTATCCATCCACGCTCCTGCCTTCGGCAACAATTTATTACCAAAAACCGCCACAACAATTAGTGGAATTCCCATGCCTAGAGCCAGAGCGTAAAGTGCGATTGCCCCTGTTAATAAATCCCCACTCTGCGCGACATACAGTAATGCGCCAGATAATGGCGCGGTTGTGCAAGGAGAACAAACTAAGCCAGAAATAGCCCCCATGCTAAATACTCCGGCAATATTGCCTCCCTGTTGTTTATTACTTTGGCTACTTAACCAAGTTTGAATGCTATTAGGCAATTGAAGCGTGTATAAGCCAAACATAGACATGGCGAGTAAAACAAACAGGATACTTAGACTGATTAAAACATAAGGGTGCTGTAATGCGGCTTGGAACTGTAAACCAGCAGAGGCGACAATTAAACCAAGCAAAGTATAAGTAAGCGCCATTCCTTGCACATAAATAAAGGAAAGGAAAAAGGTTCTAGCTTGGCTGAGTTGGCCACTGCCGAGAACAATGCTGGTAAGAATAGGGTACATAGGTAGAACACAAGGCGTGAAAGCCAAACCGATGCCAAGTGCTAAAAATAGAAAGGGTGTCCACCAATTGTCGGCTATCGTCGTGGCAAACTCAGTATCTTTACTTTGTATTTGCGCCTCATTCACCACCACTTGGTTGCTCTGAATTGGATCCTCATTGCTTGCAGTGATTTCCTTGTTACTATTTTTATCCAGCTGTTGAATTGAGGGGGATAGGTCTGTTTGAGTGATTGTTGTTAGGTCGATTATTTTAGTTTCTGGTGGATAACAAAACCCTGCTTTCGCACAACCTTGATATTGAACAATCAGTTTTGCATTTTCAGTAACTGATATTAGCGGTACTTTGATGGTTAAAGGTTGAGTATAAATGTTGACCGCACCAAAGAACTCATCCTTGTACGGTTCACCGTCGCGCATAGTAAATTGATCAATTTCAGCGCTTTCGACGCTAATAGAGAGGCGCTGCTGATACAAGTAATACCCTTCCAGCACATCCCATTCGAGATGGACAACATCGTTTATTTGAGTCGCATAGAAAGGAAAGGCTTGTTGAACCGTAACAAATTTCGAATCGTTGTTATTGAAACTATCGTTATTTAAGGTATCGCTACTGGTGAAGCTAGACGAACTTGGGGTATTGAATAAAGCCAGAGCAGTATTAGGGAGTGACAATATACTGATCAGTAACAGAGAGAGAAAAATACGCATATTAAATTAACAACTAAGCCAAATAAGATAAGAATAAGACCGAGTAAGGCCTATCGAACTTTCATCTCATCATATTACTGTAAAATATTGTAATTGCACTGTCTGATTTCTGTTTTTACAAGTACACTCAAATATAAATTCACTGATCAAACTGTTAGATGGAGCGCGTGTGTTTCCTATTTTATTGTTGCTATTTATCTTGGTTCCCATAATTGAAATTGGCTTGTTTATTCAAGTGGGTGGTTTTCTAGGTTTGTGGCCTACTATTGCTCTGGTTCTTATTACAGCTTTTGCTGGTGCATCTCTTGTTCGAAGCCAAGGGATCGCGACATTGATGTCGGTACAAGGAAAGTTGCAGCAGGGAGAACTTCCCGCTCAACAAATTTTAGAAGGTGTGATGCTAGCAGTGGCGGGTGTATTGTTGTTAACTCCTGGCTTTATGACCGACACTCTTGGTATGTTAGTGCTACTGCCTGCTCCAAGAGCCAAAATAGCAAAAGAGTTGATGAAACGAGTAAAAGTAAACACCATGTCAAGCGGTAGTGGTTTCAATGCTCGAGGTGGAAATGCTCAAGGTGGATTCGGGCAAAGTCCTTTTGGACAGGATCCTTTTCAGTCTTCGAATGATGACAAAAATACCTTCGAAGGCGAGTATGAAGAAAAGAAAGATGACGACAATGATGGTTCAAATAATCGTTTGAACTAGCATTAGTCATTAGGGTTAAGCGTTTTAACTCCACTTTATTCTATGATGGTTGCCACTATTTTTATGCAACCATCTGATTTTGTGCAACCATCTGATTTTGTGCAACCATCTCATCTCATTTACTTTATTTGGTTATCGAATTTTTCGATAACTATTCTGTGTGATATCAGGTAACTGGTTCATTAACCAAATGGCTAAAACGCGTCGGTGCATTTAATTATCGTTAAATCGCCCCTTCAAAGCCCAATTGTCGCCAAGCTTCAAATGCGATAATAGCAACCGCATTTGATAAATTTAAACTTCGGCTGTCTGGTACCATTGGAATGCGAATTCTTTGTTCTAACGGTAAGCTTTCAATTAATTCTGCTGGTAAACCACGAGTTTCTGGACCAAAGAGCAATACATCGTTTTGTTGGAACTTTGCGTCTACATGATGACCAGTCGTTTTGGTGGTGCAAGCAAATAGTCGAAAAGAGCCGTCACGTTCATTTTGTAAATATTCAATAAATGCCGCTAGATCTTTGTGCCTTTTTACTCTTGCCAAATCTCGATAATCTAAACCTGCTCGACGGACTTTTTTTTCTTCTAAATCAAAGCCTAATGGTTCTATAAGATGCAAGTTTGCACCACAATTGGCACATAAGCGTATTATGTTGCCTGTGTTTGGGGCGATCTCTGGTTCAAAAAGGGCAATATCTAGCATGATTATTTTATGAGGTTGGTGATTAATGGTGCGAGTATAGCGAGGGTCAGTCGGCATTCAAAGAACAACTGACCCTATTTTGATAGGTTTTAAAGTAAGCTTATTTTTCAATGGGTAAGGTTATCGTGACCTTTAAACCACCTAACGTACTCTTTTCTGCCAGAATAGTTCCGTTATGTTGTCTTACTGCACTTTCAGTTATGGCTAATCCTAATCCTGTGCCGCCTGAGTTTCTATCTCGTGCTGTTGATACTCGATAGAATGGCCTGAAAATATCTTTTAATTCATTTTCTGGAACGCCTTCTCCATCATCTTCAACACCTATTTTTAGTGCTTTATTGGTCTGCTGAAAATGAACCGTTATCGTGGTGTTGCCATAATGAATTGCATTACGAATTATATTTTCTACCGCACTCATTAATAAACTTGGATTACCCGATATTAAACAATCGGGTGCTTTAGTATACGTTAGTGATTTTTTGTGCTGTTCTGCTTCAAATTGTGCATCAGCAATAATATCTTGCCAAAGTACACTCGCAGAGTGGGTCTCGCGGACTTGATGGCTGTTGTTTTGCATTCTTGATAAGGTTAAAAGTTCGCTGATCATCTTCTCTAATCGTTCTGCTTCAGTGTCAATACGAGTGAGCTCAGAGGATTCTCCTTGCTTTCTTGTTGCTAAAGCATTTGCCATTCTTAAACGGGTTAATGGTGAGCGGAGTTCATGAGATATATCGGAAAGTAACCTTTGATTTCCCGATATCATTTGGTTGATGGCTAACACCATTTGATTGAATGCCGCGCCCGCTTGTCTAAATTCAGAGCTACCTGTTTCAAGATCAGGGTCTTCAATAAATTCACCATTCGCGACTCTGCGCGCGGCGTTTTCTAAACGGCGCGCCGGTTTACTTAATGCATAGGCTAACCAAAGTAGTAGAGGGGTACTCACCGCCATGATGACCAGTAATAGTTTTATTGGTTGCTCAAATAATTGAAGAAGGAAAGGTGGCGTGCCGCCCCATTCGCCGGCGATAAACAACAATGCTTGTTGGTTTGCTACTGTTACCGGTATTGGACCTACAACCATTAGTCGACCATAAAGTCGTTGTTGAGGTTGTTCTAATGACTCTAAACTGGTGATGAAGTTTTGAATAGTGCGCCGTTGGCGACGATTTTTTTGATCTATTAAATTACCACTTAAATCAGAGAAAAATATGGCCGGTTTTCTACCACTTTTATCTTCTTTTCTTTTTTTATCGTATGTTTTTAGTATTTCATCAATTGATTGAGCATGTTGGTATTTATGTTGTAGGTACTCGGCATAACTGATTAACCTTTCAGTATTTGTTTTTTGAATGGTATGAGTTTGCCTTGGATCAGAATCTTGCACTATTAGCACTGCAATTAAGACTAAAAGCATGGTAAACCAAAATATAGAAAAAATTCTGCCGTAAAGGTTAGAGAACTTGGGTAACCTCATCATCCTTCCTCAACCAGCAGGTAACCTCGGCCTCGTAATGTTTTTATTCGTGGCTTGCCATCACTGCGCTCTGGTAATTTTTTTCTCAAGTTAGAAACATGCATGTCGATTGCTCGATCAAATGGCGCTAATCGTTTACCTAATACATCTAAACTGAGCACTTCTTTTGTTAATGACTCACCTGGATTTTGAATAAAGTGCAGCAGTAAGGCCAATTCTGTTGTGGTAAGATCTAACAACTGTTCATCCACATACGCTTCTTGTTTTCCTGGGTAAACCTTTATATTTTGATATTGAACATAGTCGGTTGATTTAACAGAAGAGTTAGATTGGGTTCTTCTTAAAATCGCTTTAATACGAGCAAGAAGCTCTCTATCACTGAATGGTTTTGCAAGATAGTCATCCGCTCCCAGTTCTAGACCAATGACTCTATCAATCTCTTCACCTTTTGCAGTTAACATAAGAACAGGGATGTCCCATGAACTGCGTAATTTTTTCAGCATGTCCATCCCATTCATTTTAGGCATCATCACATCTAAAAGTATCAGATCAATGTTTTCATTGACTGCAGCTAATCCGGCTTCTCCATTATTAGCTTCGGTAATATTAAAGCCTTCAAATGAGAGCACTTCTTTTAACAAACTTGTTAATTCAGTGTCATCGTCAACTAATAGGATGTTACTCATTGTTACTACCTCAAATGGCCATATTTATAGCATTATGGTTGATTTTACCTACAAAATTAACCGTTACCGCATTTCTTTACGCTTTTTTACTTAACCTATGCTGCTTGTAATAATTATTGCGAAATGTTTCGTGCTTCTTTACGCTTTTTTACACTCCATAGACGTTACTTTACTGTGCAGACCTTAGTCTATACTTAACCGCTGTGAAGACAGCTAACTTAAAAAGAATAACGTGAGGAAACATCCTATGAAACTATCTAAAAAAATTATTATCGCTGCTACCGCTCTTCCAATGGTTTTTGCAACAACCAGCGCCTTTGCTAAAGGTGGAAATAATATGGACGGAAAAAAACAAGGTTCATTTGATAAAGGCTTGATTCGTCAGTTAGATTTGACTGAAGAGCAAAAAGATCAATTACGAGATCTTCGACAAGCAAATCGCGATGAAAACAGAGAAGATCGTGGAGCGAATAGAGCGACACGCATGGCAGAAATGCAGGCTAATCGCTTAGCAATACAAGACTTAGTGTTAGCCGATGATTTCGATCAAGAAAAAGCTGAGCAATTAGCAAAATTAATGGTTGAGAAACAGACAGAAAGACGAGTTCAACAGCTTGAAAATCAACATGAAATGTTGAGTGTGTTGACCGCTGAACAAAAAGAACAATTAAAAGAACTACAAGCTGAGCGTATAGAAAGCATGCAAGAGCGCATGAGTGAAAAAATGAACAAAGGTAAAAATAACTAATTACTGTCTTATCGCTTGTATTGATTTTTTAGTCGAAATCTAAAGTAACCTCCAATCGTTGGCTTTGCCCATGTTGGAGGCTTTTTTATGTCAAAATAAATGATACCCAAGTCACAGCATGCCCGTTATAATTCGGGGAGATGTTCCTAATTAGAGCAGATATGAAAGAAGAATATACACGCCTGGTTTCAATGGCAGCTTGGATGGCTACCGGGATTGCAAGCTTGTTATTGGTCGTTAAATTGATCGCATGGTGGACGACCGGTTCAGTGAGTATATTGGCGTCGTTGATCGATTCACTGTTAGATATTGCCGCATCTGCTGTTAATTTAGTTGTGATCCGCTATGCTCTTCAACCGGCTGATGAGCAGCACACTTTTGGGCATGGAAAAGCAGAATCTTTAGCCGCTTTGGCTCAAGCGATGTTTATTTCAGGCTCGGCTTTTTTCCTCATCCTTAATGGAATCGACCGTTTCTTTCGTCCACACGAATTAGTGTCACCAGAATACGGTGTGTACGTTAGTCTGTTTGCTACGATTGTGACCGCAGGTTTAGTTATGTTCCAGAAATATGTAGTGAGGAAGACCGGAAGCCAAGCGATAGCGGCCGACTCTCTGCATTATCAAACTGATATTTATATGAATATTGCGATTATGGTTGCACTCGGATTAAGTTATTTTGGCATAACTCAAGCGGACGCAACGTTTGCGATTGGTATTGGTATATTTATATTAATTAGTGCGATAAAAATGGTGATTGAAGCGATTCAGTCATTGTTGGATCGACAGTTACCGAAAGATGAATTGGATATTATTTATAATTTATCCATGTCGGTGGAAGGGGTTTTAGGCGTTCATCAGTTAAGAACTCGAAGTGCAGGAGCGATAAAATTCATTCAGTTACATTTAGAGTTGGAAGATGATATGCGTTTAATTCAAGCGCATGAAATATCCGATCAAGTGGAAATGAAATTGATAGAAAAATTTCCATCAGCAGATGTGATGATACATCAAGATCCGTACTCTGTTGTTTATCAAACGGAAAAAGAACAAAAAGAGTTAAGTTGGTAAATTAATTTCAATAATTAGATCAACAAAAACGATTATTTTGAGCTATCTTTGGTTGAAAGGGAAAACTAAAACGGATTCTGATATGAATCAACTAAGTTTTTTCCCAAAATGTAATACTCTTACATAAATGAAAGATTACACTGTGTGTTAGCCTAATAAAGACGTAGCAAAACGCGATGGGCTAATAAAACAATAATGTTATTAATTCGGCTAATATTGCTACCTGTAAATGAAGTATTAGTAATATTGGCATTTAAAATTTGTAAATTTGAATTAAAAATTGAGGGTGAGCATGATTAAAAAGATTGGTGTTTTGACAAGTGGCGGAGACGCTCCTGGGATGAACGCAGCGATTCGTGGGGTTGTACGTACTGCACTGTCATCTGGAATAGAAGTCTACGGTATTTATGATGGCTATCAGGGTTTGTATGAAGGTAAAATCGAGAAATTA
Source organism: Vibrio sp. MA40-2 (assembly GCF_047302445.1). Taxonomy (NCBI): domain Bacteria; kingdom Pseudomonadati; phylum Pseudomonadota; class Gammaproteobacteria; order Vibrionales; family Vibrionaceae; genus Vibrio; species Vibrio sp. MA40-2. The sequence continues at coordinate 1,159,296 of NZ_CP178628.1, forward strand.
GATCGCTCTAGCGTTTCTGATGTGATTAACCGTGGTGGTACATTCCTTGGGTCTGCGCGTTTTCCTGAGTTTAGAGAAGAAGCAACTCGTCGAAAAGCAATTGAAAACCTGAATGAGCATGGCATTGAAGCCTTAGTGGTTATTGGTGGTGACGGTTCATATATGGGTGCTAAGAAGCTGACTGAGATGGGTTACCCATGTATTGGCTTACCAGGTACTATCGATAATGATATTGCAGGCACAGATTACACCATCGGTTATCTAACTGCTTTAAACACGGTTATTGATAACATTGACCGTCTTCGAGATACATCATCATCTCACCAACGTATTTCCATTGTTGAAATTATGGGACGTCACTGTGGTGATTTAACGTTAATGTCTTCTATTGCGGGTGGTTGTGAATATATCATTACTCCTGAACAACCATGGAGTAAAGAAGAACTTATCGAAAGCCTGCAAAGTGGCATTGCTAAAGGTAAAAAGCACGCAATTATTACTCTTACCGAGCTAATGATGGATGCGAATGAATTAGCTAGAGATATTGAAAAAGCAACAGGCCGAGAAACTCGTGCGACTGTTTTAGGACATATCCAACGTGGTGGTCGTCCAACTGCATTTGACCGAGTGTTAGCGTCTCGAATGGGTAACTATGCTGTGCATTTATTAATGGAAGGCAAAGGTGGACGTTGTGTTGGTATACAGAAAGAGCAGCTGGTTCATCATGATATTATTGATGCGATCGAGAATATGAAGCGTCCTGTACGTACTGATTTATACAAAGTCGCTAACGAGTTATTCTAAACGTTAGCCATTAGTTTGCCAGATAACATTCTCAGTGCACTAGTGTATGTATTTAGAGTGGTACAATAGAACAGTACAAAATATTTCACAAAGGTCATTAGTTTACTAATGACCTTTTTTGTCGACTCAATAAAATGTCAGGGATTTTGGCTAAAGTTGGTACGCTTGAATTCAAGCAATAAAAAAGCCAGCCTAAGCTGACTTTCTAAGAAGCTTGAGATTCAAGCTCAAAGCTAAATTTGAATTATGCTTTAGCTTGTGCTGCTGCTTTAGCAATAGCAGCAAAACCTTCTGCATCAAGTGCTGCACCGCCCACTAGAGCGCCGTCGATATCAGGCATACCGAACAGTTCAGCAGCGTTTTCTGCTTTAACAGAACCGCCATATTGGATAACAAGATTTTTTGCAACTTCTTGGCTAGATTCAGCAATGTGAGCACGAATAGCAGCATGAATTTCTTGAGCTTGTTCTGCTGTAGCCGCTTTACCTGTACCAATCGCCCAGATTGGTTCGTAAGCAACGATAGCGCCGTTTAATGCTTCTACACCTTGAGTTTTGATTACAGCATCAAGTTGACGAGCACAAACTGTAACTGTTTCGCCAGCTTCGTTTTGTGCTTCAGATTCACCAATACATAGAACAGGTGTCAGGCCATTCTCTTTTAGGAAGGCGAATTTTTGAGCAACAAACTCATCAGATTCGTTGTGGTATTCACGACGCTCTGAGTGGCCGATGATGATGTGAGAAGCACCGAAATCTTTTAGCATTTCAGGAGAAACATCACCAGTAAACGCACCACTGTTTTTTAGGTCAGTATTTTGCGCGCCGAGGATGATTTTGTTGCCACCTTCTTTGATAAGACGTTCTGCAAGGTCAATATAAAGTGCTGGCGGAGCGACAGCAACATCAACGCCAGATACACCTTCAAGTGCAGTGTTAAGACCATTGAGTAGCTCAGTTACCATTGCTTTGCTACCATTAAGTTTCCAGTTACCCATAACTACAGGATGACGCATAAGGAATATCTCCAAAAAGTAATTAACATAAAAAATCGAACAAGATTGGCAAAGAATATAGCAGATAAAACGTTCTAGTTCATGACACTAATCACTTCTTTTTCGAATCTTTTGCTTTTGTTAAGAATTGACGTTAATTCAATGTTGATCAAGTAGGCAAAATTATGCTCAGTTCTAATAAAATGAGTAATATTGAGGTATTTTGTTGGAGGTGTGTTACTAAAAGGGAGAGAGTTATGCCGAGTATAGTGTTGGAATATACTAGTTCAGTTGAAGAAAAAGTGAATATACAAGGGTTATTAGACTCTATTCATCAGGTTGCGTTAGAGTGTGGTTTGTTCCATGCTGCAGATGTAAAATCACGCGCATTACGTTGTCATCAATGGCTAATAGGCGAGTATGACGACAGTGAAGATTTCATTCATATTACTTTAGAATTACTATCAGGGCGATCAACTGACCAGAAAAAAGACTTATCCAAAGGGTTAATCGCTGTACTATCTGAGCACGCAGGAATGATTAAAAGCCTCTCGGTAAATATCCGAGATATGGATAGAGAAATTTTTCAAAAAGTAGTTAATTAACTGAAAAGTAGTAAACTAAATAAAAGAATGATGAACTAAATAAAAAAGAACAGTGAACCAAATGAAGAAAAGCAGTTATATGATGTCAATTTTTGACTTGTTATTTACTTTTGATGGGCGAGTGAGTCGCCGAACTTTCTGGCTGTGGAATGCGACGTATTTCTTACTTATTATTAGTGTTGCTACGGCGGTTAAGAATTTTTCCCCAGAGACGGCGAGTATGGTTTTGCCTACTACGTTAGTATTATTGGTTTTTCCTGATTTAGTTATAACAGCAAAGCGTTGGCATGATAGAAATAAATCTAGAGTGTGGTTGGTGTTGTATATCCCTTTAATACTTACTCGCCTGATTATTCCGACTAATACGACCACGACGTTGTATCAACCAACCACAATTGAGTCTTGGCTTTCTATTGCCGCTATGCTTTGTGGGGCATGGATTTTTATTGAATGTGGTTTGTTTGAAGGGGATGAAAAAGAAAATCAATATGGCCCCGTTCCCACTCGATAACTGATTTGCTTCGACAAGCTGTTCATCTTGATAGTTAATTGATTTGGTGTTTGACTTTCGGTTAACATATTTAATGTTGATAGAAATATTATATTGAAGTGATTTTATATACGCATCTTCTTTCATTTTTTATGATATGTTCAGTACGTCTTATTGAACAAAACGAACCTAATAATTGTTCAAATACATTGAGTTCTGATTGACATAAGCTAGGGCAACTTTGTGCTGCTTTACAGATAGGGCAGTGATTTTCGATTAAAACAAAACCATGCTCGGTTTGTTCTAGTTCAGCCATATAACCATCTTCTTCACGTAGTTGAGTGAGTTGGATGAGTTTATCTTTAAGGGTGTCGACTTGTGAGAGGGCTAATTGATACCGTTCGAAAGTTTGTTTTTCTCTTTCTAACGCAACTTTTTTAATACCTTCTTCACCAAATAGTGATTCCACGGCTTCAATGACTTGAACGGTGAGTTCTCCATGGCGATCTGAAAACTGCGCATGCCCTTTGGCGGTTAACTGCCAATGACGAGTGGGTCGGCCAACTTTCACCTTACGATCAAAAAAAGACAATAGTTCCAATTCTTGTAAAGACTGCAAGTGTTGCCTAGCACCCATACTTGTCATGTTGAGATCTTCAGAAAGTTGCTTTGCGGTGATCGCTCCTTCTTTTTTGAGTTTGAGTAGTATTCTATCCGTTGTTTTCACCGAATGTACCTTTGGTTATGCCTGAAACTGATGTATGTCCGTCATCTCTTAAAGTTGCTTAAATGCAATTCTAATGATGTTGTGTACGTGCGTTTCATTATGGATAAACTAATTTATAAAGTAAATTCTTAACTAATATATTTGAGTTTATCGATATGAGTTTATAGATAATAGGCTGGGGCTGTGGTTTCTAACGGAATCTGTTTGAAAAACGGCGAGTTAATAAAAAAACGCAACGGTTAGGCTGCGTTTTTATGGAAGTTTCATACCATTTAGAGTAAGAAATTAGACAATAAATTGTTTTATCTCATCGTCTTTTCGGTCTAGATAATGAGTTGATTTAATACGTCTGATGGTTCTGCAACGTCCTCTAATAACCAGCGTCTCAGTGGTGGCAATATTTCCTTTACGCGTTATTCCTTCTAGCAGATCACCTTTGGTAATTCCCGTTGCTGCGAAAACCACATTATCACTGCGAGCCATATCGTCCATTTTCAGGACTGTACGCGCTTCTACGCCCATTTCTTTGCAACGAGCAAGTTCTTGGTTGCCGTGGATACGGTTATCGTCTGTATCCCCTTTTACTTCGTGCCTTGGTATTAATCGGCCGTTCATATCACCATCTAATGCTCGAATAACGGCTGCTGATACGACTCCTTCAGGTGCGCCACCGATACAGTACATTGCGTCCACTTCACTGTCTGGCATACAAGTTAATATTGACGCAGCAACATCGCCATCTGGCACAGCAAAAACACGTATGCCCATTTCTTGCATTGCTTTAATTGTTTTATCATGACGAGGCTTAGCTAAGGTTGTGACTACTAAAGTATTAATTGGTTTACCCAAGGCTTTAGCGATATTTTCTAGGTTTTCGGTTAACGGTTTGCTTAGATCAATACTGCCTTTTGCTCCTGGGCCAACAACCAGCTTTTCCATGTACATATCCGGTGCTTTTAAGAAACTGCCTTTTTCTCCAGCGGCCAATACGGCAAGCGCATTAGCTTGTCCCATTGCCGTCATTCTAGTTCCTTCAATCGGATCGACCGCGATATCAACTGCGTCGCCACCTAAGCCTACTTTTTCTCCGATATAAAGCATTGGCGCATCATCGATTTCTCCCTCACCAATGACAATTTCACCTTCAATTTCGGTTTTATTGAGTAGTACCCGCATGACTTCGACGGCGGCACCGTCTGCTGCGTTTTTATCTCCACGTCCAAGCCAGTGGTAACCTGCTAGTGCTGCACCTTCGGTTACACGAGAAAATGCCATAGCTAAATCGCGTTTCATGCGAACTCCAAAATAATCATTAAAAGGGAAGGAAAAAATTTTTTGCGATTCTATCATACAAAATAGTAAACGTTTGCTTTTTTGATTTTTTGGATAAGAGAGGTTTTTAAGTAAGGAAAATGTCATGATTTCAGTTTTGTTGCTTTAATTTTAATCAAATAAGTCAATTTCCTGAATTTTGGCGTGTTTATATTTAAAAGCCTGAGTAGAATGAGCTTATTCGTTACTGAATAATCCCTCTGCGAACCAGATTAATATAAAGGTAGAAAGTTATGTCTTTAGAAGTGCTAGAGCAGTTAGAAGCAAAAATTCAAACCGCTGTCGATACCATCACTCTCCTTCAAATGGAATTAGAAGAAGTTAAACAACAAAATGTACATTTAGATCAGGAAACGTCTTCATTAAAAGAGGCATGCGCTGAACTAGAGAAACAAAAACAACAAATGAGTGAAGAACAAGAAGCTTGGCAGCAAAGAATTCGTGTATTGCTAGGTAAAATGGAAGATGTTGAGTAATCGTGAATCGTACTTAGGTTAACTATTTCTTACTTAGTTAACAACATAACAAGTTAACGAAATAATACCGTAACGAAATAAAAGGCAGCCTGTAAAAAAGAGGCTGCCTTTTATGTTACTGAAATATATCTAGCTATGAAATGGATAGAAATAATTTAACGTTCGTCTTCGTCTAAACCATCATCAAGATCAAATTCGTCATCCAATATTTCCAAGTCAATATTTAATGCTTCTTGAGAAATTAATATTCCGGTGTTGTCTGCATAAAGAAAATCTTCTGGTAAGAATGTAACGCCACCAAAATTAACGGGGACATCTATCTCGCCAATGTTTTGATTGGTTGCACCAACGGGTATAGAAGCAAGTGCTTGAATGCCAATACTCATATCTTCTAGTTCGTCAACTTCGCGAACACAGCCATAGACAACAATGCCTTCCCAATTGTTATCTTCAGCTAGAGTAGCAATTTCAGCGTCGATAAGGGCTCTACGTAGCGAACCACCACCATCAATCAGAAGTATACGTCCTTCGCCATCTTCTTCTAAAATAGAGCGGATAATTCCATTATCTTCAAAACATTTCACGGTAGTAAGCTGGCCTGCGAATGAGGCACTTCCACCAAAATTGCTGAACATAGGTTCTACTACGTCGACTTGTTCTGAGTAAATATCACAAAGTGCAGAAGTGTTGTATTCCATATGCATTGTCTTCTTTTGGCTGCTAATAACTCATTGAGTATATCTACTCAATGAGTCAATGCAATGACAAGCTGCAATTATCTAACTATTGTTTGAGCTACAACTACTAGCGAAAACAAAATGTTAGTAATTGACGCACATTTTACTATAACCGGTAGCATAGGCGCTATTGCTACTGGTGAGCTAGATTCAAGTACCGCTTTAGCGTGTTTGGTTAACGTAATAGCAGATAAAAAGAATGGGACAATAATCCAAATAGTGGTGCTGTGAGTGAATAAATAATAGACATAAGACAAGAAGGCAAGACCAATTAGCACAATATGATAATATTTAGCTGGTTGCTCACCAAGTCTAACTGCCACTGTTTTTTTACCACATGCGCGATCGTTATCTATGTCGCGCATATTATTTATATTCAGCACAGCCATCGCTAATAAACCGCAACCTATTGCAGGAATGAAAATATCTCCATTAATAAAACCAGTATGTAGGAAGTACGTACCACCAACGCCTAATAAACCAAAGAAAATAAATACTGATAAATCGCCTAGTCCTACATAACCATAGGGTTTTTTACCAACGGTGTAAGCAATAGAGCTGCATATCGCTAGTAGGCCTAAGCCTAAAAAGGTCATGATGTTAGTAAAGCTTTCTAGAGAGTAAAAAACCAAAGCCAATCCAGATAGCATAGTGAATACTACATTGAGAATGATTGCACTTTTCATCTCTTTTTGAGTAACTGCACCCGATTGTAAAGCTCTTGTTGGGCCGAGCCTGTTGTTATTGTCGGTACCTTGTTGGGCATCACCATAGTCGTTGGCGAGGTTAGATAATATTTGCAGCAATATTGCTGTCATTAACGCTAGTATCATTACAGCGAAAGAAAATTGACCATTAGAGTAGGCAAGACTACTGCCAGTGGTAATGGTTACTAGTGCTAAAGGTAGCGTTTTAGGTCTAGCGGCATCGAGCCAAATTGTGAGTGACTGCTTCATTGAAAAATAGTTACCTTAAAATAAGGAGATAAGTATACCAATTGCAGGGATAATAAACAGCCCACCTAAAGTATTAGGTGGGCTGTTGTTTCAACGTGTTTTACTAACGTAATTATTTCGTTAACGACATAATTGGTCGATAAAATCGATTAAAGGATAAATCGACTTAGATCTTCGTCGTCAATAAATTTGCCTAAACGTTCATTAACATAAGCGGCATCGATCATGAGTTTAGAGCCAGATTTATCAGTTGCATCAAATGAAATTTCATCCATTAGGCGTTCCATAACGGTATGCAATCGACGAGCACCAATGTTTTCGGTTGTTTCGTTAACTCGCCATGCCGCTTGTGCAATTTGACTGATACCATCTTCTGTAAATTCGATATCGACATTCTCGGTATTTAGTAAGGCGATATATTGCTCTGTTAATGAGGCTTTAGGTTCAGTTAAAATACGCTTGAAGTCATCACTAGAAAGTGCTTCTAATTCGACACGAATAGGCAGACGACCTTGAAGCTCGGGAATTAAATCTGATGGTTTAGACACTTGGAAAGCGCCCGAAGTAATAAATAAAATATGATCCGTTTTTACCATACCGTGTTTAGTCGATACTGTACTACCTTCAATTAAAGGCAATAGGTCTCGCTGTACGCCTTCGCGGGATACATCTGGGCCTGAGCTTTCTCCACGTTTACAGATTTTATCTATTTCATCGATAAATACGATGCCATGGTTTTCAGCGTTGTAAATGGCTTGCTCTTTGAGTTCTTCTTGATTGACCAGTTTAGCTGCTTCTTCTTCAATTAAAGCTTTGAAAGCATCTTTGATTTTAAGTTTACGACTTTTTTTAGTGTTGCCAGCCAAGTTTTGGAACATACCTTGTAGCTGATTGGTCATCTCTTCCATACCTGGAGGCGCCATAATTTCAACGCCCATTTGTGGCGCCGCGACATCAATATCGATCTCTTTGTCATCCAGCTTGCCTTCACGCAATTTTTTGCGGAAAATTTGACGGGTATTTGAACTCTCTTCTGGCTTGTCACTTTCTCCCCAACCCTCTCGTGGTGGTGGTAACAATGCATCTAAAATACGTTCTTCCGCTTGTTCTTCTGCTCGATATTTTACTTTTTCTGTCGCTTGTTGGTGCGTCATTTTGATTGAAAGATCGGTAAGGTCGCGAATAATAGTTTCGACCTCTTTACCGACATAACCCACTTCAGTGAATTTAGTCGCTTCCACTTTAATAAAAGGAGCGTTAGCCAGCTTGGCTAATCTGCGAGCAATTTCAGTTTTACCCACACCTGTTGGCCCAATCATTAGAATGTTTTTAGGTGTGACTTCCACGCGCAAGCTTTCTTCTAGTTGCATTCGACGCCAGCGATTACGTAGAGCGATGGCAACAGAGCGCTTGGCTTTGTCTTGACCGATAATGTGGCGATTTAATTCGTGAACAATTTCACGAGGTGTCATTTCCGACATAGATTGATTCCTCAATTATGAGCTGAGAATTATAATTCTTCAATTGTGTGGTGATGGTTCGTAAATACACAAATATCACCAGCAATGTTGAGTGATTTTTCTGCAATTTCGCGTGCTTCTAATTCGGTGTTTTCAAGTAGTGCAGTCGCTGCTGCTTGAGCAAAATTACCACCTGAGCCTATCGCAATGAGATCATTTTCTGGCTGAACTACATCGCCATTACCAGTAATGATCAAAGACGCGGTGTGATCCGCGACAGCGAGGATGGCTTCTAATTTGCGAAGTGCACGATCGCTGCGCCAATCTTTAGCTAATTCAACCGCCGCTTTAGTCAGATGACCTTGGTGCATTTGCAGTTTGCTTTCGAAGCGTTCGAATAAGGTAAAGGCATCGGCTGTTCCGCCTGCAAAACCTGCAATAACTTGGTCGTTATACAAACGACGGACTTTTTTTGCATTGCCTTTCATTACCGTATTGCCAAGAGATACTTGTCCATCACCAGCGATAACAACTTTATTATTTCGACGTACAGATACAATGGTAGTCACGAGATTAGCCTCTTTGTCTTATTTTACTAGTGAGATAGCGAATATATGAGGATAACTTTGCTGAAATTCAAGGATGAAAAAAGCGAGATAGAGAACTATCTCGCTTTTAAGTTACAAATCTTGTTTTATGTGAGTGAAAAGCGTCGGTAACGTTACCTGCAGTTATTGTGTAGACAACGACAATGAGGCAGATAGATAAGTGTTACTGTGCGTCTTTCCAAATTGCACAAGGTTCTATTTTTGCTCTTTGTAGTATGTGTTTGTCTTTTTCTGCATCACGTTTAAACTTATACGGGCCCAAGACTACTTTGTACCAGCTGCTGCCTTCTTTACTGCGAATTTTACTACTGATCCCTTGAAAGGCGATATTGACTTTACGCTCTTCTGCTTGGCTTAGTGTTTTAAAGGCGCCACATTGCATTATGTAAGGAACTTGTGAGACGACTTGTTGTTTTGCTTCTATTTTTATTTCTTTGTTAGGCAGCGTTTTTACGTAGTCCCACTCTTCTTTTGGGGGAGTGGGTAAAGTACTTGGTTGTTCAGTGGTTGGTTGGGCTTTTGTTGTTTTAGGTTCTGGTGTTATTGGTTCTGGGTCATTATTCAGAATATAGAGAACATAACCAAAACCAGCAGCTAAAAATATCGCTAATAGACCAGCCTTCCACGGTTTTTTAGACGGTGTTTTTTTTCTGTTAGTGCTTTTTCGAGAACCTTGTCCTCGTTTAACGTAATCTCTATTGGCCATAATATATCAGTTAGTTTCTAATGGTAATATGTTATCCAGATTGCTTTTATAAGACAATCAAGAGATGAAAAACGGTACCAGAAGTACCGTTTATTGAAAAATGTTGTTAAGCAAAGCGCTATTCATGTAAGACTGTAATTAACTGAAACTATACCGTAAATTAAAATTTATGGTTATATAAATAGTAGACAATTATGCCTTGGGTGGAGCAACGCTATTTCTTATCACCAATTGGGTTTCTAGTAATCTTGAACCTGCTCTCACATCTCGACCTTTTAATAGCTCTAGCATCATTAGCATCGCTTGTCTGCCAATCTCGTATCTAGGTTGGGAGACGGTGGTTAGTGGAGGATCGCAGTATTGTGAAAATTGAATATCATCAAAACCTACCAGTGATATATCTTGCGGAACGCGTAGGCCTAATTTTTTCGCTTCTTGAATGGCTCCAATTGCCATTGTGTCATTATGACAAAAGATAGCCGTAGGCGCATCGGGTAAAGATTGTAATTTTCTCAGTGCTTTTGCTCCACCTTCAAAGGTGAAGTTACTAGAAGTACAATAAGCAGAATTAAGTGCAATGCCAGCTCGACGCAACGCTTGTTGATATCCTTGGTGCCTAAACTTACATAATGCAGACTCTTCTGGGCCAGATATTTGCGCTATTTTTTTATGCCCCATCTGAGTGAGGTAATTTACGGCCTCGAAAGCTGACGTTAAGTTGTCAATGTGGACTGTTGGTAGTTCCAACTCTGGAGCGTATTCGCAAGCCATCACAAGAGGAGGGAGGTTTTTTTGTTCGGGTTTGCTTACATCGAAAGGTAAATCCGTACCGAGTAAGAGCATGCCATCAGCTTGTTTAGTAAAGACAAGATTAACAAAAGAGCTTTCTCTTTTTTGTTGCATACCACTGTCGCCTAACAGAACAAGATAGCCATGTTCTGTTGCTGCGTCTTCAATACCACGAATGATTTCGGTGAAATAGGGATCACATATATCGGGTACGATGGTGACAATGGTTTTTGACTCATTCCTACGTAGATTTCTAGCCAGAGAGTTGGGGGAATATCCAGCTTCGAGTACAGCGTCTTCTACACGTTTGCGAGTTGATGCAGATACCTTTTCAGGGTTCATTAGAGCACGAGAAACCGTAGCCGTAGAAACACCGGCAAGCTGGGCAACATCCTTCATTGTCGCCATAAAAATAACCTCTATATCCTAAAATTATAACAATTTGTTATGTAATTACACGACTATACTCTAAGTGTATTGCTTTAGAGATAGGTAGTTTACGGGTAAAGTAACAAAATTTACATAACTTATGTGATTGTAGTCACAATGGAGAAGATAAAAAAGCCTTAATTATTCATTTAGCTAATAATTAGCTTAAATCCTGTGGTTCTATATCAATAGACCAGCGTACTTTTTTAGCTGACGGCAATAGTTGCAATATGGGTTTCGAACTGTGAAGTATTTTTTGCATGGTGCTTCGATGAGGGGTTTGTAAGAGTAATTGCCATCTTGATTTTCCTGCTCTTTTAGCCATTGGAGCCGGTGTGGGTCCCATAACAATAGATAGATCATCAAACATTGGATTAGATTCAAGAGTTTGCTTTACTTGTCGTAAAAAGCTTTCTACTAACTCACTGTTGTTGGCTTCTGCTCTGAATAGAGTTAAGTAAGTAAACGGTGGTAGTTTTGCGTATTGTCTTTCTTGCAAAGCGGTTTGAGCGAAGTGGTGATAATTTTTATGCAATAGCGCTTGCAATAAAGGATGGTCAGGATGATGAGTTTGTAATAGCACTTCTCCAGGCTTACTGGCTCGTCCTGAACGACCAGCTACTTGAATAAAAAGCTGAGCTAAACGTTCAGAGGCACGAAAATCACTACTAAATAGCGAACCATCCACATCAAGTAAGCCAACCAAAGTAACATCAGGAAAGTGGTGCCCTTTGGCGAGCATTTGTGTACCAATTAATATTTGATATTCATTTTTTCTAATTGATTCTAATGCGGCTTCTAATGAGCCTTTTCTTCTGGTGCTATCTCGATCTATTCGTAAGGTTTTATATTCAGGAAATAAACTCGCAAGTTGCTGTTCTAGTTGCTCTGTACCTACGCCGACAGTGACCAATTGCATCGAGCCACAGCTTTGGCATTGTTGTACGACAGTATGTTGAGAGCCGCAATGGTGACATCGCATTTCATTACTTTTTTGGTGATAGGTGTAGTACGCATCACATCGCTTGCAGTCTGCTACCCAACCGCATTCATGACACATTAGTGCGGGTGAAAAGCCTCGTCGATTCAGGAATAACATCACTTGATTACCTGCTTGCAAATGTTTGCGCATTTCGGCGATCAGCGGAGCCGATAATCCACCCTCTAAGTACAAGCCTTTTATATCAAGAACTTTATGTTGTGCGGCAACTGCATTTCCTGCTCGAGTACTTAAAACTAGATGATGATATTTTCCTGACAGAGCGTTATGTAAACTTTCAAAGCATGGGGTTGCGGATCCTAAAACGATAGGAATGTCTTGTTTGTGTGCTCGCATAATCGCCACATCGCGAGCATGATAGCGTAAGCTGTCTTGTTGCTTGTATGAGGCGTCATGTTCTTCGTCGACAATAATAATACCCAAGTCACTAAAAGGCGTGAGTAAAGCAGAACGAGTACCAATAATAATACCGGCTTTTTTTTCTTTTGCCGATAGCCAAGCATTGAGTCTTTCTGTTTCATTTAAACCAGAATGGATGACTTCTACCGGAACATTAAAACGTTTTCTGAAACGATTTATGGTTTGTGGTGTTAACCCTATTTCTGGCACGAGAACGAGAGCTTGTTTACCAGCCTGAAGAATCGGTTTAATGATATTGAGGTAGACTTCGGTTTTTCCGGAACCAGTCACTCCATCAAGAAGATAACAGCCAAAGTGACTGTTACTATTAATGGTCGCAATTGCGACAGCTTGTTCTTGATTTAGTGTCGGTTTCTCATCGTTGTTTTCGATATGGTTAGACCAACTTGACGTAGCCGGTTTTTTCTCTACAGAGCAGATCCAGCCTTTTTCATCCAGTGCCTTTAACACAGTGGTTGTTACTTCGTGAGCAATCATTTGTTGATGAGATATTGGACCATTTTCAACTAGGTGCATTACTTTAGCTTGCTGAACAGCTCGACCAAATCCCGACATCAATTGGTTTTTACCTGTTTCGGTAATATGCCATTCGACTAAAGAAGCAAATTCTGCCGCTTTGCCTTTGCGTAGAGCTGTAGGAAGGGCATTAACCAATGTTTCACCAAGTGGGTATTGATAAAATTGGCTGCACCAATTAAGTAAAGCATAAAGACTATCTGGCCAGATAGGTTTGTTATCTAAAACCTGTTTAATGCTTTTTAACTGTTCTAATGGAAAATCGGATTGATGCACAATCGCAGTGACAATTCCAACTAAGGTTTGACGACCAAATGACACACTAACTCTCCCGCCAATTACAGGAAATTGGTGCGGTTGAATAAGATAATCAAACCGTTTATCTAGTGGGACAGGCAAGGCAACTTGAGCGATAGTTGGGCGCATAAGTGATCAAGATATCAGTACAGTTAAAAGAAGACCTAGTGTAGTTGATGCAACAAGTAATTACGAGTAGCGAACTTTTAGTTTATTGTTTGCAGAAGAGCTTAATTGGGTGAAGTAAAAATAGATTTTACAAGCTATTTCTACTTGGTAATTGATATATTTGTTATTAGTAATCAAAATAATTGCAGAAAAAAGAGTCAAATCAGTTGATCCTTAGACTGTGTTTCATTACTATGCTCGGCCTTGACGGTATATCAATTTATACCATTTTTGTAAATACGTGTGGTGTTCGGCTTAGAATCGGATGGCGACACGGCCTATAATGAGGTTTTCCCATGAAAACAGGTATCCACCCAGAATACAAAGCAGTTAAAGCAACATGTTCTTGCGGTAACTCTTTCGAGTTTAACTCAACACTAGCAAAAGAAAGCATTCACCTAGACGTATGTGACAAATGTCACCCATTCTACACTGGTAAGCAACGTATCGTTGATACTGGTGGTCGTGTTGATCGCTTCAACAAACGTTTTGGTGCACTATCTAGCAAATAATTGCTACTGTGTTATCCCAAATTTAAAAGGACGCTTATGCGTCCTTTTTTGAGCCTGCAAGGTTATAAATTCGTTATTCAATCTTAGATTAATTCAAATCCTATCCTTTTCTATAAAATTTAATGGTGTTAATGACTTTCTAAGTAGGAAGTTTTGTTACGATCATTTACTATCATTAGCAATATTGAAAAATTAAATATCTTGCCTATTAATATTGGAATAAATTCTTATGTCCGAAGAGAACCTAGAAAACGACTTTCGTCAACAAGCACTTGATTATCATGCTTTTCCTACTCCTGGTAAAATTGCGGTTGCATTGACTACGCCAGCAGATTCTGCTGAAGATTTAGCGCTTGCTTATAGCCCAGGCGTTGCAGAGCCGGTACGTGAAATTGCGCAAAATACTGACAATGTTTACAAATACACAGCGAAAGGAAATACAGTAGCTGTTATCTCTAACGGCACGGCTATTTTGGGTTTAGGTAACCTAGGACCAATGGCATCTAAACCGGTTATGGAAGGTAAGGCATTACTATTTAAGCGTTTTGCGGGACTTGATGCGATAGATATACAAGTTAAACACCGTACAACTGAAGAGTTTGTCAATACGGTTGCTAGCATTGCTGATACGTTTGGTGGCATCAATTTAGAAGATATTAAAGCCCCTGAATGTTTTGAGATAGAACGCCAGTTAATTGAGCGTTGCCAAGTTCCGGTTTTTCACGATGATCAACATGGTACAGCGATTGTAACCGCTGCAGGTATGCTCAATGCGATAGAGCTACAAGGAAAAACCTTACAAGAAGCGATTATTGTTTGTCTTGGCGCAGGAGCAGCAGCAACAGCCTGCATGGAGCTTTTGATAAAATGTGGTGCTCAGCGAGAAAAAATTTACATGCTGGATCGAAAAGGCGTTATTCACACTCGTCGTGACGATTTAAATGAATACAAAAAAATGTTTGCCAATAATACTGATAAACGCACGCTAGAAGATGTGATTGACGGTGCGGATTTGTTTCTTGGTGTTTCTGGACCCGATCTGTTCCCTGCCGATGCACTTAAATTGATGGCAGATAAGCCGGTAGTCTTTGCTTGCTCGAACCCTGATCCTGAAATTAAACCTGAAATCGCCCATCAAGTAAGAAGCGATTTGATTATGGGAACTGGCCGTTCGGATTATCCGAACCAAGTTAACAACGTTATCTGTTTTCCTTTTATTTTCCGTGGTGCTTTAGATGTTCGAGCCAGTGAAATTAATATTGAAATGAAATTAGCAGCAGTTGAAGCGATTCGTCAGTTGACCAAAGAACCGGTTCCTGCCGAAGTATTAAAAGCGGCAGGTGTAGAGTCGTTAGAGTTTAGTAAAGAATATATTATCCCTAAACCTATGGACCCTCGTTTACTACCTCGTGTTGCCAAAGCGGTGGCTATTGCCGCAGTGGAGTCTGGTGTTGCTAGAGTCGATTTACCTGAGCATTATATGGATTAACGCGATCTGTATTTAGGTAACCGCAATCTACTATCCTAATTTTATCTAAGGTAGTAGATTGCTGAATTAATCATTACTCTTCATCAAATGCTTCAAACTCTATGCCCATTTCCGTCATTAATCGTTTTACTTCGGTTGGAATATCATCAGGGCGATCTTTTCTCAAATCTTCATCTGTTGGTAATGGTTGGTCTGTATAAGCATGTAAAAATGCTTCGCACAGCAATTCACTATTTGTTGCATGTCGTAAGTTATTTATTTGGCGACGCGTACGTTCATCGGTCAAAATTTTTAAAACTTTCAGAGGGATGGATACGGTTATTTTTTTTACTTGTTCGCTTTTTTTACCATGCTCTGCGTATGGACTTATATATTCGCCATTCCAATCAGCCATTGCTCACCTTTATAAAAATAGTCATAAAATATTTATGGGTTAGAATTCTAGCGGGATTTACCTCTATAAGCAAAGACATATAGACGTCTAGAGGTATTGACGTCCTTTAAAACTAGCAGTAAAGTGTGCGATATACGTTCCAAATCTCGATATTCAAGTATAGTATTTCGATATTCAGGTATAGTTAGCGGATCGCCAAATCACAGCCTGAAACCTGATAAAGGAAAGCAAGCACATGACACAAAGGAAACCTGCGACTATTGCTGTTCGCACCGGGATTGAATCTGATTCCCAATATCAAGCCGTCGTCCCTCCCATTTATTTATCGACCAATTATAGCTTCCCTAATTTTGGCGATGTTCCTAAATACGATTATACCCGTTCTGGCAATCCCAATAGAAATATGTTGGAACAAGCCCTTTCCGAACTAGAGTCAGGTGCAGGTGCAGTGGTGACTAATTGTGGTACCTCAGCACTCAATTTATGGGTATCGGCTTTTATAGGTCCAAATGATCTGATTGTGGCACCGAATGATTGTTATGGTGGTACGTATCGTTTGTTTAATACCAGAGCTCAGAAAGGTGATTTTTCGGTTTTATTTATTGATCAATCAGATCAATCAGCTTTAGAGGCGGCATTGGCTAAAAAGCCAAAATTAGTCTTGTTAGAAACACCATCTAATCCATTGGTGAGAGTGGTGGATGTGCAAGAAACCTGTAAAAAAGCGCATGCAGTAGGGGCATTGGTCGCGGTGGATAATACCTTTATGACACCGATATACCAAAAACCACTGGAGTTAGGTGCAGATTTTGTTATTCATTCTACAACCAAATATATTAACGGTCATTCCGATGTAATTGGCGGCGTGATTGTGACCAAAACCGAGCAACATGCCGAAGAATTAGCTTGGTGGGGAAATTGTATTGGTGCGACGGGCACGCCCTTTGATAGCTATATGACGCTGCGAGGCATACGAACCTTGGGTGCAAGAATGCGAATACATGAAGAGAGTTCGCGAGAAATTTTACATTACTTAGCTAAGCAAGATCGCGTTGGTACCATTTATCACCCAAGTTTAGTGAATCATCCAGGCCATGAAATAGCTAAAAAACAACAGTCTGGTTTTGGTTCAATGCTAAGTTTTGAATTCAATGGGTCTATGGAACAGTTAAAAGCTTTTGTTGGTGCGCTAAAACTGTTCTCTCTAGCGGAGTCTTTAGGGGGAGTGGAAAGCCTTATTTGTCACCCTGCTACGATGACTCATCGAGCAATGGGTGAAGAGGCGCTTCAACAAGCTGGTATCGCTCAAACATTGCTTCGATTATCGGTAGGGCTAGAAGATAGCCGAGATTTAATTGAAGATTTAGATAATGCCTTTAAAGAAGTTCAGGAGACAGCGTAAATGACAGGTAAGCGTCAGCTGCATAAATTCGGTGGTAGCAGTCTTGCTAACCCTGAGTGCTATAAGCGTGTGGCGAACATTCTTTCCGAATATTCACAACATGAAGATTTAATTGTTGTTTCTGCGGCTGGTGATACGACCAATAGACTGCTTGAATGGTTAAATGCTCTAAATAAAGATGGACGAACAGCGCATGAATTGCTTATGCAGTTGCGTCAATATCAGTCGAATTTAATTGAGCAATTATTGGATGAACCCAATGAATTGTTAGCCGTATTGCATGCGGA
Source organism: Vibrio sp. MA40-2 (assembly GCF_047302445.1). Taxonomy (NCBI): domain Bacteria; kingdom Pseudomonadati; phylum Pseudomonadota; class Gammaproteobacteria; order Vibrionales; family Vibrionaceae; genus Vibrio; species Vibrio sp. MA40-2. Next base: position 1,176,894 of record NZ_CP178628.1, read on the forward strand.
ATTTTCTGCTTTAGGCGATATGCAAATTCCACTGACTCATCAACAAGAAGCCAGCGTGCTTGGGCATGGTGAAGTTTGGTCTGCTAGGTTATTAGCGCAATTACTCAGTCAAGAAACAATGCCTTCTGTAGCAACCGATTCACGAGATTTTCTGCGAGCAGATTTAGGTACTCAGCCAGAGATAGATCGTTCCCGGTCTTTGCCTTTACTAAAAGATATATTGGTGCAACATCCACAATGTCGACTTGTGATCACTGGTTTTATGGCAAAAAATAGTGCCGGTGATACCGTTTTACTCGGTCGTAATGGCTCGGATTATTCCGCAACAATGATTGGTGCATTAGCCGACGTCAACCGAGTCACGATTTGGAGTGATGTTAGTGGCGTATACAGCGCTGACCCACGTAAGGTGAATGATGCTTGTTTATTACCGTTATTAAGGCTTGATGAAGCCAGTGAACTGGCTCGTTTAGCGGCACCTGTTCTACATAGTAGAACCTTACAGCCGGTTGCTCAAAGTGCTATGGATTTGGAGCTTCGTTGCAGTTATCAACCAGAAGCAGGGTCAACCAGAATAGAAAGGGTACTTGCTTCAGGTCGTGGCGCCAAAATTATCACTTCGCTTGATGATGTGCTGCTTATCGAGTTGATCTTTAGCTTAGGCCACGACTTTGAACGAGCAAAAGAAGAGGTTTTACAAAGTTTACAACGAGCTCAGTTACAACCGTTAGCTTTTGAAGTACAAGCCGATCAGGGAGAGATACTGCTTGCTTACACCTCTGAAGTTGCGGCTGGTGCCTTGAGGTATTTAAATGATGCGGCCATCGAAGCCGATATTCGTCTCAAAGAGGGCTATTCTATGGTTGCCGCAGTTGGTGCTGGTGTAACTAAGAATCCGATTCATAGCCATGGCTTTTACCAACAATTAAAAAATGCACCAGTCGAGTTTATGTGCGAAGCAGAATCAGGTTTGAGCTTCGCCGCTGTTTTACGTACTTCTAATACTGAAATATTGATCCAAAATATTCACACGCAGTTATTCCAAGCTCAAAAAAGAATTGGTTTAGTATTGTGTGGAAAAGGTAATATCGGCTCCGGTTGGTTACAGCTCTTTAAGACACAAAAAAGTGAAATAGAGAAGCGTAGAGGAATGAGTTTTGACTTAATTGCCGTTATAGGAAGCAAAACCTACTGGATGGAAACCGACGGAATTGACCCTAGTACGGTATTGAGTCGATATGATGATAAAGCGATAGAAAGTGATGGAACTGAATGGTTAACAAAATTGAGCCATCATCAGACATTTGACGAAGTGATTATTATCGATGTGACAGCAAGTGAAGAGTTGTCGATGAAGTATCCAGAGATAGCAGAAAAAGGTTTTCATTTAATTTCCGCTAATAAGGTAGCGGGATCTGCTTCGAGTACTTTTTATCATCAAGTGCAAGATGCCTTTGCGAAAACCGGTCGTCATTGGCTTTATAATGCTACTGTGGGCGCAGGGCTACCGATAAACCATACGGTACGTGATCTAAAAGAGAGTGGTGACCAAATTACTGCACTTTCAGGTATATTTTCGGGTACTTTATCTTGGCTTTTCCAACAATTTGACGGTTCAATTCCGTTTAGTGAGCTGGTTGAGCTCGCGTGGCAACAAGGCCTAACAGAGCCCGACCCTCGGGAAGATTTGAATGGTTCTGATGTTATGAGAAAACTGGTTATTTTGGCTCGAGAGTCCGGTTTAATCATTGAACCAGAAAATGTCAAAGTGGAATCTCTGATACCAGAAGAGCTTAAAGGTTTGACGATTGACCAGTTTTTTGACCAAGGACAGTTACTGAATGAAATCTTGGCAGAAAGGTTAGAAAAAGCACAAAAAGAAGATCGAGTATTGCGCTATGTTGCTCGTTTAGAAAAAGATGGAACGGCAACGGTAGGTATAGAGGCTTTGAATAAAGAGCATGCGTTAGCTAACTTATTACCATGTGACAATATCTTTGCTATTGAAAGTGTTTGGTATAAGGATAATCCATTGGTTATTCGTGGGCCAGGAGCGGGTCAGTTCGTTACCGCTGGAGCGATTCAATCCGACATTAATCGACTTTCCAACTTGTTTTAACTTACCTCAAGGCCACTATTTCATTAGTGGCCTTGAGGTTTTATATAGACGTTACACCACTTGTTGAGTAATTCTCATTTTTACATGAAAAAAGCTCATGATCATCAGGTTGACATTAAGCTCATTTCATTACATTCTAGTGGACATATAGACGTCTAAACGTCAAAAAGATATAACCCACTATTAGCCCTAAATGGGAGAGAAATGCACAATGAGCTATTCACATGCAAGTCATCTAGACGCTTTAAATCAAAATATCGCAGAGCTTGGTGATATTAATGTTTCATTTGAGTTTTTCCCTCCTAGTAGCGAAAAAATGGAAGAAACGTTGTGGAACTCGGTACATCGTCTAAAAACGTTGCAACCTAAATTTGTTTCCGTGACGTATGGTGCTAATTCTGGCGAACGAGATCGTACTCACTCTATTATTAAACAAATTAAAGATGAGACGGGTTTAGTTGCGGCTCCACATTTAACCTGCATTGATGCAAGTCGCGATGAACTTATTGATATTGCGGAAGACTACTGGGCAAATGGGATTCGAAATATAGTCGCTTTGCGTGGTGACATTCCAGTAGGAGGCGGTGCTCCAGATATGTATGCATCGGATTTGGTTAATCTGCTTAAAGCGCGCCATGATTTTGATATTTCGGTTGCTGCTTTTCCTGAAGTTCATCCAGAAGCTAAAAGTGCTCAAGCTGACTTACTTAACTTAAAAAGAAAAGTTGATGCAGGTGCCAATAGAGCGATTACGCAATTTTTCTTTGATGTTGAAAGTTACCTGAGGTTTCGTGATCGTTGTGTGAGTGCGGGTATTGATGTTGAAATAGTACCAGGCATTTTACCTGTATCTAATTTTACTCAAGCGTCACGATTTGCGGCAATGAATCATGTAAAAGTTCCGGGTTGGATGGCACAGCAGTTTAGTGGTTTGGAGGACGACCCAACAACTAGACAGTTGGTTGGAGCAAGTCAAGCGATTGATATGGTAAGAATTCTTAGCCGAGAAGGCGTAAAAGATTTCCATTTTTATACTTTAAATCGCGCCGAAATGACATTTGCTTTATGTCATACTTTAGGGGTTAGACCTGAAAAATAAAGCCTGATAAACAGCAAGCCGTACCAGAAAAAAGAGGGTTGATACTATGTATCAACCCTCTTTTGGTTGTTGCTATAAAAATGTTTAAAATGAACCGTTTTACTTAATCTATCAAATCTTCACTTATTGCATAGAATCCAATTCAGCAGCAACTTCTTCTGCCCAATTTATCCATGCTTCGCGCATTATCATATTTCGTCTTAAAGTAAGGCGCTCTAGTTTTGCGTGTCTATCTAAATTTGCAGGATCACCATAGTGTGTCGCTTCTATTTGCTTATAGTGATTAACCAGTTGTTTAGATTCATTTATAAGTAAAGATATTTGCTCTCTTAACGGAGACGTTGGCTGCACTGCACAAGCGATAAGCTTAGCACTGAATTCGTCGCGTACCGTTGGTTGCGCTGTGGGTTGTTCAAACCATTCTCCTAAAGCTTTACGTCCATTTTCAGTAATGGAGTAAACTTTTTTATCTGGTTTGCCGTCTTGTGGTTGAATGTTACAGGTAACGAGATCATTTTCAGCCATCTTATTTAGCTCGCGATAAACTTGTTGATGACTCGCTTTCCAAAAATAACCGATACTGTAGGAAAATTCTTTGGTGATATCATATCCGGTAGCATTACGAGTGCTTAAAACGGTTAAGATTACGTGTGGTAATGACATGTCTTAAATCCAATAATTAGTAATATATAAACTCATAACTATGAACTGCGTTTTCGCTTTCTTTGACACCCATTAATCAAGCAGTTCAGGATAACGACGCCTCTTTGTGCGTTCATTAATCCCAATTTATAGCCGAATTTCACCTAGCGGTGTTTGGAGTTTGATTCCTAGAGATTGTGCTTATTGTAAGTATAATTTGTCTTTAATGCACAACGGGGCGTAAGCATACCACTAAAGTTTAAGGTATAAATAAAAATATAGGGCAATTTGTCTCAAAATGATGATAAATCTCTCAGTAAGGAAGGTAAGCAGGACAACATTCCGATCGAAAGGGTATTGTTGTCCTGTTTTTGGCTATTAATCCTAGCCAGTATTACGCATTCCTGCAGCAATACCTGCAATTGTCACCATTAAGGCTTCATCTAGTTCAGAAGAAACATGATCTGACTGACGAGTTCGATACAGAAGTTCAGCTTGAAGGATGTTCATTGGTAATACATACACGTTGCGAAGTCGAATAGACTCAAGTCCCCAAGGGTTACTTTGCATTAAGTTTTCATTGTTTTCTACATTAAGCACGGCTTTGATGTCTTTTTGTAGTTGATCTCTTAATCTATCGCCCAGTCTCCATAATGACTTATCGGTAAGCCTTTGATCATAGTACTGAGATATCTCAATACTCGACTTAGAGTACACCATTTCAAGCATACCCAAACGAGTTGAAAAGAAAGGCCACTCGCGACACATTTCTTCTAACAAATCCTGATGTCCATGGTCGATAGAGTGCTGAATGGATTCACCAGCACCTAGCCAAGCAGGGAGTACTAACCGGTTTTGGCTCCATGAGAATATCCATGGAATCGCTCGTAAGCTTTCAACACCACCATTTGGATTTCTTTTTGAAGGACGAGATCCTAAAGGTAATTTACCCAGTTCTTGTTCTGGAGTTGCGGCTCTGAAGTAAGGAACAAAATCGGGCTCTTCTCTTACTACAGAACGATATGCTTCACAGGATACTTGTGACAACTCTTCCATCAAATCACGCCATTCTTGTTTTGGATTTGGTGGCGGCAAAAGGTTCGCTTCTAGCACGGCACTGGCGTACAGATTAAAACTGTTTACAGCAACTTCCGGTAAGCCCAACTTAAAGCGGATCATTTCACCTTGTTCGGTTACACGCAGACCACCTTGTAAGCTTTTTGGTGGTTGAGACAGTAATGCAGCATGTGCTGGTGCACCACCACGACCAATTGTGCCACCTCGGCCATGGAATAGGGTCAATTCTATGTTGGCTTCTTCACAGACACGCACTAAGGCATCCATTGCGCTGTATTGTGCCCATCCTGCTGACATAACACCGGCATCTTTGGCTGAATCAGAATAGCCAATCATGACCATTTGATGGTTTTGAATAAAGCCACGATACCAGTCAATCTCGAGCAGTTGTTTGATGACCGCTTCTGAGTTATTTAAATCATCTAGGGTTTCGAATAATGGGCAAACATCCATTCTGAACTCACAACCAGACTCTTGAAGAAGCAAGTGCACAGCAAGAACATCAGATGCGGTGCGAGCCATAGATATCACGTAAGAACCAAACGCTTCACGTGATTGGCTAGCAATGATCTTACAGGTGTCTAAAACCTCTTTAACCGCTTCAGATGGTTGCCAATTACGGGGTAGTAATGGGCGCTTAGAACTTAATTCATTAACAAGGAAAGAGATCTTGTCTTGCTCGCTCCAGTGATCGTAGTCACCAATACCAAGGTAACGCGTTAGCTCAGACAATACATCAGAGTGACGAGTACTCTCTTGGCGAATATCTAAACGGACTAAGTGAACACCAAATGCTCTAACTCTGCGCAATGTATCAAGTAACGAACCATCGGCTATAACGCCCATACCGCATTGGTGAAGAGATTGGTAGCATGCGTGAAGAGGCTGCCATAATTGCTCCACTTTTTCTAAAATGATTTTGTTTGGTACATCGGTTTTGTTAATTTTTGCATCAAGAACGTCTAATGTATCGGTTAAAAGAACACGTAGATCTTTTAGAACCGCTCGATAAGGTTCATGTGCATCGCCAGCAAATTCACGTAGGCCTTCGCTGCAATCAACCATGGACAGTTCACTGATAAGCTCTTGAATATCATTTAAATACAGATCTGCTGCTTTCCAGCGTGACAAGTGCAGTACTTCATGGGTGATATTGTGAGTAACAAACGGGTTACCATCTCTGTCACCTCCCATCCAAGAAGAAAAATGAACAGGGCGAGCATCAATAGGTAAACCTTCACCTAAATATTCTTCTACTCGATCATTGAACTCACGTAAAAACTCAGGAACCGCTTGCCATAATGAATTTTCAACAACAGCAAAGCCCCATTTAGCTTCATCTAACGGCGTAGGGCGTTCTTTACGCATATCATCAGAATGCCAAGATTGAGCAATAAGTTGCTCTAAGCGGCGTTCTTGTTTAACCCGCTCTCTGTCAGAAAGATCAGTCAGTTCGAGTTGTGAGAGACATTGATTTATCTTCACTAGCTTGTTGATCATGGTACGCCGAGCGATTTCAGTCGGATGAGCCGTGAGTACTAATTCAATATTAAGTTCTTTGATTGCTTGCGCGGTATCGAGTTTACCAACACTATTTGACGTCAGTTTGGAAAACAGTGAATGAATAGCATCTGGTTCACAAACATTGGTATCACAATGGCGTGAAATTGTGTGGTATTGCTCCGCAATATTGGTTAAGTTTAAAAATTGGTTAAAAGCCCTAGCTACAGGGTTTAATTGGTCATCTGGTAGATCTGAGATCACTTTGATCAGCTTCTCACGAGCTTGTTGATCGTTTTCTCGTTCGGCAGATTTTGAAAGCTGGCGTATCTCTTCTACTTTTTCTAAGATTTCTTCGCCATGGGCATTTTTTATAGTGTTGCCAAGTAAGTGACCTAATGTTCTCACATTACTTTTTAAAGCAGCATACTTCTCGTTCATTTCCTTTCTGCCTCGTAATTAAATTACAGTCTATTTTCGTCCTGGATAGACAATCTAGCTAATTTATGTGCTCTGAGTCAAATAAAGACCTTATGATTTTAATTAGGTTGGATAAAAGTGACTTCTTATAAATGCTCCTATGTAAAATCATTGTGAAAATTAATTTCATAACTAAATACATAGCCAGTAATACCAACCATAATAACATATGATTGAAAGGGAAGAGATCGCGTGAACCACCTAACCTCCTCCCTTGTACTTGCGTTTCGAGATGCATATCAATAACTAACTGCACCTAACAGTTATACAGACTTAGTAATTATGCAAACTTAGTAATCATGTAAACTTAATCGATATACAAACTTGCCCGCTATACAAATTTAGCCATGATGCGCCGACCGAAACCAATCTCCAGTCTTTGGATATTTAAACAAGATCCCAATTAAAAGCAGTATTGATGAATGGCTTTTGATAGTATTTTTATGGTCGGTTCAATATATTCGGTCGCTAAAAATTCATCCGGTTGATGAGCTTGTTCAATTGAGCCTGGACCGAGTACTAACGTAGGACATAATTGTTGTAAAAATGGCGCTTCAGTACAGTAATTTACTGTTTCAGATTCGGTTGCACAGATCTCTTCCATACCGACAATAAATCCACCATCATGTGTACATTCATATCCGGGAATAGGCTCATGTAATGGGGTTATTTCAATACGATCTGGCCATTTGGCTTCGACTTCTTTTAAGGCTCCGCGTAATAGATTATCAAGTCCATCTAAGCTAATACCGGGTAAAGGACGAACATCGTAATGAAGTTCACAGCAACCACAAATACGGTTAGCACTGTCGCCACCATGAATATGACCCAAATTTAGTGTCGGCGATGGAATCGCGAACCCTGGGTGATGATACTCTTTAATCAACTTATTTTTTAACTGCATTAAGGCAAACATAACTTCATGCATGATCTCAATTGCATTTACGCCTAAGGCCGGATCGGACGAATGCCCCGATTTACCTGTCACTCGAATAGCATTGGCAACATGGCCCTTATGCCCTCTCACTGGCACCAAACTGGTTGGTTCACCAATAATGCAGTAATCAGGTTGAATTGGTGCCGAATCAGTAAAATGACGAGCCCCTAGCATGGTGGTCTCTTCATCGCAGGTAGCTAAAATATAAACTGGCTTTTTCTGATTTTTCCAATCTATCTGTTTTACTGCTTCAATAATAAAAGCAAAAAAGCCTTTCATATCCGCTGTACCTAAGCCATAAAAGCGATTATTAACTTCTGTTAATGCATGCGGATCAAAATTCCAACGCCCCTGATCAAAAGGAACCGTATCAGTATGCCCAGCTAATAACAGGCCTCCTTCACCTTGTCCTCGTTTTGCTATTAGGTTGCATTTACCTTTTTCCACATCAATGACACTAACTTCAAAATCCATTTTTTTTAGCCAGTCAGCGAGTAATTCAATGACTTTGCTATTGCCCTCATCCCAGCTTGGGTCTGTTGAGCTGATAGAAGAGGTGGAAATTAGCCCCTTATATACATCGATAAATTTAGGTAATTGCATATTATCTTTGCTTCCCCTATTGACAGTTAACCGTTAAGACGTTAAAAAGCATATTAAATCATTATTTGTGAATAAAAAACCGAATAATGCGTTTTTTTTAGTATGATTAGTCAAGTGTGACCGTTGTTTTTTTACCCAGCTATTTGGATAAGTGAAGATGTTAAAAGCTACAATTATTGGTGCAAGCGGATATACCGGAGCAGAACTTGCTCTTATGGTGACAAGACACCCACAGTTAACGCTATCAGGATTATACGTTTCAGCCAATAGTGTAGATGCGAATAAATCTATTGGTACATTGCACGGCAAACTTGCTGGTGTGGTGGATATGAATGTTCAACCATTAACTGACGTGCAATCTGTAGCAAAAGAGTGCGATATCGTATTTTTAGCAACGGCACATGAAGTTAGCCATGATTTAGTTCCTGAGTTTTTAACGCAAGGCTGTCAGGTATTTGATTTATCTGGAGCGTATAGAGTTCAACTAAATAGCTTTTATCCTCAATACTACGGTTTTGACCATCAACATGAAGATTTATTAAGTGAGGCGGTTTATGGCTTGGCAGAATGGAATGAACCAGAGATTAAAAACACCGATTTGATCGCTGTTGCTGGCTGTTACCCTACTGCGTCACAATTGGCGATTAAACCGTTAATTGAAATGAATATGCTAGACCTAAATCAGTGGCCAGTTATTAATGCAACCAGTGGGGTTTCTGGTGCAGGACGAAAATCGTCTATGGTTAATAGCTTTTGCGAAGTGAGTTTGCAGCCTTATGGGCTTTTTAGTCATCGCCATAAACCAGAAATTGCTTCGCACTTAGGCTGTGATGTTATTTTTACTCCACATTTAGGCAATTTTAAACGAGGTATTTTGGCAACGATTACGATGAAGCTCGCGGTTGGAGTTAATGCCGAAGATGTAAATAAAGCCTTTGAACAAGCTTATAAGAATAAACCAGCGGTTCGTTTAAAACACGATGCAGTACCAAGAATACAAGATGTTGAGAATACACCGTTTTGTGATATTGGCTGGAAGGTAGAAGGCGAACATGTGATTGTTGTTTCCGCGATCGACAATTTATTGAAAGGGGCATCGAGTCACGCGATGCAATGTGTGAATATTCGTAACGGCTTTGAGCCGCTTACTTCACTTGTGTAGAGATAATTATTATGAATCAAACATTAAAACCATTAGTGATTAAGTTAGGCGGAGCGGCGTTGTCATGTACTGAAACTCTGGGCAAGCTGTTTAATGCTATTCAAGCGTATCAAAATCAAGCAGATAGAGAGCTGGTCATTGTTCATGGAGGTGGCTATTTGGTAGATGATCTGATGGCAAAACTGCAATTATCAACAGAGAAAAAAAACGGCCTTCGTGTTACACCATATGACCAGATTGATGTCATTGCTGGTGCTTTAGCGGGTACAGCGAATAAATCATTGCAAGGTGAAGCGATTAAGAATGGATTGAATCCGATTGGCCTTTGTTTAGCTGACGGCGGTTTATGTAACGTTGTTGAACTTGACCCAGAATTAGGTGCGGTTGGTAAGGCAAGTGCCGGAGATGCCACCGTGGTTAAGGCTATTCTAGCGACAGGAGCACTGCCGATCATCAGTTCTATCGGCTTGACGGATCAAGGCCAAATGATGAATGTTAACGCTGATCAGGCGGCGGTTGCGGTTGCCAGTACATTAGATGCAGAACTTGTCCTTCTTTCTGATGTAAGTGGCGTGTTGGATGGCAAAGGTCATTTGTTACCAAATCTTGATAAAGTTCAAGCAGATGCACTTATTCAAGGAAAAGTGATTACCGACGGAATGATAGTAAAAGTAGAAGCGGCGCTTGATGCTGCAAACGAACTCGGTAGACCGATTGAAGTGGCAACGTGGCGTTATCCAGAAAAATTAAGTGAACTATTTTCAGGTAAAAGCATAGGTACTCAGTTTTTACCCCAATAAATTTTGAAGTTACCTTGTTAGTTTGAACTAAGCTAACTCGTTATTTTTAAATAAAATTAAACAGTATAAATTACCAATTTAAACCCCAGGAACTGACCGCCAGTGCAGACCGGGAGATTAGGAGAAATACAATGAGCAAAGTAGAAGTTAAAAAAGTAGTCGTAGCCTATTCCGGCGGTCTGGACACATCAGTTATTATCCCATGGTTAAAAGAGAACTATGGGTGTGAAGTGGTGGCGTTTGTTGCCGATGTAGGTCAAGGAGCAGAAGAACTAGAAGGCGTAGAAGAGAAAGCTATTGCCTCTGGTGCATCTGAAGTTTATGTCGCTGATCTAAAAGAAGAGATGGTAAAAGACTATATTTACCCATCACTTAAAACCGGTGCATTATATGAAGGTAAGTATCTATTAGGTACGTCTATGGCACGTCCAATTATCGCTAAAGCTCAGGTTGAATGTGCACGTAAAGTTGGTGCAGATGCGTTGGCGCACGGTTGTACAGGTAAAGGTAATGACCAAGTACGTTTTGAAGGCGCATTTGCTGCATTAGCCCCTGATTTGCATGTTATCGCACCATGGCGTGAGTGGGATCTTGTTAGTCGTGAAGAGTGCTTAGATTATCTTGCAGAACGTAATATTCCTTGTACGGCTTCGCTAACAAAAATTTATTCTCGTGATGCTAATGCTTGGCATATTTCTACGGAAGGTGGCGTACTAGAACAAACTTGGAATGCACCGAATGATGATTGTTGGGCATGGACTAAAAGCCCAGAAGATGCACCAAATGAAGCTGAATATGTCACATTGAAAGTTGAAAATTGTGAAGTAGTTGCAGTTGACGGTAAAGAAATGTCGCCATACGACGTACTCATGTCTTTAAATGAAAAAGGTGTTGAGCATGGTATTGGCCGAATCGATATCGTAGAAAACCGTTTGGTTGGTATGAAGTCTCGTGGTTGTTATGAAACACCAGGAGGAACCATCATGATGGAAGCACTGCGTTCAATTGAACAACTTGTGTTGGACAAGAGTTCATTTGAATTCCGAGAAGAACTGGGTGTTAAAGCGTCTCACCTTATCTATGATGGCCGTTGGTTTACTCCATTATGCGAATCTATTCTTGCCGCGACAGAAAGTCTAGCGAAAGATGTTAATGGTGAAGTGGTTATCAAACTTTACAAAGGACAAGCAACCGCGACACAGAAGCGTTCAGAAAACAGTTTGTATAGTGAACAATTCGCAACATTTGGTGAAGATGACGTTTATGATCAAAGCCATGCAGAAGGGTTTATTCGTTTATATTCTTTGGCGAGTCGTATTCGTACTTTGAACTCTCAAAAGTAATTAATTAGAATGAACAAAAATTAATATAGCAGATGCTTGCTTCTCGGTTGTATATCGCTAGTATCTACAACCGAGTATTGAGTAGCATTACAACACCAACTAAAAATAATAATTAGCTTCCGTTTAGATCAGGAGAGACACAATGGCATTATGGGGCGGTAGATTTACCCAAGCAGCAGACACTCGGTTCAAAGACTTTAACGATTCATTGCGCTTTGATTACCGATTGGCTGAGCAAGACATTGTAGGTTCAATCGCTTGGTCTAAAGCGCTGCGTTCTGTCGGTGTATTAAACGAGGTGGAGCAGCAAAAGCTGGAACTCGCGTTAAATGAACTAAAATTAGAAGTAATGGAAGACCCGGAGCAGATCTTAAAATCTGACGCTGAGGATATTCACAGCTGGGTCGAACAACAATTGATCAGTAAAGTTGGTGATTTGGGCAAGAAACTGCACACGGGTCGCTCGCGTAATGATCAGGTTGCTACAGATCTTAAGTTGTGGTGTCGTCAACAAGGTCAGCATTTACTGCGTGTAATGGATCGTTTGCAAAATCAATTAGTTGATGTTGCTTCTCAGCATCAAGCAACAGTATTACCGGGTTATACCCATTTACAACGAGCTCAACCTGTCACTTTTGCACACTGGTGTCTAGCGTATGTAGAAATGTTTGAACGTGATTACTCACGTTTGGGTGATGCCATTAATCGTTTAGATACCTGTCCATTAGGCTCAGGAGCCTTGGCTGGTACGGCTTATCCTATGGATCGTCAAGACTTGGCCCACAATCTTGGCTTTAGACGAGCAACCCGTAATAGCCTTGATTCCGTTTCAGATCGAGACCATGTGATGGAGCTGATGTCTATCGCTTCTATTTCTATGCTGCATTTATCTCGTCTAGCGGAAGATATGATTTTTTATAACTCAGGTGAATCTAATTTCATCGAGTTAGCCGATACAGTGACTTCCGGCTCTTCTTTAATGCCACAGAAGAAAAACCCTGATGCATTGGAATTAATCCGTGGTAAATGTGGTCGCGTATATGGTTCATTAGCGGCGATGATGATGACAGTTAAAGCCTTGCCTCTTGCTTATAACAAAGACATGCAGGAAGATAAAGAAGGTTTATTCGATGCCTTAGATACATGGAATGATTGCATGGAAATGGCGGCGCTGTGTTTTGATGGATTAAAGATCAATAAAGAGCGTACATTGGAAGCGGCGAAGCAAGGTTACGCCAATGCCACTGAGCTAGCAGATTATCTTGTTGCCAAAGATATACCATTTCGTGAAGCTCACCATATTGTTGGGGTCGCGGTAGTTGGAGCAATAGAGAAAGGTTGTGCGCTAGAAGAGTTATCTATTGCCGAATTAAAAGTATTTTCTGAAGTGATTGAAGAAGATGTTTATGACATTTTGACCATTGAGTCGTGCTTAGACAAACGTTCAGCTCTTGGTGGCGTTTCACCAAAACAAGTTGCCTACGCGGTAGATCATGCACAACAACGGCTTGAAAAAAGAAATGTCTCCGCGATTAAAGTTCGCTCTGCAAGGCTTACTGACATCGACGCTTTAGAAGGTATGGTCGCCTACTGGTCGAATATGGGAGAAAACCTACCTCGAAATCGTAATGAATTAATTCGAGATATCGGCTCGTTTGCCGTAGTTGAAAATCAAGGCGAAGTGACTGGTTGTGCCTCTCTTTATGTTTACGATTCAGGCTTAGCTGAGATTCGATCACTTGGTATTGAGGCCGGGTGGCATAAACAAGGGCAGGGCACAGCTATTGTTCAACATTTGATAAACAAAGCTAAACAGATGGCGATACAAAAAGTGTTTGTGTTAACACGAACGCCAGAATTCTTTATGAAGCAGAACTTCTTGCCAACCTCCAAGAGTTTACTGCCGGAAAAAGTATTAAAAGACTGTGAACAATGCCCAAGAATTCACGCATGTGATGAAGTGGCGCTAGAAATTGATCTTTGTGAGCAAACCATTATCCGAACTAACGTGGCATAACTATTTGAAAAATAACGGTTAAATTAGTTAATTAGCAAATCCTAAAAAAATAATATTTTTTTTGGGAACAATTTAGGAAAAGCCCGGTCTTAATAAGTACCACTGCTTTTTCTTAGAAGAATCTAAGAAAGCCCCTATCCGGATTGGATTAGGGGCTTTTTCTTTATTTAAGCCTAATTTTTATTCACTGAAATCTAAATTTGTCTAAGGCGATAATTCTACATCCGACCAATATGCAACCACCGTTTGTTTTTTGTACTATGCTAAAAACAAAAATTCGACGGCTTTTGTGAGAGCAACCAGTTTATTTTTGAACATTTAATGTAATTTTTTGCATTAACGATTGAGCTACTTAACATCTTGCAATAATTTCTAGTCATTCAGGATTGCTTAAATATAACCAGACGTATATTATTTATACTCATATAAACATACAATAGTATTTTTGGGAGTTAGACATGACAAAACCAGTAATCGGTTTTATCGGACTTGGCCTTATGGGCGGTAACATGGTTGAGAACCTACAAAACAGAGGCTACGAGCTGAATGTTATGGATCTTAACAAAGAAGCAGTAGCAACTTGTGTTGCTCGCGGTGCTAAAGAAGCCACTTCTGCTAAAGAACTAGCGGCAGCAAGTGACATCGTTATGCTTTGTCTTACTACTTCTGCTGTAGTTGAAAAACTCGTTTACGGCGATGACGGTATTCTTGCGGGAATTAAACAAGGTTCAGTATTAATTGACTTTGGTACTTCTATCCCTGCATCTACTCGTAAGATCGGTGAAGCTCTTGCTGAAAAAGGAGCCGGTATGATCGATGCTCCTCTTGGTCGTACTCCAGCACACGCTAAAGATGGTCTATTAAACATCATGGCCGCTGGCGACATGGATACATTCAATAAAGTTAAACCAGTACTAGAAGAACAAGGTGAGAACGTATTCCATCTTGGTGCTCTAGGTGCAGGTCACACAACTAAGCTTGTAAATAACTTTATGGGCATGACAACTGTTTGTGCAATGTCTCAAGCTTTCGCTGTTGCTGATCTTGCTGGTGTTGATCGCCAACAACTATTCGACATCATGTCAGCGGGTCCTTCTAACTCTCCATTTATGGGCTTCTGTAAAAACTATGCAGTTGACGGCGTAAGTGACTTAGGTTTCTCAATTGCCAATGCAAACAAAGATTTGGGTTACTTCCTAAAAATGGTAGAAGATCTAGGTACTGAATCTAAGATCGCTGAAGGTTCTTCTGCTAACCTTCAAGCTGCATTTGATGCTGGCTTAGGTAACGGTAACGTACCTGAAATTTTCGATTACTTTCTTAAACTAGAGAAGTAATTCGAACTCGACCTTACTATCTTGTCTAACCTGTTTAGAGTGACGCAAGGTAGTAAGGTTATATTTTGTTTTTCTTTTGTAATGGAATAATGACAAATTTAAACAGAAGATGAAGAAACAACATAAAATTAAATGCAAATCCTGCAACCATTAGCGCAATTGATTCCACACTTCTTAGATCATTCCTATAAAACCACCACCAGACAACCCAACATAAAACAGATAACACGGTTAACTGATTCATGCACTGTTGACATCGTCCAATTTTTTCCCAAAACCCATTACTATGACAATATTTGCAAGCCATCATCTTTACCTAATCCGTTGTTAGTAAGATTTTGAACCAGTCTCTGATCCAGTGCAATAACAACCTCTATATTGGTCAAAAATCGGTTTTCATTCAAAAAAAAACAATTTAATAAAAAAAATGTCGTTTCTGAGGTAAAAATTTGATTTTTCCCCTTGGGATTTTGCACATGATCCCCAACATAACTTTCACGCGCTGAGAATTCAGCACTTTATCTATTAAATGAAACAACAATCAGGAGAGACGACCTCATGAATATTCGTCCTTTACACGACCGTGTTATCGTTGAGCGCAAAGAAGTTGAATCAAAATCTGCAGGTGGCATTGTATTAACTGGATCGGCTGCAGAAAAATCTACTCGCGGAACTATTCTCGCTGTAGGAAAAGGCCGTATTCTAGAAAATGGCACTGTTCAGCCTTTAGATGTAAAAGTTGGTGATGTAGTTATTTTTGCAGAAGGCTACGGCACAAAAACTGAAAAAATAGATGGCAAAGAAGTATTAGTCATGTCTGAAAACGACATCATGGCAATTGTTGAATAAGCATACGTTGAGTAATTCACTCTTAAACGACAAGCAAATATAAATAGTATTTAGGAAAGGATATATAAGATGGCTGCTAAAGACGTAAAATTTGGTAATGACGCACGAATCAAAATGCTAGAAGGTGTAAACGTTCTGGCTGATGCTGTAAAAGTAACGCTTGGGCCTAAAGGCCGTAACGTTGTATTGGATAAATCTTTCGGTGCACCAACCATCACTAAAGATGGTGTTTCTGTAGCGCGTGAAATTGAACTAGAAGATAAGTTCCAAAACATGGGCGCTCAAATGGTTAAAGAAGTGGCTTCTCAAGCAAATGACGCCGCTGGTGATGGAACGACAACAGCAACAGTATTGGCTCAGTCAATCATTACTGAAGGCCTTAAAGCGGTTGCTGCTGGTATGAACCCAATGGACCTTAAACGTGGTATCGACAAAGCGGTTGTTGCCGCAGTAGAAGAGCTTAAAGCTCTATCTGTACCATGTGCTGATACAAAAGCGATTGCACAAGTAGGAACGATTTCAGCGAACACTGATGAAACCGTTGGTAACATCATTGCTGAAGCAATGGAGAAAGTAGGTCGTGACGGTGTTATTACTGTTGAAGAAGGCCAAGCACTTCAAGATGAACTTGATGTTGTTGAAGGTATGCAGTTTGACCGTGGTTACCTATCTCCTTACTTTATTACTAACCAAGAAGCGGGTGCGGTTGAATTAGAAAACCCATTCATTCTTTTGATTGATAAAAAAGTATCGAATATCCGTGAGCTGTTAACCACTCTAGAAGCGGTTGCTAAAGCCTCTCGTCCACTGCTTATCATTGCAGAAGATGTTGAAGGTGAAGCGTTGGCTACATTGGTAGTAAACAACATGCGTGGCATCGTGAAAGCTGCAGCAGTTAAAGCTCCAGGGTTCGGTGATCGTCGTAAATCAATGCTACAAGATATCGCGATTCTAACTTCTGGTACGGTTATCTCAGAAGAGATTGGTTTAGAACTAGAGAAAGCTACATTAGAAGATCTAGGTCAAGCGAAGCGCGTTATCATCACTAAAGAAAATACAACCATCATTGATGGTCTTGGTGAAGAAGCAATGATTCAAGGTCGCGTTGCTCAAATTCGCCAACAAATCGAAGAAGCGACATCAGATTACGACAAAGAGAAACTACAAGAACGCGTAGCGAAACTTGCTGGCGGTGTTGCAGTAATCAAAGTTGGCGCAGCAACTGAAGTCGAAATGAAAGAGAAGAAAGACCGTGTAGAAGATGCGCTTCACGCAACTCGTGCTGCGGTTGAAGAAGGCGTCGTTGCTGGTGGTGGTGTTGCTCTTATTCGCGCTGCTTCTAAAGTCGCGGGTCTTGAAGGTAGCAATGAAGAACAAAATGTTGGTATTCGTGTTGCTCTTCGAGCAATGGAAGCGCCTTTACGTCAAATCGTTGAAAATGCAGGTGAGGAAGACTCAGTTGTTGCTAACAACGTTAAAGCAGGCGATGCGAGCTATGGCTACAATGCCGCCACAGGCGAATACGGTGATATGCTTGAAATGGGTATCTTAGATCCAACTAAAGTAACGCGCAGTGCACTACAGTTCGCTGCATCGGTTGCTGGACTAATGATCACAACTGAAGCAATGGTTACTGATGCTCCAGCTAAAGATGCTGGTGCTGCAATGCCTGATATGGGCGGCATGGGTGGTATGGGTGGAATGCCAGGAATGATGTAAAATTCCGCTACCTATGTGACTAAAGTTTAGCGTTTATGTTAAACCGGTTGGGTGTGTCCAGATATATGCCCAACCAAGTTGCAAGCACCATCAATTAGAAGCACTTACATAAAAGCTATTCTAATTTTATCGAAAAAAAAAGCAGCGTTTCCGCTGCTTTTTTAGTTTGTTTTTTATAGACGGTTCCGTATTAACGAATGAACGTTAGCGAGTACCGTAAACAACGATAGTTTTACCGTGTGCAGAAATTAAGTTCTGCTCTTCAAGCATTTTTAAAATACGTCCAACTGTCTCACGTGAACAGCCAACAATTTGTCCAATCTCTTGACGAGTAATTTTGATCTGCATCCCATCAGGGTGAGTCATTGCATCAGGTTGTTTTGCTAAATTAAGAAGTGTTTGAGCAATACGACCAGTCACATCTAAGAAGGCCAAATCGCCTACTTTTTGGCTTGTCGTTTGTAGACGACTTGCCATTTGAGACGAAAGACGCATCAAAATATCTGGGTTAACTTGAATAAGCTGACGGAATTTCTTAAACGAAATTTCAGCAACTTCACAAGGTGATTTAGCTCGTACCCATGCGGTACGTTCTTGGTCTTCTTCAAAAAGGCCTAGCTCACCGATGAAGTCACCTTGGTTAAGGTAAGAAAGAATCATCTCTTTACCTTCTTCATCCTTGATAAGCACAGCCACAGAGCCTTTCACAATGTAATACAGAGTTTCCGCTTTTTCACCCGCGTGGATAAGCGTACTCTTTGATGGATATTTATGAATATGACAGTGTGAAAGAAACCACTCTAACGTCGGATCGGTTTGAGGTTTACCTAGAACCATAATTATCTCACTATTATCTGCAGGGCCTACTTAAGCAGCGTTCCTTTGCCACGTCCCTATATTTCGGTGACGTTAGCATAGGATTTCTTAATCAAAGCTGCAAGCTACATATGTATGTCTGTTAAGAATAGTATCCTTTTTTTCAGGTGATTTCTTGATTTTGATCGCTCTCAAATCCCTATTTTATACGCAAAAATGTGCACGTCATCACGGTATAACAAACAAAGCCGCAAGTTGTGTATAAATTAACCTATTTTGCCTGTTTCGATTAACTGCTGAAGCACGGGTCTAATAATTAATTCCATAGCAAAACTCATCTTGCCACCTGGAACAACGAGTGTATTGTGGCGTGAAACAAATGAGCCATCAATCATGGCCAACAGATAAGGAAAATCGACATTTTTCATGCCACGTAAACGAATAACCACAAAACTTTCGTCTAAACTGGGTATTCCTTTGGCGTTAAGAGGGTTCGAAGTGTCAACCGTTGGTACGCGCTGAAAGTTAATATGTGTGCGAGAAAATTGAGGCGTAATATAATTTAGATAGTCATCCATTGAGCGAACGATTGAATCGGTCACGGCTTCTCTAGAGTGTCCTCTATCTCTAGTATCGCGTACGAACTTTTGAATCCATTCTAAATTAACAATCGGCACCATACCGATAAGCAAGTCAGCGTGTTGCGATACATTCACCTCACCATCGACCACCGCGCCATGTAAGCCTTCATAAAAAAGCACATCACTGTTTTCGGGTAAATCTTGCCAAGGGGTAAAGGTTCCTGGCATCTGATTATAAGGTACGGCTTCATCAAAGGAGTGCAGATAACGCCTTACTTGTCCTTTGCCTTCTTCTCCATATTTCTTAAAGAATTGCTCTAATGCCGGAAAGTCGTTTGCTTCTGGGCCAAAATAACTGATGTGTCGACCTTGTTCTTTAGCTTTACGAATTTCGATGTCCATTTCTGGACGAGTGAACTTATGGAAGCTATCTCCTTCAACCCATGCGGCTCTAACGTTCATCATATTAAACATTTTTCTAAATGCTTCTGAAGTTGTCGTTGTTCCTGCGCCAGATGAACCTGTAACAGCGATAACCGGATGTTTTGCGGACATGATATCCCTTGTTATTAAATTAGATTAAACGGTGTAATTTGCTAGTTTATGGGATTATCTAAAAAGAATAAATGCTTTACTTTTGCCAGTTAAAATTCGCCTTTGAGTTTTATATCAACGGTTTCATGTAATTCTGAAAACACGATAACGGCGTCACCCACTGTAAGTTGTTCTTTTACTTGCGCTACTTTCTCATCGAGCGTTACTTCATTTTGCCCATAATCCGTTCCTTCTCTCAGAACAAACTCTTTAATTAAATTATCCAGCGTGTCGGTTTCAATCTCTTGCCATGGAATGATCATGTGATTTTTACACCTCTGTGTGGATGTTTTGATAATAGTTTGGCAATGTTTCTTCCAACCAAAATTGAGGATTAGCCATTGAACCAGTTAGAAAACCCACATGTCCCCCTTGTTCAAATAGTCGATAATGTATGTTTTTGTTTAGAGTAAACTTGGGGATCACTTGGTCGGTCATAAATGGATCATCTTTAGCATGAATTAGTTGCAAAGGAACGGTGACATCATTGAGTACATTCATTCCCGAACATCGGCGGTAATAATCATGAGCACTTTTAAAATTATGCAGAGGGGCGGTGATAAGATCATCGAATCCGTGCAGAGTTTTCAGCGCGTGTATGGTGTCGACCGATACCCCAATAGCTTGGTTTAATTGGTTGTGTTTTTTCAGCGCGTTTTTCTTTAATGAACTTAATAAATAGTTACGATATATCTTAGAAAATCCTCGTTCAATACGAGACGAACATGCCGCGAGATCCAGTGGTGCAGAGACTACAGTTGCTGCTTTTACAATAGGATCGTCACTATATTTTGCCAGATAGTTTACTAACATATTGCCACCAAGAGAGACACCGACAGCGACAATAGGTTGATTTGGAAACAGTTTACGAAAATATTCAAGCACAAAGCGGGCGTCTTCAGTTTCTCCTGAATGGTATGCTCTGGCCAACTTGTTTGGCCTACCACTACAGCCTCTAAAGTGCATCATGACAGAGAGCCAACCATGTTGCGCGAAAGCGTGCATAAGTCCATTTGCATATGGGCTGTAAAAACAGCCTTCTAAGCCATGAAAAAGCACAAATATTGGTTTGTTTTTTGCTGAATCAGTGGTTCGGTCTTCACTCCAAGCGAGATCAAGAAAATCGCCATCGAGTGTGTCTAAGGTCTGCCATTGAGCGGTAAAGAGTGGTTTTTTTCTAATAAATCGGGGAATGACGGTTTGAATATGTGGATTGCTTAATCCACGAGCAGCTTTAAATTCGGTCATAATAGTGAGTCATCGATTGATGTGGAGTTGATTCTGCATTGATTCTAACAGAGATCAGTTTATCGATGATGTGAAAATTTATAATTGTTAGTTTGATACTAACTTAACTGTGATTTTATGAACTGGTTTTGGTGGAATGCTTTGCAAAAGTCGCTGTAAAAAGGTGTTCGGCATTAAGTGAACGACAGTAAGCCAATGTTAATGGTTCTTTGTTGTTGGTAGTGAGTTCTAAGGTATTGATACATTGAACTAAATCGGACTGTTGTTGTTTTTCTAATAATAGTTCAAATTCTAAAGATTCTCGATATAAGGTTGCAGGTACATGCGATTTGGTTTTCTTGCGAAGTTTTCGATAGTGAAGAAGTAGTGTTTCTGTACGCAGAAGTGCCTGTTGAACTTGGCTCCAATCATTGCGATGAAAAGTCAGTTGTTGTTCATCAAGACACTTCAACAGTAACAATAAATTAACGTTGCCATCGAAATTGTTTTGTAGAGAAAGACACGCTTCTTTTACCCCTCGCATGGCGTAATATTGCAAACTAAATTGCCATAATCGTTCTACGGTGATAAAAGAAGCGGGTTTTGTCATATAGCGTCCTGTTCCATTTCTTCTAGTGACTCTTGGATAGTCATCCATTCTAATTCAATCTCCTCAAGCTCGGATTTTGCAGAGGCTTGAAGTGCCAATATTTGATTTAGTTTAGCTTTGTTTTCAGCTTGGTACAGTTCGGTATCCAATAATTGTTGTTCCGCCTCAGACAAAGTTGTGCCGAGTTTATCCATTTTTTTTTCAAGTGTTTCTAACGACTTTCTAAGTGGTGCGGTCTGTTTACGAAATTCAGCTTGTTTGCGTTTTTGTTCTTTTTTTGACGCGGCGCTGTTGTTGTTGTTCTTATTTGAAGTAGTTTGTGTTGCTTCTTTTTTATTGGCTTTGTTTTGCTCGGTAAGCCATTTGTAATAGTCAGTTAAGTCGCCATCAAAAGGAGCAACTTGCCTATCGTGAACAAGGTAAAGATCATCCGTTGTTGCACGCAGTAAGTAGCGGTCGTGACTAACGATGACCATTGCACCTTCAAAGGTTTGTAATGCAAAGGTGAGGGCTTGACGCATGTCGAGATCAAGGTGGTTGGTTGGTTCATCAAGTAAAAGTAAATTGGGTTTTTGCCAAACAACTAAAGCTAGAACTAAACGTGCTTTTTCTCCACCAGAAAATGGGGCAACTTTATCCAGTGCTTTATCACCTTGAAAACCAAAACTACCTAAATAATTTCTTAATTCTTGCTCGGTTTGTTTAGGCGCAATTTGCATCATGTGTTGTAACGGTGTCTCTTCAGGATGAAGAGTTTCTAATTGGTGCTGCGCAAAATAACCAATTTTAACACCTTGTGAATAGGTTAAATCGCCATCTTGAGGGGCTAACTCACCAGATAATAGTTTTATTAATGTCGATTTACCTGCCCCATTTCTACCTAAAAGACCAATGCGGCTACCAGGAACCAAATTTAGACGAATTTTTTCTAAGATGAGATTATCATCATAGCCTGCGGAGACTTCATCCATCATCAAGATTGGGTTAGGTAACGCCGAAGGGATACGAAATTCGAAACTAAATGGATTATCCAGTTGAGCAGGAAGCACTTTCTCCATTTTATCTAACGCTTTAATACGACTTTGTGCTTGTTTCGCTTTTGATGCTTTATAGCGGAAACGGTCGATGTAGCTTTGCATGTGTTCTACTTGCTTTTGTTGTTTTTGAAACATCGCTTGTTGCAATATTAACTTTTGAGCACGCTGACCTTCGAACGAAGAATAATTACCGGTGTACTCGTTTAATAATTGATTTTCTACATGAATAATTCGACTCACGATAGGATCGAGAAAATCTCTATCATGAGAAATCAAGAGCAAGGTGCCTGGGTAGTTTTGCAGCCATTTTTCAAGCCACATTACGGCATCAAGATCTAAGTGGTTGGTCGGTTCATCAAGTAGTAGTAAATCTGAACGACATAACAATGCTTGAGCCAAGTTAAGGCGCATGCGCCAACCACCAGAAAACTGAGTAAGGTTCCAACTCATTTGTTGCTGACTAAAACCTAAGCCGTTAAGCAGTTCCGATGCTCTGGCTGCAATACTGTAACCACCTATGGTTTCTATTTTACCGTGCAATTCAGCAACTAAAGTACCGTTATCATCTTGTTCTGCCTGAGCAAGTTGTGTCTCTAAACGTCGATATTCTCTATCGCCGTCGATCACGTATTCAAGCGCTTTGCGTTCTAAAGCAGGCGTTTCTTGGGCAACCCATGCAAGCTCCCAATGAGCAGGTTGGCTAAAGTTACCGGCATCAATAGAAAGTTCGCCTTTTAATAAAGCGAATAAAGTGGACTTCCCGCAACCATTTTTCCCAACTAAACCGACTTTATCTCCTGGATGGATGGTTGAAGTCGCTTTATCTAAAAGTGCTTTACCGCCACGCAGTAATTGAATATCTGAAAACGTAATCATAAAAATCTTATTGATAGGGTGTAGTATAAACGCAGGAATAGTAGGCGTTATAAGAATAAAAGTCGATCATTATACAAATTACGATATGATGTTTGTTATCGAAAAATGTCAACTGTAAGTAAATTGTATCTATATAGTGTAACTATGTTGGCAAATCAACTCGAATCTGTAAATCGTTTACTAGATAATTTGAACTCTGAGTAATCTAAACCTCTATATTTTAAAATAAAAGGATTATAGACTTTCTCATTCAACGTTCAGGTTAGATAAATTTATATACAGCAATTGTATTTAGAAAATTATCTGTAAGTAGATAAAATACTGCGCCAATGATAAAAGCAAGTGAACAAGAATATTGTCGAGGAATGATGAAAAAAGAGAGCTCTCTACCACGTATATTGGTGATTTTTGTTCATCCAGAACCGCACGCGTCCGTTGCCAATAGTGTGATGCTAAAAAAAATACAAGATCTGGAACATGTTACGATTCATGATTTATATGCGCAATATCCAGATTTTTTCATTGATGTTCAAAAAGAGCATCAGCTTTTATTGAGCCACGATATTATTGTCTTTCAGCATCCATTATTTATGTATTCTTGTCCCGCGCTTTTAAAGGAATGGATGGATCGAGTATTAGGGAAAGGCTTTGCTTTTGGTGATGATTGTGAGCTTGCTGGAAAATATTGGCGAAGTGTCATAACCACCGGCGGCGCTCGTGAAGCCTTTGCTGCGTCAGGTTATAACAAATATCCCATGGAGCAGATTTTACAACCGTTTGAATTAACCGCTGGGTTGTGTCGAATGAACTGGTTAGAGCCGATGGTGTTGCATTGGGCGAGACACATTACCGATGTTGAGCGTTATGAGCATGCTGAAATTTACCGTCATTGGTTAATGAATCCGAAGGATATATTGAAACAAAATCACAAGGAGAACAGTGATGGCGATGAGCGGTGATTTTTTGCATAGTAGCGTCATTTTTCTATCCGCGGCAGTAATTGCGGTTCCTTTAGCACAAAGATTAGGACTTGGTTCGGTATTGGGCTACCTGCTTGCTGGTGTGGCGATTGGACCATGGGGATTTAGATTAATTAGTGATGTCGATGCGATTTTACATTTTGCCGAGTTTGGTGTGGTTTTATTGCTGTTTCTAATTGGTTTAGAGCTTAATCCTAAAAAATTATGGCAGATGAGAAGTCCCATTTTAGGATTAGGTGGCGCACAAGTGGTATTAACCACCTGTGCACTAGCCAGTATTGCTAGTTTATTTGACCTTTCATGGCAAACCAGTTTAGTGATAGGGATGGGCCTCGCCTTATCTTCTACGGCAATCGCATTACGAGTAATTGAAGAACAAGGTTTAGCAGGTTCAGAAACTGGTCAATCAGGATTTGCTGTGTTGCTCTTTCAAGATATAGCTGTGATACCGATGTTGGCTATATTACCGGTACTGGCTGGTGGTCATGGTGATGGTGATTGGTTAGACACGGTAATTACTTTCGGCACTATCATTGTTCTACTCGGGGGAGGGCATTTTTTACTGCGCCCACTGTTTCGGTATGTTGTCACCAGTGGCGTACGTGAGCTATTTACCGTTACTGCATTACTGTTGGTTATTGGCATTGCCTTAATTATGCAGAGCCTTGGTCTATCTATGGCCTTAGGGACATTTCTGGCTGGTGTATTGTTGGCTGAAAGTGAATATCGGCACGAACTAGAAGTAGCAATAGAGCCATTTAAAGGTTTGTTACTCGGGTTGTTTTTTATTGCAGTAGGTATGTCTGTCAACCTTGGCTTGATCATTTTAGAACCGATGAAGATTCTACTCTCCGTGGTAGCGTTAGTCGCCATTAAAGGAATCATTCTGTATATCTTAGCTCGCTTGTTTGGAACACAAGCGAAAGCCAGAAGTAGAATGGCGGCTATTTTGAGTCAAGGTGGTGAATTTGCCTTTGTATTATTTACCGCCGCTCAAGCAGAAAATTTGCTTGCGCCTGAATTAGTCTCATTTTTATTGGTGGTGGTTAGCTTATCTATGGTGACTACACCGCTGCTATTACTTATCCAGAAAAAATGGTTTTCTGCCACAATTAATCACGATGAAGATATAAATGCAGAAGATGTAGTGAACCGAAATCCTAGGGTAATTATCGCCGGATTTGGTCGTTTTGGCCAAGTTGTTGGACGACTTATGTATGCCAACAAAATTCGGATTACCGTGCTTGAAAGCGATGCTGGGCAAATTAATTTGTTGCGTAAGTATGGCTACAAAGTATTTTATGGTAACGCAACACAGTTGGATTTATTAAGAGCAGCTGGCGCAGATAAAGCTGAAGCTTTGGTTGCCTGTACCGATAACCCTGATGATATCCTACACATTGTGAAAATTTGTCAACAGCACTTTCCACATCTCAAGATCTTAGCGCGCGCACGGAGTCGTGTGGAAGCCTATCAGTTATTAAATCACGGCGTACCTAATTATTCACGTGAAACGTTTTTAGGTGCTTTGGATTTAGGTCGACAGTTGCTTATTGAGTTGGGTATGCATCCGTATCAAGCTAAAAGAGCGGAAGACCATTTTCAAAAGTTAGATAATTCAATGTTAAAAGAATTGCTGCCTAAACACACAGATGGAAAAGATCTCGCACTGCGCTCGAAAGAATCCCGTAAAGAACTAGAAGAAATATTCGGTCAAGAAATGGAAACCGACAAGCAATCGACCAATCACTGGAAATAATTAAATAAGCAAGGTTAATGGAATGAAACTGAAGAAACGATTTATAGCAGGGGCAAGTTGCCCAAAATGCGCTGCTCAAGATTCGCTTCGTTGGTGGGTAGAGAATAGTATTGAAATGGTTGAATGTGTTGAATGTCATCATTTAGATAAACGACTGCCTAAAACGATGGAACAATCTGAACATTCAGATCAAGATATGATCGGTTTTTTTAAACCTTAGGGTTTTAGTTTAAGAATTTTACCTCCATAATAGGCGCTAATTGTCACTAAAATTACTCTTGGTTGGTAGGAAATTCAGCTACCCCAATTCTCTTTGGAGCAAACATGAATATTGAAAAGAACGTTGTAGTGAGCCTAGCATACCAAGTGAAGCTTGAAGAAGGCGTAGTTGTTGATGAAGCAACCGCTGATAAGCCTTTAGATTATTTGCATGGCCACAATAACCTAATTACTGGTCTTGAAGCTGAACTTGCAGGTAAAAAAGCTGGGGATAAATTTTCTGCAACGATTGGCCCTGATGATGCTTATGGTGAACATAACGAAGCGTTAGTTCAACGTGTTCCTGCTAATGTTTTCCAAGGCGTTGATCAAATTGAAGTTGGTATGCGTTTCTTAGCCGATACCGATCAAGGTCCGATTCCTGTTGAAGTAACCGAAGTGGATGGTGATGAAGTCGTGGTTGATGGAAATCACATGCTTGCAGGTCAAACGTTGACGTTTGACGTTGAAGTGATGGCCACGCGTGAAGCGACAGCAGAAGAAATTGAACACGGCCATATTCATAAAGAAGATGGTCACGATCACGAAGGTGGTTGTTGTGGCGGTGAAGGCCATGGTGAAGGCAAAGAAGAAGGCTGCTGCGGTGGCGGCAAAGGTAAAGAAAGTAATGGCGGCGGCTGTGGCTGCTCACACTAATCACTTTCTTGGTTAGATTTGTTAAGTAAGTATAAAAACCCTAAGAGCACAATTGCTATGCCTTAGGGTTTTTTTATCAATAAAATTCAGTCAATCAAGGATGAGTTATGTCTACATTACCTTTTGCAATCGCCATTCATGGTGGCGCTGGAACCATACTTAAACAAAACCTTACTAATGAGCTTGAAAAAGAAATCACAACCGCTCTGGAGCTTTCAGTATGTGAAGGATACAAAATTCTGCAACAAGGTGGTGATGCGCTTGATGCCACGGTTGCCGCGGTGAAAGTTTTAGAAGACAGTCCTCACTTTAATGCTGGCAAAGGTTCGGTATTAACTCATACAGAAATGGTTGAGATGGATGCTTCAGTTATGCATGGCAAAGAGATGGATGCGGGCGCGATAGCGGCAGTGAAGCATATTAAGAATCCAGTAGTATTGGCACGTGATGTTATGCAAAAAAGCGATCATGTTTTTTTAATTAGTGAAGGTGCAGAGCAGTTTGCGTTTGAACATGGGCATGACTACACCGAACAGGATTACTTCTTTACAGAACGACGTTATGAACAACTTCAAACCATGAAAGCCTGTGGCAGTTTCGGTCTTTCAGAGTCTAAATTTCCAGATGATAAAAAGTTTGGCACAGTAGGCGCAGTTGCATTAGATCAACACGGTAACCTTGCCGCGGCAACCAGTACTGGTGGTTTAACTAATAAAAAGTATGGACGAGTGGGCGATTCACCTATTATCGGTGCAGGAACATTTGCAGAAAATAATAATGTGGCGGTTTCGACAACAGGCATGGGCGAATGTTTTATGCGTAAGATGGTAGCTTCAGATGTCGCTGCTCGAATGAAATATTTACAGGAAGATGTGTATACCGCGAGTGAAATGGTTATCCAAGGTGATCTAAAATTAATGGGCGGAGAAGGAGGGCTAATCGCAATCGATCAGTATGGTAATATCCATAATGCAATGAATAGTTCAGGTATGTATCGAGCAAGCATCGATAATCAAGGCCAACTAAATGTCGCTATTTTTGTTGATGATTAGTCTTTAAAGCAAAAAGCTTGACGTTAAAGTCTTAGCAATCGGTAAAGCTAGAGACTTAGCAACAAGCATCTAGCTTTAATAGATTGTATTTTTAATAGAATGGTTTTGACTGACCCATTTTGTTGAAAGATTAATAATGTGGCGGTGGTGTTTCTTCAGACACATCTGCCATATTGGATGAATCCATATTTTTAACTTTACCTACCACGTACTTCATTTGGTCCTGCATCTTGTTAATGAGTAACTGCTGCTGACTAAGTGCTTCATTGAGTTCATCAATAGTTTGCTCTTGGAAAGCGGCTTTGTATTCTAAATCTTCAATACGTTGTTGTAATTGTTCAATAGTATTATCTGTCATTGTTCTATTTTCCAAGCTTGGGCAATACCAGCTGATGTGGCTGATATTATTCTATTTTGACGATCAAAAGCGGCATCATACACGACTGCACGCGGAGGGCGAGTATCTTTTAATGGTTCGACATCCCAACTTTCTAGGTGTTTACCACTGCTCGATTCCCATAACATCACTCGACCATTGGGAGATCCCGTTACCAAGAATTGTCCATCGTCTGAAAAACGAGCAGAAGAGAAGACTAATTGCCTTGAAAGCGATTTTAATTCTGATATTTTCTGGCCCGTTTTTAAATCCCAAATAAAGCTATCGTTTGCACCATCAGAGGTTAGTGCGTATTTTCCATCTCGTTGTAAAGCCACTCGGTTAATACGTGCTTTGTGCTCAAAACGATATAACGCTTGTCCAGTATCGGTATTCCAAAAGTACGCGTTGTAGTCATTGCCGCCTGTTAATGCAAACTTGCCATTGGACGACATCGCAACCGTATTGACTTTTTCTCTATGGGCAAGGAACTCTAGTCTTCTTCCGCTGACTAAATTGACGTAAATAGCTTTACCATTGGACAAACCAAGCAGCACTTGTTCTCCATTGCTGGATATATCGATGTCTCGGATTAAGCCATCAGAGATAGACCACAGGCCTTGAGCTTGAGTCCAAGATAGATCCCAAACCGCGAAATTAAGCTGAGTTGCGGTAACGGCGTAACGACTGTTGTCTGAAATCCTTATGTGGGATACGGTGTTTCCATCAAGGTCTTGTTTACCTAAAGCGGCTAATTCGGTATTTTCTTGTAGATCCCAAAGGAGTAATTGACGTTGTTTGGAATAAAGTAAAGCAAAGTGTGCGTCTCGACTTAGTGCAAAACTCGTGCTGCCTTTAGGCTCTATTGTCCATCTTTTATCTTCTTGGGAAGAAAAAAAACAACCATTTAACAAGCTTATGACAATAGCCAATAGCATATAATGAGAGATTATTCGCATTCTGATTGAGAATCCAGTTTGTGTCGACAGGCATAACCCTAGTATATTGATACCATATTAATTTTGCACATTTCATTGATAATGATTGAGAAGTGCGTACTGACATAAATAGCTCGAGCTATTAATTTGGAGAATTTAATGAAACCTTTGTTTAAAGTGTCCCTACTTGCTGCAACTGTAATGTTGGCTGTAGGTTGTCAAAAAGAAGAAACACCTAAAGCGGAAGCGGCTCCTCAAGTTGAACAAGTACAAGTTGAAGCTGATAGCGCTGTTCACTTTAAAACAGAAGAAGAAAAGGCCGCTTATGCGTTTGGTCTTTATTTTGCTAAGAATATAGAATCTAGCATTGAAGGTTCTACTGAGATTGGTGTTAATTTACAGAAAGAACTTGTACTTCAAGGTATTGAAGATGTTTTTGCTGATACAGAAAAAATGACCGATGAAGAATTGCATGCAGTGCTGGAAACATTCCAACAAACAGTGAATGAAAAAATGCAGGCTAAAGCTTTAGCAGAAGCAGAAGAAGCGCAAAAAGTCAGTGATGAATTTAGAGCTGAATTTGAAAAACAAGACGGCGTACAAAAAACCGAATCAGGGCTTTTATATCAAGTATTGACACCATCTGAAGGTGAAAAACCAGCAGAGACTGACACAGTAGAAGTGCATTATGTTGGAACTTTGATCGATGGGACTAAATTCGACAGCTCATACGATCGTGATGAAACGGCTACATTCCCACTCAACCGTGTGATTCCAGGCTGGACCGAAGGGGTTCAACTTATGTCTGTAGGTTCTAAATATAAGTTTGTGATCCCGCCAGAGTTGGCTTACGGCGCTCAAGAAACACCGACTATTCCTGCAAACTCAACTCTCGTTTTTGAAGTTGAATTAATTAGCATCGATAACGGTGAAGTTGAAGAACCTGCAGAAGCAGTAACAGAACAAGCTACAGAAACAGCGGCTGACGCGCCTTCAGAAGCGGAAAAAGAAGAAATGACAACAACAGAATAATGATTGTTTTGGTTGTGTAAATAAAGGCTCGATTTTTCGAGCCTTTTTTTATTGATAAAAAAATAATTAATCTTAGCGGTTGTTATTGACTCAAAACGGTGCGCAATTCAAAATTTCTGATAAACTTGCATTAATTAGTTGAGTTTAAACGAGGCGATAAATTGTGACTACTTCAGAAGTTGTTCATGCAGAAGCGTTGTTAGAAATGGAACATGTGGTAGTGGAACCATTTAGCGAGCATGATCTGATAATTTTAAAATCTTATGAAGCCGTAGTGGATGGGATTGCGGGTCTAATCGGCCCATTTTGTGAAATAGTACTTCACTCTTTAGAAAGTCTGGATACTTCTGCGATTAAAATTGCCAATGGCGAAAATACAGGTAGACGGGTTGGTTCTCCTATTACTGATTTAGCATTGAAAATGCTAAAAGATATTGAAGGTTCTCAACGTAATTTTTCGCGTGCTTACTTTACCCGAGCGAAAGGCGGCGTATTGATGAAGTCTATTACTATTGCTATCCGTAATGGTAATAATCGCGTGATTGGCTTGCTTTGTATCAACATCAATTTAGACGCCCCTTTTTCTGATATTCTGCAATCTTTTATGCCAACGGAAGATGCAAAAGAAGCGGCATCATCGGTTAACTTTGCCAGCGATGTGGTTGAACTTGTAGACCAAACGGTTGAGCAAAGTATTGAAAATATTAATGCAGACAAGTCTGTATCAAATAACACTAAAAACCGACAAATCGTAATAGAACTATATGATAAAGGTATCTTCGACATTAAAGATGCAATAAATCGCGTAGCTGATCGATTAAATATCTCAAAACATACGGTGTATCTCTATATTCGTCAGCGTAAAACTGAGGACGGGGATAAGTGAGCTTGCGTTACACTCTAGTGGTCAATGGGGGCGTTTATGGTAGTCAATCTGCAAGAAACGCGTACGCATTTGCCACTGCTCTGCTTGAAAAAGGTCATGCATTGGTTTCAGTGTTTTTTTATCAAAATGGGGTAACGAATGGGTCGAAACTTATTGTGCCAGCAAACGATGAATTTGATTTGACCAAAGCGTGGCAACAATTAGCTGATAAACATAATGTCCGCCTTGAAACGTGTGTTGCGGCTGCTCTTCGACGAGGTATTGTTGGCAAACAAGAAGCAAAACAACACCAATGTGATGCGGATAATTTAGCGACCGGTTTTGAACCAACAGGATTAGGCAGTTTAGCTGAAGCCTTGCTAACACAAGATCGAGTGGTGCAGTTTTGAAAAAACTTGGTTTTATTTTTCGCTCTCATCCGCATTCATCGGCAAAAGGGCGTGAAGGTTTAGACGCATTACTTGCTGCCTCAGCTTATTGCGATAATATATCGGTATTCTTTATTGGTGAGGGAGTAACTCAGCTTATCGCGAATCAAAATACCTCAGATATCTACTCTAGAGATTATGTTCCCGCATTTAAATTGATGGATCTTTATGATATTGAAGATGTGTATCTTTGCGAGCACTCTTTGATAGAGCAAGGGTTGAGAAATAGCGAGTTTGTTTTTGATATAACCCCACTGCCAATTGAACAGTTAAAAGAAAAATTAAGTAGCTGCGATAAACTGCTGACATTTTAAGGTCCATTATGCTGCATATAATTAAACATCCTAGGTCGCTAGTAGAGGCACTTATGTACTCTACAGAGAGTGACGATATATTGTTACTGGAAGACGGGGTCTATGCAGCACTGCCTGAGCATAAATCCCATACTTTGATAGTTGATAATCCGAATGTTTTCTGCTTATCAGAGGACGCTGTGGCAAGAGGACTGAAGTTACCAAAGAAAGCGACAAGCCTGAATAAAGTGAGAGTAATAGACTTTGCAGGTTTTGTGGATTTGACTGCGAAGCAGGCTCAGTCATTAACTTGGGATTAAACTTCGGTTCTATCACTAAATGTAGCTTGTTTTTATATATCAGTGTATTCATTATATTGACAATCAATGCCGAGAATAAAAATTTTCCCAGTCCATTTTTATAACTAATGTGTGTTGGCAACTTGGACATTGATATTTTCCTTGTGTTGCTTTTCATAAACTTATTTTGTTATTGCAGTCTTTGGCAATAAAGAAGTTAGTCATGCTGTTTCCTTTTGCACATCACAGTGAATGAAATGAACAATGTCGTTTTGGCATGCGGACGGTTATTTATTACCATTTTTCCCCTGAGCGTAGGAATAGCGCTTGTTGCTATGTTGATGTATAAAAATGCTTAATTGAACCAATCCATGTATGTATTAAATGAATCAACAAGTTGGGATAAATGCGATAAAGGATCTGTAAAAGATCACTAAATACCTTGACACACCTCTCTTCCATGCATAAAATCTTGCGTCCCTCATTGTAGGGTTAGATTTTTCATGAAGCATAATTTCAGCAAATCAGGAGCTAGTTAATGGCAACTATTAACCAGTTGGTACGTAAGCCTCGTGCAAAGCAAGTTGTTAAAAGCAACGTGCCAGCACTAGAAGCGTGCCCACAAAAACGTGGTGTATGTACTCGTGTATATACTACTACACCTAAAAAACCTAACTCAGCACTTCGTAAAGTTTGTCGTGTACGTTTGACAAATGGTTTCGAAGTAACTTCGTACATCGGCGGTGAAGGTCATAACCTTCAAGAGCACTCAGTTGTTCTAATCCGTGGCGGTCGTGTTAAAGACCTTCCAGGTGTGCGTTACCACACAGTTCGTGGTGCACTTGACTGTGCAGGCGTTAATGACCGTAAGAAAGGTCGTTCTAAGTACGGTGTTAAACGTCCTAAGTCTTAATGATTCTCTGTTTACGAACAAGCGTTAAGTAAGGCCAAACATTAATTATTTATATTTTTGAAAAAACTGAAAAGTTTTGGATAACCTGAAGAAGACAACGGAGAAATTCCTATGCCACGTCGTCGCGTAATTGGTCAGCGTAAGATCCTACCAGATCCTAAATTCAAATCTGAATTGCTGGCAAAATTCGTCAACATCCTTATGGTTGACGGAAAGAAATCTACTGCAGAAAAAATTGTTTATACTGCACTAGAAACTATGGCTGAGAAATCTGGTAAAGATCACTTAGCTGTATTTGAAGAAGCTCTTGAAAATGTTCGTCCATCGGTAGAAGTTAAATCTCGCCGTGTGGGTGGTTCAACTTACCAAGTACCTGTAGAAGTTCGTCCGGTTCGCCGTAACGCTCTTGCTATGCGTTGGGTAGTTGAAGCTGCGCGTAAGCGTGGTGAAAAATCTATGGCTCAACGCCTAGCTGCTGAAATGCTAGATGCGTCAGAGAACAAAGGTACTGCTGTTAAGAAACGTGAAGACGTTCACCGTATGGCAGACGCGAACAAAGCGTTCGCACATTACCGCTGGTAATAATACCTTTAAGCACTGCGAAGTCCTTCGCAGTGCTTTTCTTGTTCAAGCATTAAATTTTCTACATCGAAATATTTATTTCACATTTTTATTTCAAAATATTATTGTTTCAAAATAGTTTTTTATCTGACATGCCCAATAATAGGCGGCAGTTAAGATAAACAGATATTTTAAAACAACTAATAGTCTCTATATTTAAGAGGATAGAATCGTGGCTCGTAAAACTCCGATTGAGCTATACCGAAATATTGGTATCGTTGCTCACGTTGATGCAGGCAAAACAACCACAAGTGAACGTATTCTGTTCTATACAGGCCTTTCTCACAAAATCGGTGAAGTGCACGATGGCGCTGCGACCATGGACTGGATGGAGCAAGAGCAGGAACGTGGAATTACCATTACCTCTGCTGCAACAACAACCTTCTGGCGTGGTATGGAAGGTCAGTATGATAATCATCGCATTAATATTATCGATACCCCAGGACACGTTGATTTTACTATTGAAGTAGAACGTTCATTGCGTGTACTTGACGGCGCTGTCGTGGTTTTTTGTGGCGCATCCGGTGTTGAACCTCAATCTGAAACCGTATGGCGTCAAGCAGATAAATACCAAGTTCCTCGTCTAGTTTTTGTTAACAAAATGGACCGAGCTGGTGCTGATTTTTTACGTGTTGTTGACCAGATAAAAGATCGCTTAGGTGCGAATCCGGTTCCTATTCAACTAAATATTGGCGCTGAAGAAAATTTTAAAGGGGTGATTGACCTCATTAAAATGAAAGCGATTAATTGGAGTGAAGCGGATCAAGGCACGAGCTTTACTTACGAAGATATTCCTGCTGATATGCAAGAGCTAGCAGAAGAATGGCGAAATAATTTAATAGAAGAAGCCGCTGAAGCGACTGATGAGCTGATGGAAAAATACCTTGAAGAAGGTGAGTTAACTGAAGCTGAAATTAAACAAGCGTTGCGAATTCGAACTCTTAAGAATGAGATTGTGCTTGCTACATGTGGTAGTGCCTTTAAAAATAAAGGGGTACAAGCTGTTCTTGATGCAGTTGTTGAGTATTTACCTGCTCCTATTGATGTTCCGGCTATTACCGGTATTGATGCAGATGAGAATGAAGTTGAACGTCATGCAGATGACAATGAACCGTTTGCTGCTTTGGCCTTTAAAATAGCAACTGACCCATTCGTAGGTACGCTCACCTTTATGCGTGTGTATTCTGGCGTAGTAAACTCTGGCGATGCCGTTTACAACTCCGTTAAGCAGAAGCGTGAACGTTTTGGACGTATTGTTCAGATGCATTCAAATAAACGTGAAGAAATTAAAGAAGTACGTGCTGGTGATATTGCTGCAGCTATAGGTCTGAAAGACGTGACCACGGGTGATACGCTATGTGATCAAAATGCCAAAGTCATTTTAGAGCGCATGGAGTTCCCTGAGCCGGTTATTCAAATTGTAGTAGAACCTCGTTCGCTTGCCGACCAGGATAAGATGGGTATTGCACTAGGTAAACTAGCAGCAGAAGATCCGTCTTTCCGAGTTGAAACCGATAATGAAACAGGCCAGACATTGATTTCTGGTATGGGTGAACTTCATCTAGATATTATCGTTGATCGAATGAAGCGCGAATTCAGTGTAGATTGCAACGTAGGTAAACCTCAAGTTGCCTACCGCGAAACCATCCGTGGTAAAACGGATGTGGAAGGTAAGTTCATTCGTCAATCTGGCGGTAAAGGTCAATATGGTCACGTGTGGCTTACGATCGAACCTGCAGAGAAAGGCGAAGGCTTTGTATTTGTGGACGAAATCGTTGGTGGTACTGTTCCTAAGGAATATATCAGCTCAGTATCGAAAGGTATTGAAGAGCAGATGAATAACGGTGTTCTTGCTGGCTATCCTGTATTGGATATTAAAGCTACATTGTTTGACGGCTCATACCACGATGTCGACTCAAGTGAGATGGCGTTTAAAATCGCTGGCTCAATGGCGTTTAAGAAGGGTGCGTTGGAAGCACAACCAGTACTTCTTGAACCTATGATGAAAGTTGAAATAACGACTCCTGAAGATTGGATGGGTGACGTTGTTGGCGATATAAATCGCCGTCGCGGCATCATTGAGGGGATGGATGATGGACCAGCTGGTTTAAAAATCCTTCGTGCTCAAGTACCATTATCACAGATGTTCGGTTATGCAACCGACCTTCGTTCTGCTACTCAAGGACGTGCTTCATACTCGATGGAATTTTTTGAGTATGCTGAAATTCCGAAAGCAGTAGCGAATGCAATTATTGCTGAACGTGGTTAATAAAGAGTGACTTGTTTTATAAATGAGTGACTGTTTAATAATGAATCTATTGCGTTGACGCGCGTTGACGCATAAAATAGCAAATTCTGGCGCGCCCTGTAAAAAACGATTGGGGCGAATCATAACTAGGTAAGGAACACAATCGTGTCTAAAGAAAAATTTGAACGTACGAAACCGCACGTAAACG
Organism: Vibrio sp. MA40-2; assembly: GCF_047302445.1. Lineage (NCBI taxonomy): Bacteria > Pseudomonadati > Pseudomonadota > Gammaproteobacteria > Vibrionales > Vibrionaceae > Vibrio > Vibrio sp. MA40-2. The sequence goes on from NZ_CP178628.1 coordinate 1,213,267, forward strand.
TTGGTACTATTGGCCACGTTGACCACGGTAAAACAACTCTAACTGCTGCTATCTGTACTACACTTTCAAAAGTGTACGGCGGTGAAGCAAAAGACTTCGCATCAATCGATAACGCTCCAGAAGAGCGTGAGCGCGGTATCACAATCGCAACGTCTCACGTTGAGTACGATACTCCATCACGTCACTACGCACACGTAGATTGCCCAGGACACGCCGATTATGTTAAAAACATGATCACTGGTGCTGCGCAAATGGACGGCGGTATCCTAGTAGTTGCTGCGACAGATGGCCCTATGCCACAAACTCGTGAGCACATCCTACTTGGTCGTCAGGTTGGTATCCCTTACATCATCGTATTCATGAACAAATGTGACATGGTTGATGATGAAGAACTACTAGAATTAGTAGAGATGGAAGTTCGAGAACTTCTTTCTGAATACGAATTCCCAGGTGATGATCTACCAGTAATCCAAGGTTCTGCTCTAGGCGCACTTAACGGTGAGAAAGAGTGGGAAGATAAGATTGTTGAACTAGCAGAAGCTCTAGACTCATACATCCCTGAGCCAGAGCGTGCAGTAGACCAACCATTCCTACTACCAATTGAAGATGTATTCTCAATTCAAGGTCGTGGTACAGTGGTAACAGGTCGTATCGAACGTGGTATCCTAAACGTAGGTGACGAAGTTGCTATCGTAGGTATCAAAGATACAACGACTACAACATGTACTGGTGTAGAAATGTTCCGTAAACTTCTAGACGAAGGTCGTGCGGGTGAAAACGTTGGTGCACTACTACGTGGTACTAAGCGTGAAGACGTAGAGCGCGGTCAAGTACTAGCGGCTCCAGGTTCAATCACTCCTCACACGAAGTTCGAGTCAGAAGTGTATGTATTGTCTAAAGATGAAGGTGGCCGTCATACTCCATTCTTCAAAGGTTACCGTCCACAGTTCTACTTCCGTACAACAGACGTAACAGGCGACATCACTCTACCAGAAGGCGTAGAGATGGTAATGCCAGGTGACAACATCCAAATGACGGTTGAGCTAATTGCTCCAATCGCAATGGATGAAGGTCTACGCTTCGCGATCCGTGAAGGTGGCCGTACAGTTGGTGCTGGTGTTGTTGCTAAAATCTTCGAATAATTTCGGATTGATTTTTCAATAGTACTTGTTCGAAAGAACAAGCATTAGAAAAAAGGAAGCCTTGGCTTCCTTTTTTTGTGGCTGAAGGAAAGTGGATATTTGTTGTGTAATTAATCCCTTATCATTTTATGCACTCTATATGCTTAAAAAATGACTGCAAGAAGTTGAGTTAGGTGCTAGAATCCATTTTTAACTAGCTATCAGAACTGGAAAGATGGGAAATAACGTAGTCGTTCTAGGCACCCAATGGGGTGACGAAGGTAAAGGAAAAATTGTAGACCTATTAACGGAAGATGCAAAGTATACCGTGCGATATCAAGGCGGACACAATGCGGGTCACACTCTAGTCATTGACGGTGAGAAAACCGTTCTCCACTTAATACCATCAGGCATTCTTCGCGATAACGTAAAATGTGTTATCGGTAATGGAGTAGTACTCTCTCCTGATGCACTTCTTAATGAAATGAAACCTCTTGAAGAGCGCGGGATTCCAGTACGTGAACGCCTATTCATTTCTGAAGCTTGTCCACTAATATTGCCTTATCATATTGCTTTAGACCAAGCGCGTGAACTTGCACGTGGTAAAAAAGCAATTGGTACCACGGGACGCGGTATTGGACCAGCTTACGAAGATAAAGTTGCACGTCGTGGTCTTCGTGTTGGTGACTTATTCGATAAAGAAGCGTTTGCTGAAAAACTAAGAGAAGTAATGGATTTCCATAACTTCCAATTGGTGCATTTCTATAAAGCAGAAGCGGTTAGCTATGACGAAGTACTCGAGCAAGCGATGGGTTATGCCGATCTTTTAACATCAATGGTAATTGATGTGACCGATGAACTGGATGCCGCTCGTAAGCGTGGCGATAAAATTATGTTTGAAGGTGCCCAAGGTACACTTCTTGACATCGACCATGGTACTTACCCATACGTAACATCATCAAATACTACGGCTGGTGGCGTTGCTGCGGGTTCTGGTTTTGGGCCTCGTTATATCGGTTATATTCTAGGTATTGCTAAAGCGTATTGTACTCGTGTTGGTTCAGGTCCATTCCCAACAGAACTTGATGACGAAATTGGTAACCATCTAGGTACGAAAGGTCAGGAGTTTGGTGCAACAACGGGTCGTAAACGCCGTTGCGGTTGGTTTGATGCCGTTGCCATGCGCCGTGCTATTCAAATCAATTCATTGTCTGGATTTTGTCTAACTAAGTTGGATGTGCTAGACGGCCTGAAGGAACTAAAAATCTGTACTGGCTATAAAATGAAAGATGGTACAGTACTGAATGTTTCTCCAATGGCAGCTGAAGCTTTTGAACAAGCAACACCAATCTATGAAACTATGCCTGGTTGGGAAGAGAACACTTATGGTGCTAAATCACTAGAAGTACTTCCTCAAGCTGCGTTAGATTACATTAAGCGTATTGAAGAGTTAACAGGTGTTCCAATCGATATTGTTTCTACCGGCCCAGATCGTAATGAAACTATTATTAAGGTTCATCCTTTTAGCGTCTAATTGATAGAGATTAATGCTAACAGGATAAATTGAATTTAAGCCGACTACCTAGTGTAATCGGCTTTTTTGTATCTGTAGCGGCGTGTTTGGTTTTGGCTGTTAGCTAATTGCGCCAGTAACCCAGCAAAGCAATGTTGATTAAGTCTAGTCACGTGTTGTATTAATGCACGGAAAAATTTTAGCTAAAAAGATCAAATATAATAAAGAAAGATCATCATTTGCGCCTATATTTGATTAAAGTGAAACCGCAAAGTGCCGATAAGGTAAGCACGGTATGATTAAAGAGTGCAGGTATGAAGCTTAAATTGATGGCTGCGTTACTGTTGTTAGCGCTGTCCCCTTTATCTCAGGTGAAGGCTGAATTAGCGGATGTGGGTGAACCAGTCCCTATATATACAGAAGCAGAATTAATAAAACTGATCGAGAGCAATAAACACTTAGAACGAGTAAAAGCGGATAAGTGTCAGTTGGTAGAAGATATTGTTGCGCGTGCAACGAGGATCAACTTGCCCGCTTACGAATTGCTGTATGGCGATATGCTGACATGGGGCGTGTGTGTGGATAAAGATGTTGAATTAGGTCTTTACTACATCGAAAATTCCGCTCATCAAGGGTTTCCTTCTGCTTTAGAGCAGTTAGGGCGTTATTATTCAAGAGGAACGATTGTCCAACAAGATAAAGAGCGAGCTATTCCGTATTTAAGAGAAGCGGCTGCTATGGGCAACTTGAGAGCAAGAATTCATTTAGCGGAATTACTTCTTCGTGATTATGGTAGCCCATTAGATTATGAAGATGCCTATCGTTGGCTATACAACTCGGTTACCGGTGACAAAACACAACATAAAAGAATTAGTATATTACGCAGTGGTTTAGAACAGCGTATGCCACAAAATATTATTGCTAAAGCGAAAAGACGTGACGTTTTTTGGTAATGTGCTGATTATCGTCAAATTGTTTAATCATACTGTATTGATAGCGCTCCATTGCAAAAGTGGGGCGTTTTTGTTTTTAATTATTTATTTTTGCTACAAGTATATATACTTAAACTAACTCCTCTTTTTCTATAGCAGGTTACCTATGTCAGACAATACCCCCAAAGATAAATTCGCCGATCGAGAAGCGGAAAAATACGATAATCCTGTACCAAGTAGAGAATTTATTACTGAGTTTCTTAAACAGGCCAATGTACCAATGAATCGTAACGATGTTTTCGAAGCGTTAGGTTTATCTGGAGAAGAACAATACGAAGGATTACGTCGTCGACTAAGAGCCATGGAGCGAGATGGCCAACTCGTTTTTACTCGTCGTCAATGTTACGCCTTGCCTGAAAAACTAGAAATGATCAAAGGGACAGTTATTGGCCATAGAGATGGTTTTGGTTGGGTTAGGCCTGAAGGCAGTGCCGGAAAAGAAAATGATGTGTTATTACCGCACCACCAAATGCGCACGATTATTCACGGAGATTATGTTCTTGTTCAGCCCACAGGTACCGATAAACGCGGCAGAAAAGAAGGTCGTTTAATTCGTGTGCTAGAGGAGCGTAAGGTTCAAATTGTTGGGCGTTTCTTTTTAGAACAAGGTTACTCTTATGTAGTGCCAGATGATTCACGTATCCATCAGGATATTTTAATTCCTGATCATGAAAAAATGAACGCGCGAATGGGCAATGTTGTTGTCATTGAGATTACCAATCGTGGTAGCCGTTCTAAAGGTATGACAGGTCGAGTAGTTGACGTTCTTGGTGAAAATATGGCGCCAGGAATGGAGACTCAAATCGCGATTCGTACCCATCAAATTCCTAATGATTGGCCTGAAGCGGTCGAAAAGCAAATACAAGGCTTGGCTGAACACGTTCCTGATGAGGCTAAAGTGGGTCGAGTCGATCTTACTGATTTACCGTTAGTGACGATTGACGGTGAAGATGCTCGTGATTTCGATGATGCTGTTTTTTGTGAGAAAAAACCTAGTGGTGGATGGCGTTTATGGGTAGCCATTGCTGATGTTAGTCATTATGTTCGACCAGGCACCGCATTAGACAAAGAAGCGATTAATCGTGGCAATTCGGTCTATTTTCCATCTCAAGTGGTGCCAATGCTTCCTGAAGTACTTTCAAATGGGTTGTGCTCACTAAACCCGCAAGTTGATCGCTTATGCATGGTGTGTGAAATGACCGTTTCCGCCACAGGTAAATTGTCGGGTTACAAGCACTATGAGGCGGTAATGAATTCTCATGCTCGTTTAACCTATAACAAAGTTGCTGATATTTTAGATGGCGATGAAGAGTTACGTGATCGTTATAAGCCTTTGGTTCCACATCTTGAAGAGCTGCATAATATGTATCAAGTGCTGAAAAGAGCACGAGATCAACGTGGAGCGATAGAATTTGAAACACTAGAAACCAAATTTGTTTTCAATGCGGATCGTAAAATAGATCGCATTGAACCAGTGGTTCGAAATGATGCACATAAACTCATCGAAGAATGCATGATTTTAGCCAACATTGCCTCAGCATCATTGGTCGAAAAATTAAAAGAACCAGCGTTATATCGGATTCATGAAACCCCAGGAGAGCAGAGATTAACAGGCTTTAGAGATTTTCTTGGAGAATTAGGTTTAAATCTAACTGGTGGTCTAGAGCCCACTCCGACGGATTACGCCGCGTTAATGAAAGCTATTGTTGAGCGACCAGATAAAGAACTGATTCAAACCATGTTGTTACGCTCGATGAAACAGGCGATTTACAGCCCCGATAATGCAGGTCATTTTGGTTTGGCTTTAAAACGTTACGCTCACTTTACGTCACCAATTCGTCGTTATCCTGATTTGTTGCTGCACCGAGCAATTAAATTCCTGAATGCTAAGCAGCAAGGTCGTAATACCGACCGCTGGACACCGACTGGTGGATATCATTATTCGTTTGATGATATGGATGTGTACGGTGAACAATGCTCAATGACAGAACGAAGAGCAGATGATGCAACTCGAGAAGTTTCTGATTGGCTTAAATGCGAATATATGCAAGATCATGTCGGAGATGAACTCGAAGGCGTGATCGCCAATGTGACCGGTTTTGGCTTTTTTGTTCGATTAAGTGAATTGCATATTGATGGATTGGTGCATATCTCATCTTTAGCTAATGATTATTATATTTTTGACGCCGTCGGTCAGCGTTTGAAAGGGGAAAGCTTCGGTAATATTTATCGTTTAGGTGATAGCGTTAAAGTAAAAGTTCGTTCAGTTAACCTCGATGATAGACAAATTGACTTTGAATTAGTTGAAACAAGTCGTAAGCTACGCGGGAAAGGAAAAACAGCTAAAAAACGTGCTGCACAAGCTGACAAAAAACCGGCTTCAAAGTCTCGCCGTGGAGGCAAAGCCAAAGCATTAGTGGAGCCAACGAAAAGACCGGACGGTACGTCTGACAAAAATGCCGAAAACAGTTCGGTTAAGAAGAAAACAAAGTCTGAAAAAGCACGTAAAAGAAAGTCTCGAGCCAAAAATAACCAAGCCCAGAGCAAACGACGTGCTTCTAAATAAGACGGTTAACTTACAATACAGAATCAATTAAAGAGTAAAAAATGAGTAATGAATTTATCTATGGCATCCATGCTGTAAAAGCGGTTTTAGAGCATGATCCAGCTCGTTTTATTGAAGCATTTGTGCTCAAAGGGCGTCAAGATGACCGTTTGATGCCACTTATAACCCAATTACAACAATTTGGTGTATCGGTGCAACAAATGGGGCGAAAAGCTTTAGATGATAAAGCCAAAGGAGCGAATCATCAGGGAATTATTGGTCGAGTAAAAGCGGCTAAAACGCTCAATGAAAATGATTTAGACAATATTCTAGCCCAGCAAAAACAACCGCTGTTTCTTATTTTAGATGGCGTGACTGACCCACATAACTTAGGGGCTTGTTTACGGAATGCTGACGCAGCAGGCGTAGCAGCTGTTATTGTACCAAAAGACCGATCCGCACCATTAAGTGCTACTGTGAGTAAAGTAGCTTGTGGTGCTGCAGAAACGGTTCCTCTCATTCGAGTAACAAACCTTGCTCGTACTATGCGTGCGATGCAAGAACACAATGTATGGATTGTTGGTACAGCAGGTGAAGCAACACATGATATCTACCAAGCGAAACTCAATGGCCCTTTAGCTATTGTTATGGGCGCGGAAGGAGATGGTATGCGACGTTTAACTCGAGAAACTTGTGATGATTTAATCAAAATACCTATGGCTGGTACTGTATCGAGTTTGAATGTTTCAGTGGCCTCTGGCATCTGTTTATTCGAATCGGTTAGACAGCGTAGCGTATAGCTTTTTGTTTCTTGCTTAACAGTGAAAATACTGCTTGTTATTGGCCTGCTTTTTCTATACTATTTGCCGTCCTTAATTCTCGGTCATTTTATACAAGTTCCTTGCTTCCCTTGGACGACCGGGCCATACGTGGAAGCTACTAATCCGTAAGGAGCAAACATGCGTCATTACGAAATCGTATTCATGGTGCACCCTGATCAAAGCGAGCAAGTTGCTGGCATGATCGAGCGTTACACTGGTTCTATCACTGAAGCTGGCGGTACTGTACACCGTCTAGAAGACTGGGGTCGTCGTCAAATGGCTTACCCAATCAACAAGCTTCACAAAGCTCATTACGTTCTTATGAACGTAGAAGCTGGTCAAGAAGTGATTGACGAGCTAGAAACTGCTTTCCGTTTTAACGATGCAGTTCTACGTAACATGATCATGCGTACTAAAGCTGCAGTTACTGAGCAATCTATTATGCTAAAACAACGTGAAGAGCGTGCTGAACGTGCTCCACGTCGTGAAGAGCGTACAGAAGCTAAGTCAGAAGCAGCTGAGTAATTATGATGACTTCGGTCATTAATACTACTCAACATACTTAATCAAAAATTTAAGATCAGGAGATAGCCCATGGCTCGTTTCTTCCGTCGTCGTAAATTCTGCCGTTTTACTGCAGAAGGCGTACAAGAGATTGACTACAAAGATGTAGCAACTCTTAAAAACTACATCACTGAAGCTGGTAAAATTGTACCTAGTCGTATCACTGGTACTAGTGCTAAATATCAGCGTCAACTCGCTCGTGCTATTAAACGTGCACGCTACCTAGCATTGCTGCCTTATACTGATAAGCATCAGTAATAGACACGTTTTATTAAGAGAGAGGATTAAATAATGCAAGTTATTCTACTTGATAAAATCGGTAACTTAGGTGGCCTAGGCGATACAGTTAATGTTAAGTCTGGTTATGCTCGTAACTTCCTTATTCCACAAAATAAGGCAGTAATGGCAACTAAAGCTAACACAGAAATGTTTGAAGCTCGTCGTGCTGAATTAGAAGCGAAAGTTGCAGAGCAACTAGCTGCTTCAGAAGCTCGTGCTGAAACTGTGAACGCACTAGAAGCTGTTGTTATCGCATCTAAAGCGGGTGATGAAGGTAAACTATTTGGCTCTATCGGTACTCGTGACATCGCTGACGCAATTACTGCGGCAGGCGTTGAAGTATCTAAGAGTGAAGTACGTCTTCCTGAAGGCGCTTTACGTAACGTTGGTGAGTACGAAATTAGCATTCAACTTCATTCAGAAGTATTTGCTAAAGTTACTCTTCAAGTTGTTGCTGCTGAGTAATTTCAGTATCCGATGACAAAAAAACATCAGCTTCGGCTGGTGTTTTTTTATGCCTAAAATCTATCGTTAAAAAATCTAGCGCGACAAAAACAACCTGAAAATTCATTCGACTGATAATATTGAGAAGTAATCCTTTATTTTTGTCTCGTTTATATTCCCTTATTTACCTGAATAATATGGTGTTCTACCCTGTATTGATTGGCCAAGATGAGCTTAATTCTGGTTTTTTTTATTTGGGGATTACAAATGGTACAATCCCGTTATAATGTGCCGCTATAACTAGTTACAGAGTATCATCATGGTCGAAATCAGAAACAAAAATACTGCCGATTCTCAAGTAGACGCAATTAAAGTTCCCCCTCACTCATTAGAAGCCGAGCAATCCGTTATCGGAGGGTTACTTTTAGATAATGAACGGTGGGATACGGTTTCTGAACGTGTTGTAGCAAAAGATTTTTATAGCCGTCCACATCGCCTGATTTTTGAAAGTGTGAAGATCATATTAGAAGAGAGTAACCCTCTTGATTTGATCACTTTATCCGAATTTTTAGAGCAAAGAGAGCAATTAGAAGAAGTTGGTGGCTTTGCTTATCTGGCGGATCTCGCAAAAAATACGCCCAGTGCAGCAAACATCAATGCCTATGCAGATATTGTTGCAGAAAGAGCTTTGGTTCGTAATCTTATCGGTGTGGCAAATGAAATAGCCGATGCAGGTTATGATCCCCAAGGTCGAACATCAGAAGATTTGCTCGATCTTGCTGAAAGTAAAGTGTTTGCTATTGCGGAAGAAAGAACAGGAGAGAATGATGGCCCACAAAGCATCGATTCTATTCTGGAGAGCACATTAGAGCGGATAGAGATATTATATAAAAGCCCTCAAGATGGGGTGACTGGTCTTACTACTGGTTTTGTCGATTTGAATGAAAAAACAGCAGGGTTACAAGGGTCGGATTTAATTATTGTTGCTGCTCGTCCTTCTATGGGTAAAACCACTTTTGCCATGAATTTATGTGAAAATGCGGCATTAGCGCAAGATAAACCAGTGTTGATTTTTTCACTTGAGATGCCATCTGAGCAACTTATGATGCGTATGCTTGCTTCATTGTCACGTGTTGATCAAACTAAAATTCGGACCGGTCAATTGGACGATGAAGATTGGGCGCGAATTTCTTCTTCTATGGGCATACTGATGGAGAAGAACAATATTCTGATAGATGATAGCTCAGGGTTAACACCAACTGAACTCCGTTCACGAGCGCGTCGTGTCGCCCGTGAACATGGTGGTATCAGTATGATCATGATCGATTATCTTCAATTGATGCGTGTTCCTTCACTAACAGAGAATAGAACGTTAGAAATTGCAGAGATATCTCGTTCACTAAAAGCGTTAGCGAAAGAACTGAATGTGCCTGTTGTGGCGTTATCGCAGCTAAACCGATCGCTAGAGCAGCGAGCAGATAAACGACCGGTAAACTCCGACCTGCGTGAATCAGGTTCTATAGAGCAGGATGCGGATTTGATCATGTTTATTTATCGTGATGAAGTTTATCACCCTGATAGTACCATGAAGGGGATCGCAGAAATTATTTTGGGCAAGCAGCGTAATGGTCCAATCGGTTCAGTTCGTTTGACTTTCCAAGGTCAATTCTCGCGGTTTGATAATTATGCAGGTCCTGCATTTGATGATGAGTAAAGTGTCCTAAATAAAGAAAAAATTTGATTTATTTGTATGCTTTATTTAGTTTCGTCAATTAATTAGTATAAAATATACTATATGTATCTTTTTGTTTTAAAATGCTTTTTTATTGCATAATAAAGAAATTATAACGCACCGTTTGTCGGCGCTGATATTGACGGTTAATCTGCTTTATTTGTACTACAAATAGTTGAGATATTACTCGCAACAATATAAACGTGGTTGTTTAAAATTACTGCATGTTTTATCAGTGATACTATAAAAGTGCATATTGAGCTTAAAGAAAGTCTGGCCCAGCGTATCGTTGAACGGACAAATCGTATCACTAATTACCCTATTGTCGTTATGGACAAAAAGGGTTACATCATTGCTTCTACTAATCCTGCTCGAATGTATCAAAAGCATGGCGGTGCAATATTAGCCATGAGCCAACTTAAGACGATAGAAATTTCCTCTAGCATGCTCACAGAGTATCCTAACATCATGTCTGGTATTAACTTACCGATAATGTATAACGATGAACCTATTGGTGTTATCGGAATTGCCGGCCCATTAGAAGACGTTCGACCTTTAGGGGAAATGATAAAAATGGCTGCAGAGTTGGTGGTTGAATATATGTCTATGATAGAAATTATTCGTCATACTGAACGTAAAGGCGAAGAATTTTTATTAGAATGCATCGACTCGGAAACACCTGCTAAACATATTATAAATAGAGCCTCAATGCTCAAGGTTGATTTTGAACAATCCTTTGCCATGGTGATAATTGAAAGTTGCTCTGACTTTGATAACAAAGAAGTTATCATTGCATTAAAATCGTGGCCTGTTAAACACATTATGGCTGAGTATTCGAGTAATATTATCGTTGTTATGATTTATATTGTCGATTGCAACCAACGTGATTATTCTCTGATGCAAGATTGGCAGAATTTTAAAACCTATTTAGTCAAAAATTTATCTCCCAATACTTTCTGTGCTATTGGCTCGGTTTACAGTGATATTATTAACTTGCCGATGGCGTTTGAAAGTGCTCAATCGGTGTTGAAATCTGGGCAACGTCTATTTCCCAAACAGCGTTTTTTTCAATACTCAGACTTAGAAATTCCAGCATTATTTAATGGGGTTTTTTCAAATTGGCAATTGGAAAAAATACATCGTTATTTAAAGGCATTAGAGCATAAAGATCCGAGTTTTATTGAGGGACTTATCTGCTGGTTTGAAAATGACTGCGATATAAAAAAAGCCGCTGAAAAATTGTTTATTCATCCTAATACTCTTCGTTATAGAATTAAAAGGGCGGAAGAAATTTGTGGGCTAAATTTATCGGAGTATAAAGATAAATGTCGACTTTATTTCAGCCTAATTTTGTAATATCAATTCTTCTCTCATACTAATGTTAATAATAATGTCATGCTCATAAAAAAGCCCACTAATGCGCCGTGGGCAGAGAAAGGTGACGATTTATTTTGTGATTAAGTCTGTCCATATAAAGGGATTGAAATGATTTTTTTTGCGATTTCTAGTTGGATTGAAATCGCTTCAGATGATTCACGAGTGACATATTTAACTTTAGGGAACGGCACATTTTCTCTAATACAGCAAGCGATTACTTTGTGTTCTCTGCTCGCGGGTAATTGCCAATCGAGATGAACAACTCTTTCACTTGCATCGGTTTCTATTTCACGAGTAGGTATGGTGAGTTCTTCAGTATAACCATGTGCTAGTGTAGATTGAACATCAGAGTGGTTTAATAATCGGCATTTGTACTGTTCAATATCTGGTCGAGAATGTGTCAGTAAAATAGTACCGTTTCCGGAGTTTAATGTAGCGTTAAGCTGGCTATGTAAACGCCAGTTTAAGATGTGTTCTTGGTCTAACTGGATAGAATCAACGATGACTAATCCATAATCCTCTATCAAGATCAGGGTCCTATAAAAACACTGTAATGGCGTGTTATATGCTTGGCTCAAATCTAAAGTAACAAACTGATGGTCCGCTTCAACATGGTGTTGTGTTACTTTACCTATTGCACTTTGGTCATCCAGTTTTTGTCCCTGTGTCTCAACTAACGGTAAGTTATGAGCAATTGTTTGTCGAGTCCAAGCATTGTGATGAGTACTACCAAATCTATACCCATAACTTCCTGTTGGTATCAATACGCCAATATCTTTATCAAAAAAGGCAATATTACCTTGATCGCCATGTCGGTGAGAACTATTACCAAATGCACTGGCTCTATAATATAGAGACATATTTTGACGCATGAGTTTACCCAGACCGGCATACGAATAATAATGATTGATTATTTGTTGCTCCTGAATTTTTTTTGCTGTCGGCTTTTTGTTTTTAACCTCAATATCAAATGCTAACTGCTGAATGGTTGGTACTACATCAAGTAAATGTAATTGATAGTCGCTTATCGATTTTTCTAATTCTACGGAGTGTTGGTAATCTATTGCATCACCAAATCTCGATGCATAAATTCTTAAGGGATTCTGGGCGAAGAACCCAGGCCATTCTTTGCCGTCTCTTCGACACCAAAAACCATCGCCGAAAGGATAAATCGCTTGCTCGGGAATAATAAAGTCACGGGCAAAATTGTGAAAATTTCTGTAAAAAGGGTGTTGATAAAATGAAAAACCAGAAATTCGCTCAACACTGAGAAAAAACGGGTGATGCCACTTAGTATAGGATGACGCATAAAATGGGCCTTCTACCCAGCTTCCGTCTATTCCTCCATAAAATGGTAGAATGCCACGATAAATCATAATGGCGTAATTAAGCCACTCTTCACATTGTTTTTTATCGTGCTCTCGATACAAAGTTAATGCAGCAATACCAAGATATCCTGACAGTCGTGAAGTATGAGAATGCCCTGGAAATTGAGCAAATTTGTCTTGCTCTAAACGCTCTTTTAATTGTTGGCCAATTCTAATCAACATTGGTCTAATAAACGCTTTTTCACCATCATTTAAAATAGGAGTTAACCAATGGTAGACGAGAAATAAGTTTCGCGATAAAGATAGCCCTACCTCATCTCCCCATGTACAAGGACGCAAAAGAGATGCTGGTCCTTCTGGGCTCCACTCTGCTAGTTGTAGTAATCTTGCTCGAGCTTCGTCCCCGTGTTTTTCTTCTCCCCATACTCTGTACAGTAATGCATTAACTACCAGATCACGATCGATCCACTTTCTAACATTTGCAATGGCTTCGCGTTTGCCTTCTTCTTCACCTCGTTGATAATGGTTAGGGTAGCTGATTTTCGATAATGGGACTCCTTTAAGAGCGGTTTGTTTAAGTTTGGGATAAATATCAAACCCTTGTGCTCTTATTGACGATATGTCTTCGTTGAAGTACATCAACCATTGTTCATGCCCATCACATTGTTCGAATAATTGTTCGGCAGTAGGAGCAATGTAATTGATAAGATCTTGATTAATATGAAAGGAGATCCATGCGGAAACCTGGTCTGGTTGCTCATCATGGGTAGTGCTAAGTCGCCAACGGTATTCTCCCAATGGCAATTCAAAAGAGAGCTGTAACGGTGAACGGATTTTATCCCAACACCAATATTCATCGGATGTGATATTTTGTAATTCTAGAGTGTATTGCTGCTCAGTATCTATATTTTCTGGCCAATTAAAGCTTGGTGGGTTAACCGTAGCTGGTTCTGTTAAGCTAGGGGATAGATTGACTTGAAAGTCATGAGTTCTTGCCAAATTAAGCATTGCTCTTTTCCTTATTACACCAAAGGTAGTTGCCTGTTTTGGGGTCAATTAATAGATTCTTTCTTATTTGGGTATTTCAATGCACGTAGTTGTATAAATGCATTGAAATAATTGGGTTAATAAAAATAAGTTATCTAAATAGAAATATACGCACTATTTTCTATTTGACTTCCTTGTGCTAGAAAATCAGCCACAGAGTACTAATTTGACTGAAAATCTTTGCGCGTTTTATATCAATCGAGGCTTATCGAAATGACCAAGATAAGCCTCGACAAGTATTATTCTTCTATGAAAATTTGTTCCTTTTTATGGAAGAATGGGCTTTTATAAACAGAGTAGAATTTATCTGATACGTTTTTCATACGGTTATGAACAACAGCAGGAGAGCCGGTGTAGCGTAAAATACCAATGGCGTATAAATTTTCAGCATGAATTTCCATTACTTCATTAACCTTACGAGCAAACACGTCTTTGTCTGTTTCGTTGAGTAATTGTTCATAGTATTCACTCAGTACCCGCATTTCCGGTGTTGGTTCTACACCGCTAGTGCCATTAGACAAATAGTAGGCAGATTGAAGAGGCGCGAAGTTATTTTCAGACATGACAGGGAAGTAGTTATTGGCACCAAATAATGGATTCAAACCAGAGGTATTGTTATGTAAGACCATCTGATAATCGCCGCCACGACGAATCTGGTTGAAATAACTTTTTTCATCTGAACGCATTACAAAGCGTAAGCCGAGGTTATCCATATCCGATTTTACGAGAATGGCGCCCTCTTCACTTATTTTTCTGCCAGCTTGGAAGTGCACTAAGAAACTTAACTGTTTGCCGTCTTTTCCTAGTCGGTAGCCATCATTATCTCGTTTATCTAATCCCAGCTCATCCAATAGTTTATTGGCTGTTTTTGGATCGAGTTGAGTATAAGCTTCAGATGTTTTTTGACTGCCACCAGGAGAGGTTGTTAACAGCACTGATTGTGCAGGTTCAGATAAGCCTACGCCTAATATTTGGTTCTGAGTATCTCGGTCTATTCCTAAAGATATAGCATGACGAAACTTCTTAGAACGCAATAGACGCATGACTTCAGCATCCCCATCATAGTCTAGGTTAGAAAACAGAACGAGCATATTTCCGTGATCGCTCAAATCCATAAGACGGGTTTTGTAATTACCTGCTTTTTCACCTTTCTTTAGCGCGGTAAAGTCACTGGTCAGCTTAGAAATACGGTCAATATCAACTTCTCCCGCGAGCGCTTTTAAAATCATGACTTGCGGTTCGGCCGTTTGTGGCCAAGACATTGCATCTATATATGGTAACTGGTTTCCTTCAGTATCAACTTTCCAATAATATGGATTACGTACTGCTCGTTGCTGAAGTTCTTGTGGATCGGTGTCATATACCCAAGTGTAAAGTACCGGAAGTTCAGGGTTTGTATTTGAACGGGTATTCCAACGATTATGGAATAGCTGACGCCAATCAGTCATACCAGCTTGTTCGATTTTTTTCGCTAGTTCTTGTTCTGAAGTGAAGTCAGGCAAATAGTTTTTTAGGTAATGTTTTGGACTTTGTGGCAGACGGAATTCAATTGTAGAACGTAAATGCATTTCAATTAAATTTGGGTTAGGTTGCTTAAACTCAAACTCAAATGTTTGTTCATCAATAACATTTAATTTGGCTGGTTCACCACCTGATAAAAATAACGATTTAACACTTGGTGATAATTTAGAGTTGAGTTCTAGGTCATTGTACCAAAAATCGACATCAGCAGTGGTAAATGGGGCACCATCCGACCATTTCATGCCTTTGCGTAAAGTAAATCGATATATGCGTTGGTCATCAGAAATAGAATAGGACTCAGCTAAATTAGGTACACGGTTTTGATTATCATCTAGCATGACTAGAGGTTCGTTACTCCATTCGTGAAATTGATAGTTGGGTATAACACGACGCCAAGTTCCGCCATATTTACCAATTTCATTGACAGGAGTGACGACCAGTGGATTTTCAGGAAGACGCTTGTCTACCGCTGGAATGGCTCCATTATTGACCATGTTAGTTAGCATGGGGGCTTCTTGATATGCCCACGAATTAAATGCTGCTAGTACTAGGGTCAGAGCTGCAATTTTAAGTTTCACGTTGATCTCCTATTATTGTTGGTATATCTCTTCAACGAAGTGGCAAGCACTTTGTCGTAGGATTTCCTTACCTTCATGTAAGACTTTAAGTTCTCTTAATTCAGGAATTTCGCTCTTACATTTGTTTTTGGCATATTTACATCGGTTGTGAAATGTACAACCAGAGGGAGGGTTTGCTGCGTCCGGTATTTCACCGCCTAAAATATCAGTTCGAATACCTCTCTCATTGATATCTGGTATGGCGTGTAATAGTGCTTCGGTATAAGGATGTAATGGTTTTTGATACAGTTCGGCGGTTGGAGAAACTTCTACTATTCTGCCCAAATACATAACACCAACGCGATCGCATAGGTATTTAACTACGCTGAGGTCATGTGAAATGAATAAGTAAGATAAATTAAATTTATCTTTTAGATTCCCGAGTATTTCTAATATTTGCGCCTGAACAGAGACATCAAGAGCACTAACGGCTTCATCTGCAACAATAAAGCGTGGTCGAGTAATTAAAGAGCGGGCAATACCGATACGCTGTCTTTGCCCTCCAGAGAAGGCATGGGGGTAACGCATTAAATGCGAACTTCTTAACCCTACCTGTTCAATCATTTCTTTAGCTTGTTCATACAGATATTTTTTGTCTTTAATACCTGCAAGCCTTAACGGTTCTTCTAAAATTTCTTGAATTGTCATTCTTGGAGAAAGAGATGAATATGGGTCTTGGAAAATCATTTGTACTTCTTGTCTAAAGGGCCGAAGCTCTTTATTTGACATAGGAACAAGATCAATTTTTTTACCACTTTTACTGTGGAATATCACTTTGCCTGAAGTAGGTTCTATTGCTTTGAGTATGGCTCGACCAACGGTTGTTTTCCCACAACCTGACTCACCAACTAATCCAAAAGTTTCATTTGGATAAATTTTAAAATTTATATCGTCAACGGCTTTAATTAAACCTGTACGCCGACTAAATGCACCGCCTTTCATACTGAAATGCATTTTCAAATTTTCGACTTCAATTAATGGGGTAGAATCCATGAGCTATGCCTCGAAACATCTGACTTTATGGTCATTTTCTTGTGAAATAAAAGGGGGAACTTCCTGCTGACATTGTCGGGTCGCTTTGTCGCAGCGCATCCAAAACGGACAACCAGTAACTTTGGCGTATGGATCGGGCACACTTCCTTTTATTGGTTTTAGTGCCTCGTTGGTACTTAGTGTTGGTATCGATTCAATTAATGCTTTGGTGTAAGGGTGTTGAGGTTTTTTTAGAATGTCATCTGTTTTGCCATATTCGACAATGTATCCAAGGTAAAATACGGCAATTTCTTCAACCATATTGGCGACAACGGCAAGATCGTGAGTGATCAGCACTAGAGCCATATTTTGCTCTCGCTGTACATCTTTGATTAGGCTTAAAATTTGAGCTTGAACGGTTACGTCTAAAGCCGTTGTTGGTTCATCTGCAAATAGTAGACGCGGATTACAACTGATTGACATTGCAATCATGACTCGTTGACGCATACCTCCTGATAGCTGAAAGGTATAGTCATCATAAACTTCGTGAGCACGAGGTACTCGGGCACGTTCTAGCATGTGAATAGCGTGCTCTTTTGCTTGATGTTTATTCATATCAGTATGTTGCATGATCAGCTCACGCATTTGACTGCCAATGGTGTGAATGGGACTTAAACTACTCATTGGTTCTTGAAATATCATCGAAATCTCTTTGCCGCGAATGCTGTTTATTTCTTTACCATTGATTTTTGTATTGAGTACATTAAAAGGCTTACCACTTTTATAGTAAGTTACCTCGCCTTTTGATACTCGAAAGGAAGGTTCGGGTAGTAAGCGAATAGGCAAGCGAGAAGTGACACTTTTACCACATCCTGATTCGCCTACAATACCAAGGCTCATACCTTCATAAATGGTTAAATCTATGTCATTTAATGTGTTGGTTACGCCTTCAATAGTATGAAATTGAGCGGCCACATTTTTATATTCAAGTAATTTATTTCGCATAATTTAAGCTCTATTCATATATGGATCAGCTGCATCACGCAGGCCGTCGCCCAAAAAGTTAAAAAATAGTACGGTAGCAATGACAAATATTGCCGGATATAGGATCCAAGGATAATTGGCTATTACTTCAATGCTCTGTGCTTCTTGGAGTAATACTCCCCAACTTACGACAGGTGGACGCAGCCCTATTCCTAAAAAGCTTAAAGATGTCTCAGCTATAATCATTGAAGGAATGCTGAGTGTTGCAGAGGCGATAACGAAACTGGTTGAGCCTGGAAGTAAATGTTTACGAATGATATAGAAATTACTTGCTCCGGATAGCACGGCGGCTTCGGTGTACTTATCTTCTTTTAGCCGCATGACAATTCCGCGGACCACACGTGCTATTCCAGTCCAACCAATAACAGATAATATTAGGGTGATCATGAAGTAAACGAATATTGGTGACCAGTATGGTGGTAGTGATGCTGCTAATGCCATCCAAAGAGGAATCGATGGAAAAGACATCAGTACTTCGATTAGTCTTTGGATCATCGTGTCGACTTTTCCTCCATAAAAGCCTGAAATACCGCCTAAAACAACACCAAAAACTAAACTAAGAAAAACACCAATTAAACCAATGGATAACGATATTCTTGCACCATGAACAACCTTGCTAAATATATCTCGTCCAAGCTTATCTGAGCCCATTAAAAATAATGCGGCACCAGAGTCTACTCCGACTAAATGAATATTTGTTTTGAATAAACCCAAGAAACTATAGGAATAACCTTGATGAAAAAAATTAATTGGATACGCTTCTTCCCCTTGAGTGTATTCATATTCAAGAGTATCCATATTTATTTTTCTAGTTAAATTATAAATAAACGGTCTTGTAAAGCTTCCTTCTTTATCTACAAAATGAATCTCGGTAGGAGGGACATATTTAAATTTAGCATTGTAAGTGTTAATATCCATAACACTAATTAAATCTGCGAATATGGCGACGCAATAAAAAATAATAATCATAATTGCACTGAATAACGCCATTTTATGCTGCTTGAATCGTAGCCACATTAAACGAGATTTTGATGCATAAAAAATATCATTCCCTTTATCTTCATGCAGTTCATCTGGCTTGGTATTTATTTCTTTATCCGAATCATTCGGCTCAAGAATAGATTGCGATGTCATAATATCTCCTAAGATAGACGAATGCGTGGATCTAATAAGGCAAGTAAAATGTCAGATATGAGGGTACCAATAATGGTTAGTACGGCGAGCATCATCAAAAAAGTGCCAGCAAGGTACATATCTTGACTTCTCAACGCTTCTAATAAATATGGTCCAGTGGTTGGTAAGCTCAATACAATTGCTACAATGGCACTTCCTGAGACAAGTTCTGGTAACATCCATCCGATGGTGGACACTAAAGGATTGACTGCGTGTCTTACTGGGTATTTTAGGACCACTTTATAAGCTGGGAGCCCTTTGGAACGAGCGGTGTCGACGTAGGGTTTATGCAATTCATCCATCATAGTTGCGCGCATAATCCGAATTTTACTAGCGGTGCCTGCTGTTCCCACAACAATGACTGGGATCCAAATATGTTGCATTGCGTCCAGAACTTTGTCGATACTCCAGGGGGCATTGATATATTCTTGTGAAAACAAACCAGAGAAAGGTGTGCCAAACCAATTCAGTGATAAGTACATCAACAGCAAGGCAAGGAGGAAATTAGGGATGGCCAAACCTAGAAAACCAAAAAAACTGACGATGTAATCAAATAAAGTGTAGGGCTTTAATGCCGTCAATATTCCAGTGAAAAATGCAGTGACTAGAGTGAATATTAACGTGATAAATGTAATTAAAAATGTTAACCCTAATTTACCCCATATTAACTCTTGAACTGGTTTTTGATGTTGGAAAGAATAGCCAAAATCTCCACGAGGGAACCCACTGACCCAGTTGAAATAATTGACGATCATACTATCACTAATACCAAGCTCTGCTTGGATACTTTCTCTTAAAGCATCAACATCATTAATTGAACCATCAATGACCATTCTTTCTGAAATATAGGCATCAACAAAATCACCTGGTGGTATTTGAATGATAATAAAAGATACAATTGATATTATAATAAGTGTTGGTATAGCGATTAAACATCGTCGGAAAATATAAGATAACATAAATCCTCTTTAAATATTATTTAAGTGTTTTTTGTGCGTTTATGCTGGTATTTCATTTGAAGCTAATGATGTTTTTTATTTAATTTTTTATATGGTATGTTCCACACTTATTTGGTTTTAACTCACTTATATATATAATTTATTAAATAACAAAATTTAGTAATTAATAACTATAATGCACTATGACATCTTGTATAACATTGGACGAAAGTTAAAATATCGGAGTAAAAGGCGTTTGATTTTTGTTCCATGGAACAAATTCATATTCAATATGTCACAAACTGTTAGCGTTAAGTTAACTGGATCACATCGAGAAAAAGTGTGCGTTTTGTTGCAAACCAATTGGTCTGTCTTTTGGCTTTGAGTTTTACAGTAATCACGCAGAGTGCAGATAAAGTCGCTAGTTTTTGAGGTGAATAATAATGTTAGATGCTTATTTTTGTAGAAAGGACTTTTTTTGCAAAAAGTCCTTTTATTTGTAATGCAGAGCAGTTAAAACTAGTGATTCAATATGATCTGATGTAACTCAATACCACTAAGAAGACGTTGCGTCATAATCGCGTTATGATTACAACGATAAAAATTACAACGATAAAAATTATAGAGGCTTTTGTTTATAAGGCCATTTTTAACTTCCATGGAGATGAAAGTGGTCCTGGGCAAGCTGCTATTTTTTATAACGAACACATTTCATTTTAAATTTGGGATTCAGTTATTGCCGACATCTGTCTACGCGTAATTGAATTTAACCTACTGTAATATTGGGACTTACACATGTTAAAAAATATCAATCCAACCACAACTCAAGCTTGGAATGCTTTAACCACTCACTTTGAATCAGCACAAGATATGGAGCTGAAAACGTTATTTGCATTAGATGAAGAGCGTTTTTCAAAATTTTCGACCACGTTTGGCGAAAATATTTTGGTAGATTATTCCAAGAACTTAGTCACTCAAGAAACAATGGACAACCTGTTTGCTCTGGCAGAAGAAACCGAACTTAAAGCAGCAATGAATGCTATGTTTTCCGGAGAGAAAATAAACCAAACAGAAAATCGTGCTGTACTGCATACTGCACTTCGTAATCGTAGCAATAAACCTGTTATGGTGGACGGCGAAGATGTAATGCCAGCGGTTAACGCGGTTTTGGATAAAATTGAAGCGTTTACTGATAGAGTTATATCGGGTGATTGGAAAGGGTACACCGGTAAAGCGATTACTGATGTTGTTAACATTGGTATAGGCGGTTCAGATCTTGGTCCTTATATGGTAACAGAAGCACTAACACCTTATAAAAACCATTTGAACATGCATTTTGTTTCCAATGTCGATGGTACACATATTGTTGAAACTTTAAAAAAGGTCAATCCTGAAACCACGCTATTTTTGGTTGCATCGAAGACATTCACCACACAAGAAACCATGACCAATGCTCATTCTGCACGTAGTTGGTTCCTTGAAACTGCAGGTGATGAGACCCATGTCGCTAAACATTTTGCTGCTCTTTCAACAAACAGTCAGGCGGTATCAGAGTTCGGTATAGATACCGAAAACATGTTTGAATTCTGGGACTGGGTAGGTGGTCGTTACTCTTTATGGTCGGCTATTGGCTTATCTATTGCTTTATCCGTTGGTTATGACAATTACGTTGAGTTGTTAGCTGGTGCTCATGAAATGGATAACCATTTTGTTGATACACCATTCGAGGACAATGTCCCAGTTATTTTGGCCTTGATAGGCCTGTGGTATAACAATTTCTATGGGGCTGAATCAGAAGCTATTCTACCTTATGACCAATATATGCATCGCTTTGCTGCCTATTTCCAACAAGGTAACATGGAATCAAATGGCAAATTTACCGATCGAAATGGCGAACCTGTAGATTATCAAACAGGCCCAATAATTTGGGGTGAACCTGGTACTAATGGACAACATGCTTTTTATCAGTTGATACATCAAGGAACCAAACTTATACCTTGTGATTTTATTGCTCCAGCCATCAGTCATAATCCAGCAGGCGATCATCACCAGAAATTAATGTCGAATTTCTTTGCCCAAACTGAAGCATTGGCTTTTGGTAAGAATAAGCAACAAGTTGAATCTGAGTTTATTGCGTTAGGAAAAACAGCGGAAGATGTTGCGGCTTTAGTTCCCTTCAAAGTGTTTGAAGGAAACAGACCAACTAACTCTATTTTAGTTAAGGAAATTACCCCTCGTACACTAGGTAATTTAATTGCGATGTATGAGCATAAGATTTTTGTCCAAGGCGTTATTTGGAACATTTTCACTTTTGATCAATGGGGCGTAGAGCTTGGTAAGCAACTCGCTAATCAAATTCTTCCTGAATTAGCTGATGAATCACCAGTTGATACACATGATAGTTCAACTAATGGTTTGATTAACGCTTTTAAAGCTTATAAAGCTTAAGCTGTTATTTTGAACATAAGTGGCATTTTTATGTAAACGCAAAAAAGGTTGATCATAGGATCAACCTTTTCATCTCAATCTCTGGAAAATTTACTTTTTAATTAAAAACGTTCATTAGCTAAAAAATCTGTATTACTTAAAAACTAAACTCGTTATTCAAAGCAAATTTCAATAAATGCATTCCCCCACTCAGAAGTGAAAGGCATAATAATAATTGCTCCATCGCACTTATGACGAATGGTATGTCCTTTTCCTGAAACCACAATAGGTGTGGCCATATCGAATTCAAAACCGCTATCGGATAAAATTCGCTTCGCTCCACCAGTCACCATATTTGTGATCTCACCAACTAAGTCAGTGACCTCTTCGTTTATTCCGTTTGGTCGTTCACCGAGCATATTCTGCATTATTTCCAATGCAAGAGCTTCATCAAAAGTAATGGACATAGAGCCTTTACTTTTATCTCCAACCATACCGATTAGGCCAGATACATCACCACGAGCAATTTCATCTTTTTTTACTCTAGGTTTTAGAGGTTTCAACTCTAAAGAAGCCATTGTTTTTAAAACATTCATTAAAGAAGCTAAAAACGGGTTTACAAATTCAGCGCGCATAACATTCTTTCTTATTGGTCAATGCCTGAAGAACACGTATTACAAACTCCGTGCGTTTCAATGACATGATTTGTTATTTTGAAACCGTGCTTTTCGGCATTGCCTGTGAGCAAGGTCAGTAGATTATCATCTTGTAATTCAACAACATTACCGCAGTTGTCGCATATAAGAAGTTGTGAGTAGTGTTTATTTTCACCACATGAACAACAGGATATAAAGCTATTATTGGACTCAACTTTATGGATGAATCCTTGTTCTAGTAAAAAATCTAAAGCTCGATATATTGTTGGTGGTTTGGCTTGAGGCTCACTTTCTTTTAATTGTTCTAAAAGATCGTAAGCACTTGAAGCACTTTGATTTGTGCATATAAGCTCAAATACTCGTTTTCTCTGAGGTGTAAATCGAACACCGCGAGCTTCACAAATGCCAGATACATGCTCAAGTAACATATTGTCCAAATTACCCACCTTTAAAACTGGACTCTTATAATAATACACTAGTTTTCCAAACATAATACTTGGAAAGCAGACTCTACCCTAAGCGAAAAGACTACTAAGGATCAAGTTAATAGAATGCTATCTATGATTTTTGAGATGAAAGTGTTGTGATTCCTTATTAATGCGGCCTATTTTTCTAGATTGTTTAAGTTTGAAGTATCAATCACTGCTAGTTTTTATTCTAAAAAATCTAATGGTTGCTTCGTTATGAATTTGAATGTAGCACGATTGGTAATAACCAATCAGTATATCAATTATGTAATAAATGATTTATTTGGTGCTATTTATATTTGATCTAACAAATTAACCACCTAATTAATGATTGGTTAAGTAGTTATAAAAACTATTAAATAGAAAAAATCAAGTTCAATAACCTGCATTTATCTTTTGTGCCGTGATTTTTTATGTTTTGCGCCTTAATTGCACCATGTTGGACCTTTCTTTGGTGCGCGCACTAATTTGGTGATAAAAAAGTGTCAGTGTCAGATGTGATTTTGAATAAAAAAACTTTAAAATCAAAACGCTACTTATAAAGGTTTGGTTTGGTATGATTTTTGTGGCCGATGATTTCTAAAAATAATAGGCTTTGTATGAATCTTTCTAATAGTGAGCAACATTGGCTGCCATGGTTTGGTGATAGTGGTAAATTGGCAATGCGCAAAGCGTGTTTTTTGAATAGAAATAGAGTAGATGAGCTTGAGCAAACTTTTGAAAATATTGCTCAAACACGAGTAAACCTTTTGCAGGATTGGGCTAACAACCAGTGGTCTTTTTTAAATAATGCGGCTCTTTATCTCTCTAGTAAGTCTTCTGAAGAACGTAATCGCACTCTGACAATTTTAAAAGAAAGAAGCAAAGATTGTTCAGAATTATTTATTGTAGATCAGAATGGAAATACTACGCATTCTTCATATTCAAGTCATATTAATAGCAAGTTAGTTGACGATGCTGCTTTGCTGAAAGGGCTTAAAAGTCCATATCTTCATGGGCCGTTTGTTGATGATAGAACTCTTGCAATTGGGCCTTCAAGCTCTAAATTTCATGATGCAGTTACACTAATGTTTTATCAGCCAATTGGAGAGGAAGGTTCAGAACAAGGTTGTTTATGTGCTCGCGTACCTAATGATGTGATTGGCGATATTATCCAGCGTGAAGCAGGGCATATTTATAGTGAATCAGGTGATAACTATATATTTATGGTTGACTCTAAACACGATTTAACTGTTAGTCCTGGAACGGCGCTTTCACGCTCAAGGTTTGAAGATGATACTTTTTCTCACGGTGAGAATCTCAAGCAAGGTATTAGCACCGATTACGGGTTGGTTAGGATTAGTAAGCACACTGAGTTTGAGATTATCTTTACTGATCCTGCAACGAATGAGCTACACCCTGGAGTTAGAGAAACTATTCGCAATGGTCAAAACCTATTCATAGAGTATCCAGGTTATTCTGATTATCGACATATTCCAGTTATCGGTAAAGGAGTCACATTTCAATTACCTGGTTCTCCGGATCGTTGGGGAATGATGTGCGAATCAGATCTGGAAGAAGTGTATCGTCACCGAAGTTTGTCGTTTAGCCAAACGAATTACTTTGCGCTGGGTGTCTTTTTGCCCGCTTTGCTTCCGTCAATATTAGCCCATTATTTTTCTTTGGCTAATTCCGTTATGTTAGCAATATCAGCGATATTGTGTTTTGTGTCTGTGTTATTGTTTCGAAATTTCAGTGCAAAACCTTTATCACGACGTTTAGAGCAGATGACACATGTGATACGTACTTTAGCTGAAGGTGATGGAAATTTAACTCAAAGATTAGATCATAGCCACCTAAAGCCAGACGAAATTGGTGGGTTAGGGCGGTGGACAAATAGCTTTATTGATAATTTAGAAGGTGTTGTTACAGAGCTCGTTTTTGCTAGTAAAGAAGTTAACCGGGTGTCTGAATCCATGTTTAAACGCAGTCAAATTCTAACAGGTGCTAGTCAAGATACCTTTTCATCTATCGACGCCATGTTGATTTTAAGTAAAGGACAACAGCTAGAAATAGAAAGCGCTAATCAGTCGGCAATAGTCATGGATACTGCGATGCAAAAGACAATTAATAATGCAGCCCAAGATTACCAACGTGCAGTGGAATCGGCTAACAGTATAAAAGGGATAGTTGAAGCGTCGGCAAACAGTGTTAATGAAGTAAATAGTGAAATGGAGAAAATCACGGATATAGTGGACATTATTACTGAGATAACAGATCAAACCAATTTATTAGCATTAAACGCTGCAATAGAAGCAGCAAGAGCTGGTGAACATGGTAGAGGTTTTTCAGTTGTTGCCGATGAAGTGCGAACACTAGCGGATAAAACCTCTCAAGCTGCCAATAATATCGGCACTATGTTGCAAAAGTTACGCAAGCAATCACAGACCGCGGTGAGTTACATGAAGCAAGGAATAGAAAATGTTGAGAACAACGCAATTATAGTTAGCGGGAGTGACAGTAATAAAGGTTTACACGATGCAGTGACTGAGCTATTTCGTATCATTAATGGTATTGCTGAAAACAGTGTTGAACATAATCGCACGGTTGACCAAGCACAGACAACGTCAGAACAACTGATTGTTTCATCGCAACAACTTACTCGCAGAACCACTTTAATGCAGAATGCATTAAGTCGTTTAGATCAACTCGTTGGTCGATTTGAAATTGCACCTGGTCGTTAATAGATTTTTTATTAAGAGCATTTTTGTTTTGTTTTCTCTGTGTATAATTTCAGAATTTATTTTAAAAATAACATCAGTAGTAAAACGATATTCACCGCTTTTTAGTTTGCGCTTCTTGATATAAAATGACGCCATAATCCTACCCCAAACATACGTACTATATGCGTACTGTAGATGGATATTCATGTTAATTCAGAGTGGTTAGAAGAAATTTCGAGCAACCACAAATATAGGTAAACCATGACAATACAAAGCTCGACCAACAAATACGCCAGTTCACGCTTTTCAGTGGCACCCATGCTCGATTGGACGGATAGACATTGTCGTTACTTTCATCGTTTGATGACCAAGGAAGCGCTGCTTTACACAGAGATGGTCACAACAGGAGCGATAATTCATGGTAAAAGCGATTTTCTTGCTTACAACCAGGAAGAACATCCAGTAGTTTTACAATTGGGTGGGTCAAACGCAAACGATTTGGCTACTTGTGCAACATTGGCCCAAGAACGTGGATATGATGAAATAAATTTAAATGTTGGTTGTCCTTCAGATCGTGTTCAAAATGGTCGTTTTGGAGCTTGTTTAATGGCAGAACCTGACCTTGTTGCAGACTGTATTAAAGCGATGAAAGATGTGGTGGATATTCCGGTTACCGTAAAAACTCGTATCGGTATTGACGATTTGGATTCTTACGAATTTCTGTGTGATTTTATCACTAAGGTAAATCAACAGGGAGGATGTGTTGATTTTACTATTCACGCTCGTAAAGCGTGGCTTAGTGGGTTAAGTCCGAAAGAAAATCGAGAAATTCCTCCTCTAGATTACGATCGTGCTTATCAATTGAAACAAGATTTTCCGCATTTAAATATTAGCTTAAATGGTGGAATCAAAACGTTACAAGATAGTGTTGAACACTTACAACATCTTGATGGTGTAATGATAGGTCGGGAAGCGTATCAAAGTCCTTATATTTTAGCGCAGGTTGATCAGCTGATTTTTGGTAGTGATGAACCCGTCAAAAAGCGTACTGATATTGTTCGAGAAATGTACCCATATATAGAAAAGCAACTAGAACAAGGTGCTTACCTTGGTCACATGACCAGACATATGCTTGGATTATTTCAAAGTATGCCAGGTGCTCGTCAATGGCGTCGTTACATTAGTGAAAATGCCCATAAAAAGGGTGCAGGTCTCGAAGTTGTAGAGACAGCACTAGCTAAAATACCTCAAGAGCTTAATGTGTAAATATCACCACTAAGTTGGTCATATTTACCAGTTTGGGATTTTTCTATATTATGGGTTGTATTACCTATTGAAAGATAAGGATTATTTTTATTGAGAGTTTGGCTCGATTCCTGCGTAATATAATTTGTGAGTATGTTTACGCTTTAAATTAACATTGAATAGGATAGAGTTATGTTTGAGATATTATTTTTTTTGATTTTTGTTGGTATTTTATTTTTCACTGGCCTGAGCATGGTGACCGTTTTTATCGCTGTTATTGTGTCTCTATTGGCGATGTTCCTTATGGGGCTAGTTGGTTTGTTATTTAAGTTATTGCCTTGGTTGATCGCCGTTGGTATTGGTATTTGGTTATATAAAAACTATATTGCTTCTGCCCGCTAGCCGTTTGTTGGTGAAACGGTTTTCTTTTTATACTCTTCAATGTTCCCACTCTACACTATGTTTAAACATGGTGTAGAAGTTGATATAAAGCTTAGTTCATCGAAAAATAAGCCTATTTGTCTATCGATTCCTTACCTCTGAGGAATAAAATTACAAAAAATATTTAACTTATACCGCCTTATGAACCATGCTTATTACGTGCTAGAAATATCACATAGCTAACGAGTAATAGGGATGATTGCTATGACGCTGACAGAATTAAAAATTTTATATAAAGAAAAACAATTGGTTGAAGCTATTATTGAACCTTCATTACCTGATGGAAGTTGGATCGTTGAGTTTAGGCATACCAAAGGAGGATTAGTATTATTGACTGATTCTCAAGGCGAGGGATGTCAATATTTTGATTTAGACATTGCATCTAGGTCTGCAATGGCCGTCGGTTTTAATCAAGTTAGAGTAGAAGAAAAGTGATAAATTGATAGGTAACCTTTCTCTTATCTCTAAAAGTTATAAAACATAAATATCCATTCTTTCTTGTTATTACTAGGAATGGTTAATCTATTGTCACAAAATTAATAGGAATGATGTGACAATGGTATCAAAGCAACTCTCTGCATTAGCAAGCCCGTTGAATGATCAACAGTCTGATCAATTAACGCAAGCTATATCTGAACTCTCTCCTCAACAACTTGCTTGGGTAAGTGGGTATTTTTGGGGAATAAGCCAGAATCAATCTGTTGGTGCAGAAGCGCCATTGAATCAAATTACAACACAAAGTAATCCGCAACCCGCTGGAAAGCTATCTATTATCTATGCATCTCAAACTGGAAATGCAAAAGGTGTTGCTGAATCATTAAAAGACTCAGCTTTAGCACAAGGTATCGATGCTGAATTATTTGATGCCAGCGATTATAAAGGCAAAAATTTAGCTAAAGAAACGCACGTTATTATTGTGGCCTCCACCAATGGAGAAGGAGAGCCACCAGATAATGCCATTGAACTGCATGAGTTTTTACAATCTAAGAAAGCACCAAAGCTGGAAGGATTACAGTATGGTGTGATTGCATTAGGTGATTCCAGCTACGAATTTTATTGTCAAACAGGTAGAGATTTCGATAGTTTCCTAAGTAAGCTTGGCGCTACACCATTTGTAGAACGTCTCGATTGCGATGTTGACTATGAAGAGTCAGCTAGAGCTTGGGTTGTCGATGCGCTAAATAATGTAAAGCAAGTTTTTGCTTCTAGCGTACCGTCAGAAACTGACGTGTTACCTGTTACTCAGACCACTCATAGTGAATACAATAAGCAGAATCCATTTAGTGCATCACTTTTAACTAATCAAAAAATCACAGGACGTGATTCTGGTAAAGACGTGCGCCATATTGAAATTGATTTAGATGGTTCAGGTATCACTTATCAACCAGGTGATGCTCTAGGAATATGGTATGAAAATAGTACTGAATTAGTGGATGCAATCCTCAATCAAGTCGGACTATCTGGTATTGAAAGTGTAGAAGTTTCAGGAGAAAGTCTTTCAATTCGCAAAGCGCTAATCAATAAGTTTGAAATTACTGCAAGTAATCCACAACTCGTTACTAAATATGCGGAGTTATCGGGTAGTAAAAAACTACAAAAATTGGTTGAAGATAAAGACAAATTGAGAAGTTACTCAGCCGACACCCAAATTATTGATGTGCTTGCAGAGAAAAAAACCAAGCTTACTGCTGATGAGTTAATTGGATTGTTGCGTAAAATAACCCCACGTCTTTATTCAATCGCATCTAGCCAAGCCGAAGTTGAAGATGAAGTCCATTTAACTGTCGGTTTAGTTGAGTATCAAAAAGGTGATGAAGCACGTTATGGTGGTGCATCAGGCTTCCTCGCTCAGAGAGTAGAAGAGGGAGGTGAAGTTAAGATTTTTATCGAAAATAACAATAATTTTAAGCTTCCAAGTGATGACTCTACGCCGGTTATAATGATTGGTCCTGGAACCGGTATCGCTCCTTTCAGAAGTTTTATTCAAGAACGCGAAAATAGAGATGCAGAAGGTAAGAACTGGCTATTCTTTGGGGATAGAACATTTACACAAGATTTTCTTTATCAAGTTGAATGGCAAAAATACCTTAAGTCAGGCGTGCTTACAAAACTCGATGTGGCATTCAGTCGCGACCAACAACAAAAAGTCTATGTACAAGACCGATTATTAGAAAATGCCTCACAAGTTTGGCAGTGGATAGAGCAAGGTGCATATATTTACGTTTGCGGCGATGCAACACGTATGGCTAAAGATGTTAACGAAGCTCTCGTTACTATCGCACAAAATCAAGGTCAACTTAGCCAAGAAAAAGCAGAAGAATTTATTAACAATCTACGCAAAGATAAGCGTTATCAGAGGGATGTATACTAATGAGTGATCAAGTTGTGTTGGGCAAAGTATTAGGTCCTCTTTCTGATAATGAGCGACTAAAAGCCGAAAGCGATTTTCTGAGAGGAACAATCGAAGCCGATTTAAATGATCGTATTACTGGCGGATTTACTGCTGATAATTTTCAACTGATTCGTTTTCACGGCATGTACCAACAAGATGATAGAGACTTTAGAGCCGAGCGAGCGAAACAAAAACTAGAACCGTTACATAATGTAATGCTTCGAGCCCGTATGCCGGGCGGAATAATTAACCCCAAGCAATGGTTGGCAATAGATAAGTTTGCAGATGAGCATACTCACTATGGCAGTATTCGACTAACGACAAGACAAACATTTCAATTTCATGGTGTATTGAAACCAAATATTAAACTGATGCATCAAACACTTAATGCCATTGGCATTGATTCGATAGCAACAGCCGGTGATGTAAACCGTAATGTATTATGTACCAGTAACCCTATCGAATCTGAATTACACCAAGAAGCTTATGAATGGGCTAAAAAAATAAGTGAGCATCTATTACCTAAAACTCGAGCTTATGCCGAGATCTGGTTAGATGGTGAAAAAGTTGAAACGACAGATGAAGAACCAATACTAGGGAGCACGTATCTTCCACGTAAATTTAAAACTACGGTAGTTACTCCACCTAATAATGACATTGATGTTCATGCCAATGACCTTAACTTTGTTGCTATAGCGCATGAAGGGAAATTAGTAGGGTTTAATGTTCTTGTTGGTGGCGGTTTAGCCATGACGCACGGTGATACTTCAACCTACCCAAGAAGAGCGGACGATTTTGGTTATATTCCTCTAGAGCACACGTTAGAAGTAGCAGCTGCTGTTGTTACGACTCAGCGTGACTGGGGAAATCGTTCTAACCGTAAAAATGCAAAAACCAAATACACATTAGATCGTGTAGGAATTGATGTTTTTAAAGCTGAAGTAGAAAAAAGAGCAGGGATTCAATTTACAGAAAGTAAACCTTATGAATTTACTACTCGAGGTGATCGCATTGGATGGCTAAAAGGGGTGGATGGAAATTACCATTTATCACTCTTCATCGAGAATGGTCGACTACTAGATTTTCCAAACAAACCTCTAAAAACAGGTGTTGCCGAAATCGCGAAAATACACAAAGGTGATTTTCGAATGACGGCTAACCAGAATTTGATCGTTGCAGGTGTGTCTGCTGATCAAAAAGAACGCATTGATGAGATAGCTCGAGCACATGGTTTGATTGATGATACTGTTTCAGTACAAAGACAAAATTCAATGGCTTGCGTAGCATTCCCAACTTGTCCACTTGCAATGGCAGAAGCAGAACGATTTTTGCCTGAGTTTGTTACTGATATCGAAGGTATATTGAAAAAACACAATTTACCCGCAGATGACAATATCATTGTGAGAGTAACAGGCTGTCCTAATGGTTGTGGTCGAGCGATGTTGGCTGAAATAGGCTTAGTTGGCAAAGCTCCAGGTCGATACAATCTGCATTTAGGTGGAAACAGAGCCGGTACTCGAGTACCTAAAATGTACAAAGAGAATATTACTGACAAACAAATACTCGAAGAGATCGATTTGTTGGTAGGTCGATGGGCAACAGAACGTAATGATGATGAATGCTTTGGCGATTTCACGATAAGAACTGGAATTATAGAAGAAGTCATTATCTCTAAGAGAGATTTTTATGCTTGATACCTCCACAGCAGTTTTGGTTTTAGATGAGCTTACTAAGCTTAATAAAGTTGAACAAAGCTTAAAGCTTGCAGAAATTAATGTTGAGTTAGAAGCGATGTCTGCTCAACAAAGAGTAGAGTGGGCAATGAACAACTTAGCCGGAAATCATGCTGTTTCATCCAGTTTTGGTATACAGGCTGCTGTGATGTTGCATCTCTCTAATGAAATTAAACCTGATATTCCAGTAATACTAACGGACACAGGGTACTTATTTGCAGAGACTTACCGCTTTATTGATGAATTAAAAGAGAAGCTCAACCTAAACTTAAAAGTTTTCCGTGCAATTGAAGGTGCAAGTTGGCAAGAAGCGAAGTATGGAAAATTATGGGAACAGGGTGTCAGCGGAATTGAAAAATACAATAAGCTTAATAAAGTTGAACCAATGCGTAGAGCATTGCAAGAATTAGAAGTGAACGTTTGGTTATCTGGTTTAAGGAGAGACCAATCTAATTCGAGAGCAAATTTACCAATACTTTCTATCCAAAATGGTGTTTTCAAATTTTTACCTATTGCTGATTGGTCAAATAAAGAAGTACACGAATATTTAATTGAAAATAATCTGCCATATCACCCGTTAAGAGAAGAGGGGTACTTATCTTTAGGTGATGTTCACACAACCAAAAAATGGCAACCGGGCATGAGTGAAGAAGAAACTCGCTTCTTTGGATTAAAAAGAGAATGTGGTTTACATGAAGATGATGACCTTCAAGAAGGCGGGTTAGGTATCTAAATCGACCAATAATTGCTCGATACATAACAAATCTGTGGATAAGTTGTTATTAACTTATGTGTAAGATGGTAGCAAAGTGCGCTTAAAATTCTAATTGAATCGGAGCGCATTTTTTTATTAAAAAACATAAAAAAAGTATTGCTAAAGTAAATGGCTTCTCTATAATGCGCCTCACTGACACGGCAGAGCCCACAAGGGTTACCGCTAAAACCAGTAAGACGAGCTGCTTGAAAAAGCCTTTCGAAATTAAATTGAAAAAGTATTTGACTCTTCACTTTAAATCGCTAGAATGCACGTCCGCTTCAAGGCAAAGCCAAGAAGCAACGCTCTTTAACAATTTAAACCTATATCAATCTGTGTGGGCACTTGTTGATGATAATCGACACGATTTTGTATCTTAGGATATACAATCACAACGGTATCAATGAACCAGTGACCTAATTTGATGACAGATACTTTAGCTTTTTAAGTTAACGTGTCTTAAGTATCAAGCACAGTTATTTATCTATCATTCTGTTGGAATGATAGGAACTTTAAATAGCATTTACTGCTTGGTTATTACCAAGAAGTAAAGGCAATTTGAAGTCAGTATTCATTGAGACCCGTTTTTCTTTCTTAGGAAAGAGAAACACATCAAAATCTTAAATTGAAGAGTTTGATCATGGCTCAGATTGAACGCTGGCGGCAGGCTTAACACATGCAAGTCGAGCGGAAACGAAAATAGCTTGCTATTTGGCGTCGAGCGGCGGACGGGTGAGTAATGCTTAGGAATTTGCCCAGTTGAGGGGGATAACCATTGGAAACGATGGCTAATACCGCATACGCCCTACGGGGGAAAGGAGGGGACCTTCGGGCCTTCCGCGATTGGATAAGCCTAAGTGAGATTAGCTAGTTGGTGGGGTAATGGCTCACCAAGGCGACGATCTCTAGCTGGTCTGAGAGGATGATCAGCCACACTGGAACTGAGACACGGTCCAGACTCCTACGGGAGGCAGCAGTGGGGAATATTGCACAATGGGCGAAAGCCTGATGCAGCCATGCCGCGTGTATGAAGAAGGCCTTCGGGTTGTAAAGTACTTTCAGTCGTGAGGAAGGTGTTGTACTTAATACGTGCAACATTTGACGTTAGCGACAGAAGAAGCACCGGCTAACTCCGTGCCAGCAGCCGCGGTAATACGGAGGGTGCGAGCGTTAATCGGAATTACTGGGCGTAAAGCGCATGCAGGTGGTTTGTTAAGTCAGATGTGAAAGCCCGGGGCTCAACCCCGGAAGGTCATTTGAAACTGGCAAACTAGAGTACTGTAGAGGGGGGTAGAATTTCAGGTGTAGCGGTGAAATGCGTAGAGATCTGAAGGAATACCAGTGGCGAAGGCGGCCCCCTGGACAGATACTGACACTCAGATGCGAAAGCGTGGGGAGCAAACAGGATTAGATACCCTGGTAGTCCACGCCGTAAACGATGTCTACTTGGAGGTTGCGGTCTTGAACTGTGGCTTTCGGAGCTAACGCGTTAAGTAGACCGCCTGGGGAGTACGGTCGCAAGATTAAAACTCAAATGAATTGACGGGGGCCCGCACAAGCGGTGGAGCATGTGGTTTAATTCGATGCAACGCGAAGAACCTTACCTACTCTTGACATCCTCAGAAGAGAAAAGAGATTTTCTTGTGCCTTCGGGAACTGAGAGACAGGTGCTGCATGGCTGTCGTCAGCTCGTGTTGTGAAATGTTGGGTTAAGTCCCGCAACGAGCGCAACCCTTATCCTTAATTGCCAGCGAGTCATGTCGGGAACTTTGGGGAGACTGCCGGTGATAAACCGGAGGAAGGTGGGGACGACGTCAAGTCATCATGGCCCTTACGAGTAGGGCTACACACGTGCTACAATGGCGCATACAGAGGGCAGCTAACTAGCAATAGTGTGCGAATCCCAAAAAGTGCGTCGTAGTCCGGATTGGAGTCTGCAACTCGACTCCATGAAGTCGGAATCGCTAGTAATCGTAGATCAGAATGCTACGGTGAATACGTTCCCGGGCCTTGTACACACCGCCCGTCACACCATGGGAGTGGGCTGCAAAAGAAGTAGGTAGTTTAACCTTCGGGGGGACGCTTACCACTTTGTGGTTCATGACTGGGGTGAAGTCGTAACAAGGTAGCCCTAGGGGAACCTGGGGCTGGATCACCTCCTTAAACGATAAGATTGTGATTGATGAGTGTTCACACAGATTGATTAGGTTTAGAAAGTAAAGAGAGATAACTCAATCTCGGTTATTGAAAAGCCCAAAGCAAGTATGGGTCTGTAGCTCAGCTGGTTAGAGCGCTCGCCTGATAAGCGGGAGGTCGGTGGTTCAAGTCCACTCAGACCCACCAAATTGCCTTTATGCTGCGTTAAGTTGCGCGTTGTGTGCTTAAAGTACACAGCCTTACAACTTGCCTTGTCTAAAGAATATTTCATCCTAAATGAGTTATCACAAGCCACACCCACTGATGGGGTTATAGCTCAGCTGGGAGAGCGCCTGCCTTGCACGCAGGAGGTCTGCGGTTCGATCCCGCATAGCTCCACCATCTTTAAGTGTTTTTACTCTGTATCAGATGAGAATATTTAAAAATGGTTTTGGCTTATTTTAAATAAGTATAAAATCTTTGCTCTTTAACAATTTGGAAAGCTGACGAATAACAACTTTGATTGGTTGTTATTCAAATAAAAGTTCTCAAATCCTATGACTCATTATGAGTGATAGGTACCAACACACATTCAAGTGTTCTTGGAAACAGCGAAAGCTGTTTATATTTGAGTCCGGCAAAATCGAACGTTGTCTCGCTCATTCAAATAATGAGACAACAATAAACACCTTGGTTGTTTGCCATACGCTTATTTATCGTCACGTAAGTGACAGTAAAAAGAAACCTCTTGGGGTTGTATGGTTAAGTGACTAAGCGTACACGGTGGATGCCTTGGCAGTCAGAGGCGATGAAAGACGTAATAACTTGCGATAAGCCCAGATTAGGTAGTAATAACCGTTTGAGTCTGGGATTTCTGAATGGGGAAACCCACTAGCATAAGCTAGTATTATTAACTGAATACATAGGTTAATAAGGCAAACCCGGGGAACTGAAACATCTAAGTACCCGGAGGAGTAGAAATCAACCGAGATTCCGAAAGTAGCGGCGAGCGAAATTGGACTAGCCCTTAAGCTTTTAATGATGCAGGTGAAGATTCTGGAAAGTATCGCGATACAGGGTGATAGCCCCGTAACCGACACATCATTTTAAGTGAAAACGAGTAAGGCGGGACACGTGA
The DNA here is from genome assembly GCF_047302445.1 of Vibrio sp. MA40-2. Classification (NCBI taxonomy): domain Bacteria; kingdom Pseudomonadati; phylum Pseudomonadota; class Gammaproteobacteria; order Vibrionales; family Vibrionaceae; genus Vibrio; species Vibrio sp. MA40-2. Next base: position 1,249,386 of record NZ_CP178628.1, read on the forward strand.
TATCCTGTTTGAATATGGGGGGACCATCCTCCAAGGCTAAATACTACTGACTGACCGATAGTGAACCAGTACCGTGAGGGAAAGGCGAAAAGAACCCCTGTGAGGGGAGTGAAATAGAACCTGAAACCGTGTACGTACAAGCAGTAGGAGCACCTTTTTGGTGTGACTGCGTACCTTTTGTATAATGGGTCAGCGACTTATATTTAGTAGCAAGGTTAACCGAATAGGGGAGCCGTAGGGAAACCGAGTCTTAACTGGGCGTCGAGTTGCTAGGTATAGACCCGAAACCAGGTGATCTAGCCATGGGCAGGTTGAAGGTTGAGTAACATCAACTGGAGGACCGAACCGACTAATGTTGAAAAATTAGCGGATGACTTGTGGCTAGGGGTGAAAGGCCAATCAAACCTGGAGATAGCTGGTTCTCCCCGAAAGCTATTTAGGTAGCGCCTCGGACGAATACTACTGGGGGTAGAGCACTGTTAAGGCTAGGGGGTCATCCCGACTTACCAACCCTTTGCAAACTCCGAATACCAGTAAGTACTATCCGGGAGACACACGGCGGGTGCTAACGTCCGTCGTGGAGAGGGAAACAACCCAGACCGCCAGCTAAGGTCCCAAAGTATAGCTAAGTGGGAAACGATGTGGGAAGGCTCAGACAGCCAGGATGTTGGCTTAGAAGCAGCCATCATTTAAAGAAAGCGTAATAGCTCACTGGTCGAGTCGGCCTGCGCGGAAGATGTAACGGGGCTAAGCTATACACCGAAGCTGCGGCAATGAAGTTTACTTCATTGGGTAGGGGAGCGTTCTGTAAGCCGTTGAAGGTGAACTGTAAGGTTTGCTGGAGGTATCAGAAGTGCGAATGCTGACATGAGTAACGATAATGGGGGTGAAAAACCCCCACGCCGGAAGACCAAGGGTTCCTGTCCAACGTTAATCGGGGCAGGGTAAGTCGACCCCTAAGGCGAGGCTGAAAAGCGTAGTCGATGGGAAACGGGTTAATATTCCCGTACTTCTTATAATTGCGATGGGGGGACGGAGAAGGCTAGGTGGGCCTGGCGATGGTAGTCCAGGTTCAAGGGTGTAGGCTAATTTCTTAGGTAAATCCGGGAAATTATTAGGCTGAGACCCGATGTCGAGTCACTACGGTGATGAAGTCATTGATGCCATACTTCCAGGAAAAGCCTCTAAGCTTCAGATTATAAGGAATCGTACCCCAAACCGACACAGGTGGTCGGGTAGAGAATACCAAGGCGCTTGAGAGAACTCGGGTGAAGGAACTAGGCAAAATGGTACCGTAACTTCGGGAGAAGGTACGCTCTTGACGGTGAAATCCCTAGCGGATGGAGCTATTGGGAGTCGCAGATACCAGGTGGCTGCAACTGTTTATTAAAAACACAGCACTGTGCAAAATCGTAAGATGACGTATACGGTGTGACGCCTGCCCGGTGCCGGAAGGTTAATTGATGGGGTTAGTCTTAGGACGAAGCTCTTGATCGAAGCCCCGGTAAACGGCGGCCGTAACTATAACGGTCCTAAGGTAGCGAAATTCCTTGTCGGGTAAGTTCCGACCTGCACGAATGGCGTAATGATGGCCACGCTGTCTCCACCCGAGACTCAGTGAAATTGAAATCGCTGTGAAGATGCAGTGTACCCGCGGCTAGACGGAAAGACCCCGTGAACCTTTACTACAGCTTGGCACTGAACATTGACCCTACATGTGTAGGATAGGTGGGAGACTATGAAACTTCGTCGCTAGATGGAGTGGAGTCAACCTTGAAATACCACCCTTGTATGCTTGATGTTCTAACTTAGTCCCCTAATCGGGGATGAGGACAGTGCCTGGTGGGTAGTTTGACTGGGGCGGTCTCCTCCCAAAGAGTAACGGAGGAGCACGAAGGTGGGCTAAACACGGTTGGACATCGTGTGGTTAGTGCAATGGCATAAGCCCGCTTGACTGCGAGAATGACAATTCGAGCAGGTGCGAAAGCAGGTCATAGTGATCCGGTGGTTCTGAATGGAAGGGCCATCGCTCAACGGATAAAAGGTACTCCGGGGATAACAGGCTGATACCGCCCAAGAGTTCATATCGACGGCGGTGTTTGGCACCTCGATGTCGGCTCATCACATCCTGGGGCTGAAGTCGGTCCCAAGGGTATGGCTGTTCGCCATTTAAAGTGGTACGCGAGCTGGGTTTAGAACGTCGTGAGACAGTTCGGTCCCTATCTGCCGTGGGCGTTGGAAGATTGAAGGGGGCTGCTCCTAGTACGAGAGGACCGGAGTGGACGAACCTCTGGTGTTCGGGTTGTCATGCCAATGGCATTGCCCGGTAGCTAAGTTCGGAATCGATAAGCGCTGAAAGCATCTAAGCGCGAAGCGAGCCCTGAGATGAGTCTTCCCTGGCACTTTACGTGTCCTAAAGGGTTGTTCAAGACTAGAACGTTGATAGGCAGGGTGTGTAAGTGCTGTGAGGCATTGAGCTAACCTGTACTAATTGCCCGTGAGGCTTAACCATACAACACCCAAGGGGTTTTGGCAGAAATTGTTCCAGACAATTTACTGCACTTCCTACATCCGTGTAGGTCGTGGACTCAGATAGAGAACATTGAATGTGTAGAGACTTTTATAATTAGCTTTCCAAGTTTTTTAGACTTTCCAAGTGCTCTAGGTAGCGCAGGGATAAAGTTTGCTGGCAAGGCAACTTGAGTAACGATTGAAGGCGCTTACATTGGTAAGTAACTGAAAGAGTGAACAAGTTAACGCAGTCCAGCGAGTTTTATCACAAGCGGGAGGTTTGATACCAAATTTTGCTTGGCGACCATAGCATTGTGGACCCACCTGAACCCATGCCGAACTCAGAAGTGAAACGCAATAGCGCCGATGGTAGTGTGGGGTTTCCCCATGTGAGAGTAGGACATCGCCAGGCTTTAATTCGCTTTTATCTTTTTTAGAGAAGATGAAGGTAACCACTGATTAAAGTATCTTGTTTGCAGTGAAAAATAAGACTTCAATCAGTACCGAATTCAATTTAATGAATTCAACATGCTGTTTTTAAAAGTAATTTGAAAATAGCATCTTGACTTTATTTTAAGGAAGCGTATAATACGCGTCCTTAACTAACGAATCTTAGTTGGATTCGTTAGTTAAAATGCTCTTTAACAATTTAAACCTATATCAATCTGTGTGGGCACTTGTTAATGATAATCGACACGATTTTGTATCTTAGGATATACAATCACAACGGTATCAATGAACCAGTGACCTAATTTGATGACAGATACTTTAGCTTTTTAAGTTAATGTGTCTTAAGTATCGAGCACAGTTATTTATCTATCATTCTGTTGGAATGATAGGAACTTTAAATACCATTTACTGCTTGGTTATTACCAAGAAGTAAAGGCAATTTGAAGTCAGTATTCATTGAGGCCCGTTTTTCTTTCTTAGGAAAGAGAAACACATCAAAATCTTAAATTGAAGAGTTTGATCATGGCTCAGATTGAACGCTGGCGGCAGGCTTAACACATGCAAGTCGAGCGGAAACGAAAATAGCTTGCTATTTGGCGTCGAGCGGCGGACGGGTGAGTAATGCTTAGGAATTTGCCCAGTTGAGGGGGATAACCATTGGAAACGATGGCTAATACCGCATACGCCCTACGGGGGAAAGGAGGGGACCTTCGGGCCTTCCGCGATTGGATAAGCCTAAGTGAGATTAGCTAGTTGGTGGGGTAATGGCTCACCAAGGCGACGATCTCTAGCTGGTCTGAGAGGATGATCAGCCACACTGGAACTGAGACACGGTCCAGACTCCTACGGGAGGCAGCAGTGGGGAATATTGCACAATGGGCGAAAGCCTGATGCAGCCATGCCGCGTGTATGAAGAAGGCCTTCGGGTTGTAAAGTACTTTCAGTCGTGAGGAAGGTGTTGTACTTAATACGTGCAACATTTGACGTTAGCGACAGAAGAAGCACCGGCTAACTCCGTGCCAGCAGCCGCGGTAATACGGAGGGTGCGAGCGTTAATCGGAATTACTGGGCGTAAAGCGCATGCAGGTGGTTTGTTAAGTCAGATGTGAAAGCCCGGGGCTCAACCCCGGAAGGTCATTTGAAACTGGCAAACTAGAGTACTGTAGAGGGGGGTAGAATTTCAGGTGTAGCGGTGAAATGCGTAGAGATCTGAAGGAATACCAGTGGCGAAGGCGGCCCCCTGGACAGATACTGACACTCAGATGCGAAAGCGTGGGGAGCAAACAGGATTAGATACCCTGGTAGTCCACGCCGTAAACGATGTCTACTTGGAGGTTGCGGTCTTGAACTGTGGCTTTCGGAGCTAACGCGTTAAGTAGACCGCCTGGGGAGTACGGTCGCAAGATTAAAACTCAAATGAATTGACGGGGGCCCGCACAAGCGGTGGAGCATGTGGTTTAATTCGATGCAACGCGAAGAACCTTACCTACTCTTGACATCCTCAGAAGAGAAAAGAGATTTTCTTGTGCCTTCGGGAACTGAGAGACAGGTGCTGCATGGCTGTCGTCAGCTCGTGTTGTGAAATGTTGGGTTAAGTCCCGCAACGAGCGCAACCCTTATCCTTAATTGCCAGCGAGTTATGTCGGGAACTTTGGGGAGACTGCCGGTGATAAACCGGAGGAAGGTGGGGACGACGTCAAGTCATCATGGCCCTTACGAGTAGGGCTACACACGTGCTACAATGGCGCATACAGAGGGCAGCTAACTAGCAATAGTGTGCGAATCCCAAAAAGTGCGTCGTAGTCCGGATTGGAGTCTGCAACTCGACTCCATGAAGTCGGAATCGCTAGTAATCGTAGATCAGAATGCTACGGTGAATACGTTCCCGGGCCTTGTACACACCGCCCGTCACACCATGGGAGTGGGCTGCAAAAGAAGTAGGTAGTTTAACCTTCGGGGGGACGCTTACCACTTTGTGGTTCATGACTGGGGTGAAGTCGTAACAAGGTAGCCCTAGGGGAACCTGGGGCTGGATCACCTCCTTAAACGATAAGATTATGATTGATGAGTGTTCACACAGATTGATTAGGTTTAGAAAATAAAGAGAGCGCTTTATGTTCATTTTTTAATGAAGATAAAGCAAAGCACCTGCTTAGTTGCGGGTGTTGTTGTGAAAGTGCCCAACACTTTTACAAGCCTGTGTCCCGTTCGTCTAGAGGCCTAGGACACCGCCCTTTCACGGCGGTAACAGGGGTTCGACTCCCCTACGGGATACCACTTCCTTTTGTGAAGTATTTAGGGTCGTTAGCTCAGCTGGTAGAGCAGTTGACTTTTAATCAATTGGTCGCAGGTTCGAATCCTGCACGACCCACCATTGTCTGATTTTAAAGCAGACTTGGTAATCAAGATGGGGTTATAGCTCAGCTGGGAGAGCGCCTGCCTTGCACGCAGGAGGTCTGCGGTTCGATCCCGCATAGCTCCACCATTCTTGAATTCTGCATATATTTTTCTTATTTAAGAAAAACAATGTGGGCGATTAGCTCAGTTGGGAGAGCACCTCCCTTACAAGGAGGGGGTCACTGGTTCGAGCCCGGTATCGCCCACCATTCTCTAAGTGTTTTTGGTCTGTCTGTTAAATCAATAATTATTCATTGTTGGTTTTTTTGTAGACTCTGAAAATCTTTAGAAAATGTATCAAGCTTATTTATAAGCTCACAACATTTTGCTCTTTAACAATTTGGAAAGCTGACGAATAATTTAGTCGTTTTTACTTTTAAAAAAGTAAAACAAAACAGCTCAACGCTGACGATTGAATTATTCAAATAAAAGTTCTCAAATCCTATGACTCATTATGAGTGATAGGTACCAACACACATTCAAGTGTTCTTGGAAACAGCGAAAGCTGTTTATATTTGAGTCCGGCAAAATCGAACGTTGTCTCGCTCATTCAAATAATGAGACAACAATAAACACCTTGGTTGTTTGCCATACGCTTATTTATCGTCACGTAAGTGACAATAAAAAGAAACCTCTTCGGGTTGTATGGTTAAGTGACTAAGCGTACACGGTGGATGCCTTGGCAGTCAGAGGCGATGAAAGACGTAATAACTTGCGATAAGCCCAGATTAGGTAGTAATAACCATTTGAGTCTGGGATTTCTGAATGGGGAAACCCACTAGCATAAGCTAGTATTATTAACTGAATACATAGGTTAATAAGGCAAACCCGGGGAACTGAAACATCTAAGTACCCGGAGGAGTAGAAATCAACCGAGATTCCGAAAGTAGCGGCGAGCGAAATTGGACTAGCCCTTAAGCTTTTAATGATGCAGGTGAAGATTCTGGAAAGTATCGCGATACAGGGTGATAGCCCCGTAACCGACACGTCATTTTAAGTGAAAACGAGTAAGGCGGGACACGTGATATCCTGTTTGAATATGGGGGGACCATCCTCCAAGGCTAAATACTACTGACTGACCGATAGTGAACCAGTACCGTGAGGGAAAGGCGAAAAGAACCCCTGTGAGGGGAGTGAAATAGAACCTGAAACCGTGTACGTACAAGCAGTAGGAGCACCTTTTTGGTGTGACTGCGTACCTTTTGTATAATGGGTCAGCGACTTATATTTAGTAGCAAGGTTAACCGAATAGGGGAGCCGTAGGGAAACCGAGTCTTAACTGGGCGTCGAGTTGCTAGGTATAGACCCGAAACCAGGTGATCTAGCCATGGGCAGGTTGAAGGTTGAGTAACATCAACTGGAGGACCGAACCGACTAATGTTGAAAAATTAGCGGATGACTTGTGGCTAGGGGTGAAAGGCCAATCAAACCTGGAGATAGCTGGTTCTCCCCGAAAGCTATTTAGGTAGCGCCTCGGACGAATACTACTGGGGGTAGAGCACTGTTAAGGCTAGGGGGTCATCCCGACTTACCAACCCTTTGCAAACTCCGAATACCAGTAAGTACTATCCGGGAGACACACGGCGGGTGCTAACGTCCGTCGTGGAGAGGGAAACAACCCAGACCGCCAGCTAAGGTCCCAAAGTATAGCTAAGTGGGAAACGATGTGGGAAGGCTCAGACAGCCAGGATGTTGGCTTAGAAGCAGCCATCATTTAAAGAAAGCGTAATAGCTCACTGGTCGAGTCGGCCTGCGCGGAAGATGTAACGGGGCTAAGCTATACACCGAAGCTGCGGCAATGAAGTTTACTTCATTGGGTAGGGGAGCGTTCTGTAAGCCGTTGAAGGTGAACTGTAAGGTTTGCTGGAGGTATCAGAAGTGCGAATGCTGACATGAGTAACGATAATGGGGGTGAAAAACCCCCACGCCGGAAGACCAAGGGTTCCTGTCCAACGTTAATCGGGGCAGGGTAAGTCGACCCCTAAGGCGAGGCTGAAAAGCGTAGTCGATGGGAAACGGGTTAATATTCCCGTACTTCTTATAATTGCGATGGGGGGACGGAGAAGGCTAGGTGGGCCTGGCGATGGTAGTCCAGGTTCAAGGGTGTAGGCTAATTTCTTAGGTAAATCCGGGAAATTGTTAGGCTGAGACCCGATGTCGAGTCACTACGGTGATGAAGTCATTGATGCCATACTTCCAGGAAAAGCCTCTAAGCTTCAGATTATAAGGAATCGTACCCCAAACCGACACAGGTGGTCGGGTAGAGAATACCAAGGCGCTTGAGAGAACTCGGGTGAAGGAACTAGGCAAAATGGTACCGTAACTTCGGGAGAAGGTACGCTCTTGACGGTGAAGTCCCTAGCGGATGGAGCTGTTGGGAGTCGCAGATACCAGGTGGCTGCAACTGTTTATTAAAAACACAGCACTGTGCAAAATCGTAAGATGACGTATACGGTGTGACGCCTGCCCGGTGCCGGAAGGTTAATTGATGGGGTTAGTCTTAGGACGAAGCTCTTGATCGAAGCCCCGGTAAACGGCGGCCGTAACTATAACGGTCCTAAGGTAGCGAAATTCCTTGTCGGGTAAGTTCCGACCTGCACGAATGGCGTAATGATGGCCACGCTGTCTCCACCCGAGACTCAGTGAAATTGAAATCGCTGTGAAGATGCAGTGTACCCGCGGCTAGACGGAAAGACCCCGTGAACCTTTACTACAGCTTGGCACTGAACATTGACCCTACATGTGTAGGATAGGTGGGAGACTATGAAACTTCGTCGCTAGATGGAGTGGAGTCAACCTTGAAATACCACCCTTGTATGCTTGATGTTCTAACTTAGTCCCCTAATCGGGGATGAGGACAGTGCCTGGTGGGTAGTTTGACTGGGGCGGTCTCCTCCCAAAGAGTAACGGAGGAGCACGAAGGTGGGCTAAACACGGTTGGACATCGTGTGGTTAGTGCAATGGCATAAGCCCGCTTGACTGCGAGAATGACAATTCGAGCAGGTGCGAAAGCAGGTCATAGTGATCCGGTGGTTCTGAATGGAAGGGCCATCGCTCAACGGATAAAAGGTACTCCGGGGATAACAGGCTGATACCGCCCAAGAGTTCATATCGACGGCGGTGTTTGGCACCTCGATGTCGGCTCATCACATCCTGGGGCTGAAGTCGGTCCCAAGGGTATGGCTGTTCGCCATTTAAAGTGGTACGCGAGCTGGGTTTAGAACGTCGTGAGACAGTTCGGTCCCTATCTGCCGTGGGCGTTGGAAGATTGAAGGGGGCTGCTCCTAGTACGAGAGGACCGGAGTGGACGAACCTCTGGTGTTCGGGTTGTCATGCCAATGGCATTGCCCGGTAGCTAAGTTCGGAATCGATAAGCGCTGAAAGCATCTAAGCGCGAAGCGAGCCCTGAGATGAGTCTTCCCTGGCACTTTACGTGTCCTAAAGGGTTGTTCGAGACTAGAACGTTGATAGGCAGGGTGTGTAAGTGCTGCGAGGCATTGAGCTAACCTGTACTAATTGCCCGTGAGGCTTAACCATACAACACCCAAGGGGTTTTGGCAGAAATTGTTCCAGACAATTTACTGCACTTCCTACATCCGTGTAGGTCGTGGACTCAAATAAAGAACATTGAATGTGTATGAGACTTTTATAATTAGCTTTCCGAATTTTAAAATTTTGCTTGGCGACCATAGCATTGTGGACCCACCTGAACCCATGCCGAACTCAGAAGTGAAACGCAATAGCGCCGATGGTAGTGTGGGGTTTCCCCATGTGAGAGTAGGACATCGCCAGGCTTTAATTCGCTTTTATCTTTTTTAGAGAAGATGAAGGCAAACATTAATAAAGCGTACCAATAAGACTTTATTAAGTGTCACCAATACCATGTGGAGTGGTAGTTCAGTTGGTTAGAATACCGGCCTGTCACGCCGGGGGTCGCGGGTTCGAGTCCCGTCCACTCCGCCATTTGGTATTGAAATCTAGTAAGAATTTTAAAAAGCCTCAACAGAAATGTTGAGGCTTTTTTGCGTTTTTATAATGTACTTAATTCCAAAATTCGTATGGATTTCTTTCTTTAGTAGTACTCGACAATAGTATCAAATTCGATTAATGTGGCTGTATAGACGTCTAGATAGCTTAAGGAGAAAGTAGTGCCAATTAGGATCCCAGATAGATTGCCCGCATCTGATGTACTGAAAAACGAGAATATTTTTGTGATGCCTATGTCTCGTGCTTCGACTCAGGAAATTCGTCCTTTAAAAGTGTTAATACTGAATCTAATGCCTAAGAAAATAGAAACTGAAACTCAGTTTTTACGTTTATTATCCAATAGCCCATTGCAGATAGACGTTGAGTTATTACGTATCGATGATAGGCCAAGTAAGAACACACCCAGTGAGCATTTAGATGATTTTTATCGTCAGTTTAATACTGTAAAAGAAAAAAATTATGATGGATTAATAATAACTGGTGCACCGCTTGGATTAGTACAATTTGAGGATGTTATTTATTGGGATCATTTAGAAACTATTATGACTTGGGCAGCCGAGCATGTCACCTCTACACTATTTGTTTGTTGGGCTGCACAGGCTGGGTTAAAGTTACTATATGACTTACCTAAAAAAACCCGCAAAGAGAAGCTTTCCGGTGTCTATACCCATCAAATACAACAGAAATATCACCCAGTTTTAAGGGGCTTTGATGATACTTTTTTAGCTCCTCATTCTCGTTATGCTGATTTTTCTCCTGAGTATTTAGATTCACATACAGATTTAGATATTCTTGCCACGTCAGATATTGCAGGTGTTTATCTTGCAGCGACGAAAGACAAGCGCAATGTGTTTGTAACCGGTCACCCTGAGTATGAATCTCATACGTTGCACAATGAATATATACGCGATTTAGCAGAAGGAATGGATCCAGCTATCCCCGTTAATTATTATCCAAACGATAATCCAGATAATGTACCGATAGCAAGTTGGCGAAGTCATGGCCATTTGTTGTTTTCAAATTGGTTGAATTATTGTGTTTATCAACAAACACCTTATGACCTCGAGCATTTTTCAGAAGAATACTTCACTAAAGATGATTGAAATTAAGGGATGCTAATTTAGCATCCCTTAATTGTTTAATCTTGAGGTTCACTCTTTTTTGCTTTATTGATCATAGAAGTAATAGTTGAACCCTGGATGAGTATTGAAAATACAACGACGGAGTAGGTCATTACCAAGATAATTTCACGGACATCAATATTCTTATCAGGCACAACCAGAATTCCAGCAGGAACCGCCATAGCCATAGCAAGCGCTAAACCTCCGCGTAATCCACCCCACGTCAAAATTCTAACTGACCAAGGATTATAACTTCTAAAACGATTAAATAGCGTGTAAGACAAAGCAACACTCGTGTAACGACAAGCGAGAACTAATGGGATAGATATAACCATTAAAATCCAATCTTCAGAATGAAATTCAAAGGTTACCATTGATAAACCAATTAACAAAAATAGTAGGCCATTTAAAAACTCGTCAATCAATTCCCAAAAATGGTCAAGGTGATGTTCACTTTCTTTTGAAAAACCTTTTAATCTGGTCCAGTTGCCTATCATTATTCCTGCTATCACCATAGCTAAAGGGCCTGAAACATGAATAACGTCAGAAAATACATAACCAGCAGTCGGTATTCCAAGAGTTAATAACAGCTCCATAGAATGGTCGTCAGTAGAACTAATCAAGTAATGGAAGAGTAAGCCAAGTGCGGCTCCATAAATAATTCCCCCAATTGCTTCATGTAAAAATAATAATGTAACCGAGCCTACAGTTGGGGTTTCGTTACCAAAAGCGATGGTAAAAAGTGTTACAAAGATAACCAAACCGAATCCGTCATTAAAGAGTGACTCTCCTTCTATTTGAGTCGAAATTCTTTTTGGCGCGTTAAGTTTTTTGACTATAGCAAGAACCGCAATTGGATCTGTTGGAGAAATAAGAGCACCAAATAATAGGCAGTAAACTAAGGCAAACTCTACACCAATTAGCCAGTTAATCACTGCAAATAATATGAAGCCGATCAAAAATGTAGAGACTAATGTTGCACCTAAAGCCAGTAGTGTAATTTCCCATTTTTGATCTCTCATATTACTCAGGTTTATGCCCAAGCCTCCGGCAAAAAGTAAAAAACCTAATACCCCTTTTAATAGAAAATCTTCAAAATTAATGCTATCGATGGTCTCTTTCGCTAAATCATTTAGATCAAACCAGCCATTTTGCCCTGCAATAATCATAAGTAATGATAGAACCAACGCGCCTGCGGTGATTGCTATCGTAGTTTGAAGTTTGCCAAATTTTGAGTTGATAAACGCAATCATCATTGCTGCAGCAGCTAAAAAGCACAGTGTATTGTAGACACTCATTAAATCGTTCCAATTTTTGTATTCGATAGATGGATTCTCGTTCTAAAAGACAACTTTATCAACATAGATAATAAAAAATTGTTTTAAAGACTGATGGTTAACCATAATCCTATTTTTGTTCTGTTTAGACGTCTAGATTTCTACTCGTTGTGTGATAGGATGTCTGCAAAGTTAAAAATATTGAGGCTTAAACGTGTCTGGAAGTAATTTACGAGAAACAATAGAACAACAATTAAAACAGCGAATATTACTCATTGATGGTGGCATGGGCACCATGATTCAAAACCATAAACTCGAGGAAAAAGACTATCGAGGAGAGCGTTTTGCAGATTGGCATTCAGATTTAAAAGGTAATAATGACCTTTTAGTTTTAACTCAGCCTGAATTGATCGCAGATATCCATCGTGAGTATCTAGAAGCGGGTGCAGATATCCTAGAGACCAATACGTTCAATGCGACCAGTATTGCGATGGCCGATTATGATATGCAAAGCTTGAGTGGAGAAATCAATTTCACCGCTGCTAAATTAGCAAAAGCAGCTGCGGATGAATGGAGTGCAAAAACGCCAGAGAAGCCTCGCTATGTTGCAGGGGTGTTAGGTCCGACTAACCGTACCTGTTCTATTTCTCCTGATGTTAATGATCCTGGTTTTCGTAATGTTGATTTTGACGAATTGGTTGAAGCGTATTCAGAATCAACCAAAGCACTTATCAAAGGTGGCGTTGATTTAATACTGATTGAAACTATTTTTGATACCCTAAATGCTAAAGCCTGTGCATTTGCTGTAGAAGGTGTATTTGAAGAATTAGGTATATCGCTACCCATAATGATATCTGGAACCATTACTGACGCATCAGGTAGAACATTATCAGGTCAAACGACCGAAGCGTTTTACAATTCTCTACGCCACGTAAAGCCTATTTCATTTGGCTTAAATTGTGCGTTAGGTCCAGATGAGCTACGGCAATATGTTGTCGAAATGTCGCGTATTTCAGAATCATTTGTTTCCGTTCATCCTAATGCAGGTTTACCCAATGCTTTTGGTGAATATGATCTCTCTCCTGAAGATATGGCTGAGCATATTTCAGAATGGGCACAAAGTGGTTACGTTAATTTAGTGGGTGGCTGTTGTGGTACAACGCCGGAACATATTCGTCAAATGTCACAAGCAGTACAAGGTGTTCAACCACGTATATTACCGGACATTCCTATAGCCTGTCGTCTTTCTGGTTTAGAGCCAGTAACTATTGATAAAAATTCACTATTTATTAACGTGGGTGAGCGAACTAATGTAACTGGTTCAGCACGATTTAAACGCTTGATCAGAGAAGAATTGTACGATGAAGCGTTAGAAGTAGCTCGGCAGCAAGTTGAAAACGGCGCTCAAATTATCGATATTAATATGGATGAGGGAATGCTTGATTCAGAATCGTGTATGGTGCGTTTTTTAAATCTGTGTGCAACTGAGCCTGAAATCTCCAAAGTACCAATTATGGTCGATTCTTCTAAATGGGAAGTGATAGAAGCTGGGCTGAAATGTATCCAAGGCAAAGGCATTGTAAACTCTATCTCGCTAAAAGAAGGTAAGGAAAAGTTTGTTCAGCAAGCAAAACTAGTTCGTCGTTATGGAGCAGCTGTCATTGTTATGGCTTTCGATGAAGTCGGACAAGCAGATACACGAGAGCGTAAACTCGAAATATGTACAGAAGCTTATCGAATTCTAGTTGATGAAGTTGGTTTCCCGCCTGAAGATATTATCTTTGATCCTAATATTTTTGCTGTTGCTACCGGTATAGATGAGCACAATAATTATGCCGTTGACTTTATCAATGCCGTTGCTGATATTAAACGTGACCTTCCTTATGCGATGATATCGGGTGGGGTGTCCAATGTATCGTTTTCATTCCGAGGCAATAACTATGTGCGTGAAGCTATACATGCCGTCTTTCTTTATCACTGTTTTAAGAATGGCATGGATATGGGTATTGTTAACGCGGGTCAGCTGGAAATATACGATAATGTTCCAGAGAAACTGCGTGAAGCAGTTGAAGACGTGGTATTAAATAGAACCGATAAAGGCACTGAAAATCTGTTAGAAATAGCAGATGAATATAGAGGGAATGCGGTCGGCAAAGAAGATGACGCTTCTGCATTAGAGTGGCGCAGTTGGCCTGTAGAAAAGAGATTAGAACACGCGCTAGTCAAAGGTATCACCGAATTTATTGTAGACGATACTGAAGAAGCAAGAGTGAATACTGAGAAACCTCTGCACGTTATTGAAGGTCCGTTGATGGACGGTATGAATGTAGTGGGTGACTTGTTTGGTGAAGGGAAGATGTTCTTACCTCAAGTCGTTAAGTCTGCTCGAGTTATGAAGCAAGCCGTTGCTCATCTTGAACCTTATATCAATGCGTCTAAACAAGTGGGCAGCACTAACGGAAAGATCTTACTTGCCACAGTAAAAGGTGATGTACACGATATAGGTAAAAATATTGTCGGGGTGGTTCTACAGTGTAATAACTACGAGATTATTGATTTAGGTGTAATGGTTTCTTGCGAGCAAATACTCAAAGTCGCTAAAGAAGAAAAGGTTGATATTATTGGTCTGTCAGGCTTGATCACGCCTTCACTTGATGAAATGGTGCATGTTGCCAAGGAAATGGAACGGCAAGGATTTAACCTTCCTCTTCTGATTGGTGGTGCAACTACATCGAAAGCTCATACAGCGGTTAAGATAGAGCAAAATTATAGTTGTCCTGTGGTTTACGTTAATAATGCTTCCCGTGCAGTTGGTGTGTGTTCTTCGTTATTATCTGATGAGCTTAGACCTGCCTTTGTTGAAAAACTTCAACAAGATTACGTGACCGTTCGTGAGCAACATGCCCGTAAAAAACCAAGAACGAAGCCAGTTTCTTTACAAAGAGCAAGAGATAACAAGGTTAATATTGATTGGCAAGCTTACACTCCACCTGTTCCAGCTAAATTAGGTGTTCATGTTTTTGAAGATTTTGATGTGGCGACTTTAAGAGATTATATTGATTGGACGCCTTTCTTTATGACTTGGACGCTTATGGGTAAATATCCTAAAATTTTCGAACATGAAGAGGTAGGCGAAGAAGCGAAACGGTTATTCAATGATGCCAATGCTTGGTTGGATAAAATTGAACATGAAGGTTTGCTTAAAGCCAGCGGTATTTGTGCGCTATTGCCTGCAGCCAGTATTGGAGATGATATTGAAGTTTATACCGATGAATCTCGGACTAAAGTAGCAAAAGTCCTTCATAATTTACGCCAACAGACAGAAAAACCGAAAGGCTTTAATTACTGTTTAAGTGATTACATTGCACCTAAATCCAGTGGTAAAAAAGATTGGATTGGTGGTTTTGCTGTTACCGGTGGTATAGGTGAAAGAGAGCTTGCCGATAAGTACAAAGCCGCAGGCGATGATTACAACGCTATCATGGTTCAAGCGGTCGCCGACCGTTTAGCTGAAGCATTTGCTGAATATTTACATCAAAAAGTGCGTACAGAAATTTGGGGTTATGCACTAGATGAAAATTTATCAAATGAAGATCTTATCCGAGAAAAATACCAAGGAATAAGGCCTGCGCCTGGATATCCTGCCTGTCCTGAGCATACCGAAAAAGGCTCACTGTGGGAGCTTCTTGACGTAGAAGAAAAAATTGGTATGTCGTTGACTTCAAGTTACGCCATGTGGCCAGGTGCGTCAGTTTCAGGTTGGTATTTTTCTCACCCTGATTCTAGATTCTTTGCTATTGCTCAGATACAACCGGACCAAGTAGAAGATTATGCAGAGAGAAAAGGCTGGGATCGGTTAGAAGCAGAAAAATGGTTAGGTCCAAATATAGATTAGGTTCTTACTTAAACTAGTGCAATGATAATGAAAAGGCTTAGTGTGAAAACTAAGCCTTTTGTTTTAAAGTTATCTCACTAGAAATAAAATTTTCACGAATCTAATTTCATAATAAGTTTCTATATGAGGCTATTATTTTAAAAGCTTAGCGCTAACATTCAAAAAGTTCTTGGTGTAATTTTTGGATGACTTTTCTAGAGTCATTTGAATGAACTAAAAAACATAAGTTGTGTGGGCTTGCACCATAGCAAATCATGCGCAAGTTAAACTCTTCTAACGTACCAAATACTTTTTTTGCATAGCCTTTACATTGGCTCATATTATTACCAATGAGAGCAACCAAGCATAAATTTTGCTCAACCTCTACCACACAAAGTTGTTCTAATTCTTTTCTTACTTCTGCTGGTAGTTCAGGTGCACCACCAGAGGTATTGGTTTGGTCAAGCGTTAGTGAAACACTTACTTCTGAGGTAGTAATGAGATCGACAGAGATTTTGTATTTGGCTAAAATTTTAAAGACCTCAGCCAAAAAACCATAAGCATGAAACATATTTGGGCTACGTAGCGTAACCATTGTTTGATTACTGCGTAATGCTAAAGCTCTAAATAGAGGGGAGCTCTCTACCTCTTGTCGTATCCAGGTTCCGCCTTTTTCTGGTACTTTTGATGAACCTACAAATACAGGGATTTCATGACGAAGCGCAGGCACCAAAGTGGAAGGGTGTAGAATTTTGGCACCAAAGTTGGCCATTTCAGAGGCTTCACTAAAACTAATTTCAGCAATAGGTGAGGCTTTTTCGGCAATTCTAGGATCGGTTGTATAAATTCCAGGAACATCGGTCCATATTTCGAGCCCTTCAGCTGCTACTGCTTCTGCTATAAGTGCAGCGCTATAGTCACTTCCACCTCGACCAAATGTTGTGGTGTTTCCTTCTTTATCTGCGCCAATAAAGCCTTGAGTGACGACAACATGATTTTGACACAAAGGGACGAGTTTTTCTTTAGCGAGCTCTGAAATAGTGCCTAGTTCTGGTTCTGCTTTACCAAAAAAACTATCGGTTCTCATTATTTCGCGAATGTTAAATCGAACAGCATTTACTCCTCGTTCAACTAATATTTGAGTGAGTATGTGGGTCGACATACGCTCACCATACGCGACCATGTGATCGGTAAGTTTATCGCTGCTTTGAAACGAGGCCGCTTCTGCTGCTGACGCGACACTTTTTAATAATGAGGCGACGGCTTGTTTGGTTTTATCTGGGTCAGCAAGTTGATCTGTAATGGCATAATGAATTACTTCAAGTTGTTTGATAATAGTTTGGCGACGTTGATCGTCTTGAACACCATTAGCAAGCTCTACTAATAAATTAGTTACACCAGAACAAGCACTACTAACGAGGAGTTTGGTTTTTGGATTATTCTCGATAATTTCGGCACAACGACTCATGGCTTCGAAGTTGGCAACACTTGTTCCACCAAATTTTGCTACATTGAATGCGCTCACGGCATTTCTCCCTGTATATGGTCAAATTAACAGTTTGTTTTTGTTATATTGAAGAGAGATTTCTAGAGCAGAGGAAAAGCATTAATTATCTATGCGGACCTCAGAAGCTCTTCACCAAACGAAATTTAGTGACAATTGGTAGGATTCAGCCTACTCAACCGACAAATATTCACACTCAATGAATGTTTATCTCGGCATTGCTCCCCCTGATTGCTTTGTATTGGAGTTGAGGCTCCACAAAGCAGCTGCCTGGGCAATGCTCCTCTTCTGTTATAAAGTATAATTTTAATTGCTAGATTGTTTTATATCGCTGTGAGGCGAATGTCTAAAATCTGACATCAGAAATTAGAAGGTTTTATTGAACGATTTTGTTATGAAAAAGTCAATTGTTAAAATAGATAATTATACTAGCAGTACACAGTTTCTAATATTTAAGGTGAAAAGAGCTTAAAACGTTATTGGTCGGTGACTTCTTCCGTATTGTTTTCTTCAGGTAATGAGTTATCTATCGGATCAATATTTATTGTTGAAAAATCGTCATTCGGAAAAAGGAAATTGGCTTCGGTTCGGATTTGCTCCGCTTTACTTATTTCACCTAATCCTAAATAGGCAAGGATTAAATGTCGATAATATTGTTCTCTAGGGGTATGTTTTATCGCAATGATAGACCAGTTAATATATTGAATTATTAGATCTCTATTTTTATTTACTAAACCTTGTTTGAGCAAGTTACTATGTAGTTGCCAGTCATATTCGATTTTTTGTGATACTGGGTAAATAGCTTGGGATAGTATTGTTATATCTTTTGGGTATGATTTTTCGAATCGGTACAGAGTAAAAGTAGTCTGCAACGCTAGCATCATGTAAGTTGTTACAATTAAAGGAATAATTAAGGCGATATTTTTAATAAATATTCGGCTGATCGTAGATAGCGAAAAAACGTGATATTTTGAGGTTCTTTGATCTACCCAGTAAAGTAAAATGATTAATACTAGCCAGTGGGCGGCAGATGAGTAGAAAGGCATTCCCGTTTGGCTATGAATGATAATAGGGATAAATAAACTGAATATGGCTAATCGAGTGCCTTTTCGAGCTGAATAGATTTTAAATAAGACCATTAATGCCGCAAAAATAAGGCCAATGATAGGGACAACTCCACCCTCGATACCCCAATAAAGAGATTCGTTTTGTGGATGTTTAACAGAGGTATACCCTGGTGGGTAATTGGGATTTAATTGATGTTGTCTTGCGGTATATAATGCGTATTCTGGTTCAGTTTGACCGTAACCATAACCAGTAAACGGTTTTTCAATCAACATATCAATAGCTTGTGGGAATAGAATTGTTTTCGATATTGTTGGCGTTTTCGAGTCGGGAATTTGATGCCCGATAGTAGATAATAGAATGAGACCTAATCCTACACCAGCAATGGATAGGGATACCCAACCACCTAATCTTTGTCGAGTGGAAAATCGGTACAGATAGATGGCAACGAAAACAAAACCGATAGCGGTTCCAATCCATTCCAATTCTTGACTTAGTAATATCAGTAATGGGATGGTAAAAATCGGCATCAAATAAAGAAAGAGCGTGCGGCTGATTCGTTGACCATACTTTCGTTGCTGTCTTGCTAGTAGGTAGCCAGAGAGTATGACACCAGTTGATAGGAAACTCACCATAACACTTAGCTGTTGGAAAATGCCAAATGGAAGCTGAGTAAAGTCGTTGTAGCCAATAATGTCTTTTGGAAGTAAACCAAATAACTGCATGTAACCTAATATCGCTTGCATTGCCGTTGCAATGACGATAAACCAAAGTAACCGTTGCTTATGTTGATTACTTAGACGAAATTGTTGAAGTATGAAGAAGAAAAACCATCCAGACCAAAGGCCGATTAATCGAGGTAGCGAGCTCATCCAATTATTAGCTAAAGGATAAAAAACAGGCAGTGTTAGAAAAATACAAGTTATAAAGAGAACCATCGATAGCTTTGAGTAACGTACTTGTCGAGTTTTTGCCATATGGTATAAACCTATAGCAATAACAAAACTCAGTGCTAACCAAGTGCTGATATTAAAAGGGAGAGCTAAGCCTGTTCCGCCTAAATTAGCAATATATAAGTGCATGGCTATGAGAAAGATAAAGCCAACTGAATACATAAATTTTCGGTTCAGTGGTGCTTTAGCTTTGTTTTGAGCTAATTTTGTACCACTAAGGTGAATGATCGCCATTATTACATCCCTAAGTATAAAAACGAGCGGTGCTCGTTTTTATACTTTACCTTTTTTTCTTATTACAACCTAGAGACGATTAGTTTTAACCATATACTTGTTAGAACAATTAACTATTTTACAACTTGGTTTTGGCTTGAGTAACTAAAACGAGATTGAAAAATTAAGATTAACTATCGCTGCAATTATTTCTTGTTGGCTTTGAGCATCGGTTTTAAAAATCTAGCAGTATGTGATCTTTTTACCTTAGCAACCTCTTCTGGTGTTCCTTCTGCTATTATTTCACCGCCGCCTTGTCCGCCTTCTGGTCCAAGATCTACGACCCAATCAGCCGTTTTTACTACGTCTAAATTGTGCTCAATAACAACGACGGTGTTACCATGATCTCTTAACCTATGTAATACCGTAAGCAATTGTTGGATATCATGGAAATGAAGCCCAGTGGTTGGTTCATCTAATATATAAAGAGTCTGACCGGTATCGCGTTTAGAGAGCTCTTTGGCCAGTTTCACCCTTTGAGCCTCGCCTCCAGAAAGTGTTGTAGCCGCTTGGCCTAAACGGATATAAGACAAACCTACATCTATTAACGTTTGCAGTTTTCTAGCGATGACAGGAACAGGTGAGAAGTACTCTCTTGCATCTTCAACGGTCATTTGTAAGACCTCATCAATAGATTTGCCTTTGTACCTGACTTCTAATGTTTCACGGTTATAACGTTTGCCTTTACAGACATCACAAGGTACATACACGTCTGGAAGAAAGTGCATTTCCACTTTAATCACGCCGTCACCTTGACATGCCTCACAACGTCCTCCGCGAACATTAAAGCTAAATCGACCAGGTTTATAACCTCTTGAGCGAGCTTCTTGTGTGCCAGCAAATAATTCTCGGATAGGTGTAAAAATCCCTGTATAAGTTGCTGGGTTTGAACGAGGTGTTCGTCCAATAGGGCTCTGATTAATATCGATAACTTTATCGAAGTGTTGCAAGCCATTAATTTTTTTATAAGCGGCAGGCTCTACGGTTGTAGCACCGTTGAGATAGGTTTGTGCTATTTTATAAAAAGTATCGTTAACTAGAGTGGATTTTCCTGATCCAGATACGCCTGTGACACAAGTAAATAAACCAACAGGCAGTGAAAGAGTCACATCTTTAAGGTTGTTGCCCGATGCGCCAATAAGCTCGACGGTTTTCTTTGGATCTTTAGGTGTTCTCTTCGGAGGAATACTTATCTCTTTTACGCCACTAAGATACTGGCCAGTAAGTGATTCTGGTGTATCAATAATTTGTTGCATGGTGCCTTCTGCTACTACATGACCACCATGGATGCCGGCGCCTGGACCTATATCAATAACATGGTCTGCGGATCGCATTGCATCTTCATCATGCTCTACCACTAGTACGGTGTTGCCCAAATCTCGTAAATGAGTCAAGGTTTTCAATAAGCGTTCATTGTCTCGCTGGTGGAGCCCAATAGAAGGCTCGTCGAGTACATACATTACTCCAACTAAGCCTGCGCCAATTTGGCTAGCCAATCTAATTCGCTGTGCTTCTCCACCTGAAAGTGTTTCTGCACTTCTAGAAAGATTGAGGTAGTTAAGGCCTACATTAACGAGAAAGTTTAGCCGGTCGCCTATCTCTTTCATTACCTTTTCTGCTATTTGAGCTTTTTGTCCGGTTAAAGAGAGGTTTTCAAAAAAAGCCATTGCGTCGCTAATACTCATTTCTACAATATCGGGCAGAGGTGTGTTTTCTATAAACACATTTCTAGCCTCGGTTCTTAATCGTGTACCATTACAGCTGGTACATGACTTAGTAGAAATATATTTGGCTAAATCTTCCCGTACCGAGTTCGATTCAGTCTCGCGATATCGTCTTTCTAATGTATTTAAGATCCCTTCAAATGGATGTCGTTTTACTCGTATATCACCTCGGTCATTAATGTATTTAAATTCAATCTCAGTTTTTCCCGATCCTTTTAAAATCGTATCTTGGATTTTTTTTGGTAAAGAATTAAAAGGTACAAATAAATCAAATTTGTAATGCTCAGCTAATGAATTCAACATTTGAAAGTAGTAATAATTCTTCTGATCCCATCCTTTGATTGCACCTTCTGCAATACTGATGGTGTCGTCTAAAATTACTCGACTAGGATCAAAATATTGTTGTATTCCCAGACCATCACAAGTAGGGCATGCGCCTGCTGGGTTATTAAAAGAAAATAGTCTCGGTTCTAACTCTTGCATGCTATAGCCACAATGTGGACAAGCAAAATTAGCCGAAAAAACAATATCTTGGTTATCTTTTTCATCCATCCAACACACGATGGCAATGCCACCCGATAATTCTAATGAGGTTTCAAAGGACTCTGCTAATCTTTGCTGAAGATCACTTCTAACCTTAAAGCGATCAACGACCACTTCAATCGTATGTTTTTTGTGTAACTCTAAAGGTGGTGGATCGGATAAGTCACAAGTTTCACCATCAATACGCGCACGAATAAAGCCTTGTGCTGCTAAATTCTCTAAGGTTTTAGTGTGCTCACCTTTGCGTTCTTTGACTACTGGTGCAAGTAACATAAGTTTAGAACCTTCTGGTAGTTCTAGAACTTTATCTACCATTTGGCTAACCGTTTGAGCCGTAAGTGGAACCTCATGAACAGGGCAGCGTGGTTCACCGACCCGAGCGTAAAGAAGACGCAAATAGTCATAAACTTCGGTAATTGTTCCGACTGTTGAACGGGGATTATGAGAAGTAGACTTTTGTTCGATAGATATTGCGGGTGATAACCCTTCAATATGATCGACATCCGGTTTTTCCATCAAAGACAGGAACTGTCTCGCATAGGCTGAAAGTGATTCGACATACCTTCTCTGGCCTTCCGCATAAAGAGTATCAAAAGCTAAAGAGGATTTCCCTGAACCAGACAAACCCGTGATGACGGTAAGTTTATCTCTAGGAATAATTAAATTGATGTTCTTAAGGTTATGGGTTCTCGCCCCGCGGACTTCTATCTGATCCATTATTCTGCTCATTTTACTTGCAATTTTTCAAGTATCGCACAGTCAAATTTATCTGCAATGATTACTGTATAAAAAAACAGTTAAGGTAAATAAAAAATGCTGCCTAATTGGCAGCATTTTTTATATTTTGGCGAGTTAGCTGGTTACTTAGTTCGCTATTTGGTTTTTTCTGTTGCGTGTTTATCCAACTCTACTTTTTGTTCATTTTTTTGATATTGATTTTCGTAACAATAATTGGTTGCTTCAATATAACCATCAACGCTTCCGCAATCGAATCGGCGACCTTTAAATTTGTAAGCTAGCACACATCCCGATTTAGCTTGTTGTAAAAGCGCATCGGTGATTTGTATTTCACCACCTTTACCTGGGTTAGTATTTTCAATAATATCAAAAATGTCTGGGGTTAAAATATAACGGCCGATAATCGCTAAGTTACTTGGCTCGGTTCCTGGTTCTGGTTTTTCAACCATATCGTCAACACGGAATATGTCATCTTTAATCATTTCACCAGAAATAACACCGTATTTATGAATGTCTTCCTTTGGTACTTCTTGTACAGCAACAATAGAACAACGGAATTGTTTATAGAGGGCAACCATTTGTGACAATACCCCTTGACCTTCTTCATTAACACAAAGGTCATCAGCAAGAACGACTGCGAATGGCGCATCACCAATCAATTCTTTACCGGTTAGTATTGCATGGCCAAGGCCTCTCATCTCTCGCTGTCTGATATAAGTAAAGTTAGCTGATTCCATTATTCTACGAATATCACCAAGCAACTCTTCTTTGTTGGTACCATTAATTTGTTGTTCAAGTTCGAAGTTTTTATCAAAATGGTCGATAAGGGTATTTTTTCCGCGGCCAGTGACAATACACATGCCATCTAATCCTGCTTCAATTGCTTCATCGACACCGTATTCAATCAATGGTTTATTGACGACAGGCATCATTTCTTTGGGCATAGATTTTGTAGCAGGTAAAAAACGTGTACCGTAGCCAGCTGCCGGAAAAAGACATTTCTTGATCATAGAGAATCCTTTGCAGAATGATTTTTCGTTATTATTGGGCATAGAATAACATAGCGATATGAAATTGCGTATTGTTGGGTTA
Organism: Vibrio sp. MA40-2; assembly: GCF_047302445.1. Classification (NCBI taxonomy): domain Bacteria; kingdom Pseudomonadati; phylum Pseudomonadota; class Gammaproteobacteria; order Vibrionales; family Vibrionaceae; genus Vibrio; species Vibrio sp. MA40-2. The sequence goes on from NZ_CP178628.1 coordinate 1,272,895, forward strand.
ACAAGTCTTAATTATGGGAGGAACGCTAAAGGAAGTTTAAGGTAGATACCTATGAGCCCATGCAATAGCTTGAGTTCGATTCGATACACTTAACTTTTTGAAAATCTTATATAGATGTGATTTGACAGTATGCTCACTGATGAAAAGTTCATCTGCTAATTTGTTATTTGATAAGCCTGACCGCAGATATTCCAAAACAACAATTTCTCGTTGAGTCAGTTCAGTACTATATGGCTGATTAAAGCGAACTATTAGAGATTGATAGTATTCAATTAACTGAGAGGAAATGTTTTTTGGTAGTTGATTTTTCCCTGACAAAATCGCCTCTACACCACTTAAAAAATTTCGGTTTGAGACACCTAAGAGAAAGTAACCTTTAAGGCGACCTAACCTTATTAATGTCGAGGTGCTAATATTAACTGGAGCGTCATAGACAACAATAAAACATTGCTTGCTTAGGCCTGTTAATTTTTCTATTTGCTTATGCAGTATGACGGCATTATTGAAACTAATGAAGTATAAACAGTTTTCTTTAGGAATTAATGAGTGTTCAATCTCGCAACTAGAAAGGACTTTATGATGAATGCCGTTGCATTGTTTTAAATATTTTAAAAGAAATGCTGAATAAGTACTCTCATCTTTAACACATATCACGTTGATATTATTTTGCATCATACTTTCTTAACCATATGGGATTTTTTTTACCTTATCTTGCTGGTTGTTCAGTGTCATGATGTATCCGGATTATCCGATCATTAATGCGTATCACATTGATTTATTGACAAAGAATAGCTCGCGATCTTTCATTAAAATGTAGGTTCACTCGAAGTATTTAAAGGGAATTATGTAGGTTAATTTGTCTTTATTCCATACTCTAGATTGGTTTTGAGAGTAAGAAAGGTTGAGACTATCAATGTTCATGGTATTCTTGTCGCCTTATATTTTGATTGAACATTTATACGGAGCAGATCATGGCGAGCCGTGGAATAAACAAAGTAATTTTGGTTGGCAACTTGGGTGGCGATCCAGAAGTTCGATATATGCCTAGTGGTAGTGCTGTGGCAAATATTACCATTGCTACCTCAGAAAGCTGGAGAGATAAAGCGACAGGCGAGCAAAGAGAGAAAACCGAGTGGCATAGAGTTGCTCTATTTGGCAAGTTAGCAGAAGTCGCTGGTGAGTATTTACGTAAAGGTTCACAAGTGTATATTGAAGGTCAGCTTCAAACGCGTAAATGGCAAGATCAGAGTGGCCAAGATCGCTATACGACTGAAGTTGTGGTTCAAGGCTTTAATGGTGTAATGCAAATGTTAGGCGGTCGTCAAGGAGGCACTCAAGCGATGGGTGGTGGACAACCAGCTCAACAGCAAGGTAATTGGGGACAACCTCAGCAACCTGTGCAACAAGCTCAAGCGCCACAACAACCTGCTGCTCCTGCTCAACGAGCACCTCAACAATCACCTCAGCAGTCTCAACCTCAATACAACGAACCACCAATGGATTTTGATGACGATATACCGTTCTAACGAAAGACAAAGACATAAATGTTGAAAGTACATTAGAAGCCGCTATTAGCGGCTTTCTTTTGTTTGTTAAGAAAAAATGTGTATTTTTAATCAATATTTGTATTATTTATGTACAAATTATGCGGTATGCCGAAGGACCGTTTAAAAAGCAAACAGATGGCTTTGAATACTTAAATAGAAATCTATAATGGGTTTAATTGGCGATATTGGTTACTGCTAGAGCTATACCGAAAATTAAAAATGTAATGCCACTTAACTTATCAAATATTTTCCTCCCTAAATCACTGCTCGATATTTGCGTAGCATTCTCAGTAAGAAGGGCATAACCAAAATAAATAGTAAAATGAATCGAAGCACTAACAATGCATAGTATTATGATCTGTGGTGTTAGTCTTTCTGAATCAGTTATAAATTGCGGCAACAATGCAACAACAAAGACAAGTGCTTTGGGGTTTAACAAGGGTAAAAGGCCTTTGTGTAAATCTTGTCTGGATTGGAGTGAAAGAAGGAGTCATCTAGCAGGACATTTGGGACAATGGGTATTGAATAATGCACTAAAAAGAGGATGGGCTAAACAGGACCTAGATTCCAGAGCTATTCAATTTACAACACAAGGACTAAAGAAGTTTAAAAAACAATACGAATTTTGATTCTTTAGCTTTACTGGGCTTTAAACTCGGACTAAAGCATCTCACTATATCGACTGAATGCAGATAAAGTGAACTTTCTATATGCGAGTTTTTTGCCTATTATCAAAAAGAAAACAGATCATTTATTTTCTATCTATTTGTAGCCTTACGTTGCATTATCTAATTTAGGCACAGTTATTGGTTGAGTTTAAGGGTATTATTTATCTCGGGTTGAAAATGGATTCAATCCTATCCAATAGAGGCTAGTTATCAAGGAATGGCCTGATACAAGGGACTAAAATTAAATAGTTAAAAGGATTTTACTATTCATGCGTTATACCCCAACTCTTAAGTTGAGTACACGACTTACTGCTTTTGTCACTATCATCGTTATTGGGGCAATGTTTATTCTGTTTGTTGGCGGCACTCTTACTTTTAAAAATATTGGACAAGAGTACTTTAATCAACAAGTTGAAGGGATCGTGTCAGTCATTGATCAATCGTTAGACACGGATAATAGCCTCGACAACATAGAACGTTGGTTACCATTATTAGCTACAGCAAATAATATAGTTGAATTAACGTTGTTTTCTTCTGATAGTGTTATTTATAACTATGTGGATGCTTCGATTGAAGTTGATAACTTGCGTTTGTATGAAAAATCTTATTTTTTACGTAGTCACCCCGACTTTTCTATTGCCATTAGAGCTCTTTCCCCTTATTTAGAAAAAAATCATTCTTTTAGTGCCTTATCTTCGGTCTCTTTGGCGATTGCTTTAGTTTTATTTTGTCTGTTTCAAGGTGTCAGTTGGTTGAAAAAACAACTTAAAGGATCGGAGCTTCTGGAAGAGCGTGGAAGAATGATCCTTGCCGGGAGATTGTCTCAATATGCTAAAGGTGACGAACAAGAATGGCCATATACAACAAGTGAAGCGTTGGATGTTCTCATTGCAGAGTTGCGAGATGCACGGTTGGAACGAAGCCGTTTCGACACATTTATTCGTAGTCACACGTTTTTAGACCATTTAACCGGAGCCGCTAATAGAGTGCTGTTTTTCTCGAAATTGGAATCGGTGTTACAAGAAAGTGGCGCTACAGGGGCAGTATTATTACTTCGTATTTATGATTGGGACAAGATTAACGAAAAGACAGATAAACAAAGATGCGATGAATTTATCGTTGAAGTTGCTCATGTTATTTCAACAGTCGTTCAGCGGTTTCCAGACATTGTGTTTTCTAGATATGATGAATATGAATTTTCCGCTTTAATTCCTCATCAAAACAGTAAAGATATTTCAGTTCTTGCCAATCAATGCATTCGACAGCTAGAAAAAATACAAACGATAGATTCAATGGAGCCGGACAATTGGTGCCATATTGGTATCACTATGTACTCAGAAGGTGAGCGAGTAGGTAAAATAATCAATGAAGCGGAAACCGCATTGAAAAGCGCTCAGCTGCAAAGTATTAATAATTGGAGTCGCTTTGATAAAAAGCAGGTATTAGGCGATCCGCGAGGTACGGTAAGGTGGCGTACATTATTTGATAAATCTTTTGCTAATGGTAGCGTGCTGATTTTTGAACAACCATGTTATCTGTTTGATCATTCAATTAATAAAACAACCCTTTTGCATAATGAGTTATTTGCCCGAATAAATGATGGTGTTAGTGTTCTCAAAGCCTCGAGATTTATGTCGGCGATTGAGCAAGTCGGCTATCAATCTCAAATGGATCAAATTGTAGTAAAAACGATTTTAACCTATCTTAAAAGCACGGCCTTTAGTTCTCATTATTCTATTAATTTACATACTCAACCTTTTAAAGATAAGGGCAATCTTACATGGATGAGAGATGAATTATTGCAGTTGACGGCTGCGACTCGACGCAAACTAAGCTTTGAATTTGTTGAAGGTCAGTTAGTTGATAATTTAGAGTACATTCGCCCATTGATTCGAATGCTTTCGGCTTTAGAATGTGTGGTTATCGTTGAGCAAGTTGGTCGTACGATAACCAGTACACATTATATTGAAGAGCTAGAGGTCAATTACCTAAAGTTGCATCGAAGTTTAGTGAAAAATATCGACAAAAGACAAGAAAATCAGTTGTTCATAAGGAGTTTAATTGGTGCTTGTGAAGGAACCAAAACTCAGGTTATTGCTGTTGGCGTCGAACAGGTAAAAGATTGGAATTGTTTGTTAGAGTTGGGTGTTGACGGTGGACAAGGCCGAATGTTTCAGGCTGAAAAGCAGTTTATTCCTAAACCTGAAGTTCCGAAAGTGCAAATAGGTGGTAGGAACCGTTGGCGTAAGAAATATTAAAGGTTAAGACGGGAAATGGCTGAGAAGCCGTTGAGCTATTTTTAATAGTGAAAATCATTTTCTTTGCCAATTAATCTGATGAAAGTAGGGTTTAGACTCAGTGTTTGCAAGAAAAATAGATATTAATCCCATGTTTATGTCGCAATGCCTTGCTGTAATGTCAATGCATTGGTACATTTAGTGCAATTTTGTCTTCTAATGTTACGCAAATGAGCGAAGAATATGTTTAAGAAACTTCGTGGTATGTTTTCAAATGATTTATCAATTGATCTGGGTACCGCAAACACGTTAATTTATGTCAAAGGACAAGGAATTGTTCTTGATGAACCTTCAGTCGTCGCTATCAGTCAGAAACGCGCTGGTACGGCAAAAAGTGTGGCAGCCGTAGGGCATGAAGCTAAGCAAATGCTAGGGCGTACTCCTGGTTCTATTTCTGCTATTCGTCCTATGAAAGATGGTGTGATCGCCGATTTTTATGTAACAGAAAAAATGTTACAACACTTCATTAAACAAGTGCATGACAATAGCGTCCTCAAACCTAGCCCACGCGTATTGGTGTGTGTACCTTGTGGTTCAACCCAAGTTGAACGTCGAGCGATTAGAGAATCTGCTTTGGGTGCAGGGGCTCGTGAGGTTTATCTTATTGATGAACCGATGGCTGCGGCTATTGGTGCTGGTTTACGAGTATCAGAACCAACTGGTTCTATGGTTATTGATATTGGTGGTGGTACAACAGAAGTTGCGGTTATCTCGCTGAACGATGTGGTTTACTCTTCATCGGTACGTATCGGTGGTGACCGATTTGATGAGGCTATTATTAATTACGTACGTCGTAATTACGGCAGCTTGATTGGTGAAGCGACCGCAGAAAAAATTAAACATGTCATTGGCTCAGCGTATCCGGGTGATGATGTGGCGGAGATTGAAGTTCGTGGACGTAATTTAGCTGAAGGTGTGCCTCGTAGTTTTACGCTTAATTCGAATGAAATCCTAGAAGCGCTTCAAGAGCCATTGACTGGTATTGTATCCGCTGTCATGGTTGCACTTGAACAATGTCCTCCTGAGCTTGCATCTGATATCTCCGAAAATGGGATGGTATTAACAGGTGGTGGGGCATTATTAAAAGATATTGATCGATTATTGATGGAAGAAACGGGTATTCCGGTTGTTATTGCTGAAGATCCTCTCACGTGTGTTGCTCGTGGTGGTGGTAAAGCGCTTGAAATGATTGATATGCATGGCGGTGATCTGTTCAGTGAAGAATAAATCCATTTGTCCGGTACGAATGGGTGAACTGTAATGAAACCAATATTTGGCAGAGGACCTTCTCTGCAATTGCGCCTATTCTTCGCAATAATACTATCAGCCAGCTTAATGTTGGCCGATAGTCGTCTCGATACCTTTGCTCCTATTCGATACATACTCAACAGTGCTGTTGCTCCTATTCAGTATGCAGCTGATTTACCAAGATCAATGTTTGATGGACTTTACGAAAGATTCAATTCAAGGCAGCAACTTATTGTCAGTAATACTTCTTTAAAACGCGAAGTGTTACATTTAAAGAGTGATTTAGGTTTATTGAGTCAATATCAAGAAGAAAATAAGCGCTTACGTAAGTTACTTGGTTCTCCTTTTATAAGAGATGAAAAAAAAGTCGTGACTGAAGTAATGGCGGTTGATTCTTCTCATTATCGTCATCAAGTCGTGATAGATAAAGGACACACTGACGGTGTTTACGTTGGTCAGCCTGTTATCAATGAAAATGGCATTGTTGGTCAAGTAACTTTTGTTGCTGCGCACAACTCTAGAGTGCTGCTTCTTGTCGATTCTAGTAATTCAATCCCAGTACAAGTGGTTCGCAATGATATTCGAGTTATTGCCTCTGGAAGCGGAGATCTGAATGCCATTTATTTAGAACATATTTCGTTAAGTACCGATATTCAAGTCGGTGATTTATTAGTGAGTTCTGGTTTAGGTGGGTTATATCCAGAAGGTTATCCCGTGGCCTATGTCTCTTCGGTTGATAATGATAACAGCCGCCAGTTTGCCAAAATTGAAGCAAGTCCAGTTGTAGCATTTGATCGTTTACGCTACTTATTACTGGTATGGCCTAATGAAAACAGGCAGCAACAAGTCCTTTCTTCCGGCAATGATATAACGTCAAACGGTGGCCAAGAGTTTGATGGAGAAACCACCAGTGGCGAGTAATTTTTTTATGGGCAAGTCGGTTATTTGGTTCACGTTTCTTGTTGCTTTGATATTGCAGACCATTCCTTGGCCGGGTGGGTTGGATTTATTTCGACCATCTTGGTTATTGTTGGTAACGTGTTATTGGGTTCTTGCGCTTCCTCATCGAGTTAACGTTGGTACTGGATTGATCCTTGGGTTGATATGGGACCTTCTATTGGGTTCAACCTTAGGCATTCGTGGTATCGTAATGTCGTGTACTATTTTTGTCGTGGCTGCTAATTTTTTAGTTCTTCGCAATATGGCATTGTGGCAACAAGCAATTGTTATAGGTGCGGTAAGTATTTTTGCTAAATTTTTGGAGTTTGGTGGAGAATATCTTATTCAAGATGTGACGTTTAATCCTATGGTTCTTTGGGCGGGTTTAATTAATTGTATTTTGTGGCCTTGGTTGTTTTTACTGTTAAGACGAGTGCGCCGACATTGGTATATTAAATAAATGATGGATTGGATAAAAAGACAATGAAGCTTTATCTAGCATCTGGCTCTCCTCGCAGACAAGAATTATTGCAGCAAGCGGGCTATACATTTGATGTGGTTTTACCCGATATAGAAGAATGCCAGCAAAAAAATGAATCGCCGACTGATTATGTTTTAAGGTTGTCTTTCCAAAAAGCTAAAGCGGGTGCAGAGTTAACGTCTGATACAAACGGTAATGCAATCGTTTTAGGTTCAGACACGGTAGTGGTATTGGACGGTCAAGTACTAGAAAAACCGACTGATTTACAAGATTCAAAAAGAATGCTTTTAGCATTATCAGGTAAAAAGCATCAAGTTTTAACGGCTGTTACCGTATTAAATAAAAATAAAATCAGATCGAATGTAGTCGTAACGGATGTGTGGTTTAAAACATTAACCGAAGAAGAAATAAATCAATATTGGCAAACAGGTGAACCGTGCGATAAAGCTGGCAGTTATGGGATTCAAGGTTTAGGTGGGCGATTTGTCTCGCGTATAGAAGGAAGCTACTACGCTGTAGTAGGTTTACCTCTTTTTGAAACTGATCAGCTCTTGCAAGAATTTTTTTAGCTTAATAAGGGTACTCTCATGAGTGCAGAGTTGTTAATAAACGTTACACCAAGTGAAACAAGAGTAGCAATGATCGAAGGCGGTATCCTTCAAGAAGTTCATATTGAACGCGAATCTTGCCGTGGCATTGTAGGAAATATTTATAAAGGGCGTGTATCTCGTGTACTACCTGGAATGCAGGCGGCGTTTGTTGATATAGGCTTAGATAAAGCGGCGTTTTTACATGCATCAGATATTGTTCCTCATACCGAATGTGTCGCCGAAAACGAAAAACAACAATTTCAAGTCAGAGATATCTCTGAATTAGTTCGTCAAGGGCAAGATATTGTTGTCCAAGTTGTTAAAGACCCTTTAGGTACTAAAGGCGCTAGGTTAACCACCGATATTACACTTCCTTCGCGTTATCTTGTCTTTATGCCGGGGGCAAGCCATGTTGGTGTTTCTCAGCGTATTGATAGCGAAGATGAGCGAGATAGGCTTAAAAAAACCGTTATGGAATATTGTGATGAAGATGGCGGTTTTATTATTCGCACTGCAGCGGAAGGGGCGGATGAAAAAGAGCTCGCCCAAGACGCGATTTTCTTAAAGCGGTTGTGGAAAAAAGTCGGTGAACGACGGATAAAATATAAAACTCGTTCTACCTTATATGGTGAACTTGGCCTTTCGCAACGGATTTTACGTGATTTCGTTGGTACAGAGTTAACTCGAATTCAAATAGACTCCAGATTAGTATTTGAAACGCTTAAGGAATTTACCTCTGAATTTGTCCCAGAATTGACCGAGAAACTGGCTCTTTATGAAGGTGATAAACCGATTTTTGATATGTTTGACGCTGAGAACGAAATTCAACGGTCTCTTGATCGTAAAGTTGAATTAAAATCAGGTGGATACTTAATCATAGATCAGACAGAAGCGATGACCACGGTTGACATTAATACTGGTGCATTTGTCGGTCGTAGAAACTTAGAAGAAACAATATTTAATACTAATATTGAAGCGACCCAAGCAATTGCTAGGCAATTAAGGTTAAGAAACCTTGGTGGTATTATTATTATTGATTTCATCGATATGATGTCTGAAGATCACCGTTCTCGAGTTGTTGCTTCACTAGAACAAGCCCTTTCCGTTGATAGAGTTAAAACGAATATCAATGGTTTTACGAATTTGGGCTTGGTAGAAATGACAAGAAAAAGAACTCGAGAAAGTATTGAACATATTCTCTGTTCAAAATGCCCAACTTGTGAAGGACGAGGTTCGGTTAAAACTGTTGATACAGTTTGTTATGAAGTGTTGCGTGAAGTGACGAGAGTTAATCGTGCATATGAAGCAGATAAATTTGTTGTTTATGCTTCTCCTGCTGTAGCCGAAACGCTAGAGGGTGAAGAATCGCATGCTCTTGCAGAGTTAGAGGTATTTATTGGTAAGCAAGTGAAAATACAAGCCGAACCTCTCTATGTTCAAGAACAGTTTGATGTTGTCATGATGTAATGGAGTATATGTGGCTTCATTAGCAGCGAAAAGCAGTAGATTAGTATTATGGCTAATAGTGATAGTAACGGTTTTTTTTGCCGTTGCGGTCACTACGCTGCGCATTGCCCTTCCTAAGCTAGATTATTTTCAAGCGGAAATAAGCAGTTTTGTTGAAGAGGTTTCTGGATTACCATTTGAGATAGGTGAGGTGAAAGGTTATTGGCGAAATACTCATCCTTCAATATCATTAAAAAAATTGAACGTTTCGAGTGTTTTTGATCAAAATGTCACCTTTGATATTAATGAGGTCGAGTTAGAGTTTGATTTAATTAAAACTATTATCACACTCGAACCGCAAGTTGCCTCGTTAAATCTGAAAGGTCTACAACTCGATATCAGTGATATTAATTTATTTAAATCAGACCAGTCTTCTCTCCATACCCCGACAGAAAACAATTCAAATATTGCCCAAATTGAGAAATTATTTTTTCGTCAGTTGAAAGATTTCAACTTATTAGAGTCGACGATTACTTACCAAACTTATGATGGTGATATCAGGTCGTTAGATATCGAGCAATTAAAGTGGAGAAATAGAGACCAGAATCATAAATTAGAAGGTTCGATCAGTGTAGTCGGAAGCCATATTAATAGCTTAGCGGTTAAAGCGGATTTTTCGGATAATGGTTCAATTAGTAATGTATCGGGGGACTTTTTTCTTCAGGCTCGTAACATTAGAGTGACTCCTTGGTTAACCAATGACTGGATACAAGAGACGGGTATAACCAGTGGTCATATCTCTTTTAATAGCTGGTTTAGTGTAGAAAATAATAATCCTACCGATGCTTATGTAGCACTGTTGCCGTCTGAATTAAGCTGGAAAGACCAAAGTGAACACTTACTTATTGCTGAAGAGGGAATATTTAAGCTGACGCCTTCATTAAGTGATGAGGGTTGGAAAGTAAGTGGACATTCACTTCGTATTCGAACCGATGAGTATGAATGGCCTAATATGGATCTTGTGTTTGAATCGGTACCCAATCAATGGACATTTAATGCCTCTCAACTTGAGTTAGCTGCGTTGAAGCCATTGGTCACTCTGATCCCTAACTCCGATGAATTGCAACAATGGCTCACAAGACTGAAACCTAGTGCCTTAGTTGAAAATTTAAGAATATCACAGGATAAAGTTACAAAGTCTCTCTCTTATTCCGCTTCTATTGCTAATGGAGAGATACAGAATTGGGAGTTGTTACCAGAAGTTCATGATTTACAAGCAACCATTGCTGGTAATGAATCTGGATTATCAGCACATGTTACCCTTATTGACGATATTCTTCCTTATGGTGATGTTTTTCAGGCTCCCCTCAGAATTAAAAATGGTGAATTACGTATTCATTTAGCAAAAGACCAGCAAGAAGGTTGGCGTCTTTGGTCTGATAAAATATCCGTTGCGACGCCCGATATTCAAGCTCAAGGTGCATTCAGACTCGATTTTCCCCATAACTCTGCTGCTTTTCTTTCATTATACGCCGAAGCTGATGTTTATAATGCAGGTGAGACTTGGCGTTATTTACCGACTCGAGCATTGGGGCAAGATTTAACTAATTATTTATCGACGGCCATTCAAGGCGGAAAAGCGAATAACGCGAAAATAATTTGGTATGGACCGCTTAACGAATTTCCCTACCAAAAAAATGATGGCATTTTTCAGGTACATGTAGGATTAAAAGAGGCTAAATTTAGCTTTGATACTCATTGGCCAACGATTACAGATATGCAGTTGGATTTGCTGTTTGAAAATGATTCTATGTATTTATCTTCTCAATCGGCAAAACTGAACGATGTAAAAGCACAACAAATCACAGGTCAAATACAACACCTTGGCCCAAGCGGGGCGGTTGAAATAAAAGCGAAAGCTTCTGGTAAAGGCCAGGCTGTACGTAATTATATGATGGCAACACCTTTGGTTAATTCAGTTGGTGCGGCATTAACCACCATTAAAATTTCTGGTGATGTCGCTTCTGAATTTCAACTAAAAATTCCATTTGATACCAATATTCCTGCTAGAGCGTGGGGGTTCGCTGATCTCAATAAAAATTATATCCATATTGAATCTCCACCAATGGAGTTAGAGCAGGCGACAGGCAGAATTACATTTGATAACGATATTGTAAGTGCATCAGGTTTATCTGCTTACTTACTCGATCAACCTATATCATTGGACTTTAAAGGTGAGAATTTACAAGCATCATACGCTGTTGGCATTGACATAGTTGGTCACTGGGATGTAGAACCATTAACACCTTATTTAGGTTCATGGACCCAAAAAGTGCAAGGTTATGCCCCGTGGAATATGGGGGTAGATCTACAACTCAACGACGTGGGATTTACTTATCAACTCGATAGTTCGGCGAATTTAGAATTTATTTCTAGTCAGTACCCTGTTCCTTTAGAAAAAGCACTAGGTCAAAAGAGTACACTGCAATTACAAGCATCAGGTAACCAACAGAGTGTTTCTGCTCGATTACAGTTACCCGATATGAAATATCAAGCGCAGATAGACATCACCGGTAAAACACCAGTATTAGAAGCAACAAGTTTACTGATTGGTAAAGGAGGATTCAAAGTCAGTCCTATTGTAGGTCATGATATAAATATTAGGACACCTGCTTTTGATCTTGATAGTTGGCTATCTCTTATCAGCCAACACAGCTCTAGTAATCAAGAATCGCATTTAAGTAAAATGAATACACCGGAAATTCCCATTGCTCAAAGAGTTGATATTTCTACTGACAAATTAACTTTCGCTACTCTCGATTGGAACCACGTTGAATTTAGTGCAAGAAAAAAGAATTTATCTTGGTCAATTGATATAGAAAGCGCTGAAGTAAAAGGTCAAGCAAAATATTTAGCGCCTTATGACCTAACCGTAGCATTAGATACTTTGCATGTGTTTATACCTTCTCTTGATAGTGAATCACCAGAAAAATTGGTATTTCAAGCGGATGAACAAGCCCCACTTATCAGCGAATTTGATAGGAGCTTTCACCAATTGATTCCTAATTTAACATTGAATATTCAAGATTTTTGGTTGCAAGGTTATAAGGTAGGAAAGGTTGATATCGATTTGCAGCGCAAAGGAAAACGTATCAATTGGAATAACATCGCTATCAATAGCGGTAAAAGTCAGATTAACGCCAAAGGTTGGTGGGAGTTGAATGAAAACATCAGTCAATCTTCAATTGATATGTCCATGAAAGGGGAAAATAATACCGAACTATTAGAACGGTTTGGTATTCGTTCTGGTATACAGAAAGCACCTTTTGAAATGACATCTCACTTAGCATGGAATGGCGCGCCATGGTCAATGCAAATTGATACGTTAAATGGAGATATGACGGCTAAATTTGGCAAAGGTATTATTTCAGGAGCAGGAAACGCAGCTAAGTTTCTTGGTATGTTTAGCTTAGATTCTATCATAAGAAAGATGCAACTTGATTTTACCGACGTGTTTGATAAAGGTTTGGCATTTAGTCATATTACGGGCTCTGGTAAAATGGAAAAAGGCGTTTTTGTCACTAACAATTTAGAAATGGATGCCACTGCGGGTGAGATGCTTATCCGTGGTATGGCTGACTTGAATAACAATATAGTGGATGCTGAGGTTGAATTTACGCCTGATCTCACATCAGGTATTCCGGTACTCACGGCTTTTGCCGTCGCTCCACAAACTGCTATTGTTGTGTTTGCTATTTCTACTGTTATTTCTCCTGTGGTTGATGTGTTTACGAAAATTCGCTACCAAATAGTAGGAACACTGGATTCACCCGAAGTCAAAGAGCTTTCTAGAAGTAAAGGTGAATATAAATTACCTAGCGGTAGCCGTTAATTATATCATTAGTAATATACTGTGATAGTTAATAGAAATAGCAGGTAGTAAAGTCGTCATTAGTTAATCATGTTGAATAAAAACAGGAAGTACTATGAATAGTATTGGTATCATTCAGATGACATCGGGCTCTGAACCAGAAAAAAACGTGGCGTTTATTGATGTTCAACTGAAACAGCTGGCTAAAGAAGGGGCTCAGCTCGTTCTTATGCCGGAAAACTGTCTTGTTTTTGGTTCTAAGGCTGACTATAGGCTTCATGCTGAACCATTAGATACTGGAATTATTCAGCAACAATTATCGGCAATGGCGAAGCGATATAATCTTTGGTTGATCATTGGTAGTATGCCTATTATTCGAGGTAATCAAATTAGCGCAACTTGCTTAGTGATTAATAGTAACGGTGAGCGGACGGCGTATTACGATAAACTGCATATGTTTGATGCCGATGTTGAAGATAAACAAGGTCGTTATCGGGAATCAGAAATATTTCAAGCGGGCAATGACGTGGTAGTGGTGGACACACCAGTAGGAAAAGTCGGACTGGCTATTTGTTATGATATTCGCTTTCCTCAATTATTTTTAGAATTAGCAGCAAAAGGTGCACAAATTATTTCTCTGCCTGCAGCGTTTACTGTTCCTACCGGTGAAGCGCACTGGTCTGTTTTAATGAGAGCGCGAGCGATAGAGTCCCAATGTTGGATTATTGCGAGTGCGCAAACGGGCCAACACCCATGTGGAAGAGAAACGTGGGGACACTCTATGATTGTTTCCCCTTGGGGAAAAGTGACGCAGCAACTTGGTCGTGAAGTGGGCGTTTTACAAGGTCATATTGATCATCGAATTACTAATTCCGTTAGAAATAATATGCCCCTGTCTAAACATGCTCGATTTCACTCAGAATTAAAAAAACTAAATAAAGGCAACGAATGACCATTAATCGTGTTGAAAATGATTTACTCGCCCCATCTGGCTTAACAGAACAGCATATAGCCGACACCTTAGCTAGTATTGTTACTCGCCAAGTGGATTATGCTGATATTTATTTCCAATCCAGTTGGCATGAATCTTTAGTACTGGAAGACAGTATTATTAAAGATGGATCATTTAATATCGATCGTGGTGTTGGAGTGCGAGCCATTACAGGTGAAAAAACTGGGTTTGCTTATTCAGATCAAGTTCAGTTAGACAGCTTACAGCAGAGTGCCATTGCGGCTAAAGGCATTGCTCAACAAGGGCAAGCTGGTAGTGTAAAAACGTTCAGTAAATCGGCGAATAGCAATAGTTATTCGAGCGTAAACCCGTTAGAAAGCTTGGAAAAACAGCAAAAAATAGATCTTCTCAAAGAGTTAGATGCTTATATTCGCACTAAAGAGCCCTTGATTAAAGAAGTGTCGGTTAGTTTAAGTGGTGTTTATGAACAAGTGTTAGTTGCCGCGACAGATGGGACTTATGCTGCAGATATTCGACCGCTTGTGCGTCTATCTATTAGTGTTTTAGCGATGAAAGGCGATAGAAGGGAACGAGGTAGTGCTGGTGGTGGTGGCCGATATGGGTACGATCATTTTTTGACTAATGAAGGTGGCCGAAAAGTCGCGTTTTCATTCGCTGATGAAGCGATAAGACAAGCATTAGTCAATCTAGAAGCAGACGCTGCACCCGCGGGTGCGATGCCGGTTGTACTAGGTGGTGGTTGGCCAGGGGTATTATTACATGAAGCGGTTGGGCATGGCTTAGAAGGTGATTTTAATCGAAAAGGGTCATCGGTCTTCTCTGGTAAGGTTGGCGATAAAGTGACCTCCAGTCTTTGTACTATTGTCGATGATGGAACAATGCTCGATCGTCGAGGTTCATTGAATATTGACGATGAAGGTGTACAAGGGCAATACAATACTTTGATTGAAAATGGAGTATTGAAAGGTTATATCCAGGATAAGCATAATGCTCATCTAATGGGGGTTAAGCCAACAGGTAATGGACGCAGAGAATCGTACGCTCACTTACCTATGCCTCGGATGACTAATACGTATATGTTACCGGGAGAGCATAGCCCAGAAGAGATCATTTCAACGGTTAAAAAAGGACTTTACGCTCCTAATTTTGGAGGTGGTCAAGTTGATATTACCTCAGGTAAGTTTGTTTTTTCGACCTCAGAAGCTTATTTGATTGAAAATGGTAAAGTGACTCGCCCTGTAAAAGGAGCAACACTTATTGGTTCTGGTATTGAAGCAATGCAGCAAGTGTCCATGGTAGGAAATGATTTATCACTCGATAAAGGAGTAGGTGTTTGCGGCAAAGCAGGACAAAGTGTCCCTGTAGGCGTCGGCCAACCGACCTTGAAGTTAGATTCGATTACTGTTGGTGGCACAGAGTAACAAGGTAAAATAAGATAAATTTATCTTATTACTTAGGCTCTGTGATATCCGCTTATCTTACAAGCTCAGCATAATGCCGAGCTTGTAAGAACAATGTTGTAATGATCCACTAATACTGGAGAGTTCTTAAGCCGCTTTTTTCATCTGAACATATTGTTCATGCGGAGTAATATAGTTTAATCCGCTGTGTCGCCGTTTGTAATTGTAAAAAGCAATATAACTCTCTACTTCAGATATCACCGCTTGGTGATTGATAAAGCTCAGCATATTTAAATGCTCCGACTTTAATGTTCTAAAGAATCGCTCCATGATTGAATTATCCCAACAATTGCCTCTTCGACTCATACTTTGCGTTATATTTAAAGCACTTAGACGATTCCTATAAGCATGGGAACTGTAGTGGCATCCTTGATCTGAATGAGCCATTAATTGAGTTGTATTTGGCTTTTTCCTGATAATCGCCTGATCCAATGCCGCAAGAGTTAGTTTAGTATCAGGTGAGCGAGACAGCGCATGCCCCACGACTTCTTTTGTTGCTAGATCGACTACGCACGCTAGATAGCTCCATCCTTGGTGTGAGCGGATAAAAGTCACATCAGTGACCCAATGGGTATTGTAAGTATCTGGATTAAATTGACGATTTAACAGGTTTGGTGCATATCTTTTTTCTACTCCTGCATCAGGATAATAGTGTTTCTTTTTCGGATAACGAACATAAATGTTTTGCTCTTTCATTAACTTAGCAACCTTATACAGGCTTACTGTGATCCCTTTGTCTACAAGTTCTTCCCTAATTCTACGTTTACCATAGGTGTGATTTGATTCACTTGATATTACTCGGATTTGATGACGAAGTTGAATATCACTCCGTTTATTTATCTTTCTGTAATAAAAATTGCTCAATGACACCTTAAGTACTCGACACAACTCAGAGACAGTATAATTAGGATACGCTTTCTTCATTTGCCTAACGGCATCTTGTTTTAGTTGTCTCGTATGAACAAAGCGCTGGCTTTTTTTAATATATCGATGTCTCTATTCGCTCTATCTAATTGTTTTTCCAGCTCTTGTATTTTTTGTTGCTCAGGCGTTATGGCTTTCTGGTTTTGAGGGGTAATGCCTTGCTTTTCCGCTTTATATTGTCTTTTCCATCTAACCACGGCAGAAGAACATGCCCCCGATATTTCTTGTATTTGTTGATTAGAATATCCATCTTCAACCATCATTTTTGCATATTCTAGTTTTTGTTGGTCGGAAATAATTACTCGTTCTTTTCGTTTCATAATTTGGCCTCATTTATCATATGATTATAAGGCTTAATTAGTCTCCAGGATAATCGTACCATTACAATGTAGATTACTTTTAATTTAATTCGTTAAGCTCTTTGAGTATCTGAAAAATTTCACGATAAGCTTTTGGTGGTTTATTGGCTTTCTTCTCTCTATTGGCTTGTAAGTAAAGTTGACGTAAACGCTGTCTATCTGCATCAGGATACGTCGTTAAAATTTCATTTAATACAGAATCACCTTTCTCAACTAAATCATCCCGTAATTGTTCAAGTTTGTGCAGTTCAGCGGTAGCTTGTGAATGTTTATTTCGATATTTATCTAGAGCCGCTTGAATTGGTTCAATTTCAACGCTTTTCATCAATTTACCAATATATTGTAACTGACGTCGTTTGGCCTCATTTTTAAAACGTTGTGCATCGGTTATCGCGATTCTTAGTGAGTCTGGAAGTGGAAACTTCTCCAAAATAGAAGGTTTAAGCCCAACAAGCTCAACGCCTAAATCTTGCAGAGCTTGCATATCTTGTTTCATCTCAGTTTTACTTACCCAGATGATCTCTTCTTCTTCTTCCCATGGTGCTTTTTGGTTTTTTCTTGCCATTTTATTAAGTTCTCGTAGTTATCTAGAGAGATTTGACACTATTTTAGCAAGATTTATGGGGAGAAAGCGAAAACCTTGTTATTCTAAGTAAAGATATTCTCAAAAGAACTGAAATTATGGATGTTAAACAACAAATTGCCCAACAAAAAATAGATCTTGAACTTGCTGTTGAGAAAGCACTAACACTTGCTACTGGTGTTGCTGACGCAGCGGAGGTCGCTATTAATAAAACTACTGGCATTAGTGTGTCGACTCGGATGTGTGAAGTAGAGAATGTTGAGTTTAATAGTGATGGAGCGTTAGGCATCACTGTTTATCGCGGCCAATGTAAAGGTAGTGCTTCTACATCAGACTTAAGTGAAAGAGCGATTCAACAAACGGTGGAAGCGGCGTTAGATATTGCAAAATATACTTCTGAAGATCCGTTTGCAGGTCCGGCGGCAAAAGAATTAATGGTAAAAAAAATACCAGATTTAGATCTTTTTCACCCTGATGAACCTAATCCTGACCATGCAGCTAGTATCGCCATTGCTGCAGAAACAGCAGCGTTAGACTACAGTGATAAAATTAAGCAAAGTGATGGTGCTAGCTATGATAGCCATTATGGTGTAAGAGTTTATGGTAACAGTCATGGTTTACTTGCTAGCTATGCTTCTAGTCGACACAGTATGAGCTGCGTAATGATTGGTGAGGGTAGCGATGGCGGAATGGAAAGAGATTATAGCTACAGTGTCGCTCGTTGTATCGATGATTTATGGACGCCTGAAAAGGTGGGAATCAGTGCTGCAGAAAAAACCTTAGCAAGGTTAGATGCGCGAAAAATAGCAACGGGGCAATGCCCAGTATTGTTTGCCGCTGATGCAGCGACTGGCCTGATTGGCCATTTGATTATGGCGATTAGTGGTGGCAATCTTTATCGAAAATCGTCTTTCTTGCTGGATGGTTTGAATACTCAAGTTTTTCCTGATTGGTTTAATATTGAAGAAAAGCCTCATGTACTGAGAGGGCTCGCATCAAGTCCGTTTGATAGTGAAGGGGTTTATACTCAAGATAGAACCATTATCACAGATGGTATTTTATCAACCTATCTTCTTACCAGTTATTCGGCACGTAAGCTTAATATGACGCCAACAGGTCATGCAGGAGGGATCCATAACTGGTTTGTGAAACCTACGGGAGAAACGTTTGAACAGATGGTGAAAACGCTGGGTACAGGATTACTTGTTACCGAGTTGATGGGACAAGGCGTAAATATTGTCACAGGTGATTATTCTCGTGGTGCGTCTGGTTTTTGGGTTGAAAATGGTGAAGTTCAGTATCCAGTATCAGAAATCACTATTGCTGGTAACTTAAAAGAAATGTTTAAGCAAATTGTAGCAGTGGGTAGCGACATTGAAACTCGTTCACAAATTCAAACCGGTTCTATTTTAATTGAATCAATGAAAGTGGCGGGTGAGTAATCATCGCTAGTTGGTATAAACGCTAGAGAGTATTAAAGGGTTAGCGTAATGGTTAGTTAGCACCTCTTGTAGAGGTGCTTGGATTATAGAACGCCTTCTATAAGGTATTGGAGGAGATGAGGCGTATTATTAGGTTAAGAGGACTGATACCTAGAGTAATAAGATTATATTAACAAGCTTGCTAGCCCTAAAAATACAGATAGACCGATGACATCGGTAATGGTGGTTAATGCCATTCCGCCAGCTAAAGCAGGGTCAACGTTGATTTTTTTCAATAAAATTGGAATGGTCACACCTGCTATACCAGCAACGATCAAATTGGTGAGCATGGCCGCAGATATAATACCGCCTAATAACCAATCGTCTTTCCATAAAACAACGATTCCACCAATAATGCAGGCCCACAAAATACCGTTTAATAGACCAATAGCGGCTTCTTTTAGAAGTAATTCTTTCTTGTTACTGTCACCTATGTGTCCTAATGCTAACCCTCTTATCACTAGTGCGACGGTTTGATTTCCGGCTACACCTCCCATTGAAGGTACAATAGTCATTAGTACCGCAATTGCGGCCATTTGTTCGAGTGTGGCTTCAAACATGTTAGATACAGAGGCAGCGGCTAAAGCAGCAAGCACATTGGCTCCAAGCCAAACACTTCTTCTTCTGGTTGATTTAAAGACTGGAGCAAAGGTATCTTCGTCATCGTCCATACCCGCTAAGCTCATCATAGAGTGTTCTGCATCTTCGCGTATTATATCGACCACATCATCGATGGTAATACGACCAACTAAGTGTTGATTTTCATCGACGACGGGAGCTGATACCCAATTTCGACGTTCAAACAGGCTGGCAACATCAGAGTCACTGGTTTCAACTAAAATCGCTTCATCGGCGTCGTCCATGACTTCACTAACTTGAATATCAGGTTGAGTGGTGATTAATGTTGTTAATGAAAGATGGCCTATAAGCCGGCTTTCTTTATCTATGACATACAAAGCATCGGTAACATCAGGAAGTTCGCCTTTCATCCGCAAGTAACGTAATACAACATCTAGATCGACGTCACCACGAATTGTGGTAACGTCGGTATTCATCATGCCGCCAGCGGTGTCTTCGGGATAAGAGAGCGCCGTTTCGACTCGCAGTCGATCGGCAATATCCATTTGGTCGAGAATTTCTTTAGAGACATCATTTGGTAAACTACGTAAAACGTAGGCCAAATCATCGGTATCCATGCCTTCGGTCGCTTCAACGAATTTCTCAGGGGCCATTTGTGAAACAAGTGCATCTTTGACATCTTCATTCAGTTCATCAAGAATTTCACCGTAGTCTTCAGGATCGGTCAGTTGCCACAGTACATCACGAGATTTCCTAGGGGATGATTCCAGTAGATGGGCGATATCTTCAGGTTCCATATCCTGAAGTTGACGTCGGACATGAACAAAGCGACCACTATCTAGTGCGTCGCTAACTTCTTGGAGGGTTTGATGAGCTTGTTGAGCTTGATCGAGTTCTTGTTGCTGCTCTGCCATTGCCCCTCCTAGAGGATAAAATACGGAAATTTTTTAGAATAGTAACGCAATTCTACTTCTTGTTTAATAAGTTCTTATTACTAAAGCGGAATTTTTTGTTTATTACGGCTGAATTTATGGCGTTTTTTGCTCATGAATTGAGTATAGCGTCAGTCACTGGCAAGCTTTATTCGTCTTCTTCGAATTTAGCTTCTATTAATTGGCAAACGGCGGTTAAAGCTTGGTCGGCTTGTTCGCCTTCTGCGTTAACGGTGACATATTGTCCTTGAGCCGATTCTAACATTATCAAGCCCATTACACTGTCGGCGGACATTTCTTTGTTTTCTTCATTACTGACGGTAACTGTAGCGTTATAACTTTGAGATAATTCCACTAATTTTACGGCTGCTCGTGCATGTAACCCTAATCGATTTTGGATTAATACTTTTTTACTGCGTCTTAATGTCATGGTTTATAACCGCCGTTTTTCTATGCTCGTATGTCGAATCTGTACCTGTTTACCGAGAGATTTAAAATACTCACCCAATTGTTGCGTTATGTAAACAGAGCGATGTTTTCCTCCGGTGCAACCAATAGCAATAGTAAGGTAACTGCGGTTATTTTTTTCCAGATCGGGAAGCCACTTTTCCACAAATTTTTTGATGTCACTCTCTAATTCTACTACACAGGCTTGTTGTCCAAGAAAATCAGTAACGGGTTTATCTAATCCTGTGTAAGCTCTGAGATTCGGTTCCCAGTGCGGATTAGGTAAAAAGCGTACATCGAATATGTAGTCAGCATCATGAGGTAAGCCATATTTAAAACCGAATGATTCAAATACCATAACTAATTCGTTTCTTTCTCTGCCTAAGATCCTTAAACGAACTAATTCACTCAGATCATGCAGCGATTGATCACTGCTATCAATGACTAAGTCAGCTTGTTCTTTTACGTATTCTAATAAGCGTTTTTCTTTTTTAATGGCTTGTTCAAGTGATAATTTTTCACTGCCTAAAGAGAGAGGATGAATACGTCGAGTTTCACTGTATCTTTTTAGTAATGATTCTTGGCTGGCACCTAAAAAGAACACGGTAACATCGGTTGATTCTCTTAATTGCGCAATTTTTTCTACGATATCTTGAGGGTTTGTCGGTAGGTTTCGAATATCGATACTTACTGCGATATTTTGTTGGCTATGTTTTGTGGACTCTACAAATTGGTCTAACAAAGCAACGGGTAGGTTATCTACAGTGTAGTAACTGAGGTCTTCAAGTACTCGAAGAGCAACGCTTTTTCCTGCGCCAGATTGGCCACTTATGATAACAAAATGATTTTTCTTCTCACTTGAAATAGCTTCAATCATATCTATGGTTTATCTATCATTATATCAAACAGTTCTTGGTCACTTTGCGCGGCTCTAAGCTGTTTCAGAATTTGTTTATTACTCAAGCGCTCAGCCATAGAAGAGAGTGTTTTTAAATGCTCTTTACATTGTGCATCTGGAACCAATAAAGCGAATAATAGATCAACAGGACGATTATCAATTGAATCGAATTCGATTGGGTCTTTACACTGAACGAGTACAGCAACGGCTTTATCCGTTGATGTCAGCATTCTTGCATGAGGAATAGCAATACCATTACCGATACCTGTACTGCCCATTTTTTCTCTATTCAGCATACATTGGAATAGTTCGGTTGAGTTCTCTCCAGTATGTTCAGCCGCTATTTGGCTTATTAGCTCTAGCGCTCTTTTTTTACTGGTACATTGGACTGCACTTTTAGTGCAATCCAATGTAAGGACTTGATTAATTTGCATAGTTAATGGTTACTAAGTTTCTCTTTGTGTTTGTTTAACTGACGTACAAGTTTATCGACTAGAGAATCTATAGCAGCATACATGTTCTCTTCATCTGCAGTAGCATGGATATCACCTTGGCTAACATGCAGTGTCGCTTCGGCGATATGGTGCACTTTTTCTAAGCGTAATACCACATGAACATTGGTAATATTTTCAAAAAAACGCTCTAATTTCTGAAATTTTGTGTGAACGTAGTCTTGCATTGAATCGGTTAGATCAACGTGATGGCCTGTAATATTGATTTGCATAGACTTTCCTTCTTCGTTGTTTACTAGAGTAATAAACTGTTAACTAGAATAATACATCATTTACTAAAGTAGGCGTTTACGCTGACTGGAAGGGGCTATACCTAAAGATTCTCGGTATTTTGCAATTGTACGTCTTGCAACCTTAATTCCTTGGTCAGCTAACAGTGCGGCAATCTTACTATCACTTAATGGCTTAGCCGTATTTTCTGCGGCAACCAATTTCTTTATAAGCGCGCGAATTGCCGTTGATGAACATTCTCCACCATTATCAGTACTAACATGGCTAGAGAAGAAATATTTCAACTCAAATATGCCTCTTGGGGTATGCATAAATTTTTGCGTAGTTACCCTCGATATGGTTGATTCATGCATTTCTACGGCTAATGCAATATCATTAAGTACCATAGGTTTCATTGCTTCTTCTCCGAAATCGAAGAAGCCTTGTTGGTGTTCCACAATACAACGAGCGACTTTTAATAACGTCTCATTTCGGCTTTCCAGGCTTTTAATCAACCATTTTGCTTCTTGAAGATTACTACGGATAAATTGGCCGTCTGGGCTATTTCCTTTCCCGAGTGCAGCATATTGTTGATTGACTTTCAATCTTGGTACGCTGTCAGGGTTAATGGTGACAGACCACTTTCCTTTGTCTTTGAACACACTCACATCAGGAATCACGTATTCCGTTTCATCCGGTGTAATTGAACTTCCGGGTCTAGGGTCTAGTTGTTGAATAAGCAGCATAACTTCGCGAAGCTGAGTTTCTTTCAGTTTGCTTTCTTTAGAGATGAGTTTGTAATCCCTATTGCCTAATTGGTCAATATGATTGGTTAATACCAATTTTGTTTCATTTAACCATGGAGTATCAGGCGGGTATGTCGCTAATTGGAGTAACAGGCACTCTTGTAGATTTCTAGAGGCAACACCAAGCGGATCAAATTGTTGAATGCGTTTGAGTACGGCTTCTACTTCATCCAGTTCAACTTCTTCATTGTTTACACTGTCTAAAATATCTTCAACAGAGATAGTGAGGTAGCCGTATTGATCGATAGCATCGACGATTGCAGTCGCTATTGTTCTATCGGTATCAGAAAATGGCGTTAAATCAAGTTGCCATAATAAATAGTCTTGAAGGCTTTGAGTGGTCTCACCTTGATAGACAGGCATATCGTCATCGAGTGCAATTCCTGTATTTCCTGTATTAGCACTGTATACGTCATCCCAAGAGGCATCGATCTCTAAATCATCTGAAATTTCAGATTTCTCAATCGCATCAGAGCTATCTGGCATTTCAGGCTCAGCTGTTATTTCAGCTGAAGTTTCGGTCACGTTTTCTTCCTTGGTTTTTTCATTGTTGTCGGAAGAGACTGGATCATCTTGACCTTCATCGACATCGAGCAGCGGGTTTGATTCCAGCGCTTCTTGGATCTCTTGTTGGAGATCTAACGTCGATAATTGCAGCAAACGAATGGCTTGTTGCAATTGAGGTGTCATTGCCAGTTGTTGACCTAGCTTTAGTTGTAATGATGGTTTCATCCAGTATTTAAAACCTTGTTCCGTTGTCAGCGTTGCAAAATTAGCGTTCCAAATTAAACGCTAAGTAAATCCATTTATATCTAATCTATTATCCAGTATATCTATTAATCATAGACGGAATTGTTCGCCTAAATAAACTTGTTTTACTTGTTCGTTGTTCAGAACTTGTTCTGGTGTTCCTTCTGCAATGAGATGTCCTTGACTAACAATGTAAGCTTTTTCACAAACATCCAGTGTTTCTCGTACATTATGGTCGGTAATTAATACCCCTAAACCACGATCTCTTAAATGTTCAATGATTTTTTTTATATCAATAACAGATATAGGATCAACACCAGCAAAAGGTTCATCTAATAGTATGAATTCAGGGTTAGCGGCTAAAGCTCGTGCTATCTCAACCCGTCTACGTTCTCCACCAGATAAAGCCATACCTGCACTTTTTCTAATGTGTTGGATATTAAATTCATCTAACAAGTCTTCCATTCTATCTTGTTTTTCTTCACGGCTTAAATTTTTGCGAGTTTCAAGAACTGCCATTATGTTGTCTTCAACGGATAACTTTCGGAAGATAGAAGCTTCTTGAGGTAGATAACCTATACCAAGTCTTGAGCGACTGTGCATAGGTAAAATACTGATATCGTTGTCGTCAATCATTATCCTACCTTCATCACGAGCAACTAGCCCCACAATCATATAAAAGGAGGTTGTTTTGCCTGCGCCATTAGGGCCAAGTAACCCTACTATTTGACCAGATTCAACCGTTAGACTGACATCGGCAACGACTTTTCTATTTTTATAGCTCTTGGCTAAGTGTTCAGCTTTTAATATCGCCATATTATTGTTTTGTTGCTTGCGCTGGTTGAAGAACGGTTTTCACTCGCTCACCTGCA
The DNA here is from genome assembly GCF_047302445.1 of Vibrio sp. MA40-2. Classification (NCBI taxonomy): domain Bacteria; kingdom Pseudomonadati; phylum Pseudomonadota; class Gammaproteobacteria; order Vibrionales; family Vibrionaceae; genus Vibrio; species Vibrio sp. MA40-2. The sequence goes on from NZ_CP178628.1 coordinate 1,297,768, forward strand.
CCGCTATTTGCGGTTAGTTTTTGCGACCCAATTTTATAAGTTATCTTATTTCCCTGAATGGTGCTTTCATCTTGTGAAAGGATAGCATCAGAAATCATGGTTAACTGATCTGAACTGACATTATAGTAGAGCTCTTTGGCTTGACCATTTAATGTGTTGCCATCGTCAGTCAGTTGAGAAAAAGTCGTGGGTTCACCATAACCTTCTATTTCTCTTAATGCTCCATTCTCAGGATTTCGTATAACAACCAGTTTATCGGCATTGATACTAATACTACCTTGTTTTAGTTTCACATCACCAGTAAAAGTAACGGTATTACTTTTCATATCCAAATTCTGTGTATCTGAATCTATATAGATAGGCTGATCAGAATCAGATTTAAGTGCGTATGCACTGCTTGTAGCAAATAAACAAGCAAGAAGGCTAAGGTGTAAGAGTTTCATATCTACCTTGTACGTTATTAAATAGTGTGGCGATGTTTTGTCCAAAGTTACCTTTCATCGCTTGCCCTTTATTCTCAAAAGTAGGACCGATCAATAACACAGTATTATCAGCCCAAAAATCCCTATTATCCAACTGAATGGAAAGCGTGTCAGTGGACATGGTATCAAAACTCGCCTCTGGTAATAAGTTTTTCGCTAAAACATTGTCGTATAAAGTCAGCACATGGTTTTTGTCCAATATGCCACGATCTGCGGTTACTTCCCATTCTTTCGTTTCACCTTCTTTATAAATATAAAGAATAGGGTATTCAAATTTAGTTTCACCACTAACAGCGAAATGGTCTAAACGGGACGAGGTAATATGATAACTCCTTACGCCACTATCATTGTAGTTGGTGTTATCGACGTTTTTGCCACTTAAAGCTGGTAGCTCTACATTGGGATTGGTTTGTAGTACATCGGTATCTTTGCTACCAAACAAGTAATAAGCTGATGATGCAGCGATCAGTACTAGGATGGCGTAAAAAATACGATGAATGCTCATATACTTAAACCTTTGTGTACGTCTAGTTCTGACCTTGCTTCTAGAATTAAATCACACACTTCACGTACTGCGCCATAACCCCCTTTGATATGAGTTACGTAGTTGGCTCGTTTGGCCAGTAAAGGGTGTCCATCTGCAACACATACTTTTAGACCGACTTTCTCCATTACGGGCCAATCAATGAGATCGTCACCGATATAGGCAGTCTGTTCTGCAGAAACACTAAGTTTCGAGCAGATATCATTGTAGGCTTGGACTTTATTGTCTTGCCCTTGATAAATCAGTGTTATGCCCAAGGCTTTCATGCGGTTTTCTACTATTTGGGATTTTCGACCAGTGATTATCGCGACCTCAATGCCAGCGTTCATTAGTGATTTGACACCATATCCGTCGCGAGTATGGAAGGTTTTTAGTTCTTCTCCTTGATTGCCCATATAGATTAAGCCGTCAGAGAAAACACCATCAACATCACAAATAAGCAGTTTTATGTCTTTTGCTAGTGCAAATATTTCCTGCTCAACTTGCCCATATAGGGTGTTGATAAGGTTATTTGAATCGGTATTTGGCACTACATTACTCCTGCTTTTAATAAGTCATGCATATTAAGAGCGCCGACGAGTTGATCATCTTCACATAATAATAAGCTAGTAATTTGTCGCTCTTGCATCATATTAACCCCTTCAACAGCAAGCATATTGGGGTTAGCCATTGTTGGGTGTTTAGTCATGACTTCACCAATAACAGTGGTGTAAACATCGACTTTTTGATCTAATAAACGGCGTAAATCACCGTCGGTAAAAATACCGAGTACTTGATTAGATGAGTCGATAATCGCTGTCATCCCCAATCCTTTTTGGGATATTTCAATCAAAGCATCTTTAATTAAAGCGTTTTCCATTACTTTAGGCAAACTGTCACCAGTACGCATAATATCTTTTAATTTTAGCAGTAATTTTCGACCTAATGCGCCACCAGGATGAGACAAAGCAAAATCTTCTGAGGTAAATCCTCTCGCTTGTAATAGGGAAACCGCCAGAGCATCACCCATCACTAATGTTGCGGTTGTACTGCTTGTAGGGGCTTGACCTAATGGGCAAGCCTCTTTGGCAACCGTTATTTGTAAATGAATATCAGCCAGTTTGGCCATAGTTGATGATGGGTTGCCGGTCATACTGATCAGTTTGATATTTAATCTTTTTAATACAGGAAATAAAGAGAGTATTTCCGATGACTCACCCGAATTGGATATAGCAATAACAATATCTTTCGGTTCTATCATTCCGAGGTCACCGTGTGCCGCTTCTCCGGGATGAACAAAAAAAGCAGACGTGCCGGTGCTTGCCAAGGTTGCGGCTATCTTATTGCCTATGTGCCCCGATTTACCCATTCCCATCACTACAACTTTTCCCTTATTATTCAGGATTAAGTCGCATGCAGAGCAGAAATCATCATTGAAGTATTGAGCTAATTGAATTAATCCTGCAATTTCTGTATCTAAGACCTGTTTAGCTGAACTTTTATAGTCAAAAAAAGACATAAACAATAATTCCTATGATGGTTTCAGGGGGGTGACTAAGCGGTCATATTAGCAAATAAGTAGACTTGATAACCAATGAAGAACATGAATAGAATCGAACCTTCTATTCGGTTAATTGAGCGTGACTTGCCTAAGGCAAAAAGAACCAATAGTAAAGAGACTGTCAGCATGACCCAAAAATCACGTCCCATCGCATGTTGGCTTAAAACGGAAGGATTAAGAAGACCAGGAATCCCCATAACTGCCAATATATTGAATACATTGGAGCCGATAATATTACCGACCGCCATATCGTCTTCCCCTTTCAATACACCCGCTAAAGATGCGGCTAATTCAGGTAAACTTGTTCCGATAGCAATGATAGTTAAGCCAATAACTAAATCACTCATACCAAAATATTTTGCGATAATGACGGCATTATCTACTAGGGTATCGGCAGACAGAGGCAAAATAACCAGACCGATAACAACCCACATAGTAGCTTTGAGATTACTTACACCTTCTGGAATTTCAGATTCTTGTTCCTCTATAAAAGAATCGCCATTGCTTTTTTCTTTTTGGCTTATGCGTAACATTGCGAGAATGAATACAGCAAAAAGAACAAATAACAACACACCTTCATAGAAGCCTAAATGGCTATCCCAAAGAATCACTCCGGATAATAAAGTCACAACAATCATAAGGGGTAGTTCACGGCGAATAACTCCGGAACTAATAGACAGTGGTTTTATTAGTGCTGTTATTCCTATGATTAAAGCAATATTAGCAATGTTAGATCCTAAAACATTGCCTACTGCTGTATCGGACTTTCCAGCAAGAGAAGCACTAGCAGATACCATCATTTCAGGTGCAGAGGACCCCATGGCTAGAATGGTCATCCCTATGATCAGAGGTGAAATACCAATATTTTTTGCTAGTGCAGCGGCCCCATACACTAACCTATCAGCACTCCAAACTAAAAAAACCAAACCTACTATAAGAAAAGCTACCGCTTCAAACATGATTATTCCTAACAAAATTTACTATTTAACAAGGTGGCCGCTTATTCTATATCCAGCGTTATAAAAGAGAAGTTCAATTTTGAAGAAATTTATACGGGAATATGTCCGTTTTCTTAGTTACAAGGTTAAATTTGTACATTCTTTAATTTAACTTTGAAATTATACTATTAGAAACAGTACTATTTCTAGTCGAAATAAGGTTAGAATCTGAATCTTATGTATCTTCGCTAAGTTTGTCGATAATATAGCATTTTAATTGATAGCTTTAATAGTGTTTAGCACAGTAGAAAAAGTGACCCTATGCCAGTAACGGATTTTGTAACCATAAATAATCTCACTTTTTGTCGAGGTGATCGAACCATATTTAATAAGGTGAGTTTAGTTGTACCCGAAGGTAAGATTACTGCAATTATGGGGCCTTCAGGAATCGGAAAAACAACCTTATTACGCTTAATTGGAGGGCAAATTCCTCCGGATTCTGGTGATATTTGGTTTGATAAGCAGAATATTCCCAAACTGAGTAGAAGCCAGTTGTATCATGCCCGAAAAAAAATGAGTATGTTGTTTCAGTCTGGAGCGTTGTTCACTGATTTAAATGTCTTCGACAATGTTGCTTTTCCGCTTAGAGAGCACACCCAGTTAACCGATGACTTAATACAAACGCTAGTTAAGTTAAAACTTGAAGCTGTTGGTTTACGCGGTGCTGGGCATTTAATGCCTAGTGAGCTTTCCGGAGGAATGGCTCGCAGAGCGGCGTTAGCGCGCGCAATCGCTCTAGATCCTGAGCTTATCATGTATGATGAACCCTTTGTTGGGCAAGATCCTATTACAATGGGCGTGTTGGTTGAATTAATAAAAAATTTGAACCATGCGCTAGGATTAACCTCTATTGTTGTATCTCATGATGTTCCAGAAGTGATGAGTATTGCCGATTTGGTTTATTTATTAGCCGACGGGCGAATTATTGCTTCAGGCTCGCCTGAACAACTCAGAGCGAATTCTGATCCTATGGTACAACAGTTTTTATTGGGGCATGCCGATGGGCCAGTGCCGTTTCGTTTTCCTGCAAAACCAATCGAAGAGGATCTAATCGATCATGTCTAATCCATTGGTTAATTATTTAGAAAATTTAGGGGCTGCTGGCATTAACAGCTGTCGTTCAGCAGGACGTGCGACATTAATGTTGACTGGAGCCTTGTTTAATAAACCACAGCCACTGAAAAATTTTCCGTTACTAGTAAAACAACTTTACAGTATTGGTGTCCAATCATTAGCTATTATTGTTGTTTCTGGCTTATTTATTGGCATGGTGCTGAGCTTACAAGGCTTTGTTGTCTTGGTTGATTATGGCGCTGAAGGAAGTTTGGGTCAGATGGTGACTCTTTCTCTGTTAAGGGAATTGGGCCCAGTGGTTACGGCTCTGTTGTTTGCTGGTAGAGCTGGCTCTGCTCTTACTGCTGAAATTGGCTTAATGAAAGCTACAGAGCAGCTTTCTAGTTTAGAAATGATGGCAGTCGATCCATTAAAAAGAGTTATTGCACCAAGGTTTTGGGCAGGGTTGATCTCCATGCCATTGCTTGCAATGATTTTTATTACCGTTGGTATATGGGGTGGCCAAATTGTTGGTGTTGATTGGAAAGGAGTTGACCATGGTAGCTTTTGGTCTGCAATTCAATCCTCAGTTCAACTCGGTAGAGACGTTGGAAATAGTTTAATCAAATGTATGGCATTTGCTATTACAGTTACTTGGATCGCTTTATTTAATGGTTACGATGCAATACCAACGTCAGAAGGTATTAGCAAAGCAACAACACGCACAGTAGTGCATTCTTCTTTAGCTGTATTGGGAATTGATTTTGTTCTTACAGCATTGATGTTCGGGAATTAATGATGCAACAAACACGTAAATTGGAACTATGGGTCGGTGCTTTTTTATTCGCAGGGCTAATCGCGGTACTCATTATGGTCTTTAAAGTTGCGAATGTTACCGGGTTGAGTTCTAGTAATTCATATAACCTTAAAGCCTATTTTGATAATATTGGCAGCTTAAAGGTTCGCTCACCCGTGAAAATTGGCGGTGTAGTGGTTGGACGGGTAAGCAGTATCGATTTGGATAAAGACAATTTTACACCAGTGGTGACGATGTCTATTGATGAAAAATATGGCAAATTTCCGGAATCATCTAGTGCAGAAATATTAACGTCGGGCCTCATTGGAGAACAATATATCGGCTTGGTTCCTGGGTTTGTTTTCGATGATATCGAGATGTTAGGAAATGGTGATTATATTGAAGATACTAAATCAGCTATCGTGCTAGAAGATCTTATCGGCCAAGTGTTATATAGCGTAAATGATTCAGATAAGGAGTAGTAGAATGAATTTTTTAAAGAAGATGTTTCATGTGTTCCTTTTCAGCGTCATTCTTTCAGGTGTGAGCTACGCTCAAGAAGTCGATAAGTCCGAACCTTATGACATGATAAAAGCCGTTTCTGAAAATTTGTTTGCTCGTTTAAAAGCCGAAAATAGTGCGATTAGAGAAAATCCAGAGCGATTAAAAATTGTCGTAGAAGAAGAGCTCATGCCTTATATTGATTACCGTTATGCAGCTCTGAAAGTATTAGGTTCTCATCTTAAAAAAGAAAAAAACCGAGATAATGTGATGGAATTTATTGATGCTTTTAGAGGCTATCTTGTCACCTCTTATGCTCAGGTCTTAACACTTTATTCTGATCAATTAGTTCAATTTGAACCGAAAAAACCACTCAATCCAAGTGGCAGAACCACAAGTGTAAAAGTGGATGTTATTGACAACCCAAGGCCTGATATTAAACTCGAATTTAAATTAAGGCTTAATAAAAAAACACAACAATGGTCAGCATTTGACATGGTGGCCGAAGGGATTAGTTTATTATCCACTAAACAGTCTGAATGGAGCTCTACGCTTAGAAAAGACGGTATTCCTGCTGTATCTGAAGAGCTTATTCGACTATCTGCTCAACCTATTCGTTTCGAAGGTGAAGACAAATGAGTAAAAACCAGTGGCAACAAAGTGCCGATGGTTATGCTCTTACCGGAGAACTTACAAGAGAAACAGTGCCTGAGTTGTGGGCACTTCTGCAGCATTGGATACCTAGTCAAACCGAATTAGATGTTTCGCTTCAACAAGTGAAACGAGTTGATTCTGCCGGAATGGTGATGTTGATTCATTTAATTCAACATGCAAAAAAATCAAATTGTCATATAATGCTCTGTTTTGTGCCAGATCAGCTAAAAACATTATTCCAATTAAGCAACATCGAAAGTATGTTGCTTGAACATATTAAAAGATAAGTGGATCTATTGTGGAAAGTATAGAAGTAAAAAAAATCTTAGATGACGCGCTTGAAATTCAAGAGATTCATGTCAAAGGTGATGGTAGTCAATTTGAAGTCATTGCTATTGATTCGTGTTTTGAAACTCTGAATCGAGTAAAAAAACAACAATTAATTTACACGCCTCTGATGGAATATATTCAGAGAAATGATATTCATGCTGTTACGATTAAAACGTTTACTCCAGAAGAATGGGAACGTGATAAGAAATTGATGTCGCTATAAGGTTACTATGGAAAAGTTTAGAGTTACTGGCTCTCATCAACCGCTTTGCGGTGAAGTTGAAATTAGCGGAGCTAAAAATGCGGCATTGCCTATTTTATTTGCAGCCATTTTGGCCGAAGATCCAGTTGAAGTAACCAATGTTCCTAAATTGAAGGACATTGATACAACGATGGAGCTTCTTACTCGTTTAGGGGCAAAAGTTACAAGAAATGGTTCTGTTCATGTTGATAGCAGTTCAATCGATGAATTCTGTGCGCCATACGATTTAGTAAAAACAATGCGAGCCTCTATTTGGGCGTTAGGGCCGTTAGTTGCTCGTTTTGGTCAAGGTCAAGTTTCGCTTCCGGGTGGGTGTGCAATTGGTGCTCGACCTGTTGATTTGCATATTCATGGCCTAGAGCAACTTGGCGCGACGATTACGCTTGATGAAGGTTATGTCAAAGCGGAAGTTGATGGTCGCTTAAAAGGCGCTCATATTGTCATGGACAAAGTGAGTGTTGGAGCAACCATTACCATCATGTGTGCTGCCACGCTTGCGGAAGGTAAAACCATCTTAGACAACGCTGCGCGTGAGCCTGAAATAGAAGATACCGCCAATTTTCTGAATACTTTAGGTGCTAAAATTTCAGGTGCTGGAACAGATACTATTATCATTGAAGGTGTTGAACGCTTAAGTGGTGGTAAACATTCGGTTGTTCCGGATCGTATTGAAACAGGAACTTTTTTAGTTGCCGCAGCGGTTTCTGGTGGCAAAGTATTATGTAAAAAAACCAAATCATCTCTTCTTGAAGCGGTGTTAGCAAAGCTTGAAGAAGCTGGCGCTGACATTAAAACAGGAGAGGATTGGATTAGTCTTGATATGACAGGACGTGAATTAAACGCTGTTTCTATTCGAACGGCTCCGCATCCTGGTTTTCCAACCGATATGCAAGCACAGTTTACATTGCTCAATATGATGGCAAAAGGTGGTGGTGTTATCACTGAAACTATCTTTGAAAATCGTTTTATGCATGTTCCAGAGTTACAACGTATGGGAGCAAAAGCGGAAGTTGAAGGTAACACGGTTATTTGTGGCGACGTAGAAGAATTGAGTGCCGCTCAAGTTATGGCGACAGATTTACGTGCGTCAGCCAGCTTGGTTATTGCAGGATGTATTGCCAAAGGCGAGACGATTGTTGATCGTATTTATCATATCGATCGTGGTTATGAAAAAATAGAAAATAAGTTAAAAAAACTAGGGGCCAACATAGAACGCTTTAGTGGCTCTAGCTAACAATAATCTATGAACAACCGAAATCTGTAAGGTTTCGGTTGTTCATTGGTTACAACTTGATTTTATCGTCAGTTCTATCATGGACTGATTTTTTATACTTACTGATTTTTATAAATAGATAGATACTTCTATTTATAACGGAGAAGCTTAATGGTGGCGTTATTACGTGTTATTGCCGTGCTGATATTTGCAATAGTCATGTTTGTGTTTGGTTGTGGTTATAGTTTACTTACGCCACGAGATCCTAAGCTGGTTTACATTATTGGTGGTAAATTTTGTAAGATGGCAAGGTTTTTTGGATTCAAATTAGAATTAAGATTTCCTGATGATGCCTATAATAGAGGCCAACATCTCTACATCGCTAATCACCAAAATAATTGGGACCTCTTTACGGTTTCTTCAGCTGTTACACCAAAAGTTGTCACAGTTGGTAAAAAAAGTTTAGTTTGGATCCCACTTTTTGGACAGCTATATTGGATCACTGGTAATATTCTTATCGATCGTTTTAATCGTTCGAGAGCCAAAGGCACTATTGATCAAGTGGTAGATAAATTGAAGTCGAGTGATATTTCTGTTTGGATGTTTCCCGAAGGAACACGTTCGCGCGGCCGTGGGTTACTTCCCTTTAAAACTGGCGCTTTTCATGCTGCTATAGGAGCAGGAATACCTGTTATTCCTATTGTATGCAGTACAACTCAGGATAAAATTAAATTTAACCGTTGGAATAATGGCCACGTTATTGTTGAGATGTTGCCACCCATCAGTACCGAAGGGTATAAAAAAGAAAACGTGCGTGAGTTAGCTAATTTATGTCGTGAACAGATGAAAGCGAAGCTAGAAGAGCTTGATGCAGAAGTCGAACGTCGGAATGCACAAAAATAGCACTAGACTGCTTCTTAACTTGGGGTATTAAATTAACTTAAGATATTAAATAGTCAATTAACGAATAAATTAAGTAAAAAATAAAGAGTGCATTTAGCACTCTTTATTTTTTATTGGCACTTTAATTCTATCCAAGCGTTATGTTTTAGCGAGCCATTACAGTGTTGGATCTTAACGTACCGCAATAGCTTCGATTTCGATTTTGACATCTTTAGGCAGACGAGCGACTTCCACACAAGAGCGAGCAGGATAGTTGGCCACTTTATGTTCATCAAAAAACTGCCCATAAACTTCATTAACTGCAGCAAAATCATTGAGATCTTTAACAAAAACGGTCATTTTAACAATGTTAGAGACCGATAAACCAGAAGACTCAACAACGGCTTTCACATTATCTAAGGATTGGCGAGCTTGCTTGGCAATATCATCTGAAACGATCTCTCCGGTAGCCGGTATCACTGGAATTTGCCCTGAAGTCATTACCATATTACCGAGATCGACACCTTGAACATAAGGACCAATAGCGGCAGGTGCTTGTTCAGTATGAAGTACTTTAGTCATTTTATATCCTTTATATTTCTTATATTGTTGTTCTATGTGAAGGCATTAGTCTGCAATAATCGGTTAGGCTTCGTCAAAGCTTTTGTTGCTAGGAATAATTCTATAGCGTTACTGTGCCCTATTTTAAACCATTCTTAGTTGTTAGCTTCTCTCTGTGACGATTTCACGAGAGAATACTTTCTCGCAATATTTGCATCTCAACTGAATTTTTTCGGCTTTCTTAATGACATTAAAGCTACTGTCAACGGGTTCGCCATGACTGATACAGTTACTGTTTGGACAAGAGAATATAGCTTCTATTTTATCAGGAAGAGAGAGGGTTAATTTTTTAATGACCTCGTAGTCTTCAATTTGATTTACCGTTGCTTGCGGTGCGTACAATGCGAGTTGATTTGCTTGCTCTTCCGAAATATAAACATTTTCAACTTTAATCAGATCTTTGGCGCCTAATGCCGATGATGGTAGGTTTAGTCCCATAGTAATGCGTTGTTCGCTTTTATGCATCTGAAATAATTTGAGAACTTTAATGCCTACATGAGCAGGAATATGGTCGATAACGGAACCATTTTTAATTGCTTCTACTTGCAGTTGTGCTTTGTTTACCATTTTTTATGCCTCGCTTAAAGATCGTTATTCAGAACTAATGCTAGTAGGGCTTGACGCGCATAAACACCATTTTCAGCTTGTTGAAAATAGTAAGCGTGTTTGGTTGCGTCAACGTCGGTGGTTATTTCATCTACTCGTGGTAATGGGTGCAGAACTTTCATATTGTCTCGTGCTGTAGAAAGTTGGTTAGCTGAAAGAATAAATGCTGATTTTATATGTACGTATTCAGATTCATCAAATCGCTCTTTTTGAACTCGAGTCATGTAAAGAATGTCGAGTTCCGGTATGACTTGATCCATCTCGATATGCAAGCTATAGGGTATTTTGGCTTCGTCCAACTCTTCACAGATATAATCTGGCATAGCGAGTGCGTCGGGAGCGATAAAAAAGAATCGATTATTATCAAACTTAGCCAATGCTTGAGTAAGCGAATGTACAGTACGACCATATTTTAAGTCACCGACAAAGGCGACATTAAGGTTGTCTAATCTACCTTGAGTCTCATAGATTGAGAATAGGTCAAGTAGGGTTTGTGTGGGGTGTTGGTTAGCGCCATCGCCGCCATTGATAACTGGAATATCGTTGGAGAACTCAGAAGCGAGTCTAGCCGCACCTTCTTGAGGGTGGCGCATAACAAAGGCATCAACATAAGATGAAATGACTTGTACAGAATCAGCCAATGTTTCGCCTTTTTTTGCCAATGATGTATTACCTGCATTATCAAAACCAACAACGGTTCCACCTAAACGTTGAACCGCAGTTTCAAATGAAAGGCGAGTACGGGTAGAGGGTTCAAAAAAACAGCTTGCGACGATCTTATTTTTTAGTAACTCTGGATTCGGTTGAGATTTTAATTGGCCTGCTGTTTTTACAATGAGTTCAAGTTCATTCCGTTCAAGCTCTGGGATGGAAATAATGTGTTTATTAAACAGCGAATTCGCCATGATGCTCTTCCCTCTAAAGTTGGTATAAATCTTTTTTGACTTTTTTTATGCAAAAAAAAGCCCCCTTAATTAAGGAGGCTAATTCAAAAATAGTAGAAATAGAAAAAAATATAGCACCGAAACAAGTCGGTTTATTACCTGATATTTAGCAGCAATAGTGGCCATTTTCTATCTCTATTTTGATAAATTGCGGCAATTATACTCGGCTTTTATGTGAACGCAAGCGATTACGTAGAATGTTTGTGAAATGCATTACATTGGTGTTTTGGATGGGTTTTATGCTTGTTATTTCTTTTAATATCATAAGGTTGAAGTTATTTGTTTGCTACTCAATAAGCGTGAGCTGATGGCTTTCGGCTTATTGAGCAGGAATACAACAGGGCTGTTTATTGGCCGAGAGTCGCTACCATTACTGCCTTGATTGTATGCATACGGTTTTCTGCTTCATCAAAGACAATAGAGTAGTCGGATTCAAATACATCTTCAGTGACTTCTAGTCCTGACATACCATACTTTTCAGCAATTTCTTTACCAACAGTGGTTTCGTCATTATGGAAGGCAGGGAGGCAATGCATAAATTTAACCTGTGGATTACCCGTTGCTTTGATTGTGTCCATATTGATTTGATAAGGTGTCATTAACTTTACACGATCTTCCCAAGCTTGTTCTGATTCTCCCATCGAAACCCAAACATCGGTATATAGATAATCACAATCTTTAACACCTTGTTGAACATTTTCGGTTAAGGTTATTGATGCTCCGGTTTGGAGAGCGATCTCTTTACATTGTTCTACAAGTAGCTGTTCAGGCCAGAATTGTTTTGGTGCTACCAGTCTAATATCCATACCCATTTTTGCCGCACCAACTAAAAGAGAGTTACCCATATTATTACGAGCATCGCCTAGGTAGGCAAAAGTCATTTCATGCAATTTTTTACCACGGCCATGTTCTAACATCGTTAAAAAATCGGCAAGAATCTGAGTTGGGTGGAACTCGTCAGTCAGTCCGTTCCAAACCGGTACGCCAGCATATTCACCAAGTACTTCAACAATTTCTTGACCAAAACCACGGTATTCAATGCCATCGTACATGCGACCCAATACCCGAGCCGTATCTTTCATGGATTCTTTGTGGCCAATTTGTGAGCCAGATGGACCAATATAGGAGACTTGTGCGCCTTGATCATAAGCGGCTACTTCAAATGCACATCGAGTACGAGTAGATGATTTCTCAAAAATTAGCGCAATATTTTTACCAGTTAAGCGGGGTTGTTCGTAGCCACTATATTTAGCTTTCTTTAGATCGGCAGACAATTCTAAAAGATATTGAATTTCTCTTGGTGTAAAGTCCAATAATTTTAGAAAGTTACGGTTGCGAAGATTAAAAGCCATTATAGTTCCCCCTTAAAAATTTGAATGGAAGTGGCTTAGCTAAGATGATTGTAGATAGGTAGACCACTTCAATTGCTTATATGTAACGTATTACGAAGCAAAAGTGAATAAATATTCTTAAATTTTGCAATAATATATGCTTTTGACGAGGTTTTTAGCGTTGAAATACAAGTAAGGAATAGTGTACATAAAAAATTGTGTGTATCGCGATGGTATGAATTACTCTTACAGAGGCGCTCTCTATTAAGCAAGAGGGTGATGCGAAATACCACCCTTTTGATTAATAGATAGCGATAGAGAGTTTCATAAGTAACAGTCTATTGCTTGATGGGTAGAACAAATCACTTCGTGGGTAGAAACCAATTGCTTAATAGTGAGAAATGATTATAAACAGTTAAATACTGTCTCTTTCTATTGGGCAACTCATACAGCGAGCGCCTCCACGACCTCGGCCTAACTCATTGCCAGGGATACTCAGTACGTTGATACCCGCTTTGTCATATTTTTCATTGGTATAAACATTTCGCTCATAGCCAATGACCACGCCTGGTTTAACGGTAAGCACATTGTTAGCGTCATTCCATTGCTCTCGCTCTGCTTCGTAATTATCGCCACCTGTTGTGATTAGTTTGAGTTGATCAACCTCTAACGCCGATTCTAGTGCGGTAATATAATTAGGTAGCTGACGAACATGCATTTCATCATCATTTTTGGCTGTGAGTGACCATGTTTCTAAACTCTCATTAATAATTTCTGGATAAACGGAAAATGTATCCACATCTATATGAGTCATTACCGTATCTAGATGCATACACGATCGATGTTTGGGTAAATTTAGTGCAATAACCTGCTTAGCTTGACCTGATTTAAACAGATTGGCCGCTAAATTTTCTACCCCTTGTACCGTGGTTCGCTCTGACATGCCGATAAGTACTGAGCCTTTGCCTATAACCAGTACATCACCCCCTTCTATATTGGCGTTATCGTAATGTAGATCCTGGTCGCCAAAATAGTTAATAAAATCACTGCCAGCAAAAGTGGGATGCCAACGATATATTGCTCTTAAATGGTTCGTCTCTCTTTGACGAGCGGCTTTCATCATTGGGTTGAGTGAGACACCACCGTAGATCCAACAGGATGTATCACGAGTAAATAAATGGTTCGGTAAAGGTTCAATAACAAAATCAAGTGCCTTGTTCATCTTGGGTAAAATGGAAGAGGACTGAATCGGTAATTCAGAATAAGCCAACCCACCTAGCAGAATGGTAGCCAAGTGCTCATTATCCATTTCCGCTAGATAGTTTCTTAGATCTCTGGCGAATGTTGGTCCATATCTGAAATCAGAAATTTGATTAAGTAAAAGCCAAGTTTTGGCTTGCTCAATTGCGAGAGTGTCGACTAAAAGATCATGCAGAAGCAGCACTTCAACATCTTGATCTCGTAGTGTTTTTGCAAAAACATCATGTTCTTCGCCTGCTGCCTCAACAGCAAGAACATCATCGAATAGTAGATCCTGACAGTTCGATGGCGTTAGGTGGGTAAGTGCTCTTTCTGGTCGGTTTAATAGCACTCTACGTAGCTGACCTACTTCTGATCCCACGTATAATTGGTTCATTTTGTGTCCTTACAACAATTATTATCCCGCCTTTATGACAAGCTTCTACACAAGTTGCAAATTAAATTGCCACCAATAACAATATAAAAAACTAATTTATTTTTATTTTTTGAATTTATATTTTATTTAATAAATATATATCGATGTATTATTCTTTTTGATGTTGCGATTTAATTTGATTTATTATGCTAAATAAAAACAAGACTCACGGAGTTTTTATCGATTAATTTAACTTTAACAAGTTGATTTTAAATGAAAAAAATCAATATTCTTCAAAAGGAAGGTATTATAGAGAGCTGTTTTTCTTAACCATATTAACGCAGTTTTTTTTCATTAGTATTAAATAGCATAAACATGATTTTGTTCTGAATATTGATACCAGAAGTGAAAATTGCTTTTATCTAGTAAACAGATCATCATCAAGCTACGATTCAAGGTGGCATTTAACCTCGATCCATGACATATTTCACCGCAACTTAACGACCTCATTTTTAACTAGCTCATTTACTATCTGGAGTACACATATGTCTCACGAAGATGAATACCTATCTGTTGAAGCACTCATTGACATTCAAAAAGAAGATACAAGGCAGATTATTGATGCTCTTTTGCAAGATGGAAGTGATCCGGATGCACTATATGATATCGAACATCATCTATTTGCTGAGAATTTCGAAACATTAGAAAAAGCCGTTGTTGAAGCTTTTAAAATGGGGTTTGAAGTTTTAGAAGCAGAAGAAACAGAAGACGAAGATGGCAATCGCTTACTTTGTTGTGATGCTACGATGGAGTCAGCGCTAAACGCTGAAGCAATAGATGAACAAGTTGCTAAATTAGTCGAACTAGCTGAAAAATATGACATT
Organism: Vibrio sp. MA40-2; assembly: GCF_047302445.1. NCBI lineage: Bacteria > Pseudomonadati > Pseudomonadota > Gammaproteobacteria > Vibrionales > Vibrionaceae > Vibrio > Vibrio sp. MA40-2. The sequence continues at coordinate 1,313,024 of NZ_CP178628.1, forward strand.
ATTTATGATGGCTGGGGTACCTTCTATGAAGGCGACGATGCCGAATATGATGATGAAGAAGAAGAAGAGCAGTAATAATTAATTTTCCTGTTTTTTAAAGGGTGCTTTAGCGCCCTTTTTTATTGCTTACTTTTAATGCATTTACAGCTGATCTCCGTATATTTACTGCTTTTTTAATGCATTTATGGTTGTTTTCAATGTATTTAGTGTTATAAATAATTAGGAGTATTATCTTGGTTTACAAATAACCTTTAATTTGTAAACTTTATTAAACTATCTTTCATGTATGCCGATATAAGTTATCAGATAACAATGGATTGTTATTGTTTACTGCTTTTATCGCGACGAGGTTTTTCATGCACTTATCTTTAATCCAGCGAATCAGGCTGGGATTCATCACTATCACACTTTTTGCGCTAGCAATCAGTACGTCTGCCTATTTCTCCCAAGTAAACATGTCACAACAGTTGAAACTAACGGCTTCGACATTAACTGGATTGCTTGATCGTTCAAATGTTCTTGGCCAGCATCTGCAAAACGTCAATCGTTCCATGCTTGTGCATGCGAATAATGATCAAGAAGAGCAAAGAGCAGTATTGCGAACGGAATTAGATGCGGCAAAACAGTCTTATTTTGAAACCGCGACACTGTTTGAATCTGAACTTAGTGGTTACCCAAATCTAGTTAATCAGCTAACGGAGTTAAATAATAAGGTAAATACATTCCTAAATGACGCTTCTGAGCATTTAAGTTTGCATGATAGAAGAGTCTTATCTCGAACTGTTTCTACTAATGAGCTTGCAAAATTTAGCGATGAGTGGTTATTTTTTGAATCGGATATCAATGATCTGATCAGTAGTGCAAAATCAGACGAAAATCAACAAACTGCTTGGGATCTTGAGTACTTATTTATTCAAGGAAAAGGTGCAGCGGATTATTTGCAAAAAGTATTAACAGTTGACAGTGAAGAAGATATCCAAGGACCTAAAACTGAGTTAACTGCTTACTTGAAAGGCTTCAATTCTAAAGTGGAGCCGATTGTAAAAGAACTTCCAAATTCTGAAAGTACGATTTTGTTGTATCGCGATTTACTCGAATACAATATCGCGAACGAAAATGGCCTATTACAGCAGCACATTAAATATATCGAGCTAAATGAAACCAGCATTGCGTTATTGGCCAAAATTGCTCAAGAAGTAGATGAATTGGTTTATGAGTCTAGTGATATGAGTGCCAAGATTCGTTCCATATCGGAAGCCGCACTGAAAAATGCCCAACAGGAATCATCAGACTTATTTATTTTTAATATCGCGCTCACTATTATTTCAATTATTTTAGCCGTCGTGATTACGATTACGGTTGTCCGTTCAATTAAAAAACCTTTGTCAGATATTATGCTAGCGATTGATAAGCTAGCGAATGGAGATTTAACTCATAAAATAACCCAAAACTATCAGTCTGAATTGGGACTGATTGCCGAAAATGTCAATAGTTTAGGAGACAGATTGAGTGGTTTGATTTCACAGATTCAATCTTCAGCAAAAACAGTAAGTGGTGTTGCTGATGAAAGCCATGCTATGAGTCAAAAGACCAATCAAAGAGTGTCGGAGCAGAGCAAACAAACCGATTCAATAGCCGCTGCTGTAACAGAAATGGAGCAAGCCATTAATGAAGTTGCTTCTCATGCGGCACAGTCGAGTAATGAAGTTGATCAAGTAACCTTACAAGCGCATTCCAATATGGATAACATGCAGAAAAATTTGCGTTTTGTCGGCCGTCTACAAGATTCACTTGACGAAGCTACTCAGGTTATAGGGCAGTTATCTAGTCAAAGTCAGCAAATAGGCGCAATACTAACGGTTATACAGTCTATTTCTGAACAAACTAACCTGTTGGCTTTAAATGCGGCGATCGAAGCTGCTCGTGCCGGAGAACATGGACGAGGATTCGCTGTCGTTGCAGATGAAGTACGTTCGCTCGCAACCAGAACTCAACAGTCAGCCAATGAAATTGGTGTAATGATTGATAGCTTGCAAGAGAAAGCGAATCAAGCTGTTGGTATTGTAGAAAATAACTTAGTACATGCAGAGCAATCGGTGAAGCAAACCAATGAAACCAACGAGTCTTTAGAGAGTATGCTTGCTCGACTGACCCACATTAATGAGATGAGTCGCTCTATTGCCACCGCATCTGAACAACAGACTGCAGTTGCACAAGACGTGGCAAAAAATATCGTACAGATCTCTGATATGACACTGAGTATTGCAGATGATGCAAAAGAAGCGGCGCATAATAGTGAGTCACTTAATCAGTTGTCTTCTGCACAAAGCAAGTTAATTGCTCAGTTTAAGTTATAATCTTAGTCTAACGGTTTAACGGAGTTTTGGAATAGAGATCAAAGTTTTAGAGGTGTCTATTCCAGGATTCTAAACAGAAAATATGTTGTTTGATAATTTATTACGTATACTGTAATAAATTGATCTAGCGCAAGTATATTATGCAATTACCTCTTTCAGGACATTGGCAATTATCACCTTTAACCGATCTTGCTTTACCGCAAGATGATCTTTCTTTTCCTGCTCCTTTTAGTCAAATTTTACCTAGCCACTTGACCGAATCTCAGATCCTGCAACAAGAGTGGCATTTAATGCATGATATTGAAGTTACTGAAAATATGCTTATATTTCCTGTGGTTGACCTCGTTATTGGAGGGATAGACTATTATGCGGAGGTAAGGGTTAATGGCGAGGCAGTGTTTGATTGTGACGGCAGTGAGATGTGTTACCGCAAAGATATTCAGCAACATTTACGTTTAGGTCGAAATCGGATTGAAATCTTATTTTTAGATCAAGATGATGACTGGTTACTAGAGGGGGATGAGGTATGCACCTTGGGTGGGAAGTTACCACGTAAACGTGATAATCGACTAGGCATTTGGGAAACACCTTATTTAGATTTTATCAGTAATGTTCGCTTAGATTATGTTACTACAGAGCAGATTTGGCACCATGGTGGTGGCTGTGAATTTAAGGTGATACTTTTTTATAAGGTGTATGCGGTTGGTTTGGTTTCTGCGTCAGTCAAGTTTGCTGGTGTTACTTATCAAATTCCACTTGATGTTCGGGTTAATCATGTCACTGCATTGTTCCAGATTGATGCTCCCAAACTGGTTAAAGAGAATTTTTGGTATTTATTAGAAGTTGAACTTGATGAGCAAAAGCATACTCATCAAGTAGGATTACATCCTAGTCGCAATGCAGAGCACTTTCCTATTTATAGTGAAAAAATTTGAATGACCTACAAGGTTTTTAGCATTCTAATTTCACAATCGGTGTGACCGGTATTCCCTATTGGCTCATCTATAACCTTAAAACCAAGTGATTGGTATAAAGCAACGGCTTCTACTAAGGTATTTGTGGTTTCGAGGTAGATCTTCGAATATCCCATTTTTCTTGCTTGTTTAAAACATGTCACAGCGATCGTTCTTGCTAGCCCTTTACCTCTTGCTTCGGGAAGAAAGTACATCTTTTGTAATTCGCAAATATCACTTTCACCAGTAACTGGTGCGATACCTGCTCCGCCATAGATTTCACCTTGTTTTTCTAACACCCAATACTGGCTTTTTTCCGCTTCATATACCTGAGAAAGAGAATCAAGAGTCGGATCGGCGACACTAAATCCTTTGTCTTCAGATAGACCATATTCAGAAGATACTTCTCGTATAATTGTCGCAATTTTAGCGTTATCGCTTGGTGTAATAGGACGAATATTGTAATTACATTGAATATTTGAAAGGGAGAGGGCTTTAATGTACTTGGCTAAACTCGATTCAATCAGTTTGAGTTCATCTTCGTCAAATTGATCGATAACTGCTTGAACTTGTTTGTTTCTAGAGCTTTCTATGCTGTCTAAAATCTGCTGACCTTTTTCCGTTAAGCGATACAATTGACATTGTGCATTATCCGGATTGGTAATAGATTCAATGAGCAACTGTTTGGCTAAAGAAGTAAGGGTACGCTGAGCATTAGAACGGTCTATTTTAAGCTTAGTGGCGATTTGGCTGATGGTTAATCTTTCTTGGCCTAACTCTACCAGAGTATGAACTTGAACAGGTGGTAAACTAAAATTTCCATAGTGTGTTTCTAAAGCCCCTAAGCTACGAACAAGATCTCTTGAAGCTTTTCTAAGTTGTAATTTTTTCATTGTAATTATTAAACTTTTATAGGATATAAAGCCAATATGATTTCATATCCTAATAAAGTCAATAGAGAGGAAAGCGAATCATGAGTGGTAGTATCAGTAATGACTAATCTACGCTGTTTTTGCCGTTATTGTTCCACTAGCCGCTAGTAATGTATGTCTACGAAGCCAGATTTTTTCATGGAAATAGTAGGCTACTGTATTGATACTTGGCTCAATTGTTGCCATTACTCCTCCAATAAATGCATCGCCTGTTAGAAGGTAAGTCACAAGAAAGGCAACGTTAAAGTGGATAAATGCAAAACTAGCTGTTTTAACTCGAGTTTGGTTTTCATTTCTTTTTAAGAAAGGCAGAGTCGCCCATAATTTTTCATGAAAATAGAAAGCGACCGTATTTACGCTTGGTTCTATCATTGCGATCAAGCTACCAAGTAGAAAGTCGCCAGTTAAAATATAAGCAACCGTTAAGGCGATAGTGAAATGTAAGCTGGCAAATGTCATTGTTTTAATCATGGTTGTATCCTCTCAAATAGATTAATTCTTAGCTCCTAAATAGTATTGATAATTATTATCATTTAGGCAAGATAAATATAATAATTAATTTGATAGGTTTTAACGATGAATAAGGTTTATTGATTAGTTAAAACAACAACGCTCGATGAATTTCATCGAGCGTTGTTGTTTTTGCTTGCTAGTGACGTTTAAATACTACTTTCTAAACGATAGCGAATGATTAAAAGGTCACTATTGTTGTTTAAAATTCAGCAATTGTGTTTAAAGTGCCGCTATTGTTGTTTTTTGTTCTTCCAATTTCACTAACGTCTCTTTATAGCCTTCGAGTTTTTCACGCTCTTTAGCCACAACGGCTTCGGGTGCTTTGGCAACAAAACCTTGGTTACTAAGTTTACCGCTGATACGTTTTATTTCACCTTCAATTTTCTTCACTTCAGCATCTAATCGAGCCAGTTCTGCATCCTTATCGATAAGGCCTGCCATTGGTATAAGTAGCTCAGATTTAGCTACAAGTGCAGTTGCACAAGCAGGTGTTTCCTCATCTTGGCTAAGAACGTGAACGCTCTCTAATTTTGCCAGTGATAGGATAACGGTGAGGTTATCTTGTAAACGATTCGTATCGATATCATCTGCTGGCTTAAGCATGACCTCTAATGGCTTACTTGGCGCAATATCATATTCTGCACGTAGATTACGGATAGAAGAAATAAAGCTTTTAACCCATTCAATATCAGTAACAGTTTTTTCATCATAACTATTGGCGTCAAATTGAGGTAGAGCTTGAGTCATGATAGTTTCACCATCAACATTGGCAATAGGTTTAACGCTCTGCCAAATAGACTCGGTAATATATGGAATAATAGGGTGAGCAAGACGCAACGTTTTCTCAAGTACAGTAATTAACGTATAGCGAGTCGCCATTTGTTGCGCTTCAGAACCTTTCCATAGAACAGGTTTAGTTAATTCTAAATACCAATCACAGAACTGATTCCAAATAAATTCATAGATGGTGTTCGCTGCCATATCTAAACGGTAGTTTTCGATATGAGTATTAAAATCTTTGGCAGCAAGTTGGAATTGAGATTCAATCCATTTATCAGCCAGTGAGAAATCAAGATTAGTGATTTCTTGTTCCGATAATTGCGTCGCACAATTTTGTTGCTCGGTATTCATTAATACGTAACGACTTGCATTCCATAATTTATTACAGAAGTTACGATAACCCTCTAGACGTTTCATATCCCAGTTGATATCACGTCCAGTCGATGCCATTGCAGCAAGAGTGAAACGAAGTGCATCGGTTCCGTATGGTTCGATACCGCCTTCAAAGGTCTTACGAGTATTTTTTTCTATTTTAGCCGCAAGCTTTGGTTGCATCATATTGCCACAACGCTTTTCTACTAACTCTTCAAGGCCAATACCATCAATCATATCGATGGGATCAAGTACGTTACCTTTAGACTTTGACATCTTATCGCCATTTTCATCGCGGATAAGGCCAGTCATGTAAACCGTTTTGAATGGAACTTGTGGCTGTCCGTTATCATCTTTGACAAAGTGCATGGTCATCATGATCATACGAGCAACCCAGAAGAAGATAATATCGAAACCCGATACCAATACTTCTGATGGATGGAAAGTTTTCAGTGCCTCAGTGTTTTCAGGCCAACCCTGAGTACCGAAGGTCCAAAGAGCGGATGAAAACCAAGTATCTAAGACGTCATCATCTTGACGAAGCACAACGACTGGAGCAAGGTTATGTTTTTCGCGAACCTCTTCTTCCGTTCGGCCTACGTACACTTTCCCTTCATTGTCATACCAAGCAGGGATTCTGTGTCCCCACCAAAGCTGACGAGAAATACACCAATCTTGTACATCTCGCATCCAAGCAAAATACATATTTTCGTACTGTTTTGGTACGAATTGGATTTGACCATCTTCAACCGCTTTTACGGCCGGTTCGGCAAGTGGTGCGGTGCGAACATACCATTGATCAGTAAGCATTGGTTCTATAACGACACCACCGCGATCACCATAAGGTATAGTGAGATCATGATCTTTAATTTCGCCTAGCAGCCCAAGTTGCTCAAATTCGGCAACGATGGCTTTACGTGCAGCAAAACGTTCCATACCGTGGTATTTTTCAGGGAGCTCACTGCTGAATAGGTCACTTTCTTCACCGTTAGCGGTGAAAACTTCTGCTTGATCGCGAATTTCAGCATTAAAGGTGAAAATGTTGATCATAGCTAGATTGTTGCGCTTACCAACTTCGTAATCGTTAAAGTCATGAGCTGGGGTAATTTTTACACAACCTGTGCCTTTTTCCATATCGGCATGTTCGTCACCTACAATTGGAATTAAGCGCCCGACGATAGGAAGCTCAACAAATTGGCCAATGAGATCTTTATAACGAGGATCTTCAGGGTTAACGGCAACACCAGTATCACCAAGCATGGTTTCAGGACGAGTAGTCGCTACAACAATATAATCTTTACCATCCGCAGTTTTGGCTCCGTTGGCGAGTGGATAACGAAAATGCCACATGAAGCCTTTTTTATCTTTGTTTTCTACTTCAAGATCAGAAATTGCGGTGTGCAATTTCGGGTCCCAGTTCACTAGACGTTTACCACGATAGATTAGATCTTCTTGGTATAAACGCACAAAGACTTCTTGAGTGGCTGCAGACAAACCATCATCCATAGTGAAACGTTCACGTTCCCAATCTACAGAAGCACCTAAGCGGCGCAATTGTTGAGTTATTGTGCCACCAGATTCTGCTTTCCATTGCCAAATTTTATCGATAAACGCATCGCGACCGTAGTCGTGTTTGGTTTTGTCTTCTTCGGCGGCAATCTTACGTTCTACAACCATCTGGGTTGCAATACCAGCATGGTCGGTACCAACTTGCCATAACGTATTTTTACCTTTCATACGTTCACAACGGATTAAGGTATCCATGATAGTATCTTGGAAGGCGTGTCCCATGTGCAGGCTACCGGTTACATTCGGCGGCGGGATCATAATGCTATAAGCTTCTTTAGATGTATCACCGTGTGGCTTGAAATAGCCTTTCTCTTCCCAAGTTTGGTATAGAGACTGCTCAATTGATTGTGGGTTGTATGTCTTTTCCATAGCGTCGTTAACTGGGTACTTTTGGTTGATTCTGAAAAATAAAGATTTTTATGAGGTTATTATTGTAAAAATAACAACCTCATAAAATCATAAATTAGTGTTGATAGTTGATATCAATAGTCTGCATTTGATATCCAGCTTGGCGATAAATTTTATACCTTTCACGGGCATTTTGCTTCGCTTTTTCATCATAAGGAACAAAGTCTATCACCTGAGCAAAGGTTCCGGCAAAGTTTGTCTGATCTTTCGCCAAATTAATCACCAGTTGGCGATTCCAACTTGGTTTTAATTCTGTGTAGCCGATTTCGATTAACGTACCATTTTTTGGTCCTTCACCGACTAAATTGTGTGCCAAGAATTGGCTAGGTTGTTGTTGCCATAATCGATCATCCCAATGTAAGGAATCTTCTTTATTTTCTGCATTAAGGTACAGTTTGACACCTTGTTCACTAAAATGCTTTAGAAGAAATAAAACATAGGATTGAAATCCTTGTTCATCACATTGTGGTGAATCAGGTTGAACGATATAAAAAGTAGCCGTTTTCATGCACAGTAAACCTGAAAAATAGTATTGCCTAAATAAACCTGTACTCTCGAAACAAGGCGATATTTTGAAATAAACAATAATTATCGAATTTTAACAAAAAACAGTGCTGGTATCTAAACTCATGCAATGATTGAGTGTGGGCTAGCATATGAGATCTAAAAAAAGGCCTTTCGGCCTTTTTAGATTAAATGCTTACTCTTCAATTTCTTGGCCGCTACGATTCAGTAAAAACTGAACAAGTAACGAAACTGGTCGACCAGTTGAACCTTTAGCCGAGCCTGATTTCCAAGCTGTACCGGCAATATCAAGGTGAGCCCAATTATATTTTTTGGCAAAACGAGACAAGAAACAACCCGCCGTTATTGTACCCGCAGGACGTCCACCTATATTTTGCATATCTGCAAATGGACTTTGTAACTGTTCGTGATACTCATCTGTCATCGGCAAGCGCCACGCTCTATCACCCGCTTGTTCTGATGCATTAATTAATTCATGAGCAAGTGGGTTGTGGTTAGACATTAAGCCGCTAATATGATGACCAAGAGCCATAACACATGCACCTGTTAATGTTGCGATATCGACAACACATTCTGGCTCGAATCGTTCCACATAAGTTAGAGCATCACAAAGCACTAAACGTCCCTCGGCATCGGTATTTAAAACTTCTACCGTTTGACCTGACATTGTGGTGAGGATGTCTCCTGGACGATAGGCATTACTACCTGGCATATTTTCGCAGCCAGCGAGAATAGCAACAACATTGATTGGTAATGACAGTTGTGCAAGAGCTTTCATGGTACCAAAAACCGATGCAGCACCGCACATGTCGTATTTCATCTCATCCATGCCTGCACCTGGTTTAAGTGAAATACCACCTGAATCGAACGTTAATCCCTTGCCGACTAAAACAATCGGTTTGGCATCAGGGTCAGGATTACCTTTGTACTCCATCACTGACATCATTGATTCATTACGAGATCCTCGACCGACGGCTAAGTACGATGTCATACCTAGCTTTTCCATTTCTTCTTCGCCAATGATCTTGGATGTTATTGACTCATAATCATCCGCTAAGCGACGAGCTTGTGACGCTAAATAAGCTGGGTTAGCAACATTTGGTGGCATATTACCCAGATCTTTTGAGGCTTTGACGCCAGAGGCGATAGCTAAACCATGGTTGATCGCTTTTTCACCTAAGTTTAGCTCGCGACGCGTTGGCACATTGAAAACTAGCTTACGTAATGGTCGACGTGTTTCAGGCTTATTGCTCTTAAACTGGTCAAAAATGTATAAACTATCTTTGGTAGACTCAACGGCTTGACGCACTTTCCAATAAGTATCTCTTCCCTTAACGTGAAGTTCAGTTAGGAAACACACCGCTTCCATTGAGCCAGTTTCATTCAAGGTACTAATTGTTTTTTGAATGATCTCTTTATATTGACGCTCACCTAATTCACGCTCTTTTCCGCAACCAACCAATAAAACTCGCTCTGATAAAACACCGGGAACATGATGTAGAAGAAGTACTTGACCTGGTTTCCCTTCAAGATCCCCACGACGAAGTAAAGCACTAATATACCCGTCACTTATCTTATCAAGCTGTTCAGCCACAGGGGAAAGGCGGCGAGGTTCGAATACGCCCACAACAATACATGCACTACGTTGTTTCTCTGGACTGCCACTTTTTACACTGAACTCCATGTAAACTCCTACAAGTTAAAGACAAACAGAACTAAATGTTAGATAATCGTTACTTACTTTGTTCTAATTTGAACTAAAATAAAATGAATTAACCTAAGTAACATTTGGTCTAAATTTGAAAAATAAAAGGTTCATCGAGAAATTATAGTGATTAAAGCAAAAAAACAAGTTTTCTATAGGGTCTTTTAACGTGATTATTGTCAGATATTTGATCAGAGAGACAATCAAAAGCCAAATCGCGATTTTTTTCGTACTTTTTTTGGTCTTTCTTAGTCAGAAATTTATCAGTATTCTTGCTCAAGCTTCTGATGGAGATATTCCTGCGAGCTTGATTATTACTTTAGTGGCTTTGAATATGCCTTCAATGGCAGGAATGATCTTGCCATTAAGTATTTTTGTCGGAATTTTGATTACTTTTGGCCGGTTATACGCCGAGAGTGAAATTACGGTCATGAATGCAACTGGAATAGGTAATAAATTTCTGGTTCAAGCAGCACTTTACTTGGCACTCATTACCTCCGGATTAGCCGCATTTAATAGTTTATGGTTAACGCCTTGGGCGCTAGATAAACGCGCAGAAACGATGGAGCAATTGTCAGCAGATAATAGTGTTGATCTTCTGCAAAAAGGCCAATTTCAACGAACGCCAGATGGTTCGGCAGTGGTGTTTATTGGCGATTTGAAGGATAAAAAACTGAGTAATGTTTTTGTGGCTCAAACTGTATCTAAAGATTCGCTGCGACCGAGTGTGATGATTGCTGAGTCTGGCTTGGCCAAAGAGCTTGATGATGGCAGGCAGATCCTCTCTCTTTATGATGGTGCTCGATATGAAGGAATACCAAGTCGACTCGATTATATGATAACGGATTATGAAGAGTACGATGCACTTATTGGCCAACGAGAAGTTCAAGAAAAAGGCCGAGACTGGGATGATTTACCTACATTGAGTTTAATCAATAATTCTGAGCGAAAAGCCCAAGCAGAGTTGCAATGGCGTATCTCATTATTTGCCTGTATCCCTTTATTAACCCTTATTGTCATTCCTCTTTCTGCTGTTAACCCTCGTCAAGGTCGGTTTGCTAAGATGGGGCCAGCAATACTGATTTATATGACTTATTTTCTTGCGCTTAGTGCCAGTAAGTCGGGCATTGAAAGCGGTGGTTTATCGGTGTCGATTGGGATGTGGCCGGTGAATATTTCTTTGCTGTTTGCCGGGTTTATACTGAACTACATGGACAGTATTCCTGTTAGGCGTGTTATAGATAATTTTAAACAAAGAAGGCTGGCTAAACGTGTTTAAAATCCTAGATCTCTACATAGGTCGGACTATTATTGCTACCACCTTCCTTACTTTATCTACACTCGTAGGGTTGTCTGGCATTATTAAGTATGTAGAACAGCTTAGAAAAGTTGGTCGCGGTACTTACGATCTTATTCAAGCCCTTTATTTTGTATTACTTGGTGTACCAAGAGATATAGAAATGTTCTTTCCGATGGCAACGTTACTAGGCGCATTGATTGCATTAGGGATGCTTGCTTCTAGCTCAGAATTGACTGTGATGCAAGCCTCTGGGTTTTCAAAACTAGATGTCGGACTATCGGTTTTAAAAACAGCGATTCCATTGATGGTGATGGTGATGGCATTGGGTGAATGGGGTTCACCGCAAACCATTAAAATGGCCAGAGAGTTACGTGCATTCTCTATCTCAGGAGGAACGATAGTATCGGTTCGCAGTAGTGTTTGGGCTAAAGATTCCAACAACTACATTTATATTGGACGTATTAACGATGAATCGTTGCAAGCATTGACCGTTTGGCAGTTTGATCAAGATAACAGCCTGAATACCATTATTCATGCCAAAAGAGCGAACTATGTTGGTGACAATATATGGCAAATGAAAAATGTTGAATTAACTTATATGCAAGACAATGTGCAATTGTCGAAAGAAAAGCTCAAAACTTATGATTGGAAGTCAACAATAGAACCAGACAAACTAGATATAGTGACAGTGAAACCTGAAGAATTATCATTATCCGGCATTTATGATTATGTTAATTATCTTAAAGCGTCCGAACAAGATGCATCGAGATACGAGTTGGCATTTTGGCGAAAAGTCACGCAACCTCTTTCCATAGCGGTAATGATGTTGATGGCATTGTCGTTCGTTTTTGGTCCTCTTCGGACGGTGACAATGGGGGCGAGAATTATTTCCGGCATTATTGCTGGTTTCACCTTCTATATATCCAGTGAATTTTTTGGGCCTTTAAGTTTGGTTTATCAAATTCCACCTGTGGTTGGCGCTGTTGCACCTAGTTTATTGTTTTTGGTCTTCGCTGTTATGTTGTTGCGGCGAAAATTATAATATAGCTATTGGCCGAATGAGGGTTGGAATGTATTAATGCGTGGTCATAGAATTAATACAATATTGTCATCATTTGTATAAATTATCGTCACCTGATTGTCATTTTTATCTCATAAATTAGTCTCATGACGTTATTTATGAGGACAATGGAATGCGTACTATACAACCGATTGCTAGATTTGATTTGGCCGTTTCATTACTTTTTCTGCAGCATAGATTTAATCAAGATGTTGCACGAGTCAGCAAAGCCATCTCTCATACTGGAGATGGCCATTTATATGGGGTAATTGGCCTCATTTCTTGGTGGGTAGATAAAGATTTAGGTACGGTATTTCTTGCGGTAGGTTTATTAGCTTTTGCCATTGAACTACCTATTTATTGGTTTGCTAAAAATAGCTTTAAGCGTAAGCGTCCTGAAGAACTTTCTAGTCAATTAACTTCATTTATTACACCGTCGGATAAATACAGCTTACCTTCTGGTCATACCGCTGCTGCTTTTGTTATGGCAACTCTTTTAGGTCATTTTTATCCACAATTTTATGTTATCTATTTTCTTTGGGCTAGCCTAATTGGTATTTCTCGAATATTGCTTGGCGTACATTTTTTGACAGATGTTTTGGTAGGAGTTGTTCTTGGTATTGGCAGTACCACTCTTGCTATTCAACTCGCTGGGGTATAAATAGTGAAAATATTATATGGTGTTCAGGGTACCGGAAATGGACATATTGCAAGAGCGAGAGCAATGGCATGTGCGCTAAAAAAAAGAGACGTTGATGTTGATTTTCTTTTTTCTGGTCGAGATGAGAATAAGTATTTTTCTATGGAAGAGTTTGGCTCTTATCAGACGAGAAAAGGTGTTACTTTTGTTACTAACAAAGGAAAAATCGATTATTTTAAAACGGGACTAGCGGCTATGCCATTAGAGGTTATAAAAGAGATTAGAAATATTGATCTTTCAGACTATGACTTAGTTCTTAATGATTTTGAACCGATAACAGCTTGGGCAGCAAAGCGGCAAAAAATACCGTGTATTGGTATTAGTCACCAAAACGCATTTCGATATACCGTACCTAAAAAAAGTAATCGTTGGTTAGACGGTAAAATTATTCAGCATTTCGCCCCTTCAGATTTTCATATTGGACTACATTGGTATCATTTTGGACAACCGATATTACCTCCAATTGTGCATAGGAATAATGGTAATACGATAGAAAAGGGGCTCGATGTTTTAGTTTACCTACCATTTGAAAACGTAAAGGATATTACTGACGTTCTACTCGGTTTTACCGGTACTAAATTTATTTGTTATCACCCAGATATTTCTGATGAGAGCACTGTCGAAAATATTCAATTCAAAAAAACATCGCACACTGAATTTCAAAAAGATTTGCATCAGTGCCAAGGTGTCATCGCTAATGGCGGTTTTGAGTTACCTTCAGAAGCACTATCTATTGGGAAAAAATTGCTTCTAAAGCCTTTAACGGGACAATTCGAACAAGAAAGCAATGTGGCGACATTAGAGCATCTTGGCTTGGCTCATTCGATGGAGTATTTAGATCCTACAGCGATAAGAGATTGGCTAGATGTAGCTGATGCAGAAAGTATTACTTATCCTGATGTAGCTCAAGCGATAGTCGATTGGGTTCTTGAAGGGTGTTGGACTTCAAGTGAAACACTTGGCACTGAGCTTTGGCAACAAGTCGACTTTCCTAGTTATACGCTGATTTAAGATTAGCCGTATAACACGCTATTAAGTAACATAATATCGTAATTTCTTCTAATTAAGAGGGCTTTTCCTGTATGGAAATTGCCCTAACTTACTACATTGTTGTTATTTTTATTTCGCAATAATCGCTATATCATCCAAGTTTCGCTATATCATCCAAGCTTCATTATTTCCTCTATATTGCTAACATTTTTATCTTTTATTTACATTTGATGTTCAGAATAGGCATTTAACAAATATTAATTTTGCTTAACGCCATTACTAACTATATATAATTTCAATTAATCTATTCTCGTGCCGCTGTTTAATATGCATGAATTAAATACATGCTGTTAAACTTATTTACTTGGGTTATTTATATATTTTTATAACCACTGATGATTTTATATAATGCATTGTTTTATATGCTTCATTTTTAATTAAAAGTAAATCAAAGTAATTATTTATAAAGATTATTGAAAAGGTAAGAACTATTGGTAGATAGTTGCCTAAAACGACTGATAGCTATCTATTAATACTTACATCTTAATTACATTCTAGCGCTCTATTGTGGTGGCGACCGTTACCCTTTGGCTATAGAAACCTTATAGGGTAAACATATGCAAGATAAATATGAATCAAACAATGTTGGGGCTAGCCATCGAATGGAGTCGACGTTACGTAGTGTCGATTTGAATCTTTTAACTGTGTTTGACGCTGTTATGCAAGAACAAAATATTACCCGAGCAGCTCATAATCTTAATATGTCTCAACCAGCGGTCAGTAATGCCGTCGCTCGATTAAAAGTCATGTTCAATGATGAATTATTTATGCGTCACGGTCGAGGTATTCAGCCCACTCAACGCGCTCGTCAACTCTTTGGACCAGTACGTCAAGCACTCCAACTCGTTAGAAATGAATTGCCATGTTCTGTATTTTCTCCTGAATCTTCAAATCGTCTATTCAAACTTGCTATTTGTAGTCCAAGTGATATGCGTTTTGCTCCTGAAATTCTGTCAGGTATTGCGGCAGTTGCCCCCAATATTCAATTACATGTAGACGCTGAGTTTGATGCTAATGTGAATGAAAAAATGCGCTTTCAAGAAATTGACTTCGTTATTGACTATGTCAATTTTGAGGAACAAGGTTTTTGTAGTACTGAAATTTTTAGTGACGAACTGGTTGTTGTTGCGGCTTCTACTCAT
This sequence comes from Vibrio sp. MA40-2, assembly GCF_047302445.1. Classification (NCBI taxonomy): domain Bacteria; kingdom Pseudomonadati; phylum Pseudomonadota; class Gammaproteobacteria; order Vibrionales; family Vibrionaceae; genus Vibrio; species Vibrio sp. MA40-2. Next base: position 1,328,390 of record NZ_CP178628.1, read on the forward strand.
CCACGCATAAATGATTTTATTTCAGAACAATCGTTACTGTTAGAAAAACACGCTAAGTTATCGATATTAAATGGAATGAGTAGTTTTTCCGGACAAGCGTATAAACATATTAAGTGTAAAGCTTGTTATGAAGGTACGAGTTTGAGCAATGTTCTATATGTGGTGAGTCAGTCAGAGTTGATTACTGTTGCACCTCGTTGGCTGGTTAAAAGGTTATCGACAAGGCTTGATTTAAAAATCATTGATTTACCATTAGAAAATAAACAAATTTCAGGTTTTTTAAGTTGGCATGATTCCAGTGAAAAGGATAGAGGGCATATATGGATGCGTGATCAATTGATGCTTATATGCGGTGAAACAATGGCCAATTGTTCTTAAGTGAAAATTGTTCTTAAGTAAAAATAGGTTGTGAGTAGAGAGTTGCTTGTAAAATCCTATAGTTAACGATTAGATAAAACCTTGGTGAGCTGAAAAGCGGCCAAGGTTTTTCTATTGGCCTAAAATAAAAGCCGATTAAATCCTATCAAAACAATCTGAGATCAAACTTAATACACAAATTTACTAATTTGCTTACATTTGAATACCATCAATTGTTGCCTTTTCTAATGCTGAATGTAAACTTGTGCGCAGATTAAGCTTACATGTGTAAGCCAAAGGTAAAGACAATGGCTAATAAAGATTTTCACCTCATAAAAAACATTCGACAGCAAATTGCAAAAGGTGGGGATCGAATCGCTCTTCGCCACAAGGTCGCAGACATATGGCAAGGAATTAGCTGGAAGCAATTTGGTGAGCAGCTCGATTCACTTTCGTTGGCGTTATTAGCACAAGGATTAAACGTTCAAGATAAAGTTGGTATATATTCCAATAATATGCCTCGATGGAGTATTGCTGATATTGCCGCGCTACAAATAAGAGCAATAACCGTCCCTATTTATCCAACAAACACAGTAGAACAATCGGCCTATATTTTACAAAATGCTGACGTTAAAGTTCTGTTTGTCGGTGAACAAGCCCAGTATGATTCTGCGCTAGATTTATTTGATCAGTGCGATAAATTAGAGCTTATTGTTGTGATGTGCGATGACGTTGACTTAAAACAACACCCTTGTGCATTAAATTGGAATGATTTTATATCTCAAGGGTCCGAGTCGTTTCAGGATCCGTTGAAATCACGATTAGATGATGCCAGCAATGATGACTTATTTACTCTAATTTATACCTCTGGTACAACGGGACAGCCAAAAGGCGTAATGTTGGACTACGCAAATATTGGTGCATCTTTTGATGCTCACAACAAAAAAATGGAACTAACAGAGCAGGATGTCTCTATCTGCTTTTTGCCTCTTTCACACGTTTTTGAGCGCGCTTGGACTTTTTATGTTCTTTATAAAGGGGCAACTAACTGTTATCTGCAAGATACCATGCAAGTGCGTGACGCATTAAGCGATATTCGTCCCACGGTTATGTGTGCTGTTCCTCGATTTTATGAAAAGATTTTTTCAGCAATACATGAAAAAGTGGCGCGAGCACCTTTTCATCGTAAACTGGTCTTTACTTGGGCGGTAAATATGGGTGCCCGAGTTTCTGTTTGTAAGCAAGAAGGGCGTAAACCTTCATACTTACTGGCTAAAAGCTATCAATTAGCAGATAAAGTGGTTCTGGCCAAACTGCGATCTTTACTTGGTGGCAATATTAAGTTTATGCCATGTGGTGGAGCAAAATTAGATGCAACTATCGGTCGTTTTTTTCATGCAATTGGGCTTAATGTAAAGCTTGGTTATGGTATGACCGAAACAACTGCAACGGTTTCATGCTGGGATGACGATATATTCAATCCAGATTCAATTGGTGTAACCATGCCGGGTACTCAGGTTAAAATTGGCGAGAACAATGAAATTTTAGTTCGAGGCCCAACTGTCATGCGAGGTTATTATAAAATGCCTGAAGAAACCGCCAATACGTTTGATGAGCATGGCTTTCTTAAGACAGGTGATGCCGGTGAGTTCGATGAAAGTGGTAACTTATTTATCACTGACAGGATTAAAGAATTAATGAAAACCTCGGGAGGAAAATATATTGCTCCGCAAGTGGTAGAAGGCGCGATTGGTAAAGACCATTTCATTGAACAAATTGCCGTTATTGCCGATACTAGAAAATTTGTTTCAGCGTTAATTGTCCCGAGCTTTGAGTCTCTCGAAGAGTACGCAAATGAACTGAACATTAAATACAAAGATAGGCTGGAGTTACTAAAACACCATCATATTGTAGAGATGCTTGAACAACGAGTCGCAATGCTGCAAAAAGATCTCGCTAAATTTGAACAAGTGAAAAAATTCACTTTGTTGCCAAAAGCTTTTTCTATGGATAAAGGTGAATTAACACCAACACAAAAATTACGTAGAAAAGTTATCCATGAAAGGTATGAAGTCGAAATTGAAGATATGTATACCGAAAAGAAAAAAGATAGCAGTGGTTCGTAGCCAATAATCTGATTAATAAGTTTTGTGATTAAAGCCCATTGATTTAGCAAAATCAATGGGCTTTTTAATTGTCCTACAAAATATAAAATCCTTTATTTTATTGATAAGTTCATTATATGCGGAATTTACTGCTGATTTACTTGCATTGGCCTACTTTATGTTTTTTTTTCTCTTTTACTCTTGATTTCCTCTCCGATAAGTCCGAAATTAGACTCACAGTAGAAGAGAATTTCTTGTACTAATTCATGGATTATTGCACTTTTAAACGAAACTACTAGAGTTCAGCTCTAACGTTAAAAGCGCAGTATTTTAGGCTACGAATAAGCCCTAACTATGTAATACGACAATCAGTAGGTCTTTGGTTACACGCCACAGACGACGACTTTGGGCTTATCGGCAAAGGTTGATTGGACGTATTAGGAGGCAATAGAATGGAAATGTTATCCGGCGCGGATATGGTTGTTCGCTCACTACTTGACCAAGGCGTTGAGCATATCTTTGGCTACCCAGGTGGCTCAGTTCTCGATATATATGATGCACTACACGAAAAAAGTGACATAGAACACGTACTTGTTAGGCATGAGCAAGCTGCTGTGCATATGGCAGATGGTTATGCTCGAGCAACAGGTAAAACAGGTGTAGTGCTTGTGACTTCTGGCCCTGGTGCAACTAATGCGATTACTGGTATAGCTACAGCGTATATGGATTCTGCGCCAATGGTGGTTCTTTCTGGACAAGTACCAGGTACTTTGATCGGTAATGATGCATTCCAAGAATGCGATATGGTCGGAATATCTCGCCCTGTCGTTAAACACAGTTTTCTAGTGAATGACCCGAAGAAGATTCCTGAAATTATCAAAAAAGCTTTTTATCTAGCCTCAACTGGTCGACCTGGCCCTGTCGTTGTCGATCTACCGAAAGATATGCTTAATCCTTTATTAAAATTCCCTTATGAATATCCAGAATCGATTAAAATGCGATCATATAACCCAACCACATCAGGACATAAAGGGCAGATAAAGAAAGGTTTAAAAACCTTGTTAGCGGCTAAAAAACCAGTTCTATACGTTGGTGGTGGTTCAATTATTTCTGAATGTCACGATCAATTGTTACAGCTTGCAGAAAAACTGAATTTACCGGTAGTTAGTACACTTATGGGATTAGGTGCTTTTCCGGGAACTCATAAAAACTCGTTAGGTATGCTTGGAATGCATGGTTCTTATGAAGCCAATATGGCCATGCATAACGCAGATTTGATTTTTGGTGTAGGGGTTCGTTTTGATGATAGAACCACCAATAATGTTGAAAAATACTGCCCGAACGCCAAAATTATGCATATTGATATTGATCCATCTTCGATCTCTAAAACAATAAGAGCTGACTTACCTATTGTTGGTTCTGCCGATGTTGTGCTGAATGCCATGTTGAAATTACTAGATGAGCAAGAAAGTAACAATGATGTTGAAGTAATTGATAAGTGGTGGAATGAGATATCAACATGGCAAGACCGTAAATGTTTAGAATATCAAACATCACCCGATAAAATTAAGCCACAGCAAGTTATTGAAGCGCTCTATAAACTAACCAATGGTGATGCTTATGTTGCTTCTGATGTTGGCCAGCATCAAATGTTTGCTGCATTATATTACCCATTTGATAAACCGCGTCGTTGGATAAACTCTGGTGGCCTTGGCACTATGGGGTTCGGCTTGCCTGCAGGAATGGGGGTTAAATTCGCCATGCCAGAGGAAGAAGTTGTAATTGTTACTGGCGATGGCAGTATCCAGATGAACATTCAAGAGTTGTCTACTGCTTTACAATACGGCATCCCAGTAAAAATTATTAATCTAAATAACCGATTCTTGGGTATGGTTAAGCAGTGGCAAGATATGATTTATCAAGGCCGACATTCATCATCTTATATGGATTCTGTTCCCGATTTTGCTGCGATTGCCGAGGCTTACGGTCACGTTGGAATTCGAATTTCTTCACCAGATGAGTTGGAGTCTGAATTAAAACGTGCCTTGGATATGAAAGATAAGCTGGTATTTGTTGATATTACGGTAGATGAAACCGAGCACGTATATCCAATGCAAATTAAAGGTGAAGCGATGGATAAAATGTGGTTAAGCAAAACGGAGAGAACATAATGAAACATATAATTTCACTATTACTTGAGAATGAACCAGGATCTCTTTCTCGTGTTGTTGGCCTATTCTCTCAGCGTGGATATAACATTGAATCACTGACGGTATCTCCAACCGATGACGAAACTTTGTCTCGTTTAAATATCACCACGATCAGTGATGATTTGGAGCTTGAACAAATTGAAAAGCATCTACATAAACTTATCGATGTACTTAAAGTACAAGAAGTGACTAAGCGTGAGCATATTGAGCGTGAACTTATGCTAGTTAAAGTGAAAGCCAGCGGTTTTGCTAGAACAGAAGTGAAAAGAACATCGGATATTTTCCGTGGTCAAATTGTGGATGTGACTCCAACTCAATATACGGTTCAATTAACAGGGAACAGTGAGAAGCTAGATGCTTTTGTTAACGCGATTTCAGATGTCACGGAAGTGGTTGAAGTAGCTAGAAGCGGAATTGTCGGTATCGCTCGTGGCGAACGTGCTTTGAAGGCTTAGTTTCGTCGCTATTCAATTGGTTTATTGCTTTGGCAAAGCATTTAACTTTCAAATAAAAAAGAGAGCTTAATTAAGCTCTCTTTTTATATCTAGCGATAAAATAAAACGTAAGTTTTAACTATAGTTAGTAACAAATTATGATTAGTAATAACTGATAGTTAGTAAAGTAACGATTTATAATTAGTCACGACTTACAGTACGTGTACAGAAGCGGTGTTGGTTGTGCCTGAAGCAACAAGTGCTCCTGAAACCATAATGACGATATCGCCCTTTTTACCAAGACCCGTACTTAGTGCAATCTCTTTACCATTTACATAAAAATCATCGGTATTTGAGATAGAATCAACAACGATTGGACGAACACCTTTAGTTAATACTAATTGTGCAGCGGTTTTCTTGTTAGTAGTTAATGCAAGAATGTTTGCTGTAGGGAAGTATTTACGAACTGAACGTGCCGATTTACCACCGTCAGTAGCAACAACGATAAGAGGCGCTGCTAGTTTCTCAGCTGTATCTACTGCACCTTTACATACTGCTTCTGTAATACGTAGACGTGGGCTGTCTAGGCGATCACCAAGCTCTGCTTTTAATGCGCCATCAGTACGGTTACAAATTTGAGCCATGATAGTTACCGCTTCAACAGGGTATTTACCTTTCGCTGTTTCGCCAGAAAGCATCACCGCATCGGTACCATCCATTACTGCGTTAGCAACGTCACCCGCTTCGGCACGAGTCGGACGTGGGTTTTGGATCATTGAATCAAGCATTTGAGTTGCAGTGATAACCATTTTACGAGCACGGTTACATTTTTCGATCATCATTTTTTGTGCAAAGATAACTTCTTCTGCTGGGATCTCAACACCAAGATCGCCACGAGCAACCATGATACCGTCAGAAGCAGCAAGGATAGAATCAAAGTTATCTACGCCTTCTTGGTTTTCAATTTTAGAGATAATGTGGATACTTTCACCACCATTAGCTTTTAGAAGCTCACGGATCTCTTTAACATCTTCTTCTTTACGAATGAAAGAAGCAGCAACAAAGTCAACGCCTTGCTCACAACCAAACTTAAGGTCTGCTTTATCTTTTTCAGAAAGTGCAGGAAGCTTAACTGAAACACCAGGAAGGTTAACCCCTTTGTTTTCACCTAGAGCACCGTTGTTAAGAACTTTACACTTAACTTCAGTATCAGTGATTGCGATAACTTCCATTTCGATTAAGCCATCGTCAACTAGGATAGTGTTACCAACGGTAAGGTCGTTAGCAAAACCAGAGTAAGTTACAGCAACAACGTCTTTGTTACCCACAACGCTAGTATCGGTTGTGAATGTGAATTCTTGACCAGCTACTAGATCAACGTCATTTCCGCCTTCTAGTTTAATGGTACGGATTTCTGGTCCTTTAGTATCTAGAAGGATAGCCAATTGCTTACCTTTAGCTTCCATTACAGAACGGAAGTTTTTGATACGTGTACCGTGTTCTTCAAAATCACCGTGAGAGAAGTTAAGGCGCATTACATTCATGCCTGCTTCAACAAGTTGCGTTAATTTCTCTACAGATTCAGTTTTAGGGCCAATCGTACATACGATTTTGGTCTTTTTCATGGAAGATACTCTCCGGTAAGTATGTTTACATTCTAAATATTGGGTTACGGTTTTAAGTACATAAGAAAGAAAATGACAACATTTTGTTGTAAATTACATCTCTCTCTATTTCTAACTTATGCTCTTTTAATGTGTGTTAAATCTATCACTCAGTGCAGTCACAAGCTGACTACCTGCTGTCGTTATTGCTATGGCTTTAGCTCGATATTTATTTGACTATCTCTATATTAAAGGAGAAAAGTTGCAAAAAAATAACGGTAATTTTTGTAATTAACTTTCTTTAGGGCGCGAATTCTAACAAATAATCGGATCAAGATCACTCTGCAGAGTTGTTCTAGGACAAACTTTCAGTGCAAAATTTTTAATTTTTGGCTCAAAATAAATGGACAAATAACTTTCAATTGAAATATAATCCTTTCGGTTTGTAATTATAAGCTTTCATTTTATGACAAAAAGAAACACGCAATTGAGACGTCACACAATATCTAAGCTAGTTGATGAGCTTGGTGAAGTCAGTGTTGAAACCCTCGCTCAAAAGTTTGATACATCAGAAGTAACGATCCGCAAAGATTTAGCCTCTCTAGAGGTTAATGGTCTTTTATTACGACGTTATGGTGGTGCTATCTCGTTACCTAAAGAAGTTATAAATGAGACAACTATCAATAAACTTTCAAGTCGAAAGATTAAGCTTGCGAAAGTTGCTGCGAAATTAATCAATGACCACAATCGAATTGTGATCGATAGCGGTAGTACAACCAGTGCACTCATCCCAGAATTAAATTACAAACAAGGATTAGTTGTGATGACTAATTCTATTCAGGTCGCGAATACTCTCAATGCTCTCGAAAATGAACCTACTCTGCTAATGACAGGCGGAACGTGGGATGTTCGTTCTGAATCTTTTCAAGGTAAAGTTGCAGAATCAGTATTGCGTTCCTATGATTTTGATCAACTGTTTATTGGTGCCGATGGTGTCGATTTATCTCGCGGAACGACAACGTTTAATGAGCTAATAGACCTAAGCCAAGTGATGGCGGATGTGTCTAGAGAAGTGATCGTTATGATCGAATCGGACAAAGTAGGGCGAAAAATCCCTAACTTAGAGTTGGCTTGGTCGCGAATTGATATAGTTGTAACCGATGAAAACTTAACCGATGAACAAATGGCGACAATTGAATCTAAAGATGTGCGAGTTATTCGGGCATCTTAAAAAGTAATAATATTGTGAGCAAGCAGAAAGCTGCACGCAAATACAAATAATTGTAAAATTTGGAGAATTCAAATGTGTGGAATAGTGGGTGCAGTAGCACAACGTGATGTGGTTGAAATATTGGTTGAAGGTTTACGTCGCTTAGAATACCGAGGATACGATTCAGCCGGTGTTGCTGTGGTCGATGCAGACAAAAATTTAACTCGTGTTCGTCGTTTAGGTAAAGTTCAAGAACTTTCCGATGCAGTTGCACAACAAGCGGTTATTGGCGGAACTGGTATTGCGCATACTCGTTGGGCAACGCATGGTGAACCGTCTGAAATCAATGCGCACCCACATATCTCTGGTGATATTACTGTTGTTCACAACGGTATTATCGAAAACCATGAGCCGTTGCGTGAAATGCTACAAGCGCGAGGTTATGTATTTGAATCTCAAACCGACACTGAAGTCATCGCTCATTTAGTTGAATGGGAACGTCGTACATCTGACACTTTAGTTGAAGCATTGCATAAAACCGCCGCACAGCTAGAAGGTGCTTATGGAACGGTTATCGTTGATCGTAACGATCCTGAACGTCTTGTCGTCGCTCGTTCTGGTAGCCCAATCGTGATTGGTTTGGGTATTGGTGAAAACTTCCTTGCTTCAGATCAGCTTGCTCTTTTAAGTGTTACACGTCGTTTTATGTACCTTGAAGAAGGAGATGTGGCCGAAATCACTCGTCGTGATGTGAGTATTATTGATGCTAACGGCCAAGCGGTTGAGCGCGAAGTTATTGAATCTAATGTAGAACATGATGCTGGCGACAAAGGTCAGTATCGTCACTTCATGCAAAAAGAAATCTTCGAACAACCCAATGCACTTAAAAACACAATGGAAGGGCGTGTCACTCAAGATTCAGTAGTAATAGAAAGCATTGGCGTGAATGCATTAGAAATTTTATCTAAAGTTGAACATGTTCAAATTATTGCGTGTGGAACGTCATATAACTCAGGAATGGCTGCACGATATTGGTTTGAAGGCTTAGCTGGAGTGAGTTGTGATGTAGAGATCGCGTCGGAGTTCCGCTATCGTAAATTTGTTACTCGCCCTAATAGTCTATTAATTACGCTTTCACAATCAGGTGAAACAGCCGACACATTAGCAGCGTTGCGATTGGCAAAAGAGAAAGGTTACATGTCCGCAATGACCATTTGTAATGTTTCTGGTTCGTCATTAGTACGTGAATCAGATTTTGCCTTTATGACTCGTGCAGGAACCGAAATTGGTGTGGCATCAACCAAAGCGTTCACCACTCAACTTGCAGCAATGTTAATGTTGGTAACGGCTATTGGTAAACAGAATAAAAATATTGACGCTAAAAAAGAGAAAGAAATTGTACAAGCAATTCATGCTCTTCCTGTTCAAATTGAAGCTGCGTTAGCATTCGATAAAGAAATTGAAGCTCTAGCCCCAGATTTTGCCGATAAAGAACACACCCTATTTTTAGGGCGTGGAGAGTACTACCCAATTGCAATGGAAGCCGCGCTTAAATTAAAAGAAATTTCATATATTCATGCAGAAGCTTATGCCGCAGGTGAACTTAAGCATGGTCCATTAGCATTGATCGATGCAGATATGCCCGTGGTTGTCGTTGCTCCAAATAACGATCTTCTTGAAAAGCTCAAATCTAATGTTGAAGAAGTTCGTGCCCGTGGTGGTCTGTTGTACGTGTTTGCCGATGAAAAAGCCGGTTTTGAAGCCGTTGAAGGAATGAAGATTATTTCGTTGCCGCATGTGAACGAAATTGTTGCGCCAATTTTCTACACCGTTCCTATGCAATTGCTCTCTTATCATATTGCTATCATCAAAGGAACCGATGTTGACCAACCTCGCAACCTTGCAAAAGCAGTCACGGTTGAATAAGTGCTAATTTAGCATTTATTGACATTGTCGGTAGACAATAATGCAGTCGATAATCCGCTTTATTTAATTATTAACCTCTTGCGAAGTTCAACTTTCGCAAGAGGTTTTTTTACAATTAACGTAAGAGCTTCAGTAACAGGCTTGATTAAAACAGATAAAAGTCATCAACCTTACTTACTTCAAGCATAGTGCTGAAAAGCGCTAATCTAGCGCCAGCAAAAACTGTTCGCTGCTGATTTTTATTGCTGTTTTTTGCTCGTCTTTCATTCGATCATAGGTTTTGTACATCATGCTTAACCTAGGGTTGTTAGCTAGCTTTTGCTGATTTCTTTGCAAAAAATCCCAGTATAAATAGTTAAAAGGGCAGGCATCTGAACCGGTTTTTTGGCTTATTTTGTAATGACAGTTTTTGCAGTAATTAGACATTTTATTGATGTACCCACCACCTGCTGCATATGGTTTGCTAGCAAGATATCCGCCATCAGCAAATAATATCATTCCAGATACATTCGGTAATTCAACCCACTCAAAAGCATCGGCGTAAACAATTAAAAACCATTCGTTGACTTTTTTAGGGTCGATACCACAGAGCAAAGCAAAATTGCCTAACACCATTAAACGCTGTATGTGATGAGCATAAGCGTTTTGACGAGTTTCTTGTACGCATTGTTGGAGACAATTCATTTTGGTTTGTTCTGTCCAATACAATTCAGGTAAATTTCGATGTGCTTCAAGATAATTTTGTTGTGCATATTCAGGCATGGTCAACCAATATATTCCTCTGGTGTATTCTCTCCAACCAATGATTTGACGAACAAACCCTTCCACTGCATTTAAAGGTGCTTTTCCTTGATTGTAAGCCTGTTGTGCTGCTTGTATGCATTCTAGTGGCAGCAGTAATCCGGTATTTAAATAGAAACTAATGTGAGAGTGATACATCCATGGTTCACCTTCGATCATTGCATCTTGGTAGTCCCCGAATAATGGCAGTCTTAGTTCGATAAACTGGTCGAGAACCTCTAATGCTTCAGTGCGGTTAGTAGCAAAATAAAAGGGCTCCAAATCACCAAAATGATCGGCAAAACGTTTTTTAACAAGGTTAATAACATCTTTTGTTATGCTGTCCGGTTCGAAGCGAGTATTAACAGGTATGTGTAATTTTTCTTTTGGCACTTTCCTGTTTTCTGCGTCTAGGTTCCATTTTCCACCAATGGGTTGGTTGCCATCCATCAATACCGACAGTTTTTTGCGCATTTCTCGATAGAAAAACTCCATTCGGAGTTGTTTACGATTAGTTGCCCAGTCAGAAAATTCTTCGGTTGAGCATAAGAAACGCTGGTCAGATCGAATATCAACTTCAATACCTAATTCTGACTGCCATCGTTTCATGTCTTGTAAAACTCTGTATTCCCCAGGTTGAGTTACAACGATACGTCTAGGTCGATATTGGCTAGAAAAACGCTTAATTTCATCAAGAAAACTGCCGGTGTTTTCCTCATCATCTAGCGTGACATACTTAACTCGGTAACCTTGTTTGGATAGTTCCTTGGCAAAGTGGCGCATGGCGGAAAAAATAAAGGCGATTTTCTTTTTATGATGCTTTACATAGGTGGCTTCATCCCATACTTCACAAAGCATGATTACATCATTTTTGGGGTCACAATCTTGTAAACTACTTATTGAATAAGAAAGTTGGTCGCCCAAAATTATACGTAATGTATTCAAGGTTGAATCTCCTTTCCATCCCAATCGATACATTGACCACTGTGCTCTGGTGTCAGATTGTTCATTACATTGAGGAGTTGCTTGGCAGAATATTCGGCACTAAACAGATTGGCCTTTTTGATGTTATTTTGAAAAGGTTGCGACAGAGGGCTGTCGACCGTCCCTGGATGCAACCCAACAATGATGGCTTGTTTGTTTACTCGTTGAGTTTCAATAGCCGCGGTTTTTATGATCATATTCAATGCAGCTTTCGATGCTCGATAGGAATACCATCCACCAAGTCGATTATCAGAAATACTGCCTATTCGGGCTGATAATGCAGCAAAAATAGAGTGTTGCTGTTTATTCAAACAAGGTATGAAATGTTTTGTTAGCAGAGCGGGAAAGACACAATTAGCGCTGAAAAGCGTCATTAACTTTTCAGCGGATAAGTCCTTTAATGATTTTTCTGGTGATACTGAGTCAGTGTGCAAAATACCGGTTGCCACAAATACCATATCAATAGGACCAGTAGAGGCGGCTAGGTTTGCACAGTTGGCGATGCTTTTTTCACACGAATAGTCCATGTTATATGCGGTCATATTTTCATGTGTGTAAGTTTCACCGTGACGAGAAAATACTGTTATATGTGCAGCTGGATAGTGCATTTTTATACGTTTAATAAACGCCGCTCCTATCTCACCTTGACTGCCAATTACCACTATATTATTGAAAATCATCATAGCCTCATTAATTAGCTGATGAAGAAGCGTAAACAATACGCAAATATCGATAGAACAGAGACACCAGCGAACCAAATCGCCACCAACCATAAGATCTGTTTCATTCGTCTAGTCATTAGTGATAACCCTCACCGTGCTTTAGTCTGCCTCTGAAAATCCAGTATGCATATGCACTGTAGCCAATAATGGTAGGCAGCAATACAACCGTACCTACTAATAAGAATAGTAGACTACTTTCTGGTGCTGCGGCTTCTGTATAAGTTAGCGAGAAAGGTACGATGTAAGGATAAGTGCTTATTGCAAAACCTAAAGATGAGACTAAAAATAATCCGACACCAAATAAGTAGGCGTGTAATGCTCGATGTTGTAATAAAGCTCTAAACAATTGCCAAATTAGTACCGCAGCGATAATCGGCACCGATAAGTACAGTAATGAATTAGGGAAACTGAACCAACGGTTGAAAATCATTTGGTTAGAAAGAGGAAGCCAAACACTCACTACCGCGATACAAAATACCAAACCTAATCCCCAACGTTTAGTGACACCATAATAACGAGATGCTAACTCTTTTGGCAGCTTCATTATTAACCAACATCCGCCAAGTAGCGCATAAGCACACGTTGTCGCTAAACCACAAAATAGGCTAAAAGGTGTAAACCAATCAAACCAACCGCCAGCGTAAGAACGTCCTTCAACTTCAATCCCTTGCAGTAATGCACCTAGCATTATGCCCTGCATAAAGGTTGCGCTCAGAGAACCGATGAAAAAGGCTGCATCCCAAAGAAATTGTCCTCGCTTAGTCTTAAAGCGATACTCAAAAGATACCCCTCTAAATACTAATCCGAGCAGCATGATTATCACGGGAACATAAAGTGCAGGCATAACAACAGAGTAAGCCAATGGGAAAACGGCGAACAGTCCTCCGCCTCCCAACACTAGCCAGGTTTCGTTGCCGTCCCATACTGGGGCTATGCTGTTCATCATCATATCTCGTTCTGCTTCGCTTGAAGCAAAAGGGAACAAGATACCGATACCTAAATCGAAGCCGTCCAATATAACGTAAATCAGAACCGCCAAACCGATGATGCCGTACCAAATTAATGCAATATCCATTCATTTGTCCTTTAGTTTAATCTGTTTGAATGAGAAATCGGTGATACTTCTGTGCCGTCAGGTAGTCGAGCATCTGCAGATTCTTCATAGCGAGTTGGTGATTTACGCATTAGGCGAATAAGATAAAAGAAGCCCGCACCAAAGACGCAGAAATACACAATGATAAAGGCGACTAATGAGGCTCCAACCGCAGATGCATCAACTGGCGAAGCAGAGTCTACCGTGCGAAGTAGGCCGTAAACGGTATAAGGCTGGCGGCCGACTTCTGTTGTTATCCAACCCGCTAACACGGCAATAAAACCAGAAGGGCCAAAAGCTATACAGATACGATGGAATAAGCTGGCTTCATACAGACGGTCTTTTTTACGCAACCATAAACTGGTTAAGCCGATGGCGAGCATCCCCATGCCGATACCAACCATTACTCTAAAGCTCCAAAATACAATCGATACTGGTGGACGATCTTCTTCTGGAAATGCATCTAACCCCTGAATAGAGCCATTTAAATCGTGAGTCAGAATCAAGCTGCCCAATTTTGGTATAGCTATTTCGTATTTCATTTCTTGTGCTTCATCGTCTGGAAGGCCAAATAAAATTAAAGGAGCACCTTGATGAGATTGGTAATGACCTTCCATCGCTGCAACCTTGGCTGGCTGGTGTTCTAGCGTATTTAACCCATGAAAGTCACCTGCGATGATTTGCAAAGGCGTAACAATTGCCGCCATCCACATAGCCATTGAAAACATGGTTTTTGCCAACGGATTGTGAGGTGATTTAATTAAATGATAAGCGCCAACAGCCGCCACGACAAAAGCGGTAGTCAGGTAAGCAGCGAGCAACATATGCACTAAACGATACGGAAAAGAGGGGTTAAAAATAATCTCTAACCAGTTTTCAGGAACAAATTGCCCTACCTCATTGATAGAGTAACCGGCAGGAGTTTGCATCCAACTATTAACTGATAATATCCAAAACGCTGACAAAAAAGTGCCAAAAGCTACAATGCAGCTAGAAGCAAAGTGCAGTTTTTTGCCGACTTTATCCATACCAAACAGCATTACGCCTAAAAAGCCAGCCTCTAAGAAGAAAGCGGTAAACACCTCGTAACCCATCAAAGGCCCTAAAATTGGCCCTGTTTTGTCTGAGAAAACACTCCAGTTGGTGCCAAATTGATAACTTAGAACGATGCCACTTACTACGCCCATACCAAAACTCACCGCAAATATTTTGCTCCAATACTTGTAGAGTTGAATGTATTTATCCTGATTAGTTTTAAGCCAAAGACCTTCTAATACGGCGAGATATGAAGCTAAACCGATAGTGAAAGCCGGAAAAATAATGTGGAATGAAACGGTAAATGCGAACTGGAATCGCGCTAAATCGATTGCTAACGTATCCATTTTATATCCTGTTTATGCTTTGTAATTACTGTTACGTTGGTACGGTATTAAACGATCACTTATTGATTGTTTTTTTGCTGAAAAAAATCGATATAAAACGGGTTGGGTAGGAGGATGAGGGTCTATCGACGAAAGATAAAACAAGAGATTTATTTGATTAAAATCTCGCGAGTTATTGGCAAATTGTTTTTAGCAAAGCTAGAATCCATTAGCATGTGGTGTTTTAGAATTGAGTGAATTCTTTTTCTCTGAACGATTTATAATCACAAATTAATTAATATTTAAGGTGGAACGGTTGACAGCATTAGTGTGGTTTAGACGTGATTTGCGAGTGCATGATAACCCTGCGCTACAAGAGGCAATTCAATTAGGTGCGACAAAAGCATTGTATATATCCACGCCAAAACAATGGAAAAAACATAACGTTGCTCCCATTCAAGTGGATTTAATTCGTCGTCACCTTGGTCTTATCGATCAACAGTTGAGTGAGCTTGGTATTCAGTTGTACCATTTACAGGCCACCGATTTTGATAATCAAAATCAGCTACTGACCGATTTTTGTCATGAACACAATATTGAAGTGGTTTGTGCCAATCGTGAACCTGAAATTAATGAGATTAATCGAGACAAAGCTTTTGCAACGTCAGACATTGAACTTAAACTACATCGCAGTGACACCATATTACCGGTAGGAAGTGTGCTTAATAAGCAAGGGCTGATGTTTAAGGTCTTTACTCCTTTTAAAAAAACATGGTTTAAGCAGTTACAACTTAGCGGTGTCGAGTGTATTCCCACTCCATTGATGGATAAGTCACCCTCACTAGAGGTGGATGTTGCTGCCGAGTTTGAGGCAAACTCTCTTGAGGTTGCTCCCTTTAAGGTTAATAACTTCAAGGTTAATAACTTTGATATTGATTACCCCATCGTTGATTCGTCTCAATGGCCCTTAAGTGATGTGGTTATGGGCTCTGTCGTGAGTACCTTTTTTCAAACAAAGCTTAATAATTACCATCAGAATCGTGATTTTCCTTTTATTAAAGGCACCTCAGGTCTGTCTCCTTATCTTGCTATTGGTGCAATTAGTCCTCGCTGGCTTATTACGCAACTGCTGCAACATGAACCGGAGCTTATTGATGATGTAAGTGTAGCTGGATTTGCTTGGTTGAATGAACTGATTTGGCGTGATTTTTATAAGCACCTTTTGTTCCATTATCCTGATTTAGTTAAAGGCACTAGTTTTCAGGCTAAATATCAAAACATGATGTGGCCGGGTAATCCGCAACATTTTGCCGCTTGGTGTGAAGGTAGAACAGGGTATCCCATTGTGGATGCGGCAATGAAACAGCTTGTCAAAACTGGTTGGATGCATAATAGATTACGTATGATCGTTGCGAGTTTTTTGACCAAACATCTATTAATTGACTGGAGATTAGGCGAACAATTTTTCATGTCAAAACTAATAGACGGGGACTTTAGTGCTAATAACGGTGGTTGGCAATGGTCGGCAAGCACTGGTTGCGATGCTCAGCCGTATTTTCGAATATTTAATCCAATAACTCAAAGCCAACGTTTTGATGCTAAAGGCGATTTTATCCGTAAGTATCTACCCGAACTTGCTAATGTTCCAGATAAGTATATCCATTTCCCACATGATTATCTCAAATTAAGTGGGAAAGCCGATGAATATTGTGGCCCCATTGTCGATCACAAAGAGGCCAGACTAAAAGCATTGGAGCTGTTTAAGCCGTATCAGTAGAAGATAGCGCGTCGTATATTGCGATAAATATCTAACTAAAAAGTGAGCGGCATTTGGTTTTATTTGAGGTTTATCAACCCAGCACCTCATGAGAACGTAAATACTGTTCACTTTCTTTTGAGCCCATATACCGAGCTAAAGTCTTGCTTGGTACATTTCTTAGATCGACCACAATTAACCCATCTAACGCATCATTAAAAGCAGGATCAACGTTAAAACAGACCAATTTGCCTTTCAAACCTAAATATTGCCTCAATAAAACAGGAACACTTTTGCCTATATCTAAGCGCGCAATTACCCTTGAAAGAAGTTGAAGGTCGCCTAAGGCGGTAAGCAAACTGGTATTCCATGTTGCCCCTTTAGTTTGTAAAGGGTTTGACGCTTTAACACAGGCGGCACTTTCAATGTCATAATGATGAAGTGTCATGGTTTCGGCTAACAGTTGACGAGCTTCGTGGCTGTAATCATTACTTATACTCACAGGGCCAAATAAGTGAGTATATTGAGGGTTGCGAGAAACATAAGTGGCAATGCCTTTCCAAAGCAACAGCAGCGCACTCATGCTTTTTTGGTACTCTTGTGCAATGACAGAACGGCCCATTTCAATTGCATTACTGTTATTCATTTTGTTAAGGAATTGTTGGTCATAGTGAAATAATGTGGTGGAATAAAGCCCTTCAATACCGCTATTTTCTATAACCTTATCCACCAAACCTAACCGATATGCACCAACAAGTCGTTGCTTTTCTTTATCCCAAACAAAAAGTTGCAGGTACGTTTGGTCAAACTTATCCAGATCAAGCTCTAAGCCTGTACCTTCTCCTGCTTGGCGAAAATTTAGTTCTCTAACTCGGCCAATTTCATGCATTAACGAGGGAATGTTTTGAGATTGAGTACAATAGACATCAAACTCGTTGCTAGTGAGTAAGTGGTCTTCCTCACTGAGATTATCGAGGTCGTGTTGAATAGTCCGATAAGGTAAAGGAAGAGCGACATCTGTAGGGAAAGCTTGATTTTTAGTGGTAATATTATCGTTTGATAATCCATTTTTATTTAGCAAATAGGTATTAAGTCGAAGATAGTTAACCAGCTTTTTATCATCTAACTTGGTCACTTCTTTGTATCTTATAGCATCGCCTATTGCTATCGATATTACTTCTTGTTTTTTATTAAGCAGTTCACGACCAAGCATTAATGTTCTTAACAATGGATGAATTTTTCCTGCCATATAAAAGCGTTGAGAATTTTGTCCGTTAATAAAAATTGGAACCGTGACGGCTTTATTTTTACGAATAAGTGAGCTAACTGAGCGACTCCACTCTTTATCTTCTAATTTTTTCTCTTTTCTATCGACAAGCTGTGATACTTCTCCAGCAGGAAACATCAGTAATAATCCACCGTTAGCGAGATGTTTATTGGCGGTACGAAGTGCTCGCATATTTGCCCGCGCAGCGTCTTGTGTTTCAAAAACGTCCACACCGATAAATAGCTCATCTAATTCTGGAACCGTTTTTAAATATTGATTAGCAAGTATCTGGATGTCATCGCGAATCGTTAATAGAAGTTCCGCTAAGATAACCCCTTCAACACAACCGAGAGGGTGATTGGAAACAATAACAGTCGCACCTGAAGATGGGATGTTGTTGAGCGACCCTTTCATCACTTGGTAATCAATACCGAGTACATCAAGGGTAAAGCGTAAAAATTCTTGAGTTGTACACCCTGCAGGTCGTTGTGAATAAAATTTATCTAGCTGACTTAGCCCTGTCGCCCATTCAGTAAAAGACTCGCCTAAACCGAAAGGCGTTTTTCGTGGTAAACGGAAAGGGCTAGTTGATGGTTTTACTGATTGCATAATTACCTCGGGATATTGGTTCACTGACCGAGATTTTATGAAATCTAAATTTCAATAATGGGTATGTAAAGTTAGAGTTTGATGAACAATCGATGACACTAAGCGACCAATATGCTTCAGTTTAAAAAATAGTTTTTAAACTATGAAGTGCCCAGTCGGCAACGTTTGTTCAGTTACATAACTATAAATACAATCTCGTTAAGCTACTAATCACATTTAATTATGACAATAGACCTTTTGAGAATAGGTTTTATTACACAAATAATAAAATTTTATAGTTTAGAAAAAATACCCGGGTATTTTTTACGGAGATAGATTTGCTCTGTTGTCATACGTTTTAAATCGGGGCCTTTAGTTAATTGAGCCACTAACTCATTATCGTCTAGCCTGATTACATGACCTTCGATTTCTATTTCAATGCCATCATGAAAACGTATCGAGCCTCTAATTGTCACGCCTCGTGATACAGGGTGTGAATTGGTAAATAAGATCCGAGTACCTTGTTCGGATATTTCGCAGACTCGAAAATCTCTATCAAGAATTATGGCTCTTGGGCGTTCATTTTTAGGATAGCGAAGACGGAAGTATTCTCTTCTTTGTGCTTGATGGCGGTTATCCATAACGTCTCTAATTACTTTAATATAGTAAATTGATGCTATCATATTTGTTCGAATTATAACTAAATGAAATCGTTACACTTGTGAGATTTGAACGTTTATCGTGACTAAGCAAAATATGAGTTAATTACTGATTTCTAGCTAAGCTGAATAGTAATCATTCTTAAATAAAAAAATAAGTCAAGTTTTTCTTACCAATATGCGTTATTGATGATAATGTTACCGTAACATTTTGGCTGGTAAATAATTTTAATTGATAAACTATTTAAGCGCATTTTTAATAAAACAATAAATGTTTTAATTAAATAACTCCCCCTCCCAACACCAATAGCAGAACATAAAAAATGCAACAGAAAAGACCAACATTGCAAGATATTGCCGATAAAATTGGTATTACTAAAATGACCGTTTCGCGCTATTTGCGAGATCCTAATTCGGTTGCAGCACAAACAAGAAGCAAGATTGCTTTGGTTATTGAGGAAATTGGATACATTGAAAATAAAGCACCAGCGATGCTGTCAAAAGCTTCGAGTAAAGCGATTGGTATTTTAGTTCCATCTCTTTCAAACCAAGTTTTTGCCAAATTTATCAAAGGGATTGAAAAAGTAACCAAAGAAAATGGTTACGAAACCTTAATTGCACATTTTGGCTATGATGAAAAAGAAGAAGAGGCCAAGGTTGCCTCTTTACTTTCGTATCACGTGGATGGATTAATACTGACAGAGAGCACTCATACCGTCCGCACACTACAGATGATAAAGACAACCGGTATACCTGTGATTGAAGCGATGGAGTTGCCGGAAAAACCGATTGATATGGCGGTTGGACTTGACCATGAAGCGGCAGCGTATTTTGCTACACAATCAATACTCGACTCTGGGAAATCGAATGTCGCTTATTTTGGTGCACGTCTGGATACTCGGACGCAATTACGTATGGCAGGTTATGATAGAGCGATGAGTGAAAGAGGAGCGGAGTCTATACATATTTTAACTGAAGCTCATTCAAGTTTTACGCTGGGAGGCGAATTGCTTGAGAAAGCATTGAATGAACACCCTAATATCGATGGGGTTTTATGTACCAATGATGATATTGCGGTTGGCGTAACAATGGCAGCGCAACAAAGAGGAATACAGGTTCCGGAACAGCTCGGTATTGTTGGTTATAACGCGCTAAATATTGGTAAAGCGATTTCTCCGCAATTGAATAGTATTGATATACCAATTTATAAAATTGGCGAAAAAAGTGCTGAATTGTTACTGGGCGTTTTGCGTGGAGAAGAAGTGCAACAAAAAATTTATGATTTGGGCTTCTCTATGCGCGAAGGACAAAGTCTGACAAAAACGAAGTGATTGGTTTGTTGTCGATAGGGTTAATTCGTTAGGCTATAGTATCCGATCTACAACCTAACGATGAACCTTAATCAATGGTGTGTTTTACTGAGACTAAATCGACTCGATAATAGGATTGTTCCTGCTTTATGTTTTGATAATAAATAGGGTACAGCGCTTCTAGGGAAACTCACATCACTATGTACTCGGGTTGTGCAGTGAG
Organism: Vibrio sp. MA40-2; assembly: GCF_047302445.1. Classification (NCBI taxonomy): domain Bacteria; kingdom Pseudomonadati; phylum Pseudomonadota; class Gammaproteobacteria; order Vibrionales; family Vibrionaceae; genus Vibrio; species Vibrio sp. MA40-2. The sequence continues at coordinate 1,348,979 of NZ_CP178628.1, forward strand.
CTGTTTTCATATGGTTGTCGCAATTACTAATGGTTGAAATACCGTTACTGCCCTTTATAGACAGTAGTGCTTTTCTCGTTGGTTGTTCATTACCTAATTGATCCAATAATTGTTCCTCTTGGTACCACTTTCCTACTGCAAAACCTGATTCAACAATCCATACTTCTCGGTCCGATTCCAGTTCATGGCTTCGTATACACTGTCCATTGTCGAGTATATCAATGGTGGTGGTGACTTTTTGTAAACCACTTTGCCACTGGATAATGATTTTATTCTCTAATAGCTCTACGTGATTATTCTTTTGTCGCATTTGCCAGTTTGCTCCACCATCGAAACTTAGTGCGAGAATGTTGTCGCCGAAGCTCAGTTTTTCTGAATAAAGCAATGCGTTAATATCCATACCACCAAAGGTGCTATACGCAAACTTGTTGTATTTATCCAGTTGGAAGCCTGGATGTACGTTTGAGGCATAGTGAACGATACTGTGTCCATCAACCCGCTGTACAATGGTTTTATTGTGTGGCATTGGCATGATTTTTTTTAACTTTGGACAAGGTTGTTCTTCATTTGTCCAGAAAGAGCTGTCGTCTGCCAAAAGCAATGGAATAAAAGCTTTCATAGCCCAATATGGTGAAGTAGGAGAGTTGTATACTTCACACATCGCGGTATTTGGGTAGTCAAAGCCTCGCGTTAATATGCCTGTTTGGGTAAAAATAGGTTGGTGCTTCCAACGTCTAATTTGTCGTGCCCAGAGCCCTTTAATCTCTCCCATTGGTATGGATGTTTGTGGGCAAAGAGCATATGCGCCCCAAAAACCTGCACTAGCAAAGCGATAAGTTAACGAGCGGCCTTGAACAAGTGTTTCTCCAGTTTCTGCAAACCAATATTGAAATGGAATACTGAAAGCGTCAGCGTTATCTTTAAACAAAGCCGCGAATTCTGGATTAGCGTGCTCGAATAACTGCGAATAAATTAAGCCGTAATAGTGCATTGCATAGCCACAGTAGTGATCGATGCTTTCTATATCACCATCACCGTACCAACCATCACCAAGATACCAGTTGCGTATTCTTTGCAAAAATTGCTGTTCTAGCTCTTTATTGACTAATGTTTCCCAACCAACACTGCGTAGGCTTTGTTGAACAAAAATAGTGAAAAACAGCCAGTTGTTTTGCGAAGTGGGTTTATCTTGAATGCTGGCTAACCAATGTACTAAGTTATGTTGCTGTTGTTTAGTAAGAGGTTGCCATGCTATCTCTGGTAATAAAATTAACCATAAAGCAATTGGCGCCATCTCTACACTACGTTGATCTATTTCGCCTAATTCTCCCCAATATTGATCAGATTCGGGATCTGTGCCGTTAATAATTAATTGTCGAACCAAAGGCCAATGTTCAAATTGACCACCACCTAGTTGCAAAGGTATTAAACCCCAAAGCGGGCGAGCCACCCCTTCAACTGAACTTGCGACCATATCAAAACACGCACCGCCTTCGTCTAAGTCAATTCGAGCCCCTTGTTGTTGATAAAAAGGGATCAATGGTTCAAAAAGGTCGCAAACTAATTGTTGAAAGTCTTGCTTAGTTTGCATTGGGTTATTGAAAAAAAAATGTTGTTTCATTGTTCGTCCCCTTACATGAGACCAAAGAAGCGTGGCATGGCCAAGCTAATAACAGGGAAATACGTAACCAGCAATAAGCCAATAAACTGCACCAAGAAAATAGGAAGTAATGGTTTGATTACATTGGTTATTTTCTCTCCAGTAATACCACAAGAAACAAACAATACCGTGCCGACAGGTGGGGTAACGATGCCCATAGATAGGTTATAGATCATGATAACCCCAAAGTGTACCGGATCCACTCCCATAGAAGTCACCACTGGATAGAGGATAGGTGTAAAGATTAGCTGTGCCGGTGCCATATCCATAAATACGCCAACAAACAGTAGCGTTAGGTTAATCACTAGTAGGATAATGTATTTGTTGTCACTAACCGCAACCAGCATTTCACCAACAGTATCGGGGATACTAGCAAAGGTCATCGACCAACTCATTAAACCAGAACAAGCGATTAAGAATAGAATGACAGCAGAACTAATCGCAGAGTCATACAAAGTTTTTAACAAAGATTGTACAGTGAGCGTTCGATAACATAGCGCCAGCAATAAACTGTAGATTACTGCTATACCAGAGGCTTCTATGGCGGTAAACATCCCACCTATAATTCCGCCGATAATCACGACAATCAAGAACATACTCGGCACGGCTCGCCAAGCTATCGCGGCAACCTCTTTAAACGGATAGTGAACAGAGTCAATAGGGTAATTATGTTTGCGTGCATAATAATAGGCCACTAACATCACGCTCAAACCTACAATAAGCCCAGGAATGTAGCCGGCTAAAAATAATGCCGCGATGGATGCATTACCACCAGTAATCATTGAGTAAACAATAAATGCCCCAGCTGGTGGAATGAGCATACCTGCAATAGAGGAAGAGGCGTTGACTGCGGTAGTAAATGGCATGTCGTATTGTTTTTCTTTCGCCATAGGGGTAATTATCCCCCCGATAGCAGTAGATGCGGCAATAGCCGAGCCTGATAGTGAGCCGAACATCATATTGGCAACAATATTGGTTTGCCATAGGCTACCCGGTATACGTTTGCCAATTAACATGGCGAATACAATAAGACGTTTTGCTATTCCGCCTTGGTTCATGATGTTCCCTGCCAGAATAAAAAATGGCAAAGCGAGAAAACCAAAGCTATCAAGTCCGCTGAATAATTTTTCACTACTGGTTCCGAGTAGATTAATAAAATCTATTTGTAGCGATAGCGTTAATATGCCAGAAAAAGCCAAGCCGACAGCAATGGACGTGCCCATTAATAGAAAAAAGATGAAGGAGCTAAAGAGAGCAAAGAAAGAAATTATCTCCATGTTGGAATAGAGAAAATCGTCAAAACTTTCTAATTCTTTAAGTTCGCTATAACCTAAAAGTAACACTAGTGATAAGCCAACATAAGTTAAAATTATGTAAGCTTGACTAGGTTGCTTTTTGATTGTTTTAGCCAGCTCAACTAACTGACTTAAGGTGATTATCGCGCCACTGATTGCCAATACTGCTTGAACTGCTCCTAGCGGTATTTGCATGGTAGGACTGAGTAAGTTAAAGTTTTTCGCTGCTGCAACGTATCCTCCCCACATCATAATTAAGCCGAGAACGATATAGATGAAACGGTTAAACAATTCCATTTTAATTCGAGTTGTTTCGCTAACTTTATCTAAAACCAATGGCAGGTTTAAATGGGTAGATTTTATAAAGCATAAAGCTGCGCCTAATATCCCGAGCCAAATTAGCATAAAGCGTAATAATTCTTCTGACATAGCACTCGGAGAGCTGAATACATAGCGTGCAGCAACTTGATAGATAATAATTACACTCATTAATGCGAGTAAGGTAATTAAAAAATATTTTAATGCCTTCTCCAAAGTGCTCATAAAAGAGTCAATCATACTATAAGTAACGGTTGCTGGTTGCTGTTCTAATGGCTTCATAAACCTCTCCTTGAAGCAAAGCGTAATGGGGATAATTCTTCTTCAGTGTTATTACATTATTTATTAACAACGTCATGAATGATTATGTGGTGAACATAATTGTTAAATAGAGAAAATAATAATTATATGGATTTGATTTAAGCGGCAGCAAACTTTTTGCTGCCGCTTTAGTTGCTTAGTTAGTCGTTCTATCTACCTTGAATTTTAAAAATAGTTTCCAACAGTGGCGCTTTTACTGAATCAGCTAGTGCTTCGTCATACATTGGTTGCATACGGCTGATAAGTGGCGCTTTGTCGATGTCGATATATTTTACGCCCAGTTCAGATGCTGCTAATGCTTCTGACTTTTCGATCTGTTTTGCAACTGCTGAGAACGATTTTTGGGTTGTTTTGTTCATTTCTTCTTGAACAACTTTCAAATCTTCTTCAGATAATCTATCGCGGAAACGTTCACTGGTTACTAAGAAATCGGTTAAGCGTGTATGTTCAGTGCGAATAGCGTATTTCGCTACTTCACCAAATTTAACTTCCCATAATCCAGCCAACCCGCCTTCAGCGCCGTCGATAATACCTTGTTGTAGTGCTGGGTAGACTTCACCAAAGTCCATTGGTGTTGGTACACCACCAAGAGCACGGATAAGTTTCATATAGGTATCACTCGGTGAAGTTCTTAATTTTAAACCCTCTAAGTCTTCAAGCGTCGATACAGGTTGAGTTGTATACATACTTCTAAAACCATTACTTAAAAAGCCCATAGGGTACACATTTTTACTAGCGACGGAATCAAAGATAGTTTGACTCACTTCAGGGTTCAACATAGTTTGTTCGTATTCGTCTAAGCTTCTGAAAATATAAGGAAGATTGACTCCAGTAATTTCTGGTGCAAGGTTTTCTAGTGTCGCGCTATTAACCAAGCCCAAATCGATAACGCCACTTTGAATTTGTTGTAGGTACTGAGCTTGTCCACCTAAAGTGCCGTTCCAAAAAAAGCGAATATTAACGCGACCATCAGTACGTTCGTTTATATTTTGTCCCATTTCTGTCAGCAAAGTACCTGCAGCATCTTGACTAGGAATGTTTGCAGCAAATTTATAGGTTTTTGCTTGTGCCGCGCCGACACTGAGTGCTAAAGCCGTTCCTAATAGTGCTAGTTTAGTCGTTATACTTTTCATTATATTTACCTCTTGTTCACGTTATTTAGTGTTACCAAAAAAGTTTGTTGTGTCCTAATGCTCGTGCAACAGCTTCAAAATAATAATAATCACCGTACGGTAGCATTGAGTTTGCTAAATGTTCTTGGTTGTGAGTTTTAGCATTGGGTATGTGAGATGCAGCATTAGATAGTAACCCTTGAGCTGATTCTGTGCTCGTCAGGTCATAGTTTTCTCGTAGTGCCAATAGCATTGTTTTAGCCAAATCATAGTAATACTCAGCTAAAGATGAATTGTTAGTTTTGGTAAAATATTCTGCCAATATAAATAGGCCAGCAGACGTAATGGAACCAGCGGAAGTATCTTTATAACGAGTTTCGCCCTCTGTTAATAAATAGTCCCATTCAGGCACCATATCTGGAGTGATTTTACTCAACATATATTCAGTTAACTTGACGCTTTCTTGAGCGTAACGGTCATCACCAGTCATTAGTGCCATTTGTGCAAAACCGTGAATAGCCCATGCTTGTCCGCGACTCCAACATGATTCATCAGCAAAACCTTGATGCGTACAACCTTTTATAGGCTGATTAGTACGAGTATCAAAGTCAAACGTATGATAAGTACTATAATCATCACGTATTAAGTATTTCATCGAGGTTTCTGCTTGGCCAATTGCAACTTGTTTAAAGGATTCAACGTTGGTTTCTGCATAAGCCCACATTAGTAAAGACAAGTTTTGCATACAATCGATAATTATTTTGCCTTGCACACTTTCTGCGTGTGCTTTGTCTTCTGCTCCTGCGGTCCAGGCTACTAAGTAATTTCCGTTCCAGTTGTAACGATTTCTCAATGCTTCTGCTGCTCTTAAAGCCAGATTTTTAGCATCTTGATTACCGGTTAACTTATAATCAGCCACGGCAGATAAACTGTATTCAAATCCAAGATCATGATTTAACCACAGTGGGTTATTTAGAATATTTTGGAAATGTGCGTTACGCATACGAGCGTTGTTTTTCAGTTCTTGTTTACCGGTAAACAAATACGCTAGCCAAAGCTGACCTGTCCAAAATGAGTCAGTCCAAAAATAATCTTCAGGGTAGAGCCATGTAAAATCATTAGGACCCGCACCCACCATCGGATTACGTATCCCGATCACCGACATATTTCGCTCTACGCTTGCGATAATGTCTTGTTTGATCGTTTCTAACGTCTGGTTCATAAATAAAGCCTCAACAAAATAATTATGTAGAAAATATGAAACGTTTCATAAAATGGATTTCTTATGGAGCGTTTGTACAATACAAGTACATTCTCACATCGAACTGTTACTAGGATTACCTAGATTTAATCTATTTTCCGTGATCTTGTTCATATTATGAAACATCTCATTTTTATGAAACGTTTCATCTTTTAAGGTAAAATGACTTGAATTAACTAAGAAGATGCATTACAACTAGTCAGGTCGAAACATAAGAAGACAGATTGCTGACCACATTGTTTATTTAAATCTTGCTCGAGTAGGAAAACCTTTTGAAAGCATTAGACAAATCACGTAAAAAACCCACGTTAGATCAGATAGCTGCACTTGCTGGCGTGTCCAAAACAACTGTGTCTCGAGTCTTAAATGGGAGTGATTTAGTAAAGCGTGATGTTGCTCAGAAAGTTGAAACTATTATCACTGAAATTGGTTATGTAAAGCGTAAAACCTCTCTTGAGATACCGATGAATCTGGACAAAATTACGGTGTTTTGTGATGACTCTGCTTTTGCTCCTCATACCTTTTACGGGACGTTACTGAATCAACTTAAAGTCGAGGCAAGTAAACTGTCCATCGTGCTGGAAATGTCGGTATTAAATCCAATTAACAACTCTCATTCACTCAAAGATAAGCTCGCTAAAACCCAATCTCTGCTCATCTTGGGTAACCCTAACGAAGAATTGCTCCACTTAACCCAACAAGAGAAAGTCCCAGCAGTTATCATTAATGGTGTCGACCCTAAAATGCAAACGCCAAGTATTTCACCTGATTATGAATTTGGCGCGTTTATGGCAACGGAATACCTATTGGCGAAAGGACATAAAAAAATCAAGTTAGTCACAGCCAATGATCGACACTCTACTTATCAAAGAACCAGTGGTTTTTTACGTGCGTTAAGCATGGCTGGCGTAGAGCATGATCCTAAAGAATCAGTTATAGATTTTGTGCATTATGCAGATAGAGTAAAACCGTTAAGAGGATTACAAGGTAAGGATTTGATCCGTAATTCTATGGGCGATTTTGGCGCTAGAGAAATCATTCCTTTATTGCTAGAGGAAAACCGCTTTGATGACTGTACCGCGATACTGTGTCTTTGTGATATGGTCGCTTTATCTATTATTGAAGCGTTATCCAGTATAAATAAACGAGTCCCAGAAGACATTTCGGTAGTAGGGTTTGATAACCTTAGCGTGAGTGCTATTTCAACTCCCCCATTAACAACATTGACTACTGACTACAATAGAATTGCTCAATCGGCTATCTATAAATTGATCACGGCAATTAGCTCTCCCAATATAGTTGCGACACGTTCATCGGTAATGTTTGAAATGATTGAGCGAGAGTCTGTTGCCATTCGATAGGCTCTGATATTTCGAAATAAAATTCAAGATAAGGTTTTAGCTATAATATGAGTTCACTAGAAATCTCATATTAAAAAATTAAAGTTAAAACAGCCCAAACCAGTGAAATTAATTGTTTAAAAATTAAAAGCAACCTGGATTTGGGCGTTGTTAGTTCATTGTATATCCGTCTAGCGATATTAACTAGTTGTAGTAATTAATGACGAATTAGGCTTTCGCTGACACAGGACTAGTTATTGGCTTTTTAATCGCTAAGAAATAGATAAAAAATCCAGTTAATACAATGAAGAATAAGCTATCCAAATTGGTAAGAAATGTCATTGGATTACCGTTAGATAAAGCCAGAGATGTTCTAAAAAATTCTTCAAGATCTGGGCCTAAAATAAATCCTAAGAGCATTGTTACAATTGGAAAGTCGTTTTTTCTCATGTAATAAGCAATAACACCTATAAGTAACGTTACTCCCATTTGAAATGGAGAATATGTTGCAACATAGCTTCCTACAACAGATAAAAGAGCAATAGAACCATAAAGTACGTCTTTTCTGATGGATACTATTTTAATAAAGTATGGACCGATTAAAAATAGTGTTAAAGGGACCATTACTACTGCACTAAAGAGTAGCGATGCAAGCATTGGCGCAATTAAAGTAGCTTGTTCAGCCATTAATTGTGGTCCGGGTTGGATGCCGTTAATAATCAATACCCCAAGAACAATCGCGGTAATTGGATCTCCGGGAATACCAAAAGTTAACATAGGTACCATAGCACCACCACATACTGCGTTGTTTGCCGCTTCTGCTGCAGCTATTCCTTTAGGGTTTCCTTTACCGAAAGAATCTGGATCTTTAGACGTTCTCACTGCTTCAACATAGGATAAGAAGCTTCCCATTGAACCACCAGCCCCAGGTAATGTGCCAACTAAAAAACCGATGAGTGCGGATTTCACATAACACAGTACCCCTATTTTTTTGATATCAGATAAAGGAGGTAAGAAGTCACGACGACGTACACTACTTACATTTTTTAATGCCTCTTTAATTTGATCTTTTTGATTTAATTTACTTGCCTGACTTAGAATTTCACTAATAGCAAATGCACCTATTATAATGGGCATTAGTTCTATACCAGCGGTTAATTCTGGTACACCATATGTGAATCGAGTCATAGGTACCATTGAGTCTAAACCAATTGTTGCAGTCATTAATCCTAGACAGAGTGCCACAGAGGCTTTCAGTATTTTTCCACGTTGAGATATAACGATAACTACCACTGCGAAAGCAATGAGTGAAAATTTCCCGGTGGTTTTTACCAGTAATGCAACCTGTGCTATGTATGGTGCTAAGGCAATAAGTAAAAGGGCACCTAATGCTCCACCAATCATAGAGCCAAGAGAAGCATGCCCTAATGCTAATGCACCTTTCCCTTGCTGTTGAAGCGGGTAACCATCTAATGCAGTCATCATGGATGATGGAGCACCAGGTATATTTATTGTTGTTGCGGTAATACTACCACCACACATTCCAGCCATATATATACTTGCACATGCCATCAGTGAAGTAGTTACATCAAGGCTATACGTCAACGGAAGAAGTAATGCTAGTGCTAACGTTGCAGTTAACCCAGGTATTGCAGAAAATATGGTTCCAATAAAAAAACCTAAGACTACATATATCAAGGTAACTGGTTGAAATAATAGTGAAAAACTGCTAAATACCATTAATATAAAATCCATGACTATACCTCTAGTGTTGGTAGTCGAATGCTAAATAGTTGTTCAAAAATCAAATAGCCTATAACAACTATAACAATAGAAATTAATAGCTTAGAAAGTAAAGCGTCTTTATTTCCTGAAAAAAGAGCAATGATTGAGAACACATATAAGATCGATGATAAGAAGTAGCCAATAATACTAAACAGTGTAATGTAAATTGCGGTAATGAATACGACTAACCATACTTTGCGATCTCCAATATCGGTTAACGTTTTTCTTGGCGAAGTTTGTTGTGTCAGGGTGTTTTTTTTGATGTTGTTTCGTAGAACTAATCCACTAAATATGGTTGCGCACGCTCCTAAGACTAGAGGAAAAAAAGATGGCTCAATACTTCCGTTGTCGATAGGAGGTCCAAGTGAAAATGCGGTACCAAAATAAAATAAAGAAACAAAAAATGTAATAATATAAAAACCAGAGCTTTTTATATGCTCAATTTTACAAGACATATATATTCCCTCAGATGAGTCCTTTCAAAAGAAAGGACTATAAATTTAACATGTTCAATATCTAATAAATGCAGGCAATATTTTAGAGATCGAATTCGTCCATAACAGAAAATGTGGTGGTTTGTAGATCTGTTATCCATTCTGAGGTTTGTTTAGAATCTAGCCAGCTTGGTGTTACACCCACTTTAGCTACCCACTCCTGAAATTCTTTACTTTCATAAGCTTTTTTGTAGGCAGATTCTAATATAGCGATTACGTCGTCTGGTGTTCTATTGGGAGCAGAAATTAGAATGAAACTTCCGGTTTCGATTTTGTAACCTAACGAACTGATTGGTGGAACGGAAGGGAACGATGGGTTTTGCTCTGAAGATAATTCAACCAAACCTTTTGCATCACCAGATGAGATAATTCCGTTGAAATCTCCCAGACTCGAAATAGCCGCATCTAATTCACCTGATAATAATGCTTCGGCTTCAGCAGTAGACGAACCTGGATATGAAATGACGTTAAAATCAACGTTGAGCATTTTCTCTAAACGCTTAATTGCAAGGTATGGACCAGAACCTTTGGGTGCAACACCTACCCGTACTGTATTAGGGTTTTTCTTAGCAGCTGCGATAACTTCAGTTAACGAATTGAAACCTGATTTCTTCGAAACGACAAAAGCATCGGCTTCTTTAGTTATACGGGCAATTGGTTTCATTTTATCTAGCGAATATCCAGGCACCATATTACCGCGCGGTAAGGTAATAATACTGTCATAAGTTAGTACACCTATTGTATGGCCATCCGGACGTGATTTCGTCATCTGCATTAAGCCGGTAGCTGTGATGGCTCCTCCAATATTTTCTACGTAAATTGAATTCGGGAGTTCTTTTTCCGCGATATTACTTATTTTTCTAGATATTGCATCCGCACCTCCGCCTGCTGGCCAAGGCACAATCATTCTTATATCCCTGGTTGGAAAGACCGCAGCACTGACGGAAGAGGCTAAAAGTATTCCTGATAGCAAGAAGCTCAATCTCATTTTCATCGATTTCATTACAGTTTCACCTTATGGCTAGTTGATATTTATATTTATATTTTTAATTAGGACGTACTTGATGTTCTAAATGCATGCTACCACTGTAAAGTTGTATAAATAAATATAGATTTGGTTGTTTTGTGATCAGAAGGTAATTCAAAAAAATACTTAAAGTGTGATTCTCATTGCATAAATTTGTGTTTTAAATTCAATTACAATACCATTAATGTTTTAAGTTATTGATTTAAAATATTAGTTTTTAGTTTCTTTGTTGGGTTAGGGAAATTTTATTTCTTACATATCATATTATGAATATATGAACCACTTCACAAATTAGTATTTATTAGTATTTATTAGTATATAAGAATGTGAGTAATCAGATAATATTGCTGTGAATAAAACTGATATCTAAATAGGAACAACTATGAACAAAACTCAATATCCAAATAACTTTCGTCAAAAGCTTCGTAATTGTGAGCAACTTATTGGTTGTTGGAGCAGTATAGGATCTCCAATTACAGCGGAAATGTTGGGGTTAGCAGGTTTTGATTGGTTATTGCTTGATGCTGAACATGCACCTAACGATGAGCTTTCACTAATCCCACAATTAATGGCATTGAAAGAAAGTACATCAGCACCAATTGTACGTATCCACTCAATTGATCCAGTTATGATTAAGCGAGTACTCGACTTAGGTTTTTACAATATATTAGTCCCATTTGTAGAAACTAAGGAAGATGCAATTAAGGCTGTCTCTGCTACCCGCTATCCTCCAGAAGGAATTCGTGGAGTGTCGCTATCACATCGCGGTAATGCCTATGCCACCATCAAAGATTATTTTAAATCTGCTAATGACAATATTGCCGTCATTGTTCAAATAGAAAATCAATATGGCTTGGATAATCTCATTAACATCCTTGCTGTTGATGGAATTGATGCGGTATTTGTTGGACCGAGTGACCTTGCTGCCTCTTTAGGTCATTTAGGCGATATTAATCATCCAGATGTTCAGTCAGCAATTAAACAAGTATTTAAGACAGCGAAAGAATTTGGAAAACCGTCTGGAATTCTTACTGGTTCAGAAGAAGACGCAAGGCGCTATATGTCTTGGGGAGCAACTTTGGTTGCTGTAGGCGCAGACGTAGGTTTGTTTAGATCTGCGACGCAAAACTTGGCAGAAAAATTCATTAACAAAAGTTAATTTTGCTCAATGAAAGCTAATAAGTACTTAATAAATTAAAAAGGAAATATTATGAAAGTGGGTTTTATCGGTTTAGGAATAATGGGTAAACCAATGAGCAAGAATTTGCTCAAAGCTGGTTATGATGTGATTGTTTATGATTTTAACAAAGAAGCAGTAGAAGAGTTGAATAATGCAGGTGCAGAAACAGGCTTAAACGCCAAGAATGTAGCTGAACGATGTGAAGTCATTGTCACTATGTTACCTAACTCACCACATGTTGAATCTGCAGCACTTGGTGAAAATGGCATTATTAAGGGAGCAAAACCAGGCACAACAGTTATTGATATGAGCTCAATTAATCCTATAGCAAGCCAAAAAATAGGTAATGCGCTCGCTGAAAAGAATATTAATTTGATAGATGCTCCAGTGAGTGGCGGTGAACCTAAAGCTATTGATGGAACGTTATCGGTTATGGTTGGTGGTGATAAAGCATTATTTGACAAATATTTCGATGTAATGAAAGCGATGGCTGGTTCTGTTGTGCATACAGGTAAATTGGGTGCAGGTAATGTAACCAAACTAGCGAATCAAGTCATTGTTGCTGTAAATATAGCGGCTATGTCAGAAGCGTTTTCACTTGCTACAAAAGCAGGTGTTGATCCTGAATTAGTATTCGAAGCGATTCGAGGTGGGTTAGCTGGTAGTACAGTGCTCGAAGCAAAAGCTCCAATGGTACTAAGTCGTAATTTTGAACCAGGATTTCGTATTGACTTGCATATTAAAGACCTGACAAATGCTTTAGATACTTCACATGAATTGGGAGCTCAGTTGCCGTTAACCGCAGCAGTTATGGAAATGATGCAGGCACTACGAAATGACGATAAAGGGGTATGTGATCACGCTGCACTTGCTCTTCATTATGAAAAACTAGCTCACGTAACAATTGAAAGTTTTCAATAAGCATGTTTTTCAATGGACATAATTGATTATAAACATAACCTGCAATTGCCATTGAGATGATCAAATTTTTGATCATCTCAATTCAAATGTTATTAGGAGTAAAGAATGTATAAATTTGCAGCTAACTTATCTATGTTATTCACTGAATACGATTTCATGTTACGTTTTGAAGCCGCAGCTAAATCTGGTTTTGAAGGCGTCGAATATCTATTTCCTTATGATTACCCTTCCAGCGATATTGCAAATGAGTTAAAAAAACACAAATTAACTCAAGTGCTTTTCAATCTTCCTTCTGGTAACTGGAGCGCAGGTGAACGTGGTATTGCTTGTCATCCAGATCGAATTGATGAGTTCCGCTCTGGGGTAGCCCAAGCGATAGAATACGCACATGCATTGGATTGTAAAAAAGTAAATTGTTTAGCAGGGAAAAAACCAGCAACAGTATCGGATGAAGATGCCCATATAACATTGGTCGAAAATTTACGTTTTGCAGCAGAAGAACTGAAAGCAGCTGGTATTGAGTTAGTTTTTGAAGCAATAAATACTATTGATATTCCAGGCTTTTTTGTCAACAGTACAGAGCAAGCGAAAAAAATTCAGATTGATGTCGATAGCAGTAATTTAACACTTCAATATGATATTTATCATATGCAGATAATGGAAGGTGACTTGGCTCGGACTATTGAAAATAACTTACCTATTATTGGTCACTTGCAACTTGCAGATAACCCTGGTCGAAATGAACCTGGAACTGGTGAAATAAATTATAGTTTTCTATTGAAATATCTTGAATCGATTGGTTATCAAGGGTGGATTGGATGTGAATACAATCCTAAAACAAACACCTTAGATGGTTTAGATTGGATAAAAAAATACGTTTAGCTTGGAGTTGCGTTAATCTTGTTTATTCAGTCTTTCATAATTATGCGGTAAACAACCTATTAGTTTGCCGCATATTGTCAATTGACAATATCTTGTTTACTTCTCCAGATTCAATTCTCAAACAACCTATGCTACATTGACGCCATTACTACATTGACGCAGTATTTTCGGTATTAGTATGTCTAATAACAATTCAAAACCAATAAAATCAATGGCTTCTATTATTTATGAAAAAATATTGAGTTGTATCATTGATGATTATGAAATTAACAGTAAATTGCCGACTGAAGCGAGATTAAGTGAAACTTATGGTGTATCTCGCACGATAATAAGAGAAGCACTTACGCGCTTAAAAGAAGACGGCTTAGTGGTCTCTCGTCGAGGGTCTGGAAATTTTGTGGTTCAAAAACCAGAAAGTACAGTATTAAAATTTGCTGCTGTTTCGAGTATTTTAGATATTCAGAGATGCTTCGAGTTTCGAATTCATTTGGAAAGTGGTGCTGCTAGATTGGCGGCAGGTCGTCGAACAGAGCAGCAATTAAAAAACTTAATTGATGCCTCAGAAGCGATTTATCTGGCAAATAAAAATAATAATTTGGCGACAGATGATGATTATCGTTTTCACTATTCTGTTGCGATGGCTTCTAATAATGAATATTACAGTAAGGTATTTTCTTCACTGCAGGACAACATAAGACAAGGAATGAATTTAACTCGTACACTTTCGTTACACTCTTCAAATAAACGTTTTGAAATAGCTCAAAAAGAACATGAAGATATTGTTCAAGCGATCGTAGATCAAGATGAAGATGCTGCTGAACTCGCTATGAGGACTCATCTCAGAAATGCTCGTATAAGGATGTTTGAAGGCTTGTAAGTTCAGGGTTTAACATTATTCCTCTACTATATTGCTAATTTTTCAAGATATTAGCTCTCCCAATATAGTTGCGACACGTTCATCGGTAATGTTTGAAATGATTGAGCGAGAGTCTGTTGCTCGCTGCTTTCCAGATTAGTTTAAACATGTGTACATCAATTTGAGCAAATTAAGGATTAGTTTGTTAGGTAGAAACTAACGCAAACCCGGAAGTGAGTTGTTTCTATTAGATATGAAAATTGTTTCCAGATTGTTATAAAGTCGTCTATGCTATCCTTTATACCAATTTTAGGAATCATTCTAACTCTATGCGGATTTTGGTTTTGCTTGTTAGCCTGTTAGCCATAGGTGTGCAATCTGGTTTTGCCTCTTCTGTACAAATTAATCGGGACCAGATGGTATTAGCCGATGACTTTGCATCATGGTATCGCATGCCTCAGCTTACTCAACCTGTCGATTTTCTTACTTTAAAAAATCATATCAAATCAGCTCAAAAAGTAGAGTCAACATTTGGCGAAGAAGGCGCGTTTGCTCTGCGCCTTGAGGTAGAAAACTCTAATTCACTACCATTAGCTCAAGTTGTTACTATTAACGCAAATTACCTGGATCAAGGGTGGGGATATTGGCAGTCGGGTGATAGCCAAGTTAACAAAGTGTTTAATTTTGATCAATTAAGTGGTGAAGGTATTCGGCAGTTACATAAACAAAGTTTTCCCTTGTCGTTGGTCGCAGAAGAGAAAGGAATACTTTGGCTTTATGTTGAAGCGAAGAAATTTCCAACGGAAATACATATCACTTTGCAATCCGAACATCAATTTTATAATCGGCTGTTCCGAGATAATACGCTTACGTTGAGCTCTATAGCCGTTATGCTGACATTAGGTATGATTTCCTTGTTTGGCTACCTTCGTACACAACACCCTATTACGTTGGCTTGTGCTGGTTATGTTGGATTACATGGTTTAGGTTGGTTTGCGGCATCTGGGGCTTGGGGGTATCTACTGCCAACTGGTGGTCTGAATCCAGTGTATTTTGGAATTATTTTATTCCCATTTGCCATCGCATTTGCAAGTTATTACACTCGATTACTATTTAATTTCCCACAACATTTTGTATCTCTCAATAAATTCTTTAAAGGAATGAGTTGGCTGTGTGTGGCTATTGGTACGCTTACCATTTTTGTCCCGTTTTCTCTTGCTTTTCTGTTAGCACATTTAATCGCAGTGGTTTGGGTGCCAACAATGATTTTTACCGGTGTCCTAATGGTGCAAAAAAAAGATTTCGTTGCAAAATATTATTTGATAGGCAGTTGTTGTTACGGTGTTTCTCTAACGTATTATGTTTTAGTCCATTTTAAACAATTGCCTTTTCAATCTTCAATGGAAACTTTAGTAGTCATTGCTCTGGCAATTGATTGTTTTTGTATTTTACTTTCTTTAACTGAATGGTTAAGGCTTCAACAAAGACAATACCAGGAAACTTATGCTCAATCTCGGGTCGATAGTTTGACGGGACTTGGTAACAGATTAGGGTTCAATGACGCGATTAAACAATTAAAGCATCGCCCTTATTGTTTGGTGTTTATTGATTGCGATGGTTTAAAAAGTATTAATGATACTTATGGGCATGATGGTGGAGACCGCTTTTTAAAAAAAGCGAGTTACCTTATGCAGACACATCTTGAAGATTTGGGGCCAGTTTACCGTACTGGTGGGGATGAATTTGTTTGGTTAGTTAAAGTGCATAAACCTCAACATGTTGAAATTCTATATTCCAAAGTGACGCAGCGAATAATTGATGTCGAAGCTGGAATAAAAGGCTCTGACTGGCCTATGGCAGGCCTTAGCTTTGGTATAGCAACCAGTTTTGAATGCAGAAGTTTTTCTGATTGTTTGAACTTAGCTGATAAAAGAATGTATCAACATAAACGAGGTAAGCAGGTTGTCAAAGCTTGAGGGCAAGGTCTCTCGTTTCTGTTTACCCGAAGAGCTTTATTACTTGGCAATAAAAAACTACTTGGCAATAAAAATTACTTGGTAATAAAAAAGGCCTGAGAACGAAAACGCTCTCAGGCCTTTAAATTTGGTGGCCCCTCGCAGATTTGAACTGCGGACCGATCGATTATGAGTCGAGCGCTCTAACCACTGAGCTAAGGGGCCAAATTAGGTTGACGATTATAGGGGATGTTATCCAAGCTGTCTAGATGCTTTATAGGTCAATTGCGCTTAGTTTTTATCCACTTAAACCAAATTTAATAAAAAAGGTGAGCAACTGCTCACCTTTTAATCAAAAATTATCTTTTCTATTCGTCTAGGAAGCTACGCAGAGTTTCTGAGCGGCTTGGGTGGCGAAGCTTACGTAGTGCTTTGGCTTCTATTTGACGAATACGTTCACGAGTAACGTCGAATTGCTTACCTACCTCTTCAAGAGTGTGGTCGGTATTCATGTCAATACCAAAACGCATACGCAATACTTTTGCTTCACGAGGCGTTAGCCCTGCTAGAACGTCTTTTGTCGCGACTTTTAAGCTACCAGAGGTGGCGGAGTCGAGAGGTAGTTCTAACGTGGTATCCTCAATAAAGTCACCTAAATGCGAATCTTCGTCATCACCAATTGGTGTTTCCATCGAGATTGGCTCTTTGGCAATTTTAAGTACTTTGCGAATTTTGTCTTCTGGCATTTGCATGCGTTCAGCAAGTTCTTCTGGTAGTGGTTCACGTCCCATCTCTTGCAACATTTGGCGAGAGATCCTGTTCAATTTATTGATTGTTTCTATCATATGAACAGGAATACGTATGGTACGAGCTTGGTCAGCAATCGAGCGAGTGATTGCCTGACGGATCCACCATGTTGCGTAGGTCGAGAATTTATAACCACGACGATATTCGAACTTGTCTACCGCTTTCATTAGACCGATGTTACCTTCTTGGATTAAATCCAAGAATTGCAGACCACGGTTGGTATATTTCTTAGCGATAGAAATAACCAAACGTAAGTTAGCTTCAACCATTTCTTTCTTCGCACGGCGAGCTTTCGCTTCACCAATAGACATGCGACGACTGATATCTTTAATGGTTTGAACCGGTAATGATGTCTCTTTTTCGATAGTTCGCAGTTTAAGAATACTACGTCGAATATCTTCTTCGTTGCGTTTTATCTTTTCCGCATAAGGTTTATCTGAGGCAAGAGCTTGATCTAGCCATGCATCAGAGGATTCGTTACCAGTAAAGGCCTGAACAAAAGTCTTCTTCGGCATTTTTCCGTATTCTACACATTGACGAATAATTAATCGTTCTTGTGTACGAACACGTTCCATTGAAGTACGCAGTTCATTAACTAGGTAATCAAATTGTTTTGGGATCAGACGAAACTCTCTAAATACTTCCAGTAATGCTTCTTTTGCATCAGCCGTTTGGTTGCTTTCGCGACCATATTCGTTGATAGCAAGTTGCATATCTTGATAAGTATTCCGAAGTGAAGTGAACTTTTCTAAAGCAAGTTCAGGATCGATGCCTGTATCTTCTTCTTCATCGTCTTCATCACTATCTGCGTCTTCATCATCGGCATCTTCTAGATCTGATGTAGCAAGTTCTGAACCAATGTGAGTGGCAGTTGGTGCGGCAGAACCATCATCATTCGGATCAACAAATCCAGAGATAATATCGGTCAAGCGTAACTCTTCTGCTTGAACTTTATCAAACTGTTCAAGAACATAAGAGATAGTACCTGGATATTCAGCGACAGAGCATTGAACTTGGTTGATACCATCTTCAATACGCTTAGCTATATCAATTTCGCCTTCGCGAGTTAGTAGTTCCACTGTCCCCATTTCACGCATATACATGCGAACAGGGTCTGTAGTACGACCAATTTCGCTCTCTACACTCGAAAGTGCAGCAGCGGCTGCTTCAGCAGCATCTTCATCAGTGATGTTGTTATCTTCATTGATGGACATTTCATCTGCATCTGGTGCAGTTTCAACGACTTTAATACCCATGTCGTTGATCATTTGAATGATATCTTCAACCTGTTCAGAATCTACGATTTCTGCAGGTAAGTGGTCATTTACTTCGGCGTAGGTCAGATAGCCTTGTTCCTTACCCTTAATGACAAGTAACTTTAGCTGTGACTGCGGATTTTGATCCATAGACGATATCCAACTTGAGGTCTGTGTGATGGTGAAAGGTTGCGAATTGCGAACCGCCAATTATAACAAATATAAACAGTGCTGACTACTACAGGGTTACGCTTTTAAGTCTAGCATTAACGCTAGTAGCTCCCTTTTCTCTTCGGTTGATAAACCGACACTTCTTTCTCGTGCCTGCAAAGCTTCAATTTGTTTCTCGATACACTGGTAAATTATTTTGTCCAATGAATCTAAAAATATATCTCTTTCGTTATCTTCATCCTTATTTAAAGGGATAGTCCAACTTGCTAGACGAGACAACATTCTTTCATTTTTGTCGTTGCGCCAATTCTCTAAAAGTTGACCTGTGGTTATATGGGGATCTGATAAGCATTTATCAAGCACTTCTATCAATAAACTTAATCCAGGAATGGCTATATCTTGAACACTTGTGAGATCAGGCACTTCTACACTATAGTTCGGATTTTGAACTAAGAGAGCAATAACTACACGCATTGGTGTTTTTGCTATCTTTTGTGGGGCCTTATTCTGGTTAGCCTTAACTTTTTTTGAGCTATTTTGATGCTCTAAGAATATCCCTGTTTTTTGACCTAATATTTTAAACAGCTGACCTTGTAAGTGTTCATCTGGGATTTTTTCAATAAGTGGAACCGATAATGCAGAAAGGGCAGCTTTACCTTCATCACTTCCAACTTGTACTTGATCAGTTAGGTTATTAAAAAAATACTCAGAAAGCGGAGTTGCCTCTTTGACTTTTTTCTCAAACGCCTCTTTGCCATGAGTTCTAATAAAGCTATCTGGATCATCGCCATCAGGTAGAAAAAGAAACTTAAGAATATTGCCACTTTTTAGATAACCGAGTGCATTTTCTAATGCTCGCCATGCTGCTTCTCTTCCTGCGCGATCTCCGTCGTAACAGCAAACAACGGTGTTTGTTTGTCTAAACAAAAGTTGTAAGTGATCACCAGTGGTCGATGTACCTAATGAAGCGACAGAATAATCGACACCATATTGAGCTAATGCGACAACATCCATGTAACCTTCAACCACTAATACTTGAGGCGGTTCTCGGTAGGCTTGCAGCACTTCATATAATCCATAAAGTTCTTTTCCTTTATGGAATATTGGTGTTTCTGGCGAGTTGAGATACTTTGGCGTTCCATCACCTATAACTCGACCACCAAAGCCGATAACACGTCCACGACGGTCGTGTATGGGAAACATGATCCTACCACGGAAGCGATCATAACGATTGCCTTTGTCGTTTTCTATTAACATACCACCGCTGACTAGCATATCTTGAGCGGTTTTGTGCTGGCCAAAGTTCTTACGAACGGCGTCCCATTCATCTGGTACAAATCCGATACCAAATTTTTGTACTACTTCACCGGAAAGTCCACGATCTTTTAAGTAATCGATAGCATGTTTGTTTGCTGATATTTTTAATTGTGAACGGTAAAACTGAGCAATACTTCCCATTAAATCATATAGATTACGTTTTTCCTCAGAATTGGCACGAGGAGCATTGCTAAATTGTCCGCTGTTTCTTTGTTCTCTTGGGACTTCTAAGCCTAATCCTGAGGCGATTTCTTCGATGGCCTCAACGAAATCTAATCGATCAAACTCCATAACAAAGTCGATAGAGTTTCCGTGTACACCACAACCAAAGCAGTGATAAAACTGTTTTTCTTGGCTTACAGAGAAGGAAGGCGTTTTTTCGTTATGAAAAGGACAACAAGCACCGTAATTTTTGCCCTTTTTCTTTAATTTTACGCGGGAATCAACAATATCGACGATATCAACTCTTGCAAGCAAATCGTCTATGAAATGTCGTGGGATATGTCCAGCCATAAAACCTTACTGTGTTAAATAACTTATTATACCAATTTTTAGAGCTAATTTATTTACGGTGTTAACTCATTAGTATACAGAGACAAAACAAGCCGTGTATTCAAAAAGAATAGCACGGCTTGTTCAATTGATTTGGGACGTTAAGCTAGTTTAGAACGAACTAAACCACTTACTTTACCCATGTCTGCTCGCCCTTGAATTTGCGGCTTAAGCACACCCATTACTTTACCCATGTCTTGCATGCCCGCAGCACCAGATTCAGATATTGCACTTTCAACTAGTGCGCTCACTTCTTGTTCTGATAGCGGTTGAGGCATAAATTCCTCAAGTACAGTAATTTCTGCTTTCTCAGCATCAGCTAAATCTTGACGATTTGCTGTTTCAAATTGCGAGACAGAATCACGACGTTGCTTAACCATTTTCGTTAATATTGCTACGATGTCATCGTCGGTCAGAGTGATCCGCTCGTCAACTTCTCGTTGCTTAATTGCTGAAAGGGCTAAACGAATAGTGCCAAGGCGTAATTTATCCTTGGCTTTCATCGAAACTTTCTGCTCTTCTTTGAGTTGGTCAATAAGAGCCATAACTAATTCCTTTCGTGGGACTCAGTTATTAGTACAAACGTACGCGACGAGCGTTTTCGCGAGATAGCTTCTTAGCGTGACGCTTTTGAGCTGCTGCTTTAGCGCGTTTGCGTACTGTAGTAGGTTTTTCATAATGCTCACGACGGCGAACTTCTGAAAGGATACCTGCTTTTTCGCAAGAGCGTTTGAAACGACGTAATGCAACGTCGAACGGTTCGTTTTCACGTACTTTAACTACTGGCATATGCCTTTCACCTCAGGGGTTATTCGTTAATGCTAATTTTTAGGACTCAAATCGCTATTGATTGGTCGTTAATCAGCTAAATCAAAAATGGTGCGGAATTTTAATCCGATCAGTGTGCCTTTGTAAAGTATTATCGTGGTCAAATTTTGTTAGATTAGGTAATATTGGCCTAATTTCCGATTTCAATGAGAAAACGATGCGTATTTTAGGTATTGAAACGTCATGTGATGAAACAGGCGTTGCCATTTATGATGATGAGAAAGGGTTGCTTTCTCATCAATTATACAGCCAAGTAAAGTTACACGCTGATTATGGTGGCGTGGTTCCCGAATTAGCGTCAAGAGATCACGTAAAAAAAACGATCCCTTTGATTAAAGAAGCTTTAAAACAAGCGAATTTAAGCCAAAAGGATATTGATGGGATAGCTTATACTGCTGGCCCAGGCTTGGTTGGTGCACTTTTAGTTGGAGCGACAATTGGTCGAAGTATCGCGTATGCGTGGGATGTTCCTGCTATTGCGGTACATCACATGGAAGGTCATTTATTAGCCCCTATGCTCGAAGATAACCCGCCACCTTTTCCGTTTGTCGCGTTGTTGGTTTCTGGTGGGCATACCATGATAGTGGAAGTGAAAGGCATCGGTGACTATAAAATTTTAGGCGAATCTATTGATGATGCAGCCGGTGAAGCCTTTGATAAAACAGCCAAATTAATGGGACTCGATTACCCTGGTGGGCCGTTGCTTTCTAGGTTGGCGGAAAAAGGGACTCAAGGTCGATTTAAATTCCCGCGGCCAATGACAGATCGGCCAGGGTTAGATATGAGCTTTTCTGGCTTAAAAACGTTTGCCGCCAATACGATTCGAGCGAATGATGATGATGAGCAAACTCGAGCAGATATAGCTTATGCGTTTCAAGAAGCCGTTTGTGCGACTTTGGCAATTAAATGTAAGCGAGCGTTAGAACTCACTGGAATGAAACGAATCGTAATTGCTGGCGGTGTGAGTGCAAATAAGCAATTGCGAGTGGAATTAGAAGGTTTAGCCAAAAAAGTAGGTGGTGAAGTCTTCTATCCAAGAACCGAATTTTGTACTGATAATGGTGCAATGATTGCTTATGCAGGAATGCAACGCTTAAAGAATAATGAATCTTCAGATTTGTCTGTTAAGGCTCAGCCTCGTTGGCCAATCGATCAGTTATCGCCTATCAATAATTGATTCGTTCTTAAAGCTTAAGAAGCTGAGCCAATTTTTGGCTCAGTTCCATCGATTAAACGACGAATGTTATCTTGGTGCCGGAGTAAAATTAAGCAGCACAACATTGCAACAGGAAGTGTATAAAGAGGTTTAAACATCCAAGCGTAAAATGGAGCTAATAGCGCTGTAATGATAGCGGCAAGCGATGAGTATCGAGTAACTAAGGCTGCGATAAGCCAAGTAATTCCAAGTAAGCCTGTTAACCCCCAACCGATAGGTGCAATTGCTCCTATTGCTGTTGCAACCCCTTTACCTCCCCTAAAATGGAAAAAAATAGGATAGATATGGCCTAAACAGGCTGAAATACCAATTAAGCCTAAATAAAGTGGCTCAACAGTAAAGTAATAACTTATCCATACGGGAATGGTACCTTTGAGCATATCAACGAGTAAAACAGCAGTAGCTGCGGACTTTCCTCCAATGCGTAATACGTTGGTGGCACCTGGATTATTAGAACCATTTTCTCTTGGATCGGGAAGTTTCAGAAAGCGACAAATTAATACCGCACTCGATATCGAACCTAATAGATAGGCAAAGATGATCATACCAAGTGACAGTGGTGTCATATATATCCTTAATGGTTAAAACAAAAGTATCTAATTAATAGTTTCTTTCGAGCATAAAGTATAGCTCGTTTGAAAATAATACGTTTTTTTATCTTCATATGTTATCCGACCTGTATAACAAAACTAGAAATTTTATTTTTTATGGGAATAATTTAGTGAAATTTCTTCAAATTCATATTCGTTACTTCGCGAGATACTTTTACTCATGTAAACTGACAATTCTCGTAAACTAAATAACGAACTTATATTGGCTTAATTTGCTCATGCCATTGTGTGGCTTAAACGGTAGTTGAGTGTTGGTATTTTTCGTTGCTAGATTAGCTGGAATAGAGCAATCGGTCGAACATCACCGTTAGTTGAATATCACAGTGATAGCGAAGATCTTGCAATATAAAACTCAGTATTTTACCTAGAATGAATAGGAACAAAAATGTCATTTGATAAAGTGTTTATTGAAAAATTAGAAGTAATAACGACTATTGGTGTTTATGACTGGGAACAGGAAATAAAACAGAAGTTAGTACTTGATATCGAGATGGCTCATAATAATAAACCAGCTGGAAAAAGTGATGATGTTAAAGATGCTCTTGATTACGCACAAGTAAGCCAAGCGGTTATCTCTCACATAGAAAATGGTCGATTTTTATTAGTAGAACGTGTAGCAGAAGAGGTTGCTGAATTAATTATGATGCAGTTTTCGGTACCTTGGATACATATTCGCTTAACCAAACCAGGGGCTGTACCACAAGCATCAGGGGTTGGAGTAGTAATAGAACGTGGCGCTAAAGACTGATGACAACAGTTTATATTGGTGTTGGGACAAATATTGAGAGAGAAAAACATGCAAACGCCGCTATTGAAGCGCTTTCTTCAATGACGAAGCAATGTCGTGTTTCACCTATCTATGAATGTGAGTCGCTAGGGTTTGATAGCACGCCATTTTATAACTTTGTTGTTGAGCTAAAAACAACTGAAAGTTTGGCTGATTTTTCGCAATTAATGCGCAGTCTCGAAATGAAGTGGGGAAGAAGCCCCGTGGCTAAAAAGTTTCAAGATAGAAGCTTAGATTTAGACATTTTATTATTTGGCAATGAAGTGTCATTATCGTCACCAATCGTACCGCGAGAAGATATATTTAAGTACCCATTTGTCATTCAGCCTTTGTATGATCTTGCGCCTGATTTGATTATTCCGCTAGATGGTCGAAAAGTGAAAGATATTTGGCAGAATATGAATAACCTTAACGCTTTGAGAAAAATAGAATTAATTTAATAATGGAATTGTAATGACATATTTTGAAGCATTTATACTTGCCTTAGTACAAGGCTTTACAGAGTTTCTTCCTATTTCTAGTTCTGCCCATTTAATATTGCCATCGGTAATACTAGGTTGGGAAGATCAAGGACTTGCGTTCGATGTTGCTGTGCATGTGGGGACGTTGGCTGCGGTGGTGATTTATTTTAGAAGTGAAGTTGTAACGCTTTTAAGTGCTCTGTTTTCTTCTATATTTAAACGCCAGCATTCAAAAGAAAGCAAGTTAGCGTGGATGTTAGTTTTAGCTACTATTCCAGCCTGTGTGTTTGGGTTGTTTATGAAGGATATTATAGAAATTTATCTTAGAAGTGCATGGGTTATTGCTACTACCACAGTAGTATTTGCGCTGCTTCTTTGGTGGGTAGATAATCGCGCTAAAATGAACAGTGATGAGTATCAAGTGGATAGTAAAAAATCGCTTATTATCGGTATTGCTCAAGCACTGGCGATGATTCCTGGTACATCTCGTTCAGGTGCGACTATTACCGCTGCTCTTTATTTAGGCTTTACTCGAGAAGCGGCTGCGCGTTTTTCTTTTTTAATGTCTATTCCTATTATTATTCTTGCTGGTGGTTACCTTGGGTTAAAGTTAGTGAGTAGCGCTGAACCAGTGCACTTAGGTTTTTTATTGACTGGCATAGTGACATCGTTTGTTAGTGCATATATTTGTATTTTCTTTTTCTTAAAACTTATTTCTAAAATGGGTATGTTACCGTTTGTCATTTATAGATTGATATTAGGTTTTGGTCTGTTTGGCTTTTTGTTATTTGGTGGACACTAATAGAATAAAGCGTAATAGAGAATAAAGAGAGCAATGGCTTCTTTATTTTCTATTACTGTCTAATTATTTAGGCGGAAGAATGTTCGTAATAGCAGTAACTCGTCTCTTGTCTAATTCTTCACGGATACCTTGCCCCTTAAACCCGTCTTTAATCACATCTTGCACGTTCACACTTAATGCTGCTTTATACGCGTTTTCAAAGCGTTTTTTTTGAGGGTAATCTGACTGTTGGTGGCCAGTGCGCCCTTGGCTATCAGCCACACAAGCAATAAGTACCTGTTCAAGCTTTTCTGGTTTTCGCCATACATCGAGTTTATTTAATATCTTAAGATAGGTTGCCGGTTTGAGTTCTTCTGCCCTGTGTATATTGGTATGTTGAGCACAAACCGCGAGAGCTATCTCTTTATAATCATTGGGCACTCTAACCCTATCGCAGAGCGATTTAATAATTGCAAGGCCTGTATGAGCATGCATTTTGTGACTTGGCCATTCTGATTGCGGTGTTACGCCTTTACCCAGATCATGTACTTGCGCAGCAAAGCGAACTATTGGTGAGTTTGTTAGTTGCGCTGCTTGCTGAGTAACCAGTAGAGTATGAATACCTGTATCAATTTCTGGATGCCATTTTTCTGGTTGAGGCACACCAAATAGACAATCTAATTCTGGTAAAATAACCGCTAGTGCACCGCATTCTTTGAGCACTGAGAGGAAAACATCAGGTCGTTCAGTTTTTAAGGATTTATGCCATTCTTGCCACACTCTTTCTTGGGTAAGGTGTGCCAGTTCTCCTGATGTTACCATTGCTTTCATTAATTCCATTGTTTCTGGGGCAATAGTAAAGCCTAAAGTAAAAAACCTTGCGGCGAAGCGAGCGACACGTAATATCCGCAATGGATCTTCGGCAAAGGCTGTAGAAACATGACGAAGTAGGCGATGATTAAGATCTTTTTGACCATCAAATGGGTCAATTATTATACCGTGATTATCTTGTGCCATTGCGTTAATAGTAAGATCGCGACGCATCAGATCATCTTCTAATGAAACATCGCTAGAAAAATGACATTGAAAACCCTTATAGCCAACACCAGATTTACGTTCTGTTCTGGCTAAAGCGTATTCTTGCTTGGTTTTGGGGTGTAGAAAGACAGGGAAATCTTTGCCAACGGTATGGAAGCCACGAGACAGCATTTCATCAACTGTGGAGCCAACAACAACCCAGTCATGATCGTCACAGGGTAAATTCAGTAATTTGTCTCGGACAGCGCCGCCAACAAGATAGGTTTGCACGCAAGGCTCCTTAGTAAAAACGGTGAGTTAGGCTTTACATTCTATCAGCCAGTGGTACTTTGCATAACAACAATTGGTCTATTTAGCTGTTCGTTTATTAAGTAATGGGTTTATTGAACATAAATGAACTATGACTCAACAGAGGGCCGTTAATGTATAAAGATTTTTTCGGATTTATTGAAGCTCCATTTTCGATAGTTCCAAGCTCACGATATCTATTTTTAAGTCGGCGGCATAGAGAAGCGATGGGGCATCTTCAAGCCGGACTGGGCGATGGTGGCGGTTTTGCTATGTTGACAGGAGAGGTTGGAACTGGAAAAACCACGGTATCTAAGGCATTACTCGCTTCATTTGATGAGAATGTGAAAGCTGGATTGATTCTTACACCTACGTTTTCTGAGCAGGATTTTCTAGAAGCAATTTGTGATGAATTTGCGATTGACTATTCACAACCGTCATCATTTAAACAGTTAACTCAAGGTATTCATCGATATTTACTGGATAATCACGCTAAAGGATATCAATCCTTGTTACTAATCGATGAAGCTCAACACCTTTCTACACAAGTACTAGAGCAGTTGCGTTTATTGACTAACTTAGAAACTGACACACAAAAATTATTGAAAGTATTGTTGATAGGTCAACCTGAACTGCAGATGAAACTGCAAACCAGTGAACTGAGACAGTTAGCACAACGTATTACTGGACGTTATCATTTATTGCCTTTATCAGAACAAGAGATTTCACAATATATTGAATTTCGTTTACGTATTGCAGGAAGTCAGCAAACTCTGTTTCATCGTAACGCCTTGAAAGTGATTGCTCAGTATTCTCAAGGTGTGCCTCGATTGATTAATTTAATTTGTGATAAAGCTTTGTTATATGCTTTTTATAGTGGGGAAAAACAGATTAGTGTTAATCAAGCTGAAAAGGCTTGCCAAGATGTGATGTCTTTCCAAGCACCGATAACCTTTGCTGAAAATGTACCTTCTAAAACTACAGTTGATACAGCTCAAGCGAGTAAAGTAACACCAAATGGCGTTACAACGGCCAATATTTCGAATAATACCAGAGCGAGCAATAACGTTACTTTTCCATTTCGTATTAGTGCGATGATATTTTCAGCCATTTTGCTTGGTTTGGTATTCAATTTCGAAGGAATAATTAGAGAGGTAATACGTTCTTATTATCCGCCTATTGCTGTTGTCGAGCAAAGTATGCCAAAGCGTATCTATGATATTGACCATGAATTAGAATCCTTTATAGAAAACAGTCAAAATCCAATTGATGCAATGATGGTTTTATATCGCATGTGGGGTATAAAAGCATCGATTCTAGATGCTGAATGTAAAGATAATTCTCCTTTTTTTTGTGAACGTCATGATGGTGATTTGCAAAGTATCGTCGCTCAATCAAGACCAGCCGTTTTAACATTACAAAGTTCGAACGGCCCTTTTTTTGCGGTATTATATGGCGTTTATCAAGATAAGATTGAATTACTCAATGCCAAACAACGGGTGTCGCTGCCAATAGAATGGTTGAACAATCATTGGTCGGGTGAGTATCAGACATTATGGTACAGCGAAATAGATCAAGTATTAAAAGTCGATAGTAATGGGAGATCGGTACAAAGATTGGATGCTTTACTTGCGAAAGCCTTGCAGACAAACAAAACAGATAGCTCAATTTTTAATACACAATTAGAAAACCGAGTAAAAGCCTTTCAGGTTTGGCAAGGGATAACTTCAGATGGCATTGTTGGCCGAAATACTTTAAAGCTACTCGATTTGATAACAACGGACTTTGCACCTAAATTAGTTTTTGTTAATGAGGCAGCCAACTAATGCCTGAGTCAATAAAAGAAAATTTGTCATCCGAAGTAAAATTGAATGGGCAGGTTAGGAGTTATACGTTTCCTAGGTTAGTGTTATTCGGCTGTGTGTGTGTGCTACCAGCTTGCCTTGCCGTTACGTATTTGGGCTTTCAGGTTCATCAATCATGGCAGCAAGATATTGCACAAGCCAATCAGACTCTTCGTAAGCAAAAAGAGCTACAAAGTAAACCTAAAGTTTCACCTGTCGAGTATTTAAATTATCCAGAATTTGAATCTTTGAAGTTATTGTCTGAGTATAAATTGGCGCAACAGTTAGTGGCTACAGAACAAGATTCTTCAATTTTACAACCTGAGAACGTTAGTAGCCGATTAACAGAATCGAATGAACATACCCCGACTTCAACGGAACAACAACCTTCAATTTATGATGATTTACCAATGGACAATTGGGATTTGAATTCGTTAGATTTGAGCGGCCTCTCTCCTGAATTAGCTTCAAAAGTTCAAGGTATTTTGGACGAAGAGACATTACTTGATCAAGGCCAGCTACCTGAGGTCGACAAAAATAATGAAGGAAGAACGTTTGAGTTGGTTAATTATTCGGATAAGTTTAAAGGCCAATTACCAGCCATGAATTTGCAAACGCATATGTACTCCAGCCGTGAACAAGGGCGCTGGGTGAAAATTAACGGTGTGGAACTCCATGAAGGGGATTGGCTGAATAAAAGTATTCAACTGCTAACTATTACACCAAGGTACATTACGATAGGGTTTGAAGGCGACATTATAGAAATTCCAGCACTCTATGAATGGCAAGGGTAAACGGTTGGTATTTGACCGCTAGTGAACAGGTAAAGTCGTTCAGATTAAAAATAATAATAGTGAAGGGATGAGTAACAAAGGTGACAGATAAAAAGTAAAAGGTCTCGATACGGTTTATCGAGACCTTTTATTTAGTATGTAATGAGCTTAAATTAAAATAGATTTAATTAAAATAGGTTTACGCCCAACCATTTGGTGCTTTTTTACGACGTGGAATAATGTGAGGAAGAATTAATCCAAGCAGTAAACCAACACCAGCTACACCACCGCCATACATAAAATATTTCAGCAATAAATCTTCTTTTTGAGTATCTAATTTGGCTCTCAGCTCTCTGATTTCTGCTTGAGAACTGGTGAGCTGTTGGTCCATATCGTTGTAACTAAGCTCAAGTTCAGCAATACGTTTATTACGTAAATCTAAGGACTGAACCAATTCAGATTTCTGTTCATCTGAGCTTTTTTGAGCATTAGCCAATTTTGTTTTTACGCTTGCAAGTTCTTTTTCCAATATAGGTAGACGCTCGGCCATACTTGCTTGGCTTGTGATAAAACGACTTTCCACCCAACCTTTACGACCTTTTGTATCGACAATTTGGCTGTATTTATTTTTTGAGTTGACATCTATTAACTCTACTTTGTCGCCTGCATTGACGCTCCCTATAATACGAAACTCATTACTTGGACCTGAATGCATATAGGTGAACAAGTTGTCTGCTATGTATCTCGATGCAGCGAATGCATTTGGTATAGAGAGGCAAACAAATAAAACAACATAAAGCAATTTTTTCACAGTGTATCCCTTACAAAACGATGAGGAATGTCTACCTCTTATTTCGTTGAGCCATTATTCGAATATTCCAATGAGAGAATAGTAAGAATTTTAGACCGTTCATGCAACTAACAAGGCACGTCTATGCGTGCCTTTTATTAGTTTTGAATCAAATATGACCTAACTCTAACATGAGTTAGATAAATATTGCTTCCAGAATATAGAAAAATATAATCGCTAAAATAGCGCCGGCTGGCAATGTCACTACCCAAGATACGACAATATTTCTAACCACGCCTAAATTTAGTGCAGCAATGCCACGCGCAAAGCCGACACCTAAAACCGCACCGACTAAAGTTTGTGTGGTTGAAATCGGTAAACCTGTACCCGAGGCTAATACAACAGTGGATGCGGTGGCTAATTGAGCGGCAAAGCCACGACTTGGAGTTAATTCTGTAATCCCGGTTCCTACAGTCGCCATAACTTTATGTCCCATAGTGGCTAAACCAACCACAATGCCAACTCCACCAAGTGGTAATATCCACCAAGCAATGGCACTTTTTGACGTGATTTCCCCCATATTTTCTATGGTAGAAGCGATAGCAGACAGTGGACCAATAGCATTGGCTACATCATTCGAACCATGCGCGAATGCCATTGCACAGGCTGTAATAACCATTAATGTACTAAATATTTTTTCTACACCAGCAAAACTGTGGTCATCTTTATTGGCTTCGAATTTTTTGCCAATATAAATATAACCACTAATCATTACTAAAGCGGATACCGCTATTGCCCATCCCCAAGCTTCAAACCCAGTTAGGTGTAATCCGATATGTTTTAAGCCTTTTTTAATCGTAACTAAAGCGATAACTAACGTGGTGATAAACATGTAGACAGGAACAAAACGTTTGGCATTTAAAAGAGGTGTTTCGGTATCAAAAATGAGCTTCTGCGCGGTGACAAAAATATAATAAGCAATGACACCAGAAATTAAAGGCGTAACAATCCAACTGCCGACGATCCCTTGTACTGATTTCCAATCAACCGCTTCAGAACCGACAGAAACAACAGCAAAACCAATAATAGCACCAATGATGGAATGCGTTGTTGAAACAGGCCAACCTCTAAATGAAGCAAGTAATAACCAAGTGCCAGCAGCTAGGAGAGCTGACATCATACCAAAAACGAGAATATCAGGTTGGCTTTCAAATAAAGACGTATCTATAACGCCTTTTCTAATCGTGTCCGTTACTTCTCCACCAGCAAGATAAGCACCAGCGAATTCAAATATCATAGCGATAAATATCGCTTGTTTTACCGTAAGTGCTTTTGAGCCGACAGATGTGCCCATTGCATTGGCCACATCATTTGCACCAATACCGATGGCCATTAAAAATCCGAAAAATGCCGCGATAATAATAAGGACAGTGCCGTAATTAGCGAGGATATCCATGGTTATACCTTAGTTTATTAGTAAGTCAGAGATTAAGTGAAGCACAGGCTTTCTATGCCAACTTTATTGCACTTAATAGAATCTGCTTTTACAAAGTGACTGAAAAATTATGAACGAGAAAGCATAAGCTCTAAACGATTACCGACTCGCTGAGCTTGGTCTGCTATTTCACCGACCCATTCAAGAATTTTGTACATAAACATGATGTCAATTGGATTGTAATCATGTTCAATGGCCATTAATTGTTGGCGCAATTGAACTTGCATTAAATCCGTATCGTCTTCGATAACATCTAATTGATTGATCATCTCAGCCACTAAATTGACTTCTCGACCTTTGAATCCTGTTTCCAAAAGTTCATCGAACTCTTGAACAACTTTATATGCAAGGTTTGCAGCATCGATGCAACGTTTCACATAAGAGATAAAATTATCGTTGATGGTCTGTGGAATGTTCAGTTTGCGTCCAATAACGCGCCCTGAAATATCTTTGGCTAGGTTAGCCAGTTTGTCTTGTTGAGTAATAAGGTCCAACATGTCGGTACGATCGACAGGCATAAACAAACCGCTAGGAAGTTTTAGGCGAATTTCTCGCTTTAAAACATCGGCTTCTTTCTCTAGTTCAGAAATGCGTGTACGAATCGTCTGTGCTTTTTCCCAGTCACCTTGATGACAGGTTTCAAAAAACTCGACAAGATAAGAACAACATTCATCTACAACCGCTACATGTTGTTGTAGTGGTTTTATTGGGGATTTTGCGAACAACCCCATAATTGTATTTACTGGCATAGTGATTAAACCTAAAAATAGAACCTATATAAACCATAGACTAAAATAATATATGATTGCTTAGGGCTATAAAGTGGCGCATGTTAACCTAATAAATTGACCAATAAAACTGATTTAGATCATCTAGACGGTTAAATTTCGATCTTGCGGTCAACAATAATAGGCAATATCCTGTGTAAGTCTACTTTGAAAGGTATAAATAGCGAATGGAAACCGAGATAGAACTGAAGTTTTTTGTAGCACCTGATTTTTCTGAAAAGCTACAACGAAAACTAGCTGAAATAAAAATTCTTCAGAGCAGTCGTAGGGAGTTAGGCAATATTTATTTTGATACTCAAGACAACTGGTTACGTCAGCATGATATCGGCTTGCGTATTCGACGCTTTGATGAAGTTTA
This sequence comes from Vibrio sp. MA40-2, assembly GCF_047302445.1. Taxonomy (NCBI): domain Bacteria; kingdom Pseudomonadati; phylum Pseudomonadota; class Gammaproteobacteria; order Vibrionales; family Vibrionaceae; genus Vibrio; species Vibrio sp. MA40-2. The sequence goes on from NZ_CP178628.1 coordinate 1,381,547, forward strand.
TGTGCAAACGGTAAAAACAGCAGGAAGAGTGGTTGCCGGGTTACATCAAAGACCGGAATATAATGCCGAACACAGCAGTAATGAACCTGATTTATCGTTACATCCTCAAGATATTTGGCCAGATAATAAAACTGTCGAACTGCTTCAAAAAGAAATTGCGCCGATTTTCTCAACCAATTTCACCCGTGAGCAGTGGTTAGTTGGAATGGTTGATGGCAGTCAAATTGAAGTGGCCTTCGATCAAGGTGTTGTGGTTGCAGGTGAGCATGAATCTCCTATTTGCGAAGTAGAATTAGAGCTTAAATCAGGACAAGCTGACTCGCTATTTACGCTTGCGCGCAGCTTGGTTGATGAAGGTGGAATGCGACTAGGTAATTTAAGTAAAGCCGCTAGAGGATATCGTCTCGCTCACGGTTATGAGGGCGATGAAGTGAAAACACTAGCTCTTGTTAATACCAAATTAGAAGATAGTGTTGAAACTTGTTTTATCAATTCAATTGAACATGCTTTGTCTCATTGGCATTACCATGAACAAATTTATTTTGAACATCCCTCTCATCAAGCTCTGTCGGAAATTAGCAATGCAATCTCTTTTATTCGACAGATATTATCCGTGTATGGTGAAATTGTGCCGCGTCGAGCTAGTGCGATTTTACGTCAAGAACTCAAATGGCTAGATGAAGAGTTATCTTGGTTAAAAGTAGCAGACTATGTTGAAGGGTTGTGTGACGATAAAGGCCATGTGTTACGCAAACTTGATGCGCAAAAATTGTTGTTAAGTAAATTGAAACAACGTGAAGAGCAGTTTCCTAATCAAGATGAAATGACAGCGTTATTTACATCCTCTCGTTATACTGGGCTTTTGCTGGATTTAAGCCGTTGGTTGATGGCAAGAGGCTGGCATCCTTTTCTCGATGAAAAAGCAAAAGAAAAAATGTCGGAAAAGATTAAATTATTCTCTCAGCATCAACTTGATCGTATTTGGACCGAGCTAATTGAATCGTTCCCTCCTAATAAGCCTCTTACTAGAGATGAATACATAGGTGAACGTTATAAGTTAATGCGAAGCCTCTATTCGGGGATCTGTTTTGCATCAATCTATAACATTGAACAAAGAAATAACTTTAGAATGCCATGGAATGATTTGTTACACGGCATAGATGATTTGTTAATGTTACAACCACTGCAATCATTACTGAATGAATTAGAACAAGCCGATAAAAATCAATTAGAGAGATGGATTGATCGACAAGAATCATCCATTTTGCATGCGATGGAGCAAACTAGAGCGATGGGGATAGAAGTACAACCGTATTGGAGGAACTAAAATAGGGTTATTCTATTACTAAACAGAAATTATTCCGTTACTAAACCAAAATTAATACTCAGCTTTGCTCTTTTTATGTCATTAAATAAAGAGGACAACACCAAAAATAATTAAAGCTGAGTATCGGTATTGTCTTATTGTCCTATTTAATTGCCAAGACTATTAATATTTTTAACATGCAGTAATGTTACATCGTATTTTTTATTTTTTTTCCAGGTTTTTGATTTTTTCTGTTAGTAATTTTTGCTCTTTAATGAGCTGTATGAGCAATTTGTTGTTTTCGTCTAGCTGTGCGTGTGGCGGCGTTCCATACTTTGGACTGGTGATTAGTGACGTGATCAAACCTGAGATCATACCGAATATACCAATGCCACATATTAGAATAACAGAAGCAATTATTCGTCCTAAATCGGTGGTAGGGTAATGGTCGCCATAGCCAACTGTTGAAACCGTTACGATAGCCCACCAAAGTGCATCTCCCATACTGTTGATATTTGTGCCTATTTTTCCTTGCTCAGCAAAAAGTATGGCTCCTGAACCTACCGTCAATAACAACATCAACAATAACAAGATTGAAGCTACTGTCGCTTCCTTTCGATTTTTATTTATCTGCGAAAAGATGTTTTTTCCTGAACGAATGACTCGTATAACCCGCAGTATTTGAAAGATACGCGCATATCGAAGAGGCTCAATTAGAGGGATGCTAGCTAAGTAATCTATCCAATGTTGCTTAAGAAATTGTTGGCGATCATTTGACCTAAATAGATCAATACTGAGCTGTAATAAAAAAAGACTACAGATAATAGTGTCAATGCCGATAAGCAATGAATAGGTCTCTGGGTTATGATTGAAAAATAGCAGACCTGAGATCACAAATAATGATAAAAAAGACAGAACTAAGGACATTAATCCCATAGGTTTTATTTCATTTTTGTTATTATGTTTTTTCATTCGATGCTCAAATTAAATATAAATTACGTGGATTTCGTTATCGCTTTATGGCAACGAAGCTACACTAAAAGCTAGGTTAGTGGATCGAGTCTTATAAGAATACGTGGAGAATATAGAATGGCAAGTATCACCTTCAGGCCGTGGGAAAGAGTAATAACAGATATTAGATTAGTACCTAAATTATTTATACTGATGATTTTTAGTACAATTTTGATTATCTCTAAACAATTATGGGATGCTCGCACGTTCTACCATTCTGCTACATCTATTCAAATAGAACAAATTGCAATTAGAGCGGAATCTATCGCTAGCTTAATTGATTCTATTTTATCAAACTCAGATAAAAAGGAGTTGGAAGCAACGATAAAAACCAGTAATAAGCAAATTAATAATGAATACTTTACTTATTTTGTCGATTTAGATAGCGGAGACGTGACTGGTCATCCCGATTTTTCTTCTACCAATTTAATGACTTCATCGCTAAGTGACGGACGTCCTTTAAAGCAATTTTTTGCCCAATTATCAACTTCAGAGAGCTTTGAGTTGGCTGATGGGGAAAGGTTTGAACATGCTATTAAGTTAAATAATGCCAATTCAGTATTAGTGGTATCTCAAAATTCTGATGTTGCACAAAGACACTATGATGCATACATGAAGAGTGTTGCACTTCAAACGACATTCATGATTATTATCTTTTTGACTATCTTACTCGGTGCAGCAAAAATCATGCTACGTCAGACTAACTACATTACTGATGTTATTAAAGGAATGGCTAAAAAAGACCTTTCAACACCTATCATGATGGATTGCAAAGATGAATATGGAGATTTGGCGAGAGAGTTAGAAAAAACGAGAGTTCAACTGCAAGATGTTATTAAAACTCAAGTACAAAGTTCGGAAGAATTGTCTAGTTTGACTGAAGTGATGGCCATTAGTATGGCAGAAACAAAAGAGTCAGCAAAAGAAGAATTTAATGAGATAGACCAACTTGCTACCGCCATGAGTGAAATGACAAGTACGGTCCAAACTGTTGCCGACCATGCTAAGAGTGCTTCACTAGTGACAGAACAAGCGCAAGGGCAAGCGAAAACAGGCCAACAGTTTGTATTAGATAGTATTCACAAAATGAAAGAGCTATCGGCTGATATAAGTAAATCTGCTGAAGCGGTTAATCAAGTAGAAATCCGAGTTGATTCAATAAGTAGCGTTGTAGGCACAATTCAAAATATATCGGAACAGACTAATTTGTTGGCTTTAAATGCCGCGATAGAGGCAGCGAGAGCCGGTGATGCTGGGAGAGGGTTTGCTGTTGTTGCTGACGAAGTTAGAAACCTGGCACAAAGCACTCAAAAAGCGACGGTAGAAATTCAAGATATGATCACGCAATTGCAAAATAGCGCCAATTCAGCTGTAAATATGATGGAAAAGAGTGTCGTGGAGGCGGCAGATGGTGCTGATTTAGTCAGTAGTGCTGGGGATGAACTGAGTGGAATTGTTGATCAAGTGACTAATATTAATGATATGAACTTTCAAATAGCCAGTGCTGCTGAGCAGCAAAGTAGTGTTGCTGGTGAGATGAGTCAGAATTTAACCAATGTTAGAGAATTAGTGGAAGCTTCCGTGTTAGTTGTTTCAGAATTACTCGAAATGTCAGAAGAAATGCAGCGTAATGCTGAGGAGTTAGGCGGGAAAATTCAGTCGTTTGAAATATAATATATTCATAGAAAGTGGACTGATAAGACTCGATATTTAAAACAGACTTGCCAGTAAGGTCACTTATCCTCACTTTAAAAGACTCGCTCAGTTTTAGCGGGTCTTTTTTATTGTTAGAGTATAGCTAAATATTTCGTTGCTTATTAGTCACCACAAGGAAATCAGATGCAATTGCCCGATCATTTACTTTCAGAATTTGAAACATCGTTTGCACAGATTAGTGAAGAAGGACAGTGTGTCATACAGTCCTGGTCTGCTTCTATGAGAGAGAACCTGAAAAGCGTGGTGATTCTGAGCCAGTTTGTTTGTGAGTCACTTAGCCAAGATGTTGAACTTGTTCACCAACTCCCTGAGATGCTAGCGGAAGAATCTCGGGCGGAATTGTATCGAGAACGATTGGCTACCTTACTTGAACATTGCCACGATGAAAATAGTGGGCTCAGAGTGTTGCGTCAATTTAGGCGTCGAGAAATGGTCTATATTGCTTGGCGAGATTTTTCTAATAGTTGGCCGCTTGATGATAGTTTAAATCATATTTCTATGCTTGCGGAAGCGATGATTTTTGAAACCTACCGCTGGCAATATCAGTTATGTTGCAAAGAATGGGGGACACCTTGTAACCAAGCTGGCGAAGCTCAACCTATGCTTATTATAGGAATGGGTAAGCTTGGTGGTGGCGAACTGAATTTTTCATCTGATATCGATCTTATCTTTACTTATCCTGAAAACGGAGAAACTCAAGGTGGAAGAAGAAGCCTTGCTAATGCACAATTTTTTACTCGCTTAGGACAAAGGATCATAAAATCACTAGATCAACCGACCTTCGATGGGTTTTGTTATCGGGTTGATATGCGTTTGCGTCCTTTTGGTGAAAGTGGTCCTTTAGTCATGAGTTATGCAGCCATTGAAGATTACTACCAAGAGCAAGGGCGAGACTGGGAACGCTACGCAATGGTTAAAGCCCGAGTTATGGGCAGTGAAATGTATCCGCAATATCAAGAATTAAGACAGATGTTACGTCCATTTGTCTTTAGGCGTTATATTGACTTTAGTGCGATTCAATCACTTAGAAGAATGAAATCGATGATATCGAGTGAAGTTCGACGTCGAGGTTTAAGTAACAATATTAAACTTGGGGCAGGAGGGATTCGAGAGATCGAGTTTATCGCTCAAGTATTTCAATTGGTCCGAGGGGGGCGAGAACCAAGTTTACGTGGTAGAGGGTTACTCGAAACGCTTACTGCCATAAAAGAGTTGGATTTGTTAGAAATTGCAGAAGTAGAACAGCTCGAAAATGCTTACTGTTTTTTAAGAAGGCAAGAAAATTTGTTGCAGGCCATGGCTGATAAGCAGACTCAAACCTTACCTGAAAATGAAGTGGATCAACTTAAACTGGCATTAGCAATGGGCTTTGAGTCTTGGAATGAAATGTTGCTGCAGACCCAACAACATATGCAATCAGTGCATGTAATCTTTGAGCAATTGATAGGAGAAGAGGAAGAAGAATCTTGCGCGGTTGCTAAATACTTCTGTGAGCTCTGGGATATGGCTCATGAAACAGAGGTAATAGAACATGTTCTAACGCATGATTTGGCGAGAAAACAACCGAGCCATGAAGCAAGAATAATAATCGGTTTTAAAAATGATCTCGTGAAAAAGACATTAGGGCCAAGAGGACGTGAAGTTTTAAATAGACTGATGCCTAAAGTATTTCATGCGATATTTGAACATAAAGATGCGGAGTTTGGATTACCTCGTGTACTTCACCTGTTAAAAAATATTGTTACTCGAACCACTTACTTAGAATTATTTGATGAACACAATGCGGCATTAACTCAGTTAGTTCGGCTTTGCACTGCCAGTCCAATGATATCTGAGCAGCTTAGTCGATACCCAATATTGCTTGATGAATTATTAGATCCTAACCATCTATATAACCCGGTGCCTCCTGAATCTTATCGTGCTGAATTACGTGATTATTTAGCTCGGATTCCTGAAGATGATATGGAACAACAGATGGAAGCATTGCGCCAGTTTAAACAAATATGCATTTTAAAAATTGCCGCTGCAGATATTGCAGGCGTACTACCGGTTATGAAGGTAAGTGATCACCTGACTTTTCTGGCCGAAGCCATTGTAGAAGCCGTAATCAATCAGGCTTGGCTGCAATTATCAGAAAAGTATGGCGAACCGACACATTTACGCAATCGAGAAGGTAAAGGCTTTGCCGTTGTCGGTTATGGTAAAGTTGGAGGTTGGGAGCTGGGCTATAACTCTGATTTGGATATTGTTTTTTTACATGACAGCCCTGCAGATGTGTACACCGATGGTAAAAAAGAAATCGATGCAAGACAGTTTTATTTACGCCTCGCACAGAGAATAGTGCATATCTTTTCAATCCGAACTCCATCGGGTATTTTGTATGAAATAGATACTCGATTAAGGCCATCTGGCGTTTCTGGTTTATTGGTTAGCCCGACAATGGCTTTTGATGAATACCAACAAAATGACGCATGGACATGGGAGCATCAAGCTTTAGTGCGAACTCGATTAATTTATGGTGACACTGAATTAGAACAAACGTTTAGTGATATTCGTCATCGAGTTATGTGCAAGGAAAGAAATGCAGCAACCTTAAAGCGAGAAGTGGTTGAGATGAGAAGTAAAATGCGTAACCACTTAGGTAACAAAAAACCGGGACGCTTTATGCTAAAACAGGATAAAGGCGGTATTACTGACATTGAATTTCTAGCTCAATACTTAGTGTTAAACTTCAGTGATAAATACCCAGAGCTCACTCGTTGGTCAGACAATGTTCGAATCTTCGAGTCTTTAGCAAGTGAAGGTTTAATCAGTAAAGACGAAGCGATAAGGTTAAATCATGCCTATACCTCGTTGAGAGATGAGATCCATCATAGGAATTTACTTAATCAAGACGCGGATGTTGATGAAACACGATTTATTGAGGAGCGTGCCTGTGTGCAAGAACAGTGGGATAAGTGGTTAAGTGAGTCATCTATGAGTGAAGGTTAGGCCTAAGATAGTGACATTTTAGACGATGAAAATAAAAAGATTGGCGTAGGCCAATCTTTTTATTTATCGCATTTTATTTTTCTTTACTATCTTATTTCTTCGCTGTGTTTGCTACTTTCAATGCAGAGTTTATATTGATGATCTCTTGTTCGCTGAGGGAGCCTGTCGCATCACGTAAATTTAAAACGCTAATGATATAGTTGTATCTAGCGTCAGATAAATTTCGATTTGCATCGTATAAACGACGAGTTGAATCCAATACATCTACAATAGTACGTGTACCTACATCAAACCCTGCTTCTGTTGCTTCTAATGCCGATTTAGCAGAAACCACAGATTGTTCGTAAGCACGAATAGTACCAATGGTGGCATTAATATTATTGTTTGAACTACGAACGGTAGTAACGATGCTACGGTAAGTGGCTTCTAAATCTTCACTGGCAGCAACATAATTATATTCCGCTTGTTTCACCTGAGAAGTAATATCTCCACCGGTGTAAAGTGGAACCGACAAATTTAAGCCAATATTAAAAGTGTCGGAATTGTAATCACTACTTGATGATGCACTGTTATGGCGATCAGTTAATGAATACCCACCATCTAATGTTAGTGAAGGTAAGTGGCCAGAACTAGCTAATGATATGTTATCTCTAGCAATATCTTGAGAAATTCTAGCAGTTAATAAAGTTAAATTTTTAGTTTGCGCCATCTCTAAAAGTTCTTGTGGAGACTCTAGCGTTTTGGTCGCTGAGAACGTCTCGGTATTAAGAACGTTTAAATTTGTGTGTTCACGGCCTGTGATCTCACGAAGTAATTCATAGCTGTTTATCAGATCGTTTTCACTAACTACTTCATTGGCTAATACACTATCGTATTCAGCCTGAGCGTCATGTACATCAGTAATAGCTGACAAACCTACTTCAAAACGTTGTTTAGTTTGTTCTAATTGTCTTGCTACCGCTGCTTTTTCTGCGCGAACAAATTCTAAGCTGTCTTGTGCTCGTAGTACTTCGAAGTAAGCAGTAGAAACTCTAAGGATCAAATTCTGCTGTTGAGCAGCGTAAGCCGCATCAGATTGTCTGGCTAATTTCTCAGCAGTATCTAAAGTGATCCAGCTTGAGCGTTGATAAAGCTCTTGAGAAAATCCTATCCCTGCTGCGAAGACATTATATTGTGAACTGTCATAGTCACTACGATTAATATCATAACTTGCGGTAAGATCAATTTGCGGTAAAAGTGTTGCGCGGCTAGAATTAATCGCTTCAAAAGCTGCGTCACGTTGGGCAGCAGAACGAAGCAGGGTTGGATCATTATCTTTAGCTAAATTATAAATTTCAGCAAGATCATCAGCAAACGCTAATGTTGACGTGGTACCTAGTGCGACGCTGATAAATAGAGGAAGCAGCTTATTCATTTTATGTATTCCTGCCTTAATTAAGGATCGATTCTTCAAGAGTTTAACCTAAGTTGGGACTATTTTGTGCTAATCTTTATGCTTTTTTACACTTTATTGTACGCTCGTGCAATAAATTAGATGTAAATTAAAATAAAAATTTAAATTTTATTAGAAATTTTGAGACATATCATTGGTGTCAAAGTTGCTCTATGATTAAATACTCAGTTTAACGTCTTTATTAAGAGAGACACGTGATGAGACAGCAGTTTAAATCAGAAGATGTACAAATTATGTCGAAAGAAACGCTATTTAAAGGCTTTTTTCAGATGATTAAGTACACCTTTAAATACAAGTTGTTCAATGGTGGTTGGAGTCAACCAGTAGAACGTGAGCTTTTTGACCGTAGCCATGCTGCTGCAGTGTTACCTTACGATGCTACTAGAGACGAAGTGGTTTTGATTGAACAGATTCGTGTTGGTGCGTTGGAACACGCTCATCCTTGGCAGTTTGAAATCGTTGCTGGGATCATCGATACAGACGAAGATGCAGAAGGCTTGATTCGACGTGAAGCAATGGAAGAAGCCGGTTTAGACGTTAAAAAAGTACAATCAGTGGTGAGTTATTATCCTTCTGCTGGTGGTTGTTCTGAAAAATTAGACGTGTTTGTTGGACAGGTTAGTACTTTAGGCGCTGGTGGTATTTACGGTTTAGAGTATGAAAATGAAGATATAAAAGCGCATGTTGTCAGCCGTAGTGAGGCTTATTCAATGATCGAAACCGGTAAAATAGAAAATGGTGCCTCTATTATTGCTTTGCAATGGTTAGAGCTAAATTATCAGAGGTTACAACAACAATGGCAGTAATTGTTTCAGGTAAGCCGTATCACGTCGATCTTGCGGGATTAATGCGAATTTACGAAACCAATTATGCCAAGTTGAATGCGCTATTACCTTCTCAACCAGTAGTTGGTGATATTCGTTCATATCAGGTTGCTAAGATTGCCTATCAATTGGAAGTCAGTGAAATAACTAAATATACGACAGTGATTGATGTCAGCCAATGTGATGTTGAGCCTATATTTCCTTTACCAAAAATGAAAGTTAGGTTGTATCACGACGCTAGGGTTGCGGAAGTGTGTGCAAGTGAACAGATTTCTAGAGTACAACCCCGTTATGATTACCCCAACACTAAAATGATGCAGAAAGACGAAAAGTTCCAGTTAAATCAATTCTTAAGCGACTGGCTTTCTTTCTGTTTAAAACATGGTATTAGTCGTGCACCTCTTTTTTGAGTTCACTCTTAATTCATGTTTGAATATAACAAGTAAAAACTATAATAAATAACTATAAGTAAAGTGATGCATGAGAATACGGTTTAAATTAGGCAAGAGAAGTTAGGTTTAATATTTTGAAGATATCAGCAGCCGTAAAAAATGACAGCATAAGCGTTTTGCAGATTACTGACCCTCATTTGTTTTCAGAAGCAGATGGGTGTTTGTTAGGTGTTAATACTCTGGATAGTTTTCATGCTGTTATAGAAGAGATCAAGGCTCAAGATATCGAGTTTGATGCAGTGTTTGCAACAGGTGATATATCTCAAGATCACTCTATTCGTTCATATCAGAGGTTTGAACAAGGTATTACCCAGTTAGGTAAACCTTGTTTTTGGCTACCTGGTAATCATGATTTTAGACTCAGCATGGATAGCATCATTCCATCCGAGCATGTTTATGACAATACTCACTTATTAGCAGGGGAATATTGGCAAATTATCTTGTTAGATAGCCAAGTTAGTGGTGTCCCTCATGGGCGTCTTTCAGAGAGTCAACTCAAGTTTCTAGACAGCCAGTTAGCTCAAAATGAAAACCTGCACACATTAGTTCTAATCCACCATCATCCAGTTTTAGTCGGTAGTGAATGGTTAGATCAGCATACTCTGCATGACGCAGACATGTTATGGGGTGTGATTGAAAAACATAATAATGTCAAAGCGATATTGGGTGGTCATGTACATCAAGATTTTAATCAGCTGGTTGGGGAAGTAAGAGTGATGACCACGCCGTCTACTTGTGTCCAGTTTAAACCGAATTCTAAAGACTTTGCGTTAGATACCGTTTCACCTGGCTGGCGAATTCTACAATTATTTTCTGATGGCAGAATAGAAACCCAAGTACAACGCTTAGCAAATGGCAAATTTACGCCAGATTTTAGTGCAGGAGGTTATTAGTGAAACCCTCTTTACTTCTTTATCTGCATGGTTTTAATAGCTCTCCACAGTCGTTAAAAGCTAATCAAATGAGAGCCTATTGCGCAAAAAATCGTCCCGATATTAAAGTACTTACTCCACAACTACCCTGTTTGCCTGAGCAAGCAGAAGCCTATCTTGTTGAACTGGTAGAGCAACATAAAGGGTCTTACCAGATTGGTTTAGTTGGTAGCTCTTTGGGTGGGTATATGGCAATTTGGTTAAATAGTTTGTATCGGTTTCCTGCGGTATTAATTAATCCAGCGATTAGACCTTATGAACTGCTGCAAGATTATTTAGGCGAGCAAATTAATCCTTATACTAATGAGCGATATGTTTTGCAACAAGAACATGTAGAGCAACTTAAATCCTTGGATGTGCAAACGGTACATGAACCGTCCAAATTTTGGTTATTGCAGCAAAAAGGTGATGAAGTATTAGATTATCATCAAGCCGTAAATAAGTTTTCTGAAGCCAATGTATCTTCTAGCGCAAAACTAACGGTTGAAGAGGGCGGTAACCATAGCTTTATTGGCTTTGAACGTTATCCACAACGGATAGTAGAGTTTTTAAAACTTTAATCTTTTTTGTCGTTCAAACATCGCCATTTCATAATTAAAACACCATTATTTCATGGGGCAAGCATCATAAATTTTGCATCCTATGAGTAATGGACTTGACATCTGGGCCCTTGTTCCAGACTATGTTCTATTGAATTTACTCTGTATGAAACAATCGGTTTTATAGCAAAATGTCAATTTCATCGGCTTGTAGCCAAATAAATGTAAAACCTGATTCTTTTATAGCAAAGTACTCCTAAACTTATAAGACTATTTCCGTATTATGACTGAACAATATAATGCTGGAGCCATTGAGGTTCTTAATGGCCTAGAGCCGGTACGTCGTAGACCTGGGATGTATACGGATACCGTTCGCCCTAATCACTTAGGGCAAGAAGTTATCGATAACAGTGTGGACGAAGCACTGGCTGGTCATGCATCCAAAGTGCAAGTTATTCTTCACGCTGATCAATCTTTAGAAGTGATTGATGATGGGCGTGGTATGCCTGTTGATATTCACCCAGAAGAGAAAGTTTCTGGTGTCGAACTTATCCTCTGTAAATTACATGCTGGAGGCAAATTTTCCAATAAAAGCTACCAATTCTCAGGTGGTTTGCATGGCGTTGGTATTTCGGTTGTTAATGCCCTTTCTAAAAGAGTTGAAGTCACCGTTAGACGTGATGGTCAAGTCTTTGATATTGCATTTGAACACGGAGATAAAGTTTCCGACTTAACGGTTACAGGTACCTGTGGTAAACGCAATAGCGGAACCAGTGTTCATTTTTGGCCTGAGCCAAAATATTTTGATTCGAGCAATTTTTCTGTCAGTAAACTGATTAATAATTTAAGAGCTAAAGCGGTACTTTGTCCTGGATTAGAAATTGTTTTTACTGACAAAGTAAATGGTGATGTACACAAATGGTATTATGAAGATGGTCTTAAAGATTATCTTTCTGAAGGGGTGAAAGGTTATACCCTATTACCTGAAGAGCCATTTACGGGGGAGTTTTCCTCAGAAATTGAAGGTGCTAGCTGGGCAATTATTTGGCAACCAGAAGGTGGCGAACAGATAACCGAAAGTTATGTGAATTTGATCCCGACAGCCCTCGGTGGTACGCATGTGAATGGTTTGCGTCAAGGATTATTGGATGCCATGCGTGAGTTTTGTGAGTTTCGAAACCTACTTCCTCGTGGTGTTAAATTGACTGGCGATGATATTTTTGATCGTTGTTCCTACGTACTTTCTATTAAAATGCAAGATCCTCAATTTGCGGGTCAAACCAAAGAGCGTTTATCTTCAAGACAATGCGCTGCTTTTGTTTCTGGTGTTGTGAAAGATGCATTTAGTCTCTGGTTAAACGAGCGTCCTCAAGTTGCGGAGCTGATGGCAGAAATGTGTATTTCGAATGCACATAGACGTATGCGAGCTAGCAAGAAAGTAGTCCGTAAAAAAGTGGCATCAGGTCCCGCTTTACCCGGAAAATTAACCGATTGCTCGGTCCAAGACTTAAGTCGAACAGAAATATTTTTTGTCGAAGGGGATTCAGCTGGAGGCTCGGCCAAACAAGCACGAGATCGTGAATTTCAAGCGATAATGCCGCTGCGAGGCAAAATACTGAATACGTGGGAAGTGTCTGCTGATCAAGTTTTAGCGTCTCAAGAAGTACATGATATTTCAGTTGCGTTAGGTATTGACCCTGATTCCGATAATCTTGATACACTTCGCTACGGTAAAGTGTGTATCTTGGCTGATGCGGATTCAGATGGTTTGCATATTGCAACGTTACTCTGTGCTTTGTTTACTCGCCACTTTAGGTCGCTTGTTGCCAATGGGCATGTATATGTCGCGATGCCGCCACTATTTAGAATCGATTGTGGTAAAGAAGTTTTTTATGCACTCGATGAAGATGAAAAAGAGGCAATACTAGAACGGCTGAGTAAGAAAAAAGCCAAGATTAATGTTCAGCGATTTAAAGGGTTAGGTGAAATGAACCCGTTACAACTTCGTGAAACAACCATGGATCCAAATACTCGTCGCTTAGTACAGCTTACAATCGATGATGATGAACTTACCAATCAAATGTTAGATATGTTACTAGGTAAAAAGAGAGCGGATGACCGCCGTACTTGGTTGCAAAGTAATGGCGATTTAGCTGAGGTTTAATGAATGTCGACTGAAATAACTTATGAAGGCATTGAACAAATGCCGATGCGCAAGTTTACCGAAGACGCGTATCTGAATTATTCTATGTACGTTATTATGGACCGCGCATTACCTTATATTGGTGATGGCTTAAAACCGGTTCAAAGACGTATTATTTATGCGATGTCCGAATTGGGACTGTCTGCTTCTGCAAAATACAAAAAATCTGCGCGAACCGTTGGTGATGTATTAGGTAAATACCATCCTCATGGTGATTCTGCTTGTTATGAAGCAATGGTTATTATGGCGCAGCCTTTTACTTATCGATATCCTTTAGTGGATGGACAAGGCAACTGGGGTGCACCCGATGATCCTAAATCATTTGCCGCAATGCGCTATACCGAATCGAAATTATCTAAGTTTGCAGAAATATTATTAGGCGAGCTTGGTCAAGGGACGGTGGATTGGCAACCAAACTTTGACGGCACAATGAAAGAGCCGTTAATGTTACCAGCACGACTGCCTCATATTCTACTCAATGGTATTACCGGAATTGCGGTAGGAATGGCAACCGATATTCCGCCGCATAATGTTCGTGAAGTTGCCAATGCTGCTATCCATGTTTTAGAGAATCCTAAAGCGGATTTACCCGCTATTATGGAACATATTAAAGGGCCAGATTATCCAACAGAAGCCGAGATAATATCTCCAGCTAGTGATATTGAAAAGATTTACAAGACGGGTCGCGGCAGTATTAAAATGCGAGCGGTTTGGCATAAAGAAAGTTCAGATATTGTTATCACTTCGCTTCCTCACCAAGTCTCTGGGGCGAAACTTCTCGAACAGATAGCGGCTCAAATGCGAGCCAAAAAGCTACCAATGGTCGATGACTTGAGAGATGAGTCAGATCATGAAAACCCAACTCGAATTGTTATTGTTCCACGTTCAAATCGTATTGATTGCGATCAATTAATGAATCACCTGTTTGCTTCAACCGATTTAGAGAAAAACTTCCGTGTTAACTTGAATATGATCGGTTTAGATAATCGTCCTCAAGTTAAAAGTTTACTGCAAATTTTATCTGAATGGGTTGAATTTCGTCGTTCGACGGTACGCCGTCGTTTGCAGTATCGATTAGATAAAATTCTTGCTCGTCTACATATTTTGGAAGGTTTGTTGATAGCCTATCTTAATTTGGATGAAGTCATCGAAATCATTCGTACCGAGGATCACCCTAAAGCGGTATTAATGGAGCGCTTTGCTCTCTCAGAGATTCAGGCTGATGCTATTTTAGATACGAGGTTACGTAACCTTGCGAAGCTTGAAGAGTTAAAGATTCGAGGAGAGCAGTCTGAATTAGAAAAAGAGCGCGATAAATTGCAGTTGTTGCTTGGCTCTGAGCGTAGAATGAATACGCTGTTGAAAAAAGAGATTCAAGCTGATGCTGATAAATACGGCGATAATAGACGTTCACCATTAATTGAGCGAGGTGAGGCGAAAGCGTTGACCGAGCGCGATTTGATTCCGAGTGAGCCTATTACGGTTGTTTTATCAGATAAAGGTTGGATACGACACGCAAAAGGCCATGATGTTGATGCGAGCAGCTTGAATTATAAATCGGGTGATAGCTATCTCGCGCATGCTTGTGGTAAGAGTAATCAACAAGCCGTTTTTCTTGGAAATGATGGCCGAAGTTATTCGTTAGAATCTCATTCGTTACCTTCTGCTAGAAGCCAAGGTGAGCCAATTACTGGCCGTTTGAATATTGCTGAAGGTACGTCTATTCGTCAAGTAGTTATGGGCGAAAATGAGCAGTTGTGGTTAGTGGGTTCTGATGCAGGTTATGGTTTTGTTTGCAAAGGGTCGGATCTTTTATCTAAGAACCGCAGTGGTAAGGCTTTAGTTAATTTACCTGCTAATTCAGAAGTGTTAACACCAAAACCGGTAGAAAATATCGATCTAGATCAAATCTTAGTCATCACTAATCAAGGTCGAATGTTGATATTCCCAATTAAAGATCTTCCACAATTAGGTAAAGGTAAAGGGAATAAAATTATTAATATTCCTGCAGCTAAAGCTAAAGCAAGAGAAGAGATAGTGTCTCATTTAATATCACTACCTCAAGGTGCTTCCGTTACTCTTTATGCAGGGAAGCGAAAAATGGGCTTAAAACCAGCCGATTTGGAGAATTTTAAAGGGGAAAGAGGGCGCAGAGGAAGTATCTTACCGCGTGGTCTGCAACGGGTAACTAACATTGAAATTGATGCAGTGGGATCTGACGCTCAATTATCGGATACTTCTGAGTAACCGTTAACTAATATTACAGCAAAGGGTAATATACCCTTTGCTCGTTCCGCAAGCTTGACTCTGATTGAGCGATTATTCTTGATCGACCACTTCACCCACAATAACCGGTACAGACATGGTTTCCCCATCTCTAAGTAAAATAACCTCTACTGTACTACCGGGTCTCAGATCGGCAACAATATCCATCACACTTTGGCGACCAATTATTTTTCTATCATCAATACTTAACAATACATCATTCTTTTTCAGTCCAGCTAAGGCCGCTGGGCCTCCGGGATCGATACCCAATACAATGATAGCACCAACATAATCACCGCCTAATAATCGAGATGTCATAGTATTGACATCTTGGCCATCAACACCAATATAACCGCGTATAACTCGTCCATCAGCGATGATCTTTTGCATGATTTTATTGGCTAAGGTGTAGGGGATAGCAAAAGAGATACCATAGGTTTCTAGGTCTGTTGCTTGTTGAAATGATGCGGTATTAATACCGACAAGTTCACCATGTGTATTGACCAGTGCTCCTCCAGAGTTACCTCTATTGATAGCGGCATCGGTTTGAATAAACGCTTGCCTGCGATCGGCGCTAATAGAAGAACGTCCTGTTGCGGAAATAATACCGAATGTTGTCGTTTGGCCGAGATTATAAGGATTACCAATAGCCAGAACGATATCGCCTACTTTAGCTTGGTAATCTGGATTAAGTGGAATAGTGGGTAAATCAGACATTTCTATGCGTAAAATAGCCAAGTCTGTGCGTTGATCTTTACCAACAAGTTGCGCGTCTGCAATGCGTCCATCTTGCAGGGCTACAATGATTTGATCGGCTTTCGCGATTACGTGAAAATTAGTAATGATATAGCCTTTATCACTAACAATGACACCTGAGCCTAATCCTTGTGTTTTTAGTGTGGTGCGATCTTCTGCTGTATATTTTCGGCTATAAATATTGACTACAGCGGGCGCTGCTCTTTGAACCGCGTCACTAAAAGAGACTCGGATATCTTGTATATCGGTCACTTTCTCTACGATATCTTCTGGAATAATATTGGAACGTAAAGAAGGAACTGCGAGTAATATGATTAGTGCAGTTACCAAACCTAAGCCGATAGAACGTAATAGAAAATTCAGCATGTATCCCCTAATGCTGTAAAGCAAAACGTGAAACCAATTACAAAAAATCAACGAGTAAAGGGCTAAGGATACAGAGAGGTGTTTACAAAAGATAGAGAAGATTACAATGTAACCTTCTCTAATAGAGTTATTTATAGGGGTTTAATTATCTCACAACAAGATAAAGAGTACGGTCTCCACGCTGAATATTAAGGGCTAGAACGCTTGGGTTTTCTTCCAAAATGGTCCTAAATTCACCTAGGTTATGTACCCTCTGACGATTTATACCAACAATAATATCGCCTTCTTTTAGTTGAAAGGAGTCAGCTTTAGAGCCTTTTTCAATTGCGGTTACTTTTACGCCTTCAACAGTATCGGCTGAACTTGTATTCGCCAATTCTGCACCTTTAAGACCTTCATGTAGAGAGTCTGCTTTAGTTTTACTGTCAGAGGCCTCACCAAGGGTTACATCAAAAGTTTTCTCTTTTCCATCCCTGATAACGCCTAAAGTGATCTCTTTTCCGGCACCAAGTGTGGCAACTTTTGCTCTTAATTCGCTAAATGTACGTATTTCTTTGTCATTGATTTTGATGATGATATCACCAGCTTCAATCCCTGCCTTATCTGCTGCACTATCTTGAACAACTTGGCTAACGAATGCCCCTTTACTATTTTCATAACCAAGTGCTTCGGCTAGTTCGGATGTCACTTCCCCACCTTGTACACCTAACATTCCGCGCTTAACTTCACCAAATTCTAAGATCTGTTCTGTCAGGTTCGCGACCATATTGGATGGAATAGCAAAACCAATACCAATATTACCGCCATTTGGTCCCAGAATGGCAGTATTGATACCAATTAGTTCCCCTTTTAAATTGACTAGAGCGCCACCAGAGTTACCGCTATTAATAGCAGCATCGGTTTGGATGAAGTTTTCAAAATTTTCAATATTTAAGCCACTTCGGCCCAGTGCTGAGACAATACCGGAAGTGACGGTTTGGCCTAAGCCAAACGGATTTCCTATTGCCACGCTGAAATCACCTACTCGTAATTTGTCAGAGTCAGCGACTTTAATTTGCGTAAGATTTTTGGTCGACTCCAACTTAAGTAAGGCAATATCAGACATTTCATCACCGCCGATAAGTTCTGCGTCGTATTCTCTACCATCATGGAGTTTGACTCGAATTTTATCGGCGCCTTTTATCACATGATAATTGGTTACGATATGGCCTTTTTTCGAATCAATAATCACACCAGAGCCTAAGCCTCTAAAAGGCCTCTCTTGAAGTTGTTCTGATGGAAAGTCGGGGCCAAAGAAAAATCGAAACGATTCAGGGATTTGCTGCCGTGAAACTTGTTTTCCTTCTACTGCTATACTGACTACAGCAGGGGTCACTTGCTCTAACATTGGAGCAAGACTTGGCAATTGTTCACTACCTATAGTGAGGGGAAGTGCTGCGGTTGCAGATATCGGTGTGACGATAGTGCCTAAACTTAGAGCCAATACACTTAACGAAAGTATGTGCTTTTTCATCATTTACTCCTCTTTCTTGTTATGAAGTGTATGACTCAAAAACTTGACTCTAGTTCAAAATAACCTAAAAAATATTTATTAATTTTTTACATTCTATTGCGGTGCTTTAACCGCTTCAGGTGCTTCAATAATTTCTTTCTTCTCCGGAGTTAATAATCCTGTTGCCCCTTTTGCATAATCTTTGGGTTGAGATTCTTCCGTTGTGTCTGTTGTATTTTCTTCCATTTGAGTCAGTTTTTTATCGAAGGGTTGATCTTGAACGGGTAAGTTTGCTAATAGTTCAGAAGAGGTATTGGCTATATGTTGATATAGCTTGGTGTAATCTTTACCTAATACATCAAGTAATTCAGCGGTCGTTGAAAAGTGATCGGTTAGTTCTTGTCGTTGTTGTTCTAACTCGAATTTAGTCGATGCCAGTTCTGTTTTTATCTGTTGATGTTTTTTGTATTGAGGGGTTTTTATACGCGATATAATAATACCTAAAATCGCACCTACTAAAAGGCCTACAACTGCATATATCCACGGCATAACAGCTCCTTTAAAATGGTCTAAGTTAACATGTTGTTTACATACAAATTACACATATCCTTTCCCCATGTTACTATGAGTACGCCATAGGATAAAGTAGATACGTAGTAGAATGGTGTTTGTCGTAGCAAATAAGTTTAGGTAGCCAAGGAAGTTAATGAAGTTAATGACGCCGTTAGAGAAATATGAAAAGGATATTCAAGAATTTGGTTTTCAAGTTGATGAGGCACAACAGATAGCGATACGTCACCTTGAGCAGTTATACCAAAATTATACTCTGTACTTGAATACACCTTTACCTAAAATCAGCCATTTTCAAAAATTATTAAGAAAAAAGGTTGAGAAACCCAAATTACCTAAAGGGCTTTATTTATGGGGGGGAGTAGGTAGAGGAAAAACCTATTTAATGGATACGTTTTGTGAGTCCGTTAACAGTGAGCGGGTTATGAGAGTGCATTTTCATCGATTTATGCTTCGAGTACATGATGAATTGAAAGGGGTAGTTGATACTAGTGATCCTTTAGAGGCTGTCGCTGATATTTTTAAAGCTGAAACCGATATTATTTGCTTTGATGAGTTTTTTGTTTCTGATATCACTGATGCGATGATTCTGGGTACATTATTTAAAGCCCTTTTTGAAAAAGACATTGTGCTGGTCGCGACATCAAATATCCCACCTAAAGATCTGTATAAAAATGGTTTACAACGTGCCCGTTTTTTACCAGCTATCGATTTGATTGAAACTCATTGCCATATTCTTAATGTAGACAGTGGTATTGATTACCGATTGAGAACATTGCAGCAGGCCGAAATTTACCATTCGCCACTTGATGATACAGCTGAATATAACTTAAATACGTATTATGGGCAGTTAACTTCGGATGGTAAAAGTACTCAGTCAACGATTGAAATTAACCACAGAAGTGTGCCTATCAGAAAAGCCTGTGACGGGGTTATTTTTGCGAGTTTTGAACAATTGTGTCAAACAAATCGCAGCCAAAATGATTATATAGAAATATCTCGTTTGTATCATACGGTGTTGTTGTCTGGGGTTATTCAAATGGATGCTCAGAATGATGATGCAGCTAGACGTTTTATTGCATTAGTAGACGAATTTTATGAGCGACATGTCAAACTAATTATTTCTGCTGAAGTGAAAATGGAATTGCTTTATGTCTCTGGTCGATTGGAGTTTGAGTTTAAACGTTGTTTGTCTCGTTTAATAGAAATGCAAAGTCATGAATATTTAGCGAGGGAGCATTTAGCATAACGCCTGTATTGAAGTGAAATAATATAAAAAAACTTGGCGGATTTTTCAAATAATAGATGATTTTTTCTTCGCACTTCTCTATAATCCTGCGACCCACCGTTACTGCAGGTCTATTTATTCCAAAATATGGCCGAGAGTGCCAACACTCGAAGGGGTGATGATATGGGCTCTTAGACAGTGGGAGTATAACTACTCCTTGTGTGTAAAACTAAATTAATGGGTTATTATTAGCATGAAAACTTTCGTTGCTAAACCAGCTACTGTAAAACGTGACTGGTATGTTGTAGACGCTGAAGGTAAAACTCTTGGCCGTCTTGCAAGTGAAATTGCATCTCGCCTTCGTGGCAAGCATAAAGCTGAATACACACCTCACGTAGATACTGGTGATTATATTATCGTTATCAACGCTGAGAAAGTTGCTGTAACAGGTAACAAAGCTAAAGGTAAAGTGTATTACCGTCACTCTGAGTTCCCTGGTGGTCTAAAATCAATCACTTTTGAAAAACTGATTGATAAGAAACCAGAGATGGTTCTTGAACTTGCTGTTAAAGGTATGTTGCCACGTGGTCCTCTTGGCCGTGCTATGTACCGTAAGCTTAAAGTTTACGCTGGTGCTGAGCATAACCATATCGCTCAACAACCAACAGTATTAGACATCTAATCGGGGATTATGACAATGGCAGAGAATCAATACTACGGCACTGGTCGTCGCAAAAGCTCAGCTGCTCGTGTTTTCATTAAACCAGGCAGTGGTAACATCGTAATCAACAAGCGTAGCCTTGATGTTTACTTTGGTCGTGAAACTTCTCGTATGGTTGTTCGTCAACCACTTGAGTTAGTTGAAATGTTAGAAAAACTGGATCTATACATTACTGTTAAAGGTGGTGGTATTTCTGGTCAAGCTGGTGCGATCCGTCACGGTATCACTCGTGCTCTTATGGAGTATGACGAAACACTACGTCCAGCGTTACGTGCTGCGGGTTATGTAACTCGTGATGCTCGTAAAGTTGAGCGTAAGAAAGTCGGTCTACGTAAAGCACGTCGTCGCCCACAATTTTCAAAGCGTTAATATTCTTTCAGAATATGACGTTCTGGCTTATGCTAGATTGTGGAATAAAAAGCTCGGTTTATACCGAGCTTTTTTGTACTTAAAATATACTCTTGTACTTAAGATATAGGTTTGAATTAAAATATAGGTTTGCATAATGTTTTCTAAGGTCAATGTTATCTGAGCACCATGCTTTCTGGCATTAGCCTCAAGATATTCATTGTTTTTTCTCAATAGAAAATATTGTTGAAGCACTGTATTTTCCTGAGAACGTAATGATGGGTAGCTAGATCTTGAATCTATTCACTTTTTTGTGAAGTAATAAGCGAATTTTTGTTATAGATATTAACAAAAGGAGCGAATTTACTTATCATGTACTGTTATAAATACAATAATCTTAATTTCTGTTAGCCGTGCTCTTCTCAATACCTTAAAAATAAGGAAGGGCAAATGGGAGATATGCTGGATATGAGCAATGCGCCTTTAAACAGTGGACGTAGGCGCTTCTTAACTGCAACAACAGCCGTTGTTGGTGGTTTTGGAGCTGCAGCCGTAGCTGTTCCTTTTATTAAATCTTGGAACCCAAGTGAAAAAGCAAAAGCAGCGGGAGCTCCCGTTGAAGTCGATATTAGTAAACTTGAAGAAGGACAAATGGTCCGCGTTGAATGGCGTGGTAAACCTGTCTGGGTAGTTCGACGTGCTGAATCTATTGTTAATGCGTTGAAAGATGCTGACAATCAACTAGTGGATCCTTCATCAACTGAAGAACAACAGCCAGCTTATGCTCAAAATGAGTATCGCTCAATTAAACCAGAGTATTTTATTGCGGTAGGGATATGTACTCACCTTGGTTGTTCACCCACCTATTTACCTGACAGTTTTAGTGAGCAAGTTAAGGGAGTGAGTTCGGGCTTCTTTTGTCCGTGTCATGGTTCTAAATTTGATATGGCTGGACGTGTATTTCAAGGCGTACCTGCGCCATATAATTTGGTGATACCAAAGCACATGTATCTGAGTGATAGCAGAGTGATTATTGGTGTCGATGAAGAAGGAGAAGCCTAATGCAAGCTTTAGCAGAATGGTTTGAAAAGCGTCTGCCTTCTATAAATGCGTATAAAAAGCATTTATCAGAATATCCGATGCCTAAAAACTTTAATTTTTGGTACTTGTTTGGTTCGTTAGCCATGTTGGTGTTGGTGAATCAATTAGTCACAGGTATCTGGTTAACAATGAGTTACGAACCGTCGGGAGATGGTGCATTTGCTTCTGTTGAATACATCATGCGTGATGTAGATTACGGTTGGTTACTACGCTATATGCACTCGACGGGGGCATCGGCATTCTTTATTGTTATCTATATGCATATGTTCCGTGGCTTTATTTACGGTTCATATCAAAAACCACGCGAGCTAGTGTGGGTTTTCGGCATGTTGATTTTCCTTGTATTAATGGCTGAAGCATTCATGGGGTACTTACTTCCTTGGGGGCAAATGTCCTATTGGGGAGCTCAGGTTATTATCTCTTTGTTCGGTGCTATTCCGGTTATAGGTGATGACTTAACGCTTTGGATCCGTGGTGACTATGTTATCTCTGGCGCAACATTGAATCGTTTCTTCGCGCTTCATGTTATTGCTTTACCAATCGTCTTACTTCTACTAGTTGTTTTGCACCTTCTAGCTTTACATGAAGTGGGTTCGAATAACCCGGATGGTATTGACACGAAATTACCGAAAGGCAGCATGGGAGAAGATTATGAAAGTTCGTTTAAATTCCATGAATATTACACCAAGAAATACGACATCATTGATTCAATACCATTCCATCCTTATGGTACGGTAAAAGATTTTATTGGTATTGCTGGTTTCTTATTCTTATTCTGTTATGTGTTGTTTTTCAATCCAGAGATGGGTGGTTACTTCCTTGAGCCACCAAACTTCGAAGCCGCTAACCCTCTTAAAACACCAGAGCATATTGCCCCGGTATGGTATTTCACACCATTTTACGCAATTCTCCGCGCGGTACCTGATAAGCTATTAGGTGTTGTCGCGATGGGTGGAGCTATAGTGGTATTGTTCCTTTTACCGTGGTTAGATCGTTGTAAAGTTCGTTCATACCGTTATCGCAGTAAGTTACATCTGCTTAATATCGTTCAGTTTACGATAAGCTTTATTGCCCTTGGTATTCTGGGAGCCTTGCCTGTAACCGAATTGTATACATTACTGGCGCGTATTTTCTCTCTCGGATATTTCATGTTTTTCGTATTACTGTTTGTGTACAGTAAAAATGAAGCAACTAAACCATTACCAGAAAGGGTGACATTCAAATGAAGAAGTGGATTGTAGTACTTTTTGCATTGTTACCATCTCTAGCTTTTGCGAGTGGTAGCAGTGTTCATTTAGATCAAGCAAATAACGACATCAGCGATAAGGCCTCATTGCAAAATGGTGCTAAGTTATTCATGAATTACTGCTTTGCGTGCCACTCGACGCAGTATCAACGCTATCAACGTGTTGCGAATGACTTAGATATTCCATTGGACTTGATGAAAGAGCACTTGATTTTTAACCCTGATACCAAGGTCGGTGAGCTGATGGAAAATGCCATTCCTGATGACTCTGCGGCTAAATGGTTTGGTGCTCCACCACCAGATTTAACACTGGTTGCTCGCGTACGTGGTGCTGATTGGTTATATACTTACTTGCGCTCATTTTATGCAGACCCATCAAGACCATTTGGTGTAAACAATATTGTTTTCCCAAGTGTTGGTATGCCACATGTTCTAGAAGAGTTACAAGGTATCCCTACACCAATTTTTGAGACACATATGATTGATGGTGTTGAAAAACAAGTTGTGGTTGGAACATCAACTGATGGGAGTGGTGAGTTAAGCACATCTGAATATGATAATGCGGTGCGTGATATCGTTAACTTCTTAGCCTATTCGGGCGACCCTGTTAAACTAGAGCGTCAAGCATTAGGTTGGTGGGTAATGGGATTCTTAGTAATATTCACTATCGTGGTAATTTTCTTGAAGAAAGAGTATTGGCGCGACGTGCACTAAATATGCTATAATGTCATGCTAATTTTATGTAATGGAGGCGGTTAGCCTCCATTTTTTTCTGTTTGTAAGTGCACTGGAGGGCTCGATGGCTGTAGCTGCCAATAAACGTTCTGTTATGACTCTTTTTTCAAGCGCATCTGATTTATATAGTCATCAGGTCCGTATCGTTTTAGCTGAAAAAGGGGTAAGTGTTGAAGTTGAGTTGGTCGATGATGCCAATTTACCTAATGAACTAATCGAACTAAACCCGTATAAATCAGTACCCACTTTGATTGATCGCGAGCTTGCTCTTTATGACTCGAAGATCATTATGGAATACTTGGATGAGCGTTTCCCTCACCCGCCATTGATGCCGGTTTACCCTGTTGCTCGTGGTAATACTCGTTTGATGATTTATCGTATTGAGCGTAATTGGTATTCATTAGCTAAGAAAATTATTGAAGGTAACCCTGAACAAGCTGAATCAGCTCGTCAAAAGTTACGCAATGATCTTCTTACATTAGGACCTGTATTCGCTGAATATGAATATTTTATGAGCGAAGAGTTTAGCTTAATTGATTGCTATTTAGCCCCTCTTTTATGGCGTTTACCTACTTACGGTATTGAACTTACTGGTCCAGGTTCTAAAGAGCTTAAAATTTATATGAGCCGTGTTTTTGAGCGCGATTCGTTTTTAGCTTCTTTAACTGAAGCTGAACGTGAGATGCGTTTAGTACGTTAATTGGGCCAGAGTTGATATGGATAGTAGCAAAATGACTCCACGTCGCCCCTATGTGCTAAGAGCATTTTATGAATGGCTGGTGGATAATGAACTAACCCCTCATTTGGTAGTTGAAGCCGATTTACCTGGTGTACGAGTACCAGAGCAGTTTGTTCAAGATGGACAAATTATTCTCAACGTCGCACCAAGAGCGGTAGGCAATCTGGAATTGGGTAACGAAGCGGTAACATTTAGTGCTCGTTTCAGTGGTAAGCCACATTCAGTTATCGTCCCTATTTATGCTGTACAAGCTATTTATGCTAGAGAAAATGGTGCTGGTACAATGTTTGAACCTGAAGAAGGTTACGACAGTGAGTTTGATCAAAGCATAGAAATAGAAGATGAAGATCCGGATTTAGAGGCGACTCCTATTATAGGGTTAGCCGAAAGTTATGACGGTGATATAGAACCGGATGATGAGCCTCCAACTCCTCCAAAAGGTCGTCCAAGTCTGAAGGTTGTTAAATAATATAACTTTTAATAATCAAGAAAAAAGCCGCTGTAGACGCGGCTTTTTTTATCTGAAAATTTAGATTCACTCACGCATCGAACCTTATTCTTCAATAGGAACAATATAAGGTATGTCTTCCTCTATTACATCATTACTATCCGTTTTGTCAGCTTGAATACTACTTGAAGTTGGCAGTGTGGTTTTGTTTTCAGAAGATGTGTTATTCGATAATATTTCACCTTGCTGCTGTTGTTGTATTCTTTGCGCTTTAGGATCATCACCATAATAGAAAGCTCTAATAACGCGAGTCACTCCAGAGATATTACGGGCTATCTCTACCGCTTTATCGGCATGATAAGGTGATAAAGCCCCCACAAGAAACACCTCTGTATCTTCCGTATAAACGGTAATTTTAATTTCTCTTAATTCGTTATCGGCAAGCAAGGCTGATTTTACCTTAGTTGTTATCCATGTATCTTTGCTTATTGCACCGATAGAGAGAAGAGGTTTCACTTTCATTTGGTTATAAACTACTTTTACGCCAGTAATTTTACGAACATCGGTTTCCACTTGATCTAAATAGTCTTGTGAAACTGCTTGTCCCATAAGTAGTACATTCCCTCTAAAGGTATTGGCTGTTACCCTAACATTAAATTGATAAGGCGATTTGTTACCTAATGCACCCACTTGCAAAGATACATTTTGATCGTTGGCAAGTTCTGAGCTACTTCTAGGATCGGTAACGACGTAAACAGCGGTGGCCGCTCCAGCAATAAAAAGACCAGCACAACCAGACATTGAACTAACGAGTACACAAATAATTAAAATGCGTAGTTTTTTCATATATACAACTACTCCTCATGAGCTGGAAACAGAACTTGATCAATTAGATCACATAAGCAGTGCAACGTAACCATATGTACTTCGTGAATACGAGCGGTACGATGAGATGGAATACGAATTTCGACATCGTGTTCTCCTAGTAAACCCGCCATTTCGCCACCATCTTTTCCTGTTAGCGCGATAATGGTCATATCTCTTGTTACCGCTGCCTCCATTGCTTTAACTATGTTTTGACTGTTACCACTGGTTGAAATAGCCAGTAATATATCGCCAGCTTGCCCAAAGGCTTTGACTTGCTTAGCAAATATTTGTCTATAATCATAATCATTGGCAACTGCAGTCAGTGTCGTATTATCAGCCGTTAAAGCCATCGCGGGTAAGCTTGGGCGTTCGGTCTCAAAGTGATTGAGAAGGCAGGATACGAATTGTTGTGCGTTAGCTGCTGAGCCTCCGTTACCACAACACAAAATTTTATTACCGTTGAGCAAAGTGGATACCATGGCTTGAGCCGCATGAGTTATACTATCGGGTAACGCCTCGGCCGCGGCTATTTGAATTTGAATACTTTCGGTAAAGCTTGCTTTAATACTTTCATGCATGGTGACGTTAATCCTGGGTAATCGCGTTTTTAATCCAATTAATACCGTTACCAGTTTGGTTAATGGCAACAACATCAAATCTAAAACAGGTTAATTGGGCCGGATAGCCTTTTTTATTAAGCCATATAAAGGCTGTTTTGATAAGTTTTTGGCGCTTGCTATGTGTAACAAATTCTTCAGCGTAGCCAAACTGGTTTTTTTTTCGGTATTTAACTTCAACAAAAACAATGGCTTCTTTATCTTGCATAATCAAGTCTATTTCGCCAAATTTAGTCGTAAAATTACGCTCAATTAAAGACAATCCTTGACGAATAAGGTACTTATTCGCCAAGGATTCGTATTGATTGCCAACGGCTCTTTTACTAAAGAGCATTATGCTCCGCCCAGCTTAATTCCCTTTGAACGACACAGTTTTCATCAATACTAAGTTCACCAGTTTGTCCTGCCACTTTGTGGCCTTGAATCACTTTCATTTGTGGTAATTCGTTGATCAGCTTATAAGCATCCATACCTAGAGCTTGTAAACGTTTTTGAGCGTTATTTTGATTAGGCCAAATTTCATCAACTTGTTGATTTGATTTGTTATCGCTATCAATCAGCATCGGAATATCACTGAAGACCACGCCTGATAAATCTTCAAATTGTCGTTGACTGCCATTATTACTTCGCGAACTTGCAAACAGTTTAGGCGGTTTTACTTCTGGATTAATTGCCACTTCTATAAAAGGCTTTATCAGGGTTAGTTCCGAGCTTTTCGATATGATATACATAGAATCAATATCTCTACGGCTTCTAGCTTGATGCTCTAGCTGCATTCCAACTAAATTTTCCATTTGTGCGATTCGACTTTGACTCTCTTTTATACCTAAAACAGTGTTGATATCTTGCTGTAGTTGAGCTGTGGTTCCAAAGTAACTCACTACTGCTTGAGTATTGCTATATTTTTTCCATTCATTTTGGAAGGCAGTGGCGACACGTCCACCTAATGAACCTTTGGGTGCTAAAATTAATGGAAACTTAAACCCTTGAGCAAATAGGTATTTTGCGGCTTGCTCAACTTCTTGCTCTGGAGATAATGTTAAATAACAAATGTCTGAATTAGTATTAATCTCGTTAGGGAAATTAAGTGCAAGTATTGGAATAGGGTCAACTTTGCTTGCTTGTAGTGCGATTATGGCTTCAATTTTATCTTTTATCAGTGGTCCAACAATAAAATCAATTTGTTTGCTGTTCAGAATTTGGTCAATTTCTGCATTGGTTGTCTTGTTGGTGTCAATAATAGAAAGAGTGGCATCTTCATTGCGTTCAGGATCATTCATTAATGACATTAAAAAACCATCACGAACCAATTTTGCTTGTGTTTCATATCTACCCGATATCGGCAGCAACAAAGCAGTGTTTTGGGGTTGAATAATATCCAGATCGAGAATAGCTTGAATCTCACTAGGTAAATACGTGGCAGCTAAATGTGTTGGGTTATCGACTAACCATGTTTCTAATGCACTTTTTAACTGTGGGATATTAGTATTAAGCGTCTTCATGTAGATAGCGAGTTGCAGCCATCCTTGCAAATCGACTTCGCTATCCAAGGGAGAGAAGCTATTTATCTCATATTGTGAGTATTGAGATAAATTCTGCCAAATATTTTCAGCCAATTTGGCAGGTTGATCTTGAGGATCTAATTGGTTGATAACGATATATTCGCGACTAGCATCAAGATGATTTTTTTGTTGAGTAAGCAGCACAGCACGCAGTTGATGATAATCTTTCCACTGCGGTACAGGCAGTTTCCACCATTGAGGGAAGTTAAGCTGCTCCAGAGCGATTGTTGGCTGACCTTGAGCAATAAAATATTTGGCTTTGGCCAATATTAGCTCAGCCTGTTGCTGTTCGGATAGTTGCTGCTTTTCTAGACGCATAATTAAAAGATTGCTACGCTCTAAATCACCTTCTTGGATCGCTGCTTTTAGCGCCATAATAAGCCAGTCGTTTTGAATACTGCCTTGTAGTGAATCCGCTTTGACGGTATAAGCTTGTGCCGACAAAGTAGGATCAGTCGTGATATCAACATTATTAGAAACGTTAGGTTGAGAAGAACACGCTGCAAGAGTAATTGCTAGTGCAATTGAAGTTACAAGGCGTGTTACACTTATCTGCTGCTGGTTCTTTCTAGCCATAAATTTTATTCAACTATGTGTAAAATTATCTCTATATTAATCGCTGAAGTGATGGTAAACAAATGACAGATAACAAAACTTTTCCGTCAGAGATCCCAACTCTCTACATTGTACCCACCCCAATTGGAAATTTGGGGGATATAACTCAGCGAGCCATCGAGGTTTTATCCTGTGTGGATGTCATTGCTGCTGAAGACACTCGACATACAGGAAAGTTACTCGCTCACTTTAATATTTCAACTAAAACTATTGCATTACATGACCATAATGAACAACAAAAAGCTCAAATGCTAGTTGAAAGATTACTGAAAGGACAAACAATAGCACTTGTTTCGGATGCAGGAACCCCCCTTATTAGCGATCCAGGATATCATTTAGTTAATCAATGTCGTCAAGCGGGTGTAAAAGTTGTGCCTCTTCCTGGTGCTTGTGCTTTCGTTACTGCATTGAGTGCATCTGGTTTACCGTCTGATCGTTTTAGTTTTGAAGGTTTTCTTCCTGCTAAAAGCAAAGGGCGTCAAGATAAGTTTAAAGAAATTGAACGAGCAGAACGTACTTGTATTTTTTATGAATCACCTCACCGCATCATGGATTCATTGCAAGATATGTTGATAGTATTAGGCCCCGATCGACAAGTCGTATTAGCTCGTGAGTTGACGAAAACATTTGAAACCATACAAGGTATGCCTTTGGCCGATCTTATCCCATGGATAGAAGAAGACTCTAATCGCAAAAGAGGCGAAATGGTTTTGTTGATCCATGGTTATAGAGAGCAGGTTAAGGATGAAGTCCCGCTTGAGGCAATTCGTCTGATTAAAGCACTGGTTGCAGAATTACCGTTAAAAAAAGCAGCCGCAATAGCGGCTCAGCTACATGGGTTAAAAAAGAATGATCTCTATAAATGGGGTTTAGAGAATTTAAATTCATAGTGAATATTTTTACCGAGTATAGAGTTAAGTGTACGCTTAGAGTAAATAGATACGCTATTGCTCGACATCTCTAATGGCTTCCGCTACAATCCGCGCCGGAGTTGACTGGGTAGTCGCTGCTTCGTTGATGTCCTACGGTTTATCCTGTGGAGACTGACGAAGGGGAGGAAAGTCCGGGCTCCATAGAGCAGGGTGCCAGGTAACGCCTGGGGGGCGCAAGCCCACGACAAGTGCAGCAGAGAGAAGACCGCCGATGACAATACTTTTCGCAAGAAGAGGTTGAACAGGTAAGGGTGAAAGGGTGTGGTAAGAGCGCACCGTGCGTCTGGCAACAGTTCGTAGCAAGGTAAACTCCACCCGGAGCAAGACCAAATAGGCTTCCACATAGCGCGGCTCGTGTTAGGGAGCGGGTAGGTTGCTTGAGCCAGTGAGCGATTGCTGGCCTAGACGAATGGCTATCACCGCGCAAGCGGATACAGAACCCGGCTTACAAGTCGACTCCACCTATTGGTAAATAAAAAAGCCTCGCATTATGCGAGGCTTTTTTATGATTTTTATCATTGCTCAACTAGCAAAATTGAATGATTCTTTACTCAGTATTTTTTTTGCTGTCTATAATTTGTTGGATGCGTGGGTTGATCTTGTTGCCATGAGCTTGTTGGTATTCCTCTAACTTTAGGTCATTTAAATTTTTGACAGAATGCGGAGCAAGTGCTTTTGGCATCTCTGTTCTGAGTTTACCTTTTTCTTGCAACTTGGTGGCTTCAAGATAAAACTCTTTAAAGCGTCTGGCTAACTGAGATTGAGGTAATCGGCGTAATTCGAAACCTTTATTTTGTATAATCCATTTTTCTAACGGATTTTGTGGTTCTTTATTAATGACTCTCATTTGCGCATCCATTAGTTCAGAACCTGTTGGCTGACTTTTTAAAATTGTCAGCTCTCCCATTATAGGCGGCCAAGTTTCTCCTGCTTGCAAACGTTCACGACAATGTTGAATAATTCGCATCAGCTCTTCTTCTGTCAGGCTGTCAGCAAAGTCCAAAAATCGGCCAGTAGGACGACCACCATAGGATTTTATCCAAGTAGATTCATATATACTGAGTAACGTACCAAATACATAGTTACACCAATCACTAGGAAGGCGCTCAGCGTCATCTTTTATGGCCAATTTTTGTGGTACTTGGCGTGCTTGTTCTGCTATTTTTTTAGAGCGAGCAACAGAAGTTGTTCGAGGCGCTGGAGTTGTTCGAGAAGCCGACGTTGATCTCGGCGTAGAAGTTACCGGCGTATTTCTTGTGGTTTGATTTTCACTAAGGTGCTCAATGCCATTATCAATACCAAGTTCTCGTAATTTTCTTTCCATAGCGGAAAAATCAATATTTTTTGGTTTTTGGGGCTTTTTCATATTCTGATCCATAAACGGTATTGAGTGGCTTGGATATCGCTATCTTATGATTAAAAGTTAGGCTTTTTACCTTGTGCTCGCAAGTATTCTCTGAATTCTTCAGAAGGACTAAGCGCTTTCTTTTGCGTACTATTGCTTTGATAAGTCTGTTGCCTGCGTTCTTCTGCTTGCTTTCTGTTTGCGGCAGATTGTTTCTCATTGACGATCCAGTAGCGCAATTTATTGAGTAACTGAGTTTTGGAAATATATTCGTTTGCTCTGGATTTATAGTAAACCACAAATTTTTCCCAAAACAATACCGGATCGGTTTGTAATCCACCATGTAAAAGAGTTTGCTGTGCCCAATCGGGGAGAGCATTTTCATCAAGATCATGGGTTGATAAATAGCCTCCGCCATTGGCAGCTTTAGGTTGACTTGCATTACTGCGCTTAAAGGTAGTCGGTTTATCGCCAATAAACTCACTTAGACCACCTGCTTGTTTAGCATGATCTAACCAATTATCAAAATCGCGTTCAAGTCGAGTTAAGTTAGTGGTTTGAATATTATTTTCTCGAGCGAATTTTTGCCAAATAATTTCTCTACTTGCTGCTGGTATGTTGTAAAGTCCAAAAGAGCGGCTTGTCCAATGCGGTGCTGGAGATTGGTCGATTGGTTTTATTGTCGCAGGGGTGTTTTGTACCATCTCAGTTGGAGTGAATACTTGTAATTCAACCGTGCCAGAAAGTAACAGTTTGAAGTGATGAATTTCTTTTCCTGCTCGTCTTTCTACATGTGTTTTTTCAATCAAGCCTTGGTTAGCAATAGACATTAGTGCATTAGCTAGTCCAAACTCATTCGATAAACATTCCTCAGCGATACTGTTTAATTCAAATGAGACCATACCTTCATTATCAGCCATATCGGCTAACTTGAGTAATACCAACTTTTCATCGGCTGATTTTAGGGACTTTTCCCATGCGTAAAATGTGAATTTTGAACTCAAAAAATATCTCCTTTGCAACGTGCTGATTCTACCCTCTGAACCGAATATAAACAAACCAACATCTCTGCTTTTATTACTTGATAGTCTCACCGTTATGGTTGGATAACTAATCGACTTAATGAACTGCACGCTATGCTTATTTAATTATCGAGCAAGTATTGAAATGACATTATTTGAAGGTTTTTTCTAAGATTACACCAGAATTGAAAGATTGTTGCTGGCGAGAAGGCTGCAATTCGGTACACTATAGCGTTAACACTTCAAATTGAAGCCTAAGGATAAGAGCACTTAACATGACTGAACCATTCCAACATATTTCTGTATTGCTTAATGAATCTATTGATGGGCTTGCCATTAAGCCAAATGGGGTCTACATCGATGGAACATTTGGCCGAGGAGGGCACAGTCGAAATATTCTCTCTAAGCTGGGAGAAAACGGTCGCCTATACAGCATTGATAGAGATCCGACTGCAATAGCTGAAGCAAAAAAGATTGATGATTCTCGATTTACTATTATTCATGGTCCTTTTTCTGGCATTGCGGATTACGCCGCACAATTTGATCTGGTTGGCAAAGTAGATGGTGTTCTTCTTGATCTGGGCGTCTCCTCGCCTCAACTTGATGATGCGGAACGTGGCTTTAGTTTTATGAAAGATGGGCCATTAGATATGAGAATGGACCCTACAAGTGGAATATCGGCTGCTCAATGGTTACTTGAAGCGGAACTTGATGATATTACTTGGGTATTAAGAGAGTTTGGAGAAGAAAAATTTGCCCGACGTATTGCTCGAGCGATTGTCACTCATCGAGAAGATGAGCAAAAAGAACCTCTAACTCGTACTAGTCATTTAGCTAAACTGATTTCTGATGTATCTCCCTCTCGAGAAAAAAAGAAACATCCAGCGACACGAAGTTTTCAAGCTATCCGAATTTATATTAATAGTGAACTTGAAGAGATCGATTTAGCTTTAAAAGGTGCGTTGAGTGTTTTAGCTCCTAAAGGTCGATTATCAGTGATTAGTTTCCACTCACTAGAAGATCGTATGGTGAAGCGTTTTATGCGCAAAGAGAGCCGAGGACCAGAAGTACCGCACGGCATTCCCTTAACTGAACAACAAATTAGTGCATTAGGTAGCGCTGCGTTAAAAACCGTCAGTAAAGCAATAAAACCATCGAGCGATGAAGTTGAAGTTAACAACCGTTCACGTAGCTCAATGCTAAGGATTGCTGAAAAATTATAATGGAGCACAAGCCAAGCCTAACCAAGCTCATTGGAAAAGATATTATTACAGTGGGCCCCATTCCTTTTATATTGCTAATAATCATATTTGCGATGGCAATGGGTATTGTTTTCAATACTCATCAAACTCGTCAGTCTATTTCAGCCAAAGATCAAGCTTATGAAGAGCGTGAACGTCTTGATAATGAGTGGCGAAATTTAATATTGGAAGAAAATGCATTGGCTGAACATAGTCGAGTTCAAGAAATGGCGATTGATGACCTTGAAATGAAACGTCCAGATGCGGATAAAGAAGTGGTGATTTCTTCCCAATGAATACTAAGAAAGTGGTAAAGCGGGCGAAAAGTCCGATAAAAAAGAAAGTCGCTAATAAAAGAGTTGAGAAAAAAGAAGAGATTCTGCTTATTCCTTGGCGGTTTTATCTTGTTATTGCTTTTGTGTTCATTATTTTTTCTGCTCTTATCGCACGTGTGGCTTATATCCAAGTAATCGAGCCGGATGATCTTGTTAAGCAAGGTGATATGCGTTCCGTTCGTGTTAAATCTATCCCTTCTGCCCGGGGTATTATTTCAGATAGAAATGATGAACAGCTCGCCGTTAGTGTGCCAGTTCAAGCTGTCTGGGCTGATCCTGTTGCCATTTTTAAAGCGGGTGGGTTTGCAGAGCGAGATCGTTGGTACGCTTTGGCCGATGTTCTTGGAATCAAGCGAGAAGCACTCCTTCAAAAAATAGAGAAAAACAAGAAACGTCGCTTTATCTACTTACAGCGGCAGGTTAGCTCTGCGATGGCAAATTATATTGGTGAATTGAAACTTGCTGGCGTTGGCTTGAATAGCGAATCTCGACGATATTACCCTACCGGAGAAGTGAGCGCTCATGTTATAGGGGTGACAGGTATTGATGATCATGGTTTAGAAGGTGTAGAAAGAAGCTACGATTCATACTTGACTGGAGAAGCCGGTAAAAAAACCATTCGTAAAGATCGTTATGGCCGAGTGGTCGAAAATATTGCTCTGAATGAAAGAAAAGAAGGCAACCCTATTCAGTTAACGATAGATCAGCGTTTACAAGCCATTGCTTATCAAGCGATCAAGCAAGCGGTTGCCGATTATCGAGCCACTTCTGGTTCCGTAATTATATTAGATGTGGATACTGGAGGGGTACTAGCGATGGTTAATGCCCCTTCTTACAATCCAAACAATAAAGAGCAATTGCAAAGCTTCAAAATGAGGAATCGGACCATTACCGATTCATTAGAACCCGGTTCAACCATGAAACCTTTTGTAGTCTTAGCTGCCTTAGAAAATGGCACTGCAGATATTGATACGGTAATAGATACCGGCACGGGCATAATGCAAATTGGTGGTAGCCGAGTTCGAGATAGTTCCAAAATTGGCAAAGCTGATCTCGCGACTATTTTAAAAAAATCGAGCAATATTGGTGTCGCTAAGCTTGCTTTAGATATGCCACTAAATGCTTTGCTAGGTATGTACAGCTCGGTTGGTTTTGGCTCATTGAGTGGTATTGATTTAGTGGGTGAAACTCAAGGTTTATTCCCTGATCGCCGTCGTTGGTCTAAGTTTGAAATTGCCACATTGGCATTCGGTTATGGAATAGCGGTTACGCCTATTCAACTGGCTCATGCTTATGCAACGTTAGGTAGTCATGGTTTGTATCGTTCATTACATATAATTAATGACAATCAATTTGAACGTTCGCAAAGAGTAATTAGCGAAAAAAACGCCAAATATGTTCTAGAAATGCTGGAAGGCGTGACTCAACAAGGTGGTACAGCAACTAGAGCGGCGGTTCCAGGTTATCGTATTGCCGCTAAAACAGGTACATCACGTAAAGCGATTGCTGGAGGGTACAGTGACGAATATGTAGCAATCGTCGCGGGAGTTGCCCCAATTAGTCATCCTAAAGTGGCGATGGTTGTCGTGGTTAATGAACCACAAGGTGACCAATATTACGGTGGTACAGTAGCCGGACCGGTTTTTTCTGACGTGATGAGATCAACATTACAAATTTTAAATGTCCCACCAGATGCAAACTAGTCTAATTGGTTGGTCATCGTACTAAAAATAATAAATTGAAAGGTAAACTTTATGCTTAACAAGCAAAGTTTAATGTCGTTGTTGTCTCCTTGGTTTGAATCGTCAATGTTCGACAATCAGCAAGCTATCTTACGCAAGATAGCAGTGAGTAATCTTGAACTAGATAGTAGAAAAGTGGCCTCAGGTGATATTTTTGTTGCCATTAAAGGGCACGCCATTGATGGACGGTTGTTTATTGATAATGCTATCGAAAATGGAGCTATTGCGGTTATTGCTCAAGCCGATGATGTTCACACACACGGTTTTATTGATATCGACTCTAGCTGTCCTATTATTTACATTGAGCAATTAAATTATATTTTGTCTGAATTGTCTGCTCGCCTTTACCACAGTGACGCTAAACTTGTTGGGGTGACAGGAACCAATGGCAAAACGACCATTACGCAGATAATGACTCAGTGGATTGAATTACTTGATCAACGAGCAGCCGTGATGGGGACAACAGGCAACGGTTTTTTAAATGATTTACGTTCTTCGAGTAACACAACGGGCAGTGCGATTGATATTCATCGAACAGTAGCTGAGTTATCAGATTTAGGTGCTCGTTATGCCATGTTAGAAATATCTTCTCACGGATTGGTTCAAGGACGGGTAAAAGCCTTGCCATTTTCTGCAGCAATTTTTACCAATTTGAGCCGAGATCATCTGGATTATCATGGCACGATGGAAGCCTATGCACAGGCAAAGTTAACTTTATTCACTGAGCATGATTGTAAACGAGTGATTATTAATGCAGATGATGAGGTTGGATCAACATGGTTAACTTTATTACCGAACGCTGTTGCAGTTTCTCTCAAAGGAAAAATAGAACGCAAACTAAGTTTATGGGCAGATAAGCTCGAATATACAGAGAAAGGCATTACTGTCTCGTTTGACGGTTATTGGGGGAAAGGGCACTTTACAGCGCCATTAATTGGTGATTTTAATGCGTCAAATTTGCTGCTGAGTTTGGCCACCTTATTATCACTCGGCTTTGATAAAGATGAATTATTGAGTTTGTCATCAAATTTAAAGCCCGTAATTGGCAGAATGGAGCTATTTCAAGCACCGTATAAAGCGAAAATTGTTGTCGACTATGCACATACACCTGATGCGTTAGAAAAAGCGCTTGCAGCACTGCGTGTACATTGTTCTGGGCAACTTTGGGTGATTTTTGGTTGCGGTGGCGAAAGAGATACGGGTAAGCGACCTATGATGGCCAAGATTGCAGAAAGATTAGCCGATAAAGTGATTTTGACTGATGACAACCCTCGCAGTGATGATCCGTCAGCGATAGTGAATGATCTATTGGCTGGCATGGAAAAACCAGACAAGGCTTTGGTTATACATAATAGATATCAAGCCTTACAAGCAGCCAGTCAGCAAGCCAGTCAGAATGATATTATTCTGCTGGCAGGCAAAGGGCATGAAGATTACCAAGTTCTAAACGGTGAAACGATCCATTACTCAGATAGAGAATCTGCTTTGAAGGTATTAGGAATAAAATCATGATTTCTACTTCTTTATCGACTATTGCTCAAGCTCTTGATGCCGAGATAATAGGGAAAAATGTAACCATTGATACGGTTTCTACCGACACTAGAAGCATAAATCATGGTGCGTTGTTTATCGCATTAGTTGGAGATAATTTCGATGCGCATGACTTTTGTCATGTTGCGCAAAAAAATGGTGCCGGTGCGCTATTAGTTGAAAAAAAGCTGGATATTGAATTACCGCAAATTATTGTTAAAGACACTAAACAGGCACTTGGTTTGTTAGCGGCTTGGGTACATAAGCAATGTGATGTTAAAACCCTCGCTATAACAGGGAGTTGCGGTAAAACAACAGTTAAAGAAATGGTTTGTTCTATTTTAAGCTTAACTGGCAAAGTACTCGCCACGGCTGGTAACTTTAATAATGAAATAGGGGTTCCGTTAACGTTATTACGTAGTCAGCCTGATGATGACTACGCAGTGATAGAGTTAGGCGCTAATCATATTGGTGAGATTAGCTATACAACTCAATTGGTGAAACCAAGCGTTGCATTAGTCAATAATGTTGCAGCGGCCCACTTAGAAGGCTTTGGCTCTATCGAAGGTGTTAAACAAGCCAAAGGAGAAATATTTGAAGGTCTTCCTTCTACTGGAACGGCTATTTTGAATTTAGACAGCCAAGGTGGCAGTTTATGGCAAAGCGTCCTAGAGAATAAAGAAGTTAAATCATTTTCTGAATTGAATTCTCAAGCGGATTATTACGCAAAAGGTATTCAATTAGATCATTTGGGCTATGCCCATTTCATAATGCACACTCCTATTGGAGAATGTAAAATTCGGCTATCTGTTATTGGTCGACATAATGTTGCTAATGCATTAGCAGCGGCTGCGTTAGCGATTGAATTTGGCGCAACCTTACAAAGTGTTGTTAATGGGTTAGGTACGGTTGTTAATGTTCAAGGTCGTGTTGAAGTTAAGCAGCTACACGATAAGTTGACGCTCATTGATGACAGTTACAACGCCAGTGTTCCTGCGATGAACGCTGCAGTAGATTTACTCTCTACTTTCAACGGTACGCGGTGGTTAGTTCTTGGCTACATGGCTGAGTTAGGTCAAGAAAGTCTTGAACTTCATCGTCAACTCGGGGAATATGCAGCTCAATTTAATTTTGAACATGTTGTTACCTTCGGTGAAGACGCGAAGGTGATTAGCAAATTGTGCCATGGCCTACATTTTTCAACACACGATGAATTAATCGAGTATCTAAATCAACAATTGCAAGATACAACGGAACAAGTTCATACGGTGTTAATTAAAGGTGCGAACGGTGCTCGAATGAGTATTGTGGCTGAAGCTTTAAAGGAGAAGCATAAATGATCATCTGGCTAGCCGATTTATTACAGCCATATTTCTCGTTTTTTCGACTATTCGAGTACCTATCTTTTCGCTCTATATTAAGTGTTATTACTGCGTTAAGTTTATCTTTATGGATGGGACCTAAGTTGATTGAGCGATTGCAATTATTGCAAATTGGTCAAGTTGTTAGAAATGACGGTCCTGAATCTCATTTTAGTAAACGCGGAACCCCAACTATGGGAGGGGTTATGATTTTAGCCTCAATCTTAGTAACGGTGTTACTTTGGGCTGATCTTACCAATATTTATGTTTGGGCCGTTATTTCGGTTTTACTTGGTTATGGTGCTGTTGGTTTTGTGGATGATTATCGCAAAGTGGTGAGAAAAGATCCTGCTGGATTAATTGCAAGATGGAAGTACTTCTGGCAATCGGTGATCGCTTTGGTAGTGGCATTTGCGTTATATGCACACGGTAAAGATACGGTAGCGACACAACTTGTGGTGCCGTTTTTTAAAGATGTTATGCCACAATTAGGTCTGTTTTATATTGTATTAACCTACTTTGTGATTGTTGGAACCAGCAACGCTGTTAATTTAACTGATGGGCTTGATGGGTTGGCTATTATGCCTACCGTGTTAGTGTCAGCCGGTTTTGCCGCGATTGCATGGGCGACAGGTAACGCAAACTTTTCACAGTACTTGCATATTCCTCATGTTCCTTTAGCCAGTGAATTAGTGGTTGTTTGCACTGCGATGGTCGGGGCTGGATTAGGCTTTTTATGGTTTAATACCTATCCTGCGCAAGTCTTTATGGGCGATGTTGGCTCGCTTGCTTTAGGTGGTGCATTAGGCACTATTGCTGTATTAGTTCGACAAGAATTTGTTCTTGTTATTATGGGCGGGGTTTTTGTAATGGAAACCTTATCGGTCATATTACAAGTTGGCTCGTATAAAATTCGTGGTCAAAGAGTATTTAGAATGGCCCCCATTCATCATCACTATGAATTAAAAGGTTGGCCAGAACCGAGAGTTATTGTTCGGTTTTGGATTATCTCTATCGTACTGGTGTTAATTGGGTTGGCAACACTGAAGGTTCGATAAAAATGGATCGTTGGAACGATATTAACAATGTTGTTGTAGTTGGGCTTGGTGTCACAGGTCTATCGGTTGTTAATTACCTTATTAGATTAAATAAATCGTTAAATATTAAGGTGATTGATACACGAGAAGAACCACCAGGCCGTGGAGAACTGGATAAGAGCATTCCGTTACATACAGGTGATTGGAACTCCGAATGGTTACTAGCTGCTGACTTGGTGGTGGTAAATCCTGGAATTGCACTAGCAACAGCTGAAATTCAACAAGTTTTGCAAGCCAATATACCAGTTGTTGGCGATATTGAACTTTTCGCTTGGGCTGTAAAGGCCCCAGTTCTTGCCATTACTGGCTCGAATGGTAAAAGTACCGTAACGGATCTTACTGGAGTGTTAGCGGCTGCCGCCGGAATTAATGTTGCTATTGGTGGTAATATTGGTGTCCCTGCTCTAGATTTACTTTTAGAGCCTCGTGATCTTTATGTGTTAGAGCTTTCCAGTTTTCAGCTAGAAACCACATCTAGTTTGTCTTTGATTGCAGCCGCATTTCTTAACCTTTCTGAAGATCATATGGATCGCTACCAAAGTATGCGGTCTTACCAACAGGCTAAACTTAGAATTTTTGATAATGCTAAAAACCTTATCGTAAATAATGAAGATAAAGAAACCTATCCTGTCGAAATTACACAGCAACAAAATGTAATCAGTTTTGGGTTACAATCCGGCCAGTTTAGTATTATGTCTATTGATGGATCGGAATGGTTGTCTAATTCTGGTGAACCCATTTTAGCCGTGAATGATTTGGCATTAGTTGGTCAACATAATATGGCTAATGTATTGACGGTGTTGGCTTTACTCTCATGTCTCGATGTAAACAACCAGAATATTCTTGAAGCACTCAAATCTTACACAGGGTTGACACATAGATGCCAAGTAGTAGTAGATAATCGTGGTATTAAGTGGGTCAATGATTCAAAGGCAACCAATGTTGCAAGTACATTAGCTGCACTTTCAGGATTAGAGCTGCAAGGCACGTTGCATTTATTTGTGGGCGGTGTTGGCAAAGGCGCTGATTTTTCAGAGTTAGCTCCTGCATTAGCGAAATTGAATGTGAAGTTATACTGTTTTGGTAGAGACGGCGACCAGTTTACGTCGTTGCATCCTTCTGCTAGTCGTTGGGATGGTATTGATGATATCGTTCAGGCTATTGCGCCTGTTCTAAAATCTGGTGATATGGTTATGCTTTCACCTGCTTGCGCTAGTTTTGATCAATACAAAAATTTTATGGCTAGAGGGGATGCGTTTACCCAGTTAGCTAAACAGAATGCTTAGGATGAGTGATTAGTGTCAAAATTGGCCAGGATTAAGGAAAGTATTAGACAACTCAGTCGCTCCAATGCTCCTGATGCATTGTTTGATCGTCAGTTAGTCTGGATATCCCTGTGTCTTATGCTGACAGGGCTAGTCATGGTGACATCTGCATCATTTCCAATTAGCTCTCGTTTAACTGACCAGCCTTTTCATTTCATGTTTCGGCATGGTTTTTTTGTTTTTCTCGCGATTTGTGCGTCTGCGGTTGTCTTGTATATTCCGATAGAAAAATGGCTCAAATACAGTTATCACTTACTCGCATTCTCTATCGTTTTATTGATCGTCGTTTTGATTTTTGGTAAGTCAGTTAATGGAGCATCTCGTTGGATCCCACTGGGATTATTCAACTTTCAGCCCGCAGAGTTAGCAAAACTATCGTTATTTATATTTATGGCTGGCTATTTCGTACGAAAAGGCGAAGCCGTTAGAGAAACTTTTTTTAATGGCTTCACTAAGCCGTTAATTATTTTTGCTATTTTAGCCGTGTTGTTGTTAAAGCAACCCGATTTAGGCACCGTCGTTGTTATGCTAGTAACTCTATTCGCGATGCTGTTTATTGCAGGCGCTAAATTATGGCAATTTATTGCATTAATGATGGTGGGGATCGCAGGGGTTGCACTACTCATAGTCATTGAACCTTATCGAATGAGACGTATAACGTCGTTTTTGGACCCTTGGGATGATCCATTTGGCAGCGGCTATCAACTTACTCAGTCTTTAATGGCATTTGGTCGTGGCAATTGGTTTGGACAAGGGTTAGGTAATTCAATTCAAAAACTGGAATATTTACCAGAAGCACATACAGATTTTGTTTTTGCTGTGATTGCTGAAGAGTTGGGGTTTGTCGGTGTTACATTAGTTCTGATACTTATCTTTTCGCTCGTTGTAAAAGCGATTTTAATTGGTAAAAAAGCGTTAGAATCAAGAGAGCAGTTCGGTGGCTATTTAGCGTTTGGTATTGGCGTCTGGTTTGCTTTCCAGTCAATGGTTAATGTAGGCGCAGCGGCTGGAATTGTACCAACAAAAGGGTTAACCCTTCCTTTAATTAGTTATGGTGGCTCGAGTTTAATTACAATGTCTATTGCGGTTTCTATTTTATTGCGTATTGATCATGAGCGTCGGCTCGGTTTACTCAATAATAACCAGCAAGACATTGAACAGAAAAATAGTGAAGATCACGAGCAAGTTACTGCACAGCACGGGTAAAGCTGACAGGCAAGAATACCGCGAAATAAAGCCGACAATAATCGATTAAGGACCAAGAATAATATAATGAAAAATAGAAAAAAATTATTGGTTATGGCTGGTGGTACAGGTGGTCATGTCTTTCCAGGCTTAGCCGTTGCGAAACAACTGCAGCTTGAAGGTTGGGATATTCGCTGGTTAGGTACCGCAGATAGAATGGAAGCGGACTTAGTTCCTAAGCATGGTATTGAAATAGACTTTATTAAAGTTAAAGGCTTGCGAGGCCAGGGAATAATAAAACTTATTATGGCGCCCTTTCAGATTATTAATGCCATTATACAGGCAAAACGACATATTAATCATTGGCAGCCGGATGTGGTGTTAGGAATGGGAGGCTATGTTAGTGGCCCAGGAGGCATTGCTGCTTGGTTAAGTGGTATTCCGGTTGTACTGCATGAACAAAATGCAGTGGCAGGTTTAACTAATCAATGGTTATCAAAAATAGCTAAAAAAGTATTCCAAGCATTTCCCGGTGCCTTTAAAGATGCGCAAGTGGTGGGCAATCCAGTTAGGCAAGATGTGGTACAACTTGAATCTCCACAACTAAGGTGGTCACAAAGAACAGGACCAATACGAATTTTGGTCATG
Source organism: Vibrio sp. MA40-2 (assembly GCF_047302445.1). Classification (NCBI taxonomy): domain Bacteria; kingdom Pseudomonadati; phylum Pseudomonadota; class Gammaproteobacteria; order Vibrionales; family Vibrionaceae; genus Vibrio; species Vibrio sp. MA40-2. Next base: position 1,424,413 of record NZ_CP178628.1, read on the forward strand.
GGTGGCAGTCAAGGAGCAAGGATCCTCAATACAACAATGCCGGAAGTAATGAAAAATTTGGGCAATGATTATATCGTTTGCCACCAAGTCGGAAGTAATAATCAGCAAACAGTACAAGCTGCGTACGATCAAGCAGAAGTTAGCCATGCTGAAGTAACAGAATTTATCAGTGATGTGGCGGCGGCTTATCAATGGGCCGATATTTTAGTTTGTCGTTCCGGTGCGCTTACGGTATCGGAAGTGTCTGCAGCTGGAGTCGGGGCGATTTTTATCCCCTTTATGCATAAAGATCGACAACAAGCACTTAATGCCGATCATTTGGTTGAATGCGGTGCTGCAAAAATGATAGAGCAACCCGATTTAAGTGTAGAAAAGTTGACTAATATGCTGTCATCTTTAGACCGGGCTCAATTGTTAGCGATGGCAAAGAGTGCAAGAACAGCCGCACAACTAGACGCGGATAAAATTGTTGCTAAGGCAATTGTCGCCTTAACAGAAAAATGAGAACAACGTAATGACCTTAGACCCTACTCAAGATTTACTAAAAATTCGCGCAGTTGTCCCTGAAATGCGGCGCGTAAAATGTATCCACTTTGTGGGTATTGGCGGTGCAGGTATGAGCGGCATTGCAGAAGTATTGCTTAATGAAGGTTATCAAATTTCAGGTTCTGATCTGGCTTCTAATGCGGTTACCGATAATCTAAGTAGCAAAGGGGCAGATATTTACTTTGGTCATTCAGAGAAAAATATTGAAAAGGCTAGTGTTGTTGTCGTATCAACCGCAATCAAAGCTGATAACCCAGAACTTGTCGCAGCGAAAAATAAGCGAATACCGGTTGTGCAACGAGCGGAAATGTTGGCTGAGCTGATGCGTTTTCGTCATGGTATCGCTGTCGCAGGGACTCATGGTAAAACCACTACAACCGCATTAGTGACCCAAATATATTTTGAAGCCGGAATGGACCCCACATTTGTTAATGGTGGCTTGGTTAAAAGCGCAGGCACGAATGCTCGTTTAGGATCTAGCCGCATTTTGATCGCAGAAGCAGATGAAAGTGATGCTTCCTTTCTGCATCTTCAACCTATGGTCAGCATAGTAACTAATATTGAAGCTGATCATATGGATACTTATGGTGGTGACTTTGCTGTTCTTAAACAGACTTTTATCGATTTTCTGCATAATTTGCCTTTTTACGGTCAAGCGATTGTCTGTATTGATGATCCTGTTGTGCGAGAACTGATCCCACAAATTAGCCGTCAAGTCATTACTTATGGATTCTCTAAAGATGCCGATGTTCGTTTAGAAAATTATTCACAGCAAGGTCAGCAAGGCACATTTACTGTTATTCGAGCGGGTAAAGAACCGCTAAATATTACCTTGAATATTCCAGGACGTCATAATGCTCTAAATGCCACAGCGGCAATAGCTGTCGCCACCGAAGATGACATTTCTGATTCAGCAATCATGGAAGCAATGGCAGGTACCGAAGGGACAGGTCGTCGTTTTGATCATTTAGGTGAATTTGAAACAGGCAATGGTAACGTTATGCTGGTGGATGATTATGGACACCACCCTAGTGAAGTTGATGTAACGATTCAAGCCGCAAGAGCAGGGTGGGGAGACAAGAGGCTTGTGATGATTTTTCAGCCTCATCGATACAGCCGTACTCGAGATTTATATGATGATTTTGCCAACGTTTTAGAAAATGTTGACCTGCTAATCATGTTGGATGTTTATTCTGCTGGAGAAAAACCAATACAGGGAGCAGACAGTCGATCACTATGTCGGACGATACGCACTCGAGGTCAAATTGACCCTGTGTTTGTTGCCAATCAAGCAGCTTTACCGTCGGTACTGGCGAATTTGATAAAGGATGGGGATCTCGTGTTAACTCAAGGTGCTGGTGACGTTGGAAAAGTCGCTAAGCAGCTTGCTAGTTTGAAACTCGATATAAATGCCATGCGAAATATTAAGTAATCTTATTTCTGATTAAAATGGTATGATTTATGGTTTTTTAGTCGAATATTATTCGGCAGGGGTAGATACTTTGCTGAGGCTAAGTATAATTTAATGGCTAGAATGGATGCATTAATAAGCTGACTCTTTATAAAAAGAGGTTAACTTATTAGTGTGAATAACGTTATATACTATGAATAGAGCAGTAAGCGAAATGACTTCTGAATATATAGACGATCAGAAGCATGTAACAAAAATTAAAAAGCATGCTATTGGAAGCATGTTCTTACTGCTAGTATTATTCTCCATCGGCTTTTTATTACATCTCACTTTTAGTTGGATGCTAGATGAACAACGTCTTCCCCTTTCAAAATTGATATTGCAGGGTGAGCTCGAATATATTTCAGGCAAAGATATACAACTTGCACTGAGTAATATGGATAGTATTGGTACATTCATGTCACAAAATGTGGATGAGTTACAACAAACTATTACTGAGTTACCTTGGGTAGCACAGGTTTCTATTCGTAAACAGTGGCCTGATTTAATTAAGGTTTATTTAGTGGAACATAAAGCATCTGCTATTTGGAATGGAAATGCATTATTGAACCTATCTGGTGATGTGTTTAAAGCCGACGTGGCAGAGTTGAAAGAAGATAAAGTTAAACTTTATGGACCTTCAGGCAGTAATAGAGAAGTACTTGCTACATGGAGTAAGATTAGTCCATTATTTGGGCCACTAGGGTTACATATATCATCGCTAGTACTTAATGATCGCCATGCTTGGCAAATTATACTAGATAATGGTATTCGACTAGAATTAGGTAAAGATTCACTTGATGAAAGGCTTGAGCGATTTTTGTCGTTGTACCACCGTTTAGGCAATGATACTCAACGAGTGAGTTATATCGATCTTAGGTATGATACAGGAGCTGCAGTGGGTTGGTTTCCTGAAGATGATTTAGAGCAAGAGAGAATAAATGACTAGAAATGCAGACGACAATATTATCGTTGGCCTAGATATTGGCACTGCAAGTGTATCTGCATTGGTTGGGGAAGTGCTTCCCGATGGTCAAGTTAACATAATCGGCGCAGGAAGTAGCCCTTCCAGAGGTATGGACAAAGGTGGCGTTAACGATCTTGAGTCAGTAGTTAAGTCGGTGCAAAGAGCAATCGACCAAGCTGAATTGATGGCTGAGTGTAATATCAGTAGTGTGTTTTTATCGATATCAGGTAAACATATTGCTAGCCGTATAGAAAAAGGCATGGGTACTATCGCCGATGAAGAAGTCTCTCAAGATGATATGGACAGAGCGATTCATACTGCTAAATCGATAAAAATTGGTGAAGAACAGCGAATTTTGCATGTTATCCCACAAGAGTTTACGATTGATTATCAAGAAGGCATAAAAAACCCATTAGGTTTATCGGGTGTTCGGATGGAAGTCAGCGTTCATCTTATTTCTTGCCACAACGATATGGCGAGAAATATTATAAAAGCGGTTGAACGATGCAACTTAAAAGTAGAACAACTGGTTTTTTCTGGTTTGGCATCAAGCAATGCAGTTATAACCGAAGATGAAAGAGAGCTCGGTGTTTGCGTAGTTGATATCGGAGCAGGCACTATGGACGTTTCAATCTGGACAGGTGGCGCACTACGACATACAGAAGTTTTTTCCTATGCAGGAAACTCCGTTACTAGTGATATTGCTTTCGCCTTTGGTACACCGGTTGGTGATGCAGAAGAAATAAAAGTTAGGTATGGGTGTGCTCTTGGTGAATTAGTCAGCAAAGATGATACAGTAAACGTACCAAGCGTTGGTGGTCGACCTTCTAGAATTCTAAAGCGTCAAGAGTTGTCTGGCGTTATTGAAGCACGATACGCTGAATTAATGGGCTTTATTAATCAGTCAATGAATACCGTGCAAGCGAAATTAAGAGATGATGGTATTAAACATCACCTCGCTGCTGGTGTGGTCTTAACCGGTGGTGCTTCACAAATGGAAGGAATGGTTGAATGTGCCGAACGTGTTTTTGGTGCTAACCGGGTTCGAGTAGGTAAGCCTTTAGAAGTCAGTGGGCTTACTGATTACGTTAAAGAGCCGTATAATTCTACGGCAGTTGGATTACTTCATTACGCAAAGGATAGTCAAATTAATGATGATGGTGAATATAGTGAACCAAAACGGTCCTCATTTACCTCAGTTTTTAGTAGAATGCGTAATTGGATACAAAATGAGTTTTAACCTGAGAGCAGGAAAAGCGGAGATAACACATGTTTGAGCCGATGATGGAAATGTCTGACGATGCAGTAATTAAGGTCGTTGGTGTTGGTGGTGGTGGCGGTAACGCGTTAGAGCATATGGTTCGTGAATCTATTGAGGGCGTTGAGTTTATTAGTGTCAACACTGATGCTCAAGCATTGCGTAAAGCCAGTGTTAGTAGTGTTATCCAAATCGGTGGTGATATTACCAAAGGGTTGGGTGCTGGTGCTAATCCTCAAGTTGGTCGTGATTCCGCTCTGGAAGATAAAGAAAAACTTAAAGAAGTACTTAATGGTGCCGATATGGTATTCATCGCCGCTGGTATGGGTGGTGGTACTGGTACAGGTGCTGCTCCAGTTATTGCTGAGGTAGCGAAGGAACTAAATATCCTAACTGTTGCCGTAGTAACAAAGCCATTTGGTTTTGAAGGTAAAAAGCGTCTTGCTTTTGCAGAACAAGGAATTGAAGAGCTTTCTAAACATGTTGACTCTTTGATAACAATTCCTAACGAAAAATTACTTAAAGTATATGGTAGAAGCGTAACATTGCTCGAAGCGTTTGGTTACGCGAACGATGTGCTAAAAAATGCAGTTCAAGGTATTGCGGAACTCATCACTCGACCAGGTATGATTAACGTCGACTTTGCAGATGTTAGAACAGTGATGTCTGAAATGGGTCATGCAATGATGGGTAGCGGAGTTGGTAGCGGTGAAGAGCGTGCAGAACTTGCTGCTGAAGCGGCAATATCTTCGCCTTTATTAGAAGATATAGACTTATCAGGTGCTCGTGGCGTATTAGTCAATATTACTGCTGGGCTAGATATGCGTTTAGATGAGTTTGAAACCGTTGGTAATACAGTAAAAGCCTTTGCATCGGATAACGCAACTGTAGTAATCGGTACTTCTCTTGACCCTGATATGAGTGAAGAATTCCGTGTGACTGTTGTTGCAACTGGTATCGGCGCAGAAAGAAAACCTGAGATGACATTAGTTGCTGGCTCGGCAGCAAAACCTAAGCCTGCAATGTCACCATCAAATGCTCAACCTATTGCCGCTAAAACTGAAGATAAAGCGGCACAGGTTTTGCATCGAAAAGAAGAGATAAAGCCACAACATTCAACAACGTCAAATAGTAGTCAGTCGCATGCACAAGCTAGCAGTCACTCAGAGACAAATAGCGCATCACCAGCAAGCGGTAATGCAAGTCAAAGCGCAGCTCCTAAGACGGATAAAGAAAGTGGTTACTTGGATATTCCTGCATTTCTTCGTCGCCAAGCTGACTAAGAAATAGACTATAAATTTGACATAGGTCTAGTTTGTGGTAGTATCCGCGGTCAGTTTTATCGCTGGCAGTGATAAATAACACTAACTAGAGGCAAGGTAGATGATCAGACAACGTACTCTGAAAGAAATCGTAAAAACAACTGGGGTGGGTTTACACTCCGGACGTAAAGTTACGCTTACCTTGCGTCCAGCAGCAGCCAATACTGGTGTTATTTATCGCCGTACCGACCTTAACCCAGCGGTTGATTTTCCTGCAGACCCTTCGTCTGTGCGTGATACCATGCTGTGTACCGCTCTTGTTAATGACGAAGGCGTACGAATTTCGACAGTTGAACATTTAAATGCTGCACTGGCGGGTATGGGTATCGACAACGTTATCGTTGAAGTGAATGCACCTGAAATTCCTATTATGGATGGCAGTGCAAGCCCATTTGTGTATTTATTGCAATCTGCTGGTATAGAAACATTGAATGCACCAAAAAGGTTCATTCGAATAAAGAAACCAGTGCGCTTTACTGATGGTGATAAATGGGCTGAACTTGTGCCTTATAACGGATTCCGTATGGATTTCGAAATAGAGTTTGAGCACCCAGCTATCGATGCAGACGAACAGCATCTTCTATTCGACTTTTCGACTAACGCTTTTATTAAAGATATATCGCGTGCACGTACATTCGGTTTTATGCATGATATTGAGTACCTGCAATCTCAAAATCTGTGTTTAGGTGGTAGCTTCGATTGTGCAATCGTTCTTGATGAATATCGTATCCTTAATGAAGAAGGCCTTCGTTTCGATAATGAATTTGTGACACATAAAGTATTGGATGCCATTGGTGACTTATACATGTGTGGTCATAGTATTGTTGGTGAGCTTCGTGCCTATAAATCAGGCCATGCATTAAATAACCAACTATTACGAGCGGTTCTTGCCGATCAAGAAGCATGGGAATGGGCAACCTTTGAAGAAGAAGCAGGCTCTCCTGTTGCTTTTGCAGAACCTAACCTGGTGTTAGCATAAATAGACAGCGTTAATAAATGATTTATTAAAAACCAGGCTTTTAGTCTGGTTTTTTTTCATCTAAATCTTATCAATTACCTTTCTAGCCATGAATTGATATTCGCTATATCAGTGATAAGGTCAGAATAAATGACGCCTGGTTGAATGCTTCAAGTCACCTGGTACTCTTATACATAGGCAGTCTGGTCTATTATAAGTAGAAGGAAGCCAACCAAAATTAGGCAAGCGGCAACTATTGTCGCTTATTGATTATAATGACACTTAATTGCCATATTTGATGATCTACCACATTATCATTAGCTATAAATATTGAGTAAACTTGTTTGTTTACTGAGCATTGTGAACAAAAAAACTCTATCTGAGTCAAAATAATCTAAATGCTGATGGAATAAATCAATTTATCCCTTAATATGATGAGATCTTTTTAAACATAACTTGAATTTCATCAGGCTAGCCACAATATCTGGTTCATAGAATAGTATCTGGTCCACAGAATAATATTTGATCAATAGAAAAAGTATCTGACCAATAGAATATTTTTCAGAGTTCTTGTTTTAAATGAGACTAATCGGTCTAAACGAGAAAGCATTGAGAAGGCTTAAAGCCAAACAACATGAGATAGGCACAAAATGATAAGTAAGCTACTGACGAAAGTTGTTGGCAGTCGTAATGATCGAACACTGCGTCGATTACGAAAGATTGTAAAACAAATTAATAATTTTGAACCTGAATTTACCGCTTATTCAGATGAGGAACTGCAAGCCAAAACGGTTGAATTCCGCCAACGCATAGAAAAAGGTGAGGAACTCGATAAAATTTTACCGGAAGCATTTGCAACCGTACGAGAAGCTTCTAAACGTATCTATGGTATGCGTCATTTCGATGTTCAGCTTATAGGCGGTATGGTACTGAACTCAGGCGAAATCGCAGAAATGCGTACTGGTGAAGGTAAAACGTTAACCGCGACATTGGCGGCTTACCTAAATGCCTTGCCAGGTAAGGGTGTACATATTGTTACTGTAAATGATTACCTAGCTACTCGTGATGCAGAAACTAACCGAGCTCTATTCGAATTCTTAGGTATGACCGTAGGTATTAACGTACCTAACATGTCTCCACCGGAAAAACAGCAAGCCTACCAATGTGACATTCTTTACGGTACCAACAATGAATTTGGTTTTGATTATCTTCGAGATAACATGGCATTCCGTAAAGAAGATCGTGTGCAGAGAGATCGTTATTTTGCTGTTGTCGATGAAGTTGACTCCATTCTTATTGACGAAGCAAGAACACCATTAATTATATCCGGCCCTGCTGAAGACAGTTCAGAACTTTATACCAAAATTAATACGCTTATTCCTTCACTTCAATTGCAAGAAGAAGAAGATACTGAGGAATATCGAGGAGATGGGCACTACACGTTAGATGAAAAATCTAAACAAGTTCATCTGACTGAAACTGGTCAAGAGTTTGTTGAACAGCTGCTTATTACTAATGGCATGATGGAAGAGGGAGATACTCTTTATTCTCCAACTAATATTAGTTTACTTCATCATGTGAATGCGGCACTTAGAGCTCATGTATTGTTTGAAAGAGACGTTGATTATATCGTTAAAGATGATGAAGTAATCATTGTTGATGAACATACTGGGCGAACTATGCCAGGGCGTCGTTGGTCTGAAGGACTACACCAAGCAGTAGAAGCTAAAGAAGGCGTGAAAATTCAGAATGAAAACCAGACGTTAGCATCTATTACCTTCCAGAATTATTTCCGACTATACGAAAAACTTTCTGGCATGACGGGCACAGCAGATACTGAAGCGTTTGAATTTCAGTCGATTTATTACTTAGATACCGTAGTTATCCCAACCAACAAACCTATGGTTCGAGACGACATGCCCGATGTGGTTTATCGTACAGAATCGGAGAAATTTGCGGCAATTATTGAAGATATAAAAGAACGTGTTGCTAAAGGGCAGCCTATTCTGGTCGGTACAGTTTCAATTGAAAAATCAGAATTACTTTCGAACGCTTTAAAGAAAGCTAAAATTAAGCACAATGTACTGAATGCTAAATTTCACGAACAAGAAGCAGACATTGTTGCTTTTGCAGGTGCTCCGGGTGCGGTAACCATTGCCACCAACATGGCAGGTCGTGGTACCGATATTGTACTTGGTGGCAGTTGGCAAGCTCAAGTCAGCAAAATAGAGTCGCCTAGTGAAGCTCAAATTGAAGAAATTAAAGCAAAATGGCAAGTGGAACACGATAAAGTGCTTGCATCAGGTGGCCTACATATTATTGGTACCGAGCGCCATGATTCACGACGTATAGATAACCAGTTACGTGGTCGTTCAGGCCGTCAAGGTGATGCTGGTTCATCAAGATTCTATTTATCGATGGAAGACTCATTATTACGTATCTTCACTTCAGACCGCATGGCAGGTCTAATTCAAAGTGGTATGGATGAAGGGGAAGCGATTGAAAGTCGCATGCTTTCACGTTCTATCGAAAAAGCCCAACGTAAAGTTGAAGGAAGAAACTTTGATATTCGTAAACAGCTTCTTGATTATGATGATGTAGCGAATGATCAACGTAAAGTTGTATATGAACTCCGTGATGAATTAATGGAAGTTGATGATATCAGCGAAATGGTTGATCACAACAGAGAAGATGTATTCGATGCGGTAATGAATGAATATATTCCACCTCAATCACTTGAAGACATGTGGGATATTGAAGGGTTACAAGCACGTTTGAAAAACGATTTCGATCTTGAACTGCCGATTCAAACTTGGTTAGATGAAGACGATAAACTGTATGAAGAAGCGTTACGTGAACGTATTTTAGCTACTGCTGTTGAAGTTTATAAGGCAAAAGAAGAGACCGTTGGGGCTCAAGTTTTACGTAATTTCGAAAAATCGGTAATGCTACAAACGCTTGATAACCTGTGGAAAGAGCACCTTGCTGCGATGGACCATTTACGTCAAGGTATCCATTTACGTGGTTATGCTCAGAAAAACCCTAAACAAGAATACAAGCGCGAATCTTTTGAGTTATTTGAAAACTTACTTGAGATGCTTAAAACCGATGTGATTATGATTTTGAGTAAAGTAAGAGTTCAGCAGCCAGAAGAAGTGGATAAAATGGAGGCAGAGCGTCAAGTACAGGCTGAAGAGGCTGCTCGTCGCCAACAATTCCAACACAGCACGACTGAAAATCAGTTAGAAGAAGAACAATCAAGTGACGGTTCAAAACCTATGGTTCGTGACGAACGTAAAGTTGGTCGAAATGAACCTTGTCCATGTGGTTCTGGTAAAAAATACAAACAGTGCCATGGTAAAATAGGCTAGGGCAGTGAGTTGAGTAGCTGATAATAAAAGGTCGCGTAAAGCGGCCTTTTTAATGCGTGAAATATAAAATTGGTTGGTTGAAATGTAAAGGATGTCCATTTATGCTGTCAGTCAATTTAGGATATCCAAAGTTCAGATTAGTTAGCTAACAATCAGTATATGGACTGAATATGAAACGTTTACACATTGTCGCGGCTATTATTTTTAATGCCGAAAAAGATAAGATTTTTATCACTAAAAGAGCGAAAGAAGCACATCAAGGTGGCCTGTGGGAATTTCCAGGAGGTAAAGTTGAGAACAATGAAAGCGCTCAACAAGGCTTGATTCGAGAGTTATATGAAGAAGTAGGGATCGTGGTAACCGAATTGAGCCTATTTGAACATCTTAATTATGATTACCCTGATAAATCACTAGAATTTGATTTTTTTACTGTTAGCCAGTTTCAACACGAGCCTTTTGGTAAAGAAGGCCAGCTAGGGGAATGGGTAAAAGTAGAATCACTGATGGATTACGAGTTTCCTAAAGCAAATGTTCCTATTGTGAGTAAAATAATTGAGTTGAGTGTTTAACTTCCTCATTCTACAAGTTACTCTCAAGTTACAATTAATATTCAAGCTATGTCAAAGCGATAAGCCATGTTTAAGAGACAAGCAATATTCAAGAAGTCTTGAAGCACATAGTTAATTCAGTTAAATTGGATTTCACTCAAACGTATGGAGATAGACGCAATGGTTCGAATTGCGATTGCAGGAGCCGCGGGTCGTATGGGCCGCAATTTAGTAAAAGCTACCCACCACACCTCAAATGCATCTGTTGGGGCAGCATCAGAACGACCAGAGTCATCACTTGTTGGTGTTGATGTTGGCGAACTATGTGGTGAAGGGCACTTTAATATTGCTCTGGTCGATAACCTAGAAAAAGCGATTGCCGAGTTTGATGTCATCATTGATTTTACTGTTCCCCAAAGCACTCTAGCTAATATCGAATTGTGTAAAAAACATAATAAGAAATTAGTCATCGGTACAACAGGATTTTCTACTGATGAGCAGCAGCTGATTAATGAAGCTGCTAAACAAATACCTATTGTTATGGCTCCAAATTACAGTGTCGGCGTCAATTTAGTGTTTAAATTATTAGAAAAAGCAGCAAAAGTGATGGGTGATTATTGTGATATTGAAATTGTTGAAGCGCACCATCGTTTTAAGGTAGATGCACCTTCTGGCACTGCAATCGGTATGGGAGAAGCCATTGCTGGAGCAATGGATAACAATTTAAATGATGTAGCGGTTTATGCTCGTGAAGGTATTACAGGCGAACGTAGCAAAAATGAAATTGGTTTTGCTACTATTAGAGCCGGTGATATTGTTGGTGAACATACTGCGATGTTTGCAGATATTGGTGAAAGAGTTGAGATCACCCACAAAGCAACGGACAGAATGACATTTGCAAATGGTGCAGTAAAAGCTGCTGTTTGGTTAAATCAAAAGCAAGCCGGTTTCTATACTATGACAGATGTATTACAACTGAACGATTTATAATTACATATTTATGCGTCAATCAAGGTTGGCGCTTATACAGCTAATTACTTTTTTCTTTAACTATTAAAGCGTAATTATTGAGCTATTCTCGGTTTTTATCTATTCTTTTTCTCTTTTCTATCCTATTTGTAGTCTATTTCCTTTAAAAGTGTTACTTAACTTACATGCGTTATCGTTTGCTATTGTTACTGTGTGTTATTTTTTGTATTTTTTTATAATATCGTTTTATTTTGACTGATTTGTTGTGCTTCGGTGCATTTATCGGTAGTTAAGTTCATATTTCAAGGCTTCTGAAGAAGATGAGCTTATTAGCCCTTAAAAAATAAACAAAACAAAACGGTATGTTGTTGACACTCATCACACGGATCACTAGAATACCGCCAATTTGTCTAATTTCCATTAAGCTGTTGTATTCAGCGGTAAGGAAGGTAGAATTGCAAATTAATACAAAATTTATGCATTTTTATTCTGGAGGTTGTCTTGAGTAAGTCAGCAATGCTTGTCCTAGAAGATGGGACAGTTTTTAACGGGGTTTCCATTGGGGCACTAGGTTCTGCAGTCGGAGAAGTCGTTTTTAATACCTCGATGACGGGGTATCAAGAAATCCTCACTGATCCTTCCTATTCTCAACAAATCGTTACCCTTACCTATCCTCATATTGGCAATACCGGTACAAACACTGAAGATGAAGAGTCTAACGCAATTCATGCTCAAGGTTTAGTTATCCGAGACCTACCTCTTATTGCTTCAAATTTTCGTAATGAACAATCTTTGTCTGATTACTTAAAATCGCAAAATATTGTTGGTATCGCTGATATTGATACACGAAAACTGACGCGAATCCTACGAGAGAAAGGCGCTCAGAATGGTTGTATTGTTGCAGGTGATAGCTTAGATCAAACAGTAGCACTCGCAAAAACCAAAGAGTTCCCTGGTCTAAAGGGGATGGACTTAGCGAAAGAAGTGACCACTAACGAATCTTTTGCTTGGAAGCAAGGTTCATGGACGTTGATTGGCGGCTTGCCGGAAGCAAAAGCGGACAGCGAATTGCCTTACCATGTGGTTGCTTACGATTTTGGAGCCAAAAGAAATATCTTACGTATGTTAGTTGATAGAGGCTGCCGATTAACGGTTGTGCCTGCCCAAACTCCAGCTGAAGACGTTCTAGCGATGAATCCTGACGGCATTTTCTTATCTAATGGCCCTGGCGATCCTGAACCTTGTACGTATGCGATAGAAGCAACCAAAGTTTTTCTGGACAAAGGACTGCCTATTTTCGGTATTTGCTTAGGGCATCAAATTTTGGCTTTAGCATCGGGTGCAAAAACCAAAAAAATGAAGTTTGGTCATCATGGAGCTAACCATCCGGTAAAAGATTTGGATAGAGATGTGGTTATGATTACTTCTCAAAACCATGGCTTTGCAGCGGATGAGACTACGTTACCTGAAAACCTAAGAGCAACTCATGTTTCTCTTTTTGATGGGTCATTACAAGGTATTCATCGTACCGATAAACCAGCGTTTAGCTTCCAAGGTCACCCAGAAGCAAGCCCTGGTCCTCACGATGCAGCCCCATTGTTTGACCATTTTATCGAACTTATTCAACAGCACAGCGCATAAACGGAGTCGAAAAGAATGCCAAAACGTAATGACATCAAAAGTGTTCTAATCCTTGGTGCTGGCCCGATTGTAATCGGTCAGGCGTGCGAATTTGATTACTCTGGTGCACAAGCATGTAAAGCACTAAGAGAAGAAGGCTATCGAGTTATTCTGGTTAACTCGAATCCAGCGACTATTATGACCGACCCTGAAATGGCCGATGCAACCTACATTGAGCCGATTCATTGGGAAGTAGTTCGCAATATTATAGAGAAAGAACGTCCAGATGCTGTTTTGCCGACAATGGGCGGACAAACGGCTCTTAACTGTGCATTAGATTTAGAAAAATACGGAGTTCTAGAAGAATTCGGTGTTGAAATGATCGGTGCTACCGCAGACGCTATCGATAAAGCAGAAGACCGTTCTCGCTTCGACAAAGCAATGAAATCCATTGGTTTAGAGTGCCCAAGAGCTGATACAGCTAAAACCATGGAAGAAGCGTACAAAGTTCAAGAAATGGTTGGCTATCCATGTATCATTCGCCCTTCATTTACTATGGGTGGTACTGGTGGCGGTATTGCTTATAACAAAGAAGAATTTGAAGAGATCTGCCGACGTGGTTTAGATCTTTCACCAACCAATGAATTATTGATCGATGAATCGCTTATTGGTTGGAAAGAGTATGAAATGGAAGTGGTTCGCGACAAAAATGATAATTGCATCATTGTCTGTGCGATAGAAAACTTCGACCCAATGGGGATTCATACTGGTGATTCTATTACTGTTGCACCTGCTCAAACATTAACGGATAAAGAATATCAGTTAATGCGTAATGCTTCATTAGCAGTATTGCGTGAAATTGGCGTAGAAACAGGTGGTTCTAACGTTCAGTTTGGTATCAATCCAAAAGATGGCCGCATGGTTATCATTGAGATGAATCCACGTGTATCCCGTTCTTCTGCGTTAGCTTCAAAAGCCACAGGTTTCCCTATCGCAAAAGTCGCGGCAAAATTAGCGATTGGTTATACGCTCGATGAGTTAATGAATGATATTACTGGTGGCGCGACTCCAGCTTCTTTCGAACCAACCATCGATTATGTTGTTACTAAGATCCCTCGTTTTAACTTCGAAAAATTTGCGGGTTCTAATGACCGACTAACCACTCAAATGAAGTCGGTTGGTGAAGTTATGGCTATTGGGCGTAACTTTCAAGAATCTATGCATAAAGCGTTACGTGGCCTAGAAGTAGGCGCGTCTGGCTTCGATGAGATGGTTGATCTTGATACTCCAGATGCGTTGACTAAAATTCGTCATGAGTTAAAAGAAGCAGGTGCTGAGCGTATTTGGTATATCGCCGATGCATTTCGTGCAGGTTTATCTGTCGATGGCGTATTTAATCTTACCTCTATTGATCGTTGGTTCTTAGTGCAAATTGAAGAACTGGTTCAGATTGAAGAACAACTTAAAGTTGGTGGATTTGCTGGTTTAAATAAAGACATCTTACGCAAAGTGAAACGTAAAGGTTTTGCTGATGAACGTTTATCAACACTTTTAGGTATAGCGGAAAGTGAGATTCGTCGTTTACGTGACCAGTATGATATTCACCCTGTTTATAAGCGTGTAGATACTTGTGCGGCTGAGTTTTCGTCTGATACCGCTTATATGTATTCATCGTATGATGAAGAGTGTGAGTCGCAACCTACCGATAAAGAAAAAATTATGGTTATCGGCGGCGGTCCAAATCGTATCGGCCAGGGTATTGAATTTGATTATTGCTGTGTGCACGCCTCTCTTGCTTTGAGAGAAGATGGTTATGAAACCATTATGGTCAATTGTAATCCTGAGACGGTATCGACCGATTACGACACATCAGACCGACTGTATTTTGAGCCGATCACGTTAGAAGATGTGTTATCTATTGTTCGAGTTGAAAAACCTAAAGGTGTCATTGTTCAATATGGTGGTCAAACGCCTCTTAAACTTGCACGAGCTTTAGAAGCAGCAGGCGTTCCTATTATTGGTACTAGCCCTGATGCTATTGACCGTGCAGAAGACCGCGAACGTTTCCAAGCTGCAGTTGAGCGTCTTGGTCTTAAACAGCCAGAGAATGCAACAGTAACTGCAATGGAACACGCGATTGAAAAATCGAAAGAAATCGGTTTCCCATTAGTGGTTCGTCCGTCGTATGTTCTTGGTGGTCGTGCAATGGAAATTGTCTACGATGAAGCCGATTTAAAGCGTTACTTTAATGAGGCGGTAAGTGTTTCAAATGAATCGCCAGTGCTTTTAGACCGCTTTTTAGATGATGCGGTTGAAGTGGATGTTGATGCGATTTGTGACGGCGAGCGTGTGGTCATTGGCGGTATTATGGAACATATTGAACAAGCCGGTGTTCACTCTGGCGATTCAGCTTGTTCTTTACCTGCTTATACGCTAAGTAAAGAAATTCAAGACGTAATGCGCGAGCAAGTTGAGAAGTTAGCATTTGAACTTGGCGTTCGTGGTCTAATGAATACTCAGTTTGCGGTTAAAGATAACGAGGTCTATCTCATTGAGGTGAACCCACGTGCTGCGCGTACCGTACCATTTGTTTCTAAGGCGACTGGTGCGCCGTTAGCTAAAATCGCCGCGCGAGTAATGGCTGGGCAGTCTTTACAATCTCAAGGCTTTACTCAAGAAATTATTCCGCCTTATTATTCGGTGAAAGAAGTAGTATTACCGTTTGATAAATTCCCGGGTGTTGATCCATTGCTTGGTCCAGAAATGCGTTCAACTGGTGAAGTTATGGGGATTGGTGCTTCTTTCGCTGAAGCGTTTGCCAAAGCTGAACTTGGTTGTAATAAAGAATACCCAGAAGGTGGACGGGCACTGTTATCAGTTCGTAATAACGATAAACAACGTGTGGTAGATTTAGCCTCTAAGTTAACCAAGCTTGGTTATCAATTAGATGCGACTCATGGAACCGCGGTTATTCTAGGTGAAGCGGGTATTAACCCACGCTTGGTAAACAAAGTACATGAAGGTCGACCTCACATTCTTGATCGCATCAAAAATAATGAGTACACCTACATTATTAACACTGCCGCTGGACGTCAGGCAATTGAAGATTCTAAAGTCTTACGTCGTGGTGCACTGCAAGAAAAAGTGAATTATACCACTACATTGAATGCCGCATTTGCCACTTGTATGGCACATACTGCAGACAATCGTAAATCGGTAACGTCGATTCAAGAGTTACATGCAAAAATCAAATAATAAGCTTTTTTGCTGATTAAATAACAATAAAGCCGTAATAACCTGATTAGTTATTACGGCTTTTTTATATCCGAACATGTCCAGTTTATTTATAATTTTGCTACCTTGTTATTATTGGGTAGAGTGAATGATGACTTTATAACCATTACTATTTTCATTGGTAACAAAATCGACAAAGTTCTTAACGTTATCTAATGTATCTTGTTCATAATGAGATACGTATAGTAGCTGGCTCAAATTTTCTTTTGCGATCATGTCTAACGTTTTCATTACTAAGCGCCGGCCAAGATTATCTAACCCTTGATAGGGTTCATCTAAAATAAGCAGAGCAGGTTGTTTTACTAAGGCTCTGGCAACCAACAGTAATCTTTGTTGGCCATATTCTAATTGTTTAAATGGTGTCTTTATAAATTTTTCCATGTGCAGAATATCGAGCCACTCTTTAGCAATATCAATTTCTTTTTTTGCTGGTTGAGTATACAAACCAATTGAATCATAAAATCCGGATAATACGACATCTAATGCGCTACAACTTGCTCTATATTGTAAATGGAGTGATGATGACACCATTCCAATATTTTTCTTTATATCCCAAATCGTTTCTCCACTGCCTCTTTGTTTACCAAAAATTTGAATGTTATTGCTATAACATTGTGGATGATCGCCAAAAATCAGCCCTAATAAAGTGCTTTTTCCGCATCCATTTGGGCCACGGATTTGCCAGTGTTCGCCATTATTAATTCGCCAATTGGCCTGGGAAAATATGATTGTGTCAGTGTAAGCTACTTTGCCATCGGTCAATTCAAACAGTGGATTGTCGAACTTAAAAATATGCTTGTGTTTGTGGATTAGATCCATCATCTTTTCACTTTGCACTTCGGATTGAGCGGCAAGTTGAGCGATAATTGGATGATTATTCCAACTGGATCGCGGCATCGTATCGATTAGTTTTCCGTTATCAAATAAGGCGATGTTATCCACCCATTCTGGCATTTCATCTTCGCGTGATACAACAACGATCAACTGAATGGATTGTGCAAGGTTAGCAAGATACCTAGCTAAATTATTTCTATGTAATGCATCTAAGCCAGCGTAGGGTTCGTCTAATATCAACAGATTCGGCTGACAGGCAAGCACACGTGCAAGCATTAAACGACGAGTTTCTCCCGTTGATAACACTCGAAAACCGCTGTGTGACAAGTGAGTTAGGTCAAGTTCTTCAATAAGCGTGTTGGTAAGATTATCATCGTTGCACTGTTGATAAATAAGAGAATAAACCGTGCTACCAGTATCGATTTTATCCATAAAATCAGTATCATCAATAGCCAGTTCGGATTCTAATAAACGCTGTTGTTCGGTTAGTGAAATTTGTGCGATATTTTTAGTCAGACCTAGAATTTCACCGTGATCTACTTGCTGTTCTTGGCAAAGTAGATCACCAAGAATGGAGCCGATATCACCTTCTGTACTGAATATTCCCCAAGATTGATGTTGAGAAATATGCCAATCTTCTATTTCAAGCATTGTACTGATGGTTTGCCGTGTTACTTGGCGAAAAGTAATCTCCATTTTTCACTATTTCCTTATTATTTTATGGCAACATGTAATTAAACCATGAGTTAGGGTATAAATAGAAAAAAAGATTCATACAGCTATAGACACTGTATGAATCTACAGTATAATTAATCGCAATTAAGCAAATAGTGCGGAGAAAGTAATGAACGAAAATAAGCAAAAGGCGCTGGCAGCGGCTCTAGGTCAAATTGAGAAACAATTCGGTAAAGGCTCAATTATGCGTCTTGGCGATAACCGCACTATGGACGTAGAAACAATTTCAACGGGTTCTTTGTCTCTAGACATTGCATTAGGTGCCGGTGGCCTTCCTATGGGACGAATTGTTGAAGTTTATGGCCCGGAAAGTTCTGGTAAAACAACACTAACACTTGAGTTGATTGCTGCTGCTCAACGTGCAGGAAAAACGTGTGCGTTTATTGATGCGGAACACGCTCTAGATCCTATTTATGCTAAAGCTTTGGGTGTAGACATTGATGCACTTTTGGTTTCTCAACCTGATACTGGCGAGCAAGCACTTGAAATTGTAGATGCACTGGCTCGTTCTGGCGCAGTAGATGTTATTGTTGTCGATTCTGTTGCCGCACTAACCCCTAAAGCGGAAATTGAAGGTGAAATGGGTGATAGTCATATGGGGCTTCAAGCTCGTATGCTTTCTCAAGCAATGCGTAAGCTAACTGGTAATCTGAAACAATCCAATTGCATGTGTATTTTTATCAACCAAATTCGTATGAAAATTGGTGTTATGTTTGGTAGCCCAGAAACCACAACAGGTGGTAATGCCCTGAAATTTTACGCTTCTGTTCGTCTTGATATTCGTCGTACCGGTGCAATTAAAGAAGGTGATGAAGTAGTAGGTAATGAAACGCGAATTAAAGTTGTTAAGAACAAAATCTCAGCGCCATTTAAGCAAGCGGAAACACAAATTCTTTACGGAAAAGGCTTTAACCGAGAAGGCGAGCTAATTGATTTGGGTGTCAAGCATAAGTTGGTTGAAAAAGCAGGGGCTTGGTACAGTTATCAAGGTGATAAAATTGGCCAAGGTAAAGCGAATGCCGGCAAATATATGCGCGAACATACTGCAACAGCTCTAGAGATAGAAACTAAACTTCGTGAGTTATTATTGGCACCAGTAGTCATTGATGAATCAGAAGAGCCTGAGGCTATTAAACCAGAACCAGAATTATAAACTAAAAAAGCCTCGCTAATGCGAGGCTTTTTATTTTAACTGATTGAAATATAAGTTTTTGTTAAAAGTTTCTTTACTTTCAAGTATTACCTACTAAAAACTAACTCATTGAATATTCTTTGTAAACTCAATGAGTTGACCTTCATCTGATATGATTGTATATCGAATATGGTTAGTGTTGAGATTCATCATATTCAGTGGTTTAACCTGTACACTTAGAGGCAGGGTTGTTACACGCTCTATCACTTCATCACCTATCTGTATTGATAAGAAATTCATGTGCCAATGTGTTTGGTTCGATATGTGTAGTTGATTCCCTACTATTTTAAAATTTATATCTTGGTAATCTGTATCGGATGGTTTTTGTACCCCATTTGGCCTAACTAATATTTTCAAGCGATATCGTAAAGGTAGTGTCACCTTTGCCACATTATCCTCATTATCCATGCCTTGAGGATTAATATCTTGAGGTACCTGCAATATATTCAACCAAAATAAACTCTCACTGGTTACATCTTTTAAATCCGAACGATTCAGCATAACTTTGATTTGCCGTATTTCACCCGGTTCTAACTTAAAAATGGGTGGCAATACAAATACTGGAGTCAATTCCTCGGAAGGATAAGCTAAAATATTGCCAGCATCTGTCCATAATTGGATTGCCGTGGGGTACTCTGCTGAATTAACTAGGCTCAATTCAGCAAACCTATCGTTAGCATTAATGATCAGTCGGGTTTTATCTATATTTACTTCAGCAGTGGCATTGCTAATACTTACAATTGCAAAAGTGAAAAATATAACTAGTTTACTGAAAACTAACAATAATTTGGACTTGGCCATAAACCCTCCCCGCAGTGACCGTTTCCCCAGGTAGTTTTTCTAGTGATGCTGAAAAATTGCCTCGATATATATTATGATCCACCTCAGTTCCTGCGTGCTGGGCCAGCTCTTGGTAGCCATACCAACCACCAGAATTACCGGTATTCGTTAACCTGCTTGGCAAGAGTTGCATCGCTCTGTTATTGCTGTCATAGATTCTAATTCCCACGCCTTGGGCCATATCTGAATCGCCATAATTATTGCTAAGTAAATAGGTAAGGCCACCTTCAGTGGTACTTAGTCCAAGCTCTTGTGCTTTTGATATGGCATTACTTGAGTTGACTAAAAATCCCATCGAAACCGGTCGGGATGTGGTGTTTATGCTAGTGCTTGATTCTACAGCAGTTCCCGACTTCGCATCGGTTTCACACTTCAAGCCTACAGAAAAATTTTCTACGACATTTTGACCAATATTTAGATATTCGCTGCTAACAGTAGGGAACATTATATGCGGCGTATAATCGGTAACTTCACAATAGGCACCGCGGACAAAAGTTAGTTGGTTCTGCCATCCCCAACCACCTGGCCAATAGCTATACCAACCATTATAACAACCCCCACCATGATCACATCCGACGGTTAATCCAGAACTTAGGCCACCTCCTTTAAAGGCTATATAGCCTAGAACCCTAGTGTAGGGAGGGGTATATCGACCATAATCTAAACCATAGTTTGTACTACTATTTGATACTTTTATAACTTCTACGCCTACATCACTGAATAGGCCTGCATGAACGTAAACATAATTATCATCGTAAAACATTTCGGAAGGGTCGAGCTTTCTCGCTTTCCAGTAACGTGAGTAGTATTCACCAGTAGAAAGATTAGTGAAGCGAAATGCAGCATACCGATAGTCTGAATAGTAGGCATTAGGTATGCCTATTACCTCATTCCTACCAGCAAAGTTATCGTCTCCATTGGTGGCATAGTACTCGTATAGTTCATCTTTATCCGATAAGTCGCAGCGAAAAAGAACCTGCTTTTGACCATAGGAGCTTCTATTTGCGCTGGTTAAAAATGAAGCCACAGATGATGCCAATACCGTACCATCTGGTTGAAATGCACTGCCACTATTAATGTTAATAATACCGGGCAGTCCAAGGCTACCATAGTTACCATCTGCCGCTCCATCAACATTGTTGCTTACGTAATAACCAGCCGCTATAGCTTCACTAGACAAATAAGAGGAGGTTGTAGTATCAAGTTTTCTACAAGCCGAAACTGCGAGTGAGCTCCACACAATACACATTACTACCACTAGCTTAATAATTATTTTCATTTTTTTTGCTCACAAGTTTGTGAATACGTATTCAATGCTGCTGTTTTATCCAGAGAGGTAGGATTGATGGGAATAAAACACTCGCGATTGTCATTCCAACGTAAGGTCACACCTTTGGCGCTTTCGTTCAACCTAACATACACTTGCCCAGCTTGCCCAACCATACCAACACTCATTCCCGTATCATCAAATGCGTCCGCTCCCATTGGCGGGTATTCGCCATTTTCTAGCGTAGTGGCTATCAATACGGCATAACCTGTTATTGTTTCAAATGTAACTTTTACTACCGCACCAGAATATGGCACGACTTTCTGGCTGCCGGTTTTTAAATCTACATTGCTGTAAGTATCTGGAGTCGCACCTAGCGCCACATTAGAGTATCGATACGACATTAAAGAAGGAAAAATAGCATAGCCGTTTCCATCAATTTGCGCGCCTTGACCATTTAATAATTGTAATCCTTGCCCATCTTCAGCATGGACTAAAGCAAAAGCATCGCTAACATAAGGGCCGAATGTTACGCCTCCGCTATGAGCAAGAATGGTACCTGACATTCCTGCGGAAACACGATTGTAGCCTTGCCCAGTTGCCGCTGAAAAGGATACATTCCCATACCTAGTCCTGGTTGATAGATTTGCGCCATAGGTATTATTACCACTTTCATGACCAGCATAAGCAGAATAGGACATTTGTGCTTTTTCTCCAATAGTTCCGGCGATGCTGGTGGTTGCTGTTTCTCCAGAATCACTTTGGGTATAGTTAAAGCTAACGGTTGACCAGCGGTCGAATATATCAAACGGTATCGACACGCCTACTGCCATGGTTGTTTCGTACCTTCCGTCGGTGCTATTGGTAAAACTATATTGCCTTCCTAAAGATAGATTATAGGAGACATTGTTCCAACTATTACTGTATGCCGCTTGATAGTTAATATTGGCGTTATCTTGATCATAATAATCGGCTATTGAGCCACTGACATTCAGTGATCCAAATTCCGCTAATGACTGGCTAAGCGATATGGTGAATCTATTGCGTTGATTAAAAGTGTCGGAAACATAGCCGCTTGTACCAGTGCTAATTTGTTCCCTTCTACCTAACACATCTGTCAAACTCATATAACCTTTTGATGAGTATCGATAGGCGAGCAATGATAGGTGCATACCAGTATCGAATGAACGAGCAAACGAGGTCTCGAGTTGCCATCCTTTGCTTGCTGGTTCACTTTCATAAGCTTGAGTGAAAGCATAGGTTCCTTTGAAACCAAATGCGCCTATTGGCGTAGCTATTACGCCGCCTGACATGTACGCTTGATAATCCTCCCCTAGTCTTACTCCTGAATTTAATGTTAAGAAATTGCTCATGCCATGTTGTATGGTCGCCTGAGCAAACCAGCTATTGACATTGTCGTAACCACGCACATTGCCAGTAGCAACATTATAAACTTCATTACCCGGCCTTATTGACAAAGGTACCGACGAGTACGGGACGGTATACGTATTCACCACGCCATCACTTTCACGAATGATTACCTGTAAATCACCATTGCTTTTTGTATCGTTTAAATCATTGATAACAAATGGTCCCGGCGGTACGGTGATTTCACGAATGACTTGGCCATTTTGTAAAACGGATACATGGGCGTTTGTTAAAGCCACTCCATTTACTTCTGGTGCATAACCTAATTGGCTTTGTGGCCACATACGCTTGTCGGTTTCGAGCTTGATACCTGTGTAAGATACGCTACCAAATAACCCTTCTGAAGTATAAGATTCACCTAAAATGACGTTACTAGCAATGCTAGCAATTGGCCTCTGAACGTAAGTGTTTAGTGCGCTGTAATCATGCTCATCATCACTGATTCTAACAAAACCGTCATGCCTAAATTGCCACAGTCCTATGTTACTGCCTACTTTGAAATTACTGTTTAAATACTGGTGATTTTGTGAATCATCGTATTGAGTGAAGTAGTAGTTAGAATTATGCTTAATAAATAAAGCAGATATACCACCGTCCCATTTACTCGGGTCGATATAACCCTCTCTTTCTCGAATTAACGCAGCTTGAGGAATTGTGTAGTCAAGTTTGAAATTTGATGGTTCAAATTTCCATGAAGATGACGGGATTAAATCAGATACAAAGTAACACTCAAGATTATGTTTTGGCGCTGGTACTCTCAACACGTCTAATTGAGTAAGAGAAAAGCACCCTTCAAATTTATCGAGTTTTGCGTTCATCGCAGAGCGTATCTCAAAGTTGGCTTTAACCAGTTTTCCATTTAAGTATAGATCAATGGTACTTGTGCCATTTATCCCATAGTTGGATAAATCAGAGTCACTATTTAAGTAACGATCGACATTAACGCTTCCTTGAAATAAAGAGGCATCAAATTGAGGCTTTTCAACCGCCATAGCAAAACAACTAAGTAGAGTTAAAGCCGTAGCAATAAAAATCTTTTTTTGCATGAAACTTACTACCTCTATTAGAAGTAAAGTGGATACTTTCTTTCCGTTAGACCACCTTGGTCATTAACGGACGAGAAAGTAAAGTTTGCTGGTGTAGAAGACAAGTCGTTACCAAAATCTGATATAAATTCAAAGTCTTGATAAGAATATGGCGCAACCATTAAGCCTGCCGATGCTAACTTTGTATCGCCGTACTCAAGCTTCGCCACGCCAGACATGGATAAATATAAAGGTCTATTATTGGTTACTCGTAATTGTAAGGTTTTATTATTGTATTCAAGAACATCAAGTTGAATATCTTGTGCCCAATTGGTTTGGTAATTGGCGATTTTTTTTGGTCGGTAGAAAAGTTTTACTTTGTGCTTAATGGTAATTACAAGTTTGTTGTTATCTTCATTACCATCGGTAACATCTGTATTTGCTGGAACCTGCAAAAAGTTGAAGTATGATACGGATTCTCGGTCGTCAGAAAACGCCTGTTTATCAATAAGGACAGCCCTTATAACTTGTCCAGTGTTTGCTTCTAATTTTGCGATAGGAGGAATGACTGCATAAGGTGTTTCTTCAATTTTTTCAGATGGCTTGTCATTGTTTTCAGTCCAAGATTGCACAAAAAACACTTTGTCACTTTTATTGTTCAGCTGAACATTGACGAACTCTTTACCTTCATTATATACAATACGACTTCCTGTCATGACGATATTGGCAGATGTATTGGTAGAAATAAAAAAGAGTAGAAAATAGAGTGTTTTTTTCATAGCACGAATCCCAGAGTTAACCGTATTTGCAACCAATTGGTTTAAATGAAGAATAGTAAGATATAGAACGTTTTTATCAGTGTGGTTTGTATGTATTGAACAGATGGGTATAAGATAAAATTTATTTCTTATACCCAACTTAATCAGAGGTGCTTCAGGTAGAGCACTTAATGTGATTTATTGATACGAAATTGCATATTGGAGAGATGCGTTTACCGTACCGGCAGCTGAAAGGCCTGTGGCATAGTACTGAGCTTTATATGTAGCGGTAGCTTCTGTGGCTGTTGCATCAGCAAGATTCAAGTCACCAACTCCGTTAAAATCACTGGTGAAATCAATCGCGCTGCTTGCAGTATCTAAAATTTGTATATCAACATTTGTCGCTGATCCTGTATTTCCTAAGTTTCCTGCTGTCGTTACTTGGTTGCCAACAAAAACAGTAGATATATCGCCTGTTGCACCAGCGGTACAACCAGAAACAGAAATATTGAATTCAGTAGTACCAGCAACGTTGCCATCTGCTGCCAAATCTGAGGTAGATACAGTTGGTAATAATACTACTGGATTTGCTTCCTCTCCATTTACATCAACAACACAAGTTTGGTCGGTTACTTCCCCTTGAAAGGTAATAACGTTTGCTTGTGCTGCTAAAACACTGGTGCTTAATATTGTGACGGCAGAAAGTAGTGCTAAATTTGACTTTTTCATTTTTTAAACCCTTAAGGATAATCTATCCTATAAATTTGATGAACCATTCAGTTCGTTAATTGATGAGGGCACTTTAGTTGATCTGAATGATCTATTCGTTATCATTCAGATCGAAATAATATAAATTAAATGCTAATAATTACGTTTTTAGAAGTTAGTTGGATTTATTAAAGTCATGATAAGAAAATGTAAAATAATATTTCATCTACACTACGAACATATAATGAATGTGTTATTTAAATGTTATTTTTGTTAACGAAATTGTTACAAAGTAACAGTGAGCTTAAAAAGTAACTCTTATTCTTTTATTTAAGAAAACTAGCCGAAATCAGCCCCTTCATTTACAATACCCGGCAAATAATTATTTTTGGGCGCTATTGCTCTAAATTCATCTTAAAAATTTTGGGAAGAGTCGCATGTATATGAGCACCGACGAGTTACGCCGTGCGTTTCTAGAGTTCTTTGAAAGCAAAGGACATCAGATAGTAGAAAGTTCATCATTGGTTCCAGAAAACGATCCAACTTTGTTGTTCAACAATGCCGGAATGAACCAGTTTAAAGATTGTTTTTTAGGTATAGATAAACGTGCCTACACAAGAGCGACAAGTGCTCAGCGTTGTGTCCGTGCAGGTGGTAAACATAATGACTTAGAGAATGTTGGGTTTACTGCGCGTCACCATACTTTTTTCGAAATGCTGGGCAACTTTAGTTTTGGCGACTATTTTAAAAACGATGCAATCAGTTATGCATGGGAGTTTTTAACTAAAGTACTCAAGTTACCACAAGAAAAATTATTAGTAACTGTGTATGAAACCGATGATGAAGCATTCGATATTTGGAACAAAGATGTCGGTATTCCTGCAGATCGTATTGTTCGCATTGGTGATAAAGACGGCGGTAAACCATACGAGTCAGACAACTTCTGGCAAATGGGTGATACCGGGCCGTGTGGCCCTTGTACTGAGATTTTTTATGACCACGGTGAGCATATTTGGGGTGGACGCCCTGGCACACCTGAAGAAGACGGCGATCGTTTTATAGAAATATGGAACAACGTCTTTATGCAATTTAATCGTCATGCTGACGGTACAATGGAACCTTTGCCTAAGCCATCAGTCGATACAGGAATGGGGATTGAGCGTATTGCCGCTATTATGCAAGGTGTGCATTCAAACTATGAAATTGATATCTTCCAAACCTTAATTAAAGCCTCTGCTGAAGTGATTGGTTATGAGGACTTATCTAATCAGTCGCTTCGTGTTGTTGCTGATCATATACGTTCTTGTGCTTTTTTGATTGTTGACGGTGTTATGCCATCCAATGAGGGACGAGGGTATGTACTTCGTCGAATTATTCGCCGTGCCGTTCGTCATGGTAATAAGCTCGGTGCGCAAGGGGTGTTCTTCTATAAATTGGTTGCCGTTCTTGCTGATGTTATGGGGTCTGCTGGTGTCGAGTTGAAAAAGCAACAGGCCTTGGTTGAGAAAGTTCTGCGAATCGAAGAAGAAAACTTCAGTCGTACACTTGACCGTGGTATGACCATCCTTAACGACGCGTTAGATGCGCTTGAAGGAAAAGAACTTGATGGTGAAATGGTATTTAAACTTTACGATACCTATGGATTTCCAGCCGATTTAACCGCTGATGTAGCACGTGAACGTAACTTTACTATTGATGAAGCTGGCTTTGAAAAAGCCATGTCAGCACAACGTAAAAGAGCGCGTGAAGCGGGGCAATTTGCGACTGATTATAATGAAGCGATTAAGGTTGATGCAACGACTGAGTTTTTGGGTTACCAAGGGACAGAGTCTACTAGCCAAGTGGTAGCAATATTTGTTGATGGAGGCCAAGTTGATTCATTATCAGCAGGGGATAAGGCGATTATTGTTTTAGATGAAACGCCATTCTATGCAGAATCCGGTGGTCAATGTGGCGACGCTGGTGTTCTTAAAGTGGCCTCGGGTTTGTTTAAAGTTGAAGATACTCAGAAATTAGGTAGCGCAATTGCTCACCATGGTGAATTAATTGAAGGTGTTTTTGCTAAAGAAGATGCGGTACACGCGTTGGTTGATGCAAAACGCCGACAAGCGATATCTCTCAATCACTCTGCTACCCATTTGGTGCATGCTGCTTTACGTCAAGTACTTGGCGAACATGTTACTCAAAAAGGGTCATTAGTAAAACCAGACGGCTTACGTTTTGATTTCTCGCACTTAGAAGCGGTTAAAGCGGAAGAGTTACGTGAAGTAGAAAGAATAGTAAACCGCCAAATACGTGCTAACAATGTGATCGAAACAAATATCATGGATATTGAGTCAGCCAAGAAAAAAGGCGCGATGGCTCTGTTTGGTGAAAAATACGATGCGCAAGTTCGTGTCTTAACTATGGGCGATTTCTCTACTGAGCTTTGCGGTGGTATCCACGTAAATAATACCGGTGATATTGGGCTGTTCAAGATTGTTTCCGAAAGTGGTATCGCAGCTGGTATCCGACGTATTGAAGCGACCACAGGTGAAGCTGCACTTGATGTACTTGAAGCACAACAAGCGCAATATGAATTGAGATTGATTGAAGCTACTAATAAATCTAAAGGATTAGAGAAAGAAATACAGCAACTAAAAGATAAATTAGCCACGGTAGAAAGTGCCAATGTGCTAGGTAAAGTTGAGCATATTTCTGGACACAAAGTGTTAGTTGCAGCATTACAAGATGCAGATAATAAAAACTTGCGTATTATGGTAGACAACATCAAAAACCAGATCGGTAGTGGTGTTATTTTGTTAGCTAACATTAATGGTGATAAGGTTGGTCTAATTGCTGGTGTAACCAAAGATTTAGTTGGCAAAGTAAAAGCGGGTGAGCTGGTAAATATGGTCGCAATGCAGATCGGCGGTAAAGGCGGAGGTCGTCCAGATATGGCACAAGCTGGCGGCACCGATGTGGCCGCTTTACCTGAAGCGCTTAAAACCGTTAAAGGCTGGTTAGAAGAACGCTTTTAATTCAGTATGTTAAGTTAGTAAAAAAACCAACTAATTATTCATTAGTTGGTTTTTTTACATCAAATAGAACCTAATTTGTCGAACATTATTTATTGGTTATTTAATCAACGTTGACGTGTTATTAACTTAAGGCCTGCCCATGTTTAGTTTGCTATTTATCCATGCTTAGAAACAAATCAAAGAAGTGGTCAGAAGTACGAGTATCAAGATAAGTAACGTTAAGAGTAGTTTTTATGGAAAAAATCCGTAATAGTTAATAAGTTGACTATAGTTATTGATAACGTTTTAGTTTTAAGTAGTAAATAACAAGCTTTCTGTCGTATTGTCGGTTGTATGTAAATTTGTTCGTCGTATGTAAAAGTGAAATAAAAAGAATAATTTTGACAAGTGGTGGTAGGTATACCATCTTTTTGTTAAGCCCTGTTTGTTAGGGAAAAGAGCTAACCTTATTGATGAAATATAAATAAATTAAAAGGAAGAGCTTGAAAAGCAAATAAAAGTAACTATTTCTTTACTAGACTAGTTTACGTAAATGCTATTAATGTTGGATAATAAGCGTTATTGCTTAAAAGTTCAGAGATTACTCAAGGAGTGGAAGAATGCTGATTTTAACTCGCCGGGTAGGCGAAACCCTAATGATAGGTGATGAAGTAACAGTGACAGTACTGGGTGTGAAGGGTAACCAGGTTCGAATTGGTGTTAATGCTCCGAAAGAAGTATCCGTGCATCGTGAAGAAATTTATATGCGTATTCAAGCAGAAAAAGGTGCTGCTCCAGCAACAGGAAATTTCTAAATTTTCTGTTGATGAAGGAGGCTGGCTTGTTGCTAGCCTTTTTTGTATCTGATAGGTTCCTTAAAATATGTGTAATATTGAAGATGTTAAATGGCTGAATATTTCCAATAAAAGCATGTTTTTCCATCTGGTTGGTTGATTAGTGGCCTATCACGCGTTTTTTCACTAATTTAATTCAGAAAGTATTTGACATATTTTGGGTAAATCGTAATATGTGCCTCCGCAAGATGGTGAGGTGGCCGAGAGGCTGAAGGCGCTCCCCTGCTAAGGGAGTATACGGCTTAATACCGTATCGAGGGTTCGAATCCCTCCCTCACCGCCATTCTTGTGAAATAAACATTGCGCGCTCGTAGCTCAGCTGGATAGAGTACCTGGCTACGAACCAGGCGGTCGAAGGTTCGAATCCTTCCGAGCGCGCCATATTATTTAATTAATGATGAATGTTCTTGTTAGTTTTGCAGCTAAAAAGATAGATCGTTAAATAGAAAAGATAAAAACGGTGAGGTGGCCGAGAGGCTGAAGGCGCTCCCCTGCTAAGGGAGTATACGGCTTAATACCGTATCGAGGGTTCGAATCCCTCCCTCACCGCCATTATTAGATAAACATTGCGCGCTCGTAGCTCAGCTGGATAGAGTACCTGGCTACGAACCAGGCGGTCGAAGGTTCGAATCCTTCCGAGCGCGCCATTATTTAAACAACTTAGTTAGTAACAGTTTTAAATTGTTACTGGCTGGGTTTTTGTTACATCGTTTTAGCAACACCCTGCGCGCTCGTAGCTCAGCTGGATAGAGTACCTGGCTACGAACCAGGCGGTCGAAGGTTCGAATCCTTCCGAGCGCGCCATTATTTAAACAACTTAGCTAGTAATAGTTTTAAATTATTACTATTTGGGTTTTATATAACATCATTTTAGCAACACCCTGCGCGCTCGTAGCTCAGCTGGATAGAGTACCTGGCTACGAACCAGGCGGTCGAAGGTTCGAATCCTTCCGAGCGCGCCATTTTCTCTTGTTATCCAGTTCATCTTTTCTTGGTATCCAACGCCATTGTCTCTGTTTTTTCAATATAGTGATAATTTTTTGTTGTTTTTAAGCAAAAACATCCGCTATTAACACTTTTTTATCATCTTCATTACCTTGTATTTACAAAGTTCTATTATCTGAAAAAGAAATTTTAGTTTTATCTGTTATCTCTCCGTTTTATTACCTATCTCTCAGTATTTTTAACTTTATTGGCTTAATTTATTTTTATCGTACGCTTGTTTTTGAAGAGAGTTAACTTTTAGTATTGGTATTGTTTAATAATTTAAATCATAAAAACTGCTGTTAGCTCACTTGAGTGTGTATTCAAATTTGACAATTTATCACTAATCGAGATAATCCTAGCCGTACAAGTTTGCGAATGGATCTCAAACTTGTTGATAATGTGTCTTTAAGACAGCGAAAGGAAGCATAATGACAGATATTGGAAGCTTATTGGAACAAGCAGCAACACTCATGATTACAGGCATGGCGGTTGTGTTTTTGTTTCTTACCATTCTTGTATACCTAGTTCGGTTCATGTCTTCGATAGTACCGGAAGAAATCCCAGAGCCGATCGTTGCTCCACTTCAGAATTCTAAAGTTCAACAATCATCATCTACTGTTAGTCCACAAGTTGTAGCAGCGATATCTGCTGCGGTGCATAAATACCGAACTTCTAATACTAAGTAGTAGTTTTAATAAGATTAAAAGGAGTTATTGAGCATGTCTAAACCACTTGCTATTACTGATGTAGTGTTGCGTGATGCTCATCAATCGCTGTTTGCGACTCGTATGCGTATTGAAGATATGTTACCTATTGCGTCTGAATTGGACAAAATTGGTTACTGGTCATTAGAAACATGGGGTGGAGCGACATTTGATTCCTGCATTCGTTTCTTAGGTGAGGACCCATGGGAACGCTTGCGTGAATTAAAAAAAGCAATGCCAAACACGCCAATGCAAATGTTGTTAAGAGGCCAAAATCTTTTGGGCTATCGTCATTATGGTGATGATGTTGTAGAAAAATTTGTAGAGCGTGCACATGTCAATGGTATGGATGTTTTTCGTATCTTTGATGCAATGAACGACGTGCGTAATTTTCAACAGGCAGTCAAATCTGTTGTAAAAGTTGGCGGACATGCCCAAGGCACTTTATCTTATACAACCAGTCCTGTGCATAATTCTGATACTTGGGTTGATTTAGCCAAACGTCTAGAGGATTTGGGGTGTCACTCACTGTGTATTAAAGATATGTCTGGCTTACTGAGACCTTACGAAGCAGAAGAGTTAGTGACTCGAATTAAAGCATCTTGTGATGTGCCACTTGCACTTCATTGTCATGCAACAACCGGTCTTTCTACTGCGACTGCGGTTAAAGCAGTAGAAGCAGGTTTAGATATCCTTGATACCTCTATTTCGTCTATGAGCCAAACCTATGGGCACACTCCAACAGAAACCGTTGTAGCTATGCTCGAAGGAACAGAGCGCGATACTGGGCTAAAATTAGAGCCACTTGAATCCATTGCCACTTATTTCAGAGAAGTTCGTAAAAAGTATGCAAAATGGGAAGGTGCAATGAAAGGCGTAGATTCACGCATTCTTATTGCTCAAGTACCTGGTGGCATGTTAACCAATATGGAAGGTCAATTAAAAGAGCAAGGTGCGGCAGACCGAATAGACGAAGTTCTACAAGAGATCCCGCGTGTTCGTGAAGACCTTGGTTTTATTCCTTTGGTTACACCAACATCTCAAATTGTCGGTACTCAGGCGGTTATTAATGTTCTTACCGGCGAGCGTTATAAAAGCATTACTAAAGAAACAGCTGGTGTACTAAAAGGTGAATATGGTACTGCGCCAGCAGAAGTAAACAAAGAACTACAAGCCCGCGTATTGGAAGGTTCTGAAGCGATCACTTGTCGCCCAGCTGATCTGATCGATGATGAATTAGATACTCTAACGACTGAGCTGCTAGAAAAAGCCAAATCAGACGGAATTTCACTAGCAGAAGATACCGTAGATGATGTATTAACCTATGCGTTGTTCCCTCAAGTTGGTCTGAAATTTCTGAAAAATCGTCACAACCCTGATGCATTTGAGCCTGCCCCAGGTAAAGAGCCGGAAGTTTCCGCTACCCCTGTAGTGTCTTCGGCTACTGTTGGTGGCGTGGAAGCGTATAGCGTTAAAGTGGATGGCCAAGTTTACAATGTTGAAGTTGGCCCTGAAGGCGAGTTGACGTCTGTCACTTCACCGTCAGCTACACCGACAGAAAAAGTTACAGCCCCGCAGACAAACTCTACCGCCGCAGCTAATGCAGAGCCAGTAGTTGCACCATTGGCTGGTACTATTTTCAAAGTTATTACCACTCCGGGAGCACAAGTTGCAGAAGGGGATGTATTGATTATTTTGGAAGCGATGAAAATGGAAACAGAAATTCGTGCAGCAAAAGCAGGAACCGTTGCTGATATCAATGTAAAAGAAGGGGATGCTGTCGCGGTTGGCTCTCCTTTGCTAAGTTTGACGTAAGGGAGAATCATGGAAGGTTTAATGCGTCTTTGGAGTGAAACAGGAATAGCCAATTTTGAGTTTGGTCAGCTGTGTATGATCGCAGTTGGCTGTGTGCTGCTCTTTTTGGCTATTCGTAAAGGCTTTGAGCCTTTACTGCTGTTACCTATTGGTTTTGGTGCCATACTTGCTAATATCCCTAATGCAGGTTTTACTGAGCCTGGTGGAATATTATACTACATCTATCACGTAGGGATAGAGACAGGCGTGTTTCCTTTGCTCATATTTATGGGTGTAGGGGCCATGACGGATTTTGGTGCTTTAATTGCGAATCCAAAAACTTTATGGTTAGGTGCTGCCGCTCAGTTTGGTATTTTTGTAACTCTGTTTGGTGCCATTTTGTTAAATTTCATTCCTGGTATGGAGTTTAGTTTAGCCGATGCTTCTTCTATCGCTATTATTGGTGGCGCAGATGGTCCCACAGCAATATTTTTATCTAGCCGGTTATCACCAGATTTATTAGGTGCTATTGCGGTTGCAGCATACAGCTATATGGCGTTAGTGCCTATTATCCAACCTCCGATAATGAAAGCACTTACCACGCCAGATGAACGAAAAATAACCATGGCTCAATTACGTCATGTTGGTAAAGTAGAAAAAATACTTTTCCCACTTGCCGTATTAATGATGACTATCCTGTTTTTACCATCAGCGACGCCATTAGTTGGTATGTTTTGTTTAGGTAATTTAATGCGCGAAGCCGGTGTTGTTGAGCGTTTATCTAAAACTGCCCAAAATGAACTGATCAATATTGTCACTATTTTCTTAGGTCTAGGGGTTGGGTCTAAATTACAAGCAGATAAATTCTTAAATTTGGAAACTTTGGGTATTCTTGCTCTCGGCGCTTTGGCATTTAGTATTGGCACTGCGGCAGGGGTTATGATGGCCAAATTAATGAATAAGCTATCAAAAGAAGATATTAACCCATTAATCGGTGCAGCAGGGGTGTCAGCAGTACCTATGGCCGCTCGTGTGGTAAATAAAGTCGGGCTAGAAGCCAATCCCCAAAACTTTTTGTTGATGCATGCTATGGGACCTAATGTGGCTGGTGTACTTGGTTCTGCTGTTGCAGCCGGTATTTTGCTAGCATTGGTAGGTTAGTTAGCATTAAATATTCAATAGCTTAGATTGTGCTGTGAATATTTGGTTTAACTAAACAGAACAAAATGGTTTATAGTCAAAGGGATGCAAATGCATCCCTTTTTTTGTCAATTTAAAGGAATAGTTATGACAGACAACATCAAAATAGTAATACCTGAATTTGGAGAGCCTCAAGTACTCGATTTTGTGACTGACACAGTGCCAGTTCCAGCAAAAGGTGAAGTATTGGTTAAGGTCTATTTTGCTGGCTTAAATCCGATTGATGTAAAAACCAGAGCAGGATTAGGTTGGGCCGCAGAGCAAAATAAAGATAATTTACCTTGGACACCAGGGTATGACATATCAGGGAAAATAGTTTCTTTAGGGGAAGACTCTAAACGTTTTTCGGTTGGAAATACAGTCGCTGGGTTGGTTGGTTTTCCATTGACCGCTGGGGGATATAGCCAGTATTTATGTGTGCCTGAAGAGCAATTAAGCCTAGTACCTGATGCGGTAACCTTAGAAGCCGCCGCCGCTCTCCCTGTCGCATCTCAAACCGCGGCACAAGCATTAAGCCAAGCTGAAGTGAAGGCAGGAGATAGAGTTCTTATTCTTGCTGGTGCTGGTGGTGTTGGACATATAGCCGTGCAAATTGCGATTGCAGCGCAAGCTGAAGTTTATACAACGTGCAGTGAAGCAAACTTAGATTATTTGGCACAATTAGGTGCTAATGCGATTAACTACGAATTTGCTGCGGCATCTGAACGAATTTCCGATGTTGACGTATTGATCGATCTTGTTGGTGGCGATACGGCTTTAGACGCACTTAAGTGCTTGAAAGATAAAGCACGAGTAGTGACAGTCCCGACGATAACTAAAGATTTAATTTGTGAAAAAGCACAAATGTTAGGGTTTAGTGCGAGTGGCATGTTGGTTACTCCGAGTTCAGAGCAACTTGATGCCATGTTATACATGGTGAGTGTTGGTTTGTTAAAAGTTGACGTACAGCCCGCCATATCATTCAAACAGGTTGTTGACGCTCATAGACAAATAGAAACTGGCCATACAAGAGGAAAAATTGTGTTGGATATGCGGTGCTAGAGCCGTTATATCTTTACTTTACTGAATCGGCTCTATGGGTACTGGGGATATCAGGCTTTTTTAGTGCCACCTTGCTACCCGGAGCGTCAGAAGCAACCTTCATAGCAACATTGAATACTCATCAATATACCGCTGTATCGATTCTATTGGTGGCGACGCTGGGGAATACATTAGGTGGTGTAACCAATTATTGGATAGGTTTTTGGTTACCGCATCGAACCTCAAAAGAAAAATATGGTCATAAAGCAGTAGAATGGCTACATAAGTATGGATATGCTGCACTTTTATTGAGTTGGCTACCTGTTATTGGCGATCCTCTTTGTCTTGTTGCTGGCTGGCTAAGAATGAAATTTATGCCTTGTATTATGTTAATTGCTTTCGGTAAGGCAATAAGATACAGCTTTTTGCTAGCACTATATTTTGGTTTTTTTTAAGGAGTTATTGATGAGAAAAGTTTGGCTCAGTGTGGCCTTTTCGGTCGCTTTATATGGCTGTTCTCAATTATCGTCACCTGATAATGATCTTCAAATCCCTGAAGGGTTTACCTTTATTGAACAATCTTCCAATCAAACGAACAAAGTATCTATTCCTTATTCCAAGTTTAAATTAGACAATGGATTAACTTTGATATTGTCACCTGATGATTCTGATCCATTGGTTCATGTTGATGTCACCTATCATGTAGGTTCGGCAAGAGAAGAGGTTGGCAAATCTGGTTTTGCTCATTTTTTTGAACATATGATGTTTCAAGGCTCAGAGCATGTTGGTGATCAACAGCACTTTAAAATAATTACTGAAGCAGGCGGGAGTCTCAATGGCACCACCAACAAAGATAGAACCAATTATTTTGAAACTGTTCCGTCTAATCAATTAGAGAAAATGCTTTGGCTTGAATCAGACAGAATGGGATTTCTAATTGACGCGGTGTCGCAAAAAAAATTCGAAATACAAAGAGATACAGTAAAAAATGAACGCGCACAAAATTACGATAATCGACCATATGGCTTAATGTGGGAAAAAATGGGTGAAGCATTGTACCCAGAAGGCCATCCTTATTCATGGCAAACCATTGGTTATGTTGAAGATTTAGATCGTGTTGACGTCAATGATCTTAAAGCGTTTTTTTTACGTTGGTATGGGCCTAACAATGCAACCTTAACTATTGGCGGTGATATTGATGTACAGCAGACTTTAGAGTGGGTAAATAAGTATTTTGCTTCCATACCTAGAGGTCCTGAAGTCAATAATGCTCCTAAGCAGCCAGCCACTCTAACAGAAGATAAATACATTACTTTAGAAGATAGAATTCGCCAACCTATGGTCATGATCGGCTGGCCAACCACCTATAAGGGTGAAGAGCAACAAGTCACTTTAGATACATTAGCCTCCGTTTTGGGTAGTGGTAAAAATAGTCTGCTCTACCAAAAACTAGTTAAGACAGAAAAAGCGATTGATGCAGGAGCATTTCATCAATGTGCTGAATTATCTTGTAGTTTTTATGTCTATGCTATGGGGGATTCTGGCGACAGTGGTAATTTAACCAATTTATACGATGAACTCATGTCTATATTGGATGAATTTAAAGCCTCCGGTGTAGAACAAGATAAATTAGAAGAAATTATTGGTAATGCTGAATCGAACGCAGTATTTGCACTACAAAGTGTAAAAGGAAAGGTATCGCAACTTGCGGCGAATGAAACATTTTATAACCAACCGGATCGTATTGAGGTGGAATTAGAGCAATTAAGAGACGTAACGCCTGAATCTATAATGTCGGTGTATCAAAAGTTTGTTGATGAAAAAGCTAAAGTAACCTTAAGTGTTATCCCTAAAGGAAAATTAGATTTAGCGGTAAGAGAAGCCAATTTTGTTACTCCGAAGCGAACTTTACCCGAGTACAAAAAAATACAAGACAGTGAGTTAAATTATACTAAGGCGGTTGACGATTTCGACCGTTCCGTGATGCCTCAAGTTGGAGGGGCGGTTAAAGGAAAAATGCCAGATTTGTACAATGTGTACTTGGATAATGGCATTGAAGTCTTGGGGACTGAAAGCACAGAAATTCCAACGGTTGAATTGCAAATCATCTTGCCTGCTGGGCACCGGTATGTACCTAAAGGAAAAGAAGGGCTGGCTAATCTGACCTCTGAAATGATGCAAGAAGGTACCACGCAGCGAAGCATCGAAGAAATTCGAGCTGAACTCGATAAGCTAGGAAGTGATATTAGTATTGGTTCGGGTAATTACACAACAACAATCAGCGTCTCGTCTTTAGATAAAAATTTATCCGAAACGTTGGCGATTGTAGAGGAGATGTTATTTGAGCCTGCTTTTAATTCTGCTGATTTTGAACGATTGAAAAAGCAAGCGATCGAAGGGTTAATCTATGAACATCAAAAGCCTTCATGGCTTGCTTCGCAAGCAACTCGACAAGTTCTGTTTGGCAACAGCATTTTTGGACGGTCAAATGATGGCACACTACAATCGATAAAAGAGTTACAGTTAGACGATGTTGAAGCGTTTTATCACTCCAACTACACTCCAATGGGAACGTCAGTGGTTGTTGTGGGTGATGTGGATAAAGCAACACTAGTGAGAAACTTGAGCTTCTTGAGTGATTGGCAAGGAAATGATGCACCCATTCTACAGCCACAAGTTATAGAACCCAATACAGCTCAACATATCTATTTAATTGATAAACCTAATGCACCACAAAGTGTTGTTCGATTGGTAAGGCAAGGTTTACCGTATGATACGGTTGGTGAACAATACTTAACGCAACTAGCAAATTTTAATCTAGCGGGCAATTTTAATAGCCGTATTAACCAAAATTTGCGAGAGGACAAAGGTTACACGTATGGCGCAAGTGGCTACCATGCGAGTAATAAAGAAGTGGGAATTATGTTGTTTAGCGCTCAAGTTCGAGCCGACTCCACATTACCTTCTATTGAAGAGATGTTAGCCGAGCTCAAACAGTACAGCCAGCAAGGCATGACAACTGACGAACTCGATTTTATGCGTTTAGCGATTGGTCAACAAGATGCTTTGAAATACGAAACACCTAGTCAAAAAGCGAGATTATTATCTAATATAGTCAATTATTCACTGGATGAAGATTACATAGAACAGAGAAATACTCTTTTAGATAATGTCACTAAGGCCGATTTAAACGCAGTATCAAGTAAATGGTTTAAGCCAGAAGATTTTCAGATTATTGTTGTTGGAGACGCGAAGAGCTTAAGACCTCAATTAGAAAAATTAACTATTCCCATCGTACAACTTGAAATAGCTAAATAAAGTACCTATATCTCATAAAGTAGCAAGATCAAAGAGTGGTGAATAGTTACCATTCTTTGATCGTCTGGTTTTATACGGTGAGTTTATTTGCCATAGATTCGTTTCATTAATCCATACCTTGCATTGATATACGTTCTATTGATAAGCAGAAGCTTGTTAAGCTGGCAATTAATATAAAAAGGCGTAATCTACGCCAAAACATAATTAAAAGTGACCTTTGTTTTGACAAATTTTTCATCAAGACTGCAAAAAGTAGCAAAGAATCCAGAAAATTTCACCAAAATAGGTAGAGGAGTCGAGCGAGAGGCTTTACGTTATACCTTAAATGGAAATTTAGCGCTTACGCCTCACCCTGAGAGGTTAGGATCGGCACTAACCAATAAATGGATAACCACAGATTTTTCCGAATCTTTGTTGGAATTTATTACTCCTGTTTCGTCAGATGTGGAAGAGCTTATTGGTCAACTTTCAGATATTCACCATTTCTCATTAAATGCAATGGGTCAAGAAAAACTGTGGCCTCTCTCTATGCCATGTTATGTAGAAAACGAAGATGATATTGCATTTGCTCAATATGGCCGTTCAAATATTGGCCAGATGAAGACTCTATATCGTAAAGGTTTAAAAAACCGTTATGGTAGTTTGATGCAAATTATCTCTGGGGTGCATTTTAATTTTTCGTTTCCAGATTCAATTTGGGATTCGCTCCATGGTGAACAAAATGAACAAGATAGATGTCAAACTCGC
Source organism: Vibrio sp. MA40-2 (assembly GCF_047302445.1). Lineage (NCBI taxonomy): Bacteria > Pseudomonadati > Pseudomonadota > Gammaproteobacteria > Vibrionales > Vibrionaceae > Vibrio > Vibrio sp. MA40-2. The sequence continues at coordinate 1,463,126 of NZ_CP178628.1, forward strand.
TCAGATGAATATTTCAATGTAATACGTAATTATTATCATTTTGGCTGGCTCATTCCCTATTTCTTTGGCGCCTCTCCGGCGATTTGTTCTTCCTTTTTACAAGGTAGAGAAACTAATCTTCCGTTTGAAAATATTGGCCAAACTTTATACCTGCCTTATGGCACCTCACTACGATTAAGTGACCTGGGTTATACCAATAGTGCTCAAAGTGAATTAAAAATTAGTTACAACAATTTAGATGAATATTTAGTCGGTTTGGATAAAGCCATACACACACCCTCTGAAGATTTCGCTAAAATTGGTATCAAAGTAGAAGGCGAATATCAGCAATTAAATAGTAATGTTTTGCAGATTGAGAATGAGTTGTATGCTCCGATACGAGCAAAACGTGTTGCTCAAGAAGGAGAGAAACCGTCAGAAGCTTTAAAGCGTGCGGGTGTAGAATACATTGAAGTTCGTTCTTTAGATGTTAATCCATTCAGTCCTGTAGGCGTGACCAAACAACAGATCCGTTTCCTCGATCTTTTCTTAACTTGGTGTTTAATTAAAGACACGGGGCCAATGAACAACAAGCAACTCGGTTGTTGGAAAGACAATTGGAATCGAGTGATTCAAGAAGGCCGTAAACCGGGTCTAATGTTAGCTGAAGGCTGCAATGGTGACGAAAAGTCACTACAAGAGCTAACTAGGCAGATTTTTGTGGATTTACAGCGGATTGCAGTTGAAATGGATAAAGCCGTTGGTGGCGATGAATACCAACAAACTTGTCAAGAGTTGCTAACTTGGATTGATAACCCTGAACTGACTATTTCAGGACGGTTATTAGAAAAAACCAAGCAGTTAGGTGGTATTGGTCAATTAGGTTGTGAGTATGGCTCTCAATATAGAGAATACCATTTAACCAGCAGCTATACTGTTTACAGCCAAGAAGAAATGATTCATGAGTCAGAAACTTCTGTACAGGCTCAAAAAGCAATCGAGAAAGCGGATAAGGTTAACTTTGATGACTTTCTAACTGACTATTTTTCATATTTAAAATAATGATAAGATTCGATATAAAACATCGAATCATTGGAGATTAAGCAATGCCGTTATTAGATAGCTTTACTGTAGATCACACCAAAATGAACGCGCCAGCAGTACGCGTAGCCAAAAAAATGCAAACACCGAAAGGTGATACTATTACGGTATTTGATTTACGCTTTTGTGCTCCGAATAAAGATATTCTTTCTGAAAAAGGCATTCATACATTAGAGCATTTATACGCCGGATTTATGCGTTCACATTTGAATGGGAGTGATGTTGAAATAATTGATATTTCTCCAATGGGTTGTCGTACTGGTTTTTATATGAGCTTAATAGGTACACCAACAGAAGAGCGTGTAGCCAAAGCTTGGCTAGACTCAATGGATGATGTACTTGAAGTAGAGAATCAGAACAAAATACCAGAACTAAATGAATATCAATGTGGTACTTACGATATGCATTCATTGAAGGAAGCAAAAGACATTGCGACCGATATTATTAAAGCAGGTGTGTTAGTGAATAAAAATGATGAACTGGCTTTACCCGATAGCATTTTGAAAGAATTAAATAACTAAGCCCAATTTAGGCATAGAGTTATTAAGATATAAGCAGATATAGTCTAGATAAATAAAAAACGGCATCGATTAAGATGCCGTTTTTTTTTACTTATATTATGTCTTTTCTGGAAAAACTTTAACTAAATTAATTTTGTTCTCTGTAAACTCAACAATTTCCATTAAATGTTTTTCAATTTCAATACTCACTTTACTTTCAGGAATATCTTCCAAGTGCTCTAGGATGAGACCGTTTAATGTCCTTGGGCCATCAGTTGGCAATGTCCATTTCAAACCTTTGTTGATGTCGCGAATATTAGCACTACCTTCAATAAGAAAACTGCCATCACCTTGTGGTGTGATTTCTTCAGATAAACTAGGAGCAATAGAGGTGGTAAACTCACCAACAATTTCTTCCAGAATGTCTTCTAATGTAATAAGACCGATAATGTCACCGTACTCATCAACGATCAAACCAATACGTTCTTTATTTCTTTGGAACTTAAGTAGCTGAACATTTAATGGTGTCGCTTCTGGGATAAAATAGACTTCGTCTGCCGCTCGTAAGAGTGTTTCTTTGGTAAACTCATTTTTTTCTAACATTAAACGATAAGCTTCACGCAGGCGTAACATACCCACGACCTCATCTATCTGATCCCGATATAAGACAACGCGCCCATGAGGGGAGTGAGTTAACTGACGAACAATCGATTTCCAATCGTCATTAATATCAATACCGGTAATTTCATTTCTTGGCACCATGATGTCATTTACGGTGACATGCTCTAAATCTAAGATAGAAACAAGCATATCTTGATGTCGACGTGGTATCAGCCCTCCAGCTTCGTTTACTACTGTTCTAAGTTCATCGGAGCTAAGATGATCTTGAGCAGCATGATCAGCTTTGATTCCCATGAGTAGCAGTACACCATTGGTGATTAGGTTAACTAATATGACCAAAGGAGAGAGTAATTTCATTAGTACATTGAGAAAGATACTACTGGCGTAGGCGACTCTTTCTGGATACAAAGCAGCTAACGTCTTAGGGGTGACTTCCGCGAACACCAATACAACTAGTGTCAATAATCCTGTCGCAATTGCTACACCGACATTACCAAATAAGCGTATGCCTAAAATAGTCGCAATAGCAGAAGCAAGTATGTTAACTAAGTTGTTACCTATTAAAATGAGACCAATTAAACGATCAGGTCGAGCTAATAACTTTTCGACTCGCTTGGCTCCCTTATGCCCTTGACCGGCAAGGTGCTTTAATCTGTAACGGTTTAAAGACATCATTCCTGTCTCGGAACCCGAAAAATAACCAGAAATGATAATTAGACATGCGAGAATGGCAAACAATATACCCGTTGATATGTCATCCAAAGTGAGGACTTCCTTTTTTTATTATTCGCACAATTAATGACCTAAATAATTTTCACTGTCAATTAAAATGAAATATTGAATGTAGATAAAGCGATTAACCTAAAATAATTTCGCGTACAAAGCGACTGCCAAAATAAGCAAGTGTCAATAAAGTCGCACCCGCTATAGCAAACCACGTTACTCTTTTACCACGCCAGCCTTTTTGGTAATGCCCCCATAATAAAATGGAGTAAATAATCCAAGCAATAAAAGATAAAATGGATTTATGTGCAGACCCTTTTGCAAACATGTCATCTAAGAATACCAAACCAGACAGCAAAGTTAAGGTTAATAAACCGTTGCCAATGAGAATAATATTAAAAAGCTGTCGTTCTACTTTCATCAGAGGAGGAAAGTTAGGATTGACGACCATTGCTTTTTTATTTTTCAATTTATAATCTAACCAAGCTAACTGAATGGCATATAAAGCTGCGATAGTGAGTGTTGCATAGGCAAATAATGCGATTGTAATGTGAATTAGTAATCCATGTTTGTCTTCAAAATGAGTAATAAACGTGCCCGGTAGAAAGCTAGAGGATAAAATACTGATGATGGCGAAACTGTAAACTACCGGTAATAGAAACCATAATCGTACTTTGAACATTGCCATGCTCATAACCCAAGCGATAATAAAACTCACTACTGAAGCGACATTTAGCATGCTTAGGTTTTGACCATCATTGCCATTATGGATTAAGCCGTGTAATAACCAGCCATGAAAAATAATGGCGAGTGAAGCACTAATAAAAACCGTTTTAGTTTTTATTAAGCTCTGTTGAGAGAGTCCTGGCACTATAGTTGCGACGGCTAGTGTGTATAAAACGGCAGCGGCGATAGCGATTAAACTGTCCATGATGTCCTAGTGATTTCATATTTATTCAAGTGATTATAACGCGGTTAAGCACGATGAGCTATCTAAGGATCGAATAAATAGCGTTTAGATTTTGGAAGATCAATTACCTAAGGTATACTGAGAGTATTACTCGCCTTTGCTTTGCTAAAAGGCTTTGCGAAAAGGTTTTGCGAAGAGTCCCAGCTAAAGAGACAGACATGTTTGAAAATTTATCGGATAGACTATCCAGAACACTTAAAACAATAAGCGGCAAAGGTCGCTTAACCGAAGATAATATAAAAGAGACATTGCGTGAAGTACGCATGGCTCTTTTAGAGGCTGACGTTGCCCTTCCCGTTGTTCGCGATTTTGTTAAGCGAGTGAAAGAAAGCGCCGTTGGTGTTGAAGTATCTAAATCCCTTACTCCCGGTCAAGAATTTATAAAAATAGTTCAAAAAGAACTTGAAGGCGTAATGGGAGAAGCTAATGAGGCACTGAACCTAGCTGCTCAGCCTCCTGCTGTTATTTTGATGGCTGGTCTACAAGGGGCTGGTAAAACTACCAGTGTCGGTAAATTATCCAAGCTATTAAAAGAAAAAGATAATAAAAAAGTATTAGTTGTTTCTGCCGATGTTTATCGTCCTGCTGCAATAAAACAACTTGAAACGTTAGCCAGCGATATTGGTGTGGACTTTTTCCCATCGTCAGCTGATCAAAAACCGATTGATATTGCTAACGCTGCCATCGACCATGCTAAGAAAAAATTCTACGATGTTTTGTTAGTCGATACTGCGGGTCGTTTAGCAATCGATGAGCAAATGATGGGAGAAATAAAAGCCCTTCATGAGGCGATTGAACCTGTAGAAACATTATTTGTTGTTGACGCTATGACAGGTCAGGATGCAGCCAACACTGCTAAAGCTTTTGGTGATTCACTTCCATTAACTGGGGTTGTATTAACTAAAGTTGATGGTGATGCAAGAGGTGGTGCGGCACTTTCTGTTCGTCATATTACAGGAAAACCGATTAAATTTTTAGGTGTTGGTGAAAAGACCGATGCTTTAGAACCTTTCCATCCTGATCGTATTGCTTCTCGAATCTTAGGCATGGGTGACGTTCTCTCTTTAATTGAAGATTTAGAGAGAAACGTAGACAAAGATAAAGCCGCTAAAATGGCGAAAAAATTCAAAGAGAAAAAAGGCTTTGATTTAGAAGATTTTCGTGAACAGCTTGGTCAGATGCAAAATATGGGCGGCATGATGGGGATGATGGATAAACTCCCAGGAATGAATAATTTGCCAGCCAATGTAAAAGATAAAGTGGACGACAAAATGTTTAAGCAGATGGAGGCAATTATTAGCTCCATGACAATGAAAGAACGTTTGCGTCCTGATTTGATTAAAGGTTCACGTAAAAAACGCATTGCCGCTGGTTCCGGTGTTCAGGTTCAAGATGTAAATCGTTTATTAAAACAATTTACTCAAATGCAAAAAATGATGAAAAAAATGCAGAAAGGTGGCATGAAAGGAATGATGCGCAACATGCAAGGCATGATGGGTGGCATGGGAGGAATGGGTGGTATGGGCGGTGGTGGCCCATTCGGCCGATAAATCAGTTTGGTAACAAAACCTAGAAACGCTCCATCGATGTGTAAAAATTCAAACAAAAGGGTTATATTTTTAACCCTTTTCCTTTCTAAAGTTAGATTTAATCAACCTCACAAAATCCTTGCAAAAGCCTCAGATAAGAGTAAAATTCGGGGGCTTTAAATTGGCACGAGACCCCAAACTGTTTTACATAGTATGGGGTTATTTTTATTATTGAGAAAGCAAAGAGGACGATATGGTTACCATTCGTTTGGCACGTCACGGCGCTAAAAAGCGTCCATTTTATCAAATCGTAGTAGCAGATAGCCGCAATGCAGCTACTGGTCGCTACATTGAGAACGTTGGTTTCTTTAACCCAACAGCTCAAGGTCAAGAAGAAGGTCTGCGTATCGACCTAGACCGCGTTAACCATTGGGTTGGCGAAGGTGCTTCATTATCTGACCGTGTTGCTAAATTAGTTAAAGACGCTCAAAAAGCGGCTTAATTAGTTAGTAACAAAGCAAATGTCGGTTAAAGGAAACGAACTAATGAAAGAGCAAGCTGAAAGAATCGTAGTGGGCAAATTTGGTGCTACTTACGGTATCAAAGGTTGGCTTAAAGTTATTTCCTATACGGACAATGCTGAAAGCATTTTTGACTATAGCCCTTGGTATATAAACCAAAAGGGCCAATGGGTTGAGTACAAAATTGAAAGTTGGAAGCGCCATAACAAAGGTATGGTGGCTAAAATAGAAGGCTTGGAAGTCCGCGAGGATGCACATCTTCTCACTAACTTTGAAATTGCAATTAATCCAGAGTCATTACCAGAACTGTCAGAAGATGAATTCTACTGGCGTGAATTATTTGGTATGCAAGTTCTAACAACGCAAGGATATGACCTCGGTACTGTCTCTGATATGTTAGAAACAGGCTCAAATGATGTTTTGGTTGTGAAAGCAAATTTGAAAGATGCTTTTGGCCAAAAGGAACGATTAATACCGTTTCTTGAAGAGCAAGTGATCATAAATATAGATCGTGATGCTCGACGGATCGAAGTTGACTGGGATCCTGGATTTTAATTCCACAGTAGAGCGAGAGAACAAATGTGGGTTGGCATAATTAGCCTATTTCCTGATATGTTCCGTTCAATTACTGAATTTGGAGTTACAGGTCAAGCGGTGAAAAAAGGTCTTTTGTCAGTTGAGTTATGGAATCCTCGTGATTTTACTCATGACAAACATCGAACTGTCGATGATAGACCTTATGGTGGTGGTCCAGGTATGTTAATGATGGTTCAGCCTTTGCGCGATACTATCCAGGCAGCCAAAAGATCATCGCCAGGAAAGACGAAAGTGATTTATCTCTCACCTCAAGGTCGAAAACTCGATCAACAAGGTGTTGAAGAACTGGCGACCAATCAGAATTTAATTCTTATTTGTGGCCGTTATGAAGGGATAGACGAGCGCATTATAGAATCCGATGTTGACGAAGAATGGTCAATAGGGGATTTTGTAATGACAGGCGGTGAATTACCAGCCATGACGTTAATTGATTCAGTCTCAAGGTTTATTCCTGGTGTACTTGGAGATTTTAGCTCAGCAGAAGAAGATTCTTTTGCAAATGGTTTGCTAGATTGCCCTCACTATACACGTCCTGATGTATTAGATGGAGTGGAAGTGCCTTTGGTATTGAAATCCGGAAATCATAAGGATATTCGTCGCTGGCGATTAAAGCAATCGTTAGGCCGTACTTGGCTAAGAAGACCAGAGCTCCTGGAAAACCTAGCTCTGACTGACGAACAGGAACAATTACTGGTTGAGTTTATAAAAGACAATTCGTCGTAAACAGCAATCAAGTAACCTATTTTATTTAGTATCAGTTTATTCTAGGAATTTAAAAATGAGTAACATCATCAAAGCTCTTGAACAAGAGCAAATGAAACAAGACCTTCCAACGTTCAGCCCAGGTGACACTGTTGTTGTTCAAGTTAAGGTAAAAGAAGGCGATCGCGAACGTTTACAGGCTTTTGAAGGCGTTGTAATCGGTATTCGTAATCGTGGCCTACATTCAGCGTTTACTGTTCGTAAAGTTTCGAACGGTGAAGGTGTTGAACGTACGTTCCAAACTCACTCTCCAATGGTTGATAGCATTGAAGTTAAGCGCCGTGGTGCAGTACGTCGTGCCAAGTTGTACTATCTACGTGAGCGTTCTGGTAAGTCAGCTCGTATTAAAGAGAAACTTGCTAAGAAGTAATGCTATAACCAGCATTCTCAAATTGAAAACGGGTTCCAGCTGGAACCCGTTTTTTTGTTATTAAATCACGAGATAGATAAGCTCGTGAAAGATAAAACAGTTAATATTGGTCTTCAGACCAACCATCAGAATCTGACATATCTGGTGCGCCTGCGATGCTATTTTCTTCATCAGCCCATTCACCAAAATCAATCATTTGACATTTTTTACTGCAAAATGGACGAAATTTACTTTCCTCATTCCAAACAACATCGGTTTTGCATTGAGGGCATTTGACAATAGTAAGTTTTGACACGGCAGGTTATTCCTTGTTACACAAAAATAATGAGTTGTTATTTAAAAAATTAATGACAGGTTCTTTAATCGGTTAGTTACAAATAGCGAGATCAAATTCGATGTCTTGGCTACAAGCCTGGCCACTATCAAAAGACATAAATTTAATTGCAAACCTATTTTTATGCCCCGAAATCATTGGGAATACACCATACTCCAGTGGGATATTGAGTCGGAGTATATTAGCTTCGTCGGCATCGCTTTGAAAAAAGCCGTTTCGAGCAATTTGAGGAGTAAAGTACCCTGTTTCTCGACAGAGTTTTAACCATAGAGTTAATGATTTTGATAATGGGGCTAAGGTGTCCATCCAGTTTTTGGCATTTTGTTGTCTATCTGCTAATGGCAGATGATTCCAATAGTGGAGAGCGGGTAAATCAAAACAACAAGTTCCTCCGGGCAAATTAAACCGTTGGCGAATAGAACTTAAAAAGCGATCATCTTTTAGTGAACGACCAAAGCGTTCAGCTGACATAAGGTATTTATGTGTTGTATCAATTTCGGTCAATACCGTGGATAATTTTTCTTGATCAACGCCGTCGACATTTAGCCAATGCTTGTAGTTTAAACGTTGTTTTTCTAAGTCTTTTGCTAATTCAGCTTTTAATTGGATTTGCTCAAATATTTCCAGTAAATCAAAGATTGAACGGAAAAACTGCTGATACTGTAGATTATCGGAAAAAGAGGCGGAGTGGTGCATCTGTCTTACAAGTGCTTCGACTCTCAGATAGATACGAGTTTTTTCATTCAGTGGGTGTTCAAACTTGTGTTTTGTCATTCCGCGACCTTATCTTCTCCCTGAGTTAATAGTTAATAGTTAATAGTTAATAGCTAATCGCATGTATTGGTGATGCAATGTGGTTACCATTGACAGTAAATTACAATTTTCATTATTGTTTACAATAACATCATCCGCGTATTTAAGTCGTTGCTCTCGGCTAGCTTGGGTTGCAAGTATCATTTCTGCCTGAGTTTTAGACACATTATCACGTTTTACTGTTCGTGATAATTGCACGTCAGGATTAACATCCACAACTAAGATTCTATTTGCCATCGATTGTAATTGATTTTCAACCAATAAGGGAACCACTAATAATGCATAAGGTGAGGTAATCTCATTTATGTCTTGCTGCATTTTTTGCCTGATTAACGGGTGAAGATGATTATTTAACCATGTTTTGGCATCGTTATCGGTGAAAATTATCTCTCTTAACTTTGCTCTATTTAGCTCACCATTTTGTTGCAGTATTTCGGTTCCAAAATAGCGAACAATACTTTTCAAACCTTCCGTTTCCGGTTGTACGACTTGCCTAGCAACAATATCTGCGTCAACGATGCCGATGTTAAAATGTTGGTGGAATAAATTGGCAACTGTTGTTTTACCACTGGCAATACCACCTGTTAATCCTACTATGTACCCCATAATTATATGCTCAACATGGATGAATAATACCAATACATAATTTTATCTCCCCATAGTAAACTTATCCATCCCGCGATGGCTAAATAGGGGCCAAATGGGAATTGCATGCCTATGTCTTTTTTTTGTAAGCGTAATTGAATTAAGCCGAACAGCAAACCAATTATAGAGGACAATAAGATGATGATAAAAAGGTGCTGCCATCCAAGCCAAGCACCTAATGCTGCAAGTAGTTTAAAATCACCATATCCCATGCCTTCTTTTCCTGTTAACAATTTGAATAGCCAATATACGCTCCATAAACAAAGGTAACCGGCAATAGCCCCAATAACAGCATCATTTAAAGATACTGGGCTTTGATTGATGAGAGCAATAAAAATACCAAACCAAGTTAAAGGCAAAGTGATTTGATCAGGAAGTAGCATGGTATCGAAATCAATAAATGTGGCTGTTATCAATGCAAATGTAAAAAAGACCAGTGCAACAGAGTAAAAACTAAAAGGGAAATGAACAGCAATAGCGATACTCATTATGGCAGTAAGTAACTCGATCAATGGATATCTAATACTAATTGCTTGCTGACAATGATGGCATTTACCTTTTAATAACAACCAACTCACAATGGGGATGTTATCTACTATTCTTAGGGGGTGTTTACAATTAGGACAATGAGAGCGAGGTGTACTTAAGGTTATCTTTGGGTTATTAGTTGTAAAGCTGGTATTGTTTGTTAGGTTGAGTTGTGGGAATGTATCAATGCAATCTTGTTTCCACTGTTGTTGCATCATCAATGGCAGACGAAGAATCACAACATTTAAAAAACTGCCCACAATGAGTCCAAAAATGCCAATAAAAGTAGGATAAAGCCAAGGGTAATAGTCAAATAATTGCATTGTTAGACTCAATTAGAAAAAAGCAAAATCATTCTACCCTAATATGTTCATCATGTTAAAGATAGGTAAGTAGATAGCCACGACTAAACCTCCAATAACTAAGCCTAAAAATACAATCAAAAATGGTTCTATAAGAACGCCCAGTTTCTCCATTGTTTGGTCCAGTTCTACAGTGTAAATGTCAGAAACCTTGTCGAGCATGAGATCTAATTGGCCGGTTTGTTCTCCTACCATGACCATTTGAATCATTAATCCCGGAAAGCATCGATGTTGTTTCATCGCAACGTAGATTGGCTGCCCATTCGAAATTTGTTCAAACATCAGTTCAAAGGCCTGCTTAAAATACAGATTTCCAGTCACATTAGCAGTACTCATTATCGCTTGTGCTACAGGAATGCCAGAACGTATAGCAACGGAAAGCGTGGCACTATATCTACTGATTATCGACTTGGTTAATATGGGGCCAATTAAGGGAAATAGAGTTAATTGTTTATCTATTATAAAGCCAACTCGTTCAGATTTAAGCAGTAGTTTAAATATTACAGCCAGAAAAAATAAGGACAGTAAGTGCTGAAAGGCATGAGCACTCAACCATTTTGATAGGCTAATAATTTGCTGTGTGAACCAAGGCAAAGGAGCATTGAAGCTAGCAAACATTTTTTCAAACTCTGGAATGACAGTTGTTAGCATTAGATAAGTAATCGAAAATGCTAGTAGGATAACGACAAAAGGATAAATAAGTGCTTTTATTTGTCTCGCTTGTTGTAACGCGACCTTTTCTCGATAATTGGCTATTCGGTTAAATGTTGCTCCTAATTGTCCTGACAACTCTGCACAAGCAACTAAGCTTACGTAAATTTCATCAAATTGGTAGTCAATTTTCTTAAGTATGACAGATAGTGGAATCCCTTCTTCTACGGCATTTTTTATCTCAGAAGTCATGTTTTTACATGAGTTTTGTTGCTGATTGTTTAGTATTAAACTTAGTGACATAGATAATGGCAGCCCAGCATTGAGCATGGTAGCAAGTTGCCTAGTAAATAATGTAATGTCTTTCGTCCGAACGGTTGATGATTTTTTTTTCCAAGTTATAAATGCAGATTTTGGCTTTATGCAACGAATTTTTATCCTTTGTTCCGTCAGTCGTATTATGACTTCTTGCTGACTCGAGGCGTAAATTGTGTCATGTATGATTTTACCGTCGCTGTTTACACCACGCCAATAATAGTGGTTACCGGTTTGTTGTGTTTTCATTCTCGACCTTTATCTAGGATTACCGCTGTGCTGAATATAGAGCGTTAACGACAGTAGCAATCTCGGTATGGTATTCAGTAAAGCAACACTCGTTGCAATTCATCGATACTGGTTATCCCTTCTAGTAACTTTTGCTTACCTGAGTCTTTTATAGGAAGGAAATGGTTTTTTAACGCAATTTTCTCAATATTGAAGGCACTGGTTTGGCTTTCAATAGCTTCTATTATATTTTTGTCGAGGTTAAGTATTTCATATAGTCCGACTCTGCCTGAGTATCCATTTATACAATTACTACAGCCATTGTTATTTGCTTGATAAATAACATTATTTGGTTGCAATTCGTCTGCCAAGGCTAAGGTTGAATCGTTATCGATCTCTTTGCAGATAGGACATAGTTTCCTTACTAAACGTTGGGCGACAATAATGGATAAGCATGATGCTAAACAGTGTTTGTCTGCTCCCATATTGATGAGTCGAGTCAGTGTTTCACATGCGGAATTGGTATGTAAGGTGGCAAGAACAAGGTGGCCTGTTTGTGCTGCTTTAATAACTATTTCAGTACTATCAATATCTCGAATTTCTCCTACCATGATGATGTCTGGATCTTGGCGTAATAATGCCTTTAGAGTGATAACAAAATTCAGTTCAATTTTTTCATTGATCTGCACTTGATTAACACCTAACAGGTTTATTTCTACGGGATCTTCTGCGGTTGAAATGTTTTTATCGGGAGTATTAACAATATTAAGAGCGGTATATAAAGATACGGTTTTTCCACTACCAGTAGGGCCAGTAATTAAAATAAGCCCTTGAGGTTTATGTATGGCAGATAAAAAAAGATCTTGTTGAGCCGAAGTAAAACCTAACTTATCTATTTCTAGGGGAATGGTTTGAGTTTCTAGTAACCTTAATACTACTTTTTCACCCCACAATGTGGGTAATGTAGACACTCGAATATCAACCGTTTGTTTAGATATTAATGTGAACTTAAATCGACCATCTTGAGGTAATCGTTTTTCCGCTATATCTAGGTTGGCAAGTACTTTTACTTTTGAAGACAGCCTATTGGCTAATTGAAGATCGGGTGACTGGATCTCGTTTAAAACACCATCACAACGTAATCGAATACGATAAGTTTTTTCGTAAGGTTCAAAATGAATATCTGAAGCTTTTTTTTCGATGGCATGAGTTAATACCTGATTTAAGTAACGGCTGATAGGATCGTTACTTTGAGTATGGGTGGCTGTTGTTATCCGTTCTTCATCAGAAAGTGTGACCATTTCTGAAAGTTGTTGGTTGCTGATAGTATTTTGAATTTGCATAACACAGCCTTTATCTATTTATCTATTTATCTATTTATCTATTTATTTAGCAAAGCAGAAACTAGCACTGGAGCTAAAGGATGGTGTCGGTAGTGCAGTGGTTTGGTAGCAATGTGCTATCAGTGATATCAGTAACACAGATCCAAGAACCATCTTGCTCTCTTTGTAAGGCTATTTTTTTGTCTTCAAATTGAGTTGAGTTATTCATGGTCAAAATTACTTGGCCAGAAGATTGCGCATTGGCGTCAGATTTAGATTCTAAATCGCCGATGGGTGAAGTTGTTGCTCCTAGCTGTGCGGATATATTTGTATTGGTTAGTGCTGGAAACTGCCCATTAGTGGCAAGGTAATCTTCGATGTTTATTTTTAGCGCGGAAATAGTGGCCAGTGCCGCGCCGAGTTGTGATTTTTTTATGTAATTTTGATATTGAGGGATAGCAATTGAAGACAATACACCGATCACTGCGACAACAATCATCAACTCTATAAGAGTAAATCCGTAATTTTTTTTCGTTGAATGTTTCATGTCTTTCCTGACTCATAAGATAACAGACAGAAATAGTAAGAAAAGCGGTTGGAAATAAATATGTATTTGAATTTTAGTTTGGAGACAGTTAGCTTAATTTTTTGCGTTATACATCATTTACCGGAAATGATTCGTTCAGACACAAGGTTAATCATGCTTTTTTAATACTAGTATTGAGTCTTTGCGAATAAGTAACAGATATATTTACAGAGAAACGTTTTTGGAAGGTAATCAATATGATTCCAGAAGAGGGACATAGACCTCTTCTGGATAATAATGCCTATCTAAAAATCGATTTATTTAAATTAACCAAAAACGTTACTTAAAACGCATAGAAAGATCCATCGCTTTTAAGTGTTTTGTTAGCGCTCCAACAGAGATGTAATCGACACCTGTTTTGGCAAACTCTTTAATGGTTTCTAATGTGACATTGCCCGAATTCTCAAGGGCAGCTCTACCGGCATTAATTTTCACGGCTTCTTTCATCATCTCGGTAGTAAAGTTATCGAGCATAATAATATCAGCGCCAGCACTAATCGCTTCTTCAAGTTCGATGAGGGATTCTGTTTCGATTTCAACTGGTTTGCCAGGATTCAGTTCTTTGGCAATAACTATAGCTTTAGTGATCCCACCGCAAGCAATAATATGATTCTCTTTTATTAGGTAAGCATCAAAGACGCCAATTCGATGATTAAAACCACCACCACAAACGACAGCATATTTTAGCGCACTACGTAAACCAGGAATGGTTTTGCGTGTGTCGAGTAATTTACACTGTGTTCCAACCAACTGTTGAGCGTATTGTGCCGTAACGGTTGCACAACCTGAAAGCGTTTGAATAAAGTTCATCGCATTACGTTCACCAGTTAACAATATTCTCGCTGGTCCTGAAAGAGTACAAAGTGTTTGGTTTGGTTCTACTGTATCACCGTCATTAACATGCCATTCGATAACAACTTGATTACCAAGTTGGTTAAATACTTCGTTCGCCCAATCTTGGCCACAAAAGACACCATGTTCTCTAGTAATAATGGTCGCAACACTTTGTTTATCGGCGGGAATGAGTGCAGCAGTAATATCTTTGGTTGTGTCTAACGTTCCGCCAAGATCTTCACGTAGTGTTTCAGACACTGCACGTGAGATCTCTAAAGGGAGTTGTTGTTTTAAATAATTGAGGCGAACATCACTATCGTGTGTATTTTTCATTGTCGAGCTCTAACGCAAAGAATTTAGATAGCAGGAATGATACTCCTGCTGGTGAATTTTTTCAGCAGAAAAACCAGCAAATTGTGCCTCTAGAATGAAAATACCTTGCTGCGTGCCTCATCAATTTGGCAGTTGTTGTTTATTTGCTAGCTGAGGTAAAGTGAAGGAACTATAAAGTGAGGAAAAGGTCTATGAAGTTAACAAAAGATTACTGGTTAGAAGGTGTTAAGCAGGTTCCTTCTCCTCATTATGATACAAGGCCTAGCTCAACAGAGGTAAGTTTACTGGTTGTGCACAATATCAGTCTTCCTCCCGGGCAGTTTGGCAGTCAAGCCATTGAGCAGTTTTTTACTGGTAAATTACTAGCGAGTGATCACCCTTTTTTTGCTGTGATTGCAAGTATGAAGGTATCAGCACACTGTTTGATTCGTAGAAATGGTGAAATCGTTCAGTTTGTGCCATTTAATATGAGAGCATGGCATGCAGGAAAATCGAGCTTTGCAGGTATAGAACGATGTAATGACTACTCTATTGGCATAGAACTTGAGGGTACCGATTTTGAGTGTTATACCCAACAACAATATTTGTCTCTAGCAACAGTTACTTGCGTTTTAATGCGTCACTATCCATTGATTACACCACATCGAATTACCGGCCACCAATATATCGCGCCGTTAAGAAAAACCGATCCTGGTTTGGTGTTTGATTGGCGATATTTTCACCGTGTTATTAATGAAATAACGCTATAAATTATGGGTATATACATTGACTGAATGTAACGGTATCAAAAGATTAATGTGCATCGATGGCAATGAAATGTTACCAATGGGTTAAAACGCCTGTTTTTTATGATTTGAATCAATTTTCGTCTAGACATTAACGTTATTTTTATGTTAACTTTTGTCCACTTTAAAATTGGTATTACCAATTTACATGGTTCGCAAGTTTGAATTACTGAGTAAACAAATAACATGGCTTATCAAAGGATACGTCAGCCCAAGCTTTCTGACGTAATAGAGAAGGAACTTGAACGGTTGATATTGGAAGGAACATTTTCTCCAGGGCAACAATTGCCTCCAGAGAGAGAATTAGCGATACAATTTGATGTTTCGCGTCCTTCTATCCGTGAAGCCATTCAGAGATTAGAAGCCAAGCGTTTATTAACGCGTCGTCAAGGTGGGGGAACTTTCGTAAGTGAAAATTTATGGAAAGGGTTTTCAGATCCTCTGCTTGAACTCTTGTCTACTCATAACGATACTCAACTAGACTTGCTTGAGTCTCGCCATGCTTTAGAAGGTATTTCTGCGTATTTTGCAGCCTTGCGTGGTACCGAAGAAGATTTTGCAGTAATTCGCCAAATTCAAGTGCGGATTAAAAAAGCTGAAGAAGAAAAAAATGTAGAACAAGAAGCGGTTGAAGTGATGAAATCTCTTATTGCTATTACTGATGCCGCTCATAATGTGGTTCTGCTACATATTGTGCGTAGCCTAGCCCCTCTTCTTGAGCAAAATGTATTACAGAATTTAAAACTATTGAACCGCCACAGTGATGTGGTTGGAAAAGTAAGTAGACACAGAGCTAATATTGTAGATGCGATTGTTTCTAGACAGCCTGAACGGGCCCGTGAACTTTCTCATACGCATTTAGCTTATATCGAGGAAACATTGTTGGATATTAATCGTCAGGAGAATAGAAGAAAACGCTCTTTACGTAGACTCCAGCAGAGTGATGAATCTTAATGATAGATTTATCGCATGTTCACCAGAGCTAACTAAAAAAAGGATAGACCGCCATGTCTGAAGTCATTAATAATGACGTTGATGCACTGGAAACTCAAGAGTGGCTTGCCGCACTAGAGTCAGTGGTACGTGAAGAAGGTGTAGAGCGTGCACAGTTCTTACTAGAAACAGTTTTAGATAAAGCACGCCTTGATGGTGTAGATATGCCAACAGGTGTAACTACTAACTACATCAACACTATTTCGCCTGACCAAGAACCTGCTTACCCAGGTGATACAACTTTAGAGCGTCGTATTCGCTCTATTATTCGTTGGAATGCAATCATGATTGTATTGCGCGCCTCTAAGAAAGACTTAGAGTTGGGCGGTCACATGGCATCTTTTCAATCTTCGGCTGCGTTTTATGAAACATGCTTTAACCATTTCTTCCGTGCTCCTAACGAGAAAGATGGTGGCGACTTAGTTTACTATCAAGGTCATATCTCTCCTGGTATTTATTCTCGTGCATTTGTTGAAGGTCGACTTACTGCGGAACAACTTGACAACTTCCGTCAAGAAGTAGACGGCAAAGGTATTCCTTCATACCCACACCCTAAACTTATGCCAGAATTTTGGCAATTCCCAACAGTTTCAATGGGACTTGGACCAATTGCTTCTATTTATCAAGCTCGATTCCTTAAGTATCTTGACGGTCGCGGACTAAAAGATACATCAGAGCAGCGCGTTTACGCTTTCCTAGGTGATGGTGAAATGGATGAGCCAGAATCACGCGGAGCAATTTCATTTGCCGCTCGTGAAAAACTGGATAACCTTTGTTTCCTAATCAACTGTAATCTACAGCGTCTAGACGGCCCAGTAATGGGTAACGGTAAGATAATTCAAGAGCTAGAAGGCCTGTTCAAAGGTGCTGGCTGGAATGTAGTTAAAGTGGTTTGGGGAAGCGGTTGGGATGCTCTGCTTGCTAAAGATACCTCTGGTAAATTGCTACAACTAATGAATGAAGTTGTTGATGGCGATTATCAAACATTCAAATCTAAAGATGGCGCGTTTGTTCGTGAACACTTCTTTGGTCGTTATCCTGAAACAGCAGCGCTTGTTTCTGACATGACCGATGATGAGATTTTTGCTCTTAAGCGCGGTGGTCATGATACATCTAAGCTTTATGCTGCTTATAAAAATGCCGCTGAGACCAAAGATCGTCCAACTGTTATCTTAGCCAAGACGGTTAAAGGTTACGGCATGGGTGCAGCAGCCGAAGGTATGAACATTGCTCACCAAGTTAAGAAAATGGACATGACACATGTTCAACATCTTCGCGATCGTCTAGGCCTTAAAGATCTTGTTTCTGATGAAGAAATGAAGTCTCTACCTTACCTATCGTTAGAAGAAGGTAGCGCAGAGTATGAATATTTACATGCTCGTCGTAAAGCGTTGCACGGTTACACACCAGTTCGTTTACCTAAGTTTACCCAAGATTTAGACATTCCAAAACTGGAAGAGTTTAAACCATTGCTTGAAGAGCAAAAACGTGACATTTCGTCAACAATGGCATTTGTACGTACTTTAAATGTTTTGCTTAAAAACAAAGGTATCGGCAAAAATATCGTTCCTATTATTGCCGATGAAGCACGCACGTTCGGTATGGAAGGATTATTCCGTCAAATCGGTATCTATAATCCAAATGGTCAGAACTATACGCCACAAGATAGAGACATTGTTTCTTACTATAAAGAAGCAACATCAGGTCAAGTACTTCAGGAAGGTATCAACGAATTAGGCGCGATGTCGTCATGGGTTTCTGCAGCAACATCGTACAGCACCAATGATTTACCGATGATTCCGTTCTACATCTATTATTCTATGTTCGGTTTCCAACGTGTTGGCGACATGGCGTGGATGGCTGGTGATCAGCAAGCTCGTGGTTTCCTATTAGGAGCAACAGCAGGTCGTACTACACTAAATGGTGAAGGCCTACAACATGAAGATGGTCATAGCCATATTTTGGCCGCTACGGTTCCAAACTGTATTTCTTATGATCCAACGTTTGCTTACGAAGTAGCTGTTATTGTTCAAGATGGTATTCGTCGTATGTACGGTGACCAAGAGAACGTTTTCTACTACCTAACATTAATGAACGAAAACTACGCAATGCCTGCGATGCCAGAAGGCGCAGAAGAAGGTATTCGTAAAGGTATCTATAAGCTTGAAACTTATACTGGTACTAAAGGTAAAGTGCAGCTACTAAGTTCAGGTACTATTATGAACGAAGTACGTAAAGCTGCTGCGATTCTAAGTGAAGAGTACGGCGTATCATCTGATGTTTATTCTGTTACTTCGTTCAATGAAGTGACGCGTGATGGACAAGCTGTTGAGCGTTACAACATGCTTCACCCAGAAGCTGAAGCAAAAACAGCTTACATCTCTGATGTGTTGGGTACAGAACCAGCGATTGCAGCGACGGATTACATGAAAAACTATGCTGAGCAAGTACGTGCGTATATTCCTGCAGAATCTTATAAGGTACTGGGTACTGATGGTTTCGGTCGCTCAGATAGCAGAGAAAACCTACGTCGTCACTTTGAAGTGAACGCAGGTTATGTGGTTGTTGCGGCTCTAAATGAACTAGCGAAACGTGGTGATGTTGAAAAATCGGTAGTAACCGAAGCGATTAAGAAATTCAACATTGATACAGATAAAACTAACCCGTTATACGCTTAATAAGGTAGGAAAGAACAATGGCAATCGAAATTAATGTACCTGACATTGGTGCGGATGAGGTTGAAGTTACTGAGATTCTTGTTAGCGTAGGTGACAAGGTTGAAGAAGAACAATCTCTTATTACTGTTGAAGGCGACAAAGCTTCAATGGAAGTCCCAGCTTCACAGGCTGGTGTGGTAAAAGAAATTAAAATCGCTGAAGGCGATAACGTGTCTACTGGCTCGTTGATCATGATCTTCGAAGACGCAGAAGGTGCTGCAGCCCCTGCTCCGGTTGAACAAGCTGCTCCAGCCGCTGCTCCTGCAGCTGTGTCATTAAAAGAAGTGAATGTACCTGATATCGGTGGTGATGAAGTTGAAGTTACTGAGATCATGGTTTCTATTGGTGATGCTGTTGAAGAAGAGCAATCACTAATCACGGTTGAAGGCGACAAAGCATCAATGGAAGTCCCTGCTCCTTTTGCAGGTGTACTAAAAGAAATCAAAATATCAGAAGGCGACAAAGTAACGACTGGTTCGCTAATCATGGTATTTGAAGTTTCAGAAGGTGGCGCTGCGCCAGTTGAAGCGGCTGCACCAGCTGCTCCTGCGAATAATGCCCCCGCCGTTGCTGAGTTAAAAGAAGTCAATGTACCTGATATCGGTGGCGACGAAGTTGAAGTTACTGAGGTTATGGTTTCTGTTGGTGATGCAATTGAAGAAGAGCAATCACTTATCACCGTTGAGGGCGACAAAGCTTCAATGGAAGTACCTGCACCATTTGCTGGTACATTGAAAGAAATCAAAATAGCAGAAGGCGACAAAGTAACTACTGGCTCTCTGATTATGATTTTTGAGACAGTATCAGCAAGTGCGGCTGCCGCGCCTGCTCCTTCTGCTGCCCCTGCCGCCGCTCCAGCTGCGAAAACAGAAGCGCCTAAAGCTGCTGCTTCTGCGCCAGCTAAGAGTGACGAGTTTGAGGCAAACAATGAGTACTCTCATGCATCTCCAGTTGTACGTCGTATAGCAAGAGAGTTTGGTGTTAACTTAGCGAAAGTTAAGGGTACTGGTCGTAAGAGCCGCATCCTTAAAGAAGATGTTCAGAGCTACGTTAAAGAAGCACTGAAGCGTTTAGAATCTGGCGCATCGTCAGCTAAAGGTGGCGACGGTAGTGCACTTGGTTTGCTTCCTTGGCCGAAAGTTGATTTCAGCAAGTTTGGTGATACTGAAGTTAAGCCATTATCACGTATCAAGAAGATTTCAGGCGCAAACCTGCATCGTAACTGGGTAATGATCCCGCACGTAACACAGTGGGACAACGCAGACATTACGGAAGTAGAACAATTCCGTAAAGAGCAGAACGCAATCGAAGCGAAGAAAGATTCTGGTATCAAGATTACTCCGCTTGTTTTCCTAATGAAAGCTGCAGCCAAAGCGTTAGAAGCGTTCCCTTCATTTAATTCTTCTTTAAGTGAAGATGGTGAAAGTTTAATTCTTAAGAAATATGTCAATATTGGTATTGCGGTTGATACACCAAATGGCCTAGTTGTTCCTGTATTTAAAGATGTGAACAAAAAAGGCATTTATGAACTTTCAGAAGAGCTTATGGCTATTTCTAAGAAAGCGCGTATGGGTAAACTGACAGCGTCTGATATGCAAGGTGGTTGTTTCACTATTTCTAGCTTAGGCGGTATTGGTGGTACAGCATTTACTCCTATCGTTAATGCCCCTGAAGTTGCTATCTTAGGCGTATCAAAATCTGAAATGAAACCTGTTTGGAATGGTAAAGATTTTGTACCGAGACTACAATTGCCGTTATCATTATCTTACGACCATAGAGTAATAGACGGAGCAGAAGGTGCTCGATTTATTACTTACTTGAATGGTTGTATGACAGATATTCGTCGTTTAGTTCTGTAATACCAAATGATAAAGGTGGCAAGTTTGCCGCCTTTTCTTGGTTAATGTAATTAATTTATGCAATTGTTTCATTTCAATAAGCGGTTTGAAGTGGAATTGTTGTCTAGCTCACAGGCTAAATGGAATTTCTTTTCACTTTGTTAACAAGTTTGTAAACTGTGGCAACCTGAAAAAGAAATGAATCATTAATTATCAATATTTAGCCTGTTAGGGAAAATGACTACAAGAGGTCACAATGAGCAAAGAAATTAAAGCCCAAGTTGTTGTACTTGGTGCAGGTCCTGGTGGATATTCAGCTGCATTTCGTTGTGCAGACTTAGGTTTGGAAACAGTACTTATTGAGCGCTATAGCGCACTAGGTGGTGTGTGTTTAAATGTTGGTTGTATTCCATCTAAAGCCCTATTGCACGTTTCTAAAGTAATTGAAGAAGCTAAAGCGCTAGCAGAACACGGTATTGTGTTTGGCGAACCACAAACGGATATTGATAAAATTCGTTTATGGAAAGAGAAAGTAGTTGGTCAGTTAACCAACGGTATTGCTGGCATGGCGAAAATGCGTAAAGTAACCGTGGTTAATGGTTACGGTAAATTTACAAGCCCTAATTCTATTGAAGTTGAAGGCGAAGACGGTAAAACGACCGTTAACTTCGATAATGCAATTGTTGCTGCCGGTTCTCGCCCTATTAAACTGCCATTTATCCCTCATGAAGATCCACGTATTTGGGATTCTACTGATGCACTTGAGCTGAAAGAAGTACCAGGAAAGCTGCTTATTATGGGTGGTGGTATTATCGGACTTGAAATGGGTACAGCTTATCACTCGTTAGGTTCTAAGATCGACGTGGTTGAGATGTTTGATCAGGTGATCCCAGCTGCAGATAAAGACATTGTAAAAGTGTTCACTAAGCGAATTAAAGATAAATTTAATTTGATGCTAGAGACTAAAGTAACGGCAGTAGAAGCAAAAGAAGACGGTATTTACGTAACAATGGAAGGTAAAAAAGCACCAGCTGAACCTGAACGTTACGACGCAGTATTGGTTGCCATTGGTCGTGTACCTAATGGTAAATTGCTTGATGCAGAGAAAGCAGGCCTAGAAGTTGATGATCGCGGCTTTATCAATGTCGATAAGCAAATGCGTACCAATGTACCGCACATTCATGCTATCGGTGACATCGTTGGACAACCAATGTTGGCTCACAAAGGTGTGCATGAAGGTCACGTTGCTGCTGAAGTTATTTCTGGTAAGAAACATTACTTTGATCCAAAAGTTATTCCTTCTATTGCATATACTGAGCCAGAAGTGGCTTGGGTTGGTAAAACAGAAAAAGAAGCGAAAGAAGAAGGTATTAACTATGAAGTGTCTACTTTCCCATGGAGTGCTTCTGGACGTGCTATTGCATCGGATTGTTCTGATGGCATGACTAAGCTTATCTTCGATAAAGAATCTCATCGTATTATTGGTGGCGCTATCGTTGGTACCAACGGTGGTGAATTACTAGGCGAAATAGGTTTGGCTATCGAAATGGGTTGTGATGCAGAAGATATCGCATTAACGATACATGCTCACCCAACCTTACATGAATCTGTTGGTCTTGCAGCAGAAGTGTTTGAAGGATCAATTACTGATCTACCAAACAAAAAAGCAAAGAAAAAGAAATAGAGTAAAGCGATTACTCTGATTTATTGAAAAGGCCGCTTCATTGAGAAGCGGCCTTTTAGTTTGTTTAGCATCAAATAATTGCATTTTGATGAGATATCTAACCTTACCGATATAACTAGAACAAACGATATTTTTATCGGTGTCGGTACTGGCTATAACTGTTGACACTATTTATCGTTGTAGATACAAAGCATGTCTAAAAAATTGGTGGTGAAAGCGGTTAAATGTTCTTTATCACCGTTTCTATTGGCTTCTAAATAAATAGCGTAACAAATCGCTTGAAACATTTTCGCTAAGTTTTCTGGATTTTGCTGTGCGCTTATTTCTCCGCGTTCAATGGATTGGGTAAACATATTCTCCACTAAAAGTCGGCTATTTTTATTCAGAGAGACGTAAAGCGGCCATACTTCATCACGAGCGGAAGCACTCCATTCAAACCAAATTTTTAACCAATGTGTATCTTGTAGAACAAGTTCACACATAGATTCTGCTACGTTTTTCAGGTTTTCTCTAGCGTGTAAAGAAGTATCAAGATTTTCGTTAAGAAAGCCTGAAAATTGACGAACTACGTGATGTAGTATTTCGTCAACTAAATCTTCTCTGGTTGGGAAATAATTAAAGACAGTTGCAACTGAAACTTGTGCAACGTCCGCGATATCTGCATGACCGCCACGGCCAATACCGCGACGAGCGAAAACTTCTAATGCTATATCCATCAATTGCAGTTTGCGTTTTTGAGGTGATAAGCGAGTTCGGGGATGTTTTTTTATCATATCCATGCTGGGTTACCTTAGCCAAATCGTTGTTAATTAATTATGTTTATTATTATTTTATATTACTTTATGAGTGTACAGGTGCATATGATCTTGGTCAATTTATACAGTTAACAATTATGTCACTAATTTGAGAACTATTGATAAAATCGTCATAAATCTTAGATTTCAATTTTATACCAGCGTACGGTTAACGTTGTAATTCGACAATACTGGCATATGAATAAGGTTAGTTCGGTAGTTTACTAGTCGAATAGGTTTAAGTTCATCACCCAGAGAACTAATTGGTAACCGTTAATAGAGTAATGTTAGAATGCGCCAATATTTTTAGTTACCTCTTAAAATAGAAGTAGGTAACTTAACCAAGATAATTGAGAAAACTATGAAACATACGGTTGAAGTGATGATCTCTGAACAAGAGGTTCAGAAACGAGTAAATGAACTAGGTCAGCAGATCACAGAACACTATAAAGACTCGGATAATCTGGTAATGGTTGGTCTATTAAGAGGCTCTTTTGTCTTTATGGCTGACTTAGCTCGTGCTATTAAAATTGATCTCTCTGTTGATTTTATGACCGCATCTAGTTACGGAAATACCATGGAAAGCTCTCGTGACGTACGCATTTTAAAAGATTTAGACGACGATATTAAAGGTAAAGATATCATTTTAGTTGAAGATATTATCGATACAGGTAATACCTTGAGTAAAGTATGTGAAATATTGTCACTTAGAGAGCCTAATTCAATCGAAATTTGTACGCTACTCGATAAACCTTCGCGTAGAGAAGTGACGGTAGATGTTAAGTGGATAGGCTTTGCTATTCCTGATGAATTTGTCGTCGGTGTTGGTATTGATTACGCGCAAAAATATCGTAACCTGCCGTATATTGGTAAAGTTGTACCACAAGATTAAAAGTATCTGTTAAATAAGTATGAAACTTAAACACAGAAAGCGAGCGTTAATGCTTTCTGTGTTTATAAACCAATTAGAAGCGGGTTATTCGATAATACAATTACTCATGATCTTAGCTATTGCACCTTGATAAGCAATGCCTAAGGTTTCTCGGCTATGACTTCGCATACCCAAATCTTTCAATCTTCCGTCACCAATACCGTATACAACACCATGTATGTCAATATGTTGGCCTCGTTCCCAGGCACTTTGAATGATCGATGAATTGCCTAGGTTGTAAACTTGTTCAGCAACATTAACTTCACATAGCTTATTGCCCCACTGATCTCGTGGATACTCAGCTAGCCAGCTTTTGTGTTTTAGGTATAAATCTCTAACATGCAATATCCAGTTATTTATTAAACCTAATGGTGGGTTGTCTATCGACGCGTTTACGCCACCACACCCATAATGGCCACAAACAATAATATGCTTAACTTTTAGTACATCTACCGCATACTGAACAACCGATAAGCAGTTTAAATCGGTATGAATAACTTGATTGGCCACATTTCTATGTACAAACAGTTCGCCTGAATCTAGCCCGGTTAATAACTCAGCCGGTACTCGGCTATCTGAGCAGCCTATCCATAAGTATTCTGGGCTCTGCCTACTGACTAGTTTAGTGAAATATTCAGGACTCTCGGCGGTCATGCGATTGGACCACGTAGCATTATTTTCAAATAGTTCTTTAATATGTGGCATTTTTGTTCCCTCTTTATCTCATACACTATACACAAGCTATGACATTGACCGTTATAATTAGTTGATAAATATTTATAATTTCAATGCTGGTTGGAGCAGTTAATTGCAAAACAGACTCTTCAAATGGCAAAATAACAGGCAGCTTTATTACACAAACTCTAATCTCTGCATTGAGGATTGTTTTTCGCTGTAATAACCTCCATATACAAAGATGGCCCGCGATACATTGATGCACTAAAATCAGTTTCTATCGTTTATCAACGAAATTTGGCAAGGCACTAAATAAGACAATAATTATGTTTGCACTTGAAATAGATAATTTAAAAAAAACATACGCTGGTGGTTTTGAAGCACTGAAAGGTGTCAGTTTGAAGGTGGAGAAAGGGGACTTTTATGCGCTTTTAGGTCCAAATGGTGCAGGTAAGTCAACGACTATTGGTATCATTACTTCATTGGTTAATAAAACTTCAGGCAATGTAAAAGTTTTCGGAAAAGATATTGATACCGATCTTGAGCTGGCAAAACGGTATATAGGTTTAGTACCTCAAGAATTCAACTTTAATCAATTTGAAACAGTCGAGCAGATTGTTATTCAACAAGCAGGTTATTACGGGGTTTCTAAAGCTCAAGCAAAAGAAAGAGCCAAGGTATGTTTATCGCAGTTAGATCTTTGGGATAAGCGCTCAGAACGCGCTCGAGCGCTTTCTGGCGGTATGAAGCGAAGGCTGATGATTGCGCGAGCGCTTATGCATGAACCTAAATTGTTGATCTTAGATGAACCAACGGCTGGAGTGGATATTGAATTACGTCGTTCAATGTGGGACTTTTTGCAAAAAATCAATCGCGAAGGGATCACTATCATTTTAACCACTCACTATCTGGAAGAAGCCGAAATGCTTTGTCGTAATATCGGCATTATTAATAGTGGTGAAGTGATCGAAAATACTACGATGAAAGCGTTGTTGAATAAATTGGACGTTGAGACCTTCATCCTTGATTTGAAGCCAGACAGCCCAGAACCGCAACTCAATGATGTACATTCGATGGAGATTAAGAATGGCTCATTAGAAATTGCTATTGATAAAACACAAGGCTTAAATTCGGTGTTTAGTCAATTGTCTGAGCAAGGTATTCAAGTGTTATCGATGAGAAATAAAGCCAATCGATTAGAAGAGTTGTTCGTTGGTATTGTCCGTGCGCAGAGCGAGAAGTAATTAGTTATGTATCAAATATATTGGGTAGCATTTAGAAGCTTATTATCGAAAGAAATCAATCGTTTTACACGAATTTGGGTACAAACATTGGTGCCACCGGCCATTACTATGACGCTGTATTTTATTATTTTTGGTAATCTTATTGGGTCGAGAATTGGTGAAATGAGTGGATTTACTTACATGGAATACATTGTTCCTGGATTGATCATGATGTCGGTTATTACCAACTCTTATTCTAATGTCGCTTCCTCTTTTTATAGTTCAAAATTCCAGAAAAACATAGAAGAGTTGTTAGTTGCTCCAGTTCCAAACTATATCATTATTGCTGGATTTGTTATGGGGGGAGTAACACGAGGATTACTTGTTGGTGCTATTGTTACTTTTGTGTCGCTGTTTTTCGTTGATATACAGATAGAGCATTGGGGGATCATTATTGCTACCGTGTTTATGACATCGGTTGTGTTTTCATTAGGTGGTTTAATTAATGCGGTTTTCGCCAAAACATTTGATGATATTTCTATTATCCCAACCTTTATTTTAACGCCATTAACTTACTTGGGCGGGGTGTTTTATTCTATTAGTTTATTGCCTGAATTTTGGCAAGGCGTATCAAAAATTAACCCGATTGTTTATATGGTTAATGCATTTAGATATGGTTTTTTGGGTGTGTCTGATGTGGGGATTGTAACCTCGTTTTCTGTGCTTAGCCTATTTATGCTCGTGCTGTATGCTATTGCCCATTATCTAATATCTAAAGGTACAGGGCTACGTTCTTAATACTAGGTTTTTAACACTACGTTCTTAAATTAAAGAGCAAAGGGCAAAACTGCCCTTTGCTTAAAGTGATTACTTTTCTTCTACTTGTTCTTTTTTATCATTCGTTACAAGTTTATCTTCGACCGCCAAATCAACTAACTGATTATCAATCAATCGAGCTTTGCCTAAGAAAGCGGAGATTAAAATAACCGCTTGGGTTGACTGTTCATTAATGGTTTGTAGAGTATTTGCATCACGGATAAATATTTCATCCGGTTGGAGATCTGCGGCTCTAAGTTGATCTTGAGCATCTTCAATTATGGCGTTGTAATCCACTTTACCACTACGTATTTGGCTACTTATCCAACGCATAGTTCTAGCTAGTACTGGCGCTCGTTGACGTTCATTCATAGTTAGCAAACTGTTACGAGAACTCATGGCTAAGCCATCCATTTCTCGTACCGTTGGCACACCTATTACTTCAATATCCATGCAAAGGTCTGTTGTCATTTGTTTTATGACTGCCAGTTGTTGAAAATCTTTCTCGCCAAAACACGCTACATTTGGAGAAACGATATTAAATAACTTGGCAACAACCGTGGCTACTCCGCGAAAATGGCCAGGGCGAGATGCGCCTTCAAGCATATGAGACAAACTAGGCACTTCGACAAAAGTTTGTTTATCTAAGCCTTGTGGGTACATTATGTCTGGGGTAGGAGTAAAGACAAAATCTACCCCTTCCGAATTTAATTTACTCAGATCTTCATCAAGAGTACGTGGATAATTGTTTAGATCATCTGCTCGGTCAAATTGCATTGGATTAACAAAAATACTTACAACAACAATATCAGCTTGTTTTTTCGCCGTGCGTACCAACGTTAAATGACCATCATGAAGGTTGCCCATTGTAGGGACAAAGGCAATGGTTCGACCTTCACGCTTTAAAGCTGTAATGTGTTCCCTTAACGAAGAAACATCAGTAAATGTTTGCATGATTTATTTTCCTCAAGCAATAGTATGGTTAGGACCAGGAAAGGTCGTTGCTTGAACTTCAGCAATGTATAATGATACTGCTTCTCGCATATCGCCCGTTTCTGCCAAGAAATTCTTCGAAAATTTGGGCATATAATTTGCGGATATACCAAACATGTCATGCATCACTAAAATTTGGCCATCCGTATCACTTCCTGCGCCAATACCAATCACGGGCACATTAACGGCTTCGGTGATTTTTTTAGCGAGTGCTGCGGGAACACATTCTAATAAAATAATTTGAGCGCCTGCTGCTTCCATTGCTAAAGCATCTTTTAGTATTTGATCGGCTTTTTGTTCTTCACGGCCTTGTACTTTGTAGCCACCAAATATATTCACAGATTGGGGAGTTAATCCTAAGTGAGCGCAGACTGGAATAGCACGATCAGTTAAAAACTTAACGGTGTCAACCAGCCAGTCGCCACCTTCTAATTTCACCATATTCGCGCCAGCTTGCAGCAACAAAGCGGCATTTTGACCAGCTTGCTCTGGTGTGGCATAACTCATAAAGGGCATGTCGGTCATTAATAGGCTATTAGGGCTTCCTGCACGTACGCTACGTGTATGATAGGTCATATCTTCGACTGTGACAGGAAGAGTTGAGTTGTTGCCCTGTAAAACCATTCCAAGGGAGTCTCCAACCAATAGTACTGGCATTTCTTGTTGCTCGAAAAGTTGAGCAAAGCTCGCATCATAAGCGGTAGATGAAGCAAATTTTTTGCCTTGTTGTTTCCAAGTCATTAAGTCGTTTATAGTAATTTTTTTCATGTATGATCCTTAACGGGCTTTTGTTTGGCTATGATTGCCAAATTTTAAGGCCATTTTTATCTACTTTTGAGAGCAGATTTGATAGCACTTCACCATCTGGAAATATTAAATTCGGGGCGATTTCTGCCAGTGGGTAGAGAACAAACTCTCTTTCTTTCATTCCATAATGAGGAACGATAAGGCGATCAGAATCAATAGTGTTATTTCCGTAAAGTAGAATATCTAAGTCGAGAGTTCTTGGCCCCCAACGTTCTTTTTTACGAACTCGACCATGTTCTAACTCAATCGCTTGAGTTGCATCTAACAACATAATGGCTGGCAATTCTGTCTGTATTGCTACCACAGCATTAATGTAATCAGGCTGCTGCTGTGGCCCCATTGGAGTACTACTATATAATGAAGAGGCGGTTAAAAATTGGCTCTTTGGCAAACCTTTCAATGCTTTTATTGCATTTTTTGTTTGCGTAACGGGATCGTTCAGGTTACTGCCAATCGCAATATAAACCGTCTTCATTCTTTTGGTTTGCTCTTATTTTTATTTCGATAATTTTTACGTCGTCGAAAGTTTGTTTTGTCTTGACCGAGTTCATTACTCATCGTTTGGCGAGCATTTCTGCCAGAGTTTTGGTAGGTTTGCCACCATTTTGCTAATTCTTTGGTTTCGCCTTGCTCAACTTCTCCGCGCATCTCTAAGAAGTCAAACCCTGCTCTGAATTTGTTTAATTCCATTAGACGACTTGCTCTTTTGCCATGTCTTCTTGGTAAACGTAATTGCAGTTGCCAAATTTCTCTAATTGTAGCGGTATGTCTTCGTGGTATTGCGATAGTTTTAACTTGTTTGTCCAATACAATATTACTGGCTTCCATAATGGCGTCATAGTAAGGCAAGCCTTTTTCACTCATCATTTGACGAGCGACACCAACAACTGGGTACCACAACATAGCGGCAAAAATAAAGGCAGGATTAACTCGCTTGCCATCATTAATCCGTTTGTCGGTCGATTCTAAAACCAGCTCGATCATATGTTCGGTGTCAGATTCTCCGGTATCGGTAAAGTATTCAGAAATCAGTGGAAATAATGGTCTAAATAGGTCGTAATCTCGCATCAATAAATAGGTTTCAAGCCCATTGCCTGATTGCAGAAGTTTTAATGACTCTTCAAAAAGACGTGCAGAAGGAATATCATCTAGTAAATGGGCGAGCTCAAGCATTGGATCAGCAGTTGTCGCACAAAGATCCATATCTAATTTAGCCGCAAACCTAACCGCTCTCAGCATACGAACTGGATCTTCGCGGTAACGCGTTTCCGGATCGCCAATTAGTCGAATTAGTCCGTCATCAAGGTCTTCTTTTCCATCGGCAAAATCGTAGATACTAAAATCGGCAATGTTGTAATACATCGCATTGATTGTAAAATCTCGGCGTTCGGCATCTTCTTCAATTGTTCCGTACACGTTATCTCTAAGTAACATGCCTTCATCTGATTGAGCCGAAACATTTTTTGCTGGTTCTTGATGGTGGCCACGAAACGTTGCGACTTCAATGATTTCGCGCCCAAACATAATGTGTGCTAAGCGAAATCGACGTCCTATGAGTCGACAGTTCTTAAATAAAGCTCTAATTTCTTCAGGTGTGGCATTAGTGGCTATATCAAAGTCTTTAGGTTTATGATTTAAAAGTAAGTCTCTTACTCCACCACCAACTAAGAATGCATCAAACCCTGCATTGCTGAGGCGGTATAGCACCTTCAATGCATTGTCACTAATGTCTTTACGGGAAATACCGTGGTCATTTCGTGTGATAATGTTCAGCTTAAATTCTCCAATATTATGGTGGTACTAAAAACGGTGCTAATAATAGCCTACACAACGTCATTTGAGAATGGTGTTGTTATCTCATTGGTATTGGGTAGTGTATTAATTGACCAGTTGGTGCATCCCCAAACGAGTATTTCGTCCAAATTAGCGGCTTCGACCTCTGGCGGCAAGGAAAATCCTAAAAATTGCATTGCTTTAATAAGCGTTGCTTTGGGCGATTTCAGGTCGATGGCTTTTGCATGATTCTGTTTAGATAATTTATTACCTGACGGGTCGGTTGCCAATGGTAAGTGTAAGTAACTAACAGGTGTTACATTGAGAAGGTGGTAGAGGCTAATTTGGCGTCCTGTAGGTTCGATTAAATCGGCCCCTCTAACAACTTCGGTTACATGTTGTTCAATATCATCTATTACAACAGCTAAATTGTAAGCAAAAAGGCCATCTCGACGTTTGATGATAAAATCTTCGTTTGCTAACGCTTGAGGAATGGTAATTCGTTTTTGCTTTATATCATCAAAATGATAAACAGGTTGGTCGACTCGCAATCGTATAGCGTTATTCATAGGAGAAGTCAGTTTTTTGTCTCTACAGAATCCGAGATAAAAGCCGCCTTGTGCTTTTATCTGTTTTCTTGAACAGTCACAAAAAAACGCTTGGCCGTTATTTAACCATTTATCGATGTAAGCTTGATAGACTTCGTGTCGTTGGCTTTGATACATGACGTCACCATCCCAATAGAGATGATAAGCTTCTAGAGAACGCAATATCAAGCTAGCAGCGCCTGGTACTTCTCTTGGTGGATCGAGATCTTCCATTCGAACCAACCACTGGCCTTGATTGGATTTCGCCTGAAAATAGCTTCCGAGTGCTGCAACTAATGAACCGAAATGTAATGGTCCTGAAGGAGAAGGAGCAAAGCGACCAATATAGTTCATATTTGGATTAGTTTTTCGTTTAGGGAGTAATGGGTTTTCTGTTTAGAGCGACTAAATAATAGCAAAAAAACAGTAATAGTTTAAAGCGAATACAATAAAAATAACCACCGCAAAAAGGGAGCAAAAGCTCCCTCAAATTTTTGCTGCAAGGTTAACCTTGCATTTGTCTTTCTTTCATTTCAGCAAGTGTTTTACAATCGATACATAAATCGGCTGTAGGACGAGCCTCTAAACGACGTATGCCTACTTCGACACCGCAAGATTCGCAAAACCCAAAATCGTCTTCTTCGATCTTCTTCAACGTTTTTTCAATTTTTTTGATTAAACGACGTTCGCGATCTCGGTTACGTAATTCAAGGCTGAACTCTTCTTCTTGTGAAGCTCTATCAACTGGATCTGGGAAGTTTGCAGCTTCATCTTGCATATGATGCACTGTTCTTTCAACTTCATCTCTAAGTTGGTCTCGCCATGCTCCTAAGATTTTAGCAAAGTGAGCCATTTGTTCTGGTGACATATATTCTTCACCAGCTTTCTCTTGGTAAGGCTCAACGCCCGCTATGGCTAAAATACCTAGCGCTTTTTTCTTCTCTGGCATACCACTTCTCCTACTGACACCAACATCAACTGACTTGCAGTTAATTTTAGGCGCGTATCTATATCAGAAAAAAAAGCTGGAAGCAAACACTGAAATTCCATTTTGCTCGCTGTGTGAACATTGCATCATTTTTGGTTCATCATTTAATAAAATCAATTGACGAAATAAGTTGCATACTGTTCATTGAAATATCTGCTTTATAACAGAGTATTTCCACACCAGCTTTTCTTGCTTGCTCTAGTAATAATGAATAATTTGCATCTATATGGTGTGCTGCGGATACTTTTTCAATACCTGAATGTAAAACAGCGAATAAAAGTACGGCTCGATTGCCATTATTGACCATTTCTGTGAGTTCGCGCAGGTGTTTTTGTCCTCGAGTAGTCACTGCGTCGGGAAAATAGCCAATACCTTGAGCACCTAGCAAGGTGACACTTTTTACTTCTATGTAGCAAGGTTGGGTATTTTTCGACTCAAGTAAAATATCTATTCGGCTATTTTCGCTACCATATTTTACCTCAGTTTTGAGCGTTTCGTATCCCTTTAATTCTGAAATAATATTGTTATTGATAGCCTCTACAGCAAGCGTATTTGCTCTAATAGTATTAATACTAATCATATCGCCCTGTTGAGTTTGACTAATCTCCCAACTATTTGGATACTTCCTTTTTTGGTTGCTAGACGTGGAATACCAAATGGTATTGCCGGGATCTGCACATCCGGTCATTGCACCTGTATTTGCGCAGTGTATGGTGCGAACTTCACCACTTGGAAGTTCGATATCGGCCAAAAACCGTTTATAACGTTTTATCAATGTTGCGCATTCTAACTTCGGTTCAAAGTGCATATTATCTCGGTTTTCATTACAATCTATATATTAAGTAAATCATAAGGTTCTACCTTGTCACAACTACCAATTGAATCTGTTATCTCTGATTTGTTGACTCAGATAAATCTGAGTAATCAAATTATCCTTAAAGCGCCACCGGGTGCAGGTAAGTCAACATTTTTTCCACTTGAGTTAATTCGGAATAATATTATTGAAGGCAAAATTGTCATGCTAGAACCAAGGCGTTTAGCGGCAAAAAATATTGCTCATTATTTAGCGAAGCAACTGGGTGAAAAAGTAGGAGAACGTGTTGGTTTTCGAGTAAGAGGCGAGACCAAGGTTAGTTCTAAAACTAAGTTAGAGATAGTGACCGAAGGTGTAATGACTAAAATGCTTCAGTCTGATCCTGAATTAACTGGAATTGGCTTACTTATTTTTGATGAATTTCATGAAAGAAGTATTCATGCCGATACGTCTTTGGCTTTTGCGTTAGAAGTGCAAGATGCACTGAGAGACAATCTAAAGATTTTGTTGATGTCAGCAACACTTGATAATAATGCATTGTATAACGTATTACCTGAAGCTAAATACATTGAATCTGAAGGTCGAAGTTATCCTATTGATTACCAATATTCTCCTTTGGGTGTTAATGACGGGTTAATTACTGGGGTTGTGAAAGTTATTCAGCGCACCTTATCCAACGAACATGGTTCAGTATTAGTGTTTTTGCCAAGTGTCGGTGCGATTAAAAGTGTGGCTTCTGCGTTAGAGCGAACAGTTGACGATACACCAATCCTCCCTCTGTATGGAAGATTGACTTTTCAGCAACAGCAACAAGCGATAACGCCGAGCATAGACGGTAAACGAAAAGTAGTGTTAGCAACCAACATAGCAGAGACGTCGTTAACCATCGAAGGTATCCGTATTGTTATTGATTCTGGGTTGGAAAGAGTGGCTAAGTTTGATCTCAAAACTGGAATCACCAAATTGGAAGAAAGCCGCATAACTCAATCTTCTGCTATTCAAAGAGCGGGTAGAGCAGGACGTTTACAACAAGGGCTGTGTATTCGATTATATAGCGAAGAACAATATAAACAGCAAACGAGTACTCCCGAGCCTGAGATCCTGCGTTCTGATCTTTCGTCGTTATGCTTAGAACTGATTCAATGGGGCGTAACTGAAGTCAATCAACTCCGTTGGTTAGATATTCCTTTAGCAACTAACCTTTCTCAAGGTTTCGATTTATTAGAAAAATTAGGTTTGATTACTGATGAGAAAAAATTAACGTCTGTTGGTTTGTCTGCGCAAAAATTAGGAATAGAGCCAAGACTTGGTGCCATGTTATCTAAACTACATTTACATCAGTTTGATGCAAAAGGTAATAACGACAGCAGCAGTGGTGATTTTATAAATCAGGATAATTTGATAATCACAGCCTTAGCGTTGATCGCTATGCTAGAAGAGTCTTCTCAAACTAATGTTGATATAGCCCAATCACTGTATTTATTGAAGGAAAAACGCCATCGAACTCAACACTCAATTGAAGCGAGAATTCGATATCTTGCGCAAAAAATAGGGTTCAAGTTTACACTCAATAAAATTGATGAAGATAACGCCGGTTTGTGTCTCGCATTAGCTTATCCTGATAGGATAGCCCAACAACGTCAAGGACGTGATGGGCAATTTTTATTTGCTAATGGCCATGGTGGCGCTATAGATAGCTTAGAAAATTTATCAACCCAAGAGTATATCGTGGCAGTCAATCTGATACGAAATCATAAACAAACCAGCCAAATATTTGCAGCAGCTAGTCTTAATATAAGCCGGCTATACCAACTTAACCCTAGCTTATTTGAATATAAAGAGTGGGTTGATTGGGATGATTTTAAAGGTCAATTAATCGCTGAAAGACAATTAAAATTGGGCAAGTTAATTATATCTGTTCAACCATTACCAAAACCTGATGCAAAAAAAATGACACAAGCATTGCTTAATTTTGTCAGACGTAAAGGGTTATCCTGCTTAAACTGGACGACATCGAGCCTTAGCTTGTTACAAAGAATACGCTGTGGCGTAGAGTGGTTTGAGGAAAAGTCTTGGCCTGATTTTTCTGAACAAGGCTTATTAGATAACTTAGAGACATGGTTAGAGCCGTTTATGACAGGAAAATTAACGGTAAAAAGCTTAACCAGTATTGATCTATCAAAAGCATTACGTGCTTACTTAGGTTGGCCATTGAATCAAGAGATAGATACATTGCTCCCAGTTTATTATCAATTACCGACTGGAAGTAAAAAA
This sequence comes from Vibrio sp. MA40-2, assembly GCF_047302445.1. Lineage (NCBI taxonomy): Bacteria > Pseudomonadati > Pseudomonadota > Gammaproteobacteria > Vibrionales > Vibrionaceae > Vibrio > Vibrio sp. MA40-2. The sequence goes on from NZ_CP178628.1 coordinate 1,498,442, forward strand.
TCAATTATTTATCAGCAAGGTTCAGAGCCTATAATCTCGGTTCGAATGCAAGAGGTATTTGGTGAAAAAGATTCACCATTAATTGCTGATGGTAGAAAACGAATTGTATTGGAACTTTTATCTCCAGCTTATCGCCCATTACAGATTACCTCTGATTTAGCCAGTTTTTGGACTGGAAGTTACCAAGAAGTGCGAAAAGAAATGAAAGGAAGATACCCTAAACATCCTTGGCCTGACGATCCGGTCAATCATGTTGCTACTACAAAAACTAAACGACAGTTGAAGTCATGATAAAGACAACAAATAGCTTAGGTAATCAAAATTACGTCAATGGCAATCGCGTAAAAAAAGCCAATAATATGAATAAAAATGAGATGATAAAAACCAGAAGCAATGCGACAAAAAAAACACCAGTAAAACGAAAATCACCGGCTAAAAAGAGCACGACTAAGAAAAAAACCACCACAAAAACTAAAGTAAAACAGAGTAATAATAAAAAAGGGTGGTTTAAGGTAATCTGGAGTTTCGGTTGGAAATTATCTGTTACGTTAGTCGCCGTGTTGGTTTTTGTCGGCATTTATTTCGATTCAATAGTGAAAGAAAAATTTGAAGGCCAAGTGTTTGATTTACCGACTGTGGTTTATGCACGAGTGCTAAACTTATCACCTGGTATGGAGCTTAGCTTGCAAGAAATGCTGCAAGAGTTGGATGTCTTGGCCTATAGAAAAGTACAGAATCCAAAACATGTGGGAGAGTATTCTGCTTCATCGACAAAAATAGAGTTAATCAGGCGTCCTTTTGATTTTGAAGACGGCCCTGAACCCGATCGACATGTAATGTTGCATTTTGATAATCTAGGTTTGAAACGGATTGAGTCTTTAGAAAAAAAAGGCGATCTTGGTTTTTTAAGAATTGAACCGAAAATGCTTGGCATGTTGGAAAAGCAGGTGAGTGAAACGCGTCTTTATTTAAAGCGTAATCAATTTCCTGAGTTTTTAGTTGATGCATTACTTGCAACCGAAGATAGAAACTTTTATCAGCATGATGGCGTTTCTCCAACTTCGATACTTAGAGCATTAGTTGCCAATATCAAAGCTGGTCGTACCGTTCAAGGCGGAAGCACCTTAACTCAACAATTGGCAAAAAACTTGTTTCTGAGTCGGGAAAAAACGATTTGGCGAAAAATTCGCGAAGCTTACATTGCTTTGATTCTAGATTATAGATACGACAAAGATAAAATCTTAGAAGCATATTTAAATGAAGTGTATTTAGGTCAAAGTGTTGGACAAGCGGTACATGGATTTGGTTTGGCGTCTCGGCTGTATTTCGGCGCGCCAGTACAAGAGCTAAGGTATGATCAGCTCGCGTTGCTAGTGGGAATGGTGAAAGGCCCATCTTATTATAATCCAATTAAAAATCCGCAAAGAGCGAGAGAGCGACGAGATCTAGTGTTGCGACTTATGATGCGACAAGAATATTTAACCGCGAGTCAATATGATCAAGCGGTAAGTCGAGATCTAGATATTCAAGACAATCCACGAATTGCTCGTCGACAACCTGCTTATTTTCAACAATTAGCCAATGAGTTAAAACAAAAGGTCGGAGATAAATTTAACACATTGGCCGGACTCACTCTGTTTACTACCTTAGATCCTGTCTCGCAAACGATGTTAGAGCAAGCGGTACAGAAAAAAATACCAGAACTAGAAAAATACAGCGGTAAAGGATTAGAAGCCGCAGCCATTGCCGTTGACCGAAAAACGGGTGAAATTAGAGCGATGGTCGGAGGGAAACGTATTGGGTATGACGGTTTCAATAGAGCATTAAATGCAAGCAGACAAATTGGATCATTGGTTAAGCCTGCCGTGTATTTAACTGCATTATCCGATCCTGAACATTATAATTTAGCAACATCACTTACTGACAAGCCGATTACTTTAAAAGGTAGTAAAGGTAGTGTTTGGCAGCCTAAAAACTTTGATAATAAATTTAGAGGAGACGTGCCACTTTATCAGGCAATGGCTAAGTCTATTAATATTCCAACAGTCAGGCTTGGGCTAGAATTAGGTATTGATAAGGTAACGGATACACTAGAAGCTCTTGGTGTGGACAGGCAAGAAATTCGTCCTGTGCCATCAATGTTTCTCGGTTCATTTTCACTCACCCCATTTCAGGTTGCGCAAATGTACCAAACGTTAACCAACTCTGGTCAAAGGGCATCACTCACTGCTTTGCGAGTGGTAAAAGATAACGATGATAATATTTATTATCAGTCAATGCCCAAAAAACAGAGAACGGTTGATCAACAAGCGGCTTGGCTTACGACTTACGCAATGAAAAAAGCGATTAGTGAAGGCACAGGACGTTATTTACATACCAAATATAGTTGGGCTGCGTTGGCGGGTAAAACAGGCACAAGTAACGATAGCAGAGATAGCTGGTTTGTTGGTGTCGATGGGCGAGAAGTGGTGACATTATGGGTTGGACGAGATGATAACAAACCAACTAAATTGACAGGATCTAGCGGTGCTTTGCGTGTGTATAGCGACTATCTCTCCTCTAGAATTCCACAGAGGTTGACACTACCTTGGCCAAAAGACATGGTTACCATCGGCTTTAAGCAACAAAAAAATGGCCAGTATGAACTAGATTGTGACAATAAGTATAAGCTGCCAATTTGGGATAAAAATCATACTTTAAAGGATTCTTGTGCAAGTATGACCCCATGGTTTAAAAAATTATTCAATTGATATAATCAGAGTTTTTATCGCTGTTTATTCAACTTTATGCAAAGGGATTAATGTGAAAAGTAAGGATCTACTTATTCGTTGTTGGTATTTGATCATAGCTTTATTGGTTCTTCAGACCAATGGTACGTCTGCTGAGACTGGAGCACTTGTCGGCTCTGGAGTCATTGTTGAGTCTGAAATACCAGTTGAGTCTGAAATACCGGTTGACTCAGAACTTGTTGTTAACGCGAAAATGGCAGACATTTCCAAAAAAAAATCACGACCTACTATTGCATTAGTTCTTGCCGGAGGAGGAGCAAAAGGCGCGGCTCACATAGGTGTCCTTAAAGCGCTCGAAGAGATGTATGTGCCGGTTGATATTATTACTGGTACAAGCATGGGCGCATATATTGGGGGTTTATATGCAACCGGAATGAGTGCCGACGAAATTGAATCACTCATTTACTCAACGGAATGGAACGATGGTTACAGAGATAGAGTGGACAGAAGTGAACTTAGAGTCATTCAAAAATCGCACGAAGATCATTACCAGATAAATACAGATTTAGGTGTTCGATTTGGTGAATTACGCTCCCCTAAAGGCGTGGTTCAAGGGCAAGGAATGATGCAGATCTTACGTGTCACTTCAGGAAACTTACCTACCTTTCAATCTTTTGACCAATTGCCTATTCGATACCGAGCGGTTGCTACTGATATCATTGATTTAAAACCAGTTGTTCTTGAAAAAGGCTTGTTGGCGGATGCAATGATGGCAAGTATGTCGGTTCCTGGAGCTTTACCTCCTTATGAAATTGATGGTCGCTTATTGGTTGACGGAGGGGTAACCAATAATATGCCAGTAGATTTAGCCAAAGAATTAGGTGCGGATATTGTTATCGCTGTTGATATTAGTACGGAGTATTTTAATAAGGAACAGATGAGTAATTTTGTCACCGTAGGTGGTCAATTATCGAATTATCTTGTCCGTCGTACCACCGATGAGCAAACCCAATATTTAACAGATCAGGATACCTTATTAAGGCCAACCGTTGGTGATATGGAGACAATGGAGTTTGATAAAATGCCTGTAGCTTATACTCAAGGGTATGACGTTGCACAAAAAGAGAAACAGGCGTTATCGCGTTATTCTGTATCAACAAGCGAATATCAACAGTATATTGATCATAAAGAAAAGCTGAGACGCGAGCTGATTTATGGCGATGACCTCGTAGTGGATCGTATTACTTTGAATAATAATTCCCATTATGATGATAGGTTAGTATTAAATAAATTAGCCATCGAAAAAGGCAACAAAATATCCACTGAATCTTTGGAAAAAAGTGTGCGTAACCTTTACGCTATTGATCGGTTTGAAACCGTCGCTTACCACTTTGAAACAAATAATGATGAAACGAATTTAATCATTGATGTTAAAGAGAAAGAGTGGGGGCCCAATTATATGAACTTTCGTTTGTTTGTAGAGGAGGATTTTGCATCAGACAGTGAATATTCTTTGGGTTTTTCAACCAATTTTACTGGCTTAAATAGTGCCGGTGCAGAATTAAGGTTTAATCTAGACTTTGGTACCGATAGACAAGTCGCATTGATTTGGGAATCTCCTTTTTTATTCAGCCCTAGTTTAATGAATATGGCGAGTGTGGTTTACAGTAAAGATCAAAAAAGTACGCCGATAGGCGGTTATTTGAGTGGTTCACCTTTGGATATGACCGACAACTCCTTATCGACAACTTATACTGATTTTACTGTTGAAGCTGCTATTGGCTATCAGCCTGAATTTTGGCATGCCTCTTACCTGGGATTAAGATATATCGACGGCTCAGCAAATTTAACCACACTGCCTATTTTAGGGAATGCTGACTACACTCGAAGAGGCGCTTTCGTTCACTATCGATTGGATACTTTAGATGATTATAGTCTTCCTACTTCCGGTTTTTTAGTCGATTTAGATTACTTCATTTCCGACGATTCAGTCAGTGGTAGTCGACTTTCTTACACTGATGCAACGGAACAGATTGAGTATAGTCATGATGTTGTACATGAAGTTTCTGCGAAATTTCGTGGTGCGGTTAGTTTTGACAAACATACTTTGGTTGCAGCGGCTGAATATGGCGTAGTAGCAGATAAAAGCAGTAACAATCCACCTATTCAACCTAAAGAGTTGGGTGGTTTTTTACGTTTGTCTGGCATATCGAGAGACAGTTTAGTCGGCGATAATTTATTATTTGGTAGTGTTGTATACCGCTATAAATGGTTTGACAACGATTTTGGACTCTTTACAGCACCTGTCTATTACGGTGCATCGTTGGAGTATGGCGGCGTCTGGTCTGATACCGATGTGTCCGCTTCTGATGCTCCATTATATATGGCAGGTTCGGTATTTGCTGGTGTAGCATCTCCTATTGGACCGATAGTATTTGCTTTTGGCATGACGGAAGAAAATCACCAATCCTATTATTTGATTCTGGGTCAGACGTTTTAGTTGTAGATGAGTGAATGATTGTTTTTATTGATATGAGCATTTTAAACTACAACTTTAGTCGTAACTTGCTATGTTGGTCAATATGATTAGATTTTAATTTTTCGTTAAATTTGCTATATTCCTCGCACAGTTTGGTCTTTGCCACTATTGATCATTAGCAAGAAATCAACAGCGAAAAAAGTGGTGAGCCATATTTCCAAGGATGTTTGTATTTTTAAATATAGACCGTAATAAGAGGAATAAGTCGTGCTTGAAGCCTATCGTAAACACGTCGAAGAGCGTGCAGTAGAAGGAGTTGTACCTCAACCCCTAAATGCTGAGCAAGTTGCTGCTCTTGTAGAGCTTGTTAAAAATCCCCCAGAAGGTGAAGAAGAAGTACTTCTTGAACTTTTTGAAAATAGAATTCCACCAGGAGTAGATGAAGCGGCTTATGTCAAAGCTGGCTTTTTAACTGCTTTAGCAAAAGGAGAAGCATCTTCTCCGCTCATTAACAAAGAGAAAGCGACCGAATTGCTTGGTACTATGCAAGGCGGCTATAACATCGAATCACTAATCGATTTATTAGAAGACGACACGTTAGCACCGATTGCAGCTAAGGCACTTTCACACACATTGCTAATGTTCGATTCGTTTTATGATGTAGAAGAAAAAGCAAAAGCTGGCAATGCTTATGCCAAGCAAGTTATTACGTCTTGGGCAGAAGCTGAATGGTTTTTATCTAAGCCAGAATTGCAAGAAAAAATCACACTAACTGTGTTTAAAGTAACTGGTGAAACTAACACGGATGATCTCTCTCCTGCACCTGACGCTTGGTCTCGTCCAGATATCCCTTTGCATGCTTTAGCAATGTTGAAAAATGCACGAGAAGGCATAGAACCTGATGTTCCAGGTTCAGTTGGTCCAATTAAGCAAATAGCTGCTCTACAAGAAAAAGGTCATCAATTAGTCTATGTTGGTGATGTTGTCGGAACGGGTTCTTCGCGTAAATCAGCAACAAACTCAGTATTATGGTTTATGGGAGATGACATTCCTTATGTACCGAATAAAAAAGCCGGCGGATACTGTCTTGGCGGTAAAATTGCCCCAATCTTTTTCAATACCATGGAAGATGCTGGCGCCTTACCAATAGAAGTTGATGTTGCTAAGTTGAATATGGGCGATGTTATTGATGTGTTCCCGTATGAAGGTAAAGTGACTAACCATGAAACGGGCGCTGTCTTAGCTGAATTTAAGCTTAAAACAGATGTACTGATTGATGAAGTAAGAGCCGGTGGACGTATTCCGCTTATTATTGGACGTGGGCTTACAGATCGTGCTCGTGAATCTCTAGGGTTAGACGCTTCAGATGTTTTCCGTCGTCCAGTTGCTGTTGCCGATACTGGCAAAGGTTACTCATTAGCACAAAAAATGGTTGGTAAAGCTTGTGGCGTTGAAGGTATTCGCCCTGGGACTTACTGTGAACCTAAGATGACAACTGTTGGTTCTCAAGACACAACGGGACCAATGACTCGAGATGAACTCAAAGATTTGGCGTGTTTAGGTTTCTCTGCCGATTTAGTTATGCAGTCTTTCTGTCACACATCTGCTTATCCAAAACCAATAGATGTAAATACTCACCATACATTGCCTGATTTTATTAGAAATCGAGCTGGCGTTTCATTACGTCCAGGTGACGGTGTTATCCACTCTTGGTTAAACCGTATGCTATTACCCGATACTGTGGGTACTGGGGGCGATTCACATACTCGTTTCCCTCTTGGTATTTCTTTCCCTGCCGGTTCTGGCTTGGTTGCTTTTGCCGCAGCTACAGGGGTTATGCCATTGGATATGCCTGAATCAATCTTAGTTCGCTTTAAAGGTGAAATGCAACCGGGTATTACTCTACGTGATTTAGTTCATGCTATTCCACTGTACGGTATAAAACAGGGGCTTTTGACCGTAGAAAAAACAGGAAAAATTAATGAGTTTTCTGGCCGAGTATTAGAGATTGAAGGTGTAGAACATCTTACAGTTGAGCAAGCTTTTGAGCTCTCTGATGCTTCAGCAGAACGCTCTGCGGCAGGTTGTACAGTTAAGCTTTCTGAAGAGTCAATATCAGAATATCTGAACTCTAATATTGTTATGCTTAAATGGATGATCTCAGAAGGTTATGGTGATCGCCGTACTATCGAGCGTCGTATTAAGTCTATGCAAGAATGGCTAGCGAATCCTGAATTAATGGAAGCGGATGGTGATGCTGAATATGCTCATGTTATTGAAATTGATTTAGCTGAAATTAATGAACCTATTTTGTGTGCACCTAATGATCCTGATGACGCGCGTTTGCTATCAGAAGTACAAGGTACAGCAATCGATGAAGTATTTATTGGTTCATGTATGACAAACATCGGACATTTCCGTGCTGCAGGTAAGCTTTTAGATAACTATAAAGGCCAACTTGATACTCGTTTGTGGATCGCACCTCCAACTAAAATGGATAAAGATCAGCTAACTGAAGAAGGTTATTATGGGATATTTGGTCGAGCAGGAGTAAGAATTGAAACCCCAGGTTGTTCATTATGTATGGGTAACCAAGCTCGTGTTGCGGATAATGCCACAGTAATGTCTACATCGACTCGTAACTTCCCTAACCGTTTAGGTACAGGGGCGAATGTTTATTTAGCTTCTGCCGAATTGGCATCTGTTGGTGCTATTTTAGGCAAAATTCCTAGTAAAGAAGAGTACTTGGAATACACTAAACAGTTAGATGCAACCGCATCGGATACCTACCGCTATTTGAACTTCCATAAAATGGGACAGTACACAGATAAAGCGGACACGGTCATCTTCCAAGAACCAGCTTAAAGTCTAAATAATTTATTTTAGTCTAAATAGAACCCGCTTATTTTAGCGGGTTTTTATTTGTAAAGTTGATACTAAAAAATCATGCATAACTTGATATAATGAATATATGTGCTATGTCTTAATAATGAGACGAAAAATTGCATAGAATGGCTTAATAATGGGACAGTAAATTTGCGGTTCAAAACTCGACTATTTTCTGTTAGTGATATTATCTCAAAATGATAAAGGATTTTTGAATGGGAACTCAATTCCGTATGGATTCTGTCCCCGGTCCACTCGTCGTGGTAAGCGGTAAGCATGAACCTTGGTTGTCTGTTTTAGAACAAGCTGGTTGGCAATGTCAAAGGTGTGCTGACTTACGTAAAGCCGATACATTGTTGCTTGATATAGGGCCTTGTATAGGGATTGTTGATCTAAGTCAGGATGAATTTAGTTTAAATGGAATCGCTAATTTAGTCAGTCGATATAAGCATGTACGTTGGATTGCGTTTATTAGAGAATCGCAGTTAAACTCCGATACCATTTGCCAGTTTATCGTTAATTTTTGTATTGATTTTTTCACCTCTCCTATTCCAGATGCACAACTATTAAGTACCATTGGCCATCAATCTGGCATGCTAAAATTAGAAAAAAATGTATGGCCTGATTACGGCAATACTAAAAATATGGGCATTTCTGGTGAATCAATTTCAATTAAACGTTTACGAGAACAAATAAGGCGTATCGGTTCGACTGATGTGAGCATTGTTATTTATGGTGAAAACGGTGCAGGAAAAGAAAGCGTTGCTAAAGCCGTGCATAATATGTCAGCACGAGCTAACGAACCTTTTGTGGTCGTTAATTGTGGCGCTCTTTCTGAATCTAGGATGCAAGAAGATATTTTTGGTATCGGAGCAGAAGAAGGGACGAAGAGTTATCTAGAGCAAGCTAATGGCGGAACTATCTTTTTTAACGATATTTTAACGTTACCTTATTCACAACAGAAAAATTTATTGCGATTCATGCGTGATGGAAAAATTGAGTCGGATAATAGTAGTAAAGAACTGAATGTTAGAGTACTTACTGCATACAGCTCAGATATTGAAAAAGCTCTAATTGATAAAGATTTTAACGAAGAACTTTATCACTATATTAATGTATTAAGAATTAATGTTCCTAGCCTTAAAGAAAGAGCAGGGGATATTACTATTTTGGCTCGACAATTTTTGAGAGAGTTCTCTAAAGATTATAATGCTCAAGCGAAAGATTTTTCCGATGAAGCTCTTAAAGCGCTGACACAATATCATTGGCCAGGAAATGTAAGAGAGTTGATGAATCAGATTAAACGCGCGGTTTTGATGTCGGACAGTGAGATTATCGATGTTAACCAATTAGACTTACCACAAATATCAAATGATAAACGTAGTCTTAAAGTTATCAGAGAAAATGCAGAACGCGATGCGTTGATTTATGTTCTAGAATCGTATGATGGTCAAGTCTCACCTGCGGCTAAAGAGTTGGGTGTTTCAAGGGCGACTATGTACCGATTATTGAATAAGCACAATCTTATTACAGAAGCCATTTAAGAAGAAGAAAGCCGATACAACATTGAATAGCTCCAGAGAAGAGTAGAAGTAGCTAAACTGGCGATGAGATCTAGATAAATAATCGATCTTTACACGGACAGAAGAGACTTTCGAAAATTAGCGAGTTGATCTAGATCTACTGGTAGCGGCTTTCGACTTTTAGCTTCAAGTAACCCTGCTTGTTTAAGCTTTTTACAATATCGGATGACGGTTGTTGTGTCACTGCCACTAAATTCACCTATTTCACGATAGGTCCACGGGTATTCTGGGTAAGTATCAAACATATAGTAGATGGTATCTAAAATCCGCTTTTTAGCGCTAAAGGCATTAAATTGCATTAAGCGTTTCTCCGCTTCTCCTAACTCTTCACAAACTTCACGCATGAGACGATTAGCTAACGATGGTGCAATTTTTTCCAGAGCAGTAAAATCGTTTACATTGATATGCACGATTTTACTGTCTAACATCGCGCGAGCTGTTGAGGGGTAATATTGTTCGGTAAACAGTGACCGATATCCAAAATATGCGCCTGGTCCATATATGCGTAGTAGTGTTTCTTTTCCATTTTCTGAAACTTGATACAGTCCGACTAAACCTTGTGCAACATAATAAAAACCACGCGCAGGTAAACCATTACGATAAACCAAATACTGTTTGGCAACGTCACAATAATTTACGTGTTCAATCAACTGTTGGTGAATATCTAAGCACATATCCGAGGAAAAAAACATTTAATAGCAGATGGATGTGTATACCTTACGCGAAAACCAAATTGCAGAATATGATCATCACCATAAATTATTCATCGTTGCATAGAGTAAAGTGCGATTAAATGAAATCGTTTACAAATGTTACATGATTTATTGGTGTGGCATAAAAGGGCTATGGTATGGATATTGGCAGTTTGATGACAGAGTTACTGACCGCAGAAGCCACCGGAATAAAATTGGGGTTAGGCAGTTTATTCGGTTTGTGTCTTGGACTTACTGGCGTAGGGGGTGGTGTGTTATTAATACCTATGTTGCAGTTATTCTGTGATATGTCACCAGTATTGGCAGTTGGTACCGCTAGCTTGATTTCCGCCTTAGTGAAGATAAATGTTTCGGTTATCCATGTAAGAGCAAAAAATGTGTCATGGCGACAAATTGTATTGCTATTTATTGGCGCCGTTCCGGTCACACTGATGGTAACTCAGTTGGTTGTATATTTAAATAATCATCCAGAGTATAAAGAGACGACTCAATCTTCTGTTGCAATGTTAGTCGCTTTGGTCATGATTGGTTCTCTTGCTTCAGTGTGCATCAAATTTCGTTCTCGTTATCATCAAGTTAACGAATCTGCTAACGGGACAGGCACCCAAGTTCTTGCTCAAATTACCGGGACACAAATTACCGGGACAGGCACGACTAGACACAAAACTAATGGCAAGAAAGCTCTACTATCAGGTATGTTTTGTGGCACGGTAATGGGCTCTACAGGTGTTGGTGGGGGCGTACTTTTACTGCCAATACTTAACAGTGTATTAAATATTGATATTAAAAAAGCGATTGGTTCTTCGGTAGTGTTGGCATTGTTTTTGTCTTCTGTTGCGGCACTAGGATACGCAAAAGGAGGACAAGTAGACGTTGTCACTGCACTGTTGTTTGTATTTGGTTCATTTTCTGGTGTGGCAATAGCCGCGCGTTTAATTCGTCAATTATCGGAAAAAATGACCTATATTATTACCATTTCTGTTATATCTATCAGTTTGTTATTGTACCTTTTTGCTTAGTGAGTAACGATATAGCTCAATGATGATAAAGTTTCTCTTGCATAGCTAGTTAGCTGGCTTTATCTTTTTGATCTAACTTGCTCTTTTTGAGTGAAAATGATGCTAATGACGGGTTGCAACCGAAAAGAAACTGGTCATTGATAATTGAAGGGAGTGATTATGATATCTAAATGGGCAAAGCGTTTCTATCAGATGGCTGAACTGGTCGCGTCATGGAGTAAAGATCCATCGACTCAAGTCGGTGCGGTGATAACAGAGAAAAATCGTATAGTCTCTGTAGGATTTAATGGTTATCCACATGGTGTTTCTGATAGTGCCAATACGGATGATCGTGATATGAAATACTTGAAAACGCTGCATGCCGAGGAAAATGCGATTTTGTTTGCCAAAAGAGCATTAGATGGTTGCGAGATTTGGGTGACACATTTTCCATGTCCAAACTGCGCGGCAAAAATTATCCAAACAGGCATATCGGCGGTTCATTGCCCAGAGCAAACAGACGATTTTTTATCACGCTGGGGGGATAAAATTACGGTCAGCCAAGATATGTTTTTGCAAGCAGGCGTTAAAGTTGATTGGTTAGCTATTTCTGAAATAAAGTAATCGTTTTGATATTAAGCAATCGTTCTAATATTAAGTAATATTTGATGAGTAAAGTTTTTTCGCAAATAAAACCCTCTAGGTAGGGTTTTAATTGGTTTTCCTGTTGCGCCAAAAGCTTCGGTTAGAACACGACTATTGGCAGCTTTTGGCCTCAGTTGTAACACTTCGCCATGTTTGGCGGTAATTTGCTCTACTTGCCCTAAAACGATCATTTCCATTAACTCTTCCCAATCTGCTTGTAGCTGTCTATCTTGTTCTTCATTCGGGCTCCATAAAATAGGTGAGCCTACTTTACGATCTGATAAAGGAATTTCACGCTCTCCTTCTACTGGGATCCAGAGAACTTTAGACAACTTTTGACGAACATGGCTAGTGTGCCAAGTTAAACCATGCACTCCAACTAATGGCGCAACACAAACGAATGTTGTTTCAAGCGGTGCGCCAGTATAACTAACTGGAATACTTTTTAACTCTATACCAAGGTCAATGAAATCTTGTTGGGGTTTGCTTCCTGCTTTGGCTCCTAAGTGCCATTCGAGTAACTGTCCTACCCAACCTTTGTCACGTTTTAAATTTGGTGGCATTGGTATGTTTGCGCTAGATGCTAATTCAGTAAAAGATGATCCAGCAATATCCAATGCTCTTTGCATAAGTTCAGCTTCTGTTTTAGGTTCAGGATTCATAAGTTGTCACAGCAAGTCAAAAAAGCAATGGTAACAAATTTGTGATTAGGAAAAGAATCTTTATGTTGATCCCATTTAGCCATTCACGTTCTATTTAGAGTTATCCACAGGTAAAAAAATAAAAACCGCGATTATTTTCTAACTGGATCAATTAACAGTAGTTTAGGGCCACTTTATCGATTGAAAAAAACAACAAATAATGAAACATGCTAGTATGACTGTGGATAAACATTATGGTGGTGGATCTTTGACCGATCAAAAATTATCAAAGATCTTTATAAAAGAAGATAGTATTAAAATAGCATTAAAACTATTTAACTCGTTGTTATTAAATTTAAAATTAAAAATTTTTAATCAGTTAAGTTTTTTGAACTGCTTATTGAGAAACCAATTAATATAGTTTAACAGTAATTCTTCACAAACTTATTCACAGAAAAAGTGAATAAATAACGGTAAGGTGGTTAGACTATGTTGATAACTACCAAAGTCAGTAAACCTAGTGTAAAAGTGAGTGTTGGTTAATAAATATTACTTAAATGTGGCGAGTAAATTTGCGACCTTTGGGGATATGTGGAAAAATCACAGTAACAAATATTTTTTTAGAGGTTGGCCAGTGATCGATGGCGATGGTTACCGCTTAAATGTGGGAATCGTGATTTGTAACAACCATGGTCAGGTATTCTGGGCTAAACGATACGGACAACATTCTTGGCAATTTCCTCAAGGGGGAATTGATGAAGGCGAAACTCCAGAACAAGCTATGTTTAGGGAGTTATACGAAGAAGTTGGTCTTACTAAACAAGATGTGAAAATCATCGCAACAAGTCGTCATTGGTTAAGGTACCGCCTACCAAAACGTCTTGTTCGTTGGGATTCTAAACCTGTTTGTATCGGACAAAAACAGAAATGGTTTTTATTACGTATGGTGAGCGATGAGTCGCAAGTCAATATGCAACGTGGTAATACCCCTGAGTTTGATGGTTGGCGGTGGGTTAGTTTTTGGTATCCTGTTAGGCAAGTTGTTTCGTTTAAACGCGATGTCTATCGGCGAGCAATGAAAGAGTTTGCATCTTTAGCTATGCCCTTTAAAGAACGAAAAGTAAAGGGTAAGCGAAAAAACCGTAGGGGATAACAATGCTAACTCAACTAAGGGACATAGTTGAAAAGGTTATGAAGCTTGATGATGTTCATCAAGCTTTAAACCTATTAGTTAAAGAAACGTGTCAAGCAATGCAAACAGACTGTTGTACAGTCTATTTGGCTAATGATGAGCATCAACGTTTAGAGTTAATGGCCACGCAAGGCTTACAGCTTAGAGGTAATTCAATTCAAATTGGTTACAATGAAGCACTTGTTGGTTTAGTGCGACGCAGCGCAGAACCGCTTAATTTAGCAGAAGCCTCAAAACACCCTAATTATAAATTCTTCCCTCAACTGGGCGAGCAAGTTTATAACTCCTTTCTCGGTACGCCAATAATACACCGCAAGCAAGTATTGGGTGTGTTGGTTATTCAGCAAAAGTCACCACGTTTGTTCAGCGAAATGGAGGAATCGTTTTTAGTAACTCTTGCTGCGCAAATAGCGGTCATAATTGCTCATGCACAAGCTCAAGGCCTCTGGCTACTCTCTGAGCAAGGCTCCGAAAAAACAACCGGTATTGCGGCTTCACCTGGGGTTGCTGTTGGTCCTTTTTGGTGGGATAACACTCAGCCTGAGTTGTCGGATGTGTTACCAGCATCAACGATCAATATTGAGCAAGAGCATGAATGGTTAATGCTGGCGATTGAAAGCGCTATTAATGACTTTCGACGTATGCGCAAAAAGTTTGATGGCGAACTAAATAAAGATGCTCTAGCTATCTTTGACTTATTTACTCACTTACTCAATGACCCTATGCTTCGTGCTGATTTAAAGGCACAGATCAACAAAGGTGATCGAGCTGATTGGGCTCTAAGGCAAGTAGTCGAGACCTATTCCTATCGATTTGCTCAAATGAGTGACGTATATATGCGAGAACGAGCTCAAGATATTAAAGAGCTCGGTCAGCGTTTACTTTACTTTTTACACAATTCTGAATCAGGTCAAATTGAACTAGATAAACCGGTTATTTTGGTTGTGAGTGAGCTCACGGCTTCAATATTAGCCAGTATACCCAAAGAAAAGCTGCTAGCTGTTGTGTCGCTCGAAGGCGCAGCGAACTCTCATGCTGCTATTTTATCTAGAGCATTGGGAGTACCTGCTATTATGGGCGCTGTCTTGTCTCCAGAATCGGTACATAATCGTATCGGAGTGGTGGACGGCTACAGCGGTGATATTCTTGTTGAGCCTAATGAGCAAATATTAGAAGAATATATAGCCTTACAGACCGAAGAGTATGAGCTGTCTCAAATGGTTGAAGGGGAACTTGCTCAAGAAGCCTGCACTCAAGATGGAAGTAGAATTGAAGTACTGCTTAATGCTGGTCTTAGTGCTGATTCTAATATTGCTATTAACCAAGGTGTTGATGGTGTAGGGCTATATAGAACTGAAATTCAGTTTTTAATGGAACATCGATTTCCATCCGAGGATGAACAAACTCAACAATATAGAAAAGTATTAGAAGCGTATTCAGGCAAAAATGTGGTGATGCGTACACTCGATATTGGTGGAGATAAGCCTTTACCTTATTTACCCATCGAAGAAGATAACCCATTTTTAGGATGGCGAGGGATTCGTTTTACCTTAGATCATCCTGATATATTTTTGATCCAATTCAGAGCGATGTTACGTGCCAGTGTTGGGTTAGATAATTTGCGTATTTTATTGCCGATGATCGCCAGTTGCCAAGAAGTTGACGAAACATTGGTATTGTTAGATCGGGCGTATACCGAAGTTAAAAAAATTGAACCTCAGGTGAAAAAGCCAAAAGTCGGTATTATGGTGGAAGTGCCTTCTATGATTTACCTATTGCCTATGCTGGCGAGTAAGGTCGATTTTGTTTCAGTTGGCAGCAATGATCTTACTCAATATTTGTTAGCGGTTGACCGAAATAACTCCAGAGTCGCTGGTATATATGAGTCGATTCACCCTGCAGTACTTCTTGCCTTAAAGCAAATTTTAGATACTTGCAATCAACATAACATTCCTGTGAGTCTATGTGGCGAATTAGCCGGAGATCCAGTTGGCGCACTGTTGCTGGTTGGTTTAGGTTACACCACATTGAGTATGAATACTTCGAATGTTGCTCGAGTAAAATACTTACTCAGACAGTCCACTATGTCTGATTTACAATCGTTTGCCGAACAATCATTGACTAAGCAATACAGCAAAGACACTTATTCTATGATGTTCAAGTATTTAGAAGATAAAGATCTTGCCGGCTTTACTCGCGCAGGGAAAAAATAGATCCTAGCGAATCAAAGCAACAATTAAATACAGTCTTCCCTATATTTTTTTTGTTTATCATAGGTAAAATGGTCGCATCAGATTTATCGCACGTGTCACTTAAAAGAGTAACTATTTATGCCTCAAGGCTTTATTGATTTCCCACAAATTGATCCTATTCTCGTTTCCATTGGTCCAGTATCTGTTCGTTGGTACGGATTGATGTATCTATTTGGTTTTATGTTTGCAATCTGGTTAGCCAACAGAAGAGCTGACAAACCCAATAGTGGTTGGACTAGAGAACAAGTTTCAGATTTGCTGTTTGCTGGTTTTTTAGGTGTTGTAGTTGGTGGTCGTGTTGGCTATGTTTTGTTTTATCACTTTGATCTATTCCTAGATGATCCACTGTATTTATTTAAAGTGTGGACGGGCGGTATGTCTTTTCACGGTGGTTTAATTGGTGTTATCTCTGCTATGGCATGGTACGGGTATCGCAATAAACGCGCTTTTTTCAGTGTCGCCGATTTTGTCGCCCCTCTTGTGCCATTTGGTTTAGGCCTTGGCCGTTTAGGTAACTTTATGAATGATGAGCTCTGGGGACGAGTGACTGATGTTTCTTGGGCGGTATTATTCCCGAGTGGTGGATATTTACCACGTCACCCTTCTCAACTTTATGAAGCTTTCTTAGAAGGTGTAGTGTTGTTTATTATACTAAATATCTTTATTCGTAAACCAAGACCAGCAGGCGCCGTGTCGGGCCTATTTTTGATTGGATATGGTGCATTTCGCTTTATCGTCGAGTATTTCCGCGAGCCAGACGAGCATTTAGGTCTATTTGGTAACTTTATTTCCATGGGACAAATTCTGTCATCTCCGATGATAATTATTGGTGTTTTGATGATGATTTGGGCCTATAAAACCGAACGCCAAGCAGTAAATAAAAAAGGGTGAGATTGTGAAACAGTATTTAGATTTGTGTCAACGCATTGTTGACGATGGCGTTTGGGTCGAGAATCGTCGAACCGGTAAGCGTTGTCTTACCATAATTAACGCCGATTTAACTTATGATGTAGCTAATAATCAATTCCCTTTAGTGACCACTCGAAAAAGCTTTTGGAAATCGGCGGTAGCTGAATTACTTGGTTATATTCGTGGCTATGATAGTGCAGAAGATTTCCGAAAATTAGGGACTAAAACTTGGGATGCTAATTCAAATTTGAATGAAGCTTGGTTGAATAATCCGCACCGTAAAGGTGATGATGACATGGGCCGAGTTTATGGTGTGCAAGGTCGAGCTTGGGCAAAACCGGATGGAGGGCATATCGATCAACTGAGAAAAATTGTTGACGACCTTTCTAACGGAATTGATGATCGAGGCGAAATTTTAAACTTTTATAATCCCGGCGAGTTTCATATGGGCTGCTTGAGGCCGTGTATGTATAGCCATCATTTCTCTTTGCTAGATGGCACTCTATATTTGAATAGTACCCAGCGTTCATGTGATGTGCCACTTGGTTTAAATTTCAATATGGTTCAGGTGTACGTATTTTTAGCTATCATGGCACAAATCACAGGTAACAAGCCTGGACTGGCTTATCATAAAATTGTTAATGGCCATATTTACGAAGATCAATTGCCTTTGATGAAGGATGTGCAATTAAAACGTAAGCCTTTATCGGCGCCGCAATTTAAAATAAATCCTAAAATTAAATCATTGGAAGATTTGGAAACGTGGGTGACATTGGATGACTTTGAAGTTGTTGGCTACGAGAGTCATGAAGCCATCAAGTATCCATTCTCGGTATAAAAGTCCCTTTTTTCAATATAAATAACTAATTGGATAGAAAATCCCCCAGTAACTTTCCATTACCGGGGGATTTTTATTTATACCTTGTTTACAGCCTAACTAACCGTTAAGTGGTAAGTGCTAATATCGTGCCTGGCATAACAATAAACACAACAACCAGATAAATGGCGACTACCGCTCTATTTTTTATCGCCATATCGGAAATAATATCCGCACCTTTGAGTGGTAACTCACGTAAGAAAGGAATACCAAAAATAAATACCGTGGCAAGGATATTAAAGGTTAAGTGAACCAAAGCGATCTGTAAGGCATAAACGGCAAACTCTCCTGTTACTGCTGTTGCAGCCAGTAAAGCAGTAATACATGTTCCTATATTCGCACCTAATGTAAATGGATAGATATCTCTTACTTTAAGGACACCTGTACCAACTAACGGAACCATTAGACTTGTTGTCGTGGATGATGATTGAACCAATACCGTGACAATAGAGCCGGACAAAATACCATGTAGTGGCCCCTTACCAATTGCACTTTGTAGAATGTTTTTCGCTCGACCAACCATCAACTTCTTCATTAATTTACCCATAAAAGTGATAGCAAAGAAGATGACACTAATACCAAGAGCAATAAGGACCACACCAGTAATTACATCACTAAAGCTACTGAGAAACTCTGTAAGGGATGAGATAACTGGTTTAGTTAATGGTTTGACAAAATTAAACCCCTTAATACTCATATCACCTGTAGCGAGCATAGGTGAAACGAGCCAATGAGAGATTTTTTCTAATAAACCA
This sequence comes from Vibrio sp. MA40-2, assembly GCF_047302445.1. NCBI lineage: Bacteria > Pseudomonadati > Pseudomonadota > Gammaproteobacteria > Vibrionales > Vibrionaceae > Vibrio > Vibrio sp. MA40-2. Next base: position 1,517,101 of record NZ_CP178628.1, read on the forward strand.
AACGCCATTTCGAGTGGTAAGAAGATGATAACGGCCAATAAATTAAAAAAATCATGAATGGTCGCACTGGCAAAAGCGCGTTTAAATTCATGCTTACATCTCATATGACCTAAGCTAACTAAAGTGTTGGTAATGGTTGTTCCTATATTGGCTCCCATGATCATTGGAATCGCTGTGCTTACAGGTAAGCCACCTGCAACTAAGCCGACAATAATAGACGTTACCGTACTTGACGATTGGATCAGAGCCGTAGCCACCAAGCCGATCATTAAACCTGCTACAGGATGTGAAGCAAACTCAAATAGTGTTTTTGCTTGTTCACCGACGGCAAGTTTAAAACCACCTCCAACCATAGATACAGCAAGAAGCAGTAAATAAAGCATGAATACCAAGTTAGCCCAACGCATAACATTAGCCATTGAACGTTGTTGTGGTGAGCCAGTTGTTGTCGCTTGGTTCATTTTTTTCTCCAGGACATAATACAAGTTAATTAACTTATCTGATGGGCATACTAGAGAGTAAATATTTCACTAATATTACATTTTTATAAAACTAATGTTTTATCTGTATTTATTTATTTGGCCTATTTTTAAAATGCATAAAAATATAACTATTTGTTTTTTAATGTTTATTTTTGATTTTAACTGGTGTTTTTTCTATTTAGACTGCTCTTAAGGGATTTATTGCGTTAGTTTTATTGCAGTTTTAATAAATTGTTACTAATTTTTATTCGGTAAAACTTGTTATTTTGCTATTTTAATTCGGATATAACGAATAATTAGCTTCATAAATATGTTGCGCCAACATGGGTACACTAGCAACATAAGTCCAATCGCAACATAGGTACAATCGCAACATAGGTACAATCGCAACATAGGTACAATCGCAACATAGGTACAATCGCAACATAAGTACACTAAAAAACTAGCCACAACAGACTAAAATGAGTGGAACAGCAGAATGTCGCATTTAAATTATAACCACCTTTATTATTTTTGGATGGTGTGTAAGCAAGGATCGGTATCGAAAGCAGCCGATGCGTTATTTTTAACGCCTCAAACGGTTACAGGACAAATTAAGGCGTTAGAAGAACGAGTGGGAGGTAAACTAACCAAACGTAGTGGCCGAAGTATTCAACCTACTGAATTGGGGCAGCTCATATACAAATATGCTGATCGCATGTTTGGGCTCAGTTATGAGATGTTGGATATTGTGAATTACAGCCAACGATCGAACGTGTTATTTGATGTGGGAGTCGCTGATGCTCTTTCTAAACGTTTGGTAAGTAAAATATTGATGACCACAATCCCTGAAGACAACAGTATTCATTTGCGCTGTTTTGAATCAACCCATGAACTATTGTTAGAACAGTTGTCACAGCATAAATTGGATATGATTCTTTCAGACTGTCCGGTTGATTCAACACAAAGTCCGGGGCTGTATAGTAAAAAACTAGGAGAAAGCTCATTGAGTTTTTTCTGTTCTGGTCATATTGATAAATTTAGTTTTCCTGAAATTTTACAAGAGCGCAAATTATTGGTTCCGGGAAGTAGAACATCAATGGGAAGGAAAATTTCTCAGTGGTTCGATCAGCAAGGTATTCAAGTCAATATTCTTGGTGAGTTTGATGATGTCGCGTTGATGAAAGCATTTGCTCGCTACCACAAAGATGTCATCTTCCTTGCGCCTAATCTTTATATTTCAGAGATAGGTCAAGAGTTGTCTTCGCAACTCATTGCTAATGTGAGTGAACTAAAAGAAGAATATTATGTGATTTTTGCTGAGAGAATGATTCAGCACCCAGCGGTTAAAAATGTGTGTGATGCTGATTTTAGTCATTTATTTGACTAAATTAGGCTTTTCTTGTTTAGAAACTTGATGAAAAATCAATATAGAGGTAATTTGTCTTACTATTTTATAAATAATCACTATTTATAAAATAATACTTACCTATAAAGATGAATAAAAATTAGATAGATAATTCAAACCAGTATTATTTAGTTTGATGGAGAGTAGCGAAATGAACCTTCAGGATATGGAACAAAATTCTGCACAGGCAGTGGCTTTATTGAAAGCTATGGCAAATGAGCGAAGATTACAAATTCTTTGTATCTTACATGACCAGGAATTATCTGTAGGTGAATTGTGTGCTAAATTAAATCTTAGTCAATCGGCCTTGTCTCAACATCTTGCTTGGTTAAGACGTGACGGGTTAGTCACAACTAGAAAAGAAGCTCAAACCGTTTATTATTCATTACATAGTCACGAAGTTAAAGAGATGATTCGTCTGCTTCATTCTTTGTACTGTGTTGTTTAGCGTTTATTCTTTATAGAATTAAGAGATGATTTAGCTTCGCTGGTCTCGAATTGTTTTATTTTAGATATAAAAAAACCGGCAAATGCCGGTTTTTTTTCGCTTAAATCAATTCTTAATAAAACAAAAAGTAATATTAAAGAGCTTTGATTGCAGAAGCGAAACGAGACTTGTGACGTGCAGCTTTATTCTTATGAATAACGCCTTTATTCGCCATACGGTCTAGGATAGGTGAAACTACTGCAAATGCAGTTGTTGCAGCTTCTTTATCGCCTGCTTCAATAGCAGCGACAGTTTTTTTCATGTAAGTGCGCATCATAGAACGACGGCTAGCGTTATGCTGGCGACGTTTCTCAGCTTGGATAGCGCGCTTCTTAGCAGATTTACTGTTTGCCAAGGGTCTAACTCCCAAAAACTTTAGTTCGGTGACAATTTAAGGCGGAAGAGGATGCCTCTTTCATACCAATATGTCAAATGATTTGTGCAAAAACTCAACTAAATCCACACAAATTTGGAATAGTTAGGTTAACGCGGTTAAGATGGCGGGATTCTAACAGTATTTCAGTACCAATGCCATTAAATAAGTGACCAAAATACATGCTTGCTATAAATTGGTATTTAGTTTTGCTATTTATGTAAATAAAAGAGGTATTTGTGAGCAAGCGACTCTTAAAGTCAGGCTTAATTGTCAGTGCAATGACACTTATTTCACGTGTGTTGGGTTTAGTTCGTGATGTTGTGGTTGCTAATCTTATGGGAGCAGGAGCGAGTGCTGATGTATTCTTCTTTGCCAATAAAATCCCCAACTTCCTTAGGCGACTGTTTGCTGAAGGCGCATTTTCTCAAGCATTTGTTCCGGTATTAACTGAGTATCAAGCATTAGACGATAAAGAGAAAACCAGACAGTTGATCGCTAAAGTGTCGGGTACATTAGGAGTGCTTGTCACTATTGTGACAGTATTTGGTATTGCTTGTTCGGGAGTTGTTACCGCTATTTTTGGTGCGGGTTGGTTTATCGATTGGCTAAACGATGGACCGTCCGCTAACAAGTTTGAACTGGCCAGCCTTATGTTGAAAATAACATTTCCTTACTTGTGGTTTATTACTTTTGTCGCGTTATCAGGTGCAATTCTTAATACTTTAGGCAAATTTGCGGTTTCATCATTTACTCCTGTTTTTTTGAATGTAATGATTATTGGATCTGCCTTATTTATTGCTCCTAATTTATCTCAGCCAGAAATTGGACTCGCCATAGGGGTATTTCTAGGTGGAGCCGTTCAATTTATGTTTCAAATTCCTTTTCTTATTAAAACAGGCTTTCTTGTAAAACCCCAGTGGGGATGGCGAGATCCAGGTGTGGTTAAAATTCGCACATTGATGATCCCTGCACTATTTGGTGTTTCTGTTAGCCAAATAAATTTGTTGTTAGATACTTTTATAGCCAGTTTCTTAGCAACCGGATCGATTAGTTGGCTATATTACTCCGATCGTCTTTTAGAGTTTCCTTTAGGTTTATTTGGTATTGCTATTGCAACGGTAATTCTTCCTGCACTCTCTCGTAATCATGTGGATGCGCATAGCGAAGGATTTAGAAATACCATGGATTGGGGAATTCGCATGGTGTTGCTACTCGGTTTGCCGGCCATGCTCGGGTTAATGGTATTGGCAAAGCCTATGCTTATGGTGCTGTTTATGCGTGGAGAGTTTAGTGCTTATGACGTACAACAAGCATCAATGTCTTTATTCGCTTATGCGTCTGGTTTGCTAAATTTTATGCTAATTAAGGTACTTGCTCCGGGGTATTACTCAAGGCAAGATACTAAAACGCCAGTAAAATATGGAATAATAGCAATGACCGCCAATATGGGCTTTAACGTCATTTTTGCCTATTTTTATGGTTATGTTGGTTTAGCGATGGCAACTGCTTTATCGGCTTTTGTTAACATGGCATTGCTTTATAGAGGGCTGCATATTGCACAAGTATACCGTTGTTCTAAGCAGACGATTCTCTTTGTATGTAGGTTGTTTATTTCTGGTGCGGTAATGGTTTATGTGCTTAGTTGGCAGTTACCAGTAATGTCTGTTTGGCTTGAATGGGAATTGTTTGAACGGGTGAAAATGCTAACTTTATTGATTTTTAGTGGAGCTCTCAGTTATTTATTAGCTGCTGTCATTCTAGGGGTTAGACCTCGACATATATCACCAACAAATTAACAAAAAGCTTAGGGTTAGTTTAGTTTGCTAAAAGAAAGCGTACCAATAGAATACTGACGTTATTTGCATGATAATAAAAGCAGTTACGGACAAAGGTTGTTTGGTATATAATCCGACGTTTTCGTACTAATTATTTTAATAAACTGAACTGGGGTTGCTCATTTTAAGCTTAGTTTATGTTATGACGTTGAGTTTGTAGTTGATCTAATGGAATTGATTCGTGGCATTCATAATATAAAAGCGCATCATAGTGGGTGCGTTTTGACTATTGGCAATTTTGATGGTGTCCATTTAGGACATATGGAAGTGTTAGCGCAAGTCGCTCATCAAGCTAAACTTCTCAAGGTTGCTTCAATGGTCATGACATTTGAACCCCAACCTATGGAGCTTTTTGCAAAAGAGAATGCTCCGGCGAGACTTAACCGACTACGCGATAAATATGTTCAACTTAGTAAGTTAAAAATCGATCGATTACTGTGTGTTAATTTTAATCGGCGTTTTGCCGACTGGACTGCGGAATCTTTTATAAGTGACTTGTTGGTTCGGCGCTTGAATGTTAAATTTTTAGTTGTTGGTGATGATTTTTGTTTTGGCCGAGGCCGAGTCGGTAATTTTTCCATGCTTAAAGAAGCGGGTTTAAAGTACGGTTTTGAAGTTGTCAGTACGCAGAGCTTTTGTGTCCAAAAACAAAGAGTCAGTAGTACCGCTATTCGCCAAGCACTGAGTGAGAATAACTTAGCAGAAGCAGAAAAATTGTTAGGTAGAGCATATAGTATTAATGGTCGCGTATCTCACGGGCAAAAACTAGGACGAACCATTGGTTTTCCTACTGCCAATATACCGTTAAAACGAACGGTTTCACCTGTATCTGGTGTCTATGTTGTTCAGGTGTATGGCGTGAGTGACAAACCGTTAGGCGGTGTCGCTAATATAGGCCAACGACCGACAGTAAATGGTGTACGCCAGCAACTGGAAGTTCACTTATTTGATTTTAGTGAAAATTTATACGGAAAACAGCTTGAAGTTTCATTGTTGAAAAAGCTGAGAGAAGAAAAACGTTTCGAATCATTTGAAGCGTTGAAACAACAAATTGAATTAGATGCTGATGCTGCACGGGTGTGGTTACATCAGCTAGAGAATTAGTTGAATATTCAACTAAATAATGTCTAACGCTCGCCCAAGATAACGGAATTAAGAATCAATGACAGACTATAAAGATACCCTGAATTTACCAGAAACAGGGTTTCCAATGCGCGGTAACTTGGCTAATAGAGAGCCAGAAATGCTTAAGCGTTGGTATAAAGAAGATCTTTACGGTGAAATCCGTAAAGCAAAAAAAGGCAAAAAATCCTTCATATTGCATGATGGCCCTCCCTACGCCAATGGTGATATTCATATTGGTCATGCGCTGAATAAGATTCTTAAAGACATTATTATTAAATCTAAAACCTTAGCTGGATATGATGCACCTTATGTTCCGGGTTGGGATTGTCATGGATTACCAATTGAATTAATGGTCGAGAAGAAAGTCGGTAAACCAGGTCAAAAAGTGACTGCGGCTGAGTTTCGTGAGAAATGTCGTCAATACGCAGCAGGTCAAGTCGAAGGTCAAAAAGAGAGCTTTAAGCGTCTTGGTATTACTGGTGAATGGGATAAGCCTTATCGCACTATGGATTTTGGTACCGAGGCAAATATCATTCGAGCATTAGGCAAAATTGCTGATCAAGGCCACTTATTGAAAGGGTTTAAGCCTGTTCATTGGTGTACAGATTGTGGTTCTGCTCTTGCTGAAGCTGAAGTGGAATATAAAGATAAAGTGTCTCCTTCGATCGATGTGAAATTTCTAGCCGTTGATGAAGAACTGCTTGTAGAGAAGTTCTCGTTGATTAAAGACCACCAAGGTCAAGGTGATATTTCAGTTGTTATCTGGACTACAACGCCTTGGACACTACCTGCAAACCGTGCAGTTACAGTAAGGGAAGATTTAGAGTATGTCCTTATTCAGGTTGAAGGTGACAATCCGCATAGACTAATTGTTGCCTCTGAACTCGCAAAAAGTGTGATGGATCGTGCTGGTATTGAGCACTATCACAACCTTGGGTTCAGTTCAGGAAAAGAATTGGAACTGGTTCGCTTTAAGCATCCATTCTATGATTTTGATGTGCCAGTTATTTTAGGCGACCACGTAACAACCGATGCAGGTACTGGTATCGTTCATACCGCACCTGGTCATGGTCAAGAAGACTTTGTTGTCGGTCAGCAGTACGGTTTGGAAACGGCTAACCCTGTCGGCTCTAATGGTGTCTTCCTGCCTGATACCGAACTTTTTGCTGGACAACATGTATTCAAAGCAAATGATGCGGTTTTAGACGTATTGAAAGAGCGTGGTGCTTTATTACATCATCATGCCTATGAGCATAGCTACCCTCATTGCTGGCGCCATAAAACGCCTATTATTTTCCGGGCAACGCCACAATGGTTTGTTTCAATGGATCAAGCTGGATTGCGCGCTAAAGCTTTAGAAGCAATCAAAGGTGTACAGTGGATCCCTGATTGGGGACAAAGTCGCATTGAGAGCATGATAGAAGGCCGTCCGGAATGGTGTATCTCTCGTCAACGTACTTGGGGCGTTCCAATTGCGTTATTTGTTCATAAAGAAACAGCAGAACTTCACCCTAATTCTCCTGAACTGATTGAGAAAGTAGCAACGTTGGTTGAAGAAAAGGGTATTCAAGCATGGTGGGATGTTGATCCTGTTGAGCTAATGGGTGAAGAAGATGCCGCAAAATATGAAAAAGTTCTGGATACTCTAGATGTTTGGTTTGATTCAGGAGTAACGCACTATTCTGTGGTTGATCATCGTGAGGAATTTAACGGTCATACAGCGGATATGTATCTTGAAGGGTCGGATCAACATCGTGGTTGGTTCCAGTCGTCAATGATCTCTTCTATTGCTATGAAAGGGGTTGCACCGTACAAACAAGTATTGACTCACGGTTTTGTCGTTGATGGTCATGGTCGAAAAATGTCGAAATCGGTTGGTAATGTTGTTGCACCAAAAGATGTTACTAATCGTCTTGGTGCCGATATTCTACGCCTGTGGGTTGCTTCAACAGATTATACTGGTGAAGTGGCTGTTTCTGATGAAATCTTAAAGCGTAGCGCTGACGCATATCGTCGTATTCGTAATACTGCGCGCTTTTTATTAGCTAACCTAAATGGCTTCAATCCTGAAACTGACTTAGTGCCAGTTGAAGAAATGGTCGCACTTGATCGTTGGGCTGTTGGACGTGCGAAAGCAGCCCAAGAAGAAATTGAAAAAGCGTATGACGAGTATAATACACACGGCGTTACGCAACGTTTGATGCAATTTTGTTCGATTGAAATGGGGTCGTTCTATCTCGATGTGATAAAAGATCGTCAATACACTGCGAAAAAAGGTGGCAATGCTCAACGTAGCTGTCAAACGGCACTTTATTATATCGTCGAAGCTCTGGTACGTTGGATGGCTCCAATCATGTCATTTACTGCAGATGAAATCTGGAATGAAATGCCTGGTAAGCGTAGTAAATATGTATTTACTGAAGAGTGGTACGACGGGTTATTTGGCCTTGCAGATGGTGAGCCATTAAACGATGAGTTTTGGAGTGACGTTCAACAAGTTCGTGGTGCAGTGAACAAATTGCTTGAATCAGCGCGTAAAGAGAAAGTTATTGGTGGTTCATTACAAGCCGAAGTAACACTTTATGTTGACGCAACGTTAGCGGATAAATTGAATAGTTTGCAAGATGAGTTACGTTTCGTTCTTCTAACCTCAAAAGCAGCAGTTAAATCTTTGGCTGAGAAAACAGATTCTGCTCAAGAAACAGAGATTGAAGGTCTATTTGTCGATGTGGTTGCTTCAGATGCACAGAAATGTGATCGCTGTTGGCATCACGTTGCAGATGTTGGCACTATCGAAGGTCATGAAAAAATCTGTGGCCGCTGTGCGTCAAATGTTGACGGTGATGGTGAAGTACGTCAATTTGCTTAATCTAAAAATATTATGACTATGAAAGCAATGACACTTAAACAATCTGGAGTTCGCTGGCTATGGCTAGCGGCTTTAGTGTTTGCTTTTGATATTGGTATTAAACTGGTTGTTATGGACAGCATGGGATATGGATGGGCACATCGCATAGAAGTGTTACCTTTCTTTAATCTATTGTATGTTCATAACTACGGTGCTGCTTTTAGCTTCTTGAGTGATCAAGCTGGTTGGCAGAGGTGGTTTTTTGCTGCTATTGCATTTTTCGTTAGTGGCTTACTTTTGTTTTGGATGAGTAAATTACCTGCAACTGAAAAGTGGAATAATATTGCTTATGCAATGATTATTGGTGGTGCACTTGGTAATGTATTTGATCGGCTAGTGCATGGTTTTGTGGTTGATTACCTAGATTTTTTCTGGGGGAGTTATCATTGGCCAGCTTTTAATCTTGCTGACTCTGCTATTTGTATCGGTGCCGCTATGATTATTTTAGATGGGTTCTTTAGCTCTAAATCGAGTTCGAAATAGCTTATTGGGCGATAACCAAAAAAGAAACCAGTAACTTACTTATTAAGATTAAGTAACACTCTATTAAATAAACACCAGTGAGAATTTCCTCTTCTGGTGTTTTTTATTTATAGTCAATCGCTCTATATAAATCACATCTCTTACATCCTGATCAAACTTGTGGTTTTTAAAACCTTCGGTTGGTGGTTAAATAGAGAATAGTGTCCCTTTATTATCTTTAGGAATGTTTTAAACCATGTCTAAAATCTTATCTTCGGAGACTGATTCGTTTGATTCAGTCTCTTCTAATAGTAAAAATAAAGTTATCAATAATAGTAAAGTGGTGCTTCATTTTACTATTAAATTAGCGAATGGTTCCGTTGCTGATTCAACTCATAATATGGGTAAACCGGCTCAATTATCAATTGGCGATGGAAGCCTGAGTGAAAACTTTGAAAGTCACTTGCTTGGTTTGTCTGCTGGCGATAAAAAATCTGTTAACCTTAAAGCAGAAGATGCTTTTGGCGCACCTAACCCTGATAATATTCACCATATGGACCGTTCTAAATTTGTCGGTGATGCTGCTGTCGAAGTCGGTACTATTATGGCTTTTTCTGGGCCTGATGGCGTCGAAATACCAGGAATTATTTCAGATATCACGGGTGATTCCGTAACCGTTGATTTTAATCACCCTTTAGCTGGGCAAGATGTCACCTTTGAAGTTGAAATATTATCTGTAGAATAACCTACAAAGATAAACGAAGAGTCATTAAATGAAAATATTACTGGCGAATCCTCGAGGATTTTGTGCTGGAGTGGATCGCGCTATCAGCATTGTAGAACGAGCTTTAGATTTATATAAGCCACCAATATATGTGCGTCATGAAGTTGTACACAATCGTTTTGTTGTGGAAGGCTTAAAGCGCCGCGGGGCTGTTTTTATCGAAGAACTTCATGAAGTACCGGATGATAACATTGTTATTTTTTCTGCTCACGGCGTATCTCAAGCGGTGAGAGAAGAGGCGAAATCTCGAACATTAACGGTATTTGATGCTACTTGTCCATTGGTTACTAAAGTGCATATGGAAGTGGCTCGTGCGAGTAAGAAAGATATGGAAGTGGTGCTGATCGGTCATGCAGGACATCCAGAAGTTGAAGGGACAATGGGGCAATATGCTAGTGCTAACGGCGGAATGTATTTGGTTGAAAAACCAGATGACGTGAGTAAGTTAGTGGTACGAGATCCAAGCAACCTACATTATGTGAGCCAAACAACACTCTCTGTTGATGAAACTGCTAGTGTTATTGAGCGGCTTAGAGCGGTATATCCGGATATTCAAGGACCACGTAAAGATGATATTTGTTATGCGACTCAAAATAGACAAGATGCAGTACGTGAGATGGCGCAACAAGTTGATGTTTTAGTTGTGGTGGGGTCTAAAAACTCCTCTAATTCTACTCGATTGAAAGAACTCGCAGAAAAATTAGGTACAAAAGCCTATTTAACCGATTGTCCTGAGGATATTAGTGCGGATTGGTTTAATAACATGGTTAATATTGGTGTGACTGCTGGTGCTTCGGCTCCCGAGGATCTCGTTGACCAAATTTTAGATAGAATAAAAGAGCTTGGTGCAACCGAAGTCGAAGAAATTTCAGGCAGAGAAGAAAATATGTTTTTTGAAGTTCCAAAAGAACTGCAAATAAAAAATCTTTCTTAGTTTTTACTCTTTGTTGGAATTAGGTTTTCTATTTATAAAGTGAGCCACTAACACTAAAATAAGTTTCATCAATTGTTCTAAAAAGGGAGGAGCGAATTGGCTCCTCCCTTTTTAATTTATAATTACTTTAGGCTGTTTTCGCGGTTGATTCGACTTCCTCTTCATCTAGTTCTTCATCGAGTAAATCTATGTCTCCCTTACCTTTAGAAATGGTAATCACGTAAGCTGTAATCAATACTGCAGCAATAACGCCAACAACAGTTGATATAGAAATTGGCAAACCGAAACCTAATTTAGAGCTGCTCATAATAAAGGATACGCAAACCGTCGTCATAAACATCGCTGGAATGGTCGCAATCCAATGTAATTTATTATGACGAAGTAGGTATGCAGAAGCTGTCCAAAGCATGATAGTAGCAGTAGATTGATTAGCAAACCCGAAGTAGCGCCAGATAATACCAAAATCTACTTGAGTCAAAATTCCACCGAGAACAAATAGAGGAACGGCCATCAACAGACGTTTAGGTAAAGTTTTTTGCTCAACATTAAAGTATTCAGCAAGAATTAATCGGCTCGAACGAAATGCAGTATCGCCAGATGTGATAGGGAGAATTACCACACCAAGAAATGCTAAAATACCGCCAAAGACACCTAGTAGGCCAAATGAAGAACTATAAACCACGTTACCTGGTCCACCTGCAGCAACCGCCTCTTGCAACCCTTCTACAGATCCAAAGAAAGAGAGCGCAAGAGTACACCAAATAATAGCGATAACACCCTCACCAATCATTGCACCATAAAATACAAAGCGACCATTTTTTTCGTTTTCCATACATCGAGCCATTAATGGAGATTGAGTCGCGTGAAAACCAGAAATAGCACCACAAGCGATAGTAATAAATAGCGCAGGCCATAATGGAAGGTTATTTGGGTTCATATTAGTGAATATATCACTGATCACAAAACCACCTAAGACAGTGTGTTCGCTTGAGATAACAATTGCTGCCATTAAACCAATGGACATAAAGACAAGTAATGCGCCAAACAAAGGGTAAAAGCGACCGATGATTTTATCTACAGGTACAATAGTCGCGATAATGTAGTAGGCAAAAATAACTACAACCATTGTTACATTGGATATTTCAAAAGACGTTTGCTCGTTAACAAGATTGGTGATCATACCTGCAGGAGCGGAAACAAACACGACCCCAACTAGTAGTAAAAGGACGATAGCAAAAACGTTCATAAAATGGCGCGCTCCGTTACCTAAATAACGGCCTGACAGCGCTGGTACTGAAGCACCTTTGTTACGAACAGATAGCATCCCAGAAAAATAATCGTGCACACCACCAGCAAAAATACAACCAAATACAATCCAAAGTAGAGCCGAAGGACCATATAGCGCGCCCATAATTGGACCAAATATAGGACCAACACCAGCAATATTTAGTAATTGCACAAGATAAACTCTAGGCGTTGACATTGGTACAAAATCGACACCATCTTGCATGGTATGTGCCGGGGTTTTACGGTTTTCGTTAATACCGAATACTTTTTCTACAAAAGTACCATAAATGAAGTAGCCGCCGATCAAGGCAACCACACAGAAAAGAAACCACATCATAATATTAATTGTCCCACGTTTATTAGTTATTTGTATCGCTCAGTTTCAATATTAAGTTGGACTAATGTCAGTTGCATTCCATGTGTGCTTGAGTGGACCTATTCTATGTTAAGTGGCATTTATATGGATTTAATGGTTTGGTGTTTTTTTTAATGTGATCAAGCGCATTATTTTGGTAAATGGTCATGCGTCTTAGATATAGGTGCATAGCTATTTGACTTAAAAGAAAATATAGCCCATTTTTAGTAAGTATATTGAATCCCTAAGGAATGAAAATGTTAAGAAGTAAAGTGGTCTTGTTTGCACTCTCGCTGTTTTTAACGGCTTGTTCCTCAAGTGATAGGGAGTTAGCTAAAAATGGTGATTGGTACCAGGTTGGCTTTTCGGATGGTATTAAAGGATTCCATACTCGCTCTTTTGATGATTTACAGAAATTAGGTCAAGTGAATCAAGCCGAATATGATCAAGGATATATTGACGCAATAAAGGAATATTGTAATCCTAACTTTGCTTATCAAATTGGTTTTTCTGGCCAATATTATGAAGGGGTATGTGAAGGAACCGTCGACGCGCAAAAATTTAGAATGGAATGGCAAAGAGGTTGGGCAGAGTCCCAATAGTGCTATTTTATTCATGCGTTAATTTTTCTTTTACTCTTAATAACGCTAATTATTTTAGATGGTGAAGGTTTAATTAATGCTTACTGAAGACATGTATAAAAAGGGACAAATTTTAATCGGTGTTGTTTGTCTCGTCGTCTTGCTTTTTTTGGCCGCATTGCTTTTTTGGTCTGGTCGATTTTTCACTACGATAGATCAGTTTACTTCAATTACTCATTTAACTTATCAATTAGACAAGGCGCGTCTAAGTGAACTGACTTACATGAGAGATAAGGATGAGAATAGCGCTGAGGACACAGCATTTTATATTGATCAAGTACTCCATACTATAATCAAAATAGAACAAATAGATGGACGTACAGATGAAGACCAACAAGCGTTGGATCTCTTTACTCAGAATATCTTAGATTATAGGAAAAATTTCAGCATATTTGTCGAACAAAGACAGCAAATCGATGCGTTAAACTTCACTTTACGTACTCAAGCAAATAATGCTGTTTTTTTAGTTGAGCGGTTAGTGCGTCAACCGTTATCTTATGAACTAAATAATTCCAATGAGTTAGATAAACTAAAATTAGATTTATCAAATTTACTTCAAATGGAAAAAGAGTATTTACTGCTTAAATCTCAAGAGAGTAAATCTCTTTCTATCTCACAAATTAATCAACAATTGGATCATATAATTGATGCTGCCGAGCAGGTTGAAATAACACTCGTTAGCAGTAATGCTATTCAAGATATTAATGGTTTTGTTGCTTGGATTTCTTCTTATAAATTGACTTTTGAACAACTGGTAAATGCTGATTTAAATGGGGAGAGCATCAGTAAAAATGTTATCTCATCAGTATTAAAAGCCGATGAAATTCTGCAAAAATATTTAGATCTTCGCTATCAAGACTTACAACGTTCTAGAGATAACTCAAAATATTTGTTTTATCTCGCCAGTGTATTTATTTTTATTATGTTATGGCTCATGGTTATTTTGCGTCGTTCGCAAGTCGCAATGAGAGATCTAAACCTATCGGTTAAACAAGCAAAAGAAAACGTAGAAGAAAAGCATCGTTTATTAACTACTCTATACAATAGTATTCCTGATCTTATTTATATTAAAGATACTCAAGGACGATATATTGATATTAATAAGAAGTTTGAAGATTATGTTGGAGCAAACAAATCTCAAATTATTGGCCATCAAGATGCTGATTTTTTCGATAAAAATGAGGCTAAAAAACTACGAGAACAAGATTTAAATGTGATGGCGAATAGAGAAACGCATCGCTATGAATTTACGCTTCGCCTTGATAATACCGATCGTGAAAGTATCCCTTTTGATATTGTTCAAACTCCGCTATTTAATAATGATGGAGTAATGACAGGGTTGATGAGCATTGCACGCGACATCACGGAAAGAAAACGACAACAACAAGCTTTACAACAATCACAACAGGAAGCGATTCAAGCCAATAAATCTAAGTCCGATTTTTTGGCAAATATGAGCCATGAAATAAGAACCCCAATGAATGCCATACTCGGTATGAGTTATTTAGCTTTGCAAACAGACCTCGATACCAGGCAACGAAACTACATACAAAAACTCCATCGCAGTGCTGAATCTTTACTCGGAATCATTAATGACATTCTCGATTTTTCGAAAATCGAAGCAGGAAAAATGCAAGTTGAGCAAATAGACTTTGAATTAGAAGACGTCTTTGATCAACTTGCTAACTTAGTGGGATTACGTGCTGAAGAAAAGTCTCTAGAGTTCCATTTTGATATTCCAAGTGAAATACCAATGTCGCTTAAAGGTGATCCGCTGCGTTTAGGACAAATATTGACTAATTTAGGTAATAATGCCGTCAAATTTACCGACAAAGGAGGAGAAGTTATTATTAAAGTTATTCTCTTAAGTCGTAAAGAGAATACTCTTTCGTTGCGGTTTGAGGTTAATGATAGTGGAATAGGAATGACGCCAGAGCAGATGTCTCGTCTGTTTCAATCTTTTTCTCAAGCAGATTCATCAACAACAAGAAAATATGGAGGAACAGGGCTTGGTCTAACCATTTGTAAAAAGCTTGTTGAAATGATGGGGGGAGAAATTGGCTGTAGCAGCGTAGAAGGAAAAGGAAGCCAATTTTATTTTGTGTTAGATTTTGTGATTCAAAAAACTCAATCGATTGAAATTCAAAAAATCACCTCTAAATTAGACTACCTAAATATATTATTAGTGGACGACAATTTAGCATCTAGAGACATCTTCACTCAAATGCTGACCAGTTTTTCTTTTAGTAATACGGCGGTTGGCAACGGAGCTGACGCGATTAAATCCATTGTCGATGCAGAAAAAAACAATGAAAAATACGACATTGTTTTGTGTGACTGGGATATGCCTGAAATGGATGGGATAGAGACAGTGAAACAGATTATATCTCATTCAGCTATTACTCATAAACCAAAAGTAATTTTACTGGCCAGCCATGCTAAAGAGAGTGCATTTGACGTTACTAATGAGTTGGGTATCAATGATGTTATTTTTAAACCAACGACCTCTTCTCATTTGCTAGACAGCATACTAAATACTATTGGCGCAAAAAATCTCATAGAAAATAGTAATAAAAGCAGAAAGGATGATTCATGTGAAGCTCGAAAACACTTACGTGGAGCACATGTTTTATTAGTCGAAGACAACGAAATTAATAGAGAACTAGCTGTTGAATTATTGACTACAAACAAAATGACTGTCGTGTTAGCTAATAATGGTCAAGAAGCTTTAGATAGAGTAGCTGAGCAATCATTCGATGGCGTATTGATGGATTGTCAAATGCCGGTAATGGATGGCTATACGGCGACCAAAAAAATTCGCCAACAGCACCATTTGGCTGTACTACCGATTATTGCGATGACGGCAAATGCGATGGTTGGCGATAAACAAAAAGTATTAGATGTTGGGATGAATGACCATATATCGAAACCTATTGATGTTGATGGCATGTTTATTACCATGGCTAAATGGATACATCCTGAAAGAAAAGTAACGGATACCATTGAAAGCAGCCATCAAGAATTAACCTCTGAATTGAATGTTCCGAATATTTTTGCAATCGATATAGAATCAGGCTTAAAAAGAGCTCAAAATAACTCCCAACTTTATGTCAAATTACTAAAACGTTTTTATCATAATTATCAACATTTCGTGGAAGATTTTGACAAAGCATTAAATGGTACTCAGGATACTGACCAAGCGGAAAGGATGGCTCATACCTTAAAAGGAACCGCTGGAACAATCGGAGCAAATCAAGTATATAGCGCTGCCGAACAGCTTGAATCTGCTGTAAAAAATAACGTATCTGATAGTAAAGCGAGTTTATTGCGCTTAGTTGAACAACTTGAACCTACTTTAATTGATATAAAGGATAAATTAGTCGATATAAATAGTTCTCCAGAACAGCAGGTTGTTCGGCGGAAGCTTAATTATGAGAAACTAGATACGTTGCTTGTGCAATTAGAACATTGTATTGCTGAATACAATACTGAGGCTTCGGAAGTTGCTCAACAGATCGCGAGTATCTTGGAGTCTACCGATAGAGCTGATTCTTTCAATAAGATAATCGATTATGTTCAAGAGTATGAATTTGATGCAGCTGCCGAATGTTTAGTTGACTTTAAAGGTAAAAATAGCCGTTGATTTTTTCTTCGAGGACAGCCACCTTATGAAAGAGTTGTCCACAAATTTTATACTAGGACAGGCACTTTAATGGCTTTACTTAAGTTTAGTAGTGTTTATCGGGACAGACACTGTATGAAACAAACAGACTGTTTACATTAAAAAATAAATTATCGCTCGAAAGGCGATTAATCATTTATCTGCTCTCAACGTATTTCCGTTATATTGGTTGCGATACCTAATATAGGAAGCATCCATGACCACTGCAAGAAGCCAACAAGTTAGTATTGACGCCACACCTTATTATCACTGCGTTTCTCGTTGTGTTCGCCGCTCTTTTCTATGTGGTTATGATGCCTTTTCACAAACAAGTTACGAGCACAGAAGAGACTGGATTGAATCTCGCATCAAAATACTCGCCACTGTCTATTGTATCGATATTTGCGCTTATGCGGTGATGAGTAATCACTACCACCTTGTGGTGCACATAAACAAAGCCAAATTGGATGAATTAACTGATAGTGATGTTATTCAGCGTTGGTCTCAACTTCACACCACACCAGACATCATAAAACGATTTATGGGCCATGATTTGAAAGGGAAAGCTGAAATCAGCTTAGCGAATAAGATAATTCTGCAATGGCGAGAGCGACTCTATAGTTTGAGTTGGTTTATGCGTGAGCTAAATTTTGATATCGCTTTGAAAGCGAATAAAGAAGATAATTGCAAAGGCCACTTTTGGGAAAGTCGATACAAAAGTCAGGCTTTGCTCGATGAAAAAGCGTTGCTTGCTGCAATGGCTTACACTGACTTGAATCCCGTCCGTTCCGGTACCGCTAAAACCCTCGACACCTCTGATTACACTTCAATCAAAAGTCGATTAAAGACGCTTTATCAACAACAACCCACCGAGCCGAATTTATTTCCTTTCGTTGGCAGTATAAACGGCAAAATTAACGCGGGAATACCATTTAGACTGATGGACTATATAGAGTTGGTTGAATGGTCAGGCAAAAGATTGAAAAAAGGCAAAGCGAGCCTACATCTGTGTACTCCGCCTATTTTACAAAGGTTAAATCTAACGGATAAAGATTGGTTAATTGCTTGCTCTGAGTTAGAGAAACAACGAGCCATTTTAGTTGGGTGCAGACAAAGTTTTCCATCAGCTCTACCTAAATTACGCCGAAGTCGAATACGTGGATACCAGTTAAGTTAGACAAATTTAATCAATTTTCCTTTCATTTAGAACGTATAAAACTTCTTATTCGTGTGTAATATTTGGTATGCCTTCTTAATAGAATACGTACTTTCAATATTTAGAATGTTTTATTTTGAAAGTATTAAAATATATCCCTATATGTTAAATCCGAGCTTAGGATGTATGTCCTGACATTAATGCAGTTAGCCTGGAGCTTATATCAAAGGTGCATGTCCTTGTAATTTTTGAGGTGCATGTCCTTGTAATTTTCTTGTAATTTTTGTAATTAGTCTGCTGGGTAGATAACTCCTAAAGACGCTGGCTTACTTGCGCCAGTTACTTCTGGAAGGTTACTTGGTAAGCTATTGCATCGTCTATATGCTAACCATGCAAAAGCAATCGCTTCCATATATTCGCTATTTACTCCCTTGTCGTCAGTGGTACAGACATGCCAGTTTGGTAGTAAAGTTGCTAGGCGTGCCATTAATCGTGGATTACGTGATCCTCCACCGCAAACGAGTAACTCGGGTGCATGTCCTTGGTAATATTTTTTTACCTCGTTGGCTATGGTCAAGGCGGTAAATTCACTGAGTGTTGCTTGGACATCTTGAGGTGCAAAAGTAGAGTTCAATTCGTTCAGTTTTTTCTTTAACCAATCTAGATTAAATAATTCTCGTCCAGTACTTTTAGGCGCTTCTAATTGGAAGTAATCGTCGTTACATAAAGTGGTTAGCAACTCGGGGATAATTTTTCCCGTCGCTGAATATTGACCATTTTTATCGTAATTATCACCTGTTTGCGTATGAATCCAAGCATCTAATAACATATTTCCAGGTCCAGTATCGTAACCCAATGTAGCGGTATTTGCTCTTAATACTGAAATATTGGCGATGCCACCGATATTTAGCACTACGATGCTGGAGCTAGAAGGATTAAATACCGTTCTATGGAAGGCAGGAACCAAAGGCGCGCCTTGACCTCCTAATGCAACGTCTTTGCGTCTAAAATCGGCAACGGTCTTGATGCCGGTTTTTACAGCAATAATATTGGCATCACCTAACTGAAGCGTGAACGGATAGTCGCCAAAAGGCTGATGATAAACGGTTTGACCGTGGTTACCAATCGCCGTGATAGCAGAAGCATCCAGATTAGACTTCGCTAACAGCTGGTTAACTGCGTCTGCGTAAAGGTGGCCTAATTGACTATCTATTAATCCCACTTCGACGAGGTTTGTTTGCTGTCCCATCGCTATATTGAGTACATGTTGTTTAACATTCTCGGGGATAGGAAAGGTATCTGAAGCAATAAGTTCGGTTGTATCTGAGTCAATAGCAACAAGAGCCGTGTCTACACCATCTAAGCTTGTTCCTGACATGACACCAATATAGAGTGGTTTTGTTTGCATCGTGGCCTCGATTTTTTACTGTTAAATGCTTGAATATGAGCAATTCACAGCCAACAGTTAAGGGTTGGCAATTTATAAACTTTACTATATCTACCGCTATTAAGGTTATAATATTTTCTTAATTGTTACACCAACACATGCTAGATGACAGATTCAGGAGAAGTTTAAAATGGGGCCACTATGGGTCGATGTTGCTGGTTATGAATTAGATGCAGAAGATAAAGAAATTTTGCAACACCCGACAGTGGGCGGTTTAATTTTATTTAGTCGAAATTTTCACGATAACGATCAATTGTTGGCTTTATGTCGACATATTCGAAAAATAACCAATCAACAAGTACTTATTGGTGTTGATCAAGAAGGTGGTTTAGTACAGCGTTTTCGAAATGGGTTCTCTAGTATCCCGGCTGCTCAGCAGTTTGCTCAGCACCACAATGGAGCTTTTTTAGCGCAACAAGCCGGTTGGTTAATGGCTGCCGAATTGATTGCGCATGAAATTGATCTTAGTTTTGCCCCTGTGTTAGATATGGGGCATGAATGTAAGGCGATTAGAAGCAGAGCGTTTGGCGAGGATATTCAAACGATAGTGAAATATAGCTCTGCTTACATGAAAGGTATGAAACAGGTTGGAATGGCAACAACAGGTAAACACTTTCCCGGACATGGCGGTGTTATTGCTGACTCTCACATAGAAACGCCTTATGACTCTCGAGACGATATTTTAGACAACGATATGGTTATCTTTAAGCAACACATATCGATGGGGATTCTAGACGCAGTAATGCCAGCACATGTGATATATCCACATTATGATACTCAACCTGCGAGTGGATCTGCTTTCTGGCTACAAGATGTACTGCGTAAAGAATTAGGTTTTTCGGGTGTGGTTTTTTCCGATGATCTTAATATGACAGGCGCTTCATTCATGGGGGAAGCCGCGCAACGAGCGCAACAAGCGCTGTTAGCTGGATGTGATATGTTGCTACTGTGTAATAATCGTCAGGCGAGCATCGAAGTTCTTGATCAACTTCCTATATGTAAGCAATCAGAAATAGCAGCTAAAGCAAAAGCACTTTTTAAAAAGCAGTCGTTAACACTTTCTGAATTAAAGTTTTCTAATCAATGGAAAGAAGCGAGTAATGCGATGAAAAAATTAACCGAACAGGCCAATAAGTAAGAGAATAATATTCAATTTTACCGTAAAAATAAGTTGTAATGCTACACGATGCCTAGCTTTTCTTTGAGGATTTTTAAGTAACGACGGCTTACCGGAATGCAATATTCACTCAGAGTGACGATTTCCGCTAAGCCATTTTCTAGTAATTTTATCTCTTTAATTGTTTTGGTATTCACTAAATATTGGCGATGGCATCGTAATAAATCGGTTTTTTCTTCTAAGACTTTAAGGGTTAATTGACTTGTAGCAGTCTGAGAAGAACTACGAATGTGAACACCACTGATATCACTGAATGCACACTCTACATTTTTTGTTGGGATGATCATAATTCGGTTCAAGCCTATGCAAGGAATTTGTTCTAATGACTTAGGAGCGATGAACGAAAGATCTTGGTGTTTATTGTCTTTGTTGTGTTGTTTGATTAATCGACAAACCGTTTTATCTAAGCGCGCTGTATCAATAGGCTTTAATAGATAATCAAATGCATTGTCTTCAAAAGCTTGTACTGCATATTGGTCAAAAGCAGTAACAAAGACCACCTTAGGCATAGTATCGGGATCGAGCATAGCAAGAAGTTCAATACCGGTTATCTGTGGCATTTGAATATCTAAAAAGATAACATCAGGCTTAAGGGTGTTTATTTTCTTCAAACCTTCAATAGCATTACTTGCTTGAGCGATCACTTTGATCGCTTTGGTCTCTCCTAACAACTCAATAAGTTCTTCTCTGGCAAGTTGTTCATCATCGATAATTAATGCTGTAAGCATTTGTATAACCTTTATTTTTTTATTATTAATTGGGAATAAAAAAACTCATTCGAGTCAACTGGTCTTTTTCAACGTGAGTTTTTAGTTCACCGCTAGGCCCAAAGTAGTTCGACAAGCGCTTGCTCACAATTTGCATACCTAATCCAGTATGGTTTTCATTTGGCTGGGCGTAACTACCCGCATTATCTTCCACAATAATTTCACATCCACCTGTATTATAACGACTGTAAATTTTAATTCGTCCGCCTTGCAATAAATGTGATATTCCATGCTTTATCGCATTTTCGACCAGAGGCTGAAGAGTAAAGCTTGGCACGACTTTATCTTGCAGAGTCGTGTCTATATCAATGTCTACCTCTAATCGATCACTAAAACGCGCTTTTTCTATCGTTAAATAAGCATTCACATGATCTAGTTCCTCTTTCAAGCTCACTGTTTCAATGTTTTGTTTAAGATTACTTCGGAAAAAATGGGATAAATGCTGGATTAGTTCTCGGGCTTTATTCGGATTTTTTCTAATAACAGCACTGATGGTATTGAGAGCATTAAAAAGAAAATGAGGATTAACTTGAGCATGTAACAGCTTTATTTCAGATTGAGACAATAGCATCTGTTGTTGTTGGTAATCGCCATAAAGAATTTGGCTAGAAAGAAGTTGCGCAATACCTTCTGCCATCGACATGTTGATCGTAGAAAATAATTTTCTTTTCGGTTCATATAATTTTATAGTTCCGACTACTTTATCACCCGCTCGTAAAGGAATAATTAACGCTGAACCAAGTTTGCAATGGTTAGAAATGGAACATTGATAGGGGTTTTCTTTTCCATCAAGGTAAATAATATCATTTTTTTCCATCGCATCTAATGTGCGTTGTGATGATATTGGGGTATTCGGTCGATGGTGGTCATCGCTAATACCGACAAACGCTAATATCTTATCTGTATCGGTAATTGCAACCGCGCCTACATTGGTTTCCTCATAGACAATTCTGGCGATCTTAGCTGCATTCTTGGAATTGAAGCCAGTATTTAAAATACCAACAGAACGTTCGGCTATATTCAAGGCTCTTCTAGAGAAAGTCGCAGAGTATTTTTCAAAAATAGTTTTTCTATCTTGAAGAATACTCATAAAAAGAGCGGCACCAATAGAATTAGCAATGATCATCGGAGCGGCAATAGCAGACACCAAGTTATAAGCTTGATCAAAAGGCTTCGCAAATAGTAGAAGTATTAACATTTGCGTTATTTCAGCGAATAGCGTAATTGAGAAGACGACTCTAGGATTAAATAATTGTTCTCGTTTATTCTTACTAATTAAATAACTGTGCAATAAGCCACCGATAAGCCCTTCCGCAGTGGTTGATATAGCGCATGCAATATCGGTAAAGCCTCCTAACGTATAACGATGTATTCCCCCAGTAAAACCAACAGCAAAACCGACTATTGGTCCACCAAAAATGCCGCCCATTACTGCCCCTATAGCGCGAGTATTGGCGATAGCATCGTTTATTTGTAGGCCAAAGTAAGTACCCATTATACAAAATAGCGAGAATATGAAATAGCAGTTCAGTTTGTTTTCTAGGCGGCTTGATATATTAAGTAATGGTAAAAAAACAGGGGTTTTACTGAGCATATAAGCTAAAACAAGATATACGCACATCTGTTGTAATAGAGAGAGAATCAAATCCATAATATAAACCGAGTCAATGTGATTGCTATATCATGATATTCCAGATCAAATAACGAAAGTAGCGGCCAGGCTAGAATTTTTAAAATAGTTCAATTGTTCATAGTTGTAAACTTATTTTTACATTTAATGTTTTTAATTATTTACACTTGAAACTTTCGTTAATACTGTTACTTTATATGTAATCTGGCTGGTTTGTCTCACTGACCACAAATAAGTGTAAAATATAGTTTACGGAAAACAAGATGAAAAAAAGTACATTAAGTAATATTAATATCAGTGATGAACAAGTTTTAATCACTCCAAGCGAATTAAAGAAAAAACTGCCTTTAAGTGATAGTGCTCGGCAGTTTATCCAAGAATCACGACAAACAATTGCAAATATAATACATAAAAAAGATCACCGTTTGTTAGTGGTATGTGGGCCGTGTTCTATTCATGATATTGATGCCGCCATGGAATATGCGAAGCGATTGAAAGAACTTTCTGCTCAATTGAATGATCAAATTTATATTGTTATGCGTGTTTACTTTGAAAAACCACGCACTACGGTTGGGTGGAAAGGGTTAATTAATGATCCTCAACTGGACGGCACGTTTGATATTGAACATGGTTTGCATGTAGGACGTAAACTGTTGGTCGATCTTGCTGAAATGAATATTCCGTTGGCAACAGAAGCCTTGGATCCTATTAGCCCTCAATACCTTTCAGACACGTTTAGTTGGGCTGCAATCGGTGCTAGAACAACCGAATCGCAAACTCACCGTGAAATGGCTAGTGGCTTATCCATGCCAATAGGATTTAAAAACGGCACTGATGGTAGCCTGTCTACCGCAATTAATGCCATGCAAGCGGCGTCCTCTAGCCATCGATTTATGGGTATTAATACTGATGGACAAGTCGCTTTACTTACCACACAAGGTAATAGTAATGGTCATGTTATTCTTCGTGGCGGTAAGCAAACCAATTATGATTCTGTCTCGGTTGCTGAGTGCGAAGGTGAGTTACAGAAACACGGTCTTGATGCGTCGCTAATGGTGGATTGTAGCCACGCTAACTCACGCAAAGATTACCGCCGTCAACCTCTGGTCGCTGAAGATGCTATTTCTCAAATACGTCAGGGAAATAAATCCATTATTGGTCTAATGATAGAAAGTCATATCAATGAAGGTAACCAGTCATCTGATATTCCTTTGGATGAAATGGCTTATGGCGTATCAATTACCGATGCGTGTATTAACTGGCAGGATACTGAGACACTGTTACGTCAAGCACATAAAGAGCTGGTTCCGTTTTTAAAAGATAGGCTTAAATAAATTTATCTTATTGACATCGTTCATCAGTTGTATAAGTTGGGACAAATTATCGCGTAATGAAAGGCAATGTTAAATCGTGACAGTTGATGTACTCATGATCTAAATTGATATATTACGTATGTTAATTTAGATACCGATTTGGTAACGAAACATAAACAGTGAAGCATCCTTAGTTGCTTCACTTTTTCTATAATTACTTTTCTATAAACACCGTGTATCGATGTTCTTTCATAACGAGAATACAGGTGTAAATATTATAGATAGAAAGAAGATAAAGGCAGATTTGATGGCTGTTGAGTTAAATGAGTTGCGAGAGCAAATAGATGAAGTCGACAAACAGATGATTGATTTGTTGGTACGTCGTCTAGCGCTTGTAGAGAAAGTGGGTGAAGTTAAAAGTGAACACGGGTTGCCTATTTACGCGCCTGACCGCGAAGCGGCAATGCTCGCATCTCGTCGACAAGAAGCAGAAAAACGCGGTATTCCACCACAGCTTATTGAAGATATTTTACGAAGAACGATGCGTGAATCTTATGCGAGTGAAAAAGATTCTGGTTTTAAATGCTTAAATCCTTCATTACGTTCAGTTGTTATCGTTGGTGGTCATGGGCAATTAGGTGGCCTATTTGCTCGCATGTTTACTTTATCTGGCTATCAAGTGAAAATTTTAGGCAGTAAAGATTGGCATAACGCAGATGTATTACTTAAAGATGCAGGGCTAGTAGTGATTACTGTTCCTATTCATTTAACGTCAGGCGTGATTGATAAATTAACACATTTACCCGATGACTGTATTCTGTGTGATTTAACTTCAATTAAATCAAAACCGTTAGAAAAGATGTTAAGTGTTCATGCTGGTCCAGTGGTGGGATTACATCCAATGTTTGGCCCTGATGTGCCAAGTTTGGCCAAACAAGTTATTGTATATTGCCACGGTCGTGGAGAGGAAGATTATCAATGGCTATTAGATCAATTTACTATTTGGGGGGCTTCTCTTAGTAATATCGATGCAGAAGAGCATGATCATGGTATGACTTTGATTCAAGCATTGCGTCACTTTACTTCTTTTGCTTATGGTTTACATTTAAGCCGAGAAAATCCAAATATTGAAAAGCTGTTGCAACTTAGTTCTCCTATTTATCGTTTAGAGTTGGCTATGGTCGGGCGGCTGTTCGCTCAAGATCCTAATTTGTATGCTGATATTATTTTGTCTTCGCAAGAAAATATTCAGATGATCAAACGTTTTCACTCCAGTTTTGGGGAAGCGATAGATATCTTAGAAGGTCATGATAAAGAAGCCTTTGTACAAAATTTTGCTAAAGTGAGTGATTGGTTTGGTGACTATTCCCAGCAGTTTATGACAGAAAGCCAAAATTTGTTAAAGCAAGCAAATGACGCCATTCAAAGAAATTAGTTTTTTAATATAAAGCTCGTCAAGTGACCATATAGCATTATCTAACTTATTGATTGATTAATAATATTTAAACCCCAGTTCGTTCAATAGAACGAACTGGGGTTTTGTTTTTGAAGACGATTAATCATAAAGAAACCGCTAAGAATAAATGGCGACACTAGAGATCGCTAGAAAACAGCAACTTTCCATATCTATCAAGCTGTTCCAATCGCTGCTTCGCATTGGCTAAGAAATTGGTTTTTTCTTGTCCTTGTAACGATTTTGATTGAGGTAATTTTACCGTTCTTGGATTTTTATGGACACCGTTTACTAAAAATTCGTAATGCAGATGAGGTCCAGTAACGCGGCCTGTCCCTCCTAAAGTCCCTACGGTATCGCCTTGTTTTACTCGTTGTCCGGTTTTAACGTAACGGCGTTTCATATGCAGATATTTAGTAATATAAGTATTGCTATGACGGATAAATACATAGTTACCGTTAAATTGGTTATATCCTGATTTATCAACAATACCGTCTCCTGCTGCCCAAATAGGTGTACCAACAGGGGCAGCGTAATCGGTGCCTCTATGGGCGGTGATTTTTCCTGTCACAGGGTGTCGTCTAGTAGGATTGAAATTAGATGTCACGCGTCTGAAATCAATAGGCGAACGTAAAAAAGCTTTTTTCATCGCTCGTCCAGCTTGATCAAAATAATTACCGGTGTTGTCATCGATAATGGCGGTAAAGGTTTCTCCTTGATTTGAAAACATAGCAGCAATGATTTTGCCTCGGCCCATTTTCTCACCTTCCACCAGCTTCTCTTCATACAGAACTTTAAAATTATCGCCCGAACGGATATCCAGTGCGAAATCAATATCCCAACCAAAAATTCCGGCAAGTTCCATAATTTGATTCGGTGTTAAATGAGCAGCGAGTGCAGCATTCCAAAAATTTGATGAGATGGTTGCTTCCGCGTAGTTAAGTTGAATATTAACGTCTTTACTTTCTAATTTACCTGCGAACCCTTGCTCTGTTTTACTGATACGGAAGGTTTCGAAAGGGCTTAGCACTCGGGTTATTTGCAGTAAATCGTGCTTTTGATCAAAACCAAAAGAAAGTTCATCTCCTACACGTAGGCGAGAAAGTTGATTATTAATTTCTTTATCACTGGAAATGACTTTATGCAAAAGTTGTGGAGATAAACCAATTCTATTAAATAATTTTGCTGCACTTTCACCCGAGTTAATGGTGTATTTTTCCCATTTAACGACCGAACTTGATAATTGGTTGTTTATTATTGTTGGTACTTCAAGTTTGATTTCAAGAGGATAATGTTTACCTATTTCTAGAGTTGTTTGATTTTTGCTGAGATCTTCAGCGTCAGGAAGAAATAACAACACAGTTATTAATGCAGAAATAACGAGGATCAATGTTCTGTGGAGACTAGGAAGCCGAAAAAAAGTAGCAAGCATGGTTATTAATAGTTAATTTAGGTGAAATATTGGCAATACAGAGTTTAACTGGTTTCAAAATACATAGCTATTCAAGTAAACTGTACTCCAAATAATTTTTGCCAAACCTGCGGGAGTTAACAAGAATGGCGAGTATAGAAACAGCATTGGCTGAAATAAAACGTGGTATTGATGAATTATTACCAGAAGATGAGCTAATTGCAAAGCTTAAAGAAAATCGTCCATTACGTATTAAGTTAGGAGCGGATCCAACTGCACCCGATATTCATTTGGGCCATACCGTTATCCTAAATAAATTACGCCAATTTCAAGAATTAGGCCATGATGTCACGTTTTTGATTGGTGACTTTACTGGTATGGTGGGAGACCCGACAGGGAAAAATACAACTCGTCCGCCATTGACTCGCGAAGATGTATTAGCTAATGCAGAAACATATAAACAACAAGTTTTTAAGATTCTCGATCCAGAAAAAACCAAAATAGAGTTTAACTCGACTTGGTTGTCTGAGTTGGGAGCAGAGGGCATGATTCGTTTAGCTGCCAATCAAACCGTAGCCCGAATGTTAGAACGCGACGATTTTAAAAAACGTTATTCTAACAATCAACCTATCGCGATTCATGAATTTATGTATCCGTTATTGCAAGGCTATGATTCTGTTGCAATGGAAACCGATGTTGAACTAGGTGGTACCGATCAACGCTTTAATTTGTTAATGGGACGTGAGTTGCAAAAAGCCAATGGTCAAAAGCCTCAATGCGTCTTGACTATGCCCCTGCTTGTTGGTTTAGACGGTGAGAAAAAAATGTCTAAATCAGCGCATAACTACATTGGTGTAAGTGATGCACCTAATGATATGTTTGGTAAAATAATGTCAATTTCTGATGATTTGATGTGGAGTTATTATGAATTGCTCTCTTTCCGTCCTTTGACTGAAATAGAACAATTTAAAGCGGAAGTTGAAGCAGGAAAAAATCCTCGTGATATCAAAATATTACTAGCCAAAGAAATTATTGCTCGCTTTCATACCGATTCAGATGCAGAAGCCGCAGAACAAGACTTTATTAATCGTTTTCAAAAAGGTGCTATACCAGATGAAATGCCAGAGTTTGAGTTCGAAAACGGCATCGCAATTGGTAACCTTCTTAAAGAAGCGGGTTTGGTCAATTCAACATCAGATGCAATGCGTATGATACGTCAAGGTGCAGCCAAAATTGATGGTAATAAAATTGAGGATACCAAAATGATCCCTCAAGCGGGTACAGCGGTCTATCAAGTGGGTAAACGAAAGTTTGCTCGTATAACGCTAAGCTAAAGTTGTAGCATCGTGAGGTGTATAACTTATCTATTTTTCAATTAGTTAGAACGTAAGTTGCTTGGCTTGTGAAAAATAGTTTGTTAAAATTAGAAAAAGGCGCAGTTTGCGCCTTTTTTTCATTAGGCTATTTATACACGATATAAATAGCCTAATTTAAAGCAAACAGATATTAACTTTCTTACCCATAACTCAGGTTAAATAATGATGTTACTTAACGATATTATTGTAGATATTCGCTGTGTTCTGATAATTTGATTAAATCGCGATAAAAAGAATCTTCAAACTGAAATATTGCTGGTAATGCGTTAGTTCTTGTCTGGTCTTTAGCCGGAAAATAATCTGTTACAAATTGTACAAATACCGCTTTTGGTTGCTTATTTGGGTCGAGTACGAATCCTGCCATGTTGTAGCTGCCATAAATTGAGCCACTTTTAGCTTGTAGTTGACCCTTTATTTGAGGTGTGTTCATACTTTTTCTATATCTAAGTGTGCCTGTTTCACCTGATGTCGCAAGCATATTTACAAAGTCTAATTTTTGGTCGTTATGCCATATATAGGTCAGTATTTGAGTTAAGTCGTTAGCACTAATTCTGTTATTTCTCGATAGTCCCGAACCATCAGCTAGCTGTGCATCATTTAGATCTACACCTGTATTTGAAAAAATAATCTGTTTTATCGCTTCCGTTCCATTGGTAAAACTACCGGGTTGTGAGTAGAAACGAGCACCAATAGTCTTAGTGATATTATCCGCAATCAGGTTGGTTGAATGCTTCAGCATTTTTTCTATTATTTGTGATAATTGTGCAGAAAAATGAGACGCAATAACGTGACCTTCGATGTCGTTACTTAGTAAAAACTGACCATTGAAGGCAATGTTATTTTTTATAAGTAGGGTGCGTAATTTATCTTCGACATATAAATCCGTTTGTTGCACCGCAAATTTAAGAGGTAATGGCTTATTGCGTTTTACAAGGCAGCCTGACAGTAGATATTGATTTCCAGAAGATGTGGTCAATTCCAACTCACATTGCTGTGCTTTTTGTTGCTCTTTTGATACGGTAATCGCGTTAGTTTTAACGACTATAGGTTGATGCTTTGGAACATGGACGCGTGTCGTTCCATCATCATTAGTATAAATTGAAGCCTGTACGCAATTACCATCCAACGTTATGGCACTGGATGGTGCACTATAGCAAACGCCTAAAATATCCCAAGGCCAGCCAACTGCTCGTTCATATCCTGAAAAAGCCCCTTTATTCAGCCATATATTGCCTTCGATTTTATGTAAGCCTTTATTATGTAATGTGGTAAGTAGCTTATCTAAATCGCTGTACGTTAACGTTGGATCGCCAGAGAAACGAAAAATAATATCCTTTCCTTTTTTCTGAGCTTGTGTTTCGAAGCGAAAATTGTCACCTAATTCTAACCTTGCCGCTAAAGCGGTAATGATTTTTAAGGTACTAGCGGGGGGGAAAAGTTTATCGGTATTAATGGATAAAAGCGTTGTTGATGAAGTGGTGACCGATAAACTGACTTGACTGCCCGAAGGTAATATTTCGACTGGTGCATAAGCGAATGAATAGCTTGAGAAAAACATTAAAATGAATGCCACAATTATGCGCATGTTTATCGACCAATAGTAGGATAAAAAATTAAGTATATAGAAGAAAAAAAATGCCTGCTATAAAAAGCAGGCATTTAAGAAAATCTAATAGTTGTCGTGTTAAACTATATAAAACACATAAGGTTTAGAAGTCGTAGCGTAAACCTAAAGCTAGTTCATCTTCAGCCTTAACTGCTCCAACATCACTTTTATCAAGCATATTGAAATTGTATGAAATATAACTGCGGAAGTTTGGTTTGAAGTAGTATGTCGCATCTAGCGCAACGCTGTCTGTCGCGGTCACTTTATTTTCTTCAGCGTTATTGTAGGTTGTGGTTAAAACTAATTGATCAATTTTATAAGCTGCAGCTAATTCGTATCCAGTGTAATCAATACCTGATTCTGTATCGGTATTTATTGTGCCATCAGTGTAAATACCGGCAAGATATAAATCGGCAATTTTGTATGATGCAGCGAACATATATTCATCTTCATTATCTTGTTCCGCGTAACCAGTACCAAGAGTTAAACCGGTATCCGATACCTCATAAGTTGCGGATAATGAATAGCCATTTTGGTTGTTATCTTCAAAATCGGTACCGTTAGTCTCTCTATCAGCGAAACGGTAGCTAGCTTTAAATCCTAAATTGTCCATGTCACCTTTATAGGTGACCATGTTGTCGGTACGGTCAGCTACGGCAATTTTATGCGCAGCACTATTACCGTGATATGCCATAATATCGGTAAAGTCAGTGATCACACCCAAGGCACCGCTGTTTTTACCGTAAGTTACTTCACCAAACGCACCACTAAAACCAGCATAAGCGTAACGGTTGTCTAAGTCACTGCCATCGCCATTGTCTGCTGTGGTGAACTCGCCTTCATAAAAGCCAACGCCATACAGTTCGTCCGTTATTTGTGTTGTGCCTAAAAAATTAAGACGAACACGAGATTTATCTTCCGCTTTGCCATCTTGCATAGAAAGACGAGCTTCTGCACGGCCACCAATTTCCAAACTGTTGCCGTTAGAACTGTATATTTCTGTTCCGTTAATAGAACCTGCTTGTTTTCCATCCGCTGCAGCGAATGAGCTGGTTGCGATTGTGGCCGTCGACACAGCTAGTGCTAAAATTGTTTTGTTCATTTATAAAATCCTAAGTTTGCTAATAATTTTAAAGGTAAACGTAATGTTGTTTAACATATAAAAAGGAATTTAAGCTGCTATTGAAAAGCCTAAAATCAGTATTGGTGTTTTTCTTGTTAGAGGTTGTACCGTTAAAGTTTCGCCTTTGGTTAGTAAAATGATATAAAAATAATCCTGCTGTCGCTCTATTTATTATAAGATACTGATTATAATTAGTTTATATTATTTTTAGTGTTCGAGATTTATACGATATTTTTTAGTCGTTTTTAGATTTTTTGATATTAAAATTTAAGAGAATAGGTATGACATTTAATCCGTTAGTATCCATATGCTAATTTTGTGATACAAATCGTTAATATAGATGATTAATAGCCAATCTTTGTTTACACTAGACCAAATTCAATTATATTTAAACTCACTCAGCTCTTGTTGAGTGGGTTCGTTTTGTCCAAAGCTGACTTTGGTTTAGAGGTTAAAAATGGAAAAAGTCCCAATGACTCTCCGCGGTGAACAAAAACTGCGTGAAGAATTAGATACATTATTAAAGCGTCGTCCGATTATATCTGCTGCAATCGCTGAAGCTCGGGAGTTAGGTGATCTAAAAGAAAATGCTGAATATCATGCAGCAAGAGAAGAGCAAGGTATTTGTGAAGCTCAGATTAGAGATATTGAATATAAACTATCAGTTGCGCAAGTTATCGATGTCACCAAAATGGATAACACAGGTAAAATCATTTTTGGTTCTACCGTTACTTTGATTGATTTGGATACCGAACAAGAGTCGACCTATCAAATTGTTGGTGAAGATGAAGCTGAGATCAAAGCAGGGCGTATTTCGGTTAGTTCTCCGATCGCACGTGGCTTAATTGGTAAGTTAGAAGGTGATGAAGTGGTCATTTCTACACCAGGTGGCGATAAAGATTATGAAATTGACAAGGTTCAGTATCTTTAATCTGACAGTTTGTTGAGTTGAGTACAGAAAAAGGGTCGCAATTATAGCGACCCTTTTAATTATAAAGTATATTATTTTCTTGGTATTTCGATTTTACGTGCTTCAGATTGGCGATAAAGTACGAGGGTTTTTCCTATAGTCTGTACTTTTTCAGCTTTACTCTCACGAATAATCGCATCAATGATAAGTTGTTTAGTTTCTCTATCTTCAGAGGCAACTTTAATTTTGATCAACTCGTGGTGGTCTAGTGCCAGTTCTATTTCCGCTAGAACAGCCTCAGTTAATCCATTGGCGCCCATTAGCACAACCGGTTTTAAGTTGTGTGCTAGGCCTTTAAGGTGCTGTTTTTGTTTGGTGCTTAGATTCATTACGCGGCCAATTATGTTAGTAGTTAAAATGTGCTTTAATTTCAAATATCAAAAATGCATGATAATTTTTGAAAGTATAAACGAATTCGGGGTTGAAAAACGGTATTTTAACGCCATCTAATCACGAAGACTAATTTTTCTACCATACTTATTTGGTAATGTGTCTAAATGTACTAGGAATAGAATGAGTAAACAGAAACTTTCAGCAAGTTCAGGACGTTGGCTTAAAGAGCATTTTGACGATAAATATGTCAATGAAGCGAAAAAAAGAGGTTATCGTTCTAGAGCTATCTTCAAACTTGAAGAAATTCAAGAAAAAGATAAATTGTTGAAACAAGGAATGTCCGTAGTGGACTTGGGGGCAGCACCCGGAGGCTGGTCACAATATGCGACTCAGATCGTCGGTGATACTGGACAAGTTATTGCTTGTGATATTTTACCGATGGACTCCATTGCTGGAGTGAGTTTTTTACAAGGTGATTTTAGAGAAGATTCAGTTTTAGAAGCACTTTTGCAAAGAATTCAACCCGATATGGTTGACGTGGTAATGTCCGATATGGCACCGAATATGGCAGGAAATTTGTCAGTGGATCAACCAAGAGCGATGTATTTAGTCGAACTTGCGCTTGATATGTGTCGACAGGTTCTAGCTGCTAATGGTAGCTTTGTTGTTAAAGTGTTCCAAGGTGAAGGCTTTGATCAATATGTGAAAGACGTACGTGATTTGTTTAAAGTCGTCAAAATTAGAAAACCGGACTCATCGAGAGCGCGTTCTCGAGAAGTTTACATAGTGGCCACCGGATATAAAGGCTAAACTATTACGCTGTAGATACAGGCAACGATCTGTAGTACTCTACTTTTAATTACAATTAGTTATCGAGAGGCTTGCACCTTGAGTGACATGGCAAAAAATTTAATTTTATGGTTGGTTATAGCTGTTGTTTTGATGTCTGTATTCCAGAGTTTTGGACCCAGCGAAAGTAACGGAAGAACAGTAGATTATACCACCTTTGTACAAGAAGTTGGCCAAGGCCAAATTCGTGAAGCACAGTTTGATGGCCGAGAAATCGTATTCTATCGTCGTGATAATTCACGTAACGTGACGTATATGCCTCTTAGCGATGATAAATTGCTTGATGATTTAATTAACCAAAATGTAAAAGTGCAAGGTTCTCCACCAGAAGAACAAAGCCTACTTGGTTCAATTTTCATTTCTTGGTTCCCAATGATCCTGCTGATTGGTGTGTGGATTTTCTTCATGCGTCAAATGCAAGGCGGTGGCGGCAAAGGCGCTATGTCATTTGGTAAGAGTAAAGCCAGAATGATGAGCGAAGAGCAAATCAAAACAACCTTTGGTGATGTCGCAGGTTGCGATGAAGCTAAAGAAGATGTTAAAGAATTGGTTGATTACCTTCGCGACCCAAGTCGATTCCAAAAACTAGGCGGTAAAATACCAACAGGTGTATTGTTAGTTGGTCCTCCAGGTACAGGTAAAACGCTACTTGCGAAAGCAATTGCAGGCGAAGCTAAAGTTCCGTTCTTCACTATCTCTGGTTCAGATTTCGTAGAAATGTTTGTCGGTGTTGGTGCCTCGCGTGTACGTGATATGTTTGAACAAGCGAAGAAGGCCGCACCTTGCATTATCTTTATTGATGAAATTGATGCAGTTGGTCGTCAACGTGGTGCTGGTGTTGGTGGTGGTCACGATGAACGTGAACAAACGCTTAACCAAATGCTAGTTGAAATGGATGGTTTTGAGGGTAATGAAGGTATTATTGTTATTGCCGCCACTAACCGCCCAGATGTTCTTGACCCAGCATTGTTGCGTCCTGGTCGTTTCGATCGTCAGGTTATGGTTGGTTTGCCAGATGTGCGTGGTCGTGAACAAATCCTAAAAGTACATATGCGAAAAGTACCGCTATCGGGTGATGTTGAACCATCGCTTATTGCAAGGGGTACGCCTGGTTTCTCAGGTGCAGATTTAGCGAACTTAGTGAATGAAGCTGCCTTGTTTGCCGCTCGTGGAAACAAGCGTAATGTATCCATGGTTGAGTTTGAATTGGCTAAAGATAAAATCATGATGGGTGCGGCTCGACACTCTATGGTTATGTCTGAAGAATCAAAAGAGTCAACTGCGTATCATGAAGCTGGACACGCGATTGTTGGTTTGTTAGTTAAAGATCATGATCCGGTTTATAAGGTATCAATTATACCTCGTGGCCGTGCTTTGGGTGTTACCATGTTCTTACCAGAGCAAGACCGTATTAGTATGTCTCGTTTGCAGTTAGAATCTTCTATTGCAACCTTATACGGTGGACGCCTAGCTGAAGAAATGATTTACGGCCAAGATAAAGTGTCTACGGGTGCTTCTAATGATATCGAACGCGCGACTGATATCGCACGTAAAATGGTTACTCAGTGGGGTTTCTCTGAAAAACTGGGCCCATTACTTTATGCAGAAGAAGAAGGTGAAGTGTTCTTAGGCCGTAGCGTGACACAGACCAAACATATGTCGGATGACACAGCTAAGCTAATAGATGACGAAATTCGTAGTATTATTGATAAAAACTACGCACACGCTAAGCAAATATTGGAAGACAATATGGATATCATGCATGCAATGAAAGATGCATTGATGAAATATGAAACCATTGATGCTGGTCAGTTAGAAGACTTGATGGCAAGAAAAGACGAAATTCGCGAGCCACAAGGTTGGACAAGTGATTCAGCCGAAAAAGTGAGTCAAGCTCGTGCAGATGCAAAAGCTGCTATGGGTGCCGACAAAGCAGAAAATGCTCAACCTAAATCTGCGGCGGAAGATGCTTCTGTAGAAACAGTGGCAGCAGATATTGAGACTCAAGACACTGCCGATAATGTTGAACAAAAAGCAGAAAAACAAAGTGATGTTAATAAAGATAACAAATCTGAGTAACTGCTAAACACTAAAACCAAGACCTCGATATGTTCGGGGTCTTTTTGTATGTCGAATATGCCAATATGAATTTAAAGTCGAACAACAAACAACTGTCGTTAAATACACCGCAGGTGATGGGGATATTAAATGTTACCCCAGACTCGTTTTCTGATGGAGGTGCGTTCAACAATATTGCTGACGCATTACTTCGTGCAGAAAAAATGATAGAAGCAGGCGTGGCGATTATTGATATAGGCGGTGAATCAACACGACCAGGCGCAGCAAAGGTTACGCTACAAGAAGAGCTTGCCAGAACAATCCCCGTTATTAAAGCCATTAGAAAAAAACATGATGTGTGGATATCAATTGATACCAGTAAAGCAGAAGTGATGCGCCAAGCTCTTGATGCTGGAGCGGATATCATTAATGATGTCCGTGCATTAACCGAACCAAATGCTTTAGACGTCGCTGCACTGTTTGATGCGCCAGTATGTTTGATGCATATGCAGGGACAACCTCAAACCATGCAAACCAATCCCGTTTACGAAGACTTGTTTACAGAAGTTGAACAATTTCTTTCTCAACGAGTACAAGCGTGTAGTGAAGCTGGTATAGATTCGAGTAGAATTATTCTCGATCCAGGTTTTGGGTTTGGCAAATCGTTGCAACATAATTATCAGCTACTTGATACATTAGAGCAGTTCCATTCATTTGGTTTTCCATTGTTAGTGGGAATGTCGAGG
Source organism: Vibrio sp. MA40-2 (assembly GCF_047302445.1). NCBI lineage: Bacteria > Pseudomonadati > Pseudomonadota > Gammaproteobacteria > Vibrionales > Vibrionaceae > Vibrio > Vibrio sp. MA40-2. The sequence continues at coordinate 1,553,240 of NZ_CP178628.1, forward strand.
AAATCGATGCTTTTTAACTTGCTCAATAAAAAACCAGCAGAAACAATGGCTGCCAGCATAAGTTGTGCAACTATTGCTGCATTGAAAGGCGCGCAGATAATCAGAGTTCATGATTTTGAAGAGACATTAGATGCGTTAAAAGTAGTACAATGTCTCACTGAAAATAAATACAAATAGAAAATAATGACAAATAAATAGGATACTAACATGTCAGAAAGACGTTATTTTGGTACCGATGGTGTTCGTGGCAAAGTGGGTGAATTTCCGATTACACCAGACTTTATACTAAAACTGGGTTGGGCTGCAGGTCGCGTTCTTGCCAAGCAAGGTACAAAAAAAGTAATCATTGGTAAAGACCCACGTATTTCCGGATATATGTTGGAATCGGCGTTGGAAGCTGGGTTAGCGGCCGCTGGGTTAAACGCAACGTTAACCGGCCCTATGCCAACACCTGCTATTGCCTATTTAACGCAAACTTTTCGTGCTGAAGCCGGTATTGTTATTTCTGCATCGCATAACCCTTATTATGATAATGGCATCAAGTTTTTTTCATCGGAAGGGATGAAGTTACCTGATGAGGTTGAACTTGCTATAGAAGCCGAGCTTGATAAAGCACTGGTTTGTGTCGAATCTTCTCAGCTTGGTAAAGCCGCTCGCCTAAATGATGCCGCTGGACGTTATATTGAGTTTTGCAAAAGCACATTTCCAAATAATCTAAATTTAGCCAAATTAAAAATAGTAATTGATTGCGCTAATGGAGCGACTTATCACATTGCACCTTCTGTTTTTAAAGAGTTAGGTGCAGAAATCGTTACGATTGGTGTCGAGCCTAATGGTGTAAATATTAATGCGGAAGTAGGCGCGACTGATGTGCGAGCTTTACAGAAATTAGTGGTCGAAGAGAAGGCCGATCTAGGCCTTGCGTTTGATGGTGATGGCGATCGTATTATTATGGTAGACCATCAAGGCAACAAAATAGATGGTGACCAAATCGCTTATATTATCGCTCGTGATGCCCTTCGACGAGGAGAATTAAAAGGTGGCGTTGTCGGTACCTTAATGAGCAATTTAGGTATGGAGAATGGATTAAAACAACTAGGCATTCCTTTTGTTCGAGCTGCTGTCGGTGATAGATATGTAATGGAGCAACTGCAAGAGAAAGGATGGTCAATCGGTGCAGAGAATTCAGGCCATGTCATTCTTCTTGATAAAGTGACGACGGGAGATGCAATTGTTGCTGCGTTGCAAGTACTTGCTTCAGTAGTTGCGAGCGAAATGACGTTAAAAGATCTATCTGAAGGAATGACACTCTATCCACAAGTGTTGGAAAACGTAAGGTTTTCCGGTGATAGTAATCCACTCGAAGCCGATATAGTGAAAGTAGCAACTGAACACGTAGAGAACGAATTAGGTTCGAAAGGGCGTGTGCTTTTACGTAAATCAGGTACGGAACCTTTGATAAGAGTAATGGTAGAAGGCGAAGACGAGCAGCTTGTAAAAGCTTCTGCGTTAAAGATTGCCGATGCTGTTAAAGCAAGTTTTGGTGCTTAATTGACCATTTGAAATATAACTCGCATTTTTTACTTGTCAGCTTTATGCCAATCCTATAGTATTGCTCGGCCTTCGATACCGGAGGTCGCTGGCTTTGCCTCTGAATAATAGGTAGCGCTAGTTCGACAAATAGTTACATAGGTGGAAAAATGACTACTATTCTACTTGTGATTTACCTGTTGGCTGCTGCTGGTGTTATTGGACTAGTATTGATTCAGCAAGGTAAAGGCGCAGATATGGGGGCCTCATTTGGTGCCGGTGCTTCAAACACAGTGTTTGGTTCTGGTGGCTCAGGGAATTTCCTAACCCGAATGACTGCAATATGTGCAACTGTATTTTTCGCTGTAGCTCTTGTTTTTGGTAATTTAGCAACACACCAAACCGAATCTCAATGGATAGACCCGACACAAGGTCAAACAATCCTTGAAGATGCTACAGCAGATTTACCGAGTGAAATTCCAGCCGAGCAAACTGGCGACGAAATTCCTCAATAAATGTTTTATTTATTGTAAATTGTTTATTTTTTATAAACAAAAAAAGCAATATATGCCGAGATGGTGAAATTGGTAGACACGCTAGCATGAGGTGCTAGTGCCTTAGGGTGTGAGGGTTCAAGTCCCTCTCTCGGCACCATTAATTTGATTTTGATAGCAGTATTAGGATTAGATTGATGTAACTTGTAAATCAAACTGTTGAGCGTATAATACTCGACAGTCGGACGCGGGGTGGAGCAGCTTGGTAGCTCGTCGGGCTCATAACCCGAAGGTCGTCGGTTCAAATCCGGCCCCCGCAACCAATACTCATCGAGGACTGATGTGCAAGTTATCATAGTTAATGGCGATTTATAAAGTCACATTAACTATGAGCTAAATGGTAACGAAAGTTATGGTTTAGTTATATCAGGGTCCAGCAATAATAAACCTCGGCTATTTCGGGGTTTTTTATTATCTGTACTTCGGGTTTTGGCTGAAGTGCGGTGTTATTGCTTGGAATTTAGAATGGGCTCTGAGCCCTTTTTTCGTTTCTGGAGTGGTTAAATGACTGGTTTAGAAAGACAACTAACGGAAATGCTTGAATCTCCTGTTGGAGCATCGGGTTATGAATTAGTCGGTCTTGAGTTTATTCGTGCAGGCGAACACTCAACTTTACGTATTTATATTGATAGTGAAAACGGCATTAACGTTGATGATTGTGCTGAAGTTAGCCGTCAAGTAAGTGCGGTACTGGATGTTGAAGATCCGATCTCTGTTGCATACAACTTGGAAGTATCTTCTCCTGGTTTGGAAAGGCCACTTTTTAAAACAGAACATTACCAACAATTTATTGGTCACGAGGTCAACATTGTCCTGAAAATGGCCATGGGTAATCGCCGTAAGTGGAAAGGCACTATCCAAGCTGTAGAGGGTGAGACGATAGTTATCACCGCTGAAGGACAGAGTGAAGAATTTGCAATAAGCAATATTTCTAAAGCTAACCTGATCCCTAAATTTTAGTTCTCCTAGAGAGAATTGTTTAAGAGGCTAGATAAATGAACAGAGAAATTTTAGCAGTTGTTGAAGCTGTTTCTAACGAGAAAGCTGTTCCTCGTGAGCGTATTTTTGAAGCGCTAGAAATTGCATTAGCAACAGCAACAAAAAAGAAGCACGAACTGGAAATTGAAGTTCGTGTAGAAATCGACCGTAAAACTGGCGATTTTAATACTTATCGCCGTTGGATGGCGATGGAAGAAGTAGAGAATCCAACTAAAGAAATTTCGATTGAAGCAGCTAAATACGAAGATGAAACGATTGAGATTGGCGGATACATTGAAGACGATATTGAATCAGTAACGTTTGACCGTATTACTACTCAAACGGCTAAACAGGTTATTGTGCAAAAAGTACGTGAAGCTGAACGTGCACAAATAGTCGAGCAATTTATCGACAACGAAGGCGAACTTGTTACCGGCGTAGTAAAAAAAGTTAACCGTGAAACCATCATTTTGGATCTTGGTAGTAACGCTGAAGCAGTTATCATGCGTGATGACCAACTTCCTCGAGAAAACTTCCGTCCAGGTGACCGTATCCGAGGTCTTTTGTATTCGGTTCGACCTGAAGCTCGTGGGTTCCAATTGTTCATTACTCGCTCTAAGCCTGAAATGCTAACGGAGCTTTTCCGCATTGAAGTGCCGGAAATTGCGGAAGAACTGATAGAGTTGAAAGGTGCGGCTCGTGACCCTGGTTCGCGCGCTAAAATAGCAGTAAAAACCAATGATCGTCGTATTGATCCTGTTGGTGCTTGTGTTGGTATGCGTGGTGCACGTGTACAGGCGGTATCAGGTGAACTTGGTGGCGAACGTATTGATATCGTATTATGGGATGATAATCCTGCTCAATTCGTTATTAATGCCATGGCTCCAGCTGATGTTGCATCAATCATCGTTGATGAAGATGCACATGCAATGGATATCGCAGTTGAATCTGATAATTTAGCCCAAGCAATTGGACGTAACGGTCAGAACGTTCGTTTAGCCTCTCAACTTACTGGTTGGGAGTTAAATGTTATGACGGTTGAAGACTTGCAGAAAAAGCATCAAGAAGAATCGGTTGCTTCTATCGAAAACTTTATGAAGTATCTTGATATCGAGCAAGATTTTGCTGAAATGTTGGTTGAAGAAGGCTTCTCAACACTTGAAGAAGTTGCTTATGTTCCAGTAAATGAATTATTAGAAATTGATGGTCTAAACGAAGAGATCGTTGAAGAGCTTCGTGGTCGTGCGAAAGATTCACTAACGACACTTGCTCTTGCACAAGAAGAGTCATTTGAAGGCATCGAACCTGCAGAAGATCTACTAGGTCTAGAAGGTTTAGAGCGTGAATTGGCATTTAAGTTTGCAGCCAAAGGCGTTGCAACATTAGAAGAATTAGCTGAACAAGGCATTGATGATTTAGAAGGTATCGATGGTTTAACAGAAGAGCGAGCAGGTGAATTGATTATGGCCGCCCGTAACATCTGTTGGTTTGGCGACGAAGATTAATTTCAGCAAGGAGGTAGCGCATGACGCAACTTACAGTTAAAGCACTGAGTGAAGAAATCGGCACACCGGTTGACCGCTTGTTAGAACAACTTGCTGATGCTGGCATGTCAAAGACCAGCAACGACAATGTTACTGATGAGGAGAAGTCTAATCTTCTTACTCATCTCAAGAAAGAACACGGTGATAATTCAGGTGAATCTGAACCAACTCGCTTAACTTTACAACGTAAGACTCGTAGCACACTTAGTGTTGCAGCTACAGGCGGTAAAAGTAAAGATGTGCAAGTTGAAGTACGCAAAAAACGCACTTACGTTAAGCGTAGTTCAGTAGAAGATGAAGCAAAACGTGAAGCGGAAGAAGCCGCAAAACGCGAAGCTGAAGAAGCGGCAAAACGTGAAGCGGAAGAAGCCGCAAAACGTCAAGCTGAAGAAGCAGCAAAACGTGAAGAAGAAGCGAGAGCTAAGCGTGAGGCTGAAGCCGAAGCAAAAGCAAAACGTGAAGCAGAAGCAAAAGCGAAGCGAGAAGCAGAAGCAAAAATGAATCCAGAAGAAACAGCTAAGCAAGAAGCCGCACAAAAAGAAGCCGATGCATTGAAGCGTCGTCAAGAAGAAGAAGCAAAGAAAAAAGCGGAAGAAACCGCACTTAAGCTTGTCGAAGAAGCTCGTAAACTAGCAGAAGAAAACCAAGAACGCTGGTCAGAAGAAGAGAAGAAAAAGAAAGCGCAAGAAGAAACGTCTGACTATCATGTCACGACATCTACGCACGCACGTGAAGCAGAAGATGAAGCGGACCGTCAAGCTGCAGCTCCTGGGCCAAGCCGCCGTAAGCGTAAGAAAAAAGCAGCTGATTCTACAGAATCTCAAGGTCGCGGTGGACGTAACCAACGCGGCAAAGGCCGTAAAGGTAAGCTAGCTAAGCCAACTTCTATGCAACAACACGGGTTTGATAAATCGGCTACAGTTGCAAAACAAGACGTTGCTATTGGCGAGACGATTGTAGTATCTGAACTGGCAAACAAAATGTCCGTTAAAGGTACAGAAGTCATCAAAGTAATGATGAAAATGGGTGCGATGGCAACCATTAACCAAGTTATCGATCAAGAAACCGCTGCTCTTGTCGCAGAAGAAATGGGACATAAAGTTATTCTTCGTAAAGAGAATGAACTAGAGGAAGCAATTCTGTCTGATCGCGATGGCGCAGCTGATGCTGTTCCTCGTGCACCAGTAGTAACTATCATGGGTCACGTTGACCACGGTAAAACATCGACACTAGATTATATTCGTAAAGCGCATGTTGCATCAGGTGAAGCGGGTGGTATTACTCAGCACATTGGTGCATACCATGTTGAAACTGATAACGGCATGATCACTTTCTTAGATACGCCTGGACACGCTGCGTTTACTGCAATGCGTGCTCGTGGTGCCCAAGCTACAGATATCGTTGTTCTGGTTGTTGCAGCAGATGATGGAGTAATGCCACAAACCGTTGAAGCGATTCAACATGCTAAAGCGGCTGAAGTACCTCTAATTGTTGCTGTAAACAAGATAGATAAAGAAGGTGCAAATCCAGACAATGTTAAAAATGAACTAGCACAGTACGATGTTATCCCTGAAGAATGGGGTGGCGAAAACATGTTTGTTCATATCTCTGCTAAACAGGGCACCAACATTGAAGGTTTGCTAGAAACTATCTTACTTCAATCAGAAGTTTTAGAATTGACGGCTGTAGCGGATGGCATGGCTTCAGGTGTGGTTGTTGAATCTCGTCTTGATAAAGGTCGCGGTCCAGTTGCAACTGTATTAGTTCAAACCGGTACCTTGAATAAAGGTGATATCCTACTGTGTGGCCAAGAATATGGTCGTGTTCGCGCAATGCGTGATGAAAATGGTAACGAAATCGTTTCTGCTGGACCATCTATTCCAGTTGAAATTATTGGTTTATCTGGTGTGCCTTCTTCAGGTGATGAAGCTACAGTTGTACGTGATGAGCGTAAAGCGCGTGAAGTTGCTAACTATCGTCAAGGTAAATTCCGTGATGTTAAGCTAGCACGTCAGCAGAAATCAAAACTTGAAAACATGTTCTCTAACATGGAAGCTGGTGAAGTTGCCGAACTCAATGTAGTTCTGAAAGCGGATGTTCAAGGTTCGGTTGAAGCCATTACCGATTCACTACATAAACTGTCTACCGATGAAGTAAAAGTAAGCGTAGTCGGTTCTGGTGTTGGTGGTATTACCGAAACTGATGCGGTTCTAGCTGCAGCTTCTAACGCTATTATCTTAGGTTTCAACGTTCGTGCAGACGCGTCTGCACGCCGTACCATTGAAAATGAAAACCTAGATCTACGTTACTACTCAATTATTTATCAATTGATTGACGAAGTGAAACAAGCCATGGGTGGCATGCTTGCTCCAGAGTTCAAACAAGAAATTATTGGTTTGGCTGAAGTACGTGAAGTGTTCAAATCACCTAAACTTGGTGCCATTGCAGGTTGTATGGTCACAGAAGGTGTGATTAAGCGTAACGCACCAATTCGTGTTCTACGTGAAAACGTGGTTATCTACGAAGGTGAGCTAGAATCATTACGTCGTTTTAAAGATGATGTACAAGAAGCGAAAAATGGTTACGAATGTGGTATCGGCGTTAAGAACTATAATGATGTTCGCGCAGGGGACCAAATAGAAGTATTTGAAACCGTTGAAATCAAACGTACTCTTGATTAATCGCGATTGACGAGCGTTTTGAAAAAGCGTTACTAGCCCTTGGTTAATATGCCAAGAGCTAGACCCTAAAATAACTTTAGGGCCGGTTGTTAAATACACCATGAGGGGCTCTTAGCCCCTCATTTTTTCTAAGAGAAGAAAATAATGTCAAAAGAATTTAGCCGCACGCAACGCGTGTCGCAGCAATTACAAAAAGAGCTTGCGTTGATTTTACAACGTGAAGTTAGAGATTCACGAATTGGTATGGTGACTATCTCTGACGTTGAAGTATCACGTGACTTAGCGTACGCAAAAGTATTCGTAACGTTTTTATGTGTTGGCGACCAAACACCAGAAACAAGCCTCGCAGCGTTGAAAGAACATGAAACACATGTGCGAATGATGCTAGGCAAACGTATTCGATTGAGGCTCACTCCTGAAGTGCGTTTTACTTATGACAATACTCTTGTTGAAGGTATGCGTATGTCGAATTTAGTCAGTGAAGTAGTTAGTGATGACAAACGTCGTGCTAATGAATCTGGCCGTGTAGAAGGTGAAGAGTAATGGGACGTAGGGGTCGTCGCAAGGGTCGTCCTGTTGATGGGGTCATTTTACTTGATAAGCCGTCAGGCATCACATCTAACGACACGCTGCAAAAAGTAAAGCGAATTTATTTTGCAGAAAAAGCTGGCCATACTGGTGCACTCGATCCATTAGCGACAGGTATGCTGCCTATTTGCTTTGGTGAGGCAACCAAGTTTTCTCAGTTCTTACTCGAATCAGATAAACGTTATAGAGTGATAGCTAAACTTGGTGAAAGAACTAATACATCTGATTCTGATGGCGAAGTTGTACAAACTCGAGAAGTGAAAGTTGATCGCGGTCAACTCGAACGTTGCGTGGCGAAGTTTCGTGGTGAAACCGATCAAATTCCATCCATGTTCTCTGCACTAAAATATCAAGGCAAGCCTTTATACGAATACGCAAGAGAAGGAATCGAAGTACCCAGAGAATCGCGAAAAATCACCGTTTATTCAATCGAGATAATTGGCTTTGAAGGTACAGAAGTTGAGATGGAAGTTCATTGTTCTAAAGGGACATATATACGAACTATTGTTGATGATTTAGGTGAAATGCTGGCTTGTGGTGCACATGTTAGTTATTTACGTCGAACAGGTGTGTCTAATTATCCTTACGAGAAAATGGTGACACTGGAGCAGTTAGAAGCATTACTAGAGAAAGCTCACAACGAGGATATACCTCCGCGTGAACTACTCGATCCACTGCTCATGCCTATGGACTCTGCCGTTCAAGATCTACCTGAAGTGAATTTGATCCCAGAGCTGACTCATATGATACAGCATGGCCAACCAGTACAAGTGTTTGGCGCACCATTAGACGGTATTGTCCGCATGACCAGTGGTGAAGAGCGATTGTTTATTGGGATCGGTGAAATAGATGATGATGGAAGAGTTGCGCCCAAAAGACTGGTCGTTTTTCGGGATGACGTTGTTCAAGGCTAGTGAACAAATGTTCGATGTTAAAATAGCACTTGCGCAATTGTATCTAGCCAAGTAACATACGCGCTCCTCGTGTCGGCTGAATCAGAGATTGGCGGCACACTTTATTTACTTAACTCTTATTTAGGAGAGATTATGTCTCTGAATGCAGAAACAAAAGCAGCTATCGTAGCAGAATATGCACAATCTGAAGGCGATACAGGTTCACCAGAAGTACAAGTAGCACTACTTACTGCTTCTATCAACCACCTTCAAGGTCACTTTGCTAACCACAAACATGACCACCATAGCCGTCGCGGTCTTTTACGTATGGTTTCTAGCCGTCGTAAACTTCTAGATTACCTTAAAGGTAAAAACCTAGAGCGTTACCAAGACCTTATCAAACGTCTAGGCCTACGTCGCTAAGAACAGTTTGTTGAAAAGGGGCTATTTATAGCCCCTTTTTCTTTTTAGTCTAAAATCTTCATAAATTTGCTTTCTTTTCCCTGCTTCTGTCTGCACTTTTTTGCATTTTTCATCTATACTATCGCCCAACTAAGTTTTGCTTAGTTTAAATTTACACTTTATCGAGTATTACAGTCAGCGTAGCCGGCCTTTAGGTTGCGACTAATGAAAGTGAGTTATTTTTGGTAGATCATTTTTATTAGTCGCGATGAGTAATACCGAAAGGTGTATTCTCTATGTGGTTCTGAAAAACAGAATCCAGCTATATTTAAGGAAATATAATGTTCGCGAATCCAGTCGTAAAAACATTCCAATACGGTAATCATACCGTTACTTTAGAAACAGGCGTTATCGCACGTCAAGCAACATCTGCTGTTATGGTAACAATGGATGATACTGCAGTATTTGTATCTGTAGTGGGCAAAAAAGCAGCCGTTGAAGGACAAGACTTTTTCCCTTTAACCGTTAACTACCAAGAGCGTACTTATGCAGCTGGTAAAATCCCTGGTGGCTTCTTTAAGCGTGAAGGTCGCCCTTCTGAAGGTGAAACACTAACTGCTCGTTTAATTGACCGTCCAATTCGTCCACTTTTCCCTGACGAATTCAAAAATGAAGTACAAGTTATCGCAACTGTTGTTTCTGTTAACCCAGACGTACAGCCTGATATCGTAACTATGATCGGTACTTCTGCTGCGTTATCTATTTCTGGTATCCCATTTAATGGTCCTATCGGTTCGGCTCGTGTTGGCCACATTGATGGTCAATTAGTGCTAAACCCGAGCAATACAGAGCTAGAAACATCTAAATTGGATTTGGTTGTTGCTGGTACTGATGGTGCGGTGTTAATGGTTGAATCAGAAGCGGATAATCTTACTGAAGAAGAAATGCTATCTGCTGTTGTATTTGGTCACGATCAACAACAAACCGTTATTACTGCTATTAAAGAATTTGCTGCTGAAGTTGCCACTCCTGCATGGGATTGGGTTGCACCAACTGTTGATGGTGATCTGAAAGCTAAAATTGCTGAATTAGCAGAAGCTCGTTTTACTGAAGCGTACCAAATAACAGAAAAAATGGCGCGTTATGAGCAAGTTGGTGAAATTAAATCTGACGTATTAGCGGCACTAAAAGCTGACAATGAAGAGCTCGACGAGAACGAAGTGAAAAAAATGCTGGGTTCTTTAGAGAAAAACGTCGTACGTGGCCGCATTATTGCCGGTAATCCACGTATTGATGGTCGTGAAAAAGACATGGTTCGTGCCCTTGATGTACGTACAGGCGTTCTTCCACGTACTCACGGTTCTGCTCTGTTTACTCGTGGTGAAACTCAAGCACTGGTTACAGCAACACTTGGCACACAACGTGATGCACAAATTATTGATGAATTAACAGGTGAGAAGAAATCACACTTCCTTCTACACTATAACTTCCCTCCATATTGTGTAGGTGAAACAGGTTTTGTTGGTTCTCCTAAGCGTCGTGAAATTGGTCACGGTAAGCTTGCAAAACGTGGTATTCAAGCAGTTATGCCTTCAGTCGACGATTTCCCATATACGGTTCGTGTCGTATCTGAAATCACAGAATCGAATGGTTCTTCTTCAATGGCTTCTGTGTGTGGTACTTCTTTAGCACTTATGGATGCTGGTGTTCCAATTAAAGCGTCTGTTGCTGGTATTGCAATGGGACTAGTTAAAGAAGGCGACGATTTTGTTGTTCTTTCTGACATCTTGGGCGATGAAGATCACCTAGGTGATATGGACTTTAAAGTTGCAGGTACTAACGAAGGTATCACTGCACTGCAAATGGATATCAAAATTGAAGGTATCACGAAAGAGATCATGCAAATTGCGCTTAACCAAGCACAAGGCGCTCGTAAGCACATTCTTTCGGTAATGGATGAAGCAATCTCAGGTGCACGTACAGAAATTTCTGAGTTTGCTCCTCGTATTCACCAAATGAAGATCAATCCTGAAAAAATCCGTGACGTTATCGGTAAAGGTGGCGCTGTTATTCGTTCTCTTTGTGAAGAAACGGGTACAACCATTGAAATCGAAGATGATGGTACCGTTAAAATTGCAGCCACTTCTGGAGATCAAGCTGAAGATGCGATTAATCGTATTAAAGAGCTAACAGCTGAGGTAGAAGTTGGAACGATTTATACTGGTAAAGTGGCTCGTTTAGCTGACTTTGGTGCTTTTGTAACGATTCTTCCTGGTAAAGATGGATTGGTTCATATTTCTCAAATCGCTGACAAGCGTGTAGAGAAAGTGACAGATTACTTAACCGAAGGGCAAGAAGTTAAAGTTAAAGTACTAGAAATTGACCGTCAAGGTCGTGTGCGTCTAAGTATGAAAGAAGCACAAGATAAGCCAGCCGAAGCACCAGAAGCAGAATAAGTGATATTTTGTAGGTAGGTGCAGTTAGGCTTTGTGATTAAACTTAGGCTTTTCTAGTAAATACCGCCAGAAGCGTGTTATAAAAGGGAGAACATTAATGTTCTCCCTTTTTTACATCTAATGTGTACAAATGGGTGGTCTAGCATATAAGGAGATATGTATCTGTGAAATGGTTACAAATAGCAAGCGTCAGTTTATTACTGGTGCTTTCCGGTTGTGCTACTACGGCAAATGAAGAGCTTCAGTGGGTTTATCCACCAATGGCCGTTCCACTACAAGCAAGTATTCAGCAAGAAGTGCAAATAGCTCGGCTTAATCAATTACTACAACGACCTGATTTAAACGCCGCGACCAAAAGTAAAATGCACTACGAACGAGGCAGTTATTACGACAGTGTAGGGTTACGTGACTTAGCGCGTCTTGATTTTAACCAATCTTTAAACCTCAACCCAGCTCAACCAGATATTTTTAATTTGCTTGGTGTCTATTTTACTCAAATAGGTGAATATGACGCGGCATATGAAGCGTTTGATTCAACTCTAGAGCTTGACCCATATAACGAGTACGCTGAGCGTAATATGGCGATTGCTTTATATTACGGTGGTCGTAATGAGTTAGCTTATCAAGAGATGAAAGCACATTATGAGAGTAACCCAGATGATCCGTTTCGAGCGTTGTGGCTTTATATTATAGAGCGAGAGTTAACCCCGTTAGAAGCAGAACAAAATCTTGAAATGCGTTACGCCAATAAAAATCAAAATTGGGGTTGGGTCTTAGTCGCGATAATGCTGGATGAGGTTAGCGAAGAACAGGCTTTTAAAGCAGTATTGCAGGGGACGCAAGACAATATAACTTTGGCACAACGTTTGACTGAAGTGTATTTTTATTTAGCGAAGCGCTACCAGTTTTCTGAGCAATACGCTGACGCGATCGCACTATATAAACTTGCTTTATCCTTTAATGTTTATGAGTATGTTGAACACCGCTATTCGTTTTTAGAACTTGCTCGTATATACGATGATGTAAAAGCGATCCAACAATCAACAGTAGAAAAAAACACAGAAGCTCTCTAAAAGTATATCGATCTGCAATAAAACGCCGAATATTAATTCGGCGTTTTATTATTTAGATTTTACGGTTAAACCCGAAACCTGCAGTGTGTCAGGTTGATTTTTTGAGCTTATGAGCTCTCCATTCCGGCCAGTTGGTGCCAATATCCGTTACATTGGAAATTAGCTAGTTTTTCTGGATTTTCTCCGTCTTCATTCTGGCGAAATTGGTCTAGCTTAGCGAATGTTTCGACATTAAGCGGGCTTAAACGAACCACGTCGACTAATCCTTTCATGCCTTTAAGTTCATTGATTAAGTTATAGCAATAACCAGATTGCGTCTGAATCCCATTAAGATTGAAAACCGATTGGCCTTCTTGGCTATCGACCTGTAGACCAGTTGGATACTCAATACAGCATGTTTCACATTCGTCTTTTGGTCGATTCTGAGCTCTTGCGGTAAAGCAACGAGCGGAATAGGCTAATGGGAGATAGCCGTGACTGAATACCTCTATTTCGAATTGTCCTTTAATTCCGAGCTCATCACATTGCATCATGGTTTTCTGCAACCATTGCTTAGAAAGCTCTACTGGCATGCACCAACGTATCATGCCTTTCTGTAAGAATAATTTAAGAGTATGGGCATTATATGTATTAACGGCAGCACCAACGACAAATGGAACCTTGTGTTCATGGGCGAGTTGAATCGCTGATACATCATTGGCTTCAATAAAAAACTCGCCATTATTTATGTATCTTTTCATCATATTGACTTCGCTTGGTGCTTCTAGCAAAGCCATTGTCGACAACACTACTTGCTTGCCACTTGCAGCAAGATCTTTGGCTAGACTTAACCAATCGTTTGGCTTCATTAACCTTCTTTTTGAGCAGACGGTTTCACCGAGGTAAATTATGTCGGCATTTGAAGATTTGGCTTGCTCATAAAATTTTTCAACATCCTGTTTAGGCCAAAAATAGAGTATTGGGCCTAGCGCATATTTCATCTCATTAGACATACTTATCTCCGCCAGTTACTGCCATTTACGGTGGTAAGCACCGAGTGTTGTTTGTGTTCCTTCTGAAACGTTAGCGAGTGCTTTATTCCAACACTCGTCAACATGATAGGTTTCAGGGGTGCTTTGGTAACTATCGATAGCTGCTCGCCAGGTTCGAGTGACCTGTTCAACATAAGCAGGGCTGCGTTGACGGCCTTCTATTTTTACCGACGCGACATTGGCAGAAAAAAGATCAGGTAACATCGATAAAGTATTCAAGCTGATTGGTTCTTCTAATGCGTGATATCGCTTAATATCGCCATCTAGTTTTACATCAAATCGACCTTTGCATAAGGTTGGATAACCTGCATTTTCACCTTCAGCATACCGATCAATTAGGATTTCATTCAAACGCGACTCCAAACCATCGTTCGTCTCTTGCCAGCGGACATATTTAGCGGGTGAACAAGCACCAACGGTATTGGGTGATTCCCCCGTCATATAAGAGGAAAGGTAGCAACGTCCTTCTGCCATGATACATAAACTGCCAAATGCAAAGACCTCTAATTCAACATTTTTATCAATGGTTCGAGAAAGTTGCTTAACTTGATGAATCGAAAGAACGCGCGGTAAAACGACCCTCTTTATATTAAAATTTTGCTGATAGAAATGGATGGCAGCCACATTAGTCGCCGATGCTTGTACCGATAAATGCAGTTCTAAATCTGGATACTTGGTTGCTGCGTACTCCAATATGGCAATATCGGCAATAATGAGCGCGTCTACGCCCATTGCTACCGCATTATCTACCGCTTTTGTCCAACGATTAAATCCATCCGGGTGTGCGAAAGTGTTCAATGCGACATGAAGTTTTTTATTATGATCACGAATATACTGTATTGCTCGGTCTAGTTTTTTACCTGTAAAATTTAGACCTGCAAAGTGTCGCGCATTAGTGTCATCTTTGAATCCGATGTAGACAGCATCTGCTCCACAATCGACCGCCGTTTTTAATGCAGGTAAATTGCCTGCGGGGCAAAGTAATTCCATTAGATCTACCCAATTGTTATTGATGTTTGCATTCTATGGGCTAACGGAATGGGTAGATTTGATATGAGGCAGGTTTATTTTAATCTGCAGCGAATAATCACGCGTTTATATGATTATTTCATCATTAACATTAATTTTTATGCCTTTTGTTCTGGGCCAATAGTTCTTCTATATCTTGTTTAGGTTGCGGCCGATAAAAATGAAATCCTTGAATTGTATGGCAGTTCAAATTAGACAGTAGAGTGGCTTGTTGTCTTGTTTCTACCCCTTCTGCGACTACAGTTAGATCTAAAGAACGACCTAAATTAATGATATTTTCTATAACCGTCACCTGCTTTGGCAGTTTATCGATATCGTTAATAAACGCCCGGTCTATTTTTAGTTCATCAATAGGAAAGCGTGCTAAATAGGAAAGAGAAGAGTAACCAGTACCAAAATCGTCAATTGATAAAGAAAAGCCAAGATTTTTAATCGCCTTAAGCATTTGTAATGTGTGCTCACTATCGCTCATCACGGCACTTTCAGTCAATTCAAATGTAATGCAGTTTGGATCAAGTTCGGTTGTGCGAAGTTGTTTCTCCATATAATCGATAAGTTTAGGGTTGCCAAATTGTTCTGGAGATAGGTTTATCGCAACACGTCCAGGAAGGATACCTTGAATTTTCCAACGTTTAACAGTGGCAAATACTTCTCGCATTACCACTCGTCCCAGATGTTCTATCAAGCCTGCTTTTTCCGCAACCGGTATAAAGGCCGCAGGGCTAATATAACCTTCAATAGGGTGCTTCCAGCGAATCAATGCTTCAGCTCCGTTAATGCTAAAGTCGCGAGCGTTTACTTTAGGTTGATACCACACTTCCAATCCATTTTGCTGCAGTGCTTTTTGCAGTTCAATTTCTAGCCAAAGGCGCATGCGAGCTTCTTTGTTCATCTGATCATGATATTTTATCAGTCGATTTCGACCACGATCTTTAGCTTCGTACATGGCTGTGTCGGCATTTTGTAACAAGATACGGGCGTCATTACCATCGTCAGGAAACATAACGCTACCAATTGAACAAGCCAGACGTTTACTAAAATGGTGCAGATCAAAAGGTTGATTAATGATGGATATTATTTTTTCAGCTAATGACTCTGTAGTTCGATTGTGTTCTGGTTCCGGTAAAATAATACCAAATTCATCCCCGCCTAAATGACCTAATATTGCTTGAGAAGGTAGCAAACGTTGTAAGCGTGATGAGACTTCTTTTATTACTTTATCGCCAATATGATGCCCTAGAGAGTCATTAATGTTCTTGAAGTTATCAATGTCGAGATAAAGCATGATCAGTGGTATTTCATTGTCGATAAAATGTTCAAGACGTCGTGTAAATCCGTAGCGATTGTAGAGCTTGGTTAAAGAATCGTAATGGGTATCATGCTTGTCATCGATCGAACCAGAGTCGCTAACGTCAGCGTCTTCGATAATGATAATAATGGACTGGGTACCTAAATTGGTGGTATGAGTTGCACGTAAACGAACTTTTCTTTCAATACCACATCGAGCACTGGTTAAACAGATGAGAGGCTCATTAAGTAACATAGAACTAAAGGATTCATTGAATACAGTTTTAGTACTCTCGTCTAAAAATAAGCGATGAATTTGTTCGCCTAATATACTTTCAACATCAGAAAAACCGAGTAACCTTAGTGCAATAGGGTTGGTTGAAATAATGGTTTCGTTTTCAACTAATAAAAACCCGTCAGGTAACAATCCCGTTAACATGGAAAATTTCACTTCAGACTCTTCTAATGAACGAGTCAGAATTTGTTTCTCTGAAGTGTCATTTGCGTGAAAAGAGATGAATTCAACTTCTCCATCGAGGATGACCGGAGAAACACTGAAGTGCAAACTGGTATCGTGTTCGTTGTCATTTAAAGTAACTTCAGTCTCAACGTATTCGCCAGTGAATGCACGGTCGTAGAAAAGTTTAAGTGTTGCATAAAAATGGTCGCCTAGAATGATGGTATCGTTCAGGCCTATTAGGTCATCTTTAGACATGCCGGCAATTTCACAATACCGTTCGTTAACGCTAACGTAATTATGCTCTTTATCGAGAACGGCAAAGAGAAATGGACTGGAATCTGTCAGTTTTGAAAACCAGTGCTGTAACTGCTTTTTTGGCATTAAGTTTCTACCGCTTTTACATTGAGCAATTGAATGAATAGCATTCATTTTAATTGAGATTATTATTAACTATAACTGCGAAACAAGCGAGATAAAAGAGATCACAGCATCACAAGTACTTTTTATGACACATAACAGGAATTCTGAGGCGATATCTATTATCATAGCTTGATTGATTCAATAAAGTATCGGAATACCCTAGTGTTAAACAAGCTTCGAACCAAAATAGTTGAAAATTCAGCGCAAATTTTGAGACCTTCAGTCCATTTTTTACCGTCAGCCATACAGAATAAAATATTACTAGAAGCGCTAAGGCATGTTTTCCATGAAGCATTGGAGGATGGTGATTTTGCGTTTTTACAAGAAAATTGGTTAAAAATTACTATTATTGACCTAGATTTACAGTGGTTTATTAGTTATCAAAATGAAAAATTGCTTGTTAGTAAAAAAGAAGAAAAAGAACAAGTCAGTTTTTCAGGAAAATTAAATGATCTAGTGTTAATTGCTGGTCGAAAAGAAGACCCTGATACATTGTTCTTTCAAAGAAGGTTGAGCATTGAAGGTGATACTGAGCTTGGGTTAGAAATTAAGAATTTAATGGATAGCGTTGATCTTGATGCATTACCTAAACCACTTACATTACTTTTAAATGAACTGGCTGATTTTGTTTATAAAGGGTTACATCATGAAAAAAATCAGAATGGAATAGTTAATGCTTATTAGAACTGAAGCACCTGCGGATATACTACCAATTGATGCTCTACTGAAATCTGCTTTTGAAACAGAAGCCGAAGCGAGCCTTGTGATGAGTCTACGCGAGAATAGCCGTTTTACACTGTCACTCGTTGCCTGTACGGATGAAGGCAAGTTGATTGGATACGCATTGTTTACTCCGGTCTCATTGAATGGTGAACATTTTGGCTGGCAAGGACTGGCACCTATAGCGGTTAAACAAGAGTTTCGTCGTCAAGGGATAGCAGGGAAGATGATTAAACAAGGGCTAGATTCATTGTACGAATTTGGCTATCTAGGTTGTGCAGTATTGGGCGATCCGGAGTTTTATTCTCGCTTTGGTTTTATTGATGCCACAGAATTTGGTATGCACTCTAGCTGGGATGTTCCTCAAGGCGTTTTCCGTGTGAGAGAGTTAACGGAGAATGAGTTTGCTGGTAAACAGGGTTTACTAGAATATAGCCCTGAGTTTTCTGAACTTTAAGCCTGTTATGAAAGAACCTAATACTGATATTCAATATTTAGCCGAAATGGGGATTCAACACTGGCGCTTATCACATCCTGCAAGACTGACGGGGGTTGAAGTTGCTGAATTTTTATTACCTGAATCTTGCCTGTTATTACTGGTTTCTCCGGTAAAACCAAGCGGCGATATAGTGATTATGTTTAATAACGTATTGAAAAGTATGCAATTAAGTATACATCAATCAATGCATGTTTTTCCTGAACAATTGTCCAAACTTGGCGAGAATCAGCTGCAATGGATTTGGTTTGCTGGTTGCGATCCAATAAATAATATAGATGTTACTGTTAAGACCTTAACCAGTCCGCTTTTATCTCAAATAGAAGGGAATAAACAGCATCGTCGAGATTTATGGCAACAAATATGTGCTTATGAACAATCGAATTAAACCGTTAGAAGATGTGTTTTTACAAGACGTATGGCGAATAGAGCAAGTCGCTCATAGCCATCCATGGAAACAGTCTATGATTAACGACGTGAATAGCCGTGGAGCATGTCATTATGTTTTAGTTAATGAAGACAGGGTTGTTGGTTATTTTTACGCTCAAAACATTGTAGGGGAAGTGACTTTGCTCAATCTTGCCGTGGATCCACAACAGCAAGGCAAAGGGTTTGGCAAAATACTTATTGAATACTTTTTATCTATTTGTGAACAGAAAAAAGCGGAAAGTGCTTGGTTAGAGGTACGTGAAAGCAATCATAAAGCGCATCGCTTATACGAATCGATAGGTTTCAATGAAGTGGACCGACGTCACAATTACTACCCAGCAAAGAAGGGAAAAGAGGACGCGATTATTATGAGTTATTTGTTTTTTTAATCAAACCTGATTTTTTCTTGGTGAACCCAAACTGCAGCTTCAACTCGAGAACGTAGCTGCAGTTTTTTTAAAACACTTTTTACATGAACTTTGACGGTACTTTCTGATATTGATAGTTTATTTGCTATCATTTTATTGGATAAACCTAGTGCAATATTTTTTAATATTTCTTGTTCACGTACACTTAATATGCCTATAGCAACATGAGTCATTTTGTTCTTTTTCGTTTCTCGCAAATTACCCACTAAAATGGATGTAAGCTCAGGGCTGATTACTGTTTTACCAAGACATGCATTTTCAATCGACAGCAATAACTCTTCTGGTTCCATATCTTTTAGAAGATAACCATCAGCACCTAATTTGATTGCTTTGGATACATCATCATTACAATTAGATACCGTGAAGATCACCACTTTGCTGCAGACACCTTTATCTCGTAATAATTTCAATGTTTTTAAACCATCGAATTCGGGCATATTGATATCTAAAAGTATTAGATCGGGTTCGTAATCCAATGCATATTGCACCCCATCATGACCATTATTTGCCTCTGCTACAACGGTTAAATGTTTTTTAGTATTTAGTAATTGTTTGATCCCATTTCTTAACATAGGGTGATCATCAATCAATAATATAGTGGCGGCATCTGTATTTGTGAAATTATGTTTATTGGCCATTTTCATTCTCGATTTAAGATAGGAAAAGTAAGATAAAACTGTGTCCCTTGGTTTGGTGACGATACAATATTCCATTCACCTGATAGTGATTGAGCTCTATCTTCAATTATTTTTAACCCATAATGGGAATTCTCTTCATACGATGAAAAACCGCATCCATCATCATTAACAAATAATGAAATTTCGTGTCCATTAACACTCAAATTAACTTCTACTTTTGATGCTTCAGCATGCTTATAGACGTTATTTAGTATTTCTCTAATGATTTGTAGTAAATGTATGGATTGATGTGTGGATATTGTATTAGCCGGTATATCATATTTAAAATTAATAATTAAATTAAGCTTGTCATTATATTCTGATATGGTTTTTTCTAACGCTGGCATAAAGCCAAGCCCATCTATTTTTAGTCTGAAAGTTGTTAATAGCTCTCTCAGTTGACTATAAGCACTATTGACTTCATTACGCATTTCTTGAATGATTTTTTCTTGTTCGGAATGAAGGTTGTCTTTATTCATTTGTAGAATACTAATTTTAATCTTTAAGCAGGACAAAGACTGAGCGATAGAATCGTGTAGTTCACGAGCAATAGTATTGCGTTCTGTTAAAAGAGATAATTGCTGCTGTTGTTGGTCTTTATAATATATAGATAAGGCTTGAGTGAGCAGATCTGAAAAGGCAATGAATAACTGCTGTTCATCATGATGTAATGGATTATTTGCATCCGCATACAGTTCAATTTTTCCATAGTGTTGGTTAGAGTCGTGCAAATCTCGCGTAGTCTTAACTAGATTTTTATTAGTGGTTAAATTTTCATCAAAACAAAGGTAACAGTTTGATCTTTTACAAAATTGTGGCCTTTTATTTGAGCCGAATTGAAATTCTTGTATTTGATCACTTTCTTGATAGTCTAAAATTACAATATTTATTTTTTGTATGTCAGTTAACACCATGAGCTCTTTTACTAATGGTGATAATCTGTCACAACTGTATTTCTCCATATTGAAAGTTTGACATGTCCTATAAAGAAAATCTAAATACTTATTTTGTTTGTTAAGTTTTTCTGTTTTATGTTGAACTACTTTTTCTAAATTTATGTACATGTTTTTCAGACTATCGGACATCAAATTTATTGACTCCCCAAGCTGATTCATTTCATCTTTATTTATGTTTGTTATGAATTTTTTATCAAAATTACCATTTTGAATGGATTTAGATATATCCAGTAATTTTTTCCATGGAATAAATAATCTTATTCTTAAATTAATTATAGTTGTTATACCGAAAAGGATCATAATAAAAATAAACGAGTATTGTATGTTTCTTAATCTATTGATGCTTTTTTCTGTATTTACTGTGGTTTTATCAATTAATGTGTTAAGTAACTCTATAAACTTCCCTGATATTATTTTTGTATCCAGATTATTATAATTATCCGGTATGGTTTTTATTTTTTCATTGAAAAAATTTAGAGTTGTTAGGTAGTCCTTGTTTAATTTGTTGTTATTAACATGGTTTTCAAAAGAAGGAAGGACAAGTTTTTTTTCTATGGAATAGATTGATTTTAACGATGCATTTTCATCATTTATATAAGCGATGAGTTTGTAAGTTTCCATTCTTATTGAACCAATTTGATTGACTAAATTGGTTCGACCTTGGATGTTTTCTGATATTTGTAAAGAAATCAGCATTCCTAATATTGATATACTGCATAATATCAATATTAGGAATGTGATTTTATGCGTAATTGACAACCTGTACCAAATATAACGGCTCACTATCAATTACCCTTTAAAATTACAATTTATGCATTATAACTCATTATAAAAACGACTAAATACTCCTTGAGGGGTAGTACTAAATAGTTTTTACTTTTTGAAAAATTTAATAATTATTAATATTCTGATTAATCAATAAGATAAGGATTACGTAATAATTATAAATGGTTAGATAACTAATTTCTGGTCGTTGACTGTTCAGGATATTGTTGATGTAAATCAATAAATGAATATCAATATTTACCGTTAATGTAGGCGTCTATTCTTATAATAATGGGGACAGCATGCCAATAAACTCAGATTCGGGAAATATTGAACATCAATCGAATAAGCGTCTAATTAAAGAATGGTTTCCCGATAACCCAGATTTTTGGAAACAACAAGGACAACAAGTTGCAAAAAGAAATCTATGGATATCGGTTCCATGTTTGCTGTTGTCTTTTTGCGTGTGGATGATCTTTAGTGCGGTTGCGGTAAATCTTCCTGAAGCTGGTTTCAATTTTTCAATGAAACAGCTTTTTCTGTTAACGGCTTTACCTTCTATTTCTGGCGCGTTGGGACGAATCCCATATTCCTTCACTATTTCTATATTTGGCGGCCGTCGGTGGACCGCTTTCAGTACTTTTATTCTCGTGGCTCCAATGATTTGGCTAGGGTTCGCTATTCAGGATACTTCTACACCTTATTATGTTTTTGTCATGATTTCATTGTTATGTGGTTTAGGTGGGGCGAATTTCGCCTCTAGTATGGCTAACATTAGTTTCTTTTTTCCTAAGGAAAAACAAGGATCTGCATTAGGGATAAATGGCGGTCTTGGAAATCTCGGCGTTAGTATTATGCAAATGATAGTGCCTATCGTTATTTCAATAAGTTTTTTTAGTTTTAGTTCTGAACCAGATGGTAGTGCTCTCTTTTTGCATAATGCAGCTTGGTTTTGGGTGCCTTTTATTTTGCTGTTTAGTGTGATTTCTTGGTTTGGAATGAATGATATTGATAGTGCTAAAGCCTCATTTTCTGAACAAGTAAAAGTCTTAAAGCAAGGTCATTTGTGGTTGATGAGCTTACTCTATTTGTCTGCTTTCGGTTCCTTCATCGGCTTTTCGGCTGGATTTTCTATGTTGGCAAAAACGCAATTTCCCACTGAAAATATACTTCAATACGCTTTTATTGGTCCTCTTGTTGGCGCTCTAATGAGGCCTATTGGTGGCGTTTGGTCTGATAAGTTCGGTGGTATAAAAGTAACATTTTTTAATTTTTCTTTAATGGCGATACTGACTATATCAATTTTTTTTACTTTACCAAAAGAAGGCGAATCCGGTAGTTTTATTTTATTTTTATTGATATTTACTGGGCTGTTTGCCTGTTCAGGAGTAGGGAGTGGATCAACCTTTCAAATGATCGCGGTTTTATTTCGTCGAATAATCACGCAACAAGCAGAAATAGCAGGTTTAGATAAAAAACTCATTGTAAGAAAATCTGGTACAGATACCGCTGCCGCATTAGGTTTTATTTCTGCTATTGGTGCTTTTGGTGGATTTTTTATACCTCAGGCATTTGGTATATCATTAACGTTAACTGGTTCGGCTTCTGGTGCATTAAAAATATTTCTATTTTTTTATGTACTCTGTGCCGTTGTTACTTGGCTTGTATATGGACGAAAAACAATCAACTCTTGTAATAATAAATAATAAATAATAAATAATAAATAGGCTAGTTTAATTGATTTTTGGGGTTTTATTTTTGGTTCTTATTTTAATTAAGTTCCTCATTAATGTTTTATTTGTATTTATTTTTAAATGGTTTGTTGATTAATAGTATAGGTATAAGTACGTATCTAACTTTAAATATATTTAATAAGAATGATTGGTTGAAAAAATAATTAATATAAAAATTATTTCCTTAAAAAATAGGAGAAACACTGGATGAGCAAGTTTTTAGATCGCTTTCGATATTTTAGACAAGTAGGAGATACATTTTCTGGGCGTCATGGTCAAACACTCCACACCAATCGTGACTGGGAGGATAGCTATCGAAGCCGTTGGCAACATGACAAAGTGGTGCGTTCTACACACGGTGTCAATTGTACCGGATCTTGTAGTTGGAAAATTTACGTAAAAAATGGATTGGTTACATGGGAAACTCAACAAACCGATTACCCGAGAACACGTCCCGATTTGCCCAATCATGAACCGAGAGGTTGCCCACGAGGAGCAAGTTACTCATGGTATCTTTATAGTGCCAACCGACTAAAGTATCCCATGGTGCGCAAGCCGCTGTTAAAACTATGGCGTGCAGCTAAGGAGCAATATTCTGACCCTGTTGATGCATGGAAATCGATTGTTACCGATTCTGGTCGTGCTAAAGAGTATAAGTCAGCGCGAGGTCGTGGAGGCTTTGTACGCAGTTCTTGGGCCGAAGTTAATGAGATCATTGCTGCTTCTAATGTGCATACCATTAAAGAACATGGGCCTGATCGGGTGGTCGGTTTTTCTCCTATTCCTGCCATGTCGATGGTCTCTTACGCCGCAGGTGCAAGGTATCTATCGTTGATCGGCGGTTCTTGTTTGAGTTTTTATGATTGGTATTGCGATCTACCACCGGCATCTCCTATGACTTGGGGAGAGCAAACTGATGTCCCAGAATCAGCCGATTGGTATAACTCGTCGTATATTATTGCTTGGGGATCCAATATCCCTCAAACACGAACGCCAGATGCACACTTCTTTACGGAAGTTCGGTATAAAGGAACAAAAACTGTAGCGATCACTCCTGATTATGCTGAAGTGGCAAAATTATGTGATCACTGGTTGAATCCAAAGCAAGGGACAGATAGTGCGGTGGCTTTAGCGATGGGCCATGTGATTTTAAGTGAGTTTCACGTTAAACGCCAATCAGAATATTTCCAAAATTACTTACGTCAATATTCTGATATGCCTATGTTGGTTAAGTTGGAGCCTCGAGAAAATGGCGGTTTTTCTGCAGGACGTTTCTTAAGAGCTTCTGATTTGACCAATAACCTTGACCAACAAAATAACCCCGAGTGGAAGACGATTGCGATTGATGATGTCACTGGAGATATGGTCTCGCCAAATGGTTCTTCTGGTTATCGTTGGGGAGAGAAAGGCAAGTGGAACCTAGAGCAAAGAGCAGGAGACCCACAGAGTGCGGTCAAGTTGCGTTTGGGTATTCAAAATCAAGACCAAGTAGTAGAGGTTGCATTTCCTTATTTTGGTGGGTTGGAGCATGAACATTTTCAACATGTACCGCTTACCGATTTGGTTAATCGCAAGTTACCGATTAAACGTATTGTACTTGGTGATGGTTCTGAAGCTTACGTGACAACGGTTTATGATTTAACCCTAGCAAATTATGGCGTTGAACGAGGTTTCAACGACTCCAGTTGTGCGCATGAGTATACCGAAGTCAAAGCGTATTCTCCTGCTTGGGCGGAAAAAATTACCGGCGTATCAGCGGATGATATTACCCGTATCGCTCGCGAATTTGCAAGTAATGCCGAGAAAACTCACGGTCGTTCTATGATCATAGTGGGCGCTGGTTTAAACCATTGGTATCACATGGATATGAACTATCGCGGTTTGATCAATATGTTGGTTTTCTGTGGTTGCGTAGGACAAAGTGGAGGTGGATGGGCCCACTACGTTGGGCAAGAGAAGTTACGTCCGCAAACGGGTTGGCAACCACTTGCTTTCGGTTTAGATTGGCAAAAGCCACCACGTCATATGAATGGTACTTCGTTTTTCTATAACCATTCTAGTCAATGGCGCTATGAGAAACTTAATACTGATGAATTACTTTCACCTCTAGCCGATAAATCGCGTTATAGCGATCACTTGATTGATATGAACGTTAAAGCTGAGCGTTTAGGTTGGCTGCCATCTTCCCCACAGTTCAATACCAATCCACTGCATATTGCAGATCATGCTCGTGACGCAGGAATGTCCGCGAGTGAATACACAGTTAATGCATTGAAAGAAGGTTCGATTCGTTTTGCCTCGGAACAACCAGAAGAGCATTACCCGCGAAATATGTTTATTTGGCGTTCTAATCTATTAGGTTCGTCGGGTAAAGGTCATGAATACATGCTTAAGTACTTATTGGGTACAGAGCATGGTATTCAAGGTAAGGATTTAGGTGACTTTAGTCCAACTAAGCCAAACGAAATTGATTGGAAAGACGAACCAACGCAAGGCAAGTTGGATCTTGTTGTGACTCTTGATTTCCGTATGTCCAGCACGTGTTTATTTTCCGATATTGTTCTACCAACAGCAACTTGGTATGAAAAAGATGACATGAATACCTCGGATATGCATCCATTTATTCATCCACTTTCTGCTGCTGTAGATCCTGCTTGGGAGGCTAAATCTGATTGGGATATTTATAAAGAGCTTGCCAAGGTTTTTTCTCATGTTTGTCAAGGCCACCTTGGCAAAGAAGAAGATGTAGTGACTTTACCTATTCAGCATGATTCTCCGGCAGAGATGGCCCAAGCGTTTGATGTCAAGGATTGGAAATTGGGTGAGTGTGATCTGATCCCAGGTAAAACCGCACCACATATTGTCACGGTCCAACGAGATTATCCCAATACTTATGCTCGCTTTACTTCATTAGGCCCTTTGCTTAATAGCCAAGGTAATGGTGGAAAGGGGATAAACTGGAATACGGATAGTGAAGTTGAGCTGCTTAAAAAACTCAACTATGTCCATCCCGAGGGAGAAGCCAAAGGGTTAGCAAAGATTGAATCAGCAATTGATGCTGCAGAAGTGATACTTACTTTAGCTCCTGAAACTAATGGTCAAGTAGCAGTAAAGGCGTGGGATGCATTAAGCGAACTTACTGGCCGTGAACATCGGCATTTAGCGCTAAATAAAGAAGACGAAAAAATTCGCTTTCGTGATATTCAAGCTCAACCTCGAAAGATTATTTCTAGTCCTACTTGGTCTGGCTTGGAAGACGAACATGTATCTTACAATGCGGGTTATACCAATGTGCATGAACTGATTCCTTGGCGCACACTAACAGGACGACAGCAGTTATATCAAGATCACCAATGGATGCGAGACTTTGGTGAGAGTTTGGTGGCCTACCGTCCACCTATTAATACCCGTACTGTGCATGAAATTATGGGTAAGAAAAGTAATGGTAATAAAGAGAAAGCGTTGAATTGGATCACACCGCATCAAAAATGGGGTATTCATTCAACGTACAGTGAAAACTTGCTCATGCTGACCTTATCACGAGGTGGTCCCATTGTTTGGATGAGTGAAACTGATGCGAAGGATCTTGGCATAGAGGATAACGATTGGATTGAAGCTTTTAATAGTAACGGTGCTTTAACCGCTCGCGCGGTGGTTAGTCAACGAGTGCCTGATGGGATGGTAATGATGTACCACGCTCAAGAACGTTTAGTCAATCTTCCCGGTGCTGAAATTACTGGGCAGAGAGGAGGGATCCACAATTCAGTGACTCGAACTTGTCCTAAACCAACACACATGATTGGTGGTTATGTTCATCAGTCTTATGGGTTTAATTACTACGGTACAGTGGGATCTAATCGTGATGAATTTGTTGTAGTACGCCGCATGAATGAAGTCAAGTGGTTAGATAATGAAGATAACGATTATATACAAGAACCCAATATTTACAGTGGTCAGGCGGGAGGTAAAGAAGAATGAAAATTCGTTCACAAGTCGGCATGGTACTCAACTTAGATAAATGCATTGGCTGCCATACCTGTTCGGTAACCTGTAAAAATGTATGGACTAGCCGTGAAGGTATGGAGTACGCCTGGTTCAATAATGTTGAAAGTAAACCTGGTACGGGTTACCCAACAGATTGGGAAAACCAAGACAAATGGAAAGGCGGTTGGATACGGAATATTAAAGGTAAACTGCAACCTAAAATGGGCCATAAAGTTGGGGTGTTAGCAAAGCTATTTAATAACCCCGATATGCCTGTAATCGATGATTATTATGAACCGTTCACTTTTGACTATGAGCATTTGCACAATGCGCCACAAAGTAAGCATCAACCCATTGCTCGGCCTCGCTCTCTGCTCACAGGCCAACGGATGGATAAAATAGAAAAAGGGCCCAATTGGGAAGAGATTTTGGGAGGAGAGTTTTCAAAACGATCTGCTGATCAGAATTTCAATGACATGCAAAAAGAGATGTATGGTCAATTTGAAAACACTTTTATGATGTATTTGCCTCGCTTGTGTGAGCATTGCTTAAACCCTGCGTGTGTTGCTACTTGCCCAAGTGGCGCGATTTACAAGCGAGAAGAAGATGGCATTGTTCTTATCGATCAAGATAAATGTCGCGGTTGGCGCATGTGTTTGACTGGTTGCCCATATAAGAAAATTTATTTTAATTGGAAAAGTGGCAAGTCCGAAAAGTGTATTTTTTGCTACCCAAGGATTGAATCTGGTCAACCTACAGTGTGCTCGGAAACATGTGTTGGGCGTATTCGTTATTTAGGCGTTATTTTGTACGATGCCGATAAAATTGAGCAGGCGGCCTCGGCCGAAGAGACGGTCGATTTATATCAAAGTCAGTTGGATATATTTTTGGATCCTAATGACCCAGATGTTATTAAAGAAGCCCTTAAACAAGGTATATCAGAGAATGTATTGCAAGCAGCACAACGATCTCCGGTTTATAAAATGGCGATTGATTGGAAGCTAGCATTGCCGTTACATCCTGAGTATAGGACTCTACCGATGGTTTGGTATATTCCTCCTCTATCTCCTATTCAGTCAGCTTCTGATGCTGGGCTTATGGGCAGCCAAGGTGTATTACCTGATGTAAAAAGCTTGCGAATACCGGTTCAATATCTGGCTAACTTATTAACGGCAGGCGATACAGCACCCGTGCTCAATGCACTTAACCGAATGTTAGCGATGCGCCATTTTAAACGTGCAGAAACTGTGGATGGAACCATCGATACGAGTGCTTTAGAGCAAGTTGGGCTAAGTGAAAGTCAAGCTCAAGAAATGTATCGATATCTTGCGATTGCTAATTATGAAGATCGATTTGTGATCCCTACCTGTCATCGAGAATTAGCAACAGAAGCTTTTCCAGAGGCGAAAGGATGTGGGTTTAGTTTTGGTAATAGTTGCCACGGAGGCAGTGATAGTAAAATCAACCTGTTTGATAGTCAGCGTATCGATTCAATTGACATCAATGCAAAAACGCTAGGGGATAAGTAATGGAAATGAAATCATTAAGACTTATTGCATCGTTATTAGATTATCCTGAAGCGGAAATTTGGCACTATCCTAAAGATCTTTACAGTCTACTTGGTATGTGCAGTGAATTAAAACCGCTTCATCATCAGAAATTGCGTGATTTTATATCAAGTATGTCTTCACAACCATTACTTGATATTCAAGCTAATTACAGTGATTTGTTTGATAGAGGCCGGTCTCTTTCTTTGTTTTTATTTGAACATGTGCATGGTGAATCTCGAGATCGTGGGCAAGCGATGATAGATCTAATCAATCAATATGAAGCTTCTGGTTTGCTGCTTGATTGCAAGCAACTGCCAGATTATTTACCTATCTATTTAGAATATATATCTCAACAAGGAGAAGAAGGCGCGGTTGATGGCTTAAAAGATGTTGCTCCAATTTTAGCTTTGCTTAAAGAACGATTAAAACAAAGAGAAAGTGAGTACTTCTGCCTATTTGACGTGTTGGTCGATCTGTCTGGAAATACTATTAAAGAAAAAGTACTAGAAGTAAAAGTCGGTAAAGAAACCAGAGATGATACACCTCAGGCATTAGATGAAGTATGGGAAGAAGAACAAATTAAATTTTTAGGGGAGGATGGCTGTATATCGGCACAACAAACGCGGCATCAGCGACGGTTTGCTAATACGGTTTCTCCTCAGTATTTGGATATAAACGAAATTAATGGAGCGAAACAATGAGTTTTCTGAATGGTTTCTTTTTTGATATTTATCCTTATATTGCTGGCTCGATATTTTTAATTGGTAGTTGGCTTCGCTATGATTATGGCCAGTATACGTGGCGTGCTGGTTCAAGTCAGATTTTAGATAATACCAATATGCGTGTTGCTTCTAGCCTATTCCACATTGGTATTATTGGCATATTTTTTGGCCACTTTGTGGGGTTATTAACGCCTCATTGGGTGTATGAATCGTTCTTATCATTACCTGCAAAACAGTTGATTGCCATGATAGCTGGGGGAGTATTTGGTTTAATGACAATTGCTGGTGGAGCTATGTTACTAAAGCGACGTTTAACCAATGTTCGAGTTCGAGCTACTTCCTCTTTTTTCGACATCATGATATTGACATTAATTGTTACTCAGGCATGTTTGGGTGTGTTGACTATCCCGTTTTCGGCGCAGCATTTAGATGGCAGTGAAATGATGAAGTTGGTTAGTTGGGCGCAAGAGATTGTAACCTTTCAATCTGGAGCATCTCTTAATTTAGAAGGCGTAGGATTTATTTTTCGTTTACACATGGTTTTAGGCATGACCTTGTTTCTATTGTTCCCATTTTGTCGTTTAGTTCATATTTGGAGTGTTCCGGTAGAATATTTATCTAGACATTATCAATTAGTTAAAAGTCAAAAGTAAAACGAATTAGCTCACCGTCAAGCAGGCTGAAAATCGACATTTCAGCCTGTTCCTCTCTGCTTTACCGTCGAATTTATTTTGATTACCCCATTAATGTTATTGATATCATTCTGCTGTTTAAGTAGTACAACAAAGAAATAATGGTCAATTACTCAAGCATTGATTGTTTATAATGCTCAGATCAGCGAAAATAACCATTAACCACGATTAACGCAACGGATTTGAACGAAGAAGAACTGAAATTAGAGTGCTTCCATCAATGTAATTGAATCTGTGTACAAACTAAAAGAACTTATCCATGGCAAACCAAGAATTTCTGAATGAAGTCAATAAGCGAAGAACCTTTGCTATCATCTCGCACCCCGATGCTGGTAAAACAACAATAACTGAAAAAGTGTTACTGTTCGGACAGGCTATTCAGTCTGCTGGTACGGTAAAAGGCCGAGGTTCAAGCCATCATGCTAAATCAGACTGGATGGAGATGGAGAAAGAACGTGGTATTTCGGTAACCACTTCTGTTATGCAATTTCCCTACAACGAATGTTTGGTTAATTTACTGGATACTCCAGGGCACGAAGATTTCTCGGAAGATACCTATCGAACGCTAACTGCAGTTGATTCCTGCTTAATGGTTATAGATGCAGCAAAAGGGGTAGAGGATCGTACGCGAAAACTTATGGAAGTTACGCGTCTACGAGATACTCCCATTGTTACATTTATGAATAAATTGGACCGAGATATCCGTGATCCAATGGAACTGTTAGATGAGGTAGAAAACGAACTGAAAATCGCTTGTGCGCCAATTTCTTGGCCTATTGGTTGTGGTAAAGAGTTCAAAGGGGTTTATCATATTCATAGGGATGAGACAGTCTTGTATACGACAGGGCAAGGCCATACCATCCAAGAACGAAATGTTATCAAAGGGTTAGATAACCCAGATCTGGATGTTGCCATTGGGGATGATTTAGCTGAACAACTTCGAGAAGAGTTGGAATTAGTGATTGGCGCGTCACATGAATTTGATCGTGATTTATTTTTGTCTGGTGAACTAACGCCAGTATTTTTTGGTACAGCATTAGGTAATTTTGGTGTTGACCACATGCTCGATGGGTTAACGGAGTGGGCTCCACTACCTTTGCCTCGTCAAGCTAATGAGCGCGAAGTTGAAGCAACAGAAGAAAAGTTTTCAGGTTTTGTTTTTAAAATTCAAGCAAATATGGATCCTAAACACCGTGATCGTATTGCCTTTATGCGCGTAGTTTCTGGAACCTACAATCAAGGCATGAAGATGAACCATGTTCGTCTTGGTAAGCAAATAAATATTTCGGATGCTGTGACCTTTATGGCAGGAGATCGTTCTCGTGCGGCACATGCGTATGCGGGTGACATTATTGGCTTGCATAATCATGGCACGATTCAGATAGGGGATACCTTTAGCCAAGGCGAGTCGCTGAAGTTTTCTGGGATCCCTAATTTTGCCCCTGAACTTTTCCGTCGTATCCGTCTAAAAGATCCTTTAAAGCAAAAACAGCTGCTTAAAGGTTTGGTGCAGCTTTCTGAAGAAGGCGCTGTTCAGGTATTCCGTCCATTGCAAAACAATGATCTGATTGTTGGCGCGGTTGGTGTGCTTCAATTTGATGTGGTGGTAGCTCGATTGAAATCGGAATATAACGTTGAAGCCATATATGAAGGCGTTAACGTTGCGACTGCTCGTTGGGTTGAATGTGCTGATGAAAAGAAATTGGATGACTTTAAACGTAAAGGGCAAGCAAATTTAGCGCTAGATGGTGGCGATAATCTTTCTTATATCGCGCCAACGATGGTTAACTTGAACCTCGCTCAAGAACGTTTCCCTGATATTGTATTTAGAGCGACTAGAGAGCACTAAGTTTTTAACTGCTTACTCTACTGATTATTAGTTACTGTTTTTATAAATGTAACTAATAAAGAAAAAATGGAGCCAATTGGCTCCATTTTTGGTTAATAATAATCGCTAATAGTAAACTTAATATTAAACGTTATTCACGTTCCTTAGTATAAGGCACGCCAATTGCTTTAGGTGCAATCGCTTTACCGATAAAGCCAGCAAGAAGGAATACCGTTAACACATAAGGAATCGCTTCTATAGCCTGAACTGGGATTTGGAACTCACCAATACTGACGCCTTGTAAACGAATTGCTAACGCATCTAAGAAACCAAATAGCAAGCAGGCTCCCATAGCGGTAAATGGCTTCCATTTACCAAAAATAAGAGCCGCTAATGCCATATAGCCTTTGCCTGCGCTCATATTAGGAATGAATTGAGCGGTTTGACCAACAGAAAGGTATACACCACCAATACCAACTAAAGTACCGCATATGATCATGGCGCTATAACGCATCTTAACCACGGATATACCGGCCGTATCAACCGCATTGGGTGACTCACCAACTGCACGTAAACGAAGGCCAAAACGAGTCTTGAACAATACATACCATGCTAAAGGTACAATAAGCACTACTAGATACTCTAACACTGAGTGCCCACTTAATAGTTCGGAATACAGTAGGCCGATAACAGGTATATCAGCTAGTGCATCTGCACCCGGTAAGTTGATTGGAGCAAACCGAGCATCACCAGAAAGCGCTGGTGTTTGTCCGCCTTGGTGGAACCAGTGACGACCTAGAGTAACAGTTAACCCAGCTGCTAGTATGTTGATAGCCATACCACTAACAACTTGATCGCCTCGATGAGTAATAGAAGCAAAACCGTGTAGCAAAGCAAGTAATATAGATACCGTTACACCACCTAGTAGGCCAACCCATGCCGATCCTGTTACGTGTGCTACGGCTGCGCCAGTAAAAGCAGCAGCAAGAAGCTTGCCTTCTAGTGCGATATTGACAATACCAGAACGCTCACTAAACATACCAGCTAAAGAAGCAAGAATAAGTGGAGTAGCGACCCGTATGGTCGCATCAAGCATTAATATAATCGTCTCAAACATGATTAAGCTGCTCCATTTTCTGATTTAACGAACAATTTCAAATAGGTTCGCTCTAGAGTAGGTCTAAACATGTGTTCTAATGCTCCTGAGAATAAAATCACTAACCCCTGTAACACTACAACGATGTTCCTATCTACACCGTATTCGAAACTTAATTCAGCGCCACCT
Source organism: Vibrio sp. MA40-2 (assembly GCF_047302445.1). Lineage (NCBI taxonomy): Bacteria > Pseudomonadati > Pseudomonadota > Gammaproteobacteria > Vibrionales > Vibrionaceae > Vibrio > Vibrio sp. MA40-2. The sequence goes on from NZ_CP178628.1 coordinate 1,586,431, forward strand.
TGATACAGAAAGCCAAAAAGCAAACTTGCTAACAGTACACCAATAGGGTGGTTCCTTCCCATTAGTGCAACTGCGATACCGGTAAAACCAAATCCTTCAACAAAATTGAGTTTGATTTGATGGAGTTCACCTTGCAGTACGTTTAAGCCAAAAAAACCAGCTAACATACCTGAAACAAGCATGGTTATAACCACAATTTTAATGTAGTTAATGCCGGCATATCCAGCGGCAGATGCATTTGCGCCGACTGAACGGATTTCGTATCCCCAGCGAGAATGCCAAATAAATAGCCATACAAATACACAGCAGACTAAGGCAAAAATAAAACTCAAGTTGAGTGGGCTAGGGGCCATTTCGATACCAAAAACAGAAAGGATTTGGTGCATTTTTGGTAACCAGCTACTAACTGCAAATACGCGACTTTCCGTCGCCATTGTGTTTTCAGGTTTTAAAATATCAACTAATAGATAAGCCATTAAAGACGCGGCAATAAAGTTAAACATAATCGTAGTAATAACGATATGAGACCCTCTTTTTGCCTGTAAATACGCGGGTATAAATGCCCATGCTGCGCCAAAAAAACCACCAGCAATAATGGCGAAAGGGAAGACGATATACCATGGTGCGTATTCACCAAGTGTTAGACAGATTAATCCAACACCCAAACCGCCTACATAAGCTTGACCTTCACCACCGATGTTAAATAATCCAGCATGAAAAGCGACTGACACCGCTAAACCAGTAAAGATAAAACCGGTTGCATAGTAGAGGGTGTAACCGAACCCTTCGGCATAGCCAAAGGCACCTGTCCACATAACTTTTGCCGCATCAATAGGGCTAATATCGATATAAACAAAGAGTAATGCCGAAACTAAGAACGCAACCACGACATTGATTGCTGGTAGTAAAGCAACGGTCACCCAAGCAGGAATTTTGGCCTGACTCATTATAGGTCTCCTTGGGATTTAACATGATCTGGGACGATATTCGCCATCATTAAACCTAATGTTTTTTCATCAGCCTGTTCAGGGAGTACTTCACCAACAATACTTCCATCAAACAAAACAATAATTCTATCGGCTAAGCTCATTATTTCATCAAGCTCTACCGACACTAATAACACGGCTTTTCCAGCGTCACGGGTAGCGACTATTTGCTGGTGGATATATTCAATAGCACCTATATCAACGCCACGGGTTGGTTGTCCAACAAGCAATACATTTGGATCTTCTTCCATTTCTCGAGCAATAACGAGCTTTTGCTGATTACCACCAGAAAAATTAGCGGTTTTGAGAGAGACATCATTTGGACGCACATCCCATTTATCCATACTGGACTGACAGAGTTCTCGAATTGCTTGTTTATTTTGTAGTAATCCGTTGTTGTATTTAGGCAGGTTGTGATAACCGAGAATATAAGCTTCTTGTGCTTCAAACTTATTGATCAAACCTTGTTTGTGGCGATCTTCTGGTATGTGCCCAACGCCCATCGCTCTGACTTGTTGAGGATCACTAGGTTGTTCAGGGCTGAGAATATGGCCATTAAGTTCGATAGTTCCTGAGGCAGGTTTTAAAATACCCGACAATAAACTCAGAACTTCAGATTGACCATTGCCCGAGACCCCTGCGATACCAACAATTTCACCTTCACGAACTGAAAAACTGATATCTTTGATTCGTTGAACATTACTGCTATCGAAATAACTTAAATTTTTAACATCAATCAGGGCTTTTTTCGGTTTTGCTGCTTCTTTTTCAACTTTAAGGAGGACTTTTCTTCCTACCATAAGTTCGGCTAATTGATCTTGATTGGTCTGCGCGGTCACAACATGATCAACCATTGTTCCTTGACGCATAACGGAAATATTATCCGTAATTGCCAGAACTTCACGCAGTTTATGCGTGATAATCATAACGGTTGTGCCTTGAGCTCGAAGCTTATCAAGAATAGAGAAAAGGTGGTCAGCTTCTTGTGGTGTTAAAACACCGGTAGGCTCATCAAGAATGAGTATTTTTGCGTCTCTATATAACGCTTTTAGAATTTCAACTCGTTGTTGTAACCCGACTGGTAATTCACCAACTATTGCATCGAGAGGAACCTCTAAGCCATAGTCTTTTTCAATTTGGACAAGCTTTTTCCTAGCAGAGCTCAAACTTTCTTGTAGCTTCCAGCCGCTTTCTGCCCCGAGCACTATATTCTCTAATACGGTAAAAGTCTCAACGAGCATGAAATGCTGATGAACCATGCCAATACCAGCAGCAATTGCTTCTTGAGAATTAGTAGGTTTATAAGGCTGACCATTTACGAGCATTGAACCAGTATCGGCGAGATAAAAACCGTATATTATGCTCATTAGAGTCGATTTGCCTGCACCATTTTCACCAATAATTCCGTGAATAGTGCCTGCGGGAATTTTTAGATCAATATCTTTGTTAGCATGAACGGCGCCAAAACGCTTATTGATCTCTTTTAGTTCAATGGCAAAATTTTGAGCTTGAGTCACGTGGAATTCCTAAACTGCAAAATAATTATAAGTACGCCGTTGCCTAAAGTTAACACTTTACAAAAGCAACGGCGTAGAGATTACTCAACTACTGATAATACTAGAATTAGTAGTTGCAAGTATTGTCTGACATATAATCATGAACACTGATTTTTCCAGAGATAATATCGGCTTCAAGAGCTGATGCGTATGCTTTCATGTCTTCTGTTATCAGACTTTCGTTGTTTGCATCTAACGCCCAAGCTACACCGCCTTCTTTAAGACCAAGAACTTTTATGCCTGGCTCCCAATTACCTTCCATGCTGTCAATCCAAGTCTCTTTTGCTGCAACACCAACACGTTTAACCATTGATGTTAGCATTGTACCTGGTTGAAGGTGGTTTTGGTTTGAATCTACCCCTATAGCCAGTTTACCTGCATCTTTAGCTGCTTGATAAACACCAAGGCCAGTACCACCTGCTGCTGCATAAATTACATCTGCATTTTTAGAAAATTGAGATTTAGCAAGTTCAGATCCTTTTGCTGGATCAGCAAACGCAGCTGGTGTTGAACCCGTCATATTTTGCAGAACAACAGCATCAGCGTTGGCATATTTCGCACCTTGCTCATAACCACAAGCAAACTTACGAATTAGTGGAATATCCATACCACCGATAAAGCCAACGGTACCTGTTTTAGAAGCTTTAGCGGCTAAAGCACCAACAAGGAAAGATCCTTCTTGCTCTTTAAATACAATTGACTGCACGTTCGGCTTATCCACAACCATATCTATAATAGTAAATTGGATGTCTGGGAATTCTGTAGCAACTTTTTCTACTGCTGAAGCCATATTGAAGCCAACGGCTACGATAGGGCTAAAGCCACGGCTTGCTAAACGACGAAGTCCTTGTTCACGTTGGGCTTCATTTTGTGGTTCAAATTCGCGGACTTTAATGCCTTTTTCAGCTTCAAGTACTTTTACACCGTTTTGAAATACTGCTTCGTTAAAAGATTTGTCAAATTTGCCTGCTGTATCATAAATAACGGCTGGTGTTGGTGCTGCAAATACGCTAAATGAAGAAACGGCTAGCGCAAGTGCAGTTAGCTTTAGAGTAGTTTTTTTCACTGTATAATCCCTATGTTGAAATCCAAAATTGATAACCAATAAATGAGTTCTATTTGTATTTATATGCAACTGTGTTATCTGTTTTTGCGAAATTTACACATAAACAGTTATCACTCCCCAGTTTATCGTTTGCGTGCTAAAAAAAAAAGCATTTTGCTCACACCTAAATCAGCTAACACGACATTTAAGCATATGATGATGTGATCAATATCACGTTTTTTATCTGAATTTACTCCGTAGTCAGTCTGTTTTTCTACAAATTAATAAAAATGCAACGTTCTTGATTGGACTATATATGGTTGAATTAAGGTAAATCGATCCAATTAACACAAATATAGCTAATAACAAATATAGCTAATAAGTGTGCAATAAACGTTTTTTTTAGATGAATGATTTATAATAAATGTGATTTACCTATTAATTAAAGTATCAGTTAGGAGAGGTAGGTATGTTTGATAAATTTAATAAGTTAATTAAGCGTTACGATGACTGGTGTAAGAGAATGGGATTGTTACCCGAGCAAAAACGTTGTTGTGTACCGATAACGAAGCAAGATGTTTTTGACAATAAAGAGAGAAAAGATGAATGAAATCTCTTGTCGGTTATTTGATACCCATTGTCATTTAGACCGATCGGATTTTTGTAGCGATGATGATTTTGCTCAACAATTGGAAATTGCGCAATCAGCAGGTGTAGACAAGTTTCTTATACCAGGTTGTGGCGTTTTTAATTGGGATAAAATAGAACAACTGTGTTCAACATACCCCAGTCTTTATTTCTCATTAGGGTTACATCCTTATTATACCGATCAGCATCTTGATCAACATTTAATTTTACTTGATACCAAGTTGTCTCAAAAACATGAGAAATGTGTTGCTATCGGAGAGTGTGGTCTAGATTTTTATCAATCCAGTAATGATGAACAGCTGCAAAAGCACTATCTTATAGAACAAATTCGATTGGCCAATAAGTATCAGTTGCCGCTCATTTTGCACTCCAGAAAATCCCATCAAGATATCATTAAGCTTATTAAGCAACATCCGCTTGATTGTAAAGGGATCATACATGCTTTTACTGGTAGTTATCAGCAAGCACTCGACTATATTAATTTAGGCTTTTATATCGGTGTCGGCGGTTCTATTACTTATCCTCGAGCGAAGAAAACCCGAAATACTATATCTTTATTACCTTTAGAGTCATTGGTTCTTGAGACCGATTCACCTGATATGCCACTTAATGGTTATCAAGGTCAAAAAAATCACCCTAAAAAACTGCCAATTACGCTAAATGAGCTAATCATGCTGCGAAATGAGTCAGAGCAAACGGTTGCAAAGCAGCTTTATCGAAATAGTCTATCTGCCTATAATATTTTAGATTAATTGCAAGTTAATATAGCCAATTAATACACTATTACTGGTGTAAGTGTGAATGTAATCTCATTTTGAAAAATTGTTACATGATTTTTAATTGGTAAGTGTGATCTATGCACTGAATTATTTTCAAAGGTCTGTTTATAATCGCCTCGCTTTTTAGATCCATTTTGTCACACGCCATTTAACTAAAATAAGGAAGCCATAAACCATGAGCCTGTTTATGAGCCTAATCGGCATGGTTGTACTCATAGCGATTGCAGTACTTCTATCCGACAACCGCAAAGCAATTAATTTACGAACCGTGGGTGGTGCATTTGCCATTCAGTTTATCCTTGGTGCATTTGTACTTTATGTTCCTTGGGGGAAGGATTTATTAGGAGGTTTCTCTAGCGGAGTCGCCAGTGTTATCGATTTTGGTAAAAGCGGAACGAGTTTCCTTTTTGGTAACTTAGTGAGTTTTTCTGTCGATGGTCTTGGTTTTATCTTTGCTTTCCAAGTGTTGCCTACATTGATATTTTTCTCATCATTGATTTCTGTACTTTACTACATCGGTGCGATGCAGTGGGTAATTAGAATTCTTGGTGGGGCATTAGAAAAAGCGCTTGGTACTTCACAAGCGGAATCTATGTCAGCAGCGGCCAATATTTTTGTTGGTCAAACAGAAGCACCTTTAGTTGTTCGTCCATTTGTACCTAAAATGACGCAATCAGAACTATTTGCAGTAATGTGTGGTGGTTTAGCATCTGTTGCTGGTGGTGTGTTAGCTGGCTACGCATCTATGGGTGTTCCGTTAGAATACCTGGTGGCTGCTTCGTTTATGGCGGCACCAGGTGGATTATTATTCGCTAAGATTATTAAGCCAGAAACAGAAGAGTTTGATAATGATATTCAAGCAGATTTAGAAGGTGGCAACGATAAACCGGCTAACGTTATTGATGCAGCAGCAGGTGGCGCTTCATCTGGTTTGCAGCTGGCGCTTAATGTTGGCGCGATGCTTATTGCTTTCATCGGTTTGATTGCACTAATCAACGGTATGTTGGGCGGCATTGGTAATTGGTTCGGTTATGAATCATTAAGCTTAGAGCTTATTTTAGGTTGGGTATTTTCTCCTCTTGCTTTCCTTATCGGTGTTCCTTGGGAAGAAGCAACGTTGGCAGGATCTTTCATTGGTCAAAAAACCATAGTGAATGAATTCGTCGCTTACTTAAACTTTGTTCCTTATGTGGGTGAAAATGCGCAAGTAGTTGCTGCAACTGGTCAAGTTATGTCAGAGAAAACAACCGCGATTATCTCTTTTGCTCTATGTGGATTCGCTAACTTATCCTCAATCGCGATTTTACTCGGTGGTTTGGGTGGCATTGCACCAGGTCGACGTCACGACATTGCTCGCATGGGTGTTAAAGCGGTTTGTGCTGGTACACTATCTAACTTAATGGCAGCAACTATCGCAGGTTTTTGTATATCATTGGCGGCAATGTAATTTAGCTACAAGGGTATTAAGTTAGCTTCAAAGTTATCGTTTAAACCCAATGTAAAACACGGACGCAAGAAATTGCGCCCGTGTTTTGTTTTTCTGGGAATAAATTAAAGTGAATGCCGCTAATTTAACGGCGATTGTCAGATTATTTGTTTTTTTTGAGATGGGAAACGTTTGCTTTAAATGTTGCATCTATCACATTTAAATGAAAAGGCTATAATGTATACATCTTAAATATTAACAAAAAATCATCACAATTACCTACATAGTCTCACTATCTATTATTTTTAGTTGAGTGATTAATTATAGGTTTTGGTGCATTTTGACAGTGTCAAACATGATGTATGGCATTAAATAAATAGATAAATAGATAAATAGATAAATACCGCAATCATAGATTGTTGTACCAGAAATGAGATTGGTACTGTGCGGTGACAGGGATGGCAATTAATAGTTTGATTGAATGAAGCTATTAAGTCTTCAAGGAACCAAGTCCGTTCATTTCGTAATCAAAAAGTGATGTCTAATCTAAAATTTTTAAATAGATTAGTTTCGTTTTACTTTTTGGCAAACAAATTGAATATTTTGATCGGAGATAGAAATGAGCGATTTAAAAGTAGCAGCTCTACGTGCACTTAAACTTATGGATTTAACCACGCTAAATGATGATGACACCAATGAAAAGGTGATCGCTCTTTGTCGTGATGCGAAAACAGCCGTTGGTAATACCGCTGCAATTTGTATTTACCCGCGTTTTATTCCCATTGCTAAAAAAACACTTCGTGAGCAAGGTACGCCAGATGTTCGTATTGCAACAGTAACTAACTTCCCACATGGGAATGACGACATAGATATAGCGGTAGCAGAAACAAAAGCAGCGATAGCGTATGGTGCCGATGAAGTGGATGTTGTATTCCCTTATCGCACATTGATTGCCGGCGATGAAACAACGGGTTTTGAGTTGGTGAAACGTTGTAAAGAAGCTTGTGGTGACGTTTTATTAAAAGTCATTATTGAAACTGGCGAGTTGAAAGAAGAAGCTCTTATTAGAAAAGCGTCTGAATTGTCGATAAAAGCAGGTGCAAACTTTATTAAAACCTCCACCGGTAAAGTACCGGTAAATGCCACACCAGAAGCGGCTAAAATCATGTTGCAAGTTATTCGAGATTTGGGTGTTGCCGAAACGGTAGGTTTCAAGCCTGCTGGTGGCGTGCGTACTGCTGCAGATGCTGCGGAATTTTTAGCTATGGCTGACGATATATTAGGGCCAGATTGGGCCGACAATATGCATTATCGCTTTGGTGCATCGAGTCTACTGACCAGCTTACTTAATACACTAGAAGTAACAAAAGACGTTGCGGATCCAAACGCTTACTAATCAAAAGATGGCCTCTTTATAATTTAGCATCTTTAAATGATGGCTATGTTGGAAGGGGCGGTTACTTTTTCCATTAAAAGTAGGACAATTCTAATGTATTTACCTCAAGAAATTATCCGTAGAAAACGCGATGGTGAAACGTTAACTGAGCAAGAGATTCAATTTTTCATTCAAGGTGTTGCGGACAACAGTGTTTCTGAAGGTCAAATAGCAGCGTTTGCTATGGCTATCTTTTTTAATGAAATGACGATGCCTGAGCGCATCGCTCTCACTTGTGCCATGCGCGATTCTGGTATGGTTATCGATTGGGCACATATGAATTTTGATGGGCCTATCGTAGACAAACACTCCACAGGAGGCGTTGGTGATGTTACGTCATTAATGCTCGGTCCTATGGTGGCTGCATGTGGTGGTTATGTACCAATGATCTCTGGGCGCGGTTTAGGGCATACCGGCGGAACTCTGGATAAGCTTGAATCGATACCGGGATATAACATAACGCCGACCAATGAGGTATTTGGACAAGTTACCAAGCAGGCTGGTGTAGCGATTATTGGACAGACGGGCGATCTCGCGCCAGCAGACAAACGTGTTTATGCTACTCGAGATATCACCGCAACAGTGGATAATATTTCATTGATTACGGCTTCTATTCTATCTAAAAAATTAGCCGCAGGTCTTGAATCTCTTGTTATGGATGTGAAAGTAGGATCAGGCGCCTTTATGCCTACTTACAAAGAATCAGAACAGTTAGCAAGATCTATCGTTGCTGTGGCGAATGGTGCAGGCACCAAAACGACCGCTATACTGACTGATATGAATCAAGTGCTAGCTTCTTCAGCGGGCAATGCTTTAGAAGTGCGAGAAGCGGTGCAGTTTTTAACTGGCGAATACCGCAATCCTCGTTTGTATGAAGTCACTATGGCATCTTGTGCTGAAATGTTGGTGTTAGCTAATTTAGCCAAAGATTCAGATGATGCTCGTCAAAAATTACAAACTGTATTAGATAATGGTAGTGCAGCTGAGCGATTCGGTAAAATGATTGCCGGTCTTGGTGGCCCGGTTGATTTTGTTCAGAATTACGACAACTATCTAGATAAAGCTGAAGTTATTAGACCTGTTTATGCTGAAACACACGGCATTGTTAGTGCCATGGATACACGTGCCATTGGCATGGCGGTTGTTGGTATGGGGGGCGGACGTAGAGTGGCTTCGGACACGATTGATTATGCCGTTGGTTTTGACCATTTTATTCGTTTAGGTGAAACGGCAAATGAAGATAAACCGTTAGCAACCATACACGCAAGAACCGAACAACAATGGCAAGAAGCCGCAAACGCACTACTTAATGCAATTACAGTGGGTAGTGAACCTTATATTTCAACTCCAGAAGTCTACCGCCAAATTAGAGCGGAAGATGTACAAACAGCTTCTGACGGAGAGTAAAAATGAAAAGAGCAATTATTTTAGTATTAGATTCATTCGGTGTTGGTGCAACACAAGATGCTGATAAATTTGGTGATGTAGGCTCGAATACTTTAGGTCATATCGCTGAACATTGTGCAAAAGGCTTAGCCGATAACGACACAAGAAAAGGACCATTAACCTTACCTAACCTTTCTAAACTAGGATTAGGATTAGCTGGGCAAGAATCCTCTGGGACTTTTCCTCAAGGGCTTGATCAAAACGCTGAGATCATTGGCGCTTATGGTCACGCTGCAGAATTATCATCAGGTAAAGATACGCCATCTGGTCACTGGGAAATTGCTGGTGTGCCAGTGTTATTTGATTGGGGTTATTTTTCTGATAAAACCAACAGTTTTCCTGAAGAACTATTAGAAAAAATTGTTCGACGAGCCAAACTTCCTGGTTATTTAGGTAACTGTCACTCATCGGGAACCGTTGTTTTAGACGAACTTGGTGAAGAACATATGAGAACTGGCAAGCCCATTTTTTACACCTCAGCCGATTCTGTATTTCAAATTGCCTGCCATGAAGAGACGTATGGGCTAGACAATCTACTTGAGCTATGTCAAATCGTTCGTGAAGAGCTTGAAGATTATAATATTGGTCGTGTTATTGCTCGTCCATTTATCGGTGCGAAGGCAGGTGAATTTGCTCGTACAGGTAATAGAAAAGATTTGTCTGTTGAACCTCCTGCGACCACTATTTTGCAGAAATTGGTTGAAGAGAAAAATGGTCAAGTGGTCTCTATTGGTAAAATAGCCGATATTTATGCTAATTGCGGTATTACCAAAAAAATCAAGAAAACAGGATTAGAAGATTTGTTTAATGCGTCTTTAGAACAAGTAAAAGAGGCAGGCGATAACACGATTGTATTTACTAATTTCGTTGATTTTGATTCATCTTATGGTCACCGTCGTGATGTGGCTGGTTATGCCGCGGCATTAGAATATTTTGATAAACGTCTTCCAGAAATGCTAGAAATTCTGCAAGAAGAAGATGTGCTGATTCTTACCGCTGACCATGGGTGTGATCCTACATGGCCGGGAAGCGACCATACAAGAGAACATATCCCTGTATTAGTTTATGGCAAAAATATACCAGCTGGTTCACTTGGCCGCAGAGATACCTTTGCCGATATCGGTCAGAGTTTAGCTAAATATTTTGCGACATCAGATATGGATTACGGTAAAAGCTTTTTGTAATTTGTCTAGCCTGAACTAGTTTAATGTAATCAAGTAGGGCGTATTGAATCGCCCTATACATAAGTCTATCCCGCTATTATTGGGATTAGTAATGATTTGAAAACAACCAAGGAATAAATTAATGGCAACTCCACATATTAACGCTGAAATGGGTGCTTTTGCAGATGTCGTTTTAATGCCAGGCGACCCGTTGCGCGCTAAGTACATTGCTGACACGTTTTTAGAGGACGTGGTTCAAGTGTGCGATGTACGTAACATGTTTGGCTATACTGGCACCTACAAAGGTCGTAAAGTTTCAGTGATGGGCCATGGTATGGGAATTCCGTCGTGCTCGATTTATGTCACTGAGCTTATCAAAGATTTTGGCGTTAAAAAAATTATTCGTGTTGGTAGCTGCGGTGCAGTAAGTGAAGACATCAAAGTAAGAGATGTTGTTATCGGTATGGGTGCGTGTACTGACTCTAAAGTGAACCGTATTCGTTTTAAAGGGCATGATTTTGCTGCTATTGCGGATTACAAAATGGTTAAAGCTGCTGAAGAAGCGGCAAAAGCTCGTGGAATTGATGTAAAAGTAGGTAACTTATTTTCTGCTGAACTTTTCTATACTCCAGATCCAAGCATGTTCGATGTAATGGACAAATACGGTATTGTTGGGGTAGAAATGGAAGCGGCTGGTATTTATGGTGTTGCTGCTGAGTACGGTGCCAAAGCACTGGCTATTTGTACGGTTTCTGACCATATTAAAACAGGAGAGCAAACCACATCTGAAGAGCGAGCTACTACATTTAACGACATGATGGAAATTGCGTTAGATTCAGTGCTACTTGGCGATGAAGATTAACTAGCACTAGATTGGTGTATAAATAAAAAGCTCTGATGATCTATCAGAGCTTTTATCTAAGTAAATAGCTAAGTAAATTGCCAAATATGTAAATAATAGTGAGTGGATCGTTATCTTACTTTATATCCTGAATAAGGAGGTTTTGCTGCTTGTCCTTAGGTTTTCTACTCAATATCAACGTAATCAACATTCCGCTTAAAAAACTCATTACTATCATAATGTACATATAACGGTCACTATTGCGATAATGATGATCTGATATCGCGGTTACCATGCCTTTCTCAAACGTAATACGTATATAGCCAATAAGGTTTTTCTCAGCAAAAATCGGTTCAACAAGTTGTAAACGACCGATACTTGCGGTCTCTAAAGGTGTATCCAAGCCTAGAATTTCTCTAATCGATTTTGCATCTTGGCTAGCCGCCAGCTTTATTCCTTCCGAATCATAAATAGTCGCATCGAAAACCAGCCGTTCTTTGGCTAATTGATTGCTTAGTTGAAGTAAACGTTCTTGGTCGCTATTGGTTATCATATCACTCGCGGAAAGGGAAGCCTGAGAAATAAGAACTTTTGTTAGGGTTTCTAGTTGATGAGATTGAATTCGTTCATTTCCTTTGCTGATGACCATGCTATTTTTAGCCGTGTAGCCAAACATCAGTAATAAAAGAATGACGGCAATACCTTTTAAAAATAGACGTATTGAGAAAAGTGAGCGTTTCATATTCAACCATTATTGATTCTTTTTTTAGGTATTCACATATTGGGGCTTGCCTTTTGAAATTGCAATAGGGTAACGTTTAACAGAATTTAAATGAATGGGCATGGAAGCAGTGAAAACTTTACCGATAAAAAAACACGCAACACTTCTTAAACGTCTACCTGAAACTCGACTGTCGAGCCAGTTAGATAAATCAAAAGCCAATTGGATCGTTTTTTCCGATTATCTTTCGCCAAAATTATTTAATGATATTGATTTTTATACCGGTACATTCAATGCCGTTTTAGATACCTGGAAAGTAGGACAATATGAAGTTGCACTTATGGATGGCAATTTGACCGCTAAGCACGAAGATATACTTCAGTCTCTTCATGTTGAATATGCTTGTTTAACTGATGTGCCGGATTTGTCTCAACCGGGCTTAATTGTTTTTGATATGGACTCGACTGCGATTCAAATAGAGTGCATTGATGAAATAGCTTATTTAGCTGGCGTAGGAGAACAAGTATCAGAAGTGACAGAAAGAGCGATGCAAGGTGAACTCGATTTTGAGCAAAGTTTAAGGCAACGTGTGGCCGCTTTACAAGGTGCAGATGAATCGATACTGGAACAAGTCCGGTCAACACTGCCATTTATGCCAGAAGTAAGAGAGTTAGTCAGTAGTCTGCAGAAGTTTGGTTGGAAAACAGCGATTGCCTCGGGTGGTTTTACTTATTTTTCAGACTATTTAAAAGATGAGCTATCTCTTGATTATGCTCAATCTAACACGCTAGAAATTGTAGATGGAAAATTGACAGGAAAGGTGGTTGGTGATGTTGTTTCAGCACAAACTAAAGCAGAGATCCTTGAGCAATTAGCATTCGATAATGACATTGATATATCGAATACCGTTGCGGTTGGTGATGGGGCCAATGATTTAGTAATGATGGGCGTTGCGGGTTTAGGTGTCGCTTACCATGCTAAACCAAAGGTACAAAAACTAGCACAAACAGCGGTTAACTACTCTGGCCTGGGAGGCGTACTGTGCATTTTGTCAGGACAATTAGCTAAGAGTAAAAAAATCAGTTTATGATATAAATAATACTAGCTAAATTAATTCGTTAAATTTACTCCAGTGTTATGCCTAATACTGGAGTAAATAATCAGCTTTATTCTGTTCGTTTTAAGCGAATTAAATTATGTTAGTTCTAAGCGAATCAAAATTTCTTCTGTAATATCCACAATTTCACCAAATCCAATAATAGAATTAAATTCCTTCTCTAATGCTCTAGCGTGATGAGTGGTAGAGGAGGCCAGCTCAATTAATTCTTGCATTAATATTTGCGTTGATTTTTTACTAACCGGCATACCAGTCATCCTTAATGCATAGAATTCACCCAGTTGCTTGGATTTTTTAATAAATCGAATTCTTTCTTGAAAGGTTTGAAATTCATCATACAGTTTGGTGTAAACCGCTTCTACTTCATCACTTCTTTTTATCACTGCAATATAAATATCGTGATAAGTTGGTTTTGCATCTGGAACAGGTCTAAGAGGATTTTTCAATAATCGTGCACTACGATTTTTAAAAATGGCTTCTAAAGAGAAGGTATTTTTATGCCCCAGTTTTTGTAGTGTTTTTAAGTAGGGCTCTAGTGGGAAGTTAACCCCAATAGCGATAGGTTGAAGAACATTTTTTATCTTTGATATATAGATAGGTGTACTGGTTAGCCTTGGTAGTAGTACGTCGTACATGGCGTTTAACAAGTCATTGCTAGGTAAATCTTCATTGGTCAATAGAAGTTTATTTTTGTTGTGGTTGATGAGTTTTTTTAGAAAACTAATAGTACGAATAGTGTGGGTACTTTCTTCTAATGCAAGATGTAATATCAAGGTTTTAGGATCGAAACGTACGACTTTGTACGGGATGTTAGATAAAGGCGCGGACTCATCATAACGTTGCAGCTCCGTTAAGTTGACATTTAGTTGATCGTTTACCTTTACCGTAAGCGGTTGAGATAAAGCGACGAGTAAACCGTGTGACGAAAAATTAATCGTTTTGCCAGAAATGTGTTCGTTGTTGTTTAGCCCTAGTTTTACCGGAGATTTAAATTGGTAACGTGGAGCTTTACGTCGTGATATTGCGTCGTAATATAGCCCTCTAGGATTACCTGTTATTTTTCGGGGGTGTCTAAATTTATTCAACACACTTGAATTTAGGCTCGGTTTTTCGGTCAATAAGTAATCTCGAACCGAGCTCATATCAGATATTTCTTGTAATAATCCAAAATGAGTGAGTGGGGGTTCATTATCTGTTGAAGTGGCACAAGAAAATTGAGTGATTTCTTCTTCACTCAGTTCAAACATATGAATACGGAACACTTTCCAACTTTTACGCCTCGCTCCACTGTGCCAGAACAGATGCCTTTCGCTGCCTGTGGCTTCTGGCAACATCAGTGAAAAGTATAAATCTTTGCCTTGGTGATCATGTGTGAAAGAATAAATGACGTTGCTAGAATGTTTCACGCCTGATTTTGTGAGTTCATCCATCCTTGAAGGATTGAATAGATAGCTAAAAGATTGCTGACCTCGTTCATCATGCCAATAGTCCCAAATTTCTTTGTTAAAATCGTTTAGTAACGCAAATTTTAATTCTGTTCCAGAGAAAAATAGCGGCAGATTGCGTGTGTATTTAATATGAGTGTATTCGTAACAGTGTGTTCTCGCCTGTAGTATTTTGTCTTGATTATCATGATTGGCTTTTTTAGCATAGCTATCGAGCATAATATCAATGGCTCTAGCGATAATAGTGGTATCTGATATTCTGATTGCTCTCAGCCAGCGAATACTTTCATTTTCATTACATTCGTCAACCCCAATAATTCGGTATTCAATCGGCTTACTAAGCTCGTTCAGTTGACTTTGTTTTTCTATTTGAACAAATTTTGCGTCGATTATTTCACCAAGATTGTAATCGAAGGCACTCGGGACTTTTAGTTTTACACCTGAGCTAGATAAATCGACACTGGTAGCACAAATTTCTTGGCCACTTTGCAGTCGAATGTCCACCTGAGTAGACATTTTTAACCGTTGTTCTTGTCGGTTAAGAACCAAGCCAAGTTTTATGGCTTCTACATTAAATGGGCTTTCTGGAGCGTTGATGTTTGAATTAGGGTTATCTTTTGCATTTTGATGCATAACACGAAAATTATTTCTCGTGTTAACCATCGCTTCGTAAACCCCTTCAGTGTAACTACCAAATCGTTTGATTTTTTTATGGTAAGAATTGATCGCTACGTCGTCTAACCAATGTGTTCTTCCATCCAGTTTATATTCTCGACACTCGCCTTGAACTCTCCCTCTTAAATCAATTGATTTAATACAAGGGCTCATTAATCTATTTAACTCCATTTTGGCAATCACTTTTGCGGAAGCCGGCTCTCCTTCTGTTAGCTGAGCTAACACTTCTTCGAAGTCGGGCGCACCATAAACTGGAATTAATCTTTCTACTAAAGAGAGTATTTCAGATTGTTGCATTTTTTCTGTTAGAGTGTCCTGATTGAGTCGATATAGGTATATATCGACAAATTATTTGTTAACTTTAAAATATATAAATAATGTATTTTAGATATATAAACAATAATTTTAGAAATATAAAAATGTAAATTTAGGCTAATGCTTACTGATACCTTTTCAAATGATTAGGGGGATAGATTAGCCATAACATATTGAGGAATCATGGCAAAAGTAAAACGAGCCTACGTATGTAACGATTGTGGAGCGGATTTCCCTCGATGGCAAGGGCAATGTAACGCCTGTGGGTCTTGGAACACAATTACAGAGGTGCGTATGGCGGCATCTCCTCAAGTTGCTAGAAATGAACGACTAGCTGGGTATGCAGGAGCTGCCGAGTCAACGGTGCAGGTTCTTTCTGAAATTGACTTGCAAGAAGTACCTCGTTTTTCTAGCAGTTTTAAAGAGTTTGATCGCGTGCTTGGTGGGGGCATAGTACCTGGCGCGGCTATTTTAATTGGGGGGTCACCAGGTGCAGGTAAATCTACATTGCTTTTACAAACAATGTGTTTACTCTCTTCTCACATGCCTACGTTATACGTAACCGGTGAGGAATCATTGCAACAGGTTGCCATGCGTGCTTCTCGGTTAGGTTTGCCGAAAGAGCACCTTAAGATGCTTTCAGAAACTAATGTAGATAAAATATGTCAAATTGCTGAACAAGAACAACCTCGCATTATGGTTATCGACTCAATTCAGGTTATGCATGTTTCTGATGTTCAGTCGTCTCCAGGCAGCGTTGCTCAAGTAAGAGAGTCGGCAACGACCTTAACGCGATATGCAAAACAAAATAATGTAGCCGTTTTTATTGTTGGTCACGTTACTAAAGATGGTTCACTTGCCGGACCGAAAGTACTCGAACATATTATAGACTGTTCGGTTCTATTCGATGGCAATTCTGATAGCCGATTCAGGACATTGCGTAGTAACAAAAACCGCTTTGGCGCTATTAACGAATTGGGCGTGTTTGCTATGACTGAGCAAGGGCTGAAAGAAGTCAGTAACCCTTCTGCTATCTTTCTTTCTCGTGGAGAAGAAGAGACGTCAGGCAGTTCAGTAATGGTGATATGGGAAGGAACTCGACCTTTATTGGTTGAGATTCAAGCTTTAGTTGACTACTCCCAGCAAGCAAACCCGCGACGAGTAGCCGTAGGTTTAGATCAAAACCGTTTATCGCTATTGCTTGCTGTTCTACATAAGCACGGTGGATTACAAATGGCTGATCAAGATGTATTTGTTAATGTGGTTGCTGGGGTTAAAGTAACCGAAACCAGTGCCGATTTAGCGTTAATTATGTCGTTGTTATCCAGCTTCAAAGATAGACCATTAGCTAAGGATGTGGTTGTGTTTGGTGAAGTGGGTTTAGCCGGTGAAATTAGGCCAGTACCTAATGGACAAGAACGGTTAATGGAAGCATTAAAGCATGGATTTAAGACGGCTATAGTACCAGCGGCTAATATGCCTAAAGGTGGTATTCAAGGCATGAAAATTCATGGAGTGAAAAAATTGTCAGAAGCTATTGAAGCATTTGATGAAGTTTAATTGTAAAAAGTGATTTACGCATTGATAAAAGAGCCATCAATTTTTGTTTAACAGTAAATAAATTCTAACTACAATTAGATGTACGTGGTAAGATGAGCCACTTTTTATATAATCAACGCACGTTAGGGTATCAGTCTCGAGGGATTGTGGTATACTCTGCGCGCATTTTTATACCTTATTAACAGAGTAAGACAATGACTGATTTATCAAAATACAGAAATATTGGTATTTTCGCGCACGTTGATGCGGGTAAAACTACTACAACAGAGCGTATCCTTAAACTGACTGGTCAAATTCACAAGACTGGTGAAGTTCATGATGGCGAATCTACAACTGACTTCATGGAACAGGAAGCTGAGCGTGGTATTACCATTCAGTCAGCGGCAGTAAGCTGTTTCTGGAACGACCATCGCTTGAACGTTATCGATACTCCTGGACACGTTGACTTCACAGTAGAAGTATATCGTTCACTTAAAGTACTAGATGGTGGTATCGGTGTATTCTGTGGTTCTGGTGGTGTTGAACCTCAATCTGAAACTAACTGGCGTTATGCGAACGAATCTGAAGTATCGCGTTTGATCTTCGTTAACAAATTGGACCGTATGGGTGCTGATTTTTATAACGTAGTTGATCAAGTTAAAAACGTTCTAGGTGCTACACCGCTTGTAATGGTTCTACCAATCGGCCGCGAAGATGACTTCGTTGGTGTTGTAGATCTATTAACTCGTAAAGCATACGTTTGGGATGACACTGGTCTTCCTGAAAACTACGAAATTCAAGACATCCCAGCTGACATGGTTGACGATGTTGATCAATATCGTGAAGAGTTAATCGAAACTGCAGTAGAGCAAGACGATGACCTAATGGAAGCTTACATGGAAGGTGAAGAGCCTTCTATTGAAGATATCAAACGTTGTATCCGTAAAGGTACTCGTGATCTTGCATTCTTCCCTACTTTCTGTGGTTCTGCCTTTAAAAATAAAGGTGTTCAAATCGTTCTTGACGCAGTTGTTGATTACCTACCTTCTCCAACAGAAGTTGAACCTCAACCTCTTATGGACGAAGAAGGCGAAGAAACAGGCGATCACGCTATTGTTTCTGCTGACGAAACATTTAAAGCTCTTGCATTCAAAATCATGGATGACCGCTTTGGTGCACTAACGTTTGTTCGTATTTACTCTGGTAAATTGAACAAAGGTGACACTATTCTTAACTCGTTCACTGGTAAAACAGAACGTGTTGGTCGTATGGTTGAGATGCAAGCAGATGATCGTAACGAACTTACTAGCGCACAAGCTGGTGATATCATCGCGATTGTTGGTATGAAGAACGTGCAAACTGGTCACACTCTTTGTGATCCTAAGCACCCAGTAACACTTGAGCCAATGGTATTCCCAACTCCAGTAATCTCAATTGCTGTATCACCTAAAGATAAAGGTGGTTCTGAGAAAATGGGTATCGCAATTGGTAAAATGGTTGCAGAAGATCCTTCTTTCCAAGTTGAAACTGACGAAGAAACTGGCGAAACTATCTTGAAAGGTATGGGTGAGCTTCACCTAGATATCAAAGTAGATATCCTTAAGCGTACTTACGGTGTTGACTTAACTGTTGGTGCTCCTCAAGTTGCTTACCGTGAAACGATCACTAAAGCAATTGAAGATAGCTACACGCATAAGAAACAGTCTGGTGGTTCTGGTCAGTTTGGTAAAATCGACTACCGTATCAAGCCAGGTGAACCAGGTTCAGGTTTCACGTTCAAATCAACAGTTGTTGGTGGTAACGTACCTAAAGAATTCTGGCCTGCAGTAGAGAAAGGCTTCGGTGGCATGATGGAAAACGGTGTATTAGCTGGTTTCCCAACTCTAGATGTTGAAATTGAATTGTTCGATGGTGGTTTCCACGCAGTGGATTCATCTGCAATCGCATTTGAAATCGCAGCAAAAGGTGCTTTCCGTCAATCTATGCCTAAAGCTGGTGCACAACTTCTTGAACCTATCATGAATGTTGATGTATTTACTCCAGACGATCACGTTGGTGATGTTATCGGTGACCTTAACCGTCGTCGTGGTATGATCAAAGATCAACAAGCTGGCGTTACTGGTGTTCGTATTAAAGCAGATGTCCCTCTTTCTGAGATGTTTGGTTATATCGGTCACCTACGTACGATTACTTCTGGTCGTGGCCAATTCTCAATGGAATTCGCTAACTACTCTCCATGTCCAATGAACGTGGCAGAAGCAGTAATTGCAAAAGTTAAAGAAGATAAAGAGAACGAAAAGAAATAATTCGTTTTCTAATCTGAACTGAAAAAACCCGAAAG
This sequence comes from Vibrio sp. MA40-2, assembly GCF_047302445.1. NCBI lineage: Bacteria > Pseudomonadati > Pseudomonadota > Gammaproteobacteria > Vibrionales > Vibrionaceae > Vibrio > Vibrio sp. MA40-2. The sequence continues at coordinate 1,605,909 of NZ_CP178628.1, forward strand.
TATATACTTTCGGGTTTTTTATTAACCATTAAAAATAAAGAGATAAATAACGAAAGCTGATAGCGATTCAAACCGTATCAACTAATCATTATTGAGTCAGTTTTATTGTAAATCTAACCAAATACCCTCAACTTTTGCTCTGGCCCATTCTGTTTTACGTAAAAATTTCAAACTCGATTTAATGCTAGGATCTTTTTTAAAGCAGTTAATGTTGACCATATAGCTTAATTCTTCCCAGCCATAGTGCTCAACAAGATCAGTTAGCAGTTTTTCCAGTTTTATGCCGTGTAGAGGGTTGTTCGGTTGCATGATAATATGCCTAGTCGGTTATTTTTATTTATTATACGATATTTAATCGCAGGTTAGTTAGCTTGCAAGGCAACCATTGATAGTTTTAATCATCACTCTTCCCACACGACTACTTCATCTTTTGGCCAGTTAACTCCAATGTCGTGATATTTTTTCTCTAACACATGGCGTTTGATCTTCAACGTTGGTGTTAGAATGGTGTTTTCTATGCTCCAAGGTTCTTTTATCATAAGTACACCTTTAATTTTTTCGTGAGACTCAAGTTCTTGATTGATCGTAGCTATTACGCGTTCTAGTCGTTTTTGATAACGTTGTTTATCAAAGTTCGGGAACTGATGAGGTACCGCCAGCAATATTGGCGCAGGCATACCTAGTCCAACTAAGCACATCATCTCTATACGACTATATTCGTACAGTTTTTTTTCTATAGGAACTGGTGCGACGAATTTTCCTTTAGCTGTTTTAAATGTATCTTTTTTTCGTCCTTGAATAGTAAGGTAACCTTCGTTGTCAATTGAACCTATATCGCCAGTGTGTAGCCAACCTTGTTCGTCAAAAGATTCGTCAGTTGCCGATTGATTTTTATAGTAACCAGAGAACATACCTTGGCTGTGAACCATTATTTCTTCGTCTGAAGCGATTTTCAATTTGACGCCTGGAGCACAGTTTCCCACCGTGCCAATTTTATCTGCTTTAAACGGGTAATTAAGTGTGCTATAGGCGAAAGACTCCGTCATTCCCCATGCTTCTGTGATATTGATCCCGATACTGTGATACCAGTTTAATAAAGCAGGTGAAACAGGTGCAGAACCGCATCCTAAAATTCTGGCCTCATTTAACCCTAAACCTTCAATAATTTTCTTTTTAACCAACGAATTGATGAATGGAATTTTCAACAGAAAATTGAGTTTTTTCTGCGGCATTTTGTCTTGAATTCGCTGTTGGAACAGAGCCCACAACCGAGGTACTGAGATAAACAAGGTTGGTCTATGCATTTTTACGTCGTCAATAAAAGTGTCGAGTGATTCAGGGAACGCGACTTGAACACCACCTGCGATTGAAGATCCGAAAATATATACCCGCTCGGTAATATGAGCGAGCGGTAGGTATGAAAAGGCTCGGTCTTCTTGGTTGATATCTAAATGTTCTACCAAGCGTTGCGCAGACCAACTGAATGCACCATAGGTTAACATTGCGCCTTTTGGCGTTCCGGAAGTACCAGATGTGTAGACGATAGACATCAACTTATCATCAGAATGCACAGGGCGCTCTTTTGTTGGCGTGGAATTTTGGAGCAGATCTTCATAGGTTAGTTGGCATTTTGCTGCACTTTCATAAGGTAAAGATATGGTGGTAAGCTGTGGATGCGATTGAAGTGCTTTTTCTACCGCAGACGCATCGTCTAATTTACCAATAAAGGCGGCTTTACTTTCGCTGTGTTGGAGACAAAATTCAATGGTATCCGCGCCAGCAGTAGGAAAGATGGGCACGCTAATAAAATCCCCCATCATTAGAGCTAAATCAGTAATAAACCACTCAGCGCAATTTTTGGAAATTAAAGCTATTTTATCACCCGGTTTAAGGCCTTGTTTACGTAAGGCTGTTACCAATTTCCCCGCGATAGTTGCAACTTGAGAATATGTGTAAGTAACAAATTTTCGATCGATGATCTGCTTTAGATAGACATCATGAGGTCTAGAGGCGGCCCATTTTAATATGAGTTCATTGGGTGGTGGTAATACACAGAGACTGGCGGAATTTTCTGCTGTTATTTTTTCCTCTAAGCTCATAACATTCTCACTAATTTGTTATATTATTGTTAATTTAGTGTAACACGCATGACTTTGTTTGGTAGTTTTTAAACTAGTGTTTGAATGCCTAATTAGTCGATTAGTGAGTAAGATCAATATTCCGCTTTAGTTACGGTAGACGGTAAAAAGAGTTACGGTAGGCAGTAAAAAGGCGAACTAAAGGTCCGCCGTAAGTATAAACTGAGTGAGCTACGTGATTAAGTTTTACCTAGTTACTCGTAATACAAATATCATTCTCATCAAATAAATGTACATCTGATGCTGCACAACTGAGAATGACTTTTTGGAAACTCTTAATTTCTTGGTCGCCGGGTAGGTGGACAGTGAAACCATCGATACCAGATGACTGACCAAACATATAGGTACTATTACCCAGCCTTTCAACCACTTCACTTTGAAATGCTATTTTTATATCGGCTTGATCATTAAGTACTAGGTGCTCGGGACGAATCCCAAAGGTAATTTTATCGTCTATTGCTAGGGTCGTTTTGCTATACGGAACAGAGAATTGGTCGCCATTTTCGGCTTTTAGTGTGACTTGTTCTGAGCTGACTTGAGTTACGGTTGTCGGGATAAAGTTCATTTTTGGTGAACCAATAAAACCTGCCACGAACAAGTTACCAGGTCGATGGTAGAGATCAAGAGGAGACCCGACCTGTTCAATTCGACCATCTCTAAGGACAACTATCTTATCTGCTAATGTCATCGCTTCTACTTGATCATGAGTTACATACACCATGGTATTTTGCAGTTCTTGATGCAATTTAGCGATTTGTAAACGCATTTCAACCCGAAGTTCTGCATCTAGGTTGGATAATGGTTCATCAAATAAGAATACTTTCGGATCGCGTACAATCGCCCGGCCTATAGCAACACGTTGACGTTGCCCTCCGGACAGTTCTTTAGGTTTTCTTTTACGTAGTGGGTCAAGTTGTAACGTTTTGGCTGCAATATCGACCTGTTTTTTGATTTGCTCTTTTGCAACCCCATTCATCTTAAGACCAAAGCCCATGTTTTCTTCTACTGTCATGTGCGGGTAAAGTGCATAAGACTGGAATACCATTGCAACCCCGCGTTCTGCTGGGTCAATGTTGTTGACTAAAGTATTGTCGATATGTACTTCACCTTCAGTAATATCTTCTAAACCAGCAATGAGTCGTAACAAGGTCGATTTACCACAACCAGATGGGCCAACAAATACGACAAACTCTCCGTTTTCTATTTCTAGATCGATCCCATGAATAGTTTGAACATCACCAAAACGTTTGATGACTTTTTTTAGAGTAATGTCCGCCATTACCGACTCCTTTACTACAGCGTTGCTGAATGTTGGTTTAAACCATATGTACGCTAGGTGTTTTATTTATAAAAAGCTTTATTTAAACAAAGCAATATTTGTATAAAACATACGCGTTTTAGGGAGATTTGTTAGCAATGAAATTTGAATAGTTGATCTCAGTCATATTTATAAAGCGAATTATCGCTATTTTTGTGAAAACGTTTACAAAAAGGCACCTTGCTTGTGCAAACGGGTCACCTTAGATCTATTATAAATCAGTCAGCCGTCGTGCTTTATAACTATTACTTTATAGTTATTCATCATTATTCGACTTTTTTATATATTCGAATAGGGTGATTGCGCGACATAACTAGTGGGAGTGTCGGACCAATGGAGCCTTCAGTGAAAACGATCTACCCAGAAAACCGTATGCCTTCGGTAAGTAACAAAAGGCGAATCAGTTCCAAGTTATCACCGTGGTTATTTTTAGCGCCCGGAATGATAATTTTTGCCATTTATGTCGTTTATCCTATTCTCTCCAGTATTTGGTTAAGTTTTTTCGAGTGGGATGGACTGGGTGAAAAAGTATGGGTTGGATTCGATAACTACGTCGAGCTGTTTGATTCAGGTGCTTTTTACACTGCGATTAAAAATAACCTATTGTGGCTGATGTTTTTTATGTTAGCACCACCGATAGGGTTGGCTATTGCGCTGTTCCTAAACCAACAAGTTAGAGGGATTCGAGTAGTAAAATCGCTATTCTTTTTTCCATTTGTTATCTCTCAAGTTGTCGTAGGTTTAGTGTTTGCTTGGTTTTATGACCCGAGTTTTGGTTTACTTAATATTGCTTTAGGTTGGTTTGGTATTGAACCAATATCGGTATTAGCCGATGAAGATTGGGTAACCTACGGTATTATCGCGGCTGGCCTTTGGCCACAGATCTCCTATTGTATGATCCTATATCTTACTGGCTTGAACAACTTAGACCCAGAGCAACTAGAAGCGGCGCGATTAGATGGCGCTAAAAAATTCAAGATGCTTTGGTACATTGTTATTCCCCAGTTAAGACCGGCTACTTTCATTGCTATTGTTGTGACTGTGATTGGCGCATTACGCTCTTTCGACTTAGTGGCTACCATGACATCTGGCGGGCCATGGGGGAGTTCGACGGTATTAGCTTATCTCATGTATGAAGAATCTATCTTTAACTATCGTATGGGCTACGGCGCTTCAGTTGCCGTGATGTTATTCCTCATTATGGATGTCTATATCGCTTACTTCTTGTGGCGCATGTTAAGGAGTGAAAAATAATGTTTCCAAAACCAATTGAAAAATCAGGTCGTTTCGCCAACATTAGTTATCGTGTTGCATTGCCTATTGCTTTAGGTATGTGGTTACTGCCGCTAATGGCAGTAATGATGACTTCTATTCGCTCAATGGAAGATATTAATAAAGGTAACTATTGGGGATGGCCGACAGATTTTAATCTGGTCGAAAACTATACCCAAGTGTTCACCGCTACTCCAATGGGCCAGTATTTAATAAATAGCTTAATGATAACCCTTCCTGCGGTTGCAGGCGCGGTGGCTCTGTCTACCTTGGCGGGGTTTGCTTTAGCTAAGTATAAATTTAAAGCCAATTTGTGGATCTTTGCGCTGTTTATTGCCGGTAACTTTGTGCCTTTTCAAATTTTGATGATTCCAGTGCGCGATATTACCATTGCCTTTGGCATTTATGACACGCATTGGGCGCTGATTTTTTTCCATATCGCATTTCAATCCGGATTTTGTACCTTATTTATGCGTAACTTTATGGTGGGTATCCCTGATGCGCTTATTGAGGCTGCGCGAGTTGAAGGCGTCAGTGAAATGAAAATATTTTGGCATGTTGTGTTACCTCTGGTGAGACCGGCATTAGCAGCACTTTCTGTACTGGTTTTTACTTTTATCTGGAATGATTTTTTCTGGGCTTTGGTATTAGTACAAAGTGATGAAGTTCGTCCTGTCACCGCCGGATTAAGTGCTTTGCAAGGACAATGGTTAGCATCGTGGCAATTTATGTCTGCTGGTGCAGTTGTTGCCGCCGTACCACCTGTTATCTTGTTTTTTACTATGCAACGTCATTTTATTGCTGGATTAACGTTAGGTGCGACCAAAGGGTAATGTTAAAAAAATGTTGATTAGAACACCAGAGTGAGAGACCGTTCAAAGAGCAAAGACTCTAGATAACGTAAGCTAACTCACTTCTAAAAAAGAAACGTGAAACAAATAGAACAATATAATTAGAAATCGGACCAACCTGAGCAATAGCTCAAAAAACAAGGACCTCAATATGAAATATGTGAAACATATTGCTACCTCTACACTGCTTGCTGCAACTGTATCGACGACTGCGTTTGCAGGTGTACTCGTTATTAACTCCGATCAAGCTGATCCGGCACCAAAAGCCGCATGGGCAGAGATTATTCAGCGGTTCGAGACTGCAAATCCGGATATTACAGTAAAATATAATCTTTATGATAAAGAAGCGTATAAAACAACAATTCGTAACTGGTTAGTGACCTCTCCACCAGATGTTGTTTACTGGTATGCCGGTAATCGCATGAAAACTTTTGTTGATCGCGGCTTAATTGAAGATGTCAGTGATTTATGGCAAGAACAAGACATGATGAGTGACTTTAAATCTGCCGCTCCAGCAATGACGGTAAATGGAAAGCAATACGGTGTTCCATATACTTATTATCAATGGGGAGTGTACTATCGTAAAGACCTGTTTGAAAAATTTGGTATTGCAGAACCAAAAACATTTGAAGAACTAAAATCGGCTGCAGCAACACTGAAGAAAAATGAGGTTGCACCATTTGCTATTGGGACTAAATATCTTTGGACAGCAGCTGGTTGGTTTGATTATCTTAACTTACGTACAAACGGTTTAGATTTCCATATTCAATTAATGGATGGAAAAGTACCTTATACTGATGAGCGAGTTAAGAAGACCTTTGAAAATTGGAAAGAACTGGTAGAGCCTGGTTATTATTTGAAAAATCATGCCTCTTATTCTTGGCAAGAAGCCCAACCGTTCTTATATAATGGTCAAGCAGCTATGTATCTAATAGGTAACTTTATTGCGCCTAATTTTCCAGAAGAGATCAAAGACAAAATGGGCTTCTTCCAGTTCCCAGTAATTGATCCTTCAGTGCCAATGGCCGAAGATGCACCAATGGATACTATTCATATTCCTGCCAAAGCAGAAAACAAAGCTGACGCACGTAAGTTCCTTAAATTTGTTGCTCAGCCAGACATACAACAGCTTATTAACAGTAAAATGTTGCAGATCCCAACCAACAGTAAAGCGAAAGCGGTCGATAATGAATTCCTCAATATCGGTGTAAAAATGCTGTCGGAATCGGCTGGTACTGCACAGTTCTACGACCGTGATACCAGCCCTGCGATGGCAAAAGAAGGTATGAAAGGTTTCCAAGAATTTATGGTTAAACCTGAACGTTTAGATGCCATTCTAAAACGTCTGGAAAAAGTACGTCAGAGAGAGTTCAAATAACTTCTGTTTAATTGAGTCTGACTATGAAACAGCCGCAGCCAATTTGGTTGCGGTTTTTTCCTCTTTTTATATTTATTGGAGAGGTTAATTATCTCTCAGGCGCACGTCACTTATCCCCTTGAGTCTAAATTAATTTCTCCAATTGATATCACTTGCAGGTTATAGAATATGAACACTATTCATTTATTTAGCGCCAATACCAGCGTTGTTATTCTTACAAAACCCACACCACAAATTCTCTATTGGGGGCAAAAACTCGATCAATGTGATGATTCGATTGCATTATTAACAGAACGAGCGGTTTCACAAGCACGTCTAGATATAGATATTCCTTTATCACTGTGTCCTGAAAATGGCAGAGGTTTATTTAGTACGGCGGGGTTAGAAGGTTTTCGAACGGATTCACAAGGGCGAAATGTTGATTGGGCTCCTGTTTTCCAAACCATACAAGTTCAAGCTGATGAGCAGTATGCAACATTGACCTGCTTGGATGAAGTGGCGCAATTACAACTTACGATCGAATTGTATTTGGACAGTTCTGGGGTGTTGAGAAAAACGCTGTGTATAAAGAATAGTGGTAAAACGTGTTATCACTTGAATCGTTTAGTTAATACATTACCGTTACCACATCGTGCGGATGAAGTGATGAGCTTTCATGGCCGTTGGAGCCGAGAATTTCAAACTCAACGAGTCTCTTTGCAACATGGCGCTTTTAGTCAAGATAATCGACGCGGGCGGACATCTCACGAATATTTTCCGGCTATGATGGTGGGTAATAAAGGTTTTTCAGAGCAGAACGGTGAAGTATGGGGAATGCATTTAGCTTGGAGTGGCAATAATCATATTCGCTGTGAAAGCAAAAGTGATGGTCGACGTTTTGCTCAAATGGGCGAGTTACTTTTGGCAGGGGAAATATCCCTTGCGCAAGGTGAATCTTATAAGACACCAGAACTCTATGCATGCTATAGCAACATAGGACTGAACGGTATTCGAGCACAATTTCATCGATTTGTTCGGCAAAATATCCTTGCATTTCCAACCGATACAGTTAGACCCGTACATCTTAATACTTGGGAAGGGATCTATTTTGACCATGACCCAGATTATATTAAAAACATGGCAACTGAAGCGGCTAACATCGGTGTTGAACGTTTCATTATTGATGATGGTTGGTTTATTGGCAGACATGGAGAAAAATCTGCATTAGGTGATTGGTTCTTAGATAAAAATAAATACCCAGATGGGCTCGAACCGGTGATCGAACATGTTAATCAATTGGGTATGGAGTTTGGTTTATGGGTGGAACCAGAAATGGTGAATCCTGATTCGAATTTATTCCGTAAACACCCAGATTGGATACTTGGCCTTGATGGTTATGAGCAGCCAAGTGGGCGATACCAATATGTGTTGGATTTGCAAAATACACACTGCTTTAATTATTTGTTCAATTGCCTAGATGCATTACTTACCGATTATAATATTCGCTACTTCAAGTGGGATATGAATCGAGAATTAGTCCAACCGGCACACGAAGGCAGCCCGGCCGTTAATGGGCAAACTAAAGCATATTATCGACTTTTGGATGAGTTAAGTAATAAGCATCCAACCGTTGAGATTGAATCATGTTCTTCTGGAGGTGGGCGTATTGATTTTGAAGTACTCAAGCGCACACACCGTTTCTGGACCTCAGATTGTAATGATGCATTAGAAAGACAAACCATTCAGAAAGGGATGAGCTATTTTTTCCCACCTGAAGTAATGGGCGCTCATATTGGCCCATTTGAAAGTCACACTACTCGTCGTCGGCACGATATTAATTTACGTGGAATTACCGCACTGGGTGGTCACATGGGAGTGGAGTTGGATCCAGTGAAAGAGAGTGATCAAGAAAAATCACGCTTTGCACATTATATAGCCTTACATAAGCGTTTCCGTACATTATTGCACTCTGGTGAGCTGTTCTATTTAGATTCCAATGACGTCAATCGTACCGTTTACGGAGTCACTAATAGCGATGAAATGCTCCTTACTGTCTGCCAACTTGCTATGCCTGACTACGCCAATGCAGAACCTATTCGTTTGGCTTACTTGCAGCCCAATAAGCAATACAAAGTAGACGTAATTGATTTTCCACAAGCCAGCAAAGGGTTAATGAAACAGATGCCACATTGGATGCATGAAAGCCGCATATTTAGTGGTGAATTACTTAATAAAGTTGGTTTAAGTATGCCTATTCAAGATCCTGAAACCGCCATGTTAATTAGTATTCAAGCAGTATAGAGGATATAACCAATGATAACTTTTGAAGCCTTGATCGCACGTCGAGATTGGGAGAATCCACTATGTTTTCAAACTAATCAGATAGAGGCTCATAGTCCACTCAACCATTTTATCTGCGTGGAAGATGCACTAATCAAGAAAAATAGCGCCAAGATGAGTTTAAATGGCCATTGGAAATTTAAACTATTTTCTCAGCCGGAAATAGTACCCGATGCATTTACTGTCGCCGATTTTGATGATTCCACTTGGAATAGCATCAAGGTGCCAAGTAATTGGCAGTTACAAGGTGAAGATATTACGGTAATGCACGGTGCCGACCAACAAAGGTTAGATCATCCTATCTACTTAAATATAAAGTATCCATTCGATGTTAACCCACCATTTGTACCCAAAGATAATCCAACAGGCTGTTATCGGACCTCTTTTGAAATGAACGCAGCGGATCTTGAAGCGCAAACCCGCATTATATTTGATGGAGTTAATTCTGCATTTCATTTGTGGTGTAACGGAGTATGGGTTGGGTATTCACAAGATAGTCGGTTACCCGCTGAGTTTGATCTGTCTGACCACTTAGTGTCAGGTACTAATACGTTATCGGTAATGGTATTACGTTGGAGTGATGGTAGTTATTTAGAAGATCAAGACATGTGGTGGTTAAGCGGTATTTTTCGGGATGTATCTTTGTTGTACAAGCCTCAAACGCACATTGCCGATGTATTTGTCACCCCTTCACTCGATGCTTGTTTTCGTGACGGCACGATTGCCACGGAAGTTGTTTTAGCCAATCCAAAGCAGCATAAAGTACAAATTCAATTGTTTGATGGGCAGACAGCAGTAACAGAGCCAGTAGAAGGACAAGTGCAAAATAGGATTGTTGATGAGAAAGGTGGATGGGACGACCGAGTTTTTCTCAGCTTAAAGATTGAACAACCTAAACATTGGACAGCGGAGACGCCGAATTTATACCGATTTGTGGTATCGCTCATTGATAAAAATGGCAAAGTAGTTGATGTTGAAGGCTACGATGTTGGTTTTAGAAATATTGAAATTACAAATGGGCAACTGCTCGTGAATGGCAAAGCTTTATTGATAAAGGGAGTTAACCGACACGAACATGAGCAAGATAACGGCCATGCTATCAGCGAAGCGAGCATGATTGCCGACATCAAATTACTCAAGCAATCGAATTTTAATGCGGTGCGTACCGCACATTATCCGAATCATCCACGTTGGTATGAATTATGTGATGAATACGGGTTGTATTTAGTTGATGAAGCGAATATTGAAACACACGGTATGTTTCCAATGGAACGATTATCGGCTCATACTCAATGGAGCGCGGCTTACATGATGCGCTTTACTCAGTTAGTCGAAAGAGATAAGAATCATCCTAGTGTAATTATATGGTCGCTTGGTAATGAATCAGGACAAGGTGCGACTCATAATGCCATGTATGCATGGGCAAAAGAGCGCGACCCATCTCGTCCTGTGCAATATGAAGGCGGCGGTGCGGATAGTACTGCGACCGATATTATTTGTCCTATGTATTCTAGAGTCGATCAGGATCAGTTGTTCCCTGCCGTACCTAAATGGGCGATAAAAAAATGGATTGGTCTGCCGGGAGAAAATAGGCCGTTAATATTGTGTGAATATGCTCATGCAATGGGGAATAGTATTGGCAGTTTTAATAAATATTGGCAAGCATTCAGGCAGTACCCTCGTTTACAAGGTGGATTTATTTGGGACTGGGTTGATCAAGGTTTAACTAAAGTTGATCAGAACGGCATTAAATATTGGGGTTATGGCGGTGATTTTGGCGATGTAAATAATGATCGACAATTTTGTATTAATGGCCTCATTTTTCCTGATAGAACGCCTCATCCGACTTTATTTGAGGTCAAGTATTGTCAACAACCTTATCAATTTTCCCTGATTAATAGCCAACAAATAGCACAGTCTGTTCATTGGACAGTTCAAGTAACTAACGAATACCTTTTCCGTACAACCAGCAATGATCGGTTTACTTGGACGTTACTAGAAGATGGTAAACCAGTGTCACTAGGCGAATCAGAGTTAACAATACAGCCTGATGACCAATACCAATGGCAGATTGAGTGTGATTATCAACTGAAGATTGGTTGTGATTATTGGCTTAATATTGATGTTAAACTCAAAGAGGAAACGCAATGGGCAGAACAGGGTCATGTTGTAGCCACAGAGCAATTTAAGGTAACCAATAAAAATCGTTTATCACTAGAGAGTGACGTGTGTTCCAACGCTCATTCAAGTATTGAGATAACAGAACAACCGGATAGTTGGATTGTTACAGTCAATAATACCGAATTTAGCTGGGATAGAAACAGTGGGGAGCTTGTTAGCTGGAGCAAAGCTGGAAAAGCGATGTTAGCTGAATCGATAAAAGATAACTTCTATCGAGCGCCGATAGATAATGATATTGGCACCAGTGAAGCTGATTTTCTCGATCCTAATGCACCGATTGCACGTTGGAATGACGCTGGATTAGGGGCATGGCAAAAAGAATGTATTTCAACTCAGCTCACAACGATTGGTGATGAGGTATTGATTACTAGTCAGTTCGCTTATCGTTATAACAATCAACTTATGGCGCTGACGAAATGGAAACAATACGTTGCGATAAATGGTCAAGTTACCTTAGATATTGAAGTGCAAATAAACGAGCACTTGCCACCATTGCCACGAATAGGGCTCGAAATACCGTTATGTCCTGATTCAATCAGTAACAATGTTTCTTGGTATGGCTTAGGGCCTTTTGAAAATTATCCTGATCGTTTATCTGCTGCACGGCTAGGGCATTACCAACTTCCACTGGAAGACATGTTTACGCCTTACATTTTCCCAGCGGAAAGTGGCTTAAGATGTGATACTAGCTGTATTGATTTAGATGGAATAAAAGCAAACGGGCAATTTCATTTTACCGTAAACCAATATGATCAATTGCAATTGAATCAAGCAAAACATCCGAATGAATTAGTGAAACAGAATATTGTCTATTTACGTTTAGACCATAAACATATGGGCGTTGGCGGTGATGACTCATGGAGTCCAAGTGTTCATAAAGAATACTTAATTGAAGAGAAGCAATGTCGATATCAAATTAAACTTAGTTGAATCTGATTGTTCTAACTTTATTTTTTAGCGTTGTTTAAAAAAAGAGCTTATTAGATAGATAAAACCCCCGAACTTCATAAAATAGAGGTTCGGGGGTTTTTAATTAAAGAGTCATATTAAGAAAGAGCTTCTATTTGACCTTTAATTATTTCAGAGTGAGTACCAAATACTGCTTGGAAATTATCACCTTTAACAAATACACCCGCGGCGCCTAGTTCTTTTAGTTTGTCGGTATCAACAAGCTCAGCGTTGTGTACAGTAATACGTAAGCGAGTAATACAAGCTTCTAACTCTTTAATGTTAGCTTTGCCACCAAATGCAGCCATGATATCAATTGCCAACTCATCGTTACTAGTATTCGCTTTTGTTTTTGCTTCACTTTCATCTTCACGACCTAGTGTTTTTAGATTGAGCGTTTTGATTAGAGTAGTAAAGACTACAAAGTAAATTACGGCATAAACCAAACCAATTACCGGCAGCATCCAGCCATTCGTTGAATTACCAAACAGCAATGTAAAGTCGAACAATCCGTGGCTGAATGTTGTACCGTGCTTAATTCCTAACAGAATCATTACAACAAAGGCTGAGCCAGCAAGTAATGCGTGAGCAACATAAAGTAGTGGCGCAACAAATAGGAATGCAAATTCAATTGGTTCAGTAATACCAGTTAGGAATGACGTTAACGCTGCAGACCCTAAAATTGAAGCCACTTTAATTTTGTTTTCCGATTTTGCGGTTACATACATAGCCAGACATGCAGCCGGAAGACCAAACATCTTGAACATATAACCACCCGCTAAGTTACCCGCTGTAGGGTCACCTGCTAAATAACGAGGTATTTCACCGCGAACTACTTCACCAGCTGCTGTTGTAAATTCACCTACTTCATAGAAGAATGGCGCATTCCAAATGTGGTGTAGACCGAAAGGTATTAGTGCTCGTTCAACCAGACCGTATATGCCAAATGCCACTTCTGGAGACTGATAAGCCGCCCACTCAGAAAACATAGCGATACCAGCACCAATAGGCTGCCACACGATGGCAAGAATAGCCGCAACCACACAAGCTGCAAGTGACGTAACGATTGGAACAAATCGTTTACCACCAAAGAAACCTAAGTAAGTTGGGAGTTTAATTGCGTGGTAGCGATTAAATAGCTCGGCTGCAACCAAGCCCATGATAACCCCGCCAAATACCCCCGTATCCGTACCTTCAGCAACAACACCGAGTACACGAGTCATGGTTAGGTAACCTAGTGTCGCAGCAAGTGCCGCTACACCATCATTTTTAGTAAAACCAAGTGCTACACCAATAGCGAATAAAAGTGCCATGTTAGCAAATACACCTAACCCTGCTTCGGTCATTATTTGCGCTACGATGTCAGGCAAGAATTTTGCAACTTCTGAGTTACCACCAATACCAAGTAAAATACCAGCAGCTGGCATACAGGCAACAGGTAGCATTAAACTGCGACCCATTTTTTGCATTGTACTAAATAAGTTCATTAGAACTCCTTATTAATATAATAGTTAATCAATTAATTAATAGAATGATTAAATTAAATTTTTTGTTTTATTTGTTAAAGTTAATAAATATTGATTTAAAAGTATTAATAAAAGGAAGCGATACTAAGGCGCTAAAAATTTATTTTTAATACATTTAAATAGAAGATATATATCTCGTTTACGGCGAGTATATTACCTGAGGCATAATGCTCTGAACGAGTTAACTGTCACGCTGAACGTAACAAAACGTAACATAATGCAATACTCGAGTAAGAGTCTGGTAAGATGTGTTGAATCTACGTTACAAAGGCGATTTCAGTGAATAATGTGAATTTTAATTTCAGAAAATGATGTTAATAACAGCAGATAATTTACGATTACCTGATAGCAAAAAATAATAAGAGAAGAGGTAAGCTTATGTATGCAAATAAACGAATACTAGTCGTGGATGATGATGAAGAAATTCGCGATCTTCTTGAGGAATATTTAACCAAAGCAGGTTATACCGTTATTTTAGCGTCTGAAGGTGAAGAGATGAAACGTCGCCTTTTAGAAGCTGAACCGGATTTAATATTACTTGACGTGATGATGCCTGGAGATGATGGTTTTACTTTATGTCAGTACGTAAGAAAGTCTTCCAATGTACCTATTATTATGCTGACCGCAGTTTCTGACGAAACCGATCAAATTGTTGGATTAGAAATAGGCGCAGATGATTATGTCGCTAAGCCATTTAGTCCAAGGCAGTTAACAGCTAGGATTAAAGCCATGCTGCGGCGCACACAAGTAACCGATTCTGCACCAGAAAAACCAAAACCGAAGTATATTCAGTTTGCTGATTGGAAATTACATGTTCAGTCGCATACGTTAACCAATCAGTTAACAAACAATGAGTTTGAATTATCGGGAAAAGATTTCACTTTGTTAATGCTATTTTTGCAAAACCCGAATCAAATTCTTGATAGAGACAGTATTTCGCAAGTAATCAAAGGTAGAAATGCGCTGCCTACAGAGCGAGGACTTGATGTACAGTTATCACGATTGCGTCATCAACTCGGCGACAGTGGTAAAAAACCCAAACTGATTAAGACTATGCGTGGAGACGGTTACATACTTTCTGCAGATGTTACTTATGAAGATTGATGCTATTTGCCAGTGCTAATACCGCATACTAAATGTTGATTACGATATACAAATGTATAAATAACGCTCATTATGAAAACGAGTACCATCGATGGAAACTAACAAAAATATGGGCTATGTATTTTGCACTAAGTTTACCCGTTTAGGCTGTAAAGTGAAGGAAAAATGTGTCTCCATCATTCCTCGATCTCTCGTCTCTCGTACGTTATGGCTTACATTACTTTCGGTTATTTTTGCTCAACTTATTGCTACCACGATCTGGTATGCCCAATCAAAAGATAGAGAGTTAGAAGGGCTCAAATCTACTGCCACTAGTATGGCAAATAACTTTGCTTCAACCGCCAATTTTTTCCAATCTTTACCTTTGCAATATCGCCATATGGTATTGAACCAATTAAGAAATATCGGAGGAACACGTTTTTTTGTTTCATTTAATGAAGAGCAAATAACGATTGATCCAGCCGGTAGTAGTGAAATGAAAACCGCGACCGTTGAGGTATTTGAGTCGGTTTTGGCACAGAAATTAGAAAAGATTAATGATATAGAAAATATTAAAGTTGAATTCTCTCGGCCAGAAAATCTTCATGTGCTAACCAACGATACTTTGTTAAGTGATCTTCCTAAATCTTGGGCACATTATACTCTGCGTTTAGAACCGCTAAATCCGCCCATTTTAGTGGTACAAATTAAGTTAGCCGCTAATGAATGGCTGTATATTGCCGCGTTACTGCCGTCGCCTTACGTTATGCTAGAAGATGAAGTGATTACTAATCAACAACTGTTTTTTATCTTTTTTATCACCGCACTATTAATGAGTTTTACCTACATTATGGTAAGGCGGCAAGTTAAGCCTTTAAAAAACTTAGCCAAAGCAGCAAATGCATTGAGTACTGATATCAATCAACCGCCATTAGTTGAAGAAGGTGCAAGTGAATTGGTCACCGCAACCCGCGCATTTAATCGTATGCAAGAAAGCTTGAAAAAATATATCGATGATAGAGAGCGGTTATTTAGTGCGATTTCCCATGACTTAAAAACACCCATTACTCGTTTACGGATCCGCTCTGAATTAATAGAAGATGAGCAGAGAGAACTTAAATTTAACCGCGATTTGGATGAGTTAGAGTTGATGGTAAAAGGTGCCTTACAAACGGTAAAAGACACCGATATCCATGAGAACTTAGTCCAAGTTGATGTAGTAGAGTTGCTCAAGACTATTGCTGAGCAATACAACACAAAAACAGAGCACGTGCTGTTACAAACGTCTAAAAGTATTCCTTTGGTTTGTAAGCCGTTAGCGTTAAAACGATGTTTATCTAATTTAGTTGGTAATGGCGTCAAGTACGGTAGTAAAGTCACTATTACTATACGTGATAGTGCCAAAGAACTGGAAATCAATATCATTGATCAAGGCCCTGGTATCCCCGAAACCAAAATGGAACAAGTATTTAAGCCTTATGTGCGATTAGCTAACGACAGTGATGGACACGGGCTAGGGCTAGGAATTTCGAGAAGTATTGTTCACTCATTAGGTGGGCAACTGGTTATGTGCAATTTAGATGAAGGTGGATTACAAGTGCAAGTAAATTTACCAAGAGTGGCGTTAAGATGAGAATATTACCACCAAAAATAATCGTTAAATCTGGTCCTAAACTTAACATTATTCCTGAAATTAAAGCGTTGGCAACCCTGAAAAATATTGCAAGGTTACTGTTGTGCTCTGCGTGGTTCAGCTTGTTAATTAGCCCTACTGCCAACACAGCCGAAGTGGAAGTACTGCACTGGTGGACTTCTGGTGGAGAGGCTCGTTCCGCGAAACTATTAGAACAAGGCATCGAAAGTAGGGGACATATTTGGAAAGATTTTTCGGTTGCTGGCGGTGGTGGACAAAGTGCCATGATGGTACTCAAAGCTCGAGCCGTGTCTGGTAATCCCCCAACTTCGGCTCAAATCAAAGGTTATGATATCCAAGAATGGACAAAATTAGGTTTTCTGACCAGTTTGGATGATGTAGCAAAAGAAGACGATTGGGATTCACTTTTACCATCAACAATATCCGAAATAATGAAATATAAAGGTCGTTACGTTGCGGCTCCAGTGAATATTCACCGAGTTAATTGGCTTTGGGTTAACCCAAAAGTTTTACAACAAGTTGGGGTGCCTGTCCCGACAACGCTAGATGAATTTTTTACTGTTGCAGATGCAGTTAAGGCGGCTGGTTATATCCCTTTAGCTCACGGGAGACAGCCTTGGCAAGATGCGACTGTTTTCGAATCGTTAGCCATTGCCATACTTGGGCCAGAAGATTATTACAACGCTTTTGTTGAACTTGATTTCGATGTGTTATCCGGTAAAAAGATGCAGCAGGTGTTTAGCGCCTTCAAGAAAGTCGCGAGCTACATTGATGAAAATGCACTCGGTAGAGACTGGAATGTGGCGACTCAAATGGTCATGAATGGTGAAGCCGCAATGCAGTTAATGGGCGATTGGGTAAAAGGTGAAATGACATTTGCTGGTAAAGTACCCGGAGAAGATTATTTGTGTGTTGCCGCTCCGGGAACAGAAGATATATTCAGCTACAATATTGACAGTTTTGTGTTCTTTAAATCTCATGACCCATCAAGAGGTTTAGGGCAAAAAGAGTTAGCTAAAACAATCATGTCTAAAACATTTCAACAGCAATTTAATTATAGTAAAGGCTCACTTCCTGCTCGCAATGATGTGTCTATGCAAGGGTTTGATGAATGTACCTTTAAGTCTAGGAATGCATTTACCCAAGCGGAAAACAATCACACATTAGTACCTAGTCTTTCCGCGGACATGTCAACAACCAGCTTTATTCGTGACGCGATGATAGACGTGATTAGCGAGTTTTTTAGTGATCCATCTGCCGACCCTAAAAAAGCGCCCGCTCGATTAGCCAAAGCGGTTAGAGCGGCTAAATAATCTTAGGATTATCCATTTTAGCTAATCGCATTGCATATTATTTTGAGGCGCTATTAATAATGATTTACGTTTACATAAAGAAGTAGTTAAGTAACCAAGACTTTCTTAAGGTTTTTTTTTTGCCTTTAATTGGCTACTAAGATTTATTTGTGGAAACGTTTACACTATTTGAGTTTGATCACAGCAATTAAGGTTGATAGCCTCTACACTTCATTCATCGTCTATTGAGTGTACTGATTTGAATTACAACGCCAATAGATTCTAATTTTTAGCGCGTAGTTGCGTAAAAGAGAGGCTAATGTGAAAGTTTTAGTTACGGGTGGGATGGGGTACATCGGCAGTCATACTTGTGTCCAAATGTTGCAAGCAGGTATTGAACCAATCATTGTCGATAACCTTTGCAATAGCAAAACCGCTGTACTAGATAGAATAGAGGCGCTAACTGGCGCTCGCCCAGCTTTTTATATAGGTGATATTCGTGACGAGGCATTTTTGGATAGCGTTTTTTCGGAGCATGATATTAACTCCGTTATTCATTTTGCAGGTTTAAAATCGGTCGGTGAATCTGTTGCCAAACCTCTCGAATACTATGATAACAATGTAAATGGCTCTCTTGTGCTTGTACGATCTATGCATAAAGCTGGAGTCAAAAGTATTGTATTTAGCTCTTCTGCGACCGTTTATGGTGACCCCGATGTTGTGCCAATTACTGAAGACTCTCCAGTAGGCGCAACAACCAATCCATATGGCAGCAGCAAGTATATGGTTGAAGGGGTATTAACCGATTTTTTTAAAGCTCAACCCGATTGGAGTATCACATTACTTCGATATTTTAACCCAGTGGGAGCTCACCCTTCAGGTACCATGGGAGAAGACCCACAGGGTATTCCTAATAATTTAATGCCATTCATTGCACAAGTTGCGGTCGGTCGACGTGAAAAACTGTCGGTGTTCGGTGATGATTATTCTACACCTGATGGTACAGGTGTACGTGACTATATTCATGTGATGGATTTGGCCGACGGCCATATTGCCGCGCTAAATTCTGTTGGTAAAAAAGCAGGCTTGCATATTTATAACTTAGGCACAGGTAAAGGCTCTAGTGTCTTAGAAATGGTGGATGCATTTGCAAAAGCAAGCAAACAGCCTGTTCCTTATGAAATATGCCCTCGCCGTCCTGGTGATATTGCTGAGTGTTGGGCAAGTACTGCTAAAGCAGAAAAAGACCTTGGTTGGAAAGCGACCCGCACGGTTGTCGAAATGACAACAGATACATGGAATTGGCAATCTAAAAACCCACAAGGTTATAAATAAAATCTAAGGCTAGATATCTGACATTACTCCCTAATACTAATAATTAGGTATTTAGCCATTCAACTCAATTGCAGTGAGAATTTGTATGTCTGAAATTAAATTTAACCCTGTAGATCATCCTCATCGTCGTTTTAATCCTTTGACAGGTCAGTGGATATTAGTCTCTCCACATCGAGCTAAACGTCCTTGGAGCGGTCAGGATGAAGTCCCTAATACGGCAGAACTCCCTCACTATGATAAGAACTGTTTTTTGTGTGCAGGCAATACTCGTATCTCTGGTGATAAAAACCCAGATTATGAGGGAACTTATGTATTTAGTAATGATTTTGCTGCGTTAATGCCAGATTCTCCTGATGCCCCTGCATCTGATAACCCATTATTTAAAACGCAAAGCGCACGTGGGTTGAGCCGAGTGATTTGTTTTTCTCCCGATCACAGTAAAACCTTGCCCGAACTGCCGTTGAATAAAATTCGTGGTGTGATTGATACATGGAATGAGCAAATAGAAGAGCTAGGTAAAGATTACGTTTGGGTTCAAGCGTTTGAAAATAAGGGTGAAACTATGGGGTGTTCTCAACCTCATCCACATGGACAAGTGTGGGCAAATAGCTTCTTACCTAATGAAATTGAACGCAAAGAAAAGCATTTAAAAGAATATTATCAAACTCAAGGCTCAAATCTACTTTGTGATTACGTTAAAGCCGAATTAAAAGATGGCGAACGCATTGTGGTTGAAACCGAGTATTGGGTAGCGGTTGTCCCTTATTGGGCGGCATGGCCATTTGAAACTATGTTGTTACCCAAAGAACATATTCGCCGTATGAGTGAATTAACCGACCAACAACGTGATGATCTTGCGCTTGCCATTAAGAAACTAACCAGTCGTTATGACAATTTATTCCAATGTTCTTTCCCTTATTCCATGGGCTGGCATTATGCGCCTTTCTTTGAGCAAGGCACGGATATAGATCATTGGCAGTTGCACTGTTTGTTTTATCCACCGTTATTACGTAGCGCTTCCGTTCGTAAGTTTATGGTGGGGTATGAAATGTTGGCCGAATCTCAACGAGATTTAACTGCCGAACAAGCGGCAGAAAAATTACGCCAAGTGAGTGATATTCACTTTAAGCAGCAAGACTAATCGTAGGTATCGATAGCGAGTCGTTGAGTGTTTGTGGACAAGCGCTCAAGTTTTATTTGCTTTGGTTACAGGTAAATAGAAATAGTTAAACCTAAACAACAAATAAATTGCGCTTAAATCTGATCCTGATGAATTGAAAATTAAAAGAGAAAGAGACTATGACTACATTATCAAACCGCGTGAAAGCGTCTTTTAGCCAAGAGCTAGGATATGAACCGACGCATCTTATTCAAGCGCCGGGACGTGTTAATTTAATTGGTGAACATACCGATTATAATGATGGCTTTGTGTTGCCTTGCGCAATTAACTACCAAACGTTAGTTGCAGCAGCAAAACGGGACGACAATATTGTTCGTGTCGTTGCGGTTGATTATGATAATCAAGTTGACGAGTTTGATTTGACTCAGGAAATTAATTTTCATGACAAGCGAATGTGGGCCAATTACATTCGTGGTGTTGTTCATTGCTTAATTCAACGCGGCTATCAATTCAAAGGCGTCGACATTGCGGTAAGTGGTAACGTACCACAGGGAGCAGGTTTAAGTTCTTCTGCTGCGCTCGAAGTTGTTATTGGTCAGACGTTTAAAGAGTTGTATTCACTGCAAATTAGTCAAGCCGACATCGCCCTCAATGGCCAACAAGCCGAAAATGAATTTGTTGGTTGTAATTGTGGCATCATGGATCAACTGATTTCTGCTAAAGGCAAAAAAAATCATGCTTTACTGATTGATTGCCGTTCACTAGAAACAGAACCTGTGTCAATGCCAAAAGACATGTCAGTTGTTATTATCAATTCGAATAAAAAACGTGGATTGGTTGATAGTGAATATAACGCTCGTCGTGAACAGTGCGAACAAGCGGCTCGTTTCTTTGGTGTAAAAGCATTACGTGATGTCACTATTGAACAATTCGAGGCGCGTAAAGCGGAACTCGATCCTGTTGTTGCTAATCGAGCCAGGCATATTATTACAGAAAATGATCGTACCGAAGAAGCAGCTGAAGTACTTAAATCTGGCAATATGAAGCGAATGGGAGAGTTAATGGCTCAATCACATGCTTCTATGCGCGATGACTTTGAAATTACCGTTAAAGAAGTCGATGTTTTGGTGGATTTGGTTAAAGAAGTGATTGGCGACGCTGGTGGCGTGCGAATGACTGGTGGTGGGTTTGGTGGGTGTATCGTTGCTTTAGTGCCGCCGGCGTTGGTTGAAAACGTACGCGCAGTGATAGAAGAAAAATATCAGGCAGCAACCGGTCTTAAAGAATCGATTTATGTGTGCCAAGCAACAGATGGCGCAGGATTGCTTTAATGATGCCATTCATTGGTTAAATGATAATAAGCTTAGTTTTTCAGTGATATTAGGCTCAGTTGATAGATATTATTGCTTGTTAAGCCGCGTCATCAATAAAGTTAGATTATTAAAATGAGAGAATAAAACCGTCATGGTCGAAACGTTAAAACAAACGATGACAAGTGAGGCTGCCTTTGATGGGCAGCCTGCATTGTTAATTGAGCTTCGCAATACTTGTGGAATGTCGATTACCCTAATGGATATTGGTGCCACTTGGCTTAGTTGTGTGTTACCGATTGATAATAAAGGCCGTGAAGTGCTACTAGGCACGTCAACAATGGCTAATTATAAAAAAATGTCGTCATATATGGGAGTAACCGCAGGGCGGTTTGCTAATCGTATTGCAGCAGGACAGTTCCAGATCGATGGCAAGAAGTATCAAGTCTTAATCAATCAATCAGGAAATACCCTACATGGTGGTCCTGATGGGTTTAGTCACAGACGCTGGAAAATCGCGTCTCAGGGAATAAACTATGTCCAGTTCAACCTAACGTCACCTGATGGAGACCAAGGCTTCCCTGGAAACCTAGATGTATTTGTTACCTACCAGTTGACAGAAGATAACCAAGTTATCATTAGCTACAAAGCATCAACAGACAAAGCTACGCCAATCAATTTAACCAATCATGCCTATTTTAATTTACAAGGTGAATCATCAGGTACCGATTGTAAATCTTACTCACTTTATATTAATGCAGACCATTACTTACCCACCAATAATATAGGGGTTCCTTTAGGAGAATTAGCGCCAGTAATTGATACTGGTTTTGACTTTAGAGTGGCGAAAAAAATAGCTAAAGACTTTTTGCTTGATGAACAACAACAGTCCCCTAAAGGGTACGATCACTCCTTCTATTTAAATGCGGAATGTCGCAACGGTGCATGTGCTGCTATTGTTAGCACAGAAGATAGAAGTGTTTCAATGAAAGTGTACACTAACAAACCAGCTATTCAGCTTTATACCGGTAACTGGCTTGGCGGTGAAAACGATAGAAATGCTGGTCAATATGAAGATTACGCAGGGGTGGCTTTAGAAACGCAATTTTTACCTGATTCACCAAATCATCCAGAATGGGAGCAAGAAAGCTCAATTCTTCGTCCAGGTGGGCAGTATTGCTATCAAACTAAGTATGCCTTTGAGTTTTAATCACAACGGTTGTCTTTGCTATGTAGTGTTGAAATAACTTACGTCTTTTGAAATGACTATGGTTTTTGAAATAACGGTTCAAGAAAACGTTTTTTAGAGATATGAGTGACAAGGGATCATTCTTCGCTCTCTTATTTCTCTGCTACTGGCATATTCTGCATTATTGCCATTTATGTGTTGTATATGTTCAGTGGTGAGTTCCGCCACTTTGGCAACATAACCACGGCAACCACATTCAGACTGTTTAATGTCACTGCATAGCGTCGACCCAGTCGTTTGCAAGAACTGTTGGCTGATCTGCTTACTTAGCTCATTTTCTCCTAGTAATATATAAGCAGCGTAAAGCGTACCACAAATTCCTCCTTCAGCTCGTCCACCGCCAATTGCTTTGGCTGAACGAATGGTTAACTCAGACATGCCTGACTCATGTTGATAGGCCTTTAATACTGCCTGAGCACAGTTATATCCTTGTTCACCATGAAAAAAATCCGCTGCTAATTGTTTTTTTGAGTGGCTGTCTTTCATTGGTCTATTTCCTTATTATATTGGTTATCCTTCAAGGTACTGTTTTGTTGACTGTGCTTACGTTGTCCAATCACATAGTCGATCTATACTGATAGAGTTTCGTTAGCTTGTCGTTTTGCGACAGATTCTCGACGAACGATGGTTGGAGAGAATCGATTTTCTTCTGTTTCTATTTGCTCTTTTTTGGCCAGAGAAAGAGAAAGTCGAGCCGCTTTTTCGGCCATTAACTGGATTGGATAGCGGATAGTGGTGAGAGTTGGATGAACGTAACGTGCAATTAACCCATCATCGAAGCCAACTATGGACATTTGCTCGGGGACTTGTAAGCCATTTTCTTCAAAAATAGAAATCGCCCCTGCTGCCATATAATCGTTATATGCCACTACAGCGGAAAAAGGGACTGATTTGGCTAATAGGTTCGTTGCAGCGTATTCACCCCCTTCACTGTTAGGTTCTCCATATTCGATATAGCTTTGCGACGGATTTAATCCGTTATCCATCATTGCGGTTAAGTAACCCTCGATACGCTCTTCTACATCTTCAATCGCATGGGAAGAAGCAATACAGGCAATTTGAGTATGTCCGTGACGGATCAAAAACTCAGTAGCTAAATACGAGCCTTTTCGATTATCGAGTGAAATACACCGGTGGCCTAATTCAGGAATGTGTCGATTAATAATGACCATGCCGGGTACTTCATTAGCAAACCCAATTAATTCTTTGTCTGTTAAGCTTTTAGAATGAATAATCAACGATTCACAACGACTGTTAATAAGCAGTTCTATCGATTCTCTTTCACGTTTTAGATCATGGTAACCATTACAAATAAGAATATGTTTACCGTGCTGCTGCGCAATATTATCAATCGCTTTTACTGCGGTACCGAAAAATGGGTCAGAAACATCAGAGACCAGTACACCAACGGTATTAGTGGTTTGGTTAACCAACGCTCTGGCGTTGGCATTAGGCCTATAGCCCAGCTTACGCATTGCGAGCTTTACTGCCTCTACAGAGGTGACACTTGCTTTAGGTGATTTGTTTATCACCCGTGAAACGGTAGCAACGGATACACCGGCTTCCTTTGCTACATCTTTGATCGTTGCCATAAGTTACCTCTACTCTCAGTGTCTTTTATTTAACAATGTAAGTGGAAATAACGCAATGCGGCGTGTCGCATAATCAATAAGTAGTATCTAACTCACTGTTTTATTGAATAGTATTACTTTGTAAACGTATAGCATTTTTTTATAAACGTTTAGCATTCAGGTAGTTGCCAGAGTCTAGCCACGTTTTCTGCAAGATCTGCAAGATTAATATCAGCTTCAGCGAACGCAGTACTGAGATCAAACGCTCGTGGAATCGCAACGAATACCGCGTCTATACCGCAGTTATAGACAGCTTGATAATCGTTACCTACACACCCGACCATTGCAATGACCGGTATATCTGTCTTTTTAGCAGCCTGAGCGACACCCATTGGCGTTTTTCCATGCGCAGTTTGCCAATCAATACGGCCTTCACCTGTAATAACAAGATCGGCTCCCACGAGTTGCTTATCTAACTTAACGGTATCGATAACAATCTCAATGCCTGGTTTGAGTTCGGCATTAGAAAAACCGATCAAAGCGCCGCCCATACCGCCTGCTGCTCCTGCACCTGCTGCGGAAATAATCGACTTACCCAGCTGCTGCTGTACTTTATTACCAAAGTTGAGCATACCTGCATCAAGTAAACTAATATCGCTATCGGTTGCGCCTTTTTGTCGGCCAAATGTGGCAGTGGCGCCGTGCTCCCCGCATAATGGATTATCGACGTCGCAAGCAACGAGAATGTCACAATTTGCAAAGCGAGAGTCTATAGAAGAGCAGTCAATGGTATTTATATCGGCAAGTCCGGCACCATTGGTTTCTACTGGTTGGTTATGAGCATTAAAAAATTTAACTCCGAGTGCGTCCAGCATGCCAATACCACCATCATTGGTTGCACTACCACCTAAGCCGATGATTAATTTTTTCGCACCAGCATTTAAAGCATGCACAATCAATTCGCCCGTGCCATAACTTGAGGTTAATTTTGGATCTCGTAATGAATTTTCTACATGATGTAAACCACTGGCGGCCGCCATTTCTATGACGGCAGTTTCTCCGTCACCTAGCATGCCATAGAATGCGTTAACGCTTTTTTTCAATGGCCCAGTCACACTTAGGTGAACAATTTTTCCATTAGTTGAATCGACCAGAGATTGCACCGTGCCTTCTCCACCGTCGGCAACCGGGACATGCAATATTTCTGCGTCTTTCCAGACTCGGCGTAAACCATTTTCTATAGACTGACAGACTTGCTTGGCAGTGAGACTTTCTTTGAATGAATCTGGCGCAATAACTATTTTCACAATATATCCTCATTCATAATGGAGCATTGGTTAAGGTAATTAGTCTCACTTATTATGCAGAAGTATCGGTCAAATATCTTTGTGCAAGTGACTAATTATTTTGGATTTATTTATCCAATTATTGAGCTTATGAATAATTTTAATGGCAATTTTGCGTTATTACTAAAATAAACCGATTAACTAGAAAGCATATGCGCTAAGTAAAGTTCAACTAATCCAGAAAATTCATGTGGTGAAGTGTTCGTTATTCTTTCTATTTTATTTAGACGATAGCGTAAAGTGTTTCTATGAATGAACAATGATTCAGCACAAGCTTTTAGGTTACCTTGGTGAGTAAAAAGGGCCTGTAACGTTTTGACTAACTGTCCGGATTTGTCCGCGGCTAGTAACTGAGAGTAGGGAGCGGACAGTTGTCTTCCTTGCCATGTATCGGTTAATGGCGAAAGCAGGACTGGTAATCTGACGTCATCGAATAAAAACAGGTTTTTGTCTGGTTGGTGCAGTTGGCCAAATGCCATCACTTGCTGAGCACTTTTGAATGAAATAACTATATTTTCAGCTCCTTTGAAATACTTGCCTAGAGCGATATTCACATCACCAATGCCCTTATGTTTTAAATGTTGAAAAAGGTGTTGTAAACGTTGAAAAAGTTTCTCAAGAATTTGCTGATCTTGTTCGTTGACGTCACGAGTATTGTCAACCTGATACGGCTTTAAAATCACCATCTCATTAAACGACAACACCGCCACAAGATCGTCTTCTTGATAATGCTCAAGTAATTCAACTACTTGACGAATAGTTTCTTGGCTTACTGGAACGACTGACCGTTCAAAGCGAATAACGGCGGCTACCCTAGGTACAGATAGATCAATTTCGAGTCGAGATGACCAATCCTCTAGTTCTGTCTTGGATAATTTGTTCTGTACCCACGCGGTTATAAATTCTTCTTTGTGGCGTCTGTCCCATTGAAGTTGTTCGATGAGTTTGGCTTGCTCCACTATCATTTCTGCGGTCATTTTAACTAATTCCGCATAGCTACGAATAGAGTTGGGATCGCCGGTAATTCCAACCACTCCAATGACTTGCTCTGAAACTTTAAGCAGTAAATTTATACCGGGTTTAACGCCTTTTAGGGTAGGGGTATCACCGTGATTAACTTCAAGGGTATCGCCATGTTTAAGTGCCAGTAAAGCACCGTCATGTATTTTTCCTATTCGGTCATTATCACCACTGGCGATAATGGTACCAGCGTGGTTCATTACATTGATATTGTTGCCAATGATAAGCATAGTACGGTCAACAATTTGTTGGGCTAACTGATGATCAAGAAGCATGGTTCGGTACCATTTTTATAGAGCAATGAGTTGTGATTTTAACGTTTAAATAGTCATTCTTGTTGATAGTAGCGCGTAACCTTGAAAACAAAAAGGACTGGTAATCCAGTCCTTTAAGTTAATCAACTTAATTTGGCTAATTGTGCAAGCGAGTTATTGTTATAAAATAATGCTTGCAGCATTTAAGGCTGTGAATTAGTTGTTGTGTAATTCGCTGTTAAGTTCAATCGCTGATTTGTTGGTTAGACACTCGATTTGACCTGTTACAGAGTTACGACGGAAAAGAAGGTCGGATTTACCGGCAAGATCTCTTGCTTTAACTACTTCAACTTCTTGTCCTTTAGCATCTAGCATGCGTACTTTAGAACCTGCGGTAACGTATAATCCGGATTCAACAGTACAGCGATCACCTAGTGGGAAGCCAAGACCCGAGTTGGCACCTAATAAGCTATTTTCGCCGATAGAAACAACAACCGTACCCCCACCAGAAAGCGTCCCCATAATAGAAGCACCACCACCAATATCAGAACCGTTACCGACCACAACACCAGCTGAAATGCGACCTTCTACCATGCTTACTCCACTGGTTCCTGCGTTGAAGTTGATAAAACCTTCGTGCATAACGGTTGTTCCTTCCCCAACATGAGCACCTAGACGAACACGAGAAGTATCTGCAATACGAATACCAGTAGGAACAACGTAATCAACCATTTTAGGGAACTTGTCTACACAATCAACGACAATCACTTCACCCGCTAGACGAGCTTCTATTTGACGTTCTGCTAACTCAGGTAGGTCGATTGGGCCTTTATTCGTCCATGCAATATTGTGCATTAGACCAAAAATGCCATCCAGAACGGTACCGTGAGGTTGAACCAAGCGATGTGAAATTAATTGTAATTTCAAATATCCTTCCGCGACAGATAGTGGTTTTTCATCGGATTCTAAGATAACCAAAACTAATGCTTGCTCAGACGCTGCTGCTTTCTCTGCAAACGCGGCATTTTCAACATCTGCATTTGCTGCAAATGCGGTAGCAAGTTCAGCGCTGAGTGCATTAGAAACTTCAATTGCTTGGTTACCAGACTCATAACCTGTTAATTTGCTTAGTGCAGCAACAAGTGACTCGCTAGGGTTTAAAACCGGGTTTGGAAAAAACGCTTCAATAATTTTGCCTTCACGGTTTTTGGTTGCCGTGCCGAATGCGAGAGAAAAATAAGCCATTTGTTGTATCTCCAAATATAAGTGTGATGGTTCGATTGCCACAGAAGAAAGCATCCAATTTAAGGGTCTTTGCGCTACGGCGTTATCCAACGCAATTTGAGTTAGGTTTTGCTCTGTTTGTCATCATAAAGATAGCGAACCTGAGATTAAAGAGCTAAACAGTATAAAGTCTGTAAATTGATATGGCTTGTCTTTTTGGCGATATATTTCTTTAAAAAGAAAGCTATTTTCAGTAATAAATTGGTTAGTCGCATTAAAAAACGCAGCGATTGCTGCGTTTTTTGTCAGGTCATACTTGCCGTTGCTAAGCTTAGGTTAAGCGGCGTTTTCTTGTGAGTCTTGTTGTGTATCTTCGACCGCAGCGACTTTTTTCGGTTTTTTAGGCGCTGGTTTGCGTTTTGCGCCTAGAGCATAAAGTACTTCATCTTTGTTCTGAGCCAAAAATAGTGAAAGTTCTTCTTGTTTTGCTTCATCTTCAACAAGATCACTTTTACCAATCAGCTCAAAAAGCTCATCTGCCATATCTAACATTTTGTCATAAGCGTCAGCTTCAGCTTTAGAGGTAAAAGTCATCTTTTCTTCTCCGTTGCGCTCGACCACGTACTTGACGATTACAGCCATGGTTATTCCTTAAATATTGTCCTATTTGTTACTGTGCTTTTATACAGCTTATTACTGATTAAGTCCACAATCATCTGTGGTTTTTAGAGTAAGCAACAAGTCTACGACTGACTTATTTACCAATTATTAATAACTCGGAATTTCAAGCCGTTTCTCTAACATCCTGACGCCTTGAGACACAATTAATATAAGAATTAAGTATTCTAAAACAAGGAAGCTATAAATCTCTAATGGCAAATACTCATTGACGACCAATTCATTCGCTTTTCTGGTGAGATCATTTAAACCGATAACACTGACAAGAGACGACATTTTGAGAATATAGACAAATTGATTACCTAGAGGAGGCAGCATTTGCCTTAACGCCAGCGGTAAAATAATCAAACGCATTTTTTGCCAATAAGAGAGACCAAGTGACTTGGCTGCCTCATGTTGGCCTTGTGAAATAGATTGAATTCCACCTCGAAACACTTCTGCCAGAAAGGCACTTTCAGCAATCGATAGTGCAATAACACCTGCCCAAAAATGGTTAAGACTAATCTCTAATAATGTCGGTAAGCCATAATAAACCCACAATAGTAGGACCAACACTGGAATCGCTCGTATTACTTCAACATAAGCTCGGTTGATCATTCGTAAAATTCGCCACTTAGATAAAGCGAACAGAGCGATAACTAAGCCAATGATCATGGCAAATAGCATACTTATTAATGAAATAGTAATAGTGTCGTAGAACCCAGACACTAAAAAATTAAGGTTTGCTGAGCCTTGCTTTGTATTTGGATCGAGTACATACCAACCCCATTGATAATCACTGCATCCTGTTAATGCGAGCAAAGACAAAGTAAGAATTAGGTATTTCTTATGAAAAAACAGCATGAATAGAGTCTAGATATTTAAAGTGTAAGTGTTATGTTAACAACTTATAGAAAAAAAGCATAAATCATACGGGAATAACCTAAATCATATAGGAATAAACATGAAGAAATGGATGCTACTTTTTTTGACCGCCACGTTAAGCATAAGTAATGCGATGGCAGAAACGAGCCGCTTACAAAGCATATTAAGCTCAGGCGTACTCAGAGTTGGGACGACAGGGGATTGGAACCCTATGACGGTAAAAGACCCAACAACCAATAGTTACAAGGGTTTTGATATTGATGTGACGACTGAGCTAGCCAAAGATTTAGGTGTTGAAGTCGAATATGTTGCCGCCGATTGGAAAACATTGGTTAACGGCATAACGGCGGATAAATATGATATGACAGGCAGTGCGTCATTAAACATGTCTCGTGCTAAAGTCGCGGGTTATAGCCAACCTTATTTTTATTTGGCTTTCGTTCCTGTCGTGCAAAAAAAATCATTAGATAAATTCACCGATTGGCAAGATATTGATAAACCGGACGTTAAGGTTGCAGCAACACTTGGTACGGTACAAGAAAAAATGGTAAAAGACTTTTTCCCTAACGCTGAACATATCGTAATTGAAGCGCCTGCTCGTGATTTTCAGGAATTGCTTGCCAGAAGAGCGGATGTCTCCGTTACCTCAAATGTTGAAGCGGCGACATTGGTTGAACGTTTCAAACAGCTTGCGATTGTTCCAGTAGAACAAGCTCGTAAGCCAACACCAATTTCAATGCTTCTTCCACAAAATGATCAGGTATGGATTAACTATATTAATCATTGGATTGAATTGAAAAAAACACAAGGTTACTTTGAAGAAACAGCTGCAAAGTGGGGTCTAAAAAGCCTGTAGTTTTTTGTAAATTAGTCTTATCAATTTGATAAAAACATCAATCCCCTTAATTTGAATTGAGGGGATTTTTTTATTTATCGATAGGTTAGGTTATTTCTAACCCTAAGGTTACTTGCTTAAAGCATTATGCTAATCTTCTTGTATATTATGATGCCAACTTCGTTATGTCGTAGCCATTGAGCGATCGGTTCATTGATCTTCGCTTTAATGGGCAGAGGATTTGCCTTGTTTACTGTTTATCACTCCAACCAAATTGATGTTCTTAAGTCTCTTCTTGCTGAACTTATTCGAGCTAACCCTTTAGATAACCCATTTGATAAAGAGCAAATCTTGGTGCAGAGTCCAGGTATGTCTCAATGGCTAAAAATTGAGTTAGCCAAAGAACTGGGGATTGCGGCGAATATTGAATTTCCCTTGCCCGCTACGTTTATCTGGTCAATGTTTGTAAAAGTGCTCGATGATGTTCCCACTAAAAGCGCATTCACCAAAGAATCAATGATTTGGAAGTTAATGCATGTGCTTCCTCAGCAACTAAATAATCCAGATTTTGTCCCATTACAAAGCTATTTAGTTGATGACGATGACCAGTCTAAACTGTATCAATTAGCAGAGAAAATAGCCGATATCTTGGATGGTTATTTAGTTTATCGTCCAGAATGGATTACTCAGTGGGAGAAAGACCAATTGGTGGCCGATCTTGGTCAATCGATTATCGACTCTGGCAAACCAGGCATTGATCTTGGTAAACAAGAAGCATGGCAAAAAACATTGTGGCAAGCCATTTATGATCACACGGTTAATCTAGGCCAGTCTCCCTATCACCGGGCCAACCTTTATGATGACTTTATTGACACGTTAGAGCATTACACCGGCACCCTCGAATCATTACCTAATCGGTTGTTTGTATTTGGTATATCGTCTATTCCGCCACGTTACATGGACGCGTTAGCTGCTCTAGGACGCCATATTGATGTGCATTTAATGTTTACCAATCCATGTCGTTTTTACTGGGGTGATGTTAGAGATAGAAAATATGTTGCCAAACTAGCGGCGAAAAATAAAAAGCCAGATGAATTGGTTGACCGTGTCGAGAGGGATTCAGGTGAATCGCCAGAGCAGCAACCTCTTCATACTGATGTTATTGGCAATAGTTTACTTGCTTCTATGGGAAAATTAGGTCGAGATAATATGTTGTTATTATCTCAACTGGCTTCGAATGAAATTGAAGCCTTTGTTGAGGTGAACAGAGACAGTGTCTTGCATCAAATTCAGGCGGATATTTTAAATCTTGAAGAACGACAAGATGATCAAAACCTATTGTCGAGCCAACATAAAAATCCAATAGATGTAAATGATACCTCGCTTAGTTTACACGCCTGCCATAGCCCAATGCGCGAAGTGGAAGTGCTGCACGACCGTTTATTGGAAATGTTTGAACAAGATCCGAATCTTAAACCACGAGATATTATTGTTATGGTGGCAGATATCAATAATTACAGTGCAGCGATTCAGGCGGTATTTGGTAACGCACCAGGCAAGCGAAGTATTCCTTTTTCTATTTCAGATAGAAGTGCGACTCAAGAGAGTCCTATTTTAAATGCTTTTCTCCGGCTGATTGCTTTACCACAAAGTCGTTGTGGTGCTCCTGAGATATTAGAACTGTTAGAAACACCAGAAATATTGAATCGATTCAGCTTGAATGATAATGAATTTGAACGAGCTCGACGCTGGGTTGAAGAGTGTGGCATTCGCTGGGGGTTAGATAAATCGACAGGAAGTGAATTTGATTTACCCGACACAGAACAGAATACTTGGTTATTTGGTATTCAAAGAATGTTACTGGGTTACGCGATGCATAGCAGTACGGATGTTTATCATACTTCCAATGGCTTGATCGCGCCTTACAATGAAGTTCAGGGAATGGATGCTGAAATAGCCGGTAAATTGGCCAGCTACATTGATAAGATTTCTTTCTATCGCGGCATGCTTTCCAAGACACAATCGCTTGAAGATTGGTTGGATCTGCTTTATCGCCTAATGGATGATTTTTTCCTAGTTGGCATTGAAGGCGAAGTGGCGATGAAATCCATCCGTGATGTGTTGCAACAATTATCTTCTCAGTTAAAAGACGCCGCTTATAGTGAACCAATGTCAGCGAGTATTATGGTTGATTATTTACAAAGTAAGTTATCCAGCTCACGTGTTAGTCAGCGTTTTCTCGCCGGACAAGTTAACTTCTGTACTTTGATGCCGATGCGATCTATTCCTTTTTCTGTAGTTTGTCTGTTAGGAATGAACGATGGTGAGTATCCTCGAGTGATGCCGAAAGAAGGTTTAGATTTAATGAACCAACAAGCCAGGCCGGGTGATCGCTCACGACGAGATGATGATCGATATCTGTTTTTAGAAGCAATACTTTCCGCCCAAACCCGTTTGTATATTAGTTACGTGGCTCGTTCTATTCAGGATAATAGTGAGCGCTCACCTTCTACATTGGTATCTGAGTTACTTGATTACTGTGGGCAAAATTTCTGTTTGTTGGGACATCAAGATTTAACGAGTGATGAATCTTATCTCGCGTTGGTTGAGCATTTAACTTGCCATTACCCTTTAGTTCCGTTTAGTCCAAGTGCATTTAGTGGCGATTATCGAAGTTATGCTAAAGAATGGTTACCAGCAGCAAAAAGACAAGGACGACAAGCGGATAAATTCATACAAGAGCTGCCCGATTATCAAATAGTCTCTGAGCAAAAAGATTCGCTACCTCTGATTGAGTTACAACGCTTTTGGCGTTTACCGGTGCAATATTTCTTTAATCGACGACTAAAAGTGTTTTTTGAAGATTTTGCTCCAACGATGGAAGATGACGAACCGTTTTTATTAGATAATTTGCAAAATTATCAGGTAAGGCATGAACTATTACAAACGTTATTGGATGCCCGGCTTAATCAACAAGATGAGTCATTGGTTTATCAAAATTTTGTTCAAGAGCAAAGAGCTAAAGGCAGTTTGCCCATTGGTTCTTTTGGTGAACTAGAAATGACTGCTAATTTAGATAAAACCGAGCAAATGGTTGAGGTTCTTTATTTTCTTTGTCAAAACCCGTTAGACGATATTGAAGTTGATTTGCAAATCGAATCTGATCAATTGAACGAATCGATTAATTTAACTGGCTGGTTAGGTGGACACTATCAATCGGGTCTTATCCGTCATCGCAGCGGTACTATTCGTAGTCAAGATTATCTTAATGCTTGGATAGAACACTTGTGCCTGGCTTTGAATGGGCAAAATAAAATGACCCACCTTATTGGCTTCAATAATAAATCGGGACTGGAGCATAAAGTTATCTTGCCCGTCGATAAGGCTCAAGCGAGTAAATATTTGGCCGAATTAGTTGAATATTATTTTCAGGGATTGAATCAACCGTTAGCTTATTTCCCAAAAACCGCTCTGGTCGGAGTGCAGAGGATCATGGCAAGCAAAGATGATGCGCAAAAGCAGATGGCCACCACCTTTAATGATGGTTATCAATTTCCTGGCGAAGGCAGTAATCAATATATCAATCGAGTCTGGCCGGAATGGAATGACCATTTATGCCAGCAAACGACTAATATCGCTGTAGAAGTATTATCAAATGTATTTAAGCAGCTCAAAGACCGAGATGAGATGGAATCTTAGCGTATGTTTACCGCGATGACTGACAAAGAGTTAACGCAAAGCGGGCCGCCTGTAAATCATTATTATTTGTAGGGTGTTTACAGTACGGCCAAAGGTCAGAGGGACCAAGAATTTTTCTGTTGATGCGAGCTTTTGATTAAATATATGCTCCGCAAATTGATTGGCTAGGATACTAAAGGCAAACTAATTGGTTAACAGTGACGATCGTCTCGCTATCAGACAGCAGTTTTGTATAAAGACAAAGATATTTTAAATATTTGTTATAGCTCACACATCATTTTTACAATGGATAATCGAGAACTGAAATTATGCCACAAACCCTAAACACAATGACTTTTCCTCTTCACGGCGCAAGGCTAATAGAAGCTTCTGCAGGAACAGGAAAAACGTTCACAATTTCTGGTTTGTACTTACGTTTGTTGCTTGGTCACGGTGATAAAGAGACCACTCATGGAATGCCTCTCACCGTTGATCAAATATTAGTGGTTACTTTTACCGAAGCTGCTACGGCAGAATTAAGAGAACGCATTCGGAGCAAAATCCATGACGCGCGAATTGCATTTTTGCGCCAAGAGAGTAGCGATCCAGTTATTAAGTCGTTATTAATTGAAGTAAAAGATACCGATTGGGCGATAGATATTTTGCTAAATGCCGAGCGTCAAATGGATGAAGCGGCTATTTTTACCATTCATGGCTTTTGCCAAAGAATGCTTACCCAAAATGCTTTTGAATCGGGCAGTCGTTTCAGTAACGAATTTGTTACCGATGAAAGTAAGCTTAAAGCGCAAGTGGTGACCGATTATTGGCGTCGAAATTTCTATTCGCTGTCAGTCTCTTTGGCTAATGAAGTAAGAACGATATGGAAATCACCAGATAACTTGCTCGGTGACATCTCATCGTTACTAACCGGTGCGCCAATAGCGCTTACCGTCGCACCAATGGAAAATTCATTAAATCATTTACATCAAAAAAATATTGAGTCTATTGAACAATTCAAAGCCAATTGGATAAAAAATTCAGCTGATATACCTCAAGTTATTAATGAGTCTAACGTAAGTAAGCGCTCATTTAGTAAAAAAAATCTCCCCGCGTGGTTTAATGAAGTATTGAGATGGGCTAATTCACCTACCACGGATTATCGCTATCCCGATAAACTGGAAAAATTCACTGACGAATTTGTACAAGATAAAACAGCGCAAGATCAAGTGGTGCCTCAACACCCATTATTTTCCGCAACCAGTGAATTTATAGCGAACAAACCAAGTTTAAAAGAGCCTTTACTTGCCCACGCGATACATATGTGCCGAGAGCAGTTGAAGCAGGTCAAGCAACAAAAACATTGGTTGTCATTTGACGATTTATTGACCAATCTTTCGGCTGCAATTGATAGCGATGAACTTGGTATTCTGACTAGTCGAATCCGCCAACTTTACCCTGTCGCCATGATTGATGAATTTCAAGATACCGATCCGCTGCAATACAGTATTTTCAGTCGAATTTATTTGGATAATCCAGAGACTGGATTATTTATGATTGGCGACCCGAAACAGGCGATTTATGCTTTTCGTGGTGCGGATATTTTTACTTATATCCGTGCTCGAAATGAAGTGAAAAATCATTACACTCTCGATACTAATTGGCGGTCAAGTGCCGATATGATTGAAGCGGTAAACGGACTGTTTTCTCAAGCCAGTTCGCCTTTCATGTACGATAAAGATATTCCATTTTATCCAGTTAATCCGAGCCCAAATGCTGAATATCGTCGTTGGTGGTTAGCGGGTGAACAACAAAAAGCCCTGACTTATTGGTTCGACAATGCCGAGCAACCGATACCAAAAAACGCTTATTTAAATACTATGGCGGCTCAAACAGCACAAAAAATCAGCCAAATATTGAGTAGTAATCAGCAGAAAACCTATTTTGTCGATGCCAAACAACAACATCAACCAATAGAAGCCGGTAATATCGCCGTACTGGTGAGGACTGGTTCGGAAGGGCAACTTATTCGACGAGAGTTGGCTAAAAATGGTGTCGCGAGTGTGTATTTATCCAACCGAGACAGTGTTTTTCAAAGTAGCATGGCTACGGCAACATTACGTTTGTTACAAGCGGTACTTTATCCAGAAGATGAACGGTTACTAAGAGCGGCACTTGCATCTGATATCTTACTTAAAACCAGTCGTGAGTTAGATAACCTTAATGATGATGAAATCGAACTAGAAAATAAGATAAATCAGTTTCGAGGCTTTCGAAAAATTTGGCAGCAACGCGGTGTCATGCCAATGTTGAGAGCCATAATGACAGCTGAGAGCATTGCTGAGAACTTATTAACTCAACAGTTTGGCGAGCGTCTTATTACCGACTTTTTACATCTCGGCGAATTGTTACAACAAGCCAGTCTTACTCTCGATAGCGATCATGCCTTGATTCGTTGGTTTGCCGAAGCCATTCAACAAGGAAAAAGTGGTATTGGGGCGGCTGATGATGAAATTCAAAGATTAGAATCAGAAAGAAATTTAGTACAGATAGTAACTATTCATAAATCCAAAGGGCTTGAATATGATTTAGTTTTCCTGCCTTTTATCTCAACCTATCGGGAATCTAAAAGTGGTCAGTTCTACGATGATTCTCAACAGAAAACCGTTCTAGACCTGAAATTAGAGGCGGAATCTATCAGGTTATCGGATGAAGAACGTTTAGCCGAAGACTTACGTTTACTGTATGTCGCCGTGACTCGTGCGGTTTATGGTTGCTTTATTGGCGTAGCGCCTTTGCGAAGAGGTCAAGCTAAAAAAGAGCCGACCAGCGCTCATCTGAATTCAGTAGGATACTTGTTGAAAGACGGGCAGCCACTAACTTGTACGCAATTAGAGAGTGAAATAATTAGGCAAGAATCACAATGTTCTCAAGCAGTAACCGTTAGTTATATTAGTGAAGAGAGTACTAATGACCTGAGTTATAGTGACGAAAGTATTAGTGACGAAAGTATTAGTGACGAGCGTATTTGTGGCGAGAGTATGTCAGAGGGGGAGTTTTCGAATAGTAGTGATAATAATATGCCAACAGCAGGGTATTTAGATCATAGTGAGCCAAAAGAACATGATGATCTAAATGCGCGTGAAATGACCATTGAGATAGATAAAAACTGGTGGATAACCAGCTATTCAAGCCTCGCGAAGCAGGGGCATGCTGCTACAAGTGCTCACACTGCACTGGATATTGAAATTCAATCGATGGGACTTGATATCGATTCGGCTCAAGATGCAGATCAAGTTGTGGTTGAAGAGCCAGAGCCGAGTATATTCACATTTCCTCGTGGAGCGAGGCCTGGTACGTTTTTACATACTATTTTTGAACAGATTGATTTTACGTTGTCGGCAGGGAGTCCTCAAACCACCCAAATCATTGCTGATTTATTGCAGTCTCATCAATATGAGGATAAGTGGTTACCGATACTGCAACGTTTAGTTGATAATGTACTGTCTACACCATTAGACGGACAGAACTTGCTACTTAACAATAAAGATAATTCATCTAAGTTGGTAGAAATGGAGTTTTTATTGCCTATTGAGCATCTCTCTTCGTTTTTGTTTAATCGTTTAAATAGTCACTATGATCCACTGTCGAAACAAGCAGCCTCACTTGGTTTTGGTGACGTCAATGGAATGCTTAAAGGTTTCATTGATTTAGTGTTTGAACATCAAGGTAAATACTATGTACTGGATTGGAAATCAAACCATTTAGGGGATGACCCACAACAGTACACTGCTGATGCATTAGAACAGGCAATGATAGAACATCGCTACGACTTCCAGTATCAAATATATGCTTTAGCCTTACATCGGTTCTTACGTAATCGAGTGGTTAATTACCAATATGAGACTCATTTTGGTGGCGTATATTACTTATTTCTTCGTGGTATAGATGGTACTCAAAATCAAAATAAATCCGCTAATGGCATCTTTTTTAACCGACCAGATAAAGCGTTCTTAAATAAGTTTGATCAATTAATAGATGGCGAGTCAGTCGAGGTTAGCAATGCTGAATAAAGTAGAGTGGTTACAAGAAACAAGTGGCATCCGATTGCTTGATGTACAATTTGCTCGTTTTATTGCTTCTATTGAAGCTAATTCACCTAACGACGTTGGTTTCATTGCCGGTTTATTAAGTTATGAGCTGTCTAAAGGGCACATCTGTATCAAACTCAGTGATTTTAATCCGGCTCACATTCTTGGCCTTTACGGGCAAACCGCAGACATTTTGTTGGCTGAATGTGCCAAGGTTAACTGGCATCAAATTTTGACTGGTGCCTCTTCTATTGGCGATGAAATAGATAGCCAACAGCCATTGATTTTTGATGGAGAAAGATTGTACCTGCAAAGGTATTGGTACTATGAATGCTTTTTGGCAGACAAACTCAATAACCTAGCAGAACCAATGCCGTTTTCAGTTGAAGAGAAACAAACGCTCGCCGAAACGTTAGATCGTCTTTTTCCAACAGAGGCAGATCAAGTAAAGGAAGTCAATTGGCAAAAGGTTGCGGTTGGGGTGGCATTATCGCGTAAACTTTCGGTTATCTCTGGTGGACCCGGTACAGGCAAAACGACCACAGTAGTAAAATTGCTTTCTGCCTTGATTGAACAAGGTTTGCAAAAAGGACAAATACCTAA
Source organism: Vibrio sp. MA40-2 (assembly GCF_047302445.1). Lineage (NCBI taxonomy): Bacteria > Pseudomonadati > Pseudomonadota > Gammaproteobacteria > Vibrionales > Vibrionaceae > Vibrio > Vibrio sp. MA40-2. Next base: position 1,645,044 of record NZ_CP178628.1, read on the forward strand.
AATTAAGCTGGTTGCTCCTACAGGGAAAGCAGCGGCAAGATTAACCGAGTCTATTGGTGGCGCAGTGGATAGTTTAGTCAACAATGAGCAAACCAAATTATTAATGCCCACTAGTGCGAGTACCATCCATCGGTTATTAGGTGCGATGCCAGATCACGCTGAATTTCGTCATAATCAAACTAATCCATTGCATCTTGATTTACTGGTGGTAGATGAGGCTTCGATGGTTGATTTACCTCTAATGGCAAAATTACTCGATGCGTTGCCAAAACAAGCTCGGTTGATTCTTTTAGGTGACAAAGATCAGTTAGCCTCTGTTGAAGCTGGGGCAGTCTTAGGGGATATATGTGCTTTTATTGATGGTGGATATAGTGCAAAACAAGCTTCTTTATTAGCTGAACTTACCGGATTTGATCCTGCTTGGTTGTCCGCAAAGGCCTCATCTTCTATACAAGACAGCGCTACAAGCAATCGTTTGTCAGAGTGTTTATGTCTGTTGAGAAAAAGCTATCGTTTCAACGAAAATTCAGGAATAGGCGTGCTTGCTAAAGCGATCAATCAATCTGATATTCCCGCGCTAATATCAGTATTGGACTCTGATTATCAAGATGTGATTCATCATTCGTTAACCACCGACAGCTATCGAGAGATGATTGATTTTCTTGTCGCAGAGTATAGCAACTATCTCACTTGCGTTAACAAGGCGATAGAAGATAACTCTGAACGAATTACTCAACATGCTAGAAAGGCGTTATTTTTATTTGCTCAGTGTCGATTATTGTGCGCAGTGCGAGAAGGTAAGTTTGGTTTATCTGGGCTTAACCAACAGATAGAAGCTGGTTTGAAGCAAGCTAGACTGATTAATACTACGGACGAGTTATGGTATTTAGGTCGGCCTATTATGATTACTCGCAACGATCATGCTTTAGGTTTATTTAATGGTGATATAGGTATTACCATGTTGGTCACAGAAATCGATAAAATGGGCGAACAACGTCGCTATTTAAAAGTATTTTTTGAACTCCCTGATGGCAGCGTTAAAGCTGTATTACCAAGTAGGATCCCAGAACATGATACTGCCTATGCAATGACTATCCATAAGTCTCAAGGCAGTGAATTTCCCACAACGGTGATGGTTTTACCTAATCAATACTCTAAAATTTTAAGCAAGGAACTCATTTACACAGGGGTAACTAGGGCAAAAAATAAACTTATCGTTTTTGCAGATAATCAAGTAATGATAAAAGGGGCGAAAACCAAAACGCAAAGATTAAGCGGTTTGAAGAGTAGGTTAGTTAAAGCCACCTAATATTATTAGGTGGTCTTTTATTACTTTATTTTACAAAACGGTTTCTGAAAAAGAAACGTCTCTAATGCCGTGTCTTCTCTGACAGTGCAAAATCATTTTCTTGACATTGTCGTTTACGGGAAACACACAATGTACATTTAATCCATTAAGAAAATTATTCTCGGCCATATCAATAAAGCTTTGGGCCGAATTACATATGATAGTTTTCATAAAAATACTCAAGTTAGGGAATCTTTCAATTCTTGAGCCATCTGACCGGCGCATACTACCAGCGTTATAAGAAAATGAAAACTATTCACGCTTAAAAAACAAACAGAATATTCGCCTTTTATTATAAGTTATTGTTTATCTAAATATATTTTATATGTCTAATAACAGTATTTTTGAGCGTCTTTGGAAATTATACAGATCTTGTTTGCCCATTGGTAATTGAGACACTCCAACTTCTTGAAAACCTTGTTCTCTAAACCAATGTAAACTATGAGTGGTTAGGACAAATATTTTTTCTATTCCAACACGGCGAGAGTATTGCTTCATTTGATTAAGTAAATCTAACCCTCTATTACCATCGCGATAATCTGGATGTATCGCAACACACGCCATTTCCGCCATTTTTTCTTCAAAATAAGGGTAAAGCGCTGCGCAACCTATCACCAAGCCATCTTTTTCGATTAAGGTAAATTGATGAACTTCTTGTTCGAGTTGTTCACGTGAACGGCGAACAAGGATTCCTTGCTCTTCCAATGGCCTAATTAATTCTAAAATTCCGCCAATGTCATCTATTTCTGCTCTTCTAATTTGTTCGGCACTCGCCATTACCACCTGTGTTCCGATACCGTCTAAAGAGAACAGTTCCTGTATTAATGCGCCGTCAATGTTGTAACTTATTAAATGACTTCGATTAACACCAGCTCGACATGCTGAAATTGATCCTCTCAGAAAACGTAAAGTACCCGAGCTGTTATCGAGCGCCAGATCATTATTGGATTCCAATTGCTGTAAAATATTTTCAGCACTGTTTGGAAATAATTCCGCGATAACATTGTCATCTTGATCCTTAATACCTTGTTCTGAGCAAAAACCGATTAGCTTATCTGCTTTGAGGCGAATCGCTACTTGGGTAGCAACTTCTTCGGATAATAGGTTAAAACACTCGCCAGTAACAGAACTGGCAACCGGCCCCATCAATACAATGGAACCTTGATCGAGCACCTGATTAATGGCCTCAGTATCAATTCTTCTTACTTTACCGCTATGGCAGTAATCAATACCATCATCTATGCCCAGAGGTTGAGCAATAACGAAGTTACCGCTAACCACATTCAGTTGAGTACCAGCCATAGGAGTATTGTTTAAGCTCATCGATAAACGAGCGGTAATTGCCAATTGCAGTTGCCCTGCGGCTTGCATTACTAAGCCAAGCGTTGATGTCTCAGTGATTCTAATCCCTTTGTGATAAGGGGTGGTAAGATTATTTGCGTCGAGAATTCGATTGATCTGAGGTCTGGCACCATGAACAAGAACTATTTTTGCGCCGAGGCTATGAAGTAATGCAATGTCATTGATTATATTAGTGAAATTTGCAGCGTCTACGGCTTCTCCACCGAGCATTATCACCATCGTTTTGCCGCGATGAGCGTTAACATAAGGAGTGGACTGTCGGAAGCCTTTAACTAAAGCGGTATTACGCATCTTCATAGTAAAAATATTTGGTTGAATTATTATATGGATATAATGAATTAAAATTCAAATCTGAGCAAATGTTTTTTCTGTTCATTTCAAATTTTAGGTGTTGTTATCGCCCTTAGCGTGTGTATATGGTTTAATATTTATTATCAGAACCTAAAATTTGTAGGAAGTATGTCTGATCTAAGAAATAAGTCACTGACAAAAAAACAGCTTAGAGTGAAACGAACTGTAATTGTGGTTGTGGTGCTTTTGCTGTTATTTATCACAGCAATAGCTAGCGTATTAGTAGCACGCTCTTTTGAAGACAAACAATTAAGAAGCAAAATATATGGAATATGGGAAGAACAGAATGTACCTTCCTATGCACAAGAGAGCTTTGAAGTCCGTAAAGAAGCGATATACGTTGAACAGAGAATTGTTGATACCAATTACATTTTCGATGGCAGAACATTAAAATATAGTTTTAAAGGCCAAACGTATGAATATAAAGTATTAGATAAAAATGTGACTGAAATGAAGAGAGTCAGTCCGTCATATTATGACAGTGTTTTTCATATTCGTGGTAAGATCTACCCACAACAAGGGGTTAATGATTCTATCGAACAATAGAAATAAGTTATTTCCAAGCGACTTTAATATTAGGCAATAAGTTGTTTAATCAGCTAGTGTCTTTTCTCAACTAATGGAATGTTTTCAGTGCCTTTAAGCCATAAGCTCATCAATAATATTCAAGTATCACTATTAATTCTTTGTTTTTCTATTTTAGTAGGGTGTAGCCAATCAACTAGTCTGGCTCAACAGTATAACGGAGATACTTTCTCGTCTAACTTAAATCAAGTAGATAGTATTTATTCTAACAAGCCGCGCGACTTTTCTAATTTTTCTAAGCAAGCTGAGCAGGTTATTTCTCATTCCCCTTCAATGGCGACACGCTATCAAGGGTTATATGAGCAGTTGAACCATTGGGTTATACAAAGCGGAGAGCCGGCCGAACTCGCTAATTACGGTATTGAAATCGCACAACTTGGTGGAGGAGACAAAAAAGGCAACGTTCTGTTTACTGGTTATTTTTCTCCAGTGATAGAGTTACGTCATCAAGCAGATAACAGATTTAAGTACCCGTTATACGGTTTACCTGAATGTAGCGATGACTGCCCGACGAGAAGCCAAATTTATGACGGTGCTTTAGATGGTTTAGGTTTAGAACTAGGTTTTGCTGAAAATATGATCGACCCTTTTATTATGGAAGTACAAGGCAGTGGTTTTGTTCATTTTGCAGACGATAATACTTTGCAATATTTTGGCTATGCAGGAAAGAACAACAAAGAATATGTCAGCATAGGACGCTTGCTTATTGAATCGGGACAAGTCAAACGAGAAGACATGTCGCTGAAGGCAATAAAAAATTGGGTTGGGCAAAATGATGCGGACAAAGTACAGCATTTATTACAGCAAAATCCTTCTTTTGTGTTCTTCGCGCCGAAACAAGATTTAGCGGTGACCGGGGCAGCTGGTATTCCTTTATTGCCAATGGCTTCAGTTGCAGGAGATAAAAATTTATTTCCCATGGGAACACCTATTTTAGCTGAGGTTCCATTACTTAATGCTGATGGAACCTGGAGTGGAGCACATGCTTTACGCCTGTTAATTGTGCTCGATACGGGCGGAGCAGTGAAACAGAATCATTTAGATTTATACCATGGAATGGGCCCTAGAGCGGGCACAGAAGCCGGACATTACAAACATTTTGGCCGAGTGTGGAAACTTGGCTTAACCGGAGAGCCTACCGCGTCACCTTGGCTAACTTCTAGCGACTATCAAGCAACCTCGAATTGATGGTCGTTTCTAATTCATAGCAATTTATAGTTAATGACAATTAATAGCTATCAAGCGAATTTATTTAACGCTAAATCAACCTAGACTTTTACTACAAGAGTGCGTATAAAACGCACTCTTTCATTTTCAATACAGTTTCGGAATCGACATTATGAATGACCTAAATTCTCCAACTTCAGAAAATTATGAGCAACGTTTTGGTGGGACTCGTCGATTGTATGGCCATCAACAAGTGGAGATTTTAAGGGCAGCGCATGTATGTGTAGTAGGCATTGGCGGCGTTGGTTCGTGGGCGGTGGAAGCATTAGCTCGTACTGGAGTAGGTGAGCTGACATTAATTGATATGGATGATGTGTGTGTCACCAATATCAACCGTCAAATTCATGCGATTTCTGGTACGGTTGGGCAAAGTAAAGTAGAGGTTATGCAGCAACGGGTTAAATTAATTAACCCAGAGTGCAAAGTGAATATTATCGACGACTTTATTACGGTTGATAATGTGGCAGAACACATCACAAAACAATACGATTATGTCTTGGATGCTATCGATAGCGTTAAACCAAAAACTGCACTTTTAGCGTATTGTAAAAGTAATAAAATAAAAGTAATTACTACTGGTGGTGCTGGTGGGCAAACTGACCCTACTCAAATTCAGGTGGCAGATTTAGCTCGGACAATTCAAGATCCTCTTGCCAAGAAGATCAAAGATAATTTGCGTCGCTTTTATAATTACAGTAAGAACCCACAACGAAAATTTGGAATAGACTGTGTATTTTCGACCGAACAACTAAAATATCCTCAAGTAGATGGCAGTGTTTGTACAACTAAAGCAACAGCAGAAGGCCCTAAACGCATGGATTGTGCGACAGGATTTGGCGCTGCAACGGTCGTGACTGCTACTTTTGGTTTTGTTGCTGTGTCTAGAATTATTGAAAAATTGCTTGCTAAGCACAGCTAACCATACTCAAGTTAATAGTCTGCTAGTTATCGCAATACAAGCCTATTTGTTTTTAGTGATAAAAATCTGTTGATTTATAACAATATAAAGCGGCTTATTTATAACAATATAAAGCTACGTAGCATAAAAAAGGAAGCATATGAATTTCCCCAGTTCGCCATTTACCAATGAAATAACAACCGTTGATATCATTGCAACCATGCAAGATTGTAAAGGCTGGGAAGATAAATATCGTCAGGTTATTCAATGGGGTAAAGCATTACCTAAAATGCCAGATGACCTAAAAAGTACTCAAGTGTTAGTGACCGGCTGTGAGAGTGAAGTATGGCTGCTTGGTGAGAAAATAGACGGTAAATGGTTTTTTTGTGCCGATTCTGATGCGCGTATTGTTCGAGGACTTATTGCGTTAGTCATGGCTGCGTTTGATGGTTGTTCTAGCGAAGAGATTACCGATTTTGATGTCGATACTTATTTTGAGCAACTCGGTTTAGTTCAGCACTTAAGCCCTTCACGAGGAAATGGCTTAAAAGCGATTATTGATACGATTAAGCAGCGAGTATTAAGTAATTAAATTAGGCTGCTTTAGCCTAATTTATCGTTTTTAATCTGAATGACGGATAGCTTCAACTTACTTATCGCTTACAAGATACTCACTGCTTTATTGACTGCATCGACCAGTCTTTTTACATCGTCTAATGTATTGTAAATCGCGAAAGAGACTCTTATTGTTCCCTTCACTTTCAACGCATCCATGAATGGGTGAGCACAGTGATGTCCTGCTCGAACGGCTATACCTTGTTGGTCAAGTAAGGTCGCGATATCTTGATGATGCACACCGGGCATGACAAAGCTGATTAAGTTACTGTTTTGTTGAAAACCAACTATTTGAATATCATCTATTTTAATTAGTGCGTTATAAGCGGTTTGTTGCAGTAAATGTAAATGTTGCTCTACTTCTTCGTTACAAAATTGAGTTAGCCACTTGATTGCGCAGGCCAGTGCAATTGCGCCAGAGATGTTGGGGGTCCCAGCTTCAAATTTCCCCGGTAATTCTGCATAACTGGTACCTGAAAAAGAGACTTTATTAACCATTTTTCCACCACCGTGCCAAGGCGGCATCATGTTGAGTAGATCTAATTTTCCGTACAGCACACCAATTCCAGTTGGAGCATAAAGCTTGTGTCCGGAAAATAAGTAAAAATCGGCATCTAACTGCTTCATATCAACTGGTTCATGAACAATGCCTTGTGCGCCGTCGATGACGACTACTGAGCCAAATTTATGTGCTGATGAGATAATATGTTCAATAGGATTGCGTGTACCAGTGACGTTACTAATATGTGCGACGGCGACAATTTTTACTCTGTTATTCAGTAATTGATGAAACGCCTGCATATCGAGAGTGCAGTCCTTTTTCATCGGAATTTTAATGACTTCTGCACCGGTTTGTTCAGCGACGATTTGCCATGGAACAATATTGGCATGATGCTCCATTTCACTGACCAGTATTTGATCTCCGGCTTGTAGAACGGATCTTGCGTAAGTTTGTGCAATAAGATTAATGGCTTCGGTTGCACCGCGTGTCCATATGATTTCTTTTTGACAAGATGCATTGATAAAGTGCTTGACCGTTTCTCGTGCGGTTTCAAATTCACTAGTGGCGTTAGCAGTAAGGCTATGGCTGCCTCTATGCACGTTGGCATTTTGTTTTTGATAATAATGTTGAATGCAGTCGATAACCGCTTGGGGTTTTTGTGTGGTCGCAGCACTATCTAAATACACCAGTGAACTATCTGTATTAAGAGCGGGAAATTGCTGTTTTACTTGTTGTGCATTAAACATCGTTTTTACCCAATATCGAATAGTGAAGGGTGGGTAATGTTACCATTGGTTCGGCGACGGTCCATGCATGAGCTTTACCGGATATTTGAATAATGATTTCCATGGCAAATTCAAGTGCAGAGCCGGGACCTTGGCTGGTAATGAGTTTATTATTTATGTCTATGGTGACTCTTTTTTCGCGCCAATTTTTGGCTGGTATCTGATCTTTAAATGCAGGGTGACCGGTCATTATCGCTTCTGGATAAATCTGATGTGTTTGTAAGACCAGTGCCGGAGCCGCACAAATAGCCGCCATCCATCTGCCGTCATATTTTTGTTGTTTAATCATTTCTATTAACACGGTGCTCTGCTTAAATACTTCACTCCCTTCAACGCCACCTGGCACTGCTATTACATCAAACTCTTCATCTGCAATATCAACTAATCTACAATCCGCGGTCAAGCTTACGCCTCTAGAAGCTTGCATTGTTAAATTACCTGCAAAATCAGCGCTAGCAACGGTTACTTGGTAGCCCGCTCTAACCATCATATCAATGATAGTCACGGCCTCCATCTCTTCGGTTCCTGGAGCAATAGGGACTAACACTTTATGTTTTAAGGTTTTTTTTTGCAAATCTGTCTGTTGCAAAGCATTTGTGTCTAAAGTATTCGACGGCATAGTTAACTCCACGATTGTTCGATGGTTTTGATTCTACTGTATAGATCTTGGTTTGCTGGTACGTTGATCAGGTGTTGCCGAGCAATTCGGCACAGATACCCGTTAATATAGTCGATTTCTGTTCTACGTTGGTGAACAATATCCTGCTGCATGGAAGAATGATTATTAGCGGTTGCTTTGACAACGTTTATTACGCTATCAAATAAATTTTGTTCTGTTATAACGATTTTTTCTGCTTGCATCACTGCACATAGTTCCGCCACGATGGTTTGGATTTGTGCCGTATACTGATAGTTAAGTAAAGCACCATTTAGGCACTGATGTAATGCGGTTAGTGGATTAATAACGCAATTTATAGCGAGTTTATGCCATAACGCAGTTTGAATAGAGTCTGTCCATGACGCAGACGCTAAAGCGTGATCAAATACATCGGCTAAAAAATGACATTGCTTACCTAATAAGTTGTTTCCTCCCAACATCGTCATACCGAACCCTGTATGGAGTACTCGATCGTTTGAAGGCTTATAAGCCCCGTGAGTGGTGGTTGCGACAACAATAGGGTGTCTACCGACTTGTTCAGGGAGTTCATCAATTGCTCCCATGCCATTATGCATAAATACTAAAATGGTTTCTGGTATTAAATGGTCAATTATAGGCGATAAAGCTTGTTCTACCTGCCATGCTTTAACGGTGATCAAAATTAAGTCAGACGCTTTTAGCTGAGCAAGGTTGTTGGTAAAAAACTCATTACATGCCTGCTTGTTCTTTTCGAGGTATTTACTGGTACTGGCTATTTCATTGTCTTCAGACAAAGTGAGCGTTAATGATGATGTGTTTGAATGGCGTAGCCACAGTGAAACATTATGCCCTGCATTAGCTAAATGATGAGCCCATAATGAGCCAATAGCTCCCGCACCTAGTATCGTAATATTCAAAGCAGCCACACTAAAATGAAAGTTTGGCTAAGAATAGCGATAGTCGGTAATGATTCCAAATAAAAAAGGCGCAAAAGCGCCTTTTGGAAGTTAAACTGATGACATCAGAACTTGTATGTAGCCGAAATGTAATGACCTGCACCAGTTGATTTAAAAGAACTGGTGTCTTTAATGCCATAAATATCTTTGTATAGTTTTAGTCCGTAGCCGATTGCATAACGGTCAGAATGCCAATAGATACCATTGAACATTGCTCCACCATTGCTTGCCGTTGAGCCAAATTTATTGCCATCAGCATCATCCATAGCAAATTGATAATCAATATAACCTTGGTATGAAATAAATGAACCATTTTCAAAGAAGTGGAACGGTTTAAACCAGTTAGTAGAAATCTGGAAGCCATTCCAATCTTTTGCATTATTGTTATAGTATCCGTAAAGGTTTAAGCCTATTTTTCCAAGCCATGGAACCATTACATCAGAGCCAATACCGACTTTACTATTGTTCACGCCAAAAGTACTTTCTGCATCACCTGACCATTCAAACAAGGTAGCAACGTAAAGCTCTTGTACTGGGCCAAAAGAGAGATCTTTTTCTAATAAACCGTCTAAAGACACACGAGGCGCTAGTTTCATAAATGATTTAGCTGCGCCCGCTTTGTCACTGTCAGAGCTTGTGGTTAAGTTGAAAATATCAACATATCCGTAAAGATCGAAGATTCCTGAGCGGCCACCAAACTCCATCTCTAGATAATCATGATTTGATTCACCTGGTAATTCGTCGAATGCCCCCATAAGGTTAAATTGCATCCATTTGTAATCATTTTTGTGTATATCGCCATCAGTATAGTCGGCAGCAATTGAAGGAGCAGATGTCGCTGCCAGCAATGCAAGAGTAATAAGTGATTTGCGCATAAGTAGACTCTCTGTTGTAAAATAAATTAGTTAGTTTATTTGTATTGGTTGTTGTTCTACAGAAAATACTAGCGACAATGCTCACAATAAAATATGGGGTATAATGCAAGACGACATATTTAATGTGATCTAGTTCTCATTTATTATTGATTTTTTTAATTGATGTTATCTTTTTGTTTTTATTTCATTCTTTTTTCATTTTTATGTGATTTGTATCACTATAAATTTTTTGTTTTCGTTTATTCGATTGCGTTCACTATATCAACATAAAAAGTAATGTTTAATTTTTCCTTTATAAATAACAATTAATATTGATAGATTTATTATTTTAAGTTCATTGCTTTAATTTTAATGATTTATAATTTGTTGAATATCAAGTTTTATTTATATAATTTTGATGTAAGAAAAGAATTAATAGTTTATGTACTGTTAGTGAAAAATAAAAAGGCAGTCTTTTACTCTACACTCAAAGTATGACCGCCTAAACGTACAAACGCTCGATGAAGTTCATCGAGCGTTTGTACGTTTAATGAAGGTGAAAACCTATAACAGAGGAAAACCGACAGTAGAGTTATTCAAAATTACGACTAATTAGTCGGTTCGGTTTTTAGCCTTATCTAGAAGTCTATTAAAATAATGCCTTAGTGAATAAAGCATGATTAAACTTGGGATCACCATGAATGCGGTAATAACAAAGAACAGTGACCAATTATCTAAATAGTCAACCAATTCACCGCTAAAAGAAGCTAGCGTAGTTCGACCAAAGTTACCCAAAGACGCCAATAAAGCGTATTGTGTAGCGGAAAAAGCTTGGCCTGTTAATACGGTAAGAAAAGAGACAAAAGCTACAGTTGAAAAGGCGGTGGTAAAGTTATCTACAATAATGGTCGCTAAGAAGAGGTGTTCGTTAGGTCCAACACTGGCGATCCAAGCAAACATTAAATTACTCGATGCCATTGCAACTCCACCAATCATTAAGCCACGCACAATACCGAACTTAACATTGAACATACTACCAACAAGAGTAAAGAAAATGGTTACCCACCATCCTATTAATTTGGAATATTGGCCAATTTGCTCGTTACTGAATCCGACCTCTTTATAGAAAGTAATCGACATTCTACCCAAAAATGCTTCACCTATTTTAAAAAGAAATACGAATAAAAGAAGGGTAACAGCAACTTGCACGCCATTGCGTTTGAAAAAATCAGCAAACGGTTCAACAACCGTTACGCTTATCCACGTAGCTAAACGAGATTTGACGACTTTATTGTATTTTTGTTCAGCAATTTGTTGTAATTCATCTCGGCGAGTAACAGGCTCACCGACCAGAAGAGTAAATATAATTAGAATAGCCATAATTCCGGCCATGCCATAATACACACCGTTCCAACCAATCGAATCTGCATTAATAAAGGCTAAGTAACCTGGTAAAGAGTAGCCTGTCCACCATCCAATGACTGCCATCGCGGAGGCTTGTGGAAGCTTGTGTGCCTCGGATTTTGGAAAAGTATCAATTCTATAGGCGTCAATGGCAATATCTTGTGTTGCTGAGGCGGTAGCAATACCTAACGCAACCATGGAGGTAAACATTAAATCAGTTGCAGGGTTTACGCCGGCGATAATAACAGTACCGATCAGAATGATACATTGACATAAAAATATCCAACTGCGTCGCTGGCCTAGCTGAGTATATAGCACAGGTAATTTAACCCTGTCTATTAATGGAGCCCACAAGAAATTGATGGCATAGACCGCAAAAACAGAACCAAAGTAACCTATCGCTGCACGAGTTAGCCCTGCATCTTTTAGCCAACCAGACATGTTGGAGCCAGTTAATACCCAAGGAAAACCACTTGAACAACCTAACATCATCACCCATAACAGCCGTCTATCTAAGTAGCTTTTGAGTGTTTTAGCCCAAGTCATTTGATTGTCCATGTAACTATCCTTGTTAGCCAAAAAAGAAGGGAATACCTTGTTAGTCTAAAATAACGGAACACATCGTTGGTTTAAAAATTAGACCAGAGGGATTTGTTCCGTTTTTATAGGTTATTCTTGTACCGTCATTTTATTGATCACGATAGCCGTCACAGGTACATCATGATAATTTCCTAGCGATGCAGTTTGCTGTGTTGCCATTTTTTCAACAATGTCAAGACCTTGTGTTACTTTGCCAAATACAGCATAGCCTGCATTACTTTCTGTTTGATTGAGAAAATCGTTGTCGGCATAGTTGATGAAAAATTGACGTGTGGCGGAATCAGGGTTCTGTGTCCTTGCCATGGCAATCGTTGCTTTCTCATTTTTAAGGCCGTTATTGGCTTCATTTTTAATAGGTGCAACCGTTGCAACTCTATTCATATTGGTGTCAAACCCACCACCTTGTGCCATAAAACCACGGATAACGCGATGGAAAACGGTTCCCTCGTAGCTACCATCTTCAACGTATTTCAAAAAATTTTCTGTTGAAATAGGGGCGTTTTCTGAATCCAACTCAATGGTAAAGTCACCTAGAGAGGTTTCTACTTGTACGTTTGGAGCTGCAAAAACCGAAAAGCTGGCTAAGCAGAGTAGGCTATAAATAATTTTTCGCATTAAAAATGCTCCTTCATATAATTTTTAAGTTCAGTGTCATTGGCAATTTCATTTAATACTAAGTTGGTTGCGTCGTTCACAATTTGTTCTATTTGAGCGTCAGAGGCACTAAAGGTACCGGTTTTTGTCGCTGAACCGTTAAATGTTTTTACTAGTTTTCCTGTTGGTGTTTCAGCAGTAATTTCTAGTCGAATTTTTGCGTCCATTTCGTACGATGTAACGCTATGTTTTACATTGACCAATAAGTGCTGTATTTCCAGTGTTACATTGTTATCACTGTTGATTGTGTTGTTATACCCTTGTGAACTTAGTTGCTCTAGTAGCGCGTTTTCTAGTGTTACTCTTACGTTTTGTTTCGCGTGAATAGGTTGGATATTGTTTCTACCGCTATCAACTAGCGCAACATATTGTGCTGAACGAATATCTCTACTGTCTAATGAATACATTAGATTATCGACTATTCTATTTTGGCTAGTGGTTGTGTGCGGTTCGAAGTTAATTTGAGGTTCTTTTGGAGTAGAAGAACAGGCTGCCAACAATAGTATAGATGCAGTGAAAAACAGTTTTTTCATAAATAATGTCCCTTTAAATGCTATGCAGTAGAAGATAGTAGTTACAATACGCCATTTCACAACCTTAAGTAATTACTTAGTTGCTTGTAAAATAACAAATTTGTTATTTCTGGCTATTTGGGTAACTTTTGAACGACCAAATAGTCTCGCTAGTTTCTCATCGTATCCTAGGTGACTATTACCGATAACCATTAATTTCCCCTTTGGCCAGAGAACATGCTTCGCGTCACAAAACATTTGCCATGCTATGTGGTCAGTAATGGCGTTATTTTGATGAAAAGGAGGATTACAAACAATCAAATCGGCACTGTTGCTGGCAAAGCCATCTAAACAGTTATTGGCGATAAATTGACAGTTTTCAATGTTAGAGCGTTCGTCAGTCACATTCATTTTCGCGGACTGTAACGCCATATAACTTTCGTCAACACACGTGAGCTTCGCCGAAGGGTTGAGCTGAGATAATTTCACTGATAACACACCGTTACCGCAACCAAGGTCGATGATATGTTGAAAGTCATCACCAGTTGGTAAGTGTTGTAACATAAATCGCGCACCAAGATCGAGGCTTTCACCCGAGTAAGTATTAGGGTGGTTTTTAAGAGAGTAGGTCTCACCTTCTACTGGCCATTGTTTAATTGGGTTAACTGAAATAATCTCAGCGCTGTTTGGTTTGCTAAATACTAAACGGTGTTTTTTCCACGCTAAGGAGGTTTTAGTTTCACCGAGATATTTGCTAAACAACGTTAATGTGGAAGTATGAATCTCTTTCGCTTTATTGACCCCAATAACGGGACAGCCTACTTTTAACTGATTTCTTAATTGATATAACTGCCATGTTAATAAACGATTACTTTTAGGCAACTTTAATAAGACAAGATCTATGTTGCTGGGTATGCTATCCATTGCATTGATAAGTTTTATATTTTCAGCTTTGTTTTCTATGGCGTTTTGTAGAGTAGCTTGATGAGAAATGAAAGAATCACTCATCATAGTTACATTATGCTGAGCGGAAAACCAACAGGATAACGCACCAAAACTGTCATTAAGAATGAGAATGTTTTTTCCTGCTTCTAGCATTAAATCCTCTACGTAATTAATAACATATTTATCACCTGCATCCCATGCTTGTAAGGTTTCGTTGGTACGTTTTGGAAAACGGTGCAGTGATAACGTTCTGTCTCGTAGAGGTAAGTAACTATTAACTTCGTTCATTAGGATATTAACCAATTGTTTGTAAGTACTTTTTGTTAGTAGGTACTTTGTTTATAAGTTTTTTTGTAGTTAGGCTGTTTGTCAGTGTCGCCTTTAAAACTATAATTCATATCAATACAGAGCAATAACTTATACTATTGCCGTCCAAGCAAACACCACTCAGTAGGTGTTATTATGATGGATGAATTTCTAATTTGAATGAAGTAATATTATCGCAGATGGTAAGATAAGTTGCTATTATTCGGACTTATTATCAGTTTTTAAGCCTTTTATTTGGCGCGAATTTAGCCATTTTTACTGCAGAGCGAGTAAGTTGGCAGCAATTTACTCGTTCTTTTGTGATGTTAAGATTATGATATAACTCCTATTAGGTATTAATGTACCACGGACAAATCAAGTATTATGGTAGCCCTTGCTGGGCTTGCTAACTTAATTAGAGCACCAAGAGAATCACTATGCTTCAAGAATTAATCGAAACTAAATTGCATAACGCTTTTTCTCCAAAACATTTGCAAGTGCTTAATGAAAGCTATATGCACAATGTTCCTCCTGGGTCTGAAAGCCATTTTAAAGTCGTGGTTGTTAGCCAAGAATTTGAAGGGTTACGTCTAATTGCAAGACATCGAAAAGTTAATCAAATCTTAGCGGAAGAGTTACAAGGGAATTTACACGCCTTATCTATTCATACTTACACCGAATCTGAATGGCAGGCTGAAAGTGGCTTTGTTCCCTCTACTCCGGACTGCTTAGGTGGCAATAAAAAATAGGGTAGTTAATATAAGAAAATTAATTTTTTCAGTCGTTTGTTTCGTCATTTGTCATACTAAATGTTATCAAATAATTAAAAAGGACAGATGAAATTAAATATTTGACGTTGAGTATTTACAATTGTGCTTGAGTTCAAATTTATTGATATTGGATCGAATTCCTACCAAGCCTGATAAAAAAAATGGCAGTTATTAGGGCTCTAGGCCATGGCATCCTGTCTTGAAAAGATGCTAAACTGTCGCACCTGATAAACTTTTCAATAAAAACTGTGAAAAGTTAATTAACAAAATGTTGCAGTTTCGATGCGTTATGATCGGAACACGATACATGCACATCGTGCTTATGTGTCACGCAAAACAGAATCTTTTTCCCGATAAAATAGTGCAAGTGCGTATGATTACAATAAAGAAGGGTCTAGATCTTCCGATTTCGGGAGCTCCTGCCCAGGTGATTAATGATGGTAAATCCATCAAAAAAGTCGCCTTGCTAGGCGAAGAGTACGTTGGTATGCGTCCTACTATGCATGCTCGCGTTGGAGATGAAGTGAAAAAAGGCCAAGTTCTTTTTGTTGATAAAAAGAACCCAGGTGTTTTATTCACCGCTCCTGCAAGTGGTAAAGTTATCGAAGTAAATCGTGGGGCTAGGCGTGTACTTCAATCTGTTGTGATTGAAGTTTCAGGCAATGAGCAAATCACGTTTGATAGCTACGATTCCAAATCGTTAGCAACGCTTGATCAAAACTTGGTCAAGAAGCAGCTAATAGATTCAGGAATGTGGACTGCATTGCGTACTCGTCCGTTCAGCAAGGTTCCAGCGGTTGATTCAAACACTAAGGCGATTTTTGTTACAGCAATGGATACTAACCCCTTAGCTGCCGATCCCGAAGTGGTTATTAAAGAGCAACCAGAAGCGTTTGTGGCAGGTTTAGATCTGTTAGCAAATCTATCTGATGGTAAAGTTTTTGTTTGTAAGAAAGGCAGCAGCCTTCCTAGCAGCCAACAACCGAATGTTGAAGAGCATGTTTTTGATGGTCCGCACCCAGCGGGACTGGCAGGAACGCATATGCATTATCTGTATCCTGTAAATACAGAAAATGTAGCTTGGAGCATTAACTATCAAGATGTGATCGCGATTGGTAAGCTGTTTTTAACCGGTGAGATTTATACTGATCGTGTTATAGCTTTAGCTGGCCCAGTGGTTAATAATCCTCGTTTAGTTCGTACCCGTATAGGGGCATGTACAGAGGATATGATTGACAACGAATTAATGCCGGGTGAAGTTCGAGTGATTTCTGGCTCGGTACTTTCTGGTGTTCAAGCCAGTGGTCCACATGCATACCTTGGTCGTTATCACACTCAGGTTTCTGTATTGCGTGAAGGTCGCGATAAAGAGTTGTTCGGTTGGGCTATGCCTGGCAAGAATAAATTCTCTGTAACTAAATCTTTCCTTGGCCATTTATTTAAAGATCAGTTGTTTAACATGACAACATCAACAAATGGTGGTGACCGTGCAATGGTTCCTATTGGTAATTACGAAAAAGTAATGCCACTGGATATGGAACCTACTTTGCTTCTTCGTGATCTATGTGCTGGAGATACAGATAGTGCACAACGTCTAGGTTGTTTAGAACTAGATGAAGAAGATTTAGCATTGTGTACCTATGTATGTCCTGGCAAATATGAATATGGCGAAATGCTTCGCGATTGCCTAGATACAATAGTGAAGGAAGGGTAATCCATGCTTAAAAAGTTTATTGAGGATATCGAACCGCATTTTGATGCGGGCGGTAAATATGAAAAGTGGTACCCGCTCTATGAAGCGGCTGCGACACTTTTTTACACTCCAGGTCTAGTAACCCAACGTAGTTCTCATGTTCGTGATAGTGTTGATCTAAAACGTATCATGATTATGGTTTGGTTTGCGGTATTCCCTGCAATGTTCTGGGGAATGTATAACTCTGGTCATCAGGCCCTTATTGCGCTAAATCATATGTATGAAGGTGCGCAATTAGCAGAAGTTATTTCTGGGAATTGGCATTACTGGTTTACAGAAGCGATTGCAGGGAGTCTTGGCCCAGATGCAGGGTGGCTAACTAAAATGTTGCTTGGTGCGTCCTATTTCTTACCTATTTACGCTGTGGTTTTCGCGGTAGGTGGTTTTTGGGAAGTGCTTTTCTGTATTGTACGTAAACATGAAGTAAACGAAGGCTTCTTTGTAACTTCTATTTTGTTTGCCTTGATTGTTCCGCCAACATTGCCACTTTGGCAAGCAGCAATGGGTATTACCTTTGGTGTAGTTGTCGCGAAAGAAATCTTTGGTGGTACAGGTCGTAACTTCTTGAACCCAGCACTTGCCGGTCGTGCTTTCCTATTTTTTGCTTATCCTGCTCAAATTTCAGGTGACGCAGTATGGACAGCAGCTGATGGTTTTTCAGGTGCAACAGCATTAAGCCAATGGGCACATGGCGGTTCTGGCGCTCTAATACATAATGTTACTGGTGAGCCTATCTCGTGGATGAATGCCTTCTTAGGTAATATCCCTGGTTCTATTGGTGAGGTATCAACCTTAGCATTGTTGATCGGTGCAGCATTGATTGTGTATATGGGTATCGCTTCATGGCGTATTATTGCCGGAGTGATGATCGGCATGATTGCAACATCGTTCCTATTTAACGTGATTGGTTCTGATACTAACCCTATGTTCGCTATGCCTTGGCATTGGCACCTTGTTCTTGGTGGCTTTGCATTTGGTATGTTCTTTATGGCAACAGATCCAGTTTCAGCTTCATTCACCTCAAAGGGTAAATGGGCTTACGGCATTCTTATCGGCTTGATGTGTGTACTTGTTCGCGTAGTTAACCCAGCGTATCCAGAAGGGATGATGTTGGCTATCTTGTTCGCTAACTTGTTTGCACCTTTATTCGATTATTTTGTCATCGAGAAAAACGTTAAGCGGAGGCAAGCACGCTATGGCAAGTAATAACGATAGCATTAAGAAAACGCTGTTTGTTGTTATCGCAATAAGTTTGGTTTGCTCAGTAGTTGTTTCTGCTGCAGCGGTATTCTTACGCGACAAACAACAAGCTAACGCGCTTCTTGATAAACAAAAGAACATCGTAGCTGTTGCAGGCTTAGACGGTAAAGAAGGCTCAATTCCTGAACTTTTTGCTCAATATATTGAACCTCGTTTGGTAGATTTTAGCTCTGGTGAATTTGTAAATGGTAAAGATGCTGCTCTATATGATCAACGTCAAGCTGCAAAAGATCCTAGCCAATCGACTAAGCTAACAGCGGATGAAGACAAAGCCAAGATTATGCGTCGAGCAAATACTGGCGTTGTGTACTTAGTTAAAGATGGTGACGAATTTTCCAGAGTTATTTTGCCAATACATGGCAATGGTCTTTGGTCTATGATGTACGCATTTATCGCAGTGGAAACTGACGGTAATACGGTTGCGGGTATTACTTACTACGAGCAAGGTGAAACGCCGGGGCTAGGTGGTGAAGTAGAAAACCCACGCTGGCGTAACCAATTTGTTGGTAAAGAACTATTTGATGAAAATAGTCAGCCAGCAATTAAGATTGTCAAAGGTGGCGCTCCTGAAGGAAGTGTTCACGGAGTTGATGGTCTTTCCGGTGCAACTTTAACGTCAAATGGTGTTCAGAATACATTTGATTTTTGGTTAGGTGATATGGGCTTTGGTCCTTTCTTAACTAATGTACGCGATGGAGGTCTGAAATAATGTCTATTGATGTTAAAGAGATGAAATCGAATCTTTTCGCTCCTGTCATGGACAATAACCCAATAGCCCTTCAGGTTCTTGGTGTGTGTTCGGCACTTGCAGTTACAACTAAACTTGAAACTGCATTTGTAATGACGATAGCGGTAATGTTTGTTACAGCGTTCTCAAACTTTTTTGTCTCGCTAATTCGCAACCATATTCCAAATAGTGTACGTATCATCGTTCAGATGGCTATTATCGCTTCTTTGGTTATCGTAGTAGACCAAATTCTGAAAGCCTATCTGTATGATATTTCTAAGCAGCTTTCAGTTTTCGTTGGTTTGATCATTACAAACTGTATTGTAATGGGCCGCGCAGAAGCTTATGCGATGAAATCGAATCCTATTCCTTCTTTTATTGATGGTTTAGGTAACGGTCTTGGTTACGGCTTTGTTCTTATTACGGTCGGTTTTTTCCGCGAATTATTTGGTTCTGGTAAGCTTTTTGGTATGGAGGTTCTTCCTCTTATATCTGAAGGTGGTTGGTATCAACCAAATGGTATGATGCTGTTAGCACCATCGGCGTTCTTCTTGATTGGCTTTATGATTTGGATCATCCGAACCATAAAACCAGAACAAATAGAATCGAAGGAGTAAGATCGTAATGGAACATTATATTAGTTTGCTTGTTCGTTCGATCTTTATCGAGAACTTAGCACTTTCGTTCTTCTTGGGTATGTGTACCTTTTTGGCGGTATCTAAGAAAGTTAAGACCTCTTTTGGTTTGGGTGTAGCTGTTGTTGTTGTGCTTACCATTGCGGTACCAGCAAATAACTTGCTCTATAACCTAGTTCTAAAAGAAAGCGCGCTTGTGGAAGGTGTGGATTTAAGCTTCCTTAACTTTATTACCTTTATCGGTGTTATTGCTGCGTTGGTACAAATATTAGAAATGGTATTAGACCGCTTCTTCCCACCTTTGTATAACGCGTTAGGTATCTTCCTACCTCTTATTACAGTGAACTGTGCCATCTTTGGTGGCGTGTCGTTTATGGTTCAACGTGAATATAATTTTGCTGAGTCAGTTGTGTATGGCTTTGGTTCGGGTATCGGTTGGATGTTGGCTATTGTGGCATTGGCAGGTATTCGTGAAAAAATGAAGTATTCAGACGTGCCTCCGGGTCTCCGCGGCTTGGGTATTACTTTTATTAGTGCTGGCTTAATGGCGTTAGGCTTTATGTCTTTCTCTGGTGTTCAACTGTAAGTCGGGTAAACGACACAATTAATAAGGAATAGTAAATGCAAAGCATTATTCTTGGTGTAGTGATGTTTACCGTGATCGTACTTGCACTCGTTTTAATCATTTTAATGGCTAAATCGAAGTTAGTACCATCAGGTGATGTTACCATTACCGTAAATGGCGATCCTGAGAAAAGTTTCGTTACCTCTCCGGGGGATAAGCTTTTAAGCGCAATGGCAGGCAGTGGCATCTTTGTATCTTCAGCTTGTGGTGGTGGTGGTTCATGTGGCCAGTGCCGAGTTAAAATCAAGTCTGGTGGTGGCGACATTCTTCCTACCGAACTGGATCATATATCTAAAGGTGAAGCACGTGAAGGCGAGCGTTTAGCTTGCCAGGTAGCGATTAAAACCGACATGGATATTGAGCTACCTGAAGAAATCTTTGGGGTTAAAAAGTGGGAATGTGAAGTTCTTTCTAACGATAACGAAGCAACCTTTATAAAAGAATTGGTTCTTAAGATCCCAGAAGGTGAAGAAGTTCCATTCCGTGCTGGTGGTTATATTCAAATTGAAGCAGAACCGCATCATATTAAATACTCTGATTTTGATGTGCCAGAAGAATATCGTGGCGATTGGGATAAGTTTAATCTGTTCCGTTATGAGTCTATTGTTAAAGAGCATTCAATTCGTGCTTATTCAATGGCTTCCTATCCTGAAGAGGAAGGGCTGATCAAACTTAACGTACGTATTGCAACGCCTCCACCAAACAACCCTGATGTGCCACCGGGCATTATGTCTTCGTACATTTGGTCGTTGAAACCTGGAGATAAATGTACTATTTCTGGTCCATTTGGTGAGTTTTTCGCTAAAGATACCGACAATGAAATGGTCTTTATTGGTGGCGGTGCTGGTATGGCTCCTATGCGTTCACATATCTTTGATCAACTTTTACGTTTGAAATCTCAACGTAAGATGACCTATTGGTATGGTGCTCGTTCTAAGCGTGAAATGTTCTATATTGAAGATTTCGATAAGCTAGCAGCTGAAAACGAGAACTTTGAATGGCATGTTGCTCTTTCTGATCCATTAGAAGAAGACAATTGGGATGGTTACACCGGCTTTATTCACAACGTGATTTATGAGAACTATTTGAAAGATCACGATGCTCCAGAAGATTGTGAATATTACATGTGTGGGCCTCCAATGATGAATGCAGCCGTTATTGGCATGTTGAAAGACTTAGGTGTTGAAGATGAAAACATCTTGCTTGATGACTTCGGCGGATAAGTTTTAGTTTTAATGATAAAAAATGGCTGACTCAATTGAGTCAGCTTTTTTTTTATTTTGTAAAGCCAACTTTGGATAAACGGTCTCTTGGTTAATGATTCATTTATCGTCCATGTAATGGTGTTCTATTTATCTGATAATTCGTAAATAATCAATTATTTGCTTAACAACTTGTTGGCTATTTTTCAGTAAATATATTGTCTAAGTTGTTTTTAGTGATGCGACCTTTGCCAAAAATAGTTATATACTATTGCCTCTCAAAATCCCATTTTCTAAATTATAAGGAGAAGGCAATGCAGCCTAGCTCTGTAAAAATGTTCAATAAGATGAAATTTTTAATCCTGTTTATCGGTTCTATATTTGTAATGGCTGGTTGTAGCGATACCAGAGAACAAATACACCTTACTGGGCCAACAATGGGAACGACTTATAACATCAAGTTTATTAATGGTGACACGGTTCCGTCTAAAGAATCATTACAAAAGGAAATTGATAGGTTACTAGAACAAGTCAATGACCAAATGTCGACTTATCGAAAAACGTCAGAATTGAGTCGATTTAACCAGTATAAAGAAGCAAATTTCTTCCCTGTATCGGCGGAAACAGCGTTAGTAACCAAAGAAGCAATACGGTTAAATGAATTAACTCTAGGCGCGTTAGATGTCACAGTGGGACCATTAGTTAATTTGTGGGGGTTCGGTCCAGAGGCGAGACCAGATGTTGTACCAACCGATGAAGAGTTGGCGATACGCAGAGCAAATGTAGGTATTCAACACCTTACTGTTCAAGATAATAACTTGAAGAAAGATATTCCTGACTTATATGTTGATTTATCCACGATAGCAAAAGGGTGGGGAGTTGATGTCGTTGCCGATTATGTTGAATCGGTCGGAATTAAAGATTACATGGTTGAAATTGGCGGTGAGATGCGCCTTAAAGGTAAAAACCATGACAATGTTGGTTGGCGAATCGCCATCGAAAAGCCAGATGTTAATGAGAGAGCTGTTCAAGAAATTATTTCACCGGGAGATATGGCATTAGCGACTTCTGGTGACTACAGAAATTACTTCGAACGTGATGGGGTTCGTTATTCTCATATAATAAATCCAGAAACAGGTAAGCCTATTAATCATAAAGTGGTATCCGTTACCGTATTACATCCTTCTTGTATGACGGCTGATGGATTGGCTACTGGTTTGATGGTTTTAGGTGATAAAGAGGGGATGAAAATTGCAAATGAAAATAATTTTTCGGTGTTCATGGTAGTTAAAACTGAAGATGGTTTTAAAGAAGTCTACTCAGATGCATTTGCTCAGTATTTGTGAAAATAAATCAGAAATAAGGTGATACAGTGGAAACTTTTCTAATAACGTTTGCTGTTTTTCTCGTTGTCATTGCTGCAATGGCGATTGGTTATATATTTCAAAAAAAATCGGTAGCAGGAAGTTGCGGTGGTTTAGATGCAGTAGGAATAGATAAGGTATGTAATTGTCCTGAGCCATGTGATGCAAGGAAAAGACGTGAAGCTAAAGAAGCGGCGAGAGCAAAAAAAATGGCAGAATGGGAAAAAACTCGACTGCTATAAATGACCAGTTAGAACATATAGTTAACATGAATGAATGTGATAGTCGAATATCGGTCGGCTATCTATTTATATTACCCAGTGTTACATTTAAGTAATGCGTATTCTTACAATAAAATACAACGCTTATGGATGATTATTTCTGGCTGATCGTCAGTGCTCTTCTAGTTTTTATGATGCAAGCAGGCTTTCTATGTTTAGAAAGTGGGCGTATACGCAGTAAAAACAGTATAAATGTTGCGGCAAAAAATATATTTGATTTTGTCATATCCGTTGTGATTTTTTGGACATTTGGCTTCGCTCTTATGTTTGGCCAGTCAATGTTCGGATTAGTTGGCGCTTCTGAATTTGTTTTTGATTCAGCAAGCTCTCCTTGGAATATTAGCTTCTTTCTATTTCAATTGATGTTTTGCGGAACGGCAACCACTATTGTGTCGGGGGCTGTCTCTGAGAGGATGTCATTTAATGGCTACTTGTTAGCCGCTGCAATCCTTAGTGGTTTCATCTATCCGATTGTTGGTCATTGGGCATGGGCGAGTGCGTTCAATCCAGACAATTTAGGTTGGTTAGAGCAATTAGGTTTTGTCGACTTTGCCGGCTCTATGATCGTTCATGGTGTTGGTGGTTGTGTTGCTTTAGTCGCTGTTATCATTATTGGTCCTCGAATAGGACGATTCCAAAAAAATGTTACTTTACCGCAAGGCAGCAATTTACCATTGTCCGCATTAGGTACATTGTTACTTTGGTTTGGTTGGTTCGGATTTAACGGTGGAAGCAGTTTAATCTTCAATCAACAAGTTCCAGTTGTGCTGCTAAATACCTGTATTGCAGCCGCCTGGGGCGGTATTTTCGCTTCTATTATCTATTATTTTTACCATAAATTTGTTGATGTTACTGTGTTACTGAATGGCATTATTGGTGGGTTGGTTGGTATTACCGCCGGTTGTCATGCTTTGACTTCGTTAGAAGCGATGTTAGTTGGTATTGTTTCGGGAGCTATTATTGTTTTTGGTGAATCTTGGATTGAGAAGTTAAAAATAGATGATGCTTTAGGCGTGGTTCCTGCTCATTTGTTTACTGGTATTTGGGGCGTATTGGCGGTAGGTTTATTTGGTGATTTAGATATCCTAGCAACCGGAAATACACGCAGTGAACAGATATTAGCCCAAGTTATTGGTATTGGAGCCATAGTATTTTGGTCGGTATCAATTAGTTATGTATTACTCTCAATATTGAATAAATTTGTCCCTTTACGTGTGTCTAAACAAGCCGAAGAAGACGGGCTTAATGTATCGGAACATAATGCAGCTACAGAACTTAAAGATCTTCTGGTATCCATGGCTAAACAAAAAGAGAAAGGAGATTTTTCTGATTTAGTCCCAGAGCATTCTTTTACTGAAGTTGGTTTGGTTGCACGTGAATACAATCAGGTGATCCAAAAAGTGCAAACAGAAATTTCCGCGAGAGATGGGGCGATAAGAAACTTTCAGTCCAGTGAAAGGCGGAAAAGTGCCATTTTAGACTCATCAATGGATTGCATTGTTACTCTGGATATTAAAGGGCGGATATTAGAATTTAATCCAGCAGCGGAAAGAACATTTGATACCAGCAAGCAAAGAGTAAAAAATTCGCAGTTTATCGACTTATTTGTGCCTATTGATGCTCGTTTGTATGTAGAGAATAGTTTAAAAGATGGCTTTGCAAATTCCGAAGGATTATTGTTAAACCGGCGCAATCGTCTTAATTTAATGCGTTACAATGGGGCGATTTTTCCAGCCGAAATATCGATTACCTTTTCTCACCTTATAAATAACACGCTCGGAGAGTATGTTCTCAATATTCGAGACGTAACTCGACAAATCAAACTTGAAGATAGACTTAAAAATCTAGCTTATAGCGATTCATTAACTGGATTATATAACCGAGCCTATTTAATCGATAATATGACCAAAGCGTTACGAGAAATTACGCTTATAGACGAAACGGTAGCAATATTTTTTCTAGATCTAGACAAGTTTAAGCGCATAAACGACACGTTAGGGCACAAAGCAGGCGATTTATTGCTTTGTGAAGTAGCTAACCGTTTGACCACCGTTACTAGGGAAAGTGACGTAATAACCCGTTGGGGAGGCGATGAATTTATCATTCTCATGCGGGGCAATTTGAATAAAATGGTGGTTTGCCGTAAAGCAGAAGAAATACTAGCGACAATGCGTGAACCTGTTGATATAGAAGGTAAATCATTAAATATTCCAACCAGTATTGGCGTTCATTTAGTTATAGATGATGATGCGGATGTAGATGCGAATAAAGTGATTCAGTATGCTGACATTGCAATGTATCAAGCCAAGTTAAAAGGTCGAGATAACTATCAATTTTTTGAAGCGGAAATGGCGCAAAACGCCAATCGTAATTTTAGGTTTGAACAAGATTTAAAAGATGATATTTATTCAGATCGTTTTTTCTTAGTCTATCAACCAAAAGTGGAAAAGTGCGGACGAGTGATTGGCTTGGAAGCTTTATGTCGCTGGGTGCATAAAGACGATGGATTTATTTCCCCTACCGACTTTATCCCAGTTGCAGAAGAATCAAATTTAATTATTTCATTAGGTGAACGAGTTATTGAATTGGTATTTAGCCAATTGAATACTTGGCGAAGTAAACAACTTAACGTTGTTCCTGTTTCTATTAATATTTCTGGTAAACATTTAATTTCACCTGACTTTATTCCGTACTTAATTGATATGTTAGATAAATATTCAATTCCGGGAGAGTTAGTTGAAGTTGAGATCACTGAGTGGGTCTTAGTCTCGGATATAAACCATTGCATCAAAGTCCTTTCACAATTGAAAAAGTTAGGAATTTCAATATCAGTGGATGATTTTGGTACCGGTTATTCATCCCTCAACTATCTTAAACGCTTACCGATTGATGTTATAAAAATAGATAAGTCTTTTGTCGATGAATGCCATACCGTAAAAGAAGATGCCAAAATTTGCACTGCCATTATCAGTTTGGCTCAAAACTTGGAATTATCCACAGTGGCTGAAGGCGTTGAATATAGTGAGCAATTAGCGTTTTTGGTCGAAAGTGGTTGTGATCTATTTCAAGGGTATCACTTCTTTAAACCTATGCCCGCTGAACAGATAGAGAAATCTGTGCTGTAAAGTGTCACAGCAACAGAGTAACTAAATAGAGTATGTTTGGATGCTCTATTTTCGACATACCAATATCACACGATGTTTTTGGTTGAAAGTACGTTATACTGTGTTTTTATACAGATTTCATTGTTAGTTGCCATGCCAAAAATTGATGTTACTCCTGCAGTTAAACAGAGGAAAATAATCCACATTGATATGGATTGTTTTTAAACTTGAGGGTGTCAATCAATGGATAAACTTGTAAGTTAGTTACTTTGAGCTACATTTAAACTGAGAGTGTGACTATTGTGGGTTTTAGTGTATGTACAGACGGTTTGACACGACAGTTAATAAGCATCATATCTATGTTGATGGTAGCCAGAATCCATTGGTACTACCGTGCCTATTTTCTAGATACACGGAACTGCAAGGGATCAAGGTAGAGATAAAATCATACAAGAATCGTGATACAAACCAGAAAGAAGATGAGTTTAAGCACACTGAAATTGGGTCTGACGCAAGTTACAAAATCTGTAATCATTTGGGGCGTTTCTTAGAGTGGGTTGATAGCTATGATGAGAGTTATTACGTCAAGCTTTCTACTCATACAGCATTGCCGCAAGAAATCATTAATGAATATATTAATGATTACCTCATTGTCGAATGTAGAAGTAGTGAACACGTTGCTAGGCAAGCAGTTAATGCATTATGTGCATACTATAATTGGCTAATGTACTTTTTTGATAATAAGTATAAAGCGATTTATATTAAATCGACACATCGAGAGATAGCCAGGAACAATAACAGACAAGAAAAGGCAGTCAAGTATCTTTTACCCCAAAACAGGCAGCTTTTTTATCAGAATACCGATTCACTTTTAGAAGAATTAGTTCTTAGATGCGGAGGTGAGCTAGGACTTCGTACTAAAGAAAATCAAGGGCTATTATTAAACGATTACAAAGCAAATACTAAGGTTCATAAAGGGTTGTTAAACTTATTCAATGATTTAGACCTACACCCAAACAAGGAAGAATTTGAGTATCACCTTAGCTCTCTCTACACTAAATATAGTCGCTCTAGAACGTTATATATTCCAAGGTATCTTCTAGAAAAAATTAAGCTCTATTATGATACAGAGCGTCCACAATCTGACTCAAATCACCTATTTGTATCCAGTTCTAGTAACAACTCCTTTGGGCAATGTATATCAAAAAGGTTCGGCACCGACACTTTTGCTAAGATAAGGAATAGACTGCTCAAAGAAATGGATGATCATCCAGAACGATTTGAGGGCTATCAAGAGATACAGTTAGTTCATGTATACCATCACTTACGGCATTCTTTTGGTACGGACATTTTCTACAATTTATGTCGTAGTGAAAATAAGAGCTATGAATCAATTACCACTACATCAAGCGTTTACTTAACAACAGCGGTGCGATTAGGGCATAAGGTTGATGCACGTTCGGCTAATGATGTCACAAAAGAATATATACATAGTTGTGGATTGCGAGAAAAACTATTAAGAGAGTCTGCTAATGAGTAATGAAAGGCAT
This sequence comes from Vibrio sp. MA40-2, assembly GCF_047302445.1. Lineage (NCBI taxonomy): Bacteria > Pseudomonadati > Pseudomonadota > Gammaproteobacteria > Vibrionales > Vibrionaceae > Vibrio > Vibrio sp. MA40-2. The sequence goes on from NZ_CP178628.1 coordinate 1,672,856, forward strand.
GATTTAATCGGTGATTCTAATTATTTTGAAGATAAAATTACAGAAGAACTGATAAAAAGTAGAAAAGTGAGTAATTTACGATTTCCTTTGACTGCGAAATCACTCATGATTCCAGCTCTGAAATACGAAAAACAGCCAGAACGACATATAGTATTTCTTGATAGTAATAACCCAGATAAGCAGTTGCTCTACAAGGTGGTAATAGCTGCCTATAATTATGCTTTCTTGGATGATAGTGCTCCTCTATCGGCCAAAGGAATAGTCAGTCAGTCGGTTTATAAATTCATTGACTGGCTAAATAGTGCAAAGGTGTCTAATCCCTATAAAATTTTAAAGGAATATGAATCCTATCGCTTTGATTTGTTAAATAATCATGGCGGATATAGTGCGCTGATTTCTTTAAGAACTATTTTCTATTATTCATTAGAGCGAAGTAATGAACTTAGATTAAATATTGCTCCTGAACAACTCCAATATCTTCAAGTTTTGAAAGATACTAAAATAAGCCCTAACCTGAATAAAAAACAAGATTCGTTAGCTAGTTACTTTGGAGGGTTAGACTGGCTTAGAAGAGATGACGTTGGTGTGGGAAATCAGCTATATCAAGTTTTAGCATCACCAAAGTTAACTATGAGTTCATTTAAGATTACAGTATCTACGATTATGACGGAGCTGTATAAAAGCAAGACAATACTAAAGAAATTTTTGCTAGAGAATGACTTCGCAAAGTATTCATATGAACCTGAACTATTTAAAAGGGAAAGTAAGTTTTTTCGAGCTAATTATGTTGGTGAATGTATCTATTACCTTATTTGTAAATATCATGAAAATAATGACAACAGCAGACAACTTCGTAGTGCGCTGGAGATTGTATTACTATCAAATTTGACTAATAAGGATAATTTATTAAAGGTACTTCCAGCACTTGAAAGTAAAGAGAAAATGGAAGAGCTTTTTCACCCAAAGAGAAATAACGGAAATAAGATCAGTACTGATTTTACTTCAAAAGTGTGTGTGCGAAGTAGTTCTGGGTCATTGTTTAGTTTAGATTATTTAATGAGTTTAGTTACTCCAGATTCTGAAATGTCAGTTACGAAGCTTGATGCATTGATGTTCTCATGGCTGATGGCTAGCCTATCTGTCCAGCCTTCTGATATTGGTAAGCTGACAAAAAATTCATTTCGTTTTTTAAAGGTAGGAGGGAGAGTAACTCATATAGAGTGTGAATACTTCAAGTCGCGATCTGGTGCTATACATCATACACGTTCCTTATCTACAAGGAAGAAGGAAGGGAAAGCTCTGTATCTTTATCTTAAACAACACAAAGGGGAAGAACTGGAATCCTTCAAAGGCGGCTCTCCTGTCATTTCAACTGGTTGTTCATCCGTATCTGGATTGTTATTTGAGCTATTAAGTTTAAATTCAGTCAGTGAACGTATTATCTTAGCTCACAGGGGGCAAGGGGGTGTACCGCCTTCTATCTATGCAGTATTAAAAGCTCTTAGCAATGGGAAACATACAGGAAATATAGTTTTCGCCGTAAAAAAAACACCGATTGAAGAGAGAAGAAAGCTGGTTGAGGAGTCTGAAACGCCATGTCCTACAAATTTATTTGGTTTTCAAGCGATCAAAAATTCGTCAGTTCATGCTCATAGTGATCCTTATACATTGCACTTTCTTATTAATAGAAATTCACACACGAACCAAACTGAAAAGCAACATTATTTAAATGCAGATAATGAAGAATGGATTAACGCTTCAGGAAGAATTACTCGCAACGTTATGCTGGATTTAATTAATAATGTGTTTGATTTAGGCTTTGAAAACCTAGGGAAAGGTCGAGCAGATGAACTTAAAGCAGAATTCAATAACGAGTTCACAAGCCTTGCAGATAGCTTATCTTATAAAAGTGGTGAAATGATATCTCGTATCAAAGTAGTCACAGGGCAGAATAAAGGTAAAGTGAATGAAATCGGGGTTTTATCACTTTCAGAACAAGGTGATGACCAATGTTTTTCACCAATTTATGTATTAGACAGCCCAGTAACAGTGTTCAAAATTATGAATTACCAGCATGAATTCAGTAAAAGCTATAAGAAATTATTAAGCAAGAATCCAGATTTTTTGTTTAGGACGGCAATGCCAACAATAGAATGGATGGAACATGTATTGGATAAACTTAGTATTAATTCATTGAAGCAAGGAAAAGCCCTTTTTAATAAAATGAAAGACAATGAGGTTTCCATCAGCGTGTTTCACTCAATATAGCCAAAAGAGAAAATATTATGTCTTTACATGTTTTATCTAATGAGTTTGAGAGTTTTTGGCATGACCAAAACCAAAGGTTGCTAGCCCACCCTGCTTTTATAAGTGAGGGTGGTGATCTGTTTGAAGATACACTTTGCTTTAAGGATACTAAAGGTTATATTTCGCGTTTAGACTTGTCTGCATTCGACTCTCCCCATATACAATTGGTGGGCGTTGCTTTTCTCAATATAAAGGGAAATATTTACCCTTTGTCGTTAAAGGAATACGTTAAGCTATTTATTTTAAGTGCGATGTCCCCTAGAACCCCATACCCCGCAGTCCCTGTATATAAGTTTATGATGCATGTCAGTGCTTTCTTGAATTCTCGAAAGGAATTGAGACTTACGAAGAATAACATGGAAGATTTTCATGTTAGCTTCTTAACTCAGTCTGTGAATAAAGTAGGCTTCCATAGGCAGTTGAGTCCACCTAGTTTTAGGGGTAGTTATGGAGCAGTGAATCTTTCAAGTGTGAGAAATAAGCTTAACAACATTGGAATTACAGGATTTATAGGTGATGATTTAACTCAAAAAAACATTGAAAGTACATTAAGTAATGCTTGCCAGCCTCTGTTAGGTATTGGATTAAACGAATATAAAGATGGGGGGAGTTATAATTTTCTTGGGTTAGAGTTAGGACAGTATTACATCGACTATATGAGGCAAGTATATGAGCAGGATTACTTCTATACATTGGTTTGTCGTAGGACTATAGAGAAAATAACTAATCAATTTGCATTTGAGCGGTCAAATAAATACTGGAATAGAGTGTTTATAGATACCATTCAAGGAACTTATAGTGCGAACAAGCATGATAAGTCAACGCTTGTTAGGACAAGATCTGCGGTACATCATGCGATTGATGCGGAGTTGTTTTCCCAATATAACGCGCATTTAGAGAAAACACTTTCGTTTAATGAAGAATATATTCATGAACTTGTGCAGGAACTAGGGCTTGAAATGAGATTCGATGCTGTAGAAATTGTTCGAATCTTAATGCTTAAAAAGTACTACCCATTAGCTACAAATAAAACAGCGGAACAGGTGTGGCAGAATTATCTCAGTTCACTTGATAGAACATTTATTGATAGTGTTGCAGTTGCGAGCCTGACATCAAAAGATGTATATACGAAAATGACTCAATTAATCTTGAAGAAAAAATTGGATAAAGAGTCATTCATGAAGTCATTGAAGGATTGGGTATTCAAGCTATTAGGTGGCTCACTAGCGGAGAACTTCAGTCATCTATTGGGAGAGATGGAGCGGGTTACTCATGCCATGACTTCCCTTGTCGTGTCTTGGCTCGGCTATCGTAAATCTGAATTTGGGTTTCCTTTACACGCAATTAGTGCAGAACCCAACATGGATATCCTTGATAACTCGCATGTTCCATTCAGGTTTAAGCTAAAGTGGTTCGTTCCTAAAACCAATGGCACAACCAAGTTAGATAGAGAAATAACCTCTCAATGTTATCAATTGGCGGCACAGCTAAATGATTTGTTTCAAGCTACAGGGGACATGCCTTGTTTGTATGAGAGCTTAGGGAGTTCATTGCACAATACCGCTTCAAACTATTCAACTGCGGCAATTGAGTTTCGTGTCAGTGCAAACTGGATTTCATTTGTGAACTTCTATCAACCGTTTGAAGATGTAGCAACATTATATCGGTTATCAAAAGTGGATATGGAAAGACTGTCTTCTACCGAGGTGGTTAATCTGAAGCTGTTGCAGGATAAGTACGATCTAAGCAGCTCTCGTGCTAATCATATTCTTGATGCATGTAATGAAGTTCGAGGGGATCTATTTCGGTTACGTTGTTCCACTATTGTTGGAGGTAGCCGCTCTAAAATACAGAATCAGTTCAAAGCATCGTTGGTTGAGCTTAATGAGACAGGTAGAATTGAAGATAAGAGATATGCAGAGGTCGTAGAGAATTACCTTTCTGTTGAAACCAACGAGTGGCTCATGTCTGGTAATATTAACTTGGACAGGAAGATGATGGCGGATATTTCAAAAGAGTTATTGCAAGGTGTGCGTTATCCTTCACCTCATGCCTTCCGTCATATCTGGGCGGAAGCAGTACTTACCCGCTACCAAGGAGATGTTGGTGCGGTAATTCGTCACCAGTTTTGTCACCTTGATGATTCATTTTTTATGGCATACCTGAAAGGTAAAGAGCCACAACATCTTATGAAGGCAGCACGTATAACAGTTTTGAATTCAATAGTAGACACCTTACTTATTGATTCAAAGTCTATAGGTCAAGCTTACCTTGGTGGTTTTTCTCGCTATGTGAAGAAAGTCTCTCAGCTTACAAAAGCGGTTAGTAGTACCGAACTGCTCGTACTCCGAGAGAAAATATCAGGAAGAGTTATATCAATACAACCCTCTCATTTTGCGACTTGCATACCACGAGAAGGTGCTGAAAGCCGAGCAAAATGTGCTGAGTTTGGAGATATAAACCCTCATAATGCAAGGCCAGAATTCTGTCTTAATTGCACACACGCAATGATTGTAGAAGGTAACCTGAAAGGTATTTGGATGACAATTCAACCCTTTGTAAAAGAAGCTTTAAATGCGGATATTATGGGGTTCATGTTAGAACAACACTTACCGATTCTTCGTTCAGGTTACAAAAGGATTAAAGAGTTAAAGTCGGGTGAAAATTTGGGAAATGTCATGAAAATTTTGCATGTAATTGAAGAGGCAATAGCAAGTATCGAAAGTAAACTACAAGAGGATCCCCCTTATGCCTGTTGATGACTTAGATGAAATGATGTCCGATGATTTCCTTAATGCAATTGACGTTGGTGTTTCAATAAACACAGAACCATGTAATACAGATCGACCAAGTTGGGTTTGCGACGATACTAATCACACCACATTTAAAGCCTGGGATGCCATTGTAAAACTCAAGTTAGAGAAAGAGGATTCTATCAAATCATTTGGTAGAGTTGCGGATAAAAAAACACTTAAAGGTTTGTATCAGATAAAGAAATCTGAAGTGGCAGCTTTAGTTGGGATTAGTTCGCAAAGCATATTTAGAACATCAAATTTTAGCGAAGGTATCTTAATGTTCTTTGATGAAATGAATGTTGAGTTATTGGAAGTACATAGAAAAGAGCAGAAAAAGCAGGAATTACGTTATAGAAAAAGTGGTGTGCGAGTTAAGAAGAAAGATGAGCTTGTAGATGACATTCAATCATTAAGGAAGAGAGTACAAGAGCTTGAGGCTATAAATGTAAAGGAGACATTGGATTTACTCCTTCGAGAAATGCCAATTGATTTAAGGCGTAAGCTTAGGATGTGATCTAATTAGTCAATTGTTAATAATGGTACGCATCTACTCTAGATCCACTAGCTCTCCTATAAAATATTCTGCGATCTTATCCCTAAAAGTACGTCCACCGCCTGTAGCATTTATCCAGAAAGTATTACTGGCATCTTTTTTGAGCGCTTTGGATCTACTCCAATGGGAAGCTCTCTTATCGTAGTCTAATTGTCCTAAAGTTTGGCCAGCGGTAAATAGTTCAGCCTCTGTGAAACCATGATTACACGTAAAATAGTTTGCAACAACACCTAGAGCTTGCCAAATCTGCATAGAGCGATGAAACCCACTACTGTCTTGTTTAAATTTAGTTTCCAAACATGATATCCAACCTTTCATGAGCGGAATCACGGTTTTTAAAGCATCATTGACTAGCTGCTCTGTGATGAGGGTTTTGTTAGGTAGGTGGGTCGGTAATTGCTTTTCAATTCTTGCACTTTTCCCTCCTAAACTAGCTAGTAGGATATGAATAAGTGTATTTCTAGTAGTAACGTAACTATCTGATTTAGTAATCTTGTTAAGTTCAGAAACTCCCCCAAGTGCATTCAGGTTAAGAGCAAGGGCAAGCTTTTCCGCACCAACACTAAGAGGTGACTCATGGATATGTGTATTTATAGTTTGTGAATACACTCTAGAGTCTATTGCATTGATACTAAAAAATAATTTTGACAAAGATTCTTCATCAACTCTTTCATTAGGTCGATAATAAATACTCAAAAGCACATCAATAGAAGCGAGAGCTTGTTTTTGTTTCGTTGTTAAAGCACTGTTATCTGCTTTCTTACCTGTAAATGGATCAACTCGATCCAAAAGTTTACTGAGTGCGCTTAGTACTAGAAAACCATCCACGATTGCCGAATCATTTTTACCAAAGTGTAGATTTGCTAGCTTATTGTGTTGCATCTCGACGTATGCATTTCGATAAGCAACCAAGGAAATTTTAGGGACATCTAGTGGGGTGTCATTGATAACGCTCTCTAGAAAATAATTTTCCAGTTTGCTTAGTCTTTCCTTGTTCACCGAACGTTCGTAGTTTGCGGAAAATTGTTCTAACAACAGATGTTCTTGAGGAAGGGAAGTCAGCAACTCCTCAACACTTATACAGCTTTGAAGTAGTGATAAGCCGCCAAGCAAGTTGGCACTTTGAATTCCATTTATGATCAGCTCGCCTGAATTTCTCATTTATTTTTTATTTTTAACACTTTGATTTTCCTAAATCATAAAGAAAAAATGAAAAAAACTCTTGATTGGGGCGTCGCCCCGATCAATTATGCGCTCTATAAAATAATTTAAAGAGACACTTTTGATGAACAAACCTACTAATGAAAAACGAAGATTTGGAGCGACGACAAAGCAAGTATTTGGTTGTATCACACACACGTCGTTCAATGGTGTATATACAATGTCCACGGTTATGTCTGTGGCCGAGCTTTTACGTGCTTGCTCATTTGATCTAATTCCTGCTCACCTAAAAGTTCTTTATAAAGAGATTCAGCGAGTCGCTAGTCCAAGTAGAAGGCAGGGGTTTGAAGACTATTGCTATAAACATTTAACTGAATCAACTGACATTAGTGGTGTTATCCCGCCTGTTCTAATCGGTTGCATGTCTGAGGTGGATATCGAGTTCAGTGATGATCCGCGATTTAATGACATCTTGGAGATGCAACCAGATGAAAATTTTGTTGTTGATGGTGTTAACAGGCTCTCTACTGCTGCAACGATCTTAGGGGGATATGATCAATCACTTCTCAAAAATATTAAAGAATCGGATGCTCGGCTAAAACGTAGGGTAGAACTTTCTGTTTTACTTCAAGAACTCAGTGTTCAGGTCTTGTTCATTTTCCGTAAAGACAAAGCCCTCTCTGAGGCTGACTTTTCTCAAATTTTCGCAGATGTGAATGGACAAGCTACCCCGATGAGTACCAACAAACTCATGAAATTAGCAAGAACAGATGATGTGGTCATGTTTGCTCGTGAGATTAGCGAGCTACCGATAGTAGCCTCTCATGGTGGTATGAGCTTTGACGCCAACACAGTCACTGTCAAAAGTGAATTTGTACTAACTTTAAATACTGTTACCCGATTCATCCTTGGTGCTTTAGGTGGTGAACGTATGCAAGGTAAAGTACGGGGAGTTCGAGAGATGAATGATGGGGCGATTCTTTCCAAGAAACACCTCGATCCAATTAGAAGTGACTTAGTATTGTTCCTTGAAACATGGATAGATTGCCAAGGTGATGCTTATTCACAAGATAGAACAGGTTTTCAGTTAGTTGCGACACTCATTCAAGGTCTAGGGTTAGTATTTCATAACCTTTGGGTTACGTATGAAAGTCTGGCTCCCGTAGAACGAACCAATCATATTTACCAAGCCGCAAGGAAACTTGGACAGCTTGACTACTCACGTATGGCAGCGCACTGGTCAGATTGTAGCTGCGTCAGTTTAAATGATAACGGAACTTATATTGTTAATACTGGTGGCTCGACGAGCAGAAAGGGGTTTGCAATACACTTGTCGAGCAGGCTTGGTATTCACTATCGATCAAGGTAGTGCTATTCGAAGTTGTGTTTAAATGGTTTTACATTGAGCATGACTATTGATTGAGTTTTTAGAGAACAAATTGCTTATACGAGGGGAGGGGATGAAAAAAGACGATGAGGTGAGAAAAGTTCTTCTTGAGTTGTTTGAGCAAGAAGAGTTGGTGGATGAGTGGCTGAGTAAGCCGAAATGGTTTTTCTATGGTTTAACACCGCTAGAAATGCTCCAGAAGCCAGAAGGAATAGAAGTGGTTCTGAAGATCCTAAACAAAATCCGTTATGGCGATTTTTCATAAAAAATTCGAAAGAACATGAGCAAGATAGAGTGCTAGACAGGTTGAAAAAAACTAAGGATAAGCATGTGTCATCTATTTAAGTTATTTATAAGAGATTTTCGATAAATTTGAATGCGTGATTTTAGGCAGGCATAAAGATGGATATAGAGCCGAAGATAGTACTAATATTGCTAGTAAGTATCATGAATCTACTCATCAAAACTACGGTGGTTTTTATACTCTTTAACTCTTTTTTAAGCGATATAACAGATATGACAATCTCATACACCCAAATGATGGTCATTATGCTTTGTTTTAGCTTGGTAAAATGGCGACCGATAACTCTTTAGCCTTATGTAGATGACTTTTTTGACTAATTTAGGTATATCCCATTTCGTGTAACTAACTTATTGATTATAAATTGAATTGCTAAACGAAAGACGGCATCATAGAAGTATAGAGGGTGAATTATGCAGCATAACCAATGTTAACCCTCTTTTTGATTTCGAGGTAAGAATGAGCTTTGAGTTTGATATAGCTTCTTTATTCATAGGTATTTTACTTACGACTGTGACTGGATGGTTAGGTGCTTTTTTTGCTTTAAGAAAAGATGAAAAATCTGTGCATATCGAGCAGATTACGAAAGAAAGAGCTAAATGGCGTACTGAAATGCGTACCGTGACATAGGAGGTCGTCGCTTTGATTTCAAATGAAAAAACAATTCCCGATCCTGCAAAACTAGCAAGCTTACGGGCTAAGTTAGCTACATCTCTTAATCCCAAATGTAATGAAGATAAAAAGGTTTTATCTGCGTTTGATGAGCTTAAACACAATTCTGAAACCAAGGTATTTTCTATACATATGGCTTTACTCCTAAAGCATGATTGGGAGCGAGTTAAGTGGGAATGTATGCCTATCTATCTTAAAATCTGGTGCTTTATAAAAAGTGTTTTTTTGAAAATCTTTGCAAATTGTTGTGCTAAAGAATTAGAGTGGAAATGTAGCAACTATCGTGAGTTACCAGAGAAAGATAGCATTCGGGTTGATAGTTAACATTAGGCTAAATATGGACTTATTTAAGTTAGAAGTTAAAGAAAAAAGGTTACATCCACTATTCAGAAAGGTAATTTCTGAAGACTCTTATAAATTGACAACTGAAGTTATAAACCTATGGTCTAAAGGTCTTTGTGGAAGAAAAAAAGAATCGAAGAAATTTGTTCAAGATTTTCAAATCTCCTTTAACTCATCGCTATGGGAATTATATCTAAACAGAGCATTTATAGAATTGGGCTTTGATATAGATTATTCAAAAGAAAGCCCAGATTTTAACCTTATACACAAATCAGGCCGAGTTGTTAATGTTGAAGCTGTTACGGCTAACAATAAAGATCACGAGAGTGAAGAATACTACTCATCTGAATCATTTCTAACAGCCCGTGACCTCAATAATTCAAAATTTCTTGATCAATCAACTATTAAATTAGCGGGTAAAATAAAGGATAAAAGAGACTTATTTATTGGTATTAACGATAAAAAATACCCTTATCAAACCTTGGAGCATGTGAAAGGTAACCCATTTGTTATCGCTGTTGCTCCATTTGATAATCACTTATCCTATTTACAAAACAATATGGCAATCAATAGGGTGCTTTATGGAATAAATCCACCAGCCTCTGATGGTAAAGGTGGCATGTGGGTTGAGAGTATCGATCATATTCTAAATCACAATAATCAACCTGTTGAATTAGGTATCTTCACAAATGACAGTTATAAAGAAATTAGCGCAGTAATTTTTTCAACAACAGGCACGTTTGGGAAAGCGGTAGTGCAAGCTGGGATTCCTAATGTGGTTAGAGCAACTCGCTATCGTCAGATGGGCGTTGTTGAATTTATGGCTAAAGAAGGTATTGAGATGCTAGGTCGTTCTCATAAAAAAATTAGAGAGGGTTACGACATCTTTTCAATGAGATTCTTCGACGGAAATCTTGTTTGTGGTTCTGATATGTACCTTTATGAGTCAAACGACCATAAAGAATCTCATCTAGATGGTTTACATATTTATTATAACCCCTACGCTTCTACTCCCTTGGAAGCTGACTTGTTTTCGGCGTATGAAATAACTCAAAATAATTATGATGTTGAATCTAAAAATATGATTTGTAATCATAAAGATGGCTCGTTGGTATCGCGTCAAACCTACACATCATTTAGCTAATCATTAACTGTATCTCTAGTTTCGAGGAAATAATGAATAAAAAACGGCAGAACAAAATAGCAACAGATCGAAGTCTGAGAAGACGGTTGGCTAGAAAACAAAAGGAACATCAGGGAAAACGAACTCGTAAATTTGAAAAAATTGAAGTGCCGATCGTAAAGCATATCACTGATTTTAAACTAGAAACTTTTAAGTCTTACTATTCTCGTTGGCCCAAGGCACTGAAAAACATACCAAAAAATGTGGTAGAGCAATAGGTATATAGGCATAACGAGACTTTTTTGGAAATGTGGGTACAGATGAAACCTGAAAAATGGTCATTCCGACGGAAATCCCTTTCAACAGGTGAGTGTTGCTCGATAACTCATATACCTAAAGAAATTGAGCATTACGAATATGTAGGTAATCGTTATATTAAGTATGAGCATGAGCGAGATTTTGTTGCTAAATATATGCTTGAACAAGGTAGTTTCCCACAGCCTATTGTTATGAAGTGGTCAAGAATAATTGGCCACGATGTCGGAGTTTAACCAGAATAATCGTTCCGATTCATTCGGTGTTAATCCTCCATTATATTGATGGGGCCTAAGCTGGCTGTAATATCCAATAATGTACCGAACAATCGTGAGCGCCCCATAAACCCACAGGCGCATTATTAGTGAAGGAAGTTCCAAGGAAGAAGTGAATCGATATCTGGCTCTGGTTTGGCCAACTCTTTCATGCACTGAACCAGATAATCGTAAAGGATAAGCCCATTCGCTTTCGCAGTTTCGATGATGCTGTAAAGCATCGCGCTAGCACCTGCACCTTTCGGTGTATCGGAGAATAACCAATTTTTTCTCCCAATAACCAGAGACTTAATTGCACGTTCCGCTCGGTTATTATCGATAGATAAGTGGCCATCTTCCACATACCGAACAAGTTTAGGCCACTGACCAACCGTGTATTTTATCGCTTTACCTAACTGGCTCGATTCTATTACCTTTTGCGATGTCAGCCATTTATGTAAGTCATCCAGCATTGGCTTCGCCAACTTTTGCCGCTCAGTTAATCGCTGCTCTGCGGTTTGGCCTTTCAGGCGAGTTTCCAGTGCATACAGCTTTTGGATTTTCGCCAGCGCGATATCCGCTTTGCCCGCCTTTCCTTTGCCTTGCAGTTTTTTGGCATCCATAAATTTGCGACGTGCGTGAGCAAGGCAGCCAAGGTGTTTCACCTTTGGCAGCCCGTCATAAGCTTTGTAGCCATCCGTTTGTAAATAACCATCGTACTCACCAAGGAAGGCGATAGGACATGCCCTTGAACGACCATTTTGATAATCGAACAAGACGATATTTTTGACCCCTTTCAGACTCGCATCGGGTGAATCCGCACCTGATGCGTAAACCCACATGTAGCATTTCTTGTCTTCTTTAAGGACATTGAGCGGCGTTTCATCCGCTTGCACCACTACTTGCTCCAGAAGGTGTTTTTGCAGAGCTTGATAGAGCGGAGTAAAGTGCTCGCTGACCTGCATGACCCAACGTGCCATGGTCGTTCGGGACAGTTCAATGCCTGATTGCTCGAACAGGCTTTCCTGACGATAAAGTGGCAGTGCGTACTGATATTTGCCTAAAATGATGTTGCTTAGCAGGCTTTCTGTGGCAAAGCTTTTTGGGATAAGACTGGCAGGGGCAGGCTTTTGAACGATGCTGACTTTATCTGCGTCTTTTTCGCACTGGCGACAGCCGTACTTAGGGCGAACATATTCCAGCACCTTCAATACCGCAGGGGTAAACTCAAGCTTTTCGCTGCTGTCTTCACCGATTTTATGCAACGGGTGCTGGCAACACGAGCAGACTTTCTCTTTATCATCCAAGTCCAGCACGATTTGCTCACGCGGTAGGTCTTTAGGAAGAGGTTTGCGTTTACCACGCACTTTTTTGATTGTAGTGGTCGTAACCACTTCTTCTTGCTCATCAGCAGGGGCTTCACATTCCACCTCATTGAACAGGTCACCCTGCGCTTCATCATAAGGTTTGAGTGTTTCGGCACGTTTGGCGAACTGGCGGTCGATAGCCAGTTTGAACTGCTCAAGAAGGGATTCTTTTTCAGCCATCAGGGCTTTCACCATCGCTTGAAGCTCGGCGACATCTTGGCTGTCAGGGTTAATATCAGGCGTCTTTTTCATGGCATTTATTATACTAAAAAGACCATAGGAATACCTGATATATCTGACTTTTATCGTGATTAACTCATTGTAAAATCGTGTATTTCAACCGATTTATGGCCGATTATCGTAAAGCCTGCAAGGAGTCTTTCTAACTCAAATTGGCTTAAAGTAAACACTTGGTTTTTCTCCTTGGACGGCCATTTGAACTTGGCTTTTTCAAGGCGTTTGTACCAAAGAGCAAAGCCCGTTTTATCCCAATAGAGCACCTTCATTTTATCGCGCTGCTTATTGGTAAACAGGAAGAGCGCACCAGAGTTCAGGGACAAATCCGTTTCAGACTCAACCAATGCCGCAAGACCGTTAATGGATTTTCTAAAGTCGACGAACTCACGATAAAGGTAAATCGTAGGGGGATTCACTAACCCTTTCATGATTGAAGCGCACAGATGAGTTTTGCCAAATACTGGGTTGGTGTTCCTTGCGGAACGCTCAACTCGACATCATTAAAACTGAGCGTCATATTCGCCAGTTCAGGTTGAGCCACTTGATAACGGGTAGTTTGCTCAACCACTTCTGCGCGAACAAAGCTACTCTGATGGCTTTCACCTGTCAATTGCAGCGAGCGTCGTTTAGTAAAGAAAGTGGAAAGTGCGAGCTTATTCTGTCGGCAAAATTCTTTCTGGGTTAAAGCGCTGCTTTCGTATTGCTGTAAAAGTCCCAACCATTCCTGGTCACTACGTCGATTAACCATGCTCTTATCTCCTTAATTGTTGGAGTTAAGAGCATAAATTGCCAGTCAGCTTATTTGAATGTGGGGTTTATGGGGCGGATACGAACAATCTGTTCTTTAGCTTCAGAAAAAGTACGATAACCATTTTCAGGGATCCATTCACTTTTCAAACTTCTGAAGAAACGTTCCATCGGACTATTATCCCAACAATTTCCTCTGCGTGATAAGCTCTGCTTGATTCGATAACGCCAAAGTAATTGACGATATTTCCTACTTGTATAATGGCTTCCCTGGATGCCCTTCTAAGTGTCAAGAAGTAATTTGGACTGCATTAATCAACATATTTCTCTTTTTAAGAAGATAGTAAATTTCTCTTGCAATATATCTTTTCAAGCATCGCAACGCTTCCATTTTTGATAACCCGTCACCTACGCGCTTTTTAATATATTCTTGTGAACGCTTTTCGATACGAAGTCTGCCAATCGCAATTATATGAAGTGCACTGTTTGCCGCTCTATCTCCACCTCTATTCAATCGGTGTCGGTTAGTTTTACCTGATGAAGCAGGAATAGGGCTAACTCCACAGAGAGCAGCAAAACTCGATTCTGATCGCAGTCTCTCTGGGTTATCACCTAACGTGATCAGTAGCTGCGCCGCCGATTCATATCCCACTGCCGTTTGTTCAATTAATTGTGGTGCTAATGTTTCGACAATTGTTGCAATCATTTTATCTAAATCAGCAATCTCATCATGAAGTTCGATATATCTTCGAGCAAGAGATTTTAAAGTTATTCTATACGCAGTGCTAATGTCTCTGTAATTGGTTAAGTCAGGGCGGGTAGATGCAAGTGTACGGATTAAGCTCATTCGAGTCATATGCCTAAGGGTGTCACGTAACTCATCTGGAGCAGATACAATACTTGTTCTTATCATTTGTAAAGCTACTGTTCGAGCCGATACCGCACTTTTTCGACAACTTTTTAGGACTCTAAGAGATTCTACCATTCCATCTCTTGTTTTTGGTGTAACTGTTCTCAATTTGCTAAAAGCAGCATGTGCCGCATTTTCAGCATCTAATGAGTCATCTTTTCCTCGTTTACGACGGTCAGATTTGTCTGGTGCGGTAACCTCTAACACTTCAATCCCACTGCTTTGCATGTATCGTAGTAAACCAAGGCCATATGTACCTGAGCATTCAATTCCGATCCGTGAAACACGGCCAAATGATGACATCCACATAAGCATTTTTTTATATCCATGCCTAGTTGTTGGAAAGCTTTCGGTAGATAGTACTTGATTTAACTCATTTACAACGGCAGCGACATGTATATCCTTGTGAGTATCGACTCCCCCAACAATACATTCACGATCTATTTTGTTAATTTTATTCATGACTTCTCTCCATTGTTTCATTCGTTATGGACGAGAGCACTGAACCTAACATTTGGACATGACAGTAATGAGGTATTTAGCAGGCCCTTCTTGAGTCACAAATATAGGCGAGGTTGCCCTCACCAAGCAATGATATTAGACAATCGACAGATCCAAGGAATGACACATAATTGGTCGATCAGAGTGAGGGTCAGAAAGCCTAATACATTGTTGGTACCATGTTTCAAGCATGAACCATTAATGAATGATTGCCACCGTGAAACAAAGCAGTGACATTATTACTATCCGAGTGGAACAAAATACCTTCCGGTTGACCTCGTGATTCAAAGGCCATTGAAAGTGCTTTACCTGTTAATTTACTATCAGGTGATAAAGACATCGCCCACCCAATAGGCTTACGTGAAAATAGGTCGATGACTACCGCGAGATATGCCCATCGATTTCCTGTCCACACAAACGTTACATCTCCAACCCAAACTTTGTTTGGAGCCGTCACTGCAAATTGACGATCTAAATAATTAGGGATAGCTATGTGCTCTGAGCCCGATTTTTTATATTTATGTTTTGGTTGTTGGCAACTCACTAACCTTAAGCTCTTCATCAACTTTGAAGCTCGATAACGACTCAATGGTGTACCTTGGTTCGTCACCATATCCGCAATACTCCTCGCCCCCGCTGAGCCATTGCTGGCAGCATGAATTTCTCTAATCAAGCATTGTAATTTAATCTTTTCAGGGTTTACATCGCTGGGCCGATTTCGCCAATATTTATAACTGCTTCGATGAACATTGAACACGTAACATAACGTTTTAACGCTATAGCTCTTCTTGAGTTTCTCGATTATCGAGAATTGTTCAGAGAGTCGGACATCAAGAGAGCGGAAGCCTTTTTTAAAATATCATTGTGTTCTTCAAGACGAGCGAGCTTCTTTTTCAATTCACGGATTTCAATTTGCTCAGGAGTAAGAGGAGCCGCTTGCGGAGCTTTTCCTTCACGCTCTTCCTTTAACTGACGAACCCATTTACCCAAAGCAGATTTACTCACATTCATCGCTTGAGCCGCCTCAACAATCGTATAATTTTGATCGAGAACTAACTGGGCAGCCTCAAGTTTAAATTCGGCACTAAGTAGCCTTCTTTTACGTTTAGTCATAATGTCACCTATTCATTTATGAGGTGATGATATCACCTCTAACTAGGTGGCCAAATTAACTATGCCACTTCAAAGCTCTAGTGCAAGCATCATGTTATCTTTGGATTTTTTTAACAAAGCTTTAGCCAAGCTAGATTTGCATCTATGGCCTAGCTCTTGATAATGCTTACTCTGAGACAAACGCTTTTTGAACTCAATGAAACTCACATCAAGAACGTTTATTGCTTCGTAATTGTTAACTTCAATCTCAGCTAAGAATTGGGTTATCTGGCCTTTTCCATAATATGAATTGAAGGTGCTAGGCTTCCACCCAACATGGTTGATAAGTTCTTCTTTGGTGAAAGTAGAACTTTTTGTTTGATGCATTTGTAGGAATTGGTACAGCAATAACTGCATATCTACTTTTGCCATTTGGGTCTCAATTGTTTACTCGTATTGTTGCAATGTATATTATTGAATACTGGCGAGATAATCAGCGAGCCAAATCATATAATTGGATACGCTTCAAAGTTACCAATGCGTTAGATTTGTCATTTTCTAACTTGCATCTGTCACATTGCGTGCTGGCAACAAGTGAGAGGTGTGCTTACGGGTAGTCTTTATTTTTCATCAGGTTATGATACTTTATGGTAATCGAAAGCCGTCTAAAAAACGAGTGAGATGGTTATTGATAATGTTAACTTGCAATCAGAATACGGAGTTTCAATTGAACGCTAAAGAGACATTAAAAAAACTGCATGAGAATGAGCAAAGTCTTTTTATTGTTCATTACTCATGTCAGAATTTGAATGATAACAATGAGAATTATTCTCCGCGAATAACTTCTATTGCAGTGTTACATGTCGGTAGTTCTACTATGCACAGTTTTTCTATCCACTTAATTGCTGAGGTGAAGAAAATCCCACGTGAGGATATTCACGAGCATTACGATGATTTGGAGAAGGAGATGCTCGCTCAGTTTTTCTCCTTTGTTTCAGAAAATGATGGTGGATTTTGGCTACATTGGAATATGTCTAATATTAACTATGGGTTTGAAGCGTTAATCCATCGTTACAAGGTTCTTTCTGGTGAGGACGGGAAAAGGATTTCAGACTCAAAGAAATTTAATTTGTCTTCACTTATATTGTCCATTTACGGAAAAAACTGTGTAGAACATCCTCGAATGGCTAGTTTCATGAAGCTAAACGATGGCGAGCATCGTGATGGTTTAACTGGTAAAGAAGAAGTTGATGCTTTTGCAGCCAAAGAGTACGTGAAACTTCATAAGTCAACCATGTGCAAAGCTTACTGGTTCCAGCATATGTACTACCTTCTTCAGCGAAATAAAGTGAGTGTTCATAACAGGAACTGGGGAAATAAAGTGAATACGTTTCTTGAGCGTCCAACAGTAAAGGCGCTTGGTTTCGTTGCTGTATTGTTCTCACTTCTTCAGGCTTTGCAATATGGTTATTCTTCAATAGAACTCGAAGAAAAAGGCAAACCTACAACAGCGCATGAGCAAATGAGAAAATCAAGTAACACGGATGGAGAAAACTCCACCAGTTCTTGAAGCATTAGTTTGCTCCGATTAATTTAAACGACTGACAAATCAAAAAATAATCATGGAAGTCCATTATGGTAAGTAGTAATTCAGGTGTAGAGGGTGGGTCTGGGTACTCATTTCAGCGTTGCTGTGTTGTTTCTTTATTATTTGAAGGCTATCAAACAATAAATTTAGAAGATTACTTTATTTGCTTAGAGCACCATGAGGATTTTTTATTTGCATTTTTGGATGAAAATCGCCATCTAAAAAAGATTGATACTTATCAAGCAAAGAAGTCTAGAGATGACTGGAAAACAGACGATGATCTTTGTGAGATAATTGGTAAAATGACGATGGTAGGTAAGGAGTTAACTAATGATCCTTACGAAAAATCTACTGATTATTATCACACATTAAATTTCCTTACCAATCGAAATGTATTATTAACAAGTAAAAGAGTAAACGGTGAAAAACAAGATAAGGTTAAGGTTCAAGTTTCAAATAAACGGAAAAAGTATTCGGATTTGTCATGTGGTATTAAAGAGAACATTGAACCAAGGTTTTGTAAATTTGTTATAGAAAGCACTCAACTAGAAAATGTGTATATTCAATATATTGATTTTGCTCAAAGTTACCAAAGCTGGCTAAGACAATTAAAAGGTTTGTCGATGGAGCACTTTGGTCAAAACGTTAATGACCATGAGGCTGTTATTTCTACTTTAATGCGACTATTAGAAGGTGCAGAGCAAAAGTACAATGATGATAATAAAGTTCTATTGTCTGACCAAAGCAAAAGAGTAAGTAAAAATAAAATAAATGAAACATTCAATATGTTTACTGAAAGCAAGAAATCTTTTGATTTTTGGAGACAGTATTCAGAACAAATTTCAAAAGAACTCAACTTAAAATTACCTATACAGCGAAGAGCAAAAGAGCTGCTAGAGAATTGTTTTGATTACTTTAAAGATATCCAACAAGTTGAGTATCGTAAGATTTACAAATTTGTTGAGATTAGAACAGATATTGATGAGCAGCACACTAATGAAGCGGATTGCATTGTGGATTTGTATGATTGTTATCAAAAGGAATTCCAACCTAGGTTAGAAAGTCACATGGTGTCATTCGCTGTAATTGCGGCATATGTAGAGACAAGAGGAATGTATGTCTAAATTAATTTTAAAAAGTTTATTGGTTTATTCTCCTGATGGCGAGAAAGGCTTTCATACAGAGTTTAGTGATTCAGTAAATATTGTGCATGGACGAAATACTTCTGGGAAAAGTACACTTATTCAATCAATTATCTATGCTATGGGGATAAATGACTCAAAAGATAATTTGAATGACATTAACAGTGGTGATGTTTTTTTTCGGCTTGATTGTACACTCGAAAAGTCTGGCGAAGATTGTAATCTTGTATTTATACGTTCTAATGATACGTTAGTTTTACAAAAAGGACAGGAGCCTCCTGTTAGGTTTGATGGCATTAATAGTAATAATTCTTATGAGTATGCTAGGTATAAAGAGAATTTATCAAAATTAATGGATTTTGATTTGGTTTTACAAAAACAATCAGAACTAATTGGAGCACCATTAGAAGCTGCATTATTGCCATATTATATATCCCAATCTGTAGGGTGGGTATATATACGTGAGTCGATTGGAGATTATAGGTTTTACAAGGACTTTAAGTTTGACTATTTAGATTATTATTGTGGTATCAAAAGTGATAATAGTAGAATCACTAAATACAATCTTGATAAGGAAAAGAAAGAATTAGCTTTTGAATTAAGACAGATTGAATCTTATGAAATTAAAAATGAAGAGTTGAAAATTTCAAAGGTTCTTGATGAGCGCTTTAAAGGTGAGGCTGATAGATATTTAGAAAGTTATCGTTCTTTAAATAAGGAATTATCAGAAAAAGAAGCTGAACATACGAAGCTATGTAATATTATAAGTATGTTGAGAGGCAGGCAAAGGGTATTGTCTCAAGTAATATCAAATATAAAAAATCAAAAGCCAAAAGTTGACCAGTGTCCAACATGTGACCAAAATCTACCTGGTGATTTAAAGGAGTTTTATCAATACAGCCAAGATATCAATGATGCCTTAAAAGAAAAGAGCGCAGTAAAAGAAAAGATAAAGAATAATGCCGCGAAGCTAAACTCAGTTGAAAAATGTATCACTGAATTGAGAGAAAAGGTTCAGGAAGACTATGGGTTTTTACGTCGCTTACAGTCGGATAATATTACATTTGATTCATGGTTGGATCATAATGCGAACTTGAGAGTTTTGAAAAAGATTGGCATTAATAAGTTGGCATGTGAGAAAAGGATTGATGAAATAAATGGTGAAATAGAAAAAATTGGAAATGGTTTTGATATTGACTCCTTGAGAAAAACGAAGGAAAAAGAATTTTTTTCGATATTCAAACGTAAAATGTTGGCGTTAGGTGTTCAGTTACCAAAACAAGCTAAATATCAGGAACTATATTCTTTAAATTCTTTCCCGTACCAAGGTGTAGAGTTACATCAGTTGTTAATGGCTTATAACTTTTCATTCTATGAAATAGTTTTTAACAATACCAGTCTTCATAGCTTTCCATTTCTTCTAGATGCGGTTTTTAAGGAAGATATTGATACAGAGAGTCGAAGTAATATTTTCAAATTTCTTTCTGAAGAAACTAAATCTAGTGGCCAAGTCATTTTTTCTGTCGCTGAATACAAAGGAGATGAAACATCATCTAACCCCCTTTTTAATATTGAAGCAATTAAAAACGAATATTTCACACCAGCGACAAAATTGATCTGCATTGGAGATAGTAAAACCAAGCGATCATTTTTATCCAAGACAACTCTGATAGATAATAGGTTAATTAGCGATACAATGAATTTATTGGAAGTAATCTGATAATTAGTATAAATACGCAGGTTAATCAATAAGGATAGGTGTCGCGTAGTCGATATCTTATTGGGGTATTGAAAATGCCCGAATCCATTCTTTACAATAAATTGCGCGTTGCTTTACCACAACTTTTCCCAAGGTGTGGTAAAGCAACCAATCACAACAATAATTGTCGCAGCCATAACTAGAAGTTTTAGTTGGAAAACTTAAATTAGCCTTTTACTCAAATGGAGTAATAGACTCTTTAGAGTACGAAGGCCTGTGCGTTGTTTAGATTTTCGTTAACTGTTATTATATACAGTAGTTTGGTTTGCTACTTTAGTAGTGAGGCCTGTATTATTTATTAGAAAGTTTAGCCATATGACCAGGAAAATCATACATATAGATCTTGATTGCTACTATGCAGCAGTAGAAGCTCGTGATAATCCACAGTTAAGAGATATTCCATTGGCAATTGGTGGCTCTCAGGATCGTCGAGGTGTGATTTCGACATGTAACTATCCTGCTAGAAAGTACGGTGTGCGTTCAGCAATGGCCACGGCTCATGCCCTCAAGCTTTGTCCGAATCTTACTGTTATTAGTGGAGATATGGAGAAGTATAAGGTTGTATCTAAACAAATTCATGCGATCTTCCATCGTTATACTGATCTTATTGAGCCACTTTCCCTCGATGAAGCTTATTTGGATGTCACGGACTCAAAACTATTCAAGGGATCGGCAACACTCATCGCACAAGATATACGTAAGACAATTGAGGCAGAGTTAAACCTAACGGCTAGCGCTGGTGTTGCTCCTATTAAGTTTGTTGCAAAAGTTGCTTCTGATATTAATAAGCCAAACGGTATTTGTGTCGTAACTCCAGATGAAATAGAAGGTTTCGTTGATAATTTGGAGTTAGGTAAAATTCCTGGAGTTGGAAAGGTCACACTGGGAAAATTGAACAACCTAGGGTTGTACAAAGGTCTTGATGTAAAAAACTATGATCGGCATATGTTACTCAAACAGTTTGGTAAATTTGGCAGCTCTTTATGGGAACGCTGTCAGGGAATTGATAAACGTGAGGTTACATCAACGAGAGAAAGAAAGTCGTTGGGCGTTGAAAGAACGTTCGCTCAAGATATTCTGACAGAAGAAGAGTGCCTTGAAGCTATCGAATTGCTCTATGAAGAATTAGAAAAGAGATTCAGTAAGATTGCTCATGAAAAAAAAATCATACGGCAGGGGCTAAAGCTTAAGTTCGACGATTTTCAACAAACAACGGTTGAGCATAAGCAAATCAGCCTTGATAAAGCCTTTTTTTATGTTTTGTTAAAGGAAGCGTTGGCGCGAGCCAATGGACGTGGAATTCGTCTTATTGGATTGAGTGTAGGGTTAGATAAAAAGGAAACGCAGTTTAATCCCCAGATGACGCTCAAGTGGTAAATGTAGCTAGATTGATGTTGATTAGCCGATATTTTTTGTAAGTTATTTATGTAAGTACTATTTTGTATTTAAGTGGCTATTTTAAATCATTTTAATGATAGTAATACCACCTAGCTTACATAAAGCACCCGTTTCTTTGTTGATGCCGCAGTAGAAATGCGTGATTTCCCTGAGTTTAAAGACGTTGCCTTAGCCGTGGGTGGCAATGAGAGGCAGCGTGGAGTGATCAGTGCTTGTAACTATGAAGCAAGAAAGTTTGGTGTGCGTTCCGCTATGCCCACCGGACAGGCCTTAAAGTTGTGCCCACACCTCACGGTTGTGCCTGGTCGAATGTCAGTTTATAAACAGGTTTCTCAAATTATCCATTCAATTTTTTCCCGATATACCGCTTTGATTGAACCTCTATCTCTTGATGAAGCTTATTTAGATGTTACAGATTGTACAATGCTGCGTGGTTCTGCAACATTGATTGCACAAGCTATTCGGTCGGATATCTGGAATGAACTGCATTTAACGGCATCGGCAGGGGTTGCGCCGTTAAAGTTTCTAGCCAAAGTGGCTTCCGATATGAATAAGCCAAATGGTCAGTTTGTTATTCCACCAGAAGATGTACAGAATGTGGTCGATAAGTTGCCTCTAGAGAAAATTCCGGGGGTTGGAAAAGTCAGCTTAGAAAAACTTCACCAAGCCGGTTTTTTCATTTGCGAAGATATTAAAAATAGCGATTATCGGCAGTTGTTACTCACTTTTGGTAAACTCGGTGCTTCATTGTGGAATCGAAGCCATGGTATCGATAATCGAATGGTCGAGCCGGAAAGGGAAAGAAAATCAGTTGGCGTCGAGCGGACTTTTACGAAAAATATCAAAAGTTATCAACAGTGTTGGGATCTTATTGAAAATAAACTTTATCCCGAATTAGAACAAAGATTACTGAAAGTTACGCCTACTGGTGAAATCACTAAGCAGGGTATAAAACTGAAGTTTGCCGATTTTCAGCAGACGACCATTGAGCATGTGCATAATCAACTTGAGTTGGACTATTTTAAACAATTGCTACAAGAAATTATGCAACGCCAAAATGGTCGAGAAATATGTAATGGTACGATTATCCTGGAGACTAATTAAGCCTTATAATCATATGATAAATGAGGCCAAATTATGAAACGAAAAGAACGAGTAATTATTTCCGACCAACAAAAACTAGAATATGCAAAAATGATGGTTGAAGATGGATATTCTAATCAACAAATACAAGAAATATCGGGGGCATGTTCTTCTGCCGTGGTTAGATGGAAAAGACAATATAAAGCGGAAAAGCAAGGCATTACCCCTCAAAACCAGAAAGCCATAACGCCTGAGCAACAAAAAATACAAGAGCTGGAAAAACAATTAGATAGAGCGAATAGAGACATCGATATATTAAAAAAAGCCAGCGCTTTGTTCATACGAGACAACTAAAACAAGATGCCGTTAGGCAAATGAAGAAAGCGTATCCTAATTATACTGTCTCTGAGTTGTGTCGAGTACTTAAGGTGTCATTGAGCAATTTTTATTACAGAAAGATAAATAAACGGAGTGATATTCAACTTCGTCATCAAATCCGAGTAATATCAAGTGAATCAAATCACACCTATGGTAAACGTAGAATTAGGGAAGAACTTGTAGACAAAGGGATCACAGTAAGCCTGTATAAGGTTGCTAAGTTAATGAAAGAGCAAAACATTTATGTTCGTTATCCGAAAAAGAAACACTATTATCCTGATGCAGGAGTAGAAAAAAGATATGCACCAAACCTGTTAAATCGTCAATTTAATCCAGATACTTACAATACCCATTGGGTCACTGATGTGACTTTTATCCGCTCACACCAAGGATGGAGCTATCTAGCGTGCGTAGTCGATCTAGCAACAAAAGAAGTCGTGGGGCATGCGCTGTCTCGCTCACCTGATACTAAACTAACTCTTGCGGCATTGGATCAGGCGATTATCAGGAAAAAGCCAAATACAACTCAATTAATGGCTCATTCAGATCAAGGATGCCACTACAGTTCCCATGCTTATAGGAATCGTCTAAGTGCTTTAAATATAACGCAAAGTATGAGTCGAAGAGGCAATTGTTGGGATAATTCAATCATGGAGCGATTCTTTAGAACATTAAAGTCGGAGCATTTAAATATGCTGAGCTTTATCAATCACCAAGCGGTGATATCTGAAGTAGAGAGTTATATTGCTTTTTACAATTACAAACGGCGACACAGCGGATTAAACTATATTACTCCGCATGAACAATATGTTCAGATGAAAAAAGCGGCTTAAGAACTCTCCAGTATTAGTGGATCATTACAATACGACTTCTCGGGCTAAATGTGATGTTAAGGCCAGAAGAACAAACAAAACAGCTAAGTTTGGAATTATAGTGGATAAGCAATCACTCATTGATGTCATTATTAAAAAGCTCGAAGCCATACATCAAGTTGCTATTAGCGCTACCCAGAGTGCAATAGAAGCGGCAACCAATGAAGAGACCGTACCGGAAAACAAATATGATACCTTAGCACTGGAGGCGGCTTATCTTGCTCATGGACAAGCTCGTAGAGTACAAGAATGCGAAGCAGATATTCAGCGTTTTAAAGCGTTGCCCACAGTGTCGTTTGATCCAATGTCAGCGGTCGGGCTAACGGCTATTATTCAATTGATAGACGAGAATGATCAAGCGAGTCTTTTTTTTATGGGACCTTGCTCCGGTGGTGTTAAGGTTATCTATCTTAACCAACAAGTGACGATTATTACTCCCGAAGCTCCTTTGGGCAAAGCGATGTTAGGCCAACGAGTGGGGGATGAAATCGTACTAGAGATAGCAGGAAAACAAGTCGGCTATGAAATAACAAGTATAATCTGACTTAATATTGACCCGATAATAATTGTTTTTTGTTATGTTAATGAGCTGTTTAAAGGAATCGAGAAAATGATGAAAAAAGTAGGATTAGCTCTATTGTTCTGTTTTAGTCTGAATGCCCATGCAATCGAACAGTGTAGTGTCGACATAAAAAATGAGGTTCATTTGGATGGTCAACAAGTTGAGATAATGCAAAAAGACACATCCAAAGTGGTAATTGATCAAGATAATAACGTTTATATCAATGGAGAAAAGCTGGATTTAAATGCAATGCAGCAACAAGCGGTAGAAAGTTATAGAGAAAATATGAATAAATACGTTCCGAAAGTGGTAGATATCGCACGGGATGGGCTAGCTTTAGCGCAAAATACTTTAGATGACATTGCTCAGAGTTTTAATAATTCTCAAGCGTTTAATAATGTGAAACAAGCGTTAGAAGAATTTTTTAATAGCATTGAACAACGTTATAAAAAAGATGACCAATTTGTGCTTCAAGAAGCAGCTTTTAGTGATGCAATAAGCACTTGGAGACAAGACTTTTCGGCCGCAAGAGAAACGTTTAATTCTGAATTTTTTTCTAGCGCGTTTACTGCCATATCTGAGCAAATGAAAGCGGAAGATGGTTTAAATCTGACTGAACTAAAAGATAAATTAGGTGAGCTACAAGCCAGTCTTAGAACGAAATTAGAGGCAGAATCCAAAACGATACAACAAGATGCGACTCAGTATTGTGGAGATTTAGAGAAAGTAGCAGAAGAAGAACAAATGCTGCATGAAAAAATTCCTGAACTGAAAGATTATCAAGTGTTTCTAATATAACGTGTTCATAGAGTTTTAATCGTATTTACGTCAAATAAAAAAGGAGCCGTCTAGTTTGAAGTGACCCTTTAAAGGTATACGGTTCCTTTTTTTTCGGTAAGTGAAGCGTGAATGGCTTGCACTTGACCTCAGGGCGTCATTATCTGAATTGTTTTGCTTCAGGTAAAAATTCGAATCCCGCGGTAGCAAGTTTTGTTTCTAATTTTTCACGACTAATATCAAAGAACTTTACTAGTTCATCCAAATCGCCTTCAAAGTCATCACGCAGTTTTAAATTGATGATACTCATTAGCATGATTGTGTCCATGTTTTCAAATTTTGATAGCTCCATAATTAGTCCTCGAAGTCGGAAATAAGTAGGTTGGCAGCGGCAAAAGCTGCTCTTTCTCTTGCTTCTTTAGGCATTGATTCATCTGCCGCAATATCATTAAGAGTTTTAAGTGCGCAAGTAATCGCTTGTGGGATATAACCTTGGTCACCACTACCGATTTGAGCATACAGTTCGCGAACCAGATCGCAACAATCGTATATTTTCATTTTTTATCCAAATTTCATATTAATTTTCATGCTTAACAATATACACAGCAGCACAACAGATGACAAAGGTTGCAGTGGTTTGAGACCGATTATGGTTACATTTTTTGTAGTGTGGTTGACCCGGTCTGAGAGGAGTTAATGGTACTCGTCAATTTATGAGCAATAAAAAGGGCCGCAAACCTTGCAGCCCTTGGTGAGCATCTAATAGTTACTATTAAAATTAGCAGTTACTATTAAAATCAGCAGTTACTATTAAAACCAGCGAACTAGCTCATTTGAGCTTTAATATGTTCGATTATATTATCCATTGTAACGGCAACTTTTTCACCACTACGTCGGTTTTTGTATTCGAAATTGCCTTCATCCATGCTGCGATCGCCAATGACAACGGTATGCGGAATACCGATCAGTTCCATATCTTTAAACATGACACCTGGTCGTTCTTTACGGTCATCAAATAGTACATCAATACCTTGAGCGGTTAAGTCAGCGTAGAGTTTTTCTGCTGCTGCTTTCACTGCTGCTGATTTGTGCATATTCATTGGAACGATAGCGACTTGGTACGGAGCAATAGCATCCGGCCAGATAATGCCAAATTTATCATGGTTTTGTTCGATAGCTGCAGCGACAACACGGGTACAACCAATACCGTAACAACCCATTTCCATTATCTGATTTTTGCCATCAGGTCCAAGCACACCAGCATTCATCGATTTAGAGTAATTGTTGCCGAGTTGGAAAATATGCCCAACTTCGATGCCGCGTTTTAGCAATATTTTACCTTTACCACAAGGGCTTGGGTCACCTTCAACAACGTTACGTAGATCTTCTACTTGTCCAAGTTCGACATCGCGTCCCCAGTTAATGCCAAAGTAATGTTTGTCATCTACATTTGCGCCAGCAGCAAAGTCACTCATAACAGCAACAGTGCGATCAACGATAAATGGCAGCTTGAGGCCTACTGGGCCAAGTGAACCTGGTCCAGCGCCAATTAATGCACGAATTTCCGCTTCTTCAGCAAATTCTAATGGAGAAGCAACTTCGGCTAAATTTTCTGCTTTTACTTCATTTAACTCGTGGTCGCCACGAATTAATAGCGCAACTAAATCGGCGTCAATTTCATCCGATGCTTTTACAAACAGGGTTTTAACGGTTTGTTCTATTGGTAAGTTAAATTGTTCGACAAGCTCGGCAATTGTTTTTGCATTTGGCGTATCTATTAATTCAAGCTCTTGACTGGGTGCAGCAAGTTCTATGTTTGGCGCTAGCGCTTCTGCTTTTTCAATGTTGGCGGCAAAATCTGATCCATCAGAAAAAGCGATGAGATCTTCGCCACTTTCTGCTAATACATGAAATTCGTGTGATCCGCTACCACCAATAGAGCCAGTATCGGCAAGAACTGGACGGAAATTTAAGCCCATACGACTGAATACATTGCAGTAAGCTTTATGCATTTCTGCGTAAGTTTCCACTAAACTTTCTTTATCGATATGGAAAGAATAGGCGTCTTTCATGGTGAATTCGCGCGAACGCATGACACCAAAGCGAGGTCTAACTTCGTCGCGGAATTTAGTTTGAATTTGGAAAAGGTTCAACGGAAGTTGTTTGTAAGACTTCACTTCGTTACGAACCATATCCGTGATGACTTCTTCATGAGTCGGTCCCAATACAAAAGAACGATTATGTCGGTCGGCTATTCTTAGTAATTCTGGGCCAAATTTATCCCAACGTCCGGTCTCTTCCCATAAATCAGCGGGCTGAACCACGGGCATGATCATTTCTACAGAACCGGCATTGTTCATTTCTTCACGAACAATATTTTCGACTTTACGCAGTACACGCAGACCGGTAGGCAGCCAAGTATATAAACCTGAAGCTAGCTTGCGGATCATACCTGCACGTAGCATTAGCTGGTGGCTAACGATTTCAGCGTCGTTTGGAGTTTCCTTCAGAGTTGAAAGAAGCGTTTTACTGGTACGCATTATGGGTATCCGTTCATCATGGTTATCAAAATTAGCTGAATATGATATCAGCCATTTGCTTTTGTCAAAAGCGTTCTATAGCTGTGACCGTCACTAATTGCTCGTTAACCTTAAATTTAACGTTCAAATCGAATAAGTTGACTGCATATTCTTTATTATCAGTACTGTTTTTCTTGTAAGCTGGTCTTGGATCTTGTGCTAGAACTTCGCAAATAACGGCGCGCACTTGCTCTTTGTTGGCATGAAATCGAAGTTGTTGCTCCGCAATAGTAGAAAAGGTGACATCAAGTAGTTTGGGCTCGGTTTGTGCGAAGCCTCCGTTAGCATCAAAGATAGCGTCTGAATACGGAATGTAAGGTTTAATATCAATAATGGGTGTTCCGTCGACTAGATCGACACTGCCTAATTCAAGCCAAACCTGACCTTCGGTTTGCTTTACTTGTTTGAGTTCAACTGCAGACATACCAATTCCATTCGGCCTAAAAGGTGAGCGAGTGGAGAGTACACCGATACGCTCATTACCACCTAGTCTCGGTGGACGAACTGTGGGAGTCCAACCTGCTTGTAGATTTTGGTCGAAAAGAAACAGTAACCAAAGGTGGCTGAATTGTTCAATTCCTCGAATCGCCTCGGGTGAGTTTGCGTTACCAATTAATTGCAGTTTTGCAGTGGCACTAGGCGCTAATCTTGGCTGCCTTGGGACGGCAAACTTCTCTTTGTATGGAGTATGTATCACTCCAATCGGTTCTATCGTGTGATCCATCGGCTTATTATCTAGTGAGTCTGTAGCGTTAAGGTATCACAAATCTGCTCAAATGAGGGAGAGTAGCTATCGTTTGCGTGAGAATAGTTTGACTTAAAATGGCTTGGACTAGAACGATTTTTAAGTAAAAAGGGACGCTTTAATATAGCGTCCCTTTTGCTTCAGTCTAGGTGTTTAGACTTTGCTGCCAAAATGCAATTTCCATTCGAGTGGCCGTTTTAAAAACCTCACATAATTGTTGACCGCGTTGACTATCAATCGTGATATCTGCGAGTAACTCGTTTAAGTAATCACCAGCAGTATTGATCGAGGATTGATATTCTTCTCCGCCGTAAAGTTCTATCCAACTTTGATACGGATTATTTTGCTTAATAGTGGTAGTTGATGCGAGCAAGTTTCGACCTATTTCGGCGTAACCTAAAGCACACGGAGCGAGCGCGGTATAAAGATCGACAAGGTCGCCAGACATACCAGTATCCAGTACATATCGAGTGTATGCGATGGTGCCAAATGCTTCTGGTTCGGCTTCCATGTCGTGTTCACTTAACCCCCATTGTTGGCAATAAGTTAAGTGATGGGATATTTCAGTCGATAGTAACGCTTGTACAGTGGGCAGAGCCATACGCATTTCACTTAACGTTTTGGCCTTATATATCGCCATAGCGTAAGCGCGTGCATACTGTTTTAGAAACAAAAAATCTTGTTTCAAATAATGTAGGTAGGCACTGTTATTCAGTTCGCCAAGAGCCAATTGCTGAACAAATTCATGCTCAGTATAAGTTTGCCACTCTTGCTTGCAGGCATTAATTAGGTCGTTGTAGTTCATTAGGAGTGTTTATTCCATGTTGATTTGCAATGTTTCTTGTGAAAGAGCGCTGTACTTAAAGTGTTGGCACAAAATCAGCTGCTTTTGGTTGTGTAGCGATGATCTTGTTTTTAAACAAAAAGGCACTGAATTCATCGTAACGTTGAAGATCAATGGCTGATGGGCGAAGATCAAATCGAGTAAGTGTATCGTTCCATGCTCGTTGGTTCAGTTCATTGTTTAACGTGTCTGGTGCGTAAGCTACAAATTCTTTCCATGCTTGTTGTGGATGGTTAACAATGTAAGTGGTGGCTTGTTCAATTGCTTTGTTAAAACGTCGAATGGCATCAGCGTCGTAGTTTTCTGCGTTGGCGACGACAACCAATTCATCATACGTTGGGACGCCATGTTCTTCAGGATAAAATGCTTTAGAAGGATAGCCTTCAATCGCGAGTTGATTGGATTCAAAGTTGCGTAATCCACCCCAAATGGCATCGACTTGACCGGAGGCCAGAGAGGCTGATAAGGCCCAACCTACATTAATAATTTCAATGTCAGTAAATTTAAGCCCTGCTGATTTAAGCATGGTACCTATGGTTGCTTCTTCGTTTCCAGCGATAGCAATACCAACTTTTTTTCCTTTCAGGTCGGCTAAGGTGTTTATTTTACCGTTGTCTAAAACCATTAATGTATTTAGCGGGGTTGAGATTAACGTCGACGCTCTAATAAGAGGTAACTTGGCAGCCACATCAATGGTTAAACTGGTTTGGTATGAAATAGCCATGTCTACTTTTCCGGCTGCGACTAATTTAGCAGGTAAACTTGGATCGGCAGGCTCTTGGAGTGTCACATTGAGCCCTTGCCCATTAAAGTAACCTCGTTGATGAGCAATAACAATCGGGCCATGATTTGGGTTGACGAACCAATCCAGCATTAGCGTGATGTTTTTATTTTCAGTGGTATTTTGTTGGGCGAAAGTAGTAACAGAAATAACGCTAAGTACCAGAGCCGTGAGTCCTTTTTTGATGCAACTGTACATTTTTTTTCCTTAAATATAAGTAAGTTTAGGTTTTATCTAGGGTTGAGTTAAAGCGACCAATGAATCGCTCGTTTTAGTAATTTGTCAGTAATGAAATAGAGTGAAATGGAGCACAAGGCTAAAATAAACAGCGCAGCGAACATTTCGTCTATCATCATTCGTGCGTTCGCTTGTAGCATCAAATAGCCTAATCCAGCACTTGAACCAACCCATTCACCCACTACCGCACCTATTGGAGCGACAACAACGGCCACTCGAATACCAGAGGCAAGAGAAGGGAGTGCAGCCGGCAAGCGAATTTTGGTTAAGGTTTGCCATTTGGAAGCGGACATGGTTTTAGCTAAGTCAAGAAAGCCTGTTGGAGTAGAACGAAGACCGTCGTAGCAACAAGTGGTTACTGGGAAAAAGATAATTAGCGCGGCCATGACGATTTTAGATGCGATCCCATAGCCAAGCCAGAGCATTAAAATAGGGGCAATGGCAAAAACAGGGATAGCCTGGCTGGCAATTAAAATCGGCAGTAACCAACGCTTTATTGGTTGAAAAAGTAACATCTGCAGAGCAAAGAATAGTCCCATTGCAAGGCCTAAAATCAGCCCCAATAGGATTTCTTGCATTGTGATCCAACTGTGGAATAACAGTGTATCGGACCGTTTTATTAGAGTGTTAAACACTGCTTGTGGAGAGGGTAAGATAAAAGAAGGTAACTTGAAAATAACAACAATGAAGTGCCATAGTCCTAAGGTAAGCAACACAGTAGTTGCCGCTTGAACTAATTTACTCGTGCTTTTTTTTTGCGCCGATTTGAGCCGCTGATCGTTCGCTGGATTTTGACTCGCTTTATTCTCACTAATTTTACTAGTAACAATATTCATATTAGACATGATCTTTCTCCAATTGCTCGATCAGTTTTTGTTGTAATGCAGCAATTTCGCCATTCAGCATTCGTGGTGGGGGATTACTTGGCGTTGGAAAAGTGCAAGCAGAAGCTGGTTTTCCTTGCATGAGAGCAATGTGATCGCCTAGGCGTAGGGCTTCTTGTGGATCGTGAGTGATGAGCAGAACGGTTTTATTTTTAAGCATATGGGCGGCTAGGTTTTGTAGCTGATAACGAGTGACCGCATCTAATGCTGAAAAGGGCTCGTCCATTAAAACTAATGGTTTGTCTTGCATGAGTGTTCTTGCTAGCGCAACGCGTTGACGCATTCCACCGGAAAGTTGATCAGGAAATTGATGAATATGATCAAGTAAACCGACTTGTTCGATCAGTTTGATGGCTTTTTGTTTGGTTGATTGGCTAAGTTGTCTATTAGCAAATTGAAAACTAAGGCAGACATTATCGACAACATTAAGCCAAGGTAATAGCAAATCTTGTTGCGCCATATAAGCGACATGTTGGCTTATATGGCCTGAAAGGTTGGTGTGCATAGTGCCGGACCAATTAATCTGGTCATCTAGTAATCCTGCTAAAAAACGCAGTAAAGATGTTTTGCCACAGCCACTTTTTCCTAAAATGCAAGTCCATTGGTTTTGTGTAATGGGCATATTCAATTCAGAAAAAACAAGCTGTTGTTCATTTTTATAATTTAGGCTTATGTTGGATAAGTTGATGAGTGTGTTGTCATCCATTTTGCTCTCCTTGTAGCAAGGCAGATGTTATTTGTTGCGAAGATGACGTAATGTGTTTCGAGAAAAAATGGTCTACAGGCCCATGACCCTGGCCAATGTGTAAATTATCAGCATGTAAGATTGCTTGAGTTATGTAATGCTTAGCTAGTGTTACAGCATGCAGTAGCTCGTTGCCTTGTGCTAGATAGCTCGCGATAGCAGAAGATAAAGTGCAGCCGGTACCATGAGTATTGTTGGTTGCTATTCTTGTAGCAGGGATGGCCGTGACGGTATTACTACTGATCAACAGATCGGTGCTGTTTTTGCTGTTGGTTAAATGGCCACCTTTAAGTAAAACCGTGTCAGTATTTAATGCTCTGAGTTTATCGATAAGCGCATTCATTTGTTGCTCTGTGGTGGGAACGGCTTCTCCAGTTAAGGCTGCGGCTTCTGGAAGGTTAGGGGTAATGATATTCGCCAAAGGAAGTAATTGTGATTTAAGCGTGCTAATTGCTGATTTTTCTAATAATAAATCACCACTAGTTGCCACCATTACCGGATCGACAATCAAAAATTTAGGTTGATACTGTTTGAGTTTTGTAACCACTGTTTTGATGACGTTTACGTCACTTAACATGCCGATTTTTACTGCTTGAATATTGAGATCGGTAAATACAGCATCGAGCTGCTGAGCGACAAATTCTGGAGCAATCGGATAAATACCACTTACGCCTTGGGTATTTTGGGCGGTCAGAGCAGTTATAACTGAACAGGCATAGCTACCAGTCGCAGAAATAGCTTTGATATCTGCCTGAATTCCGGCACCGCCGCCACTATCTGATCCGGCAATCGTTAAAACAATAGGCGTTGTATTTTTCGCTGTCATATAGGATTCCTAAACTTGCACGTATAGGAATAACAGCCGCTAACGGAAGGTGGGTATGCGAGCAGAAAATACCAGCATAACATTTCGGTATGGCTACTAGTTCCCTACGGCAGTGTTAACTGCATCAGGTTCAACGGGTCCCATCGAAATGGTCTCAGCTTAGGCCTGTGGCCGTTAGCTCCCCGACTAATATCTAAATTTTATTTGCCGCCAGAGTGTAACAAAACAATGCCTTAAGTCAAAGAAGTTAAAATTGATATAAAAAATGGTCGGGAAAATTGAATGGTATTGGTAATGAAATGGTGAATAGTTAAGGAATATTAAAAATACCAAAGCCGGATGATTTTACTCATCCGGCTTTGGAGTGGTGTTGCTTAGTTAGCGTATCGTTTAAGCTTATTAAGCAATTATGTCGTTAATAACAAGCCTTACCAGCCTTTTACTACGCCACCTTTGAAGATTTCTGAGGCTGCGTTGAATACTTCGTCAGTTTGGTATGCTTTAACAAAGTTTTTCACTTTTTCAGATTCAACATTGTCAGTACGAGCGACGATTAGGTTAACGTATGGAGACTCTTTGTCTTCAACAAAAATTCCGTCTTTTTCTGGAGTAAGATCGATGCTGCTTGCATAAGTTGTATTGATGATAGAAAGCGTTACATCATCTAATGAGCGTGGTAATTGAGCGGCATCAAGTTCGACAATAGTAATGTTTTTAGGGTTTTCTACGATATCACGAACCGTACCTGAAAGACCGACATCTGCACGCAGTTTAAGTAGGCCTTGTTGTTCTAGTAATAGTAGAGAACGGCCGAGGTTTGTTGGGTCATTTGGTACTGCAATACGTGCACCATCGGTAATTTGTTCAACAGAAGTCACTTGTTTTGAATAGCCAGCAATTGGATAAACAAAAGAGTTACCCGCTATTGCTAATTTGTAATCACGATCAGCAATTTGTTGATCAAGATATGGCTTGTGTTGGAAGGCATTGATGTCGACTGAACCATCGTCTAATGCTGCGTTTGGCGTGACATAATCGGTAAACGTAACAAGTTCAACGTCAAGATCATATTTTTCTTTGGCTACTTTTGCTGCAACTTCGGCAACTTGAGCTTCGGCACCAGCCATTACACCAATTTTGATTTTGTTAGCATCGACTTCATTATCACCACAGCCAGCAAGGACAAGTGTAGATGCTGCTGTCGCGGCAATAAGGATATTTTTTAGACTAAATTTCATATTACATCTCCTACAATATTTTGATTTTTTATTATCTATGATCTACTCGGCTAACAAGTGCGTCGCCAATGGATTGAATGATTTGAACCAGTACAATTAGCATCACAACAGTGACAGCCATGATCACTACATCGTAGCGATGGAACCCATAGCGAATAGCAACATCACCCAGTCCGCCACCGCCAACAGTGCCTGCCATGGCCGAATAACTCACCAATGTAACTAATGTAATAGTGACCGCATTAACGATGGTCGGCAGTGCTTCTGGAAGCAGTACTTTAGTAATAATTTGGGTTGGTGTTGCTCCCATTGATTGCGCCGCTTCTACTAAGCCACTCGGTACTTCAAGCAAAGCGCCTTCAATAAGACGAGCAACAAAAGGAATAGCGCCAATGGTTAATGGAACAATAGCGGCTGTGGTGCCGATAAACGTACCGACTAATATTTTCGTAACGGGAATAATAGCAACCATTAGAACTAAAAACGGTACAGAACGACCGATATTGACGATAGCACCAAGGGCTGAATTTAGTTTGGTGTTTTCAGCTAAACCGCCTTTTTTACTGATGTGTAAAATAACGCCCAATGGAATACCAATAGCGAACCCAACGACACCAGAGACGGCAACCATATAGAGAGTGTCCCATGTTGCTCCGATGAGCAGGTTACTATTGAGACTTAACCATTGTGAAATTAAATCAAAGGACATAACCAAGTACCTCTACTTTTACTTTGTGTTCTTTCAGAAATTCGATTGCCGCATTGTCGTTTGCTTCTGAACCATAAAATTCCGCAACCATCATGCCGAACTTAACGCCACCTGCATAATCGAGATCAGAACTTAAAATGCTGACATCAATATTGAATTGGCGTGCAATTTGACTCATCACCGGAGCATCAACGGTTTCACCAGTAAACTCTAAGCGAATCAATGGGTGGCTACCTTGAATGCGGGTTTGGTTTAATCTGGCTTGATAATCTTCCGGAATCGATAAGTCGAGTGTTGAGCGAATGAACTCATGAGCAAGTTCGGTTTTTGGATGAGCGAAAATATCACCAACCGTGCCTTTTTCTACTAACTCACCATCTCCAATAATAGCCACTTGATGACAAATACCTTTCACAACGTCCATTTCGTGGGTGATCAACAACATAGTGATGTTTAACTTGCGATTTATTTCTTTAAGTAACTCTAGAATAGACTGAGTGGTTGCCGGATCTAAAGCACTGGTCGCTTCATCACAGAGCAATACTTTAGGATCAGAAGCCAACGCACGTGCGATAGCAACACGTTGCTTTTGACCACCACTTAAATTGGCAGGGTAGGTGTCACGCTTGTCGGCCAGCCCAACTAATGACAAAAGTTCGGTTACTTTTTGCGAGATTGTCTGTTTGTCCATTCCTGCTAATTCGAGTGGTAATGCAACGTTGTTAAAAACAGAGCGGGACGAAAGCAAGTTAAAATGTTGGAAAATCATACCGATATTACGACGAGCTTTACTGAGCTCCGACTTTGACAACAATGTTAAATCTACACCATCTACGACAACATTACCTTGGGTCGGTGCTTCTAACATGTTTACACAACGTATGAGTGTACTTTTACCGGCACCAGAAGACCCTATAACGCCAAATATGGTTCCTTGCGGGACGGATAAATTGATGTTTTTCAAGGCATGAATCTCTTTTGAGCCTTGGTAGAAAACTTTGTTAACATTGCTGATTTCAATCATTTAATAAAACCTAAGCAGAATAGTTGGAATAAAGTTCTTGTTAACTTTGTATATTGGTTAACTTTATATAATAAGAGACGATGCTATGGTGATCACGTTTTTATGTCAATAGATATTTTTACGTCTAGACGTCTAAAATCTTTTTTTGTCATTTCATTTATTGGTTTGATGATCGATTGCCGCCGTTTTTTACAATCTATTGTGCTGGTTGAGTTATCCATATTAATTGCTAGTAGCACAGAAAAAACCAATAAAGGATAATTAGTGCTTAGCAAGTTAAAGCGTGCAATAATTTCGAAGATATACATTTTGTTTCGATAGATATACATTTTGAGGACGATATTTTGGCTAAACCAGCAGTATTTTTAGATCGCGACGGTGTCATTAATGTGGACCACGGTTATGTTCATGATGAACATGACTTTGAGTTTATCGATGGTGTTTTTGAGGCGACCAAGAAACTGCAACAAATGGGGTACTTGTTGGTTCTTGTGACCAATCAATCTGGTGTTGCCCGTGGTATGTTCAGCGAAGATAGATTTCTTTCGTTAACCGAATGGATGGATTGGAATTTTGTTGATAACGGCGTAGAACTTGATGGTATTTATTATTGCTTGCATCATCCAGAGCATGGCATTGGTGAATATAAACAAGATTGTGATTGCCGTAAGCCTAAGCCTGGAATGTTTATTTCGGCGCGTGATTTCTTGAAAATTGATATGGAAAAATCAATTATGATTGGTGATAAAGCAGAGGATATGATGGCTGCTGAAGCTGCCGGTGTCGGGACTAAAATCTTGGTACGCTCTGGTAAACCGGTGACAGAACAAGGGGAAACGCTTGCAACTACGGTAGTTGACAGTATTAAAGATGTACCCGAGTATTTAGAGGGAAAATAATATCTTGAAGCGCTATTAATGATGGCAACAGCCCCTTAAGTAACAAGCGTGTTTGAATTAGAAATAAGCAAAGACGACAAAAATAAAGGATGATTTGTGAAGATGAAACATTATGGTTTTGGCTTGGTTGTGTTTTTAGTTCTTTGTGGCTGTAGTGCTAAAGATCCTGTAACACCTTGGTATATTTGTGATAACGGCTCCCAATTCAGTTTCTTACAGACTGGTGAACTCTCCGCAGAAATACAGATGTCGAAAAAGCGCATTCCTTTGCAACAAATACCGGCGGCCTCTGGTAGTAAATATGAAAGTACAGATCAAGCATTACAAGTTTGGCTAAAGGGGTCAGATGCTATGCTAACACTTGGCTCGGAAGCCTTTGTTAATTGCACTATGGATTATTAAAAAGCGAGGTCACTCGGTGAGTCGGAACTCGCTTTATTGATCACTTATCTTGAGTCATTATGTAACGTATCTATCAACGATATAAACACATCACTGGCGGTCTTCAATAGTTGATCAGGAAAATCATAATCAGGGTTATGCAGTTCTGGATGGGATTCCCCGCTTCCTATGCAGAATAGAGCCCCGTTCCATTGTTGTAAAAACTCAGCGAAATCTTCCGACCAACGCATGGGTTGTTGTAAATGTTGTACCGACATTCCGATTTTTTTAGCTTGTTGTTCAATAAGTCGTGAATGTCGATTTGAATTAACCGTAGCGTTGAAAGGTTCAT
Source organism: Vibrio sp. MA40-2 (assembly GCF_047302445.1). Taxonomy (NCBI): domain Bacteria; kingdom Pseudomonadati; phylum Pseudomonadota; class Gammaproteobacteria; order Vibrionales; family Vibrionaceae; genus Vibrio; species Vibrio sp. MA40-2. The sequence continues at coordinate 1,710,723 of NZ_CP178628.1, forward strand.
CCCAGTTTAAACTTACGTCAATGCCATGATCTTGACTGAGTTCCTTTAGTTTTTTGCTTAGATTTATTTTCATGTTAGCAAAGGTTTGGTTGCAATCACTACGCATGGTCGCCATTACTTTTGCCTCGCCTGGTGATACCCCAAATGCTTGTTCGCCAAGTTGCGCATGTACGATCGTGACTAAAGTGAAAGCTTGAGAATAACTTTCAGGCATTGTTTGTAAATAGTCGATTATTTCCATCATTGCAGCGCATGGGCTGATACCATTTTCTGGCCTTGCTGCGTGTGACGTTTTACCTTCTAGTTTGATTAACACACCAGTAGATGCGCAGGCAAAGGTATTCTCTTTGACTAATATCTGGCCGAGAGGGTAACCAGGAAGATTGTGGTAAGCAAAGACATTATCTACCTTTAAGTTTTTCAGGTTTTTGTCAAGCAGCATTGCTGCTGCTCCCGTGCCAATTTCTTCCGCAGGTTGAAAGAGCAAGATCACTTTGCCTGTTTTTGGTGGATGAGTTGAGAGCTGCTGCGCGACTAAAAGCAGTGAAGTAGTATGACCGTCATGACCACACGCATGCATTACTCCCAAGTTCTGCGATGTGTGATCGTGATGATTATTCTCACAAATTGGTAAAGCATCGAAATCGGCTCGAAATAACGTCGTTTCGCCTTTGGTGCCGCTGTCAATAATACAGATAATACCGTATCCACCGATATGCTCTATTGGTGACAAACCAAATGCTTTTAATTGTGTGGCAATCTGTGTGGATGTTTGCTGTTCTTGTTCAGATAACTCTGGAGTACGATGCAGTTTCTTTCTAAATTCAATCGGATCGAAACAAACAGAGGTTAATACGCTATCCATGCGGTTAATCCTAGTTTATGGCTTGTGGCTATTTACTTTACCTAGAAAAACTAACAGCACAATGATTATTGTGCTGTTGGTTATTTTCAGTATCGTAACTTATATTGTGAGTCGACGGTTCGGTCGTTATTAAATAGAGGTTAATTACCCGTCGAGGACAGACAACCTTAGCTGTAACTCACAATCTTAGTTGTAAGTCACAATCTTAGCTGTAAGTCACAATATAGCGAGAAGGTTTGTGGTTCATACCTAAAACAGAGTTAATGATTATCGCGCCTAATATCGATATGGCAATTATCCATGGTGAGACGAAGAAGAAAGAAGCAAGAACGATAACTAAATCAATAACGACTTGTGTTTTTCCTACTGATATACCCGCTTTATCTTGGATTAATAAGCATAAAATATTAAAGCCGCCAAGACTAGAGCGATGTCTAAATAGCACTAACATGCCTAAACCGATCAGTACACCACCTGCAACCGCACAGTAAATCTCGTTAACGGATTCTATTATCATCACCATATCAAGGTGATCAACAAACACAGAAACCAGCGCACTGGATATCACACTGTTTAGTGCAAATTGGTAACCATAACGCTGCCAAGCTAGCAGGAAAAAGGGAATATTGACGGTAAAATAAAGAAAACCAAATGAAAATGAAGTGACTTGAGATAGCAATAGCGATAATCCGGCAGTTCCTCCTGTAATGAGTTCTGCAGACTGAAGAAAATAAACGCCTTGAGCGGTTAGAAACGTACCAACTAGTATTGCGACCCAGTCTTCCTTGATTGAGTGTTTTTGCATCACTTGCCTATTTAAGTTGTATTAATTAGCTGGAATATTAGATAAAAATTGATCATTTCGGTAGCTTGAAGACAAAATTAATGACTAAAGGGTGTAATCTACAATTTACACACTGTAAATTTTTCTTTTATCTAGCGGTTTTTACTCTTCAGCTTAAGCTAAAAATTTGTTATTAACTTTGTTCAGGTACAATATGAAAAATTTACATGATTATTTTACTTAAGTTACTTTCTGATATAGATCAAATTAGGTAGAATATCGCAACTTAGAATACCAACGAAAACGTTTGCGTTAGTTGGTAGTGTGGTTTTTTTGCAAATTCAGATTATCTGAGTCAGGAGATACAGATGCTAAAGCGTGACATGAACATCGCTGATTATGATGCAGAGTTATATGCTGCAATACAGGAAGAGACTCTTCGTCAAGAAGAGCATATCGAGCTAATCGCTTCAGAAAACTACACCAGCCCACGAGTTATGGAAGCTCAAGGTTCTCAGCTAACGAATAAATATGCCGAAGGTTATCCGGGCAAACGTTACTATGGTGGATGTGAATATGTCGATAAAGCCGAATCACTTGCCATAGATCGTGCATGTCAGCTATTTGAATGTGAATACGCAAACGTGCAACCACACTCTGGCTCTCAAGCAAATAGCGCTGTTTATATGGCCCTACTTAAGCCAGGTGATACAGTTTTAGGTATGAGCTTGGCTCATGGCGGACATCTTACTCACGGTTCACCGGTAAATTTTTCTGGTAAACACTACAACGTTATTCCTTACGGTATTGATGAAGCCGGTCAGATTAATTATGACGAAATGGAACAATTGGCCTTAGAGCATAAACCTAAAATGATTATAGGTGGCTTTTCTGCTTATTCTCAGATCGTTGATTGGGCACGTATGCGTGAAATTGCTGATAAAGCGGATGCTTATTTGTTTGTTGATATGGCTCACGTTGCGGGTCTTATCGCTGCGGGTGTATACCCAACTCCGCTTCCTTATGCGCATGTTGTTACCACAACAACCCATAAAACACTTGCAGGTCCTCGTGGGGGTTTGATTTTATCAAACGCAGGTGAAGACATGTATAAAAAATTAAATTCTGCAGTATTCCCTGGAGGGCAAGGTGGTCCTCTAATGCATGTTATTGCTGGTAAAGCGGTTGCGTTTAAAGAAGCAATGGAACCAGAATTTAAAGAGTACCAAGCACAAGTGGTGGTAAATGCGAAAGCAATGGTGGCTGAATTTATCGCTCGTGGATATAACATTGTTTCTGGTTCAACTGAGAACCATTTATTCCTTGTTGATCTGATTGACAAAGGTATTACAGGTAAAGAAGCCGATGCTGCATTGGGTGCTGCAAATATTACGGTGAATAAAAACTCTGTGCCAAACGATCCTCGCAGCCCATTTGTTACCTCTGGTATTCGTGTCGGTTCACCAGCAATTACTCGTCGTGGCTTCACGCAACAAGATGCGAAGGCATTAGCAGGTTGGATGTGTGATGTTTTAGACGATGTGAATAATGAAGCAACGATTGAAGCGACCAAACAAAAAGTATTAGAAATCTGTAAGCGTTTACCGGTATACGCATAGGTTTTAATTATTATAAAAATAAAAACGCGAACTGAATAAGTTCGCGTTTTTTGTTTTTGTACTTTTTACTATAGCTAATTTGTCGTTCAATTATTTATTAATACTCAGCGTCGTACCTGATTTACATTGAAATGAGTAATAACGACGACTTTCGTTGAACTTAGATAAGCCTTCACCAGTACAATAATCAATATTAATATCGCGCATAATTTCTAGTGTTGCTTCACTGTTCATAGTGAACTTAGAGTCATCTGCGCAGATTATTCTTACACGACCATCATCACTTACAGAATAGGTGCTAACTTCAGTGTTGCACAACTCGAATGAGGCATCCAAATAGTTGTCTTGTTGCGTGTTTTGTGAAGAACAGCCTACAAGGATTAGTGATAACAAACCTAATAAACTTATTTTTTGCATACCGTCATTCCTTTTTCTATTTTCGGTGCTATGTAGTGTTAATAACTAAGCCTAGTATAAAATAGTTCATTTTTACAATGACTTATTCGTAACAACGTTGTTTTGTTTAAGAGCAATGCCTTACCATACCAATGTACTAGGTGAACCTGAAAAAGACCACTCTTTAAGCCAGTCTTTTTCGGAGAATGTCGCAGTTATTTGACTTCTTCACCTTTTGCTTGCATATCTGCATGATATGAAGAACGGACGAATGGTCCGCAGGCTGCATGTGTGAACCCAAGATCTAAGGCAATGTCTTTCAGTTCATCAAACTCTGCTGGTGGCACATAACGTTCAACGGGTAAATGATGACGGCTAGGGGCCAAATATTGACCTAGTGTTAGCATTGTTACGCCGTGAGAGCGAAGATCTTTAAGAACCTCGATGATTTCTTCTTTAGTTTCACCTAGCCCCATCATTACACCCGATTTAGTTGGTATGTCTGGATGTAGCTCTTTGAATTTTTTTAGTAGCGTTAAGGACCATTTATAATTTGCGCCAGGGCGTGCTTTTCTGTACAGACGAGGTGCGGTCTCTAAATTATGGTTAAAAACATCAGGTGGATTGTCTTTTAAGATATCGAGCGCGGTATCCATTCGGCCACGGAAATCAGGAACAAGAGTTTCTATTTTTATTCCTGGATTTTTTTCTCTAATTTCACGAGTACAATCAGCAAAGTGTTGAGCGCCACCATCTCGTAAATCATCGCGATCCACTGACGTAACCACAACATATTTAAGCTTCATATCGCTTATTGTTTGTGCAAGGTGCTGTGGTTCATTACTATCTGGAGTGATAGGCCTACCATGGGCAACATCACAAAACGGGCAACGACGAGTACAAATAGCACCAAGAATCATAAAAGTCGCGGTTCCGTGGTTAAAGCACTCTGCGAGGTTAGGGCAAGAGGCTTCTTCGCATACGGAATGAAGCTTATTTTTACGCATTGCTGATTTTATTTCTTGAATACGCTGGCTATCAGAAGGCAGTTTGATTTTCATCCATTCTGGCTTACGTAAAACTTCTTGTTTCTCAACTGGCATTGTTTTAGTTGGTATCAGTGCCATTTTATCAGCATCTCTATATTTGACGCCTTTTTCCATTTGAATTGGTTTGCTCATGATAGTTTGCTTTCTTTTATTATATCGACATGCTCATAGTTAAGCAGAAGAGTCAGTTCTTCTAGGAGTGAGTTACTAACGGCATTGATACTGCTAGGCCCACCTAATTCACTAACTTGTACCATCTCCATTCCTTGATAGCCACAAGGGTTTATGCGTAAAAATGGTGATAGGTCCATGTTTATATTTAATGCTAGGCCGTGAAAGGAACAGCCTTTACGTATCCTTAAGCCAAGCGAACATATTTTTTTTCCGTCGGTATACACACCAGGGGCATCAGATCGAGCGGAAGATTCGATGTTAAAATTTGATAATGTGTTGATGACTAAATTTTCAATATGAGTAACCAACTCTCGGACGCCGATTTTTTTTCTGCGCAGATTAATCAAAAAGTAGGCAACTAATTGACCAGGACCATGATAAGTAACTTGCCCGCCACGATCGCTTTTTACCACAGGAATGTCTCCTGTATTTAGAAGGTGCTCCGCTTTTCCGGCTTGTCCTTGAGTGAAAACTGGGTTGTGTTCAACTAGCCATATTTCGTCTACTGTATCTGCATCGCGATGGTCAGTAAACGCGTGCATTGCTTTCCATACTGGTTCATAGTCTTGAAGGCCAAGATCTCGTACAACTAATTGATCTTCTATTTTAGACAAACTGGTATCTCGTTAAGCAATTAATAAAGTAAATGGATTATAAACTTCTTTTGTCGCTTCTACTATTATATTTTGCGGTTAGAGGAATGTGCAAACAGCGGCATTCGCCGCTGTTTTAGTATTCATTCTGTTTAAAAGTCATGCTTGTTTTATTACTCAAGCGTTGTTGCTTTTTAGTCGTCCATTTATCTAAATAGCGAGTGTTGAAAATAATCTGTTTTTTTAAAGCACCATACGAACAATCTCTATTTCACCGAGTTCTTTATAGAGCGTTTCTACCTGCTCTATTGATGTTGCAGTAATAGTAATAGAGATAGCGTTATAGGTCCCTTTACCACTCGGTTTTATGCTGGGACTATAATCTCCCGGCGCGTGTTTCTGGATTACTTGTAAAACTAATTCCGGTAGTTCAGGCTTTGCATATCCCATCACTTTATAAGTGAATTGACAAGGAAACTCTAACAGGTCTTTAAGTTTTGGTTGTTCTTGCATGAAATACTCCAGAGGATTTAATTAGGCAGCGCATATTACGCCCAATAACGATCAATCTCAACAAAAACAAAGGCCACATGAGTGGCCTTTGTTTATAAGTTAAATGTATAGGTAATGAATAATACTATTAGTCATCTACACTAATATATTTAGGTAATGCTACTAGATTAGAAAAAGCTCTTAAAGAGTAAAATAAAGTAGTCGACTAAGCGGCTAAATACCCCACCTTCTTGCACATCTTCTAATGCAAGTAGTGGATATTGTGCGATGTCTTCACCATCAATTTGATAGTAAAGAGTACCCACTTCATCACCTTGACTAATTGGTGCTCTTAGCTCTTTTTCAAGTACAAAACTTGCTTTTAGGTTTTTAGCTTGTCCACGAGGAAGGGTTACGTAAGTATCCTGTGCGACTCCGAGTGCTAAATTCTCTTGTGAGCCCATCCAAATACGTTCACTAACGAAGGTTTCACCAGCTTTATGAGGTGCTACCGTTTCGAAGAAACGGAACCCATAGTTTAGTAATTTTTTACTTTCCGCTTTACGTGCATTTTCACTATTGGTTCCCATTACTACCGCAACAAGACGCATTTTCCCTTCGGTTGCGGAGCTAACTAAGCTGTAACCTGCTTTGCTAGTGTGACCGGTTTTAATCCCGTCCACATTCATGCTTTTATCCCACAACAGGCCATTTCGGTTGTACTGAGTTATGCCGTTGTAAGTAAATTGTTTTTCTTGATAAATTGCATATTCATCTGGAACGTCTCTGATAAGAGCTCTACCAAGCAGGGCCATATCATAAGGTGTTGAATAAAGTTCATCATGATCCAAACCATGCACATTGGCAAAATGTGTGCGCGTCATACCGATAGAGTTTGCCCATGCATTCATTAGGTCAACAAAAGCGTCTTCTGAACCCGCGACGTGTTCCGCCATTGCAACACAAGCATCGTTGCCAGATTGAATGATAATGCCTCGGTTTAGGTCTTCAACTTTTACAGTTGTACCAACTTCAATGAACATCTTTGAAGAGTCTGGGTAATTTTTTGCCCAGGCATTTTCACTGATCACAACGTCGTCTTGTAAAGAAATATTGCCGCGTGCCAGTTCTTGACCAATGACATAACTAGTCATCATTTTGGTCAGACTAGCAGGTGAAAGTTTGGTATCTTTTTCTTTCTCAGCAAGAACTTTCCCTGAGTTAAAGTCTATAAGTACATAGCCTTTGGCCGCTATTTGAGGTGCATCAGGAACAACGATAGGTGCCGCATAAGAAAAAGACGCAGAAAGTGCAGCAGTTGAGATAATCAGTGTTCTAAAAATATTGTTTGGCATTTTCATCTATTTTTCAGTTTTATGAGTTATAACTATGTTTACCTCGAAGACAATGCTTAAGTTGAGGGCAATGTTTAACTCGAGGACAGTATAAATCGAAGACAGTAGTTTATGTTATCGATATCGATATCAGTTGTGCAAGCACTATGACAAAAATTCAGCCAAATCGCTAGTGTTGAATGACATACATTAGCGATTGATTTTTCGGATGAAGGCTTGAGGATAACCTTGTTGTTTCAATTGTTGTAATATTTGTTGAGTTTCATTGTAGTCAGTAAATGGTCCAACAAGAATTTTATAAGTATTATCTGACGACTCTACATACGTATCTAGCTGCATGGTTTTACTGATGTTTTCCGCTAGAGATTGACTGCGTTCAGCATGATTAGATGAAGCGGTTTGGATGCTGTAACTAGGCAGTTTTTTTGCCGCATAAGATTGAGATTCTGGTGGTTGTGTTGTGATGTATTCTATTGCGACATTTGCTGTGCCTGTTTTTATTACGTCGAGTTTGTATGCCGCAGCGTAGCTGAGGTCAATAATTCTATTTTCATGAAAGGGTCCACGGTCATTCACTCTTACAATGGTGGTTTTGCCATTGTCTGTGTTAGTCACTTTAACGTAACTTGGAATAGGTAAGGTTTTATGTGCAGCGGTCATTGAATACATGTCATAAATTTCACCGTTCGAAGTGAGGTGGCCATGGAACTTCTGTCCGTACCATGATGCTAAGCCACTTTGTTTAAAGCCTTGTGGATTTTTTATGATTTTATACGAACCTCCTCGTAAGGTGTAATCTCGATTCCCCCCACGGCTGAATGGCTCGTATTTTGGATGTGCGTCTTCGATATGATCAAGTTGAATTGCTTGTTCTGGCCCTACATCGTTTTTAATAGAGTAACGGCTGTCAGAGCTTGAACAGGCAGCAAGTAATAGAACGAAAATTACGCAGATTATATTTTTTTTATTTGTCATCAGGTCGCTTTTGATAGCATGCTTTTATGAGTATGGATTGACATTAAAATGCCAAAACCGGCCATTAGCGTCACCATTGAGGTTCCGCCATAACTGATAAGTGGTAGAGGAACGCCCACTACGGGTAATATGCCACTAACCATTCCAATATTAACGAATATATAAACAAAGAAACTTAACATTACACTGCCGGCCATCATTCGACCAAAAGCAGTATGAGCTTGGCTAGCGAGGTATAACCCTCGTCCAATTATAAATAAGTATAGAGTCAATAATCCAAGTATGCCTAACATTCCCCATTCTTCGGCAATAACGGCAAATATAAAGTCAGTGTGTCTTTCTGGTAGGAATTCTAGTTGAGATTGTGTGCCATGTAACCAGCCTTTACCTGCAATACCGCCAGAGCCTATAGCTATCTTGCTCTGAATGATATGGTAACCTGCACCCAGTGGATCTGACTCGGGATTAAATAGCGTCCTAACTCTGACTTTTTGATATTCCTGCATGAGAAAAAACCAAAGTATTGGAGCGAAAGCACTAATAGCAACGACGGCCGAAAAAATATAGCGCCAACTAATACCCGCTAGAAAAATAACGAAAATACCAGAAGCTGCAATAAGTATTGAGGTGCCTAAATCTGGTTGTTTGGCGATGAGTATGGTTGGCACACACACTAAAAGTAATGAGATGAATAGCGTTTTGAATGTAGGAGGGAGAGGTTGTTTACCAATAAACCTTGCTACAATCAATGGTACGGCCAGTTTCAGTAGTTCTGATGGTTGAAATCGCACTATGCCTAAATTGAGCCAACGTTGAGCTCCTTTTGACACTTCACCAAAAAATAATACACCTAATAGTAAGCCAACGCCGGCAACAAATAAAAATGGCGCAAATGCTTCATAAGTTCGCGGTGATATTTGAGCAAGGCCAATCATAACGCCTATAGCGAGAAGCATGCGCATCGCTTGGCGATCCATCATGGCTAAGTTTTGTCCACTTGCGCTGTACATCACAACCAGCCCGAATAGCATAACGGCAATTAAACCAAGTAATAACGGCAAATCAATATGAAATTTTTCAAAGAAAATACGACTTTTCCCTGTTGATGGATCGACTTTCATTGCTACTCCGTTACATCGTCTTTATTGAGAATAACTTTATCAAATATTTTACGAACCACTGGTGCGCCATTGGTAGACCCACCCCCCGCATTTTCTAATACAATGGTCGCAACTACTTGAGGCGTTTCGAGTGGTGCGAAACCGGTGAATAACGCATGATCGTGTAGGCGTTCATCTAAGTCTTCTGCGTTATATTCTTCATCTTCTTTTAAACCAAAGACTTGGGCGGTACCTGATTTACCACCACTTTGATAGCCAAGATTGTAAAAGGCTCTACGTGCCGTTCCTTTTTTACCATGATTAACTAAATTCATACCTTGTATTGCAATATCCCAGTATTTATCTGGTACTCCGGTAATCGGTGGATAAGCATCAATAGGTTCAGGAGTGATGGTGTTGTCTGGTGAACTATTGTCTATGGTGGCTTTTAGTAAGTGTGGTGGCATTACAACACCTTTGTGGATAAGCACTGAAGTTGCTTTGGCAATTTGCATCGGTGTTGCAGTCCAGTAGCCTTGGCCAATCCCTACAGGGATAGTGTCTCCTTGATACCAAGGTGTTCTATGACGGGCCATTTTCCATTCGCGACTCGGCATGTTTGCCTTGCTTTCTTCGTGAATATCAATACCAGTATAATCACCAAAACCAAATTTCATCATCCAAGTAGATAATCTATCTATTCCTAAATCATAAGCGATTTGGTAGAAAAAGGTATCAACCGACTCTTCGATAGATTGAGTTATATTGACTCGACCATGTCCCCAACGTAACCAATCTCTGAAGGGTTTAGTTTTTGAGTTAGGGATTTTCCAAAAGCCAGGGTCATTTCTGGTTGTGTAAGGTGTTAATACTTCTTCTTGCAAAGCTGCGACAGCAATAAAGGGTTTGACTGTTGACGCAGGAGGATAGATACCTAAGGTTGCTCGGTTGACAAGCGGTCGATCTTTGTTGGTGAGAAGTTTGTTGTAAGCGGTGGTTGATATTCCATGAACAAATGCGTTGGGATCGTAGCTTGGGGTCGATACCATGGCTAAAATTCCGTTATCTTTAGGATCAAGCACAACAGCCGAGCCACGGCGACGGTCTAACAGTTTGTACACATAAAGTTGTAAATCGATATCTAGATTTAGAATCAGATCTTTGCCTGGTATTGGTGCGACGTATTTTAAGGTTCTGATTACTCTACCACGGCTGTTTACTTCAACTTCTTGATAGCCAGCTGTGCCGTGTAATACTTCTTCATAATAACGTTCAATACCTAATTTACCGATATCATGAGTGGCTAGATAATTGCTTTCTTTACCTTCGCGAGCAAGTTTAAGGACGTCTCGATCATTTATTCTTGAAACATAACCTAACACATGCGTGAGCGCAGAGCCATAAGGATAATGACGTTTTAACGTGGCAGAGACTTCTACTCCAGGGAAACGGTATTGATTGACCGAAAAAACGGCTACTTGTTTTTCTGTTAATTGAGTCAGTAATGGGACCGACTTAAAGCGACGTACACGGCGACGTTCTTTTTCAAAATTAGCAATTTTTTCTGCAGGGATCTCCAGAATTTGTTGCAGGCGATGAATTGTCTCATCAATATTATCAATTTTTTCAGGGGTTAATTCTAAATTGAAGACAGGTCGATTTTCGGCTAATAACTTGCCGTTTCGATCATAAATTAGACCTCTGTTAGGTGCAATAGGAACGACTTTAATTCGGTTATCATTGGATCGAGTTTCGTAATCTTGATATTGATTGACTTGAATATGATATAAATTACCAATGAGCAAGCCGATCATTATTATGATGCCTAAAAAAGAGATAATGGCTCTGCTTGTGAATAACCTTGCTTCTAGTTGGTGATCACGAATTTGAGTGCGTCTACGTCTCATGTCGCGTTATTCTCGATGATAAGGATGATTGGTTGTAATACTCCAAGCACGGTATAAACTTTCGGCCATAATTACTCTTACTAACGGGTGTGGAAGTGTTAAAGGAGAGAGGGACCAACTTTGCTCGGCTGCGGATTTACAGGCTGGTGCTAAGCCTTCTGGGCCACCGATTAATATAGAGACATCTCTTGCATCCAGTTTCCAACCTTCTAATTGCTGTGCAAGTTGTTCAGTATTCCAAGGTTTCCCTGGAATATCTAAAGTCACAATTCTATTCCCTTTAGGTACAGCAGCGAGCATAGCTTCGCCTTCTTTTTGCAAAATTCTAGCGATATCAGCGTTTTTGCCTCTTTTACCGGCTGTAATTTCGACTAGCTCTAATGGCATATCATGAGGGAAACGTCGTTTATATTCGTTAAAACCTTCTTCTACCCATTTTGGCATTTTAGTGCCAACAGCAATTAGTTGAATTTTCAACATTAGCTCCAGAGTTTCTCAAGCTGATAAAGTTCGCGATGTTCTTGTTGCATAACATGAACCATTACACTGCCCATATCAACGACAACCCATTCGCCTTCATCTTCGCCATCAACACCTAATGGTGTTAAGCCTATGTTTTTTGCTTCGTTGGCAATATTGTCAGCAATGGAGGATACATGACGTTTTGAGTTACCAGTACAAATAACCATATAATCGGTCACGCTAGATTTGTCGATAACATTAATGGTTACAATGTTTTCGGCTTTCATATCGTCGGCTTTATCGACCAAAAATGCTTTTAACTTGCTGTCTAACAAACTAGTACCTCATTAAATTGTTTGAGTTATTCATGGTTAATTGTACCATTTTTTAGCTTTCAAATGGCAGTTCTGAAAGTGTTGAAGGGCTTGCTGAGCTGAATTCTAAGGCGAGTTGAGCAATCAATGGCCAAATAGAGTGTTCATATTGGGTTTTGCTTGAGATCTCTGCGTTAGCAAGACCTTTATATAACCTTTGAATTTGAGATAAGGTTAATCTTTGTAACGCTGCGTTATAGAGCGGGCGTTTGCTTTGCCATATTCGATGTTTATCAAAAACCGCGCCTATTGGTGTCTGCATTGACTCAGCCTTTAATTGAGCCACTAAATTTAATTCGCGCTGAAAGGTTCTTAATAAAATGACCGGTTCCACTGCTTCTTGCTCTAACTGTTGTAAAATACGCCAAGCTCTTTTGGCTTTACCCGCTAATACCGCATCCATCCAAAGAAACGGTGTAAAATGGTTATGTTTACTTAAAGATTCTTCTAGCCGAACTAAATTTAGCTCTCCATCCGGATACAGTAGTGCAAGCTTTTCAAGGCTTTGAGAAAGGGCAAGTAAGTTTCCTTCATGCCATTGAGCCAGCATTTGCACTGCTTGTGCATCGGCTTTTAAATTGAGCTTTTTACATCGTTGTTGTACGAACTGTGGCAGTCTTTGAATATCAGGAGATAAACAGCTTACCCACACTCCGGTTTGGTTTAATGTTTTAAACCATTTGGCATTTTCTTGTTGTTTGGTTAGTTTGCTGCCAACGATCAGTAATAGCACGTCATTGTGCAGCCCTTGGCTAAGTTGAAGTAACTCTTTTGCTGCCGCTGCATTAACACCTGCTTCGGGGACTTCTAGTTCTATAACTTGACGAGAAGAAAACAGGCTAAGAGCTTGACAGCAGTCGTACACATCATCCCAATTTATATGATTGTCGAGTACAAAATGGTGTTTCTCGTCGAATCCGGCCACTTTCGCAGCTGAGATAATCGCCTGTCTGCTTTCTAGAATAAGCAGAGGCTCATTACCGAAAACCAAGTAACAGTTGTGCAGTTGTCGGCTTAATTGCGGCGATAACTTATCAGCAAATATGCGCATTTAAACATTACTCGTTAAATAGACACGACTCGTTAAATAAACACGACTCGTTAAATAAACACTATTCATTAGACGGTGTAGTTTGCGTGGATATTGGTTCTTCATCATCGAATTGATTGTTTAATCTTGCTAATTGTCTCATGATTTGTTTAGCCGCTTGTAGGCTCATTTCATCTTCAATTAAATCGCGCTCAACCGATTTTGCTAGGGCAGTATTCGAGTTACTTAAATAGCTTCGCGTTACTGAAGTCGAGTAGGTTTGAGATTCTTGGCCAGGAATCGTTACGCGATAAGATGTTTTGTATTGCAACTGCTTTTCTGCTGCTTTGCTGTTTTGGTACAGCGATAATGTTGTTTCGCTGACACTTTCATTAAGCAAATGTAAATTAGGCGCTGTTGCAGAAGGGGAGACTATTTTTATATCGTTAAGTCTTAGTTGGGCATCAACATTTCGAGTTAGCTGGTTGTATTTGTCAAAACTGGTTAAAGACAGCTCAGACACTTCATCTGGAACAGAGTATTCGCCCCTAAGGTGAAAACCGCAGGCAGATAAGACGGTTGTTAGTAACATGACAGTGATGAATTTGATGGATAATGATGAAGTCATTGGATTCACGAGGGTACTCTCTGCGTTTTGGTTATCTAAATTCAAGTTATTTATCTAATCAGAATCTTAAAATTAATTCTGATTAGATAAATAATAGACAGGATGTGGATAGCATCCTGTCTACAGACAATAACGAACTAATTTAGTTCGAGATCATTTTAGTTAGCGACAATATTAAGCAGTTTTCCTGGAACATAAATAACTTTGCGTATCGTTTTGCCGTCGGTGAATTTCGCGACGTGCTCGTTCTCTAGGCCAAGTTTTTCTATTTCATCTTTGCTTATGTCTGCCGGAACGGTTAGTTTTGCTCGCAACTTACCATTTACTTGCACAACGATCAGTTTTTCGTCTTCAATCATTGCTTTTTGGTCAGCTAACGGCCAGCTTGCGGTATCCATACTTGATTCGCCTAATGCTTCCCATAGTTCGTATGAAATATGAGGAGTAATAGGGTAAAGCATAGTAACAACAGCTTTTAATGCTTCATCAAGAATCGCACTGTCTTGCTCTGTTTTTTGAGGCGCTTTAGTTAACTTATTCATCAATTCCATAATTGCGGCGATAGCCGTGTTATAGGTTTGACGACGTTCTATATCATCGGTAACTTTTGCGATAGTTTTGTGCACATCACGACGAAGCGCTTTTTGATCGTTCGTTAGCGAGCTTAGGTCGATTTCAGCAGTTACTTGCTTAGATGTATGCTCTTTAACCAGTTTCCAAACTCTTCTTAGGAAACGGTTTGCACCTTCAACGCCTGATTCTTGCCATTCTAAGGTCATATCGGCAGGTGAGGCGAACATCATAAATAAACGAACCGTGTCGGCACCGAATTTATCGACCATCTCTTGTGGATCAATGCCGTTGTTTTTTGATTTAGACATCTTAGTCATGCCAGTATGGACAACGTCGTTACCTTCGTTGTCTGTGGCTTTAATAATACGACCTTTATCATCACGCTCAACAGTGACATCTGTTGGTGAAACCCATACTTTTGAACCTTTGTCGGATGTGTAGTGATACGCATCCGCCAGTACCATACCTTGACAAAGTAGCTTTTTATACGGCTCGTCGCTGTTTACTAAACCTGCGTCTCTAAGCAGTTTGTGGAAAAAACGCGAGTAAAGTAAGTGCATACAAGCATGTTCTATACCGCCGACATATTGATCAACTGGCAACCAGTAATTTGCTGCTTTAGAGTCGAGCATTTCATCTGCTTGTGGCGAGCAATAGCGAGCGTAATACCAAGAAGATTCCATAAAGGTATCAAAGGTATCTGTTTCACGTAGTGCAGGTTCGCCGTTGAATTGCGTTTCTGCCCAAGATTTATCCGCTTTGATTGGACTTGTGACACCGTCCATTACAACATCTTCAGGCAAGATCACTGGAAGTTGGTCTGATGGAACAGGGTGAACTTCGCCGCCTTCTGTGGTTACCATTGGGATTGGTGTCCCCCAATAACGTTGACGAGATACCCCCCAGTCACGTAATCGGAAGTTAACGGTTTTTTTGCCTTTACCTTCAGATTCAAGCTTGCTAGCGATAGCATCAAAGGCGGCTTTAAAACTTAAACCGTCAAATTCACCAGAGTCGAAAAGAACACCTTTTTCCGTATAAGCCGCTTCTGAAATATTTAGTTCTGAGCCGTCTTCAGGTTTGATGACTGGAATAATGTCTAAACTATATTTTGTTGCAAATTCGTAGTCGCGCTGATCATGTGCTGGTACGGCCATTACTGCGCCAGTCCCGTAGTCCATCAGTACAAAGTTAGCGACAAAGATAGGGACTTCACGACCATTTAGAGGATGGATGGCTTTCAAGCCTGTATCCATGCCTTTTTTCTCCATGGTGGCGAGTTCAGCTTCGGCTACTTTGCTGTTTTTGCATTCATCAATAAATTTGGCCAGTTCAGCATTGCTTTCAGCGGCTTTGGTTGCGAGAGGATGGCCAGCCGCAATTCCTACATAAGTCACACCCATCAGTGTGTCTGGACGAGTGGTATAGACTTCTAAGTCTTGCTCACCGGTTACATTAAATTTGAGCTCAACACCTTCTGAGCGACCAATCCAATTGCGTTGCATGGTTTTTACCATTTCTGGCCAACCATCAAGATTGTCTAAATCATCAAGTAATTCTTGAGCATAAGCAGTGATTTTGATAAACCACTGTGGGATTTCTTTTTGCTCAACAGGCGTATCACAACGCCAACAGCAGCCATCTTCAACTTGCTCGTTGGCTAGGACAGTTAGATCATTTGGACACCAGTTAACAGACGATGTTTTTTTGTAAACCAGTCCTTTATTATAAAGCGCAGTAAAGAATTCTTGTTCCCAACGGTAATACTCTGGAGTACACGTTGCGAACTCACGCGTCCAGTCGTATCCGAACCCGAGTAATTTCAATTGGTTTTTCATGTACTCGATGTTTTCATAAGTCCAAGGTGCTGGAGCGGTTTTGTTTTTAACCGCCGCATTTTCTGCCGGAAGACCAAATGCATCCCAACCAATAGGCTGCATAACATTTTTACCTTGGAGACGTTGGAATCGAGAAACTACGTCACCAATAGTATAGTTACGTACATGCCCCATGTGGAGACGGCCACTAGGATAAGGGAACATGGAAAGACAGTAGAATTTTTCTTTGCTAGGGTCTTCAGTCACGACAAATGTTTTATTGTCATCCCAGTGCTTTTGAACTTTTTGTTCAATCTCTTGCGGTTTGTATTGTTCTTGCATCTGTGAAATCCGGTTATCTTGGAATATGTGAGATCGGTTTGATCAGATCTATATTGATCGGCATAGAATACCTAAAGCAAGCACTTACAACAAGCGACAATAAAGATTAAGATTGTACGGTATGTTTGGAAACTAACGGAGGCACTCCATGTCAAAGCGAAAACTAGGTTATGAAGAGACGTTTGAAGCTGTAGTGAACACACTGAAACATAGCCCTGAGGAGCTGAGTAAAGTATTGGAAAGTTCTGAAGAGGTCGCCAAAGCAGCGACGGATATGACGAAGGATGAAATTGCACTTGTTTCTGCCTACGTAAAATCAGATTTGAAAGAGTTTGCCGAGAGTTACCAAGAGAGTAAAGATAGCCCTTTTTCAATTATGGTTGCAGATTCAATGTGGCAAGCTTTACTTGATATTACTGATAGAACTAAAGTTGAGTGGGTAGAGTTATTTGCCGACCTTGACCATCATGGCGTTTACAATACAGGTGAAATAATTGGTCTAGGTCATTTAGTCTGTGAGAAATGTGGAGATAAGGCTCAATATATACATCCAACGATTATTGAGCCATGTCGCAAGTGTGGTGGTAATCAATTTGCTCGCCTCGCATTAAAACCATAATACCGGAGCAAGATCAGTGTAAATGAAGTTGCTAAGCCATGTTTACTCTTAGGCCGATAGCAACTTTGACTTTAGGGTTACACTCCTTTTAGGTTAGCGATTTTTTCCTAAGCGCAGAGTGTTAATCATTATGCATAACACTGAGAATAAGATAAAGCCTATAACGGGCCAATCACCAACAATCAAATAAGGCGTTTTGCCTTTAGTTGACATCACCTCTGCACGTAGTACTTCGGTGGAAAATTGTGGTACTTGAGCGATTATTTTACCGCGGTAATCGGTGATAGCGGTTACGCCGTTATTGGTGGCTCTAATGACCGGTTTTCCGGTTTCTAACGCTCTCATTTGAGCGATTTCCATATGCTGAAGCGGTCCGATAGAATCACCAAACCAAGCATCATTAGATAAAGTAAGTATGAAGTCAGTGTCGTTATGAATATTCTGCCTGACTTGCCCACCAAAAATAATTTCGTAACACAGTGCTGTTACTAAATGTTTACCTTTAGCAATAATATTGTCCTGTACAAAATCACCACGGTTAAATGATGACATTGGCAAATTAAAAAACGGTGCTATAGGGCGGAGTATGTCGGCAAAAGGAACAAATTCACCGAATGGCAGCAAGTGATGTTTGTTGTAGCGTGGTTGGGTTTGATAGTTATATTCACCAGAGTCGTTATCACCTAAAGTGATAACACTGTTGTAATAATGACCAGATAAGTTTTGCGTGATCACGCCAGTGATAAGTGCGGTTTGGTTGTTACGAGCCGCTTTGTCTACATTGAGTAAAAAAGCAGGCAGTTCTCTTTCTAGAGCGGGTATGGCTGCTTCTGGCCACACAATAATATCTGCGTCCCAGTTGACTCTACTTAAATCCAAAAACTTCATCAATGTTGGCATTCTTTCGCTCGGTAGCCATTTTTTTTCTTGTGCAATATTGCCCTGAATTAACGCGAAAGAGGTAAGGGTAGATTTATCCGGTGTGACCCAATGGGTAGATTTAAGCCCATAAGAACTGATAAAAATAACCAATGGCAAAATAAGCATTATTGGCTTCTTCTGAATGATAGCATAAGTGATGCTAGCAGCAGATAATACCAGCGATAAGGTGATAAGTTGCACGCCACCAATAGGAGCCAGATTGGATAACGGTGATTCAATTTGGCTATAGCCGAGCCAAAGCCAAGGGAAGCCAGTGAAAACCCATCCTCTTGCCCAATCTACTAATAACCATAGAGAAGGGGTAGCGAGCAGATAGCGAATGGCATTGTGTCGTGGGAAAAAACGATTAAGTAGAGTAGCGAAAATTGCTGGATAAAGAGCAAGATAGCTCACCAACAATAGCATTAACAATAGACTAGCAGCTTTTGGCATGCCGCCAAAAGTATCAATACTGATATGCACCCAACTGATACCAACTGCAAATTGGCCAAAGCCCCACATAAAGCCAGTAAAGGCGACTGCTTTATGTGGCTGTTTAGCGATCAGTAGCAGTAATAACAGTGGGCTAATGATGGCAATTGGCCAAAGCTGAAAAGGAGCGAATGCGAGTGTGGTTGAGCCGCCAATAAAAGCGGCCAGTAAAGGCCGCAGTAGGCGATGAGCTTGTTTTGTCATCATTGTTTCTTATGTTTGAAGCTGATTATTCTTGTTCGGTGTCGGCAACGTGTGTTTCATCAGGAATGGTGACTTGTAGCTGTATAATTCTACGATTGTCCGCAGCACTTACTTTGAATATGTAGTTGCCTATTTCGACCGTTTCACCTCTTGACGGTAAATGACCAAAGCTCGTCATCACCATTCCGCCAATGGTGTCCACTTCGTCATCGTTGAAATTAGTGCCAAATAGTTCGTTAAATTGCTCAATAGTCGCTAGTGCTTTAACGGCGAAAGTATGCTTGCTGAGTTGACGAATATCTTCTTCTTCCTCGTCATCAAACTCATCTTCTATTTCACCAACAATTTCTTCTAGAATATCTTCAATGGTCACTAGTCCTGACACACCACCAAATTCATCAACGACAATCGCCATATGATAGCGCTCTTCGCGAAATTCTTTTAATAATCTATCCACTCGCTTACTTTCAGGTACCACGACGGCCTGACGTATTACTTCGCTGATTTCAAATTCTGTGCTACCAGATCCTAAATATTTGAGTAGGTCCTTTGCTAATAGAATGCCTTCGACATGGTCTTTATCTTCACTAATTACAGGATAACGCGAGTGAGAAGCTTCTGTAATTAGAGTGACGAGCTCGTCAAGATTTTGTTCTTTATCGGCGGTGACCATTTGAGAACGCGGTATCATAATATCTCTTACACGCATTTCTGCTATTTCCATCACACCTTCGAGCATATCTCTTGTGTCGTGGTCGATAAGGTCATTTACTTCTGAGTCTCGTATTACGTCTACAAGCTCTTGGCGGTCTTTAGGTTCACCCTGAAATATTTGACCTAGGCGTTCAAAGAAGGACTTTCTACTCGGACCTTCTGATTTACTACTATTCCCTTCTGAACTGGGAGAGTTTTCGTCGTTCATGGTTTCTCGTACGTTTGCGCTATCAGATGTGTGATAGCTCACTTTTCATCGATATAAGGGTCATCAAAGCCTAAATTTAGCAGAATTTCAGCTTCGAGAGATTCCATCTCTTCGGCTTCCTCATCGTCGATATGATCATAACCTAGCAGATGAAGAGTGCCATGTACAACCATATGCGCCCAATGAGCGTTTAAGGTTTTATTTTGTTGCAGAGCTTCGGTTTCAACCACTTGTTGGCAGATAATGAGATCGCCTAACAGGTTTATTTCTACTTCTGGTGGAGCTTCAAATGGAAAAGACAGCACATTAGTTGGTTTATCTTTGCCACGATAGTCACGATTAAGTTGTTGGCTCTCTTGATTATCGACAATACGTATAGTGACTTCAGCCTCTGGTTGAAACAGAGTGACTGCAGCAGAAAGCCAACGTTGAAAGTCATTTTCGGTCGGTATATTTTGGCTATTTTCTACTGCAAGTTGTAGATCTAGTTCAATCGTCATTGTTTTCTTCCGGCTTAATCCGATTTTGTGGCATCGAGAAGACGTGCATCACGTTCTTCGTTTCGACGTTTTTCCATCGCCTTACGAGCTTTTTGGTCGTTTGCTTCCCATTTTTCATAAGCATTGACGATTCGAGCGACAACGGGGTGCCTTACAACATCGTCGGCTTGGAAAAAGTTGAAACTAATTTCCTCTACTTCAGACAATACTTCGATTGCATGACGTAATCCTGATTTTGCTCCTCTCGGTAAATCAATTTGTGTCACATCACCAGTGATCACTGCTCGAGAATTAAAGCCTATACGAGTCAAAAACATTTTCATCTGTTCTACTGTGGTATTTTGACTTTCATCAAGGATAATAAACGCGTCATTAAGTGTTCGGCCGCGCATATAAGCCAAAGGTGCCACTTCGATCACATTTCTTTCGATCAGCTTTTCAACTTTTTCGAAGCCGAGCATTTCAAACAGAGCGTCATAAAGAGGACGTAAGTAAGGATCAACTTTTTGACTTAGATCGCCAGGTAGAAAACCCAGTTTCTCACCCGCTTCTACTGCAGGGCGAGTTAATAAAATACGGCGGACTTCTTGGCGTTCTAATGCATCAACAGCGGCAGCGACAGCAAGGTATGTTTTACCTGTACCAGCAGGGCCAATACCATAACTGATATCGTGCGTGACCATATTCACTAAATATTGAGCTTGGTTTTCAGTACGAGGTTTAATCACCCCTTTTTTTGTTTTTATAAAAACTTCTTTACCGTGTTCAATAATTGCGTCAGTGCTTTGCTCTAATACGCCAGATTCTTTTATCGCTAAATGAATTTGTTCTGGTTCAATATCTGGGATATTGCCTCTGACCGGAGCGGTATCTACATAGATGGATTTTATTATATCTAGCGCAGCGGCAGCGGTATGAGGTTTACCTACTATCGAAAATGCATTTCCTCGATAGTTAATCTCCACACCTAACCTGCGTTCTAAGTGCTTAATATTGTCATCGAATGGGCCGCAAAGGCTAGATAGACGATGATTATCGGAAGGTTCTAGATTTATTTCTAGAGTCACAATTTTATTGCTCAATTTCGCCTCTCATTATTGCCCGTAATTCAGTGATAAATGGGCTTGGAGCCCGATAAAAACCGAGCTCAAGTTTAATGTTAAGATAGCTTAAGGTGTAAATGTTGCAACACCTAATTCGTCTTCTTTACGTGATTTTTTCATCATTTCTACAGGAGATGTTGCTATACGTAATTGCATTTCTTTTTCGGTGCGAACGAGCTCACCACGAAGTGAGTTAGAAAATACATCGGTAATTTTGACATCAACAAATTGACCAATAAGGTCGGCTGAACCTTCAAAATTTACTACCCGATTATTTTCTGTTCGAGCACGTAATTCCATGAGATCTTTTTTCGACGGCCCTTCTACTAATACTCTTTGCTCCGTTCCTAGCATTAAACGAGAATAGCGCATTGCTTGACTGTTTATTTGTTGTTGTAACTCGGACAAACGATCTTTTTTCTCTTGCTCTGGCAAGTCGCAAGGGTAGTCTGCAGCAGGTGTTCCTGGACGAGCGGAGAAGATAAAGCTGAAGCTCATATCAAAATCAACATCTCGAATTAGCTTCATAGTGTCTTGGAAGTCTTTATCTGTTTCGCCAGGGAAGCCAACAATAAAGTCGGAGCTAATTTGAATATCTGGGCGAGCTTTACGCAACTTACGTATGATAGACTTATATTCAATCGCGGTATGTGGTCGTTTCATCATAGTAAGAATACGATCAGATCCACTTTGAACAGGAAGGTGTAAGAAACTCACTAGTTCAGGTGTATCTTCATAAACCGCAATGATATCGTCAGTAAATTCTAATGGATGGCTGGTCGTGAAGCGCAGACGATCAATACCATCGATTGAAGCAACCAGTCTGAGTAAATCAGCAAAAGAACAAATATCGCCATCATGAGTTGGTCCACGATAAGCGTTCACATTTTGTCCTAATAAGTTAACTTCTCGTACCCCTTGCTCAGCAAGTTGAGCCACTTCATAGAGAACATCATCCATAGGACGACTAACCTCTTCGCCGCGAGTATATGGTACGACGCAGTATGTACAGTATTTAGAACAGCCTTCCATGATGGAAACAAAAGCGGTTGCGCCTTCTGCACGCGGTTCGGGTAAATTATCGAATTTTTCAATTTCTGGGAATGAAATATCCATAACAGGCGCATGATCACTTTGTGACGATTTGATCATTTCTGGAAGACGGTGCAGCGTTTGTGGGCCAAAAATCACATCAACAAACGAGGCGCGTTCTCTTATATGTTTGCCTTCTTGAGTAGCAACACAGCCACCCACACCAATGACAACACCAGGTTTTTTATCTTTTAGTGTTTTCCAACGGCCAAGCTGATGAAAGACTTTTTCTTGTGCCTTTTCACGAATAGAGCAGGTATTAAGAAGTAAGACATCAGCCTCTTCTGGAATTTCGGTTAGCTCATAACCGTTGGCGGCATTAAGCAAATCGGCCATTTTTGATGAATCGTATTCGTTCATCTGGCAACCCCAAGTTTTTATCAGCAGTTTCTTACTCATTTTACATTCGCTCGTTTTCAGTGTTCAATCTAGAAAGCATAGTGCTCGTAATTATAGTGCCAATAACGTGGCAAGCCGCGTATTGTACTGCTTTAAAAACCGCCTGACCAGTGCTTGACTAAATGAATTCTAAAACGGTGGTTTTAACCTTATTATACAGATAGCCTATAGATATACTTGATAGCAACCTCGTTATTTGCCTACGTTATTGAGTAAGATGCATGTAGGATTATGTTAATGCCAACAAGAGATGAATAGAAAAGATGCAAGAGTATGATTTAGTTGTTATTGGTGGTGGGATGACGGGTGCTGCTTTCGCTTTGGGGGCAGGAAAGCAAGGTAAAAAAGTGGCATTGATTGAAGGAGTAAGACCTCAGCCGTATGAAGCCACTCAGCCAATGGACATTAGAGTCTCGGCTATTTCACTCGCTTCTATTGAATTACTCAAGTCATTGCAATGTTGGGCTGACATCGAGGCGATGAGAGTGACACCCTATCGTCGACTAGAAACGTGGGAGCAACCAGAATGTCGGACTACATTTTCCGCTGACGATTTAGGCGTCGATATTCTTGGTTATATGGTCGAGAATAGGCTGATCCAGCTAGGGTTGTGGGCGCAAATAGAGCAACAAGATAATATCACGCTGTTTTGTCCCGATAGTATGAAAACCATGTGTTTTTCTGATACGCACAATATAGTTACGCTCGAATCTGGGCGTGAACTAAAGTGTTCATTGGTTGTGGGGGCTGATGGTGCAAATTCAAACGTTCGCAGTTGTGCTGGTATTGGTTTAACGGCTTGGGATTATAGACAAGCTTGCATGCTTATTAATGTTGAAACTGAAAAAGAACAGCAAGATATTACTTGGCAATGGTTTACGCCACATGGACCTAGATCGTTTTTACCTTTGCAAGGTAAGCAAGGTTCATTAGTTTGGTACGACAAACCAAGTCGAGTTCGACAACTTGTCGCTATGCCCAAAGAAAAACTTGCTGATCAAATTCATACCCATTTCCCACCTGAGTTAGGTAATGTTCGTGTTTTACAAGCAGGCTCATTTCCGCTAGTTCGTCGTCATGCCCAATGTTACTTTAAGAATCGTTGCGTATTGGTTGGGGATTCTGCCCACACCATTAATCCGTTAGCAGGACAGGGCGTTAATTTAGGCTTCAAAGATGTAAAAGTACTATTAGAGATTTTAGCCACTAAAGAATGGCAATCAGAAGCGTGTTTACTTGCATATGAAAAAAGACGAAGGCTTGATAACTTGGTGATGCAATCGGGAATGGATTTTTTCTATAAAACGTTCAGTAATGACATTGCACCGATAAAATTTGCCAGAAATGCCGCATTGAAAATAGCTAACACAACGGGACCTATAAAGAATAAGGTACTGAAATACGCACTAGGTTTGTAACGAATTTTTATGCCAATGTGCTGATCGGATATTTATATTTTTCAAGGTAGGGTAAACATACCTTGAAAAATTTCTTGTGCAGAAAAATATTCATTGGCAGTCCACAGTTGTTATTGGTGTTACTTCATATTTGTCATCTTAAAATACCCACATCAACCCAACAGAATAAGTAGGCGTGTTGTAATAATTGTTATTTTCATAAAGTGTTTTTTCAATTAAATATGAGTTCATTAACATTGCTTTTTCCATAAAAAGCAACGCTGTAAGGCAACCAAAATTGAGCCTCAAGACTCAAGGGGTGCACGCCTCCTATTCCTAACAACGGATTTTCTAAAGATAATTCTGTTTGTGTATTATTTTGATTACTCATATTTAAAAACAATTCTGCTAAATAAATTAAACCTACAACGGATACCGAAACGACCAGTTGATCAGATTTTTTGGCTTTTTCATTAATAGAAATATGATTTTTCCCTGAATGACTATATGAAAATAAGGGCATCAGCTCATCTTTGTAATTGTTATCTTTATGACCTTTTTGAGGTGTGTAATCGTAAGATTTGTAGGCTTCTTTTTGCTCAAATTCTAAACCATATATCTCATTTTCACTTGCTCGTTCTAGGTATAAATAAAGAGTGTTAATCTCTGATTGAGCTTGGGTAATATGTATTGTCACATAAGATTGTTGGCTAAACAGCAATTCGAATAACAAAATGCCCACAGCGGTGCAGTCTTCCTTGTGGGCATACCAATGCACGCTTGGTATATTATGTCCTAGTTCAAAAGGAGTATCATCGCAACCGCCATAACCGTGATTCCCTTTTCTAAATAACGTGTGGTGTAAGGCGATAGGCTTGGAAATGTCTAGCCCTGATATTCCTTTGGTTACAACTACGTTTTGGTCTTTTGTTAGGCTGGATATTTTTTCGATTAACTTGTTCATACATTCGTCGTTCACAATTGAATTTAATTACCTAGAATGATAGAGATATAACCAACCTCTAAACTACTCAGACTATTCGAACTAAACCGTCACTAGAGCTTAAATACAACGAACTTAGAAGTAATTAATAGTGATGTCGATGGCAGTAGACATTCGATGGAAACAACATCTCATTGATATTGTATAAAAACAGTGTGGTTAAACGGTAAGCTATTAACCGGTGATATTTTAACAGGACTAAGAAGCATTGTTATAAGGGAATGCTTTATATAAGAAGTTTTATTGATAAAGAGAATAGTTGGGTTACCTGTTGTTTTTAACAAAGAGGGAACCAGGGAATGCTTATATAAGAAATTTATTGATAAAGAGAATAGCTGGGTTACCTGTTGTTTTTAACAAAGAGGGAACCAGGGAATGCTTATATAAGAAATTTATTGAAAAAGAGAATAGCTGGGTTATCTGTTGTTTTTAACAAAGAGGGAACCAGGGAATGCTTTATATAAGAAATTTATTGATAAAGAGAATAGCTGGGTTATCTGTTGTTTTTAACAAAGAGGGAACCAGGGAATGCTTTATATAAGAAATTTATTGATAAAGAGAATAGCTGGGTTACCTGTTGTTTTTAACAAAGAGGGAACCAGGGAATGCTTTATATAAGAAGTTTTATTGAAAAAGAAAATGGCTGGGCTACCTGGATTCGAACCAGGGAATGCTGGCATCAAAAGCCAGTGCCTTACCGCTTGGCGATAGCCCAACAAAATATGGTGCGGAAGGAGAGACTTGAACTCTCACACCTTGCGGCGCCAGAACCTAAATCTGGTGCGTCTACCAATTCCGCCACTCCCGCGTATTTCGTATTCTAATCTGGTGAATTGGACCGGATTAGAAGTTGTAATAACTAAGCTAGGGGACTTAATTATTGCAGTGAAAATTAAATTCTTAATATCACTTTTTAAGATAATTGAGTTAGATGCTATTTTTATATTGTCTATTAGCAAATATCTCAACTACTTATAAAATAGTTAGGTTACCTGCTGTTTTTAACAAGAGTGAACCAGGGAATGCTGGCATCAATTGTCTATTAGCAAATATCTCAACCACCTGTAAAAATGGCTGGGCTACCTGGATTCGAACCAGGGAATGCTGGCATCAAAAGCCAGTGCCTTACCGCTTGGCGATAGCCCAACAAAATATGGTGCGGAAGGAGAGACTTGAACTCTCACACCTTGCGGCGCCAGAACCTAAATCTGGTGCGTCTACCAATTCCGCCACTCCCGCGTATTTCGTATTCTAATCTGGTGAATTGGACCGGATTAGAAGTTGTAATAACTAAGCTAGGGGACTTAATTATTGCAGTGAAAATTAAATTCTTAATATCACTTTTTAAGATAATTGAGCTAAATGCTATTTTCATATTGTCTATTAGCAAATATCTCAACCACTTGTAAGATAGTTGGGCTACCTGCCGTTTTTAACAAGAGTGAACCAGGGAATGCTGGCATCAATTGTCTATTAGCAAATATCTCAACCACCTGTAAAAATGGCTGGGCTACCTGGATTCGAACCAGGGAATGCTGGCATCAAAAGCCAGTGCCTTACCGCTTGGCGATAGCCCAACAAAATATGGTGCGGAAGGAGAGACTTGAACTCTCACACCTTGCGGCGCCAGAACCTAAATCTGGTGCGTCTACCAATTCCGCCACTCCCGCATATTTTGTTGTAGATAATTTGATATGGTGCGGAAGGAGAGACTTGAACTCTCACACCTTACGGCGCCAGAACCTAAATCTGGTGCGTCTACCAATTCCGCCACTTCCGCATTATCAACTATCTACTTTACTCTCTTGCTAATTAACAATAGCAAGCAAGTTAAAAATGGTGGCTACGACGGGATTTGAACCTGTGACCCCATCATTATGAGTGATGTGCTCTAACCAGCTGAGCTACGTAGCCATTTTGAACGAGCGAAACAATATAATATAAAGTAACGCTTTTTAACAGTACCAAAAGTACTTTTTATACTAATGATTGTAATATTTATTAAGTTTTTATCTCATAAATATCTTAACCACTTTTAATATGGTTGGGTTATCTGCTGTTTTTAACAAGAGGAAACCAGTGAATGCTGGTATCAACTTTCTATTAGCAAATATCTCAACCACTTATAAGATAGTTGGGCTACCTGCCGTTTTTAACAAGAGTGAACCAGGGAATGCTGGCATCAATTGTTTATTAGCAAATATCTCAACCACTTGTAAAAATGGCTGGGCTACCTGGATTCGAACCAGGGAATGCTGGCATCAAAAGCCAGTGCCTTACCGCTTGGCGATAGCCCAACAAAATATGGTGCGGAAGGAGAGACTTGAACTCTCACACCTTGCGGCGCCAGAACCTAAATCTGGTGCGTCTACCAATTCCGCCACTCCCGCAAATTTTGCTTAATTTCTAGATGAAAATCAATTCCATCTAAAAATAAAAATATGGTGGCTACGACGGGATTTGAACCTGTGACCCCATCATTATGAGTGATGTGCTCTAACCAGCTGAGCTACGTAGCCAAATTGTCATCAAACGCTGCGTTTAAGCTGCGATGAGAACGGAGCGCATTATGCTTATCTGCGAGAAAGTCGTCAACCTATTTTTTTAATAAATCGTGTTAAAAAGATTGTTCGCGGTTTTTTTAAACAAAGATGATTATATTTGGTTAAAAACTGACAAGTATTCTAGGTTTTGTGCGCTTAATTGTTTTTTCTAGATAAGATAAATAAAATAAAAAAACCACTTCAATGAAGTGGTTTTTTTAAATGTCGTGAGCTGATTTTATACATTGAACCGGAAATGAACAACGTCGCCATCTTTGACGATGTAATCTTTACCTTCTAGACGCCATTTACCTGCTTCTTTTGCGCCACTTTCGCCTTTAAATTGAATGAAATCTTCGTAACCAATTACTTCAGCACGAATGAAGCCTTTTTCAAAGTCGGTATGTATCTTACCAGCAGATTGTGGTGCGGTTGCACCAACAGGAATGGTCCATGCACGCACTTCTTTAACGCCAGCGGTAAAATAAGTCTGTAGAGTTAATAGTTCGTATCCGGAACGGATTACGCGGTTTAATCCCGGTTCTTCTATTCCCATATCTTCTAAAAATTCAGCACGGTCTTCGTCATCTAGTTCAGACAGTTCTGATTCTATAGCTGCACACACTGGTACTACCACGTTATTTTCTTTTTCAGCGTATTCACGTACTTGATCTAAATATGGATTGTCTTCAAAACCGTCTTCACTGACATTTGCGATGTACATTGTTGGTTTTAACGTTAAGAAGTTGAGATAATCGACAGCCTTCAATTCTTCTTTTGTTAATGAAACGGTTCGAGCCATTCCACCTTCTGTTAATACCGGAAGAAGCTTTTCTAGTACTGTGATTTCAAACTTAGCATCTTTATCGCCACCTTTAGCTCGCTTGGCTTGACGTTGAAGCGCTCTTTCACAACTGTCTAGATCTGCAAGGGCAAGTTCTAAATTGATTATTTCAATGTCGTCAAGTGGTGATATTTTTCCTGCTACGTGTACGATGTTTTCGTTTTCAAAACAGCGAACTACATGACCAATTGCATCGGTTTCACGTATGTTTGCTAGAAACTTGTTTCCTAGCCCTTCGCCTTTTGACGCTCCTGCTACGAGGCCAGCAATATCAACAAATTCCATTGTGGTTGGAAGTATCTTCTGCGGGTTAACGATCTCTGCTAGGGCGTCTAAGCGTAGATCTGGAACTGGAACGATGCCAGTATTTGGCTCGATAGTACAAAATGGAAAGTTTGCTGCTTCAATACCCGCTTTGGTCAGCGCGTTAAACAGAGTTGACTTACCTACATTAGGTAGACCAACGATGCCACATTTAAAACCCATGATATAAACCTTATTCTGCTTTGAACGTATGTAAGCGATTTTGTGCTTTGGCTATGCCATCTTTAAGTAATATATCTAAGCTTCTCACAGATTCATCTACGACAGCGTCAATACATTCTTGTTCTTTTGATGGGGCTTTACCTAATACATAACCAGATACTCTATCTTTATGCCCCGGATGGCCGATGCCAATCCGTAAGCGGTAAAATTCTTTATTGTTACCCAGTTTACTTATCGTGTCTCGTAAGCCGTTGTGACCGCCGTGACCACCACCTTTTTTAAATTTACCGATGCCCGGAGGAAGATCTAACTCATCATGAGCAACCATGATTGCTTCGGCTTCAATTTGGTAAAATTTTGCCATTGCTGCCACTGCTTTACCTGATAAGTTCATGAAGGTCGTGGGTATCAGGAGTCTTAAATCTTCACCATTAACCATAATACGGCCAGTATAACCAAAGAACTTAGGCTCATTTTTTAGCGTAGCATTGTGGACGCGCGCTAATTCTTCAACAACCCATGCACCTGCATTGTGTCGAGTTTTTGCATACTCAGGGCCCGGATTTGCTAGACCTACGAGGAGTTTAATTTGTTGACTCACGATTAGCTCTCTCTCGGATTTTTAAAAAGCGCGGTATAGTAGCATAGAAATACGTGGTCATGCGAGATGTACACCGTGCTCTAGATGAAACAAAAAAACACCTCGCTAAGAGGTGTTTTTATAAACAGTAACGATTATCATAACTAATGAGTGACTATGGTGGCATTTTAGTTAAGTGTCTCTGTTTTTAGCTAACTAACTTGATCATAGTGCAATTAGTTAAACATAGCCGAAATAGACTCTTCGTTACTTATGCGACGAATAGCTTCAGCAAGCATACTTGATAAAGTTAATTGAGTTACTTTACCTGTGGCTGCCATTTCTTTTGAAAGTGTAATTGAATCAGTGATAATAACTTGATCTAGTACAGAGTTCTTGATGTTTTTCGCGGCGCTGCCAGAAAATACTGCATGAGTGGCATAAGCAAATACACGTTTAGCGCCACGTTCTTTAAGTGCTTCCGCAGCTTTACAAAGTGTGCCACCGGTATCAATCATGTCATCGACAATTACACAATCTCTGCCTTCAACTTCACCAATAAGGTTCATTACTTCAGATACGTTAGCACGAGGACGACGTTTGTCGACAATGGCTATATCGATATTGCCCAATGCTTTAGCGGTTGCGCGAGCTCGAACAACACCACCTAAATCTGGAGAAACAACAACTGGATCTTCTAAGCCACGGTTGGCCATATCTTCTAACAATACAGGAGTACCAAAAATGTTGTCTACTGGGACATCGAAGAAGCCTTGAATTTGTTCTGCGTGTAAGTCGATAGTTAATACGCGATCAACGCCAACGTTGGATAGGAAATCCGCCACTACTTTTGCTGTGATAGGCACACGAGCAGAGCGAACACGACGATCTTGACGAGCATAGCCGAAGTAAGGGATTACAGCGGTAATACGGCCAGCAGAAGCACGGCGCATCGCATCAATCATTACTACTAATTCCATTAAGTTGTCATTAGTAGGAGCACAAGTTGATTGGATGATGAATACATCACTACCACGAACATTTTCGTTTATTTGAACCGCTATTTCTCCATCAGAGAAACGGTCAACAGTAGCGTCACCAAGTGAAATATAGAGACGATCAGCAATACGTTGGGCTAGTTCAGGTGTAGCGTTACCAGCAAATAGCTTCATATCAGGCACAGTGGGAACCTCGGGGTTGCGTCCAGTTTTAAATTAGGTTGGGTGGTGGCTAGTTATTTATCATCTAGTGATTGGTAACTGGCTAATGTCTCGTATAGCGGGGAGGTGTTTTTCCCTTGGGCAATAAAGCTTGAGACTGTGTCAGGAAGTTTAGCACGAATTTCCTCCGCTTCGAATTTGTTATTAAATTCTGCAAACAGACATGAACCTGTGCCAGTCAATCTTGACGGCGCGTATTGTAGCAGCCATGAAAGTTGCTTATCAACCTCTGGATAAAGTAATCGCACGATTTTTTCGCAATCGTTTTCCTGTGATCCAGTTAACAGCTCAGATATAGCTCGTTTTGGTGTGTTTCTAGGTAAACTTGGATGAGAGAAAATTTTTGCGGTAGAAATGCTTACATCTGGTTTTACCACCAGATACCAGCTTTCTTTTGGCGATACTTTTTGCAATTGTTCGCCGATACCTTGTGCAAATGCCGAAAAACCATGCACAAAAACAGGTACATCAGCTCCTAGATGTAATCCAATGTCCGCTAATTGTTGTAAGGATAACTTCGATTGCCAAAGATAATTGAGTGCGACTAAAACGGTTGCTGCATTTGAAGAACCACCGCCGATACCACCGCCCATTGGTAATTTTTTGTCTAAATGGATATTGGCGCCGCATTCTGGTGGTACTTTCTGTTTTAATGCTTGGGTTGCTTTCCAAATTAAGTTGTCTTCCAATGCCACCCCTGCTAGATCGGGAGTGAGATGAACTTCACCACTTGAATTTGCTTCAATGGTAATAGTGTCGCCATAGTCGAGAAATTGAAACAGGGTCTGTAATTCATGGTAGCCGTCATTTCGTTGCGCGGTGATATATAAAAATAAATTCAGTTTAGCTGGAGATGGCCAGGTTGTTGATTGGGTGATCATGTTTAAAATTTCCACTTGGATACGACAATTTTAATTTTAGTATCGGTTGAATTTAACGTCATTTGATAAGGTAGCGGT
Organism: Vibrio sp. MA40-2; assembly: GCF_047302445.1. Taxonomy (NCBI): domain Bacteria; kingdom Pseudomonadati; phylum Pseudomonadota; class Gammaproteobacteria; order Vibrionales; family Vibrionaceae; genus Vibrio; species Vibrio sp. MA40-2. The sequence continues at coordinate 1,742,542 of NZ_CP178628.1, forward strand.
AGCTGATTATGATCCTGATAACGATCATAATTTAATGTCCAGCTATTGTTCTCGTTGATTTTTTGTAAACTTTGAAGGGTATTTGTTTGGTTAAAAGTATAGGAGTCGGCTTGAATAGGCAGCCCTTTTATCCAATTTTGCATTTGTGTGACTGGAAAAATCAACCCAGTGAGGTTTGCTAAAAGAATATTAGCATCTTTATTTTCAAATATTTCATTATCGCTAGTGATCACTTTTGCACCTTCAGGACTTATCGTTAGTGTTAAAACGGTTGACCCTAGGAAGTTGATTAATCGTAGTTCACTTTTATCAGGGGTATGTGACCAATAAAAATTTAGGCTAATGCTCTCATCTGGGCTGCGATAGCCGATTTTTCCAGTGGCTTGAAATGATTGAATATTAATTAGCTTTTGGCGATGTTGCTCCCATTCTACGTTGGTTGCAGACTCTTCAGGTAGTGTGCTGCAAGCGAAAAGAAATAACAGCATACTTACAGATAAAATATATTGATTTAATTTTTTCATAACGATGGTTTATTGCGCAACTTTAGTAAGACTTTAGGGTTAACTATATCATCTAAATCACGAACTCATTAAAACATCACTCCGTCGCTCTTTCAATCGTCAGGCCCATCAAGTAAAATTCGTGCCTCAAATGTATTTTAACGTTGGATCTTTTATTTCATGTCCTTGCTTGCTATTGGTATCAATCACCATACAGCGTCGGTTGAGTTGCGAGAGAAGGTTGCTTTTTCCCCTGATAAATTAACAGAGGCGCATAAGCAACTGGAAGCAGACTCAAATATAAAAAGTGGTGTTATTGTGTCCACTTGTAATCGAACTGAGATCTATTTCGATGTTAAATCAAACGCGAAAAGCAAGGTTATTGACTGGTTGACACATTTTCATCAGGTTGAACCCGATGAACTTAAGTCCAGTTTATACGTGTACGAAGAACAAGCAGCCATTAAACATTTGATGCGAGTCTCTTGTGGCTTAGATTCGTTGGTATTAGGTGAGCCACAAATATTAGGTCAAGTGAAACAAGCCTACTCTAGTGCGAGAAGTTTAAAATCTGTAGATGGAACCATGGAAAAGCTTTTTCAAAAAACCTTTTCTGTGGCGAAAAGAGTAAGAACAGAAACTGAAATCGGTGGAAGTGCCGTATCGGTCGCCTATGCAGCTTGTACGCTTGCAAAACATATTTTTGAATCGTTAGCTAATTCGACTGTTTTACTGGTAGGCGCAGGGGAAACCATTGAATTAGTGGCGAAACATCTTACCGATAATGGTTGTGATAATATTATCGTTGCCAATAGAACGCGCGAGCGTGCATTGGGTCTCGCTGAAAAATTTAACGCTAATGTTATTAGCCTTGAAGAAATTCCTGATAATTTGCATCGAGCAGATATTGTCATTAGTTCTACCGCTAGCCCTTTGCCTATTATCGGCAAAGGAATGGTTGAATCAGCGTTAAAGCAACGTAAGCGTCAACCTATCCTTATTGTCGATATTGCCGTTCCAAGAGATGTGGAACAGCAAGTAGGGGACTTGAACGATATTTATCTTTATACTGTCGATGATTTACAATCAATCGTTAAGCAAAATATGGAACAACGCAAAGTTGAAGCCATTCAAGCAGAAGCGATAGTATCTGAAGAAAGTGCGGCTTTTATGACTTGGCTGCGTTCTCTTCAAGCCGTTGATAGTATAAGAGAGTTTAGAACGTCGGCGAATGCCGTTAGAGAAGAATTAATTGCTAAAAGCTTACAGTCATTGGCATCTGGCTGTGAACCAGAGCAGGTTTTACTTGAACTGAGTAATAAATTAACCAATAAATTGATCCATGCTCCCACTCGTGCTCTTCAATTGGCCGCGGAGCAAGGTGACCCAGATAAACTTTCTGTTATTAGACAGAGTATAGGTTTAGACGACCTACAACAAAATTAAAGAAGATTATGAAATCATCCATTCTGACTAAGCTTGAAACTCTCGTAGAGCGTTACGAAGAAGTTCAGCATTTACTTGGTGATCCTGATGTATTAGGTGACCAAAATAAATTTCGCGCACTTTCTAAAGAATATTCACAATTAGAAGAAGTGACTAAGTGTTTTCAAGCCTATCAGCAGGCTCAAGAGGATCTTTCTGCAGCGCAAGAAATGGCTAAAGAAGATGATGCCGAAATGCGTGAGATGGCTCAAGAAGAGATCAATGAAGCAAAAGCGGCAATCGAGCGGTTATCTGAAGAACTACAGATTTTGCTTATTCCTAAAGATCCTAATGATGAACGTAATTGCTTCTTAGAAATTCGAGCAGGAGCGGGCGGTGATGAAGCTGGTATCTTTGCGGGTGATTTATTCCGCATGTACAGTCGTTTTGCTGAGAAAAAAGGTTGGCGCATTGAAGTCATGAGCTCGAACGAATCTGAGCAAGGTGGTTACAAAGAAATGATAGCCAAAGTGAGTGGTGAAGGCGCTTTTGGTATTCTAAAATTTGAATCTGGTGGTCATCGTGTTCAACGTGTACCTGCTACTGAGTCGCAAGGTCGAGTTCATACCTCTGCTTGTACTTTAGCGGTAATGGCGGAAATACCGGAAGCTGATCTACCCGAAATCAAAAGTGCTGATTTGAAAATTGATACTTTTCGTTCCTCTGGCGCTGGTGGTCAGCACGTTAATACCACCGATTCAGCTATTCGTATTACTCACTTACCAACTGGCACGGTAGTAGAGTGTCAGGATGAACGTTCGCAACATAAAAATAAAGCCAAAGCAATGTCTGTACTTGCGGCTAGAATTATTCAAGCAGAGCAAGCAAGACGTGCAGAAGAAGTGTCTGATACTCGCCGTAACCTTCTAGGCTCCGGCGATAGAAGTGACCGTATTCGCACTTATAACTACCCACAGGGTCGTGTATCTGATCACCGTATCAATTTAACGTTGTACCGCTTGTCTGAAATTATGGAAGGTGATTTACAGAGTTTGGTTGATCCAGTTATTCAAGAGTATCAAGCGGACCAACTTGCTGCACTAGCAGAACATAATTAATAAAAGCTGCAGCGAACTATGGATAAAAATTCCTCTATTGAGGTGATATTAAAAACCGCAATCACTTCGTTAATTGAAAGCGGTAGTGATTCGCCTTCTTTAGATGCGTCAGTATTACTTTGCCATGTATTGGGACAGTCTCGTAGTTATCTCTTAACGTGGCCAGAAAAAACCTTATCCGAGGAGCAATATTTACATTTTATTGATCTTCTTCAACGTCGATTAACAGGCGAGCCCATCGCGTATATTACCGGTGAGAGAGAGTTTTGGTCATTGCCTCTAGCGGTTTCGCCATCGACGTTGATACCTCGGCCTGATACAGAACGTTTAGTTGAGGTAGCATTAACCAAACTTCCACAATCTGCGGCGTCTATTTTGGATTTAGGAACCGGTACAGGCGCGATTGCGTTAGCCCTTGCATCTGAATGTCCTCAGCACTATATAGTGGGTATCGACATTCAAATGGCCGCGATAGACTTGGCGCAAAAAAATGCCAAAAATCTGAGAATAGATAATGCTCAGTTCTTACACGGTAGTTGGTTTGAGCCACTTGAACGAAACGAACAAAAGCAACAGGCTAGTATTCATAATGATGGCGTTCACCACCGCCTTAGTCTAGGTAATGATAGTCGAATTAAATTTGCTACTATTGTATCTAATCCGCCATACATCCAAAAAAATGATCCTCATCTAACCGCGGGAGATGTAAGGTTTGAACCAAGCTCTGCTTTAGTCGCGCAAGATAATGGGCTGTCTGATATCCGGATTATTGCGACAGAAGCGGTAAATTACCTAGAAAACGACGGATGGTTGTTATTCGAACATGGTTTTGAACAAGGTAAGTTAGTTCGAGATATCATGTTGGGGTTAGGTTATACCCAAGTATCAACCGAACAAGATTACGCAGGTAATGATAGAGTGACTCTAGGTCAGTACTCATTCAATTCATGATAAAAGAGAATTCATAGTGTATTTAGCCATAAAAAACATTCATTTACTGTCCATTGCCATCAGCGCACTTTTGCTATCAATTCGTTATGTCTTGCTGATGTCTAATTCGCCAATAATTGAGAAGAAAGTATTAAAAGTTTTACCGCACATAGTTGATACCGTTTTACTGTTAAGTGGTATTGGGCTCATTATTACTTTGGGTTTTATACCATTTACGCCGGGTAATGAATGGTTTACAGAAAAAGTAACCTGTATTTTGGCGTATTTTGCATTAGGTTTTTTTGCATTACGTGTTGCTAACCATCGTTTAGTGCGTACTTTTGCATTTTTCGGCGCTCTGGGTTGGTTGTTGATGGCTGGCAATATCGCTATGACTAAAATACCAGCATTAATGGGGTAAACGATGTTTGATTTGTTTGATGAAGATTTAGATGAAATGACCTTGGTTGAGGGAGCGTTGGCATTAAACCATGCGATTAACTCTGATATAGACATCAACTGGGTAAAGAGTGAATTAGACAGTCTATTTACGCAAATAGAGGACGCATTGTCTTTGTTTGTCAGTAAGCAGAAAGAAATTAATGAGCAAGAAAAATTTACTGAATTTGTACGGTACTTTTATGCAGATTTAGGCTTTTGTGGCGACAAGGATGCGTATTTTTCATCAGAAAATGTATTTATAGATAAAGTATTGAAGCGACGGAAAGGCATCCCTGTTAGTTTAGGGGCTTTGTTTATCTATTTTGCTAATAAATTAGGCTTCCCAGTAAAAGGAGTCACTTTTCCTACCCAGCTGTTAGTTAAGCTCGAATGGCAAGAACAACAACCTTTATATATTAATCCGTATAATGGCGAATATGTGAGTAAGAGAGTCTTAGCTGCGTGGCTAATTGGGCACCAAGGGCCGCTTGCTAAGCTAAAACCAGAACATCTTCAGGCTGCGGATCATCCTACTATTATTGGTCGATGGTTAGCGGTAATTAAAAGCGCCCTTTTACGAGAAGAACGGTATACTTTAGCGCTCAAGTGTACGAATCTTGCGCTGACCTTTGTGCCTGATGATCCATATGAAATTAGAGATAGAGGGTTCATTTATCAGCAATTAGATTGCCATCAGATCGCCAAAATTGATTATCAATTTTTTATTGAACAATGCCCAGAGGATCCTGCGGCTGACCTTTTAAAAAGCCAGTTAACAGCGTTAGAACAAAATCCAGTGACAATACATTAAGTTGAATGATTTGAACGTTCAGCTTAAGTTATAAAAATGCAGCAGTTATCGTTATTAACTGTGGCCATTGACCCAAAATAGAGAGATAAAAAATGGAACAAAAAATTGTCCACGTTGGCGATATTCCGGTAGCAAACGATAAACCCTTTACTTTATTTGCAGGAATGAACGTTCTTGAGTCACGCGACCTGGCGATGCAAATATGTGAGTATTATGTCAATGTAACTGAGAAGTTAGGTATCCCTTACGTGTTTAAAGCGTCTTTTGACAAGGCTAATCGAAGTTCTGTTCACTCTTATCGCGGTCCTGGTCTTGATGAAGGATTAAAAATATTCGAAGAAATAAAACAAACCTTCGGTGTGAAAATCATTACAGATATTCATACAGAAGCACAAGCTCAAGTCGTAGCCGATGTGGTTGATGTTATCCAGTTACCTGCTTTTCTAGCCCGTCAAACTGATCTTGTAGAAGCAATGGCTAAAACTGGTTCTGTTATTAATGTTAAAAAACCACAGTTTATGAGCCCTGATCAAGTGGGTAATATTGTTGATAAATTTGCAGAATGCGGTAACGAAAAAATTATTCTTTGTGAACGCGGCTCTTGCATGGGATACGATAATTTAGTGGTTGATATGCTTGGTTTTGGTGTGATGAAGAAAGTATCAAATGGTCAACCGATCATCTTTGATGTTACTCATTCTCTTCAAATGCGAGATCCATCTGGTGCAGCATCTGGTGGGCGCAGAGAGCAAACAGTTGAACTTGCAAAAGCGGGTTTAGCGACGGGGATTGCTGGTTTGTTTATCGAAGCACATCCAAATCCAAATCAAGCGAAATGCGATGGTCCTTCAGCATTACCTTTAGACAAGCTAGAGCCTTTCCTGGCGCAAATGAAATCGCTTGATGACTTGATCAAGAGTTTCGACCATATCGATATCAAATAAAGCCTATTTTTATCAAAGCCGTCGGTTGATGTGAAGTCGACGGCTTTTTGCTATCTTTTTACCGTCATATCGCTTAAATAATTACATTGCTTTTTTCGGTTAACATAGCCCACGAAAATACCTTATTGACCTTGTTTCGAAAAAGCAATCGATTACATGTGATGAGGTAGTGTTTTATCGGTAATAAATCATTTTAATAGCAATGAATCTATACTATAAAGGTCTAGTATATTTAATAATTTTGCAATCGTAATATACGGTCTCTTTGACATTTTGCTTATTTTCCCCTTTTGTAAAGAGCTGATCCGGAGACCTTTAGGCAGTGAATAACCACAAATAAAATTAAAGGTAAAGAAGATGAAGGAACGCATAATTCTTAAAACTGCGCTTAGTGCAGCTATCCTAGCAACATTGGCTGGTTGTGCTACAGGACCAGCGTGGGAGCAAGACCAAACTTATAAATTAACGGTTTTACATACGAATGATCACCATGGCCGTTTTTGGTCAAATAAATATGGTGAGTATGGTATGGCAGCTCGTAAAACTCTAATTGATGAATTACGTGCTGAAGTTGCTGCTGAAGGGGGAAGTGTGTTGCTTCTTTCTGGTGGTGATATTAACACAGGTGTACCTGAATCAGATCTCCAAAATGCTGAACCAGACTTTAAAGGCATGAATAAACTTGGGTATGATGCAATGGCACTAGGTAATCATGAATTCGATAACCCTCTTTCAGTGTTAGAGCAACAAATTGAGTGGGGTGGTTTCCCAATGTTGTCGGCTAACATTTATGATAAAGCAACTGGTGAGCGAAAGTATCAAGCTTATCAATTATTTGAAAAGCAAGGTATTAAAATTGCTGTTATCGGTCTGACGACTGAAGATACGATGAAAATAGGTAATCCCGAATACATCGCTGGATTGGACTTCCGAGATCCAAAAGAAGAAGCCAAAAAACTAATCGCTGAATTAGAACAAAGCGAAAAACCAGATCTTATCTTTGCAGTAACGCATATGGGACATTACGAAAATGGTAATCGTGGCGTTAATGCACCAGGTGATGTAGCACTTGCTCGTTATTTGGATGAAGGTTCATTAGATATCATTGTTGGAGGACACTCCCAAGAGCCTGTTTGTATGGAAGGGCCAAATGTGATGAGCAAGTCCTTCAAACCAGGTGCAGAGTGTAAGCCTGATAATCAAAATGGTACGTGGATTGTTCAAGCTCATGAATGGGGTAAATATGTAGGACGTGCTGATTTTGAATTCACTAACGGTGAATTGGAAATGGTGAGTTATAACCTAATCCCAGTCAACCTTAAGAAAAAAATTAAAGTTGATGGAAAGAGCCAGCGTGTATTCATTCAAGATGAAATTGCTCAAGATGCAGAAATGACAGCCTTCTTACAACCGTTCCAAGATAAAGGCAAAGATCAGCTTAATAAGAAAGTGGCTGAAACTAATGGTAACTTGGTAGGCGAACGTAATGTGGTTCGTTTCCAACAAACCAATTTAGGACGTTTAATTGCTACGGCTCATATGGAGCGTGCTCAAGCTGACTTTGGTGTCATGAACTCAGGTGGTGTACGTGCGTCAATGGAAGCGGGTGATATCACTTATAAAGATGTATTAACGGTTCAACCGTTCGCAAATACAGTAACTTATAATGATATGAAAGGCAGTGATGTTCTGGATTATTTAAATGTTGTTGCAACTAAACCAGTTGATTCAGGTGCTTATGCTCAGTTTGCTGGTATTTCGATGACAGTAGCGGGTGATAAAGTAAGTGATGTTAAAATTGGTGGTATGCCTCTTGATATGAACAAGACTTATCGTTTCACTGTGCCAAGTTTTAATGCTGCAGGTGGTGACGGTTATCCTAAATTGACAGGAAATGCTGGTTATGTGAATACTGGCTTCGTTGATGCAGAAGTACTTAAAGCTTATCTTGAAGAAAATAGCCCGATTGATGTAAATACGTTTGAACCAAATGGTGAAATGGTTTACAAGTAAGCGTCGCTTGACCTTAATATTGCTTTAAGGACGATATTACTTTAAGGACAGTCCCGCTTTATTGAGGACAGACCAAGATAAAGGCGATGCTATGAGATGCATCGCCTTTTTACGTTGACTAGTTTAGAGTGAGAACATGACACCAGCAATTGACCTTCTCAAAAAAAATAAAGTACGCCATATTATTCACCAATATAAACATGATCCCAAACATGAAAGTTATGGCTTAGAAGCTGCTGAAGTTTTAGGGTTAGATCCAAAAAAGGTATTTAAAACCTTAATGTTTTGTATTAACGGTGAGCCTAAAAAGCTGGCAGTGGCGATTATTCCGGTTGAAAATAAACTGAATTTAAAACAAGCCGCTCGAGCTGCCAAGGCAAAGAAAGCGGAAATGGCTAACCCGGATATCGCACAAAAATCTTCTGGTTATATTGTGGGAGGGATAAGTCCATTGGCACAGAAAAAAAGAGTACCGACTTTTTTAGACAGTAGTGCAAATGAATTGGATTGTATTTATGTATCCGCTGGCAAACGAGGATTGGATATAGAGCTTGATCCAAGTGATTTATTGATGTTGACCAATGGTGAGTTTGCTAGTTTAACTAGCTAATATAGAGTTAGATTATGCACCTAACTAACATTGCTTGTATTAATATCAGTTAGGTGATTTATAGATGTATTACTTTTTTAACGAAAGTGTACCGGATATCGCTTTTTTGTTAGGTCTATTTTCTGAATGTGACGAAAGTTTACGTTTTGTTGGTGAATGGCGAAACTCGTCAGCGTTATTTCCAGAATAAATCCTAGTCTTTTGATTTCTTCTAGCGCGTGATGGTTGGTTTTCTTCTCTACTATCAAACAACTTAGCATCAGTCGCTTTTCTAATGCGTTTTCCTTGAGCATTAACTCTAGATGCTTCTTCTGTATTACTTGAATGGCCACTCATTTTTAGAATCTCAGTTACTTCTGAATCTGTCAGGTAACGCCATTTCCCGTTTGGAATACCATCTAAGCTGATGTTCATAATTCGAACTCGACGTAGTTTAAATACTTCATATCCCAATGCTTCACACATCCGACGAATTTGACGATTTAACCCTTGAGTTAGCACAATTCGAAATGAATACTTAGTTTCTTCGGTGACTTTACAAGGAAGAGTTACTGTATCTAGAATCTCGACACCTGAAGCCATCTTATTGATAAATTGTTTGGTAATGGGTTTATTAACTCGGACCACGTATTCTTTTTCATGATTATTCCCTGCACGAAGGATTTTATTAACTATATCGCCATCGTTGGTTAGAAAAATAAGGCCATCAGAAGGCTTATCTAAACGACCAATAGGGAAAATGCGCTGTTTAAGACCAATAAAATCTACGATATTTCCAGGGATATCTCTTTCGGTAGTACATGTAATACCTGTTGGTTTATTCAAGGCGATGTAGATTGGTTTCTGTTTTTGATTGAGAGGCTTATCATCCACAAGTACGACATCGTTTGATAATACCTTTGTACCCATTTCTGGAATTACGCCATTAATTGTTACTCGTCCGCTGTCGATTAATTTATCTGCTTCACGACGCGAGCAAAATCCAGTTTCACTAATAAACTTATTTAAGCGCTTGCCTTGTGTGGGCTGAGATTCGGTTTTTTTTGGTGTAATTTGGGGCATGTTTTTCTCTGTTTCACAACGATGAAAAAAGCAACGATAAAAATCGTTGCTAAAGGAACGAGTATTTTAGCATTAATTCGAGTTTAGCCTAATCGTTTTTGATGTCTTTCTCGGTTTTCTAGTTTTTTCTCGGCGCTTTTCTTTAACATAACGTAAACCGCACCGGTTCCGCCATGAAATTGCTGAGCACTATGAACAGCTAAAACATCAGACATTTGAGTAAGCCAATTGGCAGTATAACTTTTGACAAGAGCAGGAGGGATTGCGCGTTGTCCCTTACCATGAATAATAATAACTGTTCGTATATCCATTCTTAGACATTGACGTAGAAATTTGACAATTTCGTCGCGAGCTTGAGTTAGCGTTTTTTTATGTAGGTCTAACTTCGCTTGAATTGGATATTTACCAAGTCGAAGTTTTTTATAGACCCCGTCTTGAACACCACTACGTTTGAACTCGATAACATCCTCTGGTTTAAGCATGGGGGCGTTGTCTAATGACAAGTAGCTAGAATCATCAATGGCTAAATTCATCGCGGCTTCTCGGCGTGCTAAGTGAGCCTCTGAAACGTGATGTTGTTTTTTTAGCTCTGCGGTATCTTGAGTTAAAGGCGTTACATCTTCCATTATTTTTTGAAAGAGATTTAATTCATCATCTTGAGACATGGTGGTATCTCGTGTGGTTTATTATATAAAGAAAGAGTATACCAGTTGCAATGAGGAGGCCATTATTTATTGATATTCTGGTTAATGTGGTAGGCAAAGAAAACCGGAGTATATATGGCAAATACTCCGGTGCAAGACTTGAAATTGCTAATAGATTTTAGTGCGGTGATTTATCACTTACTACTTTGTAAATAAAGAAACCACCGAAAAAGAGCATGATGCCAAGTGCGATAAATATGACTATCATTGAAGATAGGCCTATTGCATTTCCAAAAAGTAGGTCAAGCCAGAAATCCATGTTCTTTCCTAAACAAAATAGTAATAGCTCGAAGTTAGTTGCTGAAGGAAAATGAGTCACTGATCTGGATCAACTGTACTAATTAAGTTAGCAACTTGATCTAATTGTTGTGTTTTTAATCACATATTTATAAAGGTTGGTGGCAAATTAAGCAATTGAACCAAGAGTTGAAAAAAGGTTAAGAAATGGCTTGCGTCTATAATTTTAGTAGGTATTATACGCTTCGTTCTCAGTTAAACATAACTCGAACAAATTTTCGGTGAATAGCGCAGCTTGGTAGCGCATCTGGTTTGGGACCAGAGGGTCGGGGGTTCGAATCCCTCTTCACCGACCATACAAAGTAACGGGAAGCCTAGTAAAATAGGCTTCCCGTTTTTTTATGCAAAGAACTCAGGAGTAAGTGCCAAGTTTAAGGACAGACTAATGTCTTTAATGTCTCTTAAGGACAGACCTTTGGCCAATTCACCGATTTAAAGCAATAGTTTGTTGTGGTAATGGTTACTGGATGGTTTGTTTTTATATTTTATTGTCGAGATAGTGTTAATCTGGAATGTTTTGAGTGGTTTTTTGTACCGCAGAGGTCAAGAGGTAGCTTGTAAATACAAGTTTTTGAAAATAATAAGATTACAATCGAAAGCTAACTATCTAATCGAAATAATCGTATTCTCGTTTTTCTCATGTGGCGTTTCGCTGTTTCAATATTGCATTGACAGCCAATCGCTGTAGCCTGGTAACGTTCTAATTCAGTACTGGCTTTGTTCCATGTTGTGGGAGTGATATTTAGCCGTTGTAAAACTGATGGCAGAGATGGATTCGTATTCGCTTTGTTATCTCTACAATGTTTAGCGGTCCAGTCAACAAGCTCAATATAATCCAGTAGTTTTAGTGGTATTCCATCGGATAGTTTAGCTATTTTGTCGCTAATAAACGGAAACAAGAACGGTGCTGTGTCTTTGTTCTGTTTTAAAGCAAGTAATCGAGCTTTTATAGATGTGTACTTGGAGGTTTCAATAGTCGGAGCAATGCCAGCTCTTATCGGGTTCAAGTCAACGTAAACCATAGCAGCAGTTAAAGCTTGTTGGTCGAGAAGCGCTTGACTACTGAAGCGACATTCCCAGAAATGGCCTTTACAAGTATCTTCTTCATTGGCACGTACTGCGATGTCATAATTGAGTTCTTTCATAAACCAACTCAAGCTCCACAAGCGATGCCGCCAAGATTCAATAAGGGCAAAGCAAGCTTTCTCTTCGGCGGCACAAGTGAGCTGTCCAGCTAACCAACGGCTCACTAGTGTTGGCAATTTATGCTGCTCGCCCCAACGTTGTACTATTTGATGCAGTGATAAGCGTTGTGCTTGCTCTCGATTAAGATGGACAACTAAATGATAATGATTGCTCATAATAGCGTATGCGCAAATATTGACACAATAAAGTGAGGAAAGGGATTGTATTTTTTGCTCAATCCAAGCACGTCGGTGTTGGTAGTTTCGTTGGGTATATGGGTCGATGCCACATAAAAAGCCACGTCGAACACATCGAGAAACACAGTGGTAATACGGTGTCGAATCAATAGAGACCAATCGTTTTCTCGCGGTTGTCATAAAGTATCCTAGCAGAGGGCAAGTGGTAAGAATAAGATACTCGCCAAGAATAAAAGCGCTATATAAGATGTTCCAACTTGGAATGGATTTGATGGATACTCAGTCTTTTTGTCAGTCTTTTTAGGTCTGTCCTTTATTCCTTTCAACAAAATAATCATTAACCTATTGAATTTTGTTAAGAGTGGTTGCCAAATTTTTGGGGATATTTATAATCAAGCTGATAGTAAAATATTAACGGATGCTAGCGCAGTTTGGTAGCGCACTACTCTGGGGGAGTAGGGGTCAGCGGTTCGAATCCGCTGCATCCGACCAGCTTTTAAAATAGATTTTAAATTGGAATATTGTCGCAATAACAAATCATCTCATAAGCAGTCCAGAGACTGTTCTTTGGATAATTGTGTTACCTCAAAACCTTTTTCAGATAATAAAGTGATTAGATTGTCCTTTCCCACTAGATGAAGCGCTCCAACTACGACGAGGTACTTTCCATCGTTTATAAATGAGTTGGACGTTAATTTGTCTGCCCATACATGGTTCCTCTGATAGATAAATTGATCGTTCAATGCTTCGTCTAAGCTATTTTTTGACAGAAACTCTGTTAATTTTTCCTTATTACCAGCTTGCCAGTTTTGTGCAAGGCACTGACTGACTTCCTGATGTTCAGTCCAATTATCAATAGTATCGGTTAACATTAGTTCCCCTGTTTTAGGATCATCGGTAAACAAGGAGAGTTGAAATTTAGCGCTTTCGAGGCCAAGTATTGGCTTATCTAACATAGTTGCTTGTTCGGTAATGTAATGATCGGTGCCAAGATCTTGGCTGAACCCCATTTTAATAAACTGGCTGATTTGCAAGGTCATTGCTGTTTGCCATGCAGGTTTGTTTAGAAAAGCTTTTGGATTGAAACTAAGTTGTTGATTGATTTCTTCAAGTTTTAATAATTGTTGCTTATCGAGAACTTGGTTAGTTAGGATCGTTCCAGTCGGCATAGTAGGTATATTGTCGGTCAATTTCATTTCGGTAATGATAGCATCACTAGTCTTTAAGAAATCGTTTATGGCTTCTGGCAATGGGTACATTTTGGGGTGCCCAATATGAATAGATCCTAATATCATTAACTCTTTATCTTCTTTTTTTGCTTGGAAGAAGAGTGGCTCTGCTGCCACTGTGTAAGATAATAGTAAAGAGAGTAGTGTTATTGATGTGGTTCTCGCAGTATTCATTAATGTACCTTGAAAAATCTTAGTCTGTTTGCGTTACTCACAACCGTAATAGAGGATAAAGCCATTGCTGCGCCAGCGAACACGGGGCTAAGTAAAAAGCCAAAAGTGGGGTATAAAATACCAGCAGCAACTGGAATTCCAATGAGATTATAGATAAAAGCACCGAATAAATTTTGTTTTATGTTTACTACGGTCGCTTTTGAAAGTTCGATTGCGTTGTTGACCGCAAGTGGTGAAGAGGTCAGTAATGTCATTTGAGCACTTTCTATTGCCATATCGGAACCGTTCCCCATTGCCATACCGATATCCGCTTGTGCCAATGCTGGCGCATCGTTAATACCGTCTCCAATCATAGCAACTTTTCGGCCTTTTGATTGTAATTTTTTGATATGTTTGGCTTTTTCATCGGGCAAGACATTGGCAATTGTTTTTTCGATACCTACTTCTTTTGCAATTTTTTCGGCTACAGTTTGATGATCACCACTTAACAAAATAACATCGATCCCTTTTGATTTGAGGTTTGAAATAGCCTGAGCGGAATCTTTTTTGATAGGGTCTGAGATAGCTATGATTCCCACTAGTTGTTGGCCAATGCTAACACAAGCAACGGATCTCGCTTTGGCAAGGTATCGGTTGACACTTTTGTCAGATATGGGGATTCCTTTTGAGCGAATAAAATTTATTGAGCCAATAGCTATATCTAGACCACCTACTTGTCCGGTAATCCCTTTCCCTTTAACGTTTTGTACGTTAGAAGCAGTTGCTAACTTGATAGGTCTGTCCTCAGTATAGTTGGGTCTGTCCTCGATAGCGTTTTCGATATATTGTTCTTTTGCAAAATGACAAATAGCGCTTGCTAGTGGATGTTCAGAGTGACTTTCTAACGCATAAATGGATTGGAAAAATATCTTTTTCTCAATCCCGTTTAAGATTTCAAATTCAGTTACGCTTGGTTTTCCTAGTGTTAGGGTTCCTGTTTTATCAAACACAACCGTGTTGATTTTACTGGTATGTTGTAGAACATCTGCATCGCGTATTAGAATGCCTAATTCTGCGGCTTTACCTATTCCAACCGTTATGGATAAGGGTGTTGCTAACCCTAATGCGCAAGGACAGGCGATAATAAGAACTGTAGTGGAAACAATTAACATAAAACTGGCTTTTGGCTCAGGCCCAAACCACCACCATATAAGTGCAGCAGTAAGCGCGATGCAGATAACGATAGGGACAAATACAGCTGATATGGAGTCGGCTAGTTTGGCGATAGCTGGCTTACTGCTTTGAGCTAATCGAACCAGTTGGATAATTCTTGATACCATGGTTTCATTACCCACCCCAGTGGCAAGCATCAGTAGGCTGCCGTCATTGTTTATTGTTCCAGCTGATATTTTATCACCGCTAATTTTTAAATTAGGTATTGGTTCACCAGTTAGCATTGATTCATCGATATAAGACTCGCCTTCGAGTACTTGTCCATCGACTGGTACTTTTTCGCCTGGTTTGATGAGAATGTGCATGCCCTTCGTTATCGCTTCGATTGGCATTTGGACTTCATCATGGTCTGTCCTTACAGTAGCAAACTTAGCCTGTAGACCAATAAGTGATTGTAACGATTTGGTTGTCTTCTGCTTTGCCTTTGCTTCAATATAGTGTCCTAATGAGATAAGCCCAATGATCATAGTACTGGCTTCAAAGTAGACGTGGCGCGAAGCGACAGGAAACCAGTTTGGAAAAACAACAACCAACATTGAATAGAACCAGGCGGCACCTGTCCCTAGCGCAACGAGTGTGTCCATGGTGGCTCGTTTGTGGACCAATGATTGCCATGCATTGGTATAAAAATTTTTGCCTGCTGTTGCTAACAATAGTAAGCAAATAATTCCAATCAGTCCCCAGCTCAATTGATCCGAACCATTTCGAATCATCATATTGCCACCGAATAACCCCCACAGCATTAGCGGAATGCCGAGTACTAATGCTAAGGCGGCGTTCTTTTTATGTTTGGTTTGAGCTTGTAGGTGGGCGGTTTGCAACTCTTGCTGCAAAGTAGCTTCATCTTCAATTATTGATGCGTTATAGCCAGCTTGTTCGATTGAATATATGAGTTTGTCTTGAATTACATTATCATTTTTGTGCGCTGAAATTATGGCACTTTGTTCTGCTAAGTTGATTTGAGCATTTATAACACCTTCCACTTTTAAACAGGCTTTTTCTACCGATGAAACACAGCTTGCGCAGGTCATCCCTTGCAGCGAAAGGTTAAGTGTATGTAAGCTTGGCCTGTTGTTTTTATCTAACGTTGTTTGTTTAAAGTCACTTGATGATGCACTTGATACTTCTGATGGTGAAGGATTGCTTTTATCATAAGCATTGGGTTCCGACGTTAGGTGCGGCGTCGATTGAGGTGATTCTGAGTTGTTTATAGTCGCGGAAAAGCCTAATTTTTCTATTATATCGATAATAGAGAGTGCATTTAGAGTTGTGACTACGGTCAATGAGTCCTTTGACACATCAAAACGAGCGATTTGATTATTGTTATCGAGAGCTTCAGCAAGTTTATTGACGCATTTTTTGCATTTTAATCCAAATAAGGCGAGTGAAATATTGTTTCCTGCTTGATATTGCAGAGATTCAATGGCTGAAATAATACTATTCAACGGTTGTGATGTTTCTACAGACAATGAGGCTTTGTCGATAGAGTGTATTTTTGTCTCAGAAAATGGCGTGAGGCTATCGGTGACTTTCTTCACACATTTTCCACAATTTAAGCCTTTAAGTGGGATAACAAACTGATTCATCATTCTGTCCAATTTCTAGAGTACGTAGGTTAAAGATAAACCTTCCCCCTTGGGTAAGGTCAAGGGGAAACTTGTTTAAGTGACTTATCAATCGTCTATTTGTTGATAAAAGGAATGATTGAGATAAAGGGTGACACGGTGTTAAAATGCGTGCACTTTTGTCTTCATCTACGCAGTCACTCGTGATTGCACCTTTAAATTTTAAGGTAATTCTAATGACGGTTAAAACTCGTTTTGCTCCTAGCCCAACAGGCTATCTTCATGTCGGCGGTGCACGCACTGCTTTATATTCTTGGTTATACGCAAAAAATCAGGGCGGTGAATTTGTTTTACGTATCGAAGATACAGACATTGAGCGTTCTACTCAAGAAGCGGTTGATGCGATTCTTGAAGGTATGCAATGGATGGGTTTAGAATGGGATGAAGGTCCGTATTATCAAACTAAGCGTTTTGATCGTTACAATGAAATGGTTGATAAACTTCTTGCTGAAGGGAAAGCGTACAAATGTTACGCACCAAAAGAGTTGTTAGATGAAATTCGTGCTGAACAAGAAGCTAATAAAGAGATGCCACGTTACGATGCAGAGCATCCTAAAATTGTTGCGGTCAACTCAGCTGCTAAAGAAGATGACCCAAGTGTGATTCGTTTTCGTAACCCTAAATCAGGTTCTGTCGTATTTGATGACCAGATTAGAGGACGAATAGAAATAGACAACGATCAACTCGATGATTTAATTATCCGACGTACAGATGGCTCTCCAACCTATAACTTCTGTGTTGTTGTTGATGATTGGGATATGGGCATTACCCATGTAGTTCGTGGTGAAGATCATATTAATAACACGCCTCGTCAGATTAATATCTATCAAGCACTGGGTGCCCCTGTGCCTGTTTTTGCACACTGTGCAATGATTCTTGGTGATGATGGTGCGAAGCTATCTAAACGTCACGGTGCGGTAAGTGTTATGCAATATCGTGATGAAGGCTATCTTCCGAATGCTTTGAATAATTACTTGGTTCGTTTAGGTTGGTCTCATGGAGACCAAGAGATTTTTTCTCAACAAGAGATGATAGAGTTATTTAAACTTAATGATGTTAGTAAGTCTGCGTCGGCATTTAATACTGATAAACTGAATTGGTTAAATAATCATTACATTAAAACTTCTGAACCTGCTTATGTTGCACAGTATCTGCAATGGCATTTAGACAATCAAAAAATTGACATAAGTAATGGTCCTGATATTGAAAACGTGATCACTTTAGTGGGCGAACGTTGTAATACATTGGTTGAATTAGCGAGTCAGTCTCGTTATTTTTATGAAGATTTTCAAGAGTTTGATGCAACTGCTGCTAAGAAACATTTACGTGGTGTTGCTAAAGGACCTTTAGAATTAGCGCTAAATAAAATAGAAGCACTTGAACAATGGACGACAGAAAGCTTGCATGATGTGATTGCACAAATATGTGAAGAACTCAGTATTGGAATGGGCAAAATAGGTATGCCTCTTCGCGTTGCGGTTACTGGTGGTGGCCAGTCACCTTCAGTTGATGTTGTAATGCAACTAATTGGTAAAGAGCGTGTGATTTCTCGTATTAATATGGCATTAGAGTTTATTGCTCAACGTGAGGCAAATTCACAGTAACCTCCAAAAACAATAACTTTCGGAAAAACAATACCAGTTTACACCGAAATATTGTTATTTAGTTTTCGAAGGTTCAGGCTAAAAAAGTCACTGTTTCTATAAAGACACAGTGACTTTTTATATTGTAGTATGAGCGGAGGTATAAAAAATAATATTGATTAGATTATTTTAAATCAATGCTGTTAAGCCTGCCCATAAACAACAGAAGATCGATGTTGTCTTTATGCGCTTCTAATAGAGCTCGTTTAGCTTTGGAGTAGGCGGCTAATTTACCATGCTTATCGATAGAGCAAACGGTACTGCGATAACTAAATTGGCCATCACCTGAGTACTCTCGCCATTTTGCGATGTAATAACCCTGACTTGTTGTAGGATCTTTCGATTTAAAGATTATTTTAGGTTCTAAATCGTGAGGTAAGCGAGTCATTAAATATGGCTCTTTAAGTAATCGGTTCCAAAATTTCCCCCACATTTCTTTTCCGAGTTCATTTCTGATATTTAGCGCTTTTTCTAAGGCTTGTTTTTCACCAATGCGAATAAATCCCACGGAACGATGCAAAATTGTATCATCAGGGGTATGAATATGAATTTTATAAGCGGTCTTACCTTTCGAAATGAAGCGATGACCCGTGTTGGATGTTAAATTACTTTTACTCATTATTTATTAGCTTAATGATACATCTGTTATTGATAAATAGTATGATATTCTGCCCAAAAATTGAAGAAGTAGTTGGCAAAAATGCTGGATACGTGGCATGCAATTTATATTTTACTTAAAAACCAGTAAGTTATATTTTTTCTTAGTGTGCTAAGAGTGGGGCAACTATGTGCTAACGTAGTTTTTATTGGTATTAACTTGAACTACCTTCGTTATTATTCAATAAATTGGCTGGTTTTTATATTATTTGTTGGTATGTGATTCAATATCTGCGACCGCAATTCAATCTATCGACGATTTTTGCCTAATTAGAAAGCAAGACTAATCAGTACTCACATACTTAGTTTAGTGAAAATAGCATTTCTAGTTGTAGTGCGTCTGATTTTAAGAGATGAAGAGATTATTAAGTTAGATGGTTGTTAGGTTATCGTTTGTTGGAATGTAAGATAATGGAAGTGGTGTCCCCTACAGGATTCGAACCTGTGTCTAAGACTTAGGAGGTCCTTGTTCTATCCAGCTGAACTAAGGGGACATCTTATGGCTCGATTATATAAGTATTTTTAACAAATTCTATGGCTTTGTTGGTTTTTGTTGTTTAAGTGGGGAATTAAACGACAATTGACACTTTTTTCTAGACTAAACTAATCTTACTGTACCGACTAAATACAGTTTACCTAAACAATAACAATATGTTGTTTGGTTCTGAGCTATTTTTACCATCTTAGCTAAGGAAAATCGTTATTTTGTCGATAATAGATTGAATAGATGATTTTGGGAAATAATATGTATTTGAGTGTTAAACAAAAGCTGTTGTTAATAATTTTGCCTTTACTTGTGGTGGTTTTTTATTTTTCAGCGGTGGAAATTACCGCAACGAATAATGCTAAACATTCTGCCTCTAACATTTATCATTTTGTAGAACTGTCGACATACAACAGTCGTCTGGTGCATGAATTACAAAAAGAAAGGGGAATGTCCGCCGGATTTTTAGGTTCTAAAGGAACTAAATTTGTGTCTGATCTAGTTGAGCAGCGCAAACAAACGGATAAGAGGTTAGCTGATTTACAAGATTATTTGACGCAACATTCATCTAGCTTAAAGGAATATACTCAATTATGGTCTGTGGTGGATGAGGCTAACGAAATGCTCACAAATATCCAATTAACCAGACGTGCTATTAGTGATCTTTCTTTACCTTTGGCTGATGCTCTTAATTATTATACAACGTTGAATAGTCATTTATTGTCTGTGCCTGGTTTGGCTGTGCGTATTTCTGAAGTGGCGGAAATTAGTCGCTCTCTTGCTGCTTATTATGAATTTCTGCAAGGGAAGGAGAGAGCAGGGATAGAAAGAGCAGTATTAAGTAATACCTTCGGCAAAGGCGAGTTTTCACCAGGTCTGTATCGAAAATTTGTGCAGCTTGTGAGTGAACAGAACAGCTATTTTTCCACCTTTGAAATTTATGCTGATCAGAGGCACATCAACTCATTTGAACAACTTATTCAACAAGTTGCTTTTAAAGAGGTTGAGAGCTATCGTACTAAGGCATTTAATCATCAGCTCGATCAAAATGCTGAACAATGGTTTTCCGCTTCTACCAACAGAATTAATCTGTTGAAAGAGCAAGAAGAAAGGCTCACGGCAGAAATTCTGGATTCTTCACAAGTTCTTGTTGCAGCGAAAACCCAAAAATTTTGGCTTTTGTTCACTTTCTCTCTTACTGTGATTGTGCTAACTAGCTATTTCAGTTTCACGTTAATGAAAGGTATTTCTAGGCAAGTAAATAGTTTAAATAATACTATGCAGTTGGCAGCAGAAAAAAACTTAATGCCACGTTGTGATGAGACAGGAACCGATGAACTGGGTGCTATAGCAAAAAATTTAAATTTGATGTTGGATTCGCTCACTGAGGCTGTTCATGTTATTGCTAGTTCAAGCGAACAGTTGGCTACGGCAGCCGAAGAGTCGGAAATGATTGTGATCGAGAGTGCAGCTGGTCTTAAAGAAGAATATAAGCAAGTTTTGTTAGTTGTCAGTGCCATTGAGCAAATGAGTGTTTCGGTAAGAGAGGTTGCAGCCAATATTTTATCCACTTCTGAAGAAGCCAATACAGCTGATGAGCTTATTGCACACAGCAGTAAAACGGTTAATGAATCTACCGATGCTATTAATCAAGTGTCGTCAAAAATCGATAATGTATCGACTACAATTAATGAATTACACGAGAGCAGTAGTGATATTTCCAGTGTTGTAGATGTCATTCAAGGAATAGCCGAACAAACTAACTTGTTAGCATTGAATGCGGCAATTGAAGCGGCAAGAGCGGGTGAATATGGACGAGGATTTGCCGTTGTTGCCGATGAAGTGCGTTCATTGGCTCAGCGAACTCAAGATTCAACCTTAGAAATTGAAACAATGGTGAAAAAACTGCAAGGAATCAGCGACGATGCTTATGCACAAGTAACTAGTACCAAAACTCTTGCGCTCTCAAGCGTAGAAAAATCTGCGCAGGTTCAAGAGACATTGCATTCAGTGGTTGCCTCAATTGCTCGAATTCAAGCAATGGCAGCTGAAATTTCCACCGCTGCTGAACAACAAGTAATGGTAAGTACTGATATTTCATCCAATGCACAAAATATTAGTCATAGTGTCGATACCAGTGTTAGTAATGGTGAACAAATTGCCGTTGCGGCCAAAGAGCAGACGTTATTAGCTGATAAACTACAACACCTTGCGAGTCAATTTAAAACAAAATAAATAATAAAAACTGGCTAATCAGTGCCACCTTGCTAAGCCAAGGTGGCATGTTCACGCTAGAAGTTTGTGTTGGCGCGTTAATTGATAGGAGTAAGAATCTCCTTATGCATTACATCACCAATATGAACACTCTGCGCCAGTTCCGACTGCTCAATATTGAGTTCGGCTTGCTGGTCAAATACTCTAGAAACCGTTAAAGTAATTTCACTTTGAGAGACTCTATTTCTTGGTAAACCAGATTGATCAATAAACGAACCTGTATGCCACAGTTGGAGTTTATCACCAACGTTAACACCATGAGTTCTTCCTAAGTTTATCGTAACAGTATTACCTGCAACTCTTACCACCTCTGGTAGGGTAATTTTACAAGATAATTCGGATTCTAGATCGAGCATAATATTACGACTAATACGTAACAGCATTTTTCCATACGTTGACGCCCAAAATCGAGCACTGCGTGTATCTACTTGGCTGGTTTTTGGAAATCCCCAAACGGCTACTTCACGGTAAGCTTGGCTATAGACTTCTTGCCCTGTTTTGCCATCATAGACTTGCATTTCTAATGCAAATTGACGGTTGATAGTATCGTCTTTCAATACATTTTGATCAATGGTTGCCGTTAGGTCGCTAATATGCCCGCCTATTATATATTGTGCATTGCTGTCTTGAGCTATCATTTGCAAGGTCAAGGGGTTACTTCTATCAATCTCATAGTCGGTCGTTCCAACAGAAACAAAGCTTATAGACTCCTGATCAAGCTGTTTATTTAGCACATGGCTGAAGTCATCGCCAATATTATAAATTTGCCCCATTACGGCTTGTTGTGGAGAGAGGATATCTATATTGCCAACCAAAAAGGTCTTTTTATATTGATCAACATGGCAACCTGTTGCCGATGGATAGATATCTAATTGCACTCGCAGAACCATATTGCCGTCTTTCGACCTAGAATCTAAAACTCTAATATATCTAACTTCATGATTAGTAAACTGATATTCGCTTCTCTTCTCTTCTAAAAAAGGGCGCAGCGTGCTGAGTGTGCCAATATCAGCCCCAGAAAACTTCATCGCTTGATATATGGCGTCTTCTAATGCGTAGACTCTGGCCGTTTCTTCAGAAGATACATAGGTTGAAGTGCCACTGACTTCGTACCATTCAGAAAATGCTAACTTACTAAATAGCAAGGATATTAAGAATATGATGGTCGTTAAATTTAGTTTTTTCATTATATTTCCATAACTGGGTATAGTTCTTGCTAATTGTTTAGTAATTAAATGTTTTGGTAGCTGATTTAGTATGTCGTTTTTCAGTATAGGCAAATATTGAAAAGCAAAGATTGTTCCATAATCGTTTAAGAGAGATAAACAAGTTATAGAACATATGGCATCAAGTATATCTGGAGATCAAGAAAATGAGAAAATGGTTTATTGCAGTGATCAGCTTGCTAGTTGCATCTTGCGCTTATTCACCCATTTATAACGGCAAAGAACCTTATGCTGGTAGTCGGTTTATGCTGATGGAAAACCCTCGTCATACATTGGATTTTTTTGTTGAAACGATGACGGATGAATTGGTTGTTACTAACACCAGTATTTCTTCACGAACCCCAATTGCAGTGACGTCTTTTGTTGATATACAGGAGCTAGATACAACCAGTTGGTTAGGCAATACCGTATCTGAATCCTTTATACATCAGTTCCAACAACGTGGATTTCAAGTAGTTGATTTTAAAACCACGGGATCGATTCAAGTCACTCAGCAAGGCGACTTTGCGCTGAGTCGCGACTGGCAAGATTTAGCACAAGAGCAGCAAGTTACTTACGTATTAACCGGTACGATGCTTCGTCAAGAAGGTGGGGTACTTGTTAATGCCCGCGTTGTTGCCATGAGAAGCCGTATTGTTGTTGCCACCGCACAAGGTTTTTTACCTGCAGACAGAATCGGCCGAGATCTGGATACATTGAATACTATTCGCACTCAAGATGGGTTAATTATCCGTTCTGATCCTACTCGTTCTTCTCGAAACACTATTATTTTACGCCCATAGGAGTTTGATATGAATTTTAGAAATTTACTGATGCTTGCTTTCATATTGATCGCCGCTGGCTGTCAGCCGTTGCAAAAAATGAATGAAGACAATGTATTGACTGCAGTTGGATACGCAAGTGTAAGCGAACAGAAAGGACAAAATGTTGAAGAGAAACGTATTAGAGCGATGAGAGCGTCAAAAATTGATGCGTATCGAGAATTAGCCGAACAAATTTACGGTATGCGAGTAAGTGGTCGCGCTAACTTGCAAGATCAACGACTTGGTACAGAACTTACTTCTGGAGCGGTCGATGGGGTTATTCGTGGTGCAGAAGTGGTGAGAAGCTATCCGGTCGGAGATAGTTATGTTACAGAGTTAGAACTCGATGTCACTAAAATGGATAGGTTAAAAGATTACGGTGAAGTTCAACAAGTACCATCTAAGAGGCAACAAACATTATTCTAGTCTTTGTCGCATTCATGTTTTTACATTGTTTATGCTTTTATATTGGTACCAAGAGTCGACACGTTTGAGGTTTGCCCGCCTGCGGTGTAGGTCATTCCTATTTTGCCACGGCTTTGTTGCATTAAATTGTTGAGCTTATTATAACTGAGTTGAGCTCGTTGTAGTGCTTCGCCGTTAACTTCATTGGCTTGCTGACAATCGTGGATTATTGATCGGATTAATTCCACGTTCACTTTTATTTGTTCATCTGATGTCAGTAGCTGAATATCAGTATGCGTTGCGATTCGTTGATCGGTCTGCTGAAGTTGAGAAATCAGTTGAAGTTTTTCTTTTGCTAGTGCTTCTATATCTGAAGACATTCGAGAAGTGATCGCTACTTTCTCTTTCTCCAAAAGAATGGAAAGAGCTTGTGCGTTTTCTAATTGGTAATTAACTAAATCAACAAGTTTTGCCATAGTATAAGTTGGGCTAAATTAAAGCCCACCCAATTCATTTTCAAATTTCATCATATTATCAGCCAGTTTTTCAGGATCTACCCTGTAAGAGCCGTTAGATATGGCTTCTTTTATCGCAGCAACTTTTGCACTGTCGAAACTGGGTTGAGAGGCCATATCTTGGTGAAGTTGACCAATAGCTTTTCCTTGTTGGCTAAGAGAAACGGAATCTTGACTGCTTCTTGATTCTTTAACGGAATCAGTATTAGAAGAGCCAGATTCTGAACGAGTTGCACTACGCCCTGTGGTCAGAGTGTGGCTCGAACGGATGTTATCTATACCTGCCATAATTAAAGCCTTTTCACATATTGAGTAAATGTCATGTAAGAGATATCGGCAAATAAACGATGAACTTTAGCGATTATTTACACTATTTTCATAATTTATTCTACACGCCACCAATGTTAACTATTGTGATAAATATTAGCTTAGTGTGAGGCAAAATGAATTAAAAATAAACCGTAATTTCGGCAATATCCGTTACAATGCCTTCAATTATACGTTTTGATTTGTCATTTTTCACTCTGACTTGATCACCACTTGCCCCATCAGAGAGTGCCGTTCCTTTTGTTGTAATGGTTAATTCGCCTTTTATGGCTTTAATGATCACCTTTTCATTTCGACAAACAACACAAATATCGCCACGCTCTATGACTTCGCCAATACGGACGTTTTTTTTCATTTTTGCGCCTGCAACATAATTTATAGCGTCATACCCCTGTCGGCGATAAGAATTCAGTTCTATCATAGATATAGTTAAATCAGATTTTGTCACTATTTCGCCTCGAGTTAAAGAACGATTGGCGACCACAAGAGGTAGGGACATTGAAATACGAACAGGTACATATACACGCCAAGCATGTTCAGGACATTCGACTAATACAGTAAGGTTACTGGTTGAACGGCTTTTCGATGATGATGAAGTTTCTAATTCTGATGGACAGGTTGTGGCTTTAATTCTTGAATCTATATTGGCAGCGGTCACCACTAACTCTCCGTCTTGAGGGACAGGCATAATAGTGGTCACGTGACTTTCTGCTGCTTGTTGGATAATGGTTATTTGTTCTGGTGTTGCTGCAGATGAAAAAAAACTAAAGAAAAGCGCAAAAAAACCGATAAACTTAACAAAGGAATAGTAACAATTTTTTGTTTTAGACATAAAATACATATTACACTTCCCTTAGTTTTAGCATCCATATTGTGCTTTGTTGTAAAATAGCTCAATTAGGTTAACATTTTTTTATTCAGAAGTTTAAACGGAGTTGAGTTTATGACCGGTATTATGGATTCAGTGAATCAACGTACACAGCTCGTAGGTCAAAATAGGTTAGAGTTATTGACGTTTCGCCTTATGGGGCGTCAAAGATATGGCATTAATGTATTTAAAGTGAAAGAAATACTGCAGTGCCCTAAATTAACATTAATGCCTAACCTTAATCCATTGGTTATTGGGATTGCTCATATTCGTGGAAAAACGATTTCTATTATAGATTTAAGTCTAGCAATTGGTGGTCGACGTACCGCAGAACCAGACAAATGTTTTGTCGTTATTTCTGAATTTAATCGCACAGTACAAGGTTTTTTAGTTACGTCAGTCGAGCGAATAATTAACATGCATTGGGAGACTATACTACCGCCTCCTGACAGCGCTGGAAGTGGCAACTACTTAACCGCAGTGACCAATATTGATAACGAGTTAGTAGAAATACTCGATGTGGAAAAAATCCTCGCGGAGATTTCGCCAGTCAAAGAGGAAATGAGCAGTGACATTGCTGAAGAAATTGCTCAAGCAGAACAAGGAACACAAAAATCAATTGTGCGTCGTATACTCATTGCAGACGATTCTACGGTTGCTCGTAAACAAGTACAAAGAGCAATTGAATCTATCGGGTTTGAAGCGGTTTTAGTGAAAGATGGTAAAGAAGCGTTTGATAAATTGGTTCAGATGGCTTCTGAAGGCAGCATATATGAGCAACTTTCTTTGGTCATTTCCGATATCGAAATGCCTGAAATGGACGGCTATACGCTAACTGCTGAAATCCGTAGACATCCTGATTTAAAAGATTTGCATATAATTCTGCATACTTCTTTAAGTGGCGTTTTTAATCAAGCTATGGTTGAACGAGTAGGTGCAAATGAATTCATTGCCAAATTTAATCCAGACGAATTGGGCGCAGCGGTAAAAGCGGCAGTGGTCCAAGAATAAAGAGAAATGAATGACAGTTATTACGATAAGTGATCAAGAGTACCGTGATTTTAGCCGATTTTTAGAATCACAATGTGGCATCGTTTTAGGTGACAGCAAGCAATATTTAGTGCGCAGTCGCTTGAGTCCACTGGTTAATAAATTTAAGCTCGAATCGCTATCCGATCTATTGAAAAATGTGGTGACAGGGCGAAATAGAGAGTTACGAATTGCGGCAGTCGATGCAATGACTACCAATGAAACATTGTGGTTTCGCGATGGTTATCCTTTTACAGTATTAGCTGAAAAGTTGTTGCCAGAAGTGGCAGCGAATAAAAGACCGATTAAAATTTGGTCTGCGGCGAGTTCTTCAGGTCAAGAACCTTATTCAATGGCAATGACTATATTAGAAACGCAGAAAAAAAAGCCAGGTTTACTACCTAATGTATCAATAACAGCAACCGATATTTCGGCAAGTATGTTAGATATGTGTCGAGCTGGTGTGTACGATAATTTGGCGCTTGGTCGTGGGTTGTCGCCTGAACGCAGGCGTACTTTTTTTGAAGACACTGGCGATGGTAGAATGAAGATTAAAGATAATGTTAAACGTTTCGTTAATTTTCGTCCGCAAAATTTAATGGAAAGTTATGCTTTGTTAGGGAAGTTCGACATTGTATTTTGCCGAAATGTGCTGATTTATTTTTCTCCAGATATGAAAGCCAAAGTGTTAAATTCTATTGCTGGGTCACTTAATCCCGGTGGGTATTTATTACTTGGCGCATCAGAATCATTAACCGGATTAACCGATCGTTTTGAAATGGTTAGGTGTAACCCTGGTATTATTTATAAATTGAAGTAAATAATATCAGTTTTAAAGTCGATATCATGTATCTATACCAGACTAGGCAAACAGTAAAAAAGGGCGTAAGCCCTTTTTTACTGTTTTAAAATTTACTGTTTCACAATCTGCTGGCTTAACATTACTGCGAAGACAAAATACGCGAGCCGTAATTTAAACTGGTTAGTAGTAGTGCTTTACTATTAATAATGTCCACTCGTCGACTCTGTTCTGCATCCATAATAAACAGAGTTTTTACTATTTCGAGTTGTTGTTCTGTAAAGTCTACACTGTTGTTAGTTGATACCTCCTTAAACTCTTTAGGGTAAATGAGCAGATAGTTGTCGCTCAATTCCCAATGTCCTGATTCTGAAATATTCATTACAGAAGTCACTTTCTGCTTCTTGTCAAACATAGTGAGATGCGAGACACGCCTGTACGACCCATTGGGCAAATATTTCACATTACTGGTGACTTCAATCTTGCTTAGAATGTAAATTTTGTTATTTTCATCCTGTTGCATTTCTGGTGAAATAAAATGGTTGATCGTTGATTGCCATTCTCGAGAGGTTAATTCTCGTTCTAATTTAAGGTCATAACTCCAAAATAGCCATGTACTAAATATGACAGAGATAGAGAGAAAAGTTAGCGCATACTTAGTATTTTTCATCTCTATCTCTCCGGCTCATTGCACAGTGCGTTAGCGTTATACCGCTTAGTAAATAACTGAATGGTAACATTGTCAGCGGTATTCGATTCTGAATGTACATAATTGATAATTAAATTGTTATTAGGGCCAGCTGTTATGATGATTTTAGTTGGTTTTTGATCGAATGTGGTCGAATTGACTTCGGAAAGGTAAGCTTGCACACACTTATTGAACAGTGGCTGCCAGTGTTCCAAAGGAGGATGACGTTCTGTGGTTTGCAATGGAATACCGTCAATGGTGTCGATAAGTTTGAACTTGGATGACGCGGGTTCCATCGAAAGATAAACCAAAAGAGGTAAAAGTATAGCGATAAAAAAAATTAAGCGATGACCAATATGGTGTGTTCGTTTGTTATTTTGTACGTTGATTTTCGATGAAACATAATGATCTTGTTCTGTCGCGGTTTGCTCATTTTCCCTGCAAAGTTCAACGGCTTTACTCTCTGGCAGATCACTACTTATATTAGACTTCTCTACGTTTGCTTTGGGTAAGTTTTCGCTTGTATTAGGCCAAACCATGTTTGTACTAGAGATATCTTTAGCTATACCGGTTATCTTACCTTCGTTCAGACTAGAAAGTAGCGGCACAGTTTTTTCAACCGAGGCAATAAATTGGTAACCACGCTTGGGAACCGTTTTAATAAACTGAGGCGTTTTTGTGGAATCACAGAGTACTTTTCTAAGAGTAGAAATCGCTTGTGTTAAGCTAGAGTCATCCACTTGAAAGCCTTGCTCTCGCCAAACAAAGTCATGCAATTCATCACGAGTAATAATTTGGCTAGGACGCTTTGAAAACAGCAGTAAAATTCTACTTTCGTTACTGCCTAACCGATTTAATTCATTACTATTTGTTTTATCAACTAGCGAATCACTGTTTGGATCAAAAACAAACCGTTGTGCCAGAATAAATTTAGTACCAATGCTACTCATTTTATGGTGTGTATACCTTAAGTAATTGAATCAAAGATAGAAAACAATGAAGGAATCCTATTTGCATAATTATTAATATAGGTTTGTTATGATTGTTTGCCAAAAAGTTAACGCAGAATAGAGAAAAATAGTTGTAAAAAACACTGTTTTTATGAAAATTGACCTTGAATTTACAAATGCCACCCCTATCTATAAGCCAGCGATAGGCACGATTACGCCTCAAACTATATACAAGTCCAAGAGTACACAAGTAAGTAATAGAATTTTTTCTATTATTTCATTTATCGAATAATTAATGGAGTTAAAATGAGCGAGACGGCAACAAACAACAAAGAAACTCGTGGTTTTCAGTCGGAAGTAAAACAATTACTTCACTTAATGATCCACTCACTTTACTCAAATAAAGAGATTTTTCTCCGAGAACTGATCTCAAATGCATCCGATGCTTCTGATAAGTTGCGCTTTCAGGCTTTGTCTGATTCTGAGTTATATCAAGGTGATGCCGATTTGGGTGTGAAGCTGAGTTTTGATACAGAAGCGAAAACGTTAACCGTATCTGACAATGGTATCGGTATGAGCCGTGACGATGTGATTGAGCACTTAGGTACCATCGCTAAATCAGGTACTGCTGAGTTTTTCTCTAAGCTTTCTGACGATCAAAGTAAAGATTCTCAGTTAATTGGCCAGTTCGGTGTTGGTTTTTACTCGGCATTTATCGTTGCTGATGCAGTAACGGTAAGAACTCGTGTTGCTGGTTCCACTGCTGAAGATGCAGTGCAATGGCACTCTTCTGGAGAAGGCGAGTACACGATTGAGTCTATCAAAAAAGAAACTCGCGGTACCGATATTATTCTGCATATGCGTGAAGAAGGAGAAGAGTTCCTTTCTGAATATCGTTTGCGTGACGTTATTAGTAAATATTCTGATCATATTGGTATTCCTGTATCAATTTGGACGAAAGAGAAAGACGAAGAAGGCAACGAAAAAGAACAAGGTCAATGGGAGCAAATCAACAAAGCTCAAGCACTATGGACTCGCAATAAATCTGATATTGCCGAAGAAGAGTATCAAGAGTTTTACAAACATGTTTCTCATGATTATGCCGATCCATTGGTATGGAGCCATAATCACGTAGAAGGTAAGAACGACTACACAAGCCTATTGTATATTCCTGCCAAAGCTCCTTGGGATATGATGAACCGCGATCATAAAAGTGGCTTAAAATTATATGTTCAACGTGTCTTCATAATGGATGATGCAGAACAGTTTATGCCAACGTACTTGCGATTTGTACGTGGGTTAATTGATTCTAATGATCTTCCTTTGAACGTTTCTCGCGAAATATTACAAGATAATAAAGTGACACAGTCACTAAGAAATGCATGTACTAAACGTGTATTAACCATGTTAGAACGCGTGGCTAAAAATGATGAAGAAAAATACCTCACGTTCTGGAAAGAGTTTGGTCAAGTATTAAAAGAAGGGCCTGCGGAAGACTTTTCTAACAAAGAAAAAATTGCTGGGCTATTGCGTTTCTGTTCAACAGAGACCGATTCAGCCGATCAAACGGTTTCTTTAGCTGCCTACATTGAGCGCATGAAAGAAGAGCAAGATAAGATTTATTACCTGACGGCTGATAGCTACGCAGCAGCTAAACATAGCCCGCATTTAGAGCAGTTTAAAGCGAAAGGTATTGAAGTTATCTTGATGTGCGATCGTATTGATGAATGGTTAATGAACTATTTAACTGAGTTTGACGGTAAAGCATTCCAATCAATTACTAAAGCGGGCTTGGATCTGAGTAAGTTTGAAGACGAAGCGGAAAAAGAGAAGCAAAAAGAAACGGCTGAAGAATTTAAATCAGTTGTTGAGCGTACTAAAACTTATCTAGGCGATCGAGTAAAAGAAGTTCGTACCACGTTTAAGTTGGCCAATACTCCAGCTGTCGTTGTGACGGATGACTTTGAGATGGGTACTCAAATGGCGAAGCTTTTAGAAGCGGCGGGCCAAGATGTCCCTGAAATGAAGTATATTTTTGAAATTAATCCTGAGCACGATTTAGTTAAGCGTATGGCTGATGAAGCGGACGAAGAAGCATTTGGCCGTTGGGTAGAGGTGTTACTTGGGCAAGCGATGTTATCTGAACGTGGAGCAATGGAAGATCCAGCTCAATTCTTAGGAGCGGTAAATACCCTTTTGACTAAGGTGTAAGAGAATCAATCGCTGATCATCCGTAAACTACACAATAAGCCCGCATTCTGTGCTAGAATCCGCGGGCTTGAAAATAACTGATTAACATAAATGTTATACCGAAACTTATCGCGAACCTTTCATGATAAAAATGTGAACAGTGAGTTTCGTTATAAATTAAAAAATAAAGAGGAAATGTCATGCGCATCATTCTGCTAGGTGCCCCAGGTGCTGGTAAAGGAACACAAGCTCAATTCATCATGGAAAAATTCGGCATACCGCAAATTTCTACTGGTGACATGCTGCGTGCAGCCATCAAAGCGGGCACTGAAATGGGGAAGGCGGCTAAAGCAGTAATTGATGCTGGTCAGCTTGTTTCCGATGAAATTATTTTGGGGTTAATTAAAGAACGTATTGCACAAGATGACTGTGAAAAAGGATTTCTTCTCGATGGATTTCCTCGTACTCTTCCACAAGCTGATGGCTTGAAAGAACTTGGCGTTTCAGTTGATTACGTTATTGAAATCGATGTTGATGATAGTGTCATCGTTGAGCGTATGGCTGGCCGTCGAGCGCACTTACCTTCAGGTAGAACTTATCACACCATATTTAATCCGCCTAAAGTTGAAGGTAAAGATGATGTAACAGGTGAAGACCTTGTTATTCGCGATGATGACCAAGAAGATACAGTACGTGCTCGTTTAGGTGTTTATCATGAGCAAACGTCTCCTCTTATCGAATATTATGGAAAAGAAGCTAAAATGGGTAATACTACCTATTTGAAGTTTGATGGTACTAAGCAAGTAGCTGAAGTTAGCGCTGAAATAGAAGCTGCTCTTTCCTAACATAAATTTGACTGGTTAGCTTGTTTTTCAACTAATTTTGTTCAAAGATATAAGAAAAACCGACTACTGGTAGTCGGTTTTTTTATGCGTATTGTAACAGCGAGAGCAGGAAATCTTTGTCTAAGTTAAAACGACAAGATAAGCTGTAGGTAACAATTATTTATAAACGACAATAAGTAGTTTTGTATGGAATTGAAGAATAACAAAGGTGTGTTGTTGGTTAATTTAGGCACGCCTGATGCACCAACACCAGCGGCAGTAAAAAAATTTCTAAGTCAATTTTTGCATGATCACCGTGTTGTGGATATGACTCGTTGGCTATGGTGTCCGCTATTACACGGAATAATTCTGCCCATCCGAGCGCCTAAAGTCGCTAAATTATATAAAAGTATTTGGATGGAAGGTGGCTCGCCGTTATTGGTTCACTCTCAAAATCAGGTTAGTAAATTAGAAGTTCAATTAGGGTTGCCGGTTGAATTGGGTATGACATATGGCAACCCAAGTCTATTGATGGGGTTGGAAAATTTACAGAAACGTGGTGTAAATGAGATCATTCTGTTACCGCTTTATCCGCAGTACTCCGGTACAACAACGGGAGCGGTGCAAGATGCTTGCGATAAGGCTCTAGTTAAACTAGATGAAAAATGCCAGGTACGGTTAGTCAACGATTATCATGATCACCCACTTTATATTAAAGCGTTGGCGAATAAAGTGAGGCAATTTTGGCAGCAAAATGGCCAAGGTGATTATTTACTTTGTTCTTACCATGGTATCCCGCAGCGCTACGCAAACAATGGCGATATATATCCTCAGCACTGTGAAATGACAACACAGTTGTTGGCTAAAGAATTGGGATTAGATAGTGAAAAAATAGGTATGAGCTATCAATCTAGATTTGGTAAAGAAGAGTGGCTTAAGCCATACACTGATATGACGTTAAAAGCGTTAGCTAATAGTATGACTAAACGAGTTGATATTATTTCGCCTGCTTTTTCAGTGGATTGTTTAGAGACCTTAGAAGAATTGGCCCAAGAGTGCAAAGAATTATTTTTACAAGCTGGAGGCGAAGATTTTCGCTATATAGCCTGTTTAAATGATGATGATGAGCACATTGAAATGATGATGGAATTAGTGACCAATGACGATAGCTAGTTGTGGTTTTATCGGTTTTTTCATGGTTTAAGCAAATATCAAATTAACATTGTCATTAACGAATAATATAAATTGAGAATAAGAGTTATGAATCGTTGGTATCTTCTCTATTGTAAAAGAGGCGACTTGGAAAGGGCAAAAGCGCACTTAGAGAACCAAGGTGTCGAGTGCTATTACCCAGTGGTTGAAATTGAAAAGGTAGTACGAGGGAAAAGAAAAAAAGTTATTGAGCCACTGTTTGCTTCTTATATGTTTGTTCAGTTTGATTATGAACAAGGGCCAAGTTTTACCACAATACGCTCAACTAGAGGTGTGGTGGACTTTATTCGTCAAGGAGCATCTCCATTAGAAGTTAATGCGCAATTGGTGGCAGAAATTAAAGTGTGTGAGCAAAACACGGTGGCCCAACTTTCGGATAAATTACCTGAAAAAGGTCAAGAGGTTAGAATTATTCAAGGCCAGTTTGAAGGTATTGAAGCAATTTATAAAGAAGCGGATGGCGATAAACGTTCTGTCTTGTTAATCACATTAATGAGCAAAACGGTACCTGTTTCAGTAGACAATAGTAGTATTGAAGTCAAGTAATAGTTGATAAATTGGTCCGCAGTGATGAACAGTAATACGTCAATCACTAAAGCTTAAACTTATTTGACTTTGACTCAATATAAAACAAAGGGCAGAAATGCCCTTTGTTTTTTTAGTTATAGATACTAATTGACGATATTAATTAGTAAGAATCGTTATGAACCGCCTGTATAGCACGACCTGAAGGATCGGCCATGTTTTTAAATGTCTCATCCCACTCAATAGCTTTTGCTGATGAACAAGCGATAGAAGGGCCACCAGGTACACATTCGGCTGCAGATGGAAGCGGGAATAACTCTTCAAATATTTCACGGTACATGTAGCCTTCTTTGGTCGATGGCGTGTTGTACGGGAATCTGAACGCGGCATTTTCTAACTGTTGGTCAGTTACTTTTTCTTCAGCGAGTTCTTTTAATGAGTCGATCCAGCCATAACCTACGCCATCAGAGAACTGTTCTTTCTGACGCCATGCAATAGAATCAGGTAAATAGTCTTCAAAGCATTCACGTAGAATATGTTTTTCCATTTTTCCGTTGCCACACATCTTATCTTTTGGGTTAATACGCATAGCTACATCAATAAATTCTTTATCTAAGAATGGAACTCGTCCCTCTACACCCCAGGCCGCAAGAGATTTGTTAGCACGAGCACAATCAAACATGTTTAAGGCTAATAATTTACGGACTAATTCTTCGTGCATTTCTTTGTCGTTTGGTGCTTTGTGGAAATACAGGTAACCGCCAAATATCTCATCGGCACCTTCTCCAGAAAGAACCATCTTAATGCCCATTGCCTTGATTTTTCTACCTAGTAAGAACATTGGCGTTGAAGCTCTAATGGTGGTTACATCATAGGTTTCAATGTGATAAATCACATCACGAATGGCATCAATACCTTCTTGAACGGTATAAGTCATTTCGTGGTGCACTGTACCCAGTTTATCTGCAACTTCACGTGCAGCAACAAGATCAGGGGCTCCTTCAAGTCCAATCGCAAATGAATGAAGCTGAGGCCACCAGGCTGCTGATTTTTCATCATCTTCGATACGCATTGCGGCAAAACGTTTTGCTACCGCAGACGTGATAGATGAATCTAATCCACCAGAAAGAAGAACACCATAAGGTACGTCGGTCATTAATTGACGCTTAACCGCGTCTTCTAGTGCTTTAGTTAAATCTTCTTTGCTTGAAAGGTTATCTTTGACGGCGTTATATTCCATCCAGTCACGCTGATAGTAA
This sequence comes from Vibrio sp. MA40-2, assembly GCF_047302445.1. Lineage (NCBI taxonomy): Bacteria > Pseudomonadati > Pseudomonadota > Gammaproteobacteria > Vibrionales > Vibrionaceae > Vibrio > Vibrio sp. MA40-2. The sequence goes on from NZ_CP178628.1 coordinate 1,777,700, forward strand.
CGTTGAGGCTCGCTGTCGTCAGAACCGTAATAACAACCAGGAGGGAACTCACTGATGGTTTTACAAACAGGAACAAGCGCTTTCATTTCAGAGGCGATGTAGTAGTTTCCATGTTCATCATAACCTTGATACATTGGAATAATGCCAATATGGTCACGACCAACAAGATATTTATCTTTTTCTTCATCGTAAAGAATAAATGCAAATATACCGTTTAGTTCTTCTAGCAGAGCTTCTGCACCTAACTCTTGGTATAACGCTAAAATGACTTCGCAATCTGAATCGGTTTGAAAATCGTATTTATCAGCGTACTTAGCTCGGATCTCTTTGTGATTATAGATCTCTCCGTTGACCGCTAATATGTGTTTTTTATTTGGGCTATATAGCGGCTGAGCTCCACTATTTAAGCCGACAATAGACAAACGCTCGTGAGCTAAAATTGCTTGGTCTGAAGTATAGATACCAGACCAATCTGGACCACGATGACGAAGTTTTTTTGACATTTCTAGCGCTAATGGGCGCAGTGTAGCGGTATCGCTTTTAATGTCTAAAATACCAAATATTGAACACATATTATATAAATCCCTATTAAGTTCCGATGCTGCAATAGACACAATTTGCCATTATGGTTAAAAAAAGCAATCATTAATTATGGTAAAAATCACAAAACCTGTATTCGGTTAGATAATTTTTAATATTTTCCATTATAAATGAATGTTTTCTAATTAATGCTCGTTTTTGCACCGATAAAGTGAACATTGCCCACTAACGGTGATTATTGCTTAAACTCAGGTTTAAGATGGTCTATTACGTGTTGAGCAAATCCACTACCTGCTTCATTGTAAATATTAAATGCGGCATTAACACCAAGATCTTTGAGCGTTTCGACTTGATCTGGATAGCTGGCAATGGCCGCTGATTTCCCAGCGTAATATTTTGATTTTAATTGATTAAATGCTAATTCGTTACCATGGTGATTCGGCATGGCGAATAAGACCAATTGTATTTTTCCACTATCAAGGATATGTTCCCAAAAATCTGGATCGACAGCGTCACCACAAATTACATTTCGTCCTTCTTTCCTGTGCTCTATTGCTGCATCAGGGTGCAATTCTACGCCTAGAACTATTTCTCCATGCTGCTTGATTAATTCATCGTAAGCACCAGTTCCTATTCGTCCCATGCCTAAGATCAATATTTGAGCGGTGCCTGCTTTGATGGGTCTGTCCATCTGATTAAGATTTTCAGGAGTCTGTTCTTGTAACCATTTTGAGGATCGTTGATACACAGAATTACCGAATCGATTTAATGGTGCTGAGATCATAAAAGAAAGTGAAACGGCAATTGCGATAGACACTAATATATCACCAGGTAACCAGCCCATTTTAAACGCTAGACCACCAACAATAAGGCCAAATTCACTGTAATTGAACAGGGATAAACTGGTTAATAACGATGTTCTTAGCCGAAATTTGAATCTATTTAATATCAAATAGTAGATAGCGCCTTTTATTGGTAGGAGTAATAACAAGATCAGGGCGGTAATTGTTCCGGAAACAGTGGGGTATTCAGCCAGGCCGATATTGAGAAAAAAGCAGACTAAGAATAACTCTTTCAAATTAAATAAGGATTTGGATAACTCAGACGATTTTTTATGTCCAGCAAGTAATAATCCTAAAATTAATGCACCTAAGTCAGGCTTAAGACCAACCACATCAAATAAACCAGCACCAACCACTAATGCCATAAATATGCCAAATATGACCAGCATTTCACCATGACCAACCCAATGCAATAATCGATAGAAAAAAGGCCTTAACATAGGCAAAGCAAATAGGCTTATAGCGTACCATTCTGGTACTTTACCAGTAGAAATTGTTAGAAATAATACAGCCAAAATATCCTGCATGATCAGAATACCAATAGCGAGGGTTCCATAGGTGGTATTCATTTCCCCTTTTTCTTCTAGATGCTTTACCGCGAATACCGTACTTGAAAAAGAAAGTGCAAAACTTAGCAGCAATATTTGGCTGAATGTCATCGCACTAAAACTTATGACACCGATAAACTTTAATGCGACGATACAGAGAGTAAAAAATAAGGTAGATAATACGTTATGAAGTGTCGCACCTGCCCATATTTCTTTCGATAAAAGCGTTTTGATATCTAATTTAAGTCCGATAGTAAAAAGTAGCAACGTGACGCCCAAATCGGATAAGAGTTCAATGTTTTCGTTAGATTCAAAGCCTGAAAATTTCAAAATAAAACCAGCAAGCAGAAAGCCAACGAGAGGTGGTAAATTGCATCTCAGTGCAATAAAACCCATGATAAAAGAGGCGGAAATTAAAAGGATGTCCATACAAACCTACAATGTAATTTTAGACCAACTTACGACAACTTAAACAGCGAACATACCTAACACACTTAAACAGACAGGCCTTTCAACGGATACGTATTTAAATTGATATATATTCAAACAAGCAGGCACGTGAAAACTAGGCCGAAAAGATGATATTATTTCGGCTTAATTATGAGTATTTACAAATGGTAGTGAATGCTTGCAACAAACGTTCTATTTATTCAAGCATAACCTAGACAATGTTGCTACAGAAAATTATTTATCTACAGTTCAGGTTATGATTGATGGTTCGAGAAGCTTTTGTAGTAATACACCATTAAGCATGGCGCGCTTTATCATCGAAAATGCTCCGATGGTCGGTTTATTTTCCAATTCGGACACAACTATAGGTAGATTAGTGTGGAATCGTGTTAGTGACTGAGCTTCAATATTTCGACGTATGGCTGGAATAAGTAATTCCGATGCTTGAGTTATATCACCCGCAATTACAATTTTTTGTGGGTTAAATAAGTTAATAGTTATCGCTATCGCTTTACCTAAATCATTACCGACACGAATTAAACTTTGTTTAGCTAATTCATCGTCATGTAGTGCGTGCTGACAAACGTCGCTAATCGTTATATCGGCTAATGTAGCAAGCGAGGAAGGGTAACCTTTACTTAAGCGAGATCTGATACCTTGTAAAATGGCCGGATTGGAGGCAACCGTTTCTAAACAGCCATAATTACCACACTGGCATTGTGCTCCCAGTGGGTCTATTTGGATATGACCAATTTCTCCAACGTTTCTATTGGACCCTAAAAAAACTTGGCCGTTGACGATAATACCTGCGCCGGTACCATTGTGGACGCTAACAAGTATTGAATCACTCGCATCTTGACTGGCCCCAAAATAGTATTCAGCTAATGCTCGGCCTCTAATGTCATTACCAATAAAGCACTCAACATTGAATGTCCGTTTGACAGCATCGACAAGTTCAAAATTATCGACATCTGTATTAGGAATATAATCGACAATGCCTTCTTCTGGATTAATTAAACCCGGTAACACAATGCCGATAGCGATTAATTGATTAATCGTTTCTGATTGGTGCTCTAAAAAGTGTTGAATATGTTGTAACAGACCTGATTCGAGCTCAGTTTGATTGCTATAAATGAAGGAACTATTATAGCTAGCCAGTTCTACCGCACCTAAATCAAATAAACTTAAATGGATATAATCGCGCCCTAATCTTATTGCAATTGAGTGAAACAGTGACACTTCTGTTTTTAGAGAAATAGCACGGCGTCCGCCGGTTGATGCTTGTTGTGCTACTTCTTTTATCAATCCTCTTTGCATTAACTGCCTAGTGATTTTAGTAACGCTTGCCGGAGCTAGTTGACTAGCATCCGCTACTTGAATTCGAGAAATTGGACCTTGTTGGTCTATAACACTATAAACAGCTGCACTATTGAGCTGTTTTACAAGATCCACGTTGCCTATTTGTCCGCCAGTCACTGTCTGTTCACCAATCATTTTGTTCGCTAATCACTTTTTCGTTATCGTGATTGTTCAAATCATAGTTTGGTTCACAAGGTTTTTATGTCTGCTCGCAAACTATCGTTAATTTCTCTGGTATTGTCCGTTTACAACGGTTGCTTGAACCTTAAATTTATCGTCAAAAATGGTAAGGTTAGCGACCATTTGAGCTTTAATTTGGCCTAACTTATTCTCTACACCTATTGCTTGTGCAGGATAAAGCGTCGCCATTCTTAATGCTTCATCTAATTCTAATCCTACCTGTTCCACGCTATTCTGCACCGCCTCAATCATGGTAAGTGCCGAACCGCCAAGCGTGCCATTTTCATCTACACACTTGCCATTGCGATAATATACTTTCTTTCCAACAAAAATAAAGTGATCCATATCTGCACCGGCGGGAGCTGTGGCGTCCGTCACTAATATAAGCTTTTCCCCTTTAATTTTATGGGCAATACGGATATTGGCATAATCCACATGAAAGCCATCGACAATAATGCCTGCATATACCTCTGGAGAATCAAAAATAGCGCCTACTGCGCCTGGTTCCCGACCAAGCATTGGTGTCATCGCGTTAAATAAATGAGTGGCGAAACTAATTCCAGATTCGATACCTTGTTTTGCTTGTGCATAAGTGGCATTAGTGTGTCCCATAGAGACGACAATGCCAGCGTTTTTTAAACGTTCAATGAGTTCAGGTTTATTTTGTTCCGGAGCTAAAGTGACCTTGGAGATTAACTGACTATTAGAGCAGATATAATCAATCATCATATTATCGGCTTGGCGAATAAACTCGGGATTATGAATGCCTTTTTTTTCTATATTTAGATAAGGTCCTTCTAAATGTAAACCCAGTGCCTGATTTTGGTACCGGGTATTGTATTCACGCTGAACTTCAATTGCTTGTTGCATATTACTATCTGATGAAGTGATCAGTGTTGGTAGAAAACTAGTACAACCTGATCTCAGGTTTGCTCGATGCATTGTTTCGAGTGTTTTTACTGATATGTCATCGTTAAACATTACTCCGCCACAACCATTTAATTGCAAATCTATAAAACCTGGGCTTATGTTGGCACCATTTAGGTCAATAGATTTGATGTCTTTGGCGAGAGCTGTGTCTAAGCAGATAGAATGTATGATTCCATTTTCAATCAGTAGTGAAGCGTTTTGCACTACTTCACTACCGGTGAATATTTTACAGTTGGTTAGCGCGTACATAAATATTATCCTGTTACTTAAGGTGTTGGATCTCTTTGGCTTCTAACTCTTTAAAGTATTTTACTGTTTTTACTTTTAGCTCTTGAGTCGCGCTTTCGTCACATACAATGATAGATTTTGCATGCAGTTGTAATGCTGAAATGGTCCAAAGATGATTAACGCAACCTTCAACAGCCGCCTGCAAAGCTAATGCTTTGTTGTGTCCGGAAACCAGCAGAAGGACTTCTTTAGAATCAAGCAAGGTACCTACACCAATAGTTAATGCATATTTAGGTACTTGATTAACATCATTGTCGAAAAATCGAGAGTTAGCGATACGCGTATCTTCAGTTAGTGTTTTTATCCGTGTTCTAGAAGATAACGAAGACGCTGGCTCGTTGAATGCAATGTGACCATCATTTCCGACGCCACCCATAAAGAGATGAATTTGGCCGAATGAGCGAATTTTCTCTTCATATTGCCTGCATTCCTCCTCATGATCTGAGGTGTTTCCGTTCAGTAGGTTAATGTTTTTTTCTTGGATATCAACATGATTAAAAAAGTTTTCATACATAAAGGTTCGATATGATTCGGGATGATCTTCTGGCAGCCCAACATATTCATCCATGTTAAATGTTACTACGTTCTCAAAACTTACTTCACCAGCTTTATAAAGTGCAATTAAGTGTTTGTAGGTATTAAGAGGTGTTCCTCCAGTCGGTAAGCCTAATACAAACGGATTGCCCTTAGTTGGTTTAAACTTATTAATACGATTAACTATATATTTTGCTGACCATAAACCAATATGTTCCGATGTGTTAAGTGGAATTAATCTCATTTTTGCACCTCAATTTCATGTGGAAAGTAAAGTAATATTAGTACTTCGTCTTTGTTAATTCGAATCATAAAATAAGTTTTATGATCGTGCTAGCAAAAAGTACTTTAGGTACGAATAAAAAGTGACGTGAGTCAAACTTTTACCTTGATTAATTTGCGAAGTAAAATTATGCACATAAACTGAACAGGACTAAATTAGAAAGCTAAAATAAGTCTTTCGAACCAAACTGATTTCCTATAGGAGGGAATGCAAAGTGAATATTCTTGGATATTTTCAAAAAGTAGGTAAAGCATTGATGGTTCCGGTAGCAACATTACCAGCAGCCGCAATACTCATGGGGATCGGTTATTGGATCGACCCGACAGGTTGGGGTGGCAATAATGCGTTTGCCGCCTTTTTAATCAAAGCGGGTGCAGCAATTATTGACAATATGTCAGTATTGTTTGCTATTGGTGTTGCGTACGGTATGTCTAAAGACAAAGACGGTGCAGCTGCGCTTGCTGGTTTTGTTGGCTATATGGTGATAACAACCTTGTGTAGTGCAGGTTCAGTTGAAGCTATTGGCTTAGTGACATTGGATGAAGGCTCGACACTTGCTTTCAATAAGATTGGCAATCAATTTGTCGGTATTTTATCGGGTATTGGTGCTGCTGAAATTTACAATCGCTACTATAAAGTTGAACTTCATAAAGCGTTAGCGTTCTTTAGTGGTAAACGTTTAGTACCTATTTTAACTTCATTCGCTGCAATTGGCGCCTCTTTTGTTCTCATGTTTGCATGGCCAATTATTTTCGGTGGATTGATTTCGTTTGGTGAAAATATCGTTGGTTTGGGTGAAGTAGGTTCAGGTTTGTATGGCTTCTTTAACCGCCTCTTGATTCCAGTCGGTCTCCACCATGCATTAAACTCTGTATTCTGGTTTGATATGGCTGGAATCAATGACTTAGGTAATTGGTGGACACCAAACGCAGTTGAAGCTGGCGTTGGTGTTGTGGGTGAAACAGGTCGCTATATGGCTGGTTTCTTCCCAATTATGATGTTTGGTTTACCTGGTGCTGCTTTGGCTATTTATCATACGGCTAAACCAGAGCACAAAACTCGAGTAGCTTCTATAATGATTGCTGCAGGTTTTGCTTCTTTCTTTACCGGTGTGACTGAGCCACTTGAATTCTCCTTTATGTTCTTGGCGCCTGTACTGTATGTTCTACATGCCGCATTAACGGGGCTGTCCCTTTATATTGCAGATATCATGAACTGGACTGCTGGTTTTGGATTTTCTGCAGGTCTGGTCGATATGGTGCTTTCTGCACAAAACCCATTAGCAAATAAATGGTATATGCTGATTGTTCAAGGTTTTGCGTTCTTTGGTATTTATTATTTCGTCTTCCGTTGGGCTATCGTTAAGTTTGGTCTTAAGACTCCGGGCCGTGAAAGTGATGAAATGAATGAAGCGAGTTCTTCGTCTGCGAGTGATGATACTGCTGAATTAGCAAAACAATATTTGGCTGTACTTGGTGGACATGAAAACTTACGGAATATTGATGCGTGTATTACGCGTTTACGTTTAACAGTAATTGATATGAGTGTTATCAATGAAAATGAATTGAAAGCACTTGGCGCGATGGGAGTAGTAAAACTTGGCAGTAATAATGTACAAGTTATTCTTGGGCCGTTAGCTGAAATTATTGCGGGCGAAATGAAAAATATCCCTGCTTCTACGCGTTAAATCTGCGTAAAATTGCTTTTCATACACTAACCTCCCATTTTTGGGAGGTTTTTTTATTCTACTGATAAGTAATTTGGCAAGAAATGTTCTGTTTTAGTTGTGTAAATATGGTGAATCGTGGATCATTAGCGAAACTATTTTTTGACATTAGACTAGAGGGTGCATAGATGACTGAAGCTGAGGCTCGTCCATCAAATTTTATTCGCCAAATCATTGATAAAGATTTAGCGGATGGCAAACACACTAGCGTGCATACCCGATTTCCGCCAGAGCCAAATGGCTATCTGCATATCGGTCACGCTAAATCCATTTGTTTGAATTTTGGTATTGCTCAGGATTATCAGGGTCAGTGTAATCTTCGATTTGACGATACTAACCCAGAAAAAGAAGACATCGAATATGTAGAGTCGATTAAAAATGATGTGAATTGGCTAGGTTTTCAATGGTCAGGAGATATCCATTATTCTTCAAATTATTTTGACCACCTTTATGGTTACGCGATTGAACTTATTAATAAAGGTTTGGCGTATGTTGATGAACTGAGTCCTGATCAGATTCGCGAATACCGAGGTACGTTAAAAGAGCCGGGTAAACATAGCCCATATCGTGATCGTACGGTTGAAGAGAACCTATCGTTATTTGAAAAAATGCGTGATGGTGGATTTGCAGAAGGTACCGCGTGTCTACGAGCTAAGATTGATATGGCATCTCCATTTATGGTGATGCGAGATCCGGTTATATATCGCGTCCGTTTTGCTCAACATCATCAAACCGGCGATAAATGGTGCATTTATCCAATGTACGATTTCACTCATTGTATTTCTGATGCGTTAGAAGGGATAACTCATTCTATTTGTACGTTAGAGTTTCAAGATAACCGTCGTTTATATGATTGGGTTTTGGACAATATTACCATTGATTGTCAGCCTCGACAGTACGAATTTAGCCGTTTAAATCTTGAATATACTGTGATGTCTAAGCGTAAATTGAATCAATTGGTTACAGAAAAGCTCGTCAACGGTTGGGATGATCCACGTATGCCGACCATTTCTGGCTTACGTCGCCGTGGATTTACCGCTGCTTCTATTCGTGAGTTTTGTTTACGCATAGGTGTAACAAAGCAAGAAAATATGATTGAGTTTAGCTCACTTGAATCGTGTATTCGTGATGATTTGAATGAGAATGCACCTCGCGCAATGGCCGTGTTAGATCCTATTAAGGTTGTGCTGGAAAACTTTGAAGCAGATAAAATTGAAATCCTGAATGTTGCAAATCATCCAAATAATCCCGAAATGGGTAGCCGTGAAGTGCCTTTTACCCGTGAAATTTGGATTGAGCGAGACGATTTCCGTGAAGAAGCTAACAAAAAATATAAGCGTCTAGTATTGGGGAAAGAAGTTCGTTTACGTGGCGCTTACGTGATTAAAGCTGAGCGAATAGAAAAAGATGCTCAAGGCAATATCACCACTATATTTTGCAGTTACGATACCGAAACGCTAGGTAAAAACCCAGCAGACGGTCGTAAAGTAAAAGGAGTGATACACTGGGTGTCTGCTGATAAAGGGCTACCTGTAGAAATTCGATTATATGATCGCTTATTTACAGTACCCAATCCAGCTGCTGCTGAAGATTTTAAAGCCACAATTAACCCAGAGTCTTTGTTGATTAAAAATGGTTATGTAGAACCAAGTTTAATGGCCGCATTACCAGAACAAGGCGTGCAGTTTGAGCGTACTGGGTATTTTTGTGCAGATAGTAAAGATTCGAAGCCAGAGGCGTTAGTCTTTAATCGTACAGTAGGGCTACGCGATACATGGGCAAAGCAAAGCGTATAGCCACCAAGCTTACTAAATAACCTGAATTCAAAGCCATCTTATCTAGAGCTCAGGTTAACTTGCTACTCGTACAAAGCAATAATGAAAATAAAAACGCCTAGGGTAATTTACCTTAGGCGTTTTAGTTTGCATCCATTGTCTATTATTATTCGGTTACTTAATTTTATGCAGTTCCGGATTTTCTTTACAATTTCCAACACTGCATTTTCCATATAGATAGAGACTGTGATTGGTCAGCTCTATGTTATATGACTCTGCGATTTCTTGTTGGCGTTTCTCTATCATGTCATCTGAAAACTCAATCACGGCGCCACAGTCTAAGCAAACTAGATGATCATGATGGTGTTGAGTGGATAATTCAAATACAGATTTTCCACCTTCAAAATGATGTCGAGTGACAATTCCTGCGTCATCAAATTGGTTTAAAACACGATAAACCGTAGCAAGGCCTATTTCTTCACCTTGATCTATTAGCAACTTATATAACTCTTCTGCGCTAATATGTTGACACTGTGGTTGTTGAAGCACTTCAAGTATTTTTAAGCGAGGTAATGTTACTTTCAATCCCGCATCTTTAAGCGCTTTATTGTTATCTGACATATTCTTTCCTGTAGGCGAACTAATTTCTTAAATGCGACAGCATCAATATTACACATTATAGGGTAGCATTCATTAACATTAAACCTCAAACGTCAGAGGCTTAACAAGAAAAGTTGTAATAAGTTAATAATTTTAGTTACTGTAACCTATAAATAACATTTTGTTAACACTGAGGTGATTATGAATAAAACGTTAGCAAAGCTGTATAAGCCAAATTTAGTGAGACATGCACTTAACAGTTGGCCTCCATTTTGGGGGGCGGGCATCAAAATAACCAATATCAGTGAAGACTTTCGCAATGTAAACATCAAACTAAAGTTACGTTGGTGGAATAAGAACGCCAATAGAACTCAATATGGTGGGAGTATTTTTTCTTTAACGGATCCCGTTTACGCTTTGATGTTGATGGGGATACTTGGTGATAAGTATTTTGTGTGGGATAAAGAAGCGAGTATAAACTTTATTAAACCAGGAAAAACAGATTTATATGCTGATTTTCAAATTACGCAGGCCATGTTAGATGACATTTTGAATAATACCGCCAATGGAGAAAAGTGTTTCCCGCAATTTATGACCTACGTGAAAGATAATAATGGGGTTATTGTCGCGGAAGTACAAAGAAAACTGTATGTAAGAAAGAAACCGCAATATAGAGAAGAACAATAGTATAAGAGAAGAACAATAATCTTAGCGAATAAAAAATGCCTCTAAGAGGCATTTTCGATATATCGTAATTGAAACGACGGGGCAGCTACAAAGCTTAGTCTTCAAGCTCGGCAAGACACATCTCGTCGTAAATTTGCTTAACCCAGTTTGACACTCGTTCATCAGTCAGTTCCGGTTGACGATCTTCATCAATACACAAACCAACAAATGTTTCGTCGTCGATAAGCGCTTTTGATGCTTCAAACTCGTAGCTTTCTGTTGGCCAGTTGCCTAAAACAGTTCCGCCTTTTGCTTCGACGATATCGCGGATATTTCCCATCGCATCACAGAAATATTCGGCGTAATCTTCTTGATCACCGCAACCGAAAATAGCAACAAGCTTAGTAGAAAAATCTATGTCTTCTAATTCAGGGAAAAAGTCATCCCAGTCACATTGTGCTTCTCCGTAGTACCAAGTTGGTATACCCAGTATAAGAAGATCAAAGTTGTCGATATCTTCTTTACTACTTTTCGCGATGTCTTGAACGTGAACCAGTTTTTTACTCAATTGTTTTTGAATCATCTTAGCGACAGCTTCTGTGTTGCCGGTGTCACTGCCAAAGAAGAGACCTACACTTGCCATATTTGTATACCTATTGATAATTTGTGATGTTGGCCAAACGCGCTATGGACAGTATGTTACTACCGCCTAGCTTTGACGAATTCTGGTTAACCTAAACCAGTTCCTTCCCAAGCTATTTGGATAATGCCTTTGGCAATGAATCCAGCGCAGCCTAAAAATAGAACCATCCATACGATACGTTGACCAAATACTGGAACATTACCCTGCTTAAGTACATCTTTTATCGCCATCCCTATGAGGAAAAAAATAGACGCAAATAAAAGATCTAAACCGATGGATTCCAATAAATCGTAATACTCGTAAAGCATAGTTGCCCTTTATACCAAATTTGTGGGTGAACTATACCACTGTTAATCATTAAAGTTAATGTGAAGCAGCACAGTTTAGCAGTCTATTTTTTATCGAGAAATCGTCTTATAACTCTAATCACTTCTTGTGGCTTTTCTGCATGCAACCAATGGCCAGTATTAGCAATAACATGAGCTTTTGCATCGGCGAATTGAGCTTGTATCAATGGTTGCTGTTCTTGAGTTAGATAGTCAGACTCGCCACCTTTAATAAATAAGGTCGGAATTCGAGTCTTTTCAATACGATCCCAACCGAGAATATAATTATAATTATCCATTATAGATTTAACATTAAAACGCCAGTTGAATCCTGTTTCAGAGCGAAATAATGATTTACTCAAAAACTGCCTAACACCATCTAATTCTATGTGCTGTGCTAATATTTCCATCGCTGCAACGCGAGTTTGAGGCTGGGTTGCTTGTACCGCTTGTAGACCAGCAAAAACATTGTCATGCTTTCTTTTTATGTAGGCAACAGGCGCCATGTCTAAGACGATAAGTTTATTGATATTATCTGCATATTGGCTCGCAAGTTTTATTGCCACTTTGCCACCCATTGAGTGGCCAATTAACGTGATATTTTTTAGCTCTAGTGAGGTAATTAACTGCTGAACATCGTCTGCCATTGCTGAATAAGTATGTTCATTTGAATGAAACGACAAGCCATGGTTTCGCAAATCCATAGACAAGACCTGATGATCGCGTTCGAGTTCTCGAGCCAGAAGTCCTAAATTGTCTAGATTACCAAATAGACCGTGTATTAATACTACCGTTGGCCCCTTGCCTTGAAGTTTATAGTTGAGCAGCTCAGACATTGTATTTATTTTCGATAAAAAAGGGAAAGAACGTTCATGGTAGTAATCCAAATGTCGCTGTGCAACCCAAAAATGCAGAAATACGATCTTGGAAACTCGCATCTTATGTTTGAATGAGTATAATCAACCAGATATTAATACAGTGAGATTGTGAAAAGCGAATGAAAACAATTGAAGTTGATGAGGATCTATACCGTTATATTGCAAGTCAGACTCAGCATATTGGTGAAAGCGCGTCAGATATATTGCGCCGTTTGCTGATTGTAGCTGAGGATAAGCAAGGTTTACCTCAAATCGCAGAAGCTACAGGCGCGCAGAAAGTGCCTCTTGCTACCAAAGAACCAGTTGGTATTGTTGTGAGTAAAGATGCAGGGAATACCGAGAAAGTTAATGGTGTGAAAGCGATGCGAATGTTACTTATCTCTGATGAATATTCAGAAAGTAACAAAGCAATAGATCGTTTTCTACAAGTTTTGTCTACGTTATACCGTATAAACAATGAAAGTTTTGCAGAAGCTACTCAAGTGAAAGGGCGAACACGTGTTTATTTTGCTGATAATGAAGACGTACTTTTAGCCAGTGGCAAAACAACCAAACCTCGCTCTATACCAAATACACCATTCTGGGTTATTACTAATAATAACACCAATAGAAAACGTCAAATGGTTGATCAGTTGATGACCAGAATGAACTTCCAGCAAGATTTAATAGAAAAAGTGTGCAGTTCGATTTAATTTTTGATTTGTGCTGTGGTATTCAAATGTATATAAGCCTCATAATGAACTGATTCCTCAGATGTCGTTATGAGGCTTTTTATTTAGGCTTTAGTTATTAAAGGATTACAAAATGGCAATGCATCCCCGAGCTGGGCAGAAAGCCCAACAACAAGATCTCACCAATATTCCTGCATTAGTATCAAGTTATTATTTGTTGCAGCCTGATAGTGAAGACACCGCAAAACGTGTTGCGTTTGGTACGTCTGGTCATCGTGGTTGTTCAGAAAAAGAGACGTTTAATGAGAATCATATTCTTGCTATTGCACAAGCCATAGCAGAAGTTCGAGCGGAAAAAGGGACTACAGGGCCTTTATTTCTAGGTAAGGATACTCACGCTCTTTCTGAACCGGCTTTTTGTAGTGTAATAGAAGTATTGGTTGCTAATGATGTGAAAGTGATTGTTCAAGAAAACAATGGTTTTACGCCCACGCCTGGTATTTCACACGCTATTTTGACTTATAACCTTCAACATGATGACAAAGCCGATGGGATTGTCATTACTCCTTCTCACAATCCACCTCAAGATGGCGGAATTAAATATAATCCACCACATGGTGGCCCAGCAGAAGGTGACTTAACCCAGGCTATTGAAGATCGTGCTAATGAATTGATCGCGAATGAAATGACTGGTGTTAAAGCCATGCCAAGTGGTGCAGCTAAGCAACTTATATCTGAAGTTGACCTTGTGCAACCTTACGTTGACGATTTAGTTAATGTTGTTGATATGCAAGCGATTCAAAATGCCAATATCAAAATTGGCGTAGATCCATTAGGGGGATCGGGCATCGAATATTGGCGACAAATAGCGAAAACCTATAATTTAGATTTAACCTTAGTTAACGAAGCGATTGACCCATCATTCCAATTTATGTCTTTGGACAAAGATGGCGCTATTCGTATGGACTGTTCTTCACCTTATGCTATGGCGAGTTTACTGGCATTAAAAGATGATTACGATTTAGCATTTGGTAACGACCCAGATTACGATCGTCATGGTATTGTTACCCCTAAAGGTCTGATGAACCCTAATCATTATTTGGCGGTATGTATTGATTACCTTTATCGCCATCGCGACGGTTGGGGGAAAAATGTTGCGGTAGGAAAAACACTGGTTTCAAGTGCATTAATCGACCGTGTTGTTGCCGATCTCGGTCGAGATCTGTGTGAAGTACCTGTTGGCTTTAAATGGTTTGTTGATGGTTTATACGATGGTTCATTTGGCTTTGGTGGTGAAGAAAGTGCTGGTGCTTCTTTCCTACGTAAAGACGGTACACCTTGGTCTACTGATAAAGATGGTATTTTATTGTGTTTGTTAGGTGCAGAAATTACCGCTGTGACAGGAAAAAATCCGCAACAATATTATGAAGAATTGGCCGCCAAACACGGTTCTTCAGAGTATAACCGTATATCTGCTGTGGCTAATGCCGAGCAAAAACGCGTTTTATCTAAGCTTTCTCCTGACATGGTTTCAGCAGAAACGTTAGCAGGAGAGCGTATTACTGCAAGATTGACTCATGCTCCTGGTAATGGCGCTGCGATTGGTGGATTGAAAGTAACCACGGAAAACGGTTGGTTTGCAGCTCGTCCATCTGGGACGGAAGAGATTTATAAAATTTATTGTGAAAGCTTTAAAGGTGAAGCGCATTTAAAAGCTATCGAAAAAGAAGCACAAGAAATTGTAAATCAAGTCTTTAAAGAAGCAGGACTATAGTTTTATCGCTGTTTAATGCGTTAATCTACCGCGATTTTAAAGTTAATAAATTTGAAAACCGATACGGTTAAGTGTCGGTTTTTTATTGGATTTTCAGTCAGCATATTTATCTATTTGATTGATTTGAGTATACAAGATCTATCTAACTGATTACTTAGGCCAATGGTCAGGTACCACAAACCAAAAGTCACCGCTTAATGTTTGGCAATGTACGGCATACTCGCTAAGTTCTGTCAGTTTTTCGGTTAGTGCGTTAGTGCCGGCAATCCAATCGTACTTTTTAAGTTTGTATAGTGGTTCATTTACTAACTGTAGTTGATGTTGATAGCACCAGTTACCGACAATCGAACATGGGTTGATCGTGTACCCAACGCTCTCTTGAGGCACTGTTTCGGGTTCAAATGGGTTGATATATAGCCGTCCATGCATGAGCAGTTTTGGTGTAATATCGGCTAAATTGGGAAAGCGTTGCATAAATGCTTCACTTTTGGACATTTCTAGTTGGTGGGTAAGCATTCTATCCAGTTTTATATCTAACCTATCGCGACTATCTGGACCATACCAGAGTCCTCCTCGTAATAAATAAAACTTAATCGCGACTTCCCAATGTTCAATTTTTTGCTGCCGTTTGAGGATAAAATCAATGGCTCCGATGGTTTGCTTACCTTCAAATAGTTGTATTTCATCTGCGACAACAGAAAAATCAGAATGATGCTCAAAAAGGCGTTTACATAGTTCTTGATAGATAAAACCTAATCGACTGTTTCCGTTATATTCTTGGTAGTTAGGTAAGGATAATTGTTTAAATGGGTTACATGTGGCAGGTTCTTTATCAGGTTGTAATATTGGTGGATTATCGATCATCCATTGCGTTATTTTGCTGACATTATCCTGCATTATTGACGTCCTGTGGTATTCTGGAAACAAGGCTAACTTTATATATTGGTATAACATAAAATGGATCACTTGCAATTAGAAGCACTGCTAAATCAAAAACTTTCTCCTGAATTAATCAAAGATTACTGTCCAAACGGACTCCAAGTAGAAGGAACGTCGCAAGTTAAAAAAATTGTGACTGGTGTTACAGCATCTATTGCTCTTATTGAGAAAGCAATAGCTTTAAATGCTGATGCTATTTTGGTTCATCATGGTTACTTCTGGAAAGGCGAGCCTGAACCGATTCGAGGAATGAAAGGTGAAAGAATTAAAGCCCTCATAAAGAATGACATTAATCTTTACGCCTATCATTTACCGTTAGATATTCACCCAGAACTTGGTAACAACGCGCAACTTGCACAATTACTAGGTATTGAGGTTGAAGGTGGCCTAGAAGCGACGCCTCAATCTGTTGCTATGTATGGTTCGCTAAAGTCCACGCTTTCGGCAGATGAGTTTGCACAAAAAATTGAATCTGTTCTAAATCGAGTACCGTTACACATTTCCTCAGAAGTAAACAAGTCAATAAAAACGGTAGGTTGGTGTACTGGCGGAGGACAAGACTATATCGATTTAGCTGCAGCTAAAGGGCTTGATGCTTTTATTTCAGGGGAAATATCAGAACGCACAACGTACTCAGCCAGAGAGCAGGACATTCATTTTTTTAGTGCGGGTCATCATGCGACCGAACGTTATGGGGTGAAAGCGTTAGGGGAGTGGTTAGCTCGAGAATATGGGTTTGATGTTGAGTTTATTGATATCGATAACCCTGTTTAAAGAAAGTTCTTGTAACTCATTGATTTATAAATTTATTATTGTGTGGATAAAAAAGAGAAGCGATAAAATACGCTTCTCTTTTATTGTTTAACCGTTAATCAGTTATCCAAGTACTAATCAGCTACCTGAACACCAATTACTTGCCCGATTATGAGTAAATAAGTAGTGCGCCATAAACTCTCAGCACACTACAATTTAATCGTGACTGTTATTCTCTTTCGTGCAACGGTTCAAAATCACGTAATTGTTCACCAGTATAAAGCTGACGTGGACGACCGATACGGTTGTCTGGATCGCCATGCATTTCATTCCAGTGAGCTATCCAGCCAATAGTACGAGACATTGCAAAAATAACCGTGAACATAGAGATTGGGATACCAATTGCTTTCAGGATGATACCGGAGTAGAAATCCACATTCGGGTACAGTTTTTTCTCAACAAAATATGGGTCAGATAGAGCGATACGCTCTAATTCCATCGCCACATCCAACAATGGATCTTCGATTTTTAGCTCTTTTAAAACTTCATGACAGGCTTCACGCATTACTGTTGCACGTGGGTCATAGTTTTTGTAAACACGGTGACCAAAGCCCATTAATCTAAACGGATCTTCTTTATCTTTGGCACGGTCGACATATTCTGGAATATTATCAACACTGCCTATTTCCTCTAACATACGCAAGCACGCTTCGTTAGCACCGCCATGAGCAGGCCCCCAAAGAGATGCAATACCTGCGGCAATACAGGCAAATGGGTTTGCACCTGAAGAACCGGCTAAACGTACCGTTGAGGTTGATGCGTTTTGTTCATGGTCTGCATGCAATGTAAATATTTTGTCCATAGCACGAGATACAACAGGATTAACTTCATAATCCTCACATGGGTTAGCGAACATCATATGCAAGAAGTTTTCTGCATAGTTTAAATCGTTGCGAGGATAAATAAACGGTTGACCAATAGAATATTTATAACACATTGCCGCCAGTGTTGGCATTTTCGATAGTAAACGGAATGCAGCAATCTCACGGTGGCTGTCGTTATTGATATCAAGTGAGTCGTGATAAAACGCTGCAAGGGCACCTACTACCCCAACCATAATAGCCATTGGATGAGCATCACGACGGAAACCATGGAAAAAGCTTGCTATCTGCTCATGAACCATTGTGTGTCGCGTAACAATTTTTTTGAAATTGTCGTACTCTTTTCTGTTGGGCGCCTCTCCGTATAGGAGGATATAGCAAACTTCTAAGTAATCTGCTTTGTTAGCTAATTGATCTATTGGATAGCCTCGGTGTAATAACACACCTTTTCCGCCATCGATGAATGTTATTTGGGATTCGCAAGATGATGTCGCTAAAAAACCAGGGTCAAATGTAAAATATCCATTTGCACCTAATTTACGTACATCGATTACTTCAGGTCCTAAAGTACCTTCCATAATCGGCAGTTCTATTGGAGCTTTACCTTCTATATGAAGGGTCGCCTTCTTATCTGCCATTACATTCTCCTTTGTTTAAAATTAGTCTATCCGGGATTTGTTCTGAGACATTTTTTACTCAGGATCTTGAGTAAAGTCAATTTTTCTAGAGGTTTGTGTGCACTTGTTAAGGTTTTCCACATTTAAAAAGTTAAAAACATGTGCCATGTAGCACTTTTTGTTAAGATTATTGTATTAATTTGTTGCCAAACGTATAGTGTAAATGAAGTTTGTGGTTGAGACCTTATAAGTTCAAGCCTAGAAAGAAATAATTACTTTAAAATCTGAACGCTTGATTAACATTTTGTTTACATGTTTAACCGTCATTTGAGTGTTAAAATGTTAATTAGATGTTAAGTTTTGTAAGGTTGACACATAAAGAACTCCAGATCTATCAAAATTCGAAGTAATAAATAAACAAACGCTCAATGGAGCTGAGTGAGCAAGCCCGTGAAAGAAAGAAAGTCAAGACCTGTCAATCTCGATTTGCAGACCATACGCTTTCCAATTACTGCGATTGTGTCTATCTTGCACCGTGTTACTGGTGTAATCACATTTGTAGCCATTGGTATTTTGCTTTGGCTGTTATCAATATCTTTATCATCCCCTCAAGGTTTCATGCAAGCAGCTGATCTCGTCGACAGCTTTTTGGTCAAGTTTGTCTTATGGGGAATACTAACCGCACTTGCCTACCATATTGTTGGTGGAATTCGTCATTTAATAATGGACTTTGGTCATTATGAAGAATTCGAATCTGGCGTTATGACTGCAAAAGTAACCTTTGCTGCTACTGCAGTATTGTCGCTACTTGGAGGTATTTTGGTATGGTAAATTCTGTTTCTTCTGTAGGTCGTAATGGTGTTCATGACTTCCTACTTATCCGCGCTACTGCAATTATCCTTACTTTGTATACGATTTACATTGTTGGTTTTTGTGCTTTTAGTGGCGATATAACTTATCACACATGGACCTCGTTCTTTGGTGGCACGTTTACCAAAGCATTTACCATGCTTGCTTTGACTTCTGTCCTTGTTCACGCCTGGATTGGTTTATGGCAAGTTCTAACCGACTATATCAAGCCAACGCTTATTCGTGGCCTGTTACAATGTGTAATAGTTGCTATCTTATTTGTGTATTTCTTTTCTGGCCTATTTATTCTGTGGGGTGCGTAAGTGACTATTCCGGTTCGTGAATTCGATGCAGTTGTCATCGGTGCTGGTGGCGCGGGTATGCGCGCAGCATTACAAATTTCAGAGCAAGGCCTTTCTTGTGCTTTGCTATCAAAAGTATTTCCTACTCGTTCGCACACTGTATCCGCTCAAGGTGGTATTACCGTTGCACTAGGTAATTCCCATAAGGATAACTGGCAGTGGCACATGTACGATACGGTGAAAGGTTCCGATTATATCGGTGACCAAAATGCCATCGAATACATGTGTAAAAATGGGCCTGAGTCGGTAATTGAACTTGAAAAAATGGGGTTACCTTTTTCTCGTTTTGAAGATGGTTCTATTTACCAACGTCCATTTGGTGGACAATCTAAAGAGTTTGGTGGTGAACAAGCCGCTCGTACTGCAGCGGCAGCTGACCGTACCGGGCATGCATTATTGCACACGCTTTATCAGCAAAATATTAAACATAAGACCACTATTTTCTCTGAATGGTATGCGCTAGATTTAGTTAAAAACCAAGATGGCGCTATAATGGGTTGTACCGCAATCTGTATGGAAACTGGTGAAATAAATTACTTTAAATCTAAAGCAACTATTTTAGCCACAGGTGGCGCAGGTCGTATTTATTCATCGACCACTAACGCTCATATTAATACGGGCGATGGTGTTGGTATGGCATTGCGTGCTGGTGTGCCAATGCAAGATATCGAAATGTGGCAATTCCACCCAACAGGTATCGCTGGTGCAGGAGTATTAGTGACGGAAGGTTGTCGTGGAGAAGGTGGTTATCTTCTCAATAAAGACGGTGAACGCTTCATGGAACGTTATGCGCCAAATGCGAAAGACTTGGCCGGACGTGACGTTGTTGCTCGTTCCATCATGATCGAAATCCGAGAAGGTCGAGGGTGCGATGGCCCATGGGGACCACATATCAAGCTTAAATTGGATCATCTAGGTAAAGATGTACTAGAGTCTAAATTGCCAGGTATTTGTGAATTGTCGCGTACATTTGCTCATGTGGATCCAGTAAAAGAACCGATTCCTATTATTCCGACTTGTCATTATATGATGGGTGGAGTGCCTACTCAGGTATCAGGACAAGCGATTAAGCAAGATACAAATGGTGCTGACATTGAAGTTCAAGGCCTGTTTGCCTGTGGTGAAATTGCATCTGTATCTGTGCATGGTGCTAACCGTCTAGGTGGTAATTCATTGCTTGATTTGGTGGTATTTGGTCGTGCTACAGGGCTTCATTTGGGTGACACATTGGCTGCTCAATCAGAAGCTCGTCCAGCAACAGAGTCTGATATCGAAGCATCTTTGGCTCGCACAATGCGTTGGGAAAATAGCGATAAAGGTGAAGATCCTGTTCAAATTCGTAAGGATTTACAGGCGTGTATGCAGAATAACTTCTCAGTATTTAGAGAAGGTGATGCAATGGCAAATGGCCTTCAAGAGTTAAAAGAGATTCGTGAGCGTTTAAATAATGCTCACCTATCAGATAAGTCTTCTGAGTTCAATACTCAACGTATTGAGTGTTTAGAGCTTGATAACTTAATGGAAACGGCCTTTGCTACTGCGGTCGCTGCTAACTATCGTACAGAAAGCCGTGGTGCTCACGCTCGATTCGATTTCCCTGACCGAAATGATGAACAGTGGTTGTGCCACTCTATCTATAATCCGGAAACAGGTGAAATGTCTAAGCGAGATGTCAATATGGAACCTGTGCATCGTGATGCTTTTCCACCTAAAGTCCGTACTTACTAAGGGGAGTAGAATACTATGAAACTGAATTTCTCTCTTTACCGTTATAATCCAGATGTAGACAGTAAACCTTATATGAAGGATTACGAACTCGAAGTGGATGAAGGTACTGACATGATGGTGTTAGATGCGCTGATTCTGTTGAAAGAACAAGATGCATCAATTTCTTTCCGTCGTTCGTGCCGAGAAGGTGTGTGTGGTTCTGATGGTTTGAATATGAATGGTAAGAATGGCTTAGCTTGTATTACGCCACTGTCAGCACTGATGGGACAAAACCCTATAGTGATCAGACCACTACCAGGCCTACCCGTAGTTCGTGATTTAATTGTGGACATGACGCAATTTTATGATAATTATGAGAAAGTTAAGCCGTACTTGATTTCAGATGGTAATCAACCACCATCAAGAGAAAATTTACAATTGCCAGAAGAACGTGTTCATCTGGATGGTTTATATGAATGTATTATGTGTGCATGTTGTACAACCTCGTGCCCATCATTCTGGTGGAATCCAGATAAATTCATTGGACCTGCCGGTTTGCTTGCTGCTTATCGTTGGTTAATTGATAGCCGAGATACGGCGACAGACGAACGCTTGTCAGATCTTGATGATGCATTTAGCGTTTTTCGTTGCCATGGCATCATGAATTGTGTAAGTGTTTGTCCTAAAGGATTAAATCCGACTAAAGCGATTGGTCATATTAAAACCATGCTAGTGAATAGATCGGTTTAAACTTTATTAGGAAACAACAGCAATATTTAATTACTCGATATTGTGAGAGTAAGCAAAATTGAACAAATAGGCATTGCCAGCACTGTGAACCTATTGCAGTGCTGGCTATAAACAGAAAGCCCGAATAAATCGGGATTAAAGTGAAAACTACTGGTTAAGGGAATATATGCACAACGGCGTGATGAAGGCATGGCTCGAGTCTTCACACTTGGCTGGCGCCAATGCAACTTACGTAGAAGAACTCTACGAACTGTATCTAAGTGATCCGGATCTGGTCAGTGAGGAATGGAAACGTGTGTTTGAAGATTTGCCTGCGCAATCTTCCGAGGTGACTGAACAATCTCACTCACGTGTCCGTGACTACTTCCGGAGACTCGCTCAAGAGACAAAGCATTACAATGTCCAAGTTAGTGATCCAGATGTCGATGCTAAACAAGTAAAAGTTTTACAATTAATCAATGCCTATCGATTCAGAGGGCATCAAGCAGCTAGCCTAGACCCACTAGGTATATGGGAACGTGACCCTGGTCCGGACCTAGATCCTGCATTCCACAACCTTACTCAAGATGACTTTGAAGAAACCTTTAATGTAGGCTCTTTTGCAGTAGCACAAGATTCTATGCAGTTAGGCGATCTTTATTCTGCGTTGAAAAAGACCTACTGTGGCTCAATCGGTGCAGAATATATGCACATGACGAATACAGAGCAAAAACGCTGGGTTCAACAGCGTTTAGAATCTGTGTTAGGCCAGCCAACGTTCACAGCAGAAGAAAAAGCAACCTTTCTTGATGAATTAACTGCCGCTGAAGGTCTAGAGCGTTATTTAGGAGCTAAATTCCCGGGTGCAAAACGCTTTTCTCTAGAAGGTGGTGATGCACTAATTCCAATGACTAAAGAATTGATTCGTCATGCTGGTAAATCCGGCATGCGTGAAGTTGTCATTGGTATGGCTCACCGTGGCCGTCTAAATATGTTGGTCAATGTATTAGGCAAAAAGCCACAAGACCTATTTGATGAGTTTGCCGGAAAGCACGATGAGACTTGGGGTACAGGTGACGTTAAATATCACCAAGGTTTCTCTGCGGACTTTGCTACTCCTGGCGGCGATGTACACTTAGCTCTCGCGTTTAACCCTTCTCACTTAGAAATTGTTAATCCGGTAGTTATTGGTTCAGTACGCGCTCGTCAAGATCGCCTTAAAGATAAAGATGGCAGTATGGTATTGCCAATCACAATCCATGGCGATTCAGCTATTGCAGGTCAAGGTGTTGTACAAGAGACCTTTAATATGTCTCGTACTCGTGGATTCCAAGTTGGTGGAACAGTAAGAATTGTTGTTAACAACCAAGTGGGCTTCACCACATCGAACCCTAGAGATACCCGTTCAACTATGTACTGTACTGATATTGCAAAAATGGTACAGGCACCTATTTTCCATGTAAATGCTGATGATCCAGAAGCTGTTGCTTTTATAACGCGTATTGCACTGGATTATCGAAATACATTTAAACGCGATGTAGTGATTGATTTAGTGTGTTATCGCCGTCATGGTCACAATGAGGCCGATGAACCTAATGCTACCCAGCCATTGATGTATCAAAAAATCAAAAAACACCCAACGCCACGCAAGCTTTATGCTGATGTGTTGATTGATCGTGGTGAAATTGATATCGGTAAAGCTACCGAATTGGTCAATGATTACCGTGATGCACTCGATGATGGTGAAGTGGTCGTAAAAGAATGGCGTCCAATGGAAATGCATTCCGTGGATTGGAATCCTTATCTTGGACACGACTGGAATATTGAGTGGGACAGCGAGTATGAACTTACTCGACTTAAAGATCTTGGTGAAAAACTGTGCGATTACCCGGAAAGTCATAAGTTACAAAGTCGTGTAAATAAGATTTATAACGACCGTCGAGCAATGATTAACGGAGAAAAAGCACTCGACTGGGGTATGGCTGAAATTTTAGCCTACGGAACACTGGTTGATGATGGTAAACGTATTCGTATTTCTGGTCAGGACTCTGGTCGTGGTACTTTCTTTCATCGTCATTCGGTATTGCACAATCAGGAAGATGCTAGCACTTATGTACCATTGCAGAATGTTCATTCTAAGCAAGGTCCATTTCAAGTGTTTGATTCCGTTCTGTCTGAAGAGGCGGTATTGGCGTTTGAATACGGTTATGCAACTGCAGAGCCTGGTGGTTTAACCTTATGGGAAGCACAATTCGGCGATTTCGCTAACGGTGCTCAAGTGGTTATCGATCAGTTTATTTCCTCTGGTGAACAGAAATGGGGTCGTTTGTGTGGTTTAACGATGCTGTTACCGCATGGTTATGAAGGTCAAGGGCCGGAGCATTCATCGGCACGACTAGAGCGTTATTTGCAGTTGTGCGCGGAGCAAAATATTCAAGTTGTTGTGCCGTCAACACCTGCACAAGTTTACCATATGATTCGTCGTCAAGTTGTCCGTCCTATGCGTCGTCCACTGGTGGTAATGTCGCCGAAGTCTTTATTACGTCACCCATTGTGTACTTCAACACTTGAAGAACTCGCACAAGGCACTTTCCAACCTGCGATTGGTGAAGTTGATGAGATCGAAGCAAGTAAAGTGAAACGTGTGGTGTTTTGTTCAGGTAAAGTTTATTACGATTTATTAGATCAAAGACGCAAGAACGAACAAAGTGATGTGGCAATTATCCGTATAGAACAATTGTACCCATTCCCATTATTTGAAGTGCGTGATCTGATAGAGCAGTATGAAAACGTAAAAGATTTTGTTTGGTGTCAAGAAGAACCACAGAATCAAGGCGCTTGGTATTGTAGTCAACATAATTTCCGTAATGCGATTCGAGATGGTGTTCTAAAATATTCTGGAAGACCAGCTTCAGCATCTCCAGCGGTCGGCTATATGTCGGTACATATGAAACAACAAAAAGCGTTGGTTGATGACGCTTTGAATCTAGATTTTTGATGAAGAACTAGAAGTTAAAGGAAGAAAAAACTATGACAATTGAAATTCTGGTTCCAGACTTGCCTGAATCCGTCGCTGATGCAACGGTGGCAACTTGGCATAAAAAACCAGGTGAAGCAGTTGCTCGTGATGAAGTAATTGTTGACATCGAAACAGACAAAGTAGTACTCGAAGTTCCAGCTCCAGAAGCGGGTGTATTGGATGCGATTATAGAAGAAGAAGGTGCCACGGTACTTTCTAAGCAATTATTAGCACGTATTAAACGTGGAGCAGTCGCCGGTGAGCCGACTTCAGCAACGACCAGTACGACAGAAGAATCTCCAGATCAGCGACATAAAGCTACGCTGACTGAGGAATCGAATGACACTCTAAGCCCAGCAATTCGTCGTTTGCTGGCAGAACATAGTATCCAAGCGAGTCAGATCAAAGGTACTGGTGTTGGTGGTCGTATTACTCGTGAAGATGTTGATGGTTATTTAGCGAGTGCTAAAACAGCAGCTAAAGATGAAGCAGCTCCAGCTATAGAAGCGCCAGCGGCTGCACGTAGTCAAAAACGCGTACCAATGACTCGTTTGCGTAAACGAGTTGCTGAGCGTCTGTTGGAAGCGAAAAACAGCACCGCTATGCTGACTACTTTTAATGAAGTCAACATGAAACCTATCATGGATCTGCGTAAACAGTATCAAGAGCAGTTTGAAAAACGTCATGATATACGTTTAGGCTTTATGTCTTTCTATGTTAAAGCAGTAACAGAAGCTCTAAAACGTTACCCAGAAGTGAACGCGTCTATCGATGGTGAAGATATCGTTTACCATAACTATTTCGATATTAGTATGGCAGTGTCAACGCCACGCGGCTTGGTCACGCCAGTACTGAAAGATTGCGATATGCTTGGGATGGCAGATATTGAGAAAGGCATCAAAGAGCTGGCTATAAAAGGTCGTGATGGCAAACTTACCGTAGAAGAACTAACCGGTGGTAACTTTACTATCACCAATGGTGGTGTATTTGGCTCATTAATGTCAACGCCAATCATTAATCCACCGCAAGCGGCAATTCTTGGTATGCACAAGATTCAAGATCGCCCAATGGCTATTAATGGCAAAGTAGAAATCTTGCCGATGATGTACTTGGCCCTCTCATATGACCATCGCCTAATTGATGGTAAAGAGTCGGTTGGATTCTTGGTAACGATCAAAGAACTACTTGAAGATCCTGCGCGTCTACTGCTTGATGTTTAAGTTGTTTATGTATCAGTTGTTTTTGGTTAACTGACAAAGACAGAGCTAGGTAGCTCAACACCTAGCTCTAACTTAATTAAGGCGTTGATTAAAGTGAGTAGTGTAACCTACAGTTATTAGACACTTTGATACCAACTAAAAAACCCTACAAATGTAAAGGAAGCCTCAATATTATAAATTTATTCGCTTTAACCGCTATTTGTTTAGATATTTATTAACTGAATAAGTAACAGCACAGGCGAAAAATTGAATAATATTTTGTACCTTATGGAAATAATAATCCCTTAAGGGATAGGAAATGGAATAGCACAATGAATTTGCATGAATATCAAGCGAAACAGCTATTTGCTGAGTTCGGACTGCCAGTACCAGAAGGCTACGCGTGTGACACCGCACAAGAAGCGTTTGAAGCGGCGGGCCGCATCAGTACAGAAAAAAAGGTCGTAAAATGTCAAGTCCACGCAGGTGGACGCGGGAAAGCAGGCGGCGTAGAGCTGCATGATACTAAAGATGGTGTTAAAGCGTTCGCACAGAAGTGGCTTGGCAAAAATCTAGTGACGTATCAAACCGATGCTAATGGTCAACCAGTCAGCAAAATCTTGGTTGAAGAAGCGTCTAGCATTGCTAATGAACTTTACCTCGGTGCAGTTGTTGACCGTTCAACACGTCGAATCGTGTTTATGGCATCGACTGAAGGCGGAGTCGAAATTGAAAAAGTCGCCGAAGAAACACCAGAGCTTATCCACAAAGCCGCGATTGATCCACTGGTTGGCCCACAAGCCTACCAAGGACGTGAATTGGCCTTTAAGCTAGGTTTGAAAGGCGACCAAATTAAGCAATTCAGTAAGATTTTCATGGGTCTAGGTAACATGTTTGCTCAATATGACCTTGCTTTGTTGGAAATTAATCCACTGGTCATCACTGGTGATGGAAACCTTTTATGTCTTGACGGTAAAATTAATATCGATTCTAACGCGATGTATCGTCAGCCAAAACTACGTGAGATGCACGATGCATCTCAAGAAGATGAACGTGAAGCACATGCGGCGCAGTGGGAACTAAACTATGTTGCACTAGATGGCAGCATTGGTTGTATGGTTAACGGTGCCGGTTTAGCTATGGGCACCATGGATATTGTTAATCTGCATGGTGGTCAGCCAGCAAACTTCCTCGATGTTGGGGGTGGTGCAACTAAAGAACGTGTAACAGAAGCGTTTAAAATTATTCTTTCTGATGAAAATGTTAAAGCCGTATTGGTGAATATTTTTGGTGGAATCGTTCGTTGTGATTTAATCGCAGACGGTATTATCGGTGCAGTTGAAGAAGTTGGTGTTAAAGTGCCAGTAGTAGTTCGACTCGAAGGTAATAACGCCCCACTAGGTTCAAAAAAATTGGCCGAAAGTGGACTAAATATTATTGCCGCGACCTCGCTAAAAGAAGCTGCGGAAAAAGTAGTTGCAGCAGCGGAGGGCAAATAATGTCTGTATTAATTGATAAAAATACCAAAGTTATCTGCCAAGGTTTCACTGGCGGACAAGGTACATTTCATTCAGAACAAGCGATTGAATATGGTACACAAATGGTGGGTGGTGTTTCACCTGGCAAAGGTGGTCAAACTCATCTAGGTTTGCCGGTATTTAATACGGTGAGAGAAGCGGTAGAAACAACCGGTGCAACAGCTTCGGTTATCTACGTTCCAGCGCCATTTTGTAAAGATGCTATTCTGGAGGCTATCGACGCCGGTATTACTTTAATTGTAACAATTACCGAAGGTATTCCAACGCTTGATCTGCTTGATGTAAAAGTACGCCTAGATGAAGCTGGTGTGCGTATGATCGGTCCTAATTGCCCAGGTGTTATTACGCCTGATGAATGTAAAATTGGTATTATGCCGGGTCATATTCATAAAAAAGGCAAAGTCGGCATTGTATCTCGTTCAGGCACTCTAACTTACGAAGCGGTTAAGCAGACTACTGATGAAGGTTTTGGTCAATCGACATGTGTTGGTATTGGTGGAGATCCGATTCCGGGTTCGAACTTTATCGATATATTAAAACTGTTTGAACAAGATCCTGAAACAGAAGCAATTGTTATGATTGGTGAGATTGGCGGAACCGCTGAAGAAGAAGCTGCAGCGTTTATCAAAGATAACGTAACTAAACCTGTTGTATCTTATATTGCTGGTGTGACTGCACCTCCTGGTAAGCGTATGGGGCATGCAGGTGCGATTATCTCTGGTGGTAAAGGGACTGCTGAAGATAAATTTGCTGCTTTAGAAGCCGCAGGTGTAAAAACCGTTAAAAGTCTTGCCGATATTGGTCAAGGTCTGCGAGAGATTACTGGTTGGTAAAGTGAGGTATATAGTTGGCCAATATTGTCAACTAAACTGCCGACTTAAATAGATTAATTAAATCTTGATAGAAAAGCTTGAACATTTGTTCGAGCTTTTTTTTACTTTGGACTTACTATTAGCAGGACAAATAATAGTAAGTCCAAAGTATAAACATATAAAATATAAAACTAATATTTGTTCAACGTTCATTGTCGTTTGGTTTAAAGGAAGTTATTGCTATGTTGAGTTTACTGTTGGGGTTGTTGTTATTTTTGGGGATGCATTCTACGTCCATTTTTGCACCTACTATGAGACAAAAAATGGTGCAGAAAAGTGAATTAGGATGGAAAGCGATCTATTCGATCGTTTCAATTTTAGGTATCTACTTTATTGCAATAGGTTATAACGCGCTGCGAATGGAACCGGTTTTAATTTATGTTACGCCTTATTGGTTTAGACATATTACCTATTTCTTAATGGTTCCAGTGATGATTCTTTTCGTTACCCCGTATTTGCCTGGGAAAATAAAACAAGTTACTAAACATCCACAACTCATTGCTGTTAAGTTATGGGCAGTAAGCCACTTATTAGTTAATGGGATGTTAGCCGATGTTATTCTGTTTGGTGCTTTCCTAGCTTGGGCAGTACTTGATCGAATTTCAATGAAAAAGCGTGAGCAACGTCCAATACCGAGCTTAAAGCCGTCAATTATTAACGACTTTATAGCTGTGGTAATTGGGATTGTGCTAACAGGTGTATTTGTAACGTATTTGCATGGTAAGTTAATCGGTATGCCATTAATGTAAATAATTGGGCGATTTTATCCATTTCAATAAAAAACGATGCGAAGGCATCGTTTTTTTGTTTGAGTCGTAAATATTACTTGACCTTATTAATGAATGCCGTAAATTTATCTGTACATTTCGAATGTATTAAAATTATAGAGGAACGGATGAAATCCCAAAATAAAATTAAGCTGTTACTAAAAACAGCGACAATTGCAGCAATTGCTGTTTTTTCACTTTCAACTCAAGCGGCTGACAAAGTATATCGTTTAAAGTTAGCGGAAACTTGGGGGCCAAATACGCCGATCCTCGGAGACGCAAGTAAGAACATGGCAAAAATTGCCAATGAAATGTCTAATGGTCGACTGCAAATTCGTATCGATTCAGCCAATAAGCATAAAGCACCATTAGGTGTGTTTGATATGGTTAAATCTGGCCAATATGATTTGGGCCATTCAAGTTCGTACTATTGGAAAGGTAAGGTTCCAAACACGTTGTACTTTTCATCAATGCCATTCGGCTTAATGACAACAGAACAGTACGCATGGTTCTACCGTGGTGGTGGCATGGAATTAATGCAAGAAGTGTATGCACCTCATAACTTACTCTCTTTTCCTGGCGGTAATTCAGATATCCAAATGGGTGGATGGTTTAGAAAAGAGATCAACTCTATCGAAGATTTGCAAGGGCTTAAAATGCGTATCCCTGGGTTCGCAGGAGAAGTGTTTGCTCGTGTAGGTGCTAAGCCAACCAATATTGCACCAGGAGAGCTGTACACGTCATTAGAGCGCGGTACTATCGATGCACTGGAATGGGTAGGTCCTGCATTTGATTTACGTATGGGCTTTCAAAATATCGCACCATATTACTATACTGCATGGCATGAGCCAGGTTCAGAAACACAGTTTTTAGTTAATAAAAGAACATGGGATAAACTGCCTAAAGACCTACAAGTTATCTTAGAAACATCATTCCGTGTAGCGGCATTTGACATGTATGTTCAAGCAATTGATGAAAATGCTGAAAGTTGGGAAAAAATGTTGAGTGACAATCCAAACATTAAAGTACGAGATTTCCCACCTGAAGTGCTGGATAGAATGCTGCAAGAGAAAGAAGCTCTACTTGCTGAATACGCGGAAAAAGATCCACTAGCGAAGAAGATTATTGATTCTCAAGCGACGTATTTAAAACGTGTTCGCGCTTGGACCAATATCTCGACTAAAGCTTATTTGGATAGTACTTCTGCCCAGTAAGTGATTTTACTAAACAGTATGAAAAGCTCGGTATTTACCGGGCTTTTTTACTGTTTGGGTTCAGATTTAAAACCAAACCAAATCCCGATCGAACTGAATATAGTGATGAACACCACTACCACGCCCAAATGCCACGCTTGTTGAATACCAAAGCTCATAAGAACCATTCCAAGTAAAGAAGCAAAGGTCATTTGTCCACCACCTGATAAAGCGGCAACTGAGCCAGCTTTTTCTTTATACGGCACTAATAGTTGTGTTTGAGCACAAGGGAATGCAATGCCGTTGCCTAAGGTCAAAAGGAACTGGCCGAACATCATTGAAAGTGGCGTAAGAGGGGCGAAAATCAA
Organism: Vibrio sp. MA40-2; assembly: GCF_047302445.1. NCBI lineage: Bacteria > Pseudomonadati > Pseudomonadota > Gammaproteobacteria > Vibrionales > Vibrionaceae > Vibrio > Vibrio sp. MA40-2. The sequence continues at coordinate 1,808,506 of NZ_CP178628.1, forward strand.
CCATATAGCGCCAGTTAAATGGACAAAAGGGGCACAGAATAGCATTTTTTTGGTTCCAATTTTAGGCCGAACTCGATTACAAATAGTACCGCCAACTAACAGACCACAAGCAGGAATAAGAGCCCAAAGTGCATACTGATCAGAGTTCATGCCAATTTGAATTTGCATAATAAAAGGCATAACTGAAATTGAAATAACCACCAAACTAAAATTAAACCAACCGATGCTAGCGAAACTTAAAAAGTAACGGGAAGTAATAAGCATCTTATAGGTTGAGAGCATAGCGGTAAGGTTCGGCAAGGGTTTTTTCACCGCTAATGTTTCGGTAAAGACAAAAAACAATAACGTAATAACTAAGCCAATATAAGAAAGTAGAGCAATAAATACCGCTAACCAACCAAACGCATGGTTGATAAATCCACCAAGTACGGGGGCAATTATAGGGGTAAATGAAGCCACGATAGTAACCCAGGAAAGCGCTCTTGGTAGATTAGCACCGTCGTAAGAATCCCGTATTGAAGCTCTAGCTAATACAGCGCAGCAGCCAGCACCTAGTCCTTGTATAAATCGCCCTAATACCAACATATCAAACGAAAAACTGGCCAATATTGCAATTGATAAACCTAAAATGGCCAACAACAACCCTGCTATGAGTATGGGTTTTCGGCCTAGCGCATCAGACATCGGTCCATAAATAAGCTGAGAAGGGCCAAAACCCAGTAAATAGATAGAAATGAGCAATTGAGCGTCTTCGGCTGAGATAGAAAAGTCTTGAGCAATCCAAGGTAAAGCAGGAAAAACTAAGCCCATACTAAATTGGCCAATACTAACGATAAGTCCAGCAAGTAGGACGGGTTTCCAGTCAAAAGAAGAAGGCATGGTTGTTCCAATAACAGCTAACAGACTCAACCAATAATGGTCAGTCTAGATGACATTTGAGAATAAAGATGCCCTGATTATTGTATGAGAATTAGAGCTTGTCGATGGTTATTTTTAATAAATTCAATGAGTTTTTAGTCAATAACAGCTTTTCACTCACTGTTAAAAAACAAAAAGCTGGCCAAGGCCAGCTTTTTGTATCAGGAAGAGAAAACTATTTTGCTAGGTTTTCTGCTACGAATTCCCAATTAACTAAAGCCCAGAAACCATTCATGTAATCTGGACGAACGTTACGGTAGTCGATGTAGTAAGCGTGTTCCCATAGATCAACAGTAAGCAACGGAGTAACAGTATCGTCAGTTAGTGGCGTTGCTGCATTTGATGTGTTTACGATATCTAAAGAACCATCAGCTTTCTTAACAAGCCAAGTCCATGAAGAACCGAAGTTGTTGATTGCTGAATCGGTGAATTTCGCTTTAAATTCTTCAAAAGAACCGAATGATGCAGTAATTGCTTCTGCAACTGCGCCTGTTGGTTCGCCACCTGCGTTTGGAGCAAGGCAGTGCCAGTAGAACGTGTGGTTCCAAATTTGTGCTGCGTTGTTGAAAATACCAGCAGAAGAAGTTTTTATGATCTCTTCTAATGATTTATTTTCAAACTCAGTACCTGGAATAAGGCCATTTAGTTTTACAACGTAAGTGTTGTGGTGTTTACCGTGGTGAAAATCTAGAGTTTCAGCTGAGATATGTGGTTCTAGTGCATCTTTTGCATAAGGAAGTGCTGGTAATTCAAAAGCCATTGCCGGATTCTCCATTGATTTGAAAGATTGATTCTTTCGTTGCTTCCAATAATTATTTTTATTTCGTCAAGTAAGCTGACTTAGTAAATAGTTTATCAAGTTTTTACTTTATTAAAAGCCTATTAACAAAAAAAACTTCAAAATGTAATTATCTTATCTGCGGATAAGATAATTAAGCATAGCTTAAAACCTTACTTATATTGTGCTTTTTATTCCTGTGCAAACCAGTAGAATGCTATCGTAACGTTAAGTGTTAAAACTAATGCGAGAAGACAATGGAAACTATCGATAAAATTAAACAACAGATTGAAGAAAACTCGATCCTACTTTACATGAAAGGTTCGCCTAAACTACCAAGTTGTGGTTTTTCCTCTCAAGCCTCTCAAGCGCTTATGGCTTGTGGCGAACAGTTTGCTTATGTAGATATTTTACAGAATCCAGATATCCGTGCAGAACTACCAATTTACGCTCAATGGCCGACTTTTCCACAGCTGTGGGTAGGTGGTGAATTAGTTGGCGGTTGCGATATTATTCTTGAAATGTTCCAAAAAGGTGAACTTCAACCACTTATTAAAGAAGCGGCTGAGAAAGCACAATAAATTTAAGTTACACAAAAAAACCAGTGACTTGTCACTGGTTTTTTTTATGGCTGAGAGAATATTTTCTCAAGCAACATTTCGATATTAATACTTTTGTTACCGCTGCTTATACTAAAGCCATTTCAGTAACTAGAGCACCATTGCTGCAATCCAACCAAATACAATTAACGGGATATTGTAATGAACAAAGGTTGGAACAACCGTTTCCCATACGTGTTCATGTTGTCCATCTGCATTTAAACCGGATGTTGGACCTAAGGTTGAATCCGACGCAGGTGAACCTGCATCACCAAGCGCTGCAGCTGTACCTACTAATGCAATTGTTGCCATTGGTGAAAAGCCAAATGCCATTGCTAGTGGCACGTAAATAGTGGCAATAATTGGTATGGTGGAGAACGAAGAGCCGATGCCCATTGTTACCAGTAAACCAACCACCAACATCAGTAGAGCAGCAAGCGCTTTATTATCGCCGATGCTGGTAGATAACGCTTCCACCAACGTTTCTACGCCACCTGTTTGCTTCATTACCGCTGCAAAACCTGCTGCTGCAATCATAATAAAACCAATCATCGCCATCATGTGGACGCCACGGGTGAAAACATCTTGTGTTTCTTTCCACGCAATCACACCGCCAAAAGTAAACACCATAAACCCGGCGAGACCACCTATTATCATCGATCCTGTTGTAAGCTGTGCACCGAGAGCAACCACAATGGCCACAACTGCGATGGCAATATGTTTACTATTAATTTGAACGTCGTTGCTTACCGTGGTCAGTTCAGTCTGTTTGTATTCACGAGGCTTACGATAAGTAAACAGAATTGCGGTAAGCAACCCGGCAATCATACCTAACCCAGGTAACATCATTGCTGTTGGGACTTGGCTTGCGACCACGTCAGGTAATCCGTTGTCGTGTAAGTTTTTTAACAGGATATTATTAAGGAAAATACCGCCAAAGCCGATAGGCAACACCATATATGGCGTGACCAAACCAAAAGTTAGGACACAGGCGATCAAACGTCGATCTAATTTCAGTTTTGCAAAAACGCCCAACAGAGGAGGAATTAATATTGGAATAAAGGCGATGTGAACAGGGATAACATTTTGTGAGGACATTGTGACAAGAATCAATGCACAAATAACTAAATATTTTAGTCCGGTGGTTGCTGCGCCGTTTTCTTTGCCATGAATGCGCTTAATAACATTTTGAGCAAGTAAATCGGTTAAGCCTGATTTGGAAATCGCAACCGCGAATGTTCCCAACATTGCATAACTTAATGCGATAGTTGCACCACCACCTAAGCCACTTTCAAATGCTGAGACAGAGTCGGTGAGCGTCATACCGGAAACAAGTCCACCGACGATAGCACTGAAGGTAAGAGCTACAACAACGTTAACTCTCATCAGTGCAAGTAATAGCATGATACATACTGAAATAACTACAGGGTTCATAACAATCTCGTTTAGTAATGGGTATTTTTATAGTTGTTCGGTGTCGTCATTGCTAAGCGGCCAGCCACCTAGGGCTTTCCACTTGTTGACTATTCCGCAAAATAACTCGGCCGTTCTTTCTGTATCATATAAGGCCGAGTGCGCTTCTTTGTTGTCAAAATCCAACCCAGCAGATTTACATGCTTTTGCCAACACAGTTTGACCATAAGCGAGACCGCTCAATGCTGCTGTATCAAAAGTAGCGAAGGGATGGAAGGGGACGCGTTTTAGTTTGCAACGTTCACTGGCTTGCATAACAAAACTATGGTCAAAAGTTGCGTTGTGCGCGACCATAATTGCTCGGCTACAGCCGGCTTGTTTTTGTTCTTTTCTTATTAGCTTATTTATCTCTTTTAAGGCAGTTTCTTCTGAAACAGCACCGCGTAATGCGCTATATGGGTCGCGAATACCATTAAATTCTAACGCTGCTTTTTCTAGGTTAGCGCCTTCAAAAGGTTCAATATGGAAGTGAATAGTAGACGCTGGATGTAGCTCACCGTTCGCGTCCATTTTTAAGGTAATGGCACAAATTTCCAAAAGTGCATCGGTTTTTGCATTAAAACCGGCAGTCTCTACGTCGATAACGACTGGGAAATAGCCGCGAAAGCGTTTTTTAAGGGTCAACTCTTCGTTTTCTACAGTCATCATTTTTATAAAGAATCGTCATGTTTGATAAGACGCGCATTATTGCAGATTCTCGCTCGAAGAAAAATGGTTAAAGTCAATTCTCTGTCTATAACTTGGCTAACTTCTTGCAACACGAAATACAGTTAAATGGAAAATGAATAAAAAATGGACTTGTTGTCCTTGTAAAGCGGCAGTCGTTTGCCGTTTCAGTATAAAGAGTTTTAGTTGTTATGAAAAAACGGATAGCGTTATGTACCCTGGTTACTGCCTCTGCTCTGATATCTCCGTTCTCAGAGGCAACGGCTGTCCGCTATGTAGCGGCACCTGAGCAATCGTCATGGGAAATGGCCACTAACACTCCTTTAGAGTGTCGCCTTGTTCATCCTATTCCACACTACGGGCAAGCCGAATTTTCGTCGCATGCGAGTAAAAAAATTAATTTGGACTTCGAACTGAAAATGCGTCGGCCGATGGGAGAAACGCGTAGTGTAAGCTTGGTTTCTATGCCGCCCGCGTGGCGTTCTGGTGAAAGCGCCGATAGAATGAATACCATGAAGTTTTTTAAGCAATTTGATGGTTATGTTGGTGGACAAACGGCGTGGGGAATATTATCGGAATTAGAAAAAGGGCGTTATCCGACGTTCAGCTACGCAGATTGGGTTAGTCGTAATCAAAGAGTTGAAGTGTCGTTATCATCCGTTACATTTAGACAAAAATATGATGCTTTTACTCACTGTTTGAGTCAATTATTACCGTACAGTTTTGAAGATATTTCATTTACTATTTTACATTACGATAGAAATAGCGATCAGCTTAATAAAGCGTCTGAGAAACGATTATATCAAATTGCCGATTATATCCGATACAACCAAGATATTGATTTGGTATTGGTTTCCTCTTATACCGATTCAAGTGGTGATAAAGATTTGAACCAGTCGCTATCAGAAAGAAGAGCAATTGTGCTAAAAGACTATTTTAAATCGATTGGTTTACAAGATAATCGAATTCGAATTCAAGGTTATGGAGAGCGTCGACCGGTTGCAGACAATGCATCACCGATAGGAAAAGATCAAAATAGACGAGTGGTCATTTCATTAGGCCGAAGCCAAGTTTAATTTGGTATTGTTGCTAACTTAGGTTGAGCCTAAATACATTGGTTTCTAAAAGCAGAAGGACGGTGTAAATGTCCTTCTACTTTTTATAATCGATGATCAACGTTTTAATCGATTATAAAATAACCGTTTTGTTGCCATAAACAAAAACATGGTCATTAATTACTTTCATTAATGCTTTACTTAAGACGCTTTTTTCTACATCTCGCCCAGCTTGAGCCATATCTTGAGCACTAAAGTTGTGGTCCACGGGTATGACGTCTTGTTTAATGATAGGTCCTTCATCTAGGTCATCAGTGACAAAATGGGCTGTTGCGCCGATTATTTTAACGCCTCGGTCATATGCTTGTTGATAAGGTTTCGCACCGATAAAAGCCGGCAAGAAACTATGATGTATATTAATTATTTTATGATGGTAATTTTTAACGAAATTGGGTGTCAATATACGCATGTATTTTGCTAACACGACATAATCTGCTTGGTAACTGTCGATAACTTTTTGCATTTCCGCTTCATGTTGTTCACGAGTTAGATCAACATGTGAGACATGGTGATAAGGAATATCGAACTTTTCGGTTAATGCTTGTAGCGTATCGTAATTACCTACTACCGCTGCAATATCGACATTTAAGCTTCCGTCATACGCCTTCATTAAAATATCACCCAAGCAATGTGATTCTTTAGTGACCAGTATGACTATTTTCTTTCTTGTAGAGCTCATTAATCTACGTTTAGTGCCTTCTGGAAGTGCGTAGTCGAGATCGGCTAGCAAAGTCTCATCATTGAAATAACCTTCAAGCTCAGTACGCATAAAAAAGTGACCGACAGCATTATCGACATACTCATTATTATGGATGATATTCAATTGATGCTTGTAACAGATATTAGTGATCTTTGCGATTAGACCAGGTGCGTCGCTACAGTGGGTTAATAAGGTCTTCTTTTCCATTCTTTTTTACTTCCAAAGGTACAATTTTATAAAATAGCTAAATATATTTAAAAGCTCAATCACTTGGTGAGTTAGTGATCAGTGCCACAATAATAGCTCTATAATTAATCTATTCTTACTATGGTTTCAACAAAATTTAAGCAATATTAAATGTAATATGCATATTATTGATTTATTCCAGATTGTTTGACCAAATTTTTCATGAGACTCGTTATAAAGGAATACGTTATGGATAAAGAACTACTCGCACGTAAACTTTACTGCCAAAGAATCAACAACATGGTTGGTTTTCATCATATCGATGAAGAAACGATTAGTGAGCTTTGGGAAAGCAGGACTAATCCAGTTGATGCCGCAAAAAGCATCCTCTCCGAAAATGACAGTTTTGAAGGACCAGCTTGGTTGTCGAGATATTTGCAGCGTTAACAAAAATAATTTTTCACCGTAATTTTTCTGATGCGAATAAATCCTTATTCGCACCAACTCATCAAACCTGACATAATCCGTTTACAGTCTAACTTCCTTGTTAATTAAATGATACGCAAAACTTTCTCTTCGGATGGTGCGCTTGGTAAAGCTATACCAGGCTTTTCCGCCAGACAGCCTCAAATTGATATGGCTGAAGCAGTGAATAAAGCCATCAAGGATAAATCACAGCTGGTGATTGAAGCAGGAACAGGTACGGGTAAAACTTTTGCTTATTTGGTGCCAGCTCTGTTAAGTGGTAAAAAAGTTATCATTAGTACTGGATCAAAAAATCTACAAGAGCAGCTTTTCCATCGTGATTTACCGTTGATGGTAGATGCGCTTGGTTATTATGGTCAAGTTGCCTTGTTAAAAGGTCGTTCAAATTATTTGTGTTTAGATCGATTGAGTCGACAATTAGTCGAAAGTCATACTAACGAAGCGGAACCTACGCTACTGACGCAATTGATCAAAGTGCGGAGTTGGTCTTCGACCACTAAAAGTGGTGATTTAGGCGATTGCGAAGAGATTGCTGAAGATAGCCCAATCATTGCTTCAATTACGTCAACTAATGATAATTGTTTAGGTAAAGAATGCCCAAGCTTTGAAGATTGTTTCGTTTTAAAGGCACGAAAAAAAGCCATGGATGCCGATATTGTTGTGGTAAATCATCATCTTTTTTTGGCTGATTTGGCGATTAAAGAAACTGGGTTCGGTGAACTAATTCCAGAAGCGGATGTGTTCATTTTTGATGAAGCTCATCAATTACCGGATATTGCTAGTCAATACTTTGGTCAATCATTATCTAGCCGACAATTACTTGATCTGTCGAAAGATATAGAAATTGGCTATCGTACAGAAGCCCGAGATATGCGGCAATTACAAAAGGTATCAACTCGGTTGAGCCAGTCAGCAATGGATATGCGTATTGTGTTGGGGGATACGGGTTATAAAGGCAACTGGCGCGAAGCGTTAAAGTCGGAATCGGTTGTACGTGAATTGAGTCGACTACAAGACAGTTTAGGGTTGGCAATTGATGTGCTCAAATTAGCGTTAGGCCGCAGCCAATTACTTGATACAGCATTTGAGCGTGCAAATACGATCAAATCTCGACTGGATCGTGTTTGTGACGTTTCTATAATGGGCTACTCTTATTGGTATGAAACGACACCGCGACAATTCTCTTTGCATATTACCCCTCTTTCAGTTGCCGATAAATTTAAGCAACAAATTGAACAGAAGGATGGATGCTGGGTGTTCACTTCCGCCACTTTAGCGGTATCGGATGATTTTGGACATTTTACTCATCGTTTAGGTTTGCAGCCCAAGGAGCAGTTTTCTTTACCAAGCCCTTTTGATTATCAAACTCAAGCAAAACTTTGTGTGCCTCGATATTTACCTGAACCTAATAGTCCTGGGTTATCCAAAAAATTGGTCTCAATGCTTGCCCCTGTAATTGAACAAAATAATGGCCGCTGCTTCTTTTTATGCACTTCTCATAGCATGATGAAAGAACTAGCCGAAGGTTTTCGTGCAATATTAACGATTCCTATCTTGATGCAAGGTGAAACCAGTAAACAAAAATTACTGGCAGAGTTCATGGAATTAGGTAATGCATTGCTAGTCGCTACAGGTGCTTTTTGGGAAGGGATAGATGTTAGAGGTGATACGCTAAGCTGTGTTATTATCGACAAATTACCGTTTACAGCCCCAGATGATCCGTTATTAAAAGCGCGTATAGAAGATTGTAAACTCAGTGGTGGAGAACCATTTCGTCAAGTTCAGTTACCTGATGCGGTGATCACTTTAAAACAAGGGGTAGGGCGATTAATACGAGATGGAAAAGATAGAGGTGTACTGATTATTTGCGATAATCGTCTTGTTACCAGAGAGTATGGCGGTGTTTTTTTAGAAAGTTTACCACCTATACCAAGAACAAGAGATTTGACACAAGTCACTGCTTTTCTTGAAAAACTAACTTAATCAATCATTAAATAATTCGAGGCGTTAATGAAAGCAACAATTCTTGCTTTAGACACATCCACAGAAAACTGTTCCGTTGCATTAATGGTAGGGGACAACTTAATTCGTCGTAGTGAAGTCGCACCTCGTGAGCACACGGCTAAAATATTACCTATGGTAGACGAACTGCTGCAGCAAGCTGGTATTACGTTAAATGATGTTGATGCGCTTGCTTTTGGCCGAGGTCCGGGAAGTTTTACCGGTGTGCGCATTGGTATTGGCATTGCTCAGGGGTTAGCATTTGGAGCAAATTTGCCTATGATAGGAATATCAACGTTGGCAGCAATGGCTCAAGGGACTTATCGAAAACATGGCTCGACTTATGCTGCTTGCGCTATTGATGCTCGTATGAGTGAAGTGTATTGGGGTCGTTTTGTTCGTCAAGATAGTGGTGAATGGCGTGAATTTGAACCAGAGTGTGTTATCGCTCCAGCACAACTTATTAAAACAGTAGGTGTAGATAGCAATCCGTGGTCGTTTACCGGTACGGGATGGCAGGCTTACCAACAAGAGCTGGCTATGCTTGCGATTGAAGGCCAACAAACTGAGGTTTTATACCCAGAAGCGGAAGATATTGCTTTTCTTGCTCAATTTGAGTTTGCTAAAGGCAATACAACATCAGCAGAAGAAGCGAGCCCGGTGTATTTACGTGATAAAGTAACGTGGAAGAAGCTACCGGGTCGAGAGTAGTAACTTGTTAGACGAATAGGGCGCTAATAAGCAAAAGTAACAATATTATAATGGCGATAACTTTTTAAATGGTGGCGATAAATGGTGACAGTGAATGGCTTAACGCCTGCAATAGTCCAACGAAATCATAAAGCACATAACAAAAGTGCTTTAAAAAACAGTGATGCGCAAAATAATAACAACCAAACATCAAAAGTTGCGTCAGCAGTTTCTCAATCTATTCGGGTAGTGAGTGAGTCTGATTTAGAAAAAGTCGAACTGCAATATGACCTTCCTGAAGGTTATTCCCGTAAAGCAATGGAACAGTATATGGACGTATTTCATCACGCTAAAAAAGAACACCTTGCGAAGTTAATGGGCGTTGATATTTATATATAGTTTATTATTTTCCAATTTATTTTTATCAAGTTCTAGTGTTAAAAATCTAGTACTAGAGACAAGTCTATTAACCGATATCCCTATTGATTTAGTCGGTTAATATTAAGGGAACTATATGATCAGAATGTTGAGTGTAATTGTTATGTTGATGCTTGTATCGGCGTGTTCATCATTACCTGAATCACTTCATACCACTAACGAACAAGTTATTACCGATTATCAGCAATGGCTAAATCTTCCTCAGGAACAAGTCAGGGAAATTCGTCTTGGGGGAATCATCGCTAAGGTAAGCAATTTGTCAGATAAAACCAGAATTGAAGTGGTGAATATACCAATTAGCAGCAATGGTAAACCCAGTTTAAATTTCGAGCCTTCAGGACGATTTGTCGCTTATGTTGATGGTTATGTTGAACCGATGGCCTATACAGAAGGCCGGCTCGTCACTTTGTTAGGTAGTAGCCAAGGAGAAGAATTAGGTAAAGTTGACGATTTCGAATTATCTTTTCCAGTTATGAGAGTTACCGGTTCCCATTTATGGCGTATCGAAGAGACGGTTGTAGTGAGAGACGTTGAAAGTCACTTTTCACCTTGTTACGGGCTATATTGCCGAGGTTATAAAGGTTTGCCTAGCAAAGGAAAGGTTGTACAGGAAGTAAAATAGATGTTTATTGAAAAACAATACAAGCTAGTGCACAACAGGCTAGCGACGATGGAACTAGGAGATGCAGAAACGGCCGCAATAACGGTCGTTTTTATTCACGGATGGTTAGATAACTCGGCTAGTTTTGCCAAGTTGATGAAAGCGTGTCATCAGTTAATGCCAGAGGCTCATTTGGTCGCAGTTGATCTTCCAGGTCATGGTTTATCCACTCATCGTGAAGATGATAATTACTATCTTTTTCACGATTATCTTGATGATATCCACCAGTTTTTGAGTGTGTTAGAAACAAAAAAAATGGTATTAGTTGGCCATTCACTTGGTGCGTTTCTGGCGACTTGTTATAGTGCTGCTTTTCCTGAAAATGTTGCGGGATTAATTCAAATAGAAGGTTTTGGCCCATTAGCGGAGTCGCCTAATAACACAGTAAAAAGATTGCGTGAAGGCATACTTAGTCGGCAAAAAATTAATGAAAAAAGACAACGATATTTTTTTAGTATCGATGAAATGGTTGATATCAGAGCAAAAGTGAATCATTTAAGACGACTCGAAGTTATGCCTATTGTAAAGAGAGGTACGATATTCGATGGAGAAGTTTGGAAATGGCGACATGACCCTAAGCTTCATGCTGACTCTTTGACTCGGATGTCACGTAGAAATGCCGAAGTGATTATGAAAGAAGTGCGCTGTCCACATTTGGTTATTCTTGGACAGTCTGGATATGATTATTTGTTACAACAAGCAGAAGCAGAACTTGAACATCCGATTTTGGCGCAAAATAGTCAATTTAACGTTGAATACATTCCCGGTGGACACCACTGCCATATTCAACAGACTCAATTAACATCAGAGTTGATTGTTGGCTTAGTTAACAAAATTTAAACGTCTGTTTGATTATTTCATACACAAGTGATTGAAGCTGTGTTGTAATAACTATGTTAATTAAATGAAAAACGCTTAAATCACTAGTGTCGTATCGACTAAACCTATAACCCCTTATAATAACAAATTGCCAATAACGAGGAGTGTAATTGTGAATAAACCTTGGCTTTCACATTACCCGAGTGACGTACCTAAAGAAATCAATCCAGACCAATATCAATCATTGATAGAGATGTTCGAAAATGCAGTGCGTAATTATGCCGATCAGCCTGCATTTGAAAATATGGGGTCGATAATGACGTATCGCAAGCTTGAAGAGAGAAGTCGCGCATTTGCTGCATACTTACAAAATGATCTCAAGCTGAAGAAAGGCGAACGTGTCGCGATAATGATGCCTAATTTGTTACAATACCCGGTGGCACTTTTTGGCATATTAAGAGCAGGTCTGATTGCTGTAAATGTCAATCCTCTTTACACGCCACGAGAGTTAGAACATCAACTTAATGATGCTGACGCTTCCACTATTGTTATCGTTTCAAATTTTGCCAGCACACTAGAAAAAATCGTCGCGAATACGCCTATAAAAAACGTTGTCCTTACCAGTCTAGGACAAATGTTGCCTCGAGCAAAAGGGACCGTCGTTGATTTTGTGGTGAAGTACGTAAAAAGATTAGTGCCTAAATATCATTTGCCAGGTGCTATATCGTTTAGAAAAGCACTTTATAAAGGTCGTAGGCTACAATACGTTAAACCTTTTATGTCCGGCGAGGATATTGCTTTTTTACAGTACACTGGTGGTACAACAGGAGTGGCTAAGGGCGCTATTTTAACGCACCGCAATATGATTGCTAATGTGATGCAATGCAAGGGCGTGTACCAAGCAGTGTTACAAGAAGGACGTGAATCAGTAGTAACCGCACTGCCTCTTTATCATGTCTTTGCGTTAACGGTTAACTGCTTGCTGTTTATTGAATTCGGTGGTCGTAATTTACTCATTACTAACCCTCGCGATATACCAGGGTTCATCAAAGAGTTGCAAAACACCAAATTTACCACGTTGACAGGAGTGAATACTTTATTTAATGCTCTAGTTAATAATGAAGACTTTCATGAGCTGAATTTTAGTAATTTAAAATTAGCTATTGGAGGAGGAATGGCAGTGCAGAAGGCTGTCGCTGAAAAGTGGCAAAAGGTCACAGGTGTCGCGCTCGCTGAAGGTTATGGTTTGACCGAATGCTCACCATTGGTGTCTGTTAACCCGTACAATACCACCGAATATAATGGCTCCATTGGGATGCCCGTGTGTTCAACAGATGTTCGTATTGTTGATGATGAAGGTAAACCTCTGGCAATGGATCAAGTTGGTGAATTACAAGTTAAAGGCCCACAAGTGATGCAAGGTTATTGGCAACGTGCCGAAGCGACACGTAGCACAATTAGTGAAGACGGCTGGTTGTCGACGGGTGATATCGTCAAAATTGATGAAAAAGGCTACATCACAATAGTCGATCGCAAGAAAGATATGATCTTAGTGTCAGGGTTTAATGTGTATCCCAACGAAATTGAAGATGTGGTTGCATTGCATGGCAAAGTCTTAGAAGTAGCAGCGATTGGTGAGCCAAATAATGCGTCCGGTGAACTGGTTAAGATCTTTGTAGTTAAGCGTGATCCAAGCGTAACTTCACATGAGATTATTCAACATTGTCGACAATATTTAACCGGCTATAAAATACCGAAAGTCGTGGAATTTATTGACGAGCTACCTAAATCTAATGTGGGAAAAATTTTGCGTCGAGAGTTACGTGAAGCTGATGAAGCTAAACGTAATGCTGCGCAGGGGAAAAATAGTGTCGAAGAGGTTGCTTAGAACCGCTAAGGCTTGCTTTTATTTAGAGGTTACTTAGCTTCACTCAAATGTTATGATGCCGACTATGATAGTCGGCATTTTTATGAATAGAGATTTATGTGGAATACAAAATAATTGATACAACATCGGCGCTTGAAGCCGTTTGTGAGCTTGCCACCGAAGCTGATAGTGTCATGCTAGACACTGAATTTGTGCGTACTCGAACTTACTTCCCTCAACTTGGTTTAATCCAGTTATATGATGGTGAAAACCTTTCACTGATCGACCCTTCATGTATTGATGACATGTCTTCATTCGAAAAATTACTAAAAGAAGCCTCTGTATTAAAAGTGTTACATGCTTGCGGTGAAGATCTAGAAGTATTTAAACAAAGTTTTGGCTGTACTCCTTTTCCTATGATTGATACCCAAATTATGGCTGCTTTCTTAGGCCATGGTCTATCGACTGGATTTGCGTCTTTAGTCAACCAATATCTAAATATTGAACTTGATAAAAGTGAATCGAGAACCGATTGGCTTGCTCGACCATTGACGTTACGACAACTCGAATACGCAGCCGCCGATGTGTATTATTTGCTCCCTCTGTTTAATTCACTCGATCAACAAATTATTCAATCTGGATGGAAAGAGGCGGCGTTCCAAGAGTCGGAGTTACTCATAGAAAAACGTTGTGCGGTGTCTAATCCTGAGTTGGCTTATATTGATATAAAAGGAGCATGGCAACTGGATCCTAAGCAATTAGCGGTTCTCAAACCACTCGCTATTTGGCGTCTACAAGAAGCGCTAAAAAAAGATATATCGCTCAACTTTGTCTTTAAAGAACAAGATCTTTGGACTGTCGCAAAGTTAGGTATTAAGTCATTAAGAGTAATGAATGAAGAAGGATTTGATCAAAGGGCTATTCGTCGCCATGGCGAAAAAATCATCCAAATAGTGAAAAATGCTGAACAGCTTAGTGAAGATCAATGGCCAGAAAAAATAGAGCGTTTAATGGATAAGCCTGGCTATAAGCAAATTTTCAAAGTGCTTAAAGATCATGTTAAACAGGTTTCCCAATCGACTAATTTAGCCAGTGAATTTTTAGCTTCCAAGAAACAACTTAATCAACTGATTAGTTGGGCTTGGAAAAAGAATCGAGATCCTGAAATGTTACCTGATTTAATGATCGGTTGGAGAAAAGATCTACTTGGTGAGAAATTGGATACTTTATTAAAAGGTTAGTTTTATTTATGTTGTGTTCGATATATAAAAGTAATAAGAAAGATGGCGCTTATTTATACATTGCCGAAAAAGACAATTTTTCTCAAGTCCCAGATGAACTGATGGCAATGTTTGGTGTGCCCCATTTTGTAATGGTAATTAAGTTAGATGGACGAAAATTAGCTCAAGTCGATATCAATAAAGTGAAAGAATCTCTACAAGAGGAGGGTTTTTTCCTTCAACTTCCTCCTCCACCGCAAAACGTGTTGGAGCAATATAAAGCACAAAAATTAAAACAGACTTAAGCTTTATTCCCAAAAAGTCAGCTAAAGGAGAGGGTTAACATTGAAAAAATTGGTCATATTTATGTTAGGCATTGGACTAACAACCAATGCGCTTTCACAACAAAAAATGGAATTTACTGAATACGTAAAAGGCTTAAAGCAAGAAGCGAGAGAGTATGGTATTTCAGAGCAGACGAT
Source organism: Vibrio sp. MA40-2 (assembly GCF_047302445.1). Classification (NCBI taxonomy): domain Bacteria; kingdom Pseudomonadati; phylum Pseudomonadota; class Gammaproteobacteria; order Vibrionales; family Vibrionaceae; genus Vibrio; species Vibrio sp. MA40-2. Next base: position 1,823,605 of record NZ_CP178628.1, read on the forward strand.
AGAGAGTGCTTTCGCAAATGTAGAATATAAACCTAGAGCAATCAAAGCGGATAAGAATCAACCTGAAAAGAAACTTACTTTAGACGAATATATTCCAAGGGCGGTACCCGATTGGAAAATAAAACAGGCTAGAGCTCTGTATAAAGAGCATTATGAAGATCTGAATAGAATTGGTCTTGAGTACGGTGTTCAACCAAGATTTATCGTTGCTTTATGGGGTGTTGAAAGCAATTTTGGTAGGTTTACAGGTGGTTACAACGTTATAGATGCCTTGACGACTTTAGCTTATGACGGTAGACGAGAAGCGTTTTTTAAAAAAGAAACGATGGCGGCATTGACGATTCTGGAGCAAGAACATATCTCTATAGACAATATGAAAGGGTCTTGGGCTGGTGCCATGGGTCAAAGTCAGTTTATGCCAAGTTCATTTGTTCATTATGCGGTAGATGGTAATGGCGATGGAAAAATAGATATTTGGAATACTAAGCCGGATGTGTTTGCTTCTGCTGCAAATTATTTAAAAAGCCATGGTTGGAACGATAAATATACCTGGGGTCGTCAAGTTAGTGTGCCTGAAAACTTATCAGCTAATTTAACTGGACGACAACAAGACAAAGCTAAAACGTTACAAGAATGGAACGATTTAGGTGTTCGAAAATTAAATGGCGCATCATTACCACAAATAACCCCTGATATTGATGCGTGGTTAATTATGCCTGATGATAAAGGGGGACGTTCTTATTTAATTTATGGTAATTATCAAACATTAATGAAATGGAATCGTTCTTATTATTTTGGTCTAGCAGTAAGCCATTTAGCGGATAAAATTAACTAGAGTAATTGTTGCTAGGTTACAATCTTCCTTTCAACGAGATTGCAACCTAGCTTGATTCTTTTTAGATAACGTCTAACACCATTAACTTTTTTTGTATTGTTCGCAAGCAATCATGGTATTTTCAATTAAGCTAGCAACCGTCATTGGGCCAACGCCACCAGGAACCGGTGTGATAAAACTGGCTCGTGTTTTCGCCACGTCATATTCCACATCACCAACTAATTTACCAGAGTCCAAACGATTTATACCCACATCAACTACAATAGCGCCTTCTTTTATCCAGTCGCCTGGGATGAAATTCGCTTTCCCTACCGCAACAATAACAATGTCCGCTTGGCGTACAAAAGATTGCAAGTCGCTAGTAAATCGATGACAGGTTGTGGTGGTGCACCCAGCCAAGAGTAATTCCAACGTCATTGGACGGCCGACAATATTAGATGCACCCACAACGACAGCGTGTTTACCTCGTAGCTCTATATTGTAACGTTCTAGAAGCGTAATGATCCCTTTAGGTGTGCAAGACCTAAGCTTAGGTATGCGCTGTGCTAATCGTCCAACATTATATGGATGAAATCCATCGACATCTTTTTCAGGAACAATCCGTTCTAGTACTTTTGTGCTATCAATTCCGGCAGGAAGTGGTAATTGGACTAAAATACCGTCAATTTCGTCATCGACATTTAGCTGATCAACTAAATCCAATAGTTGCTGTTCGTTAGCAGTAGCGGGTAAGTCATAAGATTTAGATACAAAACCTACTTCATCACATGCTTTTCGCTTACTACCAACGTAGACTTGAGATGCAGGGTCTTCTCCGACCAGTACCACTGCTAACCCTGGAGCGCGTAATCCTACTTCCGTACGTGCTCTTACACGAGCGGCAACTTCAGAACGAACAGTTTGAGATATTAACTTTCCATCGATATTTTGAGCCGTCATAAGGTCCCTTGAACTGGTTAATTGTAAAGCGTGCGCATTGTCGCAAATTTTTTTAACTAGGTCTATCAAGCAAACGTTTGCTATGGTCATATTTCGATGCATTGGCTTTTTTTTGCCCACTTGAAACAGTTTGTTGTAGAAAGGCATTGACCTGAGCAAGTTCTTTCGTATAATTCACAGCCTCAACGCTCCGTTAGCTCAGCTGGATAGAGCACCCGCCTTCTAAGCGGGTGGTCGCAGGTTCGAATCCTGCACGGAGCGCCATATTTTTCAAGGCCTTAGCATTTTTGATGCTAAGGCCTTGTTCGTTTCTGCTTCCACGTAGTCAAGTAAGCTTGTGGCTCAATGAAAACTTGTGCAAGTCATCGCCATCCAACTTCTGAATCTTGTCCTGTTTTAACTACTATTTTTTCATAAGTTTGCATTTTTATCTGTAAAAACAGTTGTGGTTTTGAATAAATACGAGGTACCCGATAAGGTTTCTTAGCAATTCTTATTAGTTTTAAGAATTCTTAAAATTCATGCTAAAAGTTAAGAATTAGATACTTTTTAATCAGTGATTAAAGCCAAAACGGTTAAGCATATCTAGAGTATAATTAGGACAGTCACCTTAGAAGTATAACTAGAAGTATAACTAGGACAGGAACTTTAAAAAATTAGCTATCAATCGAATCTAGCAAGAAAACTAATGTTGAAAATTGGTGACAGGTAGTTTGGTCATTTATTATATCGGTCTAATTTATCAGGTCAGGTAATAGAAAGAGGATTTGCAATATGCTTCAAATGATAAGTGCGATTGGTTGAATTTATTTAACTTAGTTGATATCCACGTATTCGACTTCGGCGTAATTTAGGTAGAGCCAATGGAAAACTTTGTCTGCACCCAACTAAAATGGCTCGTTGTTTCTCTAACTGAGAGCAAGCAATTAACCAATCTTTATCCGTTAGATTTAGCCTTTGTAAAATAGAGGGAAGATGTGGGCTTAAACTTGCTTTACCTTCTTTTAGCTTTTGACCTGACCACTCAACAAGTTCTAGGTAATCCATCAATCTAAACGGTATTCCTGTATGAGTTGTGCTGGTTGAACCACCAACGAAAGGGAATAAGTTTGGTTCAGTTGGTTGTTGTCGGTAAAGCGCCTTTAATCGACTTTTGATTGAAGTGTAATCAGAGGTGTCGAGGGTTTTAGCGGTACCTGAACGGACGGGATTCAAGTCAGTGTAAGCCATTGCAGCAAGCAACGCTTTTTCATCGAGCAAAGCCTGACTTTTGTATCGACTTTCCCAAAAGTGGCCTTTGCAGTTATCTTCTTTATTCGCTTTCAAAGCGATATCAAAATTTAGCTCACGCATAAACCAACTCAAACTATAGAGTCGCTCTCGCCATTGCAGAATTATCTTATTCGCTAAGCTGATTTCAGCTTTCCCTTTCAAATCATGGCCCATAAATCGTTTTATGATGTCTGGTTTAATGTGAAGCTGAGACCAACGCTGAACAACATCACTATCAGTTAATTCATCCAATTTGGCTTTGTTTATGTGCACCACAAGGTGATAGTGATTACTCATCACCGCATAAGCGCAAATATCGATACAATAGACAGTGGCGAGCATTTTGATACGAGATTCAATCCAGTCTCTTCTGTGCTCGTAACTTGTTTGTGAAAAGGCATCATAACCACATAGAAAAGAGCGGCGAACACAACGAGAAACGCAGTGATAATAAGGCGTGGCGTCAATACTAACTTGTTGGCTTCTTGCAGTGGTCATGGATGCTTCCTATGTTAGGTATCGCAACCAATATAACGGAAATACGTTGAAAGCAGATAAATGATTAATCGCCTTTCGAGCGATAATTTATTTTTTAATGTAAACGGTTAGTTTGTTTCATAAGGTGCCTGTCCTTATTTGGAGAACGTTGAATCTACTCAACCCAAAGCAGTTAGACTTTGTATACAGTATGTAAAAAATGACACATTTACTTCCGATTAATGGGTCAATAGCCACCCATTAACTATCAGGTTAATCTGTTATATGAACAGGGTTTATAACTCTAACTCTTGCTAGATAAGGGATGTAGCATAATTGTTAAAACTTGGCTTACTTATTGCCATATAGAATACAGATCCCAAAGATGGGACTGCTAAATCATATGGAGAATAAAAATGATCAAGCCACTTACCCTACTATCTGTATCTGCTATTGCTTTAACCTCATTCAATGCTATGGCTAATTGTGACCCTGGAGAAATAGTCATTAAATTCAGCCACGTTACCAATGCCGATAAGCACCCCAAAGGTATCGCTGCTTCGTTACTCGAATCACGGGTAAATGAAGAAATGAACGGTAAAGCCTGTATGCAAGTTTTCCCTAATTCAACTTTGTATGATGACGACAAATTGTTAGAAGCTCTGCTCAATGGTGATGTACAAATGGGCGCACCATCTTTATCCAAATTTGAGAAAATCACTAAGAAATATCGTATTTTCGACCTTCCTTTCCTATTTGAAGATGTTGCAGCTGTTGACCGTTTCCAAAACTCTGAAGCTGGAGACAAACTTAAAAATGCCATGAAGCGTCGCGGTTTAAAAGGCCTAGCATTTTGGCACAACGGTATGAAACAAATGTCGGCGAACAAACCACTTATTCACCCGGAAGATGCGGAAGGGTTGAAGTTTCGTGTACAAGCATCGGATGTGTTAGTTGCGCAATTTGAACAATTAAAAGCTAACCCACAGAAAATGTCTTTTAAAGAAGTCTATGGCGGTTTGCAGACCAAGGTTATTGATGGACAAGAGAATACTTGGTCAAACATTTATGGCAAAAAATTCTTTGAAGTACAAGATGGGGTAACTGAAACCAACCATGGAATACTGGATTACTTGGTTGTGACATCAAATAACTTTTGGGATGAATTACCCGTAGATGTGAGAGAGCAATTGGGTCAGATTGTTATGGAGGTGACTAAAACTCGAAACTCCGAATCTAGCCAAGTAAATGAAACCAATAAGAATAATATTATCGAAGCAGGTGGAGTGGTTCGCTCGTTAACAGCAGATCAACGTCAAGAATGGGTGGATGTACTCAAACCAGTTTGGAAAAAATATGAGAAAGATATTGGTTCCGATTTGATTGAAGCCGCACTGGCATCAAATAAGTAATCCGCAAGCATGGGTAAAAACTACCCATGCTTTTTACAACCAGAATAAACGCGGAGAATTTTTATGCAACAGACTCTTTTTGCCCGCATTGAAAAGGCAACGGATTTATTAGAAGAAACACTCATATCGAGTTTTCTAGGCATTATGACTTTACTCACTTTTGCCAACGTCGTATGCCGTTATGTATTTAACGACAATATTTTATGGGCCTTAGAATTAACGGTCTTTATGTTTGCTTGGATGGTGCTAGTTGGTGCGTCATATGGTGTAAAAAGACACTTTCATATAGGTGTCGATGTGATAATAAATATGGCACCTAAAGGGCTACAGAAAATATATGCAATCATCGCTGTTTCACTTTGTTTATGTTTTTCAGTTTTATTACTGATTGGTTCTTGGAATTATTGGTATCCGTTTATCTCTGAACGTGCCTGGTACGAGACCGATGACATTCCTATGCCAGAAATGCTGCAGTTTTTAGCCGATATTTTCAATGAAGGTGAGCGTTATGAAAAGTTACCGCGCTTTATTCCCTATGCGGTACTTCCGATTAGTATGTTGACGTTAACCGCTCGTTTTGTTCAAGCGGCATACAAAATATTCACTGGTGAGTTAGATAGACTCATTGCAAGTCACGAGGCTGAAGAAAATCTTGAAGCCCTAAAAGCCGCAGTTAAGGAGGACTAAACTATGGCTATTCTATTCCTCTTTATTATGGTTATTGCGTTCATGTTGGTTGGTGTACCCATCGCTATTTCGTTGGGTTTGGCGAGCATGTTCTTCTTAATGATTCATTCAGATGCGTCGCTCGCTTCTGTGGCGCAAACTTTGTTTAACGCTTTTGCTGGACACTATACGCTTTTAGCTATTCCTTTTTTCATCTTAGCATCTAGCTTCATGTCGACTGGTGGTGTGGCCCGTCGAATTATTCGTTTTGCTATCGCCATGGTCGGCTGGTTTCGTGGTGGTTTAGCAATGGCATCGGTTGTAGCTTGCATGATGTTTGCGGCGCTGTCAGGGTCTTCTCCGGCGACGGTAGTGGCTATCGGAAGTATTGTCATTGCCGGTATGGTGAAAAATGGCTATAGCAAAGAATTTGCTGCTGGCGTGATATGCAATGCAGGGACTCTGGGGATATTGATTCCACCATCTATTGTTATGGTTGTTTATGCCGCAGCGACAGATGTATCGGTTGGACGTATGTTTTTGGGCGGTGTGATTCCTGGTTTACTTGCGGGATTAATGTTAATTATTGCTATCTACATTGCTGCTAGGATTAAAAAATTACCAAGACAGCCATTTGTTGGTTGGAGCGAAGCGATTAGTGCAGCCAAGGACGCGAGTTGGGGTTTACTTCTAGTGGTTATCATCCTTGGTGGTATCTATGGAGGGGTGTTTACACCAACTGAGGCTGCGGCTGTAGCGGCAGTCTATGCTTTCTTTATTGCCAACTTTGTTTATAAAGATATGGGGCCTTTTGCTGATAAAGAAAACACCAAACCTTGGTATATAAAAGTGTTCCAAGCATTCGTGCATAAAGATACCAATACCACTCTTTATGACGCAGGAAAATTAACCATAATGTTGTTGTTTATCATTGCTAATGCACTGATTTTAAAGCATGTTTTGACCGAAGAACGTATTCCTCAGATGATCACGGAATCAATGCTTTCTGCTGGTTTAGGACCGATCACCTTTTTAATTGTAGTGAACGTAATGCTGTTAATTGGTGGTCAATTTATGGAACCATCAGGGTTACTTATTATTGTTGCGCCATTAGTATTTCCTATCGCAATCGCTTTGGGGATCGACCCAATACATTTAGGGATTATGATGGTGGTGAATATGGAGATAGGGATGATAACGCCTCCGGTTGGGCTTAACCTCTTTGTCACGGCGGGGGTTGCCAAAATGTCGATGCTAAATGTGGTAAAAGCGGCACTACCTTGGGTTGGCGTGATGTTCTTATTTTTGATAATTGTTACTTATGTACCTTGGGTGTCTACTTGGTTACCAACTACCTTGATGGGACCAGAAATAATTACTAAGTAAACGCCAACTTTGTAGCGTAACTTTAAATAAACCCTCAAGGATTAGATTGAGGGTTTTTTACTTAATTGACCTTATAGTTATCTTTATCTAATTCATAACGCTGCATTTTGTCATACAGTGTTTTACGTGCAAGGTTAAGTATTTCCATAGTATCTTTAATGCTGCCACCAGATTCTATTAAGGCTTGTTCAATAGCTGATTTCTCAAACTCAGCAACTTGTGCGGCTAAACTAGAGTTGATACAAACACTGTTTGTATCTTGTTCCAATTGCACCAGTTTTCCTAATAAAACATAACGTTCAGCTGCATTTCTTAATTCTCGCACATTACCCGGCCAGCTATGCGAAATTAACGTTTGAACTTCACCTTGGGGCAGTGTGGTTGCTGCTTTTTTATATCGTGCTGCCGCGACCAATAAGAAATGATGGAAGAGGGCCGGGATATCTTCTTTTCTGTCACGTAAGGGCGGCAAATGTAACGTCACAACATTGAGTCTGTAATAAAGATCTTGTCGAAACGTCCCTTCACTCGCTGCCTGTTTTAAATCAACTTTGGTCGCTGCGATAACGCGAATATTAATAGAAATGGTTTGATTTGACCCCACACGCTCTATAACACGCTCTTGCAAAACTCGAAGTAAGCGTATTTGTGCTTGCATTGGCATCGACTCTATTTCATCTAAAAACAGTGTGCCACCCTGGGCAAATTCGAACTTACCAATACGCTTACTTTCTGCTCCGGTAAACGCTCCTTTTTCATGGCCATATAGTTCACTTTCTATTAAGTTTTCTGGCACGGCACCGCAATTAACCGCAACAAAATTATTTTCTCGCCGACTACTTTGTTCGTGCAATGATCTTGCTACCAGTTCTTTACCGGTTCCTGTTTCTCCGAAAAGTAAGATGTCTGCATCGGTGTCTGCGATTGTTGTTATGGTTTGTCTCAAATCCTGCATACTTGCAGATTCACCAATAATCCGAGGGCCTAGTGTTTTGTTCGCTTTAAGATCTTGTTTGAGTTTTATGTTTTCTTGAATTAATCGGCGTTTATCTTTTGCTCTTTTGACTGTATCGATCAGACGATCATTAGAAAATGGTTTTTCTATAAAATCGTACGCTCCATCTTGCATTGACTGAACCGCCATAGAAATATCGCCATGGCCGGTTATCAGTATAACTGGAAGTTCACTATCTTGGCTTTTGAAGCTATTAAGTAGTGCCTGTCCTGATATGCCGGGTAAACAAATATCGGTGACCACAACATAAGGCAAGCCATCGTTTTTCGCTGCAAGTAACGCAGATTCTGCGTCGGCGAAAAATCGTGCAGAAATCCCCTCTAACTCAAAGCTTTGCTCATGCGCGAGTCTCATGTCTGGCTCATCATCAATAAAAAATACGTCGTACATTTTTTTACCTTATTATTATTTTTCGGCAGCTTTATTTATTGTTATCGTGAATCTTGCTCCGCCTAACTTGGAATGGCCTGCGGTTAAATCGCCTCCCATGGTTTGCATTATTTGGAAGGAGATAGATAATCCTAAACCCAAACCGTTTTTTTTGGTTGTGTAAAATGGTTCGAAAATCTGGCGAGTTTTATGTTGGGTAAATCCTTTACCTGAATCGTCAATATGAATGTATATTTTATCTGCATCTTCACATAAACAGATTTCAATGTTTTTTGTACCACTCTCTGTTAGAGCATCAATTGAATTGGTTAATATATTTATAATTACTTGTTCTAATTGTATTATATTTATATTGGCGATCAGCTTTTCGTTTTCAATTGAAGTGGTGATAGTTATCTGATTTGCTCTAAATTGAGTTTTTAATAAGTCGAGTGAAGAGATAATAACTGGGTAAACTTGCACGATGGCGAGTTCATCACTAGAAGATTTACGAGCAAAGGATTTTAATTGCTGGCTAATATTGGCCATTCGGTCGGTCAGCGCAGAAATTCGTGTCAGATTGTCGACGGTTCTTTCGGCTTGTCCTCTATCTAAAAAACGTTTGCCATTTTCCGCAAAGCTTCTAATTGCCGCTAATGGATTGTTGAGTTCATGACTTATGCTTGCAGACATTTGTCCCAAAACAGCCAGTTTTGCTGCTTGAATGAGTTCATCTTGGGTTTTCCTGAGCATTAGTTCTGTTTTTTCTCGTTCATCTATCTCCATTTGTAATTCAGAGGTGCGTTCCATCACTTGAAATTCAAGTTTTTGTTTGGCTTCCATTTCAATTAACGCGATTTGTTTCATTTTTATATGTCTATTGCGAAACAGTAGCCAAACCACAAAAATAAGCGCATACACTAAAGTCACAATGATGATGAAGCCAAATAGCTGCCAAAAAATGAGCACGGTAGGCGATAACACCCGAATTTGTAGGTTTTGACTACCAATAGCCTGTTTTACGCTTTGATATTTGTCACTAAAGAAAACCGATTTGTCTTTTTCAATCTGTCCAAATTGGGATAAATGATCTCGCGAAAACCCAAGGTGGCTTATGGGCGTATCGAGATAACGCTGACCTTGCATGATGTTTTGTTTTTGCTGTTCTGATATGAAAAACAAACTCTTATATAACCAATTTTTATTACTCGACATAAAAATTATGCCATCGGAATCGGTTGCAACAAAAGCGCTGTTATTATTTGACCAATTTTTTTCTATGCCACTTAATTCGGTCTTTATTACAATGACCCCAATTCTCTCAGCCGCAAAAATAATTGGGTAGGCGTAATAAAATCCTCGTCTATTTGATGTGGTTCCAAGTGCAAAATATTGCCCTCGTTGGCCATTAATGGCTTGCTGGAAGTATGGACGAAACGCAAAGTTTCGGCCAATAAATGAGGTTTCAGTATTCCAATTATTGGCCGCAATCGTAGTGCCATTTTTGTCTAACAAATACGTATCGGATGCCCCAATAATAGTATTAACGTTGTGCAAATAACGGTTAGTGATATCAATTTGAGCACCATTATTAGGGTTGGTAAGGGCATCGATTAACTCGCTGTCTTTTGATAACAATTGCGGTATATAAGCATATTTATCTAGTTGGCTAGAAAGTTGACTGGTAAAAAGATTGAGTTGTACTAAATTGTTCTGATTCTGATTTTCATAAGCCGCATGCCAATAGGCTTTTCCACCGATTAGGACAGTGGAAAAATACAAAATAACAATGATTGATGAGATACGTTGTAGTTTAATCATGAATATTTACCGCATGAACAATTACTTTAGGGTAAAGTGTCTTGGCAAACTTACCAATTTAACCGTTTAAAATAAGACAAAGATCTCTTTTTGCTCATTTTAGGAAAAAATTGATCACCCTCCATTGAAAAACCAGTTATTGTCCCCATTTCTGATGCAAAGTAGATAAATTAATGGTTGTCTAACTATATTTATTCGACTTGTTACTTGAGAATTTAGAACTTCACTCGACAGCCATTCGTCATATCGCTAGAATGTCGCGTCTAAAATTTTGGTTCTGAGACTAATCGGAGATACCTTGCTTACGGTTCGTTATTAAAGTTATTTTTTAATGAAGCGGTCCCTTATTGAAAATTCTGGGATGGGAAGATATCACTGATTGGTCCGGTACATGTGTATCGTGGAGAGCATTTCACGAAATGATTGTGTACCAATGCTCAAATTAAACGGTACTTCGATGAAGTACAACATAAAGATATGGTCATAACCTAAAGACGGTTGGGGCTAAAATACTCAGCAATCTGAGTTAGTTTTGAGGTTTATAAATAATGCAAGCTACTGTTGAAACTCTTGAAGGCCTAGAGCGCCGTCTAAATATTACTGTTCCTGCTGCTAACATCGAAGATGCAGTAACAGCGGAATTACGCAATATTGCTAAAAATCGTCGTTTTGATGGTTTCCGTAAAGGCAAAGTGCCGATGAAGATGGTTGCTAAAATGTACGGCAAAGCTGTACGTCAAGATGTGATGGGCGAAGTTATGCAACGCCACTTCATTGAAGCAATCGTTAAAGAAAAAATTAATCCAGCGGGCGCACCAACTTTTGCACCTGTTGAAAATGAAGCGGGTAAAGATCTTGTTTTTACCGCAAGCTTTGAAGTTTATCCAGAAGTTGAACTGAAAGGTTTAGAAAACATCGTTGTTGAAAAGCCAACAGTTGAAGTTAACGATTCTGATGTTGATGAGATGATTGAAACATTGCGTAAGCAACAATCAACATGGACTGAAGTTGATGCTGCGGCTGAAAAAGGTTCTCGCGCAACAATTGACTTCGTTGGCTCTATCGATGGTGAAGAGTTTGAAGGCGGAAAAGCCGAAAACTTCCCTCTAGAATTGGGCGAAGGTCGCATGATTCCTGGTTTTGAAGATGGAATTATGGGTAAAGTTGCTGGTACTGAATTTGAAATCGATGTTGCGTTCCCTGAAGATTACCATGCTGAAAACCTAAAAGGTAAGCAAGCTAAGTTCTCTATCAAAGTGAGCAAAGTTGAAACTCAAGAGCTTCCTGAAGTAAACGATGAATTTGTTGCTAAATTCGGTGTGACTGAAGGTGGAATTGATGCGCTTAAAGCTGAAGTTCGTAAAAATATGGAACGTGAGCTTAAACAAGCAATCAAAAACAAGATCAAAGAGCAAGCGATTGACGGTTTAGTAAAAGAAAACGACATCGATGTTCCAACTGCTGTTGTTGATCAAGAAATCGGTGTTCTACGTCAGCAAGCGGCACAACGTTTTGGTGGTAACCCAGAAGCTGCAGAACAACTTCCTCGTGAATTGTTCGAAGAGCAAGCTAAACGTCGTGTTGTTGTTGGTCTGTTACTTGGTGAAGTGATCAAAGCGGAAGAACTCAAAGCTGACGATGAAAAAGTTAACGCGCTTATTCAAGAAATGGCTACCGCTTATGAAGATCCAAGCGAAGTTGTTGCTTACTATGAGCAAAACGAAGAAATGATGAATAACATGCGCAACGTAGCTCTAGAAGAGCAAGCTGTTGACGCTATCATTGCTAAAGCACAAGTTTCTGAAAAAGAAACTAGCTTCAATGAGTTAATGAATCAGCAACAACAGCAATCTGCTTAATTACAGACTCTGTTTATTGTGATAAATATGGTCCGTGTGAATTGTTCACTCGGACCATATTTTTACTGTTTTTTATAGGTATTCTAATACCGAGTCGGTTTACATGATATTGATGTAATATCAGTTAAAAATGATAAATACGTATAAATGTTAAGCAATTATCTAAGAATAGTTAACTTATTCTTGTTTATTCTCTAATATTGATTTAGATACTTATATAAAGCAGTAATTTTTTAGGGATATCAAATGAGCTACCAAGAAAAAAATATAATGTCTCCGATCGTTGATGCGCTCGTGCCAATGGTTGTTGAGCAAACTTCCCGCGGTGAGCGTTCTTATGACATCTACTCACGTCTTCTTAAAGAGCGAGTGATTTTCCTTACTGGTCAAGTTGAAGACCATATGGCAAATCTAGTTGTCGCTCAATTATTATTTCTTGAGTCGGAAAATCCAGATAAAGATATATTCTTATATATCAACTCACCAGGTGGAAGTGTAACAGCAGGCATGTCAATTTATGACACAATGCAGTTTATTAAACCTAACATCAGTACAGTATGTATGGGTCAAGCATGTTCTATGGGCGCATTTCTGTTAGCTGGTGGAGCAAAAGGCAAACGTTATTGTTTACCTAATTCACGCGTTATGATCCATCAGCCGCTAGGTGGTTTCCAAGGTCAAGCTTCTGATATTCAGATTCATGCCCAAGAAATTCTAACCATTAAGCAAAAACTGAATAAGTTGCTTGCCGAACATACTGGACAGCCACTAGAAGTGGTTGAAAAAGACACTGACCGTGACAACTTTATGTCTGCCGACCAAGCTGTAGAATACGGTTTAGTGGATGCAGTACTAAATCATCGCGGTGAATAAAACCTAAATTTTCGTACTAACGGAATTCGGTTTTACAAGAAATACAATGAATTTTGATATACACTCAAGTCAATAAGGCTAAAGCTAAGAGGTTAGCGAATGACAGATAAAAGCAAAGAGAACAGCGGCGGAAAATTGCTCTATTGTTCTTTCTGCGGTAAGAGCCAGCACGAAGTTCGCAAGCTAATTGCAGGTCCTTCGGTTTACATCTGTGATGAATGTGTCGATCTATGTAATGACATTATTCGTGAAGAGATAAAAGATGTTCTACCTAAGAAAGAGTCAGAAGCATTACCGACTCCACGTGATATTCGTGACCACCTTGACGATTATGTCATTGGTCAAGATTATGCAAAAAAAGTGCTAGCTGTTGCGGTATACAATCACTATAAACGTCTACGTAATGGTGATACAACGGCCGAAGGAGTGGAACTTGGTAAAAGTAACATTCTTCTAATCGGACCGACAGGTAGTGGTAAAACACTATTAGCGGAAACGCTTGCTCGCTTCTTAGATGTTCCGTTTACTATGGCGGATGCAACAACCCTAACCGAAGCTGGTTATGTTGGTGAAGATGTAGAAAACATCATCCAAAAATTATTACAGAAATGTGATTATGATGTTGCTAAAGCTGAGCGTGGCATAGTTTATATCGATGAAATAGACAAAATTTCTCGTAAAGCTGAAAATCCATCGATAACACGAGATGTATCTGGCGAAGGTGTTCAACAAGCCCTGCTAAAATTGGTTGAAGGAACGATTGCATCGGTTCCTCCTCAAGGTGGACGTAAACATCCTCAACAAGAATTTTTGCAAGTTGACACGTCGAAGATCCTATTTATCTGTGGTGGTGCATTCTCTGGCCTAGATAAAGTTATTGAGCAACGTGTAGCGAAAGGGACGGGTATAGGCTTTGGTGCAGAAGTTCGTTCTAAAGACGAAACGAAAACCGTTGGTGAACTGTTCATGCAAGTTGAGCCAGAAGATCTAGTTAAATATGGGTTAATCCCAGAATTTATCGGTCGTCTTCCAGTCACTACTACGCTAACAGAGCTCGATGAAGCTGCACTAATCCAAATTTTGTGTGAACCAAAAAATGCGCTTACTAAACAGTATGCGGCATTGTTTGAAATTGAAGATACAGAATTGGAATTCCGTGAAGATGCATTGAAAGCGATCGCTAAAAAAGCAATGGAACGAAAAACTGGTGCACGTGGCTTACGTTCTATTCTTGAAGGTGTTTTGCTTGAAACGATGTATGAATTACCATCTTCAACAGATGTAAGTAAAGTTGTGATAGATGAATCCGTTATTAACGGTGAATCTGAGCCATTGCTTATTTATGATGGAAAAGATAATCAAGCTGCTGGCGCTGAATAAAATAATTAGCTCAGTTAAGTCGTGATGAAAAAAGGAATGCAATGCATTCCTTTTTTGTTTTTCGCCCTATTTGTTATTAGTGTTATCTACTATAAAATTCATTTTTTATAATCTGGTGTTATTACTGGTCGTACACAGCTACAAAGTTGAGTGAATTTAGTCATATATAAGATCAATCCGACATAAGAATTTATTTCTTTTTTCTCTTCAGTTGTTGAATCCAATCAATTTGACCCCATATACTTTTCATAAGAAAACGGATAGAGAGATAAATATGAACTTGGAGCGTTCCGAACGTATCGAGATTCCAGTATTACCACTGCGTGATGTCGTGGTATATCCGCATATGGTAATTCCTTTGTTTGTTGGTCGTGAAAAATCGATTAGTTGCTTAGAATCAGCAATGGATAACAATAAGCAAGTATTATTAGTAGCCCAAAAAGAAGCGGATACCGATGAGCCTGATATCGATGATTTATTCGAGATCGGTACCGTCGCGACAATTCTTCAATTACTCAAGCTTCCTGATGGAACTGTTAAAGTTCTGGTTGAAGGGCAGCAAAGAGCCAAAATCCACCAATTTAAAGAAAATGATTTCTTCTTAGCTGATGTTGAATATTTGACGACGCCTGAGCTTGATGAAAAAGAACAAGAAGTCATTGTACGCAGTGCGATTAATCAGTTTGAAGGCTTCATTAAACTGAATAAAAAAATCCCACCAGAGGTGTTAACTTCTCTTAGTGGTATAGATGAACCTGCTCGTCTTGCCGACACTATTGCTGCCCACATGCCTCTTAAGCTGACTGAAAAGCAACAAGTATTAGAAATTATCGACGTGAATGAGCGTCTAGAATTTCTTATGGCGCAAATGGAATCTGAGATAGACCTTCTTCAAGTAGAAAAGCGTATTCGTGGCCGCGTTAAAAAGCAGATGGAAAAATCTCAACGCGAATACTATCTGAATGAACAAATGAAGGCGATTCAGAAAGAACTCGGTGATATGGACGATGCGCCAGATGAGTTTGAAACACTGAAGAAAAAAATTGAAGAATCAAAAATGCCTAAAGAAGCTCGTGAAAAAACCGAGCAAGAACTACAAAAACTTAAAATGATGTCTCCTATGTCAGCCGAAGCGACGGTTGTGAGAAGTTACATTGATTGGATGGTTGGTGTTCCTTGGGCTAAGCGATCTAAGGTTAAAAAGAACCTTGCCAAAGCAGAAGAAGTGTTAAACGAAGACCATTATGGGCTTGAACGAGTTAAAGAACGCATCCTTGAATATTTAGCCGTACAAAATCGAGTGAATAAGCTCAAAGGTCCGATTCTGTGTTTAGTCGGTCCTCCTGGTGTAGGTAAAACCTCATTGGGTCAATCCATCGCATCCGCTACTGGTCGTAAATATGTACGTATGGCTCTTGGTGGTGTGAGAGATGAAGCTGAAATTCGTGGTCATCGTAAAACATATATTGGTTCGTTACCTGGCAAATTGATCCAAAAAATGTCAAAAGTTGGCGTGAAAAACCCACTGTTTTTATTAGATGAAATTGACAAAATGGCTTCTGATATGCGTGGTGACCCGTCTTCAGCTTTATTAGAAGTGTTGGATCCAGAGCAAAACAATGCCTTTAATGATCATTACTTAGAAGTGGATTATGACTTGTCTGATGTGATGTTTGTTGCGACATCCAACTCAATGGATATTCCGGGCCCACTTTTAGACCGAATGGAAGTCATTCGTCTGTCTGGTTACACAGAAGATGAAAAGCTCAATATTGCTAAACGCCATTTAGTAGAAAAACAGATAGAACGCAATGGGTTAAAAAAGAACGAAGTAATTATTGAAGATTCAGCGATTATTGGAATTATCAGATATTATACTCGTGAAGCAGGTGTCCGTAGCTTAGAAAGAGAGCTATCTAAGATTTGTCGTAAAGCGGTGAAAAACATCTTGCTTGATAGCTCTATCAAGCAAGTGATAGTCAATATGGACAATCTAAAAGATTACCTTGGTGTACAGCGTTGTGACTTTGGCAAAGCGGATGAAAGTAATCGTGTTGGTCAAGTTACCGGCCTTGCATGGACTTCAGTAGGTGGTGACTTATTAACTATTGAAACAGAAGCGATGCCAGGTAAAGGTAAATTAACTCAAACGGGTTCGCTTGGTGATGTAATGCAAGAGTCAATCCAGGCGGCGATGACAGTTGTACGTTCACGTGCGACTAAATTGGGTATTAACGAAAATTTTTATGAGAAACGCGATATCCACGTCCACGTACCTGAGGGTGCAACGCCTAAAGACGGTCCAAGTGCCGGTATAGCAATGTGTACGGCTTTAGTATCTAGTTTGACTGGCAACCCAGTAAAAGCAGAAGTCGCTATGACAGGTGAAATTACCTTGCGTGGTGAAGTCCTGCCAATTGGTGGTTTGAAAGAAAAATTGTTAGCCGCACATCGTGGTGGAATTAAAACGGTACTGATTCCAAAAGACAACGAGCGTGACTTAGAAGAGATCCCAGACAATGTTATTGCTGATTTAGTTGTTAAGCCCGTTCAATGGATTGATGAAGTTTTAGCCGTAGCATTAGAGAATGATCCAGCAGGTTTTACGGTTGAATCTTCAAAATAGTGACGAGTAGCAAAAATAAGTAAAGAATTGCGCTGGCAGAGTACAAAAATACTTGTCAGCGTTTTTTTTGAAGGATAACGTTACAACGCTATAGCAATAAGCTATATTCCTAAAGGCTTTGAGCTAACTAATTATTTTATAAATGGAACGAATGTTACCAAACTACAAATATAACGGGTAACACATTAAGGGGAATAAAAAGTGAATAAAACACAACTAGTAGAAAAAATTGCAGAAAACGCAGACATCTCAAAAGCATCCGCTGGACGTGCGTTAGACGCAGTGATTGATGCAGTGACGGAAACACTTAAAGCTGAAGAGCAAGTTGCTTTAGTTGGCTTTGGTACATTTAGCGTTCGTACTCGTGCTGCTCGTACAGGTCGTAACCCTAAAACTGGCGAAGAAATTCAAATTGCAGAAGCTAAAGTCCCTGCATTCAAAGCAGGCAAAGCATTGAAAGAAGCGTGCAATTAATACAATTAATTACATATTTTTAGTATAAGACTCAAAATTATGCGCATCACAACGCTGGTGCGCATTTCTTTTTCTGATATCATCAATTACCTCAAATTTCATACTGAGTGCGAAAAATAATTTCGGCTCAATCTTCGGAGTAAAATAAGATTATGATGGAGCGATTACGCGAAGGCGTAAACAGTATCGCGGTTAAGATTATTCTTGGTCTAATTATCCTTTCTTTTGTATTTGCAGGTGTCGGCAGTTATATCGTCGGAGGAAGTGGCAATGCTGCTGCCAAAGTGAATAATACAGAAATCGGACGCGGTGCATTTGAACAAGCATATACAAATGAACGTAATCGTATGCAAGCACAAATGGGCGACTATTTTTCTAGCTTGTTAGCTGATCCAGCTTACGTTCAATCTTTCCGCAAATCGGTGCTTGATAGAATGGTTAATGAACTGCTGATAGAACAGTATGCAGATTCATTAGGGTTGCGTATTAGTGATAAGCAAATTCGTCAGCAAATTCTAGCGATGCCAGAATTTCAAAATAATGGCACATTCGACCAGGAAATCTATTCAGCTACTTTACGCAGAGCTGGTTTAAATCCGGATAGTTTTGCTGAATCTTTACGTAATGATATGACTCGTCAGCAAGTATTGTTCGCTTTGCAAAATAGTGAATTCTCTCTTACCAGTGAAGTTAGCTCGCAAAGTATGCTATTAACTCAAACCCGTGATATACGTTCTATTACGTTGGATGTTAATGAATTTGCTAAGAACATTGAATTGACTGATGAAGAGTTGCTAGCTTATTACGACGAAAATACAGCAAATTATGTTCGCCCAGAACAGGTGAAAGTTGCGTACGTTGAACTGTCGGTACAAGATCTACAATCTAAAATAGAGATCAGTGATGAGCAAGCACAAGAATACTATCAAGCTAATCTAGATAAGTATTCGACTACTGAGCAACGCGAAGTGAGCCATATTCTGGTTCAAGGTGATGACGAAGCAAAAGCTCAAGCTATCTTAGATGAACTTAATTCTGGTGCTGATTTTGCTGAGCTAGCCAAAGTAAAATCAGAAGATATCGGTAGTTCAGAACAAGGTGGCTCTTTAGGTTGGATCGAAAAAGACGTTATGGATCCTGACTTTGAAGCGGCTGCATTTGGTTTGGCAAATATTGGTGATACTAGCGGTTTAGTTAAATCTGCTTTTGGTTACCATATTATTAAGTTGGATGGGTTAAAAGCATCTCAAGCGACACCGTTCGCTGATGTTTCAGCTGATATAAAACTTGAATTGGCAGGTCAGGAAGCGATAGAGAAGTTTTATGAACTGCAAACTGATCTAGAGACAGTAGCGTTCGAGTACCCAGATTCATTGGATGATTCTGCGCAAACGATCAATCAACCCATTCAAACCACAGATTTCATCTCTCGTGCTGATGCACCAGAGTTGCTCAACAATACGGCTGTATTACAAGCTATTTTTAGTGCAGAAGTTAAAGAGGATGGCTTGAATTCTGAGTTGATTGAGGTTGCTCCTGAACATGTTGTGGTTGTTCGTGTAGAAGATAGCCGTCCTGAAACAGTCTTACCTTATGATCAGGTTCAAGAACAGGTTAAAGCCGCTCTAGCTCAACAAAAAGGTAAAGAAAAAGCCACAGCATTAGCCAACGTTGTGCTTGAAGCATTGAAGTCGGGTGATGAATCTGTGGTTGAGTCAAACGATTTACAGTTTGGTGAAGTTGAAACCGTTGATCGTCGTTCGCCGTTAGCGCAAACAGTGTTTGCATTAGCTAAGCCAGAAGAAGGGATGAAAACGTACGCTCAAACCACCGATCTGGATCAGAATATTGTGATTATCGAATTGAACAATGTTTCTGTTAACGTAGATGATAGTTTTGATACTCAAATCGCTGCTCAGTTAGTTCGAGCTGGAAGCCAGCAAGATTTGGCTGCAATTGTTAGCATGCTTCGTGAAGAGGCTGACATAGAGTATTACGCTGTGGAAACTCAGCCGTAAATAAATGTATCTGTATGATATAAAAACAGGCCGCTTATGCGGCCTGTTCTATTTCTAGTATATGGGTCGCGACAATTGTTCAAGTATCTTTAATTATATGGTCTTCTATCAATACAAAAGGAAGACCCATGAAACGATTTATTCTTGTTATCCTCTCATTGACGACTATTATATTTACTGGCGCAGCGACGAGCCAAACCACATCATCCGGCAACGAAAAAATAGATAGCAAAACTAAAGTAGCAAGTGAAGTTAAAGTCGTTAACGAAATGGTTGAACCAACTAAGGTAACGACAGATTTGATACCAAATGGCAATACAACGCGTCAATCTACCGATAAATATGAAGGTATTGAAATTACCGTTAATATTAATACCGCTACTTTAGAAGAATTGTCTGCTTTGCTTATTGGAATTGGCAGTAAGAAAGCACAACTTATTATTGATTATAGAGAGAAACACGGTCCTTTTTCTTCAAATGAAGCGTTGATGGAAGTAAAAGGAATCGGCCCATCAACCATCCAGAAAAATGCTAATCGTATAATTTTGTGAATGGTCAATGCATATTGAATTTAATGGGATTTGATCGTTGTTAGGACTGCCACCAGTTAGAAGCTGGTGGTTTGGTCAGCGTTACCCAATAACCTATCTAAGCTGTTGAGGTGAATGGCTATCTTTTATATCTTAAATAGGCTAAACAAAAAGTGATCATCGCTAAGCCAGTACCCGCTATAGTACCAATTAAGTGAGCTTCTATAGCGACTCTAGCGTTGATCAATTCAGCAGTGCTAATTGAAGCGCCATAAATTTGTTCGTATGCTATTTTTATGACAATCCCGGCTAATAATAACCAACTTGATTTACGCCTGTTTATTATTTCACATAAAGTGAAATAGACAAATATGCCGTGTAGAACACCAGATAAACCCGCATAAATTTGTAATGTGGACATTAATAGCCCCATACCAACCACTAAACACAGGCTAATAAGAATAACTGAAAACTTCTTATATGAAGGTTTAAATAGGTAACATAGTAACCACAAAGCCAGAGTGTTCATGATTAAGTGAGCGACATTGGTATGAGTAAGATTTCCTGATAAAATTCGCCACCATTGACCATGATGTATCAAGTCACTATTCCAGATCACTGAGCTTTGAATCGCGGGTAATTGAAAAATAGCGCATATAATGGTAACAACAATCACAAAATAGGATAATTTCACTCGATGTCTCGATATTGCATAAATTGTGGTAAAGCTAACAAAGCTTGTATCTGTTCAAGCATACAAACGATAGATACGGATATCGAGCTTATCATTCTTCAACACCCTTCTGAAGTTAATCGAGCCAAAGGGACGGCAAAAATATTGAATTTATCGTTACCTAATAGTCATCATTTTATTGGAGAAGACTTTTCATTGCACCAAGAGTTAAACGCTTTAATTACAGCCAAAGGGAGTAAAACATATCTGCTTTTTCCCTCAGAAACCGCTCAGATCGTTCAACCGAAACTATTACAAGGCAAAGAAAGTAACCACACGATTAGAGTTATTTTGTTAGATGGCACGTGGAAAAAAGCGTATAAAATGTACCAACTTTCTTTAAATCTACAAGCTTTACCTTGCTTATGTCTGCCACTAGATATCAGCGGTAATTATAAGATTAGAAAATCACCAAAGAAAAATAATCTTTCTACTGCCGAAGCGGGTTACCAAGTACTAAAAATCATTCAACCAGAAAAGAATTTTGAGCCCTTATTAGCCTCTTTTAATGCCATGATTGCATTTTATATCCAGCAATTACCAGAAGGCATTTACCAACAAAACTATACGGATGATAAGTACTAAACCCGATATCACGTCAGCGCAGATAAACGCTAAATTTATGGGCAACTTTGTCGTTAATAATGATCATCTATTAGTTAGCCGATGAAAACAGTTGTTGGTGTAATTTTTGAGCGTAACCATCCGTCATGGCGGCAATGTAGTCAGAAATGATTCTCATACCCGCTTCATCTTCTGTTTGACCATGCTCTTGCTGAGTAATGACCTTTTGTGAAAGTAACCACTTTCTTTTCGTCGCTTCAGGTAATAGTCTTTCTGGATCCGCACTTAGTGCTTCGAACAAGTCCATAATGATCTGCTGCCCTTTGTATTCGATGATTTGAACTTCAGGTATTTGAATCACATATTTACTAACGAATCGTTTGAATACGTCCAACGCTTTAGCCAGATTAAGTTCTAGGAACGCATTATATTGCAACAACTCATTTTCAAATGTGACGTTAGGTTGCGATTGTATATGTGCGCTTGTGAGAAGGGTATTAACAATCGCGCCGATGGCATCCTTACGTAGATAATGCTCACCAGAAAAAAGCATCTCGCTAATATCTTGTATATTTTCTTCAAACCAAGGATCACCACAGTTGGCCAGTTCATCAGCTGCAAAGTCTTGCCATTGTTGACGAGTCACTTTGCCTAAAACAATGGCATCTTCTAGGTCGTGGACACCATAGGCAATATCATCTGCTATTTCCATAATGGAGCAATCTAGCGACTTATAACGGGTTTTATTATGTCTTTTTGGATCAGTAAGGTGGTCATTAATCGACATGAAAAGAGTTTTATCGGCTTCTGAAAGAGGCGCTAACACCCAATCGAAGTCAACTTTATCGCAATCATATATGCCCTTAGCTGGCACCCAATTTTTTGCTTTTAATCTTCTTTGATGAGAGACCGGATCGGGGAGGTGTTTACATCGGACACTGCTCAGTAACGCTGGGTATTTAATTAATCCAAGTAGAGTTCGACGAGATAAGTTCATTCCATGTTTTTTAGTGTAGGGTTCCAATTGACTTATAATACGAAATGTTTGTGCATTGCCCTCAAAACCGCCATGATCTCGCATGGCATAATTTAATGCCACTTCGCCGCCATGACCAAACGGTGGATGACCGATATCATGTGCTAAACAAAGGGACTCGATTAAACTTGCTGAAGGTAACAAAGGGTTAAGTTCTGGCTGCTTATTTTCTATTTGTGCTAATATTCCAGATCCAATTTGTGCGGCTTCTAATGAATGCGTCAGCCTAGTACGGTGAAAGTCGTTACTACCAGTACCATGGACTTGAGTTTTTGCCTGTAGACGTCGAAAAGCAGCTGAATGAAGTATTCTAGCTCTGTCCCGTTGAAATGGGTCACGGTGATCTTTCCGTCTTAATTTGTGCTCATTATTTATTCTTTGTTGCCAAAGCTGATGTTGTTTCTCATCCATAGCGACTCCACATATCACTTCCCAGAAGCATTTAATAATGCGCTGAAAAAAAGATCCAGTCTAGCGCTCGGTGTAACTATTTCAACAGATGAAAGTTAAAGTTTTCTTGGTAAAAAAGGCTCTTTTGTGGAGAGCCTTTATAATTGAGAATAATATTTTCTATTAGAAACTGTATTTGACACCCATACGAGTTTTTAGTTGGCGGTCACCTTCGGCTGATGAACCAAAATCTACAGTCCAAACTTCAAAATAGGGACGAAAATCGCCAGCTTGATAACCTACGATGATACCAGCGTCCCACTCAGAATCCTTTCCATCGGCTAATCTAACTTCATCATAGTTAGTATTGTAGTTAATTTCATAACCCAATTTAATTGGTTTCAATGCTTCATCTGCAAATTTATATGAGCCAGTTAATGTCCATTTTCCTTGCTCGACCGTTTTGCCAGCAATACTAACCGAGGTTCCATCCGTTAGTGTTTTATTACCAGGTTCGTCAGAATAAACTTGGAACTCGTGACGATAACGTAACGCGGTGGTTAGACCAAACGAAGATTTATAACCCACTCTCAACTGAGGTTTATATGTGGTTTTTTCATCATCGTCGCCAAAAGTAATAGGCATACCTGGTTGAATGTACCAGTGCTCGTCAATTTGGTAACGAATATCCCAAGAAAACTCGGAATCTCCTGCAACCACTTGGTCCCAGAAATCACTGGTATCCTGGCTATGAAATTTTTGTTCCACACCAAAGTTCAATTTCACATTATCTGATAGCTTGGTTCCACCACCTATTTTTATACGGTGTGCAAAAGTTTCGTCGTCATGTTTATACTCGGCTCGGTAGTCAAGCGTAGCTGCTGATACGACGCTAATTGATAGAAATGAGGCTACTAGAGCGGTAACAGTAGTGGCTATTTTCATTATATTTTCTCACTTGTAGTATGAGTTGCTGATTTAGACTGGTGAGTTGCTAAATTTCTTTAGTTACTTATGATATAAACTGCACTTACCAGTCTGATTTGATAATTTTGTATTAAGTGACGCTAGAATAAGTCTGAATGTAGGTTGTCAAAATACGCTTCATTGGCATTACCGCTGTTATCACCGGTAATTAAAGTAATTTGTGACGGTATGATTGTTGGATCTAGGCCAGTAGATGACTGTTCAATATTGTCAGCAACGACTTTGTCATCTAATAACACTGTTACTAACCCGTTTTCAGTCCACGATATAGTTATTGCGTACCATTGATCGGTTACTATGTCTGCAATGGTCACATCATCGCTACCAGCTTCGTATTTTAATTTGTTACCTGATTGGTTAAGTTCGAAGTAACGCTGAGAGTTGTTTTTACCTTCGCCGATATTGATATAGGTTGATTTGTTGTTAGTCGAAGGGAAGTAGGCATCTATAGAGACCGACCCAGAGGTTGCCGGTGAAGAAAATTCACGCATTGCATAAGGTTTTGCGCTTGTATGGTGGTCTGTTAGATATAAAGATTGGTTACCGCAGCCTGATGCTTGAACATCACTGACTTCTGCTGATGTTGTACCGGATGCATCACTTACGTCATCGAATATATTTTGAGTCGTCCAAGTGCTGTTTTCCGAACTAATTAATTGGCCAACAGTATAAGATTCAAAATTATCTGTGATTACTATGTTACTTTCAGTATCACAGGGATCAACTGAATCCGTCGGTCCTTCCGTGTTGCTGTAATTAACAACAGTCGCTTCACTTGAGTTTTTATCGTAAAAAGTGGCAAGATCAAAGCCCGTTACATGACCATCAAAATTTTCTTCAAAAATACGTTCTTCACTACCTGTATCAGAAGAAAATACCATTAAGTTATCACCCAATATTTCAAAATTAGTGGTATCGCTGTTTGCACCAAGTCTTACTGCAATAGTCGTAACAGCGCTTCCATCGGTCACCGCACCACCATTAATATATTCAATACCGTTAACAGTGAACGAAAATGAATCGGGTAGCCAACTTACTTCAACATTCAGTGTTTCACCTAGTTCAAACGTGCCACCAGTATCTGTTAGCGTTTTACTCGCATCACGGAATTTGATTTTGCCTTTTTCAAATGCCACTTCACCGTGAAGAAACGAATTTGAAGTATCAGATGCGTATAACGAAATATACGCATTATCACTGGTTCCATCTGCGTCTTCTTTGCTGTCAGAATCTTCTTGGTAGATAAGATCTACGGTTAATTTACCGGAAGTAATTGCTGCCACGCTGGTTGAATCTGCCAGTTTAATACGTAGTTCACCAGTATCTTCTTTTGCACCATTATGATTAGTATCAAGTATGTGGAGCATGTTATTGCTACCCGCTTGGTTATTGGCGATAGTGATAGCACTTACAATTAAATCATTTGTAGAATAGTCTTTACCTAATAATGTGCCCAAGTTAGTGTCTGATATCGTTAGCCCTTCTGAAGAGACAAGATAACTTCCTGTTAATTCGGTCTCATCTAAGCTATTGAGGTAGTATTTAAATGTAATTTTACCTTCATCAATATCTTCAATGAAGCTTGTTGGGTAAATGGTGTAAATACCTGGCTCATTATCATCGCTGTAGTATTTTTGGTTTGTGCCGTCAAACACGTAAATGTTCGGTAGATCATTGCTTGCTGTCGGTGTGTTTGTTTCTCCTTCTTGAATAATCTCCCAGTATCCGCCTATTAACGGTGATTTGTTGACCTCTATGACTTTATCTCTCAAGTCTGTATTACAACCAAGCAATAATCCAATTGATAGAGTAAATATTGTTGTAACTTTAATATTATTCATAAATATAGCCTTCTATCTCTATGATGTACGTTTTGTATTATTATATATTTGTTCACCTGTTTTTTTGTATCAATGCAGAAATATTAATATGTTGATCTTTATTCCGGATGTTAAGTGTTTTTATATTGTATTTTGTATTAACTTCACAACTATGGTTTTGGTTTTAAACTTGGATTAGTTTAGTGCTTACTTCTTTTTGTTCCTTTCTTTTTTTATTATAATTTTTCGGTTTATTTTATGTGTATACTATTGATTTGTAAGTATTAATTTATTTATATAGGCTGTGTTTATTGTTTTGTTTTTTAATATTAATATGTGATATTTGTTTCTTTTTATTTAAATTTAAAATAATTAGTCTTAGAAGTATTGAATTTAATTATATATGTACTCAACGGAGTGTTAATTATTTTTAAATTAAATTAAAAATGGATCGCTGTCTCGTTAATGTTATATTTTTATATAATTTGTAATACAAGATTATAAACTATTTGTTGATCAATATATGTTTTTAGCCCAGGAGTGACTGATTGGACAATTTTTCCAATCTTGCTCCTTGTTATTGAAGCTGATCTCGTAAAATAAAAAGGAAACTAAAATGAAACAAAAAGTCTTATTAACTAGCTCAGTACTATTTGTTCTATCAGGCTGTGTAACAAATGGAGATAGCCAGGTTATTAATACTCCTAGGCCAATCCAGGTTATAAGTTCAAGCCATGACGGAAACCGAGCGACACAAGTGCTTGATGGTGATCTTAAAACGCGTTGGTCTGCCAATGGCCAGGGTGAGACCATGGTGTTTGATTATGGTCAAGATATCACTTTCAATGCAGTGAAACTTGCTTTTCATAAAGGTGATCAACGCCGAACTAAATTTAGTATCGAAGTCAGTAAAGATGCGAAAAATTGGACTAAAGTACTCACTGATGTTCAGAGTACTGGTAAGGTTTCAAGTCTTGAGCGCTTTGATTTTACCGAAGTGTCGGCACGTTACATTAGGTACGTAGGGTTAGGAAATAGTGAAAGTGATTGGAATAGCGTAACAGAGTTCATTGGTGTTAATTGTCAAACGGATTACTGTTCTAACCAAGAACTACCTCGAGAGGAAATTCTTGTACCTGTCAATATTGCGTCTAGTTCGCATGATGGCAATGGCCCAGAACGATTATTTGATCACAATATCAAAACACGTTGGTCTGCAAATGGCCTTAATGAATGGGCTATGTATGATTATGGTAATGTGCATCAATTTGATGCGGTTCGTTTAGCCTTTCATAAAGGCAATGAACGTCAATCTCATTTCGACATCCAAGTGAGCAAGGATGGAGCGCAATGGCAAACGGTTATTGCAGGAGCAAGTAGTTCGGGTGGTGTGAACGGTTATGAACGCTTCTCATTTGATTCAGTTGATGCTCGTTATGTTCGTTACGTTGGTCAAGGAAATACCAAGAATGCTTGGTCTAGTGTTACTGAGTTTGCCGCTCTAAACTGCGAAATTAATAGTTGTCCTAGTCAGCATATTATTACCGATGAAGTGATTAAGGCAGAACTAGCGGCAACCAATAAAGCGACTAAAGTCGGTGACAAGTCTAAACAACAACAGATAGAAGCGTTGCGTTCAGGTAACTTTGGGGTAAAAGTCGCACTGCCTTGTGACTCTAGTTGCGATTGGGATGTGCCATTGAAAAAGCCCGTTATTCCTGCCATTCCTCTTGCCGGTAATAAACCAAGCGAAAATTTTGATTTAACCACATGGTATTTATCTCAACCGTTTGATCATGACAAAAATGGTAAACCAGATAATGTACAAGAGTGGAATTTAGCTAACGGTTATGAACACCCTGAAGTTTTTTATACTGCTGATGACGGCGGTTTAGTGTTCAAAACTTATATTAAAGGGGTTCGTACTTCTAAAAATACCAAATATGCTCGCACAGAAATGCGTGAAATGCTCCGTGCCGGTGATAAATCAATCTCAACAAAAGGGGTGAATAAAAACAACTGGGTATTTAGTTCTGCTCCAATTGAAGATCAAAAATCGGCTGGTGCTATTGATGGAGTTTTAGAAGCGACATTGAAAATTGACCATACCACTACAACAGGTGAACTAGGGCAAGTTGGTCGTTTCATTATTGGTCAAATTCATGATCAAGATGACGAACCAATACGTCTTTATTACCGCAAGCTACCAAATCGAGATACAGGGACCGTTTATTTTGCTCACGAAAATACCTCAAAGGGAACGGATAATTATTATGAGTTAGTTGGAGGTATGACAGGAGAAATCGACACTGATGGAGTCGCTTTAGGAGAAGTATTTTCGTATCGAATTGAAGTTGTAGCAAATACGATGACGGTTACGGTGACTAGAGAAGGTAAGCCTGATGCAGTACAAGTTATTGATATGAGTGAAAGTGGTTATGATGTAGGTGGAAAATATATGTACTTTAAAGCAGGTGTATATAATCAAAACATCACTGGTGATCCAGATGATTACGTGCAAGCAACGTTTTATAAAATTAAGACATCCCATAGTCAATACGTTGATTAATGGTTAGCGACTTAAGTCCGACGCTTGCAACGTCGCCATAAGCGGTGAGAACATCGAAAGTTAAGACGTTAAGTTATTGTAAAGTACCTGTCGAAATAAAGGCAGGTATTTTATTTTAACCTTGTAGTTTATCTACCCGCGTTGCTAAATGAATCGACTCGTTATTATGTATGATAATTAATTATTTGATCTTGGTCTGAATTCTTATTTTTACTGTGTGATCAAACAAGCATTATCTGTCACATCAGTTTTTCTTTGTTTTCCCTTTAATTACTATTATATGACAATTATGATACGAGGATGAGAAATGAACAAAATACTTGTTGCCGCTGGGTCAATTTTATTAACGCTTCCGACACTAACATTGGCGGATGTAGAGAATAATGGGGTTCCTTATCCGGTACCTGCGGACAAATTTGATATGCGTAATTGGAAAATTACTATTCCATCCGATATCAACCAAGATGGGAGAGTTGATGAAATAGAAGGGGTGGCGATGATGAGTTATTCCCACTCAGATTTTTTCTTCTTAGACAAAAACGGTCATCTAGTTTTTGAAGTGCAGAACCAAGCTATTACCACTAAGAACTCAAAGAATGCGCGTTCAGAACTGCGTCAAATGCCTCGCGGTGCGAAATTTCATATAGATACTTCAGATAAGCTCAACCAGTGGGCGCTTTCGAGTCATGTAGATGCAGACAGTTACAGTGCGGTTGGTGGCACTTTAGAAGCGACCTTGAAAGTTAATCATGTTTCTGAACATGCAAAATTCCCAGAAAGGCCGCCTGCACACTCTGTTGTCGTTGGTCAAATTCATGCCAAAAAGCACGATGAATTAATTAAAGCAAAAACTGGTTTTGGTCATGGTAATGAACCTTTGAAAATTTTCTTCAAAAAATTTCCTGATCATGAATATGGCTCGGTGTTCTGGAATTACGAGCGTAATCTAGAGAAAAATGATTCTAATCGTATGGATATCGCTTATCCAGTATGGGGTAATACGTGGGAAAACCAACAAGCACCGGGTGAAGCAGGAATCGCTTTAGGTGAAGAGTTCAGTTATAAGGTTGAAGTGAAAGGTACTATCATGCACTTAACTTTTGAAACAGCTCGCCATAAAACGGTCACTTATGATATAGATTTGAGTAAAGGTATTGATGGTAAAGACAATGCCCAAGGTTACGCTCAAGATGATTTTTATTATAAAGCGGGTGCTTACGGACAATGTAGTGTCAGTGATAAACACGCAATCTGGGGAACGGGTTGCGCAGGAACAGGGGATTTTGCTGTCGACAAACAAAATGGCGATTATAACAGCGTAACGTTCATGGCGTTGAAACTTAACGGTCAGTAAAAAATAAACTGAGATAAGCAAGGTATGTATGCTGAAAGCTGATTTTTTGAGTGGTTAAAGAAAAATTTATGAGTGAGTAAAGTATGCTAAGTGTGCAAAAACATGAAAGACATCTAAGAAACCTTGTGAGAAATACAGCATCATGTCGTCGCCTTAACTATTTAAACAACAATATAAGGTAATTGCATGTAGATACAAATTGGCAAAGCGGATCATCGGTTATCGGGGGGCGATGAATGATGATTGACGCTTTGCTTTTTTTTTGACTCTTGGTTTACAACTGATACGGGAATAGGTCGTAGTAAGGCTAAGTTGGAATGCTATCGGGTGCTTGAATCTGTATTTGATTGTCTACCACTCTTACCGCATAAGTTTTTAGCTGATATTCTGGCTGTTCTAAACATTGCCCCGTTTGCAGATTAAAATGTTGTTTATAAAGTGGTGACGCCACGTAGGGTTCACCCTCAATTGAACCAATGATGCCTCGAGATAGAATTGAAGCTTTTCCTATCGGGTCATAATTGGATATAGCGTATATTGCTTGAGTGCGTTTGCAATTAAAAATAGCCACATGCTCTTGATTGACTAACGCACAACAGCCTACGTTTGGCGCTAAATCTTGTTGTTTACAAATTGTTGTCCAGTTACTCATAATCTAATCCTTTATATTGTTAATTATTCGAGTATCGTTAGTTCAGTTGTGGCTATTCAATTTCGAGTACTGCTATGCGTTGTTCAACGCTTGGTTTAGGGAATCGCTGTTCACGAAGTGAAACAAATTCAAGGTTGTCGTCTCGTTCATCACTATTAATAAAATGACTAAATCGCTTGAGTTTTTCTGGTGACGATAAGGTGGTTTTCCATTCGCATTGGTATTTTTCTATATTGTCATTCATATCTTTTTCAAGCTCTGCACATACGGCGAGTTTGTCTTCAATGACAACTTGTTTTAAGTAGTCGAGACCACCTTCTAAGTTTTCTAGCCAGACGGATGTTCGTTGTAGGCGATCTGCTGTGCGGATATAAAACATCATGATTCGATCGACATATTGAATAAGCGTTTTATCATCAAGATCAGTCGCGAATAAATCTGCATGGCGTGGACGCATGCCACCATTCCCACAAACATAAAGATTCCAGCCGTTTTCGGTGGCAATGACACCAAAATCCTTTGATTGCGCTTCGGCGCATTCACGAGTGCAACCGGAAACACCAAACTTGATTTTATGTGGGGTTCGAACCCCTTTGTAGCGATTTTCTAAGTCAATAGCGAACCCAACACTGTCTTTCACACCATAGCGGCACCACGTACTGCCGACACATGATTTTACGGTTCGTAGTGATTTACCATAAGCGTGTCCGGTTTCAAAACCAGCATCAATTAGTTTGCCCCAGATAGTTGGCAAGTCATTAAGCTGTGCACCAAATAAATCTATACGCTGGCCTCCTGTTACTTTGGTGTATAGGTCAAATTCTTTAGCGACTTCTCCAATTACAATCAGCTTATCTGGGGTTATCTCGCCTCCGGCGATCCGTGGAACCACAGAGTAAGTTCCATCTTTTTGCATGTTACCTAAAAAGATATCATTGGTGTCTTGTAATTCCATATGCTCATCTTGCAAAACATAATCATTCCAGAAAGAAGCCAGTATTGAGCCTACAGCAGGTTTACAAGTAGCACAGCCTAATCCGCTGCCATATTGTGAGAGTAATTGGTCAAAAGTTTGTATTTTATTGACTCGGATGATATCGCTTAGCTCTTGACGTGAGTAAGCAAAGTGCTCACATATGTCGCTATTCACTTCTACCCCTAACTGCAACAATTCACTGTCTAGAACTTGTTTAGTCAGTGCAGCACAGCCACCACACCCGGTAGAAGCATTAGTGGTTTCTTTTATTTGTGCCATCGAAGTACAACCAGACGCTACCGCTTGTTTGATGTCGCCTTTGGTAACATCGAAACACGAGCAAATAACGGCACTATCAGGCAGGGCATCCACTCCCATGGCTGAAGATTCGTCATCGGCAACCGTTGGTAAAATTAGCACCGATGGATTAGATGGCAAAGGCATATCGTTTTGCTTCATTTGTAATAAAGTGCCATAGGCATCGGCATCACCGACCAATACTGCACCAACGATTTTAGTGCCATCTTCAGAGATAATTAAACGTTTATATACTTGGTCGATTTCGTCATTGTAAGTAAAAGATTGTGCGCCTTGAGTTCTACCATGAACCTCCCCAATACTGGCCACATCTACGCCGAGTAATTTGAGTTTTGTACTCATATCTGCACCAAGAAATTCAGCCGGCTTGTCATCATCAGCTAAGATATGTTTCGCAGCGATCTTAGCCATTTGATATCCAGGTGCGACTAAACCGAAAATTTGATTTTGCCATAGTGCACATTCGCCAATGGCATACACATCCTCTAGATTGGTTTGGCAGTAATTATTGATCTGAATGCCACCGCGTTCACCTAGTTCGATATCCGATTCTCTTGCTAATTCATCTTGAGGACGGATACCGGCAGAAAATACGATCATATCGGTTTCAACGTGTGTTCCGTCTGCAAAATTCATCCGATAGCGCGCGGTTTCACCTGCAACAATTTCGGTTGTCGCTTTTTCGGTATGTACCGTGACACCCATGTCTTCTATTTTTCGGCGAAGCAGTGCGCCGCCGCCATCATCGAGTTGAACTGCCATTAATCTAGGAGCAAATTCAACAACATGAGTTTCTAAACCGAGATTCTTAATCGCATTAGCGGCTTCTAGTCCAAGTAGACCGCCACCAATCACTACGCCACTTTTACTTTGCAGGCTAGATTGCTCTATGGCATCTAAATCATCGATAGTACGATAGACAAAACAGTGCTCTTGATCATTGCCAGGAATAGGTGGAACAAAAGGGTAGGAGCCAGTAGCAAGGATAAGTTTATCGTAAGTCTCTATTCGTCCACTGGCAGTAACGACTTGCTTTTCAGCGGTATTGAGTTGAGTTACTTTCTCATTCAAGATGTATTTGATGCCATTTTGAGTGTAGTAAGCTTGATCGGCCATTGCCAAATCGTCAGCAGTTTTGCCGGTGAAATAAGAAGTGAGTTGAACACGATCATAGGCAAGACGAGACTCTTCTGAAAAAGTAATAATCTCAATGTCTTTGTGTTCCGATTGAATGAGGTTATCGATAAATTTGTGGCCAACCATTCCATTGCCGACAACGATAATTTTTTGCTTACTCATAATAGATCCTTGCTTAAAATTTGTTCAGTAGTCACCACGGTTTTTACGCCGACAGTTTCAAACCCTGTTTGTTATTGCTGCTATTGTTGGCATTACTAGAGCGATCCGCTAACTGTGTTAACCATTGCATCTGTTTTGCTACCGACACTACCTTCCCAACCACAATCAACGCGGGTGACTGGATTTGGTTGAGTTGTTTAATTTGTTCTAGTTCGTTTAATTCACCTATAAAAATCCGTTGTTGAGGTGTCGAGCCATTTTCAATAAATGCCACTGGAGTGTTGCTTACCATTCCTCCTTGAATGAGCTTGTCACTTATCATTTGGCACTTACTTAACCCCATGTAGATAACCAAGGTTTGGTTAAGGTTGGCTAAAGCAGACCAATTTAAATCGAGTTTTTTATCTGCGTGAGCAGTGATAAAAGTGCAACCTTGAGCTAACCCGCGATGAGTTAATGGGATTTGAGCGTAGGTCGTGCAACCGGATGCGGCGGTTATGCCTGGAATAACATCAACATGGATGCCTTTTTTCGCTAGCAACAGCATCTCTTCACCGCCACGACCGAATACAAATGAATCACCACCTTTAATTCGACAAACGTTTTTACCTTGCAGTGCGTAATCTACTAACTGTTGGTTGATATCATCTTGTGTCGCACTATGGTGGCCTTTAGCTTTTCCTACATAAAGGGTGTCAGCATGGGCAGGGAAGGTGGCTCGGATTTCTTGGCTAACCAAATTGTCGAATATTATCAACTCTGCTTGTTCAATTGCTTTGGCTGCTTTTACTGTTAATAAGTCAGGGTCACCGGGACCCGCTCCTACTAAGGTAACTATACCGACCTTGTTGCAATGCCTATCCATAACCTTACTCCCTCACTAAATTCATCTGGTATAGAGAATCTTGTATCTAGCTCACTGCAATATGAGTGCCTAAATGTACATTTTTTGTTAAGAATTATTTTTATTTGTTAAATAACAAACAGTTATTTGTATTTTTGGCCGAGAGAGGAACGGGATGAAAATGTATGAGATTAAGTGTTTTTGTTTATAAATGAATCTTTATGGTGCATTTGTGTTGTTTAAGGTGCAAAACAGTGGTTAAAGTTGGTATTAATGTGGCAATTATGTCTACCACTTTAGGGGTATATTGTATTTTAAGTTATTGTATTTTAAGTGTTTAAATTTGTCGTTTGTTATATTTGGATAGTTGGTTCATATGTTGCTACATAACCTAATAATATGACTGTTCTTTGTGGTTGAGGGTGCTTTTGTGACTATTGTTAATGATGGATGGATTAAAACGACTTGTGCCTATTGTGGCGTTGGTTGCGGCGTTGAAGCTAGGGCTAAATCGTGTGGTGAATTAGAAATTCGTGGCGATAAAAGCCATCCATCTAACTATGGAAAGTTATGCACTAAAGGTATTGCTCTTGGTGATACCGTTATTCATGATGGCAGATTGCTTGCTCCAATTGATAAGACCTTTGAAAAAAACAGCAATACCTGCGTGGAATACATGACGCCACCTGATAGGAATATCGATTGGGATGAAGCGACCTCGATAGTCGCCAGTAAGTTTTCTGAAACTATAGAGCGTTATGGACCTGATTCAGTTGCATTTTATGTATCCGGTCAACTGTTGACAGAAGATTACTATGTTGCCAATAAACTGATTAAAGGATTTATAGGTAGTAGTAATATAGACAGTAATTCACGGCTTTGTATGGCGTCTTCTGTTGTTGGACATAAGCGAGCTTTTGGTGCCGATACGGTTCCGGTTTGTTATCAAGATCTTGATGAAGCGGATTTGGTGATTCTCGTTGGCTCCAATCTAGCGTGGTGCCATCCTGTACTTTTCCAACGCTTGCGTCTGGCCCAACAAAAAAACAGTAAGTTACAAATTGTGGTTATTGATCCACGCCAGACAGATACCTGTTCTATTGCGGATGAGCATTTAGCGATTAAATCTGGAGCAGACGTGGCACTATTTAATGGCCTACTTAACTATTTAGTGACAGAAGATTGTGTCGATAAAGCGTTTATAAATGAGCATACCAATGGGTTTGAGCAAGCGATGATATCGGCTCAATCTGAAACAAATATTGAAGCAACCACGGGTTTAACCTCACAGCAGTTAACCTCTTTTTATCAAGGTTTTGCCAATAGCGAAAAAGTGCTGACCATTTATTCTCAAGGTGTAAACCAATCGACCTCAGGCTCCGATAAAGTTAATGCAATTGTAAATTGTCACCTTGCAACAGGCAAAATAGGAAAAGTTGGTAGTGGTCCATTTTCAGTGACAGGGCAACCTAATGCGATGGGTGGACGTGAGGTCGGTGCATTAGCCAACACATTGGCGGCGCACATGGAGTTTGATAATCCCAACCATATAGAATCGATTAAACGTTTTTGGCAATCTGATAACTTGTCAACTAAACCCGGCCTTAAAGCAATTGATATGTTTGATGCGCTTAAAGACGGAAAAATAAAAGCTATTTGGATCATGGCGACTAACCCAGTTGTCAGTTTACCGGATAGTGAAAAAATTAAATCCGCATTGCGGGACTGTCCCTTTGTTGTGGTGTCTGATTGTATTGCCGATACTGAAACAACGCGCTTTGCCGATATGGTTCTTCCTGCGCAAGGTTGGAGCGAGAAATCGGGTACAGTAACCAACTCTGAACGACGTATTTCTCGTCAGCGTCGATTAATGCCGAGTCCTGGGTTAGCTAAACCTGACTGGTGGATTATAAGCCAAGTAGCTAAAAAAATGGGTTTTGCACAGGCGTTTGATTATCGACACGAAGGTGAAATTTTCCGAGAATACGCTCAGTTAACAACTCAAGATAACCATAACGGTGAACGAGATCTTAACTTGATTGGATTAACCCAATTAGATGATAAAGGCTATAGCCAATTGTCGCCACAACAGTGGCCAGTTACTTCATTACAAAATGACATTGTTGACCAACGTATGTTTACCGATGGTCAATTCTTTACCGCGAACAAGCGCGCCAACTTTGTTGCGGTTGAACATCATTTACCGAAAAGTGACACCAGTGAAACATACCCGTTGTTACTCAATACTGGCCGTAGTCGGGATCATTGGCATACCATGACTCGTACAGGGTTGTCAGCTCGGTTGGCAGAACATAAACCGGAGCCGTTTATGCTCATTCATCCAACAATTGCCAAGCGTTTTACCATTGAGCAAGGACAAATAGCCAAAGTGATGAACGCACAAGGAGAGTGCCAAGCCAGAGTTGAAATTAGTGATGAGGTTTCAAGTGACCAAGTGTTTGTCGCCATTCATTGGAATAACCTAACGGCAAAAAACAGTAAACCTTGTGATCTTATTGCCCCTCATACCGATGCTTTTTCCGGTCAACCTGAGTTTAAACACACTCCCGTTACTCTTGCGGCTTGCCACTATCAAAGTTGTGCCATTTTTCTTACTAAACAACCATTGGACTTCAATGAGTGCGATTATTGGTCAAGGCAGAAAGTGGCTGGTGGCTATTTATATAGAATTGAATCCGCGTTATCGGTTTATCAACTTACCCAGATATTGAAACAAAAATTTATAGGCAACAGTGAAAAATTACTCACAGTTGAGACCGGATCACAGCATCGATTGGCGACGATAAAGCAAGACCAGCTTTCTCAGTTGGCTATCGTCCAACCGCGTGTTGATGGCTGGGAGCTTGATCAATGGATTGAAAGCTTCACTCAGCCATTTTTGCTTGAACAAGAGCAACTGTTTTTAGCCAAACAATGCGCTTAAATAGCTCAATTTAATGGGCATTAGCATAAATGACGTCTTGATTTAGACGTCAGGTTAATCAGCCAGATATTTTATCAAAAGTGGTCGTACAGCTATCACAAAAGATATCCATAAAGTCTTTTACCTCTGGCATGGTTTCAACCAGTTGTTCAATACGCGGATCAAGCCCTTCCTTTACGTGTTGAAATTCATCATTGTTGAACCTCAATTCGTTGAGTGTTTTGATGTACGCGGATAAAATATCAGCGGCTTTTACGATTTTTTTGTATTCATTATCGACATTTTTTTGGATAACTAAATCGGAAAACTCGTCTCTTAAATCGGCTGGTAATGTATCTAAACATTCTTGTTCCGCAATATCTTCTAGCTTTTTGAACGCTGCGGTAAATTCCGGGCTATGATATTTAGTTTTTGAATTCATATCTTGCAGCTTCGTTTATCACGGTATGACAGTTGTAACATGTTTGTTTACATTTAATGCATTGCTACTACAATGTAAACAAAGTCATAACATTGATAAATTAAAATTGTATAAAAGAGAAATCAAAAATATTCCGTACTCTGGTTATTACATAAACTCCTATGTAATTATTGATGATGATGAGCAGTATGTAGCGGTGGCATGTGATTTTCTTCTAGATATGGCAATCTCAGGTGTTCCACAAAGGACCACTCAGAGAAGTTGTGCCTCAGATCTAATAGCGTTTTTTTCGCAACTTCATTCAATAAAAAACATAGATAGCACTTTCCCTTCTGATTATAGAGAAGCCTCGGAATCAGACCTTGATGCACATTTGATAGGTAACCTATTTCAGCGGAAAGATCTCTCGCCCCAAAGCGTAATTCGCCATGCCGCCACGCTCAATAAGTTTTTTAAGTTCGCTTATGAACATGGCTACATGCATTACAAAATAAGATGGTCTCCACGCAACAAGCTACCCGATAAATTCACGTTAATCGATGAGTCAATGTCTAGAATTGGACGGCAGTATATCGAGAAAGAAGTTTTCGAAGAAATTTTGCTCCCAAATATATCCGCAAAGTCTTCTTTTAAAAGAGCTAGAGATGAACTTGCATTAAAGCTAGGATACTACGCGGGTTTAAGGACGCATGAACTTGTCTTAAAGGATAACTTTTCCATAAACAGATTAAAGACGATTCTTCCTAAGAATTCCAAAATATCTGGAGATAATCATATATCTATCAAGGGAAAAGGTTCAAAAATTAGAAGGCTTCCATTGCATCCTGAATTAGTCTCCTCCCTTTACGAATTTGTATATGGGCATCTTAGTAATAAATGCAAAAATCACATTTTTGAAGATGGAAATGGTAACCGCTTAGTGGATGAGCAGTATGGTTCTGATGTATTCAGTAATTCAGTAAAAAACTATCTTAGCCAAAATAGAGTGAACGAAGGTGACCGTACTTCTCTTAAGAATAAAAGATTTCATTCATTGAGACACACCTATGCCACTAATGCCGTTACTTTTTGTAATGACGTAGACTCAAAATATAATCCGCGTTGGGCTGTAACACAATGGATGGGTCATGCAACTGAGGAGACGACTGAGATATATATTTGCTACGAGGCTGTAAAGAACAATCGGTTTGATATTTTAGATACTATGAAATTGTCTAGAGTGAAATTTCCCAAAAGCTTAAATGGAGGAAACGAATTTGACAGTTAATGTAAATCATCCAAGCGCAGAATTAACGGTTAATATTCCGAATGATTCACAGAATACGCTAATTAAACTTATTCAGGATTATTTCGAAAAATCACGACATATTCGCGGACTATCTCCTGATACCGTCTCTACTATTATTACTACTGCCGAATATTTTTATGGTTTCTTAGTAGATAGTGGTATTTTGTTACTAAAATTTAGTG
This sequence comes from Vibrio sp. MA40-2, assembly GCF_047302445.1. Taxonomy (NCBI): domain Bacteria; kingdom Pseudomonadati; phylum Pseudomonadota; class Gammaproteobacteria; order Vibrionales; family Vibrionaceae; genus Vibrio; species Vibrio sp. MA40-2. Next base: position 1,861,934 of record NZ_CP178628.1, read on the forward strand.
ATATACCAAGTTCCATGTTAAATCAGTTCGCAAAGTGGTGCTCAGAACGAAGAACTATTATTAGAGGTAACGGTATGGGTGCTCGTGACCGAAGCTTAAAAATAATAGCAGTGCTGAATAAGAACATTGAAGAGAGGCTAACTCAATCAATTACACAATATGATAAAGCAACAATAAAAAGACTAACTAAAAATTTTACAATTCAAAAGAGAGCACCAAAGAAGAGACCTCCAATGTCTCAGATTTTTGGTCAACATTGCCCATTTAATGATAAACAGTTCCTAAACTCTATACGTTATGTCTCCGCTTGGTTGATTTTAGAGGATCTGAGACAAAAAGAAACGGTTCTTAAAAGTACAGGAATTAAGAAAATACTAAAGAAGCTGCAATCCAAAAATACCGTTCAAGAAATTATGACGATGTTCAATTTTAGTCATTTCGCTGAAATTAAACGAGTGTATCAACATGAAAGTCATCTGAGCGCTCTACCGCTACTGGAAGAATTAGCAAACGAGGTTAAAGAAGTAGAAGACATATATGTTAAAGAAAGCTTCTTTAGGTCAATTTCTTCTCTTCAACAAAAGACGTTATCTAAACAGCAGATAATAGATTTTAGCCAAAGAAGCCATTTTCATTCCAAATCATATGATCAGCAGTTCTTAGATAAAAAACTTGGCCAAGTTGCAGGAAATCGAATCTCACTTCAGTTTAAGCGATTTACCCCATTTGACCTGTTGTATCCTACAACGACTAGTATTATCGCTATGTGCAACTTACTTGCATCTGAGAAGATTCAGCATTCAGGGATAGAAACACTAACCCTTGATGATTGTGTAGTTAGCACAAATCCCGTTAGCCAAATAACAAAATTTTCACTGGATTATGCGAAGAAAAGAGGACAACGTAGGTTTAGCACAATTGAATACGCATCTAACGACACTAATCCATTAATTTATAAAGCATACATGGCGTATTTTACCTCCGTCCGTGAGTCTCAAGCTAGACTGCCTAGCAGTTATTTAAGAGGTCGAGCGGGAAGCAATTCCAAACCGATTGATGTTAGAAACAAATTTTGTCCAACCTTCCGCTCAAATATTCTTGGAGGTGCGCTGTATTCGGGAAATGAGCAAACTCTATTCCGCTTAATAGCGGATAAAGACTCGTTGCTACGGCATAAAATTGATGACGACTTGCAAGAAAGTGCAGAAGAGTATGTGCTTCCTTTTGCTTGGGCCATAAATGAAATTCTGTTATCCCGCGATAGTAAAAGAAAGAGTCTTGATAATAGAGAAGCGCTTAGGCCAATTTATCTAAATACTGAGGCTATCGGGAATACTAGAATAGTTGCTGAACGCAAAAGGCCTATTGAAGAGACAATAATTAATGACGACGCTTCGATAGATGCTTCAGGTTATACCCTCAATTCTTCATTGATTGATATTGCGAGACTGACATCGCATAGTGCGAAGACAAAACAGGAAGTTTATTTGGATAGACTTCCAGATAAAGAGAAACTTGATTTTATCGATTCAGCACCAGTGAGAGTGGCTGAACTGATGGAAATAGATGCTCAGAAACTCATCAAAATGAAAGAGACATCGAAGGTTTTTAAAGTGGAAGAAGTAAAAGAGGTGCTTGGTCTACTCAGTAATGAAGAAATATATTCATACGTACCGGAAGAAGATATTGGCTTAGATGGGGAGATAAAGCATGGGAAAGATATTATATATATTGCGACAGAAGAAAATGCAGCATTGATACTTAGACACATCGAATATTATAAGAGTGAAATTCCCAATCTTCTTAAGAATCAACCAGAAGCTCGGAGCAGAATTATGGATGCGCTATTAGAAAGTTACAGATTGCACCTAGTTATCAGAAAATTTCCTAAAAATGTAGTAGAAGCTGCTAAAAAAATAGCATCCAAGCTGTCGAATGAACTTTATCCACCTTTGGTTTGAGGAGTCATTAGCATGTCAGTAGTTAGGATCCCTACAATTCGGTTAGTTGAAGAGCCAAAAACATGGAAGAATAAATTTACTGAAGATGAATGGCTTTTTTATTGCCCATATTATGAAACTTATTTTAAACAAAATGTTTCTTTGGATAATTGTGTAGAATTATGGAGTACAAATTATAAGGAGTGGATATTACATATTTTGGGGAATGGCTTTATCGGAGATGGTGGAGCTATTCATGTGAAATGGAGCAGAGTTGAACATTTTATTAGTAGAGCAAAAAGAATTGCTAAGTGGTGCTCCGATTTTTATCCTAATACAAATATGGTGGACTTTACAGAACAGCATATTCATGAACTTCTTACATTCCTGTTTAAAAACCCAACACGTAAAACCGCTTGCGGTAGTGTTTTATCATATAGCACTATGCTCTTGTACAATAGTACTCTATATGCGATCGCTGGCGGATTTAAAGAAGGCTTAATATCTGACGGGATCGCGAGTCACGATTTTATTCCGGATATGCAGAAAAACAACCTACACCCATTTTTGGAAGATTTGCTAGAAGCCGCTGAGGTAGACGAGTATGAATGGATGAAAGGAGGAACTTTGGGCACGGTTCCATGGCATATCGCCGCTCCATGGCTAGCAGAATCTATTGAAATAATAGATTCAAACAAGACTGCTTACGTGATCCAACTTTTTTTATGGACAACAAATGCAGATGATACAGGGCTAGCGTCTCATTTTAAAAGCCATAGATTACAAATAGAGAAGATTTTTCACTATCTCAAAGCCTTTAACAAAGTCAAGCAAACTGGTTTCCTATCTATTCAACCGATTATAAAAGACAAGCTACCAGAGACGAAATTAAAAGAAAGGCAAGTGAAAAAAGATTTATACTTGAATGCTAGGTATCAAGAATGTTGTTCGCACCTTGAGGCGATTGAAATATTAAAGGAGAAACACCCAACGGGAACTGGCACAGGTACGGGTTCATACAATGCAATAAACTGGGCAGATAGATCATGGAAGTACGAGTATGAAGATTATATAGTAGTTGAGAAAAAATTAAATTCTCTTTTTCCTGAGAGTCAACTGCCATTCGACAACATGAATGACGTCGAAAAATATCTGACTAGAGATGTTAGATGTGCAGTTCTTGTTATCATGTTATGTCTTTCTGGGGCTCGTTCTTGGAGTGAAATTGGATTATTAACCTTTAACGATGTGGCTGAAGAAACCGAAGGTATCACACGATATTCGACACCCATCTCCAAAACAGATCATGGTAAAAAAACACCAAGATACTCTACTAATTTGATTTCTAGGGCAGCATCGATACTTGAAAGTTGCATGGTTGGCCCCGACTTTGGCCCTGTTTCAAAAGATGCTGCAGTATTTTCGCGGAGACTAGGTAATTTTCATCCTGGGCGGGGAGATTACAAGCCAATGGCCGGGAGAGCGCTGGCAAGAGTCTTAGAATTGGGTTACGAAGAGTTCGTTGTGAAATATCCAGAGCTTACAGAGGACTATCAAGTAGTCTCTGCACATCAATTTCGTCATGCGTGGGCAGAATTTTTGATAAGACGATTTGACGGTAATGTGCAAGAAGTAATAAGGAGGCAGTTTCTCCATAGTCTCGGTAGTTTTATGACTAGTAGATACACTTTTGCGAAGTTAGAACCTGAAGTAAGAGATAAACTTGTTTCCAATTATTTGAAGGAAGTTCTCTACGATATAGCTCACGAATATATGTCAAATAAAGACCGTAAGGATATAGAAAACGAATTTCAAGGTAAAGCTATTCGATTGTTTCAAAAAACCTTAAAAACGCAAGTGTTTAGTATTGAAGACATAGAAAGCTGGGTTGAACGAGAGGCAAAGCAGATTGTTCAAATTCAAGGAATGGAGTATGGATGGTGTATCCTCAAAGCCAGCACGGCAGAACACGCGCAGTGTTATGATGAAGTTTCAAATGTCGCGATTATTGGTTCGGCGAAATTCGATGACTGTTCAGGATGTGTCCACAGTGCAGTAAAAAAATCGAATCATTTAGCAGGCATAAAGCGGCAAGCAATATCACATCAATCTACGATTAAAAGGTTTAAAGAACGATTTCCTCACATTACAGATAATCATCCGTTAATACGAGAGTCCCAACGAGTGATTGATAATGCTATATCAATCATAAAGAGGTGGGAAAGTGAAGAATTCTGAGTTTGATATTGAGAATTTCTTAAATGAATCTCAAGTAGAAGAATATCCAGATTATGTTGATCAGAATAGTGAGAATCAGAAAGAATATTTTAATGTAATCGTAGAACGGTCAAGAACGATAGAAAAGCTTATTGCAGCGGATAACAACGGTAAACTTACCACTTCAATAGTTAAAATCACAGGACCTGATCTAGCTAGGATAACGGGTAAAAAGAACCGAAGCAGCTTTACAGCAAAACGATACCCACACCTCCATCAATTAATGGTTGAGGAAAATAACCGTCTCTATGATTTATGGATGCTTCAGCGTGAAAAATTAGGTAAAAATAAGCCTAAAGAATCGCGACTAGACCTACAGGCCCGAGTCCGTGAGCTTGAGGAAGAGGTGAAATGGATGCAAGAAAACGCGGACAAAAATTTAATGAAGGCATTACTAGACATAAGAAAAAACGAGCGATTTCCTGCTTTGAGAAGGACTCTAGAGGAAAAAAATAAGCATATCGAACAATTAGAACTTCAAAATGCAGAGCTTCAACTAAAACTGCGTAATATGTTACGACCAGTAAAATAGTAGATATAGCAAATTAATTACAAAATTAAATCATAAAAAATTTAATGAGTTCGAGAGAAACACTTCTTCTGAACGTTTGTTGAATTGTTTGGTGATTTTACGAAATAGCTATTATCATAGGAAAAAGTCTAGACTTATTCTATTAACAAAAGGTTTTTATTGCTTTCTTATACCGTTACACGCAACCGGAAAAATTTATATAGTTGGAGCATATAATATTCCGACAATGCAGTCTGATTTTTTATTAGGTATAAAAAATACTGGATTATTATTGAAATTAATTATCTGTGAGAACAAGAAAAGGAATAGTTTTGAATAAAAGTACATTTTTAGCTTGGATTTTTCGTATGCCTTTGATAAAAAGATGGGCACTGGTACATACGTTCAAGAAAGAGAATATTTCAGAACATTCACATCAGGTTGCAGTAATTGCTCATTTATTGGTACTTATTAAAAATACAATGTTTGGTGGTCAACTCAATCCTGATAGAGTAGTGACCTTGGCCATTTATCATGAAATTTCAGAAAGTAAATTGCAAGATGTCAACCATGTAACTAAGTACCATAACCCAGAGATTACGAGAGAATTTAAAAAACTTGAAAAATTGTGTGAGGAAGAATGCTTAGCATCACTTCCTGTTGAGTTGCAAGAAGCTTTTTCAGGTGTTTTGGTGCAAGATGATGTTGACTTGGTATACAAGAAAATAATAAAGGCAGCAGATATTATTAGTGCTTATTTGAAAGCCTGTGATGAACTGAAATTTAATAATTGTGAGTTTGTACCAATTAAGGAAAGGTTAACTAAAATGTTAGCTTCTTACCAAGAAGAATTACCAGAGGTAAAGTGTTTTATGGAAGTCTTCGCCGAAGATTGTTTGGTAGGAGTGGATGAGTTATCCAATAAAGATAGAAGTTAGTAGCTGTCTGTATAAGTAAGTTGAAAGCTTAAACTAAAATATAGTTAAATTGATCAAAAGAAACCTTTGCTATAGAAACGAGTAAAATTGATGTTAGAACCATTGACATCTTTTGAACCGGTATTTAGGTAGTTCACAATATAGGTGATTGGTCGGACTATTTTTCGGTTTTGAGCAGCGTCAGTTGTTAGCTCTAATACTGACGTTTTCTTTAGCTTTTGTCTTTGTTAATCGACAGGTATAAATATTACCTCTAACTAGGTGGCTAAATTAACTATGCCATTATACTGGAGCAGATCAAGACAAGACATATGATTACAGGAGACATAAGGGCTATGTCTCCTGTGCAAACATTTATTTTCTTCTTTTTTTTAGGTTAGTAAAGTACTCATCAAGGTCTGCTACATCTTTTTCCAATTCATCAATATCTGGAAATGCACCAGCAACTTCCTCTGCCATATCATGTCCGTGCATATACGTACTGCACTTGCTCATCGCAGTATTAATGGTTTCAACATCTAGATAAGTAATATCAGTTAGGTATCTGCAACTCTGGGTTTTTACTTCCCTATTGAAACGCTCAACAACACCACGAATCAACCATTCTTCGACAAGCCTTTCCCAAGTTTCTCGCATTTTCCCATAGATAAAGCCTGCTTGATGCTGATAGTCTTCTATGGACTCGTTGGCTGCTTTTTTAGCTCTGACTAACCTATCTTTGAGAAAACCTATTCTGCTTTGTGTTTTTAAAGCATCCCAAGGTGGAGCATCGAGAGGAATGCCTGTAACACTCTTATTTCTAGTAACAGCTCTAATAGTTACATCGTCAGCAGTCTCTTGAATCATTTTCATGAAAGGTAAGTCATGAGTAAATACGATTACTTGTCTTGATTTTGCTTCCTCAACGATTCTTGTCGCGAATCTCAGCCTCCATATGTGATCAAGAGAATTTACAGGATCATCAAAGATGATTGCAGACTTTCTGCTATCGGTAGCTAATTCCGCGAAGAAGCTCGCTAAGGATATACACTTTTGTTCTCCTTCACTTGCAATATCGATAATGTTTGTATTGTTCGCTGACAGCTGAATACTGAAGTTTTGGTTCCCTTTAGCACCTTTAGTGAGAGCATTAATTTTGAAGTGGTTAAAACCTAATTTTTCTAGCTCACTATTGAAAAACTCTTGCATCCGTCCTATCGAACCAGAGCTACATATCTCGTTATTTAACCTCGTGATAGCAGTTGTAGAAGTGGAGCGCTTAACCTTATTATAGGCGTCTCTTTGCTTAGCTTTCGCAATTTCAGCTTTAATTTGCTCTTTGACCGCTAAGATTTTCTCTTTGTCTTCAATCTCAAAGATTCTCTGCTGTTTAACCTGAATTGCAGCAGCTTTTGCTTCGTCATTCAGTACCGATTTTTCTGCTTCCTCCAACTTAGTTATGTAGGAGTTTAACCGTGTAAGCGCTACTGAATTTATTTCCTCTTGCTTAAATACAGGGGTATCTTGTAACAAGCTATCAGATCTAGTTTTAAGTGTTAGAATCAGCGTATCAAACTGCGTACCTAATTCTGCATCCTTCTCTTTGATTTCATTGAGAATGGCGCCATATGGAATAGTAGAAAAACTTAAATCCTTAATTTTCTTAAGTTCTGTATTCCAATTTTTCAATGCAGCATCTGCTTCTTTTTGCAACTCACTGCGAAGGTAAGTATCGAAAGAAGCGAACCGAGATGCAGTTGTATTATCAATTTCCTGTAGGCATGTTGGGCAGTGGTCACCTTCCTGTAGAGGAAATTTCTTCTTTTGTTCTGCATTTTCAATGAATAGTTTGGCCGAGTTCCACATTGTAAGCCATTGTTCGGAACCTATATTCGATACTGGTAGTTGAGAAAATGTTACAGAACTTAACTCAGCCGCAGCTAACTTGGTTTGTTCTTTTTTTCTGTATACAGCCTTATAGTGTTCCACCGACTTTAGATTTAGTGTGTCAACTAGATTTTGTAAGAACTTTTGAAGCGGCACAGCCCGAAGTCTTCTTTTTTGATATCGGTCTTTAAGTGTTTGAGGAGAATTATTAGTCAGTTCAATAACTTCTTTTCTCAATTCTTGTAATTCAGACAGTTCTTTTTGACTAGCACACAATAAATCTACGTTCTCAGGTTTTAACTGTGAGCTTATGACTAGTTTGCTTGGTGTTGTGTCTATATTCATTTGTGGAAGAACATGGACAGGTAGACAAGAGGTCTCTTCCTTTTTGGTTTTATCAGCGATGAAGCTACTCACTTTGAGCAACTCATCTAATAGCTTCAAAGCTGCTGGTTTGAAGTCCAAAGTATCAGTTTTAGACAGATAATGGATTGATGATTGTGAGTCAAATACTCTAATAGACTTAAGACGAGGGTCTGGCTCCAATTGATTGTTCCATGTCACCAGTTCTGGTTTACCATTTGACTCTATTTGAATTTCTGCCGATGGTATTCCAACTTTGGCAGCGAAGACGTTATGTTTTAGAGCAGGAGCTTCCCCTCTTGTTAAGCAGGCATTCTTCAATATCTTGGCATAACTCGACTTCCCAGCTCCGTTGTTACCATAAATGACAGTTAACCCTTTCGGTGAAAACTCGATTTTTTTCTCCTCAGCAAGTGTTGATATATTTAAAGCATTACCAACAGAAATAAGTTTGTTTTCTTCAGATTCTGCATGATATCCAGTTGCTTTAGCTTGCTGAGTTAATATTTCGTAATCTGGACTTTTCTCTTCTAAACCAAACTCCATCTTTGCAAGTATGTAAGCAGTTTCAAGTTCTTGATATGATAGCTCGCCTAAAACCAATGCTTGGTTTAGAGTGTACCTCCACCAATCAGGCTTTCCTTTACTGTTTATTAAATCACAGATTTTTGTTGCAATTGGCATGGATACTTTCTTCGCTGATGTAAATATCCATTATATTGCATATTATTTATTAAAACCTGATTATAGCTCAAATAAATAAATCCAACTGAGAACGCCTTCGACACATATTGAACAATCAATAAATCCGATTTTTCACATCAAAGGTATAGTGAATACCTTTGATTATATTTTCTATGGGCGCTTGTTTTTTGACTCCTCATAATCAAATATTAGCTCTGACAAGTTTCGGGGTAAAAGTGCTTCAGACTGATTTTGCCACAGGCTGTTGCCCTATTTGATCAGACTAAGAAAACAAGAGGTAAATGACTGAAATCGCAGTGACAGGCACGGACAAAAAAAGAGTCAATAGCCTAAGTTGCTTGATCGATTGACTCAACTCAGAAGCTTCCTGTTTAAGATCTTTTTCGGTCAACTTTTTCTTGCTCATCGCATACAACCTGTCAGGATATTAGATTAGTTTCAGTATAGAAAAATCAGCCAAGCTGCCGCTAGAACGAATGCGTTGAAAAAAATATTGAGGAAAAACGTGTTTAAACTACCAATTTAAAAAGCTTATACGCTTTCTTAAAAGCATCTCGAAGACTGGGATTAATTCCACTAACTTGAATCCGATTCTTAAGGACTTTCAGTTTGAGCGACTATTATGTTAAGAATGAAGCCAAGAATTAGAATGAAATAGTGATATAAATCACAATAAATAGTCATATTCCACCGTTCCCCCTCAATGTCCCTCAGAATTGATAATTAAAATTTTTAAAAACAATAACTTAATAGAGAAATAGAAATTCATCTTAAACGTTTGTTATACATTTTTTGGTGTACTCAAACAGATCTTTTCGCCAGTCAATTAGATATGGTAAACAACCAATGAGGGTTAAATCTGAGTTACCATTCAAATCTGCCAGTAAATCAGAGAGCGGATACTGGGTTGAGTCCCTGTGATGTAAAACCTTATCAACAGTTGCTTGCGATTGTTTACTCAGCTTTTCTAACCAAATATGCCACTCCGGTTCATGTTTCCAGTAATTCGCTGCTGTATGAATTAACTCCGCAACAGGTTCACCAAAAGAACTGCAAGGTCCCAACTTTCGAGCTTCAACGGGTTTAAGAGCAACATCCCTAAGTACGTCGAACATATATCGTTGCATTATACAAAAACCTAGTCCAATTAAGTACTCGCCTTTGTCGCACAAACAACTAACATCCCATACATCGGCTTTGGAAATCTCATGGTTGAGTTCAGAGAGCGAAATGTCGATGGGCTTTAACACCTCTGCGACATAAGAAAATTCTACATCTGCAAACTCTATCTCATTTCCTTTTTTAGAAACTACGAACATTGATGCCCCTTAAAATGTATACGCCGCATTAAGGTGTGAGCGACGCTTGGCTATACTTGAGCGAAGCGAAACTGCCAAGCGTTGCGAATCACTCTTAAATGCTTGTATGGGAAATTACCTCTGTTTTTGGGTAATGTGAGACCCAAGCCTAAGCTGCAACTTAGGCTTTCTATGCAGTAGTTCGATTAAACGCTGGCTCCTCTGTCGAGAGACCGATAACAAGAACGAACGCTGCATAGGACTCCGAGCAAAACACTCGAATAGCCCACTGGGTCTCGAACCCGCATTACGCAAGCAAGAGTTAGCTTATTATGAATACAAGTACACTTCAAAACATTAATGTCGGTGTTGATACTGGTAAGTCGCAATTAGATTTCTACATTCGACCACTCGACATTTACTTCACCGTATCTAACGATGACAAAGGCATAAAAGAAGCGATTAAAACTATCAAGAAGTATTCTCCTGAACGAATCGTCATAGAAGCCACTGGTAGGTTAGAAATGCCCTTCATTATCGCTTGTGCTGAGGCTAATCTACCCTTCGTTATTGCTAATCCAATACATGTAAAACGCTTTGCTGGGGCAACAGGTAGGCGAGCAAAGAACGACAGGCTGGATGCAGAGCTTATTGCGCATTATTCCGAAGCTATAAAGCCAACCTTAACTCAATTAAGACCTGAAAACATGAGAGCTATGAGTGATTTGGTCGCAAGAAGAAACCAGTTACTCAACATGCAAACTATGGAAAAAAATCGACTTCAGATATTGCCAAAATCTCTAGCTTCAACAATAAAACCCATTTTAACGGCTTTTAAAAATCAGATAACAAAAATTGAATTAAAGATAGCAAAGATGATAGAAGAGTGCCCTGAGTATCAAGCTAAAAACATGATCCTACAAAGTATGCCTGGAGTAGGTAAAATTGTCGCGGCGTCCATTATCAGCAATGTTCCTGAATTAGGGTATATCACCAACAAACAAGCAGCTTCGCTTATTGGTGTCGCTCCAATAACTAAGGAAAGTGGTCGGTTTAAAGGAAAAAGAACTATCCAAGGTGGCCGCTCTCAAGTTCGCACCGTTCTCTATATGGCGATGATGTCAGCTATGCAATGCAACCCTATATTTAAACGGAATTATCAGCGACTTCTTCAGCAGGGGAAACCAAAAAAAGTCGCTATTATTGCCTGTGTAAGAAAAATGGTCGTTATCTTAAATTCAATGCTAAGGGATGGTGTAATGTGGGATGAAACCGTAGCAAAAAATTAGCTATTGACACCATAGCCCCTTGTTAGCTGTATGACCCTATTTTACGTTTCTATAAGTTACTAGAAAACCTGTCAAACCTACTGAAAGATCAGTACCGACCATCAAACTCTGAAACTAAGTGTCCATTTTGAAATTGTTGTACGGAGTAATAGTTATTATCTTTATCTAGCTCAATGAAATAACCAACCTCATAACCGCAAACATGCTCAGGGTGAGTTTGTCCATCAAAAGACCAAACATCATCAAAACTAGCTTTTGTTAAAGTACGTAAACGTGCTCTATCACTAATTTTTTCTTCTTCGGGCCTTTCGGATTTTTTCATTTCAATAGCGATTAAGTTGTCTCTTGCCATTACTTCACCACGACTATGGAGTATTAGATCGCAAGTAATATTTATAACTTGCATGTCATCATCCAGCATTGTCTTGACTCTACCATTTTGCTTTCGATTGTATTCAGTATCAGCGTAATAGGCTGATAAACCATTTTTATGAGTTACGGCTTCGAGAGAAATTGCGAGCCTAGAGCAAAGATTTCTTTCACTAACACCACTTAGAATATTCTGGGTTTCTCTTTGGAAAAACAGGGCTAGACTTTGTTCAAAGATTTGAGTCAACACTCTTTGCCTCCTTGGCTTATAACATTTTAATATCGTGCAAGCACGATTTCGTCCATTCAGTATATCTAAAGAATCCCTGCTAACCAACGGAATCATATGAACATAATATAGTATTACTATAAGTTTCTAGTGAAAAATCGTGCAAGCACATATTGCGACTTATCTTAGGCACGTTATCATCCTGAAACCTTCAGTTAGTCATCTATTAATCAATACCTTATAGATGGTTAAGTATCGTATTCGTGTATAGCCTTAGTCAAAAAGACTGTATTTTTAAGCCACAATTTTTTCAATTCTCAATAAACTGTTTGTATATACGGGGTGAGAGCTAACATGATGTATGGAATCCACTCCCTCTCTGCCAATCTACATTTAGTAGAGTGCCGTTATAACGAGGGGGCTAATATGTTGACTAAAAATGTTATCGCTATCGACTTAGCAAAAAAAGTTTCTTCAAGCCTGCCATATCAGCATTCATGGTGAATTGCTTTCGAATAAACCTCTGAGTCCCCAGAAAATGAAAGAGTTTCTAGCCAAAGCGAAGCCCTCTATTGTCGCTATGGGAGGATGTTGCGCTGCCATTATTGGGGGCAGTTGGCCCAAAAGTTTGGACACGAAGTACGGATCATCAACCCTAAGAAAGTTAAAGGATACTTGGAAGGCCATAAAACTGATCACAATGATGCTCTTGCTATCGCTAACGCATCTATCCAAATCGGTATCAAATATAGTCGTCCAAAATCGCTTGAACAACAATCCTTGGAAAGTAGTCGCCGTTTCTTATCTCGTAGTGTGGTTTCTTTGGGGCAGCATATTCGAGGTACAATTTTAGGTTACGGCATTGCTAACCCTAGAGGTGAAAAGGATTAAAGGCTTCGGTTCAAGCCGTATTGGATGATGAAACATCAATGCCCGCCAATGTTATTTCCGTTTTATCCATGCTGTGGAAACAATACAAACAGCTCAAAGCTAAATTAATAGCATTCGAAAAAGAAAAGAATGCCTTAACCAGTCAGATAGAACTATGCCAACGATTAATGGAAATTGAAGGTGTTGGTGAAACAACGGCTGCGATGCTCTATACCGCTCTTGGTGATGGAAAACAGTTCAAGAATGGAAGACAAGCTTCAGCGTTTGGTGGTTTTACCCCCCAAACAACACAGTTCAGGTGGCAAGGCCTTTATGATTGGGATCGATAAAGGCGGTGGTGTAAAGGAGCTCCGCTCCTTTCTCTATCTTGGTGCAATGTCTTACGTTGGACGACTACCTGAAAAACCTAGAACTCAAAAGGATGCTTGGTTGAGGAGTATCATAAACCGTATCGGCTTCAAGAAGGCCTGCATTGCACTGGCTAACAAAGTGGTACGGACTGCATGGGCAATGTTCAACTTAAAATGGGAAGTGCTCTTCTTCATACGTTTCATCCAAAGTCACTAGCTTTTCAAGTTCGTCACCTTCGAATGTATCTGGTTCAGCCACATCAAACAGCGCTTCAATTCTCTTCATAGCTGCTTTCTGAGAAGTTCATTCCATGATACTGTTACAAACTTATCAGCGTGGACAGTATCGGGCGTGATACCATCAAGCAGTTCTTTTTTTGATAACCTTTTCTTGCTCATAAGTCGTTTCTCAATTAAAAAATGACATTAGATAATTTATAGTATAACGAATTACTGGTTATAAGATAGGCGCTTACCTGACATACAAAATGAGCGAGAAACCTACTAAAGAAACCCTCTAAATTTAAGGCTAACTAATTCCGGGTACTAAACTTTACTAGAAACCAATAGTTTGATTAGTTTCTTTTTCGTTTCTAAATCTAACTTCGAAATCAAGCAAGCCAATTCAGCGGATTCATCATCCTCACAAAAGAAATAGCTTAGAGGAACATCCAGTTCGCTCGCCAGTTTCTTTAATGTGCCAATATCCGGTGTATGTTTACCTTTCTCGTACTGGTTCATTCGAGCACTTGCCGAACTTTCGTCAATACCAATACGCATACCCAGAGATTTTTGGGATATTTGGGCTTTTTTGCGCACATATTTGAGACGCACAGGGATGGGGTTGTCGCTCGACATTTATATTTCATACTATTTGAGCTCTACATAACTAAGATTTTCTTAGTTTTACTGATTTGTGTATACTAAGCAATCCTTAGTTTTTGTGTTGTAAGAGTAGTACATGAAACGTTCTAAAAAAATAAATGCATGCATCTATAAGTTATTGATCGAGAAAAAGATGGATGGTTTTTCTGTCATCGATGCTAGAAATGTTGCTCAATTATTCGATGAAAGTCCAAAAGATGCTAATGAGATTCGTAAGATTGTTTATCGACAAATAAGACTATTTGAAATTAATGGTTGGCTACGAAGCGAAGGCGATAGAAAAGATAAACGATACTTTAAAACAGAGTTGTTTAACTCACTCTCTTTTGAACCTAAAAAGAAACGATTTACAAAGGTTACCACAAAAAAAATATCTTCGGATAAGCCAATTAATGATTATTCAGAATTGGTTATTGAACGAAAAAGAATTAAGGGTAAACTTGTGGTTACCCTCAGTGAGATCGAAAAATATCAAGTGCTAAAGGAACAATATCCAGAGCAAGTTCAGCTCCTTAATAACTTACATGCTGAAGCTAGCGATCAAGCTGCAATTTTTATGGGTAATATTGATGCAATTACAAAAATGTTGAACTCATTAAACTGCGGAAGTTCGGCATGCTAAGGAAGTGGCAAGAAGAGTGCGTTTCTCAAGCATTTGATAAGTACCAATCTGGTTTTAGCCATTTTTTCTGTCAAGCCACACCAGGGGCTGGAAAAAGTATTATGGCGGCAACATTAGGCAAAGCCTTGCTCGATGATAGGATGGTCGATCTACTTCTTTGTTTTTCCCCTTCTATTTCTGTTGCCGATAATATGAAGAAAACATTTTCAAGAATTACGGGGTGCTCCTTTAATGGTAGCTTAGGCTCTATAGGCCAGTCTCTTACCTATCAAGCGATTCCGTTCTTGGATGATAGTTTTTGGTGTACCATCGAAAAGTATCGAGTATTCGTTGTATTTGATGAAATCCATCATTGCTCTGGCGATGAGCTTGATACGGCAAACGTCTGGGGACAACAGATACTGACTCGAATTCAAGGTATTGCTACGTATACGTTAGCTTTATCCGGGACACCTTGGCGTTCTGACCGGCTTCCCATAGTGATGGCTGAGTACAGTGACCCTGATGGGGAGTTACGATGTGATCATCAGTATGGATTAGCTCAGGCGATTTTAGACAACGTATGTCGTCAGCCTAAACTGGTGTTGGTAGATAACGAACACCTTACGATATCTGAAGGTAAGGAAATGAAGTCATTTACTTCAATTCTAGCGCTTCTCAAGCAATCTAAAACCTCATACCAAGATGTTATTCATAATGCAGAGGCAATGGAACATATTTTAAGATTAGGCTGTCAAAAGCTCTCTGATATTCGTTTAGAGTCATCACATGCAGGTGGTTTGATCGTTGCTTCTTCAGTAAAGCATGCAAAAAAAGTATTAAAACTACTGACGAAAAAATTTGGTCAATCTGCCACTTTAGTTACTTATCATCACGAAGATCCGATAACTGAAATTGAACGATATAGAAACGGTTCAACTCAATGGATTGTTAGCGTAGGTATGATTAGTGAGGGAACGGATATACCTCGCTTACAGGTTTGCTGTCATATCAGTTCAGTTAAAACCGAACTTTATTTTAGACAAGTTCTTGGCCGAATTTTACGGGTTAATGATGCTCCCAATCAGCAAGCCTGGCTGTATACTTTCGCTGAGCAAAGCCTCATAGAATATGCTGAGCGCATTGAGCAAGACATTCCAGAAACGTGTTTATTTTCTAAAATGGAACAACTGGAAAAGTCTGGCGCATTAGAGAAGGCCAAGTTGTCTGATTTTACTACTGGCGAACAACGACAAAAGGTCGCATCACAGCATCTATTTGAGTGGAGTGGTACTTCAAAAGCGTCACTTCTAGAAAATCATAGTGATGAAACGTTTGATGATATTTGTTTAGGTCGGTTTAGAGAGAGAGTTATATCTGCTTTTACATGAAATTCTAAACGTAGATATAACCCGCTTAAACTTAATGAAAACCTTGGACAAACGTCTCGGCGAATGTTTTTAGCCTTTCGGTGATCCTTGGTAAAATGGTTCTTCGAGTTCTAAAGGTCATCTTTTCTGTGGTGAGTTGAGCGATATCATCTGACTTCAAGCTCTCCACATTCATACCATTTTCGATATTCGTGATCATCTCACCAAATTTGTCAGAGTCGAGCTTCTCTTCCTCGGCAATTAGGCTTATTTCCTTTTGCTTCTGCTCTTCGATGTATTCATCAAATTCAGACCCTTGTACTAAGCCCTGTAAGCTTTTCTCTATAAACCCTTCAATTAGGTGGCGTTTGCTATAAAGTGTTGGCTCAGAAGCAAGTAGGTTCGCGATAACCTGACGTTTCTTATCTTTGGCGTCATCACATGGCTCTTCTAGCATAGTTTGTAGTAGGTGACGTATGTAGCCCACATTCACGTTGTCGCGTTGAAGCAGTTCTAATTCAAAGTCGATGTCAGCAAGAATTGACTCTTTATCGGTCGGGTTGCCTTTCAGCTCTCTGGCTAAATCACCATATTTAGACGCGTAATCCACAAACTCTTGTTCTGAGATGCCTAGCGCTTCAATATCAAAATCACTGAAGGTCTCAAGTTGATTCTTCAAGCGCATCAAGATACGGAACTGTTTGATGAATCCTGCTTGCATGTCTTCATCAGGCAGATTATCAACGCTTTGGACATCTGGGGCTATCGCTTTTAACGCTTCAAGCGCTTTGGCAAAGTCTTCGGTTAACCCTTCAAGGTCGGATACTTCGATGTACTCTGTCGGTTGTTTGTTAGAGAACAGCGCAAACGCTTCATCGGCTTGTGGCTTCAAGTTGCGGTAACACATCACGTTGCCGTGAGATTTCACCGTGCCGTTCAATCTATTGGTACGTGAGAAGGCTTGAACCAAGCCGTGATATTTGAGGTTTTTATCCACGTAGATGGTGTTAAGGTTTGGCGCGTCAAATCCCGTGAGGAACATGTTTACTACGAGTAAAATATCTACTTCGCCATTCTTAGTGCGGTTAGAGAGATCTTTGTAGTAGTTGTAGAAACTGTCGGTATCTTGGGTTGAATAGCTCGTGCCAAACTGTTCGTTGTAATCACCAATATACGAATCGAGCTTGTCGCGACTGTGCACTTTAGCGTTCGCTTCCGCTAAGCCTTTTACGTTCACTTCCCCTTCAAACTCTTCGGCTTCGTTGACGCCATAGCTAAAGATAGTGGCAATATTAAGCTTATGCTTGCCTTCCGCCTTGAGCGCCTTAAAGGTGTCGTAGTAGGTGATTAAATCAGGGACACTCGCCACACACAGCATGGCATTGAACTTATGTTTGGTTTTGAACTTATGAATATCAATGATGTGCTCACAGACTTGCTTGATACGTTTAGGGGAACTGAAGAACTCCGCAATATCAATGCTTGATACATCCGCATCTAAGCCTGTTTGTTTGTGCTTTAACTTACCGTAATACTCAATCGCGAAGGGCAATACGTTGTCGTCTCTAATTGCATCGACAATCACATAGCTGTGCAACCGCTCACCAAACAGATCTTTAGTCGTTCTTTTTTGTACACCCTTGCCCTCTATCTTCTTCGCTGTCGCATTGTCGGCAAAGATAGGTGTACCCGTAAAGCCAAATAGCTGAGCTTTCTCAAAAAACTCAACGATATTTTGGTGGGTTTCACCAAATTGGCTGCGGTGACACTCATCAAATATGAAAACCACGCGTTCTTGGCGTAAGTGTTCGACTTGTCCTTTGAAGCGAGGCTTAGTGATCAGGTTATTGAGTTTCTGTATCGTGGTGATCGTCAACTTATTAATACGATTAACGTTACTACTGTAGATAGGTGAGTATTCGGCAACTTGTGCTCGTTCTTCAGCAAGTGGTAATAGAGCTTCACCATCATTGGCGCTACTCCCTGAAGTATTAATACGTTGTTTAGGTACAGGTCGAGTTCCGAGGAATTGGTTTAGTAAACTCTTAGTGTCACCTGTACTGTCGACACTGCCTTTTAGGAAAGCATCAAACTCTTTGGCGGTTTGATAATCGAGATCTTTACGGTCGACGACAAATACCACTCTATCGACGTTATCTAATCTCGATAAAATTTGAGCGGTCTTGAAACTGGTTAGGGTTTTACCACTGCCTGTGGTATGCCAGATATAACCATGCTTATTGCTGGTCTTTACCTGGTTAACAATCGCTTCAACGGCATAAAATTGATAAGGGCGTAGTACCATTAAGAACTTGCCCGTCTCGTTTTGAATGATGTAGCGGCTGAGCATCTTAGTCAGATGTTCTTTATTCAAGAACGCATTCGCAAACTGGGGCAGTGCATTAATCTTGTTGTTGTCGACATCCGTCCAGTGGAAAGTCTGCTTGAATGACAATTCACGGTTGTTTGAGAAGTATTTGGTGTTCACGCCATTAGATATCACAAACAACTGGATGTAGTTAAACAGCGCACCTTCTGCGCCAAAGGTGTGCTTGTCGTAGCGTTTGATTTGGTTGAATGCCTCTGCCATTTCAATGCCACGACGTTTAAGCTCTATCTGCACTAACGGCAAGCCGTTCACCAAGATAGTTACGTCGTAGCGATTCTCATATTTACCATGCATAGTGACTTGGTTAGTCACTTGGAAAATATTCTTTGAAGCGGCTCTACTTAACAAAGTGAGGTAGCTGATGGTACCATCGTCATGCACCACATCGACCTTACCTTTGAGACGTTTAGATTTATCGAAGATGTTGCCTTTCTCAAGACTAATGAGCACATTCTCAAATTCATGCTCGGTTAGCGTTAGGTTGTTCGCACGCTCAAGCTGAACCTTTAGGTTGGCTTTAAGCGCAGCGGCGTTCTCTATTTTGACTGGTTCAAAGCTCGCTGCGGTAAGCTGAGCGATTAAGTCATTTTCAAGTTTTGCTTCTGATTGTGTGCTCATTTCGCCCCTTACACGAACATCTGTTGTAGTAAGCCTTTTTTCCACTCTTTGGCTTTTTTAAGCTCAGAGTTGGCTAGGTCAATCTTTTGGTCGAGAGCAGATAAAAAACTAATGATTTTTTCTTGCTCTGCTAATACAGGGAGATGCATTTTGTACTTCTTAAAATCCACAGTTGTAAAACTTGCTTGGCTTACAGCAGGCTTTGCAATTGATTGAATGAAATTGACATACCTAACTGTATTAAAAGAATAAAATGCAAATTTCGAAATCATTGATGCTTTAAACTTCAATCGCATAATATTCGTAGTGTAAATTACATCCCTACCGTATAAGTCTTGATAAATAGCCACTTTACCAATCTGGCTTAGGCTGTTAATAAAGTTAACTAATACATCACCATCACTCAATACATACCTAGTAAGGTCAGCACCTTGGTCATCATTTAGGTGCCAATACTTAATATCTTCAAAAGACACTTTTCCTTTGTACAAGTTATTTGACCGTAAAATAGGATAACCAATGTCATCAGAACTCAACTGACGAGATATACCACTTTGCATAACACTAGTGAGTGACCCAAGTTGCACCTCTTCCCAATCAGGAAACTCGCTGCCATCATCGGCTTTGAATCGAAGCGTGGGTGGGACAAAGGTAAGCTGCCCGTCTTGCTCGTGCCACTTGCCATTGAACAACTGCTGCATCACCCCGCGTTTATACTCGGTGAGCTTGTCTTTCTTCTCTGACAGCAGTCCAATCTTCTCATCGACCTTTGATAAGAAAGAGGCGATTTTTTGTTGTTCAGGGAGTTGTGGGAAAGCCATTTTGAATCCCTTTATTGATTCAAAATTAAGCCCTTCTCGACCACCACCAGCCATTCCTTGGAAGACTAATTTTTTACCTTGATAGGAGGAAAGAATTGATTGTGTGAAATAAGGGTCATCATTCTTCAAGCGTATAATACAGACGTGTTGATTTAAATTACCATCTTGAAAGTGCTCAGGAACAACGCACGAGCGACCAATTGATGCTCCAGTAATGTTGAGTAAAATATCTTCAGGTTCAATTTTACTACGTTTCATTGAAGCGTGAGTATCTTCTGATATGTGGCAAATTTTATCCAAAAGCAATCTATTGTTATTTACATTTTGACTCCGGATAAATGGAATACCTGATTCAACATATGCTTTCTCACCACCTCTGGGAGTAGCACCGCTACCAACCTTACTTGTAATATCTCCAAGTGTCATAAGCTTCCAAGCTATACTAAACTCACTAAACCTAAGCTTCGGCACATTCATTTGTTCAGTCATAACATACCTACCTTACTCTTTACCTGAAATAAAGGGCGCTTTGATATTTAGCTGAGAACAGAAGTCAGCGATTTCTGCATCCACTGAATACATCTTGGTTTCAAGCTCAGTTAAGTCTGTTGCCACAGCATCAAGGTCTACCTCCTCTTCCTCTTCAAAGGTATCCACATAGCGTGGGATATTGAGGTTGTAGTCGTTTTCAGCAATCTCAGACAGCTTGGCAACATGTGAATACTTATCGGCTTTTTCTGGCTCAAGCTGTTCACGCTTGCTGTATGCCTCAACAATACGGTCAACATCGCTATCACGCAGATGGTTTTGTGCTTTGCCTTTTTCGAAATGGTTAGATGCATCAATGAACAATACGTTATCTGCGTGTTTTCTAGTCTTCTTGAAGATTAAAATGCAAGTCGGAATGCTCGTACCGAAAAAGATCCCCGCAGGTAAGCCAATCACTGCATCAAGGTAGTTTTTGTTTTCGATGAGGTGCTTACGAATATGACCTTCTGCCGCGCCACGGAAAAGAATGCCGTGAGGCACAACCACTGCTAGAGTGCCTGTCTCGTTTAGCTGGTGAACCATGTGCAGTACAAAGGCAAAGTCAGCCTTAGTCTTAGGTGCAAGTTTACCGTAGTCAGCAAAACGCTCATCGTTTAGGTGT
Organism: Vibrio sp. MA40-2; assembly: GCF_047302445.1. NCBI lineage: Bacteria > Pseudomonadati > Pseudomonadota > Gammaproteobacteria > Vibrionales > Vibrionaceae > Vibrio > Vibrio sp. MA40-2. Next base: position 1,882,794 of record NZ_CP178628.1, read on the forward strand.
AGGTCGCTTGCGCTCCAATTAGCGGAGAACGGAGGGTTGGCAACTACGGCATCGAAACGCTTATCTAAGTGCATTGGGTGTTCAAGAGTGTCGTCGTTTTTAATATCGAACTTATCGTAACGAACGCCGTGCATTAGCATGTTCATACGAGCAAGGTTAAAAGTGCTAGGGTTTTGCTCTTGTCCACAGAACTCAAGATTACTGCTGTTCACTTCTTTTGCCACGCGTAATAGCAGTGAACCTGAACCACAGGTTGGGTCGTACACGGATTTCACATCACCGCTTAAACTTACAAGCTTGGCAAGGATTTTAGAGACTTGCTGAGGGGTATAAAACTCACCTGCTTTTTTACCTGCACCAGAAGCAAATTGACCAATCAGGTATTCATAGGCATCACCCAGTAGGTCTATTTCGGTGTTGTCGATTTGAAAGTCGATGTTCTCTAGGTGAACCAACACTTGGCAAATAAGCTTGTTGCGAGCGTCTGGGTTCTTACCTAGTTTGCTAGAGTTAAGGTCGAGTTCTTCAAACAGTCCGTTAAAATCATCCGCAGAATCAGCCGAGGTAGTGGATTGCTCAATGTCATTAAGGACACGGCTTAGCTCATCAAGAATAAACTCAGACTTCTCACCACGTTTAGCAAGGCTTGAGAATAGCTGTTTAGGAGCAATGAAGTAGCCAAGGTTCTCGACGCATTCATCATGTAGTTCTTTAATCAGTTCATCATCAGATTCGATGAACTTTATACCATCCTCCGTTAGAAGTTCATCACAATAGCGGTTCAGCTTGTCTGATAGGTACTTGTAGAAGATAAGCCCTAGAATGTAATCACGGAAGTCGTCGGCAGACATATTGCCACGTAGCGTATTGGCAATGTTCCAAAGCTGTTTTTGTAATTCTTGTTGGTGTTCACGAACCATGATGAGCCTATAGGTTAGGGTATGATGTTAGTTGCTGTCATCTTACCCAAAATCTAGGTTTTTGTCTTTGAGATTAGTAAAAAAACTAGATACAAAAGTGCTTTAGAACAAGATGTTAAGGGATTGTAATGATCCAATAATACTGGAAGTTTTTTAAGCCACTTTCTTCATTTTTGTATAACATTTATGTGGAGTCATATAGTTGAGCCCGCTATGGGTTCGTTTGTAATTGTAAAAATTAATGTGTTTAAATGTTCTGATTTCAGTGTTCTAAAGAATCGCTCCATAACTGGATTATCCTGTAATGGTACGATGACCTTAGATACTAATTAAGCCTTATAATCATATTATAAATGAGACCAAATTATGAAACGAAAATAATGAGCTATCATCCCCTATCAACAAAACTAGAATATGCAAAAATGATGGTAGAATAGTTGGTACTTTAATAGACAGATACAAGAAATATCGCGTACATGTTCTTCTGTCGTGGTTCAATGGAAAAAACAATATAACGCTAAATAGTAGTATTTTGATCTAAATAGATCAAGAAAACCATAGAGTCCCTCTACTCGTAAAACATGTTGTCCGCTCGTTTACTTACTCAAATTAGCTTCGATACTGAGTAATTCGAAACTTGCTTTTGATTGATGATATTTTTGCCAATTATCTATAATCGTCTGATTTGCAAGTTTCCCCCGTTGATCGCTGTCACTATAGTTTGGGTCAATCAAATCAATTGATTCGTAGGTAAGGTGATTTTCCTCTAGAAATTCGGTAAGCATATCATCGAATGATAAAGAGGAATAAGAAACATGACTATTGTCGAATGTCAGGCTGACACCTAGCTTAGGACAAATTGCTCCATTTGAAATAGCATCATTTTTGAATTGCATAACTATACTTTTAACTGATCTACGAAAAGCGTAAGAAACAACCATTTTTTTAGTGTATGGTTTAACGCAATGCCTCCAACTAACGACAACTCTGGAATTATCTTTACGGATGACGCATAAACACCTATTTTGATGAAAGTCTAACCCCACTTCAATATCTTGAATTCCACAGCCAACTTTCTCGTCATACTCACTGTGTAATGTAAACAAAGCTTCAAAAAACTCTTTGTCATCAGGTGCCAATGTTGAACTGGGACTATATGAATTAATACGGCGACGAGCGTCTTCTTCACATGCTTTTCTAGTACTAAATTTAAATTGACCAAATGAAATCGGTTTTGCCATAACTTCCTCCTATAAAATTAACAGTACTTTTAAACTAGATGTAGTTTGTCTAACGGCACATATATACTTTTGTCTCCTACTAAACTAAGTACACTAGAAAGTGCTTCAGGTTGTAACGGTCTGGACAAAAATAAAGATGTTTTAAACATGGAGTTACTCGAAATCCATTCTAGAATTAACAAAGATAACAAAAGCACTAAAATACGTGCGAAAAATCACTTATATAGTCTGGCTTTAAGTAGAGGCTACCTATCATCTAGGAGCCTAAACAACTTTAATCTATGGCTATGCCTTCTAAGAAATAATTATAAATGTATCTGTCAAAAGGACTAAACATAAGTAGTAACATACTTTTGTTCTCTATACTCATGCCTATGAACTCTTTAAATACGTCATGCAGCTCAATGTCTGTTCTTTCTAAGTCGATAACGCCGCTCTTATGTATTTTTTTTGACAACATTCGTGGTAAGCCATATTCTTCTAATTGATAAACAAGAGGAGGTAAGAAAGCGTTTGATGTCCTACCTATGAACGGGGATATGTCGACTGATTTGTCAATAATATTTTTTTGGATTACGTTGATGTCATTTAAAATTGAAGTTAATTTAAAGGTAACGTTCCTTTCTAGCTCAAAAAACTTGTCAATGTCAATATCGTAGTGGTCTAACTCGTCTAGTAATTCAGGTATTGTTAGCTTCCAGTTGTTTGATAGTACTTTTATAAAGCCTACAAAACTTCTGTATTGGATTCCCCATTGACCTGGTGCCATTTTCAGCACTAAGTACAGTAAACGATCCCATTCATTAACATTTGTTGAATTTAGGTAATTTAACCCTGTCCAAGTTTGTTTGTTAGTGACAAGCTCCTTTGCTATATCACGAAGCGCCATTGAGTTACTGGATTCAAACTGACCGGATTCTTGTAATTCGTTGAATTTACCGTACCCAAGTATTTCGTCCATTTCCTGCTTGTAAGCGATAATATGAGCAATCTGTTCAGGAGATAGTTCGCTCTTAAGTTCGTCGAGATCAACATCGCCAGCTAGTTCTTCTGGTAAATCTAGATTTAATTGTGTATCACTTGCCTGTGGTGGTTTGTCTAATATGTAAATTTGGCCAATAAAATGCTTAAACATTCTACCGCCACGACCGATTATATTCCTATAGGTGAAATCATTTAATTTAGACTTGCCATTTTTATTTTTCCAAATGATAACGTTTTCAGCTGATGTGTTTATGCCTTCAATAATAGAAGAAGTTGAAACTAGATTGGTCAATCCTTCGGATTCTTCAAATAACCTAACTTGAATCTGAGTTAATGAACGATGCAACTGCCCATTGTGAATACCGGTTCCTCTTTTAATTAAGTTTGTCAATTTCCAATTTCTGTCGTAATTTTGAGTTAACCATGACTCGAAGTCCCTTAACAATTTACGTTCAGTAAGTTTGTGCTTGTCTATCAACAAATTCGAAATATTTGTAATGTTTGAGTATGTACCTGCATAAATCAGCGATTTTCCTTTAGTTTCAGAAAGAATTTCAAGTAAAACGTCACTTTTGAGATTGTCGTCTTTTCCAATATTCCTATATAACTCATGTTTTTCTAAAAACACCGTATTAAAGTCTACAGATACAAATTCCATACCCTTCGTGAATATACTTTCATTAACCGACTTTATATTGGGCGCTAAGAAATAACGTTGTTTAGCTTTAGTTCCAAGTTTTAAAATTGCATTTATTAGTGCAGGAGAGCGTTCCTTATCGAAATCGGCACTGGCTTTATAAAACTCATCTATAACAAGAATATCTATTGAATTTAGTTTGTTAACATAATGAATTGCGCGTTCCTGAGGGAAAATAAATATATTTTTATCTGCCAAGGTGACTTCTGAAGTTGTAATTACCTTATATTCATAGCTAAATTTTTTGTGTAAACGACGACGTGTTTCATCGGTTAAGGCAATTGTTGGTACGATTATGACAACATTAGTCGGTTTTTTGATTGCAATAAACGAATCAATAATGAAGCTTTTCCCGAAACTAGTAGGAGCACTTACTGCAAGGTGCTTACCGTTGACCAGCTTTTTTAATATAGATGATTGTTCACGATGAAGTGTTAATGGTTTTTTTTCACCTACATCAACTTTAAATGATTCATGAGCGAACCGCTCTTGCCATGAAGATGTATCTAAATCTAAATACGGGTAGAGGCCAACTTGCCTAATCAAGTTATTAATTAGTGGGTTATACGGTTCTTCATTTTCCTCCAAAAATGCCAGTAACTTAATCAACTTATTTCTAGCAGAAGATTCATCATAAATATTAATAAGGTCATTTATTTCAATACATTTATCAAAAATATTCATTAATCATCTTCCTTGTATTGTTCTACTTTTTTTACAAATCTATCCACGATTCTTTGTTTGTCTGGAACTGGAAATAGAATTACGTGGAATGTCACTTGATCATATAAGTGAACACCTTTTAAGCCTTCTATTTGTTTTTTGAAAAAGGCGTTAGCTCTGTCTAAATGATAATCCTTGATTTTTGTTACATAATCGCTATCTATACTGGTACACGAATTGGTGATTTTGCACTCGTGTAGAATAAAAATAGGCACATGAATTTTGGGTTTCAAGGAATCTATAGAGATGCGGCTAGAAAGGGCGTCTTTAATGGACTTTCGAAGTGTTTTGTCTTCAATCAGAAGGTCTAAATCACTAACATTGGTAATAATACGGTTTTCTTTTTTTAGTTTTTTAGTGTCTAGAGAGTTAGCCACAGAACTAACAATGGAAGCCAATCTAGCATCTTCGATATTATTATAGAATTTGGCTTCACCAAACCAGACAGTAAAGTCATTATTTTTGATGACTAAATGTACACTATCTGCACCTTTCGCATTATCTTGCGAATTTTGCTTATAAAATATCTTTGGTACAACGGGTAAAGCACCGTAATGGTGCTTCATAATACCGTATAGAAGTATTTCTGCTAATTCGCTTCCCTTGCTAATATCTTTACTCTTATTTTTATCTACCAAGCGCAAGTTTTCAGCTGCAGCTGTTAAAAGAGAATGAGATTGGTCAACTAGTGCTTGCCGTTCGGTCATTGAAAGAGATGTTTCGGCAATGTTGTCCCAAATGAAATTTTGGAAGTGTTTGAACCTCCATTCACCATCTTCGAAGTCGTTGACGAGGCTAAGAATATGTTTGTTGTGTAAAGGTGAAATGTTTTGACTATTGCAATGTTCAGAAAAAGAGCTATCAATTAGTATTTGAAAATCCATAGAGCTGCTACCGTATTAAGCTTGATGAAATGCACATAGTTGATCAAAAAATGAATAGGGCAAAAGCGTATACTTCTATTTGTACAATTAATAGCATATAAAAGTAAATGTGAGACATAACATACTGTTTTATATTAGTCTAATGGGAGAAGTAAGAGCATTTGCAACAAATTTATTGAACAAAGATTGAGACTTGCTTCAATTTAACCTCTGATATATCACGGGGATTCTCCTCGGGTAACAGTATTATAAGAATGAATAACTCTTAGTAGGTCAAAAGCACATGAACTGGATGTGAATGAGTAAAAGAGCTAATGTGATGAATGGGGGGGGCTCCCTCTACATCATGCCACATTTAGTGAACAGCAAATTAAACTGCGTGTTTCAGTGTGTTAACTAATAATGTTATCGCTCTCGACCTAGTCAACTATGTTCTTCAAGCTTGCCACATCAGTATTCATAGTGAACTATTTCTAATAAACCTCTAAGTCGGAAAAAATGAAAGAGTGTTTTTGAAAATGCTAAACCATTAATTGTTGCTATGGTCGGGTAATTGGACGAAAAAAGGCGCTTGATTGGTTTTAATCACCGAAGGAATTTGCTTTCAAAAAAGCTATTCGATGGCTACAGTAATACAACGTAAATTTTGGATATATATCCTATATAAGCTTAGATGATACAGCGCTTGGTATAAATGTATTAAGGGAAGAACGTAATAAGTTAAGGCATGGTTTACTCTGCTAGTTTAACGATTATATTTCGCAAATTTCACCAGCTCATTGTGATTGTACGCACTTAACTCGGAGTCTAAATTAATAGAGAGGATCAACCGGTTTGCAGCCATTTATGTAAACATTTTAGTGGAATATTAAGAGGGAATAGATTGATTGTTGGTGGTAGTCTGAAGAAATTATGTTTACATTACGAAAAAACTATATTTATTACCTATGAGTTTAGCTATTACTGCCTTTTAACTAATATATATTCGTCGTGTAAACAAAAAATACCGTGATAAAATGGTTTCTGAAATTTCATGATAAATGGCCACGACGGCTGCTTTTTCTGGGCTTAGGTTCCCTCCGTAACGCTTGTTTTTTATCACGGTTAATAAGTGTGCAATGACGGATACTTGGTGACAGTGTTCCGATACATTTTCTTCTTGAAAGCAATGCATTAATGCCCAACGTTTAATTAGCGGCATACGAGTAACCCAAGCCATAAATGTACTTTGTTGTGGTTTCACTTTGTTTTCCTTAACCAATAATGATCTATAAAACGAAAAAAACGCCCATTAAGGCGTTTTTTATCATAGAGAATTTTTTCAATCATTATAAGTCATAGAAGTCGCTATTTGAGTGACTTTATTGGCTATAAGTTGAAATAAATCGTTCAAATCGACCAATTGCAGTTTCCAAATCTTCTACATGCGGCAAGGTTACAATTCTAAAGTGATCGGGTTTAGGCCAATTAAATCCCGTTCCTTGCACCAGCAATACTTTCTCTTGAATTAAGAAATCGAGCACCATCTGCTGATCATCTTTGATGTTATACATCTTAGTGTCGATTTTGGGGAACAAGTACATCGCTCCTTTTGGTTTAACACATGAAATGCCTGGGATTTGAGTAATAAGCTCATAAGCTCTATCGCGTTGCTCGAGCAAGCGTCCACCGGGTAGAATCAACTCGTTAATACTTTGATAACCACCCAATGCGGTTTGAATGGCGTGTTGCATTGGTACGTTGGCACATAGACGCATAGAAGCCAACATATCTAATCCATCTATATAGCTTTTAGCCAGATGTTTAGGGCCAGTGAGGAACATCCAACCACTGCGGAATCCACATACACGATACGCCTTAGATAACCCGTTGAATGTAACCATTAATACATCTTCGGCTAAGCTAGCCATAGTTGTGTGAGTTGCTCCGTCGTACAGTACTTTGTCATAGATTTCGTCAGCAAAGATAATCAGGTTATTTTGTCGTGCAATTTCAATGACTTCTAATAGAAAATCTCGACTATAAACCGCACCAGTTGGATTATTTGGATTAATCAGAACAATGGCTCGGGTTTTTTTGCTTATCTTGCTTTTAATATCGTCAAGATCCGGGTACCAGTCCGAACTTTCATCACATATATAATGTACTGGAGTGCCGCCAGATAAAGAAACACCGGCTGTCCACAATGGGTAATCTGGTGCAGGAACCAGCAGTTCGTCGCCGTTGTTAAGCAACGCTTGCAGCGCCATTACAATCAGTTCTGAAACGCCATTACCAATGTAGACATCTTCGACATCCAAGCTACGAATGCCTCGTCGTTGGTAATGTTGCACGACGGCTTTACGGGCTGAATAGATACCTTTTGAGTCGGTGTACCCCTGAGAGGTGGGTAAATTACGTATAACATCGACAAGAATTTCATCCGGGGCATCAAATCCAAAAGGGGCGGGATTACCAATATTCAGTTTTAGAATATTATTGCCTTCTTCTTCCATGCGTTTAGCATGTTTGAGTATTGGACCTCTAATGTCATAGCAGACACTATCGAGTTTTGATGACATCCCGATATTATACATTGTTCTATTCCCTATCTTTCTGATTTTATTTTATTAAAGTACACCACTTTTGAAATTTTTAGAATAAAAATCTGTTATAAATTAACCGGATGTTACCCCTTTAGGATTATTTGAACTCATGACTCACTCAAAAGTGATCATCTAACTTGATTTGCAGCTAGTCAGCAAATAGAGTGCGGTGCATAATATGAACTCTGTGTATTAAACATTTCGAGGTGGATTTGTCCCATTTTAGTCAAGCTATCGATGAACTAATTAGTCAAGTTGCTACTACGAAAGAGCAAGACATTCGAATTGCTCAGCCTTTAACGAGCGGGCCCAATGTGGCGTGTATTGATTGGCTGGAGGTGCAACCTCATTTTCCAAAGTTTTATTGGCAGTCGCGTGATTTACGTGAAGAAGTTGTGGCACTTGGTAAAGTTCATACTTTTTCAGAACCTGCACCGGCCTATACTATTTTGGGTGAAAATCAGCGTATTTGGGGAGGAAAATCCTTTGCAAATTCAACTCAATCATCTGATAACGCGCCGGAAACTCTCCTTAGGTCAACTGAAAATAGGTCAACTAAAAATAATAGCAAGGGCCTTGCTGCTTATTTTTTCTTGCCGCAAATAGAACTGGTCAGATTCGATAACCAGTGGTCGTTGTGCGTCAATCTTGCCGATGATAAAGCAGCGATTATTAACGCATTGCAAAGGCTATCGGTGCATGCCTCACCATTACCAGCTATTGAGTGTCAAATTCAGTCTGTTGAGCATTGTCCAAGTGCTCATAAATGGTATAGCCAGATTGATGATGTGTTGAAAAAAATCAGGCAAAACCAGTTTAAAAAAGTAGTGTTAGCCAGAAAGACAACAGTGGAACTTGATTCAGCGGTATCCGCTGCTCAATTGTTAAAGTCGAGTTGGACTAAAAATAAACACAGCTTTCATTTTTTATTTGCTTTGGATGAATCACAAGCTTTTATTGGTTCGACTCCTGAGAGATTGTACAGCCGCAATGGTCAAGAACTTGAAACAGAAGCATTGGCAGGCACCATTGGTCGTGGCAATAATCAACAAAAAGATTCCGAGTTGGCAAATTGGCTAACCAACGATAGAAAAAACCTCACTGAGAACCAATATGTCGTGGATGATATCATTGATAGGTTATCGCCATATTCTGACAGTATTAATGTCCAAGCAGATGCAAGACTGGTGCGATTGCGTAAAGTACAACATTTAAAACGCGATATTCAGGCTCACCTTAAACAAGGTATCAATGGCGTGCAGCTACTTTCTGCTCTTCAGCCGACAGCAGCAGTCGCTGGTCTACCAAGAGAGGCCGCTATTCGTTACATTCATGATCACGAACCGTTTTCGCGTGGTTGGTACAGCGGTTCTATGGGGTATATAAGCCATCAAAAAGCTGAGTTTTGTGTGGCGATAAGAAGTGCATTTGTGGCAGAAAATGAGCTACATCTTTATGCTGGAGCAGGAATTGTAGAAGGTTCGCAAGCGGACGTAGAATGGAATGAATTAGACAAGAAAATGGCGACGTTACTGAGTTTACTAGAGGAAAATAGTGTGTTGGGAGTCATTTCATGAGTCAACTTGATCAGCATGATGAGCAGAATCAAGCCCGACTTAATCGTCTTTGGTCTAAATTGATTTTAGAAGAGTTAACTCGGTTAGGTGTTCAGCATGTTTGTGTTGCTCCGGGATCCCGTTCAACACCATTAACATTAGAAGCGGATATACAAGACAACTTAATTTTGCACACTCACTTTGATGAACGTGGCTTAGGTTTTCTTGCTCTGGGACTAGCCAAAGCGAGTTTGTTACCGGTTGCTATTATTGTCACCTCAGGAACAGCGGTGGCGAATTTATTGCCTGCCATCGCAGAGGCTAAGCTGACCGGCGAAAAGCTAGTGGTGTTAACCGCAGATAGGCCTCCAGAATTAATAGATTGTGGTGCGAATCAAGCAATAAGTCAGATCGGTATTTATTCCGAGCACGTTACTAGCAGTTTGAATTTGCCTGTTCCTAGTGAAGCGATATCCGCTGAATGGCTGTTGTCATCGACAGACAACCTGTTGTTTCAACAACGCCTTGCGGGTGGTCCAGTACACATCAATTGTCCGTTTGCCGAGCCGCTCTATCTGCTATCTGATTGTAATGATGGCAACAAAGCAAATCAGCACACTGCCATAAATAAATACGATGATTTAACTGATAGTAAAAAAACGGCGGTTTTCTATCGTTACTTACAAGGTGTGCAAGCTTGGCTAACGGATGATCAACCGTACACTAAACAGGTCAACAACCGCTCATTTGCTCATGATGACGCTACATTTTTAGCGGCGCATAAAGGTTTGATTATTATTGGTAGTGTTGACCTTGCGGAAGCAGAGAAGGCGTTGGCGTTAGGAAAAGCTTTGCGGTGGCCTATATTGTGTGATCCACAGTCAGGCGTATCGAGTGAATGGCAACATTATGACTTGTGGCTAAGAAATCAGCGCGTTGCCGTGCAATTGGCTTCATGCGATTTTATCTTGCAGTTTGGCGCGAGGTTAGTCTCTAAATCTCTGAATGGGTTTATTCATCAACAAGTATCGAGTAACAAAGCCAATTATACGTTAGTGTCTAATCAACAACAGCGACTCAATCCCACTAGCCTGCCTCAAACGCATATTCACGCTAATATTGTCGAGTGGGTTAATAATCAACTTGCTCGCCTTACATTGCAATCTAGTACTCACCAATTTTGGGCCGATGAGCTAAAGCAGTATGCGTCTAGAGTGAAAAGTTTGTTATGGGATAAAGAGACTTTTCCATCTCAGAGTAATTCTGAACTCAAATTGTCAGAGATCAACTTGGCAGCATCACTTGAGACTATCGCTAATAAAACCGACTTATTTATTGGCAACAGTTTAATTGTTAGGTTAATTGATATGGTCTCAGCGCTGAAAGGTAACCGAACTTATTCTAATCGTGGGGCGTCTGGTATTGATGGATTAGTCGCTACAGCGGCGGGCGTACAACGAATTAATAATGAAGCGATGTTGCTTTTGTTGGGGGACATTTCTTTACTTTATGATCTCAATTCTCTGGCGTTGTACCACCATTCAGCCGTTCCGACAGTTATCCTTGTGACAAACAATGACGGTGGGGCTATTTTCGATTTATTACCCGTGCCGACAGATAAAAAACAAGCACTCTATCAAATGCCTCATGGTTATCAATTTGAACATGCAGCCAGGCAGTTTAACTTGAAATACCTTAAACCAGATAGCTTACAGCAATTAATGGATGCTTCTGTTGCACATTTACAGTCGGGATCAGGCGCATTGGTTATCGAACTGCTGACTCCTGCTGGACAAGCATCGCAAGATATTCAACGTTTGGTACAAAAAATTCATGCTTTTTGTTAAGCAATACGCGGCTCGAACAGAGCAAGAACAAAAGCCGATATTAGTTTTTGTACATGGTTTATTGGGCGATGGTACCGATTGGCAAGAATTGATTGATTGCCTAACAAACTACACTTGTTTCACGGTTGATTTACCCGGTCATGGGCAAAGTAAAGTCGTTAAGCCGATTGATTTTGCGCATTGTGGTCAACTTATTCGTCAAGCTATTATGTCTGTCGAGCGAGCGTTACATGACCAACCTGAACGACCGATTGTGCTAGTGGGTTATTCTCTTGGTGCTCGATTGGTTATGTTTGCTTTAGTTCATGGTTTTTTACGAGATTTAAATATAAGTGCCTGTTTTATTGAAGGCGGCCATTTTGGCTTAACTGACCAAAAAGAAAAACAGCAGCGATTGGCCAATGATACAAATTGGGCATGCCGATTTCGACAACAACCAATAGAACAGGTTTTAACCGATTGGTATCAGCAATCTGTGTTTGCATCGCTAAATAAACAGCAAACAGATGAATTGATTGATAAGAGAGCGCATAATCAAGGAAGTGCGATTGCAGAAATGCTAATGGCGACGTCGTTAGCAAAACAACCTTTTTTATTAGATCAACTTGCGACAAATACTGGCTTTATTCACTACATATGTGGAGAAAAAGATGAGAAATTTTTCAGTTTAGCCAAGCAAAGTGAGTTGAACTTTACCGCGATAGAAGGCGCTGGGCATAATGTCCATAAAGAGAAGCCTGATAAACTTGCTCAGCTAATTAAAGCAAAACTTGAGCAATGTTCGTTACGCTTTTAGTTAATAACACAATGATTGGATCAAAACATGGCAAGAACAGTTGGAATGACCGAACAAGAACTTTACGCTCCAGTATCATGGGCAGATTGCAGTGATGGATATGAGGATATTCACTATCACAAATCGGTAGATGGTATCGCGAAAATCACCATTGCTCGCCCACAAGTTCGCAATGCGTTTCGTCCGCAAACTGTGAATGAAATGATCAAAGCCCTAGCTGATGCTCGCTATGATGAGCAGGTTGGTGTCATTATTCTTACCGGACTAGGCGAAGATGCTTTTTGTTCTGGTGGTGATCAGAAAATTCGTGGCGATTATGGTGGCTATCGTGATGACAATGGAACACACCATTTAAATGTATTAGATTTTCAACGTCAGATTAGAACCTGTCCTAAACCGGTTATTGCGGCGGTAGCTGGATATGCTGTTGGAGGCGGCCACGTATTGCACATGATGTGCGATTTAACCATTGCTGCGGAAAATGCCCAATTTGGTCAAACAGGGCCAAAAGTTGGCTCATTTGATGGTGGTTGGGGGGCTTCGTATATGGCTCGTATCGTTGGTCAGAAAAAAGCGCGTGAAATTTGGTTTTTATGTCGCTTCTATGACGCACAAGAAGCATTAGACATGGGATTAGTGAATACCGTTGTTAAGGTAGACGAATTGGAAAAAGAAACCGTTCGTTGGTGTCGTGAAGTGTTACAACATAGCCCAATGGCGTTGCGCTGTTTGAAAGCCGCTTTAAACGCTGATTGCGATGGTCAAGCTGGCCTGCAAGAGCTCGCTGGTAATGCCACTATGATGTTTTATATGACGGAAGAAGGACAAGAAGGACGTAACTCATTTAACGAGAAACGACGTCCAGATTTCTCTAAATTCCCTAGAAATCCTTAGCATTGAAGTACGTTACCTTGAAATTAAAAGCCTCAGAACCCATAAATATAAGGTTCGTACTTAAGTAAACCTCAACCATGATGCACATTATCAACGCTCAGTTTAATCATAAAACCTGAGCGGGTGTAGGTTTTCATATTGTTAAACATTAGATATTCAACATTACTTTATTGAGATTACTATGCGTCAAGCAAAGCTATACAAATACCAACTTCCTATGGACAGCGGAGTGATACTTCGAGAGAACAAATTAACCGAAAGAGTTGGTTGGATAGTTGAATTAACTGAGCAGGGTAAAAGCGGTTATGGCGAAATAGCACCTTTGGTTGGCTTTAGCCGAGAAACAACCGAACAAGCAGGGCAACAAGCACAAGTTCAATTAGAACAGTGGGTGAGTGGTGAAGAATTTCCATTCGATGACCTTTATCCTTCTGTGGCGAGTGGCTTATCTTTCGCCGAGCTTGAATTACGTGCTGAATTACCGTTAGCTGGCAATTATGATGCAGCTCCCTTGTGTACTGGTGACCCTGATTTACTGTTGCCAATTTTAGAAAACTTACCGACAGAAAAAAAGGTAGCCAAAATTAAAGTAGGCATTTACGAGCCTATCCGTGATGGTATGTTAGTTAATCTGTTTTTGGAGTCGATACCCGATCTCAAACTAAGACTGGATGCCAACAGAGCATGGTCACTGGAGAAAGCAGAGAAGTTCTCTTCTTATATTAAACCTTCATTTCGACATAGAATTGAATATGTTGAAGAGCCTTGTTTCGAACCCGGCAACAGCTTTACCTTTGCCATTAATACTGGTATTGCGATTGCTTGGGATGAAACCTTGCAAGATGCAATAAAGACCGCGGATTTTGAACTGAATGCCTTGACTGGAGCGAAGGTGCTAATTATTAAGCCAACCTTAATTGGTTCTGTATATCGCTGCATCGAGTTGGTTAAAGAGGCTAAGCGATTGGGTATAACCGCCGTGATTAGTTCGGGTATTGAATCAAGCCTAGGTTTAACTCAGTTAGCTCGCTTTTCTCATTGGCAAACACCTGACACAGTACCGGGTTTAGATACCATTAAATTGTTTGGTTGTCAGCTTGAAGTCGAATGGCCAAATTGTACTTTACCTTTAGTTAAGTTATGCGACCAACCCGTTGTTTGGCAAAGTAGCGAGTGTATTTAGCCGAACATTGGCATACGAACAGACATGATAGATTAACTCATGAGCAACGATTTACTTTCGGCTAAGTCTCAACTTTCAACCACAGAATGTGGTTTGGAATGTTGGCGACAACGCACTCCGTCAGAGACGGCATTGAGGTATGCTGGTAAGGCTTTTACTTGGCTAGAGATCGGCTCAGTCGTTGACAGGTTGAGTCAATCTCTATTGGAACAAGGGGTTGTTAGAGGTGGTGTTGTTGCACTTGTTTCTAAAAATAACCTAGGGTTACTGCTCACTTATTTAGCTTGTAGCCGTGTTGGTGCGATAAGTGCTTTTATTGCGCCAACGACCGCTAATCAATTACAGGAGAAGTTACAAGTTCTTGGTGATTGTCACTATTGGGTCCACTCTAGCGGTTTTGATATGACCGATGGCGACAAACCGTGTGATACAGCATTGGCTAAATGTGATACTTCATTAGCAAAAGTAGTATCGGCTCCGAATTATCGTCCGTTGCATATCTCCATTGATTGGAATACGGATTCGCCACTGACGCCATGCCCTGATGTGTCAGAACAAGATCTTACCAGCATTATTTTTACTTCTGGGACAACGGGATCTGCCAAAGCGGTAGCGCATACAAAACAACAACATATTGCTTCGGCGCAAGGCTTACTGGAGCGATTCAAATTCAATAAACAACATACTTGGTTATTGAGTCTCCCTATGTACCATGTTTCTGGCTTAGCGATTGTTTGGCGTTGGCTGGTTACTGGAGCTTGTATTAAAATTGGTGAGGGAGCTGATCTCTATCAAGATTTACAACAGGTTACTCATGCCTCTCTTGTTACTACTCAATTAAAACGCTTATTAGATGATGGACGGTCACTTTGTTTGACAAGAGTGTTACTGGGAGGAAGTCATATACCCATTACTCTTGCGCAAGCAGCCAACCAACGGGGGATTGATACGTGGTTAGGCTATGGTATGACAGAAGCGGCTTCGACGGTAATGGCTAAACCGGTTGACGGTCGAGTAGGGGTCGGTTTTTTACTGCCTAAACGCAACATTAAAATTGATGACAAGCGAATCTTTATTAGCGGTGAAACATTAGCATCAGGTTATTTTTCTCATGGTTTCATTACGCCTTTAACCGACAATGGTTGGTTTGATAGTAAAGATCTTGGCGAATGGCATGGAGACGAAATCTGCATTCTTGGTCGTGCCGATAATCAATTTATCTCAGGAGGAGAAAATATCCACTGTGAGGAAATTGAAAAAGCGCTATCGTTCCATCCACAGGTAAAGAGTGTAATGGTTGTTGCAGTAAAAGACAGTGCTTATGGTGCTCGGCCGGTTGCGGTTGTACAATGCGAAAAATTGCTAAATAAAAGTGAGTATGAACAAGTTATTGCGAAACAATTGGATAAATTTAAATGGCCGATAGACTATGTTTTAATGCCAGAATTTATTAGCCAATCCTCTGCGATTAAAATCCCTCGAGCAAAAATAAAACAATGGTTTAGCGAGAATATTACCAATTATACTTTGGTTAGTTAATTTAATAGGTTAGTTAATTTAATTGGTTAGCTAACTTATTTGATTAGCGAATAAAGCAATAATTCAACCAAACAATTGGTTATTTCTTAGTCCAAAAATGAATTTATTTTCGTATAAGAAAGCTTAATAATATGCCCAGAAGTTATTAGAGGGCGATTACATGAAGTTTTTAAGCATCATTTGTGCAATATTATTGATTACGCTTGCGTTGTTCACTCAAGGTGTTATTAAATCCTTGGCAGAGTTGAGCGCATTTTTATTGGTTGTTTATTATCTTTATCTACGCAAGAGTCAACCAAGCAAGCGACAGAGTTGAGATTGCCACCCACAAAAATACACCGAAAAGTAATGGTTTAGCGCCTGCCGCTTTTAATTTATCTAAAGAAATACTTGAACCAATTAAAAACAAGCAAACCACTAAAGTCTGTTTGGCTATCACAAAAATAGAGTCATAAATGTTGTCGAATTGAGGCAGATAATCGCTAATTAATATTGCCGCACAATAAAATACAATAAAGAATGGCACTCTGACTTTATTTTCACCATTGTTGAACAGTAAGGCACTAATAAAAGCCACTGGAACAATCCATAATGCTCGTGCCAGTTTAAGTGTTGTCGCTGTTTTTAACGCCTCTTCCCCATAAGCAGATGCTGCCCCAACCACAGATGATGTATCATGAATGGCGATTGCTGCCCATGTGCCAAAGGTATGTTGATCTAAATTGAGTGCATGGCCGATCAATGGAAAAATAAATAAGGCGATTGAATTAAGAACAAATACCACAGCCAATGCCAGCCCTGTTTGTTCGTCTGAGGCTTTTATTGCAGGAGAAACTGCCGCAATTGCACTACCGCCACATATAGACGTACCAGCCGAAATTAAGTAGGCGCCTTCTCTATTTAATCCTGCTTTTTTGGCTATCAAGGTACCAATGGTCAACGTGCCAAAGATAGAGACAATGATCATCCCAATGCCTTGCCCTGTCACTGCTAATGCTTCTTGAAAATGAATACCGAACCCCAGACCCACAATAGAATAAGCGAGGAGTTTTTTGGTTATTTTGCCAATAGGTAATGTTTGAGGAACAAAACCTAAGCTGGATAAGGCAAACCCCATAACCAACGCGGTAGGCGACGAAATCCAAGGTGTTAGACATGTTGCGGCAACAATAAAAAATACTAGGTTGTTTTTACTCATTGATTATTGCCTCTTAGCTGTTGCACTTGTTGATGAATATAATGGGCGCTTGCTTGTTTTGGTGAAATAGCCAAACCCGCTTCAATTTCTATCTTGGCTCGAAATCTACGTGGAAACCCTCTACAAGCTCGACCTTTGTAACGGCTGAAATAACTGCCCCACATGCCTTTTAATGCCAATGGAATAACCGGAACTGCTGAACGATTGAGAATAAGCTCGACGCCACGCATAAAAGGTTGTATTTCACCATTTGGAGTTAACTTTCCTTCAGGAAAAATACAAACAATTTTACCCTCTGCAAGCGCTTGTTCCACGCTTTTGAACGCTTTTACTATCGATCGAGTATCGTTTGATGAAATGGGGATGACCCCCGCTTTAGCTAAAAATCCCTTTATGGGCTTAAAGTTGGCGTAGTCTTGTTCCATAACAAAATGAATTAATCGTGGACTCACCGCACTCAGTAGTAAAGCGTCCATATAGCTTACATGATTGCAGACTAACAGTGCGCCACCTTTTTTCGGTAGATGATGTAAATTGACCTGTTTTACGCGGTAAATTAAATGTGCGAATAACCGTACTAGAAATCGGACAACATAGATGGGGACTTGTATAAATAAAGACACAGCAATCAGCAAATTTAATAAAGATAATATCAAGAAAAAAATTGGAATAGAGAGTTCTATTAAGCCAAGTAAGATAATGCCCATTATCGCACTTGCCACCATAAAGAGCGCGTTATAGATATTATTAGCGGCAATAACTTGTGAACGTTGTGCTTGTTCTGCTCTCATTTGCATTATGGTATAGAGCGGAACAATAAATAACCCGCCAGAGACGCCAAGTAACAGTAAATACATAAAGGTCGGCCACAGCGCAGTATAATTAACAAAGTCAGAAAACTGAATCAATGGCGGTAGATTATCTGGAACAGAAAAAGCCAATAGACAGCCAAATAGACTAATACCAACACTGCCTAGTGGCACAATACCGTACTCAATACGGTGGTTAGATAGTTTGTCGCATAGTTGAGAACCAAGCGCTATGCCAACCGAAAATAATGCCAGTAAGAACGAAACGGCTGCTTCACTACCATTTAAATATTGTTGAGTAAAAGTCGCAAATTGAGTGAGGTAACTTGCACCTAAAAACCAAAACCAACTTATTGCTAGAATCGATTTGTAAATGATTTTATCTTGTTTAGCAATGCGCAATGTCGTTCTGGTCTGTTTTATCGGTTGCCAACCAATAGAGCTATTGGGATTAACTGCTGGCGTTGATGGAATAAAACGGCTCGCGAGGTATCCGAGGATTGAAAATAATACGACGCACAATGAAGCGATATAAATGGCATTGTCGAACGAGGTTATAACACCAGCAATCACTGTCCCCAATAAAATAGCCAGAAATGTACCGGTTTCAACTAAAGCATTGCCAGATAAAAGTTCGTCACTTTTGAGGTGCTGAGGTAAAAGAGAGTATTTAACGGGACCAAAGAAGGCTGATTGAGTTCCCATTAAAAATAACAGTATTAATAACGCTAGGTAACTCTGGGTGATAAACCCGATTGCGGCACATAGCATAATGACTATTTCGAGTAATTTTACTTTACGTATAAACCAGTCTTTATCGTACTTATCCGCTAATGCTCCTGCGGTTGCTGAAAACAAGAAAAATGGCAGAATAAAAAGCCCGGCGGCTAGATTAATAAATAAATTTGGCGAAATCGCTAACGCATCAACTCCTGCAAAAGCGACTAAAATTAATAAGGTATTTTTGAATACATTATCGTTAAAGGCACCCAAGAATTGAGTAATAAAATAAGGTAAAAAACGTTGCTGCGTCAATAGTGAGTTTTTAAACAAACTTGACGTTTTTTTTGCTGCCATGCTAGACCTTATTTTAATTCATGCTTGGATGAGAGACTACTTTAAATAGTTACTTAATAGATTACTAATGAGTGCTTTTCCATTGATAGGTTCTGAAGTAAAAAACATATCATCCACACTGAGTTGAGTAATTCCATGCACGCCAGCCCAAAGTACCCGGCTCGACTCTACCACCTCTTCATGTGATTTTTCTGGCGATATAACAGCAACCAAATGTTCTAACATGCTGGTCATTTTATGAATACGTTGGGACTGCCAGTCTGGTAAGTCTTTACCATTCATCGAGTGCTGAAATATCAGACACCAACGATAGGGGTTATGTTGAGCAAAATCGTGATAACAGTAGGCTAAATTATATAAGGCATCTTGCGGGTTCGCCGATGTTTCAAGCGTTTTAGCAGCGTCAGCTTGCAGCTCATCCACAGTTTGAGCGACAACTTGTAGCAGCAATAAGTTGTAGCTACCGAATACATTGACCAAGGTGCTGGGTACGTAATCTATTGCGTTAGCTAATTTTCTTAGACTTAACTTATGATGAGGTTGATCAGCTAGAAATTCTTTTGCTTTATTTAGCGTTAAATTAATAAGCTCTTCTCGAGTGTGATCATTTCTTCGTGCCATACTTCCATGTGCCGGTTTATTTAGGTTGAACAAGTTACTCGCTTGTCGCCAGAGTCCGTTCAATAATGAACAATGTTCATTATTTTATGTGTCATGTAAAAAAGGTCAAGATTTATGCTTAGGAATTTATTAGATATTTTGCCCTGTAATATTTAGCAACACTCAGAGTGATACAAAAGATTTAATTATTCGAAATTTACATATATGATGCAAAAATACGTACAATGGCCCTAAGCTTAAACGCGTTTTCCTACCTACATTTTAAAGTCGTTTGGGTCTAGTCAAAAATAAAAATAAGGTTGAATGAAATTGAAGAACAAAATGAGAAGTATTTTAGCAATGGTTGCGCTTATTATGTTTACGGTAACCACATCTCCTACGGTAGAAGCAAAACGTTTCGGTGGCGGAAAATCTTTTGGTAAAAGCTTTAAGACGGCTCCTGCGCCAAAACAGGCTCAGCAAAATACCAATTCATTGAAGAAAGATCCATCGCAAGCATCAGCAGGTAATAAGCGTGGGTTACTCGGTGGTTTAATGGGCGGTTTGCTTGCTGGTGGATTACTGGCGGCGTTTTTTGGCGGCGCATTTGATGGTATTCAATTTATGGATATTCTCATTATTGGTTTGATTGCTTATTTTGGCTTTAAGTTTTTGCGCGGAATACTTGCCGCAAAAGCGGGCGGAATGAACCAGCAGGCTTATTCAACGGCTGGTCATCAAAATTCTGATTATCAAAACCAGAATCATCAACAAGCGGGTCATCAACAAACTAGTGATTCATCGATGAAGTTCCAAGGGACAGATCAAGCTTCGTCGTCTACTGGGTTTGGTTCTGCAGGCAAGGCGGATGTTCCGCACAATTTTGCGCCTGATTTTGACCAAGCTGCCTTTATAAATGGTGCTCGTGAGCATTATAGAATACTGCAAGGCGCATGGAATCATAACGAATTAAATACTATAGAAGAGTATGTTTCTGCGAGCTTATATCAAGATTTGAAAGCAGAAAGAGCTCAATTGCAAGGTGAACAGCACACCGATGTTATGTACGTTGACGCAGAAATTGTTCGCGCAGATTATGACGGTTCTACTGCTCAGCTAAGCTTACAGTTTAATGGTCGCTATCGTGATGCAGTGGAAGGGATTGAAGAAGATATTAATGATGTTTGGCACTTAGAGCGTGATTTAACCGTAGCCAATGCTCCTTGGTTAATTGTTGGTATTCAGGCTTAATCGCATAGACTATCGTATAGACCAAAGCGTGTTATCAAAATCAGAAGTCTTTTGATAATAAAATACTATAAATAAAAACCCCGACAAAATATATCGGGGTTTTTTCTATTTTACTTGCGGTGTTTTATCTCGCCAGTGTTCGCTTTAACAACAAATATTGTGTGTTATTTTGCAGTTTCAGTTTGTGCTGCTTGCTCTGCCTGAATAGCCGTTAGCGCTACAGTATAAACAATATCATCTACTAACGCGCCACGAGACAAATCGTTAACAGGCTTACGCATACCTTGAAGCATTGGACCAATAGAAACCAAGTCAGCAGAACGCTGTACAGCTTTATAGGTTGTGTTACCCGTATTCAAGTCAGGGAATACAAACACGGTCGCTTTACCTGCAACAGGAGAGTTTGGTGCTTTAGAAGCCGCTACGTTTTCCATGATCGCTGCATCGTATTGAAGTGGGCCATCAATAATAAGATCTGGACGTTTCTCTTGAGCAAGTTTGGTTGCTTCACGTACTTTGTCTACATCTGCACCTTTACCAGATTCACCAGTAGAGTATGAGATCATGGCTACACGAGCATCAATACCAAATGCAATAGCAGAATCTGCAGATTGGATTGCGATTTCTGCAAGTTGCTCTGCGGTTGGATCTGGGTTGATTGCACAGTCACCGTATACTAATACTTGGTCAGGCAGTAGCATGAAGAATACTGATGATACGATAGACGCGCCTGGCGCTGTTTTGATGATCTGGAATGGAGGAACAATGGTGTTAGCTGTGGTGTGAACCGCGCCAGAAACCAAACCATCAACTTCATTCGCTTCAAGCATCATTGTGCCAAGGAAGACAGAATCTTCTAGTTTTTCACGAGCAACAACTTCGGTCATGCCTTTTTTCGAGCGTAGCTCAACAAGACGAGCAACATATTTTTCGCGAACGGCTGCTGAATCTATAATTTCAACACCAGCACCAAGCTCAACACCTTGTTGCGCTGCAACGTGACGAATTTCTTCGGGGTTACCTAAAAGAACACATGTTGCGATTCCGCGTTCAGCACAAATCGCTGCTGCTTTTACTGTACGAGGCTCATCACCTTCAGGCAATACAATACGTTTGGCTGCACGGCGTGCGAATTCTGTTAATTGATAACGGAAAGCTGGTGGACTTAGACGGCGAATGCCTTGCGTACCTTCTGATAAAGAATCAATCCAAGGCCCATCAATGTGTCTGGCAACATGATCATTTACAAATTCGATACGATCTTTATCATCAGCAGGGACTTCTAAGCTAAAGCTTTGTAAGTTAAGTGATGTTTGCCATGTATTACCTTGCGCTTTAAAAATAGGTAGCCCGGTTTCAAAAGCACGTTTACATACTTTAGTAATTTCTTTTGGTAAGTCATACCCACCAGTAAGAAGAATAGCACCAATTTCAACGCCGTTCATTGCTGCCAAAGCCGCTGCTACAATCACGTCTGGACGGTCAGCAGACGTCACTAACAATGAGCCAGGTTTAAAGTGTTCAACCATGTGTGGTAGCGAACGCGCACAGAAGGTAATACTCTTAATACGGCGATTATACATGTCGCCTTCGTGTATCACTTCAGCGTCTAAGTGCTTGGCCATATCAATAGCGCGAGTCGCGATAAGATCAATGCTCCAAGGCACACAGCCTAAAACACGGATTGGACTTGCATTAATGATTTCCATTGTTTTGATGTTGGCTTGTTTAGCCGCATCTGCTTCATCAAAAATCTCTGAAAGATCGGGACGTGTTCTGCCCGCATCATCAACAGGTGCGTTAAGTTTGTTAATAATAACACCAGAGATGCTCTTATTTTTTGTACCACCAAAGTTAGAAACGGCTAACTCGATACGCTCTCTTAATTGCGCTGTATTATAAGTGCCCGGTGTAGCAACGAAGACAATTTCTGCACCTAATGTCTTGGCAACTTCTTGGTTGACTTGGTTCGCAAATGGATGCTTACGGGTAGGGACCAATCCCTCAATCAGAATAACTTCTGCGTTGCTCAATTCATTGTAACGACCAACAATGGTTTCTAGCAGCTCATCCATCTTTTCGTTACCGATAAGAGATTCGGCTTCATGCATAAGAATAGACGGCGATGTTTGAATATCACTGTTTGTATTGATGATGGTTGAAGTTAGATCGGGTTGGTTGCCACCGTGGCGTGGTTGGGCAATAGGTTTGAAGAACGCAACATTTACGCCTTTACGTTCCATTGTACGGATAACACCCAAGCTGACACTGGTAAGGCCTACTCCAGCGCTAATCGGTACAAGCATGATAGTACGGGACATTCTTAGAATACCTCTGGTTTAAAGGAAAGGCTTGGCTAATATTTACATATATTGCGAAACCTAAATCAAAACTGGCTAACAAAGTTAGCCAGTTCATTTAATTAAAGACCTGCGAGTCGTGCAGTATCTTCAGCAATAACTAACTCTTCATTTGTAGAGATAACCATTGCAGGGATGCGGCTGTCATCAGTCGTAATGACACCTTCTCCGCCAAAGCGAGCTTTAAGGTTTTTGTCATTATCAACTTCAATTCCAAATATACCTAGACGGTTTAATACTAGCTCACGAATTGGGCTAGAGTTTTCACCAATACCGCCAGTAAATACGATGGCGTCAAGACGTCCATCAAGTGTCGCGGTGTAACCAGCAATGTATTTAGCTAAACGATGGCAGAATACGCCCATAGCGCGAGCTGCGTCTTCTTTGTCTTGGTAGTTATCTTCAACATAGCGACAATCAGATGTCACTTGAGTTAAGCCTTGTAAGCCAGACTCTTTAGTCAGCATCGTGTTGATGTCTGCTACTGAGTAACCAAGTGTATCGTGTAAATGGAAAATAATAGCTGGGTCAATATCACCACAACGAGTGCCCATTACTAAACCTTCTAATGGAGTAAGTCCCATAGAAGTATCTACCGATTTGCCATTTTTAATTGCGCAAATAGATGCACCGTTACCTAAGTGACAGTTAATGATGTTGACTTCATCTGCTGGTTTAGCTAGACGTTCCGCTGCTTCACGTGCAATGAATAGATGAGAGGTACCATGCATGCCGTAACGACGAATACTGTGCTCTTCATACAGATTGTATGGCAAAGCATACAAATAAGCGTCTTGAGGCATTGTTTGGTGATATGCAGTATCAAATACAGCAGACATAGGTAAGGTAGGGAAAGCTTTTTGAGCGGCTTTAATACCAACAATCGCTGCTGGGTTATGTAAAGGAGCCAAAGCTGCACAATCTTCAATGCCTTTGGTTACTTCGTCGTTGATTAATACCGACTGAGTGAATTTTTCACCACCGTGAACAACACGATGACCAACGGCAGATAAAGAATTAGAAAGTTCTGGCTTAGAAGCAAGAATAGTTTCTACGATGAATGACAAAGCTTCGTCGTGTGCGGCGCCGTCGCCAAGTTGCGCCTCGTGTTTACCATCAAGCTTCCATTTAATACGAGCTTCTGGAAGGTGAAGGCATTCTGCAAGGCCGGTTAGATGCTCGTTACCATTATCGGCATCTACAATAGCAAATTTAAGTGAAGAACTACCGCAGTTTAAAACTAAAACTAGCTTAGACATGAGTGACTACCTGTTAATCGTCTGAAAATATCAGTTTGGTTGAAAATGAATCTCAAGAATAACTGACTGTGAAAGTCATTCAATATCCTTGGTCAAAAAAACATCATTATCCATTATGTAAACATGGTCGGTATTTTATGACCACGCTAGCAATCCGTGCTATTTACCATCATAAATTTGCCTAAATTGTAAATAACAGCAACAATGATATTGATGGAGCGCAAAGAATAGCGATAATAGACTAAGATAACAAAAAAAAATTGAGTAATTTTTAATTTTCGTCAATATTTTTATAATTAATGTTGAATAATTCAAAATTTTTTTAGTGCGAGGTGCAAATGAGTACGAATTCTGGGCTGATCGGTAATCTGCGAAGCGGACAAAAATATATGGATGTATGGCCGATGAGAAAGGAGCTATCGCCTATTTTTCCAGAACATCGAATTATTAAAGCGACTCGGTTTGGTATTAAAGTGATGCCTGCAGTAGCGGCAATTAGTATTTTAATTCAGATGAGCTTTGAAAATACTCAAGCCATGCCTCAAGCAATAGTGACTGCTTTATTTGCAATTAGTTTACCGTTGCAGGGTATCTGGTGGTTGGGCAATCGTTCTAATACTAAATTACCTCCCGCTCTGGCTGGCTGGTATCGAGAATTGCATCAAAAAATACAAGAATCAGGCTTTGCTGTTGAACCTATAAAACAAAAACCACGTTATAAAGAGTTAGCCGTTTTATTAAACCGTGCTTTTAGACAGTTAGATAAAACTTCGTTGGAGCGTTGGTTTTAATTTTAACCTCTGTTTTGACCGTGGTTGATTCGTAATAAAAATAAAACAGCGTTATTAGCGATAAAACCTCTCATTTCTATTAATTACCTTAATAAATAACAAACTCTTCTTCCATTCCGCTCTGGTTACTGGTAAAAATGTTTACGTAAGCGTAAACAAATACGTACAAGTCAAAAACAAAAATAATTTAAGCACAGTTTTGCGCTAAAAATATTGCTAATCAAGGAGTTAAGATGAAAGCAGGTAAAATTATTGCGACTGCAGTTATGGCGGGAGCCGCGTTGCTCTCTTCTACGGGTGTTATCGCTAAAACAGCCAAAGTTGCTGTTTCTCAAATTGTTGAACATCCGGCACTGGATGCTACTCGTCAAGGACTTTTGGATGGACTAAAAGCCCAAGGTTACGAAGAAGGCAAAAACTTAGAGTTTGATTTTAAAACGGCACAAGGCAATCCAGCCATTGCTGTTCAAATAGCGCGCCAATATGTTGGTGAGCGTCCGGATGTATTAGTTGGTATTGCGACACCTACTGCACAAGCACTTGTTGCCGCTACTCGTGATCTTCCTATTGTCTTTACCGCAGTTACCGACCCTGTTGGTGCTAAATTAGTAAGTAATGCAGAAAAACCAGGTAAAAATGTAACTGGGCTTTCCGATCTATCACCAATCGCTCAGCACGTAGAATTAATTAAAGAGTTGCTGCCAGACGCGAAAACAGTTGGTGTGGTTTATAACCCAGGTGAATCAAACTCGGTTAGTCTAATGACGCTTTTAAAAGAAAGCCTTGCTGCTAATGGGTTAGAGTTAGTTGAAGCGACGGCACTTAAAAGTGCGGATGTACAAAGTGCGACTCAAGCCATTTCAGCTAAATCTGACGTGATTTATGCCATGATAGATAACACTGTGGCCAGCGCGATTGAAGGCATGACTATTGCGGCTAATCAAGCGAAAACACCAGTATTTGCGGCGACAACCACTTATATTGACGCAGGTGCAATTGCGGCATTAGGTTTTGATTATTATCAAATCGGTGTGCAAACAGCAGACTACGTAGTAGCGATCCTTGAAGGCCAAAACCCAGGTGATATCCCAGTACGAGTAGCGAAAGGTTCAGACCTTATCGTTAATAAAACGGTAGCAGACAAACTTGGTATTGCTATTCCTCAATCGGTATTAGATCGCGCCACGGATGTTAAGTAACTCTGTTTCGATAGCGTAATGTTGTAACAGGTCAAAGAAACACCTCTCGACCAATCTATGCAAGATTGGTCGAAAGTTTTTTACTAACGAAGAATTATAACGTTGGTACAAGCAGAAAAGGAGTATGTATGTCTGCTTTTGCATTTTTTGGGGCGCTAGAAATAGGCTTGATTTATGGGTTAGTGGCATTAGGCGTTTATTTAACGTTTAGAGTACTGGATTTCCCTGATCTTACTGTCGATGGCAGTTTCCCTATGGGAGCAGCGGTTGCTGCTACAGGTATTGTTGCAGGCTTAGATCCTTGGCTGTCTACTTTTTTAGCCATTATTGCCGCTAGTGCGACTGGCTGGGTAACAGCATTTTTAGCCGTGCGTTGTGGTATTTTGCATTTGTTGGCTTCCATACTAACGATGATTGCTGCTTTCTCGATTAATATTCGCATTATGGGCCGTCCAAATATTGCTTTATTGGGTTCGGATACTATTCTGACGCCATTTGAAGCATACGGCGATTCTATGTATGTCAGACCTATTTTAGTCGGTGTGTTAGTCCTCATTTCTGCTTGGTTTGTTATCCGCTTATTAAACAGTGACTTTGGCTTAGGCCTGCGTGCCACAGGTGTCAATGCGCGCATGGTTAAAGCGCAAGGGGCAAGCACCGCATTTTATACCTATTTTTGTTTGGCTTTATCTAACGGCTTTGTCGGATTTGCTGGTGCTTTATTTGCGCAAACCAACAGTTTTGCCGATGTAACTTCAGGGACAGGCACTATTGTAGTTGGCTTAGCCGCCGTGATATTGGGGCAAACCTTGATACCGGGCAGAAAAATTTGGATGGCTGTTGCCGCGGTAATTATTGGTTCGGTGTTATACCGTTTAGCCGTTGCATTTGCTTTGAGCTCAGGAATGTTTGGTTTACAAGCATCAGACTTAAATTTAGTCACAGCAATATTGGTTGCAGCGGCGCTAATTGCACCGAAAGTAAAAAGTAATTTAAAAGCCAAAAAGTCGCGTGCGCCGACTGACGATAGCAGTGCATCTAAAGGCAAAAAAGAATCAGGAGATGTTGCATGATTCATTTAGAAAACATACAAGTTACTTTTAATCCTGGAACCGTTTTAGAAAATAAAGCACTCAGAAGTGTGTCGGTTGAGGTGCCTGAGCATCAATTTTTAACCGTAATTGGTTCAAATGGAGCAGGTAAGTCTACTTTACTTGGTGCCGTAACAGGCGAAACACCAATGGTCGGCGGTAGAGTTCGTATTGATGATTTAGATGTGACTAACCAAAGAGTTGACCAACGAGCCAGTCAGTGCGCTCGTGTATTTCAAGACCCATTAGCTGGTACATGTGGTGATTTGACCATAGAAGAGAACATGGCGCTTGCTTACATGCGTGGTAAACGCAGAGGGTGGGCGCGTTCAATTTCTTCTCAGCGTAAAAAATTATTTCAAGAACGTATTAGCATCCTAGGCTTAGGTTTAGAAGATCGATTAAGCGATAATATTGGCCTACTTTCTGGTGGTCAGCGTCAAGCAGTGAGTTTGGTAATGGCGACATTATCAGACAGTAAATTATTGCTGCTTGATGAGCATACCGCGGCACTGGACCCAAGAATGGCAGCATTTGTTCTAGAGCTGACTCAAACGGTGGTTAAAGAATTTAATTTGACAGTGATGATGGTTACGCACTCAATGAAAGATGCTTTGGCTTATGGTGATCGAACTATTATGCTTCATCAAGGTAAAATCGTACTGGACGTTGCAGGCGAGCAGCGATCCAGTATGGCAGTGCCTGATTTATTAGAGATGTTTTCTAAAGTACGTGGTGAAGAACTAACGGATGATAGTTTATTGTTAAGTTAAGTTGTTCTTGTATCTATAGCAAAAACCCTCTGTTAACAGAGGGTTTTTTCGTTCTACTCGTATTTTCACTTTGAATTTTTTGGCTGAAAAGTCGGGAGCTCATTGTTACATCTAACCAGGTTGTGTAATTAAAAATTAGCTTACACAGGGTTTTTTATGCCAAGTTTACTCTGATATTGCTCAATGTGAGCAACAATGGGATCAGCCGTTTTATAGGTTCTAATGTCCCGGAATAGGTTATCTGCTTCATTGTATTGATTACGTAAATAGTTCAGCCACTGCTTTACTCTATTAGGATAATATAGGCCTTTATCACCTTTCATCTCGTATTGGGAATATTTCAGCAGTAGCTCGACCACATCAGACCAAGGCATAGCGGGGTGGTTGTATTTAACTACATTACCTAAATTGGGAATGTTAAATGCCCCTCGGCAGACCATTAAAGAATCGATACCGGTAGTTGCGATACAATTCTGTCCATCTTGGTAATTCCATATTTCACCATTGGCGATAATAGGTATCGAGAATTTATCTTTGACCTGTTTAATATATGGCCACTTGATCTCACTGGCTTTGTAGCCACCAACTTTTGTTCGAGCATGAATAGTGATCTCATTGGCACCCGCTTGTTCAATCGCGTCCACTATTTCAAAACAGTCTTCTGGGTTTTCCCAGCCAAGGCGAATTTTCGCCGTCACTGGAATATTACTTGGCACGGCATCACGACAGGCTTTGACTACTTTATAGATTAACTCTGGCTCTTTTAACAGTGCGGCACCGCCTCGACTTCTATTAACTAACCTTGCAGGACAGCCAAAATTTAAGTCAATACCTTTTGCGCCAAAGGTTACCGCTTGAACAGCGTTTTCTGCCATCCAATTCGGTTCTTGGCCCAGCAATTGAACAAAAACAGGCGTGCCAGATTTGGTTGCGGCATTAGTTGTTAATTCTGGACACAAGCGAGTAAAAACATGCTCTGGTAGTTTTCGGTCAACTACGCGTACAAATTCTGTTACGCAAAGATCATAATCATTGATTTCCGTTAAGATCTCTCGCATCAAATGATCTAACACGCCCTCCATTGGGCCTAGTATTACTCGCATATTTTGGGCTTATCTATAATAAAAGAGCGAGCATTCTATCCGTTATTTATTATTACATCTACTTATCTCTAAGTGGCTTTTAATATACTCTTGCAGTATAGAACTCAATGTAGAACAAATATTATGCAAACAATTGAATTACCCCAAGATTGGCAAGGTGAGTCTGCTATTTTTATTGAAGGGGCCATCTTAGCGGCTAATCTAGCCGTGAAACCTTTAGAGCCAGAACATTGGTGTCAACAAGTTGGAGTCGATAAAGAGCAAGCAACCACGTTATTGGTCGCTAGGATAAACCAACAATACAACATGCTAAAGCGTAGTGAATACTCACTACTCAATCTTGATGAGTCACAGCTAGCTGATTTAGCAGAAGGCTTTATGTCTGTTTGGCCGACCATAGAAGTGCAGTATCAAGAAATACAGTTACTCGACAGTACTCTGCGTATGCTGCAAGCGTTACTGACTACTTTTATGCTTGCGATTGATGAGCAACAAACACAACAGCAGATGAGAGAATCAGGAATTGATAATCCACCTAACTTACAAAATCTGTTACCTCAACTCGATGTTATGCTGGCTGAGGTTGCGTTAGCTGCGGATGAGCAGATGATTGGAGCGCAAGGGCAAAATATTAACCCGTATAAAAATGTGGGTAGAAATGATATGTGCCCATGTGGAACGGGCAAAAAATTTAAGCAATGCTGCGGTAAATAAGGGTCTGACTAGGGTAACTTGCACTCAGTGGTAAGCCTTGCACTCAGTGGTAAGCATAGTGAAGCAAAGTAGCGATTCACCAACTTAAGAATTCAGTGAATCGCTTGATGTTTAATTTGAGCGTTTGGTACCGAAACATTGCGATATAGCAATGATGCATGCAACGGCAAAACTTGCCGCAAATATAATGACTAACCATTGCGGCATAGAAAGGGTTACGAACTGCCATACTACTTCGCTACAACTACCTGTGGCTTCAAAAAAGCTAGGTAGCCACTTATTTAATGGCGCCCAATCTGGGAAAAGTAGTGGTGAACAAGTGGCAAAAATGTTGTTTTGATAGCTAACATGTTCTAAAGCCAACAGTAACCCTTTTAATGATGTCGCGCCCCAGGCTAAAATTCCCAACCAGCGAAACAGTAAAATTTGCGGGTTAATAGCAGCAAATAATGCTGAAATACCTATCCCAATCATAGCGATTCTTTCGTAGATACACATCACGCACGGATCTAGCGCCATTACGTGTTGAAAGGTGTAGGCACAAGCAATAAAAAACACGATAAAGAAAAACAGCAGAAGCCAAGATAAACGTGTCTTAGAAAAAGTATTTAAAGCAGAAAAAAAATTCACCTATTACATCCCTAATGTAGAAAATAAAAAAGCTCTGATTAGTCAGAGCTTTTTATACTGAATAAGTTCAGTGGTCAATAAATATTAGTGATGGCCCACAGCAGAAACGGCTGAGTTAGCGGCTTCTGCAGCATGATGCGTTAACCAACCTAAATCGTACATCCAAGCCGTCATAGGGTCGAGTAGGAAGGTTATTCCACCCAAACCAACAAATGCGAGAACAATGGTATACGGGAACGCCATAACCACCATTCGGCCATAAGATAAGCGAATAAGTGGCGCTAAAGCCGAGGTTAACAAAAATAAGAACGCCGCTTGTCCATTCGGTGTTGCTACTGAAGGTAGGTTGGTACCGGTATTAATAGCAACAGCCAGTAAGTCAAATTGATCACGGCTAATTACACCCGCATTCAATGCGCTTTTCACTTCGTTGATATAAACCGTACCGACAAAAACGTTATCAGAAACCATGGACAATAATCCGTTGGCAACATAGAACATACTAAGTTGCTGACTTCCTTCCATGGCTAATACGCCATTAATTATTGGACCAAATAAATGTTGATCGATAATTACCGCAACCACAGCAAAGAATACCGCTAACAGAGCAGTAAAGGGCAGGGCCTCTTCAAATGCTTTGCCCAGTGAATGTTCTTCAATAACACCCGTAAAAGCAGTCGCTAAAATAATAACCGATAGCCCAATCAGACCGACGGAAGCCAAATGCAGCGCCAATCCGACAATCAGCCAAACAGCGATTAGACCTTGTATATACAGTTTAGCGATATCTTGTTTGGTACGTTTTCTTTTTTGTTCTTGATCATAGTCATTCAAAATAGTGCGAACACGATCGGGTAGCTGGGCCCCGTAGCCGAATACGCTAAATTTCTCGACTAATGCACACGTAATTAAGCCACAGATAAATACCGGTAATGTTACTGGTAGCATACGAACGATAAATTCGCCAAATAACCATCCCGCTTGATCGGCAATAATTAGGTTTTGTGGTTCACCTACCATGGTTGTTACCCCACCAAGTGCGGTACCAACACCAGCATGCATAAGCAATGAACGTAAAAATGAACGATAGTTCTCTAAATCATCGCGGGTTAATTCTGTAAAGTGCTCGTCAGTTGTGTGGTCATGCGCTGGATTAGTTCCTTTACCTGATGCAACTTTATGATAAATAGAATAAAACCCTATTGCCACACTGATTACTACTGCGATTACTGTCAACGCATCTAAAAACGCTGACAGAAAAGCAGCGGTAAAGCAAAATGCCATAGAGAGAAATATTTTAGAACGTATCCCAAGTAATATTTTGGTGAATATAAACAGCAATAATTGCTTCATAAAATAGATGCCAGCCACCATAAAAACAAGCAGTAGCAAAACTTCTAAATTGTTTTCTAATTCATGCATTACCAATTCAGGTGTGGTCATTCCAATCGCAATGGCTTCAATGGCAAGTAAGCCGCCCGGTTGCAGAGGATAGCATTTTAACGCCATTGCTAGAGTGAATATAAACTCAGCAACGAGCAGCCAGCCAGCAACGAATGGGCTGACATAAAAAAAGACGATAGGGTTAATGATGAGAAAAGCTATGATGGCAACTTTATACCAGTCTGGCGCTTTGCCGAGAAAGTTCTTGATCAAAGCGTTCCCGAGTGAAATCGGCATGTTAATACTCTTACAATGTAATGAATTTTTGATCTTATGCTTGTCTTATGGGGGGTATTAAACATACACCTCATTATTTGTTACTTATTGATTAGAACAACGATATATAGGCCTAAAATGAGCCGTTTGATATTTAACAAGCACTTCCTATTTTAAACTGATAATATTGTTAACTAATAGTTAGAATCAATAACGCAAATATATTTAAGTTATTAGTTCCATAAATTCTATATAAGTTTCAGTTCAAAACCTCACATAGCATACCATGTAATTTACGTTTTTTTACAATTTTATTGGCATATGGTTTCTGAAATACAAAAAAGCAATTTTTAAAAATAAAATGTTTATTTTACAGATAGATAAATTGATGATTTGGTTTTTATTAGTATGAAAATAGGGATGGTTAATCGTAGGTTTCTACTGAAATTAGGGTTTTTATGATGTAGATCATATAATCAGTTGGAATATAAAATTTCTCAATAATATGAGGCTCATGGTGGTGCCTAACGTGACCTCGGTAGATCTTTCAGATTTCGTTCGACGAGTAACTGGTGGTATGATGAGTTATACGACATTACAATAATTATTCGGATATAAAACTTCATGGTTATAAAGGCAAAAAGTCCAGCAGGCTTTGCTGAAAAATATATAATTGAAAGCATCTGGAACGGCCGTTTCGCCCCAGGTTCTATATTGCCTGCAGAACGCGAATTATCAGAACTGATTGGAGTGACCAGAACAACACTCAGAGAAGTATTGCAACGCTTAGCTCGTGACGGTTGGCTCACTATTCAGCATGGTAAACCAACAAAAGTGAATCAATTTATGGAGACGTCTAGTCTACATATTCTCGATACTTTGATGACGTTAGATTCTGAAAATGCGACAAGTATTGTAGAAGATTTATTAGCAGCTCGTTCTAATATCAGCCCTATATTCATGCGTTATGCGTTCAAAGCTAATAAAGAGAGTTCTGAGAAAACTATTCGTAGAGTCATTAGTTCGTGCGAAGAGTTGTTATCGGCAAAAAATTGGGATGCCTTTATCGAAGCATCACCTTATGGCCACAAAATCAGCCAAAATGTAAAAGATGATGGCGAAAAAAATGCAGCGCTGCGTGAATCACTGTTAATAGCAAAAACCTTTAATTATTATGATTATATGCTGTTCCAACGTTTAGCATTTCACTCAGGCAACCAAATATATGGGTTGATTTTTAACGGCTTAAAAAAATTGTATGATCGCGTTGGAAATTTCTATTTTTCTAATCCGGATTCAAGAGAATTAGCGTTAAATTTTTATCGCCAGCTTTTAGACGTTTGTGAGAATGGAGATAGAGATCGATTGCCTGTGTTGATTCGCAGTTATGGCTTAGAAAGTGCGCAGATATGGAATCAAATGAAAACCTCGCTTCCTGCTAACTTTACTGAAGATGATCACTAATTAGCCACGTCAATAGTTTATGTTATTTATAATGTTGAAACCCGCTTATTAAGCGGGTTTTTTGTATCGAATTATTAAATGTGTTCGTTGAAAAATTAAATTGACAGTACCAACTTAGGTAACGGTTCATAAATATTTTCCGCTAGTTCGGTAAGTATGCAGTCGTAGCAGTTAAAAATGACCAGTGAAGCATCGGTAGACATTTTATATAACTGGTCGTTGGTAAAATCCAGTTCTGCTGAGTCAGACAGTTCCTCCAATTGTTTACATACTAAAGAGCAAGCAGGTGAAGCTACCGCGATTGGGCTAATCAAAGCTAACTGATTTAACCGTCGTGTTACCGTTGCTGAATGTAACTGTAGTCGTGAAAATCCATTTTTATCGTCTGCATCTTGTATGGTCAACCTAAACTGAGTTAACGCCTCCAAGCTATCAATGATTTGTTGCCATTTAAGGTTATATTCATCGCTAAGTTCAGTTTTTTGCGCCTCTATTAGCCAGGCTAGAACAACCTCATCAATTAAGAACAGACAGTGACGAATTGCGCGACCATGCGACATTTGATTTTGGCTAACTGTTAATGTTTCCCATTCAGACACAAGCTTTTTTAATTTTGATTGTAAAATTCGGTAGATAGGTTTGTTGTCAAAATGAGCTTGGCTAATAACACTTTCACAGGTCGACATCATTTTCTGTTCAATTAAGTCAATTTCATCGCTACGTGGGTTGTTTTGCTGAAGGATATGGTGACTAGCGCTTCTATGTTGACGACAAAGTGTTACAAGTGTTCGCAAATCCGAGACCATTTCATATTTGCGTTGGAAACTGGCGTCGCGACTTTGTGAGGACCAATACATAAGCCCCAAGATCAATACTGATAATAAAATGGCGATAAGTACAATCATAAATACTCCTTAGTCGTATACCACTAAATGAGTACATGCAGATATAGTGCCATGAATAATGTGTTTAAAAACAGATTGTTAATGTTTAATGTTTGGTATGCACTATCAACAATGGTGCATCTTGCTCTGAAGTGGGGATGGATGAGGAATGGGTAACATAGAGGCAGAAAAAAGCAGACCATTAAC
Organism: Vibrio sp. MA40-2; assembly: GCF_047302445.1. Lineage (NCBI taxonomy): Bacteria > Pseudomonadati > Pseudomonadota > Gammaproteobacteria > Vibrionales > Vibrionaceae > Vibrio > Vibrio sp. MA40-2. Next base: position 1,917,712 of record NZ_CP178628.1, read on the forward strand.
ATGGTCTGCTTTTTTACTATTTATTGACCAATAAATAAATTCATTAATCAAAATAGAGATAAGGCACAATGTCGCCTTTACATAACACGCATACCCGGCTTAGCACCATCATGTGGTTCTAAAATCCATAGGTCTTTTCCACCCGGCCCTGCGGCTAATACCATGCCTTCAGACATACCAAACTTCATCTTACGAGGTTTAAGGTTTGCCACCATAACCGTATGTTTACCGATAAGATCTTCAGGTTTATAAGCCGACTTTATTCCTGCAAATACTTGTCTGGTTTCACCACCAATATCAAGTTCCAGCTTAAGTAGTTTATTGGCTTTTGGTACTTCTTCGCATGAAACGATTTTAGCGATCCTCAGGTCAACTTTAGCAAAATCATCAAACTCAATTTCACTTGCAACCGGCTCTTTATCTAATTCACTTGCCGGTGCTGATGATTTTTCTTTGTCCGCTTGTTCTTTGGCTGCATCTTGCTTTGACGCTTCTATCATCGCTTCAACTTTTTTAGGATCAATGCGGCTAAATAGCGCTTTAAATTTGGTTATTTCATGGTCGACGAGAGGTGTAGCCATACCTTGCCAAGTCAGTTCTTGGTTTAAAAACGCTTCTGTTCGTGCAGCAAGCTCTGGCATAACAGGTTTTAAATAAGTCATGAGAACGCGGAACAGGTTAATACCTACCGAGCAAATATCTTGCAGCTCTTGATCTTTTCCTTCTTCTTTGGCCACAACCCAAGGGGCTTTTTCATCCACGTACTGGTTTGCTTTGTCTGCTAGAGCGGTAATCTCTCTGATTGCACGACTAAATTCGCGAGCTTCGAATTGCTGTGCAATTTTATCAGCCGCTTGAGCAAATTCAGCATACAGTTCTGGCTCTGCGAAAGTGCTAGACAATTTTCCAGCAAAACGTTTTGTAATAAAGCCTGCATTGCGCGAGGCGAGGTTAACTATTTTGTTAACAACATCGGCATTAACACGTTGAGTAAAGTCATCTAGATTTAAATCTAAATCATCAATACGGCTATTTAGTTTAGCGGCGTAATAGTAACGTAAACATTCTGGATCTAAATGTTCAAGGTAAGTTGCTGCTTTAATAAATGTCCCTTTCGACTTAGACATTTTAGCGCCGTTGACTGTAACATAACCATGCACGAACACATTGTTTGGTTTTCTGAATCCAGAACCATCTAACACTGCTGGCCAAAATAGACTATGGAAGTAAACAATATCTTTACCAATAAAGTGATACAGTTCAGCGCTACTATCTTTGTCCCAATATTCGTTAAAATCTAGATCATCGCGTCGATCACATAGGTTTTTGAAAGAGCCCATATAACCAATTGGCGCATCAAGCCACACATAGAAAAACTTATTCTTCTCACCTGGAATTTCAAAACCAAAGTAAGGTGCATCACGAGATATATCCCATTGTTGCAGACCTGATTCGAACCATTCCTGCATTTTGTTCGCCGTTTCAGCTTGCAGTGATCCTGAACGAGTCCATGTTTTCAGCATACTTTCGAATTGCGGTAAGTCGAAGAAAAAATGCTCAGACTCTTTCATAACTGGCGTCGCACCAGAAACAGCGGATTTAGGGTTAATCAAATCCGTAGGGCTGTAGGTTTCACCGCAATTATCGCAGTTATCACCATATTGATCTTCCGATTTACATTTCGGACAGGTGCCTTTTACGAAGCGATCAGGTAGAAACATCTCTTTTTCAGGATCATATAACTGCGAAATGGTTCGGCTAGTTATAAAGCCATTTTCTTTCAAACGGTTATAAATTAGAAAAGCAAACTCGCGATTTTCATCGCTGTGCGTGCTGTGATAATTATCGAAACTAATATCAAAACCACTGAAATCTTTTTGATGTTCTTCACTAACGGCAGCGATCATTTCTTCTGGGGTGATCCCCATCTGCTGTGCCTTAAGCATTATTGGCGTGCCGTGAGCATCGTCTGCGCAGATAAAGTTTACTGTGTTGCCTCGTAATCGCTGGTAACGAACCCAAATATCAGCTTGGATATGCTCAAGCATATGGCCAAGATGAATTGAACCGTTAGCGTACGGAAGGGCACAAGTTACCAAAAGTTTTCTTGGATCAGTTGCCATACTTAATAATTCGCTATAATTGGAAGATGAAATAAGAAGGTAATGTTACCTTATGCAGACTGTTACTCCAACAGTGGAAACATTGATTCGGTGATATTTTTAGGGTTTAGCTGATAGCCTTGCAGTGTTAGCATATAAGATATTAATGAAATTAGATTCAATAGAGCAAATTTTGGATAATTTCTGTGCCACGCCCTTAAATCGCTAGGAGAAAATGTATGTCTATTGTCCAGTCGAAGCAGCAATTGTGTGATTGGTTAAATCACTTTCAGCATCCTTTATTGATTGAAGGTTGGGCTGAGGTCAATTCAATAGTAAAAATGCTCAAAGATGGTTCGATCTCGATTCAACTGCCTTTTTATTCCAAAGACTTGCAGACTTCATTGAGCAATTGGATAGAGAATGAAGATATTGATAGCAGTAAAATTAGAGTCTCTGTACATGTTGCTAGCATGGAAACGGTTGTTAAATCAGAGGTGTCTAACGTAAAAAATATTATTGCTGTTACGTCTGCCAAGGGTGGTGTAGGTAAATCGACTACTGCGGTAAATTTAGCGTTAGCTTTGCGTGCGCAAGGGGCGGAAGTTGGCTTACTTGATGCAGATATTTATGGTCCATCAGTGCCTATGATGCTAGGCAAGGAAGATGAAAGACCAGACGTTAGAGATAATCAGTTTATGATCCCAATAGAATCATTTGGTATCTATACCAATTCTATCGGCTACTTAGTGGATAAAGCAGAAGCGGCAATTTGGCGTGGTCCGATGGCATCTAAAGCACTGGGACAACTGCTTAATGAAACCGATTGGCCAGAATTGGATTATCTCGTTATTGACATGCCACCGGGTACCGGTGATGTACAGTTAACTCTGTCGCAGAATATTGCTGTAACGGGCTCTATTATTGTGACGACTCCGCAAGATCTGGCTTTAGCCGATGTACGTAAAGGGTTGGCTATGTTTGAAAAAGTAGACGTGCCAGTGATTGGAATTGTTGAGAATATGAGTTACCACGTTTGCAGTCATTGCGGTGAAAAAGAGCACATTTTTGGTATTAATGGTGCTGAGAAAGTTGCCCAAGAATTTGGTCAGAATTTATTGGCCCAAGTTCCATTACATATCTCTATGCGTGAAGATATAGATGCTGGCAAACCAACGGTTGTCGCTAGACCTGAAGGTGAACATACGCAAATTTATTTACAAATGGCAGAAAAAATAGCCAGTACACTATTTTGGAGTGGGCGTGTTCAACCGGAACATATTCCGTTAACCAATTTAAGTTAGTCATAAAATCATTATTTATGATGCTGGCTTTGGTGAGATAACGCCTCAATTTGACCCATTACATAGTAACTTGTGTTCATTATGTTCGTCATGTTGATAAGGTGGGCAAGGAGGCGTAATTTCACCAAGGCCTCGGTCTAGTCCGAGTAAATAGCGGAGAAATGAAAGATTAGCTAAGTGTTGGCATGATTTTATACTGTATTGCGTAAATCTCTTGCTACAAATCCTAGTATCTCAGCCGAGTAAACTCTATAATCGCTGGGTTTATTCCATTATCCCCAAGTGTTGGTCATGTCTGAAATAAGTAATTGCGTCATTGTTGGTATTGCTGGTGCGTCTGCGTCTGGAAAAAGTTTAATCGCTAGTACGATCTATAGAGAGTTAAAAGCTAAGGTTGGTGATCATCAAATCGGAGTTATTACCGAAGATTGCTACTATAAAGATCAAAGTGATTTAAGTATGGAGGAGCGAATTAAGACGAACTATGATCATCCGAACGCGCTTGACCATGATCTACTATGTGATCATTTGGAACAATTGATGGCAGGCAATACCGTAGAAATTCCCGAATATAGTTATACCGAGCATACGAGAGTTGAAGAAACCACTACCTTTACGCCTAAGAAAGTCATCATTTTAGAAGGTATATTGTTGTTAACAGAACCTCGTCTACGTAACTTAATGCACGCCTCTATTTTCATGGATACGCCACTTGATATCTGTTTACTAAGACGTTTAACCCGCGATGTGCAAGAGCGTGATAGAACTATGGAATCGGTACTAAAGCAATATCAAAAAACAGTACGTCCAATGTTTATGCAATTTATTGAGCCATCCAAACAGTACGCCGATATTATTGTCCCCCGTGGTGGGAAGAATAGAATCGCTATCGATGTGCTAAAAGCCCACATAGCTAAGCTATTGAACTCTTAAAAATAAGAAATTTATTATTATATTGACGTTCAGTTAGCATATATTTGTTTATATATTAATAATATGTAATTGAAAAAGTGGCACTTTATGTGCCATTTTTTGTCTTAATAAAATAGATCGTATTTATGCTCATTTTATGTATTTTTAGAGTGATATAACTCTCCTCAATTTTTGTAAAGGGAAATGTAAATGAAGAAGCTACTCTTAATTATAGGCATTCCAGTTTTTATTATTATTATTGCAGTAGCTGCATTGCTATTGTTTGTCGACCCAAATCAGTTTAAACCTCTTATAGTTGAACAGACCAAGAAGCAAACTGGCATGGATTTGGTGATTGATGGCGATATTGCTTGGCAAATTTTTCCGTCGTTAGGATTAAGTTTAGGCAAAACTGAACTTAAAAACCCTGAAGGGTTTAAAAATGAAAACTTATTAAAAATTGACGCGATTGGCGTCGACGTATCAGTGCTACCTTTATTGGATAAAGAGCTATTTATCGGTCAAGTTTCTCTTGATGGTGCGGAAATTTATCTTGAAACTAACAAAGATGGCGCAAGTAATTTAGACGCATTAACCCAGCAACAGACAAAGACAGAATCACAGGTTTCCCCCGAGTCGACGGCTAGTAGCAATTCTGAGCAACAGCAACAGCCAGCTGAACCATGGGCTATTAATCTTGCAGGCGTAGAGATAACAAACGCGTTATTAGAAATTCAAGATGATTCAACAGGAAGCTACAGCAAGCTATATGATGTTGGTTTATCTGTGTCTGAATTCGCTTTTGATCAATGGACCACAGTTCAATTTGCAGCGAAAGGGCAAAATAATCAGCAAACGTTCGCTGCAGAAGGTGAGGCAGAAGTAATCTTAAGCCAAGACTTGCTGGATTATCAGTTACGTAATATTGAAGTAAACTCAAGCTTCAGTGATCCTACTACGGATATTTCTAGCGTAAAACTAGAGTTAGATACCTTTGCTTTCGACCAAGACAATCCACTGAAAATTAGTGTACAGGGCAATGCTGCTGATATGGATATCGAGCTGTCTTTAACCTCGACTCTAAGTGTTGATAAAGCTATTAGCATGGTTCAATTACAGGCTATTGACCTCGATTCAACCTTTGAAGGCAGTGCGTTACCCCAGTCTCCAATGAATGTTACCAGTCAATCTGATTTTACGTTTGACCTTGAGCAGTCATTAATCTCATTGGATATAGACAAACTCACTTTGAATGATATTCAACTTGATGGCAGCACCTCAGTTAAGTTAATGGATATTCCTCAAATTCGTTTTGCTTTGCATAGCCCGAATATCGATTTAGATCAATTTCTTGGTTTGAATAACCAACAACCAGAGACGAGTTCTTCCGACACAGCAGAGGCAAGTTCACCAACTGCAAGCACTTCAAATCAGGCAGAAGTAGAACCCGATTTAAGTGCGCTAAAAACGCTAGATGTCAAAGGCAAAATCTCTATCGATAAATTTAAAGCCAGTAACGCCACGATGCAGGAGGTACTGACTGAGTTTACCGTAAACCGAGGTGTAGCTGAGTTGAATTCGTTTACGTCTAACTTATATCAAGGTTCTATTAAAGCCTCAGCACAGCTGGACGCTAGAAATACACCAGCAAGTTACTGGGCGAAAAAACAAATTAAAGGTGTTGAAGTATTACCACTATTAATTGACGTAGCGGATAACGATATGTTGTCTGGAACCGGTAATATTGATGTCGACGTAAAAGGTCAAAGTCTTACCCAGAGTGGCATTAAGCAGAATTTATCTGGTGTCGTAAAAATCAACTTTGCTGATGGGGCAGTGAACGGTATCAATATTGCTCAAGTGATTCGAGTTAATTACGCGAAAATTAAAGGCCAAAGTGTAGATGAAACCGTAGCAGAAGAGAAAAAAACGGATTTCAGTGCATTAACTGCGACCTTGAACTTAGCAAAAGGTGTGATGACCACGAATGACTTTTCGGCTTCTTCGCCATTATTGAGAATTAGCGGTGAAGGGGATGTCAATTATATTCAAGAGACTATGGATTTACTATTAAATACCTCATTGGTTGGCAGCCTAGAAGGTCAAGGTGGTGAAGGGGTTGATGATCTTAAAGATATTACCATCCCAGTGCGTGTTTATAATCAATGGACCGATCCAAAATATAAAGTAGAGTTTGACCAACTATGGAAACAACTTGAATCGGAAAAGAAAGAAGAGCTGAAGAAAAAAGCGGAAGAAGCAAAACAGGAATTAGAAGAGAAAGCGCAAAAAGAGCTGAACCGAGCATTAGGTGACGCAGTATCCGACGACGATGCAAAAGAACTTACCGATAAGTTACTTAAAGGCTTGTTTAATTAGTCTTGTTTGTCAGGTTCGTTGTAATTATCCATTATAATTACAGCGAACCTGATAATTTGTTTATGTGATTTTAAAGCGAATAAAACCTAATGAATTACCAGTCGACACCTTTTCTTGCTTTAATCCCAGATTCAAAAGCGTGTTTAATATTTTTTACTTCTGATACCGTATCGGCCAGTTCTATCAAAGAGCGATGAGCGGCTCGGCCGGTAATAATCACAGATTGTTCGGTTGGGCGAGCTTGCAAAGCATCTAATACGTCATCGAGATCGATATAACCGTAAGTGACCATATAGGTCAATTCATCAAATAAAATAACATCAATGCTGTCATCTTTAAGCATGCGCTTACACTCTTGCCAGACCTGTTGAGCGGCAAGGGTATCGGCTTGCTTGTCTTGGGTATTCCAAGTAAAACCAGTAGCCATTACCTGAAACTCGACGCCAAGCTTTTCTAATAAGTTCTTTTCGCCGTTATCCCAAGTGCCTTTAATAAATTGTGCAACTGCGCAACGTTGATCGTGGCCTACCGCGCGAGCAATGGTACCAAAACCAGATGTGCTCTTGCCTTTGCCATTTCCGGTAATAACAAGCATTAACCCTTTTTCTATTTGAGCTGCTTCTACTTTAGAATCGATATTCTCTTTTACTTTTTGTTGACGAGCTTTGTATCGATCATCCTTTGTTTGATTAGTGCTCATTCTAGGTAGTCCTTTCAGTTGTTGTTAGTTAGCCGTAATTATATTACTTGATGTTAAGAGATAGCGACTTGGTTGCTATCACAAAACAATTACTTACTCGCTATCATAAAACAATAAAGTAGAAGGAAAAACCTTAAAATATGGAGGTGATTGTGTATTTAAAAAGTTCAATATGTAAACACATTTCCAGAGGCGAGAAGAGATAAAAAAGGGCCGAGTAGTATATACTCAGCCCTCGCAAATACAATATATGTATTGTTAAGTTTAGTCCGGTTTCGAGAGCGATTAACCCGCTAGAAGGTCGGTCGCCACTTTGTAGCTTGGATCTTCTTTGACGTTAATTTCAATCAAACTTCCCGCTTTTTCAAGCAAATTACGGCAGTCTGGACTTAAATGTCTCAAGTGAAGAGTTTTACCTTGTGCGGTATAACGCTCGGCGACCGTTTCTATTGCTTCTATAGCAGAGTGATCGGCTACGCGTGAATGAGCAAAGTCAACAATGACATCTTTAGGGTCATTTTTAGCATCAAACAACTCTAAGAAATTGGCTGCAGAACCAAAAAAGATAGGACCATTGATATGGTACTCTTTTGAACCTTCTGCATTCAGACGACTGCTAGCATAAATATGTTTAGCATGTTGCCAAGCAAACATTAGAGCAGAAGCGATAACGCCCACTGCTACAGCAATCGCTAGGTCAGTCATTACCGTTACAACTGTTACTAAAACGATAACAAAGAAATCTTGTTTTGGTACACGACGCGCCAATTTAAATGTTGCCCATTCAAACGTACCAATAACCACCATAAACATCACACCAACAAGTGCAGATAATGGGATCATTTCGATTAGTGCCGAGGCGAAAAGAATGAAAAACAACAAGGCTACCGCTGCTGTAATACCAGAAAGTCGACCGCGACCACCCGAGTTAACATTGATCATTGACTGGCCAATCATGGCACAACCACCCATCGCACCAAAAACAGAGCATGTCATGTTGGCAATGCCTTGGCCAACACATTCGCGGTTAGCTTGTCCACGGGTGTTGGTCATTTCATCAATAACCGTTAGCGTTAATAGTGATTCTATTAAGCCTATTGCGGCTAAAATAATCGCATAAGGAAGAATGATTTGTAATGTTTCGAAATTAAATGGCACCATTGGAACAGCGAAAGTTGGTAAGCTACCCGCCAGCGTTGCTGCTTCATCACCCGACATGGTACGAAGGAAATCAACTACAGTACGAGTATCTAGTCCAAGCAATTGAACAATTAAGGTCACCGTTACAATCGCAACTAGTGAAGACGGTACGGCTGTAGTGAATTTCGGTAGAAAATGAATAATCGCCATCGTCAGCAAAATAAGACCAAGCATGATCGCCATTTGGTCACCGGGTAGCCACGAAAGCACGCCATTAATGTCAGGTGCTTTAAATTGTCCTAGCTGAGCCAAAAATATCACAATTGCGAGGCCGTTCACGAAGCCTATCATTACAGGATGTGGCACCATACGGATAAATTTCCCTAAACGGAAAATCCCGGCGGAGACTTGAAATGCTCCGGCCAATAAAATCGCAGCAAATAGATATTGCACGCCGTGAGTAGCCACAAGGCTAACCATTACTACGGCCATTGCGCCCGTTGCACCAGAGATCATGCCAGGACGACCACCAAATACCGAGGTAATCAAACCAACAATAAAGGCAGCATAAAGGCCAACCATTGGGTCAACACCAGCAACAAAGGCAAAAGCAACCGCCTCAGGGACTAGGGCTAAGGCAACCGTCAGGCCAGAGAGCATGTCATTTTTAACTGACTGCCCAGAAAATTTTGGAAATTCAAACATTTTAGCTCAGTATATTTGCGAATAGATAAATTTAACCAATCGCGTTTGCAAATAAAGCTAAATATTTTGAAGCAAAAGGGTGCTTTAGCGCAATGTGATCGGATTCAATTAAGAATGGCGAATCGTACAGAATAGTGTGATTGACTTCAAGAATTAATACAATTTCGAGCTACGAAATTAATCTGACTGACAGTACAGACTAAGGCCAATATCGTCTGCATTATTGGCCTTAATTGAGGCTAGGTTAATATAACCGGATGACCTCGTTCTGGATGCGCGATTATTTTAGCCGGCCATTGATAGACTTCTGCTATCTTTTCCTTTGTTAACGTATCCCATGGATTACCGTCTGCGACTAATTTACCTTCATTTAAGATTAAAATTCTATCAGCGTATTGCGCTGCTAGGTTTAGGTCGTGCATAACCGTGATAACGCTTGCGCCTTCTTGTGTTAAGGATTTTGCTAATGCTAACGTTTTATGCTGATGGGATAAATCCAGTGCAGAGGTCGGTTCATCTAACAGTAATACTTTCTTATCATCACTCTGTGCTAATTGGGTAAGTACTCGCGCCAAATGTACTCGCTGTTTTTCACCACCAGATAAACTCGGGTAGAGACGATCAGCCAAATGCAATACATCTGTTTCACTCATGAAATGAGAGGCAATGTCCGTCACTTCTTTTTGGCTCGCTTTTAGCGTTAAACCGCCAAGCTCTATTACTTCTCGTACCGAAAAATTAAACGTCAGTGTACTGGACTGAGGTAATACGCCAAGATGCTTAGCTAAATCAGCTGGTTTCCATTGACTGGAATCTTGGCCAAAGTAGCGTACCTCACCTGTTGATGGCCATTCCTTGGTAATCAGTTTTAATAGGCTACTTTTACCGGTACCATTTGGACCCAATAATATAGTTAATTCAGACGAGTGGAAATCCAACGAGATATTATCCAGAATCAGCTTATCACCCAATTTGAGATGAAAATTATTTAACGAGATTGTCGGTTCCATTACAGGCGTCCTCGCTGCTTGATTAATAACCAAATAAAGAAAGGCGAGCCAATTAATGCGGTTACAATGCCAACAGGCATATCTAACGGTGCCACCACGGTTCTAGCGATAATGTCAGCAATTAATAACAACAAAGCGCCTATAATCATTGATAGCGGTAACAAAATTCGGTGATTAGGTCCTACCATCATTCGACCTAAATGAGGGACAATTAAACCTATAAAACCTATCACGCCAGAAACCGATACACAGATGCCAACACCTGCAGCAGTAAGCAATATAAGTCGACGTTTTAATGACTGTACGTTAATACCCATATGTTTTGCTTCGGGTTCGCCAAGCAGTAAAACATTGAGTTTATTTGCATCTCGATAAAATAGAGTAAACAAAATAAACAAGCCAATAAATACCATCATTACGCTATGTAAATTAGCACCGGCAAGCGAGCCCATAGTCCAAAGCGACAAATCTCTTAATGCTTGGTCATCAGCAAAATAGTTCATTAAACCTAACCCAGATCCAGCTAAGGCACTAATAGCAACTCCTGCTAGTAACATCATAGTAACTGAGGTGCCATTTGGGCTAGTACCCAAGCGATAAATAACAAATGTAGTGACGCTACCACCAACAAATGAAAACAGTGGAACGGTGCCGAATAACAGCAAGTTAGGGTATTGTTCTGCTAAGCCACCGAATAAAACAATCGCCATTGCCGCACCTAATGATGCACCTGCTGACACGCCAATAATGCCTGGGTCTGCTAATGGGTTGCGAAAGAGTCCCTGCATAACAGCCCCACACAAAGCTAAAATTGCACCAACAGAAACGGCCAGCAGTGTTCTAGGTAAACGGATTTGTTGAATAATTAAGCTAACATGCGCTGCCGCAGTACTTTCTGGCTTTAAGCTATCAGGTAGAAGAGCAAACATGCTATCGATGAAACTGATATCCATTGGGCCAATAGATATTGATAATACTATGGCCAAATAGAGCGATGAGATGCTTAGTAGCATTAATAAACGGAAAGAAACCCGTCCCGAGTTTGGTTTATTCATTTTCTATCGTCATCTCGAAATATTATTGTTTGTCTGAGTTAAATTTATCATGCAGTTGTTGAGAAAGTTGAATACTTTCTAAGCCAAATCCACCAATTAATGCGTGACTAGGTATCGATATTATCCTGCCTGGTTTATTGGCTGATGTGGCTGCCAATAAAGGGAAAGCATCGATTATACCTTGGTGTCCTTGAAGGCTTTTCCAAGCTCTTTCACTGACTAGTATATAATCTGGTTGTAATGCAATTACCGCCTCTATTGATAAAGGCTTATAAGATCGAACTGAGTCCCGAGCCGGATTTAAGGCTCCCGATAAAGTGATAATTTTATCTATAGTTGTCTCTTGGCCGCCTACCGTAACAGGTCGGCCTTTACTTAGCATCATAAACATGACTTTAGGTGGCTCGGTCAAATGTTGAGAATCTAATATAGCCATTTGTTGTTGAACAGTTTTTTTTAATCCAGCCGACTTATCGGTTGTACCGGTAATATCTGCAATAATATCAATTCGTTGATACAAATCTTCAATACTATCACCTGATGGTACCGTGAGAACGTTAACATGGGTAGCTTTAAGATTATCTAAGGTTGAGTCTGGTCCCATCTCTTCTGAACCAATAAGATAACTAGGATCAAGCGCGAGTAATCCTTCCGCCGATAATTGTCGATGATAGCCAACTTGAGGAATGTCACTGCCTTGTACAAAATAACGACTGGTGGTATCTACTGCCACTAGTTGGTCTTCAGCTTCGAGTGCATAAACCAGTTCAGTAATCGCCGATCCAGCACTAATAATACGCTCTTGAGCCATAGCGGATGAGTGAACGAAAAGAAAGCTAAAAGTAATTAGTAAAAGTCTCATTATTGTTGGTTATCCATCATTATATTGGTTGCGGTGATATTGTTTTTTTGTAGAAATGCGAGCAATTTCAACATGGTGTCGACAGACGCTGATTTGTCTGCTGCAATGATAAGCATGCGCTCAGGGTTATTTTTCATTTGTTCGATAAGATCCGTCGTAAATGTGTCCCAGCTATCATAAGGTGAACCATTTATTGCCCAAGATGACGGATGCTCGGTGGTTTCAGGTAATAGGTTTATTGTTAGGCTCTGTTTGTCTGGACTTGATAACACCTCACTATCAGAGGTTTGTGGAATCGACACATTCATGGTTTTAACCGGGATATTGGTGGTTAATAATAAAAATACCAAGACGATAAAAATTAAATCCAACAAAGGCGTTAAATCCGGATTTAACGAGGCTTTAGATTGAGATGTACTGGTAATCATGACGCTAAACCTTCAAGGTCTTGCTGAGTAATGTGAACCTGAGATGCGCTAGAAGAGATAGAATGGTTGAGCACTTCAGTGGCTTGTTTTTCTAGCGAAATTCCTTCTAGATAAAGATTGCAATGATTCAGGGCATGTTCGATTTTCTCGATAGAGCGTTCTGCCCATAGCTGTAGAATTTGGCTGCCAAAAATTGCAGGAACCGCAATGAACAAACCGGCGGCGGTGGTCGACATAGCAAGCCCTAACCCAGCAGCGAGATCCGATGGTGCAATCGCATCAGAGGTGACTGCGAGATCTTTAAACATTTCAATTAACCCTAGAACCGTACCCAGTAAACCAATGAGTGGGCTAATAACACCAATAACCGCAAGCAGACGTAAGCCAGACGTATACTGTTGGCGCTTGTTAGTCAGCCAAATACTGACAGTTTGTTCTCGTAAGGTTTTGTTGAAATTTTTGTGAGTCAATAACAGAGCAATTCCTTTTGACAACGTATTTTTTTTTGCCGATTGTTCTTGGATCAATTGGTTGAGTGCACTTTTATCGTTCATGTCAACCGATCTAATCTTTTTGATCAGTTTTCTAGCGGACATTTTGCTATTGGTACCAAGAAAAATAATTCTCTCTAGAAGTAGCGTGACCGTTAAAATAGACAATATGGCTAAAGGCCAAGCCATTATTCCAAGCTGGTTATTTATGGTAATTAAAAGGTTCATTTTATCTATCCAATTTGAAGGTGACCGGTATCTGAACCCGGTGAGCGATGCTGTAACCTTGTTCAACAGAAACAGTAAACTGCCAGTTCGAAATAGCGTTTAATGCGGCTTCATCTAGCGTTGAATACCCTGAAGAATCAACGATAAACTGCTTAATTTGTTGTCCTTTTTGATCGATCCAAACTTCAACGAGTACCTTACCTTGTTGTCCTCGTCTTTTAGCTAATCGAGGGTAGTTCACTGGTGTTGGTTTAGCTTTAAACGTTGGTTTATCAAGCAATTTAGGTGTTGATGTTTGCGCAGTGTGAGCGCGGTTATTGGCCGTTGTAGAGGGGCTAGTAGTGGAATCGAAAGGTTCGGTTGTTTCATCAGTAGGCTCAGCCAGTTGATTAGCAGGCTTAAACGGTTTTTTGACAAATTGAACGGCTTCTTCTCTGTTATTTTTTGGCGTAGCGGTTTTGGTTACAGTTTTGGTATCAACCACATTTTTATCGGTTTCCGGCACGGCTGCCACTTTGGGCGCGCTATTATTTGGCTTATTACTAGCGGTTGCTTGCTTATTAATCGCGACTTCTTGTTTTAGCGATAGTGGTTTTTTTGTCGTTTGTTGCACAGATTTGGCTACAGACGGTTCCACTGGTTTCGCTATTGCTTGTTCTATTGGTTTCACTATTGACGATTCTACTGGCTTCACGGACGAAGGTTCTGTCGGTTCGTCCAGCGATGGTTCTGTTGATTCGGTAAACGACCGTTTTACGTCAGTTGCAACGGTTGTGTTTACTGGTTGTTTTACTGCTGTTTTTTCTGCAGGAGAAGGGAGCGAAACAAACTGAATGTTGATGCTTGATGCCGTAGAGTCGATAGAAATGTGTGGCTCATTTTGTACGGTTTTAGCACCTAAAATTAGGCTATGTAGGGCAAGAGAAATTGCGCCGAAACTCAAATATCGCTTGCCGTTCAAAATAGAATTCCTTTCATAAATCTTCTTCCTTTTTTCTGCTTGTCAGCTTTGATTCTTGAGCTCTGGCTACACATTTTTGCTACCACGATTGGTCTTAATTTTGGTTGTGTACTATTCAGCCTTAGGTGACCAAGTGCTAACTTATCTAGATTATCAACAACGGCTATATCTTATAATGATAATACGAATGAGATCAATTATCATTTACAATTAAAAAAATAACAGATAGTATCATGCCGACAATAATCCTCATGCCTTTGATATATAGGGATTATCACTAGTAATAGTAGGGTTAAAGATGTCGTCAGTTTATATAAACGATCAATTCAAATAATCAATGAGTTGAAACAGGTAGAAAAATGAAATTAAGCAAGCGGTATAGTGTGGAGAAAATAAAATGAAGCTATCCGATTCATTACAACAACTTCAAGCAAAGGTCGATCAATTAAACGAAAAAAATCCCAACGCTTCAGTGTGGGATTTAGCCAATAGCTTGAGCATTTCTGAAGGTGAGGCGGCATTAGCATTACCCAATGAGTACATAACAGCCATTGATGGGGTTGATTGCCAAGCAGTTTTGCAGCAGTTGCCTGTTTGGGGAAAAGTAACCACGATTATCCATTCTCAGGGCTCTATTTTTGAAGTAAAAGCCCCGTTTCCCCAAGGTAAAGTCGCTTATGGCTTCTACAATCTTATGGGAGGCGATGACGGCCAGCTACATGGTCATTTAAATATTGATTTGGTTACCGATATCATCTTTGTATCTAAACCATTTAAAGGTATGGAAAGTCACTTCATCGGCTTTTATGCCGATAATGGCCAGTGCGTATTTAAAGTGTATCTGGGTAGAGATAAAAAACGTCAAATTTTACCTGGTCAGATAGAACAATTTAAACAGTTGTCACAGGAGTTTATCCATGGAAAGTAAACAAGTTAGGTTGCAAAGTCGTATTGGTAATGACATCAACGAGTTTCGCCAACAGCAGAAGACGTTACAGTTAGCGAGTATTACTAAAGATGGTTTACCACATATAAGCTATAGCCCGTTTGTCTATCTTTCTGATTGTTATTATATCTTCATCAGTGATATTGCTAAACATGGTCAAAACCTAAAAATTAATCCTCAGGTTTCTATCATGATGATTGAAGATGAAGAGCAGTCAAAAAATATTTATGCGCGTAAGCGTTTAACTTTTGATACAGAGGCAAACCTAATTGCCCGTGATTCACAACATTGGCAAACCACTATTACTACATTCGAGCAGCAGTTCGGAGAAATTGTTAGTAATTTGAGCAAACTAAGTGATTTTCACTTATATCAACTGGTTCCGAAAGCCGGGCGCTTTGTCAAAGGTTTTGGACAAGCGTTCGATATTTCGGGTGCAGACCAAGTTGATGTCGTTCATCTTGATAAAGGTCATACAAAGCAGAGTAACGCATAATAATTCAGACCGATTCAAGCATTTGATCAAATAAATACATAATAAAGAAAATAAGTCATAAGTCAGTAAGTGAGACCTGTATAGGGACTCGCTAAGGAATTTTTTCGCCTGAAAAAGGGATAAAGGAGAGAGAAATGCTCAACAAAACAAAGTTAGCCATAGCGATAAGTGGCTTGATGACACTATCAGCCAGTGTCAGTGCCGAGACCTATTCATTTGATGAAGTTGTGGTGTCAGGAACGCGTACTGAACAAAGTAAAAAAGATGCATCATCTGCGATAGAAACCATTTCAGCTGAAGATTTAGAAAACAATTTAGCGGGTGATTTAAAACAAGCATTTCAGTACACGCCGGGTGTAAACGCTCAAGGAAGTGGCCGATTTGGCGTATCAGGTATCAACATTCGTGGTATTGAAGAAAACCGAGTGAAAATGTTGATTGATGGTGTGCAACAACCTGCCTCTTATAATCCTGGTGCAAGTGAACAACGTAAGTACCCGAACGCAATCGAAGTGGATACATTACAATCCATAGAGGTAAATAAAGGACCATCTTCAACTTTAT
Organism: Vibrio sp. MA40-2; assembly: GCF_047302445.1. Lineage (NCBI taxonomy): Bacteria > Pseudomonadati > Pseudomonadota > Gammaproteobacteria > Vibrionales > Vibrionaceae > Vibrio > Vibrio sp. MA40-2. The sequence continues at coordinate 1,933,995 of NZ_CP178628.1, forward strand.
ATGGTTCAGATGCGCTAGGTGGCGTAGTGCTTATGCGTACCAAAAATCCTGAAGATTATTTCACTTCAGAAGAAAATCAACAGCGTTTTGGTATTAAAAGTGGTTACGCTTCGGCCAATGAGGAGTTTAAGACCACCATTAACTGGGCAAGAAGACAAGATAAGTTAGACACGTTATTAATGGCAACTTACGCAAGTGGGCACGAAACAGAAACCCACAGCTCAGGTGCGAATGTTGAAGGTCCAGATAGAGGCTCGGCCAACCCAGCAGATAAAACGTTGACCAATTTATTGGGTAAAGCATTTTATCAGATTAACCCAAATAATCGCCTGGGGTTAACGGTTGAATATTACCAACAGCAATACGATGAAGATGAATTAAATTATAACGGTTATACTCTTTTCCCCGGTTTTACCTATACCGACAATTACAATGAAGACACCAATGAACGTCTTCGTGTTGGACTTGAGCAGCAACTGTATTTTGAGGCACTTGTAGCCGATTCATTAAACTGGTCTGTAAACTATCAAGATTCACGCTCTTTATCAGAAAATTATGATACGACTGGCTTTAATGGTGAACGTATGCGTGAACGAGATGCATCAGACCGCTCGATTCAATTGGATACGCAACTAGGTAAAATAGTCTCACTTGGGGATAGTATTCATGAATTGACTTATGGTGCTTCATTCCTAAATAACGATTTTAGCTTAGATAATACCGATTATAAGTATGACTTTGGTACGGTTACCCCCGGAAGTACTGGAATTCCAGATGCGAACATAATTCAATGGGGTCTATTTGTTCAAGATCAGGCTTTCTTTATGCAAGACCGCTTAGTGGTGACGGCAGGTCTTCGTTATGATTCTTATACTGCAGACCCTTCTACTGATTCGGCTTACACCACGGAATATGATGAGAATAAGGATAGTGCCGTTACTGGTAAATTAGGTTCGGTTTACCATTTGAATGATCAACTGTCAGTATTTGGTCAGGTAAGCCAAGGTTTCAAAGCACCAACGGTTTATGATCTATACTACTTTTATGATCAAGGCGCGATAATTGAAGCGAATCCAGATTTAAAAGCTGAGAAGAGCACCGCTTATGAGTTAGGACTTCGTGGTGCCAATAAATCGGCTCGTTTCGAATTTTCTGTGTTCTACAATGACTACACCGACTTTATCACTCAAGAAATTACCGGTGAGCAAGATGGTAAAGATGTCATTACCAAAAAGAATCTAGATGAAGTTGAGATATATGGAGTTGAATTCAGTTCAAACGTTAATTTAGATGAATTGTTTGATGCGCCACAAGGAAGTTACGCTAGAGCAAGCGTGGCTTTCTTAGATGGAGAAGATAAAAATAGTGGAGAGTCATTAGATTCAGTCGCACCATTAACAGGTGTTGTTGGCTTGGGTATTGATAGGGCATCATTTGGTAGTGCACTAAACATTACGATGGTAGCAGCAAAAGACCAATGGCAGTCTGATGATAATGAAGAGGTTGCAGGCTACACGTTGGTCGATCTTACTGGTTATTATAAACCGATGAAAGATCTTACAGTATCAGCTGGCTTGTTCAATGTGTTTGATAAGAAATACTGGTTATACGATGATATGGCTGGTCGCTCTGAAACAAGCAGTTTTAATAAAGATATCAACTCTCAACCAGGTAGAAATTGGGGAGTGGTTGTCGATTATCAGTTCTAATTTTATCTTCAATCATTAATTTATTAGCCGCCTTAATTCACTTTAGGCGGCTTTTTAACTTTGGACAGTAAGCCGTGTTAACTGACTCAATAAAAACTAACGCAATAAAAACTATCAATATAAAGTGGCTTTTTCAGCAAGCCAAACATCACAAAAAAAAGCTGATTATGGCCAATTTGGTGGCACTTTTAGCTGCGGTAATTAGTGTACCCATACCATTAATGTTACCGCTATTGGTTGACGAAGTGTTACTCGACCAGCCCGGTGCTGGTCTTGAATTATTGAATCGAATGACACCAAGTTCTTTGCACAATGCCCACGGCTACATTGTGGTGGTTTTATTACTGATTATTCTGATGCGGTTAGTTAGCCAAGGACTCAATATTCTGCAAGCAAGACAGTTTACTCTTGTGTCTAAAGCGTTGACCTGTACCTTGCGAAAACTATTACTGGAAAAGTTAGGCAAGATTACCATGCGCCAGTATGAAGAGAGAGGCAGTGGTGCGCTGACTTCTCATCTTGTAACGGATATTGAAACCATCGATCGATTTATAGGGTCAACGTTAAGTCGATTCGTCGTTAGTGTACTCTCCGTGATTGGTATTGCCATTGTACTGTTTTGGCTGAATTGGACATTGGCTCTGTTTATTTTACTGCTTAATCCGCTGATCATTTATCTATCCAATAAAATGGGCTTGAAAGTTAAAGACCTGAAGAAAAAAGAGAACCAATCATTTGAACGTTTTCAGCAAAGATTAGTTGAAACTCTAGATGGGCTATATCAGTTAAGAGCCTCCAATCGCGATAGAGAATATTTGCAGCGACTCATGCAAGATGCGGATGGTATTCGACAAGATGCCGATAATTATGCGTGGAAATCGGATGCGGCTAATCGTCTCTCTTTTCTGTTGTTTCTTATTGGTTTTGAAATATTTCGTGCACTAGCCATGATCATGGTGTTGTTCGGCGATTTAACCGTAGGCCAAATTTTCGCGATATTCGGCTATCTTTGGTATATGTTATCGCCAATACAAGATTTATTAACCATTCAGTATTCTTGGTTTAGTGCCTCTGCAGCAATGAAACGTTTAAACAGCCTATTGAAGTTAGAAGAGCAGCACGTTTATCCTGCCAACGTAATGCCATTTGAAGAGAACACGTCATTTGATATTGAGTTTAAAAATATCGAATTTTGTTATGACTCAGAAAAACAAGTAATTGATCAGTTAAACCTATTGATTCCTAAAGGTAAAAGAGTTGCGTTAGTAGGCGCATCGGGAGGAGGTAAGTCGACATTAATTCAGTTATTGCTAGGCATTTATCAAAAAAATAGCGGCGAAATTTTAATTAATGGTCATGCGGTAGAAAATGTTGGCTACCAAAATTTGCGCGAACGGTTAGCAGTCGTTCTTCAGCAGCCGATGATATTTAACGCAACTTTACGTGAAAACCTAACCCTAGGTAAACATTTCACAGAGCAGCAGATATGGCATGCGCTTAATATTGCTCAATTGGAGGATTTCACTCGTCAGTTACCTAATCAACTAGAGTCGGAATTAGGTCGTCAAGGCGTTAAATTATCTGGCGGGCAGAGGCAACGATTAGCGATTGCTCGCATGGTATTAAGTGACCCAGATTTCGTCATACTTGACGAAGCAACTTCTGCTCTAGATACCGCAACGGAAGCGGCATTACATCAAGCTCTGAATCAATTTTTACAAAATAAAACCACGTTAATCGTTGCCCATCGTTTATCCGCAGTAAAGCAAGCCGATCTTATTTATGTTTTACAAGACGGCAAAGTAATTCAATCAGGTCAACATCAACAACTGCTTAACCAGCAAGGTTTATATCAAACTCTTTATGGTGGTCAAGTGTAAAATTACAGGGACAGGCACCTTATTATGCTTTGGGTATTACAGGGACCGGCACTTTAATTTATCGCTTGGGAAGGGTCATAGATAGCGTGAGCATGAATTGAAATGGTCGTAAAAAAGGTAAGCCCGAGGGCTTACCTTTTATTTTTTTAGCAACGAAGCTATATAATAATTAGCTTACTAATTGGTGGTTTTAGACATACCAGAAGAAGCTTGGTTGGTTGCCGCTTGGCTTCCTGCTCCTTTAGGTTGATAGCGTTGCTCTCTTAGAGGCGCAGCCTTGACTTCAATTTCTTTGATCTCTTGAGGTCCTGGTGCTTTAGTCATTGCAGAAGTTGCGTGACCTTTTAGCTTACTAGTGGCCACTTTTGTTACTGGCTCAACTGCAGTAGCAGCAGGCTGTGCTACCGTTTCAACATTAGCAGTATCGGTGCTTTGTTGCACTTGCTGTGGTTGAGCTACTGGAGCGTCAACTTTTTGTTCTGCTTTTGTTTCAGGTTCCGCTATTTCTGGCGCTGAGTCTGTCGCTGGTGTTTCTGCCACAACATCTTCCGTAACAACATCTTTAGCAACAACAGGTTCTGTGACTGTAGTTTCTGTCACTGCTACTTCTGCCACTGCTACATCTGTAATGGCGGCTTCAGGTTGAGTTTGAATAGGTTCAACTGGTACCGCTTCAACTGGATTCGTTGGCGTTGTTACTGGCTCTGTCACGGCTGTATTTTGTGCAAAGTTACGTCCAACGATAACTTTACCCATTGCCATTTCAGGGAACGCGAACCCACCATTTAATGCTGATTTTTCAGTTTCTGGCGTAATGCGAGTTCTTTCTTTACGCTTTGGTTTGGCTAAATCATATTTTGGCATGACTTTACCCATTGCCATCTCTGGAGAGGCAACACCACCTTTGCGCAAACGGAACGGATTAGGTCTACGGTCACGACCGCGACGACGACGTTGTCCACTGGCTCTTAAATGACGAGGTGTACGACGGCTACGACGTTTTGGCTCTTCTTTATTTGCAGTTTCCGTTACTGGGTTTGGTTCGGAAGTATTGCTGGTGGTAGAAACAGCATTTGCTTCATGAGTCTTGCTCGCTTCAACGGGTTTATTTGTTTCGGCAGGCTTGTTCTCTACAGTTTTGTTTTCTACAACCTTGTTCTCTACAACCTTACTTTCAACTGTTTGTTGAGCTGCGTTAGCTTCCAACTCTGCAGTCTTAGCTTGATCCTTCACTCGAACTTGTTTTTTCAACTGACGACGTTGACGACGTTGTTTAATCTGAACTTTTTTCTCTTCAGCAGCAGGTGCTTCATTTTGCGCTTCCGCTGCAATTTGTTGCCCTTGTTGAGCAACTTTAGAGTTAGGTTTGTTGTTGCGCTTGTCTTGTGGTGACTTGCGATTATCCCTGTTGTTCTGATTCGGTTTGTTGTCAGTTTGTTCGTCTTGGGCATTGTTGCTATTGCGATTCGGCTTACGACGATTTTTGTTTTGCTCACGACTATCAGCTTGATCGCGATTTGAATCTCGTGAATTGCGACGACGGTTATCATTGCGATCACGACGATTATTGTTGCGATTATTGCGGTTGTTATGAGTATTACGTGATTTGTCTTCTTTCTTCTCTTCTACTGCTTCCTGCTGCTTATCTTCTTCTGGAGAGGATAAGAAATTAGCAATCGCTTTGAAGAAGCGAGAAACAACGCCAGGTTTATTTTGTTGTTCTGTTACCACAGCGACTTCGGCAACCGGTGTAACCGCTGTTGGCGTAGGTTGTGGTGCTGGTGCAGCAAAACCTTTTAGTGCTGGTTCTTCAATTTTTCTTGGCTTGATTTCTGCTTCAGAAGGCTCATTTGCTTCTGCTTCTTTCATTGCGTCTAATTTCTTAGGCACTAAGTAAGACAGTAAATCATGCTCTTCGCCGTCACGAACACGAACAACCTCAAAATGAGGGGTTTCCATGTCTGAATTAGGCACAATGATTACTTTAACGTTTTGCGATGATTCAATAATATTTACTGAACGACGTTTCTCATTAAGAAGATAAGAGGCAATAGCAACCGGAACAACGCCAACCACTTGTGCAGTATTATCTTTAAGTGCTTCTTCTTCTATTAATCGGAGTACTGAAAGTGCCAACGATTCATTATCACGTACCACACCAGTGCCCGAACAACGTGGACAAATATGATGACTGGCTTCTGCCAGTGAAGGACTCAAGCGTTGGCGAGACATTTCTAATAAGCCAAAGCGAGAAATTCGACCAATTTGAACGCGCGCACGGTCCATTCTAACCGCTTCACGGACTCTATTTTCTACTTCACGTTGATGACGAACTGGAGTCATATCAATGAAGTCGATAACCACTAGGCCACCAAGGTCACGCAGACGCAATTGACGAGCAATCTCATCAGCGGCTTCAAGGTTAGTATTGAGAGCGGTTTCTTCAATATCTCCACCTTTGGTTGCACGGGCGGAGTTAATGTCTATCGACGTTAACGCTTCTGTAGGGTCAATTACGATCGAGCCACCAGAAGGAAGCCTAACTTCACGTTGGAAAGCGGATTCAATTTGGCTTTCGATTTGGTAATGGCTAAATAGTGGTACATCGCCATCGTACTTCTTAACTCGATTGAGAAAATCAGGACGAATAAGCTGAATATGTTGTCTAGCACGTTCGTAAATGGTTGCACTATCGATCAATATTTCACCGATGTCACGACGTAAATAATCACGAATAGCACGAACAATAACGTTACTTTCTTGGTGGATAAGGAAAGGAGCAGGAGTAGTAACGGCTGCTTCAGTTATCGCATTCCAATGGTTTAGCAGGACATTTAAATCCCATTCAAGTTCTTCTGCACTTTTACCAACACCAGCTGTACGGACGATTAAGCCCATACCTTGAGGTAAATCTAGTGTGCTAAGAGCGGCTTTTAGTTGGGTGCGTTCGTCACCTTCGATACGACGTGATATACCGCCGGCTCTTGGGTTGTTGGGCATAAGGACTAAATAGCTACCAGCAAGAGAGATAAACGTAGTTAATGCAGCACCTTTGCTGCCGCGTTCTTCTTTCTCAACTTGTACAATAACTTCTTGGCCTTCTGTCAGCACTTCTTTAATGCTTGGACGACCTTGGTAAGTGTAACCTTTTGGAAAGTAATCTCGAGCGACTTCTTTTAGAGGGAGGAAACCATGTCTTTCGGCGCCGTAGTCAACAAATGCGGCTTCTAAACTTGGTTCAATACGGGTGATTTTACCTCGATAAATATTGGCTTTTTTTGATTCATGACCAGGGCTTTCGATATCTAGATCGAAAAGTCGCTGTCCATCGACCAAAGCGACACGCAACTCTTCTTTTTGAGTTGCGTTAATTAACATTCTTTTCATTTTTTAAATTCTCGTTGATATTTCTTATTTTCAATTACATTTGCCGCTTGGCTTCGAGCTCGATGGTGTCAGATCCCATGACTGAATAAGTGCAGCCTCACGGCTGGAAGGGATGCTCTCGGACACTCCAGTTATCAAGAACTAATTATTTAGCGCCTGATCCACATTTTAGTGGTAAATACTCAACATCGTGAACGATGAGTAGAGCGACAAGTAAGTCTTATTTTCAATGTCTTACGCCATACGCTGCATCGAAAAATAAAGCTCTTCTACTCATTTAGCTTATTGCTGTTGGAAAAATTAATAATGCAAAACGCATCCAATTTGCCCATTACAGGTGTGGACTATAGCAGTGCAGTGAAAATACAGCAATCTGCTTTGTTATAAACAGGTAAATAAATTAAAACAATTTCAATTTAATAAGTTATTATCTACCTGATATTGATGGTTATTTTCCATCTAATTAACATTTTGTCCAATATTCATCCCACAATTTATTCACAGGGGCTGATGAAGGCAACAAACTAGCCAAATATTGTCTACTTAATGGCCGAATTTATATTGAGTAAGAAAGACTGAAAAAATAGCAGATTGAATGATAGAATATCGTTTATGAATGAAATAAAAACTAAAGTTCAGTTAGTCGACATCGACGAAGACATGGCTGGACAACGTATAGATAATTTTTTACGTAATCAATTTAAAAATGTACCGAAAAGTTTGCTCTATCGAATTATTCGTAAGGGTGAAGTTCGTGTGAATAAAAAACGTATTAAAGCGGAATACAAACTTAGAGCGGGTGATATTGTTCGATTACCACCAGTAAAAGTAGAGCAAGTTGAGCAGAAAGATGTACCAAATACGAAATTAAACAAGGTCTCACAACTGCAAGATTGTATTATTTACGAAGACGACCATTTGCTTATTCTCAATAAGCCTTCAGGAACCGCCGTTCACGGTGGTAGTGGATTGAAGTTTGGCGCCATTGAAGCACTAAGAGCGCTACGCCCAGAAGCGCGCTTTTTGGAATTAGTACATAGAATAGACCGAGATACGTCAGGGATTTTACTGGTTGCTAAAAAACGCTCTGCTTTACGCCATTTACAAGCACAATTTCGCGATAAAACAGTACAAAAGTACTATTTTGCTCTTGTTATGGGTGAATGGAAGTCAAGTTGTCGCAGCGTAAATGCACCGTTATTGAAAAATGAAGTAAACAGTATTGTACGAGTAAATGCCAAGGGAAAAGCTTCGGAAACACGCTATAAAGTACTGGAAAGGTTTGCTCAAGCAACACTGATCCAAGCCAGTCCAATAACTGGACGTACTCATCAAATTCGTGTTCATTGTGAATATACTGGTCATCCCATTGCTTGGGATGACCGATATGGCGACCGTCGTTTCGATGCGTACACTGGGGCGTTTGGCCTAAATCGACTGTTTTTGCATGCTGCTAATATAAAGTTTACTCACCCAAGTAGTGAAGAGATAATGGATATTTCAGCACCGATGGAAGCGAAATTGGACAAGGTATTAAACAAAATGCGCGCTTAGTACTCTTAACATTTGAGTTTTTCAATTTAATTTGCCAATGTTAGTCTCCCAGTACTGAAACGCCTTGTTTTTCTAACATATCAATTAGTGTAATTAAGGGAAGCCCGATTAAACTGTTCGGGTCTTTTCCTTCAAGTCGGTCAAATAAGGCGATCCCTAAACCTTCACTTTTAAAACTACCAGCGCAATCGAGAGGCGATTCTTTTAATACGTAGTTTTCAATTTGTTGCTGACTTAAAGTACGAAAATAGACATTGAAGGTATCTAGCTCGACATCGGTTACGCCTGTTAAGGTATTAACAAGCGCTAAACCGGTATAAAAGGTTATACATTTTCCGCTTGCGGCTGAGAGCTGTTGAATCGCGTTCTCTGCCGTATGTGGTTTACCGACAATACCACCGTTAATGACACATACTTGGTCTGAACCGATAATCAGAGCGTGACTAGATTGATTTGAACCGACATTTTTGGCCACGCTTTGCGCTTTTTCAATCGCCAGCCTTTGTACTAGTTGCTTGGGCGTTTCGTTACTGTGTGGGCTTTCATCACATAAGGGTTTCGCTTGAGTGAAAGGTAAGCCAATTTTTTCTAAAATAGTTTTTCTGTAAGATGAAGTCGACGCTAAGATAAGACTTGGATTATTCATATTGGTATCTGCTTGGGCAAAGAATGGTGCAAGGATAAATCATCATGCTTGTTGTTCTCAACATATACCGTTCTCCGCCTAGATGAAACCTAACGAGAAAAGTGAATAACTTTTTCACTTTTTCTTTGACTCGCAGCCATTAGAAATATATTATTCGCGCCCTATGCAAAAGGTAAAAATACCACGCACGGTAGATCCGGCAAAAGCGGCACAAAAAAGACTAGATTATGATGGCATCATCCAACCTAGTTTATTTAAGCGTTTAGCTGAGACAACCGCAGGCGTAAAACGCGACGCAGAAGTTTCATTGTCCTTTGAGATAGATGAACAACGACTATCCGTTATCTCTGGTAAAGCTAACGTGGAAGTCGATTTAGAGTGTCAACGTTGTAATGAGATTTTCGCACATGAGTGTGAAGTTCAGTTTACTTATACTCCTGTACGCAGTGAGAAAAGTGAAGTGGATGCACCGGAAGAGTACGATTTGGTAGATCTGAACGAGTACGGTGAAGTCGATCTTATACAATTAGTTGAAGACGAGTTTATTCTTGGTTTGCCTCAAGTGGCAATGCATGATGAAGCGGATTGTAGCGTTAATTCAAATAATTTGGTGTTTGGTGAACTTCCGAAAGAAATTGAAGATGATAAGCCGAATCCATTTGATGTTTTAAAAAACTTAAAGCGCTAAGGCCTTTAAAGCTGTTATTTGGCTTGATCTTATTGAATATAAGACAAATACAGCTCTAAAAACTGGTGTTTAGGTATAAACAAAGGAGTAGGGTCAATGGCCGTACAAAAGAGCAAGAAATCACGTTCAATGCGTGGCATGCGTCGTTCACACGATGCGCTAACTACAGCTTCACTTTCTGTAGACGCAACTTCAGGTGAAACTCACCTACGTCACAACGTGACAGCTGACGGTTTTTACCGTGGCAAAAAGGTTATCAACAAGTAAGGTTGACCTTTGAAGAAGATTACCGTTGCAGTTGATGCAATGGGCGGAGATTTCGGTCTCCGCGTCACAGTGCCTGCCGTCGTGCAGGCATTGTCGCGTTTTCCTGAACTGAAAGTGATTCTGGTAGGTGATCAAAATTTAATCACTGCCGAGTTGGCTACGTTAGGTTACGAGTTCGATCGTTCAATAGATAGCGATTCAACTATGCAGCAACGCTTAATTATGCAGCAACGCTTAATTATTCAGCATAGTGAACGAGTTATTTCCAATTCCGAAAAACCCTCCCTTGCATTACGAAATAGCGCTGGAACATCAATGCGTATTGCTATTGATGCTGTTGCTGATGGCAAAGCCGATGCTTGTTTAAGCGGAGGAAATACCGGTGCTCTTATGGCACTGTCTCGATTCAGACTCAAACTATTACCAGGTATTGAACGTCCAGCATTAGTTTCTGCACTTCCTACTGCGTTAGGTAATAAACTATGGTTACTTGATTTAGGCGCGAATGTTTCAGTTGATGCAGACACATTATTTCAATTTGCGGTGATGGGCAGTGCGTTGGCGGAAGAACACTTAGATAGATTACCTAGAGTTGCGATACTAAATATTGGTGAAGAAGAGATAAAAGGTAACGATTTGGTTAAAAGATGTGCAGAAATGTTGAGTAAAACCAAATCAATTCATTTTACCGGCTATATTGAAGGTAATCAGTTACTCCATGATGTCGCTGATGTTGTAGTATGTGATGGTTTTGTGGGTAACGTATGCTTAAAAACAACCGAAGGTGTTGCTCATCTTTTTATTAGTAAGTTAAAAGAGCACATGACCGCTTCGACATTAAAAGGTTGGTTAGCAAGACAACTCTTTTCAGGGTTAATAGAAGAAATAAAAAATCTGAACCCCGACCAGTATAATGGCGCAAGTTTGTTAGGATTGCGCGGCATTGTGATAAAAAGTCATGGAAGCGCCGATGTGGCTGCTATTATTAATGCTATTGAAGAAGCAGTACACGAAGTCAAACGACAAGTTCCAAGTCGTATTAGTGATCGCTTAGAAGCGGTTTTACTCGAGAGGCATTATTAGTCTATATGTACAGTAAAATATTAGGCACAGGCAGCTACCTGCCGTCTCAAGTGCGTACTAACGCAGATTTAGAGAAAATGGTAAGCACAACTGACGAATGGATAGTGACTAGAACGGGTATCCGTGAACGTCGTATTTCAGCACCGGATGAAACTGTTGCTGATATGGCGACTATCGCGTCCCAAAATGCATTGGATATGGCTGGCATAGACAAAGATGATATCGATATGATTATTGTCGCTACGACCAGTGGTTCTCATGCTTTTCCATCGGCGGCATGTCAAGTTCAAGCTAACTTAGGCATTAAACATTGTCCGGCGTTTGATATGGCAGCGGCGTGCTCTGGATTCGTTTACGCTCTTTCTGTTGCCGATCAACATGTTAAATCAGGCATGTGCAAAAATATTTTAGTGGTTGGTGCGGATACGTTATCAAAAACGTGTGATCCGTCCGACCGTTCAACTATTATCCTTTTTGGTGATGGTGCGGGTGCAGTAGTCGTAAGTGCGAGCGAACAACCAGGTATTCTGTCTACTCATATTAATGCGGATGGACGTTTTGGCGATCTACTTAGCCTTAAGCACCCAGGACGCAATAGTGAAAAAATTGCGACCAGTTCAAGCAATAGCGTCGAAAATAACGTTAACAGTGCCGAAAATAATACTGACAGTGAATTTGCTCATACAGATGATATTAATAGCTGGCTGCATATGGCGGGTAACGAAGTATTTAAAGTTGCAGTAACGCAGTTATCTCGATTAGTAAAAGAGACGCTTAAAGCCAATGATATGGATAAATCGGAATTAGATTGGTTGGTACCTCATCAGGCTAATTTACGAATTATATCAGCGACCGCTAAAAAATTATCAATGCCTTTAGAACAAGTGGTGATCACGTTAGATCGTCATGGAAACACATCGGCAGCCACAGTACCGACTGCATTAGATGAAGCAGTACGAGATGGGCGAATTAAACGTGGACAAAATATTCTGTTAGAAGCGTTTGGTGGTGGTTTCACTTGGGGTTCTGCACTGATTAAGTTTTAATATTAATCGCGATTAAATTCGCTTTAACTACAATTTCTATTGATAGGCATTTGACGTTTCATTGTGAATGCCTATCTTTTTAATTATTACTGCATTGCTTAAAGGAAAAATAACAATGAGCAAATTTGCTATCGTATTTCCAGGTCAAGGCTCGCAATCTGTTGGCATGTTGGCTGATCTTGGTGAAAATTTTGATATTGTTAAACAGACATTTGCTCAAGCGTCTGAAACATTAGGCTATGATCTTTGGGCATTAGTGCAAAATGGTCCAGCAGAAGATTTAAATGAAACGTTTCGTACTCAGCCTGCATTGCTTGCTGCTTCTGTGGCGATTTGGCGTGTATGGCAAGAGCAAGGCTTAGCTCAGCCAGAGAATCTAGCAGGACACAGTTTAGGTGAGTATTCTGCATTAGTGTGTGCTGGTGTGATCGATTTTCAGCAAGCAATTCAATTAGTTGAATTACGTGGCAAGCTTATGCAACAAGCGGTTCCAGCAGGTGTTGGTGCAATGTACGCTATTATTGGTTTAGATGATGACTCTATTGCTAAAGCTTGTGAAGCCGCAGCACAAGGTGAAGTCGTTTCACCAGTGAACTTTAATTCTCCAGGACAAGTTGTTATTGCAGGGAATAAAGCCGCAGTAGAAAGAGCAGGCGCATTATGTAAAGAAGCGGGTGCTAAGCGTGCTTTACCATTACCTGTTTCTGTTCCGTCACATTGCGCATTAATGCAACCCGCGGCGGATAAGTTAGCGATTGCTTTGCAAGAGATTGAATTTAATACGCCTGTCATTCCTGTCATTAATAATGTGGATGTGATTGCAGAAACGGATCCAGAGAAAATTAAACAAGCACTTGTTCGTCAGCTTTACAGCCCAGTTCGTTGGACTGAAGGTGTACAGGCAATGAGTGACAATGGAATCGAGAAACTTTACGAGCTAGGTCCAGGTAAAGTTTTAACTGGTTTGACAAAGCGTATTGTAAAAACGCTGACCGCTGCAGCTGTAAATGATAGTGCTTCTTTAGATGCAGCGAAGTAACAAGAGAGATAAAGATGAACAATCTAGAAGGTAAAATAGCATTAGTAACAGGTGCAAGCCGTGGTATTGGGCGCGCTATTGCGGAACTTCTTGTTGAACGTGGTGCCACAGTGATTGGTACAGCAACAAGTGAAGGGGGTGCAGCAGCAATTAGTGAGTACCTTGGTGAAAACGGTAAAGGCTTTGCTCTGAATGTTACAGAGCCAGAATCTATCCCGGATTTGATTAAAACGATTACAACTGAATTTGGCAGCTTAGATATTTTAGTTAACAATGCAGGTATTACTCGTGATAATCTACTAATGCGTATGAAAGATGACGAATGGACGGATATTATTGATACTAACCTAACGTCTATTTTCAGACTGTCTAAAGCTGTATTGCGTGGCATGATGAAAAAACGTGATGGACGTATTATTAATGTCGGTTCGGTTGTCGGTACTATGGGTAACGCAGGTCAAGCTAATTATGCAGCAGCGAAAGCGGGTGTAATTGGTTTTACTAAGTCAATGGCACGTGAAGTGGCTTCACGTGGTGTAACGGTTAATACAGTTGCACCTGGGTTTATTGAAACTGACATGACAAAAGCACTGAATGATGAGCAGCGCGCTGCTACATTATCTCAAGTGCCTGCGGGACGCTTAGGTGATCCACGTGAAATAGCAGCAGCGGTAGCATTTTTAGCTTCTCCAGATGCAGCATATATCACTGGTGAAACATTACATGTGAACGGTGGTATGTACATGATCTAAATTTTGTACTAAGTTTAGTGCATGATTTATGTCAAAAATGTATCTATTTTCGGTCAAAATCAGTAAAATTGTGGTTTGACCAGCGATCACACTCTTGCAACTTTTAAAAGTTTGAATAAACTACGGAAAACATCGCATAATGCGAAGTCTGTAAAGGAAAGAAAAAATGAGCAACTTAGAAGAACGTGTAAAGAAAATCATTATTGAACAACTTGGTGTCGATGAAGCAGAAGTGAAAAATGAAGCTTCATTTGTTGATGATCTAGGTGCAGATTCTTTGGATACTGTTGAGCTAGTAATGGCACTAGAAGAAGAATTCGATACTGAGATTCCAGACGAAGAAGCCGAGAAAATCACTACTGTTCAAGCTGCAATCGACTACGTTACCAGCGCTCAGTAATATTCTCTCCCAGGCGGTCAACCTTGACCGCCTGAGTTTTATCCAAATCGTTATTCCTCAATCACTCATTTAATTCCGGAGAAAAGTATCATGTCCAAGCGTCGTGTTGTTGTCACTGGCATGGGTATGTTGTCACCGGTAGGCAACACTGTTGAATCTTCATGGAAAGCCCTATTAGCTGGTCAAAGTGGCATCGTTAATATCGAACACTTTGATACATCCGAATTTACCACTCGTTTTGCAGGTTTAGTTAAAGACTTTAACTGCGAAGAGTATATGACTAAAAAAGATGCACGTAAGATGGATTTATTTATCCAGTACGGCATCGCTGCCGGTATTCAGGCCCTTGATGATTCAGGCTTGATTGCTACCGAAGAGAACGCGCCACGCATTGGTGTGGCAATTGGTTCTGGTATTGGCGGTCTTGGCTTGATTGAAGCCGGACATAAAATGCTGACAGAAAGAGGGCCTCGTAAAATTAGTCCTTTCTTTGTGCCATCCACTATCGTCAATATGATCGCAGGTAACTTGTCAATCATGCGTGGTCTTCGCGGCCCGAATATTGCCATTTCTACCGCTTGTACTACTGGGTTACATAATATTGGCCACGCTGCACGTATGATTGCTTACGGTGATGCTGAAGCGATGGTTGCTGGTGGTGCAGAAAAAGCCTCTACGCCGTTAGGCATGGGTGGATTTGCCGCTGCTAAGGCGCTATCTACTCGTAATGATGAACCGGCTAAAGCATCACGCCCGTGGGATAAAGACCGTGATGGTTTTGTTCTTGGTGACGGTGCTGGCATGATGGTGTTAGAAGAATATGAACATGCTAAAGCCCGTGGCGCAAAAATATATTGCGAACTGGTTGGCTTTGGTATGAGTGGTGACGCTTACCATATGACGTCTCCAAGTGCGGATGGTTCAGGTGGCGCATTAGCGATGGAAGCCGCCATGCGTGATGCTGGTGTAACAGGAGAGCAAATTGGTTATATCAATGCTCATGGTACATCGACACCCGCAGGTGATGTTGCCGAGCTAAGAGGCGTGAAACGCGCACTTGGCGAAGCTGGCGCTAAGCAAGTACTTGTATCATCAACTAAATCAATGACCGGTCATTTACTTGGTGCTGCTGGATCAGTGGAAGCGATAGTTACCGCAATGGCGTTAGTCGATCAAATGGTACCGCCAACCATAAATCTAGATAATCCTGATGAAGGTTGCGATCTCGATCTGGTTCCGCATACGGCGCGTAAAGTTGATATTGAGTATGCTTTATGTAACTCGTTTGGCTTTGGTGGAACAAACGGCTCACTTATCTTTAAAAAGATCTCATAGTCGATTAAACTAGTTTAACAGCGGCTTAATGCTTAGCATTAAGCCGTTTTTTTTGATTCAATTTTATAGCTAGGGTGTTAGATGTTTTGGGTTAACGGACAACCAGCGTCAACGATATCACTTTCAGATCGGTCTTTTCAGTATGGAGATGGTTGTTTTACCACCATTCTAACCAAACAAGGAACACTGATAAGGTGGGATCTGCACCTAGAACGCATGCAAGCGTGTTTGCAACGATTGGGAATAACTCAGCCAGATTGGCAACAAGTTAGTGAATGGGCAAACTTAGCGGCACTAGATGAACCATATGCAGGCTTGAAATTGCACATCAGCCGTGGCTCTGGTGGAAGAGGTTATAGCCCTAAAGGAATTAATACTCCTACGGTTACCGTAAGTCATTTTTCTTATCCGCAACACTATTTCAATTGGCAGAAAGAAGGCATACAACTCGGCGTGTGCAAGTTGAAACTAGGCTTAATGCCATTACTTGCAGGGCATAAGCATAATAATAGATTAGAACAAGTGCTACTAAAACAAGAGCTTGAGCAGTCTGGGTTGCAAGATGGTGTAGTGATGGATATCAATAACCATGTGATCGAAACGACAATGGCTAATTTATTTTGGATCAAGCAAGGTGTTCTTTATACCCCAAGCCTAAATAGCTGTGGTGTGGCTGGAATTATTCGAAAAACAGTGTTAAGCCATGCTAAACGACTCAATATTGCTACTGTGGTGGATGAATTTTATTTCGAACATCTGCAAAGCGCACAAGAAGTATTTATGACAAATTCGATACTAGGTGTCGCTCCGGTGACTCGCATTAATAATTTTCACTTTGATATAGGTGCGTTAACACGACGTATTCAGGAGAGTTTGATTTCGTGATTAGAAAGCTGTTTATTTTACTACTCATTGCTATCACTGCTACGGCAGCTGGTTATTTTTATATCAAAAATCAAGTTGATCTTTATGCAGATCAAGTCATAACACTTGCTGAACCTGAGACCATTACTATTGATGCTGGAAGTAGTTTTCGTCGTGTTTTGCAGCAATTTGAAGCCAAAGGTTGGGTCGAACCAAGTCCTTATATAAAATTGATTACTCGCTTTAGACCTGAACTGAAAAATGTTAAAGCTGGTACGTTTATGATCCAACCCAACATGTCTTTTAGTGAAGCCCTTATCTTCATATCCTCAGGCAAAGAGCACCAGTTTGCTATTACGTTTGTTGAAGGCAGCCGTTTTTCAGAATGGCGGTCTATTCTGTCGCAAGCCGATTCCTTAACGCATAACATCACCGATCTCACAGAGTCTGATATCGCCGATCAATTAAATATCGGGACAGATTTAAGTTTAGAAAGCAAAAAATTAGAAGGGCTATTTTTAGCGGAAACTTATCATTACACTGCGGGTATGTCTGATCTCGATATTCTTGCTCGTGCGTACAATAACCTAAATAGCGTGTTAGAGCGTGAATGGGCCAATCGTCAAAAAGACTTGCCGTTAAAAACGCCTTACGAAGCACTGATACTGGCTTCAATTATTGAAAAAGAGACGGCGCTAGAAAGCGAGCGAAATACCGTTGCATCGGTGTTTATCAATAGGTTGAATCGTCGTATGCGTTTGCAAACCGACCCTACTGTTATCTATGGCATGGGCGATAAATATACTGGCAATATCCGTAAAAAGGATTTAAAAACGCCTACGCCATATAATACATACACGATTAATGGTTTACCTCCTACACCGATAGCGATGGCCGGTGAGGCTTCAATTCATGCTGCACTTAATCCCGAAAAGACCAACTATCTTTATTTTGTTGCCAGTGGCAAAGGTGGTCACGTTTTCTCAAAAAACTTGAAGCAGCATAATCGAGCCGTACAAAATTACTTAAGAGAATTAAGAAAGAAATAATGAATAAAGCAAAGTTTATTGTTGTTGAAGGGTTAGAAGGTGCGGGAAAAAGTACCGCTATCGCTGCAATTGAACAAGTGTTGAAACAGCAAGGTGTTGACTCAATTATTAATACCAGAGAGCCTGGCGGAACAGTGTTAGCGGAAAAAATGCGTGCCTTGGTAAAAGAGGAGCATGAAGGTGAAGTTCTTCAAGATATGACTGAACTACTGTTGATGTATGCCGCTCGTGTTCAATTAGTTGAAAACGTAATAAAACCGGCATTGGATAAAGGGCAATGGGTTGTTGGTGATCGCCATGATCTCTCTTCGCAAGCCTATCAAGGTGGCGGTAGACAAATACCTTTGGCAACGATGCAAAGTCTAAAACAAGTCACGTTAGGGGATTTTAAACCTGATCTGACTCTTTATCTGGATTTGGACCCACGTTTGGGATTAGAAAGAGCCAGAGGTCGTGGTGAGCTAGATAGAATAGAAAGAAATGATATCAGTTTTTTTGATCGTTCAAGATCTCGTTATTTAGAGTTAGCCAAGGCCGATGATAGCATTATCATTATTGATGCGAGTAATAATATTCAGCAAGTTCAAGCGAGTATTACAACCGCGCTTGTTGAGTGGTTAAATAGGTAGAAAATGCACGATATTTACCCTTGGTTACAGCCTTTATGGGCTAAATGGCAAGCGTTAAGCGAAACCGATAGAGTTTCTGGGGCGATGCTATGTACCGCTCCGCAAGGAAGTGGCGTTAATCAGTTAGTTGAGCTTTTTGTACATACTCTTATTTGCAGTCACTCAAACCGAGAGCCTTGTGGTTTTTGTCATTCATGCGAACTCGCTCAATCGGGTAATCATCCTGATATTCACTGGGTAACAGCTGAGAAAGAAGGGAAGCCAATCACCGTTGATCAAATTCGTCGTTGTAATCAATGGGCTTTAGAGTCATCTCAATTAGGTGGCAAGCGAGTGATTATTGTTCATCCTGCTGAAACAATGAACGAATCCGCTTCCAATGCTTTATTAAAAACATTGGAATCACCAGCTGAAGATTGTGTGTTCATATTAATCTCAAATAATAATCGTAAATTATTACCGACTATCATTAGTCGTTGTCAAAAATGGTCACTAACCGAACCCGCACTAGAAAGTACTTATCAGTGGTTATTAACACAAACCGATAAAGCGTGTAATCCGGTAGGAATTAGATTGTGTAACGGTGCACCATTGAAAGCTCTTGAGTTTTTTGAGCAAGGTCAATACAGTCAGTTTCAGAAAATAGAGATAGCTTTATGTACATTCTTAACCACCAATAGCATTGACTATCGAGCGGTTTGGCTCGCCATTCAAGCCAATCCTATCGAAAGTCTAAAGTGGATTGCTGTGTTAATGAGTGATATTCAGAAAGTACATTTTGGGCTTAGCGGTAAAGAGCTCTCTTCACAAGCGCCATCTTTACAAGTACAACCAGTATTTTGTGAGCAAAGTGAAACACTATCAAAACTCATCCCATACCATGTCGCCTACCAAGCGATGTTATCAATTAATACCACTAGAGATCAGCTCGAACGTTCTTCCGGCTTAAATGCCGAATTGCTGTTTATTCGCTGGTTGGTAGAACTTCAAGAGGCTATATGTTCGTAGATTCACATTGTCATTTAGATAAGCTTAATTATCTTGATTTACATGACGGCGTCCAAGATGTAGTCGCCAAAGCGGCGCAAGCAAAGGTGACAGAATTGCTTTCTGTCGGTGTTACTCTCGATGCGTTTCCAGCTATGTTAGAAATGATTAAAACATACGACCATATTCATGCGTCTTGTGGTGTGCATCCACTGGATGTAGAAAGCCCGTTTAGTTTAGATTTGCTTAAACAATACGCTAATAACCCTAAAGTGGTTGCTATTGGCGAAACAGGGTTAGATTATCATTACCAACCAGAGACAAAGCCGCTACAAACCGAACGATTTGAACAACATGTTGAATTGGCTGTTGAATTGAATAAACCTCTGATTATTCATACTCGTGATGCAAGAGCTGATACGTTATCAATATTGCGTGCAGGTCATGCTGAAAAGTGCGGTGGTGTGATTCACTGTTTTACCGAAGACCTAGAATTTGCTGAAAACGCAATGGCTTTAGGTTTCTATATTTCTATTTCTGGTATTGTTACTTTTAAGCAGGCTTTAGAATTAAAACAGGTAGTTAAAGCATTACCATTAGATAGGCTATTAATTGAAACAGATTCACCTTATTTAGCGCCAGTACCGCATAGAGGTAAAGAAAATCAACCTGCCTATGTAGTAGAAGTTGCTCAGTATATTGCGCAACTAAAGGGGATCTCATTGACCGAGGTTGCGGAAAAAACTACACGTAATTTTCATGAGTTATTTATCAGATAAACGGATTGAGTTACGATATTAAAAATGGCCACTAGTTGAAAGTCATCTAGTGGCCATTTTTTACTCACATTTTTTGCTAAATAACTGGCCGTTAAATAGCTTATAGGTTAGATAACAACATTATTTATTGTTATTATCCATCGCCTTTTTAATGCAAATAGCCGCACCACCCCAAGTAATGCCTAGGCCAAAAATCATCATAATAATTGCACCAGTTGTCATGTTACGCTTCCTTTTTATTTGATGGTTGAGGTTTGCTAACCACGTTGATGATAATGCCTATAACAGCGAGAAGAGCAATTAATCCCCAACCAAGAGTGATTAGTTCATACTGAGCGTAACCACCATAGCCTTCGGCAATTAAGTGAGAAAATTTAGTATAAACAATAAGTGCCAACGCAAGTGGTGTAATAAAGCGTAGACACAATTCAAACCAACCAGCGATAGTAAAATCAGAGACCTTATTCACATATTGGCGAACATCAGCCAGTTTAACTAACCAAGCCATTAATACAATTTCGATCAAACAGCTGGTTAAAATACCCACGTTATTAACAAAGTGGTCGACTAGGTCGAGTAATAACAAACCGCCATTAGTTGCAAATGCCATAGAGATAAGCATACCTACGCCACAGACGATAGTAGCAGCTTTTTTCCGTGACCAGTTAAGCTTGTCGATTACAGATGAAACAACCGCTTCCATAATAGAGATCTGCGAGCTCAACCCTGCGACTACAAGTGCAAGGAAAAATAGCGGGCCAAGAATATAAGGAGCTGGTAATAAGTTAATCGCTGCAGGTAATGTTACAAACGCAAGACCAACACCAGCGCTCACGACTTCTGTTATAGGTTTACCTTGTTCTGCAGCCATGTAGCCAAGAACAGAGAAAATCATGATACCAGCTAGAATAGAGAAACCACAGTTAATCAATACCGTCATAAAGGCGTTATTATTGATGTCTGATTTTTCTGGTAGATAGCTAGAGTAAGCCAACATAATTGCAAAACCAATACTTAGAGTGAAGAAGATTTGGCCATAAGCCGCCGCCCACACTTTCATATCCATGATTTTGCTGAAATCTGGTTGGAATAAGTAGTTAATACCGTCGATAGCGCCTGGCAAAAAGATCATACGGGCAATAAGGCCAAGTACCATAATGAATAGTACAGGCATCATTATTTTCGCGGCACGCTCAATCCCCGCTTTAACACCACCAGCAATGGCAGCATAAGTTATTGCCCATGCAATCAGCATTGAACCTGCAATACCCCATTGCATACCACCAAGATTAGTTGGTGAGTTATCGCCTAACCCTAAATATTCACTGAAGAAAAAGGCATTGGTATCAGCACCCCATTCTTGAGTGAATGACATACTAAAGTAAGAGATAGCCCAACCAATTACAGCAACGTAATAAACAGCAATACTTGCTGCAATGCCGATTTGGAACCAACCTAACCATTCAAACTTTGCATTGATACGACCTAAAGTGATAGGTGCTGAACCGCGGTTTCTTTGACCCATACTAAATTCTAGGATCATAAATGGAATACCAGCAGTGATCATGGCAAAAAGGTAAGGAATTAAAAAGGCGCCACCACCGTTTTCATAAGCCATATAAGGAAAACGCCAGATGTTTCCAAGGCCGATAGCCGATCCAACAGCGGCAAGAATAAATCCTGCGCGGGATCCCCATTGTTCACGCTTCATAGTCACTCCTTTATTACTATATTCTAAGTTATGAAGCATCTACTCTTGCTTAAAACGATACCTGGCATATTTTTTGGTATTATTCACTATTAATTTGCTTATATTGCAGTTGTAAATTAGTGTGACTTTTAAATGCTTGGTTTTTTATTTTAATCTCAAGGGTAAATCTTAGAATATTATTCTTTATATTGTGATGTGTGTTTGCGAAATCTGAAATAATCAGCTACGCGTGACAAAGGAGAGTACAGAGATAAATAGGGTAAAGCAATAGATATGAGTTGTTACAAATGTTATTTTTTTTGGTTTTAACGTTGTTAAAATGAGAAATAATTGGTTATATAGTTCATAATGATAAGATAGTGTGGTTTATATGACTGGTATAACTCTGCTTTATAGTTTATTTTTCTTATTATTAGAAAAGTGTGTATGACTGAAAAATGTGCGATTCACGCCATAATATTGCTTATACATCACTATTTATCACTATATCTTATTCGCTATGTATAAGTATCTATCGATAAGGTTGATGAATAATTTTTTAAAATAATTATTAGCTATGATTTAAGTTTCTTGAGACTATTAACCTTGTTTATTCGGCAGTTTTTTTTTTAGTTTTAACGGAGAGTATTTTATGGAATACAATATGAAAATGGCTTTATCAATCGTATCAGTCTCTTATGCTATCATTCTTTTTTGTAGCTTTGTTGCGGTCACACATTAATTTTTATCATACTAATTTTTATTGAATGGTTTATGCCCAACTAGGGCATTACCAGTAATACTTAAGTTAAATTCGATCTCTTAAGCTATGCAAAATATATAAATAGACACACCACTTTGTTCTTTCATAGAGAGAACAAAGTGGTGTGTTCACGTCAAAATTCAGCAAGCTCATATTAATGGCCTGTCACTTTCATTTGGTGTGTTAAATAGCGGCTTATAAGACCTTCTTAAGTGGTATTAAGTCATTAATCCTTTCAATGTTAATGCTTTTGGTATTAGACGTTAATACTTTCGGCATTAAGCGTTAATACTTTTGACATGAGGCATTAATACTTTCAGCATTAATGGGTATTTCTGCCTCTTGCCTTTCTCGTTTGTAGTGTTGTCTTGAGCTATAAAATGGGTTTGTCTTGCAAGCGTAAGTTCCAAGCCTTGGAAGGCAAGTACCATTTATACAAAGTTATTGATTATTATTAGACAATTGTTATTGGACAGTATGCGTCAGATCAATTATTTTGAACGGTGAAATATATTTTTGTCTGATTTTTGGGTTAAATGTGATTTGCACGTAATAGGGATGGAAAGACTTGGTAAATGGTCGCTATTGCGTAAATAGAAAATTAACTTAATTGTGTCATTTTGGAGTTTCAAATGTACATGGCTCAACCAGGCCATATTGATCATATTAAACAGGTCAATGCTGGACGTGTGTATAAATTAATCGACGAACTCGGTCCAATATCCCGTATTGATTTGTCGAAAACAAGTCGATTAGCACCAGCGAGTATTACTAAAATTACTCGAGAGTTAATTGATGCACATATTATTCATGAAACCATCGTTCAGGAAGCGACTAGCCGTGGTCGGCCAGCTGTTGGATTACAAACGGATAATGAAGATTGGCAGTTTGTTTCTATGCGTCTAGGGCGAGGATACCTTACGATTGCTTTGCATGAACTAGGTGGCTCGGTACTGATTGATACAAAAATCGATATTCATGAAGTAGAACAAGATGATGTTCTCGCTCGTTTGTTGCATGAAATCGAAGAGTTTTTTCAAACTTATGCCGATCAATTGAGCCGAGTAACAAGCATCGCGGTTACGTTGCCTGGTTTAGTTAATTCCGAACAAGGCATTGTGATTAAAATGCCACATTATAATGTGGAAAATCTGCCTTTGGGCCCAGCAATATATCAGTCTACTGGCTTACCGGTATTTATAGCTAACGATACTCGTGCATGGGCGCTTGCAGAAAAACTATTTGGTAACTCTCAAGTCAACGAGAATTCAGCATTAATTTCCATCCACCATGGCGTGGAAGCAGGTATTATTCTAAGTGGGCGTTTATTACAAGGTCGGCATGGCAATATTGGCGAGCTTGGACATATTCAAATTGATCCTAATGGTTTGCTTTGTCATTGTGGTAATCGAGGCTGTTTAGAAACGGTTGCGAGCTCTCAAGCAATTAGAGATCAAGTGACCATGCGATTGCAAGCTGGTGAGCAATCGATTATTGATATTAACCACGTTACGATTGAATCTATTTGTTCTGCTGCCGCAGACGGTGATCCATTAGCAGTCGAAGTAGTGGAGAGATTAGGCCATTATTTAGGGGTAGCGATTTCAATTATCATTAATTTATTTAATCCAGAGAAAGTGATCATTGGTGGTGTAATTAACCAAGCTAAATCAATATTGTACCCTGAGATTGAAGCGGTAGTGAAAAGTCAAAGTTTCTCCGATTATCGTATAAATCTAGAAATAGTAGAAAGTCGCTTTTACAAGCAAGCGACAATGCCTGGTGCAGCACTGATCAGACAAGCATTATACGATGGTCAATTATTGATGCGAATGGTGGATGGCTAAATTTCTGGTCACGATAATAATATACTATCGGATTAATTGTTTTCTGATATGCTTATCAATATTAAATAGGTTAAGTCTTACGACAATCTAATCTTAAATTAGTGGAAAAGTCTTATGTCTGGAATACTGAGCAGTGTTGATCAAAGAACCAATTTAGTTGGTGAAAATCGACTCGAATTATTGTTGTTTAAATTAAGTCGTTATCAATTATTTGCTATTAATGTATTTAAGGTAAAAGAAGTCCTTAAAGTGCCACCGATGACTAAAATACCGGGTGCTCATTCTAGTGTTATTGGGGTTGCTTCGTTACGTGGCGATTCTGTTCCTATTATTGATCTGCGAGCCGCAATTGGTTTTAAACCTATGCATCCAGATGAGGAGCAAAATCTGATTATTACCGAGTATAACCGCACAATTCAGGGTTTTTTGGTCGGACAGGTACATAATATTATTAACACTACGTGGAGTAATATTGCACCACCGCCTAAAACAGCGGGTAAATCTAATTATTTGACGGCGATTACTCAGTTAGAAGATGAAGGTAAAACAAAGATTGTCGAAATAATCGATGTTGAAAAAGTATTGGCTCAGATTATTGACTACGATATCTCTATTAGCGCTGGAATTTTGGATCAAAATCTTGCCGCGCAAATGGTGGGCAGAAATGTTTTGATTGTTGATGATTCATCCACTGCTAGAGGTCAAATCAAAGGGACGTTAGAGCAATTAGGGCTAAATATCATTGAATGTGGTGATGGTTTGGAGGCATTAACATTATTGCGAAAATGGCGAGATGAAGGTAAAGATATTACTCAGGAGTTGATGATGATGATCACCGATGCTGAAATGCCTGAAATGGATGGTTATCGATTAACTTATGAAGTACGCAACGATCCTTCAATGAAAGATCTATTTATTACACTAAACACTTCGCTTAGTGGTAGCTTCAATGAAGCTATGGTTGAAAAAGTCGGGTGTGATCGCTTTATTTCTAAATTTCAGCCAGATCTGTTAGTTGAGGTAGCACAAGAAAGAATGCAGCAAATAATTGGTTAATCGCTAATGAAAATTACGGGATTTGTTGTGGATTTTCTGGTTACAAAGTGTCTCTAAGCAATCACTTAAATCGATGAGTTTACCAGCAATAACATGGGTAACCTTACCATCGTGTTCTAATATTCCTTTCACTTTTAATATATTCGCCGTTAAATAAGCATTTTTTTGTGCTTTAGCGGTGGCAGACCAAACCACCACATTTACGTTACCTGTGTCATCTTCCAGAGTAAAGAAAGTAACACCAGCTGCTGTGCCTGGAGACTGACGACCGGTGACTACGCCGGCAACGGTCACCAATGATTTATGTGGTTTATTGAGCAGATCGGTTTGCCGAGTAATAGAACCTAGCAGCCCTTTTTCTGCTAATAAGGTAATTGGATGTTTAGCTAATGACAAACCTGTTGCCGCATAATCTTCAGCCAGAGTTTCAAAAGCGTTTTCCTTGTGCTGAAACGGTTGCGTTTCCTCAACGAGAGATTGAAATAGCGGATAATCTTGTATTGAATCCATAACGCTCCAACGGCTGCTATATCTGTCATTAGCACAAGAGCTTAAGCGATCATTAGCAGAAGTTTTTAGAAGATTATCAGAAAAGAAATTTAAGCTATTAGCAGAAGCTAAGGCAGAAATATCTTTTTTATTTATCCCCATTCTTTTTAGTTGTCCACTGTTTTGATAGCCGTTGTTAGGGCGATTATTGACAAGTTGTATGGCTGCTTTTTTAGATAAACCGCGTATCAAACGTAGACCAAGGCGCAGAGCGTAACGTTTGGTGTTTGATTTTTTATCTTCTACTATTGTGTGATCGTATTGAGATTGATTAACGCATATAGGCAAAATTTCGATGTGATGTCGCCTTGCATCTTGTATAAGTTGAGAAGGACTATAAAACCCCATCGGTAAGCTATTTAGAATCGAGGTATAAAAAACTTCAGGATAATAATATTTTAGCCAGGCAGAACAGTAAGCTAAAATAGCAAAAGAAGCCGAATGGCTTTCAGGAAATCCATATTCGCCAAAACCACAAATTTGTTCAAAAATACGTTCTGCGAATTTTGCATCATAACCTCTATCTAGCATGCCATTAATCAGTTTATGTTTGAATTTGAATACGTCACCGTTTTTTTTCCACGCCGCCATTGCTCGTCGTAATTGATCCGCTTCTCCACCGCTAAAACCGGCTGCTACCATAGCCAGCTTTATCACTTGTTCCTGAAATATAGGTACACCCATTGTGCGCTCAAGGACTTGTTTTACTTGTTCTGAAGGGTAGGTGATCGCTTCAATACCATCACGTCGCTTTAAAAATGGATGTACCATATCGCCTTGAATTGGCCCGGGACGTACAATGGCAATTTGAATGACCAGATCATAATAACAGTGTGGTTTTAATCGAGGTAACATACTCATTTGCGCTCGAGATTCAATTTGAAAAACACCCACCGTATCAGCTCTTTGTAACATGGCGTAGACATTTGGATCATCTTGCATTCGGCTGATATCTGCAATGGATAACTGCCGTTGTTCGGTTTTTTCAATTAGGTCAAAACATTTCCTTATTGCACTAAGCATCCCTAATGCTAATACGTCTACTTTTAATAATTTTAGTGTCTCTAAGTCATCTTTATCCCACTGAATAACGGTTCTGTCTGGCATCGAGGCATTTTCTACTGGAACGAGCTCGTATAATGGACCTGAAGATATGATAAACCCACCTACATGTTGCGATAAATGGCGAGGGAAACCGATAATTTCATCGACTAACTGTATAAACTGGTGACCTTTTAACGACTCAGGTTTTAAACCAAGCTCAGTAAGCTGAGCTTGCCAGCCAAGGCTTCGATCGCGACGATGAGTATTTTTAATAAAAAAATCGAGCTGAGTTTCAGATAAACCTAACGCTTTGCCTACATCTCGTACCGCACTTTTATAGCGATAGCTAATGACCGTTGCGGCTAAAGCGGCTCGTTCTCTACCATATTTTTGATAAATATATTGAATCACTTCTTCGCGTCGTTCATGTTCAAAATCAACATCGATATCAGGTGGCTCATCTCGCTCTTTACTGATGAACCGTTCAAAAAGTACCGAGATTTGCCGTGGATCGACTGAGGTAATTTCTAAGCAATAACATACAACTGAATTTGCTGCAGAACCACGGCCCTGATAGAGGATACGCTGACTTTTAGCGAACATGACAATGTCATGAATAGTTAAAAAATAGAACGGGTATTTCATCTCTTCAATTAAGTGTAATTCTTTATCTATTGTGTTTTGTATTTCAGGATCAACGCCATTGGGAAAGCGAACTTTTTTTCCTTTTTCTACTAACAACCTTAAGTAACTCATCGGTGTGTGTCCTTTAGGGACAAGTTCCGATGGGTACTGATAACACAATTCATTGAGACTAAAGCGGCATGTTTGAGCAAGTCGATATGACTCTTGTAACCATTCCGGGTTAAAAATAGTGGCTAATTTATCGAGAGTACGTAAGCTTTGCTCAGTATTACTAATTAGCTGCTGTTTAATGCTGGTAATAGGACGCTTTTCTCGGATTGCGGTGAGCGTATGCTGCAAGGGTAAGCGAGTGGCATTGTGCATAAGGACGCCACCACAAGCGGTGATTTTAAGATCCAATGTTTGAGCCAAGTACTGGCAGTGTTCAAGGTAGCTTTGATCGGTACTTTTTAAGTGGCGTTGAAAGCCAAGCCAAACCCGCTGAGGGTGGTGTTTGGCTAGCCAGTCACCCCAATATTGATCGCTATGTTTGCCTTTAGGCAACCAGACAATATAACAATGAGACAGCGACATAATATCCCACTCTGATAAGTTATATTGTCCTTTTTCGCTGCGTTTTCGGGCGTTGGTTATCACTCTGCATAACTCAGTATAGGCGCTGAGAGTTGGGCTCAATAAGATAATTTGGCATTCAGAGTTAAGCCAGAACATGCTGCCAATGATCAACTTAATATTAAGTTCTTGCTCCCTTATGGTTCGAAAAGCACGCACTATTCCTGCTACGGAACACTCATCTGTAATAGCAATAGCCGAATAACCGAGAAAATTGGCTTGCAAGACCAATTCTTCGGGATGAGACGCACCTGTCAGAAAAGAGAAATTGCTTTGACAAAATAGCTCAGCATAGTTGATATTTGCTTTTTTCATTTAGCTAAATATCCCGTGTATAAACCATTGCTTTGTTGGTGTTTTAAAAATCCATAAAATTTTCCCAGTTACGCTTCTGGCAATGAAGTAATCTCGTATGACTTCATTACCATCCCACCAACCGGTTGCCAGCCTTTCTGGTCCGTAAATAATAGAAACTTTTTCTTGTAAAAGAGTTGGAATAGGCAGCAGTAGGCTAGGTCTTATTTGCTTTGTGTGCTTGCTCGTTTTATGAGGCTGCAAAGGTGGACACAATTGAGTGCTTCGTTCTGGTCTTGGATCAGAAGTGAGAGTGATGCCCTGAACCGATTGTTTACCTAACTTCGCTTGTAATAGAGAAACCAGTTCAAGGGCCGATAATTTTCCTGTGGCTCCATCAAATAAATCGTGTTCTTCTGTTTGAGCTTGTGCGATTCGGTTAGCATCTAAAGTCATCGCGATGATTGGCGACGCGAGTTGTACCGACTCTAAAGTTAATTGACTTAACTCATGCCATTTACTGGCTAAGTAATCACCTCGTGCAGAAGTAAAAATGACTTTTTGCTCTTCTTGATCTTTATCACGTTGATGAAGCGTTAAAGTTATTTCATAAGCAACCAGGTTTCTTAATTTGAGGAAATGTTCTAATTGAATCAATAAGGTTTGTAGGGGCTTGCTTACCCATTGAATATTTTCTATTTCATAAAGCAGATCTAAGTAGCGACTAAAGGATTCTGGTGGATAATAGAATTCGACCAAATGTTTAAAGCGTCCCGAGAGTTGACCAATATAATTGACCAATTGAATATCAAACCGCCGAGCGAGTTCTGAACTGTCTAATTTGAGAAGATCGCCAAGTTGCCGAACGCCGACCCGATTGAGTTTTTCAATATCCTTATTGCTTAATTCAGTGGCTTGTAAAGGATACTTTTTCAAATGCGCTTCAAGTATTTTCCTATCTGAAGTCACCTGATTAAAGCCGACCTGTGCCAACAAACGAGCCGAATAAGGTGAATGACCAGTTGAAAAATAATATTCCACATTCAGTTGGTCTAATACATTTTTAATCTCTTGCCAGTAGCTATTTAAGCCGTCATAAAGAGTCAACATGCTGGTAACTTTTAACAGTAGCCCGCAAGGCGGAGACAAAGAAATATCAGCGGTAGTTATGTATAGCCAGTGAGCTATCTCTAATAATTTTTTCTCTTCAATTTCTGGCTTATAAGGATGTACCTGTAGATCGTGACAAAAAGAAGCGGCAGAGCCTAAACCCATGCCCAATTTTAAACCTGAATCTTGTGCTAGTTGGTTTAATTGAACTAATTCATTATGGTGCAAAATAGCAATAGGCTGATTATCTGCTTGAGAAAAAAGCGTATCGAGTTGCAATTTAGGAAAATGAAGATAAAGCCAAAGAATCATCTTTATCCCCGTCTTTGTGATGGAAATAGGGCGATGTTGTCTTGCTTTTTAGTCGGTATAGATGTTGGTAACGATTTCGCTTGTTGCCTTAGGTACGCCCACTTATGACTCATATCGATAGAAAAGGTCGATTTTTTCCAACCTCCTTTACGCTTGTGAATAGTGGCTTGTATTCCAGATTCTTCTGCCTGCAGCTGCATAGTAAGTGAAATAGGCAAACTTACCTGATCGTGCTGTTCTGTTTTAAATAAAAAATTAAGGCATTGGCCAGTTTCACTGGCAACTTGTAAACGTCTTGCTTGATGTACTTGTAAACAAGGATGCCAGAGAATAACGCTGCTACAACAACCACTTTTTAGGCTCTGTTCGGTTGCCCAAAGTGCTTCTTTTTCTGTTCTAGGGAAAATGGTAATCAGACGATGCAGATCAATCCCTTGTTGATCTAAATATTCAGAACATAAGTAAGCCGGTGGATTAATAAAGACACTTAATTTTTGTTTTCCCGATGCTTTTATAAAGGGAGTCAGTAAACGTAATTCGCCTATGCCTAGCTCTGAGCAGATCTCTACCACGCCATGAATAGGGAACCCACCGTCTAGTTGTGCATCCAATTCAGGATAGCCTGTCGATTGAGTATTGATAGGCTCTTGTTGTTTAGAACCTTGCCAAATTAGATGTTTGCTGTGTAACAAGTCAATAACGCTTGGCATAATTCATCTCAAATATACTGTACATATATACAGTATATTTAATTTGTAACTAGGATCAAGTAAGAAAAATAACAACATAAGATAAATGAACAATACATTGCATACTGTATGGCGGTATAACGTATTGTATGACATATTTATATGCTATCATTTGCCAAAACTTATACTTAATAGGTTAACCTTTTGTCTGAATTCAGGTTTTTAGGAGAGCCTTAATGCATCAAAAACTAATAATATTATTTTCTCTTATCATTGTTAGCTTTTATCTCGGCTTAATGTTTCAAAAACGCTACCCAGGACTGAGCCAATCTTTCAGTGTTTCATTAAGTAAATTTACTTTAACCGTTGTTATTCCCTATTCGATACTGACCTCTATTTGGCAGCTTCCCAATATAGAAACGCAATTGTTTTATCTCCCTCTCATTGGGGTTGGAGTGATACTGTTTGGTGCTTTGGTTGGTTTTTGTGCTACTAAATGGAAAAATCTTGCGCCTAAACAAGCCGCCTCTTTAATCTCAGTAACGACATTTTATAACTTAGGGGCTTTAGGTAATTTGTGTGCTTTTTTTATGTTTGGGGAAAGTGGTGCAGCAATTGTCGCTTTATATAAATTATGTGAAGAGCTTATCTATTTTGGTGGTCTGTACCCATACGCAAGAAAATGCAGTGATGAACAGTTTAATGTTGGTAAAACAGCATTTTGGCGAGATCCAATATTTTTAGCGGCTATTAGTGCTATCTCTATTGGTTTAATTTTGAATATGAGTGGCTTATCTCGTCCATTAATCATTGCGGATATCAACCAATATATCATTCCGCTTGGTAGTTTAGTTATGGTGTTTTCGGTTGGGTTAACCTTCAATCTAAAGGGAGGCGAGAAATGGAAAAAATTAGCCATTCAAGTCTCGCTTTGTCGAGCAATCTTAACGCCTTTAGTTGCGGTAGCGCTGATTACTTTGTTCGACTTATGGTCTATATATGACGGTATGGTAGCAAAAGTGTGTATTTTACTGTCTATTATGCCGACAGGCTTTGCTTCAACTATTCCTACTGTGCTGTATCGTTTAGACGGTGACCTTGCCAATACGGCTTGGTTTTATAGCTATGTGGTGTTTTTTGTGATGTTGCCAATCGCTGTAGTTTTGCTGTAAATAATAAACTTAATCGGTTTAGATTCTCCAGCATCCAGACTAAATAAGGCACGTTAAATATTAATGTGGTCACTTTTTCCCAATCGTATAGCAAATTTATACGATTGGGATTATATGTGCTTAACGCTTCAAAGTAATATCAACGATTTTAGCGCTAGTGTGGTACTTGCAATCCAATGGATGAACTATTTTGGTTGTGCGTCGATACACTGACCATTGACCGCTTTACCTTCTTCAGCCATCAAATATAGATACAATGGCATGATATCCAGAGGTGTTTTTAGTAACTCCGAATCTTCTGCAGGGTAAGCGGTGGCACGCATTCCAGTACGTGTCGCTCCCGGATTAATCGCATTCACGTTAATATTTGAATCCGTTAACTCATCCGCTAAAATTTGCATCATACCTTCGGTCGCAAATTTTGAGATAGCATAAGCTCCCCAAAAGGCACGCCCTTGGTGACCAACAGTCGAAGAAGTATAAATAATTCGAGCATCTTCGGATTTGTGCAACAGAGGCAATAAAGCTTGAGTCATTAAAAATTGCGCTTTGACATTCACTTGCATTATATCATCAAAGGTTTCTTCACCTATTTGATCAAATGGGCTAATGACACCGAGTAAACTGGCATTATGTAAAATGCCATCGAGTCGGCCAAATTGCTGCTCAATAGTATCTGCCATATCTAAATAGTTTTGTTTACTGGCCCCTTTCATATCTAAGGGAATAATGGCAGCTTGAGCATAACCTGCTGCCTCTATTTCGTCGTAAGTTTGTTCAAGCTTCTTAACGGTACGGCCTAACAAAATAACTGTTGCACCATATTCGGCATAACTAAGTGCGGCTTGCTTACCTATTCCGGCACCTGCGCCAGTAACTAAAATGATTTTATCTTTAAGTGCATCTTTTGAGACTGAATAATCCACTATCATATCCCTATTTTTCTTATTGAATGTTGGTTATCATGACAAGGTGATTACAATACACGAATTGAATTGATTGGGGATAGTAGATTGGAATTTTTGTTGAGCTACGGCCTGTTTTTGGCCAAGATTGCAACTTTTGTGGTAGCAGTTATTGCTATTTTGATTGTAGTAAAAGCAGTAGGCGGTAAACAAGGTGGTTCGAAAGGTGAATTAGAAATCACTAATTTAACTGAAAAACACAAAGATAATATCGAATTGATGGAACATCATCTGCATGACGGTACGTTTATTAAAGAACGTGATAAAGCCGAGAAAAAAGCAGAAAAAGAGAAAGAAAAATTACGCAATAAAGAAGTAAAAAAAGCGGCTAAAAATGGCACGTTAGAAACCACCAGAGAAGCGCATTTATTTGTATTGGATTTCAATGGTAGCATCGATGCAAAAGAAGTTACTTCACTACGTGAAGAAGTTAGCGCTATCTTAGCGGTAGCGAGACCAGGTGATGAAGTATTGCTTCGCCTAGAGTCTGGTGGTGGTATGGTTCATGGTTATGGGCTGGCTTCCTCGCAGTTAGATCGTATTAAAGCCGCTGATATTCCATTGACCATTTCTATTGATAAAGTTGCCGCCAGTGGTGGTTACATGATGGCGTGTATTGGCGATAAAATTGTATCCGCGCCGTTTGCCATTGTTGGTTCTATTGGCGTGATTGCCCAGCTGCCTAATTTTAATAAATTATTGAAAAAGCATAATATTGAATTTGAACAACTGACTGCCGGCGAATATAAACGCACATTAACCATGTTTGGCGAGAATACCGATAAAGCTCGCGATAAATTCAAAGAAGAACTTGAAGATACGCACGGTTTATTCAAAGACTTTATTCGTCAACGTCGTCCAGCACTGGATATAGAAAAGGTTGCCACTGGTGAACATTGGCTTGGTAGCAAAGCTCAAGAGTTAGGTTTAGTGGATGAAATCAGCACTTCTGACGATATTGTGGTTAATGCATGCCAAGAAAAAACCGTGCTTTCTGTCCGTTACGTCCAAAAGAAAAAAATGGCGGATAAATTAGCAGGCATTGGAGCAGAAGCAGCCGATCGCTTGTTAATGAAATGGTTATCTCGTGGTCAAAAACCGATTGTTTAATGTTTATTAATATTGACGCTTATAAAATACTGATCGCTTAATAGCCGAACAATAAAAATAAGCTTCTGGTTTATACATAAAAAGGTCACGTAAACAATGCAAATTAGGTTGTTATCGTGGTCTTTTTTGCCTTTCGCGCCAATAATTGGATCAATATTAATGATCAAATTATATTTCAATGTGATTAAATTTTAACTTTTCCACTTTCTTTCCTCGCTCCTAATGCCATTTCAACTTATAATATGCCGCCGATAAAAAGGCGTTACAATTAGCAGAATGGCTAAAAACCTAGCAGAATGGCTAAAAATCAAAATTGGAGTAACAGATGTCCTCAAATACACCGGTTGTAACTGTTGATGGACCTAGCGGAGCAGGTAAAGGCACGCTATGTATGTTGTTGGCTAAGAAATTAGGCTTTAACTTATTAGATTCAGGAGCTATTTACCGAGTACTTGCTCTTGCCGCTATTCATCATGGTGTCGATACGGAGTCAGAAGAGGCACTCGTTCCTCTAGCGACCCATTTAGATGTTCAATTTATTGCCGATGGTGATCTGGTTAAGGTCATCTTAGAAGGCGAAGATGTTTCTTCAGAGTTACGTAAGGAAGAAACCGGAACAGCTGCATCAAAAGTGGCGGCACTGCCTCGTGTTCGTGAAGCTCTATTACGACGCCAACGTTCATTTAGTTCAGAAGATGGCTTGGTCGCAGATGGCAGAGATATGGGGACAGTTGTTTTCCCTAATGCCGAAGTAAAAATTTTCCTAGATGCAACGGCTGAAGAAAGGGCAACCAGACGACTTAAGCAGTTGCAAGATAAAGGGTTAAGTGTTAAATTTGACCACCTTTTGCGCGAGATACAGGAACGCGATGACAGAGACCGCAACCGTGCGGTGGCTCCATTACGTCCTGCTGATGACGCATTAGTGCTTGATTCTACATCACTTTCTATTGAAGAAGTGGTAGCACAAGCGCTTGAATATATCGAATCTAAATTGTCTTAATTTAAGAGGCAATAGGAGGTCGGTCGCAAGGATGATGACTGGCTATTTTATCAACCCCACGCGGTAGGATGCCCGTGGAAGTTTAATAATTGAAGATCAAATTAATGACTGAATCTTTCGCTCAACTCTTTGAAGAGTCTCTAAACGAACTAGAATTTCGCCCAGGTACCATTGTTAAAGGTACTGTTGTAGCAATCGAGAACGGCTTTGTTCTTGTTGATGCTGGCCTAAAATCAGAATCTGCTATCCCAGCAGAGCAATTCAAGAACGCTGCTGGCGAACTTGAAGTTGAAATTGGCTCAGAAATCGACGTAGCACTAGACGCTGTTGAAGATGGCTTTGGTGAAACTCAACTTTCTCGTGAGAAAGCTAAGCGTCACGAAGCTTGGATCGTTCTTGAAAAAGCATACGAAGAAGCTGAAACTGTTATTGGTATCATTAACGGTAAAGTTAAAGGTGGTTTCACAGTAGAACTTAACGGTATCCGTGCGTTCCTACCTGGTTCACTAGTAGATGTTCGCCCAATCCGCGACACTGCTCACCTAGAGAACAAAGAGCTAGAGTTTAAAGTAATTAAGCTAGATCAAAAACGTAACAACGTTGTTGTTTCTCGCCGTGCTGTTATCGAATCTGAAAACAGTGTTGAGCGTGACGAACTTCTTGAAACTCTTCAAGAAGGTAGCGAAGTTAAAGGTATCGTTAAGAACCTTACTGACTACGGTGCATTCGTTGACCTTGGCGGTGTAGATGGCCTACTTCACATTACTGATATGGCTTGGAAGCGTGTTAAGCACCCATCTGAGATCGTAAACGTAGGTGACGAAATCCTAGTTAAAGTTCTTAAGTTCGACCGTGAGCGTACTCGTGTATCTCTAGGTCTTAAGCAACTTGGCGAAGATCCATGGGTAGCAATCGCTAAGCGTTACCCAGAAGGTCACAAACTAACTGGTCGTGTTACTAACCTTACTGATTACGGCTGCTTCGTGGAAATCGAAGAAGGCGTTGAAGGTCTAGTTCACGTTTCAGAAATGGATTGGACGAATAAAAACATCCACCCATCTAAAGTAGTTAACGTAGGCGACGAAGCTGAAGTTATGGTTCTTGAGATTGACGAAGAACGTCGTCGTATTTCTCTTGGCCTGAAACAATGTAAAGCTAACCCTTGGCAGTCATTCGCTGAAGCGCAAGCTAAAGGCGATAAAGTAACTGGTAAGATCAAGTCTATCACTGACTTTGGTATCTTCATCGGTCTTGACGGCGGCATCGACGGTCTTGTTCACCTATCTGATATCTCTTGGAATGTTGCAGGAGAAGATGCGGTACGTGATTATAAGAAAGGCGATGAAATCTCTGCAGTTGTTCTTGCAGTTGATGCAGAGCGTGAGCGTATTTCTCTTGGCGTTAAGCAAATGGAAAATGACCCGTTCAATGCATTCGTTGCAGATAACAAGAAAGGCATCCTAGTTAAAGCAACTGTTACTGCAGTTGACGCAAAAGGTGCTACACTTGAGATTGTAGAGGGTGTTGAAGGCTACATTCGTGTTTCTGAAGTATCACGTGATCGTGTTGAAGATGCATCTCTAATCCTAAGCGTTGGCGATAGTGTTGAAGCGAAGTTCACCGGTGTTGACCGTAAGAACCGCGTAATCAACCTTTCTGTTAAAGCGAAGGATGAAGCTGAAGAGCAAGAAGCAATGGCAACAGTGAACAACAAGCAAGAAGATACAAGCGGATTCACTAATGCAATGGCTGATGCTTTCAAGGCAGCTAAAGGCGAATAATAATCGCAATTAGGGAGCCTTTGGCTCCCTTTTTATTATTATTTGACGTTTCTGAAAATGTGATGAGGGTATATATGACTAAGTCTGAATTAATAGAAAGACTCTGTGCGGAGCAAACTCACCTCTCTGCGAAAGAGATAGAAGACGCTGTAAAAGATATTTTAGAGCATATGGCTTCTACCTTAGAAAGTGGTGATCGCATTGAAATTCGCGGTTTTGGTAGCTTCTCATTACATTATCGTGAACCTCGCGTAGGACGTAACCCTAAAACTGGTGATAAAGTGGAACTGGAAGGTAAATATGTTCCTCATTTCAAACCAGGCAAAGAACTTCGTGAACGCGTTGATATCAGCTAATAATATTGGTTTAGAGTTATAAAAAAGCGGCATATTTAGGTATGCCGCTTTTTTATGAGTGGTTTATGATGGTGTGTCGTCTCGAATTACTGCATAATTGGACGTTAGCAAAATATTCTGGAGTAGTGAATCATGAAAATTATAAAAGCGATTCTAGTTATTGTACTTTTTCTTGTTGCTTTAGCATTAGGAGCACAAAACCAAGAAATCGTTTCATTTAACTATCTTTTAGCCCAAGGTGAGTTTCATATCTCAACTTTGTTAGGCGTTGTTTTTGTTGCTGGATTTGCCTTAGCTTGGTTGATTATTGGCAGCATGCAAATTAAATCTCAATTGACCATTCGTCGTTTGCAACGCAAGTTAAAAAAATCGAGTAACGGTTCACTGCCTGCAGAACAGAAAGCGTAATGGTAAGATTGCGGTACACTTAAATGCTTGAACTACTCTTCTTGTTATTACCCATTGCCGCTGCCTACGGTTGGTACATGGGTAACCGTAGTGCGCGGCAAGATAAGCAAGAACAGTCACATCAAATTTCCCGACAATATGTCACGGGTCTTAATTTACTTTTATCTGATCAATCAGATAAAGCGGTCGATCATTTTATTGAATTACTTCAAGTCGATGCTGAAACCATAGATACCCATCTTGCTCTTGGAAACTTATTTCGTTCACGCGGAGAAGTCGACCGAGCGATCCGAATTCACCAAAATCTTATCTCACGAAAAAACCTGACTATTGATCAAAAGAATATAGCCCTGCAACAGCTGGCAAAAGATTATATGGTGTCAGGTTTTTTAGATAGAGCGGAAAAAATCTTTGAGCAATTAGTAGAAGAACCTTCCCATAAAGAAGCGGCGCTCACTCAGCTAGTTAATATCTATCAGCAAACTCGAGAGTGGAATAATGCGATAAAATACGCGACTGCACTAGTTAAGCTTGGTCGCAAACGTATGATAGCCAGCATTGCTCATTTTTGGTGTGAATTAGCCATGTCAGAGCAAGCGGAAGGTGATCGAGCTAAAGCGATATTGTATTTCAAAAGAGCTCTATCAGAGCATCCAAAATGCGTTAGAGCGAGTATCTCTTTAGGTAAGCTTTATCTGGAAAATGAAGATTACATCAGCACCATAAAATACATGGAAATGGTACTCGATCAAGATATCGATTTTCTGAGTGAGGTGCTAGAAACCTTAGCCGAATGTTATCATCATCTTGGGCAAGAAGAGCGGTTGGTTGAGTTTTTACGCCGATGTATTGATAAGAAAGCAGGTGTATCTGCTGAACTTATGTTGGCACAATTGGTCGCTAATCATGAAGGTAACGCTTCTGCTCAGATGCTATTAACAAAGCAATTGTTGCGGAACCCGACGATGAAAGGTTTTCACCGTTTAATGGATTACCATCTAGCTGATGCAGAAGAAGGTCGAGCTAAAGACAGTTTAACCACACTGCGATCACTTGTGGGTGAACAGTTAAAAACCAAACCTCATTATCGATGTCGAAACTGTGGCTTTTCAACCCATTCACTTTATTGGCATTGTCCTTCTTGTAAAGGGTGGGGAACCATTAAGCCAATTCGTGGTTTGGATGGCGAGTAGTGTTACGGGTAAAATTCGTTATTTAGTCGAATAAGTCTAAATAATGGTAAGAATAATTAGCGATAGCTAAATGAGTAGTATAAACCTCCTGTTTGGAGGTTTTTTTGAATAAATATTTAGGAGAAAAAATGTTGGATCAAAAAGTAATAGTGGCTTTAGATTATGACAATCAAGCAGATGCTTTGGCCTTTGTCGATAAAATTGACCCTAATTCTTGTCGTTTAAAAGTGGGCAAAGAGATGTTTACTTTATATGGTCCACAGTTTGTGCAAGCGTTGCATAAACGCGGTTTCTCGGTTTTTCTGGATCTTAAATTTCATGATATTCCCAATACTTGCTCAAAAGCGGTAAGAGCAGCGGCTGAACTTGGTGTGTGGATGGTGAACTTACATGCGAGCGGTGGCGAGAAAATGATGTCTGCTTCGCGAGAAATTTTACAACCATACGGTAAAGATCGACCACTTCTAATTGGTGTCACGGTATTAACCAGTATGGAACAAAACGACCTTGCGGGCGTTGGCTTAGATATTAGCCCGCAACAGCAAGTGATGCGCTTAGCTCAATTAACTAAAAACAGTGGGTTAGATGGTGTTGTATGTTCTGCGCAAGAATCATCTATGTTAAAGGCAGAGTTAGGTAAAGAGTTCAAATTAGTCACACCGGGAATTCGTCCTGAAGGAAGCGCTGTTGGCGATCAAAAACGTATTATGACACCAGTAGAAGCCATACAAGCAGGCTCAGATTATTTAGTCATAGGCCGTCCTATCACTCAAGCAAATGATCCGGCAGCTGTTTTAACCGATATAAATAAGACACTAAAGTAAGGTAAATGGCCTGAACTTTGGCAAGTTGCACTGTAAAATTCGAGTGTTATAGGTGCATGTGTCCAGAGTTCAGGTTCGCTGTTATTTTCGTAAATAACTTATAGCCCTAAAAACTCATTCAGGTAAACCGCTGTGAAGTTTAAAATCGCTATCTGGTGAAGAAATGAGCTCGGCTTCAAGCGTAGCGAAATAATCCACTCTTTCAGTAATATCTTCATTTGTGATCTGTTGAGCTAACGCTAAATAATCTTGATAGTGACGCGCTTCAGAGCGCAGCAAGGAAATGTAAAATTTACCAATATCTTCAGGGAGATGAGGAGCCAGCTTTGCAAAACGCTCACAGGAACGAGCTTCAATAAACGCCCCAATAATTAGCTTATCAATCAAAGCTTCAGGTTCATACGTGCGGACCTGTTTAATCATACCTTTAGCGTATCTAGCTGCTGGAATAGGCTCATAAGTCAGTTGGTTATTTTCAATAATTTCTAAAACTTGATAGAAGTGATGTAACTCCTCCCTGATCAGTAACACCATTTTATCGATCATGTCTTGTCCGTATACACAATCCGCTCGGGGTTTTATTGATTTGGAAATAACATTCTGGCCTTTTAGTGATTCAAGATCGCCAATGCGTTTATAGGCGAACTGTTCGTAAGGCAAAACAAGAGCAGATAACTGCTCAATACCTTCAGGCGTTAAAGCGTACCTCTTAAGTAAAAACATAGCACTTTGAGCGGCTTTCAGCTCACATATTAAATGGTCGCGTAATATAACAGGTAAGTTATTTGGTTTCTTGGCTTCTTCAACCCACTCATTGGGCGTCGAACATTTCAAAAATGTATAGATGGGTGCTAAAAGTTGTTGATACATTATTTTCTAATTTTAAGGCATTGAGTTTATCTATTATACATGACGATGGGCTGAACCTGCTTATCGTTATACCGAATTTTCATACAATTGGAAGATTAATCTGCTCCAAGTTGTAATTTTTTTAGACATTGAAATCAACAACAGTAAATAGTTACCATTTTGATTTACGGGTAATTAAAATTACGAACGTCATACGCATTATTTGCTGTCAATAGCATTTCCACGTTCATTACAAAAAGATTAGCTATACTCAATGAAACGTTATTCATAGATAATAAACGCTGTTATTTGGTGGTTATATTATGCCGTTATTCAATTGTTTTTCATATTGTTAAAATAAAGCTGAAATAAATGAAAAAATATATTTGGTTATTTTTGGTCATGAGTCATTTGGTTGCTGCGGCACCAGTTGAATTATTTAACCAAGAAGAAAAAAGTAAAGTCGAGCAGATAAATCAAAAGTATCAGTTGCGTGAGCGGTATAATTTAATCAACGCACGGCTTTCATTACATAGCGCTAATGTTTATCAATACAATAATTTAATTAATCGTTCAGATCTGTTAGCGGAAAACTTGTATGAGTTGGTCATTAATACTAACTCAGATCAAACGGACCAATCATATAAAGAACTGGCTGATGTCGTTTTGAATTTAATGAAAGAGCGAGCAGCAATAGATAAAGTAATTAAAGACGATTACTCAGATTTAAACCGTCGCTATGATGCAATATTACAAGAATTTGCTAAGTTAAAAAAACAAGAAGTACAGAAAAATGCCGATATATTACTTGTATATGGTGAAAATATTACTCGATTAGAGAATGAGTTAAGTGATAATTACCTCTCTATAACGGTAGAAGGTAGCCTTGAATGTAGTATTACTCAAACACTTAACGGTTGTATCGAGGCAAACAAAAAACAGATCACAAACCGAGTCATTAACGAAAGTATTTATCTTTCGAAAGACAGTTATATAGATGCAATGAAAGTAAATAATGCAACTATTGATATGTCTGGCCTACTTAACTACCAAGTTACCGTAAAAGCTAATGCACTATTTAATGATAAGGTGGTGAGGGCGTTAAATAAGGCATATGGATTAGAAAGTGCCGATATTATACTGGTGAGTAACAAAGACGCAGAGTGGTTTGTCGACGGCAAAAAAATTGGCGAAGGTAAGCGTTTGTCAGTGAAGCTTCCTATGGGAATACATGCCATCCTGGCTATTCATAGAGATTCAAGACAGTCTTCAGTTGAGAATATCATCCCAGGCAAAGAATATAGATATAACCTAGTTGAAAGCGCTCAACCCAACGCTACCACTAAAGATACAGGTTCTGCGGAATCTGAAGAGATAGAAAGCAAACGCAAGTCAGCAATAGAGATTGATGAACCAGAGGTTGACTCATTAAAAAGCATACCAAAAGTAACGGATACAATTAGTATTCCAAGTCAGCCCTCGTTAACACTGGATAACAAAAAACACACTATGCGCATGGTACATACTGATGAGCTGAAGAGTTATTATTTGATATCAAATGAAGATGGTTCACCTTTATTGCTTAGTGATGATGATCCGTCATTGTGTGAGCCTGAGTGGGGGAAATTAGCCACACTAAAAGAGTACTTATCTTTACTTTCCAATGTCACTGATAAAAGCAAATATCTTAGATTCAATTTTAGTACGCTGAACAACGGTATAATCCGAGTAATGGAACATGGCAAAAATCTCCATGTTAAAGGTAGCAAAGGCATCGGGGTTTGTGTTCAGGATAACTAGGGAAAACAGCTAAATAGAAAAAACAGCTAAATAGAAAAAACAGTCTATTTAGCTTTAGTGTTTGAAGGTTCTTGCTTGACGCTTTTTTATACTTTTACTTTCATACTATTATTTTTATAACATAGCTTACATGATTGGAATATTTAACCCCAGTCTTACCTCTAATAATTCACTTTCTTCCATATCGAATGGCTTGGTTGTTATAGCAAAATTAACCATAGCGTGTTTAAATTCGATACCTACCGCCTCTTCAAATGGGTACAGTTTTAAACGGTAAACATTATTGCTACTCAGAAAATCATAACCGACATGAGCTAGAGTTGATTCATAAGCATGGAAGCCCTGTAAATATACACGGTGCTGTGGCGCCACATTATAGGCTACAAGCGCGTGATATTTAATAGGTAACACTTGTTTATAATCATGATTAAGTTCCCATCCGGTTAGTACTGGATCGATATGATATTCCCCATCCTCGACGGTTGTTCTCGAGGTTGTCGCATTCATCAAAGTGTAGGGTGCTTGCTCCCACACGATCGCGCTGACTATGTCTTGGATATAAATTGAGGTGAACCAATCTTGGTTAATTTTCCAGTCGAGACCGATATCAAAGCCATAACCATATTTGCTTTTTGGCTTATCCGTAACTCTATCAAGTAACGCGTCTTCAGAATAAGTATAGTCTAGGTCCAACTCACCTGTGTAGCAGTCGAATTCATTACCACATTGTTGAGACTGAGAAACATGACCCGTTAAGTCTCCTTCCATCAGTTCTTTTGCCTGTAAATAGGATGCGGCAAAATAAAGGTTAACTTGGTTGAATTCATGTAAATTTAACTCATGCAAATAAGCGAAGCGTATTCCTTGCATGTTGATGTGATTCACTTTTAAGTCCACATCATAGACTTTGTCCGATTCAATGGATGAAAAATTATCAAGAGTTGCTTCATAAAACGACATGGTGTCTTTAGTGTAACCAAGAAACCATTCGTATCGATAAATATACGAGATTGCAAAATTATCATAACGAGTCCCTAGCGCATATTCGCCCATCGCAAAAGCACTTTCGGCAGGTTTATAATCAACTTCATGCCCCTTTGCTAGGTGATAGGCAGAGTTGTTTTCTGCATAGGCGATAGTATTAACTTGGGTAAACACATCTAAATTATGCGCTGACTCAAAGGAATAACCGAGTGGAAGTAAGCTAATAGAAGAAAGGGTTAAAAGATTAAACATAGAAATGATCCGAGTATCTAATATAGGTAGGGAGAGCCAAAGCTCTCCCTATAAGATCAACTAATAAATTAGCTTAGAAAAGAGAAGCAGTTTCACCATTGGTATAGGTGACCAGTATAACCCCGTTATCTCTTTCTTCAATGGTACCAACTTTGATGCCATCAACCCAAACATCACCCATAGAGAAATTTTCTCCTAGGTCATAAAGTTTGGCTTCTACCCCAAATTTATTGCTTATTGAAACCACTTCGGCAGAGCTGTTATCTGTGTTGTCATAATCCACTTGAATATCAGCCGCTATTATAGTGTCGGTTCCGTTATAAGTAACCTCGATTTTGGTTGAATACAAATCATATTC
The DNA here is from genome assembly GCF_047302445.1 of Vibrio sp. MA40-2. Taxonomy (NCBI): domain Bacteria; kingdom Pseudomonadati; phylum Pseudomonadota; class Gammaproteobacteria; order Vibrionales; family Vibrionaceae; genus Vibrio; species Vibrio sp. MA40-2. The sequence goes on from NZ_CP178628.1 coordinate 1,977,755, forward strand.
GGTTCTGTCAGTTTTTAACTCGACTGAAGCAGGAACCGCATTGTTATTAGCATCTTCTACATTAACCGATAAGCGAGCAATAACATTGAAGATTAGGAAATTATCTTCATCTTCCTCATCTATCGTAGTGGTATGGCTATCTCCATTCCAGTCCCATATTTCGTTAATAGTGTATTCAAACTCAGCTGGATTAGAGACAGTGATATTTAAATAAGCTTCAGAATCGGTATTGTCAGCATTGTTAATGATCTTGCCATCGAACTTGAATCCTACACTAGATGCACTGAATGTATCAGAGGAGCTGCCTTGATCATCGTTTCCATCTTTAATCGTATCAAGAGAAAACGCTCCTAATGACATTTTGATGCCACCAATAAATGCCACATCATTAGCGCTAGAATCGCTATAAGCCAGTTCTACGTCCGCCAATTCTATGCTTAACTCTGCTAATGATTTATCTGTTTCATCTGATTCAAGATCGGTTACTACTATTGAACCACCTGCACTAAGCGTAGTATCACCGCTATCAGCTTGAAGCTCATTGATACTGAAGGTAGTTGTACCAGCGTGAGTACAGTCTGTCTCAGTACAATTATCTTCATTAATCATTGGTGCTGTTACCGTAAGTACAACAGGTGTATAAACGCGATAAGTATCACCAGTAATGGAGACGATAACATCATTATGTGTATATTCACTACTATCTTCTGCTTGATCGTTATAAGCGTAACTGATTGCTTCTGCAGCCGCGGCAAGTTCGTCCACAATAGTATCTAAATCATCTGACACTAATTCATCTAACCCATCTAAACTATCAGCGAACTGTTCAACACCTACCGTTAGTTCACCACCCGTATCGACAGCGTTGTACACCGCGCGAACGTCAGTTAAGAAATCTTTGGCTTTTTCCACATTACTATCAAATTGTGGTGCAGGTGAAACGGTTTCTGGTGCTTCATGTTCATCTATTTCACCAATCGCTTGGTCTAATGCAGGGACTGCGGAGCTATCAACACCTAAAACGGTTGGTAGTTCAGTTGCCAGATCAGCTACTGTTTGTCGGATGTCATCAATCGCGCCAACGTCTAATGTATATCCATTGTCGCTATTCAGGGTGAATATGTTAGCAACATCTTCTTCACTAACAGACATGAGACTGGCCGAATACATAGTGGATTCCAATTCATCCGCATCGGCACTAGCAACCGCATCAGGGTCCGTTAAATCAATGCCGGCTAAGGTAGAAATATCACCATCAATACCAAAGGCTTCTTTTACCGCGTAATTGGCATTATTAATTAATTCTGCTGTGATTTCACCGCTGTTAGCCGCTTCAATTGCTTGGATAGATGCAATGTTCGTCAAAGCATTTACATTGACTTTTGTGGTTGCTGAATTGGCTGCCGCTATAACGGCTTTCAGTTCCCAGTCATCTTTAACTTCAAAGCTTTCACCGAAAGCGACACTGTCTTCTCCTGCCATAGGAGAGTTTTCTAATGTACACTCTTCGATGTCGCATTTCATCGTGGTGGTTGAATCCAGTTTTGAAACATGGACCAAGATAGGTGTTTCAGTTGGTGCATCGGTAATTGAATAACTACCCAAGGCGTTGGTTTGTTGTAGTTGGTAGTAACTTCCACTCGTATCACAACCATCAGCATCAAAAGTATCACAAATTTCAACTTTGCCGTTGCTGACGATACCCTTATTAACTACACCAGAAAAGCTAGTTGTTGTTGCACTTGTTGTATCATCGGAGGTGCTATTACTGCTATCGCTACACCCCACAATACCGACCACTGATATGACAGCGATAGCCAAAAGACTTTTTTTCATACTAATTTCCCTATTTTTATATTTGAACAACCTGTACTCATAATTCATAATATTTTTATGCACATAATAGTTATTACATAACTTTATATGCGATGTCTAGTATATAACAATGGAATAACATTAAAAGCAGTATTGTTATTGTTTCAATATTTTGCATGTGCAGAATGTGATGGGGTAGGGGATATTTTTAGTTAATAAATTATTTTAGATAAAGAGATTTTTGAGCTAATTAATAAACTATCGGGTTGTAGTATTAATCAGTGTTGTGCAATAAAAGCGGTAACAAAGCGCTTTTATTGCATAGTATAGATAACAATTAGATAGGAGAATTACTCAATATTATAAGTGTTAAAACAAGTTAAGCGTTAAACAGCTAGTTACCACTTTTTCTTTTCACCGAACAGGGCATCCATATCGCTATCACGTTCTTTTTCTTCTTGTGCAAGTAATTGATCCGCATTTCTATCTTTCTTGTTCTTATCGAGCTCATTTAACATAGCTTGCAGTTTTTCACGTGCCTGATTGGAATAGCTATCATTTTTCGTCATTAAAACGTCAATGGCTTTTTTGAGTAATTGTCTCGCGGTGCCAGTTTGGTTGCGCATCACGGCTTCATTGGCTCTTTTGATCACGTTTTCTATATTGATACGTATTTGAATGGTTTCTAAGCGAGCGTTTTCTGCAATATAATTTTGCGTATTCAAACGACCTTTATTATGTTCACTGCGTATTGTATCTCTTAATCGCTTGACCAACTTGAGCATGATAATGGCTTGTTTATCACTATTTGGTACTTTGAAAGTGGTACTCTCTTCACCAGTATAACTATTTTTTAGGGTCTGAATCTGACTTTGCATGTTTTCAACGCGTTGCATTAGCTGCTTGTTTTTTGGATCAAGCGCAAGCATATTTTCCAGTGCATCTAAAATTCGATTATTTAAACAAATTAATAAATCTTGGCTATAAGGTAAGTGATGAGCGTTACCAATAAGATCTTCCGTTGCGTCAATAATAGTCAGATAACGTGCTGACTCTTGTTTACGGGTAGATTCCAATTTTGTTTTATATTGTAGCATCACGTTATAGCCGATAACGAGAATCAGTAATATCGCCACGAGGATAATAATCAAACCAATATTCATAAAGTAGTATCTATCAGGTGGAGTAATAAATTAACGGTAAGCATACACTATTCTGTAATGAGCCTACAGCCATAATGATGAATGGAAATAGCAATTTGCGCTTAAATATTAAGTGATTTACAACAATAATTGTCATTAATATAGCTATCTAAACATGCTTTTAGGTCTAAACGATGGTTTTTCGCTATCAATTTTTACAATTAAACGTTATAAATAGCAGTTATAACCTTTGATTATAACGTTAGACGGTAAAAGAATACAGGTAGCAAAATGAAGTTACAGCAACTCAAGTATATTGTTGAAGTCGTCAATCATAATTTGAATGTCTCCGCTACTGCAGAAAGCCTTTATACTTCTCAACCAGGGATAAGCAAGCAAGTTAGGTTACTTGAAGATGAGCTTGGAATCCAAATATTTGAGCGCAGCGGTAAACACCTTACTCAAGTGACAACCGCAGGTGAAGATATTGTTAGAATTGCTAAAGAAATACTTTCTCGTGCAGAAAGTATCAAATCGGTAGCAAGTGACCATACCAATCCTGAAATGGGCACACTAAATATAACAACCACGCACACTCAAGCCCGTTATGCATTGCCGGAAGTGATTAAAGGTTTCACTACTCGTTACCCTAAAGTGTCGTTAAACATGCATCAAGGTACGCCCTCTCAAATGTCTGAAGCCGTAGCAAAAGGAAGCGCAAATTTTGCGATTGCAACAGAAGCTCTACATTTGTACCAAGATGCCATTATGCTTCCTTGTTACCATTGGAATCGGTCAATTGTTGTTAATAAAGATCATCCGTTAGCGAAAAAATCGGCAATAACTATTGAAGATCTCGCCGCCTTTTCTCTGGTCACTTATGTGTTTGGTTTTACTGGCCGTTCTGACATTGATACGGCGTTCAATCAGGTCGGCTTAACACCAAAAATTATTTTTACCGCCACCGATGCCGACGTTATTAAAACCTATGTAAGAATGGGCATTGGCGTTGGTGTTATCGCCAGCATGGCGATTGATAAAGTTGAAGATGATGATTTAGTGGTTATCGATGCTAGCCATATTTTTGGCTTAAGTACCGCAAGCATTGTATTTAGGCGTGGTACCTTTTTACGCACTTATATGTATGATTTTATGGAGCGTTTTGCACCCCATTTAACTCGTCCTGTTATCGAGCAAGCAATCTCTTTAAGAAATAATGCAGAGATTAAGACGATGTTTAAAGATATCGATCTACCTATTCGTTAACGCTATTATCTTGAGCCCAAATCTTGCAGACATCATTTTTACAGCTTGATCAAATATTAAACCAGCATCAACCGTTGTGGCGCTTTGAACCTTTTCATCAGAGTGCTCAGTCTGCGCTCCCTTGGCTAAAAGATTATCCAGATTTATGTCACTGGCTCGGAGCCTTATCTATCGAACAAGTTGTGGCGTATAAATCGGCCACATCACGCTTATTAGTCGATATAGAAGAGGCATTTCCAAGCGCGAAAATGCTCAGTCGTCTTATCAGTTTACCCAAAGAAGCTGATTTACCCACAGAATCCGATTTATCCAACAAAAGCCAGTTACCGACACAAAATAATGCGCCATTCAAACTGGCAAGAGGCATTGATTCAGGTATCCCCGGCAGAAAATTACAGCAAATTACGTCAATGGGCCGTTTTTTGCTCGCTAACCAAAAAGGCCAGCAATGGCTAGAATGGTGTTCTGGCAAAGGCTATTTAGGCCGAGTATTAGCATCACATTCACAGCAATTGGTTACAAGTTTTGAATGGCAACAGTCGCTATGTGATGCAGGACAGAAAGAAGCGCACAACAAGTCTTTAAACATGCAATTTATTCAGGGTGATGCTTTGTCTCCCGAGGCTAAAAGTGTACTAACAAAAGATCAACATGCCGTTGCTTTACATGCCTGTGGTGATTTACATGTACGATTAATTGAGCATGCAACTGCTGCAGGCAGTCAGGCAATTACTGTGTCACCTTGTTGCTATCACCTTATTGAAAAGCAACAATATCAACCGTTATCGGCTTACGCTATCGCTCACTCGACTCTAGTCCTCTCTAAAGCGGAATTACGCATTCCACTACAAGAAACGGTAACGGGTGGTCAAAGAGTGGTGCGGCATCGAGAACAAGAAATGAGTTATCGGTTAGGCTTTGATCTGTTGCTGAAACAATGCCTAGGTTTAACCGATTATGTTGCCATCCCTAGTATTAAAAAATCGATGCTTGCTGCTGGCTTTAAAGATTTCTGCTTCTGGGCAGCAGAACAAAAAAACATCGTTTTACCAGAAGTAAACTTTGACTATTGGCAGCAAAAAGGCGAGCAACGTTTTTGCCACATGGAACGTTTAAGCTTGGTTCAGCAGATGTTTCGTCGAGCTTTAGAGCTCTGGCTTGTATATGATCGCGGCTTATTTTTACAAGAGTGCAGTTACAACGTCACTGTTACAGAGTTTTGTAATAGAAGCGTTACGCCGAGAAATATTATTATTCATGCTACTAAGTGATCGATCTACTGGCAACTGAGGCGATCTACTGGCAACTGAGGTGATTTACTGGCAACTGGGGTGATTTACTGGCAACTGCTAGCTGCCAGTAATACTTTCAATCAAACATTAAGATGGCAGATTTTGCCTCAACGTACTCTAAATCAAAACTTTCTGCGACCTCTTTACAAGTAACGTGACCATGAATAACATTAAGGCCGTTTAAGAAACCACTGTCCTCAATAAGCGCCTGTTTATAACCTTTGTCTGCCAGTTTTACAATATAAGGTAGCGTTGCATTGTTCAGGGCGAAAGTTGACGTTCTCGCCACCGCTCCTGGCATATTAGCCACACAGTAATGCACTACATCGTCAACAATATAAGTAGGATCCGCATGTGTCGTGGGGTGCGAAGTTTCAAAACAGCCGCCTTGGTCAATGGCCACATCAACAATAGCTGCCCCCGGTTTCATTTTTGAAATATGTTCACGCGTGATAAGTTTTGGCGCAGCAGCACCTGGAATTAATACCGCACCGATCACCAAGTCTGCGTCTAATACCAGCTGTTCCAGAGCATCAGTAGTAGAATAAACCACTTTTGCTTTGCCTTGAAACTCTTCGTCTAATTGACGTAATGTGTGAATATCTCGATCGAGTATTGTCACGTCAGCTCGCATACCCACAGCGATTCTAGCCGCATTAGAACCAACAACGCCACCGCCCACAATCACAACTTTAGCCGGAGCAACGCCAGGAACACCGCTAAGTAGCAATCCTTGTCCCGCATTAGATTTTTCTAGTGTTTGTGCACCTGCTTGAATAGACATACGACCCGCAACTTCAGACATCGGCGCGAGTAGTGGCAGACGACCCATATTATCTGTTACAGTCTCATAGGCTATACAGACGGCTTTGCTCTTGATAAGCTCTTCGGTCTGTGGAAAATCTGGCGCAAGGTGCAGATAAGTAAATAATATTTGTCCCTCACGGAGCATCGCGCGCTCCACAGATTGCGGTTCTTTTACCTTTACAATCATTTCTGCTTTGGTAAATATATCCAAAGCAGTAGCAAGTATGGATGCGCCTACAGCGATATAATCATCGTCTGAAAAGCCAATACCTGAGCCAGCATTGGTTTCAACTAAAACTTGGTGGCCGTGTGAGACTAACTCTCTAACACTCGCAGGGGTCATGCCCACACGGTACTCATGGTTTTTGATTTCTTTAGGTATACCAATAATCATATTATGTCCTTTTTCTTTTATGGTTGTAGCGGCTTAGCCTGTAGTTATAGCCAATTTGCTTTGTCGTTAGCGCTAATTTGGTTTGAGATAGCACTCATTTGGTTTATGGTAATAGCGTTAATAACTAGATTTATGGTTTTAATATCAGTTTTATAGTTGTAATAACTAGGTTTTTAGTTTAAAACCCAGATATACATCTAGAATAAAATGTAGAAAGTAATATTTGATTCTGCATATTACCAAGTTGTAATATGTTTTTTTGCAGGGAAGTTAAAAGGTGGAATAAAAAAATGGCAGACAACTACAAAAAGCCGTCCAAGGAACTGGATCGTATCGATCGCAATATATTGAATGAATTGCAAAAGGATGGTCGTATTTCGAATGTAGAACTGTCTAAGCGAGTAGGTCTTTCACCTACACCATGCTTGGAGCGTGTTCGTCGATTGGAACGACAAGGGTATATCATTGGTTATACCGCATTATTGAACCCACAATATTTGGATGCATCTTTACTTGTATTTGTAGAGATAACCCTGAATCGTGGCGCACCTGATGTATTTGAACAATTTAATACCGCAGTACAGAAGTTAGATGATATCCAAGAGTGTCACCTAGTTTCTGGTGATTTTGATTATCTTCTTAAAACTCGTGTATCGGATATGGGAGCATATCGTAAACTGCTTGGTGATACATTGTTACGATTACCCGGTGTAAATGACACTCGTACTTATGTTGTTATGGAAGAAGTGAAACAATCGAATCAATTGGTTATCCAGACGCGATAGAGGATGATTTATGCAAGCCTCAAATTTGGACTAGAGTCTGATTAAGGCTTGCTATAAATTGGGTTTCGGTTGATGTTATGATTAAATTCAACTTATTAAAATCGTACCCATGAGTCGAGCGGCAGTTGCCGCTCGGATTGTTTATACAACAGAGTAATGTTCTGTTATACCCAAAGCGTAAAAACGAATATATCTAAAGCGTAAACCAAGAGTAAAAAACGAAATTCTATGTTCAAAGAGCAAAAAGCGAAAGTACAAACTATCTTAAAAACCGGTGATGATGGTGATAAACGTCGTCTGAATGGTTTTCAACGTCTACAAGAATGTTGTTTTATTCTTGGTTCTTTAGCCGCTATTTTTCTGGCTATTTCTCTGTTCAGTTTTAGCCCTGCCGATCCGTCATGGTCGCAAACATCATGGGGAATGGAAGTGAACAATTCTGCCGGCCTGTTAGGAGCGTGGGTAGCGGATACTTTCTTTTTTGTTTTTGGCTCATTAGCGTATGGGTTACCACCGGTTTTGATTCTGCTTACATGGGGCTTGTTTCGTAAAAGAGATGAAAAAGATCCGATCGACCTGATGCTTTGGGGCACCAGAATATTAGGCTTAAGTTTAGTTATTCTGACCAGTTGTGGTTTAGCCGATATAAATTTTGATGATATTTGGTATTTCTCTTCTGGTGGTGTAATCGGAGACGTATTAACCAGCTTATCCCTTCCTACATTAAATGTGTTAGGTACCACCATTGTATTACTATTTCTATGGGGAGCAGGACTGACTCTTGTTAGCGGAATTTCTTGGCTATCGATTGTCGAGTTCTTAGGGTCGACTTTTTTAAATACAATTGCTTGGATGCTCAACTCGTTGCGTGGAAGCAACAAAGAAAAATTGCAGGCTGTACAAAATGATTATGTAGCCGAGTCGTCGGACGAACAACAACCCTTAGACAGTCCAATTGTTCATCATTTTGAACAACAGGATAAACCGCAACCGCGTAGATATAATATTCATGTGCCGAATGAAAATGCCTCTACCGACGCAGCGAATCAACAATCCGACACGGTTAATCGCTCTTCACAATTGGATTCAACGATTGAGAAGCTAGAACAAGATGCGCAAGACAATGATGATTTTCCGGTTATTAACCTAACCAATCCCGATCATACTGTCGCGCACAGATCAACGTCGCGTTCTACTATCTCGCACTCGCAGCAAATCGGCTCGCAGCAAATCGAACCGTCAATATCGCTAGGTAATATAGATAGTTTGCTCGATGATGACGAAGATAAAAAGCAACAGGAAGTCGTGGTGCAAGATCCAGTTGCAGCAAAAAGTGATGACGTTAAAAATATTAGCGTTAAGGATACGGGTGTTGAAAATCTTGACGTTGAAAATAGCGCAGCAGACCATTTACAGGCCAATAACCACAACCTTGATGCTCACACTGTTAATTCTCAAGAGCTTGCAAGCAATAACGTTGCACCATCAGATGAGGCTGCTCATCTTGTAGAGCCAGAATCTACACCAACTCCATCTACACAAGCGTCATCTACTGCAACTATATCCGACCAGCCACAGCTATCCAATCAGCCACAACCATCCAACCAGCCACAGCCAGCCGTTGATAACGATTCATTGGCATTCCAAGATCTAGTGGCTGAAGCGCAAAAAAATATGGCAGGAGAGCAGAATCCATTTTTGATGCAAAAGCAGCAAGATCTGCCAGTTCCTACTACGCCGTTACCCGCATTGGACTTACTTTATTACCCTGAAAAACGTGAAAATCAAATCGATAGAGAAGTACTCGAAGATATCGCTCGATTAGTAGAATCGAAATTAGAAGATTTTAAAATCAAAGCGAGAGTGGTTGATATATTTCCGGGCCCAGTGATCACCCGTTTTGAACTGGATTTGGCACCGGGAGTAAAAGTTAGCCGAATTTCAGGTTTATCCATGGATTTAGCCCGTTCACTTTCTGCTATGGCCGTGAGGGTTGTTGAAGTGATCCCGGGTAAACCATATGTTGGTCTAGAACTGCCAAACATGACTCGTCAAACCGTGTATTTTTCTGATGTTGTTGGAAGTAAGATATTTCAAGAATCGACTTCTCCAACCACGGTTGTTATGGGGCAAGATATTGGCGGTGAAGCCGTGATTGCCGACATTGCTAAAATGCCTCATGTGTTGGTGGCCGGCACAACAGGTTCAGGTAAGTCGGTTGGTGTCAATGTTATGATCTTGAGTATGCTTTACAAGGCCAAGCCTGAAGATTTGCGCTTTATCATGATTGACCCAAAAATGTTAGAGCTGTCTATTTATGAAGGCATACCGCATCTATTAGCTGAAGTTGTTACCGATATGAAAGATGCCTCCAATGCATTGCGTTGGTGTGTTGGTGAGATGGAACGTCGCTATAAACTGATGTCGGCATTAGGTGTGAGAAATGTTAAGGGCTTTAATGATAAATTAAAAATGGCCGCAGATGCAGGCCACCCGATTCATGATCCATTATGGAAAGCCGGTGACAGTATGGATGAGTTACCGCCATTACTGGAAAAACTGCCTTACATAGTCGTGGTAGTCGATGAGTTTGCCGACTTAATTATGGTGGTGGGCAAAAAAGTTGAAGAGTTGATTGCAAGGCTAGCACAGAAAGCACGTGCGGCTGGTATTCATCTTATTTTGGCGACTCAGCGTCCATCAGTAGATGTGATTACCGGCCTTATTAAAGCCAATATCCCTACGCGTGTAGCGTTTACAGTTTCAACCAAAACGGACTCTAGAACCATTCTAGATCAAGGTGGCGCTGAATCTTTATTAGGCATGGGTGATATGTTGTATCTACCACCGGGGTCCAGCCATACGATTCGTGTCCATGGTGCCTTTGCATCTGATGACGATGTTCATGCGGTGGTAAATGATTGGAAAGCCCGTGGGCAGCCAAATTATATTGATGAAATAATTAAAGGCGAACAGACAAGCGATACCTTATTACCCGGTGAAAGCCTCGATAGCGATGAAGATGTTGACCCACTGTTTGACCAAGTTGTGGAGCATGTGGTTCACAGCCGTCGTGGATCGGTATCTGGCGTGCAACGACGATTTAAAATTGGCTACAACCGAGCAGCACGTATCGTGGAGCAATTAGAAGCACAAGGTATCGTTAGTGCGCCAGGCCACAATGGCAATCGTGAAGTTATTGCACCGCCGCCTGTGAAAGAGTAGTGTCAGCGCTTGTCGGAGCGATAGGTTGTTTTAGGAACTAACTGGCACCGAGTGAGTCCAATAAATCAGTATTAATATGACCGAGTTTAATGAATGAAAAAATTGTTTAGCCTGTTTGTATCATCTAGTTTTGTATCGCGTTCTTATAAACCACGCTTTGGTATGTTGCGTGGTTGTCAATCCACCGTTGTCGCATTGACTGCGCTACTGTTTAGTACCTCCGTTTTGGCAACCGCCAAAGATGAATTAAATTCGCGCCTATCCAAAACTGACGGATTTAGCGCCTCTTTCTCGCAAACGGTGATCAGTGCCGACAATGAAATTGTTATGCAAGGAGAAGGGCAGGTAGAAATCGCTCGTCCGAGTTTATTTCGTTGGACCACCACATTTCCCGACCAAAATACTCTCGTTTCTGATGGCAAAACCTTGTGGTATTACGACCCGTTTATTGAGCAAGTGACCATCTATTGGCAAGAACAAGCCACCGCGCAAACTCCATTTATTCTATTAACACGTAATAGAGCCAGTGATTGGGATAACTACAACGTAGCGCAAAATGGCGACCAATTTATTTTGACTCCTACTGCGGTCGACTCTAATCAAGGTCAATTTGAGCTGAATGTGGATCAAAGTGGCGAGATTAAAGGGTTCAATGTGATTGAACAAGATGGTCAAAAAGGCCAATTTGTCTTCAATAACTATCAAAATGACGTGCCAAACAAACAACGTTTTAACTTTGTTATTCCAGATGGCGTTGAAATTGACGATCAGCGCGAGTAATACTCTGGTATAAAATGAATATGCCGGTATAAAATGAATATGATGGTAGAAAATGAATATGCTGGTAGAGCGTGAATACGTTGGTAAAAAGGATGTTTGTCTTAGCCTAAAATCAGAATAACAGTGAATGAGTAACGACCGTTTATGAGTAATTACAGTTTAGACTTTGCCGCTGCTGAAGATTTTCGGCCACTTGCGGCACGAATGCGACCAACAACAGTACAACAGTACATCGGTCAAGAGCATGTTTTAGGTGAAGGTAAGCCGTTGCGCCGAGCATTGCAAGCGGGGCAAATACACTCGATGATCCTCTGGGGTCCACCCGGAACAGGCAAAACCACCTTAGCAGAAGTGGCGGCCAATTACGCTAATGCCGAAGTAGAACGTGTTTCTGCGGTTACTTCCGGAGTAAAGGATATACGAGCAGCGATAGAAAAGGCTCGAGAGAATAAATTGGTTGGTCACCGAACCATTTTATTTGTCGACGAAGTACACCGTTTCAATAAAAGTCAGCAAGATGCCTTCTTGCCCCATATTGAAGATGGCACCATTACTTTTATTGGCGCGACTACAGAAAACCCCTCGTTTGAACTTAACAATGCATTATTATCACGTGCGAGAGTGTATAAACTTACCTCGTTAAATAATAACGCTATTTTACAAGTCATGAACCAAGCGATAAATGATCAAGAGCGCGGGTTAGGCAAAACAAAAGCACACTTTGCTGATAATGTGTTAGACCGATTAGCTGAACTGGTTAATGGTGACGCACGTATGTCACTCAATTATCTTGAGCTACTGTATGATATGGCGCAAGAGAATGAAGAGTCGATAAAGCAAATTGATTTACCCTTGTTAGCCGAGGTAGCGGGGGAAAAAGTATCTCGTTTTGATAACAAAGGAGATATTTGGTACGACCTTATTTCAGCGGTACATAAATCGATCCGTGGTTCCGACCCTGATGCAGCGCTGTATTGGTCTGCAAGAATGATGGTGGCCGGTTGTGATCCACTGTATATCGTACGTCGTTTACTGGCCATTGCCTCCGAAGATATTGGTAACGCCGACCCACGAGCCATGCAAATCGCCGTGTCAGCATGGGATTGCTTTACTCGCATAGGTCCAGCGGAAGGGGAACGTGCGATTGCTCAAGCTGTAGTGTATTTAGCATGTGCGCCAAAAAGTAACGCAGTTTACACCGCCTGGAAACAAGCGTTATCTGACGCACGTGACCAACCTGAATATGAAGTGCCTCATCATTTAAGAAACGCTCCCACCAGTTTAATGAAAGATATGGGCTACGGAGAAGAGTATCGATACGCGCATAACGAACCTAATGCTTATGCTGCCGGAGAAAATTACTTCCCACCAGAAATGGCACAAACACGTTATTATTTGCCCACCAACCGAGGCTTAGAGAGCAAAATAGCGGAAAAGTTAGATTATCTTGCCTCGTTAGATGAAAAAAGCCCACAAAAGCGCTATGAAAAGTAGTGCTTTTTGGATATCTTTACTCGATTAACTATTCTATAGCGCATTGATAACGATATTACTGTTGATCAAGCGTTTTTTCTCAACTAAAAGGCATAGGATTAGCAATGCTAGATTCTAAATTACTTCGAACAGAGCTAGATGAAATAGCTGGAAAATTAGCCCGTCGAGGATTTACTCTCGACGTAGAAACCATTCGTGCACTTGAAGAGCAACGCAAATCGTTGCAGGTCAAAACAGAAGAGTTGCAAGCGCTACGAAATTCCCGTTCGAAGTCCATCGGTCAAGCGAAAGCAAAAGGCGATCATGATGAAGCTGCCCGTATTCTAGCTGAAGTTGGTAACCTAGGTAGTGAACTAGACGAAGCGAAAGCAGCGTTAGCCGACCTGCAAACTAAGCTGGAAAGTATTAGCTTATCGGTTCCGAATTTACCTGACGATTCTGTACCAAACGGCAAAGACGAAAATGAAAACGTCGAAGTTGCTCGTTGGGGTGAACCGAAAACGTATCCATTTGAATTAAAAGATCATGTTGACCTTGGTGAATTGGCAGGTGGCCTTGATTTCCAAAGTGCCGTGAAAATTTCTGGTTCGCGTTTCATCGTGATGAAAGGTCAATTTGCTCGTTTACATCGTGCTCTTGCCCAGTTTATGCTTGACTTGCACACTGAACAGCATGGTTATACGGAAATGTATGTGCCTTATTTAGTCAATCATGACAGCCTTTACGGTACAGGACAGTTGCCTAAATTTGGTGAAGATCTTTTCCATACCAAACCAGCAACAGAAGAAGGTCAAGGTATGTGTTTAATACCAACCGCCGAAGTGCCTGTTACTAATATGGTACGCGATACGATTACCAATGAAGCAGATTTACCGCTTAAAATGACCGCTCATACACCATGTTTCCGCTCTGAAGCTGGGTCGTACGGTCGTGATACACGCGGTCTTATTCGTATGCATCAGTTCGATAAAGTGGAGTTAGTACAAGTAACTAAACCAGAAGATTCGATGAATGCATTGGAAGAGTTAACCGGTCATGCAGAAAAAGTGTTACAGCTTCTAGAGCTACCTTATCGTAAAGTGGTGCTATGTACTGGCGATATGGGCTTCGGCGCTTGTAAAACTTACGATTTAGAAGTGTGGGTTCCTGCTCAAGAGACTTACCGAGAAATTTCATCATGTTCTAATATGTGGGATTTCCAAGCGCGTCGTATGCAAGCGCGTTTCCGTCGTAAAGGCGAGAAAAAACCTGAATTAGTGCATACATTGAATGGATCAGGTTTGGCGGTAGGGCGTACTATGGTGGCAGTGTTAGAAAACAATCAGCAAGCTGATGGCCGCATAGAGATCCCACAAGTGTTGCGTAAGTACATGAATGGTTTAACCCATATCGGTTAAGGTTAGCTCGGGATTACGTTTATTTCGAACTAATGTTAATTTCGAACTAACGCTAATTTCGAACTTAAGCTAATCTCGAACCAACGCAGATCTTAGTAACATCATTGCAAATAAAAGCCGACAATACTATGTCGGCTTTATTGATCTTATTGCGTCATTTACTCGAGCGAACTTAACTAGTCTACAAAGCAGGCTTCATTTTGTACCGCTTTTTCAATCACTTCTATTAGCTGATTAATTTGTTCTTCACTACTGATATACGGTGGCATGATATAAATTAACTTACCAAACGGCCGTATCCACACGCCGTTGTCGACGAAAAACTTTTGAATGACCGTCATGTTAACCGCTCGCTTGGTTTCTACCACACCAATAGCGCCTAGCCAACGGGTATCCTTGACTAACGGGTACTGATTCAAGCTAGGCAGTTTGGCGGCGAAAAGTGATTCAATCGAGGCAGTTTGTGTCTGCCATTCACCCGATTCTATTAATTGCATACTAGCCGATGCCACTGCGCATGCTAAAGGATTGCCCATAAATGTAGGGCCGTGCATAAAGCAGCCAGCTTCACCGTTGCACACCGTATCGGCAACATGCTTACTGGTTAATGTTGCAGACAGAGTCATATAACCGCCGGTTAATGCTTTGCCCAAACAGAGAATATCGGGTTGGATATTCGCATGTTCACAGGCAAACAGTTTACCAGTTCGCCCGAAGCCAGTCGCAATTTCATCCAGTATAAGAAGCACATCAAATTCATTACATAACTGGCGAACTTGTTTAAGAAATTCAGGATGGTAAATACGCATCCCACCAGCACCTTGAACAATAGGTTCTATTATCACTGCGGCAATCTGCTGGTGGTTTTCCGTTAGTTTGTGCTTAAAGTCGGTTATATCATTAGGATCCCATGTCTGCCAGAAGCCAGTTTGGGGGGAGTCAGCAAATATATGTTCAGGAAGAAAGCCTTTGTACAGGCTATGCATAGAATTATCTGGGTCGGTAACCGACATTGCAGCAAAAGTATCGCCATGATAACCATCACGCAAAGTTAAAAATTTGGATTTAGGCTTACCTTTGCTATGCCAATACTGCAAGGCCATTTTCAAGCTTACTTCTACGGCCACCGAACCTGAATCCGCCAAGAAAACCTGTTGCAAATTATCGGGTGTGAGTTTGAGTAATTTTTTGCACAAATCAATCGCCGGTTGATGAGTTAAACCACCAAACATCACATGAGAAAAGTGGTCAATTTGTTGATGCGCAGCAGCATTTAGCAGTGGATGGTTGTAGCCATGAATAGCCGACCACCAAGAGGACATCCCATCTACTAACACTTCGCCAGATTCTAACTGAATAGTTGCGCCCTCGGCTCGTGATACTGGATAGCAAGTCAACGGATTTACCGTGGAAGTATAAGGGTGCCATATGTGTTGCCGATCAAAATTTAAATCCATAAATTACCAATTGATTGTTTTGTGCTCATCTGTAAACTTAAATGCCTTTATGATAGTTGACAGTTTAAAGCTTATCAGTAGACTAGCCAAGTATTACAAAGCACGCTGGTTAAAAAGCGGCGCGACTAGTCCGTACTAACAAGAATAAATCCGGTACTAACAAGAACAAACAAGAAAAAATAGAGACTCAACTAAAGGAAGCATCACGTGGAAGTTCGTCATAATTGGCAAGTCGAAGAAGTTCGTGCATTACTAGAAAAACCTTTTATGGACCTGTTGTTTGAAGCACAGCAAGTTCATCGTCAATACCAGCAACATAATTATGTGCAAGTCAGTACGCTTCTTTCGATTAAAACTGGTGCCTGTCCCGAAGATTGTAAATATTGCCCACAAAGTGCCCACTATCGAACCGATGTAGATAGAGAACGCTTAATGGAAGTGAAAAGTGTGTTACAAGCAGCAACACAAGCCAAAAATGCCGGTTCAACGCGTTTTTGCATGGGTGCGGCTTGGAAAAACCCTAAACAACGCGATATGCCTTATTTAAAAGAGATGATTAAAGGGGTTAAAGAGTTAGGTTTAGAAACGTGTATGACCCTTGGCATGCTCACGCCAGAGCAAGCCAATGAGTTAGCTGACTCAGGCCTCGATTATTACAATCATAACCTCGATACATCACCAGAATATTACGGCCAAATCATTACTACTCGAACCTATCAAGATAGGTTAGATACTTTATCGCATGTACGTGATTCTGGTATGAAAATCTGCTCTGGTGGGATTATTGGTATGGGAGAAAGTGTTAATGATCGCGCCAGTCTGTTTGTTGAGTTGGCTAACTTACCGGTTCATCCCGAAAGTGTACCGATCAACATGTTGGTCAAAATCAAGGGAACACCGTTAGAGCAAGCGGAAGATGTTGACCTATTTGATTTTATTCGCCTAATTGCTGTGGCGCGAATTATGATGCCACAATCGGCTGTCCGCCTGTCTGCTGGACGCGAAAACATGAACGAACAAATGCAAGCGCTCTGCTTTATGGCAGGTGCCAATTCGGTATTTTATGGTTGTAAATTACTTACCACACCAAACCCAGATGAAGACACCGATAGGCAACTGTTTAATAAGTTAGGAATCAACAGCATGCAAGTGAGTCAAAAACCGGATCAAATACAAGAAAATGAACTGCTTGATAAAGTGATGGAACGAGTCGCTGCACGGCCGGGCAAAGATGATCTGTTTTATGATGCAAGTGCGTAACCGTGCCGTTTAATCAGCGTATTCAGTCTGAACTAGTCGCACGAGTTAACGCAGGACTCGATCGAAAGTTGACGGTGCTTGAAGGAGGCAATCAGTCCACTTTCACGCTTCGCCAGCCTGGTTCTGTTAAATATACAACTGGTTCTACGGAATATACAACTGGCTCTGATAAATATAACGACAACCTCAATCGAGTAGAAAAACACTATGTGAATTTTTCTAGCAACGATTATTTGGGCTTAGCGAGCTCATCTGAATTAGCGCAAGCATGGCAGCAAGGAATCGACAAATATGGCGTCGGTAGTGGTGCATCACCGTTAGTCACGGGGTTTTCACCTGCTCATCAAGCTTTAGAATACACGCTGTGTGATTGGTTAGGTTACAGCCGAGCGGTAGTATTTAGTTCGGGTTTTAGTGCCAATCAAGCGGTGTTATTTTCTTTATTACAAAAAGATGATCTTTTACTGCAAGACAAATTAAATCATGCCTCTTTGTTAGAAGCCGGCAAGTTAAGCCCAGCTCAGATGAGACGTTTTAAACATAATGATATTGAACAGTTACGTCACCTTTTGCTCAGCCGCAAACCGCAACTAGTGGTTACTGAAGGTGTGTTTAGTATGGATGGTGACCAAGCGCCTCTTAATCGAATTAATCAGGCGGTTAACCAATCTAATGCTTGGTTAATGGTCGATGATGCGCACGGTATCGGGGTGTTAGGTAAAAATGGTGCGGGCAGTTGTCAACTAGCGGGCATTAAGCCGCAATTGCTGGTGGTGACCTTTGGTAAAGCATTTGGTTTATCAGGCGCAGTGGTACTTTGTAATGCCAGTACCGGCGATTACTTAACTCAGTTTGCTCGTCATCATGTTTATTCAACTGCATTACCGCCTAGCCAAGCTTATGCACTCAACCATGCTGCGACTATGTTGCGTACTCAACAATGGCGTAGAGATAAATTAGCCGAGTTGTATCATGCTTATGACAAAGGTTTAAACGGTCTTGCTGGTTTTGTTGCTACCAATACGCCGATTAAGCCGTTTATTTGTGGTGATGTTGAGCGAACCTGTCGACTTGCTAATCAACTTAAAGCATCAGGTAATTGGGTTACCGCAATTCGTCCCCCTACGGTAGCCAAGCAAACGAGCAGAATAAGAATTACCTTAACAGCGAATCATACTGTTCAACAAGTGAATCATTTAACTCATAGTATCAATATGTTAGCTAATTAATCAGTTGGCTTAGCCAGCCAGTTTAACCAGTCTACTTAGTCAGTCGATTTGACCTGTGAGTTTAATCAGTCAGTTTAAACAATATAGACGTAGAGTGCACAAATACAGGGGTTGGGCGTATAAACCCAGCGATAGAATGCATAAGTGCCGAGTTAGGATGCATAAATACAGGGTAGAATATATAAAGTGAGAGGGACAATGGCCAATAACCTAACTCGTAAAGCAGCGATAGCTCAAGCTTTTAGTAAAGCGGCGTCAAATTATGACCAACATGCTCAATTCCAAAGGCAAGTCGGCAGAGATCTATTAGCTCAATTACCGCTAGATTTAAAAGGGTTAACGGTATTAGATATCGGTTGTGGTACCGGCTATTTTTGTCAATGCCTTGCGGAAAGAGGCGCACAAGTGGTGGCGTTAGATTTATCACTAAGCATGCTGAAACAAACTCAGATTCGTTGTCAATCGCAAACCGTACAATACTGTCAAGCCGATGCCGAAGCGCTGCCTTTTGTCGATCAACAATTTGACATGGTATTTTCTAGCTTAGCATTGCAATGGTGCGACAACTTAGCTGTGCCGCTAAACGAGTTACAACGAGTCACGAAACCCGGTGGCAAAGTGGTGTTTTCTACCTTAATGGCTGGCTCGTTAATAGAGTTGCAACAAGCATGGTCTAAAATTGATTCACATCAACATGTCAATGTATTCCTTAATAAAAACCAAATAAAAATTGCGTTAGCGCAATCTGGATCACAAAATCATCACTTAAACTGCTACCCAGTTCAGCTTTGGTATTCATCTGCATTCAATTTAATGCGTGATTTAAAAGGAATTGGAGCGACTCATGTCAGCGATAGGGCGGTGGGTTTAACTAAAAGACACACTTTATTGCGGGTGGAGAAGGAATATCAACGCTTTACAAATAATAATAATTTGTTGCCTGCAACTTATCAGGTCTGTTTAGGAACTATTTTTTTATGATCAAAGCATTTTTCATTGCCGGTACCGATACCGAAGTAGGTAAAACCGTTGCTTCAAAAGCCATATTACAAGCACTTGCCGATAAAGGCCTGGCCACTATTGGCTATAAACCTGTCGCCGCAGGGAGTGAACAAACAGCCGAAGGGTTGAGAAATTCAGATGCGCTTCATTTACAACAGGCCGCATCGTTAGATGCCGAGTACGCTGATGTTAACCCTTATGCACTTGAACATGCGACCTCTCCTCATATTGCCGCTAAATTTGATTCGGTCGATATTGATTTCGCCTTATTAAGCGAAAAATTAGCAGTGCATAAACAAGCGGCAGATGTGGTATTGATTGAAGGTGCAGGGGGCTGGCGGGTACCTATTTCAGATAGTGAGTGTTTATCCGCTTGGGTACAGCAAGAAAAGCTGCCAGTAATATTAGTGGTAGGCATTCAGTTGGGTTGTTTAAACCATGCCATGCTTTCGGTAGAGGCCATCAAAGCCGATGGGTTAGACATTATCGGTTGGGTAGCCAATCGCATCAATCCAGCAACTGAAAATTACTCATCAATTATCAGTATGTTACAAGATAAAATCTCAGCACCAAAGTTAGGTGAAATTCCTTATGTATCAAGTGTAAAAAGAAAGCACATTGGTAAATATATAGATGTTGATCCTATTCTAAAGGCAGCGGGTTAATTGTATTTTTATTAATCAGCTTTCTATTATAACGATTGTTATTACTACTATTTCTATAATCAGTTCATTAAAGCTGGCTCGTTAAAGCCAGTTTATTTAAATCGGCTGGTTGTAATCACAATGACCACATTAAACCATCAGTAAAAAAGGGTAGCCGAATCAATCGGCTACCCTTTTTTATTGTTCAACGACGCTATTTGTCAGAATTAAGTCCCAATATGGATTGTTGAGCATTCATCACGTGCTTTTGAACCAATGATTGATCACTAATGCCAAGTTGTTCTTTAGCTTGATCTTCAGTGAGCCCTAAGTGGCAACACAATAAATCTATCGCCATTTGAAAGTCGTTGTTCTCAACCATCTTACTGTTCCTTGTGTTGGTTGCAGATGTTTGCGCTGCAAGTGATTGCTATAAATCGTTATGACAAATAATCTACCTGTTCTTATTGGTTTGCTCAATAAGACTAAGGTCTAATGGGGGTTGATACATTTCTCTTTTTAAAATTGTGATGATGGCTCAGTTTCATTATTACAACACTGATTCTAGATAAAGTGACCATCAAATTATTCATAATCTGAATAAAACACAAGTTTTGCATAGAGGCGTAATTATTAAAATATTAATGCTAATGTGAATTGGTACAGATAAAGGCAAAATGGAACGCAATGACTCTACTGGGTGATCTAATGAAAGTTTTACGTTTTACTCTGATAACCTTACTGTTTGCTTTTTGGTCAAATTCATCTGTTGCCGTAACGCAAGTTTCTTTTGATGGCGTTTTGGACGTTTGGCGTGCTAGTGGAAATCGTGCCGTTATAACTGAGAATTGTAATGCTTATACTGGTGATCAAGGTGGAATGAAAGTCGTTATTGTCAATGAGCGATGTAATTTATTGCATTTTTCAATGTTTGTTTTTTACAATGAATGTCAATATTATCGGGATAATCTTGTAAAGATTTTAGGTAAAGAAACAGAGACGTTATTTATTGCAAATGATGCTAATTGCAATAAAGTTTACCAACAACTTCCTGAAAATAAATATAATCAGAACAAAACGGAAATTGTACAACCGGTCAATGCAATGTCAAAACAAGTTAAAAAATCGACGCAATCATCGATACAAAGCAACAATATACAATATGTCATTCAATTCTATTCAGGATTTGAGGTTCCAAATTTAAAAGAACTTAATTGTAGAATTAAAAATACATCAGTTAAAAAAATAAATGGACGGTATTATCTGATGTCAGGTGCTTTTAATTATAATGATGCGAAAATGATATTGGGGATACTTAAAAATCGGTGTGATAGTACCGCATGGATTCGTCCAATAATTGCTGAGGAAATACAATCTATATCTGAAAAAAGTGAGTCTGTGTCAGATACTACTTCGGACGTAACAGAGCCTAAGCAGCTAATACTATCAAAGAAAAAACAGTATGTTATTCAGTTCTATTCAGGCCGAAGTGTTCCTGATTTAGACGCGGTTAAATGCAAAATTCCTAATGTTTCAATCAAACGATTAAATGATATACATTATATAATATCCGATAATTTCGTTTATAATGAAGCGAAAATGATATTAAATACGCTTAAAAAACAATGTGATACTTCTGCGTGGATTCGTCCTTTTCCCATCCAATAAAGAGTGATTTGTACTATTTCGATTCTTATGTGGTTAACGTTATGTATACACGATGCTACAAAAAACATTTGTTGACAATTTGTTTCAATTTTCCACTTAACCTTGTGAACAAAATCAACGACTATACATACAGTATAGTAATGTATTGATTAAATTTGCGAATTGTTTAGTTCAGGGTTAGCAATAATAAAAATTGAGACCAAATAAAGGTTGTATGGAGAAAGTTACATGAAACGAATGATGTTGTTTTTAGCAACTAACTTAGCGGTTGTGTTTGTGCTGAGTATTGTGCTCAATATTGTGTATGCGACCACAGGTATGCAGCCGGGGAGTTTAAGTGGCTTGCTGGTTATGGCGGCGGTATTTGGTTTTGGTGGTTCGATTATCTCGCTATTAATGTCGAAGCGTATTGCATTACGTTCAGTTGGTGGTCAAGTAATTGAGAGCCCAAGAAATGAAACCGAACATTGGTTACTGAGCACGGTAGAAAGGCAAGCTAAACAAGCTGGAATTGGTATGCCAACAGTGGCTATTTATAACGCGCCAGATATTAATGCGTTTGCTACTGGCGCAAAGAGAAACGATTCATTGGTGGCAGTATCTAGTGGGCTACTGCAAAATATGACACGTGATGAAGCAGAAGCGGTGTTAGCGCATGAGATTAGCCATATTTCCAATGGCGACATGGTGACAATGACGCTAATGCAAGGGGTGGTGAATACCTTTGTGATCTTCATTTCGCGATTTATCGCCAATATTGTTTCGTCTGGCGACCGAGAAGAAGGGCAGGGATCGAATATGCTGCTGTATTTCGCTGTGTCATTTTTCTTAGAAATGGTTTTAGGGTTCCTAGCGAGCTTTATTACCATGTGGTACAGCCGCCGTCGTGAATTTTATGCCGATGCAGGTGCAGCAAGTTTAGTGGGCAAGCATAAAATGATTGCCGCATTAGAAAGACTTAAAATGAGCCATGAACCGCAATTAGAAGGTTCTATGATGGCGTTTGGTATTAATGGTAAGAGCACAATGATGCAATTACTGATGAGCCACCCGCCACTAGATAAGCGTATTGATGCGCTTAAAAATAGCTAAAAACGATGATTATAACGGCCACAGACAGCGATTTGTGGCTGTTATACCCCAAAAGGCGACATTACTCGCGACTAGGTTTTTGTTTGTTGTTATTTAGTTAACCACTATTCAGTTGAATGTGAACTAACCTTTTGTTGTAAATCTTGTTTTACTATCTCGATGGCTTTTAGGGCAGTGGTAAGATCGACTTCATTACTCTCCAACAAGTAAATAAGATCAACCGCAAGTTTTATTTCATCAGGGGCATTATCGAGTGGATGAGTTGCTGAGCTATTGGTCTCTGTTTTCATTGGCTTATTGGTTAACCTTGCTATGTTGCTGAATGGGTAAAATCGCTTGTTCCATCGACAGTTCTGCTCTATCCACAGTTGTTATTTTATCATCGACAGTCCTGTTGTATAGGTTGTATAGACAGTATGCGCTGTTGAATGGTTTCTGTCGCTTGCCGACATCGTTCTAGGCGCTGTTGCGCGGCTAACAGCGCTGACGTTTCTTCGCTATAGTCTGCTTGTGGACCCGTTTGTTTTTGTTGTTGAACCAGTTGATTTTTTTGCTCAACTAAATCAGATAAGCGCTGTTGCCACTGCTGATGTTGTGCAAGGTTCGCGTACAACGTTTCTAATTGGTGTTGAGTGTCGTTCGTTAAGGTTGAATGTAATGCTAACTGGCGCGAAATCGCGTTGACTTGATTAACCAGTTTATCTGTTAAAAATTCGGTTCGTTGCAAGCAAGTGTTACTGTCGTTGGCGTTATCGATACTGATCGTAGACATAACGCTTGTGAGTGTTTGCATGGCTTCATCAACGTAAGGCAGTAATAAATGCGAATTGCACTGAAATAATTGATGATCAAAAAGCCGATGCTTGTTGCTAGGTTGATCGTACTTAGATTGACCGTACTTAGATTGATCAGATGTAGGTTGATCGTAGCTAGGCTGATCGCCGTATTGTGCATGATAAGCACGTTGCTTTTCCCGCTTAGTGTCGAGTTCAGATGCCCGCTGAGCGAGGTGGTGTAATTGTGTTTTGATTGGCTTAAAACGATTCATAGCATTTTACTCAAAGCCGTTATGCGGTAACGAACCAGGCATCATAAGCTAACTTCACCGCTAGAATACTAACCACGGTAACAAATACTGGACGGATAAATTTCGCGCCAAATCGAATCGCTGAATGCGCGCCAACAAATGCCCCTGCCATTAAACACACTCCCATGGTTAAACCAAGCACCCAATTGATGTGACCTAAAATAGCAAAAGTAATTAACGATGTGATGTTGCTGGTAAAATTCATTGCTTTGGCAAGACCAGAAGAGAGTAAAATATTGATACGATAAATCGCCATACTACTTACTGTCCAAAACGCTCCAGTTCCTGGACCCGCTACGCCATCATAAAAACCGAGTGTAAAGCCTTGAATCCATTGTATCTTATTTAATTTTTTACTCGGCTTAGGTAATGTATGGCCGTTTGAATCTGGTGTTTTATGCAAAATAGTATAAATAGCGGTCGCTAAGATAATTAATGGCAGCACTTTTTCTAGCCATTCGGTACTCAGTAAATCAACAACCAGTGTGCCAATGGAGGCTCCAATTAAGGTGGCAAAAAAGGCATGAATCCACAATTCGGGGCTAAAAAGCCGTTTGCGATAATAAGTTATCGCCGAGGTTGACGTTGCAAACGTTGCCGCAAGTTTATTGGTTCCCAACGCAATATGAGGTGGCAGCCCAATAGAAAGTAAGGCGGGAACCGTTAACATGCCGCCACCGCCTGCGACTGCATCAATAAAACCGGCAGCAAAAGCTACCAGTGCTAATATAACCAACGTGGCTGGTTCTAACATTTCCATAAGATTTTCCGAGGATTAGATTATAAGCTTGAGATCGGTTGGCTATTTATCGGCTAAATTATCCAATAGTCCGTTTAGATTATTCAATCGTCCGTCTAAATGGCGGTAAGGCATCAAGTAGCAGTTTGCCATAACGTTTACTTACCACTCTGCGATCAAGGATAATGACTCTACCAGAATCTTGTTCCTTACGCAGTAGCCGACCGACAGATTGGATCAGTTTTTTGCTCGCTTCTGGCACCGATATCTGCATAAATGGGTTACCGCCACGGCTTTCTATATATTCTGAATGTGCTTGTTCCACGGGAGAGGTGGGAACCGCAAAGGGAATTTTGCTAATAATCAGGTTTTCTAACAGCTTTCCTGGCAAATCTAACCCTTCTGAAAAGCTACCGGTACCAAACAAGATACTGGTTTTTCCACATTGAGTTAGGGTCTTATGCTTATTGAGAATTTCTGAGCGTGACGACTGACCTTGAATTTGAAGCGCCCAACCTCGTTTTGTAAATTCTGTTGCCACGCTTTGGGCCACTTGTTTCATCTGCCAATAAGAAGCAAAAAGCACCAAATTTGCTTTTTTATCTACAATAAGGTTTGGCAAACATTCAGACAAATAGTCACTAAATTGTGGCGCCTGCGGTTCGTATTTCATTGCAGGTATGAGTAATTCGGCATTATCTTGGTAATTAAATGGTGACGCTAAAGCTAAAAATTGCACACCATCATCTTTGCTATCGCTGTCACTGGCATTGTTAACGGTTTTAACCTTGTTTGCGTTAACGCTGCTTACGCCCACTTGATGACAAAAGAAGCTAAATGAATTTAGAGCACGCAATGTTGCCGACGTTAGCACGCAGCCAACACATCGGCTCCACAGTTTTTGATCTAACTGCCAGCCAACTTCCAAAGGTGAAACGTTGACGATGAAATCGTCTTCTCGTTCCGGGCTAATTTCTAACCATTTAACTAATGGCGCGCCTTTGTCTTTTTTCGGTTCCGCCATTAGGTTCCATACTTTTGCTAGGTTGTCTAATCTTTGATGATAAAAGCCAAGTTCGGCGAGTGCAGGTTCCGCCAGTTTGTTGGATAGTTCACCGTCTTTTAAACGTTCGGCGATCAGGTCGGCAATTTTGCCGACAGCGAGGTTGGCTTTATTTGATAACACTTTTAGATCTTTAGATTCGCTTTGCAACCACTCAGGTAAATCACCATGTTCGAAGCGGTACACTTTGTCGGCAAAGTTATTTGGGTCAAACTGTTTACTTAGCCCACTAAGAGACGGTACCAGCTGTTGAATGGAATCTTGCAATTCATTTCTAAAACGGTTGACGCGTTTTTCATCGGCTAAGCTGGTGAACTTGCTTGATGATTGGTTGAGTTTCTCTAGCCAGGTCACTGCGCCTTTTAAACTTGCAGCTGCAGATGAATGATCTCTGGCAATTTTTGGTAAGTGATGAGCTTCATCGAATATATAGATAGTATTATCCGGTTCAGAAAGAATAACTCCGCCGCCGAGATCAATATCTGCCATTACTAAGCTGTGGTTGGCAATAATGACATCGTTTTTATCAAGCTCAGATCGCGCCTTTTGAAACGGGCACCCTCTATGTGCGGGTAAACCGTTATTACAGCTGTGTTTATCGCTGACAATAGTTTGCCAAATTCTATCGTCAATCGGTTTTGGCCACGAATCTCTATCGCCATCCCATTTCCCTTTAGATAGCGCGAGGTACAATCTTTCTAATAACTCAATGTCAGCTTTATTAGGCTTGGCGTCAAACATGGCCATTTGCCCATCATCAGCTCCGCTCGCGGCGGCGAGTTTTTCTGCGCAGCAATATCGTTGACGGCCTTTAGCAAGAATAAATGAAAAATCCAAATCGGTTATGCGCCGAAATAAAGGGAGATCTTTATTTAATAGCTGTTCTTGTAAAGCAACGGTTGCCGTTGAGATAACCACTTTACGATTGTTTAAAACGGCACAAGGTATCGCACCCATTAAATAAGCAAGAGATTTACCAATACCGGTTCCCGCTTCTGCAACGATAATACGATTACTTTTGTGATAATGGCCGGATAAGGTCTTGGCTATTTCGGCGACTAAGTAATTTTGCGCACGTCTAGGAATAAAGTTATCCAATTGATGTTGTAAGTTTTGATAGCTATTACGAATAGACTTTTCGACTTTGGGATTGAGCATAACATGACCAGCGATAAAGGATGGCGCAGTTTAGCACAGCTATTATGCCTACTCTATTGCTAGAGAATATGTGAGAAATATCACTAAGCATGTTTGAGTTACATAATTATTAATTTTTATTACTGGATAAGAATTTATTTTTATTGGGATTTTATTTAGTTACAGAGCCGATTTAAGTCACATATTTGCTTCTTTTTTAGTAAAAACACGATCTATGTCACAAAAAAAATTGAACCTTTTCAATTGTAATGCATGAACTTTCTGGTCGATATTAAATTCTTTTAATTTTATATTTAAGCCGAATATTATATATTTTATATCGTATTAGTATAATTTATAAGATTAATATATGGCAAAGGATTTTTATTGGTTGATTGGTTTTTCAATGCTATTGATGTGTTGATTATAACTTATACATATATGAAATAAGCTAAATCACTGTTTTTATTGTATTTATTTATTTTTATTTTTATTTATTTAGAGGTTTGACATCAGACGATTTCTTTTGCAATCTAGTTCTCGAAATATTACGGGTGATGACGAGGTAGCAACTAAGCTAAAACGTTATTATCAATAAAATAAAAAAGGGAACCGGAAAGGATTTCCTACATTCTTAAGAAAAGGCAGTGGATTATTATGAAAAAGACTCTATTAGCATTATCAGTATTGGTTGCTTCTACAGCGGCTAACGCAGGTATCGAACTTTATAACCAAGATGGTGCAAGCGTTACTTTAGGCGGTGACCTAGAAGTTGTTTACGTTAAAGGTACAGCTGAAGATTCAAGCGTTGAGCAACAAATTCAAGATGCTGATTTAAAAATTGATATCCGTAAAGTTGTAAACGATGAGCTATCTGTTGGCGCATACTGGGAATTCCAAGGCGACGACAACGACACTACTGAAGGCGGAAGCGCTAACATGGGTGACGTTTACTTTGCATTCTATACTGCTTCTTACGGTTCTGTGAAAATTGGTGATGTTTGTAGCATTGCTGATGATCTAGGTGTAGGCGAAGATTACCAATTCGGTGTAACTGCGGCTGTAGACCAAGTTGACGCTTGTGCTGACGAAGCTGTTCGTTGGGATTACTCAAACGATCAAATGTATGTTTCTGCTGCTTACCGTGACAACCAACGTTCTGATGCAGTTGCAGACCTTGCAGACATCAAAGTTGGCTTTATGGCTGGTGACTTCGACCTAATGGGTTACTACGGTACTTCTAACTCTGCAGAACAAGACACTTTTGCTCTTGAAGCTCGTTACGGTCTAGACGCGATGAACCTAGCACTAGGTTACTACGATGTTGAAGATGCCGGTAACGTAGTTGCTCTTGCTGCTGATTACACAATGGACAAGTGGTTGTTCGCTGCAGGCGTTAACCTAATTGATGCTGACGCTTCTGATGATGACACAACTGAGTACTTCCTAAACGCTGGTTACGCTGTTGCTTCTGCTACTACTCTTTACGCTGAAATCGGCGGAAATGACGTAGATGGTTCTGAGCTAGGCTACGCTGTTGGTGCTAAAGTAGAATTCTAATTTAACCTTAATAATTATTGTTAAATTAAAATCTTTAAAAAACCACCCATTATGGGTGGTTTTTTTGATTTAATGCTTGATAATATTATGTTTATTTTTAAGGAGTAATATGAAATACGTCATTAGTGGGTTAGTAAGCTTGGTTCTATCTGCGACAGCATTTAGTGCTGAATTGAGCCCAGATAGAAATATACGATTACTGGTTGTTAACGAAGTGAAAACCGAGTCGGCTACAGAATCTGTGACGCTAAATGATGGCTTTGTCCAAGTAGTGGCAAAAGTATCTAGTCGCGTTGGCCAAGGTTCTAAAAAAAGGGTGTTTGACTCTGCTCCTTTTATTATTTCATTTGAAGCAACCGGAAAAGATTTAACCTTAGTTGCGCCCAAGTTACGAGATTATGAGCAAGCAGTGTTGCATTTTAAGGGCACACCCGATCTAAAACTTTTAGCGGCAGGTGAAGAAGTGGCGTATCGTTATACTGAGATGCCAGCTAAAGATGGTTTTATGCCTTTTCAGAATGAACTGGCACAAGTTAAACAATATAATCAGCAAAATCGAATCTTTTTCGGTGAGCAAGCAGAGCTTGCTTCTAAAGCAAAAGTTGTATCAACAAGCTCTTCTAGTGCAGGGCCGGCCGTTGTGACAGGAACCGTTGCGGCTTCAGTTGCCAGTAATGCTTCAGTTGCCAGTAATGCTTCAGTTGCCAGTAATGCTACAGTAGACAGCGCGGCAGTAAGTGCTGCTAATATGGCTTCTGTTAACGTTGCCAATACTAATCTAGAGCAATTACAAGCTTGGTATATCAAAGCTTCTAAAGCGGAGCGTAAAGAATTCCGCAAATGGATGATCGACCAAGAATAGCCTGATCAATCTAAAATAGTAAGCGTCAAACTGATGCAATACCGCTGAAACTCAGCTGTTCGTTAGGCTAGTGTAGTTATAGTGGTATTTTGCATCAGTTAAATATTTTGTGACGGTAACGTTTGCGTGATACGACAATATTGCTGTTATAAAAATCTCAAGCTAAAATAAATACCCCTTACTTTATTATAGCCAAACCTTTCTATGAAATTCCCCGGCCAACGTAAATCTAAACATTATTTTCCCGTTCATGCACGTGATCCTTTGGTTACTCAAGCGAAAGCGAGTAAACAGATGGACAGAACACATATTATTGGTATTGACCAAACTCTAGTGGATATCGAGGCTAGAGTGCCAGATAGCTATCTTGAGCAGTTTCATCTGAGTAAAGGTCATTCGTTGGTTATTGATGATGAAGCAGCAGAATCACTGTATCAGCAACTCAAGCAACAGAATTTGATTACTAATGAGTATGCAGGGGGAACAATAGGCAATACATTACATAATTACTCGGTATTAGCGGATGACAAATCGATATTACTTGGCGTAATGAGCCAAGATATTAAAATTGGCAGCTATGGTTATCAATATTTATGTAATACATCAAGTCGAATGGATTTAAATTATCTACAAGGTGTTTGTGGAGCGATTGGTCGTTGTTTTGCTTTGATATCCGATGATGGTGAAAGGACATTTGCTATCAGTGAAGGTCAAATGAATCAACTTCAGCCAACTAGTATTCCTGAACATATTTTTGATAATGCGTCAGCTCTAGTGTTGACTGCGTATTTAGTACGTTGCAAAAAAGGCGATCCGATGCCAGAAGCAACAATGCAGGCCATTGCTTACGCTAAACAACATGATGTGCCGGTAGTGTTAACACTTGGGACCAAGTTTGTTATTCAAGATGATGCACAGTTTTGGCGGGATTTTTTAAAGCAACATGTCTCAGTTGTGGCGATGAATGAAGATGAGGCAGAAGCACTCACTGGCTTTTCCGACCCATTATTAGCCGCGGATAGAGCATTAGAGTGGGTTGATTTAGTATTATGTACCGCAGGGCCTGTTGGGCTTTATATGGCGGGTTATACCGAAAACTCTGCAAAGCGAACGACTTCGTTGCCGTTATTACCGGGTTCTATTGCTGAGTTTAATCAATATGAATTTAGTCGCCCAAGTATTAAAGCTTCTTGCCACGATCCGATTAAAGTGTATTCGCACATTGCGCCATATATGGGCGGGCCAGAGAAGATTAAAAATACTAATGGGGCTGGAGATGCGGCGCTTTCTGCTTTATTACATGATATGGCTGCCAATCGATATCATAAAGATAACGTACCAAATTCGAGTAAACATCAATACCCTTATTTGACTTATTCATCGTTTTCACAAGTATGTAAATATGCTAACAGAGCGAGTTATGAAGTGTTAGTACAACACTCGCCAAGATTGTCTCGTGGATTACCTGAAAAAGAAGACAGTTTGGAAGAGGCGTATTGGGAAAGGTAGCGAATAAATAAACCGAGCTACCTAGAGGCAGCTCGGTTTATTGTTAAATTATCTATTCTTAAGCTAAGAATAATAAAAGCAAATGCTTTTTAAATTAGGAAGTCATCAAGAGACTTGCCAGCATCAAGTTGCGTTTGTATTGATGAAGGCGTTCTACCTTGACCAGTCCATGTTTTTTCTTCACCTGTTGCAGCATCAATATATTTGTATTTTGCTGGACGAGGTTCGCGCTTTTTACGTGGTTTACTTTTAGTTTCGCCAGATAGTGCTGAAATTAAATCTTCAACGTCAATTCCGTCTTTTGCAATCATTTGAGCATATTCGGCTAACTTGGCTTCTCTTTCTGCTAAAGCAGCTTGTTCTTCTTCTGCTGCTGCACGGCGTTCTTCAACCACTACAGTTAATTTTTCTAAGGCTTCTTCTAATTGCTCAAACGTTAATTCACGAGCAAAAGCGCGTAAACTGCGAATATTTAGCAATGTTTTTGTAAGTTCTGACATGTGGATTACCATTTGATTATTATTAATACTCAGCAATGATAACAGTCAATTTAAATTATACAAATTTATTTTAATGCAGATATTATAACTTTCAGGAATATTAACGGAAATATAAATCTTAATTCCATTTTTATTATCTGTTATTAAACTATTATCCGGTATTAAACTATAGTTCTACTAAATAGTTTTAGCATAATAGCTGATTAGAACAAATAGCTTAAAAAATAGGTTATTGTTAATGTTTGATCTATACAACCACTTCTATTGATTTTTATGATTTTGCAGGATTTTCATGTTGCAAATGAACTTTAGATCGGTACAATCTTGCGAAACTTGTTCGGTTTAGCAGTTAAATAAATTTTTATGCTATTTATTAATGCTTTACCGAGGTAGAGGCGCAATAACGATCAGTACATTCTATTGGGGTGATGCCAATGAATAGTTTGGAAAGGAGTTGTTGCCGAAGTACGTTTGTTTATCGAGCGGCGTACTGGGGTTGTATTTAACAAATATAACACTGCCATAGTACTTTTTATTTTAACTATGGAGCGCTACTGTAGGTCGGGGATGTTATTTATTTTCCCTTTTACTTACCATTAACAAATAATTTTGTTAATTCTGCAGTAGATCTCTAACCAATTTGGTTTATGCAGATCATGAATTTAGTCGATTTTTCAATTTCCTCTTTATCTTTGTTACCGCCATTATTAGCTCTAGGGCTGGCTATCATAACTCGCCGTGTACTTATCTCGTTAGGGATTGGTATTGTTGTCGGGGCATTTTTGTTAGCCGATTATTCTTTGTTGAATTCAGCTCACTATATTATTACTACGGTAAAAGGAGTAGCGATTGATGGTGACGAAATTAATAGCTGGAATATGAGTATCGTTGCGTTTTTGTTGTTACTTGGAATGATGACGGCACTATTAACGTTATCCGGCGGAACTAGAGCGTTTGCTTTATGGGCTCAAACTAAGATTAAAAGTAAGCGAGGTGCTAAATTACTGGCGGCTTTCTTAGGTGTGTTTATATTTGTTGATGACTATTTTAATAGTTTAGCTGTTGGCGCAATTTCACGTCCTGTTACTGATCGTTACAATGTTTCACGCGCTAAGTTAGCGTATATTTTAGATTCTACTGCTGCGCCAATGTGTGTATTAATGCCCGCTTCGAGTTGGGGTGCTTATATAATGACAATTATTAGCGGTATTTTAGTTACCCATGGGTTAACTGAATATTCAGCACTGGGTGCTTATTTGCGTCTGGTTCCGATGAATTTTTATGCAGTGTTTGCTCTTTTGATGGTATTTGCTGTTGCTTGGTTCCAATTAGATATTGGTGCTATGAAACAACATGAATTTAATTCATCTAAAAATAGCCAGATAGTTGAAGATGAAGAAAATAATGTCGGATATTCAGCAAGTGATGATTTAAATATTGTTGAAAGTGAATATGGAAAAGTGTCTGATTTAGTGCTGCCTATTGTATTTTTGATAATAGCTACAATTGGATCAATGCTATTTACTGGTAGCGAAGCGCTTACGTCCATAGGCGAGGAGTTTACTTTATTAGGCGCGTTTGAAAATACAAATGTAGGCACTTCGTTAGTATATGGCGGAACGGTTGGTTTACTGGTTGCATTAATTACTGTAATAAAACAGAAATTATCAGTGCAAGATATTGGCAAAACAATTTGGATCGGCGCTAAATCAATGTTTAGTGCTATTTTAATATTAGTTTTTGCTTGGTCTATCGGTTCAGTGATCGGTGATATGAAAACAGGTGTTTATTTATCTTCACTGATTCAAGGTAATATTAGTGCTCATTGGTTGCCGGTTATTCTATTTTTATTATCTGGTGTTATGGCTTTTTCAACCGGCACCTCTTGGGGGACGTTTGGAATTATGCTGCCAATTGCCGGAGACATGGCCGGAGCGACCGAGTTGGCACTGATGTTACCTATGTTAAGTGCAGTTTTAGCTGGTTCGGTTTTTGGTGACCACTGCTCGCCTATTTCAGATACGACGATATTGTCATCGACCGGCGCACGTTGTAATCATATCGACCATGTTGCTACGCAATTGCCCTATGCAATTAGTGTTGCGTTAGTCTCTTGTGTTGGCTTTATTATGCTTGGACTCACTAATTCAGTGATGACCTCTTTTGCGGCAACTTTTGTTGCATTTGTTGTGGTTTGTTTTATTTTATCGATAATATCAAGGTCGACCCGATAATATTAAGGTGAAGCAAGTTACCGTCTCAAAATAGCTAAAAAAAAATCGAATTTTTGGTTGAAAATTTCATTGAGCTTGGTTAGTGTGGACATAAGCTAAAGGAGCTAAGAAATTATGCGCAAATTTGTAATGAACATTCATCACCATCATCACCCAGAGTAGTCTTTCGGGCGATGTGCGCATACCCGGGAGATTAACACTCCCGGAGGTCAAATCAGACAAAGATTCGAACCCTCGGGAATTAAAAATTCCGAGGGTTTTTTTTGCTTTAGATATTTTTTTACTCTAGATGATTTTTGCTCTAGATAAGTAAAGGTAAGCACCAGTCTTAACGATGGTTAAAATATAATTTAGAAAATTTGAAATAACGAATTTTAGACAGGGAATAGAGAAATGCAAACACAGCGATTAAGAATTGCCATCCAGAAAAAAGGCCGCCTAAGTAAAGAGTGCCAAAATCTATTAAAAAAATGTGGTGTTAAATTTAATTTAATCGGCGAACGTCTAGTCGTTCATGCTGAAAATATGCCAATCGATCTTTTGTTGGTGCGTGATGACGATATTCCAGGTTTAGTGATGGACGGTGTGGTTGACCTTGGATTTATTGGTGAAAATGAGCTGGAAGAAGTTCGGTTAGATCGCGTGGCATTGAATGAACCAAGTGAATTTGTTGCTTTGCGTCGTTTAGATTTTGGTGGCTGTCGTTTGTCTATAGCGATAAACAAAGACGATGAGTACAACGGCCCACAAGATTTGAACGGTAAACGTATTGCCACCACTTATCCTCACCTTTTGAAAGCATTTATGGATCAACAAGGTATTGAATTTAGTACTTGTAACTTACAAGGTTCAGTAGAAGTTGCACCTCGAGCAGGTTTGGCTGATGCCATTGCAGATTTGGTTTCTACGGGTGCAACATTGGAAGCGAACGGACTGAAAGAAGCGGAAGTGATTTTTCGTTCAAAAGCAACTTTGATCCAACGTGCTGGCGATTTCGAAACTGATAAGCAAAACTTAATCAACAAGCTTCTCACCCGTATGCAAGGTGTCATTCAGGCTAAAGAATCTAAGTATATTATGTTGCACGCGCCAACCGAACAGCTAGAAGCAATAAAAGCACTGCTACCGGGAGCAGAAGATCCAACGGTATTACCTTTAGCTGCAGAGAAAAACCGTGTGGCAGTTCACTTAGTTAGTACTGAGAACCTTTTTTGGGAAACCATGGAGCAATTGAAAGCCTTAGGTGCGAGCTCTATTCTTGTTCTTCCTATCGAAAAAATGATGGAGTAACCGATGAAAACAGTTGTCTGGCAATCTTTAAGTGAATCTCAGCAAGAGTCGGTATTACAACGACCAGCGATAACTGAAGGTGCAAATATTACTTCTGCAGTGGAACAAGTTATTGCTCAAGTTCGTGCCGAAGGCGACCAAGCCTTACTAAAACTAACGCAAAAGTTTGATGGTGTTACACCAGAGTCTATTCGCGTTTCAAGCCAAGAAATAGAAGCGGCCAGTGATCGTCTTTCACAAAAAATGAAAGATGCATTGCAACAAGCGTATAGCAATATTTCTGTGTTCCATAAAGCACAAAAGCCTCAACCGCTTAAAGTTGAGACTCAAACGGGTGTGTTTTGTGAGCAAATAACTCGGCCGATCAATAAAGTTGGGTTGTATATTCCGGGTGGCAGTGCGCCGTTGCCTTCTACGGTATTAATGTTAGGTGTACCGTCTCAAATTGCCGGTTGTCGTAAAGTGGTACTATGTTCTCCGCCGCCGATTGCTGATGAGATTCTGTATGTTGCCAAGCTGTGTAAAATCGATGAAGTATATAATGTAGGTGGTGGCCAAGCGATTGCCGCAATGGCTTACGGTACCGAAACGGTTTCTAAAGTCGAAAAAATATTTGGCCCTGGCAATGCCTACGTAACAGAGGCTAAACGCCAAGTCAGCAATGACTTTCGTGGTGCTGCAATTGATATGCCTGCTGGTCCTTCTGAAGTTTTAGTCATAGCTGATGAAACAGCCGAGCCAGAGTTTGTTGCTGCCGACTTACTCAGTCAGGCTGAACACGGCCCAGATTCACAAGTTATTTTACTGACGCCTTCTGCAGTGATTGCCGATCAAGTCGCGGACGCTGTTCAAGCTCAATTAAAAGTATTATCTCGCGCTGATATTGCTGAAAAAGCTTTAGCTTCAAGCATTATTGTTATTGCCGATTCTATTCCGCAATGTGTGTCCATTTCTAATGCTTACGGCCCAGAGCACCTTATTGTGCAAACTCGTAACCCAAGAGATTTATTGCCGCTTCTCGATAATGCAGGCTCAATTTTTCTTGGTGACTGGTCGCCGGAATCTGCTGGTGATTATGCCTCAGGAACTAACCATGTATTGCCGACGTATGGCTATACCAGAACGTATTCAAGCTTAGGGTTAGCCGATTTTTCTAAGCGTATGACGGTACAAGAGTTAACCGCTGACGGTTTAAAAGGTTTAGCACCAACCGTGGTGACAATGGCTGAAGCTGAAGGGCTTGACGCGCATAAACGCGCCGTTACTGTTCGTATAGAAAAGCTAGCTCGTACAGAAACATTAGCCAAAGGAGAATAGTTGATGGAAAAGCTGGCTCGAAAACAAGTTCAACAGCTTACTCCTTATCTTTCAGCCAGAAGGATAGGGGGAAGCGGTGATGTTTGGTTGAACGCCAATGAATCTCCGTTTGATAATCAATATCAAACTACGTTTGATAAACTTAATCGCTACAGCAGTTGTCAGCCAACCGAGTTAATCGAAGCTTATGCGTCTTATGCGGGTGTTTTAGCAGAACAAGTGTTGACCTCACGTGGAGCAGATGAAGGTATCGAACTATTGGTTAGAGCGTTTTGCGAACCTGGTGAAGACGCAATATTGTATTGTCCTCCTACTTACGGGATGTACGCCATTAGTGCTGAAACGATTGGCGTTGAACGAAAAGTGGTGCCTTCTAAATCGGATTGGCAGTTAGATCTGGAGGCGATAAAAGCCAACCTTGATGGCGTTAAATTAGTGTTTGTTTGCAGCCCAAATAACCCGACAGGCAACCTAATTGATCGTCAAGATATTATTGCTTTGTTAGAAATGACCAAAGACAAAGCGATTGTTGTTATGGATGAAGCGTACATTGATTTTTGTCCAGAAGCATCGACTAAAGATTTGCTGGCTAAATACGAAAATCTCGCTATTCTGCGTACCTTATCAAAAGCGTTTGCTTTAGCAGGATTAAGATGTGGATTTACCTTAGCTAATAAATCTATTATCGATGTATTATTAAAAGTTATTGCACCATACCCTGTACCAATACCAGTAGCGGATATCGCTTGTCAGGCATTATCTGAAGCAGGGCTAAAAAGAGCACGAACTCAGGTCGAAGAGCTCAATAACAACCGAGCTTATTTGGCTGAACAGCTTTCAGGTATTGATGGGTTAACGGTTTTCGAAGGCTGGGGCAACTACCTTTTAATTCAATTTCCTAATGGCGATGAAATATTTAAATGCGCATGGGATAATGGCATTATTTTACGTAATTCGCCTATTAAAGATTGCATTCGTATTAGTGTTGGTAGCAAGCAAGAGTGCCAAACAACCGCCAATTTTATTAAAAAGCAATTGCAAGGCTAGAAGATTGTACAACACTAGAAGATAGTACAACACTAGAAAACAGTTACAACACTAGTTAATTAAATATAGAACCAGTTACAGATTAAGCATAGTCGACAGCACGCACGGTATAAGGAAAGTTAAGTGAGCAACCAACAAAAAATTCTATTTATTGACCGCGATGGTACGTTAATCGTTGAACCACCTATCGACTTTCAAGTTGACCGCCTCGATAAATTAAAACTAGAACCGTATGTTATTCCTAGCCTGCTGGCGTTACAAGATGCTGGATATCGATTGGTTATGGTGACGAATCAAGATGGTTTAGGTACAGAAAGTTATCCGCAAGAAGAGTTTGATGCTCCACATAATATGATGATGGAAATTTTTGAATCGCAAGGTGTTAAGTTTGATGATGTGCTACTTTGCCCACACTTTGAAGCAGATAATTGTACTTGCCGTAAACCTAAATTAGGTATGGTTAAGGACTATCTCAAAGATGGTAAAGTGGACTTTCAAACGTCAGTGGTCATTGGTGACCGTGAGACAGACCTACAACTAGCGGAAAACATGGCCATTCGTGGTATTCAATATCACCCGGAAAAAATGGGTTGGCCACAAATCTTACGAGATTTAACGGTGAAAGAACGTACCGCTAAAGTGGTGAGAACCACCAAAGAAACCGACATATCTGTTGCTGTTAATTTAGATGTGCAAGGTGGCAACAAGATTACAACTGGTCTCGGGTTTTTCGATCATATGCTCGACCAAATCGCGACTCATGGCGCGTTTCAGTTGCAAGTTAATGTTGATGGTGATTTGCACATTGATGACCATCACTCAGTAGAAGATACGGCCTTGGCCTTAGGCCAAGCACTGAAAGAAGCGCTTGGTGATAAACGCGGTATTGGTCGATTTGGCTTTAGTTTGCCAATGGATGAATGTTTAGCGCAATGCGCATTGGACCTTTCTGGTCGACCTTTCCTTAAATTTGATGCGAAATTTGGTCGTGAACTAGTGGGTGATCTTTCTACCGAAATGGTTGAGCACTTTTTCCGTTCATTAACCGATACACTTGCGTGTACGCTGCATTTATCATCGGCAGGCCATAATGATCACCATATTATCGAAAGCTTATTTAAAGCGTTTGGTCGTACACTACGTCAAGCGATTAAAGTTGAAGGTAATGAAATGCCAAGTAGTAAAGGTGTTTTGTGATGGTAAGTTCTGCAATACAGTGCTCGGAATTAGATAAGGAAGCCATGATGAGTCAAAATCAGAAAGTCGTCATTATTGATACTGGTTGTGCCAATGTTTCATCGGTTAAATTTGCCATTGAGCGTTTAGGCTACACAGTGAGTATCTCTAAAGATCCCGAAGTAGTATTGGCGGCAGACAAGCTGTTTTTACCCGGTGTAGGTACGGCAAGTGAAGCAATGAAGAATCTTGCGGAACGAGATCTGATTGAATTAGTTAAAAAAGTACAAAAACCTCTACTTGGTATCTGCTTAGGCATGCAATTACTCGGTAAACTCTCTTATGAGAAGGGCTCAGGTGGTAACGAAGCCGTACCATGTTTAGGATTATGTGAAGGCGAAGTACGCTTGATGGAAACGGGTGAGCTGCCATTGCCTCATATGGGATGGAATACGGTTACGGCAAGCGAAGGAAATCCATTATTTGCAGGGATTGAAAAAGACGAGTATTTCTACTTTGTGCACAGTTATGCCATGCCTGTTGATGCCAATACAATAGCATCGTGCGATTACGGTAATCCGTTTACTGCTGCTGTACAAAACGGTAATTATTATGGCGTGCAGTTCCATCCAGAGCGTTCTAGCAAAGCCGGTTCTCGTCTGATTAAGAACTTTTTAGAGCTCGTTTAGACGCACATTATAATTCAGTTGCGACCGCTTGTGTTTTAGCTGATAGAAAAAGAATAAAAGGATGTTGTAGTGATTATTCCAGCACTCGATTTAATTGAAGGCCAAGTAGTTCGCTTATTTCAAGGCGATTATGGCCAAGTTACAGAATATAAAGTTAATCCAGCGGAGCAATTCGACCTTTACCATAAAGCTGGTGCAAATTGGCTGCATTTAGTCGACCTTACCGGTGCCAAAGATATTCAGGCCCGTCAACTCGATCTTATTGCTAGCCTGTTAGCGAGTACCCCAGCCAAAGTACAAATTGGTGGTGGAGTAAGGACCGAACAAGACGTTATAGGGCTACTAAACGCCGGTGCAGAACGTGTTGTCGTTGGCTCTACTGCGGTAAAGCAACCTGAGCTGGTAAAAGGTTGGATGGAAAAATATGGCGCAGAAAAAATTGTACTCGCCCTTGATATTAATATTAATGATAAAGGCGAACGAAAAGTAGCAATTTCGGGTTGGCAAGAAGATTCTGGCGTTACGATTGAAGCGTTAATTGACGATTACCTAACGGTTGGCTTACAACATGTGTTATGTACTGATATCTCAAGAGATGGGACATTAACCGGGTCCAATGTAGAGCTTTATGTTGATCTTTGTAAGCTGTATCCACAAGTACAATTTCAGTCATCTGGCGGAATTGGTAGCCTAGCGGATATTGAAGCGCTTAAAGGTTGTGGTGTTGCCGGTGTGATTGTTGGCCGCGCGTTGTTAGATGGTAAATTTACCGCAGAGGAGGCTTTCCAATGTTGGCAAAGCGAATAATTCCTTGTCTTGATGTCCGTGACGGTCAAGTAGTCAAAGGTGTTCAATTTCGTAATCACGAGATTATTGGTGATATCGTTCCTCTCGCCCAGCGTTATGCTGAAGAAGGCGCAGACGAATTGGTGTTTTATGATATTACGGCTTCTTCTGATGGTCGAGTGGTGGACAAAAGTTGGGTAGCGAGAGTCGCGGAAGTTATTGATATCCCGTTTTGCGTTGCTGGTGGTATTAAATCGGCACAGGATGCGTCGCGTATTTTGGAGTTTGGTGCAGATAAAGTATCAATCAACTCGCCAGCGTTAGCGAACCCTCAATTGATTACTGATCTAGCCGATAAATTTGGCGTACAGTGTATCGTGGTGGGTATCGACTCTTATTTTGATGCAGAAACTGGGAAGTATCAGGTTTATCAGTTTACCGGTGATGAACAACGTACTAAAGCCACTCAATGGGAAACACGTGATTGGGTACAAGAAGTACAAAAACGCGGCGCGGGTGAAATAGTACTCAATATGATGAACCAAGATGGCGTACGTAATGGTTATGATCTTGAGCAGTTAAATATGGTGCGCGAAGTGTGTCATGTTCCTTTAATTGCTTCTGGAGGCGCAGGCGCTATGGAGCACTTTGCTGAAGCGTATAAAAAGACCAATGTAGACGGTGCGCTTGCGGCGTCTGTTTTCCACAAACAAGTCATTAATATTGGCGAACTTAAACAATACTTAAAACAACAAGGAGTGGAAACACGTTTATGAGCACTGCAGTAGAAAATAATAACGTGAGCTTAGTTGATAGAATCGATTGGGATAAAGTGGATGGTTTAATCCCTGCCATTGTACAAGACTTTCAATCTAGCCAAGTGCTCATGATGGGGTATATGAACGCCGAGGCGTTAAATAAAACCTTACAGACTGAGAAGGTAACGTTTTTCTCTCGTACTAAAGCGCGTCTTTGGACCAAAGGTGAAACGTCTGGTAATGTCTTGCAACTAAAAAATATCTCTTTAGATTGCGATAATGACACCTTGTTGGTGCTGGTTAATCCGATTGGGCCAACATGTCACACTGGAACCACAACCTGTTTCGATGGCGATAAGCAAGAAGTATCTCAATTGGTGTGGCTTCACCAACTTGAAACTCTGCTGGCTGAACGAAAAAATGCCGATCCAGATTCCTCTTATACAGCCAGTTTGTACGCCCGTGGTACCAAACGTATTTCGCAGAAAGTGGGCGAAGAAGGGGTTGAAGTTGCGCTTGCGGCAACGTCGGGCGATAAGGCGGAGTTAGTCTGTGAATCAGCCGATTTGATCTATCATTTGTTTGTTTTATTACAAGACCAAGGTTTATCAATGAATGATGTGATTAATAAGCTAAAAGAAAGACATAAGTAAGTTGTTTGTTTTTTGAAGCTAAAATCCCCGCATAAGGCGGGGATTTTTATATCAACCAATAGTTTTTACATCTACCAATAACTTTTACATCTACCAATAAGTACTAAATAACCAAGAAGTAGTAAATAACCAAGGCCGCTAACGCTAAGCGCAACACTTTTTGTATTTTTTGCCGCTACCGCATAAACAAGGATCATTACGACCTATCTTTTGTACTGGAAAGTGGCCATCTAGATAATACCAATGTCCCTTTTCTTTAATAAAGCGGGAACGCTCATGCATATATTGTTCGGAGAGCGCTTCAATATAGTAGGCTTTAAATTCGACAATACCAGTGCTTCCATCAGGTTCAGGCGCTGCAATTATCTCTAAGCGCTGCCAATTGAGTTGAACAGAATCGGTAATACCTTGTCGATCGTTGTGCGCATTGCAACTTGGGTGATATGTATCGATGATAAAATCAATATTCTTTACGATGTGAGCGGAATATCGGGCCCGCATTAACTGCTCTGGTCGAAGCGCCATTGCATGATTATCATGGATTTTTTTACAGCAACTATGGTAGCTTTTATTACTCCCACAGGGGCATAAGCTCATACAACATCCTTTTTATTTACTGATCGTTTATTTACTTATCATTTTTTATTGGTCGAGCAAATAGGTCTTCAGTCCATTGAATGGATTGTTGGTAATATTTAACCAGATGGTCTTCATGTAAGCCTAATTTAATTCTCGTCTCGCCAACGGTTTTCCAATCAGCTAATTCATAAGCGATCACTAAATTGAGAATATCGCCCAATATCCCCTCATGTTCTAATAACGCTACCTTTATTTTGTCATCAATTGGTATTGCATTAACTATTTTTTCAAGAGGTTGGTCAAACAATGAATCCAATAGTGAGAACATGCCAGTAAGGAATGCTTGACCGCTGTTGTTTTGGTCAATTTTTTGCGAAATAAGTTCACAGAATCTGGCGCGTTGTATTGATAAGGAATAAAGTGATTCCGGTTTAGCTTTGTCAGTAGAGGCAACAACCACAAGAGAAACAAATTTTCTAAGTTTTTCTTCGCCTAAGTAAGCCAAGGCCTGATGAAATGACTGAATAGGGGACGATATTAAATAAGACGAGTTTACGAAGCGGAGTAACTTATAAGATAAGGTTACGTCACCGGTGACGATACGTTCTACTTCTAAATAATCTATTTCCGCTGCAGAGATGGCTTTACACAATTGCACAATGATTAAAAAGGAAGGTTCGATAGATTTTTGTTGGATCATTTCCGGTTTGCTAAAAAAATAACCTTGAAAATAACTAAAGCCAGCATCAATAGCCTGTTGATATTGTTGGTAGTTTTCCACTTTTTCAGCTAAAAATTTTATTTTAGACCCTTTTAATCGCTGGATAAACTTTTTGGCTTTTTCTATAGGAATAATTTGAATATCAAATTTAATAAGGTGGATATGTGGTAAAAAGCGTTTCCATTCTGGGCTTGGAATAAAATCATCTAAGGCAATGATATAGCCTTTTTTTTCTAAATGGATAATCGCAGTAAGTAACTCGTCAGTAGGTTGACAATTTTCTAATATCTCAACGACAATTTTTTCTTTAGGGAAAAGTCCGGGTATTTGATTAATTAAGCTTTGATAGGGAAAATTAACAAAGCCTAGTTTATCACCGAGAACACAATACTCATTACCCCAGAATTGATCGGATAATAGACGATGAGTTGCTTTTTCTGGTTCTATTTCAGGAAACGTATTTTGAGGACCGTCTCTAAAAAGAAGCTCATAAGCAACCGTATTTTTGTCTATGTCTAAGATTGGTTGACGAGCAACGTACGAGTATTTCATATAGGATTTAAGTCCAAGCAAACAAACCGTTTCGTAATATTGATAGGGATTATTAATTATTCTAATAATATAACATTATTAGAATATTTTTTTATACAATTTGTCTTACCGTTAAACTATTTTTCAAAAAATTCATTTTCAAATGCATAACCATTTTGATCATATTTCAATATTGAACTTTGTGAGTACCAGTCACCTAGGACAATACGAGTACAAGGGGTGTGGTCATTTATATTAAAATGATGAATATTAGGTCGATGAGTATGACCATGAATCATTAAATCACATTGGTACTGTTCTAGTACTGTTTCAACTTCTTGTTGATTAACATCCATTATGTCTAGGGATTTTGCTTTTTTATCTTGGCCAATATCAGATTGGACTTTAGCGACAATTTTCTTTTTGACGAACAATGGCAAACAATTGTATACCGATTGCAACCAAGGCTGATGGACTTTTTCTCTAAAAGCTTGGTATTTCACATCATCGGTACAAAGTGTATCTCCGTGTAAAATAACCGCTTTCTGACCATAAAGGTCGATTAGAGTTGCATCATCTAGTATTTGCATACCAGTTTCTTGTTCGAAACGTTTACCGACTAGGAAATCTCGATTACCTTTAATGAAATAACAGG
This sequence comes from Vibrio sp. MA40-2, assembly GCF_047302445.1. Classification (NCBI taxonomy): domain Bacteria; kingdom Pseudomonadati; phylum Pseudomonadota; class Gammaproteobacteria; order Vibrionales; family Vibrionaceae; genus Vibrio; species Vibrio sp. MA40-2. The sequence goes on from NZ_CP178628.1 coordinate 2,021,397, forward strand.
GAACACCTGCTTGAGTTAGTGCTTTAAACTCACTTTTGATTGATTGATTAAAAGTGCTTTTATCATCATCGCCTACCCAAAATTCGAATAAATCACCAAGCACGTATAAGGCGTCAGCATTGACGGCCTGTGTCTTCATGAACTTGTTAAAGCTCTTGGTAATGTCAGGGCGAGAAGGCGTGAGGTGTAAGTCTGATATAAATAAAGTTGTCATAATAATAGCTGATAAAGGGAGCTCGTGGGCTCCCCTATTTTTTACTCTTCTGTAATAGTCGTGCCAGTAATAGTCACTTCTTCTAGAGGTACATCTTGGTGCATACCCATAGAACCCGTGCTTACTGCTTTAATTTTGTTTACGATTTCCATACCATCAACAACATGAGCAAATACACAATAGCCCCAGCCATCCATGCTTTCAGATTTAAAATCTAGGAAGGTGTTGTTGTTAACATTGATGAAAAATTGTGAACTTGCTGAGTGAGGTTCCATTGTACGAGCCATTGCTAGCGTACCAACGCTGTTACTTAAGCCATTGTTGGCTTCATTTTTGATTGAGGCGCGAGTGGCTTTTTCTTTTAAGCCAGATGTCATGCCGCCACCTTGAATCATAAAACCATCAATGACACGGTGGAAAAGTGTATTGTCGTAAAAACCATCGCGACAATATTGCAGAAAGTTCGCGCTAGTTTCTGGTGCTTTTTCTTCGTTTAGCTGAATGGTAATATCACCGAAATTAGTGTGAAGGATGATCATGGTTTAAACCCTTTTTTGATTGTATTGTTTGCAAGTGTGAATTCTAGCTTATCACAGCCGCTAAGCAAATTATTCTGATTTTATCTGACTGCATAAAACGGTTACCTATTCAAATTGGAATTGATATACTCACCGTCAATTTTATTTTCATACAGACCAGATAAAGATTATGTTAAAAATATACAACACACTCACGCGTCAGAAAGAAGAATTCAAACCAATCACCGCTGGAAAAATTGGCATGTATGTGTGTGGGGTAACCATTTATGATCTTTGTCATATCGGCCATGGACGTACTTTTGTTTCATTCGATGTTGTTTCTCGTTATCTGCGATTTTTAGGCTATGACCTAAATTTTGTACGAAATATTACCGATATAGACGATAAAATCATCAAACGCGCGACAGAAAATGGTGAGAGTTGTGAATCGTTAACTGAGCGTCTTATTCAAGAAATGTATCAAGATTTTGATGCACTGAATATGAAACGTCCTGACGTTGAACCAAGAGCTACACACTTTATTGCTGAAATAATTACCTTAGTTGAGCGATTAATTGAGCGTGGATTTGCTTATGTTGCAAGCAATGGCGATGTGATGTTTGAAGTGAAAAAATTTGAACAATATGGTCAATTGTCAAAACAAGATTTAGACCAACTACAAGCCGGTGCGCGAGTAGATATCGATAGCGCCAAGCGTAGTCCGCTCGATTTTGTAGTGTGGAAAATGTCCAAGCCGGGTGAGCCTACTTGGTCATCTCCGTGGGGAGATGGTCGTCCAGGATGGCACATTGAATGTTCGGCGATGAATTCGGCTATATTAGGTAACCATTTTGATATCCATGGTGGTGGTTCGGATCTGCAATTTCCACATCATGAAAATGAAATTGCTCAATCATGTTGTGCGCATGATACAAAGTATGTCAATACTTGGATGCATAGCGGTATGGTGATGATTGATCAAGAAAAGATGTCTAAATCCTTGGGTAACTTTTTCACCATTCGAGATGTGCTACAACATTATGATGCCGAAACGGTACGCTATTTCTTAATGTCAGGTCATTATCGTAGCCAACTAAATTATAGTGAAGACAACCTTAATCAAGCGCGTTCAGCCTTGGAGCGTTTATACACAGCGTTACGCGGGCTAGATACAGAGGCAGTGGCAGACACTGAAAGTGATTATGTTGGTCGTTTTACGGATGCAATGAACGATGATTTTAATACCCCTGAAGCTTATTCGGTTTTATTTGATATGGCGCGAGAAATTAATCGTCTGAAAACTGAAGATTTAGCTGCTGCGTCAAAACTTGGGGCATTAATGCGCGAGCTTGCAGATGTTATCGGCATTCTTCACCAAGACGCAGATACTTTTTTGCAAGGTGACTTAGGTAATAATGATGAAGTGGCCGAGATAGAAGCGCTAATTAAGTTACGTAATGATTCTCGTGCTTCTAAAGATTGGGCCAACGCCGATTTAGCGCGTAACAAGTTAACTGAAATGGGTATTATCTTAGAAGATGGTCCAGAAGGAACAACTTGGCGTAAAGGTTAGATCCGATGTGAAAAACCTTAGGGTATAACTTTATAACGGGCAGTTAACTGGTAATACGTTTCTCGGTTCACGTATTAATTAAGTTGCTGCCTTTGCTATGTTTTGTGAATTAAACCCCATAAGATGAAAACAAGAACCGTCAGTGAGCTACCTAAAATCAATTAGCTAAAATCAATAACCTAGAATTAATAACCTAAGAATTAGTAACCGAGAACAAATCATGGCTCAGATGTACTTCTATTACTCGTCAATGAATGCGGGTAAATCTACCACGCTTCTTCAATCCTCTTTTAACTATCAAGAACGTGGTATGAATCCGGTGATTTTTACTGCCGCATTAGATGATCGTTACGGAATGGGAAAAGTTAGCTCTAGGATTGGTTTACAATCCGATGCTCAGCTGTTCAGTGCTACGACCGAACTTTACCAAGAAATAGATCAATTGAATAACCAACAGAAGCTGCATTGCGTTTTGGTTGACGAGTGCCAATTTTTATCTAAACAACAGGTTTACCAGTTAACCGAAGTGGTGGATAAATTACATATTCCAGTGCTGTGTTATGGTTTACGTACCGATTTCCAAGGTGAATTATTTGAAGGCAGTAAGTACCTGCTTTCTTGGGCTGATAAGTTAGTTGAATTAAAAACCATTTGTCATTGTGGAAGAAAAGCCAACATGGTTATTCGTACCGATGAAAACGGCAAACCTATCGCAGAAGGCGATCAAGTTGCTATTGGTGGCAATGACAAATATGTTTCCATGTGCCGAGCACACTACAAGGAAGCGCTGGGTAAATAAATCGGCCATTAGTCGATATTTTGCAGAGTTCTCGGGAGCACGTTCATTCAAATTAGTGAATGAATACAATGGGTATTATTCAGACACTGAAATCGCAGATGTCTGAATAATATCTTCCTTAGTTTAAAAGTTAACGACCAAAGTGCTTAGCTGCATACGCAACTCTTTCTGCCGGTTTTGGATAGTCATTATCGTGCTCTAATTCCTCTATATGACGAAGCCTCGGTAATAATCCCGCGCCATTAGCTATTTGAATCGCTAATCCGGGGCGTGCATTTAGTTCGAGTACCATGGGGCCTTCTTCTCGGTCTAGAACCATATCGGTTCCCATGTAACCAAGCCCGGTCATTTCCCACGCACTTGAGGCTAACACCAACAGTTTGCGCCAATGGGGAACTTGCAGTGAAAGCAGATCTTTGCCGGTATCCGGATGTTGTTTAATGGGGTGGTCGAATTGCACCGCACGAACGGCTTTTCCAGTCGCGATGTCGATACCAACGCCTACTGCACCTTGATGTAAGTTGGCTTTTCCATCTGAGGCTGCCGTCGATAGTCGCATCATCGCCATAACGGGGTAACCTTTAAATACAATTATTCGAACATCAGGCACACCTTCATAGCTGAATCCTTCAAAACAATCATCGAATTTAATCAAGTTTTCTACAACGGCAACATCATTTTTACCGCCTAACGAGAACAGCCCCGCCAGTGTGTTACTAATGTGTCGTTCTACATCTTGTTGATTACAGGTCGCTCCAGATGGTTTGGTATAGACGCCGTCTTTGTGCGACACAATAACTAAGATGCCTTTTCCGCCACTGCCTTGGGCTGGTTTAATAACGAAACCAGGCCATTGCTTAACCATGGCATGAACCTTCTTTACTTCGGCTTGTTGTCTTATCACACCAATCAGCGCTGGCGTGGTTGCACCTGCTTTTGCCGCTATTATTTTGGTTTTCAGTTTGTCATCAACTAAAGGATACTTAGAACGGTCGTTATATCGCCCGATATAGCTATGGTTCCTTGTATTCATGCCCATTATGCCTTTGTTTTTAAGCTTTATAGGGGAGGTGAAACTTGCAAACATAACGTTAATCCTCGGCTAATGGCTTAAAGCGACGTAATTCTGTTAGGCGATAGCCGGTGTAGTTACCTAGCGCTAAGATAGCGGCTAAAATTAACAATTGAATACCGATAAAGTTAAAGGTTAGGTGCTGGATCATATCGTTGGTCATGGCTAAATAAACAATAACAGAGGTTAGCAATGAACCTCCACCTTGCATAAAGACTTCTTTGGGACCTTCTTCTTCCCATAAAATCGACATACGTTCGACTGTCCAAGAAAGAATGATCATTGGGAAGAAAGTAATACTGAGTCCTTCTGTTAATCCGATGCGGAAGGCGACCACGGTAAACACAGAGATAATCAATATTACCGTGATGATCACGGCGGATATTCTGGCCACTAATAATAAATTAAGCTTGGAAAGATAACCGCGTATAATTAACCCGGTTCCGACAATAAGTAAGAAGCCAATGATACCCGTGAGCAGCTGAGTTTGTACAAACGCGACAGCAATTAAAACAGGCATAAAGGTACCGGATGTTTTGAGGCCAATAATGACTCGTAAGAACACGACGATTAATGCGCCAATTGGAATGAGCATGATGGTTTTAAACATCGACTGCTCTTCTAATGGCAGAGTATGGATAGAAAAATTGAGTAGATTATCGGCGTTGACCTTGCTATCAGTCGCGGCCGCAGGAGAAATATCTTGCGCTATCATTGAGAAATGTACTTGGCTATTTTTACCTCCAACCACATCAAGCAGCGATACATTCGATTCGTCCCAAATTAATACGCCATCAGATTTTCCTTGGGTGCCGGAATCTGGGTCGAATAATAGCCAAGTTTGGTTGTCCCACACTTGAACCATTTTATTAATATTTTGTCGACGACGGCCATCTTCAAGATAGATTACCCCAACAATTTTGTTGGGGATTTGCGCATAAGAAAGCAGTTTGGATATCATTTTTGCTTTACTTGACTGATCAAGCAGTAATGCTGCATTTTGGCTATCAGCATCGTTTAACCGTTTTATTAACTCTCGAGTAAAAGTAGCGTTATCAGCACTGCGTTGCGAAGCTTGTTCAATGAGCGATTTTGCCGCTGCGTCTTGTGGGCCATCAAAAGTGGGTTGCAAAATCGGTTCATCAGAAGGAGGGATAGGCTGTACGTCAGCTTGATCGTCCTGTAAAAATTGAGTCTTGTAATAAATAGTCTGTGCGCCACTGGCTTGTCGTATTGACCATTCGGCACGTCGGCCTGAATCGGAGTCGACGTATGCAATTCCATACCCCGGTGATGATGCTGATTCATTTATTAATGTGTATCCCGATTGTGTATTAGGGGCTGCAAGAGACACTTTGGCTGGTTGATCCATTCCAGTGAATTCTATCCGCGCTTCTACTTCCCAAACTTGGCGTTTTTCTCCTGGAGACCAAGGAACACCGTAGTTGTCGTGACGCATGATATTAAGCCAAGTCCCGGCAGCAATGAGCAGCGCAATCAGGAAGTAAAAAGGAATTCTTGAGGTCATAGTTGTATCCTTAAGATCATAGTTGTTTCCTCGGGGTCATAATTGTTTACTTAACATCTTGGTTATTTACTTAACATCATAGATGCTCGATTAAAGACTATAATTATTCTTCTGCGGTTACATTTGCCGCTATCTTTGCATCCTTTGTGTTTTGTTCGGTCAGCAGAAATTTCTTGCTAACATCGACTAGAGCGATGTCTCGAATAAATTCCCTACCCAGTAAGATAGGTTGGCTCATTTGATCTCTATTCGCCAGTGTAAACTGTGCTTTTTCATGAATACTGCCTATTTTTACCCATAATTCGACCACGGCACGTTTTTCTATCGATTCGGATGCCAATAAACGAATATTGGCGAACCTTACAATCGGCGCTTCGATGGTATGTTTCTCAACAGTATGCGGTTCGGAAGATGTGTCTTGAGGTGAGGTGTGATCAGCCGAGTCCGGGTCATTTAGATCAAATCTAACCCATTTTTTTCCTTCACGTTCAAAGTGCTCAATATTATTGGCGTGCAGTGAAGAGGTAGCAGACCCGGTATCAATTCGCGCTAAATAGAATCGCTCCATATTGGCAACTTGGATTTTTTCGATTGCGCCGAGTATGAGTGGTTTAGAAGGAATAGCTGGAGGTACATTACTCGATGGGGCTTGTTGTGTTTCACTGTTTGGATTATGTGCTGCTATTTGTGCTCGTAAGCCATTGGATTGCACTTTTAATTGCTGCGTCTCGGTTTTTAAAGCCGTTGTTTCCGCCGTTAAATCCATAACGTTGTTTTCAAGTCTTTGGATAGAATCAGACTGGTTGCTCAACACTATGTTTAGCTCATTGAGGTTATTCGTCATGATTTTTTGTGATGCTTTGATTGCATCTAAGGTTTGTTGATTCTGTTTTTCTAACTTGTTTGATACACATCCTGCAAGCAAGGTTGTTGCGATAACAGGGACAATAATACTTCGCATTTTTTACCTTAATTTCATTAGGATAACAGATAATTTGACGCGGAGTGTAGCCCACAAAAAAGGGTGCGAAAAGCACCCTAATGTCAGCATTTGGTTAGTATTTCATATGCAGTTAAAATAACAGCCATCGAATGCCTAGAATTCGATGGCTGTTTTCAACAACATCTCAATACTTTATCGCTTAATTAGACTGGATTTTTAGCGACTAATATTGCACGTTTTGGCGCAGGATAACCTTCGACTGTTTTACTCGGGTCATTCGGATCCAAATAATCGGGTAATGAATTGTGTTTCATCCATTCAGTACTGCGTTGTTCGCCCACGGTTGTGACGTTTTCATCTACAATACGAACCTGTTCAAACCCGCATTTTTCTAACCAAACCTTTAACGCTTTTGCAGAGGGGAAAAAGTACACGTTGCGCATTTGTGCGTAGCGGTCTGTTGGAACCAATACCGCATTCTCATCACCATCGATAACCAATGTTTCTAGCACTAGTTCACCGCCAGCAACCAATTGATTTTTTAATTGCATAATGTGGTCTAACGGTGAGCGGCGATGATAGAGAACGCCCATACTAAATACCGTATCAAACGCTTTTAGTTCAGGGAGTTGTTCAATTCCAAGCGGTAAAAGATGTACACGTTGGTCATCACCCATCAGTTTACGAATGGCTTCGAACTGAACTAAAAAAAGATGCGAAGGATCAACACCCATACATAATCGAGCACCCTCACCGAGCATTCTCCACATATGGTAGCCATTACCACAACCAACATCTAATACCGAACGGTTTTTAAGTGGTGATATATGTGGCAATACTCGATCCCATTTCCAATCTGATCGCCATTCGGTATCAATATGAATGCCATGAACAGAATATGGACCTTTACGCCACGGATGAAAGGTGCGTAATAGGTTATCGAGTTTCTTCTTTTCACCTTCAGCTAAAGGTTGCTGATTAGATAAGGTAACCGATAAATTTAGCTCAATGTTGTCGGGTTTATTATTAGGTAGTTTTTTTAGTGCCTTAAGCCAACGGTCAAAGTCACCGTGGTCAGCGGTTTGCCAATCGGTTAATTGTTGCGGAAGAACATTAAGCCATGGTTGCAGTTTTGGCTCTTGGGCAATGAGTTGATAAACATTAGCAAAATTGAACATTATTTGAGAGATCTTTTATTGAGTTTAAGTGAAGGCAATAAATGGCTTGTTGTGTTTTCAGTAATGCTTGCCATTTTATATCAAGTAACTAGCCAGTATATATCAAGAAAAAAGCCAAGATCTGGCTATTTAATCGCCAACATGGAGCCAAAGTTAAAGCACTGAAACCATACTTCAACCGTAGAAAAACCGATTTCTTTTAAGCGCGTTGTGTGCTGGTCAATCGAATCTGGAATCAAGACGTTTTCTATTGCACTACGTTTTTGGCTAATTTCTAATTCGCTATAACCGTTAGCACGCTTAAAATCATGGTGCAAATCGATAAGTAATTGATTGGCGTTATGATCTTCAAAAATATACTTTTCAGATAGAATCAAAATACCACCAGGGCGCAAACCGTTATAAATTTTTTCTAACAAGGACAGTCTATCTTCGGGAGATAAAAATTGTAGAGTGAAATTCAATACCACCATGCTAGCGTTATCGATTGAGATGTCACGAATATCGGCTTCGATTACTTCAACAGGTGTATCTGAGCGGTAAGCATTGACGTGCAACTTGCATCGTTCAACCATCGCTTTAGAGTTATCGACAGATATTATTTTGCAGCCTTGGTGGTGAATGTTACGTCGGATAGACAAGGTCGATGCACCAAGCGAGCAACCCAAATCATAAACAACCGAGTTAGGTTTAACAAATCGTTCTGCTAGCATGCCAATTGCCGAGATTATATTGCTGTAACCTGGCACAGATCGCTGAATCATATCAGGAAAAACTTCGACGACATTTTCATCGAAATTGAAGTTACCGATATTGTCGATAGGGGCTGAGAAAATATTATCTTTATTGCTCATGGTTGCCTGCAATTAAACCTGTAAATTGGGTGGCGTATTTTAAGAGAAAAAATCTGCCGTGTCACCCACCATTACCGCAATGGCTAAATAAGCCGCCCAGCAGTTGATGATACCAAGCAGTTGATAATACCAAGCAGTTGATGATACCAAGCAGTTGATAATACCAAGCAGTTGATAATACCAAGTAGCGTGATGACAAAAGAGCGGTAAAATAGGTCCAAATTGCTGTTTTTATCATCGAATGGTCGTAACTCGATACAAAATAAAATAAAAAGTCATTGCAAAGGTCGATTTTCGCTCGCTTTGAGGGTATAAATGTTGGTTGAATTGGCAGTAGTCACTGTCCAAAATTTAATAACTAATTAAGAGATTGGGAATTTCATTATGCGTACCCAGTATTGTGGTCAACTGAACAAGTCCTTTGTAGGGCAAACTGTAGAACTTTGCGGATGGGTTAACCGTCGTCGTGACTTAGGCGGCCTTATCTTTGTTGATATGCGAGATCGTGAGGGGATTGTTCAGGTAGTGGTCGACCCAGATATGCAAGACGTATTTGAAGTTGCCAACCAACTAAGAAATGAATTTTGTATTAAGTTTACTGGGGAAGTGCGCGCTCGTCCTGATAGCCAAGTGAATAAAGATATGGCAACAGGTGAGGTGGAAGTTTTAGCCACTCATTTAGAAATTATTAATCGCTCAGAAGCATTACCTCTTGATTCTAAGCAAAATAACTCAGAAGAGCAGCGTCTAAAGTATCGCTACCTTGATTTACGCCGCCCTGAAATGAGTGACAAAATTAAACTGCGCGCTAAAGCATCGAGTTTTGTACGTCGTTTCCTCGATGATAATGAATTTCTTGATATCGAAACACCAGTATTAACCAAAGCAACACCAGAAGGTGCTCGTGATTATTTAGTGCCTAGCCGTGTACATAAAGGCAGCTTTTACGCATTACCGCAGTCACCTCAGTTGTTTAAACAACTTTTGATGATGTCTGGTTTTGACCGTTACTATCAAATCGTAAAATGCTTTCGTGATGAAGACTTACGTGCTGATCGCCAGCCAGAATTTACCCAAATTGATATAGAAACTTCTTTTTTAACCGCTGACCAAGTCCGTGCTATAACGGAAAAAATGATCCGTGAAATGTGGCTAGAATTGCTTAGCGTTGATCTTGGTGACTTCCCAGTGTTGTCATTTGCAGAAGCGATTCGTCGCTATGGTTCAGATAAGCCTGATTTGCGTAACCCGCTAGAGTTGGTCGATGTGGCCGATCTAGTTAAAGATGTTGAATTTAAAGTGTTCTCTGGTCCGGCAAATGATGACAAAGGTCGAGTTGCTGTACTTCGTGTTCCTGGTGGCGCTTCACTTAGTCGTAAGCAAATTGATGAATACGGTAAGTTTGTCGGTATCTACGGTGCCAAAGGGTTAGCGTGGATGAAAGTTAACGATCTGGATGCAGGTTTAGATGGTATCCAATCGCCGGTAGCTAAATTCCTTTCTGAAGAGGTGATTCAAGGTATTTTACAGCGCACGGCTGCGGAATCTGGCGATATTATTTTGTTTGGTGCCGACAAAGCCAACATTGTTTCAGAAGCAATGGGCGCATTAAGACTTAAAGTAGGTAATGATTTAGAGTTAACCGATAAATCAGCGTGGACTCCGCTTTGGGTAGTGGATTTCCCAATGTTTGAAGAAGATGATGAAGGCAACTTGCATGCGATGCACCATCCATTCACATCCCCATTGGGAGTTACTGCGGAAGAATTGAAAGCAAACCCTGCGGCGGCTAATTCAAACGCATACGATATGGTTATCAATGGTTATGAAGTGGGTGGTGGTTCTGTCCGTATCCATAATTCAGAAATGCAAGAAACCGTATTTGATATTTTAGGTATTGATGAAAAAGAGCAACAACTTAAGTTTGGTTTCTTACTCGAAGCACTTAAGTATGGTACGCCACCTCATGCTGGCTTAGCCTTCGGTTTAGACAGATTAGTGATGTTACTTTGTGGAACAGATAATATTCGTGATGTTATTGCCTTCCCTAAAACTACCGCAGCAGCATGTTTATTAACTGATGCTCCAAGTCTTGCTAACCCTGCGGCTTTAGAAGAGCTCTCTATTGCGGTTAAATTAGCAGAGAAAAAAGAGTCATAATTAGACGACCCGAGTGACGGCTCTGCAATCGTTATTGGAAAACCAGTTCACAGTTTGAACTGGTTTTTTTGTTTAATGCTATTTTATGCCATTAACCATTTAAGATGTTTATGTGCTCTTATTGGTATTAATATAGACTAATAAACAGTATTTCTGCCTGGTGACCGAATATGGGTCGAACAGGCTTGATTGAAATGGCTATTGATTCGAATGGGAATAATCGTTTATTCGGCGGCAAAAATAATGATAGGAAAATAAATGATCATCCTTGGTATTGACCCAGGTTCAAGAATTACAGGTTACGGTGTTATACGCCAAGAAGGACGTAACTTACTTTATTTAGGCAGTGGTTGTATTCGTATGTCTGAAGCGGAGTTGCCCGGTAAACTTAAACAAATTTATGCGGGTGTTACCGAATTGATTACTCAGTTTCAGCCGGATGTTTTTGCTATTGAGCAAGTTTTTATGTCCAAAAATGCTGATTCAGCATTAAAGCTCGGTCAAGCACGAGGCAGCGCCATTGTTGCTGCGGTAAACGCGGATTTAGAAGTGTTTGAGTATTCTGCTCGGTCAATCAAACAAGCGGTCGTTGGTACAGGTGCAGCGGATAAGTCCCAAGTGCAGCATATGGTGAAAAGTATGCTTAAATTACCCGCAAAACCACAAGCCGATGCAGCAGATGCATTAGGTGTGGCTATTTGCCACGCGAATACGAATAAAACGCTGATTGCTTTAGCGGGTCGAGCAACCAGTGCAAAAAAAGGTCGGTACAGATAAGCTCAGAATTGCGCTAATCTCGAACTGGTTATTTATCCAGTAATATATTATTATCCCTCAATATTAATCGTTTCAAAGGATCGTTACTGTGATTGGACGCTTACGTGGTATTTTGCTGGAAAAGCAACCACCGCAACTGTTGATTGAAGTTAGTGGTATTGGCTATGAAGTACAAATGCCAATGAGTTGCTTTTATGAGCTACCAGAAATAGGAGCTGAAGCGACCGTGTATACGCATTTTGTTGTGCGCGAAGACGCTCAGTTATTGTATGGGTTTAATAGCGTAAAAGAGCGTGCTTTGTTTCGAGAAGTGATCAAAGCTAACGGTGTTGGTCCAAAACTTGGTCTGGCTATTCTTTCTGGCATGACGGCTGCACAATTTGTTTCTTGTGTTGAACGAGAAGATATTTCTACTTTAGTTAAGCTTCCAGGGGTAGGTAAAAAAACCGCCGAACGTTTAGTGGTAGAAATGAAGGATCGATTAAAAGGTTGGGGCGCAGGGGATTTATTTACACCTGCTACTGACGCGGCTCCGTTAGAGAGTCAGGCTCATGCTGAACCGGTACAAAACTCGCAAGACGAAGCGGTTAGCGCTTTAATATCCCTTGGCTACAAACCTCAGTCAGCATCAAAAGTGGTATCGCAAGTCGCTAAAGAAGGCATGACTAGCGAGTCGATTATCCGCGAAGCGTTAAAATCTATGGTTTAGTTTGTTTATCCAACCGTAATTATCAATACCATTGCGATGTAGGATGGTAGATATGAGAGACAAAATTGATGATCGAAGCAGATCGCTTAATTGCTCCGGAAAACCCGGTATTTAAAGATGAAGAAGTTATTGACCGCGCAATTCGGCCGAAAAAATTGGCCGACTATCGAGGGCAAGATCATGTCCGAGATCAGATGGAAATCTTTATCAAAGCCGCTCAACAACGATACGAAGCATTAGATCACTTATTGATTTTTGGCCCGCCGGGGCTAGGTAAAACCACCTTAGCCAATATCGTAGCAAATGAGATGGAAGTGAATATTCGCACTACCTCAGGGCCTGTGTTAGAAAAAGCAGGTGACTTAGCCGCACTGCTCACTAATTTAGAAGAAAATGATATTCTGTTTATCGATGAAATCCATCGTCTAAGTCCCATGGTTGAAGAGATCCTTTATCCAGCAATGGAAGATTACCAACTGGATATAATGATAGGTGAAGGCCCAGCCGCTCGTTCCATTAAGATAGATTTGCCTGCTTTTACTCTTATTGGTGCGACAACACGAGCGGGTTCGTTGACCTCTCCGTTACGTGACCGATTTGGTATTGTGCAGAGATTAGAATATTACAATGTGGCCGATTTACAGCATATTGTGCAACGTAGTGCCGGTTGTTTAAATCTCTCTATGGATGAAGATGGCGCGCTAGAAGTGGCCAAACGTGCTCGTGGTACACCAAGAATTGCAAATCGATTACTAAGGCGTGTGAGAGACTATGCTGAAGTAAAGAGTGACGGGCATATTTGTGCTGATATTGCAGATAAGGCATTAGACATGCTCGACGTTGACCAGAAAGGCTTTGATTATATGGACCGAAAACTGTTGCTGGCCATTATGGATAAATTTTCTGGTGGTCCTGTTGGTCTAGATAATTTAGCTGCCGCGATTGGAGAAGAAAAGGATACTATTGAAGATGTATTAGAACCCTTCCTTATTCAGCAAGGTTACCTGCAACGAACGCCAAGAGGCCGTATTGCGACAGAAAGAGCTTATTTGCATTTTGGTTTTGAAATAAAAAATTAGAGATCAAGAATTTAAAATAAAAACTAAACCGCATTCTGGATGGGTATTTAATTTGTAAATACCCATTTTGCTTTATAGCCATTTTTGTTTTATACCGATTTTTTATCTATATTCACTGTCAATCTATATCCACCTTTTCTCTATATTCAGCGTTAATTTATATTCATTTTTACGCAGGGTTCATTTTTTATTTATCTTCTTATTTGCCTTTTTCCGGTTAATTTACGCCTTGCTTCCTCTTATTAAAGTCTTATTTGCTGTTATTACTAAACCCTTATTGATCGCTGCTGTTATTGATATTCATAGCGATTACTAATTGCGTGTCTGTCATTGGTTAATTGTCGTTAGTTTTGTTTAGTCTCGCAGTGAGCATAATGCTACTAGTTGCTGATCTAAATCATACTCTCGTTGTGTTGCTGGTTTTTCGGCTATTTTTCTTGATATAAATCAAAGCGAAATTATTTATAGAAACCTTTTGAATCTGGTGGTGTTTATCGATAATATTAGCAGCAGCTTTATTAGATATAACTTAACAAAAAACTAACCAAAAAAGCACAAAATATTAACAACTGGCTGACTCTATCGATTTGCCTTATCGATTTACTCGGTAGACAGTGAAAGAGAAGGTTATAGTTAATATTCAATGCTTACACACGATACAAACGTATCAGTGTCACTCAGCCGACACAAAAAGGAGTTACCATGATTGACATAGTTGATCTATCGCGATTGCAATTTGCATTTACAGCGATGTATCACTTCCTGTTCGTTCCACTGACTTTAGGTATGGCATTTTTACTCGCCATTATGGAGTCTCTATATGTAATGACTGATAAACAAATCTACAAGGACATGACAAAGTTCTGGGGTAAGTTATTCGGTATAAATTTCGCCCTTGGTGTGGCTACTGGCCTAACCATGGAATTCCAATTTGGTACCAACTGGTCGTATTATTCTCATTATGTAGGCGACATATTTGGTGCACCGCTCGCTATAGAAGCATTAGTCGCTTTCTTCTTAGAATCCACTTTTGTAGGCTTATTTTTCTTTGGGTGGGATAGGTTATCGAAGCGTCAACATCTAGTGGTTACTTGGTTGGTGGCACTTGGTTCTAACTTCTCCGCTCTTTGGATATTGGTGGCGAATGGTTGGATGCAAAACCCGGTAGGTTCGGAATTCAATTTCGAAACCATGCGTATGGAAATGGTCAGCTTTGCTGAAGTGGTATTAAACCCTGTTGCTCAAGTTAAATTTGTGCATACCGTTGCCGCGGGCTATACCACCGGTGCTATGTTTATTTTAGGTATCAGCTCTTATTATTTACTTAAAGGTAGAGACATCGCTTTCTCGCGTCGTTCATTTGCGATTGCTGCTTCTTTCGGTATGGCGTCAATTCTGTCGGTTATCATTCTGGGTGATGAATCTGGTTATGAGTTGGGTGATGTGCAAAAAGTAAAATTAGCTGCGATCGAAGCTGAATGGCACACAGAAGAAGCACCTGCCGCATTTACTGTTATTGGTTTGCCTAATCAAGAGAAACAACATACTGATTTTGCAATTAAAATTCCATACGCGATGGGTATCATTGCTACTCGTTCTTTGGATAAAGAAGTAACAGGTCTTTCTGATCTTAAAATCGAACACGAAGAACGTATTCGAAATGGTATGATCGCTTATGATCTTCTACAAAAATTACGTTCAGGTGATAAAACACCAGAAAACATGCAAGCGTTTGATGACATAAAAGATGACTTGGGCTATGGATTATTGCTTAAACGTTATACCGATGATGTTGTCGATGCGACTGAAGAGCAAATAAAAGCGGCCGCGGATGACTCTATTCCAACGGTTTGGCCTCTGTTCTTCTCGTTCCGTATCATGGTAGGTATTGGCTTTGCGATGTTGTTTATTTTTGGCGCAGCATTCGTGCAAACTTGCCGTCAAAAAATCACGCAAAAACCGTGGGTATTAAAAGCGGCAATGTACGGAATACCATTACCTTGGATCGCCATCGAACTGGGTTGGTTTGTTGCTGAATATGGCCGTCAACCTTGGGCAGTAGGTGAAATATTGCCTGTTGATGTAGCAGTGTCAGGGCTAACCACGGGTCAACTTTGGGCTTCGTTGTTCGCTATTCTTGCACTGTATACAGTATTCTTGATTGTAGAAGTGTATCTAATGGTGACATTTGCACGTAAAGGGCCAAGCAGCTTGAAAACAGGCCGCTACCACTTTGAACAAAACGGTGACTCTGTCCAAGACAAAGTTAATCGCCAAGTAGAAGCGTAAGGGAGATTAAATAATGTTTGATTATGAAGCATTGCGATTTATTTGGTGGCTACTAGTCGGCGTACTGCTTATTGGTTTTGCCATCGCGGATGGATTTGATTTAGGCGTATGTGCTCTGGTACCGATTATTGGTAAAACAGATAGCGAACGTCGCGTTATGATTAACTCGATTGCCCCGCATTGGGACGGTAACCAAGTTTGGTTAGTGACAGCAGGTGGAGCATTATTTGCTGCATGGCCTCTTGTTTATGCAACCTCATTTTCTGGTTTCTACTTTGCGATGATCGTAACACTAGCGGCGTTATGGTTACGCCCGATTGGCTTGGACTATCGTTCAAAAATCGAATCAGATAAATGGCGTAAAAACTGGGATATTGCGATTAGTGCCAGTGGTTTTATTCCTTCTATCATCTTTGGCGTTGCATTTGGTAACCTTCTGCAAGGTGTGCCATTTACCTTAAATGATTTTATGATGTCTACTTATCATGGCTCGTTCTTTGGTTTGCTCAATCCATTTGCGTTACTGTGTGGGTTAGTCAGCTTATCAATGTTCCTCGTTATGGGGGCGACATGGTTGCAAATGAAGACGACCGACGATGTGCGAGAACGAGCAAGTAAAGTTGCTCAAATGGGGGCTCTTGCTATATTTGTGCTGTTTGTTTTAGGTGGTTTTTGGGTGCAAAATATTGATGGTTACGCATTGCAAACGGAACTTGATACCTTTGCCGCGTCTAATCCATTAAACAAAGAAGTGATTCGTGAAGCGGGCGCTTGGATGCAGAACTTTTCCGACTATCCTTTACTATGGGCTGCGCCTATATTAGGGGTGGTGATGCCGTTAATGGTTATCATCGCGTCGCGAGTAAACAGTGGTGCTCTGGCATTTTTAGCCGCAAGTTTGGCTTCTGCTGGTATCATCCTGACTGCTGGTTTTGCTATGTTCCCATTTATTATGCCTTCGAGTTTGGAACCAAGCCAAAGCTTAACCATGTGGGATTCAACGTCTAGTGAATTAACCTTGAAAATTATGACCATTGTTGCGGCCGTTTTTGTTCCTATCATATTGGGTTATACCAGTTGGACTTATTACAAAATGTTTGGCCGTCTTGATGATAAATTCATTGAAGAAAACAAAAATTCACTTTATTAAGGAGTCATTATTATGTGGTATTTTGCATGGATTTTAGGTGTGTTACTTGCCTGTGCATTTGGCATTATCAATGCACTTTGGTTAGAGCATTCGGAAATGATGGACAAAGATAGTGACTAAATTTGCTACTCAAATAGCGAATTTACATCGACCAATAGATAAGGCCCTTTTTAGGGCTTTATCTTTCATACTGGCTATTGGTCATGTGGTGTTAATGATGTGGGAACCGAGCACATATAGTGTGGCAATTGGTGGCTTTAATGCGCTGACCGGCCCACTATTTGTATGGGCAGTCTGTTCTGGCGTTATATTTGGAGTAGGGTTCACCCCTATATTTGTTGTGTGGCAAATATTATTTTCGCCGTATTTTTCGTTGACCATTCTTAGTTATCTCACTTTCGCTTATCTTTTCGTCTAAAATTTCCTCAAATTGAAGCAGTTATCATCAGACTGCTTCAATTTTTTGCTATTTATTTCAAAAAAATCCGTATGATAAAGACTATTGCCATATCTATAAGGTATAGTTTGATGTTAAGTTTATTTATTATTAGCAATAGGTTGTAGTAAATTTGATGACTTTTATATTTAAATGGCCTGTTACTGTCTATTACGAAGATACCGATGCAGGTGGCGTAGTTTATCATTCTAACTATTTAAAGTTCTTTGAAAGAGCGAGGACAGAAATGCTAAGACATAAAGGCATTTCTCAATACGATTTACTGTCAGAGAACATTGGTTTTGTGGTGCGCCATATCGATATTGATTTTATGCAAGCGGCTAAACTAGATGATAAATTAACGGTTATTACTACGGTGTCAGAAGTGAAAAAAGCCTCAATGGTGTTTTGTCAGGAAATCGTCAATCTTGAGCAACGCACATTGTGTAAAGCCATAGTTAAGGTAGCATGCGTGAACAATAAAAAAATGAAACCTCAAGCTATACCAAACTCAATAATCGCGGAGTTGAATTAGAGTGAACGCTGAACTTTCGATCTTAGATCTATTTTTACAGGCAAGCCTTTTAGTTAAGGTTGTAATGCTTATTTTACTCGGTATGTCCGTGGTTTCATGGGCTATGATTATTCAACGTAGTAAAGTACTGCGAACCGCAGTAAAAGAAGCGAATGAGTTTGAAGATAAATTTTGGTCTACACAAGATTTATCCAAATTGTATCAGGAAGTCAAAGAACACAAAGATGACTTGTCTGGTACTAAAGAAATATTTTTTTCTGGTTTTACCGAATTTGCTCGGTTAAGACGAACTTATGGTTCATCGAGCGAATCCGTTATGGACGGCACCGGACGTGCGATGAGAGTTACGGTATCCAAAGAAGTCGAGTCATTAGAAACCAGTTTGCCATTTTTGGCGACGGTTGGTTCAATTAGTCCGTATATCGGGTTATTTGGTACGGTATGGGGAATAATGCATGCTTTCATCGCTTTAGGACAAGTGAAGCAGGCTACATTAGCCATGGTCGCGCCAGGTATCGCAGAAGCATTGGTCGCCACCGCAATGGGTCTGTTTGCCGCAATTCCTGCGGTAATGGCTTACAACAGTTTGAGTAACCGTGTTGCTAAATTAGAACATTCGTATGCCACTTTCTCAGAAGAATTTCACAGTATTCTTCATCGCCAAGCAATGAGTGATAAGGAATAATCATGGCGGGTTATCAACCTAAAAAAAGGAAGTTAACCGCAGAAATCAATGTTGTACCTTACATTGATGTTATGTTGGTGCTTCTGATTATTTTTATGGTGACATCTCCTTTTATCACTCAGGGAGTAGACGTTGAGTTACCGCAAGCATCTGAAGCTAAAACGGCTTCTGAAATTGCGGGAGATTCCGATGCGAGTTTTATTATTGTCGAGATAGATCAAGATGGTAATTTAGGCTTGAGTGTTAATGATGAAGAGGTACAACGCGGCCTTTCTTTGCAAGATATGATCGTTCGTATAAAAGCAGAGTTATCTGTTTCGCCAAAATCGCCAGTTGCGGTGGGCGGAGACGCGGCAACGCCGTATGCAGAAATTATTTTAGTATTGGATGAATTAAGTCGAGCAGGAGTTCCTAAAGTAGGCCTGTTGACGGATATCAAGGAATAGCGTTAGCTGTAGATGAAAAAAAATAACAAATTAACATCAGCCATCATTATTTCCACTACCCTTCATTTATTGTTGGTAGCAGTGTTGTTGTGGGGCGCAGATTTTAATATGTCGACACCCAAGCCGACAGGAAATATGGTCGAAGCTGTGGTGATTGACCCAGCTTTGGTACAAAAACAAGCAAAAGAGATAAGAGAGAAACGTAAATCTGCCGCAAAATCTGAACAAGAACGTTTGGATAAATTACGTAAGCAAAGTGAGCAGTTAGAAAAAAATCGTCAAGCAGAAGAGGCACGTATTCGTAAACTTAAGGAAGAACGTACCAAGGCGAACAAAGCAACGCGAGAAGCGGAAAAGCAACAAAAGCTTGAGCAAGAAAAAGTACGTGTTGAAAAAGAACGAGCCGCAAGTGCAGAAGCGGAACGTATAAAAAAACAACAACAAGTTAAAAAAGCAGAACAAGAAAGAGTAGCAAAAGAAGCGGCAGCAGCAAAAGCCGAAGCGAATCGAATCAGTCGTGAAAAAGCAGCGCAAGAAGCTCAAGCAAAGGCTCAAAAAGAAAAAGAGCTGGCTGAGAAAGCTGAGCGTGAGAGAGTTGCAGCGCAGAAAGCGGCCGAAAAGGCTGAGCAAGAACGAATTGCCAACCAAAAAGCCGCCGAAGAAGCGAAACAAAAAGCACGAGAAGAGCAACAACGTTTAAAGCAACTAGAAAAAGAACGTAAAGAACGCGAAGCCGCACTGGGTGATATATTTGCTGGCTTAGAAGAAGAACAAGCCCAAAACAGTTCGGCAAAACAACAATTTGTAACCTCACAATTAGATAGGTATGGTGCAATCTATAAACAACTTATCCAGAGTAAACTACTCATGGATGATTCGTACCGAGGTCGTTCTTGTAAAGTAAACTTAAAGTTGGTGCCAACAGGAAAAGATGCAATGCTAAATAGTTTTGCAGTCGTCAGCGGAGACGCACAGTTATGCGCGGCGACAAAGAGCGCAGTAGCGCAAGTAAATAGTTTTCCCTTGCCGACGGATCAAGATATTATTGATAAACTGCGCAATATTAATTTAACCGTGGCACCTGAGTAATAGATTAGCAAGAAAAGGGATGTATTTTGATTAAAAAGCTTATTACAGGAATATTAATACTAAGTGCTAGCGTTAGCCAGATAGCCAATGCGGCACTAGAATTAGTGATTACCGAAGGTATCGATTCAGCTCGACCTATCGCTATCGTGCCTTTTAAATGGGAAGGTACAACTAAACTTCCGCATGATTTATCACAGGTGATCGCCTCTGATTTACAACGCAGTGGTAAATTTAGCCCCATTGCGGTCAATAAAATGCCGCAAACGCCTTATAGTGATAGTGAAATTGAATTTTCCGAGTGGACTAACCTAGGGGTTGATTCATTGCTAACCGGAACGATAACCCAAGATGCTGAAGGCAATTACGTCATAAGATATCAGCTGGTTGATGTTATTCGTGGCCAACTGACTATGGGGCAAAGTAAAGCTTTGGGCCCAGATGGTGAATTGGTTTTTTCCAAAGATCATATTTTATTTAATAAGCGTGCAACGGTTCCCGGCGAACGACTACGCGAATATGCACATCGAATCTCTGATCTGGTTTACGAGCAATTAACCGGTGAGAAAGGGGCATTCGTCACTCGTATTGCCTATGTTGTTGTTAATGAAGAAGAACAATACAGTTATCAGTTAAGAATTGCCGATTATGATGGATTCAACGAACGGTTAGTATTACGTTCTAAGCAACCACTTATGTCTCCTGCATGGTCACCAGATGGTCGACAGCTTGCTTATGTTAGTTTCCAGAATAACCAAGCAGAAATATTCTTAATGGATATTTATACAGGGAAAAGAGAAAAACTCACTTCATTTCCTCGTCACAACGGTGCACCAAGATTCTCACCTGATGGAAAAACATTGGCCATTGTTTTGTCAAAAACAGGCAGTCTACATGTTTATACATTAGATCTAGCCACACGTAAGCTGCGTCAGATTACAAGTGGTCGGTCAAATAATACCGAACCTTTCTGGGGTACGGATGGACAATCATTGATATTTACATCAGATCGGGGTGGTAAACCTCAGATATATCAAGTAAATTTGGTAGACGGTTCGACCAACCGTTTAACTTGGCAAGGCAGCCAGAACTTGGGTGGACAAATTACCCCAGATGGAAGGTTCATGATTATGGTGAATCGTTCAAATAGTGGTTTTAATTTGGCAAAACAAGATCTGGAGACAGGAGCGGTTCAAGTGTTAACTAAAACACTGCTGGATGAGTCTCCAAGCATTGCCCCAAATGGTAGTATGGTCATATACAGTTCTATTTATAGAAATAAAAATGTGCTCTCTATGGTCTCTATAGATGGTCGATTTAAAGCTAGATTACCGGCAACAAATGGGCGTGTTAGAGCGCCCGCCTGGTCACCGTTTTTGTAGCAACTAAGTTTGATAAAGTAAGGAAGATAATAAGATGCAACTTAATAAGATTTTTAAAGGGCTGCTAATTGCGCTACCTATCCTAGCTGTAACGGCTTGTAGCTCAAGTGATGAAGCGGCTGATGCGGCTTCTCAAGAAATGAACAAGCAGGCAGAAACAACGACAACAGTTGTAACTCCTGTTGATCAAGCCAGTCAACTTTCTGAAAGAGAGATGCAAGAGCAAGCACTTCGTGAAAAAAGCACGGTTTACTTTGCGTTTGATAATGCATCAGTTTCTGGTGACTACGCAGAAATGCTAGCGGCTCATGCTGCTTTCCTAAGCAAAGATGCAGGTATCAAGGTAACAGTTGAAGGTCATGCTGATGAGCGTGGTACTCCAGAGTACAACATCGCACTTGGTGAGCGTCGTGCTGAAGCTGTGTCTAAATACCTTCAAGCGTTAGGTGTTCAAGCCGATCAAATTTCAATCATGAGCTATGGTGAAGAGAAACCACTAGTTTTTGGTCAGTCTGACGATGCTTATGCGAAAAACCGTCGTGCGGTTATCGTATACTAATCAAGGATAAACTCTATGTTCAGTAACTTTAAGCGGGCTGTTTCGCTTACGTTACTGGCGAGTGTGGCGAATGTAGTGTTCGCCGCACCGGCTCCAGTATCTGATATTAACAGCAACAACTCTGCTACTTCCTCCTCGGTGAATTCTGGTCCAGAGACGGATGTTCAAAGACTAGAACGTTTATTGAGCAATTCATCTCGGGTACAGTTGAGTCTGCAACAACAAATTGATGGCATGGCATCAGAAATTAGCGAGCTTCGTGGAATGGTTGAGCGAAACAGCTACAACATGAAGCAGATGCTAGATCGTCAACGTGAGCTATTTATTGAGTTAGATAGAGTGAAAAGTCAAAAGCAGCCCACAGCAAATCAAGCTGCTGAAAATACTGGTTCCGAAGCCACTGGTGGCGTTTATAGCGCAGATGTGAATGAAGAGGCAGCCTACAAAAAAGCGGTGTATTTGGTTCAAGTAGATAAAAATTACACCGGAGCACTTGATGCATTCGCCAAGTTTCAAAAAGATTTCCCTAATTCGTCGTATATTGCCAACTCGCATTATTGGGTAGGGCAACTGAATTTTGCGCTTAAGAAAGATGTTGAAGCAGCGAAAAGCTTTGCCTCTGTCGTCGCTTATAAAGACTCAAATAAGAGAGCCGATTCTTTGGTTAAACTCGGTGATATTGCTGCTCGTAACGGCAAACAACCCGTTGCCAATAAGTATTATCAACAAGCCATTGATGATTACCCTGGTTCCGCGTCTGCGAACCTAGCAGAGTCAAAAATTAAGTAATAAAAAATAGACCTTAACGGTCTATTTTTTTATTTTCACCACTGAGTGACAAAGTGTGTAGTGGTAAGTAATAGCGTTTATTTTCCGTGTTATTTGCCAGGATTGATTTCATCGAATCTGTAACAACGCTAGAAAAGCAAGTCGCATCAGGTGTACAATGTCCGGATTCGCGGAAGGTGCATAGAGCAAATAATAATGAGTCACATTTTAGATTTAATAGAAACCACGGTTTATCCATTTCCTCCTAAACCAAAGCCTCTTACCGATCAGCAGAAACAAGCTCATGTCGAGAATATAAAGCAATTGTTGCAAGAGAAGGATGCGGTATTAATCGCCCATTACTATACCGATCCTGAAATCCAAGCTTTGGCAGAATCGACGGGTGGGTTTGTTGGCGATTCACTAGAAATGGCTAAGTTTGGTAATCGACATTCAGCCAGTACACTTATTATAGCTGGTGTCCGTTTCATGGGGGAGTCTGCTAAAATACTGACTCCAGAGAAAACTATATTAATGCCTAATCTAGAAGCTGAATGCTCGTTAGATTTAGGCTGTCCGGCCGACAAATTTACCGAGTTTTGTGACGCGCATCCAGATCACACGGTGGTTGTTTATGCCAATACATCCGCAGCAGTCAAAGCCAGAGCTGATTGGGTTGTCACGTCGAGTATTGCACTTGAAATTGTCGAGCATTTAGATGATGAAGATAAGAAAATCATTTGGGGACCTGATCGTCACCTAGGATCTTATATTGCTAATAAGACAGGCGCAGACATGTTGTTATGGCAAGGTGAATGCGTAGTGCATGATGAGTTCTCGGCTAAAGCATTGAAAGACATGAAAGCATTATATCCTGATGCTGCCGTGTTGGTGCATCCAGAGTCACCTGCTTCAGTGGTTGAACTGGCTGATGCCGTTGGTTCAACCAGCCAATTGATTAAATCGGCTAAATCATTACCTAACAAAAAGCTAATTGTTGCAACTGACAAAGGTATTTTCTTTAAAATGCAACAATTAGTACCTGAAAAGGAACTGATGGAAGCGCCAACCGCGGGTGCGGGTGCAACTTGCCGTAGTTGTGCCCATTGTCCTTGGATGGCAATGAATGGGCTGGCTGCGATTGAAAGTGCACTTACTGGGGAATCTAAACAACATGAAATCTTTGTCGATGAAGAGATTCGAGTCAAATCGTTGATTCCTCTTAATCGCATGCTCGATTTCGCAGAACAGATGCAAAATTAATTTTTAAGATATTGTTACTGATTAGATATTGTTACTGATTAATAGTATGTTTTTATAAGCCACCAGAGCTGGATATTCACCAAGCTTTGGTGGCTTTTGGCTATTTATACTGATCTATCTATTTATACTGGTCTATCTATTTATACGACTTATCTATTGATATATTGATATATTGATTTATCAATTTGCGTACAGGCTTTACGTACCGATTTACTGCTGTTGAGCTAATTCAGCACCTCGCTGAGTTAAACCACATAGCATCACCGGAATAGCCGCATAAATTTCTTCGAATTGTTCTAAACCTTCCACACCGTGCTGCTTAAGTGTTTCTATCGCAGTATCTGGATCATACAACATACTTAAAGAGAGCAAGACACCACCGAGCAAGGCATTGTCTTCACTGTGCTCTGGCATCAATGTTTCCCAGTCGTCTCGAGCCAATTGCCAACCTTGTAGTAAACCTTCGACAAAGTCTTTAGCATCTTGAGAAACGATCTCTTTTTCATCTAGCGTATAGCCTTCTGGCCACTGCCAAGTACCATCTAATAGCTCTGGGCGGGTAGTGTTCCACACCTCGATAACTAAATCGGCATAGTGTTCAAATTGCGCACCATCACTGAAGGGAGCGATTTCTTCTCCACCCCAAAGAAAAGGGATCCATTCTGTTGGGTCGAGTAAAATCGGTGCGGCGGCCATAGCGGTAATAAAACCGCGTGTTTGAGCTTCGCCGAGAAGCTTATTTTCAAATTCAGGTTGTTGAAGCAATTCTTTCAATGTCACGTTACATTCCCAAAATGAGTTTAGCCCGTATCTTAACACGTATTTGAGTTTATTTGAGCAGACAGATCTCGTGTTTTATTCTCTAATGACTTAAGTGAACAAGCTAAAAACCAGACTTATACTATGGTTATAAAGGTAAATGTTCACCAATTAATCATTGTAATTTATTCTAGTTCAATTCACTATTTTTAAGGAAATAATTGGTGTTATCAACTGCCAAAATGCTTAAAATTTGGTGATACAAGCTACAGTTTTTCTGTTTTAATAGCGGGAAAATCTAGAGCCAAATATAAGGCTCAGTGGGCGTTTTTTAACTGTTTTTTTGTTGTAATTTTTATCTATTTTGCCGAGGAAAAAAATGAAATCACGTGCTCCTTTTTGCATTAGGAACGCAGCTGCAGACACATTTGCAATGGTGGTGTTTTGCTTTATTTCAGGGATGATTATTGAAGTTTTTATATCAGGAATGTCGTTTGAGAAATCACTCGCATCCAGGTTAGTTTCTATACCAGTCAATATATTGATTGCACTGCCGTATGGATTATTTAGGGATTGGGCACTTAGACAAGGTGCAAAATTATCGCCGAGCTCATTTGTCAAAAATGTCTCAGATCTTATTGCGTATGTTGCCTTTCAATCACCAGTATATGCCGCTATTTTGTTTTCAGTAGGTGCTTCTGTTGATCAAATAGTAACCGCAGTAACAACTAATGCGGCTATTTCTTGTGGTATGGGGGTGATATACGGACACTTTCTAGATAGTTGTCGTAAGTGGTTTCGCGTGCCTGGTTACGTATCGCATATATAAAATTTGGGGGCAGGTGTTTATTTTGTTGTTTATTAAGCACAAAAAACAACATCTGGCCCCGGTGTTTATTGTCGAAAAGAAAGCTCATTGGTTTGACTTAAAGATAGACTGGCGAATAATGCAACGATCCCTAGTGTGTAATAGACAATCAGATTGAACGCTCCTGCATGGATGAAACCAGCTAATGGTTCAGAACTGAAAATCAAGTTTGGAATAGATAATATTGCATCAAAAAACACACTTAATGCAGTAAAGCCAAACAGGTATAACGACACCCATTTAACGACGTAGTAGCCCAATAGCATTATAAGTATTGGCGAACTAACCAGTTGGGAGGTCATTAATGCAATAGTTGCCAGCGGTAGTAATGCCAAGGCGATAAGGCTCATTTTAAATAAAAAATCCAACCAGTTAATGATGATGTCGATAAATGAAACTTGCCCCAAGAATAGGGTAACAGGTTCATTGATTGAGATATTCGCCAACCATAATATTAAATTTGTACTCAATAATAACAACGAGCAAATTGCAGGGATGACTAACAAGCCAAAGCCGAGTTTCACACTATGGGTTAGGGCATGAGAAACGGGCATACTTCGCCAGAACATCGAGCTGCCTTCTACTCGTTCTTTACGTAAGGTTTTTGGTAAATATAGTGAGCTTAAAATAATAGAAACTAAGCTAACTGAATAACTCATTGCGGCATAAACATTTGATGAAAAAGCATCAAACATGTCTACATTATTACCCGAGTAATGCATTTCAAATGCCATATGACTATTGTGGCTCGAGTTAGCTATTAGTCCGACAATCATGATAACCGCCACAATAAATAGAAAAAAAGGAACACGAGTAACGTTTTTGTGCTCGATCAATTCTTTTTCTAGCATATAGATACTGGCGTGCATTATACGTCCTCTTTTTGTAAAGCAATAAACAGATCGGCCAAGCTAGCTCGATGAATATTCCCCCAATTTTCTGCGGTAGAGAGTTGGTCGCTTTTGAGTAAACACTTGACTGTGCCTAGGCTAATTTGGCTATTTAAAGGATTCAATGACTCAATTATTTCGCTGTGTTTTTGGTCCGCCTCTAAAATAAAATAGTCTTCGCCTATCTTTTCCATACGGCCTTGCAGTATGGCTTTACCTTGCTTAAGCATGACAACATCGGTAAGTAAATGTTCGATTTCTGAGACCTCATGGCTGGCAATAATCAGTGCACGCTCACCGTCATGAAACCATTCTAAAAGGTGTCGATAGAATACATCTCGATAGAGTAGATCCAATCCCAGTGTTGGTTCATCTAATATTAATACTTTACTGTCTGTCGCGATAACGATAGCGAGGTGCAATTGAACTTTCATACCTTTAGATAGGCTTTTGATTTTACTTGAAGGATCAATTTGGGTGCGAGCTAATGTGTGTGTGGCTTTGTCTATATCAAAACTTGGATGCACACCCGCCGTATATTTAAGTATTTGTTTGACGCTCATCCAATCGGGTAGCACGTTGACATCGGATATGTATGCTAACTGCAGCATTAATTCTGCATGTTGCTGGATAGGGTGGCAGCCATTAATGTCAATCTCGCCTTGGTATCGGTGTGCCCCAAGCAATGCATTGATTAAGGTCGATTTCCCCGCGCCATTATGTCCCAGTAGGCCAAGAATCTGTCCAGGGTATAGTTCGAAACTGATGTCGTTTAACGCAACCTTAGTTTGTGAGTGCTTTGATCCTTTATACGATCTTGAAGCTTGATAATTTTTTGAAACGTTTTGAACACTGACTAAAGGTTTCATTGTTTACCTGCTGTCTCTTGTTGTCGCTTTTGAGTGTGTTTAATGTGTTGAATAAACTCGTCTATTGACATATCGATTTGCGATAATGTTTGAGCAATCATAGGGATTTGTTGTTGTAAAAAGTCTTGTTTCTGCTTGGCACGTAGAAGGGATAATGCACCGGGCACTACGAACATACCTTGACCACGTTTTTTTTCAACCAACCCCTGATCAACTAATAATTGGTAGCCTTTCATTACTGTTAAATGATTAATTTTTAATTCAGTCGCCACAGTTCGTACCGAAGGAAGCGGTTGTTGTTCTTGCCAGATACCTTGCAGAATCTGTTGGCAGATGCGTTCACTGAGCTGGCGAAAAATAGGCTGGTCATTGTGCCAATCGGTCATTATGATCCTTGCTATGGAGTATAGTGATATACATGAGTATAACACTATGCTTCTTTGAGATAATTGCAAGGTTTTTTATATGATGAGTGTTAATAGATGAAAAAATAGGGGTCAGGCAAGGCCTGACCCCTTTAGCGTTATATCATCAAGATGTTACGCGGCATTAGGTAATAGAAAAATACCGGTTGGATTAATGGTTAAATAAGCGTGATCTGAAATTTCCGGATCAAACTGTGAGGAGTTTAGCTGTAGCAATAGCTCCTGTCCGTGCCAGTTTACTGCCACCTCGTACATTGACCCCATGTACACAATCCCTTTAACTTGGCACTGTTGGCATACTTCGCCTTCTCCTGCGATAAGAATGGCTTCAGGTCTCACGCCAATTTGATAATGCCCTTCAGGGAAACCATGGATAACGGCTGAATCTGCGTCAATTTTGTAGTCGTTAATTATTAGGTTGCCTTGCTTAAACTCGCCGTCAAATATATTCGCATCGCCCATAAAGTTTGCCATAAACATCGAAGCTGGCGAGCGATACAGGTTATCGGGTGCGCCTTCTTGCATGATATCGCCATCTTTCATCACTACAACTGTATCTGAAACGGCGAAAGCTTCAGCTTGGTCGTGAGTGACGTAAAGCGAGGTAATATTAAAGCGTTGTTGTAGATCTCGGATAGTTTCTCGCATACTACGTCGTAAATTAGCGTCAAGGTTACTTAATGGTTCATCGAACAATAATACTTTTGGCTTTAGAACCAGTGCTCTAGCCAGTGCCACACGCTGTTGCTGACCTCCAGATATTTGGTCAACAAAACGGTCGCCCATATCCCCTAAATCGACTAATGCTAATGCCTCATCTACCCGTTGTTTGATTTCATTAGCTGGTAATCTAATCATCTTTAAACCGTAGGCGACATTTTCAAATAATGACATATGTGGGAATAATGCATAGGACTGAAACACCATACAAATATCCCGATGTTGGATAGAGGTATTTGTCACATCTTCCCCATCAATAAATATTTGCCCGCTGGTGGGTTTTTCTAGCCCAGCAACTAAACGTAACACAGTGGTTTTACCGCAACCTGATGGGCCAAGTAGAGTAACCAATGTCCCTTTTTCTATTTCCAGATCCAGTCCACCAATTACCGTATTATCTCCAAAACGCTTGCATACATTTTTGAGTACTACAAAGCTGTTGTCTTTCATTTTTATTTTCTCCACAAATTTAGTCTTGGTTCTTGGCTTTTGAACGGGAAATTCGTGCCTCGCCTACTAGGTAGTCAAAGGTCAGAATGATGCTTAACATGACAAATATAAGCAGTGAGCCATAGGCGATAGCAATACCGTACTCGCCATCTTCTACACGGTTTAAAATGTAAGAAGTCGCTACACGAGTCTCAGGTGTCACAAGGAATATAATTGCGCTCACCGTTGTCATAGCGCGGACGAAACTGTATATCAGCGATGACAAAATAGCCGGACGAAGTAACGGTATTAAGATATAAATGATGGTTTTAAATGAGTTAGCTCGAAGGCTGAGCGACGCTTCATCTAAGGATTTATCTAGTTGGCCTAACCCTGCCACACCAGCGCGAATACCGACTGGTACGTTACGCATTACCATCGAAATGATGACAATAGCTGCGGTTCCGGTTAAGTAAATAGGCGCATCGTTAAAAGCAAGGATGTATGAAACACCCGCCACTGTTCCCGGTACAGCGAAACACAGCATAGTGATAAATTCGACCACTTTTTTACCATGAAATTGTTGTCGAACCACAATATAAGCGATCAGTAAACCAAAGGTTGCTGTAATTGGTGCGGCAATACCTGCATAAGTCATGGTACTGATCAATGATGGCCAAGCACCTTCACCAAAGCCCATACCAAATAGGTTGATATAGTTATCCAGAGTCAGTGAATAATCCACGCCCCAGTTTACGGTAAAGCTACCAAAGACAATACTTCCGTACAGCAAGACGTTAAATACCATCCAACCATATAACGTAACTGAGACAAAAGTACGCAAACTGGTGGGTAGAGGCTGAACATCTCCTCGGTAAGATTTACCAGAAATCGTCACATAAGAGCGTTTGCCTATCCACATATACTGGATAACAAAAATAGCCAATGAGAAGATTAATAGTACCGCACCAAGTGTACTGGCTGAGGCATAGTCAAGTTGTGCGCCTGCAATATAGAAATAAATTTGTGTAGCAAGTACATCGAAACTACCGCCCAGTACTAACGGGTTACTAAAGTCAGCTAAGGATTGAACGAAAATAATTAAAAATGAGTTAGCCAGCGCAGGTTTAAGTAACGGCAGTACAATGCCAAAAAACGTTTGGTAGCGATTCGCTCGCAACGTATAGGAAGCTTCCTCCAAAGAAGGGTGTAATGACTTCATTGCCCCATCTAAAATCATAAAAGACATTGGAGCAAAAGCGAGTACTTGCGCCATCCAAATACCAGTAAAACCGTACAGCCAATTGGTATTTTCGAAACCAAACCAATCAACCATCAATTCCGTCACATAACCAGAGCGCCCCAGCATTAATGTTACGCCTAATCCCACTACAAATGGTGGTGTTACAATCGGTAGAATAGAAAAGATTCGCGTAATAAACGCCGATTTCTCAGCAATACGGGTTGAATAAATTGCGAACATCAAGCCAAAAAAGGTTGCGGTAATACCTACAGACGATCCCAACATAATAGAGTTGAGAATAATTTGTATGATCTGCGCTTGCGATAAAATTTCAATGAACTGCCAAGCAACAAAGTTACCCATTTCATCTTGAAACATCGGCACAAAAATGGCGATACTTGGATAAAGTATAAAGGCCGAAATAAGACCAATAATCGAGACTAATGAGCCGATAACAAAGGCATCTCCCCCCATGTACTCGAGCCGTGCCATGGCCTGTGTCATGGTCATTGCTAAAGCAGCAAAAAGGAATAGGGTGGAATAACCCAAGCCCTGACCTGTTATTGCTGAGGAAGCAATAATAAATACGATACAAAACAGCGTGTAGCCAATATCGAACTTGTGGCGGGTGGTATGATATTTATTTAAGGCAAATTTAGGACGAATTAAAAGTACCAATGGTAGGCTAAACCACAGCCAAGCTATATTAGTACCACTCCATGCCATTGCTTCAAAAAACTCATCAGATGTTGAGTCCATAAGCCCATAATCGAGGGAAAAAGTGGGCAAAAGTATGAAAGCAGCAATAATTGACATGATCCAATAAAATATTGGGTCACGTTGCGAATTTTCTGCAAGGCGATTTTTCAAGTCTGACTCTGTTGCAAATTGAGACATGATATTTCCAACCGAAAATTAGTGAATAACAGACCTAAGAACTGGCAAAGTCAGTTCCTATATAGTCAGTGTTTATAAATGACTAAATCTTATAAAATGATTCGCTCTTATAAAAAGAGAAGAGAGTAGCGCGGCTGCGCCACTCACATTAAGGCTGGTTTATTCGCCCATTTTAACCACGTTAACCCATTTTTTAATTAAGCGTTTACGTGTGTCAGAAGCGCCGTAAGTATTCATATCATAATCGATAAGATCCAGTTTTTGAGGATCTAACGCATACGGAGATTGCTCTGCATCTACATTGGTTAAAATTTGGAAAGACTTGCCTTTTTGCCAAGCAAGTTGTTGACCTTCTTTAGACAGTACCCAGTCGATGAACAACTTGGCATTTTCCTCGTTACGAGCGCCTTTGATCATGCTGACGCCGCCGATCTCATACCCAGTACCTTCACATGGAGAAATAAGTTCTAAAGGCGCACCTTGAGACTGCTCTAGAGAATAATCGTGTAAGAACCCAATACCAATAGCAATCTCGCCACGAGCAGAGTTACGAGATGGTGTCACACCCGATTTGGTGTATTGGGAAATGTTCTTGTCTAAGCTCTTAAAGTAGTCGAATGCTTTATCTTCACCCCAAAGTTGAATAAAAGTGGCGAGGGCAGTGTAAGCAGTACCTGAACTTTGTGGATCGGCAATTTGGATTTCATCTTTGTATTCTGGTTTAGTTAAATCTTCCCAACAACGAGGGATAGCTAAACCTTTTTCTTCTAAACGCTTGGTATTAACACCAAAGCCTAAGATACCCATATAAACCGCAGAAGAGTAGTTACCTTTGCGTTTTGCTGGGTCTTTAAATTTATCGATAATATTATCTAGTTGAGGTGATTTGTAAGGCATTAGAAGATCCATCTCACCGGCTTGTGATTGTGGATCAAGAGTCCCGCCATACCAAACATCCGCTCTTGGGTTCTTGCGTTCTGCTTGAATTTTCGCAAGCGTACTGCCAGAACCGTTACGAACAAAAGACGTTTTTACATCGTATTTGTCTGAAAACGCTTTGGTTTCTGCTTCGCACATGGCATTGGTTGCACTGCAATACACAATTAATCGGCCTTCTGCCATAACTTGTGGCGCTGCGAATGCAGTAGAACCGAGTATGCAAGCTGCTAGCAGATGGCGTTTAATATTCCCTTTCATTATTTGTTTCCTCTTCTTATTGTTTTTGCCTAGCCAAAAGTGGTGGTTTATCGAAAAACATTCACTTTACACGCTGAGCTGGTATCACTTTTTTGTGATTCGTTGTGTAGGGGAGCTTGTGTACTTTCAATAACGTTATATTGGGGAGATAACGTTATTGAGGTACAAGTTAATAGTAGAAAAAAGACAAAGAAAATGAATGAGACAGGTTTTTAGCCCACTAGGAATTTTTCCTAGTTTTGAAGGGTGAATGTAGGATTTGAGACTCGGTTCACAGTTAGATAAGTCCAGTAGATAACTGTGGAGCGAGGCGCTAAATAAACTGGCCAGCTAATTAGTTATAGAACGATTGCTTCGTTGTTGGGCTCGCACAAAAGGGATCAACAACATACCAATAGCAGCGGCGGCTAAAGTAATGACTGCAAAAAATCCTTGCCATTGAAATTGTTCAATGACGATAGAAATCGGATAACCGGCCAATGCTGCCCCCAGATAACCAAATAAGCCGACAAAACCTGTCGCGGTGCCTGCTAGGTTTTTATGTGAACATTCTGCCGCAGCCATACCTATCATCATTTGTGGACCGAAGATAAAAAAACCAATCGAAAATAAACATGCAGATAATATAAAAATATTATTCATGGGGGTTAACCATAATGCTGCGACAGAGATAAAAATACCGAGAGCAAAAATAAGATTCATTGGAGCTCGGTTACCATGGAAAAATTTATCCGATCCCCAACCGCCAAGCAATGAACCTAAAAAGCCACCCACTTCAAACATAGAGACGGCGGTGTTCGCGGTGAGTAAATCAACGTGATGGCGTTCGACTAGATATAAACTTCCCCAATCATTTACCGCTATTCGTACTACGTAGACCAATAAATACGAACTACACAGTAACCAGATGTATTTATTGCCAAGAACGTAGGTTTTGACAATTTTCTGAAATGGAAGACCAATACCTTCTTGTTCCTGTTGTTTTTCTAACTGATCATCACGCCAATCACCAACGGTCGGTAAGCCCAGTGTGGTCGGTTTGTCTTGCATGCGAAATGACAAAACAATCCCCACAATAATGGCAATAATACCGGGTACAATAAATCCGAATCGCCAGCCCCAAGTTAGAACAATATAGCCGATGGATATAGGAAGAAGAGCGCCACTAACATTAATGCATGTATTCCAAACTGACCACCAAAAGCCTCTTTCCGAGCGTGAGTACCAGGTTGTAAGTAGCTTTGCACAGGCAGGCCAACCCCAACTCTGAAAAAACGCATTCAGTGTCCATAAAATCAGCATGGCGGTTAATGATGAACTAAAGCCAAAAAGAACGTTAATAATGCCAGAAGCAATTAAGCCAAATCCCATAAAATAACTTGGATTGGACTGGTCACTTATCATGCCTGAAATAAACTTCGATGTGCCATACGTAATATAATAAACAGTCGCGATCATACCAATATCGGAAGGTTCCCAACCTAAATCGGTTAACATAACAGGCATACTGTAGTTTAAGCTTTTGCGAGTAAAATAGAATATACCGTAGCCTACATACATGGATATCATCAGATGTAAGCGCCAATAGTGATAGGTTGAATTAACGGTCTTTTGGTCGGTTATCGTATCGACAGGTGGCTTTGCAGACAACAATCCAAACATTATCTATTCTCCCTAATGTCGCCACCAATGGTCGCGTCGGGCGAGGAAGCGCGCTGGTCTGTTTTTGCTGATAAAGAGCGACTCGCTTTAGTTGGTAGGCTGACCACGATCCGAATACCCATAGGTGTAAATTTATCATTACTATCAGGTTTGCTGTTATTGGATAGTTTATCGTTGCGAATTTGTTGACTCGTTGTATTTGTCGAGCCATTGCTGATAGATAAACTGCCTCCTAGAGCCGTAATACGCTCTGATAAACCTTTTAGCCCCGTTCCTTTAGTTTGCCAGTTTACTGGTAGGCCAATGCCGTTGTCCCTGTACTCCATGCTAAATAATGTTCCTGGCAAGAAGGTAAGGGTAATTTCGGTGGCGTGAGAATGTTTTGTTGCATTGTTGATCAGCTCTTGCACAATTCGATAAACCGTAACTGAAGTAACGTCGTCTAATTGTTCAGTGTCAAAACCAATATTTAAATTAAAGGTAACGTTACGTTCAGAAAATCTCATTTCATTGGCAATTTGTTTTAAAGCACCTTCAAGCCCTAATTGGTCTAGCACATGCGGTCGCAGTTGAGATAATAGTTGGCGTGTCGCGCTATGCACTCTAAACGCTAGATCATTTATCGCAGTCGCAATTTGTTTGGTATTGCTTTCTTGCGTTGTTCGATTGGCTAACGTCGCCTGTATTTGTATCGCCGTGATATTTTGCCCTATTTCATCGTGGAGTTCTCTGGCGACCGATTTGCGAATATCTTCCTCTACATGCACTAACTGGCGAGTCAGCGCCTGTTTAACCGAGAGTTCATGAGCAAGTTCATAGTTCAGCTTTTTGAGTTTTTCTGACAACAAGTACTGGCGACTAATCGCGATACCAAGCCCTAGACCTACTAAGGCCTGGGTCGTTAAAAACAGTTGCATCTCTTCGTAGGTTGAAAATGAGCCCATTACTTTCTTTGCCATTGTCAGTAATACGCTATTCATCACTGCGGCTAATATGCCGCCCTGCCAGCCGTATCGGTAAGCCATAAAAATATTTGGCAACAGAACCACGATTAAAAGCAGTGAAGCCATTTGTTGTTTAAAACTAAGCTCAGCAAGTAAACCAATGCAGAAAAATAATAACATCCATAAAAACGCAGACGGGCGCAACGTCACTTCGTTGTGCACTAGAGTGGGAGAGAGCGGAACCCAAACCTTTTGATTTAAGTAATCATGTAGAAGGTAAAAAAATGGCGCAAGGATAATACCGCCAGTGAGGGTGGCGATCATGGCACTGTATATTAAACTGAGGTCAAGCAATAACGGCTTGCTTAAAAAGAAAATAACGCAGCCATACAACAAACTATTTACAACAATTACCCCTAATAAAGCCAATAGTTGTTGCCAATAAGTGTCTAAGTGCTGCCACCAGCGTTGTATGGGGCGAATAACACTGTAGCTAATAAAAGGAGCAATAAATAACAACAGATCAGTTTGGCTAGGTTGCAAGGTTTGTACAATAACGCAAGTCAGAACAAACTCACTTAAAAACACCACCCACCAATGTTTAATTGGCATGATAAGCAATACTGCCAATCTCAAACCAATTGGTAGAAACAAGCCAGAAATGTAAATATTGCTGACCAGATAACCGCTAATACTCCAAAGACAAAACCAAGTAATACTGTAGATAACATAAATAAAAAGGCTGGTAAAAGCGCGACTGCTTATTTGTTCTTTTACGGTTTTCATTCGGGTAACAATTTATTTTTAATCGCGAAACGGATTAGATCGACATTGTTGGACAACGAAAGTTTACCCAATATATTCGCGCGGTGGACATGAACGGTTTTATGACTTAGCGATAAATCGTAAGCCACTTCCTTTACATCTTTGCCCTGAATAAGTTGCTCAAATATTTGTTTTTCTCGTTTGGTTAATTGGTCGAGTGCCGTAGAAGGCACGTTGGCGTTACTCAAATTAAACAGCGCATCGGCGCAAAGATAGCGATCTCCAGCAGAGACAGTGCGAATAGCGGTTACCAATTCACCGGGACCACATCGCTTAGAAAGATAGCCCAATGCACCTGCATCGATGGCTTTACTAACAAATGAAGCTGAATCATAAATACTCAGCACAATCGCTTTTAATTCCGGCTGAACTTTTTTTAAGCGAGCAAGCAACGACAAGCCACTTTCATCTGGCATAGAGATATCAATGACGGCAACATCTAACTCGGGAAGAGTAGCAAGGGCACTAAAAGCCTCTTTTGCTGAACTAAATTCGCCGACAATGGTTATATCTGATTCAACGCTTAGCAACTGGGCAAAGCCAGAGCGAACCATCACGTGGTCGTCTATCAAAGCAACAGATATCATAAATTATTATCCTTTTGTTACTGCGGATATTGGTAATAATGGATAGAGGTAATAACGGATAGTGGCAAAAGCCCCTCTGATGATCAAAATTGATGGCTCGAGGTGTGATGGAGTCGATAATTAATTTCATTTAGACGTTAGCGAAGAGGAGGGTTGATGTGAGCAAAGGTTGTTTTGTAGTCAGTCGACCAGAAAAGCGCGAGTTTTGTTGTTTTTCCACTTGACCAAACCGCGTAGAATCATTAAATTAGCGCCTCGTTGTTAACGCTCTCGCGTAGCAACCCAAAATACGGTGAGTTGTCCGAGTGGCTGAAGGAGCACGCCTGGAAAGTGTGTGTACGGCAACGTACCGAGAGTTCGAATCTCTCACTCACCGCCACATTCAAGTTTAAAGACGCTCTAGAGCGTCTTTTTTCTTATCTGAAATATAGGAAATCAATGAGTTAGGGCGTTTTAAAGTCCAATATCGCTCTTTTTCATCCGACACTTTTTGTACTACCTAATGTACCACCAGTCTTTTCTAATGTACCATTAATGAATCAGTGGTACATCGGCTTGTGCCACGACTGGCTTTTTCGGTGGTACATCATGGCAAAGAAAATAGCACCATTAACTAACACTCAAGTCAAGCAGGCTAAGGCTTCAGAGAAAGAATATACTTTATCTGATGGTGATGGCTTACAGCTTAAAATCAAGCCCTCTGGTTCGAAAACGTGGGTCTTTAAATACACTAAGCCTTTTACGAAGAATCGTACAAACCTTGGTTTTGGTGTTTATCCTGAAGTTTCTTTGGCTCAAGCAAGAGAGAAAAGAAAACAAGCCAGAGAGCTACTTGCGCAACACGTTGACCCCAAAGTTTATAAAGATGAACAAAGGCTTAAGCAACAAGATCAATACAGTAACACTCTACAGGCTGTGACTGAAAATTGGTTTACTATCAAGAAGTCATCGATCACGGAGGGTTACGCTAAGGACATCTGGAGATCTTTAAATCTACATATCTTTCCTTCACTAGGTAAGTATCCAATATCTAGCCTGACAGCACCAATCGTAATTGCAGTTTTGAAAAATGTCGCAAAATCAGGAAATCTAGAGACAGTTAGGCGTTTAGCCCAGCGTTTAAATGAAGTCATGACTTTTGCGGTCAATACCGGCCTTATTCATGCAAACCCATTGAGTGGTATAAGAGCAGCATTTGAAAAGCCTGTAGTTAAACATATGGCCACTATAAAGCCTGATGAACTACCCGAGCTGATGCGCACATTGAATGCTTCCAACTTACAAGTCGTGACACGTGCTTTAATTGAATGGCAGTTACATACGATGACACGTTCAAATGAAGCGGCTAAAGCTGAATGGTCTGAGATTGATTTAGATAAAAAACTATGGGTTATTCCAGCAGAGCGTATGAAAATGAAACGTGAACATACAGTTCCACTTACAGAGCAGTCATTCGCGATACTGAGCATCTTAGAACGATTTAAACGACCTTATAGCACATATTTATTCCCTTCCAATCGCGATCCCAAAAAACATATTCATACAGAGACTGTAAATAAAGTACTTCGCCGTATTGGGTATCAAAATAAGTTGGTTGCTCACGGCTTTAGAGCATTAGCAAGTACAACGCTTAATGAACAAGAATTTAATCCAGATGTTATTGAAGCTGCATTAGCTCATGTTGACAAAAATGCTGTACGTAAAGCGTATAACCGATCAGAGTACCTAAAACATCGAACAGAACTGATGACCTGGTGGTCGAATCATATAGAGAATGCATCCAAAGGTAGTTTGAGCATTACTAATAACATTATCAATCTAGGTTAGTTTGCAGCGAGAAAGTTTAACTTGATAGATAGGGTGGAATGAGTCATATTCAAATTTTGGTTTTTTACCCTGCTATTTTTGCTATTAATAGCATTAATAGCCCTCTTTATCGCTAGCTCACAAGGATGATGGTTTGAGATTGAGAAACAAGATTTTCTATAAGTTAAGTGACATTGACACAAAAGTGTCAATGAAAGTTAAGCTGCAAAAGTGTCTTGATATTGGTATTCCGCTGTTAGTTAAAGTACCCAATGGCAACAACGTATGGGCCATCGACAAGGAACTAGATAAACTTACAAAACAAGATATTGTTTTAAGCGAAAGTGATTATTCTAGAAAAGTCATGCTCATGCATCATCTTTTGGAAGGTGAATATCTCTCGTGCGTAAATCCACCTAAAATTAATACACTTCTTTTAGGTGCATCGACATTAGTTGACGGTGTTGAATATCTACAACTAACTGAAAGCGATACGAAAAAGCTTTTAGCTTCTGAAAATATTACGACTGATCAATTCAAAGGTGTAGTTGCTTTTGATGAAAAAGAGCAACACTTTGCCTTAAATGAGTCAATACCTGTTCCTCCTTATGACTTTAAGCTTAGGAACAATAATGATCATCCCATAATGCAGAAAATCAAAAGTGGGATGAGTAATTCGCATTTTGTACTTTGTGATAAAGCAACACGTAGTAACAATGATTTTAACTTTCCAATAGGAAGTGAACTCGATTTATCAGTGAGCGTGTTAGAAGTCGTTATTAGAGAAAGTGACGCTTCAACGCTGGTGTTCAACGCGGAAGATTACCAACTAAGTGCATATCACCTGGAACCAGAATATCATGCATCTACCGCACTATTAGAACTGTCGAAGTGTGGGTATGATCTGTGTGTTAAAAACTTATCCGCTGGTTCAGGAGGTCGTGCAAGCTATCTATCAGGCCATTCCAAAAGCTTTAAAGCGAAAGGATGGTATGAGGCTGGTGCCTTTTTGATTAAAGACAGAGACGGGAAGAACTTTAATCGTGTAAAAGAAGTTTATAGCCACCACTGGCTACCAGAAACTAAGCTAAGCAAGGCAAAAGTAAAAGCAATAACGGAAAATGTTTTAGACGAACTACATGACGCTATTGAAACAAATGACGCGTATATTCGTTCAATAGAATTGATTATCAGGCCAGATAAGTACAAACATGTAAAATGTTAAAAGAGTCACAGCCCTTTTGTATAAAGGGCTAGGATGAGTTTTTATGCTCAAAAGTCAACGCCACTCCTTTTGGTAACTTCGTCCCTTAATGTTTAATGGCACCTTAAATCAACTAAGGAGCTATAAATGTTATCTACTCACTCAGAACTTCGTTCAAACCAAATTCTTCGACTCAAAGATGTCATGTTGATGACGGGCCTTTCGCGATCGACTATCTATGACAAACAAAACCCTTCATCAAAACGTTTTGACCCTTCATTTCCTCAGAAAATCAAACTAGGCGCAAGAGCGGTAGGTTGGTTGATGGGGGATATGCAAACTTGGTTAAATTTGATGAGAAATAATTCTATAGCAGGGTGTGATTAGAGAGGCGGGTATCAATATTTGATCATTTAATGTCGTTATCGATAGGAGTGTATATGTTATATCAATTTCCAATTTCGTCGGAGGTCTTTCCCATTGTCTCTCCGTCATCACTAATCACTAAAGCCTATATGGAGGCTAAACTTATCACGCAAGCGCCTGATTCGATGATCTATATGACCGCTATTAGTTCCGTTTCACTCGCATTGCAAGGCGTTATTGATGTAGAAATACCCACGGGAAAAGTAAGCCCTGTATCACTAATGGGGTTAACGATTGCAGAATCAGGAGAGCGTAAATCATCGGTAGAGAATCTATTCACAAAAGGAATCAAATCGTTTCAAAAAGAAAATATTGAATGTTACCAAACACAATTAGATAAATACCAGATTCAACTTGAGTTACATGAAAAAAAAGTCGCTCGTATAAAAAAGTTAATCAATTTGGATGACGAACTTGAATGTGAGTCAATGGCAAACCAGTTACTCGAACTTGAAGAAAAAAAACCAATTAAACCAAAACTCAATTTGCTCACATATGAAGATAGTACTATTGAAGCATTGCTGAGTGGTCTCAGTGAGAATGTACCAAATGCTTTTCTTGGATCTAGTGAAGGGGGAGTGTTACTTAACAGCCGAGCGATGGCGCAAACAGCTAGCCTAAATGCAATGTGGAGTGGTGATGATATTACTGTTAATAGGAAAGTGGTAGGTTCATACACAGTGGAAAGCGCTCGGTTAACCGTCCATATAATGACGCAATCAAGTGCGCTAGATCGCTATATTAAAAAATCAAAGGATAGTGTGCGTGGTAACGGATTCTTAGCTCGTCTTCTTGTTTGTGCGCCATCATCCAATATTGGCTTTAGGCAGTCTTCAGGGATAAATTACTCACGAGCCGGTATACAGGAATTTAACGAAAAGCTTTATCATTGGTTATCGGAATCCCTAGATATTGCTAATTACACCGTGAGCGCCCCATAAACCCACAGGCGCATTATTAGTGAAGGAAGTTCCAAGGAAGAAGTGAATCGATATCTGGCTCTGGTTTGGCCAACTCTTTCATGCACTGAACCAGATAATCGTAAAG
Organism: Vibrio sp. MA40-2; assembly: GCF_047302445.1. NCBI lineage: Bacteria > Pseudomonadati > Pseudomonadota > Gammaproteobacteria > Vibrionales > Vibrionaceae > Vibrio > Vibrio sp. MA40-2. The sequence continues at coordinate 2,062,198 of NZ_CP178628.1, forward strand.
GATAAGCCCATTCGCTTTCGCAGTTTCGATGATGCTGTAAAGCATCGCGCTAGCACCTGCACCTTTCGGTGTATCGGAGAATAACCAATTTTTTCTCCCAATAACCAGAGACTTAATTGCACGTTCCGCTCGGTTATTATCGATAGATAAGTGGCCATCTTCCACATACCGAACAAGTTTAGGCCACTGACCAACCGTGTATTTTATCGCTTTACCTAACTGGCTCGATTCTATTACCTTTTGCGATGTCAGCCATTTATGTAAGTCATCCAGCATTGGCTTCGCCAACTTTTGCCGCTCAGTTAATCGCTGCTCTGCGGTTTGGCCTTTCAGGCGAGTTTCCAGTGCATACAGCTTTTGGATTTTCGCCAGCGCGATATCCGCTTTGCCCGCCTTTCCTTTGCCTTGCAGTTTTTTGGCATCCATAAATTTGCGACGTGCGTGAGCAAGGCAGCCAAGGTGTTTCACCTTTGGCAGCCCGTCATAAGCTTTGTAGCCATCCGTTTGTAAATAACCATCGTACTCACCAAGGAAGGCGATAGGACATGCCCTTGAACGACCATTTTGATAATCGAACAAGACGATATTTTTGACCCCTTTCAGACTCGCATCGGGTGAATCCGCACCTGATGCGTAAACCCACATGTAGCATTTCTTGTCTTCTTTAAGGACATTGAGCGGCGTTTCATCCGCTTGCACCACTACTTGCTCCAGAAGGTGTTTTTGCAGAGCTTGATAGAGCGGAGTAAAGTGCTCGCTGACCTGCATGACCCAACGTGCCATGGTCGTTCGGGACAGTTCAATGCCTGATTGCTCGAACAGGCTTTCCTGACGATAAAGTGGCAGTGCGTACTGATATTTGCCTAAAATGATGTTGCTTAGCAGGCTTTCTGTGGCAAAGCTTTTTGGGATAAGACTGGCAGGGGCAGGCTTTTGAACGATGCTGACTTTATCTGCGTCTTTTTCGCACTGGCGACAGCCGTACTTAGGGCGAACATATTCCAGCACCTTCAATACCGCAGGGGTAAACTCAAGCTTTTCGCTGCTGTCTTCACCGATTTTATGCAACGGGTGCTGGCAACACGAGCAGACTTTCTCTTTATCATCCAAGTCCAGCACGATTTGCTCACGCGGTAGGTCTTTAGGAAGAGGTTTGCGTTTACCACGCACTTTTTTGATTGTAGTGGTCGTAACCACTTCTTCTTGCTCATCAGCAGGGGCTTCACATTCCACCTCATTGAACAGGTCACCCTGCGCTTCATCATAAGGTTTGAGTGTTTCGGCACGTTTGGCGAACTGGCGGTCGATAGCCAGTTTGAACTGCTCAAGAAGGGATTCTTTTTCAGCCATCAGGGCTTTCACCATCGCTTGAAGCTCGGCGACATCTTGGCTGTCAGGGTTAATATCAGGCGTCTTTTTCATGGCATTTATTATACTAAAAAGACCATAGGAATACCTGATATATCTGACTTTTATCGTGATTAACTCATTGTAAAATCGTGTATTTCAACCGATTTATGGCCGATTATCGTAAAGCCTGCAAGGAGTCTTTCTAACTCAAATTGGCTTAAAGTAAACACTTGGTTTTTCTCCTTGGACGGCCATTTGAACTTGGCTTTTTCAAGGCGTTTGTACCAAAGAGCAAAGCCCGTTTTATCCCAATAGAGCACCTTCATTTTATCGCGCTGCTTATTGGTAAACAGGAAGAGCGCACCAGAGTTCAGGGACAAATCCGTTTCAGACTCAACCAATGCCGCAAGACCGTTAATGGATTTTCTAAAGTCGACGAACTCACGATAAAGGTAAATCGTAGGGGGATTCACTAACCCTTTCATGATTGAAGCGCACAGATGAGTTTTGCCAAATACTGGGTTGGTGTTCCTTGCGGAACGCTCAACTCGACATCATTAAAACTGAGCGTCATATTCGCCAGTTCAGGTTGAGCCACTTGATAACGGGTAGTTTGCTCAACCACTTCTGCGCGAACAAAGCTACTCTGATGGCTTTCACCTGTCAATTGCAGCGAGCGTCGTTTAGTAAAGAAAGTGGAAAGTGCGAGCTTATTCTGTCGGCAAAATTCTTTCTGGGTTAAAGCGCTGCTTTCGTATTGCTGTAAAAGTCCCAACCATTCCTGGTCACTACGTCGATTAACCATGCTCTTATCTCCTTAATTGTTGGAGTTAAGAGCATAAATTGCCAGTCAGCTTATTTGAATGTGGGGTTTATGGGGCGGATACATTACACCAATAGAAAAATTATTAGATTTTCCAATGAAGCTAAAAAAATATGGCAGGATGTTTACAACGATATTGAAGTAAAGATGAGACCTAATGGTATCTTTCAGCAAGTTGCAGATCATGCCTCAAAGTTACCAGAAAATATTGCAAGGTTAGCGGCTTTAATTCATTGCTTTGATGGCGACTTAAATGATGAAATTTCTTCGGCGACACTCCTAGAGTCAATTAATTTAATAAGCTATTTTTCTGGCCAGTTTGTGAAAGTGTTTTCTGCCCCTCCGAAGTGTGCAGTAGATGCCGATAATTTAATGCAATGGTTTCTAACGCTTTCAAATTCAGGTATTAGATATATTAAGCGAAATGATATTTTTCAATTTGGGCCATATGGGACAAGAAACAAAAAAAACCTAGAACAAGCATTAGAATACCTAAAACCCAATTATATATTAAGTGAAATCATTATTAAACCAAAGACAAGGGTCGTCGATCTCTTTCCTAACTATCAACGTGATGAAGCTAAACTTATTCTTGATTTGGGATTGAAATCTTATATTTGATTTATATTATCTTGATTAATTATCAACGTAATAATGCCGGGTTAATAAGTGAAAAATATAGAAATACAGGTAGCGTAGTTTATGCATAAGTCCAGAGTAATAAGTTAGGACAAACAACAGGGTTAAACCTAAAAATAATAAAGAGGTATCTATCTATTCCCTAGTTTAGCTGTTAGTTGAGGTCGATATTTTGTCGGTTATAGTAATATATATAGATTGTAATTATTAAGAGTTATTTGTTATTCATTCCTTAAGAATGAAGTGAAGTGGATATTGTTATTACTTATTTTAAATAAGAGGTATTGAGTTGAAATGAATTTAATTAATACAGGAGTATTCAATGGATATCGTGTTATACGTAAACATGGTCCATTAATACAAAGAATATTAATGGCGAATGAACTAATGATGGCTAAATCTTTGTCTGATCATAACCGTCTTCTTGTTATGCGCTTTGAGCTGAAGTTTCCTACAGGTTACTCAGGACCTACTGAGATAATATCGAAGTTTTTTGATTCTCTTCGTTTCAAAATTCAATATGACTTAAGAAGGAAAAGTAAAAATAAGAATCGTAAAGTTAATTGCAATATAAACTACGTATGGGTGAAAGAGTTGAGTGGTAACGAAGGCTGGCATTACCATGTCGCTCTAGCTTTAAATTTCAATGTGTATTGGAAGTTTGGAAAGATTGGTAGTACTAGAAATAATACCATCAATCGTATTTCAGAGGCTTGGGCGAGTGCAATGAAATGTTCAGTGAATGATGTGAAGGGGTTGGTTAATATTCCCAAAAAAAATCCAACATATGAATTAAATAAGAGTTCTCCCTCATTTTATGACACATTTTATGCTGTAATGTTTAGGTTAAGTTATTTGGCGAAGTTAAAAACAAAGCCTTATGGTGGTAATGCTAGGGTGCGTTTTTACGGGACGAGTAAGAGTTAACTTTCTGTAGAGTATTTATGGTATATATATGAGTCAGTGCAAAAAAAGAGGTATCAAATAACCTCTTTGTAAAGTTAATCTATCAAGTTTGTATTGCTCTATTTTTTTCTGTGATTCATTTTAGTTGTTATCCATGCTTGAATTTCATGATCTACCCAAGCAATAGAGCGAGCGCCTAATGATACGGGGGGCGGAAATTGACCTTCGTTGAGGTATTTGTAAAGTGATGAGCGTGATATACCTGTAACCTGAATTACCTCTTTTAATCGCATCAGGCGACTCGAAGTAGGTAATTGTTTAATATTATTCATATCGTTGTTCATAATACTAATTCCCTAAAGTCATTATCAATATCATCTTGTGTCACGCCAATGTAGCGCAGCGTAACACCTTCTGAACTATGGCGAAGCATTCGCATCACCCGCGCAATATCTTTGGTGCTTTTGTAAAGGTGGTAGCCTCTGGTCTTTCGCATTGAGTGAGTTCCCAACGGAAAACTAATCTCTTCACCAATCGATGAAAACGCTTGACTAACAGCCCGACGACTCAATGGATTGGCAGCTTTGTTTATTGCTTGCTGATTTCGGTAAGATTGGAATAGGTAGATGTGATGGGGGTTCTCCTTTTTAATGCGGTGGATGATTTCTAAGCTTCTTGGGTTTAGTGCTATCTGCGCCACTTTGCCCGTTTTAGACTCACGGATGGTTAGACGGTCTTCTTCAATATCGCTGAACTTAATCGCCAGTAAATCAGAAATCCGTAAAGCGAGATTAATACCTACATTCCAGATGTCTGACATTTGCTTACTATGCCGTATTTCTAGTAAGTGGCCGATGAGCTGGATAGTGTCACGGTTTTTCACCGCTTGAACTTCTGCCATAACGCAGCTTCCTTTTTTCGATGAAAATGATGATTAGAGGAACTTCAAAGCAAGTCAGAAACGAAAAGCCTTGTTCCATAAGGGTTGGCAAGTTCCCAAATTGCTAAAATGGGAACTTGGATGCTTTTCAGTTCTTGGTGACTTTGATTTGGTCAAACACACCGTCAGATAAATACTCCAAGAAGTTACTTTCCCACGTTCGATAGAAAGATTTCACTTCTCGATGTGCTAAAGCGCACGGGGCCAAAAACATCTGCCTGAATATGTTGCTCTCAATATTGAAATCAAGCTCAATGGCTAATTCTGGATAGACACCACCAGAATAGGCAAAGTCGGTGATGTAACAGAGTTGCCACTTATCACCTTCATTGCGAATCATGATTTCTACTGGATGATATCCACCAGCTTCGGCGCTATAACTCGTGTCTCGAAAGTTAATGGTGAATAAATCAGAGTCGTTCTCCCAATTGCTTTGCTGTACTTGTTTAGTGATGGCCTTGTAAAAGCGAGTAGAGATGGGCAGCACACAAGGGTGAAACTGCATCGTTTGAATTTTGGTGGCGGCTGGCATGGTATGCCTCCTTGGTTAGTGGTTATGCGATAGATGATTTAGTGGGTATGTCGATATTGACCAGTGTTGCTTGTATACCGTCAAAGGAGCCTTGTTGAATTTGCTTGAGGAAAGACCGTTCATAACTTTGATATAGACTGGTTACTTGTGGCTGGTGGAGCTCGCAACGTTCAATGTCTGGTTGATAGAACCATCCACGCAGAAAATTGAAGTAAAGCTCGACCTCCATCTTTTCGGTTTGTTCGTCTGGATAAGCAAAGCTAGTCACAAAGACGATGCACCAATGACTACCGTTTGATTGATTTGTCGCTCTATTGATTTGGATTTCTACAGGATGAAAACCACTACGATCTTGGTAGTAGCTCGATACTCGAAAGTTAAGGGCGATACGTGTGGCAAAGGTGGGAATGTCTAATTGCCCAACAAGTGCATTGAGATATTGCACTAGTAATCGATGCGGCATGGTTTGATTCATAATAAACCTCGCTCAGCAAAAGATACGCATTGCTCACCTACGACGACATGATCTAATACTCGAATATCAATCAAGGCCAAGGCATCAGAAATACGTTGAGTGATCCTGCGATCAGCTTGTGATGGCTCCGGTAAACCGGAAGGGTGATTGTGACCAAAGATCACCGCCGCCGAGTTCAGCAATAATCCTTCTTTAACGACCTCCCTTGGATAAACGCTAGCGGCATCGATAGTGCCAAAGAACATCTCTTTGTACTCAATCAATTGGTTTTGGTTATCAAGAAACATCACGGCAAACACTTCTCTGTCGTAATGCGCCAGTTTCATCTGTAGATATTGCTTAGTGTTTTCTGGACTGGTGAATGAACCTGAACGGGCATACTTAGCTGCGAGCATAGTCGCTGCGGTCTCTAGGATTTGACGAAGCTCTGTAGGTTCGTTTGGCGTGTAATGATTTGAATGCATGTACTTTCCTTCTTGTGCGTTAAAGGTATGTGCATCCAAGTAATATGTGGCTAAAAAATAATGGAATCCTTCCCCATAGAAGCAGCCCAACTACGCTGGGCCGCTTTAAGTTATGGTCGTTGTTTATCTTGTTGTTTGGCCCAGTTGTAACCACTCACCACGCCATAGATGAACAATTCGATTAGCGTCTTAGTGGGTAGGTGGGTATTCACCATTCGCCTCCTTGTTGATGTGGTACAAACCTGCGCCAACGATAAAGCCAGCAATGAAAACAAACGGCATAAGTGCCTCCTGTTTAGTTTGGTTCAAGAAATGTGCATAGATGGAAGCTAGCGATTAACTGGCTTCAGAAAGGTAATGTGTGGTTGAAAAAAGTTGGAGTGTGGTGATTTACGCAGTGGAGTAATTAAATGCACATTCTCGTTATCTCATGAGTTGAACTAACCGGAATTCATCATGAGATTAATAAAACTAAAAGAAGTAATGACTTTAACCAGCCTTGCACGTTCTACTATCTACAAGTACATGAGCGAAGGGCAGTTTCCAAAAGCAGTGTCACTAGGTTGTCGTTCGGTAGGGTGGGTAGAAGAAGAGGTAACAGATTGGATATTGGAAAGGATTGGTGAGCGCGATAGTGCAGAGTAAGAGAATAATAGAAGGAGGCTGTTATGGCTTCCTACTATGCCGTTTGTCTCTGTAACAAGCTTTTTGTTCAGATGCGTTACGTCATGCGGAATCAAGGCTCGTTCAGGGACAAGAACGCTTTAGTGCCATTACTCTAAAACCTTTATGCCCCTTTTCGTGTTAGTGCTCAACTTTAAATAGATTACCTTTTTTATGGCAAAATGCCTGCTATTCAGGCCATGTCCAAATTTGGAACCTGCTCCTTTCATAATTAATTAGCCAGCCACTTTGACCTAATTCAAGTCCGATTTTATATGCTTGGTGGTATACTTTATTAATTATATTAGATAATTGCTCGTTAGTTACTTTCCGAAAGTGTTACGAAACCTCGTGAGTACTTTGTGGGTGAGCCTGATTTTAGGTGACAGGAAATTATATGACTCAAAACCGCCAGAGCGATCCTCATACAGCGATTTCAACATGGAGTGGGTTTGTATATCAGGGAAAGCTCGCTCTGTATCATTGTCTTCGGTTAATGACGAATGACTATGAGGCGAATCGCGATCTTAAACTACAGTTGGAAAGTCAGGATGATTTTGCGATTTTCCGAGCAAACCAGTGCTTATCATTGCACCAAGTCAAAGCTTACAAGGCTACGTTGTTCTCTGGCTATCGCGCAGGCATTAATAGCCAAAAGGAAAATGCCACAGAACGGGGTATCCAAACGGCATATTTTCATGTTGCTCGTGACATTATTGATCTACCAGAATCATTCGAACAGGAATACCAACCTGTAGAATTGTATCCCTATCCACTACAACCAGGAGCAAATGAGGAGCATACCAAGCTTTATTGTCCACTCGATGAAGTTGATAGGTATATTGAAGCTCAGATCAGGGAAATGATATCAGTTGTAGATTGTTTGTTTCCTTGGAAAGCAATAATTTGCACTTCAATCCGAGAGATCCTCGAAGCGATAGTGAACACTAAAGTTGTCATGGTACATCACCAAATACACCAATCAAATCGGAACCAGACAGCAATTGCAGCTAATGAGTTTATCGAGTTTTCGGATATCTATGAAATTCTTGAAGCTGACGATTATGAGCGATTTAACAATGAAGAGTATTTCCTTAGCCGCTTGAAAATTGATATTGGAGCTTACTATCAAGAATTCTGCGAACAGCACGATACGATACCACAAGCAGCATACGCCAAGTTAGATGACTGCATAGCAACGATTACCGACTTGGATAGTCAAGGTATGAAGGCTTTCCTTCGCGCAACGATGCCACATCGAAAAGGACGATTTACCACACTAAGTGATTTTAAGGACCAAACGCTTGACCGTGACTCTATGAGGCAGGGGCTGTTTACGATTTTCCATAAGTTGGTTAAAGCGCAGAAACCAGATAGTGAAAGGGTGCATTTCGCATGGCAAGTTGACGGTCGATTCTATTATCCAACAGGGATTCATACCGCAGCAGAACATCAGGACGTGGTCTGCCATGATATTTTGCAACAGGCACTTGAGGAAGATGTTGAATGCTTATTTGAGTGTGGGGCGTTGATTACCAGTGCTATAGATATGCCATCCATCACTTGTGTGAAAATTGGTGTGGATGCCACGGAAGAAGAAACGATTATAGGAACTAGTATCGGCAGTTTTCAACAGGTGGGGCTAGTTTCTTTGAATAATGTACCTGAGAGCCTAAAAGATGCAGAAGTTGATTGAAAAGTTGTTCGAATTGCAGGGTATGGAGCGAAAAGCTTTACCTAAATTGGAGTTGTATGAATACAGCGAGCCGGATAAAACGGGTTACTGGCTAGTGGTTCATGGTGAACCAGAGCTTTCTCCTGAGCTTCAGGCAAATTGGCTGAGCGACTGCAAGAAAACGACGGTAGACCCTGCACTTGAGAAAAATATTAACTTGTTGATTGTATGGCAGACCGAAAGTTTGAATGAGAAAACCAGCAAAATGGTACATTACGCAGAAGAGGATAGTTACTTCTTTAAAAAGCATGTTTTACCTTATACGTCTGATGAACTGGAAGCTTTACAGCTGATAGTTGAACAGAATGGGCTGGAGTCAGTGTTTCGCAATGTTCTGACTAATACTCAGACATTTACCGCATACAAAGCGCAGTACAATCAGGGAGGTTGGCAAAGTTTGCTGTACAGGTTGGCGATAAAGGTATCAGCACTTACGATTCAAGGCTCAAGTAAAGCGGATCTGACCAACCTTGAACAGAATATCCAGGAAAAAGTCTTGAAGTCGCCCAATGCTGAGATTTTGAGGGCGACTGAATTGGCTCTCTGGAATATAGCTGACCAAAATCCCTTACAGGAAATCCCCCCAGAAAATTTATTGGCACTTATGACTTCAGAATTAGGCAAGGATGACTATGAACTTGACTGTTAAACGTCTGGTAATCCAGAACTTCAAACTTTTTGAACGTCGTGAAATAGTCATTGATAACGATCGCCTAATTGTTCTCGATGGTCCCAATGGCTTTGGCAAGTCATCGTTTTTTGATGCTTTAGAGTTGCTATTTACTGGGACAATTCGGCGTTACGTCGAGCTAGAAGAACTTACGGTGGATGGGCGCAGCCAGAAACTAGGATGCCCATGGCTATTTAATAAAGCAAAAGCGGGAGCTTGGTTATCCATACGTGCCGAGGTGGTAATAGACGAACAAACCAAGTTCCTTGAACGGGCGGCTTGTAAGACTGAACTAGATAAGCATAAGGGACTGAAGGAATTAAAGTTACCTTTATATGAATTAGCGGCTCTGGAAGCTGAGCGCAATTCGCCAGTTTCCGATGAGGAGGGGTATCTTTCTGAGTTACAAGGAGAGGAGTATAAACGAGACTTTGAATTGTTCCATTATGTGGAGCAGGAAGAAAATACTCGGTTATTGAAACAGAAAGAAAAAGATCGCCAGCTACAAATCGCTCACCTGTTTGAAATTGGGGAAATCCAACAGAAAATCAATACTATCAACCTGTCATTTAGCAAAATCGGTAAGTTATGTGGCGCGCAAAAAAAGCAGGAGGTTAAAGCACTAAAAGCTAAATGGGAAACTGCCAAACAGCAGCTGTTACCGGATGGTGGACCTATTGATTACAAACGATTAATCAATGCTACAGATCAACCCTGGGATCGGGAAGTTTTAGAGTGTGAAGTTCAACAGTTTGAGCAATGGCTATCAACGGATGGCGAGTTGTTCCGTCTAGGGAGATTTGTTAAGAATTTTGCCCATTATGAAAATCATATTTATAATCAGGAACTTAAAAAAAGGCTCCTGCCGCAGAGAGAGTTACAACAGCGGATGCTTATGTTTATGCATCGTATCCCTCAACAACAGACGTGGGCGCTAGAATTACAGCGATATGACGCCGCTATACAGATAACTGATGCGTTTAAGGATATAGTGAAGGCTGTCAAACATGATCAGCTTACTCTTCCTCATGTCCTAACGGATCTACTCCCAGATAATATTACGCCGAGCGAATTCGGTCGTCAGGTCGTACTACTAAAACAGCATATTACCTCGATTGACAAACTGGATGAGAGCTTAGCTGTTCTAGTGTCGATGCGTGAGCAGTTGGTGAAAGCTTTTACACAGCACCAATTACATGGAGAACCTACAGAAGTTTGTCCTATATGTGGTCATAGCTGGGACTCAGTTGAATCACTGCTTAATGGGATCGAGAAACAGGGAGAAACACTACAGCTATTGGCTGAACAGCAAAACAGTCAATTGACTGGGCAGTTAGCCGAATTTAAGAAGACATACCAGTTACCAATTGAGCAAGCACTGGTTATTTATCTGCAACAACAGCAAGATAAGGTTGCTTTCAAACGTAAGCTTGTTGCGCTGAGTCAAGAGCAACTCCATTGGTTGCAGAATTACAGCCAGCAGTTGGAGGTGGCTGGAATTGAATTTCAGGATCTGCTAGTTGAGAGCTTTGATCAGAATGCTGAATTACAATTGTCTGAGTTGGATAAGCGAGTACGTTCTAAGTTTAAACCAGTAGATGACAGCTGTCTTTATAACGACTTTGACCAATTATATAGGGTAGTATTTAACAACGATTCGTCGGCGGTAAGGCAAGTAACGCTTAAGCAGATCGAGATGAAAATTAACTACATGCGACAGCAACAGTCTCTTGCGTCTTCAATATATGCAACGACTTGTGAGCAGGCGTATAAGGACGCTGACCAACAGGTAAAAAATGCTAGTAAGGTCAGAGGGCACTTGAAAAAGCTCAAGGAAATATACGAAAACGAAAAAAAACGCTATCTAGAATCAATTGTGAAAGAGATCGAAATCTTGTTTCACATTTATTCAGGTCGACTGATGCAAAGTTATCAACAAGGGTTAGGGATCTTCATTGAGAACAATGGGAATTCAATTGCCTTCCATGAAACGCCAGGGCGAGACCATGATGTCGTGTTTTCCATGAGTTCTGGTCAACTTTCCGCTTTAGTTCTGTCTTTTACGTTAGCGCTTAATCAACGGTATGCGAAACACAGTTTATTGCTGATCGATGACCCGGTACAGACATTAGACGAAATTAATGTGGCGGGTTTCATTGAATTGTTGCGTACTGAGTTTGCAAACCGTCAGATTATTATTTCAACGCATGAAGATCGCATGTCTGCTTACTTCCGTTATAAGTACAAAAAGTTCGGAATGCCAGTGGGTCGGATTAACTTTATGGAACAGGCGCTCTTAGTTGTCGATACGCAATAGAAATAACGGATTATCTCTTTCTCAGTGATGATGGACAGGCTCATATTTGTTAAACAAACTAATCTGAAGAGCCAAAACTAGGTTTTGGCTCTAACAAGGAATTGTCCAGAACCGTCATAGTGGTACTTCATAACTCAGAAGTGCCCCATTGTGTGTTTAGCCAGTTTTTCACTACGTGTGAATACTGTGAATTTTACCTTATAAAAACTAATCATCTAATCTCTAATCATTCACTCAAAAAAGCTATCCCTTACCGATTGTCTGGACCTCAATCACTAGTTCTCTTATGCGACCAAAATCAAGTACCGCCTTATGCGTTTTGTAGTATATTGCACTGATAATATTAGACAGTGATGGTGTGTTGCGCGTCAGGAATGGAGAGTAGAAGAGAAACTCTACTGCATTGGTAGGTATTCAATCTTATTTCAAGCAAATAAACCCGCAACAATAAAAATCAATAGTAAAGAGCCACGAAAACGAGGTGAAACCAAAGTGAGGTTGGGAACATATCAATGAAAATTGTCCATATAGACATCCAAAACTTTCGAAAGTTAAAGAGCTGCCGTATAGAACTTGCTGAAACTAGTACAATTTTTGTTGGCGCGAATAACAGCGGTAAAACCTCAGCAATGGATGCGCTGATCATGTTTTTAAAAAAAGGAAAGCGAAAAGAGCTATCTACTACAGACATTACCCTTTCAAATTGGGCAGGCATAGAAAAAATCGGCTCTGATTGGCTTCGTATCGGCGAGGACCAACAGCCGGATTTTGCCTTAGACATTTGGCGCGAACAACTACCTTCTATTGATGTTTGGTTAGAAGTTGATGAGTCAAAAATCCATTATGTCAGACACTTGCTGCCAACGCTAGATTGGGACGGAGGCTTACTCGGTGCTCGGTTGATTTTAGAGCCAAAGGACACAGAAGAATTATATAAAGCCTATGCGTCTGCTCACTCGGCAGCGCAAACTACTATGGCATCTCGTCAAACGGGAAGTGGCAATAACAGTTCGTTATCTCTAGCATTATGGCCAAGATCAATGCGGGATTTTTTGGATCGAAAACTTCATAGTTACTTCACAATCAATGCTTATGTATTGGATCCTGAGTTGGCCAATAATACACCATCGCAACCCATCACCGAGTATATGGAGGCAATGGATAGCGACCCGTTTGATGGTTTGTTTAAAATTGACATTATCAATGCACAACGTGGTTTTTCTGATCCTAACTCAGGTGAAGGAACAGCAAACAGTGATCGACGTCTATCCGCTCAATTGAGGAGTTATTTTGACAAGCACCTCAATCCAAATGAGTTACCTGAAGCAAGCGACCTAGATGCTCTAGAAGCGATGGAGGCAGCTAGAGCCGCATTTGATCAAAAGTTGAAGAGCAGTTTCAGCAACGCAATTGGAGAACTGGAAGGTCTTAACTACCCTGGTTTCAGTGATCCCCAAATTCTGCTTTCAAGCAAAGTAAATCCTCTAGAAGGGTTGAATCATGACTCAGCAGTTCAGTTCAACGTTTTGCGTACTGAAACTTCCTTGGCAGCCGGATTTTGCTTGCCGGAAAAATATAATGGACTCGGCTACCAAAACCTTATTTCAATGATTTTTAATCTCATCCGCTTCCGTGATGAATGGATGCGAGTAGGTAAGGCAGGAAAGCGTGAAGAAAACAGCAACAAGCCCATAGAGCCTCTTCACCTAATGCTAATTGAAGAGCCTGAAGCTCACTTGCACGCACAAGTGCAACAGGTCTTCATCAAGAAGGCATATAGCGTTCTAAGAGCTCACTCAGACCTTGGGAACATGAAGCAGTTCTCTACTCAGATGCTTGTAAGCACGCACTCAAGCCATATTACTCACGAAGTGGACTTCACTGGCTTACGCTATTTCCGCAGAAAACAAGTTTCAGCTGTTCAGGAAGTCCCGTGTGCCTATGTTGTAAATATGTCGGCGGTATTCGGATTAGAGTCCAAACGTCGTCCCAAAGGGCAAGATCCTGAAGAACAAAAAAGAATCGAAACTGCGCAGTTCGCAACACGTTACCTTAGATCAACACACTGCGACCTCTTTTTTGCAGATGCAGCAATCCTGATAGAGGGGCCTGCGGAGCGAATGCTGGTACCTCACTTTATAAGACATCACTATCCCGAACTGGATAGAAGCTATATCTCACTCCTAGAAATTGGCGGCAGTCATGCACACCGATTGCGTCCGTTAATTGAAGCCTTGGGCATACCAACGCTTATCATTACTGATTTAGATTCTCTGGAAAAGAAAGAAACTGGAGAAAAAGATGCTGAGGGTAATCCCAAGTTTAGGGCAAAAAAAACAAGGCCACAAACAGGAAAAAATCAACTAACCGGAAATGACACGCTAAAGACTTGGGTTCCCGGTAAAACTGATTTGGATGAAGTAATAGGAATTTCTTCAGACCAGAAAATTTCTCAATGTGGAAAGGTTCGAGTTGCTTACCCCTCAAAAATTATGGTTACTCTCCCGTCAGACAGCAAAGGGCTAACCGGATTTAAGTCTGCTATTCCTTACACTTTCGAGGATGCCTTGGTATTAGCCAACCTCCCGACGTTCAAATGTATAACCCAAGTAACAGGTCTCACTAAGAAAATGGCTGATGCTACTCAGAAAGTAACCCTTGATGAAACCTGTGAAGAAATGTTTAATGCGTTGGATAGGAGTGCAAAAAAAGCAGAGATGGCGCTAGATTTACTCTATTCAACGGATCCAAGTATTTTTCGAACGCCGCATTATATACATGAGGGGTTATCATGGCTTAAAACAAACCTAGACGAGTTGGTTCAACCTACATCGAGTCTGGAGGCTAATCCATGACAGACGTTACCACCTCTGCTTCTATTGATGATGATATCTATAGTTGTCTTAACCTTGACGCACCCAAGAGTTTTTTTCTATTTGCTGGTGCAGGTTCAGGAAAAACTCGCTCATTGGTTGAAGTACTCAAGCGATTTCGTGAACACAACGTACATCGCTTACGAGCGAATGCTCAGCAAGTCGCTATCATTACTTACACCAACGCAGCATGTGACGAAATCAAGCGTCGTTTGGAGTTTGATCCAAGCTTCAGCGTTTCAACAATTCACAGTTTTGTTTGGGAACTTATAAAACCCCACCCAAACGACATCAGAGAAATACTCAGAGTTAGTCTTCAAGCCGATATTGAAAAACTTGAAGATGCTCAGCGTAGAGGGCGTGCAGGAACAAAGGCGGCAGAAGACAGGCCTCGGCAGATCGCAACAAAACAAAAGCGGCTTGACTCGCTTGATAGAGTTAAGAGGTTTTCATATAACCCCAATAGGGAAAATGCGGGCAGAGACTCTCTAAACCATACTGATGTAATAGGTATTGCTGTCGAACTCCTGATAAGCAAACCTCTTTTGCAACGAATCCTTATTCGCAAGTTTCCAGTGCTGCTCGTGGACGAGAGTCAGGACACCAAGAAAGATCTGATTGAAGCCCTATTTGTTGTTCAAGCGTCTCATAAAGAGCAGTTTTCAATGGGGCTATTTGGTGACGTCATGCAACGGATCTACTTTGAGGGTAAAGAGCATTTAGATCAAGACTTACCTGATGACTGGTTGAAACCCAAAAAAGAGTACAACTACCGCTGTCCGCGACGGGTTGTTAGGCTTATCAATAAGATCCGTGAGGATGTTGACCAAAACGTTCAACTGCCAGTTAAAGATAAAGAAGGTTTTGTTCGCCTTTTTATCGCAGATTCTCAAGTAGAAACTAATAAGGCTGAATTTGAGTACTCGGTTTGCCAAGAAATGGCAAAAATTACTGAAGACAAACGGTGGATAGAGGATAGAAAAACGCTTACTTTAGAGCACCATATGGCTGCGGTTCGTGGAGGTTTTTCAAGTTTCTTTGATCCACTGTATAAAGTTGAAAAGTTAAAGACGAGTTTGCTTGATGGTACACATGCCTGTATTACTCTGTTTTCAGAGCGAGTTTTACCACTGTTCAATAGTTTGGAGACAGGGAATCAATTTGCTATTAGTCGAATCGTAAACAAATATTCACCACTTATTTCTCCTGAACTCCTACAAGTAAGTAATAGTCCTCGAGAAGAATTAGCTAAAGCCAAGCAGGCTGTTGATTCTCTCTATGCTTTGTGGGATGAGGCTTCTGATCCCTCCCTACATAATATACTTAAAGAAGTTCATCGTAGCGGACTTTTCCCTTTACCAGAGACTTTAGCGGTGATCGCAGCTAGAAAAGAGGAAAAGGAGTATCAAGAGTCTGATGCCGAGAATGACCTTAATCCAACGATTGAAGCCTGGGATAACGCACTTAAAGCGAAGTTCAGTGAATTAAAAGAATATGTCCAGTACATTTCCGACGAATCAGAGTTCGGTACACATCAAGGGATAAAGGGGCTTGAATTTCCTCGTGTTATGATCATTCTAGATGATAAAGAGGCTCGTGGTACTACATTCAGTTATGACAAGCTTTTTGGAGCTAAGCCTCTTACATCAAGTGATCTCCGGAATCAACAAGACGGCAGAGACACGGGTATCGACCGCACCAAAAGACTCTTTTATGTAACTTGTAGCCGAGCAGAAGAGAGCCTAGCAATTATTGCTTACACGGATAACCCTACGGAAATAGCTAGAACAGCGCTCCAGCAAGGATGGTTTGACGAGGGAGAGATTATTAATATTCCAAAAACTGTGTTGGAGTAGTGAATTTGGTTCCCTAATTAGAGGTGGTTAAAGTACACCTCTAATTAGAAGAAACAGGTGGACAAGATAGGTTTTTTGTATGTGGTTCAATGTCGAATTGGCTGTTAGTGTATTTAGTATCGACTAGGGTTTCTTTTAGTTATGGAAGGTCAGGCGATGGACGTGTTTGTAACCCTCACCCCAAATTAGCCAAGTATCCATTAGTTTATATTATTTATTCACTGTTCCTGTAACTCTCTGCGCTAAATGATTTTTGTCCAGAGGCATGCAGACAGGGTATGAAACACGAAAATGCCCCATTCTTTGGTAGATCTTTTAATCATTCATAGCCTGTTCATTAGCTTTTGCTCTACTAAAGTTAATCGGATTTAGTTAATGAATTCACATTCCCATTATTAGACAACAATTCGTTCTCCAATAAGTATTATTATGCTTTTCACTCGCACAATAACACTTACTAACCCTGTTTTTATATACAGGCATTGTTGCTCTTGTTAGGATGAGTTAGTTTTAGTAATTAAGATGGCATACGGCAGAATCGATCGGTTTTGTGAGCCACATATCTTTATTGGACCTTACATAATAAGGAGTAACAATGAATATCAGTGACGTAAACGGTCTTGAGGCTACGGGTTTTGTCATTCGTACAACTAATGCGGATGAAGTAAATCCATCGACTGCAAAAATTGGAGAACTTTGGGCAAAGTTTTACACAAATGCAGCTCCAAAATTGAATGAAAAATCAAAAGTTTTTGGCATTTATACAAATTATGAGTCTGATTTTAGGGGGGCTTTTGACGTTATCGCTTGTTCGGATACGTTATCACCAGAAATATTACCAGACTCAGTAAAAATAAATGTTACCTCTGGCAAATACGTAACTTTTTCAGCAAGTGGTGAAATGCCACAAGCAGTTATAGATCTTTGGGGTGAAGTTTGGACTTACTTTAATTCTGAATACTGCCTATATCAACGGGCATACACAACAGACTTTGAATACTATAAAAGCGCTCATGAAGTGGAAATTTTTATTGCTGTTAGATAGCTACATGACAAGCGTTTAAGTTTTCAAGATACTTTTTTCTAATCTGCTCTATACGATTTAGGGCTTTGGATCTAAATCGTTTATGCCCCTAAACGTTTCAGAACGTTTCGCTTTGGCCATTGACCTAGCTAATGTGCAAAACATGCACATTGCTTATAACTAGAAATAGGGATTTCTCGGTAGTTGAGTTATAAATCTATTATGCACGGTACGTAATAGGTTCACTTTTGTCAGTTATCGCCGACCATTTGACTGGACTGCCTAGACAAGCGGTTGCTGTTTCCTCACTAGGCAACATAGTGACTAAGCCATTCCGCAAGTATACTTTGATATACAGATCTCTTGCCGAACTATGAATCATGAAAACATTGTATAAATATGTAGATAATCCTGATTTTATACTGAAAGATGGATATATCCGAGCAACTCAGTTGTCAGCGTTAAATGATCCATTTGAAGCAAATTATTGTGAGAACGGACTGACTAAGCTTGCGATAGAGTTAAATTATGCCCATGGGATAGAAACTGACCTATGTGAATACTTAAATAACAATAAAAATAAGATTGGAGTAATTTGCCTTACCGAATCTAAAGAAAACTTATTGATGTGGTCACATTATGCGAATGAACATAAAGGATGTGTTCTGGGATTCATGGTGAAGTCGGCACATGACGAAAAATTATTCGATTTTTTCGATAACTTGTTCACTTATGAGTCTTACACATTTTTTCCATCTCCATTTAATGGCTTTTTCGAACCTATAAATTATCGGAAGCAACCCCGATATCGAATAGACAGTTTCGACGTTGACTATTCAAATTTTCATGAAGATCAACTTCTTTTCGAAATTTTCCAAAGAAAGAGTGATGAATGGATTTACGAAAAAGAACATAGGTCTATTTTAAGGTTAGCCCAAGCCGATAAGGTAATAGTTACAGATGAGGCACTAGCTTCTCATCGAAACGTAGACCATTTTTTGACAGTAGCACAAGAATTAAATTGTTATAAACAACAGGATGGTAGACACTATTTTTACCTAGATAGTATTACTGATAACACTGATAGAATATGCATGGGGGAATGTCTCGAAGATTTTGCAAAATTCCGTGATGTACTTTATCTATTCAAAATTAGCAAGGGTTCTTTAAAATCAATAACATATGGTTATAATTCGAAGTATATTGAACAATTAACTGGATACAGGGAGTTATACCCATCTCGTTTTTTTGAGCACTGGACGACATCTCTAAATCCTGACTACTATACCCTCGATTTTAATGAAGTAAATATTGAATAATCTAATGAGTTTTTAGCTGGCATGTAAACATTCGGTTTCGTTGAGTCATTAGCTAAGGCGATGTTCCATCACTTAAAAAGGAAACATGATAATGGGTTGGTTCTCTGACATTTTTAACTCTTCCCTCAAAGACTATGATGTTGGTTTTAGAGAGGAGTTTAGCTTAGGTTTTTTCACGCAACTTCTTTATAAGCACAATGGCTGGTATTTATGGAAAACCGTGAATGGAGATTCAATTAGCTTAATGTTAACTAAATCAGCTATTGATGTAACAACTCCACCAAAGCCATCAGGGTTAGTTTGGTGTTTTGGTGGCTTAGGTGTTTATGCTCATAGGGTAATTTCAACCCCAGAACTTTATGCAAGCTTTTATGGGCAGAACCAATTTAGAGGATCAATAAAGTTCTTTTTTAACAACAAGTTATATACATCATTAACAGAGAGTAATCTGTTAGAAATGGAAGGCTCTATTGTTAGGTTTGAAGTAACCTCATCCCCTATAAAACAGAAATCAGGAGGCAAATATCAACTGGAAAGTAGTTCTGTCGACTTTTCAGGGATAGGAGAGGCTTTAAAGGTGCTGAATTCTGAATATCAAACGTTAATAATGAGCTAAACATGGATTAATGCCCCCTGTAGGCTATACGATATTCAATATATGGAATGGCATGCGAGCTCGCTTACATCAACACTACCCATTTTATGTGTGAGTTTAATCTGTTTGAAAGTGGGCTTTGATTTATCTTAGGTAAAGCTCCAATTTATCTAAATAACCAACTCATTCTCAATGAAAATTTGGTAGCGGTTTTTTCGGATGTTAGCGTATTGGATTTTTGAATCTTGACCAGTCAACCTGATGACACTCTCCAATAGCTTCCGGTCATGCTCCGAAATCTTAGAACCAATAATCACTTTTCGAAGAGCATTTACTTGATTGTAGTTTAATTCGCCATCTCCAGTTTTGATGAATCGATATTCTTTTTCATTTGAGAAGCAGTCAGGTTTATTCATGTAAGCAGAGGTAATTAACCTTTTAAAATTGTCACGTTTGAAGTTTTTACCGGGAACTTCTTCCAATCCCCACTCTTCAGTTATTAAACTATCCCCAACGAGAATGTTGGGGGTGTGCTGATAACTGACGGAATCGTGATATACGGTCTTTTCTTCAAAGCTATCAATAAGTATTTGCTTATCAAAAATCATACAGAATCCTTTCAGCCCATCAGCGTAATAAGACCAATGGAAGAGTGAGCTAGCCAATTCATAGGCATTTGTTTCATCAGAAGCCATGGATAAAATTGCTGTTTTTTCGAAAGAAGCCAAATCTGGACAGTATTTATCGTCTTCATCTGGTAATTCTAATTTGAATATTGACTCTGTAGGATCATTCAAGTTAGCGGAAGGCGAAAAATAAAGAGAATTGCTCAACAGGTTAGCTATAGAGTATTTGTCAACTCTCTGAAATTTATATAAATACAATGAGTTTTCCCTCATGTTTCACAACTCTCTGAAATCCTCCGCGCATCTTCAATCTCAACACCAAGGTATTCAATCGTGCTTTCGAGCTTAGCATGACCCAGAAGCAACTGAATAGCCCAAAGACTCTTGGTCTTAGCGTAGATCAAAGAGGCTTAGGTTCGGCGTAATGAATGCGTACCGTATTAAGTTTTGATTGGGTTAGAAAGAGGGGGTCAGGTCAATCAACTGTCCTACCACGTTTATGTCCGTGCTACGAGCTTGGGTATCTAACGTAACTCTGCACTTTCTAGCACATACATAAGAAGGGAGCGATTGCTCCCTTCTATGCCGCAAGTTTAAGCAAGGCTACTTCGTACAATCATACCACCCATCACCACTGTCACACTCATATTTGAACGTCCCATTAGGATAAGAAACAAATCGATAGTGCATTACCATATCGCCATTGGGCATTTCAGTCGCCGCATTAGTTCGGTGTTCAGATACGTTACTATCACCTTCTTTATAACGCTTTGTATACTCCCACCAGTCAGATCCTACAGAATCTTGGGAACCATAAGTTTGCGGTAGTGCTGCGATATCAGCATTTAATGCATCAATGTCGATGTTCTCCACATCAGCACTGAAGCCTAACCAATGCGCGTATTCACTTGGCACTGTATCCCACTTGTAACGGCTTCCCTCTTCATCGTACATACCACTCACTCTTGCAGTCGAAAGAGTCATGTTTTGGCTATCAGCGGTATCAATCAAACTAACCTCATTACACTCCAACTCACTTAAGTCATAGAACGATGACTTGTTCTCCATACCGTATTGGTTGTCAGTGTCAGCCATCTTCGAAAGTAAGGTTTCTGATTTACTGCAAATGTAATCGTCAAAGCTTGGATCAGAGCTCATATTACGGTATTCATTCACATAACCCACGGTGCCAAAGTCAGTGATACTGTCTTCTTGTAGGTAGTTTCTAACCAAACGTTCGGGTAGCCAGTTATCATCTACCGCATAGACGGATTCAGACCAGAAGCTACCTTGGCGAATAGAGACCGATTTGTACCACAGCTGTTCATCATCTTGGCGTTGCCAGTCCGTTGGATCGTTAAGATAGTGAGCCACGTTGATATGTGCATATGGGTACTGAAGCGACAATTCATAAGTCTCTTCAAATGAAAGTTGAATGGATGCCATAAGCTGCTCAGCAATATCGTATACCGCACTGTTACCATCCGCTATGTAATCACTCCACAGCTCTTCCTCTGAGATATTGAAATGCCAAACTAAATCACCCGCTACGTTACGCATGGCGTCTTTTATGGCATTGCGGACTTGTTCATTGTCTTTCACTAATTCACAGCTATACGCCGCTCCTTGCTCTCTTTCAACCGTCTGTTTCGCTGACTCCCACAACATTGTGGTGAGTGGCGTAATGTTAACGGAGCCATTCGCTACCTCTTCTGGCAACGTGAACGCTGGTGGCAGGTTAAGTACATATGCTTGAGTTACTTCCCCTAAGTCTTCATCAATAGCTCCGACAGGCACACCTACGATCACTGGGACATATTCAAGACAGGCTTGCTGCTCTTCTGTGATGTCACCTTCAATAGTGAACACACCACCAGCCTCGGTGATAGCCGATGGTTCATCAGGATCGACAACACCATTTGAATTAAAATCATAATGAACAGTGGCACCAATGATATAGCCGTCAATAGCACGACCGGATAACAACGTAGAGTTGGATGGTTGTGAAGGCTCAGATGAGCCACCACCGCCGCAACCAGCAAGGGTTGCACTAGCAATAAGTACAGAAACTAACGTCTTTTTCATAGGAAATTCCTTTTTATTAATAGATTGGTTTGCAGGGATAAATGCATAGAAAACAAAAGCGGCTTACTTTCGTAAACCGCTAATGGTGGGTATTAAGCGTGTGGTATTAGCAAGCACATCGGCATGGAGGCATATCGCAAATGTCACAAGTTGAACTGTGGCTACCTCCGCAATATTCACAGCTGAATGAAGCTAGGCAACGGTGCTTGTTAAGTAATGGTCGAATCGCTTTAATGGTCATGAACTTCTCTCCCCGTCTATGTCGTAGTGGATCACATAGGAAGACGGCAAACCCTATGTGATATCCCTGCTTGTTGTCAGGTTATCAATAGGTTGGGCATCTGGTGTCGCATGGGGCTGTACTAAGTGAGACCGCTATCGCTATTTAGAGAAGTGGTTTGAAGCTGGGGACTTTTAATTGACGGCGGTGTAGGTTGTTGTTCTGAAAAGGTGATGTGGTTTTTATGTGCTTCTAGCCACGCCACTAACGGTGGTGTATTAGAAACCGTAACAGTGATGTGTAAATACGTATCGAATTCAGAGATACGTTGGTCGTTGGAAAGTGGTGTTTGGTAGAGATGTTCACCCGCTGGTTTAGTAATGGTGAATTCGAGTGTATAACGCTCATGCTCTGTATTGGTGTATTTCGATACTGAATGTTGCAAGTCAAAGTCTTGTGGGTAAGCAAACATGAAGGTTGATAATGTGACTTTGTGAATTTGGCTGACATCAACAAAAGTAGCGTCTTTATCTCCCTTCTGTCTGTACACCAATATCAATGTATTACCTTGTTGTTTAAGGCCTAATGGCATGACATCTTTTCTGTGTTGTTCTCCTTCAGAGTAATAATGCAAGCTTAACCAACGATTATGATAGAGCCCTTGGCAGATCTTAGCGTAAATATCAGAGCTGACATTTTCGCTTAGCTGGAAAGCATTTTGAAATACAACCTTTCTTAGCCATTGAGATTCTTTCGATTTCTGACCGAGAGATTTCAGGTGGTAATTGGCGTCTTCAAATAAGCTATGGAAAGTATGGGATATATGAGAAGGGATTAAATAATGTATGTGAGACTCAACCAGACACAACAGTAGTGCTTCTTGAGTACTGGCTCCAACAAGAGATTTAGTTTGCTTTCGTTGGTATCCATAAGGTTTATCACGGGTATCTCGGTCAATATCAAAATACTCAAGTAACACATCAAGGTTACGTTGAATCGTTCGAATATCTCTATCAATACCTATTTCCTGAAGCTGTGCTTTGAGCTCAGAAGCTGTGACTTTGTGCCAATACGGTATGCGCTTGTATAGTTCAAGCGCGAGCACCATATGTTGGCGAGTGCTCACATGAGTGGTTTTACTCATCGTGCACACCTTTAGCGAAGTGGATCAAAATAGAGGTGACGGTATAACGATGTTGAAACAAGTCACTCTCACTCTGTTTGATAGCAAGAGACGAAGCTCTACACGCTAGGCTTTAAGGTGCGTTGATTGTATGAGTAGCTTGGGCATCTGGTGTCGGATGAAAGCGGACAATTGAAATTAATTGAATAATCGAGGTGGGCATTATGAACTCCTATGCTGGTGGATACATAGGAGTGATATGTGTGTGAAATATATTAGATTGAATAATTGAAAAGTAGGAGAAGAATTTAGGGCTTCTCTATACTCATAGCGTTATCGCTTGTTGGACTCAGCTCGTTTCAATCTGTCATTTATAGATGGGTCTTCAAAGGTTACAGCATCAGGATCTGAGTAAGCAGGGTCGTTAACCATATCTGAGTATAGCTGTTCGGCATCGTCTGCGGATGTACCGTTTTTTATCCACTGAGTAATGGTTTTTTGTTGATCTAATGAATTGTCGTAAGGCAAAGGAATTTCTCCATCTGAAATGTGTTTGTATTCCTTACCTTGGTGCTAGTTAACTGAATTTAAAGTCCTTTAGCCTAATCCTATTCATTAAAACTGTAAATTGAGTGGGTGGTCACGTAATGTGTAAAAAATACGCAACAGCATACTTATCTCGACTGAGATCATTGTCCATTCCCCAATTTTCCCATATTCTCTCACTATTAATTCTGATGAATAAAACCAACATGAGATAACACTCTGAATGGTAGACCAAATTTTAACCTTGAAAGAGGTGGCCGCTTACTTAAAGTTGGCAGAGAAAACAGCATATAGATTAGCTAGTGAAGGCAAGCTACCAGGCTTTAAAGTCGGTGGCTCTTGGCGTTTCAAACGTGAAGACCTTGAAGCGTGGATTGAGGAGCAGAAAAAATGATTGAGCAGCTAACCCCGTTTCATGCCAAATACTTTGCTCATGAGCTTTCTATACTCCATGCCAATAACGGAGTAGACCGCCTTTCTCAATCGCTGTTCGATGCAAGTGTAGATTTAAATCCTCACCAGATTGATGCGGCTCTTTTTGCTATCGATAACCCGCTTACCAAAGGTGTTGTTTTAGCTGATGAAGTTGGTCTTGGTAAAACAATCGAAGCAGGCTTAGTCTTATGCCAATACTGGGCGGAAAGAAAGCGTAAGCTTCTTATCATTTGTCCGGCGTCGCTGCGCCGTCAATGGGCAACTGAGCTGCTAGAGAAGTTCAATCTTCCATCTCGTGTTCTAGATGCCAAAACGTTTAACCAACTTCAAAAACAAGGCATCTACAATCCGCTGAACAATAAAGAAGTTGTGATCATGTCTTATCATTACGCGGCCAGGCTTGAAGATAAGCTGGTGGCTGAAATGTGGAATTTGGTCGTTATCGATGAGGCTCACAAGCTCAGAAATGCCCATAGAGAAAGCAACAAAATGGGACAGGCACTTAAGCGAGCTCTTGATGGAAGGAAAAAGTTACTGCTAACTGCGACACCATTGCAGAACTCGCTAATGGAGCTGTATGGAATGTCCACTCTCATTGATGAGCATATCTTTGGTGATCATAAGGCTTTTCGAAAACAGTTTATGCAAGCTGATAGCGACAGAGGTGAGCTAAAGGAGCGTTTGGCTGGCTTTATGAAGCGGACGCTACGAAAGAATGTACTTGAATACATTAAGTACACCGAACGTAAAGCCATCACTATTCCTTTCTATCCAAGTGAACAAGAACAAGAGCTGTATGATCGTGTCCAGTTGTTGCTAGAACGTGAAGATAGCTATGCATTACCCAAAAGGCATCGACACTTAACAGGATTGATTCTGAGAAAACTCCTGTCATCTAGTACCAAAGCGGTTATCAATAATCTGCAAATTCTGAAATTTAGGTTAGAGCAGCTTAAAAAAGATGGGCAACAAACAGATGACTTAGACATCATTCAACAAATCATTACAGATGACGATCTTGAAGATGACATATACGAGGATGCTGAGTTAGCTGAGGTTGATTCAGGAAAAGTAGAGTTGAACCTGAAAGCTCTGGATTCAGAGATTGCTGAGCTTGAAGCTATTATTGCCAAAGCGAAACTAATTGGTATTGATACAAAGTCCAAGGAGTTACTGCAAGGGCTTGATAAGGGCTTTGAACAGTTAGCTGAAATGGGTGCGGCTCGTAAGGTCATCATCTTTACTGAATCAATGAGAACTCAGCAGTATCTAGCTCAATTTTTAGAAAGTAATGGTTATGCTGATAAAGTGGTGACATTCAGCGGCACCAACAATACACCTAAAGCTGCTCAAATCTACCAACAATGGCGAGAAGAGTATCAAGGCTCATCCCGCGTGACGGGTTCGGCTCAAATCGATAAGCGGTCAGCGTTAATAGATCACTTTAAAGAACATGCTGAAATCATGATTGCTACAGAAGCGGCAGCAGAGGGTGTTAACCTTCAGTTTTGTTCTCTTTTGATTAACTATGACTTGCCCTGGAACCCCCAACGAGTAGAGCAGCGTATTGGCCGTTGTCATCGATACGGACAAAAGTTCGATGTGGTAGTTGTGAACTTTTTGAATCAACGAAATCAGGCTGATTCAAGGGTACTTGAGCTACTCACTGATAAATTTAATCTATTTGATGGTGTGTTTGGTGCATCGGATAGCGTACTTGGCAATATAGAAAGCGGTGTTGATTTTGAAAAGCGGATTCAAACAATCTATCAATCTTGCCGTACACCAGATGAAATAGAAATTGCGTTTGAGCTGCTACAAAAAGAGCTTGAAAATGACATCAATGAAAAAATGCAGAAAACTCAAGATCAGCTTCTTGAACATTTTGATGAAGACATCCATGACATTCTTAAGATTAAGCTTGATGAAGCGAAAGAACGTTTAGATAAAGTAGGCAGATGGTTTTGGGCAGTAACCTACCAGCAGTTGAAAGACAGCGCTTGCTTTGATCATGAGAAGCATAGCTTCTCTATCAATGAGCCAATAAACGACTCTTTCTTTGGTAAATATCAGTTGATAAGAAAAGCTGGTGGAGACAATCGAGAGGTTCAACAACTCGATCACCATACTCAAGCTTATCGGATCAATCACCCATTAGGTGAGCAAGTTATTGCTGAGGCGAGGAAATTTGAAACCGATCGATGTGAACTGTTTTTTGATTACTCGGGCCATACAACGAAGGTGTCAGTTGCAGAGCAACTTAAAGGTCAATCAGGCTGGTTAACACTTAACCTACTATCAGTTGAAGCCTTTAATATTCAAGAGTTTCTCGTATTCTCGGCTAAGACAGACAAAGGGCAAATAGTCGATACAGAGGCTTGTGAAAAGCTCTTTAACTTAGGTGTATCAAAATCGATTCAAACTGAGTTAATTATGCCAGAGGAGCTTTGCTCTCTTCGAGCTAGACAGATTGATGCAAAACTTGCAGAAGTGATGGACAGTAATAATACGCTTTTCGAAGTTGAGAGAGACAAGCTTGAGAAGTGGGCAGAAGATAAGGTGATGGCGGCTGAAGAAGCATTGCGTGATACCAAAGCCCAGATACGCTCATTAAAGCGAGAAGCAAGGCACGCACAGTCAGTAGAAGAGCAAAAGGCGAACCAAGAGCAAATTAAGAAGCTTGAACGACAGCAGCGACGTCAGCGATCAGAAATCTTTGATGTGGAAGATGAGATCGCAGACAAACGCGATGAACTAATCGCAGCGCTTGAAGAGCGCATGAAACAGAAAACAAACGTCACTGAGCTATTTACAGTTCGTTGGTCAGTGGTTTGATAAAGAATATTGGATTAAAGAGATTAAAATGAATAATTACAATGAATTAGTATTAAAACTAAAAGAGATTTTCCAAATCGATAAACCAGAGCTCGATTTTGGTATTTATCGCATCCTTAATGCTCGTGCAGATGAGATCAATGACTACTTAGAGAACAAGCTAAAAGCAAAAGTTCAAGCAGCACTATCTGAAGCGGGTAATGCGAATAAGGAAGAGTTAGAAAAGCAGCTTGCTGAAGCCATAAAGGGAGCTGAAGCACTTGGTGTTGATCCAAATGACATTCCAAAAGTAAAGGACCTTAAAAATCAAATCACACAATTGGCTCAAGGTACAAATGAGCATGAAAGTGCAGTGTTCTCACATCTATTGACGTTTTTCTCTCGCTACTACGACAATGGTGATTTTATCAGCAAGCGCCGTTATAAAGGTGATACTTACGCGATCCCTTATGCTGGTGAAGAGGTGATGTTGCATTGGGCAAACAAAGATCAGTACTACATTAAAAGTGGTGAGAACTTCGCTAATTACTCATTCAAGTTGGATGATGGTCGCAAGGTAAGTTTTAAGCTATTAGCTGCTGATACTGCCAAAGATAACCGTAAAGATAACGATGAAGATCGTCGCTTTATACTTATTGAGCCTCATCATCGAACAAAGCTTGATGAAGATGGTGAGGAGTACGAAGTAGAATATCAGCCAGTAGAAGTTAATAAAACAGAAGATGCTGAAGAGCTTGTTATTCACTTTGAATACAAAGCGATGAAGAAAGGTACTAAGCAAGATACTTTGGTCCAGACAGCTATTTCGACTGTTCTAGATAGTGAGTTAGTTCAATGTGATTGGGCTGATATTGCAAAGAGAGCTCCGACAGAAAAAAATCCGCATCGTACAGAGCTTGAACGCCACTTAACGACTTATACGCAACGTAATACAGCAGATTACTTCATTCATAAAAATCTTGGTGAATTCCTTAATAATGAGTTGGATTTTTACATCAAAAATGAAGTGATGAATCTTGATAACATCCAAAATGCGGATGTTTTTGCAAATGTTGAAAAGCAACTGAGAATGATCCAGTGTTTGAGGAGTATAGCTCAAGATCTCATTACTTTTTTGGCTCAGCTAGAAAATTTTCAAAAGAAACTTTGGGAAAAGAAAAAGTTTGTAACATCTGTTTCATATCATATATCAATAGACAAGCTAGACGACTGCTTCTTTGTAGAAATATGTAACAATGAATTGCAATGGGAGCAGTGGTTAGAACTCGGTTTTACTGATGGTCAGGATAGAACCGTTGATTTTATAAAATGCAATACAAGTCTTATCATTGATACTTCGCTATTTTCTGATAGCTTTCAGCAAAAAGTACTTAACTCTATTGATGACGTTGCCGATAACATTGATGGCGTACTTATAAACTCTGATAACTATGCTGCACTAAAATTAATTAAGAAAAGTGTGGAGAATAAAGTAAAAAACATTTTCATTGATCCACCATACAATACAGGTGATGATGGATTTTTATACAAGGATCATTATAAAAGCTCTTCTTGGTTGTCGATGATTGAGAAAAGATTTGATCAAGGAGTAGAGCTACTTTCAGAAGATGGAATTATTTTTACTAGCATTGGTGATGAGGAGCAAGAGTATTTGAGCTCATTGATTCGCCAAAACTATGGGAAGGAAAACTTAATCTCTACACTCATTTGGGAGAAAAAGAAAAAAGGAAGTTTTTTAAGTGGTAATGTTGCAAAGATGAAAGACTATATTCTGTGCACTACTAAAGAACACTCAAAATTTAATGGATTAATTGGTGAGATAGCAACAAATGAAGAGACTTACCCTTGTGTGAATGCATCGAACCCTAGAGAGTTAAGGGTAATAAAACCTGGTATTTTGAGCAAATTCAGAGAAAATGATTACTTTTTAGCTAAAGGGAGTACGATATCAGCTGGAAATATGACTCTTGTTCTTCATAGTGACCTAGTGATTAAAGACAAGACCCTTGATAGTGAGTTGATTATAGAAGGGAATTGGCGTTACTCTCAAGATAATATGTCAAAATTCGCAGCGACTGGAGATCTTTACATTACGCAAGACTTATATTTGAGAAGAATTGTTCGAGAGCCAAGATATAAAAGAATGAAAGATTTGCTTCCTCGATTGGGAAATGCAGGGGAAGGGGATTTTCGCTCATATGATGTTAATAACTTGAGTAAGTTTGGATGGGGAACAAATGAAGATGCTAATGATGAACTGCACCAATTATTAAATACTCAATATGCAGCATCTTATCCTAAGCCAGCTAAATTACTAACGTTACTACTTTCTTCTAGTAGGCACAAAGAAGGAATCTGGTTAGATTACTTTGCTGGTTCTGGCACTACGGGCCATGCCGTTATGAATTTAAACAGGGTGGATGGTAATAAGAGAAAATTTTATTTGGTCGAACAAGGTGAATATTTTAATGAGGTCTTAAGAAAAAGAATTATAAAAAATATGTTTTCTAGTGACTGGAAACAAGGTAAGGCAGAATCAAGTGATTCTTTGTCGCAAATAATTAAAGTCGTTAAGCTAGAAAGCTATGAAGATACTTTAAATAATATCGCATTGATAAAAAGAGAGCAGGGAAAGTTATTCTCTGAGTGGGACGAAAAGATAAAAGAAGACTACCTAATAAACTATATGCTTGATGTGGAAAGTAAAACGTCCCTCATCAATATTGACAGCTTTTATAGCCCTTTCAAATATGAATTGAATATATCTGCTGATTCAGCTGGCGCTACCGAACGTAAAAATATCGATTTAGTCGAGACTTTTAACTACTTACTTGGTTTGCATGTGAAAACGATCGAATCGAATGTCGATCGTGGTTATGTACGTGTGGAAGGCTCCCTACCTAATGGTGAGCGAGCACTTGTATTATGGCGAGATTGCGACAAGATTGGCTATGAAGAATTGACTAAGTACGCAAATAGATTCGACCTATATGCAAAAGAACAGACGTTCGATGTTATCTACATCAACGGTGACCACAACTTACCAACGGCATTCACTTCTGATGATGAAGACGGTGAGATTACTCGTACGTTGAAACTGCGTCAGATCGAACCTGAATTCCTTAGCAAAATGTTTGCAGAGGAGACTCTGTAATGGCTAAGAGACCAGCAGCCAAAGCCACTAAAAAAGGTGCTAAGAAGCTAAGCTTCCACAAACAGCTTGTATTGAACCGATACATGTATCGCTTCTTTAAAGACGGCACACTAGAGGGGTTAAAAAGCCGACTAGGTGATGACCGCTTTGAAGGCATTCATGAAGATGGACAAACACTATTTTTCCAAGAGCTAAGCAGTAACTTATTTGAGGTCGATCGTATCGACCTTGATGAACTGCGTCGTTATGACCTGAATATCGTCAAACATTGGAACCAAATAACAGAGCATCGTAACCGTAAAGAAGATACGGTGATGAATATGAAGTACTTCCAGTACTTGTCACTGTTATTTACAGAAATCTATTTAGACTGGTATTTCAATAAGAAACAACAGTTGTTAGACGGCTTGAATACTGAGTTAGCAGAGTTTAATCAAGAACAAAGTAAAGCAGATTTGTTCCAGCCTTATGTGCTTAGTGATTTAAACAAACTGGCATTTTGGAATGCAACAGGATCTGGAAAGACTCTGTTATTGCACGTAAATATTTTACAGTACCAGCATTACTTTAGAAATGGTCATAGCAACGTACATCCAGACAAGATTATCTTGTTGACACCAGATGAGCGTCTTTCCAATCAGCATTTAACAGAATTGCATGAATCTGGATTTGATAAGGTAAAACCTTTTAATAAAAACGACCGTCATCATGATCGAGAGTTCATTGAAGTTATTGATATTAATAAGCTTGCCGATGAAATGGGTGATAAAACGGTTGCTGTCGAAGCATTTGAAGGCAATAACCTCGTTCTGATTGATGAAGGCCATAAGGGGACTGGTACCGCTGCGGGTGCTTGGATGCGTCGCCGAGATACTTTAACCAAAGGCGGCTTTGCCTTCGAGTACTCAGCAACTTTTGGGCAAGCCGTCGCCAAAGGTAATACCGTTGCAAAGAACGAAGAAGAGTTACAAAAAACAAAAGCTAAAACCCTATTTGATACCAAAGCAATCAATAAACTTGAAGATGAGCAGAAAGCCCAATTAGTTTTAACGGATGCTGAAAAAAGAAAGGCGCGTATAGAGGCGACGCGAGAAGTGTATGGTAAGTGTGTTTTATTCGATTACTCATACAAGTTCTTTTACAGTGATGGCTACGGTAAAGAGTCTTTGATTCTTAACCTTAACCCAGAGAATGATAAAGATCCGGATGCCGATGATAGTAAGCGTTATGAGTACTTTACTGCGTGCTTGCTGAGCTTTTACCAACAGCAATATCTATACTCAAAGCATACCGACAAGCTCAACGAATATAACATCGAGAAGCCGTTATGGGTATTTGTTGGTAATTCTGTTTCAACGACTAAAGACGGTGAATCATCGGATATTCATGAAGTTCTTAAGTTCCTCGCTTGGTTCCTAAATAATGAGCAGCAAGCAAAGGCTTGGATTGCTGATTTCATCCAGAATAAAGCACGAATCTTGGACACCAAAGGGCGCAGTATTTTTGATAAGCGTTTCTTACCATTAACGACTTTTAGCGGTGACATATACGCTGACATCATTAAAAAGTTGTTTAACGCGACACATACTGGTCAACGATTACTCGTTCAAAATTTAAAAGGCAGCAAGGGTGAGCTAGCTCTGCGTGTTGGTACGTCTGAGCCGTTTGGCTTGATCAACGTCGGTGACTCTCCAAAACTCTATAAAGCGTGTGAGGAAGATGAAGACTTTGACTATGAGTCGAATGATTTTGCCTCAACACTATTCCACACAATCAATAACAAAGATTCGGATATTCACGTACTTATTGGTTCTAAAAAGTTTACAGAAGGTTGGAGTAGCTGGCGCGTATCGACAATGGGTCTACTCAACATGGGTAGAGGTGAAGGTTCACAGATCATTCAGCTATTTGGTCGTGGTGTTCGCCTCAAAGGGCAAGGTTATTCGTTAAAACGTAGTACAGTAATTCAACGACCAAAGGGTATACATCTAGAAAAACTAGAGACACTTAATATCTTTGGTGTTCGTGCTGACTATATGTCAACGTTTAAGCAGTATCTTGAAGATGAGGGCATTCCTCAAAGTGATGAAATCTTAGAGCTAGATTTTCCGACTCGTTCAAATGTGCCAGCAAACAAACTGAAAACACTAAAGCTCAAAGATGGCTATAAAGATAACCAGAAAAAGGGCTTCAAGCGTGTTTATTTCCCTCATCTTTATGAAGTTCCAGAGGATTTTAAAGGCAAATTAAAGCCCGCCCATGTCAAATTGGATCTGTATCCAAAGCTTGAAGCATTGAGCACAACCGATAAAAAAGAAAAGGTTCTAGTTGACCAGCGAAATGAAGATAAGTTGGACCCTAAAGTTATTGCAGCTTTTGATTTCGATAGACTGTATCTAGAGCTACAAGCTTTCAAGCATCAACGTGGTTGGTCAAATTTACGCCTAGATAAACAAAGACTAATGGATTTCTGTTTAGGTAAAACTGAAGACCAGAACCACTGGTATACCTTGCTGATTCCATCTAGTGAACTGGCGCTAAAGTCATTTGCCGATGTTCGTAAGCAAGAAGATATAATGCTCCGCCTTTTGTGTGACTTTACCGATCGCTTCTATAAAGCACTTAAGAATGCTTATGAGGGGCAGTTCTACGAAGTGACAAGAGTGCATGAAGAAGATCCTGGAATGATTAATATGTATCATTTTGAGATTGATGATACGAGTGATGGTGAAGTCTACAAAGATAAGCTAGAAGAGCTGTCTCAACTGGTTGCAAGTGGTGACTTAGGTTCAGCTAAAGACTGGGATGCTCCAGGCGTGATTGCTGTGAGCTTCGATAAGCACCTATATTATCCATTAATGTCACTTGATAAAAAGCAAGATGTGCCTTTACGCATGAGACCAAAAGCTTTTGATAGTGAAAGTGAAATCCAATTCATTGAAGACTTGGAGTTGTTCCTTAAAACACCACGAGGGCAAGAGATCGTTGGTGATAAGAGTTTGTACCTACTAAGAAATGCAGACACTAAAGCTAAAGGCTTAGGCTTTGCTACCGCTGGTAACTTTTATCCAGATTTTCTGCTTTGGCTAGTCGACACTGAAACAAACAAGCAGTGGTTGGCTCTGGTTGATCCAAAGGGGATTCGTAACCTTAATTTGGATGATGCCAAGTTTGGCCTTTACCAAGAGATTAAAGAGCTTGAGGGTAAACTTAATGATAAAGACCTGTCACTGAGCGCATTTGTTGTTTCTGCTACCGAGCATAAAGATCTTATTAATGTCAGTGAGTTCCAAGATCAGCTAGAAGAGAGAAACATCCTGTTTATGGATGACAATACATATCTTGAAAAGATGCTATTGAAAATGCTCGCTTTTAGCCATATGCCAATCGAAGATATGTCTGAAGAGCAACTCGCTAATTTGTTGCTTGCTAAAGTTAAATGGGCTGAACAGTCAACAAAAACTCGCGCTAAATCTCTTCATGTAATGCACGACTCCGTACAGTTTATTAAGTGCTTAACTGTAAATGGGGCTGATGGGAGTGGTGGAGCAACTTATCAAAAGCTTCCAGGGTTCATGAAGCTGCTTAAGAATATAGTATCAGTTGACGGTGATTTTTCTCTCGGTCTTCTTTCTGATGTTTTGTGCTTAGGTGCTATTGTTAGAGCCATGGAAGCCGCTCTCACCAAGGAAATAAAGCTATCCCCTGATGCAGCACTTGTTTTATTAGGATTTCCGAAGCAAATGAAACGTACTGCGCGTGAATTGTTGTATGAGATTGAGAAACTATGCAAAACATATGGACGTGGACGATTAGATGAGAGTAGCGTTCAGTCGATTCTTGCTCATTTGGAAGGGCATGATGTAGTTAAGAAAGTTTCTGGTGAAGAAAGTGCGTGGGAGCTTAATGAGCGTTTCTCTATAAGCCCGTTTTAGGTAGTTCATACATGGAGGATGCTAACCAGCATCCTCTGTACTGGCTTACAGCTTAATCTATAGCCAGTGCTTAGGAACTTTCAAATCAAAGCTTTTAGCTGCATACTCAAGCATCGTGATGATCTCACGGTGCTTTTTTTCATCATAGGGCTGACCGTTTTGCTTTTGCTCAACCATGGATTTGAGCTCGATGAGATTAAACTTCCCGAGCTTGTAAAAATTTCCCCAGCTTGGCGTGCCAAATAGGTTATAGATGACTTCAGTACTATCTCGTTCGCTGGCAAGGCGCTTAGGTTCATCGATTTTGGCAAGCGCTGCTTCGCCTTCTTCTTTTGTATCGTAGGTGTTGAGTTGTTTCATTGTTTAGTGTCTAGTCTATGACTTGAATGTTTATTCGAACCTGTAGTGTATCACCCTTTTGAGCTTAAGAATTATAGGGATTGTAATAGGGGAACGCTTGATGTTGAGTGAGTCAACTATAGTCAATTTCAACTGAAGTAACATCCTAAAACTCTATTTTTATAATGTTTATTTAAATCAAAAAGATAGGTGCTACAGTCGAGTCCAGTAGCGGCATCAGAACCGGTGTTGTTAGTTGACCAAAAATTTAAGTACCATTATATGTACCATTAAATGATTTATTTTTAATTATGTTAAGTATATTCAATGCTTTATCGTTATATTTCGACTGCCTCACTCCCGCCAAATTCGAAACCCTAGCAGAAATGCTGGGGTTTTTTCGTTTTAGGTCAGTAAGATAAGGTAGAATAAGACTTTATTGATATTGACGCCCATTTCTTTGTACTGACTTTTTTACGTTAGGTGGTACAGAAAAGGGGTACGAAATGGTGTTAGCGATGACTCGACCGTCCAAAACAAGACATGGTGTTTTTCAAACTCGTGTGAGTGTTCCCAAAGCATTGAGAGCGATTATTGGTGCTTCTGAGTTGAAGCGTTCTTTAGATACTAAAGATGAAAATGAAGCACGACACAAGCATGGTCCTGTTCTTGCTGAGTTTCGAGCAGAAATAGAGAAAGCAAAACGCAAGCTAGAAAGCGAATCTAAATTAACAGATGCAGTTATCGATAATGTTGTATTTGAATGGCGAAAGAAAACGGCATCATTATTTAGTGCTAATCCCGAAACAACCAATCCATTCTTGCTTGTTAATTGCGGCCTTGTTGAAGAAAATCATCTTCCTGTTTGTATGGTTCTTGATGATCTCGATAATCTTAATGCTTTAATCAAAAAGCGAGAGAAGTCTGATAAGCCATTATCAAATGATATTATTAAGAAAAAACAGGCTCGCTATTTTGGGCAATTAGACTCTTTATTAACTGAAATGTTACTGCCTCCTTTAGCTTCTTATCAGATAGAACCAAGTGTTTCTAGTCCTCAGTATCGAAAATTACTCTCTATTTTTGCCAAGGCTTATATTAGCATTTCTCAAAGTGCACTTAAACAAAAAGCGAGTAGCTTAGATTTGTTAAACCAAGGGGCAACACTGGCTGCACAACCAGTAAGTAGTCAGGTATTTAAAGAGCCTGAATTTGAAGTCGTTTGGGAAGAGTATCAGACTGCGGTAATGCGAAGAGAGCCGGGTAAAGCTTCTAGACTTAAAGACTACGCAGCTACAGTTAAGAAGTTTTTAAGATTGTATCCAAATAAACCAATTGATTCGTTTGCTAAGCGAGATATTGCTAAATTCAGAAATATCTTAGAGCAATTACCAACAAGACCGAAAGCTGATATTGCAAAGCTATCATTCAATGAGCAAATTGAAAAAGCAGATTTATTAGGATTAGGTAGAACATCTCCCGCGAGTGTGAAGAAGCAAATATCAGCAATATCTGCGGTTTTCACTTTTGCTGTTCAACAAGATTATATTCAAGTAAATCCAGTTCAAGGAACTGTTTCTGATATTAAGAAAACAGGTATTGTTCGAGTTGAAGGTAAAGGCTATACGACAGACGAATTAAGTACTATTTTTAATTCGAAACTATTTCATGAAGGTTATTCACCAGATAAGTCTGATTACGGTACTGCTCATTATTGGCTACCATTAATGTTGTATTACACTGGTGCGAGAGCTGAAGAAATTGCTCAACTTTATGTTGATGATGTTTGTTTAGAGTTACCTATCCCTTACATTCGGATTCATGGTGAGCGAGATGACCAATCTGTTAAAACAGGGGAGGAACGAAGAGTTCCGATTCATAAGCATTTATTAGAGTTAGGGCTTGATACGTATCTAGCATCATTACCAACAAATGGTCGAGTTTTCCCTAAATTAACAAAAGGCTCAAGCAGTAAGTACCATGTTGGTGTTGCTAAATGGTTAGCTAATTTTATTAGAGATGAGCTAGGGATCAACAGAGAAGGTTTACAGCCTCTGCATGGATTGAGACACGCGTTTATCTCATCATGCAGAGAACAGAATGTAAGGGTAGATATACAGAAAGCCATTACGGGACATTCTCAAAATGATGTCGCTAGTCATTACGGTGGTTACTCATTAGAGCTAATGGACCGAGCGATACAAGCACGGCCTAATGTTTTCTAATAACGGCCAGAGCCTGACTAATTACCCATGACACGCTTGCCAGTACACTTGCTACGTTTGCAATGGTACTGGCAATACCTGCTATGTTAGGGGCGACTTTCTCTAAGGCTTCTTCAAGCCAACGAAGCAGGCTCATATTAAGCAGCCTGATAGATAACGTTGTCTTCCTCTTCCTCTTTCTCGTTACTGAATAAACTAGCAATCCAGTTCCACGCCGCCTTTACTTTAGCTACCACGAAGTTCTTAAGTGATACTACTTGTTCAACAAGGAATAGACCGCTGAGCTGAGCGTACCCAAATACCGCTTGAGCTTTGCCTACTGCAAAATCCTTCATCCCCTTAAATACATTGGCGATTCTATTACCGAACGCTTTGATGCTTTTGATGGCACCTTGGCTCTTTAGTGTAGCTAACATAGCCAATAGTGCGGTGTTGTTCGTTGCGAAGAATGCGATAGCTGCAAGGATCGCAGCAGTGCTTGTTAGTTTTACTTTGCTTACTTTAGATGCGAAGAATTCAGTGGCTTTACCCCAAACGCTCTTTACGAAGCTAACAAGGCGCATAGTGATTGATGGGTTCTTTTCGATGTTCATGATTGGTTCCTCTTTAATGATTTGGTCGATAAATGTTTGGATATATGTTGGTACTGATTGGGTTTTCGATAGTGAAGCATTAAGCAAGTCGATGAATTGCTCAGGGTTTGATTGAAGAATGGCGCGCAGTTGTTTGCCTGAATACTCAGGATTGTGCTGATGGACGAAGTTGACGACTTTCTTAAGTTGTGCGGATTTCATGGTTGATCTCCAGTTTCATTTCTTTAGATACATTAGCGATGGTCACTCGACTCGCTCCTGTTATTTGTTGGATGGCAGAGTAGCTATGCTCAGTGGTTAGTAGGGTTCTGATTGAATCCCATAAGACTTGATTTCGTTTTCGCCCTTGATAACTTTCGGGTCGATCGCTCTTAGCCTTAGCAATCCCTTCCAATGTGCGCTTACGTCTCAAGTCGTAGTCTTTACGAGCGGTAGCCGCCAAGATATCAAGCAGCATTCCATTCACAGCACGTAAGACGGCGTGAACGAAGTTATCACTGTCATCAGACTGTTTCAGGGCTACATGGCTTGTGGGAAGATCTAGGGCGACGATACTGACGCCTTTAGATTCAATGGTGTGCTTTAGGTGAAGCCAGTCGGTGTTATTAAGACGACTGATACGGTCAACCGATTCAATCAAAATAATATCACCTTGTGACACGTCCGAGAGTAGTCTTGATAACTCAGGTCTATTTAATGATGTTCCGGTGTAACGTTCATAGTAGAACGCGGCGACTTGTTGGTGGTGACTTGCAGCAAAGGCTTCTATTTCTTGCTTCGCTCGCATTACATCTTGACCTACTGTACTGACTCGTAGGTAAGCTCGAATAAAGCCCATAGGTGCTCCTAGTAAACTTAGGGTCTAATTACTGTACTGGTAAAGTTAGGGTGGTTGGAGGGTTCTATACTGTACCGCAGGGGGTAGTAAACCTATGGTATAGCCTTAGTTTACCAGTGGTTTGACGATAGATAGGGTATGTGCAGGTTTGATGGCACGTACAATATCAATGAGTAACCGTTTCAATCTGAATATTAACGGGATGCCTCGTTGTTCAAGTAAGGATAACTTGTAGGCACGTCTGCCCTCGATTTGTCCTCGCTCACTGGCGACTCGTTGATATTCACTTAATGTGTCGGTTAGTGGGATGGATGAGATTTCAGCATGAGCCTGTTGTTGATGCTCAGGTGAAAGGTCAGGATGAACATTAAAGATAATCTTCAGTATTCGTTTTACTATCAAATAGAGCCGTTTAGTAAGCTCAAGCACATGGCCTCCTGTTGTTATTGTGTACCTTAAGATACTTATACCAATTTATTGGAGACGTATTGAAAAGAGTGGCTACCTTGGTTTCTGCGGTTACTGCTGGCTAACTGATTGTAACTTAAGATATTACGAGATGTCGCGCTTGAATGATCTATGGGTTACCGTAACCGAGGTATGTACGATGTGGTTACTTATAGGTTAAGGGGTAACTATTTGAATCAGTTTAAGAAAAACAGGAGGTAACCATGGGAACCGCCGTAACCTAAGGAGTAATAACTAAAACCATAAGTAGGTATTAATTAACGTTACGTTTTTGATTGCTTTGAGCTTACTTGTAACGCTTTATCTTGTCGATGCTAACTGGTCTCCAATGTAATTAAGGTATATCATTGCTAACTATATAAAAATTCAGTTATTGGTTGCTTATTCACTAACTCTCTTAACCCATAACTTAGCCGCTATCAGGACATTCAAAACATGTTTGAACAAGTATTCAAGAACGTTGATGACATCTTCCATAAAGACGCAGGTTGCTCTTCTGAGCTAGATTACACAGAACAGTCTTCATGGATGCTGTTTTTAAAGTACCTTGACGATCTTGAGTTCACTAAATCCCAAGAAGCGGAAATGATGATGGAGACGTATGAGTACATCATCGAAGAGCAATTCCGTTGGAGTAACTGGGCTGCGCCTAAAGATGAAAAAGGTAACTTTGACCATAACAACGCTTTAACGGGTGATGATCTGATGGATTTCGTTGATGGTCAGTTATTCCCATACTTAAAACGCTTTAAGCAACGTGCTGATAGCGCGAATACCATTGAGTATAAAATTGGTGAGATTTTTAGCGAGATTAAAAACAAAATTCAGAGTGGTTATTCACTGCGTGATGCACTAGAGAAAATTGATTCATTACGTTTTCGCTCACAGCAAGAAAAACACGAACTGAGCCACTTATACGAAGTCAAAATTAAAAACATGGGTAACGCTGGTCGAAATGGTGGCGAATACTATATAATGCCATCTACACCTTTACAGTCAAAATGCCACCTTTCTTTATCTGCATAAATTGTTACTCACCTACAAACCATTTCTTTAAGTCTTCCAGGTTTTTCTCCGCATCTTTTGTTCTATGCACCATTCGATGACAATTCGGACATAAAAGTATCAGATCGTCGATGTGAGTCGGTGTGTGCTCCGCCAGTGTTGATATTGGTTTGATATGATGAACTTCAATATATCCCTCAGAAAGAGAACTTGGGTATTTCTCGTTAAGGTTTACGCGGCATAGTTCGCAATGAATGAACTTATTGGTTGTTAGAAAATGCTTAACTTTTGCCTTGCGTAACGCACTTGAACGCTCTCTTCTTTTGTGCAGCACATAACGATATTTACCCTCAGAATCCGTAACTTTGCTAGGAGTAAGCTCATCGATTTCTGCACCTGAATCACTGCTATTATTCCAAGCAGAGAACATTTTATTAGCTATCGTGTCTTCGACTTGAAAAACTGTGCCAGTGGGATTGGTAATAATTCGATGCTTATTGACGACGGTATCCGTTTTGAAATGTTGGCGTGATATTGAGTGTTCATCAGCAACCAATCTTACTTCACTAATTGCAATGCCAACCTTTATGTCGTTGACATCCATTTCGTCCGAAGCCCAGAAACGCTGCCCAAGCAATTCAGGAAATTTGATACTTGATGCAGAAGTCGGTGCTTCAACAATCTCCCCAATAGCGATCATGCCAG
This sequence comes from Vibrio sp. MA40-2, assembly GCF_047302445.1. Taxonomy (NCBI): domain Bacteria; kingdom Pseudomonadati; phylum Pseudomonadota; class Gammaproteobacteria; order Vibrionales; family Vibrionaceae; genus Vibrio; species Vibrio sp. MA40-2. Next base: position 2,102,511 of record NZ_CP178628.1, read on the forward strand.
CATCTTTACCTGCTCGCCATAATATGGCTTTGTCTCCAATTTGAATCTTGTCTTTGTAGCTTGGACAGCGCCAATAAATGTATGGGTGTGTCGCTAAGTAGGTATCGATATCGTAGTGTTTGGGATTGCCCTGAAATATGTATGTATTAGCCATTTTCTCAATCATCCATAACTTCAATCGTTACATGCTGAGCACCAAGGTATGTGCCTTCATCCACTTCATAGCGCAAGGTTTCATCGCAATGTGGACAATCAAAGGTTTCATTTGGTTCGACGCATTCATCTTCTAGCCAGTCCCAGCCAATATGCTTTTCACAAGTTGGACATCTCATTTCAACAATCCTTATTCATTCAAATACAACTCAGCCATCCCATCTAAACGGGTTTTGACTTCTTTCCAGTACGGCATCAGGCTTGTCAGCAAACGCCAGAACTTCTCGCTGTGGTTGTGCTCAGCGATGTGGCAAAGCTCATGCAGAATCACGTAATCAATACATTCTTTAGGCGCTTTGATTAGGTGAGGATTGAGCATCAGGTTCCCTTTGGCTGAGCAGCTTCCCCATTGCTTTGTCATGGGCAGTACACGAAAGCTTGGGATACCATCAACCCATGTCGCTTGAAAATCACCGCAAGCCTGCAATTATATGTAGGCTTGTTATTTTTGGTTTACTTAAATCTAGCAGCTAAGCCGGACTGCACAAACCGTTCATCACCAACATCTTTTCTAAATTTATGCATTCCACATAAAACGTTATTTGGTATTGATAAATTCCGGTAATTAGAAGTTATATTCTTACCTTGCTTTTCTTTTCTATCCCAATAGCTTAACACTTCATTACGGAGAGCAGGATACTTATTAATAACTGCTTCACCAATTTGTCTTGATAGGCTCGCATAGTCAGTTAAATTTACCAACGGGTCATAAATAGTAATATTATGGCGGATTGTATTGAAGATTAATCGATGGCGTTTTGAAAGGGGGAATTTATCAAAGCCAGCATTTTCTTCTCGTGTGATGTCAGTCCATTCAGAAAAAGAAAATAAAAGCGGAAATAAAATTTTATCAGTATTTTCTTCAGGAATAACACAGCCATCACCTTTATAAAATATTAATAGGTCTTCTTCTGTTAGTGAACCAAAATGGATTGAAAACGATGACTGTTTTAATATCCCCATTAATCTTAATGCTTTTTTCTCTCGAAGGCCGCAAGCTCGTAACTCATTATAAAGCTCTTTTTCCGTCATGTTTCCCGATAGACGTGAACTATTTTTATTAGCCAAGAAATAAGTACCATCGTTTATCGAAACGTCAGGTGTGTAATCATAAGAGATGTAGAATCTATTGTTACATAAATGCTTGCTAAATGGCTTTAGCAGACGAGATTGAACGCTTTCCCACGGCGTTAAACTTACTAAGCGTTTGCAAATCGAATGATTACTATTAAGCATATCGATGTCCATAAATATATCCTCTTAATTTATTATTCTGAAATTGGAATGGAAGATGATAGATAGAGAGGAGGTAGTTAAATAGTTCAATGCCATCGTTGGAATTTGAACTTGATTAAAAATAGGACCTATGCTCTTGCTTATAGTTGGAGTGCTCTTTCTATTCCATGAAAACCATAGGAAATCAAGTTCAATGTTTCGCGGTAATGGTGAACTAGTTTGAAAAAGGCTCTGCTCTTAAGATGGTTTCGTTCAATTGTGAACACTTAACTAGGAGCAATTTATGAGTACGAATACAGCAATCGCGGCGATGACTGAGCAAACCTTCCTTTCACCAGAAGAGCTAGGAGGTTTAATGGGCGAACTTCGCCCCGTAACCACTCATCGTTTTCTAACTGAGCATCAGCTTTCTGCGAATGATTTCTTAGTAAGCGAGAAAGAAGAACTTTATATCGTGATGAATAATGTAGATGCTGAGCTTGCAGGTGTGAAGAAAATCACAGGGGAGCAGGCAGGGATAGTATTTGGAACTGACAATAGTAAAGCAGGATTCTTTCGGTTTGCAGGTGACCCACAGAAGATTACTTTGGTTACCGATAATATTCTAACCGCCAATAAGGTTAATCGAACAACCAATTACAACTCGATCGTTATTGGAACTGCTGATGATTTAGAGAGTATTAAGTCTCAGCTTGCTCCTTTCAGTGAAGATGCTGTTATTGTGTTTTGTTATGAGGGAATAACTCAATTAGAAGATGCGCTAGATTCCTTAAGCATAGCTCGGGTTGATTGCTCTAATAGCATCGATTTAAAACCTCAAATTGAGAAGGCTGTCAAAACTGCGAAATTAAGAATCCCAGAGGGTTATGTATTAAATGATAAAGGGGTCCATTTAGCCTGTATTGGTAAAGATGGGGTGAAGCGGTTGGATTGGATTTGCTCTCCATTAAAAGTGTCTGCATTAACTCGTGATATAAAAAGTCAGGGATGGGGGCGCTATATTGAAATGTATGATGGCGATAAGAATCTTCATCGTTATGCAATGCCGATGGAAATGCTAACAGGGAAAGGGTTTATCGACCCTCTAGTGAACCGAGGGCTTACTTTTGAGTATGGTGCGCAAAAGAGTGTGAATCAGTACTTGATGCAGTCTCAGCCTCTTCAGAGAGCTCGCTCAGTGTCTAAAACGGGTTGGTATCAGGATATGTTTGTTTTTCCTGAGAAGGTCATTGGTGAAAAGGATGAGAAAGTGGTTTATCAAACCATAATGGAATCCCCTGCTAACTATGAATCATCCGGCACTCTTCAAGAGTGGCGGGAAAACGTAGCAAGTTTGTGTAAAGGTAACAGTCGCTTAACGTTTGGTACTTCAGTATCTTTTGCTACCATGTTACTTCCGTTAATGAATGGAGAATCTGGTGGTTTTCATTTCAGAGGCGCAAGTAGCCGAGGTAAAACGACTATTCTTACGCTAGCTAAGAGTGTGTTTGGTAATCCTCAAAGCCTCCCACGATGGCGCGCAACGGTTAATGGTCTAGAAGCCCTTGCTGCAAGCCATAACCATACTTTACTGTGCTTGGATGAGTTCAGTCAGTTGGCTGAGGTTAGCCCAAAGCAAGCGGGTGAAGCCGTGTATATGCTTGGTAATGGTGAAGGGAAGGTACGAGGAAAAAACGGTGGCGGTATGCAAGAAGCTTTATCTTGGCAGTTACTGTACCTGTCAGCTGGTGAAGTATCGCTTAAGTCAGTACTGGATAAAGCGGGAATGCAGGTTCGTGGTGGTCAAGAAGTTCGCTTTATTGACTTATCCTCTGATGCAGGGAGGAATCTAGGGGCTTTTGATACAGTTCAGGACTTGACTGATGGTAATGAGTTTGCTTTAGCGATTAAACGTAATTCGCTGAAGTACTATGGTACAGCTGCCACTGCATTTCTTGAGGAAGTTTCTGCTGATTATCAAGGAATGGAGAAGAAGCTCGCAGATAATATTCGTGAATTCCTATCGTTACTAGATTTAAGTGAGTCAGATCCTCAAGTTCATCGTGTTGCTCAACGATTTGCTCAAGTAGCAGCATCGGGTGAATTGGCAACTGAGTTAGGAATTACGGGGTGGGACAAAGGAGAGGCTAATAAAGCAGCTGTAGCCTGTTTTAAGGTATGGGTTGATGCTCGTGGTGGCCATGGATCTCAGGAAGCGAAAGCAGCATTAGAGCAAGTGAGTAACAAGCTGGTCTCTTGGGGACTGTTACGATTGAATTCTGCGGAGCAAACAGCAGCACGCAATGGGGCGGTTTGGGGGAGTCAGGATGATAACTTTTTCTATATCTACCCGAATGTATTTAAGAGTGAGCTTTGTGAAGGGTTAGATAGTCAAGCAGTTGAAGGTATTCTTAAAGATATCGGTGTTCTAATTCCAAGCAAGAATCGTGTAACGACACAGAAGAAATATAATGGTAAACCTATGTGGGTGTCAACAACAACCGAAAAGTGATCCACTCCATCATTTGAATAATGATCCACTATTTATTAAGGTTTTCCATTAATCCTGCTTGTTTCTTTTCTTTGATCCTATAACTTTCCCCCTTAATTTGAACAATGTGTGAGTGGTGTAAAATTCTATCTAACATCGCTGATGTTAACGCTGTATCATTCGCAAAAATGCTCCCCCATTGTCCAAATGGGAGGTTGCTGGTGAGTATGATCGCCCCTTTTTCATAACGCTTTGCAATGACATCAAACAATAATTTGGATTCTTGAGCACTAAACGGTAAATAACCTATTTCATCAATTATCAGTAGCCTGGGTGCCAGAACTGAGCGCTGCATCACTTGTTTATACTTATCTTGTCTTTGCGCTGTGGTTAATTGCAATATTAAATCAGACGCGCTAATAAAGCGGGTTTTTAAGCCTGCTTGCACTGCCTTGTAACCTAGCGCACTGGCAATATGTGTTTTTCCTACACCGGATGGCCCAAGCAGAACGATGTTTTCTTTTCGTTCAATAAACGAGAGTGTGGCAAGCTCATTAACCTGTTTTTTGGGCACACCAGTGGCAAACGTAAAGTCGAATTCCTCGAGCGATTTTAATGATGGAAACCCAGCCATACGTGTAAACATAACCTGTTTACGTTGGTGCCGATACGCCTGCTCACTTTGCAGTACGCGCTCTAAGAACTGTAAATAATCCCATTCCTCTTTTGCCGCTTGTTGCGCTAGTGCTGTTGCGTTCGTTTCAACACCTGCAAGTTGCAGCTCATCGGTTAGTTCATGCAAACGAGCTAATTGTAAGTTCATAATGCCTCCGAAAACTGCGCGTAAATGTTTAAGTCATGGTGTAATGGTTGAGTCTCAAAGGGCATATCAAAGACAGGCATGGTCACTTCTGCCGGCTGTGGTGGTGCAGGGAGTTGAGTTGGGGGTAAAGATTGCAGATAGACTTGCTCTTCCTTTAATCTATCCGCTGGCTTTACTTTGATTGTGTCGTGAATACGTTGATTAGCAACTGTATTTAACCAGTCAATGACTTCTATATTGGCAGTCTCAACGTCCAAAGTAAGTTCAAGGGCCGATAATTTGGTCGCCAATGGCTGATAAAAGTTATCGCGCACATAGCGCACCATTCGCTCTACTTTGCCTTTTGTTTGTGGGCGGTAGGGTTTACATAGCTTTGGAATGAACCCCATTTCTTTACTAAATTGGTAGAAGTGCTGGTTAAAGCGGTGTTTACCTTCACCATAAGCGTCGCGCTCTATCACAACGGTTTTCATATTGTCATACCACACTTGCTGTGGGATGCCTTGGAAATACTCAAAAGCTTGGCGATGACATGCTTCGAGCGTTTCATAGCGCATGTTGTCAGTAATCGCGACAAACAATGCACGGCTGTAGCCTAAAACAGCGACAAAGGCGTGCAGTGGTGATTTTCCACCTCGCATTTGGCCCCAATCGACTTGCACTTGTTTACCCGCTTCGGTTTCAAAGCGAATAATGGGTTGAGGTTCAACGCTACCGCGATATTGATGTAGGTATTGACGCAGTAACGATATGCCTCCTGTATAGCCTTGCTCTTTAATTTCTCTGAGTAAAACGACGGCTGATAAGTGTATTGGAGCAGCTTTAGCTAGTCGAGAGTGTAAATACGGTTTAAAGGCTTCCAATTTGGAAATACCTGTTTTGCGGGTAGCATAATGCGGCTCGTCAAAATCACCTTGCAGGTATTTTTTAACGGTGTTGCGCGATATGCCTAACTGTTTAGCAATGGCTCGTTGAGACATTCCTTGGATGGCTAAGACTTTTATTTTCATGAGCTCTTCTTTTGAAATCATGGTGCTTATCCAAAAGCACCAGTGTTAAGTTAACTGGATCAGATTTCAATTGTTGAAGTGGCTCATTTTTGCATTGCTGGTAACAGTGGGTTTATAAGCTTGATAGAAAGATTGTTGAGTATACGTTGATTGAACCTGAGGTAGAACAAGCAGATATAGATTAGCTATGAGCGAGGGGCTTGTCCCCTCTCAATTTAATTTTGGGGTAAGTGGTAATGAAAACTAAAGAACAATATGATTTTGATAAAGAAGTTTCCCGTGCTTTGTCCTTTCTCGGTTCGTTGCAACATATCGAGGGCATTGAGACTGATTTGAAGCTGACGGCAGCAAGGTTTCGACAAGATTATATAAGAGACAGTCAGAGTGATACGATAAAAACGTTGTTTACAGCAGCACGAATAGCCAGAGAAAACGGTCTTGAGATACCTAGAGAACTGTCCTATTTTATGATCGATTATTTAGAGGGTAAGCTTTATGGCGAGTCTGAAAAGGACTTTATTGAGCAAGCAAAAGGGCATGAAAGAGAAGATGATTCTATTCGTGAATATAATGGATATATGTTTACGTTGAATGAGATCCTGATGGGATTTGAAAAAGCCCAAGAGCAGTCATCAGAAATTATAGTGAAAGGTGATCTTGACCATTTTCTTAGCGGTGAAAAGTTAGAAATATCATTGTCAGCAAGGGACTATGGTTATTTAACTGGAACTAAGAAAGAGAAACTTACGGTGGCAGATACGAAGTTGTTTTTTGAATTTGGTCTAGGGCTTTCAGAATCAAACGTTACCCGTTTATTTGTTAAGTATCAACTTAATCAAGTGTTTAATCGGTGGAAAGCGAAAAGGAAACTAAACGTTAAGCAGGTCATTTAGTTTGTTTTAAAGTGGTTACTCTGATTTTGTGGCTACCTGCTGGTAACTCATTGTTATTAAGGGGCTTATGTCGTAACCCGTAAAGATGGCCGCTTGGCTCCTAATGGTTACGGTAGCCGAGAGAGATAAGGATAGGTTACTGCACGGTTGTTTAAGTAACTAATTGAATCCGTTTAAGAAAGACTAAAAGTAACCATGGACACCGGAGTAACAGCGTAATATTGACAAGATTAGAGGTAAGCTTAGAATTGTTTATTAGATAAAGTAATTACAAGCTATTTTTAGTGATGTTAAGGTAAATAGGTATAAGTTAACTCACTCTTATTGGTTGTTCTATAACATCCCAAAAATAATGAGGTAACTCTTCCTAAGAATCTTTCTTATATGAACATCATTGTTTTAAAAACTATACCCACTGTTATTTACAAAAATGTCCTCGTTAGCAGCTTGTAAGCCTTCTTCCCATGCGTCGTATCGAACGGAAAGCTCTTTTTTCTTTAAGCTAACGACTGACTTTAGTCCTTGGGTAAGCGTATTTGAAAAGTCATTTAACAGGGGCATTTCCTTACGCCACAAGCTGAGTTTATTACACTCATTACGAGTTAAAGGTATATCCCCTGCCATCTTGCGACCTGAAGGTTTGCTTTCGAAATCAGCAAGTAGCTGAGGATTAGTTAAGTAGGATACCTTCGCTTCAACCAAGACTCGTTCGTCAACGCCCCATTCATTTTCTATTCTATTTAAAAAGTATTCGATGCTTGCCTTATCGGGAAACACCAATGTACCCATTTGCTCTCCAGTTGGATTACGTAAGAAACAGCGAAAAGCATTCTGCATGTGAACATTGTGCTCACGCCATCTTGTTATTTCAGCATTGCTGATACCTAAGTTTTCCATTAACGCACTTTCAATCGGACTTGGCTTAAGGCTATAGAGCATGATAACGGTATCGAATCGTGTTAAGTCATTACGTCCATGGGTCATCGGGTTGAAGTCATCCACTTCATGTCCGGCTTCCTTTAAGTAAGCCAAGGCATCTCCATTATCTCGACTTGCGTTATTGAGTAACCAAAGTGAATTTGCTAAATCGCATTCATCAGCAATGGCGTGAGCGATGTTGTTCGAAAGGTCAGGTCGAGTATCCATCTTATTCTTACTGAATTGCTGCTCAGTGATACCTATGATACGACCTATGCGGCTTGCTACGCCATTTGTATGACGAGAAGGCAATCGTTCCACTTCACACTGAACGCCTTGTGTGCGTTCAAGCAGAAGCGCTAATACGCTGTTCTCGCAGTCATCTGAGAGTATTCGTATTTCACTGAAAGAATCAAACAGGTCAGCATCAAAGACTTCACATTTGGTAACCTTAGGTTGAGTGTTTATTCGTATTCTAGAGGCAACTTCCGTTTGTGTATTAAAACAGTTTGCGTACCGTTCGCTCCCTTTTTCGATATGTAGAAAGTTGGTGTGGTTACGAGAGCGCATCACTTGGTCGATGAGTTTCCAATACAGTTTGGTCTCAAGGCTCTTCTTATTGTTTTGATCAGCAATGAAGGCTCGACCATTTCGATTAAGGTCAATTAATGTTGCAATGTAGTAGCTGCTGAACTCCCTTATGCTAACATCGAAATAATTAAGATAAGTGCTAAGGTTGTCCGCATTCATTTGTTGGTTATTTACTTTGAATGCGTCTGGTACTTCATCAATCACCAATGCAGGCGCTAGGTCGTCTCCAAAGTCGAAGCTAAGCAAACTCATTCCTTGGTGAGTAATAAAGACAACCCAATTTTTATCTTCCGTTTCATCCGCTTGAAATTCATCGATAATGCGGTTGAATTGTACTGTGATAGTGTCTTTAGATTCAGAATCGTTAACTCTACGGATCGTTGGAAGAGTAAGGTTATCGTCTCCAGTACAGATATCTCTAATCATGCTAATACGACTGTCTTCTTGTCCCATGGCTTTCTTATTGTGTACTGCATAAATTGTTAAGCCGCTACCCTGAATGATGCGTCGACACTCATGGTATGACTTACCTGTCCCCGGAGGTGCAGAGACAAGGGTAATCGTTTGATTGCTATCGCCTAGTAGTGGTGCTCGGTCTTGCTCAATTCGACCAACTTCTTGCTCAAGAAAGTGCTTAGTTGTGACTAATCCTTTATCTTGACGCATATCATCAATGTCTTTGTGCTCAGTACAAAAAATCGCATCGAGTCCTGATTGTTTGGCACTAAGGCGACCAGCCTCATCGTTATCGCCTATGAGGATTAGTTCAGGCAACGCTTCTGCGATGTGTTTGATATTACCTGCGTTTAAACCAATGGCAACAGGGCGCTCAAGCACCATGTTTGCACTAATCGCATCAGCAAGACCCTCAACAATAAACTCAGGCTCACCATTGCCAACGACAGCGTAAGCCCCTCGCATCATTCCGCTTTCACGAATGATGTTGAATTTATCTTGTGGTTTGCCATTTAGCTCAAGTTTACGCGGTGTAATGACTTGGTAGGCATCATCACTCAGTTTGTAAATCAGCAATTCCATTGGTTGATTTTGTGTAAACAGTGGGGCGGTAATAACGCGAAAGTCGATATTAACGTTATCGACTAAAATTCCTTTGGCTAACAGGTAGGGGTGGGCTTTCTTCTCTCCCTGTAAGTAGGCGGCCTCGATGCACAGGAAGCGCTCTAAGCTCTTTTCTTGCTTTAGAGCTTGCTTTGCTTGTCGTTCAACTCGAACTGCTTCGCGGCGCTCTTGCGCTTCCTCATGATCATACCCTTCGATACTGTCAAATCCGCTTTCGTAATCAGAAAATAGGAAGTTAGCTTTTACGTCATTACCTTCAATATCCCATGCGGTACTGTGTAATCGAAAGCCAAGAGTGGTACGGTAGACTCTTACAACTTGACGTTCGTCAGTGTCGTGTAGGTCTTCATGCTCACCGTCATCAAGTGTCATAACGAAATTTAGAATGTCCTCAGCATCCTCTAAGATACAAGCATCATCAATGCTTTCTTGAAGTTCAGTCAGTAGTGCGTCGTTTTCTAGTAAGTTCATCATTAATCAGTTCCTTTGATTGAGTAGTAGCAAGTACATCCAGTACTGCCAAAAGGTGTTTCGAGTAAGAAAGGCCGAGAGTATCGGCCTCTAGAGTTAGATGCCTTATGACATCAGGTGGAAGCTTAAGCGTCATTTCGTGCATTGGTATAATCCTTCAGTAGCATCATGGCTATCCGTGCCATTGAGCAATGTGAATGATTGGCTAGGTTTTCTAGATGCCATCGAGTTCGACGGTTTGGTTTGATTTTCATGAACGAACCTCATCCCATGCTTTCTTTGTGATTGCTTGAATCTGACGTAGGCTCAAAGCAGGTAGCATCATGAATAGGTGTATGTCAGCAATTGGAATGCCATCGAAATGGGCATCTTGAATCATGTTGTCACGCAAATTACCTGAGAGATAATCGTCCTTAATCACTTGCTGAATTCTGCGAGTGCTTAATGGTTTGCTCTCCATGAATTGATGAATGTCGCTATTATCATATCCAGCAAAATACAACTCACCGATAATGAAGTTGCGAGTGGATAATGATTGGATTGTATTTGTTGACATGTGACTCTCCTTGTCTAAGTAATGACACCAGTTAGTTGGTGATACTCTTATTTTAAGGTGAGCGCGGAAGTAGCGATGAAGAAAACTAACAACTCTAGGCTATGTTGTTGTTTTTAGATGAATTAAGCGAAAGAAAAGAGAAATAAGAGAGAAGTTAACCAAAGGGAATGGAGGGTAAGTATTGGTAACCAAGTGCTTGTTTGGTGGTTACGTGGTGCTTATTAGTTAACCTATTGATAATGATGGTAAGTTAAGGTCAGTAACCAGAATGACCGATGTAACCATAAAAATAAGCCTCTCAATGTTTGAAAGGCTATTTAATTGAGTTCATAAGAAATGTCGTAAGGCTGCTCTGCCTGCAAAGTGTGCGGTTAGCTTTAAGAATTCAGTGAAATCTTCAGGCTCACAACGGCGTTCCATTTCTTTTTTGATAGCAATATCTAAAAGACGTTCTAATTCTCTAAAAGTTGAGCGGACAGTATCATCCGCTCGGTCTTTCTTTGAATCCCACATCTTTGCGAAATGCCCTTTTTTAGCATGAGCTTCGTTTGCCGTTTTCTGAAGCATGAGTGCTTCTGCATAGTTGGCATAAGTAATGATTAGAGGGTTCATTATGTGCCTAATCGAATAGCTTATTGGCTTCTAGTAGCTTGTCAGCAAAGATAATAGCTTGCTTTGATGTCGGAAATACAATTGAAATCCTTTTATCGTTTGAACTGTAAGAACCTAAGATTGCAACGTTGTGACTTCGAGAGTTTTTAGTTGGCATTCTTGCTACTCTGACAGCAAAACCACCATCAGAACGACAACTATCACTAAACTCTGAGCATTCCCAAATACGATATATGATATTGTTGAACGGAAAAACGACGAGTATCATCGGCTGCCGCTTTTATGGCAGAAGCTAAGTTAGGTAGGCTGTCTGTACGGAATATTAAGCCATTGAGATTCCTTGAAGATTTATTAGCCTCAGCAAGATATATTTCAATTTGTTCTTCTACTTCAGTTATCACCATGTAATTAATGTCGATATCAACATCATTCGCATGACCTAAACCGATCATAGTCTCTGTGTTATCTGCTGAACCATAGGTGAATTTCTTATCTTCACCACAACCATTAAGTGCGAGAACCATTACCATTAAGCTGATTAGTTTTTTCATAGAATATCTTCTTGTTTTCTGTCGTGAGTTGGGTTATTTAGGTACTCGGAATTTACTGCCATCTTTACATTCAAATGTGTAATACTTATCTGATTCATGGAATCGCTTAAACCCAGTCATTTCACAGTAACTGGCATTAAGTTCTTGGCTAATATCAACGCGTTCATACACGACTGTTTTATTCGGGTTAGGCATTGATTCTGCGTATTCAGAGCTAGAGCAACCAGCCAACAAAGCTAGAGTTATAGGCAGTAGTAATTTTTTCATGATAATTCCTTATAGAGTTAAGGTGTTGTGAGAGCCATTGCCACATTGGAAAGTAGCTCTTCTATTATTAAAATTGAATGATTTGAATCCGGTGTAATCACAAGAAAGAGCGTTAATGCTTTCTATTTTATCTAAGGTAATGTTGCTTAGAAATCTGGTGGTTATGGTGTAGCGTGATGGTCCGCATTCGAACTGAATGGTCTTTTTATTTCCTTTTTGCGCTATAAACCTTAATTGGAATGGGGCGCTTTCTGTGCATAATGAACTCATAGTAAAAGCGTACTCTAGCTGGTCGCTTATGGTATTTCGATAGAGTCCAGCGTCAATGTAAGCCCGTCCAGAGCTTTTGCATTCAATAAGATGCGTGTCATTTTCACGAGTACGTTTGTGTTTGTATTCAAATGGCAGTTCTGCTTCATCCGGGCATAAAGCCTCTTTAACTTCGACTTGAGTATCATAATGCTCTGCAATATATTCAGCATCAGACTTAAATCCAGTTTTAGCTGGTATTGAGAAGCGAGATATTTTGTTACAAGTAAAATTAGTGGATGTTTTTCCTTTAACTAAATTAGAGACCCCAGAGCCGTCACAAAAAGTCATATCAATTGCCGACGCCATATCCACTTGATTATCCAATGACGTGTTTTGGCATCCGGCTAGTAGGATAGAGATAATTCCGAGGACTATGAGCTTTCGTTCCTTCATTCCATTTCCTTTTTGTTTTCATTAATAATTCGATAGACACTGGTTCGGCTAATGCCTAATGTGTCCGCGATGTCTTGTTTACTCATGCCTTCTGCATCCAATAAGAGCACATCGGTACTCTTTGCTTTTGCTGTGGCTTTTCTTCCTGTGTATCTGCCTTGTGCTTTAGCTATCGCAATGCCTTCGGCTTGACGCTCAAGCAGTAGACTTCGCTCAAAAGCGGCAACTGCACCTATCATGGTTAACATTAAGCGACCAGTAGAGGAGGTGGTGTCTATTCCAAGGTTCAAGATGACAAGACCAACGTGTTGTTCATCTAGGAACTCAACGATCTCCAATAAGTGCCGAGTGTTTCTGGCTAAACGACACAGCTTGGTTATTTTCACCGTATCGCCTTCTTGAACGATCTCAAGCAAGTTCATTAGCTCCGGTCGAGTTTTAGATGCGCCTGAGCGTTTCTCTTGGAATATGCGATCGCAATCAGCAAGGGCATTAAGTTGAACATCAAGGTTCTGTCCTGTGGTACTGACGCGGGCGTAGCCGTAAACCGCCATGATGTGCTCTCACTATTTATGCATGTACCAAAAGGTGTAATTAGTGGTACAGATGGTAAAATCGATAATCTTGAAGGGATTGTGCAGATGTTGGTTGATATATGAAGAGTACCAATAGGTTACAACCTATTGATACCGCTTAAATAACGGAAGGTAGTGCATGAATAGTCGAGTTTCCTATCGATGGTAGACAGACCGTCTTTTCGAGTTTTTGCTGCTCTCTTTTAATTAAGTTAATTGGTGCTCGAACACGTTCACTAATGGTTTCAACGGGGATATTATGCGTGAGAGCTTGGTGAACTAACATCAATTGTTCATCACTTAAGCGGCAGTGTTTATTATTGAGGCCAGAGAAACCGTAGTGTACAGCTCCTAGTTCTCTACTTAGACTGTTGATTTCATAAAGTCGTAAGCTGTGAATATAGAGAGGTTGCTCGTCACCTAAGATGTCCAATAGATTAATGATTTGAATCATTGCGACTTTCACCTTATTAACAGAAAGGTCTTCGCCTGTGATGTTTAAGCGAGCAACGGCTTTTGCTCCTCCTTCTTGAAAGGTTTGGTAGATGTGAGCCAGTGTTAATGAACCACTCCCCATGCAAACATCACAGAAGTCAGTCATGCCTGATTTTACGCCCATGAGTTGTGCCATTAGTAAGCTGAGTGAGGGCGGAGTTCTAAAGAATGACAGGTGTCCTGAGCCGCCACATTCTTCAATTAAGTGACCAAGAAAATCCTCTCCCGGTGCTTCTCTCCATGCCTGTTGTATGACATGCGATAGTTGATGGGCAATCCGCTTTCTCTCACCGTCAAGTGGCTTAGAGGGCGGATAAAGACCTGTCTGATGGTAGCTCCAGTCATCAATGAAATCAGAAAAGAATCGTCCGTGACCCGAGTATCTATCGCCTTCTTGTACTAACTTAACGGCTTGTTTGAGTGTTGACATAATGGGGTTTCCTAGAAAGTAAAAAGGCTTCCGAAATGGAAGCCTGAGGGTTAATCAAATAGAGCGCGTAATCGTGCTTCTATTAGTTTTTCACTGATGTACCACGGTCTATCTGTAACGGTAATTTCTACGCCATTAGGAAGAAGTACATAGTGGGCAATGCGTTTGTTGTTAAAGCGAACGACACGCTCTTCAATAGTGACGTTAGGATTGCTGAGTGCGGCTTGTTGAGCTTTTTTGTCAACCTCATTTGGGTTGGTAATAATAATGATGTTCATGGGTTTCCTTAAAGTAAATCGGCAAGGGCGCTGTATTGGTGATAAGCCCATTCAATGCAATCGTCTTTGGATAGCCAAAGAACAGGTTTTCCTTTGATGAAGCTACGAACGTAATCCATAGAGTTATCTATGAATTCATCAATGGCATCGGGCGATATCCAAACAAAGTTTTCAGCAAACAGGGCAATTTGGTTTAAGTCGTATCGTCCCCGTCTGTCGATATGCAAGCTTTCAGCGTAGCCTTCTAGTTCAACATAGCGGTGACTAACAACCTCTGGCATTGGATCAATATCATCTACCCATACTGAACGTTGCGGGGAGGCTTTATTTAATGGGATAACATTGGAAGAGGAGTGAGATTTGGTTGGTACGATTTCATCAATGACTTCAAATAGACTCCAAAGCTCTTTTAGCCATGAGATGAGTTTTTTGAGCAGGGTTCGAAACATAGTTTTCCTTAGGTTACGGAGGTGTCTTATGTTTCTTATAACGAGAATTGAATGGGGTATTGAAATGAGCCGTAATCAAGGAATTTATTGAGTTTGTTATTTCTTGACATTTAACGATATAAAAGTGACGATCTCATAACTTCTGGTGGTACAGAGAAGTGGTACAAAGCGGGTTTCTAGTGGTTTGGTAAGTAGTTGTTTATTAAGAGGTATGTGGTTTTTCTGATGAACCGAGAGTTCGAATCTCTCACTCACCGCCAAATTCTTGATTAAAGACGCCTAATGGCGTCTTTTTTTATTTCTGATATTTCGTAAAATCAATATGTTAGTGTGAAGTTGCGCTCAAACCTATCCATTCCTATCCAAGTTTTTTTGTAATGCTAAAAGTAATGCTTTTATACTTAACCTGAAATCAGCATTACTTTCGGGAAAAAATTCGTCATTACTTGTGAGTTAAGGAGCCAACTTGAAGTCGACTCCTCGATACTGTAATTAATTGATAATTATAGATTCGATAAAAAAGCATTACTCGAAAATCAAGGAGCAGGATTAACCCCTAAATGGCATTACTTTGGGGATCAGATATGGCGAAATTAACAGCAAAAGAAGTGGCTAATGCAAAGGCTAAAGATAAATCTTATCGGCTAGGTGATGGTGGTGGTTTGTTTCTTTATGTTCGTAAGAGCGGGGCTAGGGCATGGGAGTGCCGCTACATCAAACCATCATCAAAGAAACCCACTTATACAGGTATTGGTTCTTATCCCGACGTATCATTAGCTGATGCGAGATTAAAGGCTACCGAAGTTCGTAAGTTAGTGGTTGATGGGATTGATCCTCAATTGGTGAAAGCAGAGCAAAAAGCCAGAACCACCAGCGAATAGAGTAATACTTTTCTCTTTGTTGCCGAGTTATGGATGGACAGCAAGAGAAATAGAATTCAACCCAGACCATTGAGGGAAACTGGCGCAAATTAGAGCTATATGCTTTTTCGAATATAGGATCAATTCCTGTAAATAAGCTTACTGCTCCTATGGCCATAGCTGCTCTGAAGCCTTTAGAAAAGTCAGGAAAGCTTGAAACGATTAAGAGAACTGCTCAGTTAATGAACGAGATTATGACATCCAATGTTTAAGAGAACGGAATACTAACCGAAGTGATGAAATATAAAGTTATCGAAGCGTTCTACGATGCGCCGGAGCAGCCAATAAAGATCAAAGAAGGCGTGGTTCTGACTATTATTGCAGAATACTCCCTTAATGGCTGGATTTGGGGAGCAAAAGAAAGCAGTCCTGTTGAGTTTGCATGGGCTCCTATAAATCATCTTCAGACAATCGAATGAAAAAGATAAATGTGGTCGGTACAAGCGGAAGTGGTAAAAGCACATTTAGCCGTCTGCTGGCACATAAGCTTAGTTATCCCCATCTGGAGATGAATGCCATGTTCGGGAAGCCTAACTGGACAGAACCTTCCGATGAAGAATTTTTCTCAGAGCTGGAAAGTCAGTTATCTAAGTCTGAGTGGGTGCTTGATGGAAATTATAACCGGACCAGTGCCATAAAATGAGCGGAGGTCGACGCTGTTATATGGGTGGATTATTCGTTCCCAAGAACTCTGTTTCAGGCGGTAAAACGTGCTTTTTTAAGGTCTGTTACTAAACAAGAGATATGGTCTGGTACCGGAAATACCGAAACCTTTGGTAAGTCGTTTTTTAGCAAAAATTCTGTACTCTTGTGGACACTGAAAACATACAACAGCAACAAAAAACCAACAGCAACAAAAAACGTTACCTAGAAATGTACAAAGATCCGAGCTACAGCCATATTAATTTTATTCGTATTACCAGCCCCCAAATGGCACAGAGGTTTACCAGTCAACTATGAGTTTTACAATCCGGGAAATGGTTATTGCAGATTACGATCAGGTCATAAAGCTATGGTCTGCGATCGAAGCTATGCGATTAAGAGATGCGGATTCACGCGAAAGTATTGAGCGTTACCTCAGCCTTAATCCGGGCCTAAGTTTTGTTGCTGAAAGACCAGGGCAAGTCGTCGGCACTATTTTGGTGGGATCAGATGGTCGCAGAGGTTATGTTCAGCATCTTGCTGTCCATGAATCTGAGCGTGGTGCAGGTATCGGAAAGCAGCTAATCGTCAGTGCTATAAGTGCGCTAGAAAGCATCGGAATATCGAAAACTCACCTCTTTGTTGCTAACGACAATATCAACGCTCAGCAGTTCTATGAATCTTCGGGCTGGTTTTCACGTGATGAAGTTAGGATGTACTCGTTTAACGCATCAGAAAACCGGAACGTATAGATAAATGACTGATACCAAATACCAAAAGGAAATCATAGAGCTGGTTTCACAAGATGCTCAGAGGCTACAAGCACTAGATGCGGTATTCCATCTGGGCTTGGGACTTACGGCGGGTCTATTGTTTCTAGGTATTGATGGTATTTGTGAAGAATTGAAAGAAAAGATGTTCGACTAATAGGGAGAGTTTAAGATGATAAGAGCTTCTGCGCCGCTGCCAACAGACAATATTTATAAGTTCTTTGCCCTATTTGGGTTGGTGATAATGGTTACTGGTTGTGTGATGTTTTCATCTATGCACGAACAGTACAATGAGCGTATTTACTCTGCTTTCCTTGAGGCTTCTAGACTTGAACAAATTGAGAAACCCAGTGCATTGCAAGAAAAACAACTCGAAGTTGCAGAGACCCGATATGAAATTTCAATAAGTGATAAGGGTTTCTATGTCACTATATCCGGGATCATAACGGCGTTGGGCGTGATACTTATGATATTAGGGTTTTATCATTGGATGATGTATATACAGCCAGAGGCTGATAGGTTTCTGAAGGTAAGGCTCGAGAAAGCAGAGCTAGAATTATTGCGTGAAGAAACTGAATTAGAGAAAGCTAATTTAGAGTTAAAGCAGCTCAAAAAAGCAAGAAGATCTTGGCGTTAATTCAGTCGAATTTATTCTATGGTAGACGCCTAACAAAATCCAAAAGTAATGCTTATTGTAATGCCAATCGTGAGTCCACACTCCCAAACTCTTGATTAAAGACGTCCTTGTGCGTCTTTTTTGTGCCTGTAATATATTGAAATTAATAGGTTAGTTATAAATTGGCTCGTTTAAGTTCGAGTGCGACTATCCGTCAAAGTAATACGTTAAGTAATATTAAAGACTAAGCCTAATTTTTGATATTATAAATTAGCAATAGCGCACCCAGTGTTTCCATACTAAACTTGGTATTCAAATTAGGCATAGGTTGGGCCTTTACCATCTTACACTGTTTTCATAAGTGTCTTTTAATGTACTTTTGTCACTATTGGGTTAGTCTTTAAACATAAGCACTTATGACAGATAAGAAAGCACTCAACTTTTTGTGTTCTTATCTGTCATGTGTTAGCGATATCAGAATCGTTATATTGAAATACCACGTCCAATCGAGGTTATCGGTCCCGTAGGTTTACCTGTTGCTGAACCAGTTTCTTGTTCCAACGTTAATTCAAACAATTGGTTTTCGATAAGAGGGGGGAGCTTGTCAATGTTTAAGCTAAGTGCTTCGCCATTCTTTATTAACCCTAAAGAAACCGGTGCATCCCAATCATCAGCTTTGGTCCAAAATTGCAATGCTTTTCCTTTCGGTATTTCTACCGCTCCCAAGGGGACGAGTTGCATTTGACTGCTTTGACTTGTTTGAATCACCCAACCAGGAGAATTATTCTCAGGTTGCATTAACACGGCGATATAAGTTGGTTTACTTAGCTCCGGTGAGATTACTTGCAACTTTAAACCCATCGCCAAAACCACCATAAGACAAGCCATCGATATGCCACGCCAAAAGCCGAGACTTTGCCAGAAAGAAACATTAACTTCACGTGTTGGCTGAGCCGATTGCGGAGTCGATTTTTCTAATTCATCGAGACTTCTCTCAATTCTCGCGGATAATGGTTGCGGTGCATCAACTGTATCTAATCGATCGGTAATCGTTAAAAAGTGCTGTTGCCATTGATTGACAGATTTTTGCAGCTCAATACTGTTTACTAATCGATGCTCAAACTCTTCTCTTTCTGGTGCGGACAAAGTACCCAGCACATATTGCCCGGATAACTCATCATCAGCCTCAGGAGTATTTGTTATTTCTTTTTTCATTGTAAACACTCCTTTAAAGCGCTCAAACTACGCTTGATCCATGACTTAACGGTACCAAGCGGTTTATCAAGTAATTTAGCTATTTCATCCTGAGTGTAACCATCAACATAAGCGTGTAATACACAGAGCTTACGCTCGGGCTCTAAATGTTCCAAACACGTATCGAGAGATGCTTGTATAAGAGGATCTTCCGCCATTTCAGAAATCCCGCTGATGTGGTGTGATGAATCATGGAAATGCTTATCGCACAAGTCGAGTAAAAATTCTGGTTCAGAGAGAATTTGACGATTGGAATACTTAAGAGCGTTCAGCGCCAAATTTCGTGTTAGCGTATAAATCCACCCACGCGCCGATCCAAGTTCTGTATTATAAGAGTCTGCATTTCTCCAAATTTTCATAAAGGCATCGTGTACGACATCTTCGGATAAAGGTCGATTTTTTAATATTCTCAACACGACAGTAAGGAGCCTCGAAGCTTCTTGCTCGTACAATTGCATCAAAGCAAGTCTATCGCCTTTAGCACACTGTTGAAGTGCATTTTTATAATCAAATTCATTCAATGTTGACACACGATTTATCCAATAGAAAAACGCCCAGTATACGGAACTGAGCGTTTCAAGTCATTATCTAGGAGAGAACACCAAGAGGTATCCACTCATTTATTTTTGTTTCCAGAAAAGGTACTCACCCGAATAGTTAACCACAACTTTATGACCGAGTTTATCAACATTACAACCGGTTTCTGGAGCCGCGCCACCCGATAAATTGATACGTTGTACATAGGTAACATCTTTTAATGCTCCCGGGCGAACGGACTCGTTTGCTTTAACGAGCTGCATAGGAATACTTCCTTTCTCTGAAGGCGATACCGCGAGTTGTTTTCCAGTAATAGAGGAACCATCGAGAGACTCCCATGTTGCTGGAGGACCGAAATAAGACACTAAGTGGTTCCCTTTATTATCACTTAACACTGCTCGAGGGCCTGCAAATGCCCACTTGGCTTGTTGGTCATCCATATTGTCGACTTTACATTCCCATGTAATATTTCCTTTGGCCATGGTATACATCGAGACTTCATGTCCAGCTGGAACACGAACCTCACTGGGCAAACCGTCTTGAGAAAACATGCCCGCATATGATTGAGATGCTATCACCATAAGAGTTGATGTTGTCGTGATTTTTAGTGCTTTCATCATAGTGTGTTTTTTCATCTTTTATTCCCTATTTAATGGTCGCTTTCGAATTATTTAAAACAGCTTTTTCGCCACTGTTAATAGGTACTACAATCGAGAGACTCATTTGGATGCAGAAAATAAAAATAAATTTATTGTGGCTGAGTGGGAGAGTTACATAGAACGATACCAGATTTCAAAATCGCTTGGGTGGACCAAACTTACGGCATAAATCTTACAAACAAATATTTGTAGAAAAATATGCCTAATTTATAGGCCTAAAATTTCAGGGATTGATCGCGATTAATGGATAGCAGTAAATCATTTGGTTACCATGATTTCTGTACATTCTTGTTTATATGACTATGCAAATCAGCAGATTCTTCATTGCGTAGAGTCAACATTTCATAACCAGAATTTGTGACCAAAATAGTATGCTCAGATTGAACGGATCGCTTCTTATTTCTCGTAACGACAGTCCAACCATCTTTCTTTGTTTTTATTTTTGCTGAACCTTGATTCAACATCGGCTCAATAGTGAAAGTCATGCCTCCTCTCAGAGTAAGACCCGTATTTTGTTTACCATAATGGAGTACTTGGGGTTATTCATGCATCTCTCGACCAATGCCATGGATACAGTATTCTTTTACAATACTGTATCCATGTGATTCAGACACGAATTGGTTAAATATAACATTCGGCTGTAACTCCGCCATCGTTCCAACCTTTATCCAAAACTCGGCTTTTAGTTGATGTTAGACCTAAACCTTTCACGAAAGATATTGCTTATAAATTTGCTAGCTTTTTGCCATGGACAAGATTGTTTCTTTAGCAAATTCAAACTAATAGTCAAGAGTAATGCTATTCTTCGACCAATTAAAAAGCGGTATAAATTTGACATAATGTTGTTTTAATAACATTAAAAACGCTAACTTCAATATTCATTAATCGTGTCTATTTAGCGTTTTCAAGAATGCTGATGCTACTTTTTAAAATACGAATGTTGTTTTTTAAAATACTAATGGAAGCTTTGCTATTGGGTTATCAAACCGTGGTTCCATTAGATGCTTAAATGTAAATTCTTGGCAAGTAAGGTTGGTAATTGAGCTAAAAAATCATTAAAAACTATTTAATAGGGGAAAGTTATGCAATCAGATATGCATTACTACGGCACATATGTCATGGCTCGCACCGCTGGGCTATCTATGAATGCCGCAAAGATTATCGCTACCTCCGCACAATTTGTCGATGACAATGCTCAGACAGGAAATATTGAGTTTGGCGATGCGTCAAGTTGTAGTGTGGAGCCCACCGCATTTCATACAACATCAGTTTATAACGTAAATTCTGAAGCACAGAGGAATGTTTGGGTGCCTTTTCATTTTATTCCCGGAAACGAAGGAGAAGGTTTTACTGAAAGACTAGTTTGTCGCAAGGATAGCCCGATCGCTCAACAAATGAGAGATCACCACCTTACGCAAAAAGAAAAGCCTTACTATCTTGAATTGGTTGGTATTATGGCTCATGTCTACGCGGATACATTTGCTCATTATGGTTTTTCTGGTGTTAGTTCTCGTCAAAATAGAGTAGATAATGAGAGTTTTGAATTTGAAGGAATACGCGGTGAAATTAAAGACTATATTGTGAGTAAAAAATCTTCTTTTTTCGAAAAATTCACGCCACTGATCCGTAACATAAAATCTAACCTTGCCGAAGAAGTCTCTGGCGCATTAGGACATGGTGCTGTTGTTACTTTTCCAGATCGTCCATTCTTGAAGTGGCGTTTTAATTACCAGTATCATGGAGATTCTGGCTGGCGAGATAATACCAATACTTTTCTCGAATATTGTGAAAAAATTCATGCCGCATTTCGCCAAGTTGCTATGGTATGCCCTCAACATAGAGATGAATCTCAATATCGGTCATGGGTAAATCTAAAGGAGTCTGTATTAGCGGTACTTAGAGTCCAAGGCTGTAAACAACAAAGAATGGATGCATGGTGTGAAGCGACGGTTAAGCGTAAGTTATTTAATGTCTCAGAGACTATTCCAGAGTATCAAGACTGGAATGCAGGATTTGAAGATCTGTCACAAAAAACTAGTGATGAAGCGATGCAATTTCCTGCCTATCGTTTTTATCAAGCCGCGTCTTACCATCGTTGGTATGTACTCAGAGATTTATTGCCTATGCACAAACTGATGGTTATATAAATGCAAAAATCTGTTTGTTACAGGGACAGTCACTTTAAATAAGGTTGCTTATCTTTGGTTAGCAAAGAGCTGAGTGAATAAAGTGCCTGTCTCGGTAACATTAGCCAGTTTGCAGTGTGCCTATTAATTTATAGCGGCGTCCTTCTTTTTCTAATATGCCTTCGTTGATTAACTCATGAATAATTCTTCGATAAGTACGAGAGGTAATGCCTAATTTTTTCGAATTTAAAGTTGAAGATAGCTCGAAAAAATCATGGTTAGAAAGGTTATAGGCTTGCAGGATTTGGTTTTCAATACTCGTTCGAGTTGGTTGGGTTAATCTTTCAATCAGCTTTTGGACATTGGTATTATATCTTTTGGTCATTAACTCCATTAAATCGGAAAAAACCTCGGTATTGGTAGAGAGAACTTTTAACACTTGCTGCTTATTTAATTTGTAATACGTACCAGGTTGATTAGATTTTACATTAAACAATGAGTGGTTATCTGTTTGAAAAAACTCCATTTCTCCCAAGAATCCAGTGTAGTTTTCCTTAATTTTCAAGATGAATTCGTTACCGTTACTATTAATGTAAGAAATAGTTAAGTTAGCATTTACACAAAATAACAAAGAGGAAACTTCTACAGATTGCTCTAATAAATAACTGCCTTTTTGATAATTTTTTTCAGGGATCTCAGAGGATTGAAGTATAGATATAATATGTTGCAAAATGACACCAAAAACTGCTTATAAATCGAACGATAATTAAGGTGCCACTGATAGTTTATTTCATCGGTTTGACAACCTGACCATTTACCCAGACTTTCATAATATTACTTCTGTTAGTATAGGCAATGATTTTTTCAAAAATATCTTGAATGCTATCTAGGTTGATATGAATATTAAAATCTTCATGCGTTGTATCCACACATATCGCATCGAACAGTCGGCCTGTACTCATTACACCTGTATTTAGGCCTAACGTCTTAGCCCCACCGGTGGTTGCCATCCAATAGGCTTCCAATAAAGTGATTCTGCTATCTGCTGTACCTCTTTCTGAGCCTGTTAATGTATAGTCCGTTCCATTTTCACGTGCTCTCGAATGCGTTACTGCATCAAAACATGATCTGAATAATGAAGGATAAGGGGATGCAGCGACATCAGAACCTAAACCGATTTGAATTTTTTTGTCTAATAATTCTCGACAGGGCAGAGCGGCATTGGCAAAAAATATATTTGAGAGTGGGCAGTGGGCGATAGACGATTTGTGTTTTTGCACAATATTTATATCGTCATCTGTTAAGAAAATAGAATGCGCTAACAATGTTTTTGGCCCTAGAAGCCCGGCTTCTTCATAAAGCTCTACATCTGTTTTACCGTATTTATCAGCACTGAAGTCTCTTGCCCAATCGCTTTCGCTGGCATGTGTTTGCACTGCGCAATCATATTTTTTTGCAAGAGAACCAAGACCATGCATTGCGTCTTTTGAGCAGGTCGGCACAAAGCGAGGAGTAACAATGGGCTCAACTAAGCCGTTATTCTGTTCTAGATTTCTTACATTGTTGATAAATTGTTCAGTAAGATCGATAGATGCTTGATAATTTTCATCTTTGTAATAATCAGGACACATGTCTACATCATCCATTGCTACTTTTCCGACAAACGCTCGTTGACCTTGATTCAAGCATTCTTGTGCCAGATAAGTTGAAGATTCAACATCAACTGTCGCGAAATAAACGGCGGTTGTAGTGCCATGAGACAAATATGTGTTTATAAGATCAGGATAAATACTTTTGGCAAAATCAATATCTTTGTAACGGCTTTCTAGTGGAAAGGTATAGGTTTGTAACCATTCATCAAGTGGGAGATCCAACCCTTTTCCGGCTTGTGGCCATTGAGGTGCATGAATATGCAGATCGATCATGCCCGGCAGTATAACTTGCCCAGGTGATAGCTTTTCTAATTGCCCGATAGCTGAGAAATGTTCAACATTGCTCGCATAATCGTGATCTTGTGGGTTAACTACTCGCTCAATTACACCGGTATCGCTGTCAAAAATGATCAGTGCGTCGGCAAGGTGTTCAAACGAGCCTAATACTGGTGTATGAAAAATAGAACCGAGAATGGCATGTTTCATAAATATTCCTATTGATAGGCTTGGTTTTTGTACACTGTACTTTCATCCAAAACCAAACCCTTACTCCATCTAGACTAAAATGTTAGTGCAGTTTCCAGTGCTATTTCGACCATTTCATTTAGCCCAGTTTGACGTTCATCTGAGCTAAGGTGCAATTCATTAACAATATGGTCTGTTACGGTGCAGATCCCAAGGGCACGGCAATTATGTTCTGCTGCTAATGCGTACAGAGCATTGATCTCCATCTCTACCCCTAATATTCCATACTTTTGCATTAGCTGATAATAATCTTCATCAGGGCGATAGAATAGATCAGATGAAAAAATGTTGCCTACTTTGTAGTTGACGCCGCGTTGTTTTGCTACTTGATAGCAAGTGTGTAACAGATCAAAGTTTGCTAGTGCGGCTAAATCATGGTCTCGAAATCGGATACGATTGATTTTTGAATCTGTACATGCACCTTGCGCAATAATTAAATCTTTTAGTTGTACATCGTCAGAAATTGCGCCACAACTGCCCACGCGAATAATATTTTTCACACCGTAATAAGCCATTAATTCATGGAAATAGATAGAAGCTGATGGGCCGCCCATACCATGACCCATTACAGAAATAGGCATAGATTTATAGACGCCAGTAAAACCGAGAATGCCTCTGACATTGGTTACTTCACGTACGTTGTCTAAATACTTTTCAGCGATATATTTGGCTCTTAGTGGGTCGCCAGACATAATAATTGTTTCTGCGAAATCGTGTTTGTTCGCATTGATATGAGGAGTAGACATAATATTCCTTAACTGAAGATAATCAGTAGGACAGATGTTAGCCTTGGGTTTGCGCGTAAAGCGGCAGAGCACAAGATAACATCTTATCCTGAATGATAAATGAGGTTAGCCGAGTGAAATAAGAGCACCAGCAATAGTGCCAGACATCAGATTAGCCAAAATAGAAGCAAGTAAGACTCGAGGCCCGATAGCGGAAATGAGTTCTCGTTTATCAGGACACATCGCACCAATACCGCCAACCACCATAGCGAGAGAACCAATATTGGCAAAACCGCATAAACTAAAGATGACGATGGCTTGTGTTTTGGCTGATAGTTGCTCGGCAATGTCTAAATAGTTGATGTAAGCAACAAATTCGTTGATGGCAATTTTTTGTCCAATAATAGAACCCGCTGTCACGGCCTCCGACCACGGTACACCCATTAAAAATGTTAAAGGTGCAAGTAAGTAACCAATGATAATTTCCAAGGTGAGTGCATCAATACCCACAAGGTTACCGACACCGCCGATAATTCCATTTAGTAGAGCGATAAGCGCAACAAACGAAATAAGCAAAGCTGTCACGATAATGACCTGATTCATACCAATAGTTGATCCATCGGTAATCGCTTCTAATAAGCCCTTAGGTTTATCCGCTGAATGAATATCAACCTCATTATTGACCAGTTCAGGTTCGGTTTGAGGGCACATTAGTTTGGCAAAAAGTAGCCCAGCTGGTGCGGTCATAAAGCAAGCTGTGAGGATGTAAGTTGGATCAATACCTAAATTGATATAACCAACCATTGTACCACCTGCCACACTGGCTAAACCTCCGGTCATTACAGCAAACAGCTCAGAACGAGTCATTCTTTTAACCAAAGGACGAATCATAGATGGTGCTTCGATCGGCCCAACAAAAATATTAGCGGTAGCGGAGAGAGATTCTGCTTTGCTTGTACCTAATACTTTGGATAACGCACCACCAATTGTATTGATAATGAACTGCATTATTTTTAAATAATACAGTACCGAAATAAGTGCAGAGACGAATACAACCACACAAAGTACATTGATGGCAAAGATAAAGCCCATTTTGAAATCAGCCAAATCGCCAAAAACAAATTTTAACCCTGCATTTGAAAAACCAATAATATCATTCACACCATGGCTAAGATATTCAATGATTTTCATCCCAAGAGGGACATACATAACAAATGCGCCTAGAGCTATTTGTATAGATAGTGCAAGTAAAACGGTTCGAAAGTTAATTTTGTTGCGGTTTTCTGAGCATAGAAAACCAATAAGTATCAGCGATCCGATGCCGATTAAACTCATAATGATAGACATAGTAAATTCCATTTTTTGTTATTGTTCCTTTTCTCAGTTTGCTAGCGATGAAAACAAAAAGAACGGACATTTTTCCTTTAAAGAAGAATAAATAGTTAAATTAGTCAATTTCAGGTCTGTTTTACAAGGACAGGCACCTTTGCAACAAGCATGTTACAAGTACAGGCACCTTTATAAATAGTCACTCTCATTATTTTTAGTATGAAATAATGATGCCTGTCCCGATAGAGTCCTCCCTTTATCATTGGATCCTAACTGGTGCAACTTAGGCTAACTTAGTGCATGTCGTACACTTTGCATTATTCAATAAGTGCAGTTGGTACAATTATTGTTTGTGGATTTGTACCAATTTTGCGCTATTTTTATACGGCTAAAGTGGCACAAAGATTGTAGGCTTTTATTACACACTCAATGTAAGGGAACTACATTATGCAAGGAAACAACGATTACCCACTCAGTGCTGTGCCTGCTGGAAGTCGTAAGGGGCTTATTTCTATGTCCGTTATGCTGGCAGGGTTCACTTTTTTTACTGCAACTATGTGGGCTGGAGGAAGTTTAGGTGCTGCATTTTCATTAAATGAACTGCTTGTGATTTTAGTGATAGGTAACCTGATTTTGGGAACCTATGCTGCCGCGTTAGCGTATATTGCTTATAAAACAGGGCTGAATACCGTGTTGTTGGGTCGCTATTGTTTTGGTGAATTTGGTAGTAAATTATCCGACTTTGTACTCGGTTTTACACAAATCGGTTGGTATGCATGGGGAGTCGCTACGATAGCAATTGTATTAACAAAATTGCTTGGTATTGATGAGACATGGCAAATACCTTTAATGGTTTTATTTGGCTTTGGTTTTAACAAAATTGCTTGGTATTGATGAGACATGGCAAATACCTTTAATGGTTTTATTTGGCTTTGGTTTTTGTATTACGGCTTCTATTGGCTATCGTGCAATGGAATTACTGTCTAAGATTTCTGTTCCTGCGATGTTGGCATTTATTGGACTTTGTTTTTATACAGGATTAGTCGACGTGGGCGGAGTAGGGGCTTTGTTTGATATTGCGCCACAAGAGAGTATGAGTGTTAGTGCTGCGGTTACCGTTGTGATCGGAACATTCATTAGTGGTGGTACGCAAGCGACTAATTGGAGTCGTTTTTCAAAAACAGGCAAAATAGCGGTGGTGTCTACCTTAGCCGCATTCTTTGTTGGCAATGGACTTATGGTATTCATTGGTGCGTTTGGCGCGATGATTTATCAACAGTCTGATATTGTCGATATCTTAGTTGCGCAGGGTTTTATGGTTACGGCTATCTTAATGTTGTTTGCCAATATTTGGACAACTCAGGACAATACGATTTATAACTTCGCTGCGGCGGGTTGTAACCTATTCCGTACCGATAAGCGTGGTTTAATTACGGTCATTGGTGGGGCGATTGGTACCTTATTAGCCATCTTAGGTATGTACAATTATCTCATTCCATTTTTGATTTTATTGGGTACATTTATCCCACCAATTGGTGCCATCATAATGACCAATTTTTGGGTAGTATATAAAGGAAATCCACCTAAACTGACTGATATTGAATTGCCAAATTTTGATACAAAAGGGTTAGCTGCATACGCATTAGGTTCATTATCCGCCTATTTTTCTCCATGGGTACCCCCTATTATCGGTATGCTAGTGGCGAGTATCAGTTATGTCGTCTTAGTTACCGTGTTATCTCCTCAGCGTTCGGAGATTAAGGTTGGGTAGTAATTAATGATTACTGTACGAGATATTCCGACTATAAAAGGGTTGGAATCAATACGCATACGTGCAGGTGCAGAATTCGCAGATAAGGCCATTCGTTGGCCTTATCTTGCCGAAGATCACGAACTCGACCCGTGGCTAGTCGGTGGTGAAGTGATTTTTATCACTGGTATCAATCGTAGTTGGACCGATGACGAGTTTATTTGTCTGCTTCATTCTGCAAAGAATAAAAATGCAGCGGCGATTATTCTGTTAACTGGCTCGGCACATATATCTGCGTTAAATCTAGATTGGGTGACTTTAGCCAATGAGCATCAATTACCGTTATTAGAACAACCTTTTTCACTACCAATGGTTGTGGTGACAGAAAGACTGTCCAACGCGATTATCCAAAGTACCTTTGCTCAGCGGTCAAAAGAATGGTTTTTAACTCAATTGGTAGAAAACCCAACAGAAACCGAAGCGATAGCTCTGGAACAGGCGCGAGATATTGGCTTGCCGCATGACAGTGAATTATCGATGGCAATGGTATTGCCAAACACCAGTGCAAGTAAAAGTATTGAATCATGGAAATTTATATTAAGAGAATTTATTGCCGAGCAAAAAAGCCCTTTCCCAGTAATCGAGTATCGAACAGGATGGCTACTTTGCTTAGTAAAAGATCATGACAATAACCAGGCAAAAATGGAGGCATGGCAGCATCTACATTCTATGCTACAAAGTAAACAACTTTTATCGAGTATTGGTGTAAGTGATGGTTTCACGTTAAGTAAGTTAAATCGCTTAGCATTTCAAGCTAAACAGTGCACCGAATTTATCCATCGCCATTTCCGAGGGCAAGTTTTCCACTATAAAACGTTCGGTTTACAACAATTATTTGCCGCTGTTGATGATATTGAACGGTTACACGATTTTTGTCATCGATATCTTGGCCCCTATTATCAATTGAATGGAGAAGATGTGGGGCAGGTTAAGCAAACGCTGCGTTGTTATTTCACTAATTTATGTTCGGTTAGAAGTACTGCGTCAGATATGGGTATCCATCGTAATACGGTGACCGCAAGAATTCAGAAATTTGAACAAAGAACACATCTCTCACTAGACGATGCAGGCAATCGATTAGCGATACAAAACGCACTCGTTATCGAGTCCTTTATTTTGCCGCAAACAGAATCCCGTTAAGGAGCCTTATGAAAATCATCAACGCCCGTATGAGACATCAACCCTGTTTATATACAATTGAATGTATTAATGGTTATTTTACTCAAATTACTCAACAACAAGGTGTCAGCGAAGAGCCTTGTGATATTGATGCTCAACAACAATTGATTTGTGCTCCTTTGGTTGAGCCACATATCCACTTAGATGCTGTGTTAACGGCTGGTGAACCACGATGGAATAAAAGTGGAACCTTGTTTGAAGGGATAGAATGTTGGGCGGAAAGAAAACCGATGCTCAATGAACAAGACGTACAAAGCCGAGTACTAAAAGCGGCTGAATTATTAATTAGTCATGGTGTTCAATATATACGCACCCATGTAGATGTGACAGACCCCGATTTAACAGCTCTCAAGGCAATCGTACCGTTAAAAAAGAAGTTAGCGCCTTACTTGGATTTACAAATAGTCGCCTTTCCACAAGAAGGCATTTTGTCTTTCCCTAATGGCAAAGCGTTAATGGAACAGGCGTTACACATCGGTGCCGATGTTGTTGGTGGTATTCCACACTTTGAATTCACCAGAGAATATGGCGTAGAGTCAATGCGTTGGGTGATGGATTTAGCTAAAAAACATAATAAGCTTGTTGATGTACATTGCGATGAAATTGATGACGGCAATTCGCGATTTTTGGAAGTGCTTGCAACCGCAGCGTTAGAAACTGGCATGAAAGGCAAAGTAACCGCCAGCCATACAGTGGCTATGCACTCATATAATAATGCCTACTGTTCGAAATTATTTCGATTATTAAAAATGTCTGGTATTAATTTTGTTTCGTGTCCGACAGAAAATACTCACTTACAAGGTCGTTTTGATACTTTCCCGAAACGACGCGGAATCACCCGAGTTAAAGAGTTACGTGATGCAGGAATAAATGTCGCACTAGCTCAAGATTCAATTCAAGACCCGTGGTATAGCTTAGGTAACGGCAAGTTACTTCGTCAGGTGGACTTTGCACTGCACGCTTGCCATATGATGGGATACGATGATTTCAAAACAGCGCTCGATTTTATTACCGATAATGGCGCCCAAGTGATGAACATTACTGATAAATACGGAATAGAAATTGGTAAACCAGCCAACTTTATTATTTTACAAGGCCAAGATGATGCAACTGTCATTCGTGAACAAGCTGATGTTCTGTGGTCTGTGCGCAACGGTGAAGTGTTAGTGGAGCGCGCACCATCAGTGGTCAAACAGGGTGTTTGTTTCAGTTGATAGATAAGGGAGATAAGGGGACAGGCACCTTTAAAATGTCAGTTTAGCTTCCAGTTATAAGGTGTGTGTCCCTGTATCAAAGTTGCGATTTAATGAGGCGATGTTCTGGCATACATGCAAGACATCGCCTGATATTAACTTATCGTTATGATTCTTCTTTGAAACCTATTCCAGTTATAACTGACCCAAATAATACGATGAACAGCATAACAGGATATAAGAAGGCAGCCGCTACCGCGTTTGGTTCGACACCACTTAATGCTGCGGCGATAAAGACAAACACACTAAAGAATGGGATGACTAATGCCAAGGAGTTAGAAAAACCATCCAGAAGATTTGCTCTGCGGTAAGGGTGAATATTTAGTCGTTGTCCCGCTTCATTAATTATAGGGCCAACAGATAAAATAGTTGCACTAGTTACTCCGCCGAATAACATGGTTACGATATTGATAACAATGGCGCTGACGATTTCAAAACCTTTTGCTGTTTTACATAGTGATGAAGACATCAGAGTCTTGGTAAGACTTTCGATGATACCGGCGTTTTTAACCACGCCCATAATACCGAAAATAGATACAACAAGAATCGCTGTGCCCATCATTCCCTTAATACCATCGGCTAAAAAACCAGAAGCGTGGTTACCTAAAGAACCATCGGAATGGAAAAGTTGAGAGCCGTCGAAAATCCCAGTAACAAGCCCTAATACGCAACCGAAGGCTAGCGCGACACTCGTTGCAATAAAAATATTATGGGTTAGCTTAGAAACAACTAATAGCACGATAACGGGAATTAACATTAACAAATTATAAGGCGAGAACTCTAACGCTTCACTGGTATAAGTCAGTGTGGTTTCAGGGGCTATCACTAAATATAATATGGTAGTCAACACCGCGGCAATGGCCGCGTATTTGAATCGTGAACGCACTACGCCACCAATATCTGCCGATTGTCCGGTTTTCTTGACGGTTTGGGTTGATGCAGAAGCAATGGTTGTATCGGAAATTGGTGCAAGGTTATCGCCAAAAATACAACCCGAAGCAATCGCGCCTGCCAAAACCGCTTCATCGACACCTAGAGCAATACCGGTTTGATAAAAGACAGGAAAGGCAGCAAACATGGTCCCGATTGAAGAACCAGTGGCTGTTGCAACGATACATACGGCAATAAACGAGAATGCAACAAATCCACCTGATGAAAATTCGAAAGATTGCGCAAACCAAATCAAGCCATTAGATAAACCGCTGACTTTAATCATTTGCGAAAACATTCCTATTAGCAGCAATAATAAGAAAATAGTAACGCTTTCCTTACTTGCTATCCCTTTTAGAACTGAATCCCAATAAGCGGTTCTATTTGATGCCACCAGGCTGGTCAACATAAGCCCTATAAATGCTGCTCCCGCTAGAACATGCATATCGTAAGTCATATAGTGAGAAAAAAGCACAATACAGGAAATAAAAAAGAAGCTTAACGGAAGCAAGGCGATTGCTTGATTGTTAAACATTGGTAATTCCTTTACCGAACTGTTTGTCACGTTATTTAAAGTTAATGATCCCATCTTTTACCCTCTCACAAGCTTCGATTATTTTCTCATCATCACGGAAACATCCGTAAATCAGGCGAAGGTGGCCTTCAAATCCTTTTCCATATTGGCCACCAGGATTGACCAAAACATTTTGGTCTTTAAGTACAAATTGAGTTATCTCCTCACCATCTCCAACAGCATTCACGTCAAGCCACTGCAAAATGCCACTTTCTGGTTTTTTACATTCCACTCCCGGAATGCTATTAAATATCTCGGTAATCATGTCTCGACGTTTTTCTAACCGAGTTGTTCGTTCTGCGATAATAGAGTGGTCGTTTAGTGCGGCTAATGCACCGGCACACGATAAATGAGAAGGTGCGCCGAGTATGTTGACCGCTGCACCGTAATATTTGTCGATAAGTTTATCGCTGGTGTAAATGTATCCAATACGAAGACCGCTTAAACCATAGCCTTTTGATAGAGAACATACGGTCACGGTTCTTTCTAGCATTCCTTCAATAGCTGCTGGGCTGACAAATTTAATACCGTCAAAAATGATGTCCTCAAATGCCTGATCACATACAAGAATAAGATCGTTTTCGATAACAAATTCACAAATCTCCATTATCGAATCTTCACGATAAACAACCGACGTTGGGTTGTTTGGATGACAAATTGCTAACATTTTGGTTTTTGGCGTGAGGTGTTTTTCTAAGTCTGCTCGACGTATTTGGTAATTATCTTGTGGTGATGTAGGCACTTGCACTGCGTTGGCACCCATCAACGACACGTTAACAAGATTGTTTGGATACGTTGGCGTAGGGATTAGGACTTCGTCACCCTTTTCTAAAAAAGGATACATGGCATAAAATAACCCTGAATCAGACCCAGGAGTAACAATAATGTTACGGCTAGGATCGAGATTTAAGCCGGTTTGGCTTTGTATTTTATTGGCAATAGCAACACGTAATTCACGCGGTCCTATTGGCATAACATAGTGTGATGAAATTCCCAATTGGACGCTTTCCATTAGTGCATTTTGCACACTTTTTGGCATCGCTGGGTCAGGGAAATCAGGATCGGCCCACGCTAGAATTGTCCCACCAGATTCAAGGATTTTACCGGCTCCTTCACCCACATCTGCTTTGATTACTTCGTCGAATAGCCCACCTGAGACAGAGGCAAACGCATCCTTCATATGTTTATTCATATCGCTATTCTCCCGCTATCGCAATGGTGTCAATTTCAACCATTGCGCCTTTAGGCAGTGCGCTAACCTCAACTACCGCTCTGGCTGGAGTGTGTTTTCCGAAAAACGATTGATATTCTTCATTTATTTCTGTGAAAGAATTGAGATCAGTAGTAAACACTTGAACCTTGAGGATGTTTTCTTTTTTTGAACCCTGAGACTGCAAAATAGCCAATATATTGTTTAAACTTTGCTTGGTCTGCGTTCGCACGTCTTTTGCCATTTCTCCCTTACTGTCTATAGGCAATTGTCCGGAAACATAAATCACGCCATTATAGGCAGTAGCTTGAGCGTAAGCACCTATTGGTGCGGGGGCATCGGTAGTATTAATAAATTTCATAATATCCCTGTAAATAATAATAAAAAATCTTCCTGATAAAAATTTATCAATTTTTGGTAAAAAATTTTACTTAATTTTTTGTAAGTAGCGATACATAGTTGCGTCTGAAACTTTTAATGTTTTCGCTACTTCGCTAATAGAGCCCTTGAGAAGGAAGATGCCTTTTTTATCCAATTCCTTAATAACTTCCATTCTTTCTTCTTTGGTCAATCGTGTCACGTTAGACACTTTTTTGTTAAATACCTCTTCAATCACATTGGTTGGCAAGCTAGAAACAGACGGAACCAATCGCTCAGATACCGCTGCAGGTCTGGCAGGATTAGATGTCCTTAATATCCCACCCAAAGCATCAAACATATTTTGATAATTGGTCAAATCTTGATTAATACAAAGTAGCCCAACTAACTCATTGTTCTCTTTTATAAAAAATGTCGAAGAGTTAAATGCTTTACCAGTGGACGAGACACTTTTATAAATATCGGTGTAATCTTTGGTCAGGAACTCTTTATCTTTGAGCACCCTCAACACCAAATCTGTGGCAGAATCTCCAACAGTTCGACCACTAATATGGCCATTACCAATAAATACAATTGAACGCTCTAGGCTGCTCAAATCATGTATTACGAATTCACAATCTTGCATTTGTTGTGCCAAAAAGGCCGCTATGTTTTTGAATAGTTGTAAGTTACTGTTCATGATGGGGTTTTATCACCTTGATAATTTATTCTCAATTTAGAATAGCATACTTTATTATTCATTTGTGTGCGAAATGTGACTTTACTGCACTTGCGTTGGGCAACGGGGTCAGGTCTTGCCTTTTGCTTAGCCACGTGAAACGAACGGGGTCAGGTCTTGCCTTTTGCTTAACCACGCAAAAGGCAAGACCTGACCCCGTAAATGAACTGTAAAAAAAGCTGACAATAAAGGGCCACTAGGCCCTTTATTGTAAAACTATTGGTTCTGACACTATTTTACGGTGTTGCGAAATAGACGTCGAGAAGCCAAACCCAGTAAGCCTATAGCAAATAGAAGAGAAGAAGCGGGTTCTGGAACGTCTACTACTGTTGCTACACTATTTACATCGTTGAAATGAGTATAAGCAGTTGAATACTCGGAAGCTATGCTTAATTCTAGTGAAGCCTCCCCTGCATTTTCAAAGAAATACAGTTCCATACTGTGGATGCCTGAAGTTAAATCTATTTGACCAGAGCGTCGTTGCTCTGCATGAAGGTTTGGATCATTAATAATCAGCTCACCATCAATATATAGGAAGATGCCATCATCGCTATACGTTTGGAAAAAGTAGTTCGCATCACTTGCAACTGAAAAATCACCTGTAATTCGAACAAAGAACTGGTCGTTAAGACTTGCTGAGCCACCTGTTACCCCAGCTTGAGAAGCTGAAGGCCAAGGGTTACTACCTGCAATATCACCAGCAAAACCTGCCGGGTCATCAGTAAAATCGATGTAATCCCACTCGGTAATTGTATCTGCTGTATAAGTAGCTGCGTAATACTCTAACGCGCTAAGATCTGTACTCCAATAATCATTATACTGTTCAACAATAAGCGCTGCGTTAGCGGACAAAGACATTATTGCCGAAACCAATCCTATAGAAACAACCTTTAAATACCTTTTAAAACTAGGCATGAAACCTCCAATTAATAGTAATTTTTTATTTTTTGAGCCAAATAGACACTAAATTTACTTATATATTAATAACAGCCATAAATTAGGCAATATATATGCCATTTTTTATGTTATTGATTTTAAAGTAATTTTAATTTTTGTATGATGAGAAGTGTAAAGTAATCCGACATATTTTTTGAACCAACATCACAGTAGAGTGGGGTCACAGAACGGGGTTAGGTCTTGCCTTTTGCTTAACCACGCAAAAGGCAAGACCTGACCCCCGTAAATGCGTAAATAGAAAACAGCTATCAATAGAATAGAGACAGCCAATTATTAGTTAACTTTGTTTTGGTTAATAATTGCACAAAAGTAAAACACTAATGAAAGTTAGGTCTTGTCTCTTTATGCAGAAGGCAAGATCCGTCCCCGTAAAGTAACGCATTTTATGAGAATTAGATTATGACTGAGTTTGGATTATCAATAATATATATGGTTTGGTTAGCGATTGTATTAGCGGTGTTATTTGTTGCTTACGAATTTAGTCTTTTTATACGAGCAGAGCACAAAGTAACGACAATGAATGGTCCTTGGCCAACCAAAGGTGACGCACAACAGCGAAAAAATAACCAACCGGTTACTTTTTTTGCCTAAGAAAACGAATAAACGAAACGAACGGGGTCAGCAAATAAAAAAGGGCAAGTGATTACACACTTGCCCCTTAGTTTAGTCGTTATTGGTAAAATTAGTTAATTAAACCAAATGCTCTTGGTAAAGCTAAACTGATTGATGGGATAAACGTAATCAGTAATAGTGTGACAATAAGTACCGCACAGAATGGCAGTATTGACCGTATTACGCTTTCAATTTTGGCCCCACTAACACTACAACCCACAAACAATGCGGTTCCTACTGGAGGGGTGGCAATACCAATACATAAGTTGAATATCATCATCATAGCGAAGTGAATTGGGTGCATTCCCAGCTGTGTTGCAATAGGCATGAATATTGGAGTGAATATCAATACTGCTGGCGTTAAATCCATAAACATGCCGACAATAAGTAAGATTATGTTCATGAGAATAAAGATGATAATCGGATTATCCGAAATAGACAGCATCCATTCGCTTATCATACTTGGTAAGCCAGTAAATGCCATTGCCCAAGACATAATGGTAGAAGCGCCGATCAAAAATAACATAATGCCGGTGATTTCTGCTGTTTCGACACAGATCATCCGTAGTTCTTTTAGACCAAGTGTCCGATAACAGAGCGATAATCCAAACGAATACAATACCGCTATGCAAGCACCTTCTGTGGCGGTAAATATACCCCCGATAATGCCACCAATAACGACAACAACTAAGCCTAAGCTTGGTATTGCACGCCATGTAATAACAAGCTTTTCGCGTATAGTTAGCTTAATTGCGGTACTTTTGTATCCTTTTTTCTTAGCAATAATATAAGCAACAACCATACAGCTGAGGCCCATTAAAATGCCCGGAACATAACCGGCGATAAATAGTGCAGCTATTGATGTACCGCCACTTACAACCGAAAAAACGATCAAAGAGTTACTTGGTGGAATAAGTAATCCAGCAGGACATGAGGCAACGTTTACCGCAGTTGAATACGATTTATCATATCCTTCTTTTTCTAATTCAGGCTCAAGTGTTTTACCTACCGCTGCCGCTGCGGCAACCGCAGAGCCAGAAACGGAGCCAAATAACATGTTGGCTAACACATTTACATGAGAGAGCGCGCCAGGCATACGACCGACAATTATTTTGGCGAATTGCACTAAACGTGTGGCGATACCACCGCGGTTCATGATGTTACCAGCTAAAATAAAGAAGGGTATGGCAAGTAAACTAAAACTGTCGATACCGGTAACTATTTTCTGCCCGGCTGTCATAAAGGCGACATCCATAGGAAGAATTGAACACATGATCACCAATGAAGACATGGCGATAGCAATAGCGATAGGGACGCTAAATGCGATTAGAAAAAGGAATAGGCATAACAGCCAAAAACCAACTGAGATATCCATATTATTTGTCTTCCTTAATAGATTGAGCAGGAGCAAATACTTCAACGGTATTTAAAGCGAGATAGATCAACATAATGATCCCGGCAAGAGGCAAGATAAAATAAACGTAAGCCATTGGGATTTGTAATGCAGGTGAAAACTGCATCATGGTTCTACCCATTAACTGCATACCACCTTTGACCATGGCTAAGCTAATGAAGATGATAGAGACAAGGTTAATGAGTACATGAAAGTATTTGCGGTGTGTTACTTTGATTGAGTCGATGAACAATGTAATGGCTAAGTGACCATTTTTGCCGAATAAGTAACTTGCTCCTGCAAGACCAAACCAGATCATCGTATATCTTGCTAATTCATCAGTAAATGAGCTTGGGTTGTTGAGAACATAACGACTAAATACTTGCCAAGTAACGGTTATGACTAGAGTGACAATAGCAAACCCACAAAAGGTGAGAATAGCTTTATCTAGAAAAGTTTTAAATTGACGTAAAATTGAGTACATCTTCACTCCAAATCAATATCAGAAAATAAGCCCTCCAAATAGGGAGGGCAATGAGTAAAAAATAACGTTTGGCTTATAGCGCTTCGATAGCGTCTATATAGCTTTTTAGTTTTTCATCTTTTTTCGCTTCTTCAATCATAGGAAGCACTTTTTCACGGAATTTGCTAGTATCTACATCGATAAAGGTCACGCCAGATTCTTTAGCAATTTTCATGTTTTTAGCATCGGTAGCAGCCCAAATCTTGATCTCTTCTTCCATAGATTCTAGAGCTGCTTCTTTAACGATTTTTTGTTCGTCCGCATCTAAGCTACCCCAAGTTGCTTCAGAAATCATGATAAGGTCAGGCGTCATCATGTGTTGATCCATTGCGTAGTATTTAGCCACTTCTGAGTGTCTCATTTCTACTAGGCTAGAGATGTTATTTTCCGCAGCGTCAATAACGCCTTGTTGCAGAGCAGTATAAACCTCAGTAAATGGTACTGGTGTAGCACGTGCACCAAGTAGACGAACCATTTCCATCATAGTTGGAGATTCAGGAACACGAATTTTTAAACCAGCTAGATCTTCTGGTGTATTAATTGGCTTAGCACTATAAAAACTACGAGAACCTGAATCGTATAATGTTATACCAACAAAGCCTTTACCTTTACTTGAAGCAAGTAGTTTTTCAGCTGCTTCACTACGCATAAAGTCGTGCATATGTTCAGCGTTGCGGAATAGATAAGGAATTGAGATAGCTTTATAAGTTGGTTCAAACGATTCGGCTAATGAGCCGTTAATTTTCGCCATATCTAATGCACCAGTAACAACCTGTTCTGCTTGATCGCGTTCTGAACCTAGCATGCCGTTTGGAAAAATCTTAACGTCTATATCACCGCCGGACTTTTCTTTCACTTTGTCTGCAAAGTAAACCATACCTTGGTGAGCGGCACTGTTTAAGTTCATTGCATGGCCTAGGGTAAGTGTTTTGGCATTAACAGTAAAAGTAGCTAGTACAGAAGCTGCGACTAGCGATATCAGAGTCTTTTTCATTCACGAAATCCTTGTTTTTATATGTGCTATATTTAAGTAATTTGTACCTATTCAACGAAAACAATTTTGTAATATTAGTAGTACAAAAGAATAATTGCTCACATTGATTTGAAATCACAATGTCATCTTATAATACAAATAGACGCTCATTTGGGAACTAAATCGCATTACAAAAAATTTCGGTTATTGATTTGTAATTTAGTGTCTTTGATCACGGTTTGTGAACAAACAACGTTGCTATATCACAAGATAGAAAAGGGCCGCTTGAGGTTTTGTTATATTAGCTAACCACAACATTTTTTGAATTTTTTTCCACTGCCGCATGGACACGGTTCATTTCTGCCTATACGAATAGAAGGCTCAGGCTTTCCGGTGTCGTTATCTTGTATGGCATAATAGGCCATGATTTCTGCAGCGGGTCGACGTTGCCTGAGCAATTGAGCCATTACCTGCATGGCTTTTTCACTATGGCGAAAGAAATCAAAGTAACCACTGCACAAATAGTTATGATCGGGTTTTCCGGATGGCCCACGCTCAAATCTATGTTTTGGGCAACCGCCAAAACACGCGAATTGGTATCGACACTCTCGGCATTTATCGTTTAGGGTAGTGAATTTATCTACACCAAATTGTATCGCCTTGTCACTATTGTTTAGTGTAGAAATATCGCTACTATGAATATTTCCAAGTTTGTATTCTGGGTACACATAATGGTCACATTGGTACAAATCACCATTCGACTCTAATGCTAAAACATGGCCACATTGTTTGGAGAAAATGCAGATTCCACTTGCGTTACCAGTCCAACTAGCTAATGTCGAATCAAACATTTGTACAAAAGTAGAACCAACATCGTGGCGAACCCAATAGTCGAAAATCGTAGTTAAAAATTGCCCATATTCTTTTGGGTCTACCGACCAAGGTGTCACTTTTGCTAGTGAGTCGGACGGCCCAGCAAGGAGATGTGTATCATTGTGTGAGGTTTGAGTGGTGCGTTCTACTAAGGGAATAAACTGCAAAAACGTCGAACCAATGGATTTTAGGAACTGATAAACGCGCAAAGGATGCTTTACATTCTCGGCGTTAACAACAGTAAGAGTATTAAACTCTATGTGGTGTTTTTTGAGCAAATTAACCGCCGCCAGCACGCTTGCGTGTGTGCCTTTTTTACTCCGTGTTACTCGATAACGGTCATGTAAATCTTCTGGCCCATCAATGGATATGCCAATAAGAAAATGATGCTTTTTGAAGAATTGGCACCATTGGTCATTTAAAAGTATGCCGTTAGTTTGAAAAGCGTGGTTAATGGTTTTATTACCACGGTATTTTTCGCATAAAGAGACAACCTTTTGATAAAACTCTATGCCGAGCAGAGTTGGCTCGCCACCTTGCCATGCAAATTCAACCGTGTTATTTGGCTGCGCTTCGATGTGTTGCTTAATGAAGGCTTGTAACGTTTCATCTGACATGCGCCAATTCGCTTGTCGCTCAGGGTAGAGCATCTCTTTCTCTAGATAAAAACAGTATTCGCAATCTATATTGCAGACTGAACCGGAAGGTTTTGCCATTACGTGGCAACCGATAGTTGACGTCATTGTTATTCCTTGTCTTGAAGCATATTAAAACCAGTATTAGAATGGCTGTTGAAGTGAGAACAACGAATAAATAGTAAAAAGCACTGCAAGATACAAAAAGTGTATTCGTTTTAGTTTAGTAAAATAAATCAAATAATTTTAGCCACTTAATAAGGTTATTAATTTTTATTAACATTCGTACTTTACTTTATATCCTTATTAATAAGTATGATCTTCGGCATAAATTTCATAGTATAGTCCAATGATTTTATGTGTTGATAATATAGCCTAGCTATAAATGTAGAGTGAGTAAAAGTGAA
Source organism: Vibrio sp. MA40-2 (assembly GCF_047302445.1). Taxonomy (NCBI): domain Bacteria; kingdom Pseudomonadati; phylum Pseudomonadota; class Gammaproteobacteria; order Vibrionales; family Vibrionaceae; genus Vibrio; species Vibrio sp. MA40-2. The sequence continues at coordinate 2,143,314 of NZ_CP178628.1, forward strand.
ACTTACAGCAATGAATAAACAGTGTATACTTTAACGATATTTGTAATATTCTCTTGATATAAATAGAAAGGACTTAATGTGGAAACAGACCCTTCCAAACCAGATTATCAATTTGGTAATGATTTAATGTCAGGTCGTACCTACAGTGAAAAAGATAATAATAGAGATTTTTTAGTCAATAGACCAAATGGTATGAAAGGATTCACATTAAATATTACGACCAAAGGCAGTGGCTTGCTTGTAAGTGATAATGAAACCTTTGTGGTGAAAGAGAATGATATATTACTATTGCCGCCATCTGTACCACATTATTACTTTAGAAATCCAGATTTTGAGTCATGGGAAAGACGTTGGGTGTATTTTAGACCAAGAGAACATTGGCAAGAATGGCTATCTTGGGATAAAAAAATAGGTAGTATATATACATCACATATTACTAACCAAAAAGATATTGATGTATTAAATAGAAATTTTATAAAAATAGAGAAAAATATAAAGAGTGATCTACCTTTGAGCACCGAAATTGCGTATGCGATTTTAGAGAAGCTAATTATTCAATGTAAGTCATTACAACCTAGTATTTATGGTAATCGGTATGATGATCGTGTTTTAAAGGTTATTGATATTATCTCACGTAACTTAGATAAAGATTATTCGATTGAATACCTAGCAGAACAAGTTAATTTGTCCGAGTCTAGATTAATGAATTTATTCAAAAATCAAGTGTACATGAGCATTATAAAATGGCGAGATGAGCAACGTATTTCTTGTGCTAAAAATATGCTGGCAAATACCGGAGACTCTATTAGCGATATTGCGAAATTAGTTGGATATAATGATCCTCTTTATTTTTCAAGGGTGTTTAAGAAAAATGTCGGTAGAAGTCCAAATCAATTTAAAAAAGAAAATAGCTAATGCTATTTTCTTTTTTATAAATATTAATAACGAATAATTAATATTGCCACGTTTCTCAACTAGAAACGAAATCTGGTTATTACTCTATGTTTGTTGTTGAATGTCGATTTTGTTTTCCGTGCGAATTTGTTTTATGCGCGAATAAGCAAACCAGGCGAGTAAACTTATAAATATAGCAATAAGTACCAGTGATGCTGGCCGACCAAAAAATATAAACCAATCTCCTTGAGCCATGGTAATCGTCCGTCTTAAGTTCATTTCAGTTAAATTACCAAGTACTAAGCCAAGTAAAATGGGTATAGGAGAAAACTCAAGTTTGATCAGTATATAAGCGATTGCACCAAATATAATTGAAACGTAGATATCGTACATGGTGTTATTAATTGAAAACGTTCCTGCAAAACAGAATATGACGATAAGCGGTGTTAATAATGCGAAGTCAATCTTGGTGATTTTTGCGAAAAACGGCATCAACAAACGACCTTGAATTAACATAAAAATATTGATGAATATGAGACCAATCATAACCGCATAAACTTCTACACCATGTTCTTGAAACAAATTGGGTCCGGGGGTTAATCCATTTATCATCAATGTGCCCAGTAGTATCGCTACTGCCGCATCTCCGGGTATTCCTAAAGTGAGTAAAGGAATAAGTGTTGCCCCAGTAACCGCGTTGTTGGCTGACTCCGCCGCCGAAATACCTTCTATTGATCCTTTACCAAATTGCTGTTTATTTTTTGAGTTTCTACGAGCGGTATCATAGCTAAGAAAAGAGGCCATTGAGGCGCCTGTCCCCGGAATGCAACCAATGATAGTACCAATAACCGATGAGCGGAAAAGTACTAAATATGAGGCAAAAAACTCTTTTAGTGACAGCGTATCTTGCGTGTCTTTGGTTGTGGACAGGCGTTCAGATTGGCGCGTTTTATTATACTTACTGGCATTAGATATGGTTTCCGAAATAGCAAATAAGCCAATAAGAACAATAACCAAATTTAACCCACCATACAGATTGAAATCATCAAAGGTGAAACGAAAAACACCACTAATACTATCCATTCCGACTGTGGATAATAATAACCCAAGACAACCTGCCATTATTCCTTTTACTAAATTGCCGCTGCTGACACCAGAAATAATGAGTAAGCCGAAAATGCACAAAATAAAGTATTCAGGAGGTCCAAAATTTAAAGCAATATTGGCCACTAATGGTGCTGCAAACAATAAGACTAATGCGCTAAATATCCCACCAAAACCAGAAGCATATAAAGCGGTCAACAAGGCTTTATTCGGTTTGCCTGCTTGCGCCATCGGATAACCGTCTAGCATTGTTGCTGCTGCGTGAGGTGTCCCTGGTGTTTTTATTAAGATTGCAGAAATTGAACCACCATAGCTTCCCGAACAGTAAATACCGAGCAGAAACATAAATGACGAAATAGCATCCATAGTGTATGTAAATGGCATAAATAAAACCAAACACAACATAACAGTGAGGCCGGGAATGGAGCCAAATACCAAGCCGAGTAGTAAACCAATATTTAAGTAAATGAAACTCGATGCGGTGAAAAAAGCAATGAATCCATCTGCAAATAAACTATCCATTATTCATTCCTATGGCAGCTGTACTAATAACAAATTTTTGAAGACATAATTGACCAACAAGCAGCAGGCAACGAGAAATAGCGTATATTTCATATTGGTTATCCTAAAGAAAACCAGAGAAAGAATACTGAATGCTATTGAGGAAAATAAGAATCCTATTTTAGGTGTGGCTAAAGCATAAGCGACAATTAAGACAATAAATAGTAGCGATCGAAGCTCTGTTTTAAGTTCAATTTTGAACGTTTTTTGCTCCGTTTGTTGTTTGATTTGTAACCTTATTTCATTAATAAAGAGGAAAATACTACTCACCAACATCAAGATAGTGATCCAACGAGGGAAAGATTGAGCATTGATCCCTACATTCGAACTTGCCAATATTTGTTCTGGTATTGCATATAAAATAAATAATGACAGTCCTATAAAAAGGGCACTACCTATGATGTTGGTGGTTATTTTCATTTTGATACCTTTTGATTGATTATTTTTTAGCAATTTCCCAGAAACGATTCACTTTTTCTATTGTCGTTTCTACATGCTGATTCAGCGCATCACCATCAATTGGATCGATATTTACTCCTAGATTATCCGCCACTTCTTGGAACTTAGGATTCTGTAAAATATTAAGGAAATGATTACGTATTTCTTGCACTAATTGCGGGTCTGTCCCTTTACGAGTTAACATCATCATGCGATTTACTATCCAAGTGTCGTAACCAAATTCAGTAACAGGAGGCAGATCGTATACATCCGTTTTAAGCGGTTTCTCATCAAACACTAAAATAGCTTCAAGTTCGTCGGCTTTAACATACTCTTTAGCTAACGAACCATGTGTTACCGCTAATACCACGTCGCCAGAAATAGTGGCATTCATCGCTTCATTTGCACCATTAAAGCCGACCGCTTCGTAATCAATACCCATTTCAGACAGTAGAGCTGAAATGATTAAAAATTCCGTTCCGTTAAGACCATTGACGCCAAACAGCACTTTTTTATCTTTGCCATAATTTTTTAGGTCCTCAAAGTTTTCAATACCAGATTCAGGGTTAGCCACCAGTACAAAAGAAGACGTATAAATGTTCATAATAGGAGTGAAATCTTCCCATTTGTAAGCCACTTTATTCGTTTTTGGACTAATCGAAAAATTACCTTCACTACCATAAATAATTTTAGTGGTATTCGGTCTTTCACGCAGATATTCAGTTAACGCGACAACACCTCCCGCACCTAATCTGTTTGTTGGGACGATAGGTTGGCCAAATTCATCGGCACCAAATTGCGCCATGGCTCTATTTACCTGATCGGCAAGTCCGCCTACGGCCCATGGTACAACCGTTGTAATGGGTTTAGTTGGCCAATTATCGGTGGCTGATTGCGCAGAGAAGGCAAGTAAACCTAACGATAGTATTGTGCTGACCTTTTTGACTAATTTCTTCATAACTCACTCCGTTCTAGTTGTATTATCCATGTAATATCGGTTTTTTATATTTAATGTTTCACAGTAGGATTATTAATAAAATGTTATCAACATGGACAATAATAGATAAAAAGCAGCAAAATAAAGAGATTTAGATCAAATAATTTAACTGATTGTTAATTTATGAATGAAAAATGTGAAGTTTATCAAATTGGCAGTTCAATAGTATTGTCCATGTTTTATTCTTGTACGATACTAGAATGAAATTCGCTAGGAATTTATTTATTAACTATTAGGAGAAGATGAAATGGGGAAAAAGAAAAATGTTTTGATCTTTTTTACTGATCAGCAAAGAGCGGACACATTAGGTGTGCATGGCAATCCTTTAGATCTTACTCCTAACTTGGATTACGATGCATTAAATGGTACGCATTGTGAAAATGCATTTACTGCGCAGCCAGTGTGTTTACCTTCCAGGGCATGTTTACAAACTGGTAAATATTCTTCACAGATTCAATGCAACACTAATGATGACATCTTACCGACAGATGAATTAACTTTAGCTCATTATTTTAATGATGCTGGCTACAATACTGCCTATTTTGGTAAGTGGCATTTGCACGCTTGCGATACTGCGCCTTTTGCACAACCACAAGGAGGCTATCAAACGTGGTGCGCAGCCAATATTTTAGAGTCAATTTCGGACGCTTATGAAACGGTTTTGTATGATGAAGAGGGCAACGAAGTGCGTCTCCCTGGCTATCGAGTTGATGCAACCGTGGATCGGGCAATTCGATATATCGACGAAAACAAAGATTCGCCATTCTTTATGATGGTGTCGCTACTTGAGCCGCATATGCAAAATACCCGTGATGATTATCCTGCACCTACAGGTTATCAATCACGATATATTGATGCATGGACTCCACCCGATCTTAGAGCTTTAGGTGGCACCTCGGCGCAGCATCTTCCAGGATACTATGGAATGGTGAAGCGTATAGATGAAGCGTATGGGCGATTAAAAGACGCATTAAGAAGTTTAAATTTACTGGACGATACTATCGTGTTATTCACCAGTGATCATGGCTGCCATTTCAAAACAAGAAACAGCGAATATAAACGGTCTTGCCATGATTCTTCGCTTAAAGTACCGATGGTTTGGTCGGGGGCACAGTTTGCAAGAGGTGGTCGATTGCCGAACACGATTAGTTTAATCGATGTACCTCCAACATTATTAGATGCATGTGATATACCGGTTCCTGATTATATGAGTGGACAGTCAATTTTACCTTTAGTTAATCGAGTTGACTCTCAGTTTAGAGATTATGTTTATGCAGAAATCAGTGAATCTCATGTGGGGCGTTGTATTCGAACTCGCCGCTGGAAATACAGTATTCGTCAAGCAGAAGATAACACCTATGTTGAAGATTTTCTTTATGATTTGATGGCCGACCCATGGGAACTAAACAATATTATTGGTTATAGAAGTCATAAACATGTGGTTTCTGTATTGAGGCAAAAGCTAGTTAATCAGATGCTCGAAATAGGTCAAATTGAACCGAATATTGTTGCGGCTGAAGAGGTCGATTCGAAGCAATATCAAATAACCGTTGAAGAGGCGTATTGTTAACTATTTTCCGATCTTTTGATTTATGAGGCCATATATAGAATCAGGTTTTGCTTTTACGCGTTCCTTTGAGTAAAAACGAAAAAGGCAAAATCTACCTCAGTTAACCTAAAAACCTCTTATAATTTAGATGAATAGATGTTATTAAATTCATTTACTACTGTTAAGACTTAAGTATACTTTACCTACGGCTAGACAGAATAATAGTAAGTGAATTTAATGGCGAATGAGTCGAAAGTACACCAAAATAAAATACTCATTGTTGATGATGATCCGTCCATCATCCAAATACTTAATCAAACGATGAGTGAGCTAGGTACGGTTTATTTTGCCAGTAGTGGTAAGGAAGCGATTGTTCTTGCAGACACCATTAAACCTGATTTGATGCTGTTGGATATTCAGATGCCAGATTTAGATGGCTATGACGTGTGTAAAACACTCAAAGCAGATCCTGAATTAAAATCTATTTCAATTATGTTTATCACCTCGCAGGGTGACAGCCAAAGTGAACTAAAAGCGCTCGAACTTGGTGCGGTAGACTTCATCCAGAAACCAATTAATCCGGGAATAGCTCGTGCTCGCGTCAGAACTCAATTGAGTTTGAAGGAAGAGCAGCGCAGTTTGAGGCTCGCAAGAACAACACTCGATACAATTATCTATCATCTACCAGTTTTTGTCTCTTATTGGGATGAACATGCTCGTAATGTATTTAGTAATGATGCTGAGGGATACTGGTTTGGTTTAAATCGTGAAGATATCTTCAATCAGAGTTTTACCCATGTTATTCAAAACTGTAATGGATTAAACCAAAACATTAGTAAATCGTTAATACTAGCTGTAGAAAAATTACCTTTAGGTACCGCGGTCGATCTGGATTTTACTTTAACCAAAAAAGTCAGCAGCAATTCACAAGCTACGACGAACGAAAAAGACAACGTTGATACAGTTTTTGCTAGCGCATCATTAGTGCCAACGTTAGTGGATGGCGTTTTTAAAGGCTTTGTTATGTTGCTTAACGATATAACGCCATTAAAAGCACTGCAAGTTGACTTACACCAAGATAAAGAGCTATTACGCGTCACGTTAAACTCTATTGGTGATGCGGTTATTACTACCGACATGGCAGGTAACATCACATTTATGAATCCAGTTGCCGAGTCTTTGACTGGGTGGAGTAATGAGTCTGCCTTGAATCAATTAATTGAACGAGTGATGCCATTAAAAGATGCGAGCCGAAACTTTGAGTTAAAGAATCCTATTTATACTGCTATGAGTGAGAAAAGAGTGGTGGGAATGGCGTTTAATACCACATTAGTTGGTACCGATAATGCCGTTTATGAAGTTGAAGATTCAGCGGCTCCTATTCTTGATACTAATGACCAAGTATTGGGCGGGATTATCGTTTTTCACGATGTGAGTGAAGCACGAGCGATGTCGTTAAAAATGACTCATCTTGCTAATCATGATGCATTAACGGGCTTGCCCAATCGAATGCTGTTACAAGACAGAGCTAGATATGCGATTGATAATGCAAAAGACAACGATCAACTGGTCGCAATGCTAATGTTGGATGTCGATAACTTCAAACATATAAACGATGCGATGGGACATGCTGTTGGCGATACGATTCTAAAATATGTAGCCGATCGTTTAGGAAACATAACACGAAATGCTGATACGTTAAGTCGTCAGGGAGGCGATGAATTTACCGTTATTTTGACTCAAATAGACAGCCAAGCAGCGATTATTAACTACTTAAATAAGATAAAACAAACGCTCAGTGATGCCTTTATTTTAGATGGAGAACGTTATGAGGTGAGTTGCAGTATTGGGGTGAGTATTTTTCCCGATGATGCACAAAATGTTGAACAGCTGTATAAGCATTCCGATACCGCGATGAACTTAGCCAAAGTAAAAGGTAAAAACGGCTGGCACTTTTTCTCTGGCGAGATGGCTGAAAAAATGTCGCAACGCCATGAAATAGAAAAATATTTACGTTATGCGTTACAAGAATCATTATTTGAAGTGCACTATCAACCTAAAGTGGATGTATCTAACCATTCAGTGGTCGGGGTGGAAGCTTTATTAAGATTAAAAAGTGCCCAAGGCGAGCCTATACCACCGGGCTTGTTTATTCCAATTGCAGAAGAATGCGGCCTGATTGTACAACTTGGTGCCTTTGTTTTGGAGCAAGTGTGTAAGGATGCGAACCAATGGCAAGCTGATGGTTTAATGCATATTGTTAGTTTAAATATTTCCACCTTACAGTTTAACGACGATGATTTTATGTCGAGCGTTAAAAATATATTTGAACAAAATTCAAATTTAAATTTGAATTTAATTGAGTTCGAAATTACCCAAGGGGTATTGGCTAAGAGTATCGAAAAAACTCGCCAGAAACTGATGATTTTGAAAGGCATGGGGATCAAAATTTCTATTGATGATTTTGGTACGGGTTATTCAAGCTTTACCTATATCAAAAAATTTCCTATTGATACGATAAAGATTGACCAGAGTTTCGTGCGAGATATTTTTGTTGATCCTAGTGATCAAGCGATTGTTCGAGCTATTATTAATTTTGGAAAGGCGCTGGATTTAAAATTGGTTGCTGAAGGAGCAGAAACGAAAAAGCAAGTGAATTTTTTAGTGGAAAATGGCTGCGATATTGTACAAGGATACTATTATTCAAAGCCCATTCCATATAATGATATGACTGCGTTCATTCACCAATTTCAGCAATAAAATCACAATAACTAAAGAGTCAGCTCTTATTTAGGTTTGACTCTTTATTATTGATTCAAAATAGCCGATTAACGATAAAACGCTTCAACCGTGCCTTTTAATGTGATCAATATGGGCTGCCCACGGCGGTCTAGTGCTTTAGGTGATGGAATTTTTACCCAACCTTCACTAATGCAGTATTCTTCAACGTCGAAACGCTCTTTGCCATTTAAGCGAATGCCTATCTGATGGGCAAAGCAAGCTTCTAGATGATGTGGGCTACGTGGATTGCCTGAAAGGCGATCTGGTAGTTCAGGTTGTGCGGTTGTATCGTTCATATTTTCTGTCTATCACCAATAAAAAGTAGCTCATTGTAGACAAAGTAACTATAACGCTCAAGGACCTATGACGCTCAAGCAGCAAATAAAGGGTAAGATAAGACGTTCCTCTTTATTTGCCTTGCTCTTTAATCAGCGCATTGGGCTACTTCTATTATTTCGGATTTTTCCATGATGACTGTTAAGCCTAAAGCTTTGGTGTAAAATTCAATCGCTTTATCCATGTCACTTACTGTCAATTTAGGGGTCAGGTCTTGCCTTTTGCTTTTTATATAGCGAAAAGCAAAAGGCAAGACCTGACCCCTTATCTTTGTATTTTAGGCGTTAAAAAATGAGAATACGCATACAAAACCAGATGTTTTGTAGTGCTATGCTTATTAAGAAAGTTACGTTTTTTATCACTATATTTTGAGGGGTAACCGTTATTTATAAACATATTTTGGTCGCAGTTGAGCTTTCTGAAGAGAGTGTAGCGCTGATAGATAAAGCCGCGGTTTATGCTGAAAAATTCCAAGCTGATGTGTCACTGGTTTATATTGACAGTAGTCATGGTGAGATTTACAGCGAGATTTTCGATTTAAACAAGCCTGAAGAGCAATCGAATGTTAATGAAAAAACCAATCGTTATTTCCAACAATTCGTACAAGGGGCCCAAGTTCCTATTGAGTACGCGTTAGTTGGTACTGGGAGTATCGCTGATAAGCTGCCGGGGATCATTGAACAATATAAAATCGATCTGTTGATTTGTGGCCACCATCATGATTTTTGGAGCCATATTATTTCTACCTCGCGACAACTAATCAATACCAGTTCGGTGGATATTTTGGTGCAACCAATTGAGGAGTAATGATTAAACATCTAAATGTTTAAAGAGATAAACACAAACTGGTTCAGGTCTGGATAGATCTGAACCTAAATATTGTTATGTTGAGTATTTATGAGTTCACATTCACTTGAGCGTCTGACTGGCGAGCAATAATTTCGGCTAGATACCAGTTTTGAACTTCGAACTTGTTATTTTCTAGTTTGTTGAGCATAAGTTTTGCCATCGCTTCACCGACATCATGAGTGGCGTATTTTAGTGAGGTAATGGACGGTTTGGAGTAACGGCTATGTTCGTAATCGCCATAACCAGCAATAGCAACGTTGACTCCAGGTTGGTACCCGAGCTCTTCACAAGCGGCTATTGTACCCAGTGCCATGGTGTCATCGGCACACAAAATCGAAGTAGGGCGTTTGGCAAGTGACATCACTTCTTTGGTCATAGTCATTGCCGCACCTTCATTAAGATCACCGTTTAAAAGCCAACGTTTATCAATACTTAGATTGGCTTCTTTCATGGCTTGTATATAGCCTTGTTGACGGGCTTGAGATAAGGTCAATTCAATGGGCGCATCAAGGAAAGCAATACGAGAATGACCGAGTGATATTTGTCTTTTGGTTAGCTCATAAAATGCCTTTTTATTATCAACATCGACGAAGCTATCAATGGCATAGCTAGCATCAAAACCGTGGCAAACGTACGGAAATTGGTGTTTTTCCAACATCTCGATTCGCTCGTCATTACTGCGCGTTCGTACAATAAATAAGCCGTCAACCAATCCGCTAGTAATAAAATCTAAATAAACCTGTTGTTCATTTTGCCATTCAGATATGGTGGTTACGATGAGTTGATATTCGTGCTTGGCTAAAAACGCTGACGCTCCGGCGAGAACTTTAGAGAAAGCGGGTGATACAAACATCCGAGAACTAGCAGGTAATATAATACCGACATTACGTGACTTACCTGACGCCAGTCGTTTTGCTGTCGGGTTGGCTTTATAGCCCATTTCCTGTGCCGCGAGCAGGATTTTTTTCCGAGTCTCTGCGTTCACATCAGTATAACCATTTAATGCTCTGGAAACGGTGGATTTTGATATCCCCAGATGCTCAGCAAGTTTCTTGATAGACATAAATTACTCTATATTTAATATTTGGAAATCGTATCAAGGGGGCCAGAGTTTGGCCCCTAATTTATATCAATTTACAGACGATTTTCTGTTTCTTGGTCAAATAATAACACGCGAGAAAGATCAACTAATAGATCCACTTTTTCGCCTCTGGCTAATTCTGAACGTAGATCTAGACGAGCTTTAACATTTTCACCACCAAGGGTAAATAACACTTCTTTGTCAAAGCCCATTGGCTCAATAAGATCGACGGTTATGTTATCGAATGTGAAGCTTTCTCCATCTTCTGCGAAAAAGTTTTTATCGTTAAAAAAGTCAGGACGAATTCCCACTTTTACCGCTAACCCTTGTTCAGGGATTGCTTGGTCGTACGTGACACTTGAGAGCTTTGTGCGTGGCAGCTGATAATGACCAATTTGTAAAAAGTCATTATATAACGTGCCGGGCATGATATTCATAGAAGGAGAACCAATGAACTGCGCGACAAAGATATTGACGGGATTAAGATAAATCTCCATCGGCGTTCCGGCTTGTGCGATGTGGCCGTCATGAAGTACGACAACTTTATCGGCTAATGTCATGGCTTCTACTTGATCGTGAGTCACATAAACACTGGTGCGACCAAATTTGTTATGAATTTTGCCTATTTCAGTACGCATGTGCCCACGAAGCTTAGCGTCAAGGTTAGAAAGCGGTTCATCAAATAAGAACACATCTGCATCACGGATAATTGCACGCCCCATTGCAACTCGTTGACGTTGACCGCCAGATAAATCGGCCGGTTTTCTTTCCAGTAGCTCTTCTAGTTGTAGCATTTCAGATACTTCTACCAGTCGACTTTGAATTTCGCTTTCTTCCACTTTCAAACGACGTAGTGCGAAGACGATATTTTCCTTGACCGATTTGTGTGGGTATAACGCATAGTTTTGGAAAACCATGGCAATATTTCGGTGTTGAGGTTCAATGTCGTTAACCACTCTATCACCAATAGAAATTTCGCCAGAGGTTGCTTGCTCTAAGCCCGCTATCATGCGTAAAGTGGTTGATTTTCCGCAACCTGAAGGACCAACAAGTACCACGAATTCGCCGTCTTCAATGTCGAGATCTATGCCTTTTACGACTTTGGTTTGGTCGTAATTCTTAACGATATTTTTAAGTTTTATAGCTGCCATGATTAACCCTTAACCCCGCCTTCAGTTTTTCCGCCTTTCATAAAGCGAGAAGCAAATAAGAAACAAACTACAATTGGAGCAAGAGTCAGCATAGAGGCTGCCATTATACGGTCCCAAATTGCATTTTTAGAAACAAACAGCTCTTGTAGAGCCAGTGGTAGAGTGTGAAACTCTGGGTATTGTTTTAGAAATACCGAGGCAAATAAATATTCGTTCCAACCAATAATAAAACAGTAAATAAATACCGTAGCTAACATCGGTAAAGAGAGAGGAAGTACCACTTTAATAATCGCTTCGGTTCTGGAACATCCGTCCATCATTGCCGCTTCTTCTAGTGCCATTGGTATGCCGCGAAAATAGTTACCCAACATGTACATACCAACAGGCAAGGTTTGTACGATATAGATGAGAAATAAACTAAATACGCTGCCCCACATGGAAGAAGCTAATCCGATATTCATTGCCATTTGATAAAGTGGCACCATCAATAACACCCCACCCACCATATAAACAAATAATACCGAGCGTTGTATAACGACTTTGCCTTTAAACCTTAGCCGGCTAATAGAGTAGGCCCCCATTACCGCAAAAATAAGCGAAAAGGTGGCGGCACCTACCGAGAATATCACGCTGTTGAACATGTATTTGCCAAACGGAAATAGGTTGTCGTTAGACGTGAATTTAGCCGAAATAGCCGCTTTTTTTTCCTCTGATAACTTAGGATTAGCCAAAATCTTCTGAATGGCTGCCGGTATTTCAACTTCTTGCGGTTCGGTTAATCCGAGCAATTCTTTGTACGCGTCAAGGTTGATCACTTGAGGAATAAGTGATGGGTTACCCCAATCAAATTGATGTTTGAGTGACGTCGATAAGATTTGTGCGAAGGGTAGTAAGCTAAAGCTGACTAATAATCCCACCGCTAAAACGAACCCTAACCGTCCTTTTAATGTTTTTTTTGCTAGCATTATTAATTACCACTTCATGATTTTTTTGATGTAGAACCAGATGAATATACACAGAACACCAAGTTGAATCACTGATGTTGCGGCCGCTAAGCCTTGATCTATAACACCTGTAAAGGCTTGGTAATAGGTGAAGATAGGCAAGGTTTGCACGTTGGGTGCAAGTAAATACACATCTTCAAATCTATTTAAGTTCCAAATAAGTCGTAGCAAGACCACGGTTGCTAAAACAAAATGCAGCTCTGGCAATGTTACGTGGAAAAAGCGTCCGATTGGTCCGTAGCCATCCAGTGATGCTGCTTCATATTGATCGCGTGAAATTGATACCAATTTGGACAAAATCAACATATAAGCAATGGGCGCATGTTTCCAAATATCGAAAATAACCACAACCCACAAGGCGGAATCTGGGTCGCCAATAAGATTGGTACGTTCGGCCCAAAGATGTAAAACATCGACCATGATGTAGTTCACCACACCGGAGATAGGGTCGAATAAAAATTGCCAACCAAAAACCACTGAGATAACAGGTGCAACGTAAGGAAGCATGATGGCCGCGTTGACTAATCCTCTTCCTTTAAATGGCTCACGCAATAGCAAAGCCATCGCTAAGCCAAGTAGAGTTGTGCCTACAACAGTACCAAAGAGGTACAAACCTGTGGTACCAATGGCGGCATAATAGTCGGCATTTGATAACAATTTTGTGTAATTTCCTAACCCGACAAATGTTTTGTCACCATTTAGCTGAACATCAAAAAAGCTCAGGTAAATGTTATACACAAGAGGGTAAAGAATGAGTAAGCTAAGAATAATGATTGTTGGAGCAACAAGCTTCCAACCGAATCTTGCTTCAGCTCTTTCTAATGGAGTCATGAGTGTCCCTTGTAAGAAGAAGGGGGCGACAGAACGCCCCGTTCTCTTTTCTACAATGATGATTTAGTTCTATGATAATGATTTAGCTATAAAAAGCTTCTTTCACAACTAGTTTTGAACTTACTTTGCAACCACTTGTTGCATTTGTTCATCTGCCCAATCTAACGATTCTTGAGTATCCTTATTCTCAATAGTTGCGCTGTATATCATTCTAGGAATAATTTGTTTCGCAAAAATCTCACCAGAAGCAGGGAAGGCTTTTCCATCTACAACAGAGAAGTTTTTGATGTTGTCAAAGCCAGCAACAATCTCTTTGATAGACTCTTTACCATATTGCGCGAAGATGCCTTTAGGATCGTCTAAGAACTCATCAGTTTCGGCAATATCTCGTAGCATTGGTAAATGACCACCTACCGCCATATGTGAATATGCAACCACTTGATCTTTTTCATTCATATATTCTATGAATGTTTTAGTTGCATCGATTTCGTCTTGGTTGTCGTTCTTCATTATAGAAAAGCCAACTAAAGTACCAAACGATGAAGGCGATGTTTTAGTGATAGTAGTGGCTAAACGCGTGTTTTTGGCTAAATTTGGATCAAAAGCTGCACCTTTGAGATCTTTAAAGTTTTCAGAGCTTAATGAACTGGCGGCTGCTTCGGCCAACGCGATATCATCTAGGATATAAGATGAATAGAAAAACATGGCCAATTTACCTTGTAAATAGTAGTCGCGAGCACGCCATGTTTGTGGGCCCGGAGGGTTATATTGGGACAAGGTTTTATAAAAATCCAACACTTCAGCTTGCGCTTTTGAGTTGAAGATAAGATCGCCGTCTTTATTAAACTGGCCGGCATCATTTGATAAAGCGAACTGCGTATAACATTGCTCAGCATAGCTATCGGCTTTGGTACCAATTAATATGCCATATTGATTGTCTTCAGGTTTATAAAAATGCTTGGCTGCTTTTTCAATGGCGTCCCACGTTGTTGGTGGCTCAAGTCCCGCTTCTTTAAACCAGTCGGCACGATACCAAATACCCTGAACCCAACCACGATAAGGAACCGCAACATGTTGTTTCAGATCTGGGTTTTCCACTAGAGTGAGTGCACCGTCGTAAAAACGTGACTTGCCAAGGGTGTTAATGACATCAGTGTTTGCTGCAGTATCAATAATGCCTTCTTCAGCGAAAGCCAATGATAGATTAGAGCCCACCTCGATTAAATCTGGTAACGTATTTGAAGCGGCTGCGGCAGCGATTTGTTTTGGCATATCGTTTTCATCTACACCAATGATCTTTACATCGATTCCGGGGTTAAGTGCTTCAAATACATCAGCCATAATCTCAATGGTTTGGATTCGGTCTGATTGAGTTTGTGTTGTCCAGTACTCTACAGTAGTTGCATTCGCCAAACTTGGTAATATTAAACCAGCTGTCGCGAGTCCGAGGGTGAGGGTCTTAAGTTTCATCGTCCTATCCTTATTTGATGTTCTTAGTTATTGAAGTCGTATTTACAATGTCGACATTCTTGTTATTTAGCGCATAGCCACATGACTTGGTAAGGTGCAAGCACAGTGGTTGTGGTTATGTTTTGTCCAGTTATTAGATCGGTATTTAAGTGGTCTAATAATATACTGGTATTGAGTTCTACTATTTGGTTACTAATATTGATGACGACTGCAATCTGTTCATCGCGTATTAATGTCAGTAGTCGAGAATCGGTTTTTACGATTCGTTGCGAAGCATTCGGCATAAAGGCCGGCTGGTTTTTACGCAACGTTAATAATTGCTCAAATCGTTTAAGTACTTGATAACGTCTTGTTTGAGGATCACTCAATTCTTTAATTACGATATCAGCGTCTAATTTTTCTCGATTGATCGCTCGGTTGTAGCCGAGTTTCTCTAACCCTTCGAGATCGTTTTTTGACCCTAATAAGCTGTGAATATAGATACCTGGTACACCAGCCATTGCGAGTAATATGGATTGAGCAGCCATAAAGCGATTTAAGTTAGTTTGCTCGTCGGCGCTATTGTCTCGGATGGCATCAAAATAGTTGATGTTTAATTCATAAGGGCTTTGTGTGCCGTCACCATTATCTTTATAAGAGACGCGACCACCGTTTTGTTCTACTCCATTAACTAAATCTTGTACTTGATCTTTACTTAGTATGCCTTCAACTGGGCGAACACCGATCCCATCATGTGAGGCAAGGAAATTGAAGAATGTAGTGTTGTTAGAGCATGGTTCTAAGCCTTCAATCCAGTCTACAATTTTATCGCTGTTGCCGGTTTGCAGAGTATGCAGGGTCAGTGGTGGTAATGGGAATTGGTACACTAAATGCGCTTCATTTTCACCGTTACCAAAGTAGCTGATGTTATCTTTATGAGGTACGTTCGTTTCTGTAATCAGTTTTATATGTGGCGCTGTATAATCTAAAACCACACGCATTGCTTGGATCAACGCATGAGTTTGTGGCAAATGCAGACAGGCGGTATCGAGTTCCTTCCACATAAAACCAATTGCATCTAAACGGATAAATGTCGCGCCTTGTTTGGCATAAAATATCAGTAGCTCAACTATTTTTTGAAACACTTCTGGAGTGCGGAAATTCAGGTCTATCTGGTCTTCACTAAAGGTTGTCCAAATATGCTTGCTGCCATAAGCCGTTTCAAACGGTGTGAGCAGTGGTAACGCTCTTGGTCGAGTAACCGAGCTATAATCTCTGTCTGGATTGGCTTCGACAAAATAGTGTTTATATTTCTCATTACCTTTTAAATAACCTTGAAACCATTCACTTGCTTGAGAAATATGATTGATCACACCATCAAACATTAATTCGTAATCGTCGGCTAGCGCTTTAACATCGTTCCAATCGCCAAGATCCGAATTAATTTGCCAATAATCGATAACTGAAAATCCATCATCAGAAGTATACGGATAACAAGGCAAAAGATGCACAGCGGAAAGTAAGTTATTCGCTTGTTGATTAAGAAAATTATGCAGCGTGCTAAGTGGTGCTTCGTCTTTTCGTATGATCGAGTCACCATAGGTGATGAGCATGATGTCGGTTTGGTCAACCCATAACTTGTCATTGGTTGGCATTTGAGATTCGGACGCTAACTTGACCAACTGGGGAATAAGTTTTGAAAGTTGTTCTGGCGAATAGACGCCAGCAAGAATCTGTTGCAGATCTTTGCTTAGGTTGTTCAGGTTATTTATTTCTACGGTCATTTGGCGTCTTTCCACACAATGTTTAGTTTTGAAACGGCTAGCTGAGATATCGTTAGCTAACAGATGGTCAATTTTTATTCATTTTAGTTCTCTTTCATGAAACTTTTTAATAACAAAACCGGTTTTGATTTTTGTTTTAAAAAAACGAGATAATAATCTCGATACTTCCTTACAAGAGAACTCACTGACTGTTATTTAGTCTAGTACAACTTTTATTGTCGATGTATTGCGCTACTTCTCACTTTTCACACTCAACCAAAACCGGTTTTGGTTGAGTGTGAAGTGGATCACTATTTTAGCTTCCCTTCATCAAGAGCAGACGCTACCCAAACGAGCGGAGCGTTCCAATTAATGGTTATTTCGTTCAACGTCCATGCACCAATATTGTCTCGGTAACAGGTTTGTCCGATACATTTTCCTTTCATTGTTGCCGCAATTGGATCACTAAAGCTTACAGAGTTCGGTCCACCAATTAATGCACCGGGTGCAGGAAGTGGCGAGTTTTCATCGGCTGCATGAGCCCAGAAGCGATGATGTGGATTTTGCGCAGCGCGAGTGCCATAACCAGTGATATAAGAGATGTTCATTGGGTTAGCACCTAACAAATAATCCATTGCGCTGGCCGCACTTTTTAAATACTCAATATCTTGAGTAAAATCATTGGCATAAATTAGGAAAATCGAGCGGTTAACTAAGTTGGAATTTGACCCCCATGAGTATTCTTCAACCGTATAAGGAATACGGTAACCTTCGTTAGCTACTTGATCTTGATAGTTTGATGCCGTGTTGATAATAGCTTGCTTAGCTTTATCTGTTTCGGCTTTGGTTAATGAATTAGGTACAACAGCAAGACTGATGGTGCCAAGTGGGGCGGTGTATTGCCAAAAAATATCGCCTTCACTGGATAAATTACCTTTTGGTGATTCTAAATAGTGAGGTGAGTTTTCAAGCTGTTTTCGGTATTTTTCTTTGCCAGTAGTGATGAAAAGTTCTGCTGAAGCCCAATAAAACTCATCATCTAGTTTTAGATCATCATATGGTCCCGAACCAGTAAAGTTGTCGTAAGCGTATAGATCCGGATGCTGATTAGCGGCTTGCCATGCATTTTCTGCAGCGGTTAAGCAGCGTTGGGAAAAGTCTTTGTCCAGCGTCTGCCAAATTCGCGCACATTGAGCGCCAATAGCGGCTAAATTGAGCGTTGCCGCGGTACTCGGCTGACCAACATAGCGTTTTTGCGTGTCTTTATGCGGAGGCAGTGGCATGCCTGTCCACGCCTCATCGGCTATTTTATGCATCGCGAGATAAGAGCCATCAATTTCTGTAAGATTGAGTTTTTTATCGCTTGATTGATCACCAATCGGTACTGCGACATGATTACCTTTTGGGATTTGCATCGACAGCATAAATTCGATATTCCATCTTGCCTCAGAAAGCACTGGATTAATACCGTTGTCCGCTTCAGGGATTTTCACTTTTGGACCATCAGCAAAAGGGACACTGGCGTTATCTAACCATTTTCCTCGTTCGTAGAGATTGAGTAATGTCCATGTTGAGATGCCACTATTAACCACATATTTGCCGTGATCACCTGCATCATACCAACCGCCGGTTGCATCAATAGTGAAATTGCACCCGGGCCAATCATTACCCCATGCGTCTTTTTTATCAAAGCATGTGACGCTGTCACTTGTGTGCCCGGCAGGACGAGCAAGATCCGCTCGTTGCACATACTGCTCTTCGATCTTAATACCACTCCGATTTTGATAAAAATAGGATAGGGCATCATATTTCAGTGTGCTGAATACGTTGTTACTGATATCAAAGGGTAAACTTTTATCTTCGTCCACAGTAATCGTTAGGTCTTGCATTTCACTGCTGTAGTGAGATAAATCGATGCGATGCAGCTTTTCACCTGACGCTTTGTTTAAGCCAATCGGCTCAGTACGTCCCATATCTATATTAATGCCTTGAGCATTTTGCATCGTCCAACGCAGGGCTTGCTCAGAGTCACTGGCAAGATAAACAAATTTATCTGCTTGAGGTAAATAGCCTACCTGATTGGCTCGTATTGGCGATATATTTGCGCTTTCAAGATAAGGTTTTCCGAGCAGAGAGATATTCGAAACACAAATTATCGCCGCTTTCTGAGCGCCCATTTGGAATTGAAATTCAGCCCCAGCATCACTTTCGCCTTGTTGAACAAATTGATACTCGAAAGACGCTTTGTTTGGTGTAATCAAGGTATCTGTCACAAAGTGATGGGTATACGGAGCGCCTTCATGCTGAATTAATGTTTTAACTTGAGTGTCTATATTAGCGTATGCGTCAAAACTGAGTTGATACGTTTCGCCTTGTTCAAGGCCTACTCCCGCGTGACCAAGGATAACATTCCAAGGGTTGGCACCAGGGTTGGCTATATCCATACAGGCTTGGTTATTGTCTGTTGTGACACTGGCTCCTGCTGTCCACCACCCATCAATACCATCGTTAAACGTGCCATTGCGAATCATTTCATCTGCGTAGGCTGTTGACAGCCCACTGGTTAATCCTATCAGTAACAGTGATATCTGCTTTTGCATACATCCTCCTCGTATAGTAGAAGGGTATTAAAAAAGAAAATGAAATAGCAGACTGTGTGCACGTAACGTTTTGAATAACTGGGATGTATTATTGATTTGAATCGTGATTGTTATTACAGCTTGTCCTCATTGGGTGAAACGATTTCATGGGGTAGGGAGCAATGCGATATACATAGGGATGCTCGATACTCGAATATCACATGTACCCAATATAGTTAAGCTTTACCAATATAGTTAAGCTGTACCAATATAGTTAAGCTGTACCAATATAGTTAAACTGTGCCAATATAGTTAGACTGTACCAATATTTGTTATTCTGCCATCGTTACTTTGACGATTTTCCGCACAGAATTTTTAATGATATGGAGCGTAATTTGACTAACTATTTTGATGCTTTAGCCAGCACATGGGACCATAACCCAGAAAAAGTAGCTCGTTCTGAGGCTACTGCTAACAAAATCAAACAGATAAATTTCCCATCAAACAATAGTCTAGTTGACTTTGGAAGTGGGACAGGGTTGCTTGGTGTCCAGCTATTAGATACATTTTCTCAAGTCACGCTGGCTGATTCTTCTCTTCAAATGTTAGACATTGCCAAAGAAAAAATAGCGACAGGCAATATCAAAAATATTACTACCGAACATGTTCAGATGCTGTCAGATGTTAATTCAAAACATTCTGCTATTGCGACTCTAATGGCCCTTCATCATATCGATGATGTGAATCAGTTTTTCTCTCAAGCCTATGATAAGTTGCTGGAAAACGGCATGTTAATTGTTGCAGATTTATACCAAGAAGACGGCTCCTTTCACAGCCACAATCCATCATATAGTGGCCACAATGGTTTTGATATTGATAGCTTATCTACCATTGCTCAAAACGCTGGGTTTGATGTGGTGAGCGTTGAAAAATACTATGAAATTAAGAAAGAGAACTCGGAGGGTAAGAATGTTGCATACCCATTGTTTCTGTTTGTAGCGCAAAAATCATGTTCTTAATGCCTTTGAATATGAAAATTAACTACATCACACCATCAGCAACAATTCGAGTCAACTCACGCCAATCATTTCTCTAAAAGCGCCCCATCCCATGGAAAAAGCCACTAAACAAACCAATTAAAACACTAAAAATAAGGCTCAGAATTATAGCAGCAGGGATCGAGGCAATTGCAAGTTTAACCATAAAAACAACCATAGACATAAATGGCATTTTTACATCCACAACAGTAACTTCGTGGCTTTCATTTTCTACAGACATAACTGTCTCCTTATAATCGTATGCAATCAAATTAATTTACTATGTAATGCGGCGTTTTGAGGTAACCGATGTTTTCCTTAAAGCTAACATTCTTAATAACAGGCTGGCTCGTTTATTCGCCGCCCGAGTTTTCAATTAATCTATCATAACTCTATAAAGATCAAAGCATATGAGCCTTGTTTTTCATTTCATCAGCCATACACTGTTAAGTAATGCAAGTTGCATCAAGCCGTTTTCAATCTCTAATCTGGTTCTAATTCGCCAAATCTCTTCTACCTGAAAAGGCTTTTTGACGCCACTTCGTTTCGTTTTGCTTTGCTTTGCTTTGCTTTGCTTTGCTTTGCTACACACCATCATGACGACCTCCTTTTTTATTTGGTCATTACGATTGTAGTCAGAAGAAAATGGACAAAAAATTATTAGTGCAAGCGCACTCACTCATCCAAGATAGATTAAAAGAAGTAATTTGACACCATAGCCCTTTGTTAAGGTATGGTGCATAAGATAACCACCCTAGGGTCAAATAGGGAAGCGTTTTGTATGAGCTTTGAGCTTTTTGATTGCCCACTCATAGTGACTTGGCATGGCCGAAACGCAATAGCTGCCCAACGTCGTTGTCCCTGTCCAATCAAAATGCTTCTTAGTGAAAAGCTCCTCATTGGAAAACTTTGTAGTCAGATCAAGAGCGGCTTCATGGCTTTCTTTAACCAATTCTTTTGCCAAAGAGAGCTTCGTTCCTTGGTGTTTTTCGAAGAACTCGATGTTCATTTGGCCATAGGTTTTCCAGTTGTATGGCTCAGGTAGAAAACTGCTCTTTTTACCTGCCATATTAGAATTAATCCAATTTAACAGTAGCTGATGCCACTCGTATAGATGTACTAGAACATCTCTCAGGTTTCGGTCACGACTCCAGTGAGCTTCCTTTTTGCTAGCCTCCATCGAGAAGTCAAATTCGGTCATCAGCTCAGTTTCAGACATTGACTCGATATGCATAATTAGTTTTAAGAAGCTATCATTGGCTTGCGAGATTAGTTCTTCCTTTGTCTTAGGTCTTGCCATCGTAGATGATTCCATTTGCTGCGACTTTGACAATCATATTCACATGAGGAAAAGTAAGTCAAATTGCTACGTTGCAAAATGAGGGATTAAATCGAGTAGCTTGTCTTGGGGCAGAACTTTGTTAACCGTACTTCACACAAACCGTACTTCTCATGTCATTACTGAGGGATCCTGACGGGATAAGTACCAATCGATTCTGTCGTATTACTTCATTCTAGTTGTCGTTGATACTTTTCGCCTTACACTTCGATATTCAGTGATTGTGACTTCTTAATCCTGAGCTCTTTGGTGCTGAGATTTTCTTCCTTCCAGATGTTTTTAATCGTACCGATACTCACGGTGATATTGTGGCTCTGTTGCAAAGTTCGTCGAATCAGCTAATCTTTTCTGTTTTTAGGCCTGCTCGCTCATGACACTCTTTAAGTATCGACAATTTTCCTATGACATCATCATTTGGGCTGTACGTGGGTATTGTAAATACGGGATAAGCTATCGAGAGCTCGAAGAGATGCTCTGTGAACGGGGTGTCAATGTAGATCACAGTACGATTTATCGTTGGGTTCAACGTTATGCGCCTGAAATTGAAAAACGATTACGATGGTACTGGAAACCTAAAATAGGGTTGAATTGGCAAGTGGATGAAACCTACATCAAAGTGAAAGGAAAATGGGTGTACCTGTATCGTGCTATTGATAAGAAAGCCCATACTGTCGATTTCTATTTATCACCTAGACGCAATGCTAAAGCGGCGAAACGCTTTTGGGTAAGGCGTTGAAAGGACTCAAGTGCTGGGAGTCGCCCCTCCGCCATCAATACCGACAAGGCCGCTTCCTATGGGGTCGCCATCACGGAATTAAAGAAAGAAGGTCAATGCCCTGAAGCGCTTGAACATAGGCAAATTAAATACCTGAACAATGCAGTAGAAGCCGATCATGGAAAACTGAAAAGGCTCATCAATCCAGTCAGAGGATTTAAAACCATGAAGACGGCTTATGCCACTATCAAAGGATTTGAAGTGATGCACATGTTTAAGAAAGGCCAGTTCAATATCTGGTTATCAGGTCAAGGAATAGCAGGAGAGGTCCGTCTAATCACCAATGCATTGGTGAACTATTAATCATTATTCAGATAACCGGAGCACTGTCGGTTAGGCTCAATCTTTGCAACAGAGCCGAGCATGGTTTAAAACTCCTGCTTCTCATAACTGATAAATAATACGTATTTAAGCTATATTAGACAGAATCAAACTTAAGTCGGTAATGAAAATTTTTGAATAATTTGGGGATATTTTACCGCTATAGAGCTAGGTCAAAGCGCTAAGCTTTTCCGAAACAACCTGTTCGACTCCTTACTTGGCTTGATGGACGTACAAACCAAAGAATACCGAGAGGAACAAGATATCTTCGCACCATGTCGATAGTGCTTTTTTCTTGAACTTAAGTGCGAACTTGAATAAGTAACGGGTAAGCTCCTCTTGCCTTAACCAATTAATTCATCACCTCTAAAAAGAAAAGGCCTCGGTCTTTTCTTTTTTTATCCATCGCTAACGTGACGCTAGAGTGCTAATTTATAATCACGACACAATGAGCGATATTTGTTAGAAAAAACAAAGAGAGAGTCCATGCTAGTCACAAAGACAATAAACTATCTCCTCATTAAACTGACTCAAGATGACTCTTAAATCGCGTCTTCATTGCAATCGTTAATTTAATAAAATCAAATATTTATATCATTTAGAAGTTTAGCAATATCACTAAGGACAGCGAATGGACGCTTTCATAATTTCAAGCTGGCAATTTTCTGAGGGTGTGGCACATGAACACACCACTAGCCCAACCCCATTCGAGCAATCAACTTGGTACCACTGCCAAAGAGATGCTGAAGGGTTGAGAGAATGGCTCCACAGTAATACGGTTCCAAATGCCATCATCGATTCATTACTCACAGACGACACTCGTCCTCGATTTGAGCAGTTTGGTCACGACTGCTTTTTGATGATCTTGCGAGGCATTAACTTAAACGAAGGTGCGAATCCTGACGATATGTTGAGCTTACGCATCTTATGGTACAAAGGCACCTTAATCTCGACACGTAAAGTTCCTTCGAAAGCGGTCAGTAATCTAATATCCGATCTAAAACAAAACCAAGGTCCAACATCATTACCTGATGTCTTACTGGGAATGATCCGTGGAATTAACCATTACATATCAAGCTTCTTGACTCCCGTCGAACAACTGATTGATGAGCTAGAGTCTGAATCTCATATTGATATTAAGTCCATCAATGCTCTGCATTCAAGGCTACTTAGGCTAAGGCGCTATTTGAAGCCACAGAAATACGTTTTTGAGGATTTAATGAGTGAACTGCCAGCTCCATTGAGTAAGCACAACAGTCATATAAAGAACAGCCTTGATACCATACTCAGGATTAACGAGTCGGTTGAGTTTTATATCGATCAAATTAATGTATTTTTGGCCAGTCGAAGTCAGCTACAAGCTGAGAAAATGAATAGAAATACGTACCTATTTTCTATTATTGCGGGTATTTTCCTCCCTGCCGGATTTTTTACCGGTTTACTCGGGGTCAATATTGCTGGTATCCCAGGAACAGACAACCCCATGGCGTTTCCACTATTTTGTGTTGGACTGCTCACGGTCGTGGCGATTGAAGTCATTATTTTGAAAAAATTGAGGTTTATTTAATGGTTGAGTTTTTGCAATCCAATATGTGGCTTAAGCAAGTAAGTTTAGGTTTGCTGCTTATCGTTGTGTATTGGGTGATAAAACGCTTGGGGAAGAACTGGATAGAAACATTAGCGGAAAATAAGCGGGTCGAGTTGAAGCGGAAGCAGTTCGTGATCAAGTGTTTCAATATCGTTCTATTTCTACTCTTCATCGCTGTGTTTACGATTGTTCTTAACTTGGGCTTTGGTGATATTTCGCTGTTCTTGTCATCCATATTCGCGGTGTTGGGTGTCGCTTTATTCGCGCAATGGTCGATTCTAAGTAACCTCACAGCCAGCGTACTAATATTTTTCGTATTCCCTTATCGCATTGGTGACAGAGTAAGAGTCGCGGAGAAAGACGAAGATATCAGCGGTGTGATCATCGATATTACCATGTTCCACGTTATTCTTCGACACAGTTCGGGCAACATTATCACCTACCCTAATAACCTGATCCTACAAAAAGGCGTGATAAAGGTTTTAGTTGAACCTGAGTTAAACAATGAATCTGTCGACTCAAAGCTCATCACAGCTAAAGAAACAAAAAAGTAACACGCCCTGCTCAAGCTCCTCATTAGTAATGATCAACAGAGGGCAACATTTTTTGCCCTCTTTCAATTAATAGCAACTCTTCGGCTCTGTTGCAAAGTTCGTCGAGACTTGTTGAGCAAGGTAGTGGCACTATTGATACTGATTTACCCTCGATAATTTTGCAAATGATATCGACAGTAAACTGGGATTTAGAATCCATATAGAACATCCTTAGCCCCTTCTAAAGTTTAATTAATTACTTTAAAAGGTAAGCCAATTTAGTCCCGTCAAAATCCCTCGGTAGTTATTGCAATGACAAAGTCGCTTGGTAATTAAGGTACGACAGAATCGCTTGGTGATCACACAAACCGTACTTCTCACACAACTCGTATTTGGACAAAGGCGTGTCAGTGGTTCTTCTAATTTAGTCAGCCCTGAATAACTTCTCGTATCTCAAAACGCAATCAGGCACCGCTGAACGCAGTGCCTGAGATAGAAGGAAATGGACAGAAGTTGTCACTCTCTATTCTCGTACCAAAATTACTCTATGCAAAAATTTATATTAAACATGCAGCTTCTTGCGTATTCCTCATGACTTTTCCTTTCTAACAAGCTACTGAGTAGCGACAGTGTTGTGTGATTTTCTTCAGTAAATCAAGATTGAAGTAATATATGAAGTGTATATAATACGTATACGTTATATATATTATGTGTGTCTATGGGTATCGTAAAAATTTCAGAGAGTCTTCACGAGGAGATTCGAAAAGCTAGTGGTGCCATGCATCGTTCTATCAACTCTCAAGCAGAGTTTTGGATAAAGGTTGGAATGATGGCAGAGTTGCATCCGAACTTTACATATAACCAGTTAATTTCAGAGTTAATGTCATCAGCTTCAGTATCGGCAGAAAATATCAAAAACAATGAGGCGGCTACTAATGACTAGTCTAGTTTCCATCAAAAGTCGTGAAGAAATCGAGCTAATGAGAGAATCTGGAAGGTTGTTAGCAAAGGTATTTACAGCTTTGGACTTTTACATGAAGCCAGGTCTATCCACGATGGATATCAACGACTTTGTTGAAAAATATATCGTTGATGACCTCAAAGCTCGACCAGCAAGCAAGGGGCAGTATGACTATGAGTTTGTATTAAACTCATCGATTAACGAGGTTGTATGTCACGGTGTTCCGAAAAGAACCCAGTTTTTAAAAGCCTCAGATATCATCAACCTAGATATAACACTGGAAAAGAACGGATTCATTGCAGACTCAAGCAAGACGTATGTAATGCCTGATGCATCGCCTATCGCGAAGAGGCTTGTGAAAGTGACATATGAAGCCATGTGGGAAGGCATTAAACAAGTAAAATCAGGTGCTAAACTAGGTGATATTGGTTATGCAATTCAACGTTATGCCGAATCACATGGATACAGTATTGTAAAAGAATACTGTGGGCATGGTATTGGTCGGGAGATGCATGAAGAGCCACAGGTTCTTCATTATGGTAAACAAAATTCTGGCCTTACTCTAAAAGAAGGTATGACATTCACCATAGAACCGATGGTCAATCAAGGCTCTGCAAAAGTGAAAACCAAAAAAGATGGTTGGACTGTCGTAACGAGAGACAAGAAGTTATCTGCCCAATCAGAACATACCGTTTTAGTTACAAGTTCTGGTTATGAAGTTTTGACTCTTCGTGATGAAGAAATCTAATTGATAATGAAATCTCGTCAGTTCTGTGAACTTGCATAGTGATGCAGATGAGGATTACGGTCTAGAGTCCTCTTTTTTGCACACTTTTGGGAGTTGCGTATTAGCGGATACCCGATGAGCTATTCTGGCCACCCGATCACGTAAATTCTGCAACTCCCGACCACTGGTATTCTGATTTGCCCGATCAACCGAGGTTTTGTTTCTTTGTCATTAGTTTTCTGGTGTGGTGATGACCCTGTGTAGATCTTTGTCAGATAACTTCTCATATCCCAAAATGTCAAAGGCCACCATTGTTAGCGGTGGTCGATTCGCACGAATCTAGACAATTCCTTCCACCTTCAATTTGTGGTTTCAGGTTCGCTTTATGCAGATTTCTTCACCGCATACGCAACACATAGCTCATACTCGAAGAGAATGAAACGCTCTAAAATAACTACTTCTTGAGATTCGGAGACATCAATCTGGTAATGGTTTATTTAGAGGTTGAGTTAAAAACTAATTATTGTTAGCTTGTTGGGATGAAACGTACCACAACACCTTCATCATTTTTTTATTGGTGGCGCTCTAACTAGAGCGGCACGGGATTCTCACATTCTTAAGCTGCTGGAAGGTAGCTAGGACTGAGTTCTCATTATCTCCAGTAGCGATCTATTTGCATACTAGGAGATAAAATCATGAACACTAATCAACCCTCTGATAAATCAGAAATCATTTTAACAGGTGACAGAGCTACGGGCCCATTGCATCTTGGCCACTATATCGGTTCTCTGAAGCAGCGTGTCTCTTTGCAACATGTGCACGATCAGACTATTCTTGTCGCTGACATGCAGGGTCTAACAGATAACGCTCACAATCCATCTAAGGTATCTTCCAATATACTTAATGTCGTCGCCGATTATCTTGCGGTAGGCATCGACCCGAGTAAAACAACAATTTGTCTCCAGTCGCAATTACCCGCATTAGCTGAGCTAACGATGTATTACAGTAATCTTGTGACAATAGCGCGGTTGGAGCGAAACCCTACGGTGAAAAGTGAGATTAAAAATAAAGGCTTCGAACGCTCAATCCCTGCTGGCTTTTTGACATATCCAATTTCTCAGGCCGCCGATATCACGGCTTTCAACGCGACTCTCGTTCCTGTTGGGGATGATCAACTGCCTATGCTTGAACAAACTAATGAGATTGTAAGGAAAATAAATACCCTGGCAGGAAAAACAGTTCTCAATGAATGCCGCCCACTACTAAGTAATGCATCACGTCTACCTAGTACAGACGGAAAGAACAAGATGTCAAAATCGATGGGCAATGCTATCAACCTTGGTTTTTCCCAGAAGGAGATCAGTGCTGCCGTAAAATCAATGTATACCGATCCAAATCACTTAAAGATTGAGGACGCTGGTTGTGTTGAAGGAAACGTTGTTTTTACATACCTTGATGCATTTCACCCAGATTCAGACTACATCACTCAATTGAAGGAGCACTACCAACGGGGAGGTCTTGGTGATGGAACGACAAAAAAAATCCTTGAAGAATGTCTGCAAGAACTACTTCGACCTATTCGAGAGAAAAGAGCAGAACTATTAGATGATAAAGCTCAGTTAATCGACATTTTGGCTAAAGGAAGCCAAGTATCTAAAGAGAAAACTAAAAGAGTACTTTTTGATATCAAAGATATATTTGGACTGAATATCCTCTGAACTGAACAGCCCTTGCTTCGGGAGACTCAACTCAAATTAGCGAGTTATGTTCCCGAAGTAATCCGAGTTGCATTTGTATGCAATACCCACCGCAGTAGGAAACGATCGCTTTATGAATAATTTTGGGAGTTTTCTGTCACGGTCTCTCTGCTGCTAACCATGAGCAAAAGTACGGTGATCTCAATGGCACGATCTGCCACTGAGCAAATACGTTAACTCGGTTTGGGGCACTTCCGAGTTACGAAGTGCCAACTGTGAAAGTTCTGGACATTTTCGTATTATGCTAACAATGCTCAAACGACCTATTCGAGGTACTTTTCCTCTAACAGAGAAACAACCCACTTTTGTAGCGGATCATCGCTAAATCTAGGGTGCCATGCGGCAATAACATCAAATGATTCGGGTGACTCGCTCATATCGATTTGCGTCACATTCAATCCTTCTACTGCTCTCGAAGGCAAAAAAGCAATAGAATCGGTTGTTTCAAGGTAAAGAGGCACCACGGAGAAACAAGGTGCTGACACAACAACATTACGCTCTAAGCCAAACTGCTTGAACCATTCATCTATTGACCCCTTAAAATTCGGTCTAGAAGGCGAAGCAATAATTGCTGGATAGGCTGCGATTTCTTTGAGTGATGGGTTTACTTTGGAAATCGTTGAATCATTGGATGTGATACACACATGATGCTCTTCAAACAACTTAATGATTGGATAAGACTCAGGTATATAGTCAGGAAATGCTATCGCTAAGTTCACTTTTCCACTTTCCATCAAGTCATTTAACTTATCTAATTCAAAATCTCTAACAATGACTTTTAAGTTTGGCGATTGAACCCTCAACATTGCAATCAATGATGGCAGCACAACTTGTTGCGCATAGTCTGTAGCTGCTATGACATAGGTACCTTCTATCGTGTTTGGATCAAACGTTTTTGGAGAGAGGAGTGCTTGAAAATCTCGAAGCAGTTTATCGATTTCTAGAGAGAGTTCTTCGGCTAAAGGCGTGGGTAAAAAACCATTGGTTTTTCTAAGGAACAGTCGATCTCCAAATACCTCACGTAGTTTTTTAAGTTGCTCGCTTACCGCTTGCTGGGTTAAGCCGAGTTGATTTGCTGCCTTCGATGCGCTCTGCTCTCTAATCAACGCCTGAAAGACTCTGAGTTGTTTAATATCTAGCCTATCTAGCCTATCTAGCTTATTCACTTAAGTTACCTTTTGCCTAGCCAAGTGTTACCAATTTTTATTGTATCACTTACAAAGAAATGTTGTTTCTATTTGTTTTACTTGATCATTAACATAGCTCCTGTCAAAACAAACCATAGAGATGGAGTAAGTAATGAAAACAGTAATTCTAATTGGCGCTTTGGGTAAGATGGGACAAGCGGCACTAACAGGTCTAGGGAATCATAAAGTGATTACCGCAGGTCGCTCAGGTAATGTTGACCATATTGTTGATATTACCAATGAAAGCTCGGTTCGAGCACTATATGAAAAAGTCGGTCACTTTGATGCTGTTGTTAACACGGTTGGTTTTTGTGAGTATGCAACATTTGCAGAAATGAGTGAATCACAATGGATGACCACGGTAATGAGCAAAATGATGGGACAGATCAACCTTGTTCGTATTGGCCAAGAGTATATCGCAGATAACGGCTCATTCACTCTAATCAGTGGCATCTTAAATGTAAAACCTATCCCTTATGCGATTGCTGATGCAACGACAAGCGGTGCTATCGATACCTTTGTAAAGTGTGTTGCACACGAAATGCCACGTGGTACACGTATCAACGTTGTGAACCCAACAGTATTGGAAGAAGCATGGGAAGTTTATGGGGAAATGATGCCTGGCTTTGAGCCAGTACCAAGCAAACTGGTTGGTAAAGCGTTTGAGCGTTCCGTTGACGGGTTTATCAACGGCGAAGTATTGTTCGTGGATGCTTAACGGATTCCAATTGAGAAGCACGCCTTTCATAGCGTGCTTCTTTTTTAATAGGGTATTTGCGTTAACAAGCTTTGGGGGCAGAACCTTGTTGTGGATTCCATTACCAGTAATCTCTTGCTAAGCAGTCAATAAACTTGCAGAGTTTAGGCAAACCAGCAGACTATTAAAGATGTTATATATCAAGGGAAATATGGATATCAACGCGGTTTCAGAAAGTGATTTATCTAACATCCTTGCTTTAGTCAAGGATGTAGCTGACCGTGACGTTCTACCATTATTGAACGCTCAGGGGCGGAGTGAATTCAATACACGAGTGTTAAGTGATATTGAGACTACATTAAATGCATCAACGTTTACTACAGTTAAAGCCGTCATAGATGGTCAAATTGTTGGTTACGGTGCATTTCGCAATGGCAACTATCTCACTCATCTTTTTGTATCCAAATCTTGTCAAGGTTATGGAATAGGTAAAGCACTACTAACTTACTTATTGAATAACACAGCAGCAATAGAAGTTAATCTTCGCTCTTCAGTCAATGCTGTGAGTTTTTATGAACGGAACGGATTTGTGGTATCAGGTGATGAGTCTGAATTGAATGGCATTAGGTTTATACCAATGCGCTTGGTTCGTATGAAATAGGTTCGGATGACATAGGTTCGTATGAAATAGGTTCGCATGACATAGTTTCGTATGGAACAGGTTCGCAGGACACAGTACCTACTCAGGATTACTGTGACCAATCTACTATTGATTCTAAATACCATTGGTTCTAAATACTATTGATTCTAAATACCATTGATATTCTGCGCTCATTGTTAGCTAAAATACTTAAATCTTAGTGGTTAATGTCACTAAATTGGCCGGAGCTTTACCAACTTGTTTTGCGGGAGCCCCCGCAACCACGACGCCCTCGTGCACCGGTTTGAGTACCACGGAATTTGCTGCAACAATCGCACCTTTGCCTACTTCAATGTTGCCTAATACGGTCGCGCCAGCACAAATTAGCGCTCCTTGACGAATTTTAGGGTGCCTGTCTCCAGCTTCGTTTAGGGTGCTACCCAGAGTCACGCCATGCCAAATACTGACATTATCTTCGATCACAGCGGTCTCTCCGATGACAATGCACATACCATGGTCGATAAATAGATTTTTCCCCAGTTTGGCAGCGGGATGTATGTCTATATCCCATTCTTTTGATATCCAGTTTTGCAAAAGTACAGCACTTTGAATATCACCTTCGTGCCATATCGCATGAGAAAATCGGTATGCCTGTACGGCTAGTAGGCCTCGGAACGACAAAAATGCAGTAAGATGATCTGGGCAAGCTGGATTGGACATAACCAAATGATTAATGTCCGAGGTGGCGCTTTCCACGATGTTTGGGTAATGATGGTTCAACTCTGAAAACCAATCGACGAACACTTGTCGAGAGAGATGCTGCTTTAAGGTATCCGCTAGATTACCGACCAACGCATCGGCAAAATTATCATATGAAAATATTTTGTCAGCAAGGTAAGCACTTAATCGGTGATTGCTTTGTTGTAGCTGATTGGCTTGTTTATTAATCTCTGACCAGATCATCGTAATCGCCTGTAATTTTATGTAAAAATTGTTAATAAACAATATAGTAATGCACGCAACAATATGCACCGACTTGACGAGTCAGCCAACTTGGCGCAATTTACGCTGAACATAAAGCCAACCTAACTGGTGAGAGGTTGAACCTGTTAGATTGACGTTATCCGCTGGTAAACAATCAATGCAGTGTCATTGACACAGGGTCTTTTCAACTTCAGTAATCGCTTTATCAAGAATGGCAATCCCTTCGTCCAGCTCTTGGTAGCTGACGGTAAGAGGTGGAGCTATGCGAAAAACCCCTCCCATACCTGGTAGGCATACAATGTTCATATGCAAACCTAACTTAAAGCATTCTTGTGTGATTAAGTCGCCAATTTCCTCAGAGCGTGTTTTATCTGTTTTGTTTTTTACAATTTCGATTCCCTGTAGCAGACCACGGCCTCTGGCGTCACCAACGACTTGGTGTTTTTCTACCATTTTCATCAGCGCTGCGGCTAAATAATCGCCTTTTTCTCTTACTTCCTCGATAATGTTGTCTCGTTCAAGTACGTTCATTACAGTGCATCCAATTGCCGCTACCAGAGGATCATTAACATGTGACGTGAAGAAGACGAAGCCATTGTCTTTAGCTTTTTGTTCAATTTCTGTTGAAGTCACAAGAGCCGCGAGAGGCAGCCCTGCTCCTAACGTTTTTGATAGGGTTAAAATATCCGGGGTGACGTCATCGTGCTGAAAGCCATACCAGTAACCGGTGCGACCAAAACCAGTTTGGGCTTCATCAAATATTAAAAGCATTCCACGTTCATGACACTTTTTCTGTAACGCGGCCAGATAACCGGGAGGCGGAACAAGAATACCGCCACCAGATAGGATAGGTTCAACAATGCATGCAGCTAAACTACCGACCGATTGTGCATCAACCATTTCAAAACCGTAATCTAGTTGCTTTTTCCAATCCAGATTACCTTCTTTATCGACAAAATCAGGGCGGTATTCATAAGGTGTCGGAATAGCTAATTGCCCCGGAACTGGCGGGTAGCCATTTTTTCGAGCAGAACAATATGTTGCACTGCCACTGGCCTCAGTAATACCATGCCATGAGCGACTAAACGATACGATTTCAAATTTTCCGGTGACCAATTTTGCCATTTTTATCGCCGCTTCATTCACTTCTGAGCCTGTCGACAGAGGAATCACTTTGGTTAATGGATCAGGAACGGTCTGAGCGATATGTGTACATAGATTAATACTGGGGCGTGATAGCATTCCACTAAATAAATGATCTATCCTGTCGCACGACTCGCGCATGGTTGCAACCACATCAGGATGAGAATGACCAAGCGTTGAAGACATTTGCCCAGAAGTAAAATCTAGAATTTTTCTTCCTGCTTCTGTATAGATATAACTTCCTTTTGCGCGTTCAATAATCTCTGGGACAAAATATGGTGCACCATATCTTCCTATATGACGTTCGACATCATCCCAAGGTGCGTTCCTTTTTTCATACGGTTCTATCATTGTGTCTCTTCCATGAGTCGTTTTTAATGTTTTCTATTCCGATGATTTGAATCTAAAGTTAAAAACACTTTAAAACAATCAAATATTATTAAAGGATATATTTAGTATTTCTGAAGTATTGTTTTGTTGATACAGTAGTATTTTAATCAGACGTAAAACAGGGACCTTAGATGCTGAATATTTGGCGGCTAAAATTACTCGTTCAGTTTCAGACTCTTGGCACTATGCAGCGAGTCAGTGAAGTGATGCACACAAGTATCGCTACCGTCTCTCAACAGCTGAGTCTTTTGGAGCAAGAAACCAATACAATATTGTTCGAAAAGGTAGGCCGAAAGGTTCAACTGACTCACGAAGGGCATGCTCTAGTTGAAAAAACCAGGCCGATACTTAATCAGTTGAATGATATTGAACAGTCATTAAAAGACAATTTAGCTGAGGTTCAAGGGACGGTTAGAATTGCAGCCTTTACCAGTGCTTTGGAAAAAATAGTGATACCGGCGGTATCTTTATTGTCGCAACACTATCCAAAGCTTCAGATGCGATTAACCGAAATGGATCCGGATACGAGCCTGCCAGCTTTAGATACCTATCAATTAGACGTGGCAGTTGTTGCCTATTCTAAAAAGCAACATTTACTGGAACAAAGTCATCGCAATGTGATTAAGCTAGGCAGTGATCGCCTAAAAGCCTTGGTCAGTAATAAACACCCACTCGCAAAGAAAACTCGGATTACAATAGATGAATTAAAGGATGAAAGTTGGGTATTAGAACCAGAAGGGACGTACTTGTATGAATATACTCAAGAGCTGTGTCGAAATGCTGGATTTGAGCCAAATATCATCAATGTAGTGCAAAGTTATTTACCGATGCACACTATGATCGCGGCAAATATTGGCATTGGAATCTTACCTGAACTGGCCATCATAGAATCTGTAGAGGGTATTTGTGTTTTAGATTTAGAACCCGACCCAACAAGAGATATTTATCTTGTTGTTCGCAACAATACGACCACAACACGCGCTATGAATGCCGTCACCGAAAGCCTTATTAATAATAAAAATCCGTTAACTTATTAACCTTATTATTCAAATATTTTACCGTTCTCTGATGATTTCTTTTGTAATACTGCAGCTTGAAGTGTCTGGTTAGAAATGCAGAATTACAAAATAATCTCTGAATTTAAAGGCTTGTCATGCGCTGCGTGGAGCGGACATTATAATTGCCATACCCACAAGAGCTATACCAGAACCAACCATATCCCAAATGGTTGGACGGATGCCATCGACAAGCCATAACCACAAAATAGCCATAAAAATATAAACACCACCATAGGCGGCATAAACTCTACCGGCTGCTGTTGGATGTAACGATAACAACCAAGCAAATGCGGCAAGACTTAAAGCGGCGGGAATTAGCAACCAAATAGACTTATCCTCCCTTAACCAAAGATAGGGGAGATAACAACCAATAATTTCAGTCAAAGCAGTAAGTAAAAAAAGGCCTATAATTTTAATTTCGGGCAAAAGATGATTCCTCTAAGGCATAATTGTTTATCTAACACATGTTGAGTTTTAAGTGTTTATACACAACACACAATATCATTGAAACTCGTTTTGTAGCAGAAATAAGCCCGCCATGCGATCTCATTGACTAGCCACAATCTTACGCAAACAACAAAAGGTTTAGACAAATCTAAGGTTGCAATAATTTTTGCTCAATGTAGTATGCTCTACATTAGCATTAACTTAATTAGTTTTTAATAAAGGACATTGGCATGAACTGTCGATTTAGTATAAAGCAGATGGCGATTATGCTTTCAATCGCCATTGCGGCTTGGTTAGTCTTTTTTCCGATAGACAGCCAACCAAGCGAATTTTCAAATAGTGCGGCTTTAGTTTTGATTACGTTAACGTTTTGGTCAACAAGCATTATGCCCCCATTTTTAGTTGCACTTATCTTTTTTGCCTTGGCTGCTACGTTTAAATTACTTGATCCCACCTTACTTTTTTCTGGTTTTGGTTCCACAGCCGTATGGTTAATTATCTCGGGCTTTGTTATCGGAGCGGCGATTTCCACTTCTGGGCTGGGTAAAAAATTAGCTTCGGTTATTGCGCCTCATTTAACGACAAGTTATAGCCGATTGATTACAGGATTGGTTGCTAGTGCCATGCTGCTCGGTTTTGTTATGCCATCATCGGTTGGTCGAGCGGTAGTATTGATACCAATAGGAATGGCGCTTGCCGACCAGGTTGGTTTTCAAAAAGCGAGTAACGGTAGAATAGGCATTGCTGTTGCGTTAGCTTTGGCGTGCAATATGCCAAGTTTTGCTGTTCTGCCTGCGAATATTCCTAACATGATTCTTGCTGGTGCGAGTGAAACACTTTATGACATTCAGTTTAGTTATACCGAATATTTACTGCTGCACTTTCCAGTATTAGGTGTGGTTAAATCATTGTTTATCGTACTCTTGGTGTTGAAAATTTTTCCTGATGAAATTTTACCAAATCAGCGTGTCGAATCTGATAATCAGCAACAACAGTACGATAGCAAACTACAAAAGAAAGTGGCTATCTTACTTGCTATTACCTTGTTGTTCTGGGTAACAGATACGATCCATGGCGTTAATCCTGCTTGGGTTGGATTGGTTACGGCTATTATTTTGTTACTACCGAAAGTAGGGGTTATCCCACCAAAATCTTTTAACAGCTCGGTCGATTTTGGCACGGTAATATTTGTTTCTTCTGCACTTGGTTTAGGAATGCTAGTAAACGAATCAGGTATCGGTAATTATATGGGAGAAGCATTTAGTCAACTACTACCATCATCGTCTTCTGGTTCTTTCTTCAGTTTTATGGCGCTTTCTTTAACCTCTGTTGTGACGGGATTGGTGACGACTATCCCTGGAGTTCCTGCGGTTCTTTCGCCTTTGGCTGAAAATTTTGCCAATGCTACTGGCTTTTCAACTACCGCAGTATTGATGACTCAAGTACTCGGTTTTTCTACCGCTATTTTTCCTTATCAAGTCGCCCCTTTAATTATTGCCATGCAGTTATCGGAAGAGCCGTTAGTAAAATTGGTCAAAGTGACCATACCACTAACGCTGGTCACGGTTTTGTTACTATTTCCATTGGATTTCGTGTGGTGGTGGCTACTTGGCTGGGTCTAGTAAAAAAGTAAACTTGAGATCGAATTCGTAAGGTGATGGGAGCGGTTTGCTGTTATTTTTTATGCTTAAATTGAAATAAGTAGCATATTAATGTGATCCTATTGCACCACTAATGCGTACAGTTGTCGTTAATTAAATTAAAGAGACGAGCTGTGACTGAATCTAATACCGAAGCGAAAAAAAGCTCTCAAGCGAGCCATAACGTCAATATTTTGCCTGTATTTCCATTACCGATTTTTTTGCTAACCGGAGGAATGCAAAGGCTGCGTATTTTTGAAGCGAAATACGTGGCCATGGTGGCGAATGCAAATGAAACCGACGGATTTGTTATGTCTGTTTATGACCAAGAGAGAGCATTCAACGCTGCAGACTGGGGAGCTCACGTAAAAATTGTCGATTTTGACCAAGGTGAAGATGGTATTTTGCAAGTTGATGTGCTCGCGGTCGGCTTAGTGAGTTTATCGGACTTTAGCTATCAGCAAGATGGCTTGTTATTAGCTCACGCGGAAACGTTGCCGCATTGGTCTGTAGAACCATCTTTAGTGAGTGATTGGTCTAAACAACAAAATACCGAAATAACTAGTGATAAGCTAAGTTTTAATAACAGCGAAGAGCATCAGCAATTCTCTACCGTTTTACAAGGTATTTTTCAAAGTCATAAACCGCTAAATGACCTATATAAAGAGCAGTATTTCGACTACTATGAATGGGTATGCGCTCGATTGTTGGAGATAATTCCTCTCTCTTTGACAGAGAAAGAGAAGTTTGTTAAACCATTGCAATTAGAGCAACTTACAAAACTCCTTGATTCTCTGTGCGAAAAAGATAAATAAAAAGTGATCCTTTTTATTTTTGCTAACGTAATGGTTTATAACTATTCCAATTGAGCGTGGATCGATGCAGCAGATAGAGGCACAAACAGATCTGATAACGGTAGGACATCCCATTACAAAGCCATTAACTCAATCGGCTCATCCTGAGCTATCGCATTGGTTATCTTTGGTTGCGAAAAACCAAGATAAAGATGCTTTTACTAAATTGTTTGGTTTTTTTGCTCCTAAAATTAAACGCTTTGGTATTAAACAGTTTAATAACGAAAGCCAAGCAACGGAGTTGGTTCAGGACACCATGACCAATGTGTGGAAAAAAGCCCATTTGTACGATGCCAGTAAAGGTGCAGCAACGACTTGGGTTTACACAGTGATGAGAAACGCGTGTTTTGATTACCTGAGAAAAGTAAAAAATCATCCCCAGCAAAATATAGGCGATGATATTTGGCCATTGGAGCAAGCACTAGATGAGAACAGCGATCAAGTTAGCCCATTCCAAGACCACTTGATGACCAAAAGGCTGCAGCAATTCGTCGATACTTTGCCTACAGCTCAAAAGGTAGTGGTGCAGGGCGTGTATTACCAAGAACTTTCTCAAGAGCAGCTTTCTCAACAACTCGGCGTTCCGATTGGTACCATAAAATCGCGCTTAAGACTGGCGTTAGAAAAAATTAGACAGCAAATGGGAGACCATGATCATGATTAATCATCACCCAACAGACGCTGTATTGAAAGAATTTGTGGCGGGAAATTTACAACCTTCGGTTGCGGTTATTGTCGCAAGCCATGTTGAAATGTGCCCAAAATGCCAGAATTTGGTCCATCAGTTTACGGAAATGGCAGCGATACAAGAGTTTGGCGCAACAGACGGATTCGATTCAGAAACCGATTTTGATTTGGTAGCAGATGCTGCAGAAACGACTATGCTTACAAGGTTGCAGGTTGATGAAGCAAATCAATTTGTTAACACTCAAGCTGACGACGTATCGATAGATATGATCAATGCCATTACAGATTTACCAGTGCAGCGTGAAGATGTGTTACCTAAAACCGTGCCACAAATTGATGTGGATGGAACACGGATTTCGCTGCCTAACGCGGTCAAATCTATCGCGTTAAAAGAGTGGCAAGGTTTAGGAAAAATTGCACGAGCTCGGATGAATTTTGATGATGACGAGCGACGTATGAGTTTATTGCATATCGCTAAGGGAGGAAACGTTCCTCAACATACTCACAAAGGTTTTGAAATAACCTTACT
The DNA here is from genome assembly GCF_047302445.1 of Vibrio sp. MA40-2. NCBI lineage: Bacteria > Pseudomonadati > Pseudomonadota > Gammaproteobacteria > Vibrionales > Vibrionaceae > Vibrio > Vibrio sp. MA40-2. The sequence continues at coordinate 2,181,975 of NZ_CP178628.1, forward strand.
GCTTCAAGGGAGTTTTAGCGATAATATGGGTACATACAATACGGGAGACTTTATGTGGTTAGACGGCAGTCATACACATAACCCGATCACATCAGAAGGGTGTGTTTGTTTAACCGTTTCAAGTGATGCAATACATTTTACTCAAGGTATGAGCAAGCTATTAAACCCACTTGGAAAGCTCATTTATTGACAGCATATTGACTCTGAGTAGTAGTTAATATGGCGAGGATAGGATAATGGATAAGAAACTAAAATTAGGTATTAGTGCTTGTGTTTCCGGCCAACAGGTTCGGTATGACAAAAGCCACAAACGTTCTCATTTTTGTATGGAAGAATTGAGTGAGTTTGCGGAATACAAACCGGTTTGCCCAGAAGTCGCCGTTGGTTTACCCACCCCACGTCCAACAATACGTCAAATTTCTGTTGATGATGTAATTAAAGTTTCTCGCCCAGATGGTTCTGGTGATGTTACGCAAGCATTAACTGAATTTGGTCAATCCCATGCGAAGCAAACCGAGGATCTAGCCGGATTTATATTTTGTGCCAAAAGCCCGAGTTGCGGTATGGAACGAGTTAAGGTTTACCAACATGATGGTAAAGGTTCGCAAATGACAGGTGTTGGTATGTTTGCCAAACAGATTATGACGCACAATCCGTTATTACCTTGCGAAGAAAATGGCCGCTTAAATGATCCGATTATTCGCGAAAATTTTATCACGCGTATTTTTACCTACCAGAAATGGTTGGATTTGAAAGCCAGTGGTTTTACTCATCATAAATTGATTACCTTCCACAGTACGCACAAATATTTGGTGATGAGCCACCATATAGAAAGCTATAAGAAACTCGGTCGTTTACTTGCTAATCCAGAAGATAATATTGAAGTGGTGGCGGATAAATACATTTCTATGTTAATGCAAGCGCTGACGATCAAAGCGACTCGACGTAGTCACAGTAATACGTTGCAGCATTTACAAGGCTACTTTAAAAAGCAACTGACTAAAGAGAAGCGTAAAGAGTTGAGCGAAGAAATTGATGCTTATAGAAATGGTGTTACGCCTTTATTGGTTCCATTAACCTTGATTAATCACTATTTACTGGAATTTCCTAACCAATATTTATCGGATCAAACTTACTTAAATCCTCATCCTAAAGCCTTGCGCCTTCGATACGGATACTAAGCAAGTTTTAAACAGAAAAGCAAAAATGGACCTTGAGTCCATTTTTGCTTTTTGCCATCTAGTCATTTCAATTATCTATAACGTCAGAAGTTACCGATGTCGTTAGATGACCAATGTTGTTAGATGACCAATGTCGTTAGATGACCAATGTCGTTAGGTGACCAATGTTGTTAGGTGACCAATTTCGTTAGGTGACCAAAGTCGTTAAGCTACCTATGCCATTCAACTAATATTGACCTATCTTTACTAAGTTATTCTATTATTTATTAAAAAATTCTGATCCATATAGACATGTCATGCGTATATAAAATTATATCAACAGATAAAACCGTGTCGTATCCAACAAAAGGTGAGGTTATATGCAGCGTTCATTGTGGCTTAAAAAATTTATCGATGTGTACAGTGAATTGAGAACCGATAATCTCGCCACATTACAAACAATTTACCATCCTGATGTCACTTTTATTGACCCTTTGCATCAAGTAAACAGCATCGAAGCGCTTTTAGATAGTTTTGAGAGCAGTTACAGCAACATAAGTTATTGCGACTTCGTGATTGATCATGTGATGCAATCTGATGAAGAAGCGGCAGTTTACTGGACAATGACCTTCCAACATAAAAACTTAAATGGTCACAAACCCGTTTCTGTTGAAGGGCATTCTCATTTGAAAGTACAAGATGACCTGATCATTTTTCATCGGGATTATCTGGATGTTGGTGCAATGATTTATGAGCATGTGCCATTGATTGGGTTTTTAGTTAAAAGCATCAAACAAAGGGCGGGTCAATAATGCAGATCTTAATCACTGGTGCAACTTCTGGTATTGGCAATGACTTAGCTAAGCAGTATGCAAAGCAAGGACATAAAGTTACCGCTTGTGGTCGTAGCGCGGCTAAATTACAACAGCTCTGTAGCGATTATCCGTCGATAGAATCGCTCTGCTTTGACCTCACTGATTATCAAAATTACCCACAAGTAAGCGAAGATTTTGCCCCACTGGATTTACTGATTTTAAATGCAGGTGACTGTGAATATATTGACGATGCACTAAATTTTGACGCTGAAAAATTTGAACGCGTTATTAATATCAACCTGATTTCTGTGGGCTATAGTTTACAAACATGGTTGAAACATATTAAACCCGGAGGACGTTTGGTTTTGGTCAGTTCTAGCGCGGCGTTGTTACCTTTACCAAGAGCGGAGGCGTATGGCGCATCTAAAGCGGCGTTAACCTATTTGGCTAAAACACTGACAACAACCTTGAGTGGTAACAACATAAACGTGACCGTTGTCCATCCTGGTTTTGTAAAAACGCCGTTAACCAACAAAAATACTTTCGCTATGCCGATGATGATTTCAAGCCAACAGGCGGCCGAGAAAATAATCACTGGCGTTGCAAAGGGACGTTCAGATATTAGTTTTCCAGCTCTGTTTATTTTTATTATGAAGTGTTTGAGTATTTTACCTTCGTCACTTTGGAACAAATTAGCCACTAGGATGAGCGAAAAATGACAGTTAAAAAAACAAAAATAGCCATTATTGGATCAGGTATTTCGGGCTTAACCTGTGCATATTTACTCGACAAAGACAATGATGTAACCGTTCTAGAAAAAAATGATTATGTTGGTGGCCACACTGCGACGGTTGATATTGAGCATCAAGGGAGTCAGTTCGCTATTGATACGGGTTTTATTGTTTTTAATGACCGCACATACCCCAATTTTAATCGTTTATTGTCAGACTTAGGCGTTGAACGACAAGCAACCGAAATGAGCTTTAGTGTTCATAACAAGCAAACTAAGTTTGAATACAATGGTCACGGAATTAATTCCCTTTTTGCACAGAGAAGAAATGTATTCAGACCCAAATTTTGGCAACTCATTATTGAGATAATTAAATTCAATAAGTTGTGTAAACAAGCTTTTCATAATGATGACATTGAACAGAAAAGTACTTTGGGCGACTTTCTATCTCAGCATAATTTTAGCTACTTTTTCTGCGAACACTATATTTTGCCGATGGGTGCGGCGATTTGGTCTACAAGCTTAAAAGAGATGAAGCAGTTTGAGCTTAAGTTCTTTGTCCAGTTTTTCTATCATCATGGCTTATTGAATATCGTTGATAGGCCGCAGTGGTTTGTAATTCCTGGTGGCTCAAGAACCTATGTTGAAGCGATTCAAGCCAAACTGAGTAAGCCAATTGAAACTGGATGTTCCATTCTAAATGTTAGCAGAGGTGAGCAAGGGGTAACAATCACCTTAACAAATGGTGAACAGCGAGTATTTGACCATGTGATTTTTTCCTGCCATTCCGACCAAGCGTTGAATTTATTAGCCGACCCGACGAGGGAAGAATTCGACGTGCTATCAGGTATTCCTTACAGTCGAAATGAAGTGGTATTGCATACCGATACGCGTTTATTACCGGATAGAAAGCTGGCTTGGGCGAGTTGGAACTACATGCTGGATGGTGACTTATCTCGCCCTTCTTGTGTCACTTACAACATGAACATACTTCAAGGATTGAAAAGTGATGATACTTTCTGTGTAACCTTGAACCAAAGTGACGCTATTGCGCCAGAAAAAGTGATACGTCGCTTCATTTATCACCACCCAGTTTTAGATGATAAAAGCGTTAAAGCGCAAAAGAAACGTGACCTAATTTGCGGTAAAAATGGTTGCCATTTTGTTGGTGCCTATTGGTACAGCGGCTTTCATGAAGATGGGGTTCGCAGTGCGTTAGATGTTACTAAGCGCTTTGGGCAATCGTTATGATCACAAACAGTGGAATTTATTGGGGTAATGTACGCCATCGTCGCTTCGGTGATATAGGCCATATATTCAATTATAAGTTGTATATGTTGGCTATCGATCTGGATGAATTGGCCAATTTATCTCAACAAAGTTGCTTGTTTGGCGAGCGTTGGTTCAATTTAATTCGATTTAATGAAAAAGATTACATAAAAAGTGAACCGGGAACGCTAAAGCAACGTATAAGTGAAAAGGTGCAAGCATTAGGTGGCGATTGGTCTGCTGAAAACAGAGTGACTATGTTGGCTCAAGCTCGGTGTTTTGGTCTCTATTTTAGTCCTATTAATTGTTATTTTTGCTATGACTCTTCGGCGAAATGTCAATATATGTTAGCAGAAGTGAGCAATACCCCATGGAGACAAAGGCATTACTATTTAGTGGATATGAACGGTGATATGAAAGTTAAAAAAGCGTTTCATGTTTCTCCTTTTATGCAGATGGATATGACCTATCACTGGAAAGTGTCCGCGCCTAAAAAAAATGTGTTAGTCCACATAGAAAACCACAACAACGATAAAGTATTTGATGCCACGTTGGCGCTAAGTAAGCGTGAGTTTACTGCTAAAGAAATCGCTAAAACAGTGCGTTCTATTCCCATGATGACGCTGAAAATTGTCGCTGGAATTTATTGGCAAGCATTAAAACTGTTTTTGAAACGAGTGCCATTTGTTGCGCACCCAAACAGTTAAATTAATGGGTCGAAGCTAGGTTGGTATCGATAGAGCATGTTGGTATTGATAGATCAAGTTGGTATTGATAGAGAAAGAATTCGAAAAATGGATATTCGAAAGAGAGGTTTACATGCAACAATTAGTTAAACAAAGTCAGTCCTTAAATTACTCAACTGATACGTTACACAAAGATTCTATGAGTAAATATAGGAACTTGATTTTTTCGTTACTGAGTAAACTAGAACAGTCGGCGATTGAAGTAATCGAAGGCGATCAGCACTTTGTCTTTGGTGATCGAAATTCGACATTAAGCGCCCAGATAGTGTTGCATGATTCAAGTTTTTTTAAAGATGTAGTACTCAATGGCAGTATTGGCGCGGCAGAGGCTTATATTGATGGTAAATGGACCAGTCCCGACCTCACTCGCGTTATTCAAGTTATGGCCATTAACCAAGCTCAACTGGATAAAATTGAAAGCAAAGTACAGTGGTTTAGTAAGATAAAAAACAAGCTGCTTAGTAGAAAAAACGCCAATACGGAGCAAGGATCTAAACGTAATATATTAGCCCATTACGACTTAGGTAATGAACTGTACAGTCGTTTTCTCGACCCTGCAATGCAGTATTCTTGTGCGATTTATGATCATAAAACCATTGCGTTGGACCAAACCGATATGTTGGATATGGCTCAGCAGCGTAAAATGCAAACCATATGTGAACGATTGGAGTTACAGGCTAGCGATCGTGTTGTCGAAATAGGCACCGGATGGGGTGGGTTAGCAATATATATGGCTCAACATTATTGGTGCCATGTTACCACGACCACTATTTCGGATGCTCAACATCAATATACAGCCGATTTGATTCAACAATTGGGCTTAGAAGCTAATATTACGTTACTTAAATCCGATTATCGAAAATTGACGGGTGAGTATGACAAGTTGGTTTCAATAGAGATGATTGAAGCCGTAGGGCATGAGTATCTGGCGACGTTTTTCGACAAATGTTCTTCCTTGTTAAAGCCAAACGGAAAAATGTTGGTTCAATCGATCACCATTGCTGATAACCGTTATGACCAGTATCGAAATAGTTTAGATTTTATCCAAAAATATATCTTTCCCGGAGGGTGTTTACCATCGGTAGCGGTAATGACAGAACAGATTGCTAAAAATACCGATTTGGTCGTGCATGAGATGCATGATATTGGTTTGCATTACGCTAGAACTTTGCATGATTGGCGAATCCGCTTCGAAAATCAGTGGAATGAATTGCTCGACCTTGGTTACAGCGAGGAATTTAAGCGCCTGTGGATCTTCTATTTGTGTTATTGCGAAGGCGCATTTTTAGAAAGAAGCATCAGTACTCATCACTTGGTAGCAAGAAAACCCCGCTATAGAGGCAAGAGTGATGAAATCGTTTTGGCTTATTAACGTACTGCTGTTTCAATCGAGTTGGTTATGTGGGGCATTTTTTACCCAATACGCCAACTTGGTTAACCCGATTTTATTGATTAGTCACTTTGTTCTGACTCCCACTCGCAAGCAAGATGCTAAGTTACTGTTGTTGGTTCCTCTAGGCTTATCGATTGATTTTTTGCAAATGCAATTGGGTGTTTTTAGTGCGACTTCAGTTAGTTCTGAGCCAATGACCAGCTCTTTCCCACTGTGGCTTGTGTTTCTTTGGATAATGTTTGTACTTAGTTTAAACCACAGTTTGCGCTGGCTTACTCGATGTTCGTCGCCAGTTTTGGTGGTGATTGGCGCGGTTGGTGGCGCAAGCAGTTATTTGGCAGGAATCAAAGCCGGTGCATTGCAGTCATTGGTGAGTGATAGTTTTTTGTTTGTGTCTTTACTGTTGGCTTGGGGCGTTCTGCTACCAACATTAGTTTGGTTACAAAAGAGATATTTTAGCCTTGGTCTTACCGCTAATGGAGGTAAATCATGATCAGGATATTCGCATTACTATTTATGACGGCAACAGCGTATGTCATAACCGCGACAGCGCAGGCATCGCCAGTCGCTCATTTGAGTAAAGTCGGGCAGGGTGAAATGCAATATCTGTTCTGGACGATTTATCAAGCCGAGTATTACCAGCAACAGAATACGCAAACTGCGACAGATAAAGAACCGCAAAAGGCATTGAAGATAAAATATCTAAAATCGATAGATAGTCAGGCACTGGTTAAAGCAACAATAGAACAATGGCAACAGCTAGGTTACTCATCAGATAACATTACATCATGGGTTGAACCATTAAATGCGATGTGGCCCGATGTCGAGCCGGGCAATACCTTGACACTGCTTGTGCAAGCAGACGGACATAGTCAATTTTACTTCAATGACAATGTTATTGGCACCATACAGGATAGCTATTTTGCCGACGCATTTTTATCTATTTGGTTGTCTGAGAAAACCTCTCAGCCTGAGCTTCGTCAACAATTACTGGGGTTAACGCCATGAAAAAATTTATACTGCTTACTTTTGTTCTATTGTTGACTGCTTGTGGCAATGCCAGTTTAGACGAGCATAAAAACACCTCACCAGAGTTGAAACTAGAACAGTTTTTTAACGGCGAACTTAAGGCTTATGGAATGCTGCTTGATCGCTCTGGCAATCTCACTCGTCGTTTCGAAGTAAAATTACTTGCCAGTTGGCAAGGCAATAAAGGTGAAATAAAAGAGTGGTTCGAGTTCGATGATGGCGAAAAAACTACGCGAACTTGGCATATAGAAAAGCTAGCCGAGAACCAATATCAAGGTACGGCGGGTGATGTTGTTGGTATTGCTCAAGGAACGACAGAAGGATCTGCACTCTACTGGCAATATGATTTAAATATACCGGTTGACGATGAAGTTTATAAGATTCGTTTAGATGATTGGATGTTTCTAATTGATCAAAATAGGCTGTTTAACAAAACCAAATTATCTAAATGGGGTTTTGATGTGGGTGAATTGATTCTTTATATTGAGAAAATTTAATCGGCTGAAAATAAGCCTAAGGTAGTGGACTTTTACATTTCAATCTTACGAGTTGTTCAAATCTTTCAAATCAACTTCCGTTAGTTTTAATCTAGCAAAAGCAGCCATCAAATTAGTTGAGGCTGCTTAAGATTTTATGCTAACGGTTTATTTTATAGTAACAGTTTATTTTATAGTAACTGTTTAAAGCTAAAGCGGCTTATTTCCACTCAAACTTTTTAAATACGTCATCTACAGGAGTATGAGCTAGGTGGTTGGTATAGTTACTCATTACTTTTTGCGCCAGGCCTAATACGATATCAAGCAATTGACGTTGGCTATAACCGGCGGCAAAAAATGTTTCCATTTCTTCGTCAGAAAGTACGCCACGGTTACGAACCATTAATAATGTTGTTTCATGCAGCACTTGCAGTTTATCTGTGGTCATTTTTTCTTTGTTACGCAGAGCGTCGGTCAACGCAGGATCAACGTTCATCATGTGAGCAATACCTGTGTGTGCTGGTACACAGTAGTGACATTCATGCTCAACATTAATGGTTTGCCATACAACAGTTAACTCTTCGGCATTAAATGACGATTCAGTAAACAGCTTATGCAGTACTTGATAACCTTCTAGTAAGCCAGGGGCATCTGCCATCACGGCATGTAGGCCAGGAAGCATACCATTTGCTTTAATTGAACCTTCTACAAAAGGTTTACTTGCTTCAGGTGCAGACTCTAAGGTGTGAAGGGTAAATTTAGTCATTAGTACGGTCCTATTTTTAGACGATTATGGATTAAGTTATTCTTGCTCGTGAGCGAGAATGAAACTGATATTGAACAATATAGACCACTTTGAGCAGTCGTTCAATTTAATTTTGAACAATTGTTCAAAATAATTGTTTTTGGCTAAGTTTAACCATCTCTTTTATCTCGGTAGTTTATGAACTCTAGTTTATTAGTTCTAGCTAATTAGTATGAGCTCTAGTTAATTACTATGAGATCTAGTTAATTGCTATGAGCTTAAGTAATCGTTGCAACAGAAGGGTGTTAGACAAAAAATATAAAATAAATCAAAGATTTAGAGGGTTCGAATAAGGCAAGAAAAAAACGGCATAAAGTCGCTGAGGTGTAGACGCGAAAGTTTTCGCATCTACACAAATTGTCTGAGTAAAGCGCTAGTGATTAGCTTAAACCGTTATTAATTTATTTTAAGCAATAGTCATGCACTCAAAGAAACAGCAATTAACGTTCAACCGCTTCGGGTTGGCTCAGTTCATTGCGTTTTAATTGGCTTTGATAGAAGGTTGCATAAGGTGGGCGAGTGACATATTGGCCATCACCTGGTTGCGTTTTAATTTCACCTTTGTCCCACGCGATTTTACCATTACAAATCGTGGTTACCGGTATACCCACAATCTTCATGCCTTCAAAGATACTGAAATCGATAGTTGAATATTGTGTTTCAGCGGAGATGGTTTTCTCACCAGCAGGATCCCAAATAACAATATCGGCATCTGAACCTACCGCAATTGCACCTTTCCTCGGATAAAGATTGAATATTTTCGCTGCATTAGTAGAGGTAATTGAAACGAATTCATTGGCAGTTATTTTGCCTTGATTCACCCCTTTGTCCCACAGAACCATCATGCGTTCTTCTACACCAGCAGTGCCGTTAGGGATCATGGTGAAATCGTCTTTACCCATGGCTTTTTGCTCAGCACAGAAAGCACAGTGGTCGGTAGCGGTTGTTTGAATAGCGTTACTTTGTAACCCTTTCCATAACGCATCTTGATGTTTTTTCGGTCTAAACGGTGGGCTCATGACATGTGCTGCAGCTTTACCCCAGTCACTATCTTGATACACACTATCGTCAACCACTAAATGACCGGCTAAACATTCACCAAAAACAATTTGTCCGTTCTGTTTAGCGTATTGAATTGCATCTACCGCTTCTTCTGTTGAAACGTGAACGAGATAAATCGGCGCTCCTAATGTTCCAGCGATATTGATTGCACGGCTTGCTGCTTCACCTTCAACAATCGGTGGGCGTGAAAGTGGATGAGCCTCTGGCCCAGTTATACCTTTTGCTAATAATTTTTGTTGTAGGTGATAAACCAATTCACCATTTTCAGCGTGGACAGTTGGCACAGCACCAAGTTCTAAACAACGGCTGAAACTTGAAACAAGAATATCATCGGTCGCCATGATGGCATTTTTGTAAGCCATAAAGTGCTTGAAGCTGTTAACACCGTGCTCGTCTACTAGCGTTTTCATATCTTGTTTAACACTTTCATCCCACCAGGTAATGGCAACATGAAAACTATAGTTACACTGGGATTGTGATCCCCAATCTTTCCATTGATGGTAGGCTTCTATTAGCGACTGCTGTGGCGACGGAATAACGAAGTCGATAACAGTGGTTGTGCCGCCAGCTAATGCTGCTGCGGTGCCTGATGCAAAATCATCTGATGCCACGGTTCCCATGAACGGTAGTTGCATGTGCGTATGTGGGTCGATACCTCCAGGCATAACAAGTTTGCCGGACGCATCAACAATTTCGGTATCGTCTGAAACGGAGAGGTTAGAACCGACTGCTTGTATTTTTCCATCGACACAATACACGTCAGCAGTGATAGTTCTCTCATGAGTGACAACATCGCCACCCTTAATCAATAGATTCATAAATTATCCTTTTCATGATGGTTAATGACGATAGCGACCTACCGCCATTAACTTATTAGCCTAGCGTTTTATTACGCCTTTTCTGGAGAGCGAGTGATTACTGGTTGTGCCATCATTGTTGATGTTAAGTAATACAATACCGCGCCAGATAACGCGCCAGTAAACCAGCCGTAGTTATAAAACCAAGTCATTACATTGAAGGTTACCGCCACGATAGTGAATATAACCGGCACGAAAAACGCAATGAAACCAGCGTAGTTAATAGAAGGGTAAAGATCTTTATCCGAGTATAGTGCTGGAATATCTAATGTTTGTTTTTTGATTAAGAAGTAGTCCACAATCATGATCCCTGCAATAGGGCCAAGAAGACTTGAGTAACCTAATAACCAATTTGAGTACATGGCTTCAACACTGACATCTGAGTCGATTAGATTGAGTTTTTTAAGCAGCTCCCAACTCATCAGAATTATCCCAACAAAACCAGTGAGCAATACACCACGGGTGTGGTTAATTTGTTTTGGAGCAATGTTTTGGAAATCGTTAGTTGGGGATACTACGTTAGCAGCAGTATTGGTAGAAAGTGTTGCAATGATAATAAGAATCATAGCGACAATAACCCAGAACGGACTTTCTACTTTACCAATCAGAGTAATTGGGTCAGAAATGGTTTCGCCAAATAGAGATTGTGACGCTGCAGTTAATACTACGCCTAGAGCCGCAAAGAAAAACATAGTAAGCGGTAAACCAATAATCTGGCCAACAATTTGGTCTTTCTGAGATTTTGCGTAACGGCTGAAATCAGGAATATTGAGTGACAGCGTTGCCCAGAAGCCAACCATTGCGGTTAAACCAGCAAAGAAATAACTTGCTACGCCATCTTCAGCAGGACGATTGGCTGGTGTCATTAATATTTCTGTAAACGATACTTTATCGCTTGCCCAAAACATTAAACCAAACCCTACCGCCAGTAATAGCGGAGCCGAAAGAGTTTCAAGCCACTTAATCGACTCAGATCCCTTAATTACCACGCCAATGTTAAGTGTCCAGAAAATGAAGAAACCAATTACCTCACCAATGCTACCGAGGCTTGCCCAGCCAGTTGATATTTCTGACAGCAGTAAATGTATCGCTAAACCACCAAACATGGTTTGGATACCGAACCACCCACAGGCAACCAGTCCTCGAATTAAACAAGGGACGTTCGAGCCGAAGATACCAAAAGATGAACGTAATAGAATAGGGAAAGGAATACCATATTTGGTGCCTGGAAACGCATTCAAAGTAAGAGGAAGTAGCACCACAATGTTAGCTAAAAATATGGTGAACAGCGCTTCAACCACTGACAAGCCAAAATAAGCGGTCAGTACTCCGCCAAGGGTATATGTAGGGACACAAATTGACATACCAACCCATAATGCGGCGATGTTCATTTTGTCCCAGGTACGCTCTGTTACTTTTGTTGGAGCAAGATCTTCATTAAAGTATTTACTGTCAGACAAATCTTTCTCAACATCCAGTTCGTAAAAATTACCAACCTTTTTAAGTGTAGATTTCATTATATTTTCCTCATCCAATTGAGATTAATGTAGTGACCAGTTTGTGGTTAATAGCGTTAACTATTAACTAACTGTTTCACTTAGCGTCGCTGCCGTTTCCTTGGCAATACGTGCGCTAGCTTCTAGCATGGTGTGTAACAGAACATTTGCGCCTGCTTCACATTCATGTGGTGCGGTGTTTTCTATTTCATTGTGACTAATTCCGTTTTCGCATGGCGTAAAAATCATGCCAGTTGGTACTAAGTCGGCCATATAACAAGCGTCATGTCCTGCGCCAGCGTAGATATCCATATGTGAATATCCCAACGCTTCTGCTGCTGATTTAACGTCATCCGATGCATTAAATTCGACAGGTGCGAAATACCAGAAAGGATCGACTTCTATGCTGATTTGGCGCTCTTCTGCTACTTTGGCGCAAAAATCGGTAAACTCTTTGTCCATTTGAGCCAAAACATCCGCATTAGGATTTCGTAAGTCAGCACTAAAGGTAATTTGGCCCGGAATAACGTTACGAGAATTTGGGAATACCTGCATAAAGCCGACGGTACCGAGTCCATTGTCATATCGGTTGGCTATTTCTTCGATTTCAGTAATGATCTTTGAACTAGCGACCATCGCATCATTTCTCAGGTACATTGGCGTTGTTCCTGAATGGGATTCACGACCAGTAATACTAACGTTATACCAGCGAATACCTTGGCCTAAGCGAACGACACCAATGGTTTTTTCTTGATCTTCTAGGATTGGGCCTTGCTCGATATGAGTTTCGAAGAATGCGCCGATGTGACGACTGCCTGGTTTTTCGTCACCGAGATAACCAATTTTTTCTAATTCGTCCTTGAGGCGAATTCCATCAACGTCGGTTTTGTTTAGTTCTGTTTCTAGATCAAAGCGACCTACATAAACACCAGAACCTTGCATCGCAGGTTGGAAGCGCGAACCTTCTTCGTTGGTCCAAACTGAAAACTCCATCGGAGTAGGAGTAACAATATTGTTTTCATGCAGAGTTCTTAATACTTCAACGCCTGCAAGAACACCAAATACACCGTCAAATTTACCTCCGGTAGGTTGAGTGTCTAAGTGACTGCCTGTTGCAACCGCAGGAAGTGAATTATCCGCTCCTTCACGGCGAGCAAAAACGTTGCCCATCTGATCGACACTGATGGTACAGCCACAAGCTTTACACCACTCAACGAAAAGATCGCGTGCTTTGCCGTCTAATTCCGTCGCTGCCAATCGTTTACAGCCCCCTTTTTCGGTTAAACCGAATTGCGCCATCTCCATTAAACTGTCCCAGAGACGGTCGCCGTTCACTCGTAAATCTTGCATACAAAATCCTTTTAAGTTGTTCTGGTCTGTCTATTTAATGATTTCAAATGTGTTTCGCTTGTTACAACAAACACATTCAATATCAAATAACATTCTCGTTTCGCTTTCCGTGCGATTTACCAAATGGTAAAAACAATAACTAAAATTTTGCAGGCGCTTAATTGGTAACCCGTTTTAATGGGCTTTAAGTCAGCCTGCTAATTGTTTCCTTGCCACTTAATCTACTGTAGCTCGGGTGTCGCTCATTTTATTTTTTGTAAACTTGACTATAAATTTGGTTATAAAGTTGGGAATGAAAATAGGGTCCCATCTTTTATTCCACCTGAAGGCCAACGCTGAGTAATTGCTTTTCGTCGTGTGTAAAAACGAACAGAGTCAGGGCCATAAGCATGTAAATCACCAAATAGTGAACGCTTCCATCCACCGAAGCTGTGGTAAGACACTGGAACAGGAAGAGGGACATTCACACCGACCATTCCAACCATAACCTTGTCTGAAAAATAACGACTTGCTTCACCATCTCTAGTGAATATGCATGTTCCGTTCCCATATTCATGATCGTTAATGAGCTCAACCGCCTCTTCTAGGGTTTTAACTCTTACTACTACTAGCACTGGGCCGAATACTTCTTGTTGATAAATTGTCATTTCTGGTGTGACTTTATCGAATAAAGTACCACCAAAAAAGTAACCTGACTCATGATCGGGCACCATGATGGTGCGTCCATCTACAACTAACTCTGCACCTTGTTCGACTGCTTCGCTAACAAAATTGGTGACTTTATCTTTTTGCGCAGCAGTAATAAGTGGACCCATTTCATTGCTATTGTCTGTACCTGGACCGACTTTTAACGTGCTGACTTTTGGAGCTAACTTCTCCACTAATGCATCGGCAATGGTGTCGCCAACGGTTACCGCAACCGAAATAGCCATACAACGTTGTCCACATGAACCAAATGCCGCGCCCATTAATGCATTAGTGACGTTTTCTAAATCGGCATCTGGCATGATGACCGCATGGTTTTTAGCACCACCCAGTGCTTGACAGCGTTTGCCATTATTAGCCGAACGTTGATAAATCGCTTCAGCAATAGGTGTCGAGCCAACAAAGCTGACCGCTTCAATTGCTGGCGAATCGATCAGTTGATTTACAACGTCAGCACCACCGTTAACCACATTCAGTATGCCCGGTGGTAAACCTGCTTCAAGAGCCAGTTGAGCCATGTATAAAACGCTACTTGGATCGCGTTCTGACGGTTTTAAGATAAAGGCATTTCCGCACATTACTGCACTTGGCCACATCCATAGCGGAACCATGGCCGGGAAGTTAAATGGGGTGATACCTGCAACAACACCAAGTGGTTGAAATTCACTCCAAGCATCAATATTTCGGCCAACATTTCGGCTGTGTTCACCTTTTAAAAGCTCCGGTATGCCGCAAGCAAACTCAACATTTTCTATTCCTCGTGCTAATTCGCCTTTTGCATCGCTAAGCACTTTTCCGTGTTCTTTTGTGATCAGTTCACAAATGGTGTCCGAATTGTCTTCTAATAACTGTTTAAACTTAAACATAACCTGTGCTCTAGCAGCAGGTGGGGTGTTGCGCCATTGTGGATACGCTTCTTTTGCTGATGCAATTGCTTGTTCAACGGTGGCCGCAGACGCCATGGCAAGCTCACCACATTGGCCGCCTGTGGCGGGGTTAAATACCGCTTGTGTTTCGCTACTGTCGTTATGAATTTCGCCGTGGATCAGGTGGCCGATTTGTTGTGACATGGTTGTTTCCTTAATTAATTTATTCTGTTGCGTTGATGGCTTCGCCCATCGCGTTAATTAGTCGGTCTATCTCGTGTTCTTCGGTGATAAATGGTAAACCTAATTGAATAGTGTCGCCGCCATATCGCACGTAAAAGCCTTTTTCCCATAGTGTTTTACCGATTTCATAAGGGCGGATAGCAGCATCGCCATCTCTTGCTTCTATTGTTAAACCGGCAGCAAAGCCAAAGTTACGGATGTCGGTGACGTGCTTACATCCGGCTAAGCTATGTATTGATTTTTCAAACATTGGCGCCATTTCTGCCACACGAGGAATTAATTGGTCTTTTTCCAGTAAATCCAATGTTGCTAGTGCTGCTGCACAAGATACTGGATGACCAGAATAGGTATAACCGTGAGGAAGTTCAATGTTGTGTTCTGCACCTCCTGCTTGCATAAAGGCATCGTAAATCCAGCCTTTACCTAATACCGCTCCCATTGGGATTGCGCCATTAGTGATCTGTTTGGCGACACAAAGTAAATCTGGAGTGACACCAAATGCTTGTGAGCCAAAATATTGGCCACAACGACCGAAACCAGTAATAACCTCATCAAATATTAATAAAATATCGTGTTGATCGCAGATCGCTCGAAGTCGTTGCAAATATCCTTCTGGTGGCACAATAACCCCCGCCGAACCAGAAAATGGTTCAACTATAACTGCGGCAATATTAGAGGCGTCATGGAGCGCGATTTTGTCCAGCAGCTCGTCGGCCATTTCTGCGCCTGTTTGCGCCATGCCACGGGTGAACTCTTTTCCTGCTTGCATCGTATGAGATAAATGGTCGGCTTCTACTGCCTGTCCCCATAATTTACGGTTTGCGCCAATACCCCCAAAACTAATGCCACCCCAGCTGGCTCCGTGATAGCCTTTTGCTCGGCCAATAATACGAGTTTTGGTTGCCTGTCCTTTTTGACGCCAGTATGCACGCGCAATTTTAGTTGCGGTGTCGGCGGCTTCAGACCCTGAGTTGACGAAAAAGACTTTATTAATATCGTCTGGAGCAAGATCTGAAATTCTTTCTGCCAGTTCAAAAGCTTTACTGTGGCCATATTGAAACGCTGGCGCGTAATCAAGTTCGGTTAACTGTTTTGCAACCGCCTGAGCAATTTCTGGTCGATTATGGCCTGCACCACAGGTCCATAATCCTGACAATCCATCGAATATCTTTCGTCCTTTATCATCAATGTAGTAAGCACCTTCCGCTCCAGCTACCATTCTCGGATCGGCTTTAAATTTACGATTTGATGTGTAAGGCATCCAATAAGCATCCATGGATTCTTTGTTCGATTGCATTCCCATTGCTGTTGTCTCCTGCTAAGCGGCTCCCATACGGTTTGGGATGCCAAGTGTATTTTTACTTTAAAGAGCAAAGTTAGTTTGATAAATTACAAGTTATCGAACTAAAGGTTCAGGTTTATGAAACAATGAAAGCATTATTAGGACAACTGTCCGATTTAGATATACGCTTACTGCGTGTATTTATGGCGGTAGTAGAAAGTGGCGGGTTAAGCGCTGCTGAAATGGAGTTGAATATTGGTCGTTCAACCATTAGCCGACACTTGAAAGATCTAGAAATAAGATTGGGTTTGGTATTGTGTCATCGAGGTCGAGCAGGGTTCTCTTTAACCAGCGAAGGCGAACATATTTATGAGTCGGCGCAGCGTTTAATATTATCTTTAGAAGATTTTCGTCATGAAGTGAACGATCTACATCATAGTTTAAAAGGCCATTTAGTCGTTGCGATGTTCGATACCACTGTGACTAATCCTGAGTGTCGAGTTCATCAAGCGATTGCCGATTTTATTGCTAAGGCTCCGGATGTTGCACTGGATATTCATGTCGTGCCGGTGAACGATATTGAAAAAGGTGTATTAGAGGGTCAATATCATGTGGGCGTGATCCCTCCACATCGGCGTTCTGCCAGTTTAGAATACCGACCACTTTTCGGTGAGCAAATGTACATGTATTGCGGAAAAGGGCATGCGTTTTTTAACCGGCGCACGACAGGTTACTCCGTCGTTGTGACCGATGAAGATATTATGGCTCAGAAGTATGCAGGATTAAGTTT
Source organism: Vibrio sp. MA40-2 (assembly GCF_047302445.1). Classification (NCBI taxonomy): domain Bacteria; kingdom Pseudomonadati; phylum Pseudomonadota; class Gammaproteobacteria; order Vibrionales; family Vibrionaceae; genus Vibrio; species Vibrio sp. MA40-2. The sequence continues at coordinate 2,199,049 of NZ_CP178628.1, forward strand.
TAGTAGCCCCAATATGGAAACGGGACGAGAACTTAATTTGCATAGAAGTGCCGCGGCAACCAACCAGGAAGGCATTTCTACCTTGATACAATCCGGTCAGTATATTGGATTTTTGCCTGAACATTTTGCCAAAATCATGTTGGCAGGCGGTTCTATGAAGCAAATTGACAACGATAAGTACTCTTATCATTGCGAATTTGCCGCAATTCACCGAAAATCACCTAAGCCGACACGATTAGTCACCGAGTTTTTAGACGCATTAGAGCGAACAAAAGTAATATAAACAAAATAACAAGGTTAAATACCATGAGTAGTGTATCGTCGGATATTGTTCTACGAGCGAAAAAAAATGCCATCCCTTCCTCTGCTCGCTTAGCAATGGAATCAAAAATTTTGCGAGGAGCAGAAATTGTTTTCGCTGAATTTGGTTATAAAGGCTCAACCATGGATCGTATTGCTAAGCAATGTGGTCTGTCAAAACAAAACTTGCTGTATTATTTCCCTTCAAAAGAATTGCTTTACCGAACTGCATTGCAAGACATTGTTGATATTTGGCTAGAAAAAATGGTGTTTGCAGAAGATCGTAATGCCTCCCCAGAAGATGTTATCGAAACCTATATTCGTGGCAAGCTTCAGCTTTCACATGATTTTCCAGAAGCTTCGAAAGTGTTTGCCCAAGAAGTGATTTCAGGCGCTCCGATTATTGGTGAATACCTTAAAAACCACTTAAAACCATTGTTTGATAGAGATGTTGCATTGGTAAGAAGTTGGGTTGATCAAGGACGATTGCGCGATATTGAACCAGAACATCTATTCTTCTCCATTTGGGCGATGACGCAAACTTACGCAGATTTTGCTGCACAAATAGAAGTGGTGTTAGATCAGAAAAAACTACAACAAGCCGATTTTGAACGTGCCACTCAATTTCTCACTCAAATGGTTATTCACGGTATTGTTAAACCAAAGCCTGCTACCGCCAAATTAGGTGAAGAACATCGAGTAACTGTAAAATAAGTTGCGCCACAACAGGGCAATTTAAATAATTTATCGGGGGATTTCTCCCCCTTGACCCTTCAAGTTTCTGTGTTATTTCCTGCTAGCTTTAATCAATTTTGTTGGTTAATTCACCCGTGTATTTTTTCAACAAGTCCTTATAAAAACTCATTTTTTATTGATTAGTTACTTATCGTCTTATCGGATTTTATTGTCGGAGATAAGTTGGTAACTCACTGATAAATTCACCAATTTAGGCCCTATTTGCACCAAAAAAAACATGCACATAATTACTTTACCATTTGGTAAAAACTGTGTTAATTCTAGATTATACCAAATGGTAAAACTATTAATTATTGCCACGGATTAGGCGATAAAACGATAAATCAGGGAGTTGATATGCTTAGTCAAGATGCTGCAAGACAAATGGGAAATGCTTCAGGAACTTTGCTTCAATCATTATGCCAACAAGCAAGTAATACACGAGATCGGTATTGGGGTAGTGAAGTAACCTATTCGCGTAAAGTGTTTATTCCTTTAACCAATATGTGTCGAGATAGTTGCAGTTATTGTACGTTTGTTAAAACACCAGAATCTGGTGAAGCACAACTGATGACACCCAACCAAGTTCTGACCGTTGCATTAAAAGGGCAGAATATGGGCTGTAAAGAAGCCTTATTTAGCTTGGGTGAACGCCCAGAAAAGCGCTACAAGTTTGCTAGAGAGAAGTTAGCCAGACAAGGTCATACGACGACGGTAGGTTATCTACGCGATATGGCAGAACTAGTTTTACAGAAAACCATGCTTGTTCCACATATTAACGCCGGGGCTTTATCACGAGAAGAGTTAGAACTTCTCAAGCCAGTCGCCGGTTCAATGGGAATGATGCTCGAAAGCACCAGCCCAATCTTAACCAAAAAGGGACAGGCACATTATGCTTGCCCTGATAAAATTCCAGAACGTCGTTTAGATACACTGGTTTGCGCGGGTGAATTAGGTATTCCTTTTACCACTGGTTTACTGATTGGGATTGGTGAATCATGGCAAGATCGTATTGATAGTTTGGTTGCGATTAACGAAATTCATCAGCGCTATGGGCATATTCAAGAAGTTATTATTCAGAACTTTCGTGCTAAACAAGGCACCAACATGGCTGGGTTCACCGAGCCAAGTAAAGATGACATGTTGCGTACCTTAGCTATCTCTCGTTTGATACTCGATCCAAGTATTAGCATTCAAGCTCCACCCAATCTCGAACAAGATTACAAAGATTACTTAAGCGCCGGAATTAATGATTGGGGTGGAATATCACCAGTAACAAAAGACTTTATTAACCCAGAAAGAGCATGGCCACAAATTGAAACCTTATCAGACCGATGCCGTGAAATGGGTTATCGATTAAGAGAACGATTAACGGTTTATCCTACTTTTTTAGAACAATCAAAAACAATTCAGCAGCCAGATCAACCACCCGTTGCATTAGCTGTTAGCCGCATACACTCGCTAGCGTCTACCGATGGACTGGCGTTAGAGCAGTGCCTTTAAGGCGAATTTAAGGAGAAGCATTATGTTGTCAAGGACAGACACCAATCAAAATAGACCAATTTCATTGAATCGCCTCAACCCAGAAGTGAAACAGGCATTGAAACAAGCTCTAGACGGCAAAGAAATATCAACTAAACAAGCGATATCTTTATTCGCTGCAGAAGGTAATGAATACCAAGCGCTATTAAATGTAGCCGACAAAGTAAGGCAAAACCTGTGTGGCGATACCGGTAGCTTTGTTATTACTCGTAATATTAATTTTACCAATGTTTGTTATATGGGTTGTAAGTTCTGTAATTTTGCTAAACCGGTAAAACATGAAGAAGCGGAGTTCCTTTCCCTTGATGAAATCGCCAATCGAGCACAACAAGCATGGGATAGAGGCGCAACTGAAGTCTGTATTCAAGGTGGATTACATCCGCAGATGAGCGCCGATTTCTACCGAAATATTTTACTTACTATTAAATCGCGCTTACCTAAAATGCACATTCATGCCTTTTCACCGTTCGAAATATGGTATGGATCTCGTAAAGCGAAAATGGAACCAAAAGAGTTTCTACGCGATTTGAAACTGTGTGGACTTGATTCTATGCCGGGGACTGCAGCCGAAATTTTGGATGTAGAGATCCGTGAACAATTAACTAAAAATAAACTTAGTACTGAAGATTGGGTCACGATAATCAAAGCCGCGCATGAAGTGGGTATTAGGACAACTTCGACTATTATGTATGGTCATATTGATCAACCATACCATTGGGCAAATCATCTAGAAACCTTAAGAAACATTCAAAAAGAAACCGGTGGTTTTACTGAATTTGTGCCATTAGGTTTCGTACATTACAAAACCAAACTATATAACGATAATCCTACGTTTGTTCGTCCTGGACCAACTCGAGGAGAGCATTTCAAAATGCATGCTGTTGCCCGATTAATGCTGCAAGGACAGATCAATAATATTCAAGCTTCATGGGTGAAAATGGGCTCGGATGTTGCGTCGCAAATGTTAAGGTCGGGTGCCAATGATTTAGGCGGCACGCTAATGAATGAAAGTATTTCTAGAGCCGCTGGTGGTGAACATGGCCAAGAGATTGAGCCTCAAGATATGGTTAATTTTATTCATGATGCAGGATTAAATGCGGTTCAACGTTCTACACTTTATTCTGAATTAAAAGCCTATCCGCTCCAAAATGAAGACGCAAAACATTTGGTACTTCCATCTCAAGAAATCGCCCGTTTCGGAGCGACAGCATGAGCAAAATCAATATAATTTTATTGGCAGGTGGAGTGGGTGGAGCAAAGGCTGCATTAGGGCTTTCGCTGAGTGAGTATGCTGAAGGGTTAAAGATTATTGGTAATATTGGCGACGATCAAGCGTTTCATGGCTTATGGATTTCACCCGATATAGACACGTTAGTTTATACCCTTTCTGGGCGCATTAATCGTCAACAAGGGTGGGGCTTACAAGGTGACGATCAAAAGGTGTTGAAAGGTTTGTCTGATCTTGGAGTTGATACATGGATGCAGCTTGGCGACATGGATTTTGCCACCCATATTTATAGAACGGAACGCCGACGATTAGGCCACAGAGCACAAGTTATCGCCCAAGATATAGCCAAGGCGAATGGGGTAGAAGTGCCCATTTTGCTACCAACGAATGATGTTATTCAAACCAAATTAAAATCAGGTAAAAGGTGGTTAAATTTTCAAGATTATTTTGTTCGTTTGAAGTGCCAACCTGTAATTGACGAAATTGAATACATCGATAGTAACAAAGCAACCGCCACTCCAGAGGCGATTAATGCCCTTCGAGAAGCTGATATGGTTGTGATTGCTCCGAGTAACCCGTTACTTAGTATTGGCGCAATCCTGTCTGTTGAGCAAATTCGAGCTAAGTTAACTAAAGTGACCGCACCTGTGGTGGCCATTTCACCGCTTATTGGTGGCGAGGCAATTAAAGGGCCTGCGGTGCAATTAATGCAAAGCTTAGGGCACTCTGCCAATGTGTTCGGGATTGCTCAATACTATCAAGGGTTAATTGATGTCTTAGTGATTGATCCGGTTGATGCCGAATTTACTGCGCAAATTGAAGCATTGGGTATTCAGGTACTAATCCAGAATATTTGGATGCGTGACGATGAAGAGAAGCAAGCGGTAATGAGTTCGGTAGTAAAATCCTGCGCCAACTTGCCATTACAGGACAAAACTTTGAGGGAGGCAAGCTAATGAGCAACAACCTTAATATCGTTATACCTATGAAATCACCGGTGCGATCTAAACAAAGGCTGATGAGTGTATTAACTTTGGCGCAACGAGAAACATTGGCAACCACTTTGTTTCGAAAGACGTTAGCTTTTTTTGCCGAACATTACTCTCAGGTTAACCGCTTGGTGGTTACCGATTCCGATCAGATAGCAAGAATCGCCAAAATATATGGTGCACAAGTATTAATAGAACAACAAAGCAAAGGGTTAAACAGTGCGCTTGAGTCGGCAACCAATTGGAGTGTAGCTAACGGATTTGACCAACAAATGGTCATTCCGGCTGATATTGCTCATTTAGAGATTGAAGAAATAGAGCCGATATTGGAAGCAGCTAAAAACAATGCGGTTGTGATTGCCCGAGCGAAAGACAACGGCACCAATGCGTTGTTGACTACACCGCCTAATGCGATTGAATTTTGTTATGGAAACCAATCTTCTTTAGCGCATGTGCAAGAAGCGCATAAAAAAAAGCTGACGGTAGAAATTTTGAACCTAGCTAATTTAAGCCAAGATATTGATGTGCCCGATGATCTTTTTCTCGTTTCGCCGAGTTATCAAGCGGAGCTTTCTGCGAAAGGAGTGTTGTTATGAATCATATGACAAAAATAGCCACGACGGCAGAATCAAAAGTAGACGAAGTCACTTTGACGGACAGCGAAAGCCAAGCGGTTAATTTTGATTCTATGCAGATGTTGACGGTGGGCGGGTTACCAGATTTTAAACCAGGAATGAATTTAGCGAATTGCTTAATTGATGCGTTAAAACTGCAAGGTGAAACGCTACAGCAAGGTGATATTTTAGTGGTTGCTCATAAAGTGGTCTCTAAATGTGAAGGTGCAGTTGTCAATATTGAAGAGGTTACCGCAAGCGAAGAGGCGATTACACTAGCAAAAACTGTCAATAAAGATCCGAGAAAAGTACAAGTTGTATTAGATCAGTCGGAAAAAATTGTTCGTAGCGTAAAACGGCCAGAACAAGAAGAGGGCGTGCTGATTGCCCAGCATAAATTAGGCTTTATCTGTGCCAATGCCGCGGTAGATGAATCGAATGCCGATCAACCTGGACAGTTAATTACCTTACCAGATGACCCAGATAAAAGTGCGAATCAATTGTGTACTGAATTAGAAGAGCATTTTTCTTGCCAATTAGGTGTCGTGATCAGTGACACGTTCGGTAGACCGTGGCGTCTTGGGCAGACTAACGTAGCGATAGGTTTAGCTCGAGTTCCTGCAATTCAACAGATGTTAGGTGAAGACGATGCTTGGGGGCGAGAGCTCAAAGTGACGGCTCCTGCTTTTGCTGATGAACTCGCGGCAGCATCGGGGCTATTGATGAGCAAGAGTGGAAAATTCCCAGTGATTATTTTTAGAGGGCTGGCGTGGACAGCCAGCTCTAGTAAAGCAAGCGATATTTTAAGACCAATTAGAGAGGATCTATTCCGATGAGTAACGTAAACAAAGTGGCTATTTTAGGCGGTACAGGCCCTCAAGGCCGTGGCGTAGCACTGAGGCTTGCTATGGCGGGTGTCCCTGTAGTGATCGGGTCACGCGATGGCGAAAGAGCAGCACAAAGTGCCAAAGAAATGAGTGCGTTATTACCGGCAGGAAGCGCAGTTATTGAAGGTATGGATAACGTCAGTGCTAGCGAATCTGCGGCTGAAATGGTCATTCTTTCGGTACCTTATTCTGCTCATAATGCGACCTTAACTGAGTTGAAGCCGATATTAGCCGACAAAATACTAATCGATATTGTGGTTCCACTTGCGCCTAAAAACCCGAAAGCGGTGGTTATGCCGGAAGAAGGCTCCGCTACAGAAGAAGCTCAAGCGCTGCTGGGCGAAGATATTGCAGTAGTGGGGGCGTTACATAACGTTTCTGCCATTACTTTGAATAACCTCGAGCAAGCGATTAACTGTGATGTATTAGTTTGCGGCAATCAATTGGCGGCAAAAAAGAAAGTTATGTCTTTGATCGAAAAAATGGGCGTGAAAGCATATAACGCCGGCCTGGCAGAAAGTGCTCGTTGTATTGAAGCTCTTACGCCAATTTTAATTAGATTAAATATTTCTAAAGACGTCCCATTTAGTCATGCAGGGGTGGTTATCGCACCTCCTGCTCACTAGTTTAAACAGAAAAGTTGAATATAAAAGGAAAATAGAAATGGAATTTGGTATTACGTTTAAAGGGTTTGTTAGCCCTAATCGAGCAAGAAATTTAGTTCGCCAAGCAGAAGAAGCGGGATTCTCTTATTGTTGGTTCTACGATTCTCATATCTTATGGCGTGAATCATTTGTCGCGATGGCAATGTGTATGGAACATACCACTAACATGCGTTTTGGCCCTTGTGTAACCAACCCTAATATTCGTGATTGGTCTCTAGCGGCGAGTTTGTACGGTAGCCTTGCCGCGCAGAGTGAAGGTCGTATTGATATTGGTTTAGGGCGTGGTGATTCGTCTATGCGTGTTATGGGTAAAAAACCCGCACCTTTAGCGAGAGTTGCTGAGTTTACCCAAAAAGTTAAAGCGATGGTTAAAGGGGAAGAAGTGATATATGGAGAATGTGAAAATCCGGTTAAATTCCCTTGGGCTGATGGCTATGATTTACCAGTATGGATTGCAGCATATGGGCCCAAAGCATTGGCGACAGCAGGCGAGCACGGTGATGGGCTAATATTACAAATCGCTGAGCCTCAATTAGTAAAATGGTTTGCTGACCAAGCATTAATAGCTGGTGAGAAAGCCGGCAAAGATATGAGCAACTTTAAGATTCAAGCCGCTGCTCCAGCCTATTTCGGTTCTAAAGAAGAGTGTTTAGAAAAAACGCGTTGGTTCCCAGCTATGGTGGGTAATCATGTGGCTGATATTGTTGAAAAATATGGTACTGATTCTGGCCTTGTTCCAAAAAGTTTAACTGATTATATTGAACAAAGAAAAGGTTATGATTATTCAAAACATGGTCAAAGTGATAACCCATATTTAGATTTCATTTCTGATGATATTATTGAAAGCTTTTCTGTATTAGGTACACCAGATGAACATATTGCCAAGATTAAGCAATTAGAAGAAGCTGGAGTTACTCAATTCAATATCTATTTAGATAATGGCGACGAAGAAAATATCATCGCTAAATATGGCGAGTTTATTATCCCTACTTTTAAAGAGGATGAATAAACGAGTTGTAAGTTTTCATTTTTTAACCGTTTATTAAATATTCAAGCTAACAAATTATTTAACCTTGCTAATTATATGTGAATTTAAAGGTATGATTAGTAGGGTTATTATTAAATTGATATCAGTTGTTTTTACTTTTTCTACGATAACTATTTTATTCTTGTAGCTATAGCATTTGTTACGCTATGGCATTTTATTCGCTCTAACATCTCTTTAACTCTAACAGTTTTATTGCTATATCACTTCTATCGTTATACTGGTTTTGGAATGGTGTATTGTCGTTCAACGTATTCTCCCCTTAGGACAATGGCGCAATTAGCTTGGGATAACAGCTATTATTCATTTGCGATTTTTTTGTTAATTTTGTGATACTGCTAATATACAAGAGAGCTTATTAAGTTCAGGGTTTTATTAAAATTACCAGCATATAAGGATTAATACCGAGTCAATTTCTACTTTTTAGTAATAAACAGTTAATAAATGAACATTTGCTTGCTATAGTATTCTGGACCGCACTTAAAAAGAAAAATTATAATCAGCTTGAATTTATAAAAATAAAAATTTGCTGAAAATTACGCAGTTATATCTAAATCATTTCGAGATGCAGGTAGGCGGCAAGCGTAAAAAACTCTGGATATAGATGTACTTGTAATGAGGTTTGAAATAGCACTAACACTGTATCTTCAAGTGGAAAAGTTATAGAACAACCTCTAAAAACGACTACTTTATTAGTTGGTGAGTAATGAGATTTTTATTAACATTAATTTTTATATGTTATTTTTCAACGGTTAACGCAAAAACAAATAACTTGCCTACTTCAGTGGATATCGGTGAGGAGCTCTCCTATGTAGAGCTTTTAAATAAAAGTAAAAACTTAAGCGATTTAGATAGAATAACCAGTCTCAAGTTAGCTGAACAAGCGTTGGCGTTATCGGTAAAAAATAACCAGTATAGTGACATGGCTGAAGCGAATGTTTTGCTTGGCGATTTGGCGCTAAAATCAAATGATATTGTCCAATCAATGGAATATTATTCTAGTGCTTCTATTATCTACCATCAATTGAACGACGATCGTTCTGTCGAGATAGACAAAACAATAGATGAATTACTTCCTCTAGCGATACAACTTAATAAAACCTCCGAGGTTGCCTCTGTACTACTGGCCGTATCAGAACATAAATACCAACAAAAACGTTACGATGTTGCGATTGTTTTTTATCTTCATTCCGTTAATTACCTGATCAACGCTGATGAAAGCGCGCAAAAAAAGCTGGGTAGAACTTATACTGGCCTTGCTCAATCGTATAAACGTTTAAATGATAAAGAAAAGACCGTTTGGTATTATCAGAAAGCACTGGCTGTTTTTAAGCAATTACAAAATAAAAAATACATTGCTCGTACACTGAATACGCTTGCAGAAGCTGAGCGTAAGTTAGAAGATTATTTATCTTCGCTTGACCATTCTGTTGAATCAATGGAGTTACACAAACAAATAAATGATCCTGTTGGGCATGCGAAGGCGTTAACTGGCGCGGGTATTATTTACCGGTACATTGAGCGTTATGAAAAATCGCTACATTATATGTACGAAGCGCATCAGTTTTATAAAAAAGCCAATATGCTTAGTGATGTTGGTAAAACATCTAACCAAATGGGGCTGATATATACCCGCCTGAAAGAATTTGAACAAGCTCGTTCGTTTTATCAGTTAACTATTGATTTACCAGAAGAAAAGGTTGATCCTTCAACACTTGCGTCTGCATTAAGAGAAATGGCTGTTATAGAAACTAAAGCGCGCAACTTTCAAGTAGCGAATGAATTGGCGCTTAAAGCCTCTAAGATTTATCAAGATACGGATGACAGAAAGAATCAAGCCCTTATTGCACGCATAATTGGCAATATTTACCGTGATAAAGTTATGTATCCTCAAGCAATTGAGCATTATCGTGAATCTTTATCTATAGCAACGGAAATCGGCAATAAATTATACCAAGCGAAAGCGCAAACTCCTTTGGCGGCAATGCTATTTAGCACTGATATAGATGAATCTATGCGGTTGTTACAAAAAGCCGTTATGTTAGCAACCGAAATTAACGATAATGCCCAGAAGTTATACGCCTATCGCGAATTGAGGAAAGCTGAAAAGTTACGCGGAAATTATGCCGAATCTTTACGTTATGCTGAACTAGAAATTATTTACACTGGAATTCTACAAAAAGAGAGAGAAAATAAACAACTTGATAAATTGAAGGCAACGCTTTATTCACAGAAAATTGAAATGGAGTTGGAATCATTAAAAGAGAAAACTGAGCGTGATAGCCTTGAACTTGCAAAGCAAAATAGCGAAATGGAATTAGTAAAACAAGCTAAGACAATAGCGGAGCTAGAATTGGAGAACAACAAATATTCTAGCATGGCGTTGAGTTTACTATTGGTCGCTTCATTAATGCTGATCGTTATGGTTTGTTTTAAGTTTATTGCTTCTAAAAAACGTAACTTAGAATTAGGTTACTTAGCCGCCAGAGACCCTTTAACCAACTGTTATAACCGACGTACTTTACTCAGCCATATGGAAATGGATTTCGCAAGATTAGAAGAAATAGGAGAGTATAGTATTCTTATGGCAGATATCGACCACTTTAAAAAGGTCAATGATACTTATGGGCACATTGCTGGCGATAAAGTGCTTTGCAGAGTAGTTGAAACCTTACAAAATTGTGTGCGTGCAGAAGATATTGTTGCTCGCTTTGGTGGAGAAGAGTTCTGTATTGTTTTACAAGGACTCGATGAGACGAAAGCCGTACAGATTGCCGAACAAATGCGTAACAATATTGAGCATACCAGCTATGAAGGTATATCCGTTACTTGTAGCTTTGGAGTGACTTCGGTCCGGTTTAACGCCAATGATCCGAATGAGCTTATTGCACAAGCCGATTCTGCTTTGTATAAAGCTAAGTCTTTAGGCCGAAATAGTGTGGCACTGTGGAGTGAATAGGTGGTCGATTAGATTTAATTATAGCCACAAAATATAGCAATCAATTTAGTTGCGACCACCAACCTAACACTAGAGTAGTTTATGTATCAATATTCATTTTGTTCAGATACAAAAAACGCGACCTATTGAGTAATAGGTCGCGCTCGGTTTAATCTATTTAACTTTAACTTTAACTTTAACTGGTAGCGAGATAAACCAATTGATTAACAGTTAAATAGAGGAAAGCTCTTGCTTGAGAATGTCCTTGTTTACCTGATTTTTATCGTTCTGCAAAAGCGGCATAAATTTCTTATGTACCACTTTACTAGGGATCATATACGAGGCTAAGTGTTTGTTTAGTTCGAACAGTATTTCAGTTTCGCTAATAGGCGTAGCTGAGGTGTACACTAAAACAATCTCTTCTTCGATCAGTTCGTTTTCTAGGCCAAACACCGCGCAACGCTCTATACTAGGAAAGGCTTTTTCAACAACAGACTCAACTTCATAAGGTGAAACACGGTAACCGCGTGTTTTAATCATATCGTCATTACGCGAGACGAAGTAAAAATACCCTTCTTCATCTTTGTAGACATAATCTCCGGTTGCCACAACTATTTCATCGACCAGTTGACCTTCTAAGTCGATGACATCTTTTAAAATAGAGACCGACTTAAAACGCTCAGCGGTTTCTTCAGGCGCATTCCAGTAGCCTTTATAAATGTAGCCACCGCGATGGATAAGTTCACCCACTTCTCGTGGCGCACATTCTTTGCCGTCTTCATTTATGACATAAAGTTCCACATCCGGTATCGCTTTTCCTATAGAGTTTGGTCGTATTTGAACTTGCGACGGGTCTAAATAGGTAGAACGAAAAGCTTCTGTTAAACCATGCATCGAGTAAAAATCTGCCTTGCGAAAGGTTCGTTTACAATCGTCTATCATTCTAGCGGTTACATTTCCTCCAGAAGAGGTAATGGTTTTAACGCGATCAAACAGGTCAGCACTTGGAATACGTGACGTTTCTTGATCGAACATTTGTGTAATATAAACAGGCATTACTGGCAGTACTGTTACTTTATCGTCGATTAGATGATTGAAGAAATCTTCTGGAAGAATAAAGCGATGCATCGCTAATGTTGCTTTTTTATATAGAGTACAAAATAGTTGATTGAGACCGTAATCGAGGTTGAAAAACAACACACCAGAAATAACATCATCTGTGTCCAGTTTCAGGTACTGAGAGACCACTCGTGCCGAATCAATCAAGTTTCGGTGAGAAATCACGATGCCTTTAGGGGTACCGGATAAACCAAAAGAGTAGGTGATTAATGCGGAATCATGGCCACTTATGTCACATTCATAAGGTTTGTTATAGTATTTATAAATCTCTTCAAATGAGGCGATATCTTTGCTTGCGGTATCATAAGAAATAATATGCCCATCAAAATCGATCTCTTCTATATTCTCAAGTTTTAAATTATCGGTAATGATGCATTTGATATCACAATCTTTGATAATGTACTTTATCTGATCCGGCTTAAGCATTTTGCTCATTGGTACCAGAATACAGTCGGTTGAAAGTACCGCTAGGTCGGCTACCATTTGCTCAATACGTTTGTTTGAATAGATACCAATACGTGTATTTTTAGGTAAGCCTAACTCTTTGATATATAAAGCCACTTGATTGACTTTTTTAAATAAATCGGCGTAGGTTAGTTTGTCTTCGTCTAATACAATTGCAGTTTTGTCTGCGTGTGTATCAACAGCATTTTCTAGTAGACTTCGAATACAGTTTATTGACATTCTAATTTTCCTTTTGCCCCTAGCGTCCAAATATCATAGTTGTTGTCGAGGATAGTGACGGGATTATGATCAGACGTCATGATTTTTTTATAAAAGAAAGCGACGATGTCTTCCACTTCCTCTTTCGAGAGTACCTTTGTTATTCCGCCAGTAATAACGATCGAGTTAATGGCCAATAACTTTAGATTAATATACGCTTTGCGGTAGTGTGATATTTTGCACAAGACTAAGAAGATTGATAATTGCATTAAGATTTTTGTCGCTTTTTCACTTTGTTCTTCAAAGATGTTTTCGGTGACTTTTAAATGCATTAATAATTCGTAGACGAATTCATTATTCTTTGCGGCAAAAATTAAAGACTGCTTCGATTTATATACGCCGAGCTTTTTGAATACCAAACGATCATATTCATTTTCCGTCACGATGTTGCCATCAAACACCAGATCTTTGGAGTAATGAATATCGGTTGTTGCACCACCAATATCAAGTAAAATAAACGGGTCGACCACGGAGTAACTGGCATCCACATAAGGTAATGCTTGATTGACAACATAAGGCGTTGAGAAAATCTGGTTAGAGGTTATGGCATAAAGACTTTTTATATCTTCTTTACCTTCAATATCAAGTTGATACAGATTAGTGAGATATTCTTTTAGCGGATCTTCAACAATGTGTAAGCGACCATCAATAATGTTAGGCAAACTAACTAGGTTAGTGATTTCTTGGGCTAACGAGTCTCCATCTGGTTTATTGCCTACATAAACAATATTCGAATAGTTTAGTTGATTTAAGTAGTTAAGTAGCGGTTGGCCAAACATTTTACTATTGCTATCAATCCCACCTACCACAATAACCACATCGACCAAATCACTTGGTATCGAATATTCGGCAATATTTTGGTATAGGATAGTATCGATAATATTAATACCGGAATTGAAGGCAATATTGGTAGCGTATTTTAGAGAGAACGATTTGGTGGCACCGATGATTAAAGTGCTTAATCCGCCATTAGCAGAAGAACAAATATGAATGTCTTCCTTTTTATATTGGCTAACTTTTGAACCGCATTTGTGCATTAAATCATCCAGAATATCTTTATTAAAGTCTCTGAAATGTTGTTCGATATGCTCTAAATCGGACACTTTAAAATAGGTACTTCCGATGTCGATGAACAAGGGTTTTTTATCTGATGGCTCTGTTATATTCTGGCTCATTGCATAATACCTATATCGTGAATTATGTCGTTAACTATGCTCGTTGTGTCCTTATTGAGATCACATTGTGACCGCTCAAATTCAAAACAGCGATCAGGAATAGGCACGCCGCCTCGGTCAATTATGCGGATATTTTTATTGGCATCACGAATCGTAATCATCTTGTTGTGGTTAATGATATGAGGTGAGAATGGCACATCAATAATGCCGCACTTAATGCAATTAAACACTTTGCGCCAAAGTGTGTCAGCTGGGTCATTGAATACCGCTTCCATAATAGCCATCACTTCAGCGGTTAAAATTTCTTCTTCTTGTTCATCAACAATATTGGGTAAGCCATTAAGAATACGCAGTGTGTACTGAGTATCGGCGACTGTTTTAGCATTTGCTTCTTTGGTTGGAATACCTGCGGCTTCTTCGCGTGTTTTAGTGATGATTTTGTCTGCGCCAACCATAGAGGCGATAACGGTCGACATATTAATCAATTGTTCTGCATAGCTTTTGTTGGTCGGGAAGGCTCCCATCCATTGATGGTAAACAAGATGGATACTTGCATCACCACAACCTATCGCATTGGCATAATGTTTGGCTAATTTTTTAATTACCGCTCCGGTAACGATATCTTGATTCATTGAACCTTGTTGAGAAAATGATACCGAGAACGACTTAACGCCTTCTTCTAATGAAAGCAGCATTTCAAGTAGCTGGATAACAATAGTGATTGAAGGTGGAACCAGTGTTGCGGTAAGTGGACCAAATGACTCGCGGTTAATAGGTTCGTTCAACTGGGAATAATTGGCACACACTCGCTCAACGTACTTCCAATACATGAAGGCTTTATCTAATGGGAAATTTTTAGAGTAAGGAAGTAGGTAAGTAATAGGGCCGCCTTCTATTTCAAAAATGCCTGAGGCGATAGCGGTTTCGATAAGTAAACGTGCATCTGGTGTACCATGTCGCAAGCTAACTGGCTTATTGAAATGGGTGATCATTTTGCGTGTGGTTCGGTAGCCATGATTAACCAATGGATAACCGTTTAACATATCCACATCGTTCTCTTCACTAAGGCGTAGCATTTTCTTCGCCGTACCATAGTCGTTTAAGCGGGTATTCGAGTCGATGGTGAGCGGTAATACGTCAACGTTAGCGTTAACAAAAAATTCGTTTAAGGCGAATTGCTTTTTATAAGTAGGGAAGCCGCCGCGAGGTTGCACCAACATCTTGTCTTTTTTGTTAAAATGATGAGAAATGAACAGTTCTTTACTGGCGTTGGTTACAAATTCTTTTACTTCATCAAAATCAAAAGTATCAACATATTCGTTACTAAGAATTATTTCTCGTTCTTCTTGAAGTAGGCTCATGCAAGACCTCTCTCTTGTATTAATTCATCTAAAAGGTCGAGGCCTGTATTTAAATCGACTTGATGACAAACGATGTCAAAACCATATTTTTTATATTTTTTAACGATTTCGTCTGCATCACCGCTACCTACCACTAAATTGCCGCCTATCATCATTATTACTTCATCCAGTCCTTTATATTGCGACTTAAGAGCTCTAACTTCACGGCTCCAACCTTCTGCTTCACCATTGAGTGAAGAGATAAGTAGTACTTCGGCACCGGTTTCCACTACCGCGTCGAAAAATTCTTCTAAGTGTGTGTTCACACCCAAGTTAAAAACTTCATACCCTCTGGCATTGAGGGAGAGTTCGATGAGCCTATTGGCTACAACGTGGATATCGTTGCCAACTACTCCAGTCACTACTTTCATATAATTATATTTACCTAATATCCCTATTTAGGGTTTTTTGTCTGTCTAAACGGTAGTTGGTTTACTCGAACGGTGAGTACGCCATCTATTATTGTTGTTTTTCGTGTGTGTCTGTTTATTTTTAATATTGCTGTGTTTAGCTGCCTGTCACTGTTAACTTCATCACAGATTAGATTACTGAAATTTAGGCGTCCAGACATCTTTTTTATCTCGTTTCTTGCAGCATACCACAACAAAAAAAGATGTAAAAAGCGCTAATTGGAGTGCTAGAATGAGAAATCAGTTATAAAGCCTAAAACAAATAGCAAACAAGGATGATGTATGGAATTTTTTACCGCAGATATCTGTGATGAGTACCCAGAAAAAGTAACCGTTCTCGGCGCAGGGTTTCAAAATTTTGGCGGCTCAGATAAATGCCAAGGCGAAGTAGTGACGATTAAGTTGGATAAAAATAACGCCGACCTTATTACTTTGCTGAGAGACGAAGACGGTTCAGGTAAAGTGGTGGTGGTAGATGTTGACCAAGATTATTTCGCGGTGGTAGGTGAGAACTTAATGAAGTTTGCACACAATAATAATTACGCCGGTATTATTGTTAATGGTTATATTCGTGATACTTTCCAAATTAAAGATATTCCAGTGGTACTGTATGCGCTGGGTACTTGCCCGAGAAAATCGATCCCAGTGACTCAAGGACAAAGAGATGTATCATTGTCTTTTGCCGGTATCGAAGTGAAAAGTGGTGATTATCTTTATGCTGATACCGATGGTGTTATTGTTACCGCTGAAAAAATAGTGTAATTGTCTGATTTATGTAAGTAAATACATTTTTATGCAACAGATGTTACTTATAGAAAAACGTTATTTCACTGCGATTTGGTTATCCTTATTTAATTTTTAAGGATAACCGCGCTTTACCTATAGGCAATGATCACCTACTTAACAATAATTATTATCTAGTCATATTCACTTTCTAGCCATACTCAATACCTTACGATAATCCTATATCTGTTAATAATCCGTATTACGACCAGTTTACTGGTTCTAGTTTAGCAATATTTGAATGGGTTACTTTGATTCTGTAGCGTTCAATTTTATTGTTATTGAGGCGAAAAATAAGATTTATATCATGCAGCATTGAGAATTTATTTTTAATCAGTTTTCCCTGCTCATAACTAGTGTGTCTTAAGGTCGTGTCGGGCAGTAAGCCTAATAACGAATGCAAATTGATGTCCATGGTGTCTCTAACTTGAGTGAAACCATTCATGAACTTGTCATTCATTTCATATTTCTTTTTGTAATATATTACCGCTTCTCCCGCTTCTTTCTTGGTATATTTACCTTTACCTCGAACAGCAATTATCTCTTCATCGGGGACTTTAAATTCCGCTAAATCATAGCATTGGCCAACCGCTTTATCATGAATGTCATAAAGAATCGTTTTTATGCGATATTTACCTTTGCTTAGTTTTTTGGCGATATAAGTTCTAAATAGTTCTTTAAATCTATCCTTAAATATATAGCTAAAACAGATGGTCATTAATAACGCTAACGACAGTGTTCCGTAACCTAATTGGACGTAAAACACCACTAAAGTGGTTAATAGCATGGATAAAAAAGCGCTTATACTAAAAGCAATTTGTTGTCTAACTAAGCCTAGCGTGTTGTTTTTTTGGTTGATATTGATCGATTTACAGAAGTAGTTTTCTTTTCTACGGATATACTGCGCTTCTTTTGAACGCAAACCGTAGTGCTCTCGTCTATATTCCCGTTCTGCACAGGCAAATTTAATTAATTCATCGTAAATGGCAGTGTTTTGGTTGCCTTTTTTAACCGAATGACAGTAAGCCAGAGTGATTTGTTCCGCATAATAGGCACAAATTTCATCGGCACTTTTAAAGTCTTTTATGGTTTCCTCGGTAGTGGGGGTATTACGTAAATCATTTAATAGTGAGCGTGCGACTTTTAAATAGTCTGATAAATCGGTTTTGTTTTTTCTTACCTCTTGAAGCAGTCGTGATAGTTTTAATTTAAATGTTTTTAGAAAAATAGGGAAATCGATTGTACTGTCAGAACGTGTTTTGGTCTGCTTTAGGAGTGGGAACTTGGCTTTAGAGATCGAGTAATGATAACGCGATGCTTTTAAATCCAGTAAAATATTTGCATTAATGTCACGCTCGAGAATGCCCATGTCATTGGGTAAAAACATGTACATTTCTAGAATCGAAACCTTATTTTTATTGACAGTTGTCCTTATTTCCATTGAGGTATCAAGGACTTCAAGATCGATCTTCACGTAGTAAATACCTAAAAAATTGTTGCTGTGTACATCATTGTTATGCGGTTTTAACGGTGTTTTTGAGTTGTAAAAGTTGCTTAGTAAATTGAGCGAATCCATAGCCACCTGGTTCGGTCATTAGAATCGAAGGATGGGCGATTAATTGATTCCAATAGTGACTTAGATTGGCTACGCCTACGCTGTTTGGTAGCGTTGAGAACATCTGTTGATCGTTGAGTGAATCACCCACATAACAACATTGTGTCAGTATTTCTGATTCGCTTAGTCCTTTTTGCTGTAAGAAGCGAAGTGACGTAATCTTTTTGGAGTGCTCACCATACCAAGCATTGATATGGATTGAACTTGCCGTTGCATTGGCACCCAGTTTTTTAATTTTACTTAAAATGGCTTCAACGATAGAACGGTCAACTTGCGGACAGTTTTGGCCAATATCAATTGACACTTCGCACAATCGGTAAGATTGATCTAAGGTTAAATTTAACTGTGGGTAATCTTGTAAAATATCCAGCACTTGGGCTTTAAGCCGTGCTTGTTGTTGCTTCAATTGCTGTCGATCTACATCGGCTTGTAGAGTCAATTGGCCTTGTTTTTTTTCTAGGATAAATGCGCCATTTTCTCCGATCACGGCATCTACAGGCCAAAGTTGAGCAATATGGTCGCACCAACCGGCGCAAGCACCGGTAACCGCGACTACTTTAATACCTGCCGATTGTAAGTGACTCAAGGCAATTAACGTTTCCGGGGGAAGTTTACCTTCCCATGTCAGTGTATCGTCGACATCGGTTAGAACCCAGCCGATGTCTTGCCAATTTTTATCCAGTTGATTAGGTACCAAATGCATAGTCTATTCCTCAGTTAATTACAGTAAGTTAGGCAAAAACATCACTAAACTTTCTGAGTAAGTGAGAATCATGAGTACCGTTAATAATGCGATGAGTAATGGTGTAATTTCACGGACAAAATCAACCACTCGAACTTTAAGAATGGAACATACTGTAAACATCATCGATCCAAATGGTGGTGTTACGCCTCCAATCATAATATTAACGATAACGATGATACCAAAATGGACTGGATTGACTCCAAGATTGAGCACTGCAGGCAGCAATAAAGGCGTTAAAATAATCATTGCCGCGCCACCTTCGATAAACATACCAACAACAAGTAACAGTAAATTTATCAGTAGTAACAGTATCAATTTATTATCGGTAAGTTGAATTAGAGCTGAAGCCACATTTTGTGGTATTTGCTCTAATGTCATGTAATAGCCAAACACCATGGCACCAATGATAATAAACATGACACTACTTGTGCCTTGAATGGTTTCTTTAAGGATCACGGGAATATGTTTAGGTTTTAGCTCTCGGTAAATGGCCGCGCCAATAATTACGCAGAGTAAAACAGCAATTGCACCCGCTTCTGTTGGGGTGAATAAACCAAATCGCATACCAAGAATAATGCCAAATGGAATTAATAATGCAGGGACAGCTTTAGAAAAGAAACTGAAACGTTCTTTAGCCGACGCAGGTTGCGAGCGAGAAGGCTTGTAGTTTCTTTTCTTTGAAATAATGGCGATAGTAAAAATCAGTGAACCAGCCATCATTAGAGCAGGGACGTAACCTGCGATAAACATGGAATGGACTGAAACATTGGCCAGTAAAGCGAAAATAATCAGGTTAATACCTGGTGGAATAACCGGTGCAATACTTGAAGACGCAGCAGTAACGGCAGCAGTAAAAGGGAGATCGTAGCCACGCTTGGTCATTTCAGGGGCCAAGATTTTAGATTGCATTGCTGCATCAGCATTCGCTGAGCCTGAGATCCCACCCATCAGGGTACTCAGTAGTACGTTTACGTGCGCTAAGCCACCCACTTTATGGCCAATTAGTGAATCAGCAAAAGCTAATAGACTTCGGCTGATACCGGCATAATTCATTACCGAACCGACCATAATAAAAAATGGAATGGCTAATAATGGAAATGATGATGCAGACGAAATAAATCGTTGCATGACCAGACTGACAGGAATAGATGTGTTGATAAAAAGAAAGTACACCAAAGAAGACGCAATTAACGAGAACGCGATAGGTATATTCAGCAAGAACAGGACAAAAAGTAAAATGATTGGTAAATAGATATCCACTTAGACCACCTAGTGCGTATGTGATGATGAGTTATCGCCAGAATTGGTCAAATCATCTTTAATAAACTTGAGCGTATGAATTGCCATCAAAGAAAAGCAGACCACAAGTACGCTATTAATCGTAAAGTAAGACATCCCCATTACTGGTGTTACTTTGGTTGATAACATGGTGTAGTCATAACTAAGGTAAGCAAGGATCACATTGAGTATTAATAAAAACGTTGAAATCATTAGACGAAAGGCTTTCTTGGCGCTGTCAGGTAGAATTGCCAAGATAACGTCAACCCCCATGTGCAGCCTGTGCTTGTAACATGAGCTAATTCCGAAATACACAGCCCAGATAAAACAGATAACCGATAACTCTTCACTCCACGGTATGACAAATCCTAAGCCATAGCGCAGGAAAACGTTAATGATTACCATCAATACGGTGATTGAAATGGCTATTGAAGCGAAAATCTCTTCAAAATTAGTTATAAAACGCATTTTTACTCCAGATCGTTAAGCAAACGAATAATAAATGGCGTCTTATTTGGGGAGTAAATAAGACGCCAGCTTCGTTTAATTAATTATTTATTTGCGCGGATTTTCTCTAATTCACCATTAATTGTCGCATGTACATCTTTGCTCCAAGTTGGGAATTGGTTATAGACTTCAGCAGTTAGTCTACCGAACTCTGCATTGTCAACTTCATTGAAAGTAACGCCTAAGTCTTTCAGTTTCTGCATATATTCAGCGTCCAATTTAACCAGCTCATTGGTATTTGAAACGGCACCTGCTTCTAACTCTTCCATTACGATAGCTTGTTGTTCTGCATTTAATTTATCCCATACTTTTGGTGAGATGTATAAACCAACAGTGCCCAAGAAGTGCTTAGTGAAAGACATGTTTTTTGCTACTTCATAAATTTTGGTCGAGTACATGGTTAAGATTGAACCTTCTAAACCATCAACCACGCCTTGTTGAACACCAGCATAAGTTTCAGGGAAAGGTAGAGAGGCTGGTGATGCACCCATTGCGCTTAGTGTGCTAATAAATAGTTGGCTACCCGGTACGCGAATACGCATGCCTTTCATGTCAGCTGAATTTTTGATCTCTTTATTAGTGATCATATGGCGGAAGCCAAACATATAGTCAGCAGTTAGAATTTTGATGCCTTTTTTCTCAACTTGAGCCGTCAGGTCAGCAACAAAATCAGTTTTCATCATGGCCAGATACTCATCATAAGAGTTGTATAGACCAGGACCTGCTAATGCAGCAAAATCAGGTACGAAATCACCGAGGTAACTTAAATCTTCTACTGCTATCCAATCCGCGCCATTAACCACTTGCTCTAGGTTATCTTTATAGACTGGTAACTGGCCACCAGGGAAAACTTTAATGTTTACTCCGCCATCAGTACGGGTGCGAATTTTGTCAGTTACTTTAATGAGTTCTTGTGTCAGCAATTCATTTTGCGTAAACACTAAGCTCATATTAATGTTCACTGGTTTCTGCGAAGCAGCCATGGCAGTTTCACTTCCAGCTAATCCATATCCAAATAGTGTGGCTGCTGTTAATACTGTTCCCAGTAGTAGCTTTTTCATCGTTGTTACCCTCAGTAGTTAAGTAAGGTGTTACTCTTGTTCACGTTTGTTTTGTCTTTGTTAGGGTTCGTAACATATAATATTCATATGAAAATTCATATCGTCTTATTGATATTCATATGAACATTGTGATCGTGTTATCAAAATGTTGCGATATGTTACTTATTCTGTGTTGTGAAGTTGAATTTAGCCAATGAATTTGTAACAGTACGATTCGTCGTTAACAAATTCATATGAACATTCGGAGAAGGTAAATGATTGTTGGTCATCGTGGTGCAGCGGCACTGGCTCCAGAAAATACACTCGCTGGAATGAAGAAAGCGTCCGAAGTAGGTATTCATTGGGTAGAAATAGATACTCAGTTAACCGCAGATGGTGTTCCGGTTGTATTTCATGATGAAACTTTACAGCGTTGTACTAATGGGACCGGTAAGTTAGCAGGCCATACATACGATGAAATTAAAACGTTAGATGCAGGCAGTTGGTTTGGAGATGAGTTTGTTGCAGAATCTATTCCTTCACTGGAAGAGGCGTTGCAAACTTGTTTGGAGGAAAACTTATCGATTAACCTTGAGATAAAAGTGCACCATGATGAGCAAGCTTTTCCCCTAGTTAAAAATGTCGCTGCGGTCATTCATGCATCCGGTTTTCCTATTGAAAAATTATTGCTTTCGAGTTTCTGCATAAAAGCAGTAGAAGCCTGCATGCTTCATATGCCTGAAATACGCAGAGGTTATATTACCGAGCAAAAGTCTAGCGATTATTTGCCAGAATTAGAACATCTTGGCTTGTTTAGTATTCATGTCAATCAAGAAGTGTTAACCAGTGAAATGGCCAAATCTATTACTGATAAAGGTTATACCCTTAATATCTGGACACTAAATGAGCCAAATAAAGTTGATGATTTTACCCAAATGAAGGTGACGAATATTATCACTGATAATCCGCTGCTGTTTTCGTAGGAGTAAATGAATATGGAGCTGACCGATAGACAAGCGGAAATTCTTAGTTATTTAAAACAGCACAATGACGTTCAAATAGATGAATTGTCGGTGATGTTTTCAGTAACGACGCAAACTATCCGTCGGGATGTTAATGTGTTGTGCGAGCAAGGATTGGCTCGAAGGGTTCATGGTGGATTAAGTTTACCGGCCAATTTGACTAACACTACCTATCAATTTCGACGAGAGGTTGAGTCGGATATAAAAGCAGCCATTGCTCGACAAGTCGCGCAACAAATTCCGGAAGGCTCCACGATTATTATGGGTATCGGTACTTCTGTAACCTATGTTGCTGAGTTTTTGATCAATGTTAAAGCATTGCGCGTGATCACCAATAATTTACAAGTTGCTCGAATTTTTGAGAAAAACCCCAATGTAGAAGTCTATTTGTGTGGTGGTTTAATGCGCTGTGAACATCAAGATGTGGTGGGGCATAGTGTCTTGAAATTTTTTGGTGATTTTGAGGCCGATATTGGTATTGTTGGCTGTGGTTCGATCACACCCGATTTTTTCGCCATGGAACATGAACCGCAAGAAGCGGACATTACTAAGGCCATCTTGGCTAATTCACGTCAGAGTTGGTTATTAGCTGATGCCAGTAAATGGGGGCGCTTTGCTTCTGTCAAAGTTGCCGATTTAACGAGCTTTTCGCGAATTTATACCAATAAGGTTGGGTTGCCTGCCGAGCTTTCTGTCTATTCTGTACAGGCAAATGATTATGAGAGAGAAGTTAATATTTAATTGACGGATATTTGAATCGACTAGTGGCTTAACTGGCTAGTATTCTCACTGATTAATATCCTACCTAACTAGTCTCCTAATGAACTAAAGTTTAAATGGGTTCTTTAAGTACGACCCAAATACATTGATCAATGCGCCTGCCACAATAAATGCTCCGCCTATATACGTCCACATCGAAGGTATTTCAGCAAAAAAGATCATTCCTAATAAGGCAGAAAATAATATTTGCACGTATGAATAAGCAGAAGCCTTTCCTGCGGCTTGGGTTTGCATCGCTTTAGTTAAACCTAATTGTCCCACCTGAGTAAAAACTCCTAATAAAACTAGCATCAAGGTGATGTGTAGATTGGGCACAATAAAATCATCACCGATCAGCAGCATTGAGATAGGTAAAGCAACCAATGGGAAGTAAAATATAATCACCGAACTGTCTTCGGTCTGGCTGAGTTTTCTAACAATTACGTAGGCGATAGAACTAAATAAGGCTCCCATAAGTGCAATTGAGATACTAAATAGAGGTAAATCTGTTGTAGGATCGCTGCCGTTTATATTTGGTTTGACTATTAAAAATAAACCGAATAAACACAAAGAAATACAGAATATAGTTGAGGCTTGAATACGTTCTTTTAAAAATAATACGCCTAATAAGGCCGTAAATAATGGATTTAAATATTGTAAAATCGTTGCTTCCGCTAATGGGAGTGTGGTTATCGCATAATAGACACACATTAACGCGGAAGTGCCAACGATACCTCTAGATAGCAAAAGTACTTTATTGTGACCCCATAATGAAATTCTTTTCCGTTTCACATCCAAATAGCTAATCACCCAAGAAACTAAAGCTCTTGCCGCTACTATTTCAAATAATGGAATACCGTGGTTGCTTACGTATTTCACACAAGCCGACATTAGCGAAAAACCAAGCGCGGAAAGCAGCATAAAGCGCACGCCTGCGGGGATAAGTGATTGAGATTGATTTTGCATAGTCGGTTCAAATAATGATGGAGGAGGGTACTTTATCATATCAAGTTATTATCTGGTGTTAATATTCTATGAGGTTGTCAATTATTAATAAGGTTACTTAACTGGAGAGTAGAAAGTTTGTCGTTATAGCACAGCAATAATCATATCAATATGAATATGCTAATGTTTTGCTTGTTATCTGTGATGTTTACCCTATCAAATTGAGTTCAGTTAAAAATAAATTTTTTTCTACTTTTAGTGTGATAAATTTCGCTTAAATTACCTCAAAGAATCTATTCACTATGGATATAGAGTTTGCCATCATTATGATCGTCACAATAGGAGCTGTATTCCTTCCTCTTGTGCTATCTATTATTGCCTTAGCAAAAGCCAAAAAGTCACAAATTATGGTTGAGGCGCTCAATGCAAAACTCGCTGCCTTGGTACTAGAAAAGCAGGTGAATAGTACTGATGAGCACCAAACTGAACTTCAGACTGAGATATCGAATTGTGAAGTCAACGATTTTGAACCTACAGAATCACCTTTGAAATCGGGTTCTGAAGCATCAGCCTTCACATCAGATACAGCCGAATATACCGAACAAGATGACAATGAACAACACGTTGAATATCAACGAGTGGAGTTGGCCAGTAATGTTGATTTTGACAAGAAAACATCTGATTTATCGACAAAACTATTGGCTAGCCTTAGTAAGATAAGGAATGCATTGCCAGACTCAGTATCGGCTTTTATTGACAAAATTAGTCCTATCGCGTTTGTTGGTTTAGCGATTGTTTTTGTTGGTTTGTCGTTTTTGATTAAGCTCACTTATGATGCATTTAGTGTCCCTTTGTGGGCTAAATTGTCGGCTATTTCCTTCGTTGGTATTGCGTGTGTGGCGCTTGGTTGGCGGTTGAGGAATAAACCAAATTATATTGGTATGGGATTGCAAGGTTCGGGAATGGCCGTACTCTATTTAGTCGCAATCGCAGCGGGACGCTATTTTTCCTTTATATCGATTGAAGTAACGTTCTTTATTGTCAGTATGCTAGTTATTTTCACTACATTGCTAGCTTTGCTGCAAAATAGCCAGTTATTGGCTATTGTTGCGGTATTGGCAGGATTTGCCGTGCCGGTTCTGTTATCAACCGATGGTGCTGGAAGTCACCTAATTCTTCTCGGTTATTACTTATTATTAAATATCGGTTTAGTGTATCTAGCCTATAAGAAACAATGGTATTTTTTAGAGAAATGTGGCGCGGTTGCTACTTTTGTGTTGGTTGAGTTTTGGTTGATCTTCTCTTATCAACCGGCAATTATGTTCGAGACATTGCCATTTTTAGGCAGTTATTTTTTATTGTATTTTCTGTTAACACATTCTCATGCTTGCCAAGACTTCGTAAACAAAAAACAGATTATCTCTAGTAGTTTGGTTTTCTCTCTACCATTAACCTCTTATGCATTATTTTATACCGCCACAGAAACCGTTGCTGATTATACGGCGTACTGTTCTCTATTCTTATCTTTATGCTATGCAATTGCGGCATGGGTGAGTTTTAAATATCAAAAAAACAATCCGTTAACCAGTGTTTATACCACTTTTGCGTTGCTATTTGTTGCTATCGCCATTCCTGTGTTCTTTAGCGCGACATTTAGTGCCGCTATTTATGCACTAAAATCGGTCACGGTGCTGTGGGTAAGCAATAAACAGCAGCGGAATCGGTTTGCGTTGGTTGGCGTAGGTATGTTATTGGCGAGTTTTTATCAGTTGTTTCAATTGTTTGATAACGTGTTTTTGCATGCGAATGTGCTTCTTGAACCGATGTCATTCTGGTCGTGGATAACACCAGTGCTGTTTGTGTGTACGGCTTTGGCATTTTATGCGGCCGAATGGCGTTTCGATTATCATGTTAGCTTTGAATCGAAAAACATCAATGTTTCCATTGTCAAAAAAGAAATCAAAAGCGTTTCGATGTTCGCTCTTGGTTTTATCAGCTTAAGTTGTTGGACTTTGTTAAATACCGGCGAAGCGATGGCGTTGATGTTAGTTCAGATGTTGTTTGTTGCCTTATTGTTGTTGGTTAATTGGCGCTTTTCTCGGCCAATTCTAACTTGGGCTATGCTATTGGTTCCGCTTATTATTTACCTTTATTTATTAGACTCGCAGTTAGACGACTTGCGCATATCACTGTTGGCTATTTTGCTTGCAATTGGCATGCTATACAAAACGCATTTCCCAATCTATTCCAACCGAATCGTCCATCTAGTGATGGCAAGTTTACATCTTTTACTTGGTATCGTGGTTGTCACTGCCGCTGAACGCGCTTTTTGGCATTCAAGCGTTGATGTCGTCCTTTATAGCTATTTATTGGCGATCCTGTTGCTCAGTTTGATTTTGTATCGATTGAGTCAGTGGGCTCCGATTACTCAGTTACTTTTACTTTCTCCCATTTGGGCAATCAGTTTGCCATTCTGGACGATAAGTTATCCAATAGACATAGAGTGGCTGGAACGCGGAAGTTTGATTGTAGGTTTCTTTGCTCTGTTCTATCTGTTTTTGAGATTCGATTTAATCCGAGTTTTAGTCAGTTTGAGCAAGAAAAAATCACTTATAGATACTGTTATATATAGTAATCATGCTATTTATTTTTGGGCGTTAGCACTGTGTACGCTCGGTTATTTATATCGAATTTTCTCTTTAACTGATGATGAGTTACTCCTAATACTACCGTGGTTATGTGCGTTGTTTATCGCGGTTTGTTATTTGCCTGTCTGCAAAGACAAATGGCCGTTAATGCGTTACTTGTCTTTTTATCGACAAACTCTAGTGGCTCCGATGGTGTTGGTGATAGCTTGTTTCATTGGGTATAGCCTACCGTTGTTTGATGTGCAGATAATGAATGTTATTTGGCTACCTATTTTCAATGCAATTGAATTAACCTCTATTGCCGCGATTATGTTGGTTGCAATAGGTTTAAAAAATGACAATGCACAAATTGTTTTAAACAAAATGTTTAAGTGGCGAGCAAACTACAAGACGCAACAGATTATTTGGTTAGCATTTTCAGGTGTTTTGTTTACCCATGCGGCTTTGGCTCGAGGGGTGAGTTATTACACAATGGCTGATTATGAGCTGTATTCTTTGTGGAGTTCGGCTCTCTTTCAGGCAGGTTTAGCCATTCTTTGGAGTTTGTCAGCGACAATGGCTACTGCCATCGGCTCACGATTCAATATGCTTATATTATGGTGCAGTGGGGCGCTGGTTTTTGCCCTGACGATAATTAAATTATTTGTTTTAGATTTAGCAAACCGAGATACTGTTGTGATGGTGGTGGCGGTTATATTTGTTGGTGTAGTGATGGTTTTAGTTGGTTATTTCGCGCCAATGCCGAAGAAAGAACACTCGTTGAAACACTCAGACATTAATTAACGGTGTAATAAAACATAAAAGAAAGGCTCACATCGATTATTACCAATGTGAGCCTTTTTGTTTGTTTATCGAACCTGTTAATAAAACCGATTGACACAACCAAGCTATAAAACTTACTTATAAGCGCTAATGTATCGGCAGTCTCTAATCAATTTCGCCTGAATAGTTGTGCAATACAATTACTATTATTGGCTTAGAATTTGTTTAAGTTGCTGCCTTTCTAGATCCGTCATTCCGGTTTTGTTTAAAAAGGGCATATCAGCGGTTTCTACTGAACGAGCAATAATACGCGGAGCCCAACGTTGAATATCTTGCCATTCATCAAATATGACACCAGATGGGGCGACAACGAAAACATCATCGGTTGCGTTGCTGCTGTGGCAAGTAGAACAACGTTGCTGAATGATCGCTTTGGCGGTAGTTTGCTCTGCTGTCATGGTTTCTGCGTTCGCTAGTTGAGAATCTACGGCTGAACTAATAACCGTTTGCTTGGGTTTATTTGAAGGTATGCTTACCACAATCGCTAATAACAACATTGCGGCTAAACCAGAAAATAAGACGCTCGGTTTATTTTGGCCAGTATGCTTTAGATTAAAATAATGTCGTATCCATGCACTGATTACACAAATCATTAGCGCCAATAACCAACTGAGTTCATGTTGATAAATCATTGGGTAGTGATTGCTGATCATCAAAAAGATAACTGGCAAGGTAAAGTAGTTATTGTGAATAGATCGTCTTTTACCTTCCAAACCCGGAGCAGGATCTACCGCTTCACCCGCTGCTACTTGCGCGACCATTTTACGTTGGCCTGGAATGATTTTATGCCAAACGTTGTTCACCATAATAGAGCCAATTAATGCGCCCATATGGATAAATGCACCGCGACCACTAAAGAAATGCGAAAATGCAAAAAAGAAGATTGCGCCAGAGATACCAATCGAGGCTAAAAACAAGGTTCGGTTTTTAGCTAATGGCGAACGTAATAGAGCTTCGTAACAGATTACACCTGCGACTATTGTGCCTATACCTAAGCTAATCGCCACAGGCGTGGAAAGTTGCATCACTCTTGGGTCAATCAGATACGCTTGTGCATTGAGGTAATACATCCAAATCATCAATGCTGATCCAGTTATCCAAGTGGCATATGCTTCCCATTTAAACCAGTGCAGATTATCGGGCATTTTTTCTGGGCCGACTTGGTATTTAGCAACTTCGTAAAATCCACCGCCGTGTACTGCCCATAAATCACCTTTGATGCCTTTGTCTTTTTTCCATTTTGGTGGCGTTTCTAGGCTATTATCTAGCCAAGTGAAATAGAAACTCGCTCCGATCCAAGCAATCCCACAGATTACATGAAACCATTTGATAAATAGCGCAATCCATTCGTAGAGTTGTGGCCACATAGTTTACTTCCTTTTTTGTAGACGAGTTTTCCATTCAGATAAGTCGCAGCGATGACTCTTTCATCGCTTAATGTTGAGATAGCAAAAAGTTGTTCTGCTAGGTCGTTGCAGCGCAATAGACGCTGATGAAGAATCGGAGATGCTTTAATATCCAGTTCTATAAAATCGGCTTCAGTGCCAGGGTTCAGGTTACCAACTAAGTGCGATATTCCCATTGCATCAGCTGCTCCTTGGGTACAGCGATAAAGCGATTCAAATGGGTCGAGACTAATGCCTTGTAACTGACAAATTTTGTAAGCGTCCGATTGATTGGCAAATAGACTTAGACTGGTTCCTGCACCAATATCGCTGGCAATGGAAATTGGTATGTTGTGATCTTTTGCCCGTTGGTAATCGAACAAGCCACTACCAAGAAATAGATTAGACGATGGACAAAATGTGATGGTTGAGCCTGATTCACTAAGCGCTTTATATTCGCGATCTTGTAAGTGTACACAGTGGCCAAACAATGAACGATCACGAGCTAAATCGAACTGCTGATAAACATCTAGATAGTCACGACTGTCAGGAAACAGGGATTTAATCCAATCTATTTCGGATAAGTTTTCGCTTAAATGGGTTTGAATAAACGTATCTGGGTGTTCATTGGCGAGTTGTCCCGCCTTTTTCAACTGTTCTGGTGAACTGGTTGGTGCGAATCTTGGGGTAATGGCGTACATAGCGCGGCCATTACCATGCCAACGTTCGATTAACGCTTTACTATCGTTATAAGCGCTTTCAGCGGTGTCTTGTAGATAAGTTGGGCAGTTGCGATCCATCAAGACTTTTCCGCAAATCATACGTGCGCCTAGTTGTTCGGCGGCAACAAAAAAGGCATCAACTGAATGTGAATGCACCGAGGCAAAAACGCTAGCGGTTGTGGTACCGTTAGAGATAAGTTGGTCTAAGAAAAACTGTGATTGTCTATAACAGTATTCGATGTCAGCAAACTTTTTCTCAGTTGGAAAGGTGTAGTCATTCAACCAGTCGAGTAACTGTTTACCGTAGCTCGCTATCATTTCTATTTGCGGTAGATGGACATGACCATCGATCATTCCAGGAATGATTAGTCCTTGGTGTAATTCTACTCCGCCATAATTTAGCAGCTGTTGGTTGTCTGCCAATTTAAAAAACTCGTCAGCCTCACCAATGTGAGTAATCTTTCCTGCTTCTGTTACCAATACACCGTCATTGAAGTATTGGTAGTTATTGGCTGGATCTATACTGCTTTTGGGAAAGTGTAATATGCTGCCTCTGTGTACTTGTCTTCGCATAATCAACTTCCTCTATAAGTTGAATAAGAGTAAGGAGAAAGCAGCAAAGGAACGTGATAATGGCGCTGTTCGTTAACGATAAAATGCACCTCTACCGTTGGAAAAAAACAATCGTCAAACTGTTTCTGGCAATAGGGTTCGGTGTAAAACTTGAGAGTGTAACGGCCTTTCTCCAAACTGATATTGTCAAATTTGAAACGACCATCCTGATCGGTCACGCCACTTTGTAGGCTTTGTTGTTGTTCAAATACGGTTAATTCGACATCAATACCTGACGCTGGAATTCCGTGTGTAGTATTAAGCACATGACAACTTAAACTGCTCATAATAGCGCCTCCATGCGAATATGGCTGATTTTCCTTTGTTCTACAGACGCGTTTAATAATTCATCTGTACGGCTGTTGTTGATTCGACCTTGTAAACTAATAAGCATTTCTTGTGCCGATTTTTCGCTAGCACAGATAATAAAAATAAAACCGAATTTATCTAGATAAGCGTGATTTAATTCTAATAGCGATTGTAGGACCGCTTCTGGCGCGCTGGAAACCTGGCTTTGCTCATTTTCACTCAAATTTTTACCTTGAGCGTATTTTTTACGAAGGCTAGAAATGTCACCAATCATCGGGTGGCCTGCAAACGCTTCTAACCAATCATCTTCTTCCAGTTGGCAAAATGCTTTATCTGCCATTTGTATTATTGCTGCTTTGCTGGCGGTAATTTGTGTCTCTGTTGAGAGTGGTTTTGATACGGCCGCGAAAGATTTCAATAATAGTGTTTGCCAACGTTGGCTAGAACAGATTTTTTCCAGTAAGGAGCGGTCTATTAAAACGGTCTTTTCTTTAGTGGGTTCAGTCATAGTAAGCATCCTTGCTTGTTTGTTGCTTGGGCATGCTTTCTAACGTTTTTTTGGCGTTATTCGCTTGCTGCCACTGTTGTTCGTTGTATTTCTGCGTGTGATCAGTTGCTTTACTATTCTGTTGGCCGTTTTGTTGCGTGACTGTTTCCTCGCTTAAATGGTCAAACCGATCCATTAGTTGCGCCGAAACAGAAACCGCAACCTGCATTGGTAGTTTTCCTTTAATGTCGGAATGACCAATAGGGCAGGTAAGACCTTCAAGCAACTTAATATCAGATAATTGTTCGCGTAAACGAAATTCAAAACGTTGCTTTTTACCTTCCGAACCAATAAGCCCAACGTAAGTAAAGCAGTTTCTTTGTAAGGCATTTTTGGTTAGTTCGAAATCGAGCGCATGGTCATGCGTCATAATTAATATCAGTGCGTTTGAATCTAAATTGGCTAAGGTTTCCACTGGTTCGTTATGTTGAATGGTGTGGATACCTGAGGCAGATATTTGCTCTAACCATTCAGGTCGACTATCAATCACTGTTACATGGCATGGCAATTGGTTTAGTATGCCGCATAAAGCCTGACTAACGTGACCTGCACCATAAATGACCACTTTCGGTCGTTGACAGTTCATGGTTTCGAACATCACTTGTACCGAACCACCACAACATTGATTTAAATCTGCCGCCAAAGAAAAACGCTCAATTGCTACGCCTTGCTGTTTTGTTGTTAGCTGTTGTCTGGCTTTTTGAATCACTTGGTGTTCGAGATTTCCGCCCCCGAGCGTATCAAATTGGCCACTGTTAGAGATCACCATTTTGCTGCCATTGGCTCGGGGGACTGAGCCGACTTCTGCAATAATGGTGGCAATACAATAACTCTCGCCATTTTGCTCGAGCCATTGGCAAGCTTGTAACCAGTCCATTTTGGTGTGTTGGGTTAATTGCGTAAACAAACGGGATGTGTGACTCTGGTTATTAGCAAGCATAGGTTGACTCCCGACCAGATTTTTCGAACTGCTTTGTACAGGCATTTAAAATGGCTTCACCGGTGGCTGGTGCATTTAAATCGACCGCTAAGGTGTGATTAGTAATTGATCCAACTGCGTCGTATATGGCACACCAAACACTGATGGCATGCATAAATGGCGGTTCGCCTACGGCCTTAGAACGATAAATACTATGCTCTGGATTGGCTTTATCATATAAGTCGATATTCATCTGTTTTGGATAGTCGCCAATGGTGGGGATTTTGTAATTCATTGGACTATTACTTAGTAACGCTCCGCTGGTGTTCCAGACTAATTCTTCGGTGGTTAGCCATCCTAGACCTTGAATGAATCCGCCTTCAATTTGACCAAGATCGATAGCCGGGTTTAAACTGTTGCCGACATCGTGCAAAATATCAACCCGATCAACGCGCATTTCGCCAGTGAGCGTATCAATGGTCACTTCTGAACAAGACGCGCCCAAAGAAAAATAAAAGAAAGGCCTACCAACGGATTTTTCTTGGTCATACCATATTTTAGGGGTTTTGTAGAAGCCACTAGCCGAGAGAGAAACGCGATTGAGATAGGCTTGTTGTACTAGAGTGTGCCAGTCAATTTGCTGATCACCCACTTCAAGCATTCCGTTAATGAATTCTGCTTCCATCTGACCTTGGCTGACGGTTTGTTCGTCAGCTTGAGGTGTTGCATATTGCTTTAAGGCAAATTCAATCAGACGAGTTTTTATCTCTTTAGCTGCGTTATGTGCGGCCATTCCATTTAAATCAGCACCTGACGACGCCGCGGTAGGAGAGGTATTGGGTACTTTGTCGGTTCGAGTTGAAGTGACTAGTACTAATTCGAATGGGATGCCGAGCGTTTGAGCGACAATTTGTTGGATTTTGGTGTGTAAACCTTGTCCCATTTCAGTGCCACCATGGGATACTTGCACACTGCCATCGGTATAAACGTGAATAAGCGCACCAGCTTGATTTAAATGGGTAGCAGTAAAGGCGATGCCAAACTTTACCGGGGTTAATGCTAAGCCTTTTTTAAGAATCGGACTGGTTTTGTTCCATGCGTCGATTTCTTCACGCCGCTTTCGGTAGTCACTGCGAGTTTCTAGTTCGGTGATGACGTGTTTCAGTTCTTGGTGCTGTTCAACCTGCATTCCATAATGAGTGGTATTTTTGCCTTCTCGATATAAGTTTTTTAAACGGATATCTAACGCGTCTTCTCCTACGGCGATACTGATATCTTGCATGGCTTTTTCAATCACCATCATACCTTGTGGTCCACCGAAACCACGAAATGCAGTGTGGGAGACGGTATCAGTTTTCAATCGCTTTCCAGTAACACATGCATCTGCGAGGAAATAGGCGTTATCACTATGAAACATTGCACGGTCGACAATTGCGCCAGATAGATCGGCAGAATGACCACATAAACCGTTTACTTCGATTTGCGCTGTTTCTATTAGTCCTTGCTGATTTACTCCAATTTTGTACTGATTAAAGAAAGGATGACGTTTGCCCGTTACCGACATATCAATTGAACGAGGTAAGCGAATTTTTACGGCTTTCCCCGTTAAAAAAGCACCCATACTGGCTAAACAAGCCCATTGTGCTGCTTGAGTTTCTTTACCGCCAAAGCCGCCACCCATTCTACGCATGTCGACCGTAACTTTGTTAAAGGATATACCCAATACTTCTGCGACTAAGGTTTGTACTTCGGTCGGGTGTTGGCTAGACGTGCGTAAAAATATGCCACCATCTTCGGTCAGTTCAGCCAAGCTAATTTGTCCTTCTAGATAAAAATGCTCTTGTCCGCCAACATGTTGTTGACCAGTAATAACCATGTCACTTTTATCGAATTGTTCGTCTGTGATTGCTGTTCCCATCGTGTTGGTTGGCAAAACTTCATCTTGTTTGCCATCTTGGATGCAATCTAAAACTGCGTTCGGATCAATGTCATATTCAATTTTGGCTTGTTTGGCGGCTTGTAAGGCTTGAGTATGAGTACGGGCTAAAACTAGCGCGATTGGCTGTTGGTAAAACTTAATTTCATGGTCGCTTAATAGTGGATCGCCTTTAACAATCGCACCAATATCTTTCTCGCCAGGAATGTCGTTGTAATCGTAAACGGCAACCACACCCGGCATGGTTTTAACTGGGTTAAGGTCAAGTGAAGTTATGCTGCCTTTGGCAATCGTTGCACTGACAATTGCTGCATGTAAACAGCCTTTTGGTGTCGGGTAATCGTCCAAAAACATGGCGTCACCGGTGACTTGTTTAATAGCGCTTTCGTGTTTGTATGACCGACCAACAATGTTGCTGGTCGATGGCAGTTTAGGTTCTGCACTATTTATCTGGGTTAATTTACGCATGATTAGTTGACCTCCATCGTGGGGATGAGGTTTGCATCTGTCGAATTCAGACGGGTTGGAATTTGGTTATGTTCAAGGTAAAAACGTTGGATTAAGTTTTGTACTAATTGAATACGGTATTCTGCGCTGCCTCGTACGTCTCCGATAGGCGAGATATAATTCGCCACTTGTTTTTGTACTTTTCTAACCAGTTCTGCGCTGAAATGACGACCGATAAATAGGCTTTCTAATTCAGTTAAGCGTACGGATTTTGCAGCGATACCACCAGCGGATAAAATGCAGCTCTTAATACGATTGTCGTTGCCAAAAGTCAGATTGATCGCTAACACAACTGTTGCGATATCATCTTCAAATCGTTTGCTTATTTTATAAATTGCGTGTTTTTGATTGGGTGCCAGCAATGGGATATGAATGGCACTAATCCATTCATCTTGTTTAATGGCGGTTTCTCGGTAACCTGTAATGTAATCTTCTGGTGCATATAGGCTTTTTTCTTTACCGTTATCAATTTCAATTCGAGCGTTCAAGCTAATAAGAAGTGGGGCAATATCACCAATAGGGGAAGCGTGGCCTAGACTTCCGCCTAGCGTACCTCGATTGCGTATAGTTAAACTTCCGAGGCGTTCTATTAATTCATCGGTGCTTGGATAGTGTTGGCGCATAAAACTGTGTAATTTAGATAGCAGCACAGCAGAGCCAATACGCCACCCCAATTTTGTTTTTCGAATCGCTTGCAGGTCTGTAACATCTGAAACATCGATCATTTTTTCGATGCGTTGTAAATGTTGTGTCACTTCGAGTGCAAGGTCTGTTCCTCCTGCAATCAACTTAGCATCGGGATGAGCCGTTTTTAACTCTCCCAGTTGTTCTCGACTGGTTGGTTTCCAATAGTTGATGGTGTTTTGTGGTTCTCGTGAGTCCATCCATTGTATTAATCCGGTTTCATCTTTACTCAATGGATCGTCAATTTGGCTATCGGCAATTGTGTTGGCTGCGGTAATTAAAGGCCCGTATCCTGTGCAGCGACATAGGTTTCCTGATAAGAAATCGGCTGGGTTTTCAGGACGTTGTTTTTGTTTGGATAGTGCATACAAGGACATAATAATACCCGGTGTACAAAAACCACATTGGCTGCCGTGATTGTCGACTACTGCTTGTTGAACCGGGTGTAACTTGTCTTGTTGTTGTAAGTGCTCTACTGTCACGATTTTTTTACCGTGTAATGCATGTATAGGCGTGATGCATGCATTTATCTGGCGATATCGTAACAGCTTATCTTCATCTAAATCTGCCATAACTACGGTGCAAGCGCCACAATCACCGCTAGCACACCCTTCTTTGGAGCCGGTCAATCCTTGCTGCTCTCTTAAGTAGGTTAGCAGCATACTATCAACGGCAGCGTGCTCTACTTGAACGATTTCATCGTTGATCATGATCTCTAGCATAACGTCCTCTGTTGCTAAAAGTTGTCCAATTGGTCAAGTTAATGGCTAAAAAAAGACTCACATGCTTTAGGTTCGCTGATAGGCGAGCAAGTGAGTCGTATAAGTATTAGTTTGGTATTTTCGCTTCAATACCTTCTACGTACCAGTTAATGCCGGCAAGTTCAGTGTCAGTCAATGTGTGACCTGCTGGAATAACTTCTTTACCAGTATTGTCTTTCATTGGGCCTGTGAATGGGTGGAATTCACCTGATTTGATTTTATCGTGAGTGGCGCTGATCGCCTGTTTAATATCTTCAGGCAATGTAGGGTTTACAGAGGCGATATGTAAAATATCGTCGGCAAATCCACCCCAGTAATCTTCAGATTTCCATGTGCCATCCATGACTTCTTGAACGGTACGAATGTAATGAGGTGCCCATACATCTCTTACTGAGAACATATGCGCGATAGGTGCAAAGTGACTCATGTCAGATGCTTGGCCGATACCCATAACACCACGTTTTTCCGCGGCGATTAATGGAGCAGGGCTATCAGTGTGCTGAATCATAATATCAACGCCTTGGTCAATCAGAGCATTTGCTGCATCAGATTCTTTGCCTGGATCATACCAAGTGTTTACCCATACAATTTTCAGTTTAACGTCAGGGTTAACACTTTTTGCGCCAAGGTAAACGGCGTTGATGTCACGAATAACTTCTGGAATTGGGAAAGAGGCGATATAACCTAACGTATTTGTTTTAGTTGCCAAACCTGCAGCAACACCAGATACATAACGACCTTCGTAAGTTCTTAATGCGTAGTTTGAAACGTTTTTAGAGCGCTTATAACCCGTCGCATGTTCAAACTTAACGTTAGGGAATCGTTTAGCAACTTTAAGCGTTGGGTTCATGTAACCGAAAGAGGTGGTAAAAATAATTTCATGACCAGACTTTGCTAACTGAGTAATAACACGCTCAGCATCTGCACCTTCAGGAACACTTTCGACGTAAGTTGTTGTCACTTTGCCATCAAAGTATTTTTCCATTTCTTTGCGGCCTTGATCGTGCTCATAACTCCAACCATGGTCGCCTACTGGACCAACATAAACGAATCCTACTTTCATTGGATCTTCTGCTAACACTGCAGAAGAAAACACAGTTGTAAGTGATAAGGCCGCTGCACTCATCCATCGGTTTAATTTCATGAAATACTCCATTTCAATAGTTTGTAAAAATAGTTTGTAAAAATTTCTAATTTATAGACAACACTAGTTTGTAAACAGTATGTAAAAATAAAATGCGTGTGTAGCTAATGTTGCTGATTCTTTACTTGGGTATTTAACCCAGTCATCAATCTATTTAGATTGAATTTTTTTGCTTTTTCCGCGACTAGTTAGGTTATTAGCAAAAACCTGACCACATGGTGATATTTTGTAAAAATAAATCGGCAACTATTGTTAACGCCTTGTAAATAAGGGTGTTAGTGGTTTTGGAACGGTATTGTTTACATTGGATTTTTTACTGACAATTGGTGTAAGCATTAAGTTTTGTTCTTTAATGGTGCAATACCAATGCTAACCTGCACCAAATCGGTACCATGTTAATAGTTTGTTCTTAAATTGTTTAAGCCACGTTGAACTCAATATGGTTCAAACGTGGCTTAATCTAGGCGTGTTTTATTACGTGATTAATGCAGTTTGGGATCAAAAGGTTTCGCCAGACTCATTGGAGTGGCGAGTTTTTGTTTGAGTGAATTAGAGCTGATCATCACC
This sequence comes from Vibrio sp. MA40-2, assembly GCF_047302445.1. Lineage (NCBI taxonomy): Bacteria > Pseudomonadati > Pseudomonadota > Gammaproteobacteria > Vibrionales > Vibrionaceae > Vibrio > Vibrio sp. MA40-2. The sequence continues at coordinate 2,237,076 of NZ_CP178628.1, forward strand.
ATAACAATAATGGTAGCAAGATACGGTGTCATCGCTAATAAATTCGGTGAAATATCAAAACCAAACCCTTGCATAACGAGGTGAAGAATTGAAGCAAAGCCGAACAAATAGGCACCAAGCATTAAGTAACCAACACGCCAAGAGGCAAAAACGACCAATGATAAGGCTATCCAACCTCGTCCAGCGGTCATGTTTTCCATCCACATTGGCGTGTAAACCAATGACATGTAAGAGCCAGCGAAACCAGCCATAGCGCCGCCAAATAATACCGATAAATATCGCACTTTTAATACTTTTATGCCCAGTGCATTGGCCGAGTGAGGGTTTTCACCCACCGCGCGAATGGTCAAACCAATGCGCGTTTTTTGTAACACCCACCAAGTTAAAGCCACAATGGCAAAACTGGCGTAAACGATGATGTCCTGATTAAACAATATTTGACCGATAAACGGTATTTTACTCAGTACTGGTATTTCTATTTGCTTGAAGCCTTCTATCGTTGTACCAACAAGATCGCCACCTAAGAATGAACTTAAACCGGTACCGAAAATAGTGAGGGCTAGACCAGTTGCTACTTGGTTGGTATTCAAACTAATGGTTAACGTGGCGAAAATAAGCGACATGCTCATTCCGGCGACAATAGATAAAGCAATGCCAAACCCAAGATTGCCAGTGTAATAAGCACCAGCAAATCCAGCCATTGCGCCCATTAGCATCATGCCTTCTTGACCAAGATTAAGTACCCCTGATTTTTCACACACTAATTCGCCTAATGCGATAAGTAATAGAGGCGTGCCAGTTTTCAGGGCTGCGATTAATATTTGTTGCAGTAAGTCCATATCCATTAGACAACTCCTGACGGTTGTTTGCTTTCTGCTTTGGAAGCAATGTTATGTTTTGGGTTGCGTTTTGTTATTACCACGCGATAAAAGATAAGAAAATCGCAAGCGAGAACAAAAAACAACAATGTACCTTGGAATAAACCGGTAATAGCGGTAGGTAGGCCTAACTCTATTTGGGCTAAATCACTTCCCATGTACAGTGTGCCCATAAATAGTGACGAAATAATAATGCCGATAGGGTTCAATCGACCAAGATAAGCAACAATAATCGCTGCATATCCATAGCCTGGTGATACCGATGGAATAAGTTGTCCTATCGGACCGGTGACTTCAGATGCTCCGGCAAAACCAGCCAATGCGCCAGCAAATAACATCACACCCCAAACTACTTTGTTGCTGCTAAACCCTGCATATTTAGCAGCGGATTTATCTTCACCAAACACACGTAACTTAAAGCCAGGGAGTGTTTTATAAAGCATCAGTCCAGATAAGAGTGCGACAATAATGGCGATAATAATTGAAATTGAGGCTCGGCCGTCTTGTTGAATAACCGGTAACAGCACACCATCAACAAAGATCACTGATTCGGGAAATCCGAATCCTTGTGGATCGGCTAATGGACCATGCACCGCCCATAGTAAAGTGTATAAGCCAACGTAGTTAAGCATGATAGTGGTTAAAATAAGATTGGTGCTAAATACGCGCTCTAATAATGTTGGAATGGCGGCCCAAAGCATGCCACTAATAATGCCGACAACCAGTACTAATACTAGTGAGCCGACACCTGCATCGTCCCCCATTTGCACTGCTATGGCACTACTGGCCACTGCGCCAATAAGTAATTGTCCCTCTGCGCCAATGTTCCAGATATTAGCGCGATAACATAATGCCAAACCAACCGCACATAACATGAGCGGAGTGGATTTAACCATTAATTCACCTAAATTATAGCTATCGCTTAACGGTGAAATAACAAAAACGTTAAATGCCTTGGCTGGGTTCACGTCTAGCGAAACAAACATTAATCCTGAAACAATCATAGTTAGCAAGATAGCAATGATTGGCGAAAGCCATGCCATGAGTTTAGAGCTTTCAATTCTTGGTTCCACTTTAAGCATTGGAACTCTCCTGTGCTTGTGCTTGGTCATGATGGATAAAACTGCCCGCAATCCATTGTCCTATCTGTTCTATGTTGGTTTTGCTTGTTTCGACGGTTGGGGCGAGTGCACCTTCATATAAGGCGGTGATTCGGTCACAAATAACAAACAATTCATCGATGTCTTCCGACACAACTAAAATTGCGGCACCTTGATCTCTTAAAGCAATTAATTGTCGATGGATGGCACTGGCCGCGCCAATATCTACACCCCAAGTAGGATGGGCGCAGATAAGTATGCTTGGGCTTTGATCGACTTCGCGACCAATAATGAATTTTTGCAGATTACCACCCGATAAACTTTTCGCTTGTGCATGCCTATCACGACATTTCACTTTATTTACGCTGATGATTTTATCCGCCAGTTCGGTCAGTTTTTGTTTTAGGATAAAACCATTTTTCACCAATTTTTCGCTGTTTGTTAATAAGGTATTATCCGTTAAACTCATTTCAGGTACAGCGCCTTGCCCTAGTCGATCGGTCGGCACATATGCCATACCTAACTTACGTCGTTCACCTGCATCCGCACGGCCAACGGCTTTGTTTGATAACAAAATACTGGCGCTATCGGCACGGCAATCTTCACCACTAATCGCTTCCAGTAGGTCTTCTTGGCCGTTACCAGCAACGCCAGCAACACCCAGAATTTCACCTGCTCTTAGTTTTAAATTAACCTTATTTAACCCGCAACCAAACGGATGCAGTGGTGGCAATGTAAGGTCGACGGTTTGGAATATTACGTTCTCGGTTAGGTTTTTCGGATAACTTTCTGATAACTCTGCTTCACTGCCAACCATCATTCTGGCAATGGTCTCTGGCGTTTCATTGGCAGGAATACATTCGCCGCTGACTTCGCCACCACGTAGAATAATGGCTCTATCGCACAGTTCGGTCACTTCTTTTAATTTGTGACTAATAAAGAGAATGCTACAACCTTCGCTTGTTAGTTTTTTAAGTACCCTAAAAAGACCGGCAACTTCTTGTGGCGTTAATACCGATGTTGGCTCATCTAGAATCAGTAACTCGACGTCTTGGATGAGGCAGCGCAATATTTCTAAACGTTGTCTCTCCCCAATACTTAAGCTGTGCACATAACGATCGGGTTCTACATGTAGATCATATTTTTCGCTAATTTCGATCACCCGTTGTTTTAGGTTATCAAGCGTAGCTAAAAATTCTTTATCTAAACCCAGCTCTATATTTTCTAATACGGTGAGTGTTTCGAACACTGAAAAATGCTGAAAAACCATGCCAATACCCATGGATCTCGCTTGGTTTGGTGAGCGAATGTCAACTTCATGGTTTTTCCACATAATCGACCCAGTGTCGGGCTTATTAACACCGTAAATCATTTTTACTAGTGTCGATTTTCCGGCTCCATTTTCTCCGAGAAGAGCAAGTATTTCGCCTTTTTCTAAGCTCATATTAACGTTATTGTTTGCTATTACCCCTGGAAAAAATTTACTAACATTCCAAAGTTCTAATAAATGTCCATTGGTCATGGTGAGATGGTTCCTTACCGATAATTGGAATGGTTCATGCAATAACCTGACCAATTGTTCAACTCATCAGTAATCTTAGTAATTGTTAAGGAATTGTAGAGAAAACGCACGATAATCGATGTCACTTTTGGTGCGAAAGCACCAAAATGAGGCATAAAATAAGTGAGTTGACGTGTCATTACATAACTAAGAGTCGATTTTTTGTAACTATTAATAACTTTAACGGCTAACGGAAAAAATATGTCTGATAGTAAAAGTGAATCAAATACACTAGTAAAAGGCGGATCTATTCGAGCGAAGAATAAACAGCGAATATTGCAGGCTGCTGAACAAGAATTTGCCAAACATGGTTACAAAGGAACCTCAGTTCAAGCCATTGCAGATAGCGTACAATTGCCCAAAGCAAATATTCTTTATTATTTCAAATCAAAAACAGGTCTGTATAAAGCGCTGCTTACTGATATTTTAGAAATGTGGAATGAAGGGTTTTCAGCAGACGGTGATGAAAAGCCGCCAAGTGATGTTATTCGGGATTATATTATCGAAAAAATGCGTTACAGCCGCAGTCATCCTCTACGTTCAAAGATTTTCGCAATGGAAATTATTCAAGGCGCACCAAACATTCGGGATGTGATAGAGCAGCCCATGATTGAGTGGTCAAAGCACAAATCGAATATTATTCAGGAATGGGTAGATGATGGGGTGATTGGCAAGATTAACCCGCTTTATTTACTGTTTCTTATTTGGGGAAGCACCCAGTTTTATGCCGATTTTGATCGAGAAATTGAACTGATCCAAGGAAGGCCATTAAGCGATGATGAATATTCAGAAGCGGAAAAATTCACCGTGGATATCGTATTAAAAGGTTTAGGTTTGAGTTGATTTTCTGTCACTAAAATAGAGTGTTTTTTATCCTAGCCGCAATGGCTTTATAAAAAACTGAACACTTGGTCAGAAAATTGCTTAACATTTATTATGTCTACCATTAACATCTTGTTTTCAGATTAAGCAGAAGTTTTACAAAGTAGGCCGTAAAGCTCATCAGGATGTGCGTTAAAGACAGGACAAGGAAAGGTTATGACTGACAATTATCCAAGGGATTTGATTGGGTATGGGGAATGTCCCCCTCATGCTAATTGGCCAAATAAGGCTAAGATCGCACTGCAATTCGTGATTAACTATGAAGAAGGTGCCGAAAACTGTGTGTTGCATGGTGATGAAGGGTCAGAACAGTTTCTTTCTGAAATAGTTGGTGCTGATTCTTATCGGGACAGGCACCTTAGTATGGAGTCGATTTACGAATATGGTAGCCGTGCCGGTTTCTGGCGTTTACATCGATTGTTCAATCAACATAATGTCCCTGTAACGGTTTTTGGTGTTGCCAAAGCGTTGGAAAAAAACCCTGATGCCGTTAAAGCAATGCAGCAATCTGGTTGGGAAATTGCGTGTCATGGCTTGCGTTGGATTCATTACCAAGATTTTACCGTAGAACAAGAAAAAGCTCATATCGAGGAAGCCATTGCAATTCATCAAAAAGTGACCGGTAGCAAGCCTAAAGGGTGGTACACAGGAAGAACCAGTCCACACACGTTGGCTCTTATCGCTGAGCGAGATGATATTCTTTATTGTGCCGATAGCTACGCGGATGATTTACCTTATTGGGACAATAATTATAGTAAGCCGTTGTTAGTCGTGCCTTATACTTTAGACACTAATGATATGCGTTTTGCTACCCCACAAGGCTTTAATAGTGGTGACCAGTTTTATCAATACCTTAAAGATGCGTTCGATGAGCTCTATTTAGAAGGTGATTGTACGCCTAAAATGCTCAGTATTGGCTTGCATTGTCGCATTGTCGGTCGACCTGCTCGTCTTGCTGCATTGAGACGTTTTCTCAATTATACCAAGCAATTTTCCGATGTGTGGTACGCCACTCGTGAACAAATAGCGGAACATTGGTTAACGAATAATCAGTCAGGTAATAAAGCGCTCGAACACCATGAAAAGCTAACAAATAGGCCCAGTGAGGCATGCTCAACTGTTGGTTCTAATTGTTATGTTCAGCAACATAATTTTACAGATATATCTGCGGCTAATTTAAGTACGCAAGATATCAGTGGTGATACGTTATCCTCATTACGTTTATCGGTAAAAGATTTATTTGCTATAAAAGGGTATAAAACAGGCGCTGGTTTGCCTGTTTGGCTATCTTCAGCACAAGAAGAAACCGATAATGCGCAAGCTGTTCAACTATTGTTAGAGCAGGGTGCTCAGTTAACTTATAAAACTCAGCTTGATGAACTGGCTTATTCTTTAGCCGGTAATAATAGCCATTATGGTGTTTCAATTAATCCTTACGATTCAAATAGAAGCAGCGGAGGCTCTAGCTCGGGGGCGGCGTTGTCAGTTGCCTTGAATGAAGCTGATTTAGGCTTAGCAACGGATACTGGTGGCTCTATTCGTGTGCCCGCGAGTTACTGTGGTTTATTTGGCATGCGACCAACTTACAATGCCGTGCCAGCACAAGGTTTAGTTCCATTGGCGCCTCGATTTGATACCGCTGGGTTGATGACGCAAGATTTGTCTACGTTAGAGTTAGGTATGCAAACTTTACTGGGACAAAAGAAAGTTGAACCAATTAATAGTATGGCCTGGTGTGAAGCGTTATGGGAAGGCGTGAATGAGCAACTCAAACACAAAGCGCTGCAAATTTTTGAGCAGTTTTCTGGCCATACCACTCGTTTAGATGAACCGCCGCTGAATGCTGAAGAAAGACGTTTTTGTTTTTCGGTACTGCAAGCCGATTCAATTTGGCAGCATCATGGTGATTGGCTAGCTAACCATTTAGACGACTTTGCTGCGGATATTCAACAGAGATTAATCTGGGGAAAAAGTTTAACCGTTGAAGACAAATTGCAAGCCGAGGCGTTATTGCAACAATGGCAGGATGGGAAATCAACTTGGTTACCTGATGGTTGTATTTTATTAATGCCAACGGTTCCTAGTGTTGCCCCTTTGATCACGTCGAAGGGCGAGCAAGTAGATAAAGAGCGACAAATTCTATTAGGTTTAACTTCTATTGCCGGATTAAGTGGTTGGCCGCAGTTACAAATCCCTTTATTTGAAATCGATAACCTACCCGTTGGAGTGAGTTTGTTAGGTAAAGAGAATACGGATTTATCGGTGATTTATTTTAGTAAGCAACATCTTATTAATCGGTAAGTCGATTTAGTAGATAGATAGGATGCTTTGCCAACAAAAAGGAATGAACAATGTCATATAAGGCCGCGGTTACCGCGCCACATTATCTTGCTGCACAAGCAGGTGAGCGCATTTTACAACAAGGTGGCAATGCGGTTGAAGCATGCGTTGCGATGGCGAGTTCCTTGACGGTGGTTTATCCACACATGACCAGTTTAGGTGGCGATGGGTTTTGGTTGATTCATAAACCGGGAGAAGATCCTATTGCCATAAATGCGGCAGGTCAGTGTGCAAACGACCTAACTCATGCCGAATTTGGTCACCATTCGCGAGGTGCGAAAGTTGCTTTAACTACCGCGGGCGCTGTGGCGGGTTGGGATAAGGCGTTGTCACTTTATCCGGGCAACCTGGGTTTAGATGATTTATTTCAATCCGCTATCGAATTTGCTCAAAACGGTATTGAAGTGACTCAAACACTGCATGATGCGCAGATAAAGTTGTTGCAAGAGATTGATGACGATGATTTTTCATCGGTGTTTTTGAAACAAGGTAAAGCTCATGCAGTAGGCGATACAATACGTTTACCTGCGTTAGCGCATACTTATCAACGCTTAGCGAAAGCGGGCCTACAAGATTGGTATCAAGGCACGTTAGCTGAACAGAATGCGCAATATTTACAAAAAAAGGGCAGCCCGATTTGTTTAGAGGATATCGCCAGTTCCATGGCCAAAGTGACCACGCCTTTAAAAGCCAGTACGCAATGGGGCGATTTCTATAACTTTGGGGTGCCAACACAAGGTGGGGCATCGTTGAATATTTTAGCCTTGCTGGATCATTATGTGAGTCAAAGAGCACAAGATGAGCAGTATTGGAACAGTGAACAGGGTGAAGAAGAGTTGCTCCACTATTTGGTGGAATCGGTAAAAGTAGCTTTCAATTGGCGTAATTGTCATTTGAGTGATCACGCTTCGCTTGATGCAGAAATGCAACAGCGTTTGACTGCAAGTGCAATAAAAGCGCAAAGCGAAACCATTTCTGATAAAGCTAAAGCTTGGCCGAATCCTGGACCAACAGGCGATACCGTTTGGATGGGTGTTGTCGATTCTGAAGGTTTGGCAGTGAGTTATATTCAAAGTATTTACTGGGAATTTGGCTCTGGCGTAGTGAACCCTGAGACTGGAGTGGTTTGGAACAATCGTTGTTTAGGTTTTAGTACCGATCCAACTCATGCGAATTATATTCGGCCTGGACAGCAACCAATGCATACACTTAATCCACCATTGGCGCTGCTAAAAGATGGCTCTCGATTTATTTATGGCACGATGGGAGGAGAAGGGCAACCTCAAACTCAAGCCGCTATAGTGTGGCGTTATCTAGTCCAAAAACAAACCATTAGTAACGCCATTCGCGCTCCTCGTTGGTTACTGGGTAAAACTTGGGGCAAAGCGAGCGAAAATTTGAAGTTAGAAGAAACCTTGTTTAATAAGTTCGCGATATCGTTACAAGACAGAGGACACGATGTTGTGTCTGCGGCAGATTTTGCTGAGTTTTTTGGCCATGCCGGTGCGATTCATGTTTCCAAATCAATAACCAGCGCTGCATCAGATCCACGCAGTGATGGTGAAGCCATCGTTAATGAAAGCGGTCGTTAATTACAATCATCGTTAATTACAATTGTCGTTAACTACAACCGTTGTTAATAGAAACGTTGTTAATAGAAAATAGAAAATAGAAAACAAAACAATCAGTTAAAAAGAAAATAATTAATTGGATCAATCGTATTCAAAAATAAATATTTAATTTTCAGTGAAGGAACGAAATAACAAATGAACGAATTTATGCAAGTGTTACCAGTAATTTTAGCACTTCTGGCAACAGGAGTGGTTGCTGGGTTGTTGGCAGGACTATTAGGCGTTGGCGGTGGGATTGTCATTGTTCCAGTACTTTATTATCTGTTTCAGAGTTTTGAGGTGAGTGCTACTTCCGCGATGTTGATTGCCACCGCAACATCACTCGCCACTATTGTTCCTACATCAGTTAGCTCAATCAGAGCGCATCATAAGAACGGCAATGTGGATTGGCAGCTGCTTAAATGGCTAGCACCATTTATTGTCATAGGCGTTATCGCGGGTAGTTTGTTTGCCACCAGCGTTGGTGGTCCATGGCTTACTGCGTTGTTTGGTATTGTGGCGACATTATCAGCTTTGAATATGCTGCTACGCGCCAATGCTGCACCTTTAGCACAATCGTTACCTAATAAAGCCGGTCAAGGCGTGATTGGCTCGTGCATCGGTTGTTTGAGTGTCATGGTTGGTATTGGTGGAGGAACACTTACCGTACCCACACTGTCTGCATTTAACTATCCAACCCACAGAGCCGTTGGTACTGCCGCCGCAGTTGGGTTATTAATTGCGCTACCGGGCGTAGCGACCATGTTATTAGTTGGCACAACACCAAGTGACGCCCCTTTTGGTAATTTTGGTTTGGTTAACTGGGCAGGATTTGTTTTTATTGTGCCATTAACGGTGTTCTTTTCACCAATAGGTGCAAGTTTAGGTAAGAAATTAGATAGTGTGAAGCTGAAGAAAGTATTTGCCTTGGTTTTAATCTTTACCGGACTTCGCATGTTGCTACAGAGCTTTTAGTCGTTCTGTATCCACTTTTAACGCTTTTAATCATCAGCATGATTTTAAAATGACAGCAACAATTTCAAGGAATGAACAAATGGATTTATTTGAAAGACTTTCGCCGCCGCCACGTATTTTAATGGGACCAGGACCGATTACGGTCTACCCACGTGTATTACAGGCGATGAGTAATCAATTGATTGGTCAATATGATCCGGTTATGACTGGATATATGAATCAAACCATGGCGCTATATCGAGAAATTTTTAAGACCAACAATCAAGCAACAGTGCTTATTGACGGTACGGCAAGAGCAGGGATAGAAGCGGTATTGGTGTCTTTGATTGAACCTGGTGATAAGGTTTTAGTCCCTGTTTTTGGACGATTCGGGCACCTGCTTGCAGAAATCTCCGAACGAGCTGGAGCAGAGGTAATTAAGTTTGAAGTAGAGTGGGGAACTGTAGTGACCGACTCTATGCTAGAGCAACAAATTATCCGCCATAAACCTAAAGTACTCGCTTTGGTTCAAGGTGATACATCGACTACCATGTTGCAACCGCTTGCAGGTGCTGGCGAATTGTGTAAAAAACATGGTGTACTTTTCTACAGTGATGGAACCGCTTCAATTGTAGGTAACGCCTTTGAAACAGATGAATGGCAATTAGATGCGGTATCGGTTGGCTTGCAAAAGTGCTTAGGCGGCCCGTCGGGAACGGCTCCGGTGACTCTAAGTGAAAAAGCGGTCGAGCGTATTCGACAACGTAAACATGTTGAAGCAGGCATTCGTACCGATAGTCATCAATCAGGGCAACTGAGTCGCATCCGTTCAAATTACTTTGATCTGGGTATGATTCTAGATTATTGGGGAGAAGAGCGTCTTAATCATCATACTGAAGCGACCAGTATGTTGTTTGCTGCTCGCGAATGTGCACAAATTAACCTACAAGAAGGGTTAGATAACGTTATCGCTAGACATAAAAAAGCAGGTGACGCTTTAGTCGCAGGGCTACGTGCAATGGGACTGACTTTATTTGGAGATCTCGCGCATAAAATGAATAACGTGGTCGGTGTTGTTATTCCTTCTTATGTCGATGGTGACGCGATTCGCACAGCAATGTTGGAGCAATTTAATATTGAAATAGGTACCTCTTTTGGGCCACTGCATGGCAAGGTCTGGCGCATAGGAACGATGGGCTACAACGCAAGATTGGATACAGTATTATTAACATTGGTCGCGCTAGAGGCATTGTTGGTTCAAGCTGGTGGTTCGATAAAACAAGGTGCTGCGTATTATTCTGCTATGGAACAGTACCAATCAGGGAACTAAATTATGGATACAAAGTTAGCTGATAAACTTGCCGACACAGTAATGCAACATTGTGAAACTTTGGCTGAATATACGCAAACTGCAGGGATTATGGACCGGCGCTATTTAACCGTTGAGCATAAGCAAGCTAATCAACAAATATTTGATTGGGCCAAACAGAGCGGTTTATTAAGTTGGCAAGATCAAGCCGGTAATCAATGGGTAAGATTGCCAGCCAACAAAGTCACTGACCAACGTGTTATTTTAGGCTCCCACACTGACACGGTTCCAAATGGAGGAAAATACGATGGTATTTTAGGCGTGGTAGCTCCATTGGTACTGATGAAATATTTTGCCGATAACGATATAAGCTTCGAGTTTAACCTTGATCTTGTTGGTTTTGGTGATGAAGAAGGTACGCGCTTTGGTGCCACGCTGCTTGGTAGCTCAGCAATTACTGGCAAATGGAATAGTCAGTGGCATGCGCTAACCGATGAAAATGGGATCAGTTTAGCGCAAGCGATGCGTGATTTTTCTCTGGATATATCCAAAGTAGCCGAAGCTAAAATAAACAGCAATGATGTGCTCGCGTATGTAGAGTTGCATATAGAACAAGGCCCAGTATTAGAAGAGAGAGGTTTAGCAATTTCGGCGGTAAATGGCATTTCTGGCGCGCGACGATTCGCTATTTCGATAGAAGGTAAAGCAGGACACGCCGGAACCGTTCCGATGAGATCGCGTCAAGATCCGTTAGTTATCGCTAGTGAGTGGATCGCTGAGTTAAACCGATCGGCAAAACTAACTACCGATTTAGATCATCTTGTACTTGCTACGGTAGGCAAGTTGGAAGTATTGCCTGGTGGCGTAAATGTGATTCCAGGACAAGTTAACTTGTCTCTTGATGTGAGAAGCTTAAATGATGACGCGCGAGATTTGCTGCTGGACGTTTCTTTTTCGCAACTACATACCCTAGCGGACAGAGATGGCTTAAACGTTACGATTGAAGAAACACATACTGCTCAGGCGGTTTATTGTGATCCTAAGTTAACCCATGCTATGGCTCAGGTTGTTGGTGGATTGACTGGTACGCCACTCACGTTAACCTCTGGAGCTGGACATGATGCCATGGTGTTTGCCGATTTTGTTGCTACCACAATGTTGTTTGTACGTTGCAAAGAAGGGATAAGTCATAACCCCAGAGAATCGGTAAATGTTGAAGATGTAGCCATTTCATTAATTGCATTAGTTAATTTCATAAACGAATTCAAAATTAATTGATACAATGCGGCTGGTGTTATTATTTATCAATCTACTGGAACTTTTAATGAATGAATATTTAGGTTATTTGGCGGCATTTTGTACAACGTTTTCTTTTGTTCCTCAAGTGATTTCAATCCTCAAAACTAAAAATGTTGATGGAATTTCCACCGGAATGTACGCCATGTTTGTTGTTGGTGTATTGTGTTGGCTTGTTTACGGGCTGATTAATAACGATTGGCCACTCGTTGTTGCTAACACCATTACCGGTATTCTTGCTACGATGGTTTTGGTACTTAAACTTTTGTCCTCCAAAACTCGAAACTAAAGGTGTAAGTCAAAGTCTTGTGTGATTAACTCCTTTGGAGAGTATTATTACTGGATTGCAACTGTTACTATTTCGTTAAATTATTAACGGTATGTTATAGTGTAAAAAGCTGAACTTTATAGGGCGAATAATGAAATCTGTTGGGAATACTTCCTCACTTAAAAGCTCTATACTGCTTTTAACATTGGCTATCTGCCTGCTTCTTGCGTCGTCGCTAACTCATGCTTTTGAGGTAGAGAAAAAACGCGTTTTGCTTATTTATTCTTACCATCCGACATTCGCAACAACACATCAAATATATCAAGGCTTACTTTCTGGTCTTGATGGTGCACCTATCGATATTGATATCGAATATATGGATAGCAAGTCATGGTATGACGATACCAGCATCAATAACTTTTATCGTTCTTTGAGTTATAAGCTATCTCATCGCTCTCAATATGACTATGTTATAACCTCAGATGATAATGCATTAGATTTTGCTCTGGCTTATAGAAAACAATTATTTCCGACTATCCCTATTACGTTTTTAGGGGTGAATGATCTTGAATTAGCCAATGCGCAAAATGATGACCCATTAGTTAGTGGTGTGGTTGAGTCTACTTCTATTACTAAAAATATTGCTGCCGTACAATCCATATTTCCTAATAAGACCGATATTTACGTTATCGGTGATGGTACAACGACCGGAAAAGTAGATATAGATAAATGGGCAGCATTGGCGAATGATTATCCGTCAATACACTGGCATCTATTAGACTTGGCAGCAATGAGTTGGGATGAATTTATCCAAGCGCTTAATGTTATTGAACCTGATTCTAGTAGCCTTTTGTTGCTTTCTGCTTTTCGAGATAAAGACAATGTGAATGTAACTTTTGATGAATCTCTGGAGCTGATATTAGAAAATACTGACGCTGCTATTTTTCATCCATATCAACATGGTATTGGTCAAGGCATATTAGGTGGTGTGATTATTGATCATGAACAACAAGGCGTTGAAGCCGGAAAAATCATATTGCGTTATCTTCAAAGTGAGGAAAAACAAAACATACCTGTAATGGATTCTAGCCCTAGCTTACCTGTTTTTGATTCTAGGCAGTTACAACGTTATAAGGTGAATTCCTCTCGTTTACCTGATGGGTCGATAGTTCTGTTTAAAAAAACCAGTGTTTTTGAACGTTATAACTCAGAGATTATCGGTCTTCTTTTACTTACCGTAGTGCTGCTTATTGTGCATGGTTTTGTTCGATATAAAACCAACAAGCAGACCAAAGCAAGTGAAAAAAAGCTGCGAATTATTTTAGACAGCATTGATGCCTTTGTGTACTTAAAAGATATATCTGGTAAATACTTATTTGCGAATAAATCAGCAAGAGAACAGTTTGGATTATCATTTGATGAGATGTTGGGTAAGAGTGATTATGATTTATTCGATGAACAAACCGCTAAAAGAATCGAACAGGTCGATCAAAGAGTTTTAAAGTACAAGCATAAATATAGCCAAAACGAGAGTTTTTGGCGTGAAGAGTCGCAATCGTTACAAGAAATCACTACCACAAAAACGGTGTTGGTTGATGACAATTCTAACGCCTACGCTTTGTGTGGTGTCTCTGTAGATATTACCGCGCAAAAGAGACATGAAAGGTTATTAGAACAGTCTGCATTTTATGACACGTTAACTGGTGTTCCAAATCGTTTGGTGTTTATAGAACGATTAACCCAAGCTATGTGCAAGAGTGAACGAAACAATAATACGCTCTTTGTGGTATTTTTTGATATGGACAATTTTAGTCAAATTAACAAAAAATATGGTCACGATTTTGGTGATTTAGTGCTTAAAACGATCATTAATAGAACCAAAACAGTAATGAATAAAGATAGCGTTATTGCCAGATTGGGGGGTGATGAGTTCTATTTATTGTTTGAGTCTGAATCAAACTCACAGCATGAACCCAAACGTGTTTTAGAGTCTATTTCAGAACCGATAGAAATTAATAACCATCAAATAGTACTTACTGCTTGTGCCGGCCTGACCAGTTATCCGCAAACTAATAGCATAGAACCAGAGCATTTGATGCGTCAATCTGAGCAAGCTTTGTATATCGCGAAAAGTTATGGGGCAAACCAAATACGTCATTTTAACGGTTACGAACCGAATTTAGAAAACTCTAGCCAGTTTAACGAATTACTAAATGCCTTTTCTTGTAATGAATTTATGCTTTATTATCAGCCTAAAGTGAGTTTGGTTGATGGAAGCATTGTGGGTCTCGAAGCGTTAATTCGCTGGAATCATCCAAAGAAAGGTGTGATGGCGCCTAACTTATTTCTTCCTGATGTAGAGCGGTATAACTTAATTAAAACATTGGATGATTGGGTTATAGATAGAGCGTTGAAACAAGTAAATACCTGGTTTGAACTCGGTTTAACCATTCCCGTGAGTATCAATGTCAGCCATGCCTACTTTAGACAGAAAAATATTGCTGATTTATTGAAACACAAATTATATCAATACCCAGCTCTGCCTCCATCGCTTATTGAAATAGAAATTGTAGAAACCAACGCTTTGGATAATCTTACTGAAGTTGCTGATACAATACGGTCATGTAAAGAACTGGGAATTTGCTTTTCTTTAGATGATTTTGGAACGGGCTATTCATCGTTAACTTATTTACAACAGTTGCCAGTTAACTCTTTAAAAGTGGATAGAAGCTTTGTCATTAATATGCTAACCAGTAAAACTGACTTGAGTATATTGCAAGGTATATTGGGCTTTTGTCGTGCATTTAACATGACATCGGTTGCTGAAGGTGTAGAAAGCATAGAGCATGGGCGTAGGCTTAAAATTATGGGTTATCAAGTTGCTCAAGGATACGGCATCGCTAGGCCAATGCCACATGACCAAGTACCCGAATGGGCAAATAATTGGGTGTCGCCCAGAGAGTGGGAAGAAGTGCAGTAGGCCATCAATATTTATATCAGCTATTAAAGGCTAGTAATGGAAGCAGCAAAGTTATTGATCGATTGTAAAAATGCGCACGGCGAGGGCATTGTTTGGTGTAATCAAAGCCAACAAGTGCTTTGGACCGATATAGAAGGATGTACTCTGTGGACGTACAGTGTACAAAATCAATCCTATCAGACCTATAAAATGCCCAATCGCTTATGTGCATTTATGCTTAAAGCGGATGGCACGTTGCTCGCAGGATTTGATCAGTATGTTGCTGTCATTGATCTAGAATCCAATCACATAGAAAAATTATTCGATTTTGAACCAGAGAACCCTTTTAGCCGTTTAAATGATGGCAAACCCGATCTAAATGGTAACTTTATTATTGGTGGCGTAAACGAGTCAGACGATGATAATTATTGCTCGTCAGTGATTAAAATCGACCAAGATTTAAGCGTTCACACATTAATAAAAGATGTTGTCTGTGCAAATAGTATTTGTTTCTCTCCAGATGGTAAAACACTGTATTTTGCCGATACACCAAAACATAACATCATTGCTTATGACTATTCACCAACCTGTTCCAAGTTATCTAAAGGACGTGTTATTTATACCGGTGTTGGTCGATTCTCTCTTCCAGACGGGTCGACAGTAGACCAAGACGGCTATATTTGGAATGCAGTGTGGGGAGGAAGTGCCGTTATTCGAATCGATCCAAACAATGGCAAAATTGATCGCATAATTGAAGTGCCAGTAAAGAATCCAACCTGCGTTGCGATAGGTGGCAATGATTTAAATACACTGTTTATTACTTCTTCTCGGCAAGGCTTAACCGAACAAGAGTTACGTGATGTGCCTCAATCGGGTGGTCTATTTACTATCGACTTGTAGAGTAACTGGTTATCAAGTACCGATTGATAGAGTACAGGTTTATAGATTTATAGAATAAATAAAGTTGACTAATAACTCACTACAAAGTACTGTGTATATGTACAGTATTTATTGTAAAGGAGAAAAATATGTTAGCCGACACAATAGAACGCGTAAATAAACTAAGAAAACAAGCAATGAATGACCCCGAGTTTATTCGTTCATCAAAGGAACACGAGCGCAGTATTGTATTGAACGAAAAGAGAACCAGTGCTGATAACTGCCAAGCTAATAAAACGCCGAAACGATTTGATAAAGTATTCAAACAAGCTGAGTTTGGCGTTAATCCTTCAGGCGTTACTCACTGATTCGTGCTGTAACTAGCTAACCATTTACTACTCACTCGTTTATTCTCTACTTATCTAACCAATATCGGTAGCGGCCTACCATGCTTTCGTTACCTAAGATCCCACCTTGGTGTATATACAGCAAGGTTTTACTTGGGTTATTTGGTATCCAAGTAAGTAAACATTGCCACATGAACGGATCGTATAGTAGGTCGAATTCAACTTGGGTCTGTATTTCTAACGCTTGCCATAGTTGATATTCATCTATGTTTAACCGCCCAAAATGATGTTTTTTGTCGCTAGCAAGAATAGTGGGATGAGGTGCATTTTTATCTACTTCTGCAAATTGTTCAATTAAGTAGTCTTGATCACCAACACAGGCACAAGTTATAACCTCTATTCCGGCTGGTTGTAAATGTTTTTGCAGATAAAGTGATGTGGTACCAGTGCCTGATGGCAGTGCTACAACCCACTCTTGTTTCGGCTGAACAAGTGTCCATTGTATGATTTCTTGAGCAAGTTGTTTTACGCCTTGTTCTGCGATTGGCGAGCGCCCACCTTCTGGTACGATAAGTGTGTCCGGTCTATTACTATAATTATCGTGAATATATTGACTTGCATGCCGTCCATTACGATTTTTTACTTGTGATAGATCGATAATATTTACCCCTAGTTCCGAAGCACCTCGATAATTACCACTAGGCTTTTGTTTTACGTACTTGGGAATATGGTCAACGATAAAAGTGAGTTTCCATTTTCTTATTGCGCAAAGTGCTGCTAGAGAATACAAAGAGTTGGCTTGAATCGAACCGTAACAGACTAGCTGCTCAACTTGGGGCAATTCATCTGTCAGTAATGACATAAATTTTCGGGCTTTGTTGCCTGAAAATTGAGGGTGTAATAAATCGTCTCTCTTTAAATAAAAAGAGATATTGTTGAAGGTATGTTGAGTAGTAGGGCTGTCAGATAATTTCATTTTCACATCGCTGAACATGCTTTGTTACAGAATTCAGCATCATAAAGTAATTTCTAGTCAATAACAGCTTTTAGCCGACAACAGTCTTTAATTACCTACAAAGCCTTTAATTACCGATAACAGCTTTTAATTAATAGCAGCTTGCACATTCAAGAATAAAATGGCTTTGCCTATTTATGTTTATAGAGCTTATGTTTCCAGAGTCGTGGCATTTATTGCGCGATAAATATGGTGTTGTGTTCGCAAATTCGCTTCCAAACCCGTTCACCTGCAGGGTGTAGTTTGGTACGAGAGCGATATGCATATAATTCTGTGTTAACCGTTGCGTTTTCTGGCTCAAGAATAATCAATTTATTTTGTTTGAGTTCTTCGGTTATGGCGTAATCCGGAAGCCAACCGATACCTTCCCCTTGTAAGATAAGCGCCTTCACTAGATCGGTCATTGAAGAGGAGAATATAGGTTTAAGTGCATAGTGGTTGCTAGTTTGACGAGTGAGCCTGCCCATATAACTGGAGGTAGAATGCATAATAAATGGCGTGATTTCAGTTTTAGATAATGAGTATTTTGCTTGGTTATCATCCAACACACTAACACAATAATTCTTGGAGTCGCCCAGTTTATGAGCTAAATAAGGTTCGGTAAGCAGCTGAGGGTTTTGATAGCTTAATACAATATCACAAGCACTGTCTTCAAGCATTTTAACGGCATCATCGACATCAATAGCGCGTACATCAAGAATAACGTCGTGCTCTTCAGCAAACAGGTTGAACTTAAACAGCGGTAATATATCGGTAGCGATAGAATGTCCTGCAACAATACTAACTTTTTGGTTGCCTAGAATAGACAAATCATTGAGTCGTTCTAATTCATATTCCAATTGGATTATCAGAGACCGGGCGCTAGTACGAAACTCTTTGCCACTTTGAGTAAGTGCAACGGGAGTTTTATCTCTATCAAACAGTTGGCAGCCTACCGCATTTTCCAATGCTTGAATTCGACGGCTAAAAGTCGATTGAGTGACATTTCTTTCTATTGCGGCTTTAGAAAAATTGCCTAGCTCGGCAAGTTTTAAAAAATCCTGTAACCATTTTGTTTCGATATTTAGCATGGTTTATCTCGTCTTGGCTATGCAATATATGCATAGGTATGCCAGTTATTTCATTTCTTATCAAGATTTATTTTTGCTAATTTATCAACGAAAAGGAGCGGATATGAACAAAAAACTAGGTGTATTAGGTGGTATGGGGCCGATGGCGACCGTAGACTTTGTTCGACGGATTGTCGAAAAGAGTCCAGCAAGTTCAGATCAAGAACATATGGCTATGATTATTTCGAATGATCCCGTTATTCCTGATCGAACCAAACATATTATGGAAAATGGAGAAAATCCATTAACTAAAATGTTAAATAACTTGATGACTCTGAGAGAATCGGGGGCAACTAAAGTGGTGATCCCTTGTAATACGGCACATTATTGGTTAGATAAATTAAGTGCTAATGAGAAGGTTTCATTTATTAGTATTATTGAGGCGGTGATGAATGAAGCAAGCCGCAGACATATGAGCAAAGTTGGCGTTATGGCGACCAATGCAACTATTCAAACCGGTATCTATGCTCGAGCTATTGAAAATCGGTCGATGACTGCTATTCTTCCCACTGAACCGCAGCAACAGCAAGTTATGCAAGGTATTTATAGTGTAAAATCGGGAAAGATTGAGCAGGGCAGAGAGATGATGGAACCTGTATTTGATGATCTTATTGCGAGAGGAGCGGAAGGCGTTGTATTAGGTTGTACAGAAATACCTATCGCCTTTGATCATTTTGGTGCAGAAAAGAAATCCAAAGCATTAGATTCACTAGATATCTTGGCTGACCAGTGTGTTAAGTATTATTACTATGAAGTGTAATTACTCGTGGTTTGAGCATTGTTATTGTACAGCGCTATTTTGACTGAATATATTCCTTGTAATTAATAAAAATTTATTGGATGTCTTGACCCTCCGCACAGACTAAAGTGGTTTAATGCGTCACAATATTTTTTTGAACTATTGTTTTATATTTTTTATCAGTAAAAAGGAAAATCTGAATGCGCATAGGAATTGATTTAGGTGGAACCAAAATAGAAGTGATTGCGCTGTCAGACCAAGGTGACGAGCTGTTTAGAAAACGTGTTGATACACCGCAAGGGTCTTATCAAGATACACTTTATGCGATAAAAGGCTTGGTAGAAGATGCCGAAAAAGCCACAGGGCAAACTGGTAGTGTAGGAATCGGTATTCCTGGCACGATTTCTCCTTATTCAAAGAAAGTTAAGAACGCAAACTCAATATGGTTAAATGGAAAACCGATTGATGTAGACTTGACCATTTTACTCAAGCGAGAAGTTCGCGTCGCAAATGATGCAAATTGTATGGCTGTGTCAGAAGCGACTGATGGTGCAGGGGCTGGGCATAAAGTGGTTCTCGCGCTTATTTTAGGCACTGGTGCGGGTGCAGGTATAGTTATTAACGGCATTCCTCATGCCGGAGGTAATGGTATTGGTGGTGAGTGGGGACATAATCCTCTGCCGTGGCAAGATGCTGAAGAGCGAGCGATTGGAGATGCGACACAATGTTACTGTGGGCAACATGGTTGTATTGAACAGTTTGTGTCGGGTACTGGTTTGTGTGCGGATTATCAACGTAGGACAGGCACTTTACTGAACGGTAAACAGATCTCGGAATTAGCCGATCAAGGCGATAAAACCGCACTGCTAACGTTGGAGGTTTATGAACACAGGTTGGCAAAGTCTATTGCCAGTGTCATTAATCTTCTTGATCCGGACGTTGTTGTGTTAGCAGGTGGTGCATGTAACATAAAACGATTGTATGAAAATGTACCTAGAATTCTGCCTAATTATACTTTTGGTGGCGAATGTCATACCCCTATTAAAGCTGCGATTCATGGGGATTCAAGTGGCGTACGAGGTGCGGCTTGGTTGTGGCCAAATGAATAATAGAGTATTAAGGAATTGTTCGGGCTTATAAATACGACTTAGCGTTGTTTGTTGGTTTTGAATGCCTTAATCGATTTTTTGTTATTAGTGCGCCGATTGGCTTGTTTATCTCTTGGTCTACGCGCACTTTCGCCACAAGAAGGTTTATCCGTCACTGGAAATTGTTCTAATTGGTCTAACTTTAATTCCCTTTTAGTAAATTGACGAATTGAATCTAACTGTTGGTTTTCATTATGGCAAACTAAAGAAACAGCTAAGCCTTCCTCACCCATTCTGGCGGTTCGACCAATTCGGTGTACATAGGTTTCTGGGTTAGCAGGTAAGTCAAAATTAACCACTACTGGCAAACGTTCAATATGCAAACCGCGAGCAAGTACGTCAGTCGCAATTATAACCATCAGCTTATGTTGTTTAAATAGATCTAATGTTTCATCTCGTTGTTGCTGACTCTTATTTCCATGTAATGCTGCGCAAGAAATCCCGGCTTTATTCAGCTTTTTACTCAACGCATCGGCATTTTCTCGTGTGGAAATAAACACCAATACTTGTTGCCATTGATGTTGTTTTATTTGGTGTATTAATACTTTAGCCTTGTTTCCTTTATTGACCAGATAAAGGCGCTCTTTTATCTGTTCGACAACACTATTGATAGCATGCACTTGAATTTGAACCGGGTCAGACAAAAGGCTGTTGGCTTTTTCCTGCAATGCTTCTGGCATGGTAGCTGAAAAAAGAGCAGTTTGATTAATAGCCGGCAACTGACTAATTATAGCCGTTAGGTCAGGCCAAAATCCCATGTCCAGTAATCTGTCAACTTCATCTAGTACCAGCGATTTTACTTGTTGAACGTTGATCAAGTTTTGTTTGAGCAATTCAAGTAACCGTCCGGGTGTTGCCACAATAATGGCAGGATTGTTAGCCAATAAAGTAATCTGCTGTTCTATTTCTATTCCACCGCAAAGCGTTATCACCTGCACATCTATCTGTTGAGATATGCTTGATAGTTCATTGCTAATTTGGGTCGCAAGTTCTCGTGTTGGAACTAATACGATGGCTTGTTCAGCAAAGCGGCGCCGCATTGCTTTTTCAATAAGTGGCAACCCATAGGCCAGTGTTTTACCGCTGCCTGTTTGAGCTAAAGCCAATATATCCTGGTTGTCCATCATTACTGGAATAGTGCGTTTTTGTATCTCTTTGGCCGTTTGTATTTCTGCCGGTAGAGACGATATCAAGGTGGCACTAATCGGTAACTCATGAAATGACATAGATGGATTCTTATTAATGGTTATAGAATATAGAACAGACGGTTTGCTTAGTCTTGTTGTTCTGGACGAAGTTTAAGCTGAACGCCTTTTAAGAAATTGCGTAAAATTTGGTCTTTACATTCACGGTAATGCTTATTGTCTGGCTTGCGGAAGAAAGCGCTTAGTTCATGTTTGCTCATGATAAAGTTGGCTAACTCCATAGTGTGCAAAATGTCTTCCGATTTCATATTAAGCGCGATTCGCAGCTTCATGAAAATCATATTGTTCGAAAGTTTCTTTTCTGGTGCAGGTTGTTCACCGTCACGCTTGCCTCGTTTAGTATTGATCAAACCGTTTAAAAAGATAGCTAAGTCTTTATCCACCATGTTTTTGTAGTCTGGATCATCATCTTTTTTCAGCCAATTGCTAATCTGAGCACGGGTTACGGTATGATCGGCTGCGGCAAATATTGCGATCATTTGTGCATCTTTAAAATCAAAAGTGTAACGGATTCGGCGTAAAATATCGTTATTAGTCAAAATAATTCCTCATGTTTGTTAATACTTAGTCATCAGTCGATGCTTGGTTCAGGTTAATACTTGGTTATTTACAAGTCGATGTTTGCGCGTAAACTCTGCACCCTTAAACCGTGACTAAGAATAATAGCGCGCACCTTACCACAGCAGGTAATTCCAATACATACTGGATGAGAATCTAATTGGTTTTGTTTCAGATTATTGAGTCGTTATTATAAAAAATTATTGAATAGATAATTTATGATAATTTTTAGTTGGAATTACTTTTGAGTATAGTGGCTAGTATAGAATATCTTGCCGCTATCGCCAGTAAGATATTGCATTAATTTTGGTGTCTGAACTCAGAGGAAAATACATTGGATAACACGCTTTTCCAACCAATACAACTTGGTCAACTTCGTCTAAAAAATCGTATCGTTATGCCACCTATGACTCGATCTCGCGCGAGTCAACCTGGTAACGTGGCGAACGAGATAATGGCAGAATATTACGCACAAAGGGCCTCGGCAGGACTCATTATTGCTGAAGGCACTCAAATTTCAGCGTTAGGACAAGGCTATGCTTGGACTCCGGGGATTTACTCTGCACAACAAATTGAGGGTTGGAAGAAGGTAACTAAGGCTGTGCATGGTCAAAAAGGAGTTATTTTTGCTCAACTATGGCATGTAGGTCGAGTGACGCACCCTGATAATATTGGTGGTAAGCAACCAATCTCCTCTTCTGCTTTAAAAGCAGAGAATGTGAAAGTATTTATTGATAATGGCAGCGATGAACCTGGTTTTGTTGATGTGGTCGAACCGAGAGAAATGACTATAGTAGACATTAAAAATACTGTGGCGGAATATCGTCAAGCGGCTTTAAATGCGATAGAGGCGGGATTTGATGGGATTGAATTACACGCCGCGAACGGTTACTTAGTGAACCAATTTATTGATTCTGAAGCGAATAAGCGCACTGATGAATACGGTGGTTGTGTTGAAAATAGATTGCGCTTTTTAAATGAAGTAGTTGCCGCAATGGTCGAGGCTATTGGGGCGGAACGAGTCGGTGTTCGTCTGGCGCCATTTACTTCGCTTAATGGCACGGTAGACGCTAATCCGACCGAAACTTACGTTGCTGCAGCGGCGTTACTTAATAAGCATAAGATTGTATATTTGCATATTGCAGAAGTTGATTGGGATGACGCGCCTGATACACCAGAAGCGTTTAAGCTTGCTATGCGTGAAGCTTATCAAGGAACATTAATTTATGCAGGACGCTATAATAAAGATAGAGCGGTTGAGGCGATTGAGACTGGTCTAGCAGATATGATTGGCTTTGGACGTCCTTTTGTGGCTAATCCTGATTTACCAAATAGAATAAAACAAGATTATCCTCTTGCAGCACATAATCCGGATACGTTATTTGGTGGTGGCGAAGAAGGACTGATAGATTACCCTGTTTATATTTAGATTCTGGATTGTAATCATAATAAAGTGTTTGGCGGGATGAGATAGTATTATGCAGAAAGGCAGTGAATTACCTTCAATAAAAGCACTTAGAACATTTATTGCTGTTGCAAATAATATGAGCTTTTCGAAAGCGGCGAATGAATTGTCACTTACTCAAGGTGCAATAAGTAAGCAAATTTCTTCCTTAGAACAGCAGCTAGGTCAACCTTTATTTCAAAGAGGATTAAATGGTGTTGAATTAACCAATGCAGGTATAAGGTATTTACCAAAAATTACCCAAGCATTAGAGATAATTCAGTACGCAACCGCAAGTCTAATTCAAACCGAACAATTAGAGGAGGTGTTAACCGTTAATGTTACGCCTTCTTTTGCTAGTTTGTGGTTGATCCCTAATATAAATGTCTTTAACCAGACGCACAAAAATATTCAATTAAGAATTAAAACAGGTGATGGGCCGATCAAGAAAATAGAGTCTGATACAGAAATCATGATTCGTTGTTTACCTATTTCTAAGCATTATGAACATACTCGTTTATTGCAGAAAGAGAGGCTAATTTTAGTTGCGTCACCTCACTTGTTAAAAACAAAAAAACTACACACTACTGACGATCTGAAATATGTTACTTTTATACCTCATGTAACCCGACCACATTTGTGGGAACAGTTTAAGCAAGCACACCAACTGGTTTTTACCGCTCAATATCATAAGGTGGCATTCGAACATTTCTATATGTCACTAGAAGCGGTAAAACAGGGCGTTGGTGTCGCGTTATTGCCTGATTTTATGGTGCAGGACTCGCTTGAACAAGGAGAGTTAGTCAATCCACTTAGCTTAAGTATGTCGACAAATTATGGCTATTATATTCACATACCAAATTATAAACTCGCATCTCGAAAGATATATGAGTTTAACCTTTGGTTGATTGATCGACTGGGTACGAGCGGTGAAAAATAGGCATAAAAAATGTCTAACCAATTTTGATTAGACATTTTGATCATTAATTAACTTTTGAGCTTAGGTCAACTGGTCTTGGTGATAATTATAGAAGACCGGCTTCTTTATAATATTTTACAGCACCAGGATGAAGAGGAGCAGAAAGACCATCTTTGATCATCTCTTCTTTCTTCAAGTTTGCGAATGCAGGGTGAAGTTTCTTAAACGTATCAAAGTTTTCAAATACTGCTTTTACAATAGCGTAAACAACATTATCTGGAACAGAGGTTGAAGAAACAAATGTTGCACCTACACCGAATGTCATGACATCTGAGTCGTTGCCGTTGTACATGCCGCCCGGTACTGTCGCAGTACGATAGAAGCTGTTTTCCGCTAATAGTGCATCAACTTCTGCACCACTGACATCTACAATAGTACTGTCACAAGATGTGGTTGCTTCTTTTATTGCACCACTTGGATGGCCTACAACATAGACCATAGCGTCAATTTTGTTGTCACATAGTGCTTTAGACTGCTCTGATGCTTTTAATTCAGAAGCCAGTTTAAAGTCATCATTGGTCCAACCATATTCCTTCATAAGTATTTCTATGGTACCGCGTTGGCCTGAACCTGGGTTACCAATGTTTACTCGTTTGCCCTTTAAGTCTTTAAAGGTTTTGATGCCTGAATCGGCACGAGCTACAACGGTGAAGGGTTCTGGGTGAATAGAGAATACTGCACGAAGTTCTTTAAACTCGCCTTGATCGGCAAATTTGCTTGTACCGTTGTACGCATGATATTGCCAATCTGATTGGGCGATACCAAGATCTAGCTCTCCAGCACGTATTGTGTTGATGTTGTAGATCGAACCACCAGTACTTTCCACAGAACAACGTATTCCGTGCTCTTTTTTGGTTTTATTTACCAGACGACAGATTGCTCCGCCAGTCGGATAATACACTCCAGTTACCCCACCAGTACCAATGGTAACGAACTGGTCTGCGGCACTAGCAGCAAATGATGCGCCTAACAGCATAGTAGTTGTTGTTGTTGCCAACAGGGTTTTCAATCGAGACATATTAGTTCCTTTCTTATGTGTATTTATTTTCCATGTTACTAAATCGATAAGTCGCCAAAACGGCAACTAACTGGTTAACGCTTTGCGGTAACTCGACGCATTATGCCTGTAAATATTTAGAAAATCTGCTATATCGCTAATATTATTAACTTGTTCTGCGTTATTTTTTGCCATTTTTCCGCGACTATTTACGTGATTATTTTCAAATCCAACTCGAACATCGGCTCCTAATAACATAGCAGAAACTAGGCATTTTTGCTCTTGAACGCCAAATGCGCATACCGCCCATCTATGTTTACTGGTGAGTATCTCGTTGTTAATTAGAGGGAGTAATTCTCTGGGTGAGGACTGTAAAAATTGACTGTATCGACCCAACACCAACAAAATATGATGGTGCCGAGCAGGTAAAATGCCCCGTTTTAACAATGAAAAATATCGTTGTATATCGTCTAAGCTGTACAGTATATATTGAGCGATCATACCTGTATCGGCGACCCATTGGAAAAATGTTTGCGCTTTTGATAGGTAACTATCGTTCGGTATGAGTTCTTTTAGTGCAAATGATGCGGCTTCGGGTTGTGCATGATAAATCAATTGCATTTGTTGTTCTGGCGTATACATAGCAATGGCTTCGGTAGTGAGCTGAATGATTATGCTGTCACCCAGTGCTGATTTGACCGCTTGCAGGAGAGAAATATTCTCGTCTATAGCAAGAGAGTGATGCCCTTGGTGGTCTCTTGCATGCAGGTGAACCATCGCGGCACCTGCGTCTCGACAAGCTAATACATCTTGAATAATTTGTTGTTCGGTTATCGGGACAGCGGGGTGGTCTAGTCTGCTTTTTCTCGCGCCATTTGGAGCCACTATGATGGCGATTTTATGTCTATCGACCGTATTATTGATGTTTGTCTCTTGATCTATTTCCATGTTAATGACGCCTGTTGCAATGATGATTTTAGTTTTGATACCAATTCATCAAGTTGTTGCTCGGTAATGATAAATGGAGGAGCGAGTAGAATATGGTGGCCTGTTTTGCCATCGATAGTTCCCGACATTGGGTAACACATAACGCCATTATTCATTGCGAGTTTTTTGATAGTTTTGTGTGCCAATGTTGAACTCGCTAAGGGTGATTTACTGGTTTTATCACTAACTAACTCGATGGCTAAAAAGAGTCCTCGCCCTCGAATATCACCAATATATGGCAGAGGAAGTAATGCTTGTTGCAGTTTTTCTTTTAGTTGTTTACCTAGCTGTACTACGTTCGTTAGCAACTGCTGATCAACTATAGTGTTTATGGTCGCTAGTGCCGAAGCGCAAGCCATTGGATGGCCCATAAAGGTATGTCCGTGTTGGAAAAAACCGCTACCATTTGCAATTGTGTTGTAAATTTTGTCACTGGCGACAACCGCGCCGATTGGCTGGTATCCAGCGCCTAAACCTTTGGCAATTGTAACTAGATCGGGGACAATATGGTCTTGTTCAAATGCAAAGAATGTACCTGTTCGACCTATACCACACATCACTTCGTCTAAAATTAGTAGCACATCATATTGATCACAAATTTCTCGAATACGGGTGAAATAACCTTGTGTCGCTGGCACGGCACCAGATGTTGCGCCTACTACCGGTTCGGCCACAAATGCCATGATATTGTCCGCACCAATTTCAAGTATTTTATACTCTAATTCATTGGCGACTCTAAGTGAGTATTCGTGTTCTGATTCGTTGGCTTGCTGGTCTCTATAAGCATTACATGGGGAAATATGGTGGACATTACTTAATAAAGGCTTAAACGGTTCTCTGCGCCATTCATTACCACCAACAGATAACGCACCTAACGTATTTCCGTGATAGCTTTGACGACGTGCGATAAATTGGTTTTTGCTTGATTTACCTTGTTCGACAAAATATTGGCGAGCCATTTTTAGCGCTGACTCAACGGCTTCCGAGCCACCACTGACGAGATAAACGTAATTCAGTGGGTTTGGCGCTAATTGGCAAATTGTTGTGGCTAAATTTTCACTGGCTTCGTTGGTAAAAAATGCACTGTGAGCGTAAGGGATTTTATCAAGTTGATCGATTATGGCTTGTTTCACAGCTTGATGATTATGCCCCAAGTTTGAAACCGCGGCACCACCGCATCCATCTAAATATTGTTTACCCTGTGTATCATATAAATACACGCCTTCTCCATACGCAATAGTAGGAAGTTCAACATGACAGTGGCGATGAAATACGTTGGTCATTCTAGAATCCTTGAAATTAGAAACAAAGTAACCAGGCTATCTTTGCTTTTAAGTTCAGGCGGTTCAAACGAAAAAAACTCTGCCCGTATTACTAAGTGGAATACTAAAGAAATTAAGTGAATGAACGCAGTCAACACAAAAACTTCAAGGATAACGGTTATCTCTATACGGTTGATGGTTGTGTTACTTGTTACTTTGTGCGTAATATCGTCGTGTTGAAGCGATCGAGACGTTATTTATACAATAATCAGCAAAAATTTTACATTTAGCTCTTTATATAGGGTTGCATGTTCTATACTCATCAAAAGGTTACTAGATTCAGGTAATGAAGAATATATGCCATTGATTAATGATACAAAATTACTTCGGTTAATTCGCTATGCCCCAGTGGTATTTATTGTGTTGTTTATCATGTGTATTAATGTGGTTATTATTCAAGACAACCGAGTGAAAGCAAAAAAAAGCATACAATCTTTGCGTTATGAGGTGATAGAAAGACAAAAAAATATTATTCGCCAGCATGTTGAATTAGTCGCTAATGAAATTAATTATCAAAGTACTAAAACAAGAGAAATATTAAGGCGACAGGCAAAACAAAGAGTTAATGAAGCGTACGCTATTGCCAATAATCTTTATTTAAATAATCAAGACAAATCTAAAGATGAAATTATTAAACTTATATCGGATGCACTAAGACCGATCCGTTTTTTTGAAGGAAGAGGCTACTATTTTATCTTTCAAATGGATGGTGTGAGTGTTATGCACGGGTTAAAACCCGAGATTGAAGGTAAATCTGCGTGGAATGCTAAAGACACTCGTGGGACTTATATTCTTCAGCAGCACATCCAACTTATAAAGCAAGACAGTGAAGCATTTTATCGTTGGTGGTATCGAAAACCTGATGAGCCGAAAACTGAAGAGTTTGAAAAAATAGGTTTTGGCAAACTATTTGAACCTTACAATTGGATGATTGGTACTGGTGAATATGTTGTCGACGTAGAGCATGATGTGCAAGCTGAGATTATTGATTGGGTAACCGATTATGGCTATGAAGATAAAGGTTTTATTTTCCTATTAGATGGTGATGGTACTGTTCTATCTCACCGCGAGCCAAACTTTGTTGGTACCAACATTGCCGACTCTAAGCTTATTACACAATTAAACAGAAAAAACATGATGCTTAAAGCTGCACAAGGCGGTGGTTTTGTAAGCTATAAAATTCCTGCTATTTATCCCGATGCAAACCAAGGTACCGAAAATAAACAACGTGAGAAAATCAGTTTTGTACAAGGTATAGACGGTTGGGATTGGGTGATAGGAACGGGATTTTATCTTGACGATTTTGAAGAATATTTAGCGGAAAAACAAGCTTTGTTGCGTGAGCAAAATCAACAAGAATTTATAAAGATGCTAACGTTGAGTTCTATCCTTACCGCTTTAACGGTTGCTTTATCATTGGTGCTAAACAATATGATTGCCAATCGTTTTAACAATTTCCAATTACGCATAAATGCCGACTTTCGTGAATTAGAAAATACTAAAAATAAAATGCAACATATGGCGACACACGATGCTTTGACAGGACTGCCTAACCGATTGTTGTTAATTGACGAAATCTCTCAAGGTATAGAGTATGCGCAAAAGAATGGCTTTGAATTAGCTGTTGTTTTTGTTGATTTGGATGACTTTAAGAAAGTTAATGATTTATATGGTCATGCTTCTGGTGACAAATTGTTGGAGATAGTTAGTCGAAAGTTTGAAACTATTTTAGGGCCTAAAGATACTATTTCACGCTTTGGAGGCGATGAATTTATTTTCTGCTTTCCTCAGTTGAGTGGTATGGAACAAGCTCGGGATAAATTGAATAGTATTAGTCGTGTCTTTGATGATCCATTCGTTATAAACGGAAAAGTCTTGGTTACAAATTGTAGTATAGGCGTAAGTATGTTTCCTTCCGACAGCGATAATGCCGAGAGCCTTATACGTAAAGCAGATATTGTTTTGTATAAATCGAAGGCGATTCAAAAAGGCAAAGTCATGTTTTACGACGATAGCATTAATGAGCAAATTCAATATGAATATAGGTTAGAAGAAGAGTTGCGTGATGCTGTTGCTAAAGAAGAAATTTTCGTTTTATATCAACCACAAATAGAAGTTGAATCTGGTCAATTAGTTGGTGTAGAGGCATTAGCTCGCTGGAGTAGTGGAAGATTTGGTGTTATTTCTCCGGTGAAATTTATAGAAGTATCTGAACGTATTGGTGTCATCAATCAAATAGGTCAGTTTGTATTCAGGCGTGCTTGTGAAGATATTTTATCCATTTCACCTAATGGTCAAAATGCGATTGATTTGTCGATAAATATTTCGCCAAAACAGCTTATGGAACCGGGTTTTTCTGTGAGTTTAGTCGAGATTGTTAATGATGTTGGTATTGCTATTGAACGGCTTACGTTAGAAATAACAGAAAATATTTTGATCAATGATGTGAATAAAGTATCACCAATTTTACACGCATTACGCGACTTAGGTTTTGGTATTTCATTGGATGATTTTGGTACAGGGTACTCTTCACTTAGTTATCTTAATAACTTGCCTATTTCTGAGATAAAAATAGATCGGTGTTTTATTGATAAGGTTATTCAAAGTCCGCAAAGTGTTAGCTTGATTAAAGCGATTATAGCTATTGGACGTTCATGTGAAATGAAAGTTGTTGCTGAAGGGGTAGAATCAGAAGAACAATATAATAAACTTGTGGACCTAGGCTGCTCCTTGGTTCAAGGATATTATTTTGATAAGCCACTATCGATTGAAGAATTGATATTAAGGGAAGAAGGCAAAGTAAGTGCTTAGATATACATTAAACTAAGCACTTAATAGAGTTGTTTTTCTAGCTTCTAGCTTTTTGCTTATTACCATTGGTTCGTTTAGAACGTTGGTTATCCGTTCTAATATCCGGTTGACCTTTGGTGTGTTTAGTTGCAAATCGTTTGGCACCATGACGGCCAGAGCCTCGTCTCTGAGCTGGTGTTTTACTCGCGACATCTTCTGCTGGAACCAAACAGGTTTCTTTATCACCAATAAGATGCTTTTTGCCCATTTCAGTTAACGCTTGTCTCAGTAAAGGCCAATTTTCAGGATCGTGGTAGCGCAATAATGCTTTATGTAAGCGACGCTGTTTTTCACCTTTTGCCACTGGCACGTCTTCGCGCTTCTTATATTTAACGCGTTTCAATGGGTTTGTTTCAGAGTAATACATCGCCGTTGCATTACACATAGGAGAAGGGTAGAAGTTTTGTACTTGGTCGCACTCGAAATCATTCGATTTTAACCACAGCGCTAGGTTGAGCATATCTTCATCTTCTGTACCAGGATGAGCCGATATAAAGTAAGGAATGAGATACTGTTTCTTGCCTGCTTCAGCGCTGTACTTGAAGAACATCTCTTTAAACTGATCATATGTGCCCATACCGGGTTTCATCATTTTATCTAATGGCCCCTTTTCGGTATGTTCTGGTGCAATTTTCAGATAACCACCAACATGATGTGTGACTAATTCTCGCACATACTCTGGCGACTGAATCGCTAAATCATAACGAACACCTGAGGCGATCATTACTTTTTTAATGCCGTCTACTTTGCGAGCCGAACGATATAAATCAATCAATTCTTGGTGATTAGTATCTAACTTGCTGCATATTTTCGGGAATACACAAGAAGGGTGTCGGCAATTTCTCTCGGCCTTTGGATCGGAACAGCCTAGTCGGTACATGTTAGCGGTTGGACCGCCAAGATCAGAAATCGTACCGGTAAAACCAGGGACTTTATCACGTATTTCTTCTAGTTCCGTTAGGATCGATTCTTTAGAACGGTTTTGGATAATTCGACCTTCATGTTCAGTGATCGAACAAAATGAGCAACCACCAAAACAGCCTCGCATGATATTTACCGAGGTTTTTATCATGTCATAAGCAGGGATTTTAGCCTTTCCGTACATAGGATGTGGAACCCGAGCATAAGGTAAGGCAAAAACATAATCCATTTCCTCTGTGGTAAGAGGGATTGGCGGTTGGTTAACCCAAAGTTCACGATCACCATGTTTTTGAATGAGCGCGCGTCCCGAATAAGGGTTAGTTTCCAAGTGCATAATGCGACTAGCATGAGCATATAGAATGCGATCATTTTTTAATTTTTCAAAAGGCGGTAACCTTACTGCGGTTGTTTTTGCATCATGTCGAGAAGGGCGAACGGTAATCGGTTGGCTTTTTACTTCAAGTTGCTCTTCTTTTATATCGTCACATTTTGTTTCGACTTCATAAGGGTTGATTGGTACGAACGCTCGACCTGGTTTTTCGATGCGTGAAGAGTCGACAATTTTGTATTGTTCTGGAGCAGCAGGTAAGTTTATGGCTGTACCACGTATAGCGGTCATCTCTTGTAATGTTTCACCATTAGCTAATCGGTGAGCCACTTCCACTAATGCGCGTTCTGCATTACCAAATAGTAGGATATCGGCTTTGGCATCGAATAATACGGAACGACGAACTTTGTCTGACCAATAATCATAATGCGCAATACGGCGTAAACTTGCTTCAATACCACCTAATACAATAGGTGTTTCTTTATATGCTTCGCGGCATCGCTGTGAATAAACAAGCGTGGCTCTATCCGGACGTTTGCCGCCTTCATTGTTAGGGGTATAAGCATCATCATGGCGTAATTTACGATCAGCGGTGTATCGATTGATCATCGAATCCATGTTACCAGCAGTAATGCCAAAGAATAAATTGGGCTGGCCTAATGCCATAAACGCGTCTTTATTGTGCCACTCTGGTTGGGCAATAATGCCAACTCGAAAACCTTGTGCTTCTAATAAACGTCCAATAATGGCCATGCCAAAACTAGGGTGATCGACATAGGCATCACCAGTAACAATAATAATGTCACAGCTATCCCATCCGAGTGCATCCATCTCTTTTCTACTAGTAGGTAAAAATTGTGATGTGCCGTAACATTCTGCCCAATAAGGCTTTTGTTTGTGGATAGGAGTAATATCTTTACTGAGTTGTACGCTGTGCATTTTTTGACCTCTGATTTGGCTGGCGGGCATTATATCAGAACGATTGTTCTAGGCTAGGAGTTTTGTTGCTTGCTTATGTGTTATCATCCGCGGCTGAATTAATTTGAACAATATGATGAAATATATTATGACCGAATCTTTGCTTGCTTTGTTGGCTCCAATGCTTCTAGGCGCACAACTTGTTTTAACTTTAGTATTGGTTAAAGGTGAAATTTGTCCAGGACAGCGCGGTAGAGTACATAAATTACTACCTGCAATAGGCGTACTTTGGTTATCTATTGTTACAATTAAAATGAGCGCTTTTATTGTCGCTTGTGCCATTTTTTATTTTTTCTCTAAGGTTCAAATAAGTAAAACACGCAATCAGGGTCCTTTATGGGTTTTGTATTTAGCCGATTTATTAGCATTTTTATTTGTAGCAATGCAGGCGTCTGTATTGCCAACGGTCTTTGCATCTATTGAGTGGGTGCTACACATTAGTTTATTAGGGGCTATTTTGGCTCAACTACTGTTACTAATCGCCCGTTCACGTTTGCAAGCATTTCACAGAGTTTTGCCGGTGATCGGTATTGTCAGTAGTATGAGTTTAGCCCTAGTCGTTGCTTTACACGTTATTGGTTTAGAGCAGGCAAGTATGGACAGCTTGTATCAGACGATATTAATTGGGTTAGCCTGTTTACTTGTCGGTAGTGTCGTGTGGTGTTGGCACTTGGTTACTCGACATACAGTCAACAAAGTTCAGCTTTCGATTAGCTTAACGTTGTTACTATTGGCAGGGGTGCAGTTATATCCACTAATCTCTTGGTCACAGCCACTATCATGAGTGTTACTTTTGTCAGTATTATTTTTCTAAGTAGTAAGTAGTAAGTAGTAAGTAGTAAGTGGCATGTAACGTTGGTTAGAACTTAGAACCTAGAACTTAGATTAGGTGGCAATAATGCGACGCTAGTTTGCTAGGGCATCTTTATCCCTTCTAAATTACTTTTACATTGAAGCCTTGCGGTATTGAAGAAGGCTTGTAAATAACTCCTGTCGTGTTCAGAGTGACGAGTCGCAGCGAATAGTCGTCGCCATAAACCATTGCCTAATGGTTTACTAGTGATCAAACCTTGCCTAGAAAATTCATGAATCGCCCAATTAGGAATAACAGCCACACCGAGTCCAGCAGAGACCATTTGAATCAACATTAATGTGTTGTCCGCTTTCTTCCATTTGATTGGCTCGACGCCAGCGGGTTGCATGAAGTGTTTATAGGCGTCTAAACGACTTTTATGAACAGGGTAGGTGATCATTGTTTGATCAAGAAAATCCTCGGGTTGGATTTGTTGTTTATCGGCTAGAGGGTGATGAGTTGATGTAACCAAACACATTTCAAAGTCGAATAATGCTTCGTAATGGACTTCTGACCGAGGCACGATATCTGATGTAATAACCAGATCAAGTTCTCCAGAGACTAGAGCAGGTATAGGTTCAAAGTCAAAACCTGAAATGAAATCTAGGCCAACACTAGGCCAGCTGAGTTGATATTCGCGTAATGCAGGCATTAGCCACTGAAAACAAGAATGGCAATCGATAGCCATATGTAATCGACCATCTACATCTTGTTTTAAATTGGATAACTTACTTTCGGCTACGGCAATTTTGTGCAGTATCTCATCGGCTAATTGAAGAAATATTTGTCCTTCAGCGGTGAATTTTACCGGGCGAGTTTTTCTTAGAAACAGCTGCCCACCGATCCGTGATTCTAAATCCTTAATCTGGTGCGATAGAGCCGATTGGGTTAAGTGCAATGAGGTTGCTGTTGCGGTAAGTGACCCGGTATCTCGTAATGACGCAAGTGTTCGTAGGTGTTTTAATTCAATCATTAGTATTTTTCATCAGCTATGCTCTTACATTAATGTGTCTCATAAATTAACTGATTATACACTGATTGTAAACGTCTAGACGTCTATACTTTCAGGTTTAATAAAAAATATTAAATATTATTCGTAGCGCATAAAAAAGCCTTACTAACGATAGTAAGGCTTTCATTGCTAAGATTTTTATTTCCAATCGTTCAGAGTGAAGGTTAATGTGTGTTGATCGTTAGACAGTGTCATAGTGTCATTAGTAAGTTCTATGTCACTCCAATCACTTAAAGATTGGGATACTGCCTTTTCGGTGCCCATAACATCGTTAATGCACATTTTCATGGTCATCCCCATCTGCATGATACGGAATTTGTTATCGTCTAATTCTCCCTGGCCAAAGAAATTGTTGCACCCTGCGTTGCCATTAGCCGTCATTTTTTCACCAATTTCTAAACGCGGAGGCTGCATATTACTTGGAGTAACAATCGATTCACCGTCAATTTCGACTAGTTGCCAATTATGGTGTTGCAGATCTTGCTCTGAAATAATGTGGTTTGCAGTACTCCCTTGGGTGCTATTCTGACAAGCGGCTAGTAGTAAAGGTAAGCTAATCATAGCAATAACTTTTTTCATGTGTTGCTCCGGAGTGAGAAAGTCTAATTTTTCTAAAAGTATAGACCGTAATAGGATGGTGATGTCAGATAAAGGTAATTGTTTTGCTGACTATGTAAATTGTTATCAAGGCATTATGGAACTAATATAATGTTAATGATTGCAAAAAGTCGTCTATTTTATGGAACAGTTAGAATTTTTTAGCGTACCAAATCCATGTGTGGGAGTGTGCTCAGTAGATGAAAAAGGGTACTGCAATGGTTGTATGCGTAAACGAGAAGAACGTTTTAATTGGTTAGATTTAACGCCAGCGCAGCAACTTCATGTGATTAAATTATGCAGACAACGTTATAGAAGAAAAGCAATGAAAGGTAAGAAAATTTTGCAAGCAGAAGACGATCAAGTATCCGTTCAACATGATCTTTTTACCGAGAACTAATCATTTGGCTAGTTACTAACTAATCAGGACAGGCACGTTATTTTATTAGGACAGGCACGTTATTTTAACTAACAATGAGCATAGGACACATGACAAAACATAAGCAAACTGACCTTTTTACCAACGAGTCTCAATCGATCGCTTCTCCTTGCGTTCGTCACTGCTGTTTGGATGACGATGATGTTTGCCTTGGTTGTAATAGAACGTTGTCAGAAATACTCGGTTGGTCTGCATCAACTAATCAAAAAAAAGCTGAGATTTTAGCATGGGCTCAAGTTAGGAAAAATGGGCGAAAATATTCGTTTTGACATCGTCATTATGTTGTCGATTTCATCCACTGCTCTAACGTTATTTTGTATAAACAATGCTTGGCGAGTGGGTGATCTTCGCTAAGTTGAGGATGACTAAAATTTTTGTTGGTATTAATCATGCCTATTTTTTGCATAACTCTCCTTGAGGGCTGGTTGGTCACAGTTGTAAATGCGTACACCGCGGGCTGTTGTAATTGTTCAAAAGCAAATTTAAGTGCTTTTGTTGCGGCTTCTGGTGCATAGCCATGTCCCCAATGATTTGCTGATAGTCTCCAACCTATTTCGATAAAAGGGCTTTCTGGGATAGCCTGATCTTGATAGTGTAATCCGACAAAACCAATAAACTCAGATGAAGATTTCAGTTCTAATGCCCAAAATCCCCATCCATTTTTATCTATAAGTCGACGGATTTTGTCTGCTAATTGGTTACTTTCTATTTCTGACAATATTGAAGGGAAGTACTTCATTACTTTAGAGTCGGAGGTCATTTTGGCGAATTCTTGATAATCAGACGGTTTCCATGCACGTAAGATTAAACGATTTGTTTTCAATTCAATGGCCACAATCACTCCTATAATATTCTAATTTTTATATAAATTTGGGGGTTACATTATTTAAAATCGTTTAATGTAATCTGATAAGTTTTCAGTTTTCGCCATAATGATGTACGGCTAATATTTAGCTCTAGGCACATTTTACTCGGTTTACCTGAACAACGAATAGCAGAACAGGTAATAGCATCTCGTTCTGTTTCAGCTAAGGTTTTCTTCGCTGCTATTTCTGGTGTATGGCCTAATGTTTGTCTAACAGAGTCGGGAAGATCTCGTTCTAATATTTTTCTTCCGTTACCATAACTAAACGCTCGTTCTAGCACATTTCTCAACTCACGATTATTTCCTGGCCAGTGGTACTGAGATAATACCTTCATTGCATCGTTAGCAAGAGAAATGTTTTTGTTACTATTACCGCGCAAAAACTTTAATGTCCTATTCGCTAGCACAGCAATATCATCAATACGTTGTCGTAGTGGAGGAATATAAATGTCGAATGATTGTAATTCATACATTAACTGGCGACCAAAGCGTTTTTCGTCTACGTACTGCGTGATATCTATATCTGAAGTTGCGATAACTCGGACATCGACTGGAAGAATTGTGTGATTAAGTCGATTAATGAGTCCAGTTTTTAACAGATGTAATAAGGCGGCTTGAATCTCTGCTGTTAAGCATTCAACATGCTCCAAAAATAGCGTTCCTCCACTGGCTAATTCAAATTTAGAAGGAAATGGATTCGCACTATTTGCATCAGAGCCGAGAAATTCAGTGTTCATTGATACTTGAGGAATAGCTTGGCAATTAATAGAAATAAATGCCTTGTTACTGCGATCACTGGCATTGTGAATTGCCTGAGCTAGGTCTGTTTTGCCTAACCCCTCTTCACCATGTAAAAAAACTGAACCACGGCCCTTTGCTGCATGTTGTGCAAGACGTATTACACGGTGCATGTCCTCCGATTGGTATTCTATATCTTCAAAAGTCAATCTTGCTTGATTCCCCACTTGATGATGAACAATCTGGCGAATATGTTCAATCGGATGCATGAGTACCATAGAAGTGTGTATCTCGCCATGTTCGTCTTTGACCAGACGTAACGAAATCCATAATGAAATAAGGCGTTGATTGATTTCTATGCTTGTTTCAAACATTGCTAGATCTTGTTTAGCAGCGATTGCATGTTTAATTTGTGGAGGTAGATTAATCACCGAATCAATTTCACAACCTAATACTTTGCTGCTTGTTAGACCTAATAGATTGCTTCCTTTACTATTTAAATAGTGAATTGTACCTTTTGAATCCCATGCTAGGACGCCTTCTTCTACACCTTCTAGTAATACATGAACTTCACTAAGATGCTGATTAGATTCACTTAAACAATAATCTGCATACAAATTAGTTCCAATTTCTTTAGAAGCTGAATAGATGAGGCCTAGAATAAAGTCACTTGCCGAATGAATCGGTAAGATCATTGCAATGGAGCCAAGAATATTGCCTTCATTGTTAAATAAAGGTGCTGCATAACATGCGAGTGAGTGAAGTGCTTGTTTAAAATGTTGGTAACCGACAGTTTGGGCAACTTTTGCTTGATGGATTGCAGTAGAAATAGCGGTATTGCCTAAAATATCTTCTCGCCAGTACACGCCATCAGTGAGTCCTAATTCAGTCAATTGTGTTTTCATGTACTTATCGCTGTACAACGATAAAGTGCAACCTGTTTCGTCGGTTAATAGTAAAGCACAATTTTTATTTTCTAAGAATTCATGGATATCTTCGATAACCGGAATGGCCATATCAATTAAACGTGCTTTCTTTTTTTTAATAGAGGAAAGGGTAACGCCTTTGGCATAACTCAGTTGCGGCCAGTGATCGTAGCGTTGTCTGTGCTGGCACCGCAACCAATGTTCACGTAATTCTTGGTCAAATTCAGCTATTTCAAAGTCAGATTGACCTTGTGCAACTATCTTGTTCCAATATTTTTTAACATGATGATCTCTTGTTAAGACGCTGTTACTTTCAAGTTGCATAAATTCGGTTTCCAGATAATGTCGACTTAGTTACGATAAAAACTTAACAATCTTTTCGATTCTTTTGCATCATGTTTATCTTGTTTGTGAGTAACTCAGCGTATTACTAATTATCTTATATTTGGCTTAGTTAAATTTTGAACTTGGTCATGATAATGCTGTTTGAGTGCTATTTAAGTTTCAATTTGAAACTTAATGAGTGAATAAGTCGTTTCATATTGAATCACAAATTAAATTTTCTTATCCAAGTTTCTATTAGGTAAAGTAGAACCAGAAAAATGATCGCACTATCAAAAATATAAGCGAATAAAAATTCAATAACCTTTTACGCCCTACAAGGATAAAACCATGAAAAAAATGATTAACGAGATTGATGATGTCATTATTGAAACGTTGCAAGGGATTGCTAAAGCGCATCCGGAATTAGATGTCAACATGGAGCCTATGTATATTGTGAATAAACAAGACAAGCCCAAAGTTGCTTTAGTTTCTGGTGGGGGCAGTGGCCACGAGCCCATGCATGGTGGTTTTGTCGGATTAGGGATGTTAGATGGTGCATGCCCTGGGCAAATGTTTACGTCTCCTACACCCGATCAGATGTATGAATGTGGTCAGAAAGTAGATTCAGGGGAAGGCGTTTTATTTCTAGTGAAAAACTATACTGGCGATGTACTCAATTTCGAAACGGCGGTTGAATTATTGCATGACGATGGCATAAAAGTGCAAGCGGCACTTATTGATGACGATGTTGCGGTTAAAGACAGTTTATACACTGCAGGTCGCCGTGGGGTTGCCGTAACCGTCCTTGCTGAGAAGATTCTTGGCGCAGCTGCTGAAAAAGGATATAGCTTAGAAAAATGTAATGAATTGGCCATTCGTATTGCAAATCGTGGACGTTCATTTGGTGTCGCACTCGATGCTTGTACTGTACCAGCAGCAGGAAAACCGAGTTTTGTATTAGCAGATGATGAAATTGAATTTGGTGTTGGTATTCACGGAGAACCGGGCATTAAACGCACTAAATTTACTAGTGGTGATGCAATTACAGCCGATATGATGGCTGAAATTCTTGATAATACGCCATATCAACGAATTGTACGTTCTTGGGATATTGACTCGGCAAGTTGGATTGAAGAAAACCGTACGACAGAAGCGTTGAACAAAGGCGATAAAGTGATTGTACTAGTCAACAGCTTAGGCAGTACTCCTCAATCTGAATTGTATTGCGTATATCGGAAAGTCGCGGAAATGCTGGAGCAACAAGGCATCACTATTGCGAGAAATCTTGTGGGAACTTATTGTAGTTCTATTGATATGCAAGGCTTATCTATTTCTGTTCTTAAAGTTGATGATGAAATGTTGTCTCTTTGGGATGCTCCAGTTAACACACCAGCGTTGCGCTGGGGAATATAAATTATAGGAGTTGATAATGGTTGTCACAAAGGAACACATTGTTGCTTGGTTGGAAGATTTAGCCGAAGTTTTTCAACAGAACCAAGATTTTCTTACCCAATTGGATCGTGAGATTGGTGATGCAGATCATGGGCTTAATATGAATCGTGGTTTTCGTAAAGTGATAGAACGTTTGCCTACTGTAGCGGACAAGGATATAGGCACCATTCTGAAAACAACAGGCATGACGTTGTTGTCAAGTATTGGTGGGGCTAGTGGGCCTTTATACGGTACGTTTTTTATTCGTGCCGCTTCCAGTGTAATGGCTAAAGAAGAGCTCACACTAAAAGATGTGACCGTAATGTTTACTGATGCTTGTGAGGGTGTTCAAAAACGTGGTAAG
This sequence comes from Vibrio sp. MA40-2, assembly GCF_047302445.1. Lineage (NCBI taxonomy): Bacteria > Pseudomonadati > Pseudomonadota > Gammaproteobacteria > Vibrionales > Vibrionaceae > Vibrio > Vibrio sp. MA40-2. Next base: position 2,277,588 of record NZ_CP178628.1, read on the forward strand.
GCCGTTATCGGTGATAAGACGATGATTGATGCTATGGTTCCAATGGTGGAATCACTACAGCAGTCTCAATCAACATCTTTGCAGCAGGCTTTAGAACACGCTTTACAAGCAGCGGAAAAAGGCATGAAGGACACCATACCTTTGGTTGCAAAAAAAGGGCGAGCGAGTTATCTCGGAGAACGTTCGGCCGGACATCAAGATCCAGGTGCAACGTCTACTTATTTGATAGTCAACTCATTGGTTAAAGCAGCGTTTTAATCTTTTCAGCAATTTTCCGTAACTCTTTCAATGTTATTTAATCATTTAATGAGGTGGCAATTGCCACCTCTATGGTAGGTTATATTATGGTCAGTATTGTGATTGTGTCTCACAGTAAACAGCTTGCAGAAGGCGTATTAGAGCTTGCCCAACAGATGTCTCAGGGAAAAGTCGTCATGACGATCGCCGCAGGTGTTGACGATCCGGACAACCCAATAGGTACAGATGCGATTGCAATCATGACGGCCATCGACGAGGTTTTTTCTACTCAAGGTGTTTTAGTTTTGGTTGATATGGGGAGTGCGATTCTTAGTACTGATATGGCATTAGAGCTTCTAGAACCAGAGCAGGCCAGTGTCGTCCACGTTTGTGCTGCCCCTTTAATTGAAGGAACAATGGCGGCCTGTGTCGCTGCGGCTGCAGGTATGCCGATGCAGCAAGTTATTGATGAGACCAATGGCGCGATTGTGGCTAAATATCAATTGTTACAGCAATCATCCGCACTCGCTGGCGCTATTGGTACTCCTGAACATTCAGAGTCTACTTCCATTACGTTGGAAGATTCTGTTATTGAAGATGAGCAGGTATTGACGTTTTCTTGGCAAGTACAAAATCCAAATGGGATTCATGCTCGTCCAGCTTCAGAGATTGTTACTTTAGCGTGTGATTATGAAGCAAAGACGTGGCTAGTAAATGGTGACAAAGTTGCTAATGCACGCAGCCTAAATAGTGTGGCTTTGTTGACTGCAAAACAAAACGATACCATAGCTTTTAAAGCTCAAGGTAAAGATGCGCAACAGGCTATAAATGCTTTTTCTAGTTTGGCTGAATCTCACTTTGGAGAGTCTTTAGATACAGCCTTAATTCCTCAACAAACCTCTAATGATCATAAAGTTCCTCTAGCTAACGTTGAACCACAACAAGAGGGTTCAATGGTTGTAGGTATTGCCGCTTCTGATGGTATTAGCATCGCACCAGCGCTGTGTTATAGAACGGCAATGCCACCCGTTCCGCAACGCGAGATCTATGGGTTAGAGAGTGAAATGAACCATTTAACACGAGCACTTGAGGCCGCACATGTTGAATTACAAACTTTAATCAATGACGTTTCAACTAAAGTATCGCTATCAGATGCTGAAATATTCAAAGCTCATCAGCAGATGCTTTCAGATCCTGAATTAATAAATCAAGTAAAAAATAACCTTATAGATAGCCAAGTTATCGCTGAAAAAGCATGGATCGACGCGATTAACCAAATGGCTGATGCTTACAACCAAACCGGCGATTCTTACCTTATGCAACGTGCCAACGATATTTTTGATATTGGTCGACGTGTTATGCAAATAATGGTAGGTGAACAGTCGTCGAATATCGTATTAGAACAAGCCAGTATTTTATTTGCTAGTGATCTATCGCCATCCGATACTGCTCAACTTGACCCCAGCTTAGTGAAAGGTTTGTGTCTTGAAAAAGGTGGCAATACATCTCATTCGGCCATCTTAGCGCGGAGTCTCGGTATTCCTGCAGTCGTTGGAGTTGATAGCATTTTAGAGCAAGTACAAGAAGGGAGCGAAGTGATCCTTGATGGATATAAAGGAACCATTTGCTTAAATCCAACCCGCACTCAATTAGAAAAGAATAGACAACAGATAACTGAAAATCTAGCAAAACAACAACAAGATCAAGCAGTAGCACAGCTTCCGGCAGTTACGAAAGATGGCAAGTGTATCGAAGTCTTCGCTAATATAGCAACATTAGAGGATGTAGATAAAGCGTTGGAAAATGGAGCAGAAGGGGTAGGGTTACTGAGAAGTGAGTTTTTGTTTATGGATTCAGCTCAACCACCAACCGAAGAGCAACAAGTTCGTTTCTATTCTAAAATAGCGCAGAGTTTCGAAGGCAAAACAGTCATAGTTCGCACACTCGATATTGGTGGTGATAAACCTCTACAATATTTACAGCAAAATAAAGAAGATAATCCATTTTTAGGGTGTCGTGGTATACGTTTATGTCTGAAAAATAGTGATGTATTTAAAACTCAACTTAAAGCCTTACTAAGGACTCGAGCGCAGTTTGACAATATTAAAATAATGTTTCCAATGATAGCAACAGTAGAAGAGTTACTCGATGCAAAATCAATGATAGCAGATATGCATCAACAGCTCACATTACAGGGACAGGCATCATTAATTCCTGCAATTGGTATTATGATAGAAGTGCCAGCTGCCGTAGTAAATGCAAAACATTTAGCACAGTATGTCGATTTTTTTAGCATAGGAACCAACGATTTAACGCAGTATGTTATGGCCGCGGATAGAGGAAATGAATCAGTTGCTTATCTAACATTAACTCACCAACCTGCAGTATTGAATATGATACAAACCGCGGTTAATGCTGCTCATTCTGAAAGTATTAGTGTTGGAGTGTGTGGGGAAATGGCAGGCGATCCGAGGTTAACTTCACTATTAGTTGGTCTTGGTGTTGATGAATTAAGTATGAGCTCTGTAAGAATTGCGGCAGTTAAAGCCCAGGTTCGAACAACTAACTTCGTAACCTCTATAACATTAGCGGAAAATGTTTTAGTCTCGGCGACACTTGCAGAAGTCGATTTAAAAGTAAAATCAAACGAATAAATGATTATCGATAGTAGCGATAAATATTCGTTTCCCTATTTAGTCACTACCAAATAGTGGTTAAATGGGGTAACTTAGTTGCATAAGTGAACCTAGTTAGAAGGTAAGTATGTTTGAAACCGTTGTAGGGATACTCTTTCCTGTTTTTGCGCTAGCTGCGGTTGGATTTTCGGTTGGAAAATGGATAAAACCAGATTTTGGGCCTATTAATCGTCTCAATATGGAAGTCTTTGTCCCTGCGATCGTTTTTTCATCCTTAGTTACCATGCCTCTTGATTCTTCTCAGATTCCATTATTAACAGCATCATTTATTGCGGTATTGCTACCTGGTATCTTAATTTGGCCTATTTGTCGTATCGCCAATTTAAAATATAAAACTTGGGCTCCACCTATAATGTTTCGTAATAGTGGAAACTTAGCGATTCCTTTATTTACTTATACATTTGGGGAGTCAGCACTAGCCTCTGCGGTACTATTGTTTGTTGTGTCCGCTTGTCTTCATGTTAGCGTAGGTTTGCTGTTACTTAGTGAAGGCAATCCATTTAAGCAAGTTGTTAAAATGCCGGTTTTTCTCGCTTCATTAATAGCGCTTACTTTAAATTTAAGTGGAGTTGGGATCTGGAACCCATTATATGAAGCAACGGCATTATTAGGTCAAGCTGCTGTACCTGTTATGCTGGTGTCCTTAGGGTCGCAAATGTGTAATATACAATTGAGCGGATTGAGAATTGGTTTGGGTTGTACTTTATTATCAATTGCAGTTGGCGCGATATCGTTCGGTATGATTTATTATTTTGTGCCATTACCTACCTTACAGCTTCAAATGATGGTGTTATTTACGATGCTTCCGCCTGCGGTAATGAACTTTATGTTTGCTGAACGGTTTAATGTTGAGCCTCAGAAAGTTGCGTCAATGGTTTTGTTTAGTAACTTTTTTTGTGTTCTAACCTTGCCACTTTTACTTACTTTTGCTCTATCTTATATAAAGTAAATCTTAGTATTTAGAATGTATTTATAGGAGTGGTCGTGTGCTTTATTTAACCATTAGGTTAGATTTATACACGAATAACGACTTTATTTGATTATGTATTGGGAGTGATAAACGAATGCAGTTTTCAACAAGAGTGTGGATGAAATATTCCTTGTTATCAGTACTAGTTCTTTTGTTAGGTGGATGCCTTGGTATGCCGGCTAAAGTCGAGCCAGTAATGGACTTTGAAGTAGAGAAATATATGGGGGAATGGTATGAGATTGCTCGATTAGACCATTCGTTTGAACGCGGCCTTACCCAAGTTAGTGCCGAATATACGTTACAAGAAAATGGACGAGTTGACGTAGTAAATAAGGGATATTTAGCCTCTAAGGACGAATGGAAAGAAGCAGAAGGTAAAGCATACTTTGTCGACGCTCAAAATGAAGGATATTTGAAAGTATCATTTTTTGGACCATTTTATGGTTCATATGTTGTTTTTGAATTGGAATCAAATTATCAATACGCCTTTGTTTCTGGACCTGATACAGATTATCTATGGTTGCTATCCAGAACAAAAACAGTCAGTGATGAGATATTAGCGAAGTTCAAGCGTATGGCTACAGAGCGTGAATTTGATCTAAGTAAGCTTATCTATGTTGAGCAATAGATGTTTATGTTGTTTCTTTTTATAAGGACAGGCACCTTATGAAACAAACTAACCGTTTACATTAAAAAATAAATTATCGCTCGAAAGGCGATTAATCATTTATCTGCTCTCAACGTATTTCCGTTATATTGGTTGCGATACCTAACATAGGAAGCATCCATGACCACTGCAAGAAGCCAACAAGTTAGTATTGACGCCACACCTTATTATCACTGCGTTTCTCGTTGTGTTCGCCGCTCTTTTCTATGTGGTTATGATGCCTTTTCACAAACAAGTTACGAGCACAGAAGAGACTGGATTGAATCTCGTATCAAAATGCTCGCCACTGTCTATTGTATCGATATTTGCGCTTATGCGGTGATGAGTAATCACTATCACCTTGTGGTGCACATTAACAAAGCCAAATTGGATGAATTAACTGATAGTGATGTTATTCAGCGTTGGTCTCAACTTCACACCACACCAGACATCATAAAACGATTTATGGGCCATGATTTGAAAGGGAAAGCTGAAATCAGCTTAGCGAATAAGATAATTCTGCAATGGCGAGAGCGACTCTATAGTTTGAGTTGGTTTATGCGTGAGCTAAATTTTGATATCGCTTTGAAAGCGAATAAAGAAGATAATTGCAAAGGCCACTTTTGGGAAAGTCGATACAAAAGTCAGGCTTTGCTCGATGAAAAAGCGTTGCTTGCTGCAATGGCTTACACTGACTTGAATCCCGTCCGTTCAGGTACCGCTAAAGCCCTCGACACCTCTGATTACACTTCAATCAAAAGTCGATTAAAGGGGCTTTATCAACAACAACCCACCGAGCCGAATTTATTTCCTTTCGTTGGCAGTATAAACGGCAAAATTAACGCCGGAATACCATTTAGACTGATGGATTATATAGAGTTGGTTGAATGGTCAGGCAAAAGATTGAAAAAAGGCAAAGCGAGCTTACATCTGTGTACTCCGCCTATTTTACAAAGGTTAAATCTAACGGATAAAGATTGGTTAATTGCTTGCTCTGAGTTAGAGAAACAACGAGCCATTTTAGTTGGGTGCAGACAAAGTTTTCCATCAGCTCTACCTAAATTACGCCGAAGTCGAATACGTGGATACCAGTTAAGTTAAATAAATATTGAGAGCATTACTTTATAAGAATTTTTATATTAAAAGATTAACGGAAGATGACTAACAGTGTCTGCATACTTAAATTATGGCAGAGTAATCATTTCGAGTAAGTCAAACTACCAATTAATTGAACTTCCCTTCTTTCGATCAAATACTGTTTTGAAATACATATAGTTAGTCATTTGAAATCAAGTTTATAAAGGATTGAAGCCTTAACTAGGAGATAATATGTCTATTGCTCGTATACGTCCTTTTTTGTTATTAGTTAGCATGCTAACGATTTCTTCGATAAGCTGGGCAAGTAAAGGAATATTAGAAATAGTCACGTATCCCGGTGATGCTCGTATTTATATTAACGGTCAGCGTAAAGGTAATTCTCCCGTTAGTCCTAAGGACGTTTTTACGATAAAACTTAAGGAGGGCGGATATAAAATAGAAGCCGTAAAACCAGATGGTACAAATTACAATCTATTTGGAGAAAAAGTGGATGTTTTTGTGTCGGATGATTCAAAGCAAATCATCAAGATTAAATTATCTGAACGTGTGGTTTCTGATATGTTTCGCCAGAAATTAGCAATGAAATATTTAGGAAGTATTCCCGAACCAGAAATGGTGGATATTCCTGGTGGTAGTTTTGAAATGGGCAGTACAAGATGCTGTAGTAGTGAAAAACCAGTACACAAAGTGACTATTTCGGCATTTCAGATGAGTAAAACTGAAACCACTTTTGAGCAATGGGATGCTTGTGTTGCCGATGGTGGGTGTGACCATTACCCTGATGATGAAGGGTGGGGCAGAGGTCGTCGACCCGTTATAAATGTAAGCTGGGATGATGTTGATAGTTATGCACGTTGGTTAAAGCAAAGAACAGGTAAGAATTATCGTATACCAAGTGAAGCTGAATGGGAATACGCGACACGGGCTGGCAGTTCAACGCTTTATAGTTGGGGTGACCAAATAGGTGAAAATAAAGCGAACTGCTCCGATTGTAAGAGTCAATGGGATAATGACAAAACGGCTCCAGTTGCCTCTTTTGATGCGAACGCTTTTGGGTTGTTTGATATGCATGGAAATGTATGGGAATGGACTCAAGATTGTTGGAAAGGTAATTACAAGGGGGCTCCAATAGATGGACAACCTTGGTTCAGTAATAATTGTGGGCGTCGTGTTCTTCGCGGCGGTTCTTGGAGCAGCAAACATTTATCCTTACGTTCGGCTGCGCGCATCGATCATTATATTGGTTCACGATCTCGATATAATCATAATGGCTTTCGTCTAGTTAAGGCCAAATAAGCGAAAATAAGTGAAAAATAAGCGGGACAGGACAAAATAAGTGGGACAGGCACTTTAAAATAAAAATACCGATATTATAAAATGACCTTGCCTACTAGCATTAGACATTCTAATTAAAGTTATTATTTTAATATCTAAGGTTGCACTCCTTACAGTACTCGTAATAAATCATTGATATTATAAGGTGCCTGTCCTTATAGTAAGTTACTCTGATAATCCATTATCTAAAACGGCGAAGCCCCAGATGTTGGTAGCATCTGGGGCTTCTAAACTTTAGACTTTTCGAATGGTAAGTTCGATAGTCTCTATGCAAAAAGTTGGCTTTTATCCTAACAATTCTGTGGTAGCAGAATTAGATACGGATGAAGTCCATGTGCTCAACTTTTGGCTTAAATGCGTGACGTTGAACATCTTGTGGCTTAACCTTAACTTCTGCGCCGTCAATCACTAGAGTGATTTCTTCGTAGAATTCTGGCTTATCCATTTGGTGGATAACGTCAGAGTGTTGAAGTGCGATAGAAACTGGTGCTGCTTCACCACCGTAAACGATTGCTGGGAATTGGCCCGCGTGACGTAGGCGGCGGCTCGCACCCTTACCTAGTTCAGTACGTACTACTGCTTCGATTTTCATAGTATTTACTCTCAAATTAGTAAAAAATTAGTGTTGTTTATCAGCATAGCGACCTAGCCGATAATGCATAACGCGAAACTAAACCTAAGGGTTACATGTTCGCGAGCGCGGATACTACCATTCCTGCCATTATCGGGCAATAGAATCGAGCTCAGTTTTTCTATTAAATGGAGTATTACGCGTTAATTTTACAAATTAAAGATAGCTGGATGAAAATTCTTAATACTTGAATTTATCTATTTTAATAAGATCGGTTTTAGTTAACTTTATTTAGGCTGTAATTCATCCTCAAAAATTTTGTCTCTTATCTTCCAGAAACGTCCCGATTTTCTGGCGATAATAAACAGCGGCAATCGAAAGCGATGTTGATTTTCGACTACCTTGCTAGGAGATGATTCATTAAATGGTCGATGCCGATCGGCTAAATGAGGCCTTACAAATTGCTGAGAAAAACGTTTTTTTTGACTCTTAGTAGAGAGAGCCCAAAATTCGTGTACTTGAGTATTGTTATCCCCGATATAGCTGATTTTTAACTGATTTTTGCCTGATTTATCTTTAATTATAGAACATTGCATATCTCGACATTCAAAGACTAGTGCATCCTTTAGGTTGAGTGCTTCTTTTAATTTTTTATCAGGGTCAACTAAGGTTGCATCACATTCATGGCATATACGTGCTGCAATATCATTGTCTGCACCACATTCATTGCAATATTTTGCTCTAAATCGATAGCCACAATGTTCTCTGGTTCCATCTTCTTGTTCGAAATAACCTTGGCAGCGGCGGCCATAGTGTTCTAACAGAAAACCGTTATTATCAAGTTTGCCCCAAAAATTGTTGTTAAATCCACAGGAAGGACAAGGTATTGTGACAATGTCACTTTCTGAGTCTGGCTTAGTTGTACCTACTTCGGGTTGATAGAGGTCGTAATTGTTACCCGCATAATCTAATATCAAGCATTCTGTTTTTCCGGGTGACAATCTTAGTCCACGCCCTACAATTTGCTGATATAAGCTGACTGACTCAGTAGGACGTAGAATTGCGATTAAATCGACATGTGGTGCGTCAAAGCCGGTTGTGAGCACCGATACATTGACTAAAAATTTGATTTGTTTATTTTTGAAGTTCTGTATTATTCGGTCGCGATCTGGACTAGGTGTATCACCAATGACCAATTCCGATTGGTTTTCTGGTAGGAGTGAATGAATCTCCTGTGCATGACGTACTGTTGCGGCAAAAATCATTATACCTTGTCTATTCTTACCTATCTGAATAATTTGCTGGACAATTTGTGGTGTAGCGCGTTTCGCATTTTCAATCACCATATCCAATTCTGATTCTTTGTATCGACCGGTGTTAGCCGGTTTCAACGTAGAAAAGTCATAACTTAATACGGGTGCGTCGATCATTTTTGCAGGTGTTAGAAAACCCTCATCAAGTAAATAACGTATTGGTAGTTCGAAGATACAGTCTCGGAAAAAGCGACTGTCCTCACAACGGATTTGACCTCGAGTATGATATTGATAAATCCATCCCATACCTAAACGATAAGGCGTAGCGGTTAAGCCAAGCACTTTTATCCCAGGATTAAGGTCTCTTAAATGAGAGATGACTTTCTGATAGCTACTTGTTTGTACATCTGGAACTCGATGGCACTCATCAATAATCAATAAAGAAAATTGATTAGCGAAAGCGTCAAGATTACGCACGACAGATTGAACGGATGCGAAAACAACCTGTTGATCGGTTTCTTTTTTACCTAAACCAGCAGAAAAAATCGCACCTTTTTGTCCGTACCCTTCGTATTTCGCGTGGTTTTGTTCTACCAGTTCTTTTACATGGGCGAGCACTAATACTCGACCTTTTGCTAAACGCGCTAATTCAGCGATAACCAAACTTTTTCCTGCACCGGTTGGTAATACAATAACCGCTGGTGATGTATGCTTTCTAAAGTAGTGAATAACGGCTTTCACTGAATCAGCTTGATAAGGTCGAAGTTTATACATAAAAGGAAAAGTGTGAAATTGTTCAACTATTTAGTAAAGATCTCTATAATACCGCACAAGCAACAGAAGAGGTATGCATGCGTTTAGATAAATTTTTGTGTGATGGATTGGGTGCAACACGTAAAGAAGCAACCAAAATCATTAAAAGCGGCGATGTAACGGTTAACAACGTTATGGTTAAGAGTGGTGCTCATAAGGTCACTGACACTTGCGTTGTGGAGTGGCAAAACCGAGTGGTTAAAGTTCATGGCCCTAGATATATTATGCTATTCAAACCGGATGGGTATGTATGTTCGCATGAAGACGGTTTTAATCCGACTGCGTTTATTTTGCTGGATGAAGTTAAAATGGAAAACCTCCATTTTGCGGGTCGTCTAGATGCAGATACGACAGGGTTAGTTTTGATTACTGATGATGGCAAGTGGTCGCATAAAATCACATCACCCAAGCATAAATGTGAAAAAACGTACCGCGTCTGGCTAGTAGATGAGATAGGAGAGGATTACGTTACTCAGTTTGAGCAAGGTATTGAATTGAGAAATGAGCGAGAGCCAACCTTGCCAGCGAAACTAGAAGTGATAGATAGCCATCAAGCGCTGTTGACTATAGTGGAAGGAAAATATCACCAAGTGAAACGAATGTTTGCTGCCTTGGGTAATAAAGTAGAGCAGTTGCATCGAGAGCGAATAGGGGACATTGTATTAGATGAGCAACTAGAACCTGGAGAATATCGTTATTTAACCGAACAGGAAGTAAATTCGGTTTGGAATTGATATTTGTATGATAATAGAACTTTAAATAATACTATGCTCAGACCAGCTACTTATTAAACTGTGTTACTATCAGACAATATTCTTACATGTCGCATTTTTGTAGAGCTTTGTTGTTTGGTAGGTACATTAACATAGGTAAATAGACTATCAAATCCCGGCTGTTTTAAAATAATGCTCTTTAAAATCACCTTTCTTTTAGGCGAATATTCTAGTGTTACATGATCCTCACCGCAAACTAAGTAAATTTGGAGTCATATGACAAATAGCAACACCACCCAATTAAGCCTGTTAATGTTCATTATATTGGGTGCAATTGGTGCATTGACACCTCTGGCTATTGATATGTATTTGCCTGCTATGCCGATTATAGCGAAAGAACTTGGTGTTAATCCTGGCGCAGTTCAGATCACGTTAACTATGTATACCGCTGGATTTGCTCTTGGGCAGTTACTACATGGGCCACTTTCAGATAGTTTTGGTAGAAAACCAGTATTAATTGTTGGCATATTATTGTTTGCTATTGGTTCAGTAGTTTGCGCCACTACATCAGATATCGAATCGTTGACCTATGTGCGAGCAGCTCAGGGTTTTGCAGGTGCTTCAGCCGCGGTTGTTATTCAAGCTCTGGTCCGCGATATGTTTGAGAAAGAAGATTTTGCACGGACCATGTCCTTTGTCACACTGGTTATTATGGTTGCACCGCTTATTGCGCCAATGTTGGGTGGACACTTAGCAGAATGGTTTGGCTGGCGTTCTATTTTTTGGGTATTAACATTGGTCTCTGGCTTTGTTATTGCCGCCGTGGTTTGGAAAATTCCTGAAACGCTGGCTCCAGAAAATAGACAAAAATTACACATTCGAACTACTTTACATAATTATGTGCGCTTGTTTTTAAACCCAGTAGCGGCGGGGCTGATGTTTGCTGGGGCGTTCTCTTTTGCTGGTATGTTCGCTTTTTTAACCGCAGGATCGTTTGTTTATATTGACATATACGGCGTCGAAACTGCTCAATTCGGTTATCTATTTGGTTTGAATGTGGTTGGTTTAATTATTATGACCACTATTAACGGACGAATAGTAAAAAGGGTCAGTTCGAAATGGATGCTATCATTGGCGATTATGACTCAGCTCGTGGCTGGTATCGGCCTATTTTTTGGTTGGTTAATGGATATTGGTTTATGGGGAATTGTCCCATTTACGATGCTTTATATCAGTATGATGTCGACAGTAGGCAGTAATTCTATGGCAATCTTATTATCTGCTTATCCAAGTATGGCAGGTACGGCATCTTCATTGGCTGGAACATTAAGGTTTGGCGTTGGATCTATTGTAGGCATCGTGGTGGCGATGTTACCGAGTGATAGCGCTTGGCCAATGATTTTATTAATGACAATGTGTGCAGTATCGTCTGCCGCATTTTACTGGTTTTTAGGACGAAAGGCTTAATGGCATTATATTCAGTTGAAATACAAAATGTTGTCAACTCTGCTCTAGATGAGATAGAGCAGCAACATACCAAGGGTAAGCTTGCGAATACGCCCGTTAGTAATACGCATTTTTTATTGCGATGGGTGACACTAAGTCTAAAAAGTCAGCGTTTTGATCGATGTGTTCGTGATGACCTGGTGCGTTGGCAAAAGATGGGAAGAAGCAAAGGGACTCAATCTGATTTGATGTCTAGGTTTAGCAATATTTCAAAATTTTATGGCAAGTTAGTTCCAATTGATGCCGATCCTAAACAGATTACCGATGCTGATATTGAAGCATTTCTAGAGTTGATGGAGAAAGCTGATTGGGGAGTGAGCACTGAATTTGAATTAACTGAAAAAATTCAAGTCTTTACCGAAGGGGATAACTCTTTTCTCTTATGCGCAAAACAATGTGATGATTGTTTTGACGGCGGTACAGAATTGGTCAAACCGATGAGCTTTTTTGTTCGTGGCCACCATGCTGAATTTATTCGGCTAGCCAGTGAATTTGGCTTTATGCTTCACAAACGTACCGACTATAAGTCTTTAGTGAAGTATCACGGAGAATATCTAATTTATCCTAAAAATCAAGGGATACAATTGGCAGAAATTCCGCTCGGTTTTCAGTAAGACTGATTGGTTTTTAGTCGCACGTATTGACGTATCTCCAGCTTAACTATTCACTTTTCAGTATCGGTCTTTTTAATAAGGCCTATACTGACTAGGCTTTTTTAACAATGGTTTTTACCATCCCTTTAAAAATAAACAGATGCGCCGGCATCATTGCGAACCAGTATAATAAGCCTCGAAACCCTTGAGGATGCCACCAAGCCCTTACGTCTAACTCTCTATAGTCTCCATGATCTTTAATACTGCATTCTAAACGACCTAAACCGGGTGCTGTCATCCCAAAAAGTAGGGATATAAATTGATTTTGTTCGCAGCGGATCACTTTCCATGAATCAATGTGATCGCCTACCTTGAGTTCGTCACCTGCAGGGTAACGACGCTTTGGAAAACCACCGCCAACGAATAAATCTAGCCATTCTCTTATTCGCCATAGAATGTTAGCAAAGAAATAACCTTCTTTTGGGCTACCGATTTGTTTAACCATTTGCCATAATTGTTCTGCTGTTTTAGTGGTTTTAATTGTTGCACCCGCATTTTTAGCATAATAACCATAGCCTGCTTGCCAACGGTTTAGAGCTGCAGAGTCAAATCCCCATACATTACTTCGAATAAATTCGCCTTCTGATTCGATTGAGCGGATTACTGCTTGTTGGTAGGAAATTAGATCTTGAGGATATTTTTGGCGTATTTTCTGTGAGTCTGCAATGTAGTCGTGTGATAATCCTGCTAGTAAAGCACGACCAATATTAGAGGGTACAGAAGTAACTAAACCTAACCAGTAGGAAGCCATTTTTGGCGTTAATAGTGAAGTAGACCACAAGCGAAATGGATGATTGATAGCTCTACATATAACAGCAAATTGTTGACGATAACTAATAATATCAGGTCCACCAACTTCATAATATTCGCTTTCAGTTGGACACGCGTCGACCTGTGCAAGTAGGTAATGATTAAGGTTGTCTAAAGCAATTGGATTGGCTTTGGAATCTACCCATTTCGGGGTGATAAGGATAGGTAAATTATAGGTGAAATCTTTCATTATCTCGAATGCCGCCGAGCCAGAACCAATGATAACACCTGCTCTTAATTCGGTAACGGGAATATTGGTTTGTTTAAGAATCTTACCGGTTTCTTTTCTAGCGATCAGGTGAGCAGAATTACCCGATTGTGGCTGTATAGCACTTAGATAAACCACATGTCTAACACTGCTGTTAATCAGTGCATCTTTAAAGTTAACCGCAAGAGATAATTCGTAATCGAGAAAATCGTGTCCATGAGCCATGCCATGAACAAGGAAAAAAACCAAATCGTGCCCTTCAACTACCTCGTGTGTAAGCTGTTTATCGACTAGATCAACGTAGACCGTTGTTAGGTTGTCATGGTGAGGAATACGAGCTTGTATATATTCGATTTGTCTAGCCGCAGCCGTTACTCTGTGTCCTTGTTCTAGTAGCAAAGGAACGAGCTGAGAGCCAACGTAACCAGAAGCACCTAATACCAATATATTTTTGTTTTTCATAACAAGTATCTTCGTTCCTTTTCGTGGTGATTAACCAATAATCAGAGTAGAATAGCCAAGCCGTTTTCATACTAATATTTAGTCTAACATCCTTTAGACATTGTGGCTTTGTTACTCACTCATTCATTTCGTTCCTTACGAACTTTGATTTTGTTTTTTATGAGGTTTTATGACCAACACCTTATCACTAGTTTATAAGTATACTAAGGGCAACTTTCTTCGACAGTTGTTAGCCATCGCTTTACCCATTGCTGTGCAAAATATTATGTTTTCTAGCCGAGGTTTGGTTGATGTGCTGATGCTTGGTCAATTGGGTGAAGCCGATATCGCGGCGGTAGGAGTGGCGAGCCGTGCGATGTTTGTCACTACTATCATGTTGGTTGGAGTCAATACAGGCGGAGCATTGTTAACTGCCCAGTTCTGGGGGGCAGGTAACAAGGATGGTGTAAAAGAAAGTACCGCGTTAACTTGGATAATTGCCAATTTATTTGCTTTATTGACAGTCGTTCTATTTATCCTTTTTCCCGAAAATGTGATGAGCTTAGCGACTGATTCTCCAGAGGTCATCGCGTTAGGAAGTCAATATATTGTTATAACGTCATTCAGCATGTTTGCAGTGGCATGTGTGAGTAGTATGGCTGTTGGTTTAAGGGCGATGCATCGCCCTGGTGTCAGCACGTTTTTTAGCGGTATTGGTATATTATCTAATGTGTTCCTTAATTGGGTACTTATTTTTGGTCATTTTGGCTTACCTGCGATGGGGATTAAAGGGGCGGCAGTTGCAACGGTGCTTAGTGGCGCGATAGAAGTCATTTTTTTATATGGATTTTTGTATAAGAAAAACTACTTGTTGGCATTTAGAATTAGCGATATAAAAATAGCTTTTTCGACAGAAAAAATTTCTCGCTTTCTCAAGCTGTCTTTACCTACTACGCTTAACTTCTTTACTTGGGCTGCGGGCATATTTGCTTATCATGCCATTATGGGACAAACCGGAGTACAAGGTTTAGCGGCTCTTTCCGTTATGACGCCAGTTGATTCAATAGGTATCAGCTTATTGATTGGTACATCAAATGCTGCTGCGGTATTAACCGGCAATCAAATAGGGGCAAAACACTATGAAGCGGTATATTATCAGTCAGTAGGGGTATTACTTCTTAGTATTGGTTTAGGTTTTGTCACCGGTTTGCTGCTGTTTACGATTCAAACACCAATTTTAGATTCATTTAGTGCGCTGACTGCTGAGACCAGAGCACTAGCTGACAAATTTATTTTGATCCTTAGCTTTGGAATGGTGATTCGATCGATACCACTCACGCTCGTCGTTGGTGTTTTAAGAGCTGGAGGCGACGTTAAATATTGTCTGTTTCAAGATGTTGCCACGCAATGGTTTATCGGGATCCCGCTAGCAGCGTTTGCGGCTATTTATTTGGGATTACGCCCCGAACATGTATATATGTTTTTTTTACTGGAAGAATTTATTAAATGCTTCAGTGCAATTTATCGATTGAGAAGTCGTAAGTGGATACGCAATTTGATAGACAAATAAAAGTAAGACGAGTAGATGGATGAATAAACTTTGTATTAGCTATTTTTGATAGTGTTCAATTTAAATTGAATGGTTTTGAATCTATATCATTCTTGTATGATAAATTTCTTTAAAATATGTGATCAGATTAGTAAAATACTTCCGAATTGTGGGCTTTTAGTGTACCTTCACTAGCCCAATTATTTGATATGAGTGTGAGTGTAAATGCTAGACCTGTCGGACTTAAGTAAAGGCTATGTAGATGGTGGAGAGTTTCATCCAGTATTACAAGGCGCCAATCTAAAGTTGGAACAGGGAGAACAGCTTGCACTTATGGGTGAAAGTGGCTCGGGTAAAAGTACACTACTCAACCTGATTGCAGGTTTAGATTCTGTGGATTCTGGTGAAATTTGGTTTCCTAATTTTCCTATGCACAGCAGCTCTGAAGTAAAAAAAACCGCTTATCGAAGATATAATATTGGTCATATATTTCAACAATATAATCTTCTTCCTACACTTAATATCGCCGATAATATTCGGTTTTGTCGACAACTTAAAGGCCAACCTGAAGATAAAGAATTGTGGCGACAAATATTATCAGCTCTGGATTTAATGCCGTTGCTTGGTCGTTATCCTGAAGAGGTATCCGGTGGTCAGCAGCAACGTACCGCGATCGCGCGAGCTCTTTATATGGAACCGAAACTGTTACTTGCCGATGAACCAACGGGGAGTTTAGATGAAAGAAATGCAGAAGCGGTGATGAGATTATTGACTCGTTTGGCTCGAGAGCTTAACTGCACGCTTTTGTTGGTGACTCACAGTGAAACAGTTGCTCGACATATGGATGGGTGTATCCGTCTTCAAGGAGGGCAATTGCATGTTATGGCCCGTAGTTAAAGCTCTACTGGGACATTATAGAAGACACCCTTTACAATTGTTGCTCGTTTGGTTTGGGCTTACGTTAGGCGTGTCTGTTTTTGTTGGTGTTGCGGCGATTAATCAACATGCAAAAGAGAGTTACCAGCACTCTGAAATACTTTTCACCAATCCATTACCCTATAGAATTACACCAAAATACAGTGCAGATAAAATCCCTCAAGGATTTTATATTCAACTTCGTCGTGAAGGTTTCAATCAATGTGTGCCGTTTGACAATGTAAAACTTGAGACACAAAGTGGCCAAGATCTTTCGCTAGTCGGAATCGATCCCTTTTCACTATTAGGTTTAGCTTCTCTACAAACCACAAATGACGTATCGATATTACAGTTAACAGAACCTAACCGACCATTATTAATGTCGTCAGAATTAGCGGAATACTTAGGCAAGAAAAGTGGCGATTTTATTCGGTTAAGTAATGGAAACAAAATTGGCCCATTGATACTGGATCATAATGAGTTTATTTCTGGTACGCGGTTATTGGCCGATATTTCCAAAGTAAGAGAAACGACTAAAGAAGGCGGTTTTTCATTACTCGCGTGCGAAAATATGCCCCAAGAGAAATTAGATACTCTCAGGCGTATTTTACCTAACGGCATGACGTTGTCGAAAAGTTCTCGCGTGGAATTAGAGTCGCTTACTCAGGCGTTTCATTTAAACTTATCTGCAATGGGAATGTTAGCTTTTGTTGTTGGTGTGTTCATATTCTATCAAGCAATGTCGCTTTCGTTTATTCAGCGACAAACGCTGGTCGGTGTGATGCGTCAAGCGGGCGTTTCTGGCTGGCATTTAACCAAAGCATTAGCACTAGAACTTTTACTATTTATATTTGTTGGTTGGTTTTTTGGTAATGTATTTGGCTTAATGTTAGCTAATAAACTAATGCCATCAGTATCGACTACCCTAGCCGATCTTTATGCAGCCAACATATCTTTGACCGTTGACTGGAATTGGCAATGGAGTAAAGATAGCTTGATAATGGCTATCTTAGGTACAATGCTCGCTTGCAGTTGGCCGCTGGTACGTTTGGTTAGAACACCGCCGATACGGCTTTCTTCTAAGCTTTCCCTGGTTCGATTTGCTGGGCGTGAATTTGCTTGGCAGGCGATTGCCGCTAGCGTTTTCTGTTTTGCGGCGATTGGAGTATATCAATTACCTGCAACACCAATGCTCGGTTTTATTATTGTTGCTTTGCTTTTGTTAAGCGTCGCGTTGTTCATGCCTTTTGTTATTTTTGAATTGTTTACTGCGTTTTCATTTTCTCTACGCTGGACTAAAGTACGTTGGTTTTTTTCTGATGCGGCCTCCAGTATGAGTTTTAGGGGCGTTGCTGTTATGGCTTTCATGTTAGCAATGTCAGCCAATATTACAGTAGAAACCTTAGTTGGCAGCTTTAGAGCAACAACAGAAAACTGGTTAACCCAAAGACTCGCCGCGGATATTTATATTTATCCTACTAAAAGTTCTGCTTCACGTATGAGTAACTGGTTAGCTAACCAACCTGATGTTAAAGATGTTTGGTGGCGTTGGGAAATAGATATAGCCACTAAATCAGGCGTACTTGAAGTGGTAAGTACTGGTAATAGTGAAGGTGAACAAAGTTCTGTACCAGTCAAGATAGGCATTCCAGACTATTGGTATCATTTGAATCACTCTAAGGGTGTGATGATAAGTGAGGCAATGGCACTTAAAGAACGAATTCGTCCAGGAGACAAGATACAACTAGGTAGTTTATCGGCTGACAAATGGCAAGTTGTTGGTGTGTACTATGATTATGGTAACCCTTACAATCAAGTATTGATGTCACAAACAAACTGGATTAGTCGATTTGGCGGTCAGGGTAATATTGGGCTTGGTGTTATCGTTTCTGAAAAGACAGATACCGCTGCTTTAATCGAAAGATTAAGGGCTAATTATGCTATCCCTGTAGATCGGGTTTTGCAGAATAAAAATCTTCACAACCAAGCAATGCGTATATTTGACCGTACGTTCGTGATAGCAGACTCTTTGGGAAATTTAACACTTTTAATCGCTGTTTTCGGTATTTTCTTTGCGACGTTAGCAGGTGAAATATCTAAGCAACGAAATACCGCTTTATTACGTTGCTTTGGTATTTCAACGTTTGAGCTAATTGCTTTGAGCGGTATTCAGTTATTTCTATTTGGTCTGATTTCAGCCATGGTTGCAATGCCGTTAGGGTTGTCCTTGGCAAAAGTGATGGTTGAAGTGGTGTTAAAAGAGTCATTTGGTTGGACGATGCCACTTTATGTTATTCCATGGCAGTACTTGAATACGTTTGCTTGGGCGATGATAGCACTTGTTATTGCAGGGATATTGCCCACTTTAGGGATGATTAAACGTACTCCGATGAAATCTTTGCGAGACGCATTATAAACATGAAGCCCATTATCACTATCAGGTCACTCGCGACATTATCTAAGCGAATAAAAATCATTATTGTATTATCGATAGTGTGCTTAGTTGTGGTGGTTGCCGTATCGAATTCTATTTTTTCACAAAAAAAATCAGCCATCCAGACAATGAAGTTAACCTTTGTATCTGACAATAAAGTTGTATTCGAACCGGTATTGCCTGATATTCCCGTTACACTGCCAGACGATTTTGCCTTTCATAATCAATTCCATGACGATGAATGGCAATATTTTGCTAATTTAGTTGGTAATGATGGTAAAGAATATACGGTTCAATGGAATTATTCACGTATATCCCGAGATGACAAACCGGGAAGAGGGTGGAATAGTTCACAAATTTATTTGTCCCAAACAATAATTGTTAGCAAGGATAAAGTCTGGAAGCAACAGCGTATTGCTCGAGGCGGTATTGGGCAAGCTGGATTGCTAGTGAAACCATTTCGACTTTGGATAGACAATTGGAGTTGGCGTTCGGTAAATGAGTCACCTCTCCCTGGTACTTTAATGATTAACAGTGATGAGTTTTCAATTCAATTACACTCGTCAGCGAAGACGCCATTTATATTGAATGGTGAAAATGGCTACCTTGCTCAACATGATTTATTGCCTCTAGCTTCGTATGGTTTTTTTGTACCTTCTATAAAAGCAGCGGGAAGATTAATACTAGGTGATACCGTTATAGATGTGAATGGACAAGCCTGGCTTAGCAAAGAGTGGAGCAGCAACGGATTAAAAGCCACCAATCCGCGACAGGTCAGAATCAGTCTTCATTTAGATGATGGCAGAAGCTTGCAAATAAACCAATCTAGACTGTCTCATTACCCTGCTTATGCATATGGGGTACTCATTAACAAAGATGGCTCAACAAGTCTTTTGTCAGATAATGATATTTCTATGCTAGCAACCAAACCTTTCATTTTAGAAAATGGGCAATCCTTACCAGTGGAATGGAAAATTAATATTGCTAGGCTTGGTATTGAAATGATCATTTCTCCTCAACATACGGATATGTGGCATGCTTTTTATAACCCATATTGGCAAGGCCCAGTGTTAGGATCAGGAACAATAATGGGCAATGGAGTACTCAAAATTACCGGTTTTTAGTCATTTTATTACGGAATTTTAATTCACATTTATACCTTATCTTACCAAAGCATCGGAAATACCGAACTTATTCATCTAAACAATCGATTATTCTTTCGTTATTTCTTTATATAAACTACCTTTATTGTTATTAAAAGAACTTATCAAATATACTGAGCCAATTGGGCCTTCAACAACGTTTAAACAATTGGTGTAACAGTTCGTTAGAGGAAAGCAAATGAGTGATACAATTCGCGACTTTTTTAAGATGGAATCAGCAGGTGGAATACTATTAGTTATTGCAGCAGTAATTGCTATGGTAGTGGCGAATACAGGGTTAAGTGATCTCTATTATTCGGCTTTACATTCATATGTTGGTGGGATGTCAATTTCTCATTGGATAAATGATGGGTTAATGGCGGTTTTCTTTCTTTTAATCGGTTTAGAAGTGAAGAGAGAGCTATTAGAAGGAGCTCTTAAATCTAAAGAGACTGCTATTTTCCCTGCAATAGCAGCGATAGGTGGTATGCTCGCACCAGCATTAATTTATGTACTATTTAACTATTCAGATGCGCAAGCGATACAAGGATGGGCAATTCCAGCAGCAACAGATATTGCTTTTGCTTTAGGGATTATGGCGCTGCTAGGTAATCGTGTTCCAGTTGCGTTAAAAGTATTTTTACTTGCGTTGGCGATTATAGATGATCTTGGCGTTATTGTTATTATTGCACTATTTTATAGTGGCGAGTTATCTACTTTAGCGTTAACTATCGGCTTCATTATGACTGGTGTGCTATTTTTGATGAATTCAAAAAATGTAACCAAGCTGACTTACTATGTGATTGCCGGGCTTATTTTGTGGGTAGCAGTGTTAAAATCGGGAGTACATGCGACTCTAGCTGGTGTGGTGATTGGTTTCGCTATTCCGCTGAAAGGAAAACCAAATGAACATTCGCCTTTGAAACATTTAGAACATGCATTACATCCGTATGTTGCGTTCTTAATCTTACCAATATTCGCTTTTGCAAATGCTGGTGTTTCATTAGCGGGAATTTCATTATCTTCATTAACACCTATGTTGCCAATCGGTGTTGCATTAGGTCTATTAATTGGTAAACCGCTTGGTATATTTAGTTTTAGCTGGGTTGCGGTTAAAGCGGGTGTCGCGAAATTACCTGAAGGCGTCAATATGAAACATATCTTTGCGGTTTCTGTGCTTTGTGGTATTGGTTTTACTATGTCAATATTTATATCGTCATTGGCATTTGCAGGAGTGAGTGAAGAGTTTGATAAACTTGCTCGCTTGGGTATTCTAATAGGGTCAACGACGGCTGCTGTACTAGGCTATATGTTACTTAAATTGACCTTACCTAAAAAAGCGTAACTTGCAGAACTTATTTTTTAGAAATTGATTGGGATAAAATAGTGTTTAAGCCCTTGAGCCTTATGGTTTGAGGGCTTTTTATTTGCTCTTCTTAAATTTTGCTGTTGTAAAAGATAGTCCTTTTGCCGAAAAAGCCCCAAAAAAAAGCCCAACTCAAAATTAGTCGGGCGATACAAACATAGGAGTTAATAAGAAAAAGCAGTATGAAGTAACACAGTAAGATAACGAGTTTATTACTACCTAAACTTAACGATATTCTGCTTACTACATATCTTATGACCAGCAACATTCAGGACAGTTCAAAATAAATATCAATATATTTAGCTCTATGGGCAATTATCATAAATGTGATGTTGCATGCTTGTTAATATTGTTTAGAGGATGTATATTTCAAACAGTTGTTTAATACGGTTGATTGAAATGAATCAAAAGAATAAAACTAAAGACAAAATATTAGATGTTGCAGAGACCCTGTTTGCAGAACATGGCTTTAACGATACATCATTAAGAGCAATTACCAGCAAGGCTAATGTGAATTTAGCGTCGGTCAATTATCACTTTGGCGATAAGAAGACTTTAGTAAGAGCGGTGTTAGATAGATATTTAGAAGCGTTTATGCCTGCGGTTGGTGAAGAGCTCGACCGATTGTCGAAAGAGCAACAATATTCTATGGAAGATGTTTTTTCCTGTTTGCAAACGCCATTACTAAAACTTGATGAATTAAGACCGTCAGGGGCGTCACGATTTATGTCCTTAATTGGCCGCGGTTATACCGATGTACAAGGTCATTTAAGATGGTTTATTACCACTCGTTACAGTGGTGTTTTATCCCAATTTACCGATCTAATCATTAAAGCTAACCCCAATTTATCAGCTGAAACACTTTTTTGGCGTTTACATTTTACTCTAGGTACCTGTGTTTTCACGATGGCCTCAAGTCAAGCGTTATCGGAAATCGCGTTTAATGATTATGGAAAGGCTGTCGATTCATCGGTAGTGATTAACCAATTGATACCTTATTTAGCGGCCGGCGTAGCGGCTAAATAAAATAATGTAATTAATAGCAACAACAATACTAATAATAAAAATACAAAACTAAATAATAACGGACCCTATAGAACAAAAGGATCAAGCTATGTGCTCTCTACGTAGAAAATGGGTAAGCGACCCAGCATTTAAAATGTTTAAAAAACTATTACCACCTTTGTCCGATACCGAAAAGGAAGCAATGGAAGCAGGAAGTGTGTGGTGGGATGGTGAGCTTTTTTCTGGTTCTCCGGATTGGAAAAAGTTGCACAATTACCCTAAACCTTCATTAACGGACGAGGAGCAATCCTTTATTGATAATGAAGTTGAAACGCTACTTGAAATGCTAGACGACCACCAGATTGTTAAGGTAGATAGAGATATGCCCAAAGAGGTTTGGGACTATATACTGAAAGAGCGTTTTTTCTCTCTTATCATTTCAAAAGAGTATGGAGGAAGAGCGTTTTCTGCGCATGCCAATTCAACGATTGTTTCTAAAATAGCCACGCGAAATAATAGTGCAGGGGTCACTATTATGGTGCCAAATTCATTAGGGCCAGGCGAATTGCTTTCCCATTATGGTACGCAACAACAAAAAGATTACTGGTTACCTAGATTAGCGGATGGACGTGAAATCCCTTGTTTTGCACTAACGGGCCCAGAAGCAGGTTCAGATGCAGGTGCCATTCCAGACCAAGGTGTTGTGTGTATGGGCTACCATGAAGGTAAAGAAGTCCTTGGAATGCGCATTAGTTGGGATAAGCGTTATATAACCTTAGCACCTGTTGCAACCGTTTTGGGTTTAGCTTACAAGTTACAAGATCCAGATGGACTATTGGGAGGTGAGGTGGATCTAGGTATTACCTGCGCGTTAATTCCCACCGACCACGTTGGAGTGGAAATAGGCGAAAGACATGACCCATTAGGACTCGCGTTTATGAATGGGCCAACACGTGGTAAAGATGTGTTTATCCCTATGGATTGGGTGATTGGCGGTCAAGATTATGTTGGTAAAGGTTGGCGAATGTTGGTGGAATGCTTATCTGCTGGGCGCGGTATTTCATTGCCAGCGATGGGAGCAGCAACTGGGCATCTAACCTCCAGAACAACGGGCGCATATGCGTATGTTCGTAAGCAATTCGGTTTATCTATTGGCAAATTTGAAGGCGTAGCAGAAGCGATGGGACGAATTGGTGGGCTCACGTACATGCTAGAGGCGACACGGACGTTAACAACTACTTCACTTGATTTAAAAGAAAGGCCTGGCATTGTAACAGCCATCGCTAAGTATCATATGACAGAGATGGCTCGTACCTTATTAAACGATTCGATGGATATTCATGCCGGTCGTGGTATACAACAAGGGCCGATGAATTACTTAGCCAATCAATATATTGGTGCGCCAGTTGCTATCACGGTTGAAGGTGCCAATATACTGACTCGCAACCTGATGATTTTTGGTCAGGGTGCCACTCGTTGTCATCCGTATGTATTAAAAGAAATGGAAGCGGCTGCAAATCCAGATCAACAACAAGGTGCTGATGATTTTGACCAGTTATTATTTAAACATATCAAGCATGGCATAAAAAACACCTTTGGAGCATTGTCAGCAGGTCTTACAGGATCGGTATTCATCAAAACACCGATGAGTGGCCCAACTAAGCAATATTATAAAGACTTAACCCGAGTCAGTCGTGCGTTGGCGTTAAGCTCTGATGTGGCGATGGCAGTTTTGGGAGGAGGATTAAAACGTAAAGAAATGATATCTGCACGGTTAGGAGATGCGCTTAGTTATCTCTATATGGCTTCTGCTGTTCTTAAAAAATATGAAGATGAAGGGCGTCAGAACAGTGATTTAATTTACGTAGATTATGCAATTCAACACTGCTTGTATAATGCCACTACCTCTTTACAGCAAGCCTATGCGAATTTCCCTAATCGTATTGCAGGGCGATTATTGAATACGTTAGTTTTTCCTGTTGGAAATCACTTCAATAAACCAGCGGATGCACTATCAGTTAACATTGCTGAGTCTTTGATGACTCCTGGTAAACAACGAGATCGTTTGACTCATTTGTGCTACGTGGGTAAAACAGAAGATGATGCCGTTGGATTGATAGAACGAGCCTTTAACAAAATGTATCAAATTCGCGACTTAGAAAAGAAACTCATTCAAGGCGTAAAAGAAGGTAAAGTGGTCAGAAAAGGACCATTAATAGAACGGCTACAGCAGGCGTTGGATGCTGGTGTTCTGAGCCAACAAGAGGTGGATCAAGTTAACGAGGCAGAAACATTGCGTATAAAAGCAATACAAGTTGATCATTTCAGCCATGATTTTTCTGAAATAAGAACCCACAAAGTAATCGAGCCAAAATTAGATAGTGTGGCATAACTTCTTTGATGGTGTTTGTCTAACTGGAGCATCTAGTTTAGGTGCTCCAGCTGGTTGTATTTATCCACACCGATCACATCGATAACTAGATGCCTCGGCTATGTTCATTTATTTCCTAAATGCAATGCTAATCATTTTGGGTATACTAGCAATACCTGATTTAGCGCATTGACCGGTTGTGAACTACTCCAACCACTTCATATTTAATCACAATTTGTGAGAAAATTGATGCGATTTGTTTATTATCCTTTTATCCTACTCAAAATATTTGCGGCAACATTATTTATCGTTGCCTTAGTCTTACATTAAAGGACGCTGAAAATGATCATAAAACCTAGAATTCGTGGTTTCATCTGTACTACTACCCATCCTGTTGGCTGTGAAGCGAATATCAAGGAGCAAATTGACTACACTAAAGCACAAGGCCCAATCGCAAACGCGCCGAAACGTGTTTTGGTTGTTGGTTCTTCTAGTGGTTATGGGATGTCTTCTCGTATTACTGCTGCATTTGGTGGTGGTGCATCTACCATCGGTGTGTTCTTTGAAAAAGCGGGTACAGAAAGAAAACCGGGAACAGCTGGTTTTTATAATGCGGCTGCGTTTGATAAATTAGCGCATGAAGAAGGCCTATATGCTAAAAGCCTAAATGGCGATGCATTCTCCAATGAAGCCAAACAGAAAACCGTTGATTTGATTAAGCAAGATCTTGGACAAATTGATTTAGTTGTTTACTCACTCGCATCTCCCGTCCGTAAATTGCCAGAAACTGGAGAGTTAGTACGCTCTAGCCTCAAACCAATAGGTGAGACATATTCATCTACCGCAGTTGATACCAATAAAGATATGATCATTGAAGCCAGCATCGACCCTGCAACCGAGCAAGAAATTGACGATACTGTGACAGTAATGGGCGGTCAAGATTGGGAACTATGGATGAATGCATTAGCTGAAGCGGATGTGTTAGCAGAGGGATGTAAAACTGTTGCCTATAGTTATATTGGTACTGAGTTAACCTGGCCTATTTACTGGGATGGTGCCTTAGGCAAAGCGAAAATGGATTTAGACCGTGCAGCTCTAGCGCTTAATGAGAAGTTATACGCCTACAATGGTAGTGCTAACGTGGCAGTGCTTAAATCTGTTGTTACGCAAGCAAGCTCTGCGATACCCGTAATGCCACTTTATATCGCGATGGTGTTTAAGAAAATGCGAGAAGAAGGTGTGCATGAAGGATGTATTGAGCAAATTCAACGTATGTTCAGCCAACGTTTATACAAACAAGATGGTTCTAGTCCAGAAGTTGATGAGTGTAACCGCCTACGTCTTGACGACTGGGAACTACGTGATGACATTCAACAATACTGCCGTGATTTATGGCCTCAAATCACAACTGATAACCTAAAAGACCTGACAGATTATGTTGAATATAAAGAAGAATTTCTGAAGTTGTTTGGTTTTGGTGTCGATGGTGTCGATTATGAAGCGGATGTAAGTACAGAAGTTGCTTTTGACGTGATTGATATCTAATCGAATCTTTAAATTAAAAAAACGCTCTATTGAGCGTTTTTTTATATCTTTTTCAAAACCATTTAATTAAATAACTAACTTAAAATAATGAGCAAGGTTCCGGCTAAGGTCATCAAGATATTCGCTATAGCGTAAGTGCCTGCATAACCTAGTGCAGGAATCGTTGATCGGGCGTACCCATTCACAATATCCATTGCTGGGGCGCAAGTTCTGGCACCAATAATTGCACCAAATAATAAAGCTCTATTCATTTTAAATACGTAAGCGCCCACAAGATAAGCAAATACAACAGGGACGACACTTACGATTAAACTGATAAAAACAATTTGTAACCCAACTTGATTCATAAAGGTAAACAAATTACCGCCAGCACTAAGTCCGATTCCAGCCATAAAAAACATTAAGCCAAGGTCTTTTACCATATTTAAAGCACCTTGAGGAACATAACCAAAAGTTGGGTGGTTTGCTCTTAAAAAGCCTAGCGTAATTCCAGAAATCAGAAGGCCAACAGCATTACCTAATCCAAAAGTCACTTGACCAAATGTCATGGTGATTAATCCAAATAAAATGCCTAGAATAAAAAAACTACAAAAAGCGAGTAGATCAGCCATTTGACTATGTATAGAGATAAAACCAATACGTTCGGCTAAACCTAATACACGACTTTTCTCACCACTAACTTGCAGAATATCACCTTTAGCGAGCATGATATTAAGGTCCATTGGCATTTCTATTTGTGCTCGAACAACTCGATTTAAAAAGCAGCCATACTCCGATAAATTGAGTTCGGATAGTTTTTTACCCGCAATGCTATCGCTTTTAACCACGATTTCTTCTTCCACAATACGTAGATCAAGTAAGTTTCGGTCAAATACTTCTTTACCATTTCTAAAACTTGGTTCAAGCCTTGCGTGACTATCAGGAAAGCCGACTAAGGCTATTTCATCTCCATCCTGAAGTATCGCATCACCATCAGGGTGGGCGAGTATGCCATTGCGTCGAATTCGTTCAATGTAACAGCCTGTTTGCCGATAAATACCTAGTTCACGAAGATTTTTACCGTCAATCCAGTTGGTTAACTCTTGTCCTACTCGGTATGCTCGAATAATAGGCAGGTAAACTTTTTTTTGTGCCGCATTACCAATGCCCCTTTCTTGTGCTATTTGTTCGGCACTGTCATGTAAATCTTGTTTTTGTAGCTTTGGTAATAATTTTGCAAACAGAATCATACTTATTAAACCAACCAGATAGGCCAAGGCGTAGCCAACGGATAGGTTTTTCATTACTAAATCCATATCCATATTTCTTGGTAGGGTTGCTAACCCAGAGTTTAATGCGTCTTGAGCGCCAACTAAAACTGGCGTAGCAGTTAATGCCCCTGCCATGAGTCCAGCCGATAAACCAAATTCTATGTCAAGCGCGTGACTAAAAAAATACGTCAGTGATACGGCTGAAACCAGTACAATCAGACTCAATAAAAAATAGTGTTTGCCGTCTCTAAAAAAGATACTAAAAAAGTTTGGACCTGCTTCTATACCTACGCTGTAAATAAAAAGCATAAACCCGATAGTTAATGCTTCATTACCGATTGAAAAACCGATATTACCCATAACTAAAGCGGTAATTAACACGCCGATAGAATTGCCTAATTGAAAACCGCCAAACCGAATTTTCCCAATAGCCAGACCCATCGCCAATACAACAAAGACGAGTAATATTTGATTTTGTTCGAGGATTAAAGCAACGTCAATATTCACAGTGTTAACTCAAGGTTTAAGGTGTCGTGGACAGGATGATAGTGTAATTGTATACCAATATAATTAAAAAATAAGGTGGGATAATGTTTTTTATTGATATTAGTAATCTATTGTAAAAATGAAAGTTTTCTGGCTGTAATAAAGTTTGTAGGTGGTAATAAAATTAATTGGTTGTCTTGTACATACAAAAAAGGCCCACTATATGCGGACCTTAAAATTATATAAATTCAAATTTAGTTACTAATAAACGAGTCTGTTAGATTAGTAATCTAAATTCTCTCTCGCATATGCTTCAAATTCAGTACAACCACCAACATGATCTTGATCTACGAATATTTGTGGCACAGTTTCTACTGGTTTACCGACAGTTTTTTCTAGATCAGCTTTGCTAATACCTTCTGCATGGATGTCTACATAACGATAATTGAAGTCTTCACGACTTTCTTTTAAAGATTCTGCAATATCTTTAGCACGAACACAAAAAGGGCATCCAGGACGACCGAAAATCACAACAAACATAAATTAACTCCTCATTCTATTATGCTGTCACTATGCACTAATACAATCAGAAAATAAAGATGGATTAACCTTTGACTACAATAGGCTAAGGCTATCAACGATAGTCTCATTCTTATTTATTTTCGAAGGAGGTCAATGTAACGATGTAAGATGAAGTTAAAATTGTGAGCAAATACAAAATTTTGAAAAGGTAGCGAAAAGAGTGTCAGTGAGTTGTATTAAATCAATTTTTTAGATCGAAAACTCTAGCAACCTAACTGCACTTAATGTTTAGGGAGTTGACATGTTCCAGTTTATGACATCTGCAAAGATTGTATTTGGTGAAGGCGCGCTTAATGCATCATTGTCTATTTTCAATCAATATGGCTACAGTGTGTTGTTGGTTACTGGAAAAAGTAAACAACGTGCAGAGAGTGTGATTAACTATTTCAATAGTCAAAATATGCGATATCAGCATGTTTCTATATCAGGCGAACCCAATATCACAATGGTAGAAGAGATCTCTATGGTCGGACGAAAATTCAGACCAGATATGGTAGTTGCAATTGGTGGTGGCAGTGCGATTGATATGGGGAAAGCACTGTCAGCTGTTATCCCTAATCAAGGCAGTGTCTATGATTACGTAGAAGTAGTGGGTCGAAATGTGCCACTTAAAACTAAGCCTCTTCCCTTCATTGCCATTCCTACTACTGCGAGCACTGGATCAGAAGTGTCCAATAAAGCAGTATTAAGATCGGGCCAAGATAAAGTTAAAGTGAGCCTTCGTTCTCCAGATATACTGCCTGATGTTGCGATTATTGATCCAGTATTGACTTACGATACAGATAAAACAATTTTAAGCAGAGGGGCGCTTGAAACCTTTACACATCTCATGGAATCTTATGTATGCGGGTCGCCTAATCCGCTAACAGATATGGTGTGTGAAGAGGGGTTAAGAAGACTAGCGTTAGCTATTGTTCCTGGGTGTAAAAATAATGATTATAAATCACTATCTGACCTATCTTTTGCTGCTTGTTTGGGTGGGATGGCCATTAGCAATGCCAAATTAGGTGCCGCACATGGCCTTGCTTCTTCACTTGGTGGGAAAATAGAGGCGCCTCACAGCATCATTGCCGCTAGGTTAGCTCCTTTTGTCATGAAAGAAAATATTAAAGCGGCAGAAGCGCAAGGTCGTAATGATATTTTGCTCCGCTACAGAGAAATTGCGAAAATACTAACACAAAATAATCAGGCGGATTATCTTGATAGCGTTGTTTGGGTAGAGGGCATGCTAGAGCATTTGCAGTTGCCAAATTTGAATGACTTTGGTATTTGTAAAACTTCATTTAGCCAAGTGGCTCAAGATGCGTTGCAATCGGTATCGATTAAAGGTAATCCAATACCGCTTAATCAAGACCGGCTAGTTTTCATATTAAAGCAAGTTTGTTCTTGCGAAGAAAATTCAAATGATGAAAATTTACCTTTAAGTACGATTTGCCTCTAAATACTATTTGTCTCTAAATACTATTTGCTTCTAAAGACAATCAGCTTCTAAATATAAGAGCAATAGAGCAAGTTAACGATAATCAATGCGGAGAAACGTAATATAGAGCAAACTGCCAAGTCGGAAGATACCAATCGGCTTGGCTTAGTCGTTGCGCATACTTTGTTTCAGAAATACCCAGAGATATGAGATTAAAATTGAGTAATTTTATCGTAGCGAGAATCTTTTAACGCGTCTTTAACGCGTCTCAAGTTGTTTCTAAATCCAGAGCCACGACGCAATGTAAATCCAGTCGCTAATACATCAATAACAGTCATTTGCACCACACGACTGGCCATCGGCATATAAACATCAGTATCTTCTGGTACATCTAAAGTAATCGATAAAGACGCGGCTTTATCGAGCGGTGAATCTTTGGCAGTGATTGCAATAACGGTTGCACCATTTTCTCTGCCTAATTTAGCCACTTCAACCATACTCTTGGTTCGGCCAGTGTGT
This sequence comes from Vibrio sp. MA40-2, assembly GCF_047302445.1. Lineage (NCBI taxonomy): Bacteria > Pseudomonadati > Pseudomonadota > Gammaproteobacteria > Vibrionales > Vibrionaceae > Vibrio > Vibrio sp. MA40-2. The sequence goes on from NZ_CP178628.1 coordinate 2,308,122, forward strand.
GACACTAACACAATGACATCGTTATCCGTGCAGTTAATGCAACTCATTCTTTGCATAACGATATCTTCAAAACAAGCGATCGGAATATTAAATCGGATGAATTTATTTTGAGCATCTTTAGCGACGGCAGAAGATGCCCCGAGGCCAAAGAATGAAATACGTTTTGCTTGAGTAAGCAGATCGACCGCTCGATTTATTTGAATTGGGTCTAAACTGTTTTTTGCAACATCAAGACAAGCCATTGTCGATTCAAATATTTTATGTGTATACGCATCAGGACCATCATCTTCTTCTACGTTCCTATTAACATACGGCGTACCGTTAGCTAAGCTCTGCGCAAGATGAAGTTTAAAATCAGGAAAGCCTTTGGTATCTAACCTTCTACAAAACCGGTTTACAGTAGGCTCACTTACATCGGCCATTTTGGCAAGCGTGGCAATACTTGAATGAATAGCGGTTTGTGGTGATGCCATAATAACTTCGGCTACTTTTCGTTCAGATTTACTGAAACTTTCAAGGCTTTTTTGGATTTTTTCCAGTGTATTCATAATATTATCTAGTCGTTTGCTGCAAATAAGCGTTTGGCTTTAAGCCAATCTAATGTAAAAAAGTGTAATCTAAAAATAAAACTCAGTTCATCAAAATCGACGAACTAAAAAGAATGATAAGCTGTTATAAAATAAACAGCATTAATACAACTCACTCTAACATGAGTATAAACCCAACCGTCAGTGTGTCTGAAACAAAACAGAACTATATCGTCTATTAATTGGCTATTCTATGACAAACTTCAAACAAAATTTCAGTTTGGAAGGTTAAACCTCAATATATGTACAAAATATAATCGCTAGGGTGTCTTTATTGACGACTGAATTACAAGATTTAGAAAAAAAATTACATTTATCGATTCATATACTGTTTGAATAATAACATTAAGCCAGGATGTGTTGAGATAGTTTGGTTATTTCGTTCAGTAACGAGCCACTGCCAGTGGCTATCTGTCGTTGTTCGTCTAAAACCGATTGTAATATTTGCTCGGTGGTTAACGGGTTGGCTAATACTACTCTAAATACAATCGTATCCATTTTGCCCCAACGATGAGGGTTGAGCTTGGTTCGTGAAACAAAGGTTTTGCCTTCTTCGCGTTGGCGCTTTTGAATATATTGAGTTAAGTCGTTGAGCAGTTTGTGCAGATGTTTGATTTGCTTAGTATCCGCCACGCTTAAGGCTCTAATCGCTAACGGTGGAATATAGCGGTAAGTTAATAAGCACAGTTCGGGTTCAGAAATTAACTCAAAATCGTCTTGTTGGCCAATAAGATTGGCAAAATACTTGGCTTTATTTATACCTTGATCAATAAGAAGTTCGTAACCTGGGCGGCTGATAATGTGCATGCTGGAATAAACTAACATTGCCATCCCAGAACGAGACCCTTCTAATGTATGGCTGCCAAGATCTTTCGAGCCTTTACGTAAAATATATTCAGCATGGTGTTCTATTGCAGACATGGCATCAGGGTTTTTAAATAACACCATTCCTGCACCCATTGGAATATAAAGCTGTTTATGCGCATCTATAGTGACTGAGTCGGCAAGTTCAATACCATCTAAAAGGTGACGATTGTTATTAGACATTAACGTTGCACCACCCCAAGCTGCGTCAACATGAAAATGGCAGTGTTCACGTTGACTGATTTCAGCCAGTTTTTTGAGAGGGTCGATATTGCCCGTTTCCGTTGTGCCTGCTACACCAACAATGGCGAAAGGTTTGATGTTTTGCTGCTTTAATTCGCCGATTTTTTTCTCAAGATCAGCGATACAGATGCGGCTGTTATTATCCGTTTTAATCGAGACTAAACTGTCCTGACCTATACCGAGAATGTTAATGGCTTTCTTTAATGAATAATGCCCTTTATCTGAAACTAATATGGCTAATCCGTCATAACCGTAGTGTTTCATTGCACGGTATAAGCCTTGGTTTTCTACTCCGGTAAAATCACGGTCTGCTTTTAACGCATTATTTCTCGCTACCCACAGTGCGGTAATATTAGCAATAGTACCGCCAGAGCAGAATGCGCCTAACGAGTGCTTCGCGCTGTGCATCCATTTTTGGTAGAACGAGTCGTGCTGCTGATAAATTAAACCATGTAACATGCCTAGAACTTGTCTTTCTAACGGTGTGAATGCTTTTGATGTTTCAATTTTGACCAGGTTTTGGTTTAGCGCAATCATGATTTTAGATAGCGGCATAAGAAAATATGGTAGGGCGGACGTCATGTGGCCGATAAAGCTAGGTGCTGAGGTGTGAACCGAATGAGAAACAACCGTGTTGAGTAAGTGCTGCGTATGATCTGAAACAAAAGTAGGAGTTTCAGGAATAGAACATTGTGAAAATTCTTTTTCAATCTCATTCAGAGGTTTTTCTTCAGCAACAATATGTTCTCCGAGAAATGCATTTAAATTCTCAGAGAGTTTTTTTTCGATCAAGGAAAGTGCCGAAGTAGGAGCTTCTGGGACAGTAAAAATTTTGAGTAAGCGTTCAAAGCTTACGTCTGCTATTTTATTTTCAGATATCATACAAACGAGGTAGACAAATACTAGTGGCTATTTTAAGGCGATTAATCTAAACGAAAACGGGAACAATGTCCCGCTCTAATTATGAAAATTCAATTATCATGCATATAACAAAAAAATTCAGAATTACATACAGTTAATGTTTTCTGTTTTTGCAATTGCGTTATTGTACTTACTCAGAACAGAGTCGATTTTGTTAGGGTGACTTAATAAATCTGCAAACGCAGAACGAAGTTGGTAATTTTTTTCGTGTGGTTTTGATTGCCTATCGTTAAAGCTAACCGATGCTAATTTACCAAGTTCATCAGTACGACTTGCCAACGCTTTCACATCAACTTGTTCAAGCTTCAACCAAGCTTCTATCGGTTGCTCGGTTGCCACTTTACTGGTGTTTTCTTCTAGAAAGACATGCACCGCAGCACGATTGAGTTCAAAGTGATTTTTTCTACCATTATAGAACCAGGCCCCAACTTCTTCTAAATCTGGATATTGTTCAGTGGTCAATGTAATTAAATCTTGGTACCAAGTCAGAGATGCATCAATATACGAGTCATACTTGCCTGTAAGACACTGGGTATCTGCGGCTTGGGACAGTGTAGAGGCGCTGCATAATAGAGCGGCAAAGAGAAAGCGTTTCATTTACGTTCCTTGGTCAAAATTTAGGATGAATAAGTCATTATTGCGATTTGCAACAACTAAGATTTGAGGTAATCAAGTTTACACTAATGTAGCAAAAAGTAACATCTCATCAACAGTTTCGATGAGATGTCGCTAACATTTTCAATTTTTGGCACATGATACCTATTTTGATAATTATGTACTTAGTGATACGAAAAACAGCATAAATACAGGCACAAATAAGCTTAAAATAAAACCACTAACGATAGCAACAGGCACACATTTTACGCCACCTGATGTTTGAATTATAGGTAGCGTAAAATCCATAGCAGTTGCTCCAGCATAGCCGATGGCACTGCATGGCCGACTTTGTATTAGCATAGGTATCATAACTAAAGCGAACAACTCTCTTAATAATTCTATCATAAATGAGGCACCACCAAATATTGGACCAAATGCATCGCCCATTAGAATACCGGAAAGAGAATACCAACCAAACCCTGACGACATAGCCAGCCCCTGCGCTATAGGGATTTCAAGCCATAGTGCTGATAATATGCCACCAATCCAAGAGGTGATAATAATCACCAGGGCAATAATCATTCCGTGTTTATTGAGTAATATTTGCTTGAGGCTCAGTCCACTATTACGTAATTGGATACCAATTAAAAACAATAGTAGAAATAAAATCCATTCACTGGCGGTATCAACCCAACTAAGATCAAAGTTGAGAATTAAACCGATCATTAACCCTGCACCTACAACGACAATGAGCTTAACGGATTCAAGAGCCATTGATGACAATGGAATTTTCTGTTTAGATTGCTCGGTTTTTAATGGAAATAGTTTATCGACTAACGGTAAAGCAAGCAGATTGCATAAGCCGAGTAAGACAAAAAATGTGGCAGTATATTTTAGAATAGTTTGGAGATTACTGCTTAAGTTATCCAGTGCGGCTAAACTCAATCCCATTAGAAATAAAATGACGTAAATAAGCTGAGCAGTATAGGCATTGATATGATTGAGTAATTTTTTGTCGGAGATAGCGAAAAAATACCCCACGATAAGTGGTGCAAAGATAAAAATCATACCTGAAAACATGGTTTAACCTGTAATATTTGAGCTTATAGCCCGGTGGAATTCATGACATCTGCAAGACGTTTGTTAAACTCGCTCGTCGTTAGGTTGCTTAATTCGTACATTGCATTGGCACCTGCAACATTGATTTCTACATAATGTTCATCAATCGCCTGATCTTGTTTCCGATACATCAGCAGATGATGAGCAATTCGTGCTATATCTAAATAATTGATTTTTTGTCTAGGTTGATAACGCTCTTCATTGGTTGCCACTTCAATATAATCTTCATCAAACATCCAATGTTTAAGAACAAGTTCGCTAATAATAGGGCAGCGGGATTCGAATATACGTATCGCTAATTGTTCCTTTAAATAGTTACCGCGTTCCAAATAAAAGTGGTATTCATTAACTAAACAAAACAAACCGATATCGGCAAGTAGTCCAACTAGTAGAGCTTTTTCTATTTCTAGATTACCGTATTCACTAGGAGAATAAGCCTGTATTGATTGTGTGATTAATAACATAGTTGCTGCTAACTCTCGTGAACGAGCGGCGCTATTTAGTAATATTTTACGGCATTCTTTGGATAAGTGGGTGCAGTTTTTTAATTGTTCAATTGACTGTGCGGTAACGATATCTCTTACTCGATAAATACCCAACCTAGAAATTGCGGTTTGAATATCGTTACAAGTAATATTACGACGATTGAATATAACCGAATTTGCAACCCTAATAACAACGGCAGTTAAACCGGGATCTTCAATTAAACATTCTGCTACATCCGAAACACAAGAGTCTTCTAATGTGCTGAGCTTCTGAATTTTTAAGACAACCTCAGGTATTGGAGGTAGGGTTATTTTTCCGCTGTTAATTGATTGTTCAACCAATTGGGCGAATTCAGATTCCAGACCTTCAAAAAGGGCTTTCTCATCTTCTGGAAGCCAAAAAAAAGATAAATGATTCATGTGGTTTTTCCTATTTTCTTGTTTGTAATATTACATGGGCGTGACTATCTGTACCACTATCAAATCTGATTAATTTTATTGTTTTAGCATCAATCTCGCAATTTGAGGTTTTACAAGGGCAAGTGAAAAATAAACTTTTACAACGATGAGAAAAATCGAACATTTTTTGTTCAATTGTTGTGAGGTGAGCCGTAAATAAAAAGTTAATGTGCTTATAATCCTATTTAATATGCAACCAAATAGACTTTAAGCAGTAATATCGAAATTGGTTTAATAATGACCAATAATACACAATTGTAGCATTAGCAGCATCGATGTTTACAACATGACAGCGTGAAAGCGCATAGGGACGTAGAATGGATAATTTATGTTTTTATGAGTACGCAAAAAAATTTGGAGCTTATGAAAAGCACTCTATGTTTGGAGGTGTTGGCTTGTTTTCTGACAATGCCATGTATTTATTAATAACAGATACACATTTCTATTTAAGAGGCGGAGGTATATTAGACAGTGAATTGGTAGCGCTCGGTTGCAGCCGATATCGTCATATTAAAAAGCAAGGAATAGTAACGGTAAACTATTATGATATTACAGAGCTATACTATCAAGGCTATGCTGGACTCTCTACTCTTATTCGTCGCTCAATATGTATTTCAATAGAATATCGAGAGTATTATCGTTTGAATCGAAAAAAGAGACTTCGAGATCTGCCCAATATGCGGTTGACCTTAGAACGAATGGTTATAAAGTCAGGGGTATCAGATGTCGATTTTTTTATTAGCCTTGGTGCGGTCGGGGTTTACCAAAAAGTTAAACAGCAATATGGTAAGAAGGTTGATTATCGATTGCTATGGAAGTTTGCAGGAGCGATAAATGGTGTCCATTGGATGTTAATTGATGCCAAAACTAAAAAAGAACTAAAGCGCACGTACGATTCGCTCTAGTTGTATTACCGTTACAAGTCAGGCCTAGCTTATGCTAGGCCTTTTTATTTTTGTAAAAAATAAAAAGGCAATGTTTTCTGGAAGTGGATCTTAATTTGCCTATATGATTGCTCAGAACATAGGTTGTGTTATAACAGGAAGGTTAGGAGTGTTAAAATCAAGGATAAGGAGAGTGGTAAGTAGTGTTTGATTATTTTTTACGCCGAATGATGTTAGTAGTTCCAACGTTTATTGGGATCACTATTTTAATCTTTGCCATCACTCGCCTCGTTCCCGGAGGCCCTGTTGAGCGAATTCTTTCTAGCATGCAGTTTAATAGTAGCGAGATTTCTGCCGTCACGAGTGATATTGGTGCAAGCTCTGCTTTATCAGACGACCAAATAGCCCAACTCAACGCTTTCTATGGCCTAGACAAACCCGTTGCTGAAGCGTACTGGCAATGGTTAACTAAAATAGTGACGCTCGATTTTGGTGAATCGACACGATATTATGAACCAGTGACCGATATGATAGCCGAACGCCTTCCGGTTTCGTTATTTTACGGTGGAATGACTTTCTTTATCGCCTACTTTATTTCAATTCCTTTAGGTTACTACAAAGCGCTTAAACATGGCTCCGTGTTTGATTCTTTGTCCTCGATAGCGATTTTTATTGGTTATGCGTTGCCTGGTTATATTGTTGGTGTGCTACTGATTACTTGGTTTGCTTATAATCTAGAATGGTTCCCAATGGGCGGTTTTGTAGGCGATGATTTTGATGATTTGGAAAGTTTTTCCGAACAAGTTAAAGACATTTTGTGGCATGCTATTTTGCCACTGATTTGCTATTTGATTGGTGATTTCGCTACATTAACTATGACCATGAAGAATAATTTGATGGAAAATTTATCGGCTGACTATATCCGAACTGCAATCGCGAAAGGCCTGCCATTTAATCAAGCGGTTCGTAAACATGCGTTAAGAAATAGCCTGATCCCTATCGCTAGTCATTTTGGTAATTCGTTATTATTTTTTATGACTGGCTCTTTTTTAATTGAAGTTATTTTTGATATTGATGGTATTGGTTTGTTAGGGTACGAATCTATCGTAGAAAGAGATTATCCGGTTGTAATGGGTATTGTTGCGATCAACGCAGTGATGCTATTAATTGGCAATATTTTGTCAGACATCTGTGTCGCTTTGGTCGATCCACGAGTTAAGTTTGGGGAATAATATGGCTTTTAAATTCGATCCCTTAACGCAAAAGAAAATTCGACGTTTCAAAGAGATCAAACGTGGCTATTGGTCACTAATTATTCTTACCACATTACTGCTGTTGTCTCTCGTCGCCGAATTATTAGTCAATAGTAAAGCTTTGGTGGTTCGTTACCAAGGTGAATATAGTTTCCCAATCTTAACCGATGTGAGATTAGGAACCGAGTTTGGTTTAGAGTACTTATCTGAAACTAACTATAGAGAATTAAAACAACAATTTATTGAGGAAGATAAAGGTAATTTTGTGCTTATGCCAATCATACCTTGGAACCCGTATGAACAAGATTTTTCTACTGATTATCCTCCAACACCACCAAGCGTGGCTAATGAGCACTATTTAGGAACCGATATTATAGGCCGAGATATTTTAGCCAGATTAATTTATGGTTTCAGAATTGCTATGGGGTTTGCGCTGATTACCATGGTGATCTCTTATGCAATAGGAACAACAATTGGTTGTGCGATGGGCTTTTGGGGCGGCAAGTTTGATCTTATTTTCCAAAGAGTGATTGAAGTATGGTCCATGGTACCGTTCTTGTACGTGATTATGATTTTAGTCTCTATTATTCAACCAACTTTTACATTGTTTGTGTTTATAAATGTGTTGTTTGGTTGGATGGGAATGACATGGTATATGAGAACCATGACTTATAAAGAGTCAGCGAGAGAATATGTTTTAGCAGCAAAAGCGTTAGGCGCATCAACGTCTCGTATTATTTTTAAACATATTTTGCCTAATACAATGGTTATGATAGTGACACTTGCGCCATTTACCATTGCGGGAAATATAACTGCACTGACTGCATTAGATTATTTAGGGCTTGGTTTAATGCCTCCAACCCCCTCCTGGGGAGAGTTACTACAGCAAGGGAAATCTAATTTAGACTCGCCATGGATTGTTATGTCAGTGGTTACCTCTATCGTTTCAGTTTTGGTGATGGTAACGTTTATTGGAGAGGCTGTTAGAGCGGCATTTGATCCGAAAAAATTCACCCGCTACATCTAATAATTTTTGTACATAAGGATATGGAAATGAAAAAAATTCTATCAGTTATTCTACTTTCCAGTTTTTCAGTTTCTGTTTGGGCCGATCAAGTTCTGCCAGCTGGTTTGACTTGGGAAACCAATGTGGATGAACCTCTTTTTGCTTCTGATAAAGCCCAATTTGGTGGCACATTTCGAACTTCTATTAGCAGTTTTCCACAAACCTTTAGAACCGTAGGACCTGATGCAAATGGCTCGTTTAGATCTTGGTTACTCGATGCGCATCCTGCACTAGTCAACAAGCATCCTAATACAGATGAGTGGATACCAGATCTTGCTAATGAATGGGCGTTTAGTGATGATAATCGTACCGTTTATTTTCGATTAAACCCGCAGGCCAAATGGTCTGACGGCCAACCAGTGACAGCAGATGATTTTACGTTTATTTTAACGTTAATGCGCTCAAAAGATATCGTAGCTCCCTGGTACAACACTTATTATTCAACAGTCTTGCAAGACGTAACTAAGTACGATGACCACACCATATCGATTACCTTATCTGAGGCGAAAGATAAAAAAGATTTGTTAGAAAGTACTAATCTTGCGCCAAGACCAAAACATTTTTATAAACCTGATGTGGATAAAAATGGCGATGGAATTGATGACAATTTTGTACGCAAATATAACTTTAAAGCTGAGCCGACAACATGGGCTTACGCGATAGATAAAGTCAAAAAAGGCCGCTCTATTACCTTTAAACATGTAGGGCAAGATTGGTGGGGCTATAGTAATCCGTATTATAAGAATCGTTATAATGTTGACACTATTCGTATTCAAGTGATTCGTGACGATGATATTACCAGAAAACATTTTGAAAAAGGCGATTTGGATTCATATCCTTTAGTGCGACCTAATTTGTGGCACGAAAAGTCTAATGGAAAAATGTATCAAAATGGCTACGTACATAAGTTTTGGGGATTTAACCAAGTGCCACAAGGTGCTGGTGGCATGTGGCTTAACACTGCCAAACCTAAGTTAAATGATATTAATGTTCGTAAAGGGCTTGCTCATGCGACAGATTTTGATGGCATGATTGAAAAAGTGTTGAGAGGTGACTATTCTCGTCAACCAAATGGTATGGGAGTAGGGCAAGATAAATTTACCAACGAATCTATTACCGCGCCTAAGTTTGATCCAGCATTAGCGGCTGAATTTTTTGACAAGGCGGGCTTTAGCACAATAGGTAGCGATGGAATTAGAGCGAATGAGAAAGGTGAACGACTATCCTTCGCCATTACTTATTCGGCAAGATTCCACACACCAAGATTGGCATATTTAAAAGAACAAGCAAAATTGGCAGGCGTTGAGTTCACTTTAAATCTTATTGATGGCTCTTCTGCATTTAAATATGTCAGTGAGAAAAAGCATGAGATTTCATTTCATACGATGGGGTCCGGTTCTCAACCACAATATTGGGAGTATCTCCATTCAGATAATGCCAATAAACCTCAAACCAATAATTTTACCAATTACAGTACGCCAAGTTTAGATAAATTGGTTATGCAGTTTCGTAGCGAATTTAGTCGTGAGAAACGCGAAGCATTATCGCGTGAAATACAACAAGTCGTTGACGATGCGGGTATTATTATTCCTGGCTATATGGTGCCATACACGCGTGTTGCCTATTGGCGCTGGATGAAGTTTCCTGACCAACCGATGACAAAAAAGACGTCCAGTTTATTTAGTACTGGTGCCCCGATGGATTTAGGGACGTATTGGATAGATAGCCAAGTTAAAAAAGAAACCAAGCAAGCTATTAAAGAAGGTATTTCATTTAAACCAGTGACATTAATTGATGACACCTACAAATTTTGATAGCGATTTACTCATTAAGGGCTTAATTTGACGACTCAAGCAGATGTAATTTTACAAGTGCGTGACTTGGAAACGGAATTTTTGACCGATGATGGCGAGGTCAAGGTGCTGCATGGTGTGAATTTCGATGTTAAAAAAGGTAAGACACTTGGTCTTGTGGGTGAATCCGGTTGTGGAAAAAGTGTCACCTCCATGTCGATTCTCGGCTTGCTTCCCAAGCCATATGGCCGAGTAAGCAAAGGTCAGATTATTTATCGTGGTACCGATTTACTAAAACTACCTGCCGATAAAATGTATGAGATGAGAGGGAATAATATATCGATAATATTTCAAGACCCAATGACAGCATTGAACCCTGTGCAAACAATTAAAGTACAGCTGGACGAAGTGTTAGTATTGCATCGTAAAGAATTGAATAAATCTGAACGGCAACAATTGTCACTTGAAATGTTACGTAAAGTACGTATTCCTGATGCAGAAAAAAGATTAAATGAATATCCGCACAACTTATCGGGTGGAATGCGACAAAGAGTGATGATCGCAATGGCCTTGGCATGTAAACCCGATATTCTGATTTGTGACGAACCAACGACTGCATTAGATGTGACCGTACAAGCTTCCATTCTTGATTTAATGGTGGAGTTACAAAATGAAACGGGAATGGCGATGATATTTATTACCCATGATTTAGGCGTTGTTGCGGAAATGTGCGATGAAGTGGCAGTGATGCTTGATGGCAAGATAGTAGAGAACGCCGATGTGTTTGAACTGTTTGATAACCCAACTCACGCATACACAAAAAAGCTGTTGTCGCTTATACCGACAGTAGAACACGGATAACAGAGCACGAATCCTGGCAACAAAACAGCGACATCGATGATAGAACCAATATTGAATATTTGAGTATATGGATGAATAAGCCGAAAAAAAAATCAAGTTCTAATGAGAAAGAAGTACTTCGGGTTGATAATCTGCAGCAGCATTTTACTTCTGGCAGTGGCGTGTTCAGAAGAGGCTACACTGTGAAAGCGGTTGATGGTGTGTCCTTACATGTTGCGCAAGGAGAAACATTAGGTTTAGTTGGAGAATCTGGTTGTGGAAAAAGTACTTTAGGTCGAACTATCCTCAAACTTTATCAGCCAACGGGTGGTAAGATTTTTTTTGAAGGTTCTGAAATAACGGATTATTCGGTTAAGAAAATGCGTCCGTTGCGTAAAGATATGCAGATTATATTTCAAGATCCTCTGGAGTCACTCAATCAACGTCATACCGTTGGTAAGATAATAGAAGAGCCCTTTATCATTCATGGAATTGGTAACAAAGTCGAACGTCACCAATGGGTTAAAGAGTTAATAGCAAAGGTCGGATTAACTCCAGAGTCGATAGAACGTTATCCACATGAATTTTCTGGAGGACAGAGGCAACGGATTGGGATTGCACGCGCCATCGCTTTAAAACCTAAATTACTCATTTGTGATGAATCGGTTTCAGCGCTTGATGTTTCTGTTCAAGCTCAGATTTTAGATTTGTTATTGCAGCTTCAGCAAGAGATGGACTTAGCGATGATTTTTATCTCTCATGATTTGTCGGTTGTTAGGCATATTTCTGACCGGGTAGCAGTAATGTATTTCGGTAAGGTGGTTGAATATGGTCCTGTTAACCAGATTTTTCAACAACCAGAAAATGCTTATACCAAAAAGTTGCTAGCAGCGATTCCTGTTTCTCATCCCAAATATAGAAAACGAAAAACAAATTAACCAACCCTATTATTATATTTAGAGTCTAGTTAAATAAAAACCGAAGCAAAATAGCTTCGGTTTAGAATGGTCATGGTAACTTACTTGATGCTGTAAATCCGTCTTTATTCTCACTCTATCGCTTTAATTGATAGAGTCTAAGTGCATTGATATAGCACCACACTCGATTAATTACAGCTTGAAACGAGTGGTAAACATAAGTTGATCACCGTAAAAGTCATTTATTTTACCTTCAAGACCAATACTAAATAGTTCTGTTGAATGGAAACGAGCAAATATTGAGCCGAATACATCGTCATCATCATAAATATCGATATAGCCTATCTTTCCACCTACTTCAAGTTGTGGTCCGATCCATTGGCGAAGACCAAGGTTGACTTCCATTCCAATGTCACTGTTCGCATCTTTCTCGTCTACAGCACGTAACAACATTTCACCAGTCATATCTGCCCAATTGTTGATAGGCGCGTGAAAGCCAAAACCACCAGAAAAGTTGTAATCACCTTCAAATTCAGAATCGACTTTCAACAATGCGTGTGCGTTCGGGTGAATAGATGCACTATAAGCCGCACCAAATGTGACGGGATCAATACCAATACGTGCTTCTGCATAATCGTAATTAAAGTTGCTCATAATTGCAGGACTGTTTGGATCTGATGCTGCGAACGCTGAGCTAGAAGCAAGTAATAAACCCGCAATAGTAAGTAATTTTTGCATAATTATAGTAAACCTGTGTTCTCTAAGTTAATCGAGATGGAGTAAATAAGCTTGAGTATTGGTACTACGATATAATATTTAATTGCATCAAGTCACCAAAAAAATTGATAATATTATTTTGTGTGGTCAAATAACAATCAAACGGCATCTTTTTATGCTTAGTAAATATATACCCGTTACCCTTGACGTTGCATTTTTGTGCCTACGTTGTTCACCTCAATCGTATAGTTTACCTATACTCATGAGCTTCATTCGCTTGTCGCCTTAATGCAACTCTAATGGTTTTAGGTATAACGATTAGTATTATTATTTAAGCAGACAATACCTTGTTTATTGACACGCTATTCACCAAACTGACTACGTTTGCTTGCTAAGGCATTAAAGATTTTTTCTGTATCTAGAACGCGAGCCCATGGCATAAGGTCTGCTTCATTTTCTATCATATATTGTGTTAATTGTTGCTTCAGAGTAGCGACAAGTTCGTTGCCATGCCACGGTTTCGCAATATAAAAATCTAAGCTCGCGCTATTGACAGCTTCAACGGTTGCCTCTAAATCGGCTTGGCCAGTGAGTAACAGTTTACGCGCTGGCTTGGTTAGTTCATTGTGATTTAGTTCGATGAGAAAACTGATACCCGTTTGTTCCGGCATAATATGATCACAGAGAATAAGGGCTAACTTGATATTGTCGTCGATATATTCTTGAATAACATCTTTTGCTTCTGCTACCGATTCTGCTCCTTCAATAATAAAGTTATCTTCAAACTCAGAAAGATCTTGTACTACGCTATCTAGAACTTCTCTTTCGTCATCCACACATAGAATGAGATATTTATTCATCGTATTTCCTTATCTGTATTTACGACCGCATTTGCAGGTTGAAACGGTAGCCACACAATCATTTTAGTATATTGGTTTGGGCTCGATTCTACGTCTATCCAACCACCATGTTGAGCCAGTATTTGATGACAAACTGACAGACCAATGCCTAAGCCAAAATTGCCTTCTTTTTTAGTCGTGTAATTTAATTCAAATATTTTGTCTTGTTGTTCTTTTGGTATGCCGCAACCATTGTCTTCAAATGTTATTTTGGCATACAGAGATCCTTGTTTAATTTCTTGTTCTGACGTTATCTTCAAGTATCCCTTGTCAGGAAAAGCATCAATAGCATTAGAAACTAGGTTAGTCCAAACTTGTTGCATCGCATTGGTTAAACATAAAATATTGGGTAAATCTTGATATTCTTTGATAACCGTATGCCGTTTAAGTTTGTTTTCAAAAATAACCAACGTATCTTCTATTCCTTCATGAATATCGACAACATGCATTACTTCGTTGTCTTGTCGGGCATACCCCTTCAAACTTTTCACCATATCGGCAATTCTTTTGGCACACACTTGAACTGACCGGAGTGTTGATCCTGCAATATGGTACTTTTCTAATCCTGCTATGCTGGTGGCTAAATTCTTACTTTCTTTACCAAGTTGAATAATTTCATCTAGATTGTGATGAAGATTGAGTTGAACAATTTTTTTTGCCAGTTGTTTATCGCTGATGTTAGGTAAAATTTCTTTGGTCTGTTGGCGTATTTCTGAAGTCGACATTGGACGTGACTGCATTGATTCTCGCAATATGTTTGCCCCTAGTTGTTGATGAGAAGCTGGTAATGGCGAATGAATCAGTTGGTCTATTTGGCTGGTTAATGTATCCGCTCCTCGTAGAATAGCGGCAATAGGGTTGTTTAATTCATGCGCAACACCTGCGACAAGTTGACCAAGCATGGCCATCTTCTCTCGTTCAATCAATTGTTGATGGGCTGTTTCTAAAGATTCATATGTTCTTTGTAACTCCAATTTAGTTTTGATACTTCTTTGCAATCGTCTGTTAAAGTGACGGAGTAGCATATTGGTAAAAAGTGGAAGCAGCTCACTATTTGAATTGAGTACTTCAGAAAAGACATTCTTATCTAATTTAATCACTTTAGTTGTAGTTAGTGTAATAGCTGTCGAAAACGACAGTTCACCAGTTACAAATGACATGCCACCAACTAGGCTACCTTTTGAATAACGCACCACTTCTCTTTGTATGGCTAAATCATCTGCTTTATAAAGTGCGACATCACCCTCTACAATAAACCATAAAAATTCGTTAGGTTCGCCTTCAACGGTTAATAGGTGATCGGTTGAATAGGTTCGACATGCTCGCGTGTCATCTTTTTCGGCAAAAAACTTGAGTAAAGCGCCAATGAATTGGTCTGCAAGATAAGAATCACTTAATTGATGAAAATCATGTATAAATCCTGAACGATAAGAGTCGAGTTTACTATTTATATGGGCACTTAGAATTCGCGATTGATCTAATACTGTGCTGTAACTCAGCCAGTTATCGGATGGCGTACCTAAGATAAAGGTGGTCAGTTCTTTTTGAGCAATTTCTAGTATAGCGTGTTTTTTAAGAGGTTTAGTTAAACAGTGATCTAAACGTCCTTCATTTACTGCCATTAAAATAGTTTCAATATCTTCACCGTCACTAACCAAAATTTTTCGCGCATCTTTGGTATGTTCGGAACGATCAAGTTGAATTAGGAAGTCTGCGGCATCAAATGAGTGGCTTGATGCTGCAATGGCCATGGCGACCGATTGTCCATTCTCTTGCACATATTCGAGTGTTTGTAGTGCGTCTTCTGGTGTATCGACACAGCAAATATCAAAATGAGTGGATAGAGCCGCTAATTCAGTTCTTAACGTTTCGACTGATATAGGATCATTATCTAGATAGAGCAATACATACTGAGTCACAGTCACCTCAACGATGTTTTATTTACTAATGTAACAATTTTCACCAATTAGAGATGGGAGCTAAGTAAAACTCTTACCCATAGCATGAATAGAAACTCTGATTTAACTCAAGGTTTTAAGTTATAGTTAATCACGTTATAGTTAATCCATTTTTTATAGACAACGATAAGTGAATTCATGCAACAGATAAAAAAGTTTGGCGCGGTTGGTGGTGTATTGGTATTGGTTGCGTGTTGGCCACTTGCCGTAGGCCAGATAGCGCAAAAGGTACTGACAGATGGTATTGCGGCAATTAACAATGAGCAATTCACTGCAGAAGTGGTTGATTATGACCGCCACTATTTATCTGCGTTGGCCACCACTAGATATGAAATTATTGATCCTACCCTGAAACAACAGTTTATTAATGACGGTTTGCCGACAGTATTTAACTTAAAGCACTCTATTCAGCATGGTGTTATCAAAGTCGATTCTGTTACCGAATTTGTCGATTTTGACCAGATTCCTGCCAGGTTATCTTCTGTCACACAGCTTAATGGCAATACGCATTTTACATTAGATATCGATAATATTAATTATCCTATTCCTGACACATTGAACTCATCTATTTATGTTGCGGCATCTAAAATTCAAGGCAAAGCAACGGTTTTAGGTGAAGTTGATGTTACGTTTGATATTCCTACCGTCCAGTTGCATTTTGATTCTGGCGAAAGTTGGAACATATCATCAATAACTGGTTCGGCAAAAGGTAAAAAAGACAACAGTTTTTGGCAAGGAGAGCAGCAGATTAATATCGCTGATTTTGCGTTACTTTCACCTGATGGTGGTGTAGAAGCAAGTGCCACTAATTTTAGCTATAAATTTAGTTCCTCTACCGATCATAACGAACAAAGATTGGATACCAACCATGTTATTACTGTTGAACATATGGTGTCGAATCAAGGTGAGTTAGATTCAGCTAAATTTGATTTTACACTTGGTTACTTAGATAAAAATGCTTTTGAGGGATTGGTCGGTTTATATCAATCAAACGCAGCGATTGATAACGCTGTAATAGCGAAATCGACCCCGTTGATCGACCAATTGTTTGATAGAGGATTTAAGATAAAATTAAACGAGCTGAATATTACCCAAGGTAAGGGTGTTTTCCGTTTAGATTGGTTATTAGAGATCCCTCAGGGTACCAGTAATGTAAGCCAGGACTTTAGCAAGGTTATTCCGGCGTTTACTGGCGACTTTACTGGTTATATTTCAAACGAACTCATAGAGTCTTATCCTCATATGCAAGAGGGAGTGGATGAGTTAGTGATAATGGAATTTATTCAACCGGATGAAAATGGCTATAAAAGTGACGCAAAAATCCTTAATGGTAAAATTGTATTTACCAATGGCCAAGAGATACCATTGATGATGTTATTGATGTCCATGATGTAATAACAATGGATAAATAACGGTTTTATTGAAAAGAGGCGATTAAGCCTCTTTTTTATGCTTTTTCTACGCTTAAAAACATGCTATTACTGCTGCATGTTTACAAGATATCTAGTTTATAAAAAGATACCGTTCACAAGAAATAGAATTTAAAAAATATAGTCCACAAGAAATAAAATAAGCAGGAGCAAAAAATATCATGGGAACCATTTATAATTTTAGTGCCGGGCCTGCTGCTTTGCCTAAAGCGGTAATGGAAAAAGCGCAATCCGAATTTATTGACTGGAATGGGCTTGGGACTTCTGTTATGGAAATCAGCCATCGTAGTAAAGAATTTATCAAAGTAGCTGAAGATGCAGAACAAGACTTGAGAGATTTACTTAATATCCCAGACAACTATAAAGTGTTATTTTGTCAAGGTGGAGCGCGAGCTCAGTTTTCAGCCGTACCGATGAACTTGCTTGGAAACGCGTCAACGGCCACCTATATTGATGCTGGCTATTGGGCTGAGAGCGCTATAGTGGAAGCAAAAAAATATTGCCAACCAGATGTATTTGATGCTAAATGCCTCATTGATAATAAAGTCGCTGTTTTGCCTGTACAGGACTGGAAAATCTCTGAACAATCCGCGTATGTTCATTTCTGTCCAAATGAAACCATTGATGGTATTGAAATAAATGAATTACCAGTGACTGATAAACCGATTGTTGCCGATATGTCTTCGACTATTTTATCTCGTCGTATTGATGTATCCAAATACGGGGTTATTTATGCTGGTGCTCAAAAAAATATTGGACCTGCAGGTATTTGTATCGCGATAGTACGAGATGACTTGCTCGATTTAGCCACTAAAACGCTGCCAAGTATTCTTAATTATAAAGTCCTTGCGGAAAAAGACTCAATGTACAACACGCCACCAACATTTGCTTGGTATTTATCTGGGTTGGTATTTAAGTGGTTAAAACGCAGTGGTGGCGTTGAGGCTATTGAAAAAATCAATATTCGCAAAGCAGAGCTACTGTATAAAGCGATAGATGACTCTTCATTCTATACCAATGGTGTACATGAAAATAATCGTTCTCTGATGAATGTTCCCTTTCAACTTGATAAACCAGAACTTGATAGCAAATTTTTACAACTGGCTGATGCAGCTGGTTTGAAAGCACTCAAAGGCCATAGAGCGGTAGGTGGAATGAGAGCTTCGATATACAACGCAATGCCACTTGAAGGTGTGCAGGCTTTAGTTGATTTTATGCAGAAATTTGAAGCTGAATACGCATAAACAGAGTTACTAGCCAAGATAGTATTTTGTGTAGTAGATTAGCTTTATAATAAGACAGCCTCGCAATGTGAAATTGTGAGGCTGTTTTTTACATAGTTTATTAACTTGTTAACTTACTTATATAGATATCATATTGTATCTATCACTAAACAAGCGAAATATCTGTGTTGTTATAGCGTTTGATGCAAATGATGGTATCGACCTTGTAGAGAAAGTAGCTGTTCATGGGTGCCTTGTTCTACTATGCAACCTTCTTCGATTAAACAGATTTGATCCATGGTCTTTAAACCAATTAATCTGTGAGTAATGAAGATGACGGTTTTACCTTCGAAATGTTGTTCAAATAGATCCATTATTTGTTGTTCCGTTTTTTGGTCTAACCCTTCAGTCGGCTCATCCAATAGAATGATTGGCGCGTTATGTAATATTGCACGAGCAATACCAATACGTCTTTTTTCGCCGCCAGAAAGTTGTCTGCCACCATCGCCTAACCATATATCGATACCGTTATCTGATAGCAACGTTGTTAGACCTACCTGCTCGACAACCTTGATAAGTTCAGCATCTGAAGCTTGTTCTTTTGCCATGGCTAAGTTGTCTCTTAGTGATCCGTTAAGTATATCGACGCGTTGACTAACAACCGATATCGTTTTGCGTAAATTCACTTCACTAATTTTATTTAGTGGAGTAGATGCAAGGGTGATTGATCCACTATTCACATCCCAATAACGACAAAGTAACTGAATAAGTGTTGATTTTCCTGAACCGGTCTGTCCTAGTATTGCGCAACGCGAATTGGCTTTAATTTCTAGGTTTAGGTTATTAATGACGGTTTGTGTCGTGTCAGCATAAGTAAAGCTCACACTATTAAATGCAATATCGTATTGATCTGAAATCAGCTCACCTTGATTAGGAAAGACCACCTCAGGGTCAGCCAGAATGATTTCGTTCAGTCTACGTGCTGAGGTTATAGTTTGACCTAAATGTTGAAAGGCGCCAGCGATAGGCATTAACAATTCGAAGCTAGCCATAGTGGCAAAAGCAAATAATGCCACCATTGGATCGGGAGGATTACCACCCACACCATCAGCTGCTAACCACAATATAAGAGTTAGCGTGAGGCCATTAACTAAAATCAGTAAACCACTCGCCATGCCAGTAAGATTGGCATTAACATATTGGTTTAGCATCAGCTTTTGCTGAGATTCTAAAATAGCGTTTCGATAACGTTCTTCAGCCGCAAATAAAACCAGCTCACTGTGACCTTGTAACCAATCGAGTGAGGTAACTCGTAATTGTGATTTATTATTGGTTAGGCTTTGCCCGTTATGTTTGCCGAGTTTGTAAAAAACTACCGGCCAAATCAGCAATATTGATAATAAAATCAAACCGAGAGTTAGGCCAAGAGTGACATCAAACCAACTCAAAAATACGGTAAGAGTAATGATACTAACAGCACTAACCACGATAGGGCTTAACAACCGTAAATAGACATGGTCCATTGCGTCTACGTCTGCGACTAATCTGTTTAGTAGATCACCATCGCGTAAATTGGTTACACGACCCGGTACTAAGGGTGCGAGTTTGTTGAAAAAGAATACTCGAAGTTCTGTTAACAGCTTAAATGTAGCGTTATGACTAACAACTCGTTCACCCCAACGTCCTGCGGTTCTTCCCATCGCTAAACCACGTACCGCCCCTCCCGGCAACATGTAGTTAAACGTTTCTTTAGCTATGGTTAGCCCTGCAATGGCGGAAGCAGAAATAAACCAACCAGATAAGGTGAGCAATCCTATAGAGGCAAACATAGTAACAAAAGCCAACAACATGCCTACGGATAAACCAAACCAGTGTTTTTTGTAAAGCTTTAGATAAGGCAATAACTCACGCATCGAGGTCTCCTTGTTCGCTATCAAGTACCGTGTTTTTAGCGTTTAGCATGGTGGCAAAAAGCCCGTTTTTGTGTCGTAAATCGGTGTAACTACCTAATTCGACTACTTGGCCGGATTGCAAAACAATGATTTGTTCAACATTCTTCAGTTGAGATAATTGATGAGTTACGATAAGCGTCGTTCTCGTTTGGATCTGATTTTCTAATCCTTTCATAACCAATTTTTCACTTTTAGCATCTAAGCTGGCCGTTGGTTCATCTAATAGCCAAAAATGACCTTTTTGCAACATAGCTCTGGCTAAAGCAATTCGTTGTGCTTGCCCAACCGATAACCCTCCAGAGCGATCGTTAATTTGATAATCTAACCCGTGTTGATTCACAAATTCTGCTGCAAAAGATTGTTCTAGAACAGTGTCAATCACACTGTCAGAAACGTTACTATTGCCTAACGTGATATTGTCTCGAATCGAACCGTGTAATAGCAATGGATTTTGTCCAACCCAGCTAATTTGGTCACGCCAATCAACTAAATCACATTCTTTAAGTTCCAACCCATTAATTGTTAAACTTCCGTCATAAGGTAAGAAACCTAATATGGCATTAATTAAACTGGTCTTGCCTGCGCCACTGGGGCCAACTAGGGCAGTAGTCTTGTTGGCGTGGAGCGTAAAGCTAACCGGTCCGAGTAATTGACTTCCTTCTGGGCTTTTAACGATTAAATCGTTAGCGACAATTTGAATAGCCTCAGGGGTTGGTATTGGTTGTACGCCGGAATGTTGTTCCGTTACTTCGGTATTTAAAAACTCTACAATACTTTCTGCTGCACCCACGGCTTGTGCTTTAGCATGATAAAAAGTACCAAGATCACGTAGGGGTTGATAAAATTCTGGTGCTAGAATCAAAATAAATAAACCGGAGAAAAGAGTAATACCAGTGCCATAGAAACCAAAGTTCAATTCACCAATGTAACTAAAACCAAAATAAACAGCGGTTATCGCAATAGAAATTGAAGTGAAAAATTCCAATACTGCCGAGGATAAAAAGGCGACTTTTAAAACGTCCATAGTGCGTGTTCTAAATACTTCTGAAGCACCGTGAAGAGTTTCTTGTTCGACTTTAGTTCGATTAAATAAGCGGATAGTGGTCATGGATTGTAATCGGTCATAGAAGTGACCAGATAAACGTTGCAGCGCTTTAAAGTTTTTCTTGTTCGCATCTGCTGCTTTCATTCCAACTAAAGCCATAAATAGTGGCACTAATGGAGCGGTGACAAGGAAAATAAGTCCGGCGGCCCAATTGGTTGGGAAAACTACCGCTAAAATTATTAGCGGAACCAATACTGATAAAGACATTTGTGGTACATAGCGTGCGAAAAAGTCTTGCATGTCTTCGACTTGTTCTAGCAGCAATGTTGCCCAAGTTCCTGCGGGTTTGCCTTTGATATAAGCGGGTCCCAACACTCTTAATCGATCTAAAATGAGTTGTCTAATATAAATCCGAATCTGCTCACCGGCTCGAAACCCTGCAATTTCTCGTCCCCACGTGCAGATAGAGCGTCCAATAACTGTTGCGACTAAACCAACGAAGTAGGGGATTAGGACATTTTTATCGACATTTTCAATAATCAATTGGTGTAGGATTGAAGCAAGTAGTGCTGCTTGACCGAGCAAGAATAGGCTTGATAACAAACCCAAAGAAATACTAATAACCAGCCAGCGTTTCGCTAACTTGCTTTGCAGTTTAAGCCACTTATTGAGATCTCGCTGTTTTGATTTATCCATGTACTTATAAGACTTCTTTTCATTATGATTTTTTGTTTTAGGAAACAATTGGTTATTTTAGAAAACAAATAATTGTTTGGAAAAATCATCAAATCATGTATGTGTTAGAACAAAGGGTGATTATACAAAAAGAAAACCAACGGGAATACCGTTGGTTTATAAGGTTTTGATAATAAATCTTTATTCGCTCGAATTACTGTCAGTGAGCGAATCTAAGTATCGTTCTGCGTCCAATGCGGCCATACAACCTGTCCCTGCAGAGGTAATGGCTTGTCGATAATTTTGATCCATCACGTCACCAGCGGCAAAAATACCTTCAATACTGGTTTGAGTTGCATTGCCATTTAGTCCCGAATTTACGGTTAAATAGCCATTATTGGTATTTAACTGCCCATTGAACATATCGGTATTTGGATGATGACCAATTGCCACAAAAAGCCCCATTACATCAATTTCTTCTAATGAATCGCTTTGAGTATCTTGTAAACGAAGTCCAGTCACGCCCATGTCATCACCAAGCACTTCATTAAGTGTTCGGTTGGTATGTAGAATTACATTACCATTATTTACCTTGTCCATAAGACGGTTCATCAGTATTTTTTCAGCTCTAAAACCGTCACGACGATGAATTAAATGTACTTCAGAAGCAATGTTAGCAAGATATAAAGTCTCTTCAACTGCGGTGTTTCCTCCGCCGATTACAGCGACTTTTTGATTTTTATAAAAGAACCCATCACACGTTGCACAAGCTGATACTCCGCGACCTTTAAAGGCTTCCTCTGATTCCAAACCGAGATATTTTGCTGAAGATCCGGTCGAAATAATTAAGGCATCGCAAGTGTAAGTCAGGTTGTCGCCTTCAAGGCGAAACGGACGATTTTGAAAATCGACGGTGTGAATATGGTCAAATACAATTTCTGTTTCAAATTTTTCAGCGTGTTCTTTCATGCGTTCCATTAAAGATGGACCGGTTAAATCATCAGCGTCGCCAGGCCAGTTCTCTACTTCGGTGGTCTCAGTTAACTGCCCACCTTGTTGTAAACCAGTAACTAAAACGGGTTTTAGATTAGCTCTTGCCGCATAGACAGCAGCGGTATAACCTGCTGGACCACTGCCTAATATCAATAGTTTACTGTGTTTTACTTCTTTCATTGGGCTAACTCCAAAATGATAATTTATTTTTGTTGTGATTGTAGGGAATATGAGTGCTAGTTTAAAGACAATCTACGTATTAAATTGGTAACTTTGTTAGTTTAAAGCATCGTTCCACTCTAGTAATCGTTTGCGCTGAAAAGTTGCTTATTCTCTGTTGTTCTTTTCGTTCTACTTTATAATCAAAGTTAATTGTTTGGGCTGGCATCATTAGGTTTTATACCGATTGTATTACTGTGGTCAGCATCCATTAATTCTGCGTTTGTCTGTACTGTTGTTGTGGTCGTGTGTTTTATGGGCTCTTTTGGGCCTAAAAATTTAGGTTGTGTTCGGAACACGTATAAGTCGAGCAAAGCTTTAACTCGGGCAAACACTTCCCTAAACCTGACCGATATACCAGAATATTGTTGAGGTCCGGGAACAGCAAGGCAGACTGCTTCTATATCATAGTGTTTTGCAATATATAATGCTCTTTCACAGTGGAACTTCTGGGTGATAATAATAAATTCATCTGCCTCGAATATTTTTTTAGCTCGAACGATTGAGTCCAATGTTCTAAAGCCTGCATAATCCAAATGAATGGTTTCTTCAGGAACCCCCGCCTTTAATAAATCTCGTTTCATTGTCCAAGGTTCATTGTAAGAGCGATGAGCATTGTCACCGCTTAACAGAAAATCATCTACTTTATCGTTTTTGAACAGGGTAATAGCAGCATTGATTCGGTTAGCATAATAATCATTTAATACCTTACCAAGGTATTTGCTGGTTCCGAGTACCATGGCGACATCGTAATTGGGTAAATTTGATGGTTGGGTATATATATTGTTTTGGGTTGTCCAGCTAAAAATACGATCTGCTAGCACAATACTTACCACCGATAATATTAGCGTTAGTGATAAGCTAATGACTAAGATTCGCATCGATATTTTACCAGACAAAAATCGTTTGTTTGATAAATATTGTGCTGATTTAACTCGCTGTGTTTTAGTCAAATTTGAGTGTCCTAATGGCGTATGCGTATTATACGTGACGATTCTTTTGTGCCCACATGCCTATGACAATAAAACAAATGATAACTGAAATAAATAAGATTCCGGTATCTAATGTTTTGAGCCATCGAGCTAAGTAAGGTGATACATTGATAATAATTAGCCCATAACCAAAAGCGTTAAGTAATATAAAGGTAAATGTTCGCACGATGAAATGTTGTCTAACCATTTTCCTACGCATGAAATGGTTAATATCTCCACCAAGAATAACCAGCATACAGGCAATAAAAGCGACTGAAATTTCAGTAACGTAAGGTATTAAGTAGTAACCTACGGGCGAGAAAAAATCCAACATAATTTATAATCAATTGTACGATATTCAATAATGACCGATTCTATCAAATATCCTCTTGTTCGTGTTGTATTGAACCAAAAAATATCATTCCTGTAGGAATAGTGTTACAAGCTTGTTGTTGATATGCCTTTATGTACCGCTAGATTCAACCAACAGATTATTGTCTTATATTCTATTGCCATATATTGCTTGTTGTTTAATAGTAATTGTATGTTGTTTAATAAATAGCAGCATGTTGTTTAAACGCAATAGCGTGGGGGCATAATGGAAAAGCACGAAGACACAATAGCAGTGTTTGATTACACATTGTTTTTGGGTGAAAGTTGCAAACAAAAATGGACTTTTATTGATGGGCTTTATTCTTCGGTCTCGGTTTTTTGTAGAGTGTGGAAGGGCAAAGCCAATCAACAATGTGAACCTAATGATAAGCTGTGGAAATTGGCTTTGAATAATTTATCAGCCAGCTCAAGTGATGAATCAAATATTATCAGTTTAGTTAATGTTGCTCGGCATGAGGGTATAAAAGAGTTACACCTTATGCTGCCTTATGAGTTAGATATTCAGCAAATTAATACCATTATAGAACAAACCAATGTCAAAGTATGGCATGTAAAAAAAGATCAACTTATTGTTATTTTTTGAAAGGCTTTAAGCTGCCACTTTAGTGGTAACGTTATGTTATAAAATACAACGGACACCTATCACTAGAGTGTCCGTTGTTCATTGTATCTTGGTTAAATTATTTTCAGACGATGATTAAACAATCAAATCGTATTCATTACGCAATATATCTATAATCTCTTGTTTAGGGTTATTGCTAAGTTCGATCTTTTTATTGGTGATTTTTTCCGCAATATCGATGTAAACTTTTGATACTTTCATCAACGCTTCCAATGGCAATTCATTGTTCTGCGCAAGAGCGGCTCTTTCTGGCATACGCTCTTTATTTAATAGAATATCTGGATCAGGGAAGTAATTAAGTAAAAATTGTCGAAATCCTTCTTTTGAATTCTCAACAATATTGCCTTTTTCATATTCCGATTTATCCCAAATCCGAGATGAATCTGGGGTACCAACTTCATCCATATAAATGAGTTTTTCAATACCATCGCGATCAGTAACGTAACCAAATTCAAATTTTGTATCGACAAATATTTGACCTACTTCATCAAGTGCAGAGCTAATAACATTGAAACCTTGTTTAAGTAATTGCTCATAAAGTTTAATATCATCAATGTTAGAAAAATTGAATGCAACAAAGTTATCTTCAATATTTTTTCGCGAAATATTCACATCGTCTGCTTCAGGTACGCCAGCAATACCTTTTAGAATACCCTTGGTCGATGGGGTAATTAATAGTTCCTTCAAGGGCTTGTCTTTTTCTAAATCGTTTGGCAATTCAATACCACAGAATTCACGTTCTCCTTTTTCATAAGAACGCCACATCGAGCCAGTAATATATTGACGGCAAATTGCTTCTATCATTACTGGTTTGGCTTTTTGAACGATCCAGATAAAAGGATGAGGAATATCTAGAATGTGGCTATCTGCTAGACCGTTGTCTTTAAATAGCTGAAACCAGTGATTAGAGATCGCATTTAATGCTGCACCTTTTCCAGGAACACCTTTAAGGCCACCTTCACCTTGCCAAATACAGTCGAAAGCTGAAATACGATCACTGATAACCATTATAGCAAGTGGGGCGTCTGGAGAGACATTATAGTTTTTTTGTTCAATTAAACGTTTACTGTCTTCTTCTGTTAGCCAGTAAACAGAACGAACTTTACCACTATGAACGGGTTTATCGGTTCTAATTGGAAGATCATCATTTACAGCGAGAACTTGGTTAGCGAGACTCATCAAGATATTCCTTAAGTATATGCTTCAAAATATGGGCGCATAATACCAGAACTAAATTTGACTGCCACAGAAAAAGCAAACGATTGCGGTGTGATCAGTTACTAAAACATATGATTAACTTAGTGGCACAAATGTATTTTAGTGACAAAAATGGCTTTGGTCGGTATTTATCCCTAAATAAAAGACAGCACATCCTTTAATACTCGCTAAGGTATTAATTCTTATTCTAGAGTGATATTCAATTTTTGAACTTGCTACGATTGCGCTAGCGGTTCCTGCTTCTATGGCTTTAATCACGATCTCTTCTTCGCAAAATAGAGACGACGACTTCATTTGGATAATGGTATTACAATTAATGTTATGTTTGGCTAATTCAGCATGAATAGGACGAGGGCAGTCAGCTGTATAAAGAATCCATTGTTTTCTGTTAGACAAAATCGCCAACGCTGAGTAGATAGAATCAACGGAATTTTGTGACTGTGTTGCTTGGTTAATAGCAGCAAAGTTACTCGATCTGGTATTGGGACCAATTTTGTTTTTCTCAAATTGGTAATTCTTAAACATATGACTTTCAGACGCATTGCTTTCACATATATTGCTCTTAAACATAATGCTGTATCTCCATACATACTGTATAAATAAACAGTATTATAGTTTTGTTCGTTATGCAAGCATATTTTTGTCCAAATAATAACCTCTCCGGTGATGATTTAGACTAGACGAGTTATTAGAGGTGGAACGTGGTAATAACCATTTATTGTCAATGAGGAGATTGAATGGTCTTAAGTTATTCTTTAAATAGAAAACAATAGAGGAGAAACAAGGATCAGGTTAAATCTTAAGAGATTTAGCGACGTTTGGTTAGTTAATACAGTGTGGGGGGAGATAAGCGTGGAATCTAACTAACCTGAATTCTAAATAGAGCCACATTGAGAAGCTTAGGTTATCCATAATTCAGGTTATCTGGGCTAGCGATTAGTAGCTCTCTGCTAGTTTGTTTCTTAAGGCTATTTCATCTGTATTAAACAAACTTACATCGATTCTCGCTAAATCATTGCATTCTTCACAAGAGTGATGACATTTACCATCTACATATTCATGACGAGTAAGTAAACTACGTTTGTTACACCAATCACAGTTGCCTTCGATACTTGACATTACATTCTCTCCAATAGTTTTGTTCTTATTTGTACGCAATCGAGACTATGCCATCGATTTAGTATGGTACTATTTTTAAGCGGGATTATGACATAAAACGCAATGAAATGTTAAATTTTTGTTACTTTTTGTTGATTGGTTGTTTCAAATAATGGCTGATGGTTTTCACGGCTGCGTTTAATCGTTGCATTTCTTCATCACTACCACCTGCATCCGGATGATAAATGCGGCTGAGTTTTTTGTATCTGAGCTTAATGTCTTTTTCGTTAGGCACGTAAGGTGCTCTAAAGCCTAAGACTGCGCAAGCGATGGTCAGGCTTTGTTCTTGCTTGCTTTTGTTTATATCATCTTGATTTTTTTTCAATCGAGAATGAGCAAGTGAAAGATGTTTCTGTAAAGTTTTGATTTTTTTACTTTGTTCCACAATCTGTAGATTGAGATTAGTTGCTTTGGTATTTTTGTTATTCCGGTATAACCGCTTTACAAAAATATAGAGTAGAGAGAAAAGAATAAATAGAGAAGTAATAAGGTAATTTGCGTTTAGGGTACTTGGCGTGTCTATTGCTGCTGGAATTGGTTGGTTTTTTAATTGGGCTAGGTCATCATCTATTTGCTGGTCAAGTACTGAGATGGATGCAACTTGTTTCGCTCTTCTATTATTAAATAGAGATTCTAGTACCCGCGCGTAACCTTGTTCAGACTCTGTTAGTTGCCGTTCGTTACCGATTAAATACCAATTTTTAGCTAATGAAAGGCTATTGTATGCTCCGTTGTTACCGAATTCGAATAAGTTTCCTAGTTCAGATATTGCCTGATTATTACCTTGTAAAGCGGCTCTCAGCAGCCAGTAATGAGCTTGTTCAGTGGCTTTGTCTGCTATTAATTGCTGAGCTAACTGAATTTGAGCTGTAGTATCGCCTGATTCTGCCTGTGCAATAAGTGCCTCATCGCTTGCTGCTGCCACTGACAAGGATATGGTGTTTAAGAAAAAATAAAGGCTGATTACGATGAACCGATAATGTCTCATTTAATCTATTGAGCCTCATTGTTTTAGTTTAGATAGTGCATTTTTTTATTTAAGCATTTTAGGCGTTTTTCCGCCGTCAACCGGACGGTTGACGGAAAGTTTTCTGCCTTTTTTGAGACCGACTTCGTAGTCTTTAGTGATATTTTTCATTGCGTCTCTAAGTTGTTGCTTAAAGGTTTCACGATCAATATTTTTAAATTCACGGTCAATGTAGTTATTGATTTTACTGTTTGAATCATCATCTGGTGCAATTTCAGGTAGTTTTTCTAGTGCACCTTCAACCCACCCAGAAACAAAAGAATTGACGCGTTTTGTCACTTCAGTGGTACTGGTTCCCGTGCCACTGAAGCTGTTTCTAAACTGTCCAGTGTGTTCATTCATTTCTCGATAAACAATATCAAAAGCAAAAGCAGCAAAAATTGCACGGTCTGCCTCACCAATAAATTCTACTCTCTTTAATCCTTTATGATTAAGCAGCACGGCTTCTACACCAAATTTAGTGTTAATACCTCTAATAACTCGCAAAATAGTCGAACTTATACTTGCGGGCAAAAGATGAGAAGATTGAGTCTTGCCCATTTTGATAAATTCAATATCGTCTTTATCTAGACCATATTTAATCATCAATCGATGAGCCATTTTTATTGCTTGAGCCGCTTCATTTACATTGGCTGAGTTACCTAGTTCTAGGCATTTTGCAATTTTCTTTAGGGCTTTCTGCTTATCCATGAACCTACTTTTTAGACAGGGCTTAAATTTTGAAAGTCGGTTATTTTACCTAGTTTTATCTAAGAGATAAAGCACACTTAACGTTTACAAGTAGACAAATTTGTAAATTAACGGTTTTTAATTCATCAACATACGTATGAGTTAATACAGGGTTAAATACCTAGTTCATCCAATAAATCATTCGCTGTATTATTGTCCACATCTTGTGTTGTTTTAGTAGAACTAACTTGTCGGTTTTGTTCTTGCTCGATAATCGAATCGGGACATTGATTTTCTTCTATCTCAAATTCTTCCATTTGAATAAATTCGGTTTTATCCATCGCGAGTTCCAGATAAAAGATATTGTTAGCTGCAGTAGAAAAGCTAACTCTTCTTGCTTGTGGACGATCTAAGTCTGTATCTACAGAAATTTTTACTTGCTTATTGATTGCCAGCATTTTCGGCTGGTTTTGGGTGATATTGGTTTTTAATTCATTACGAATTTTATTGGTGAAATCTCCTACCAGTTGATTGGTTAACTCTCCAAGAACATCGCCCACTTCATTTGAAGTGTGTAATATCGCGAGTTCTTCTTCCGGCATTCCCATATTTCTCATGTACTGAGTATAGATTTCTAATGCAGCTTGTGAGGTAAAGTTGATAATAACCAAGCCAGAAAAGCCGCCATCGAACAGAACAAAACAGCCAAAATCTGGACGCAGACAGGTCTTGTTGATTTTTTGTACCATTGCAGAGTATTGAATATTAGTATTAGTCGCGGTACTTAATACGCTGGAGACTGATTGACAGAGCTTAAGTAAAATATCTTCAGTTGTAACGACCTTGGTTTTTTTCATGATTTTTATTCTCATAATGTTTTGCAATAGTGAGTAATGATTATGAGCAAAAAGATTGCTTAGGTCACTAGGAATAGTGTTTTGTTCAATTGTCATATGATGTAAAGTGACAACAATCAAAATTTAACACTGTTAAAGCATATTGAGCGGTAGGAAACAGTGTAGTAAAGGGCAGGAAGCACCAATGTCTAGCAATGTAGAAAAAATAAATAATATAAACGAATCGTCTAATAATAATCAGCCTTTTAATGCAAAACTAACAACGACCAAATTACCTAGATTAGAGAATCAAAATAGTGTTGATCCTCTGGTTCTAAAGTATTTGAAATTGTTAGAGTCGCAAGGTTTCACTGGTGATATTGAATCTCAATATTCAAGTCGACTTGCGGTTGCTACTGACAACAGTGTGTATCAACAACTTCCTCAAGCGGTGGTACACCCTAGAAGTACTGAAGATGTGCGTTTAATTGCTAAATTGAGTAAACATTCAGATTATGACCGTATTACGTTTTCTCCTAGAGGCGGTGGAACTGGAACCAATGGCCAGTCGCTAACCAAAGGTATCGTCGTTGATCTTTCGCGTTATATGAATAAAGTTTTGGAGGTCAACCAAGAAGAAGGTTGGGTTAGAGTGCAAACTGGTATTGTTAAAGATAGTTTGAATGATGCTGTGCGCCCTTATGGTTATTTTTTCTCTCCAGATTTGTCTACCAGTAATCGAGCGACGGTAGGCGGTATGATCAACACTGATGCCTCGGGCCAGGGTTCATTGATGTACGGTAAAACGTCAGATCATGTTTTATCGTTGCAAGCGGTTTTTGCTGATGGGTCAATTTTTGAAACTGATCATTCTCGTGGTGAGCCGGAGGTGGGAGAGTATGCGCATCAAGCATACCAAGTGGCTGAAAAGGTGTGTCGGGATAAAAGACAGCAAATTGTTGACAAATTCCCGCCTTTAAACCGCTTTCTTACCGGCTACGACTTAAAGAATGCATTGAATGATCAGAATGAGTTTGACTTAACTCGAGTGCTTTGTGGATCAGAAGGGTCACTTGCATTTATTACTGAAGCCAAGCTTAACTTAACGCCTATTCCAAAAGTTAGAACCTTAGTTAATGTTAAATACGATAGTTTTGATTCGGCACTAAGAACCGCCCCTTTTCTGGTCAAAGCAAACGCTTTATCAGTAGAAACGATTGACTCCAAAGTACTTAATTTAGCTAAGCAAGATATTGTTTGGCATTCTGTGCGTGATCTGATTCTAGATGTACCAGATAAAGAGATGCTAGGGATCAATATTGTCGAATTTGCAGGAAATGATGACCAAGTGATTGCTCAACATGTTGATTCATTGGTCGAACAGCTAGAAGCAATGATGGCTAATCAAGAAAACGGTGTGATTGGTTATCAGGTTTGTGATGATTTAGCGAGTATCGGTCGAATTTACGGTATGCGCAAAAAAGCGGTCGGCTTACTAGGTGCAACCAAAGGACGAGCTAAACCAGTCGCCTTTACCGAAGATACTTGTGTTCCTCCAGAGAATTTAGCCGATTTTATTGTCGAGTTTCGTCAACTACTTGATAGTAAAGGCCTTTACTATGGAATGTTTGGCCACGTTGATACCGGTGTATTGCATGTGCGTCCTGCATTAGATCTTTGTGATCCGTTACAAGAAAGTTTGATGCAAGAAATTTCTGACCGTGTGGTTGTTCTTGTTGCCAAGTACGGTGGATTAATGTGGGGCGAACACGGTAAAGGATATCGCTCTGAGTACGGTCCTGCTTTTTTTGGTGAAGAGTTATTCCAAGAGTTACGTCGTGTTAAAACTGCTTTTGACCCGATGAATAAGATGAACCCCGGTAAGATATGTACTCCATTAGATAGTGCTGCAGAATTAGTCAAAGTAGGTGACACTAAACGTGCTTACTATGATAGGCAGATCAGCGTCCAAGTTCGGGATAGCTTTCAACAAGCTATGGAGTGTAATGGTAATGGTTTATGTTTTAATTACGACACTAGCTCACCAATGTGCCCATCTATGAAGGTTACCGCAGATAGACGACATTCACCCAAAGGGCGAGCAGGTTTAGTCCGTGAATGGCTTCGTCAGTTGACAGAGCAGGGGGTTGATATTCTCGATCTAGAAAACGATACATTGAGTAAGAGTCCTAGTATCAAAGTAATGATAGATCGAGTTAGGAATAGTTTGAATAAAAAACATGAGTATGATTTTTCTCATGAAGTTTATGAAGCGATGAATGGCTGTTTAGCTTGTAAAGCGTGTGGTACTCAGTGTCCGATAAAAGTCGACGTACCGAGTTTCCGTTCGCGTTTCTTAAATATCTATTATTCGCGTTATCAGCGTCCAGCTAAAGATTATTTGGTTGCTAATATTGAAACCATGCTACCGTTAATGGCAAAAGTACCGGTGGCAGTTAATGGTGTCCTGAGGCAAAAATGGGTGCAAAATTTAACAGCAAAAACGGTTGGTTATATTGATGCTCCACTGCTTTCAAAACCGACTTTAAAGCAGTACCTTGCGAAAACTGGCGGTATCAAATTTGATATGCAACAGTTGCAGAAACTGTCGTTACAACAACGAAACGATTATGTCCTTATTGTTCAAGACCCATTTACTTCGTTTTATGATGCTGATGTGGTTGCTGATTTTGTTGCATTGCTAGAAAGATTAGGTAAAAAACCGGTGTTATTACCATTTAAACCGAATGGAAAAGCACAACACATTAAAGGGTTTTTAAAACAATTTACCAATACAGCGAAAAACACATCGAGTTTTTTAAATGACGTGTCCGAGCTTGACATTCCGATGGTTGGTGTCGATCCTGCACTTGTGCTGTGTTATCGAGATGAGTATGTGGACATTTTGGGTGAGGACCGAGGTGAGTTCCAAGTTCTAAATTCGCATGAGTATTTGCTTAATCAACTGGATAGTTTCCCTGTGGGTAAACCCTCTCAGCTTGAACCATGGCACCTTTTTGCTCATTGTACCGAAAAAACTAGAATGCCTAATGCAGAAAAAGAGTGGCAAACCATCTTTAAGTTTTTCGGTGGCGTGTTAGAAACAGTTTCAGTCGGTTGTTGTGGCATGGCGGGTACCTTTGGCCATGAACTGGATAAATTCGAAATGTCGAAAGATATTTATAATTTAAGTTGGCAACCACAAATGCAGAATTTACCTAAAGAGCGCTGTCTCGTAACCGGTTATTCTTGCCGTAGTCAAGTTAAGCGTTTAGAAGGTGAAAAGATCAAGCACCCAATTCAAGCGTTGCTACTAATGGTTTAAGCTGTTGATGTTTTAACTTATTGATAGTAAAAGCTATTGACAGTTTAAAATGCTTATTACCTAGTGAATTTAGGCTTAAACACTCAACGTAGTCGAGGGAAAAATATGCGTGCACTTGAATTAAAAGTACCACCAGTCGTTGTCTTTTTATTGTGTCTTGTCGTTATGTATTGGATCAATACTATTTCAACTGTTTGGAACGTTTATTTACCTATGCCTTATATTGTCGGCGCTGTTTGTTTTTGTGCGTCTGGTTATTTTGGTTTAAGTGGGATAATGGAGTTTAGTAAGGCGAAAACTTCAGTCCATCCAGTTAACATGAATAAAACAACCGCGGTAGTAAATAGTGGGGTGTATAAGATAAGCCGAAACCCAATGTATTTCGGCTTACTATTGCTATTATTTGCTTTTGCTTATGTGCAACAAAACATACTGAATTTTTTGGTTTGTGCCGCATTTGTACTGTATATGAATAGATTTCAAATTTGCGTAGAAGAAAAACATTTACAGCAAAAATTTGGTGCTGAGTATCTGGATTATAAGAAAAAAGTACGACGTTGGATTTGAGTGATAGACTTTTTGCGCAATAGCTACGCGTTAAGCTTTCAGTGACATAAGATAAAATTTGGTGTAATACAGAAGAGCCAGCATGTTTGCTGGCTCTTCTGTATCGATAAGATAAAGAGTGTTATTGCTAAACTAACCGCTATGCATGTTACCCATTTCTACAAACTCATTACAAAATAACGGATTGAAACATTACGCTGCAATAGGATTTTGAGATAAGAACGCATCTTTGCAGGTATAGAAGTGAGTGACTAAGTTATCTACCGCGGTTTTGTCATATGGGCGCAATCCACTGGTCACTAAACGTTTCACACCTTTGCCAACGATGACACCATCTTCTTTAAATACAAAGTTAAGAGTAACGACGCCACGCTTGCCTTCGACTTCAAAATTGGTTTCTGATATTTCAACATCGGGGTGGTGAAGATCGAATCTATCAAACTCGACTTCCATACTTTCATATATAACCAATGGACGTTGACAATTAATCATTACATTTTTCTGTTCCATTAAAGGAACTAAAATATGTGGAAAATTCATACCAGAAAACTTAACGTATGTTTTAATTACATGTTCGATGAATTCTGAATCGTGGCTGACTTTTCCTTGTCGATTCATATGCAAGTATTGTTTGCCTTTGTCATCTACAAGAGCGCTTTCATTTTCGCATTTATGTTCTAAT
Organism: Vibrio sp. MA40-2; assembly: GCF_047302445.1. NCBI lineage: Bacteria > Pseudomonadati > Pseudomonadota > Gammaproteobacteria > Vibrionales > Vibrionaceae > Vibrio > Vibrio sp. MA40-2. Next base: position 2,342,729 of record NZ_CP178628.1, read on the forward strand.
TTCAGAGCAATACCATCGTTAACCATGCCAGAGAAATCAAAGCGCATTTTTTGGCTGATACCTTCTTCTGTTAATAAAACAGCAAAAAGGAGATCACCTGGTACACAAAAGCGTTTATTATCTTCGTCGTGAATTGGATTAAAATCACCGGCTATCTTTTTAGCAAAGTGGCTGGCTTGACGACGAGTAAACTGAAACTGATTATTGGTTACTGAAACATAAGGAGATAGAAACATAATTCTCTGCTAGTGGCTAAAAACGCCACAATTATATACAATTTTTCAATGAAGATGGTCTAATCAGTCAATTTCATTTAAAAAACAATAAAACTCTAGTTTTTATTGTTTAAAATCAAACAGTTGAATTTTAATTTATTTCTTGGTTAATAACGAGTAATCACTGGTTAGTAGCCTTATCATTGGGTTTATATAGGTTTCGCTAGCTGAATCAGCTGAAATCGCAGGTAACTCAACCGTTACACACGGGGTATGGTTTTCTTGGCACCATGTCCCAAAAGAGCCAGGTGTTTCATAGCCGACATCTTTAACCACCGGCAGTGAAAATTGCTCTGACAACCAGAATGCTAAGGCACTGAAATATGGATCATCTATGCAAGAAAGCGGTTCGTGAAAACTCACCGTAAATTTGGGTTCGAGTTGATTTATCAACTCGATAAGCGCCTGAGTTTCCGGCTCTATTTTATTTGAACTTGCCGTCTTGATCACTACGTCTCTACTGCTAGCCAAGCTATTCCAGCGATACACAGTATCTTGGTGAAGTTGATTTTGGGTTGGAAAGTTTCGATTTAAATCGACGCAATTGGCATTAGACCGTGTTCCTAGCTGATTGCCATCAGGATTAATAGATAAAATGACATTATGCTGCAGTTGATTTGGTTCTATACTGCGAAGCGCACAAGATAACGTCGATATCGATGCGGTTTCATCGCCATGAGTGCCGGCAAAGATCAATCCAGCATTATCTGAGTTAGTTTGTGCTGGGAAATATAATAGAGGAGCGCCATAAACAGAGCGACCATATTGTATCGGTTCAATAAGAAGTGAGGCTCTATGATGACGAGGTCTTAGATTCAACATAATTTATCCTAAATATGTCAGGCTTAGCCTAAAAGTATCGATCACAAACTGATATATTTACTTTCGGCAAATTGTTGTAATTATATAAACAAATATTGTTGCAATTGCCTATCGATTTTAATTGATCGCTCATGTCTAAGTGTATCAATATTTAAGGAAAACCCATGAAAATAAAAAATAAAATATCTATGTCAGTGGTCGCAGGTGCGATTTTTTGTCTTTTAAATAATGCTTACGCAGCTAACGTGCCCGATGGCGTTGTACTCGCAGATACTCAAACCATAATAAGAGGCAATGATGCGGAAGCTGCGACCTTGGATCCACTAAAAGCAGAAGGAATGCCTGAGATTCATATTTTACGTGATCTATTTGAAGGCTTAGTTATTCAAGACCAAAACGGTAAAGTGATTCCTGGGGTAGCGGAGCGTTGGGAAAATAAAAACAACCAAACTTATACTTTTCATCTTAGAAAAGAAGCGCGCTGGTCTAATGGTGACCCTGTCACTGCGGAAGATTTTCTGTTTAGTTTACGCCGAGTAGTCGACCCTAGCTTTGCTTCACCTAATGCGTGGTATATCAAGCTAACAGAAATCAAAAATGCAAAAGCGATTATTGAAGGGAAAATGCCAATAGATTCATTAGGTGTAAAAGTATTAGATCCTTATACGATTAAGTTTGAATTAGAAAAACCAGTTCCTTATTTTATTGCAATGACGGCACATACCGCGATGATGCCGTTGCATCGTAAAAGTGTATTAGAGCATGGTGAAACTTGGGCAAGGCCAGAAACAATGATTTCTAATGGCGCATTTATCCTAGAAGAGTGGGTCATTAACGAACGTATTGAATTAGAAAGAAGTGACGCTTATTGGGATAGCAAAAACACCGTTATTAATCATGTCACGTATATACCGTTTGAAAATCAAAACTCTGCGCTAAACCGTTATAAGGCAGGTGACATTGATATGACGTCAGATGTTCCTGCTCAAATGGCAACCATGCTGCAAGATCAATATCCAGAAGACTACCGTGTAACACCATTGTTATGTACTTATTACTATGCTTTCAATACCGAACATGCGCCTTTTAATGATCCTAATGTACGCAAAGCTGCCGCTTATTCGATTAAACGAGATGTTATCACCAAAGGAATAACCAATGTTGGTAACGTCCCTGCATACACTTTTGCCCATAAAGATGTGGCTGGGTTTACAGCGACGATGCCAGAATATGGTTTATGGACACAAAACCAGCGCGAACAAGAAGCGGTACGATTAGCGAAAACGTCTGGGTTTGATAAAAACAAACCTATTGAAGGAACGCTGCTTTATAATACTAGTGAGAGTCATAAGACTATTGCCGTTGCAATCGCTTCTATGCTTAATAAAAATCTCGGTGCAGATATTACGCTCGAGAATCAGGAATGGAAATCATACTTAAGTGCTAGAAAATCCGGTGATTTTGATATTTTAAGAGCTTCATGGTGTGGTGATTATAACGAAGCCTCTACATTCTTGAGTTTGTTTACATCAGATAACGAAAGAAACTATGCGTTTTATAAAAATCCTGTTTATGACCAAGCGATCGCACAAGCCCAGTCGGCAACCGATGAAGTAGAAAGAAATAAATATTATGACCAAGCAGAGACGATTCTCGCAGAAGACATGCCAATAGCGCCAATCTATTTTTATATGCAAGCAAGACTAGTCAGACCAACTATTGGCGGCTTTCCGATGCATAATGCAGAAGGGCGAATCTATTCTAAAGATCTTTATGTTATGAAAAAATAACCGTGAGTAAAAAGCAGAGTAAGGTCTGATATGACGATAAATCAGAATTATTCTGCTTTCTCCCTATGCAAAGCGTTATTAAGCGAGTAAAATCCGTCGCTTGGTGAATATCCGGTATACGTATTACTGAGAGATATTCAGCAACTTTACCCAACTTTAAACAATCATGTGTTGCTTGGTACGCAACACCACTGTGAAGGAAATCTCATGCCTATAATCACTCTACCTGATGGTAGTCAACGTCAGTTTGATAACCCTGTTTCCACTATGGATGTCGCCGCTTCAATTGGTCCTGGTCTTGCTAAAGCAACGATTGCAGGTCGTATTGATGGTCATCGTGTTGATGCTTGCGACCTTATTGAGACAGATGCAAGTCTTGAAATCATAACGGCAAAAGATGAGCAAGATGGTTTAGAAATTGTACGTCATTCATGTGCACATCTTCTGGGGCATGCGATTAAGCAGCTATTTCCAGACGCAAAAATGGCCATCGGTCCAACCATCGATAATGGTTTCTATTATGATATTGATCTAGAGCATTCGCTGACTCAAGAAGATCTTGATGCTTTAGAAAAGCGTATGAAAGAACTGGCTAAAACCAAATATCAAGTGGTGAAACAGAAGGTAAGTTGGCAAGAAGCACGCGATGCTTTCGAAGCACGTGGTGAAACGTATAAGATTGAAATCTTGGATGAAAATGTTGCAAGAGACGACCGTCCAGGACTTTATCATCATGAAGAATATGTTGATATGTGTCGTGGCCCACACGTACCGCATATGGGGTTTTGTCAGCATTTCACATTATTAAATGTTGCAGGGGCTTATTGGCGTGGTAATAGCGATAATAAAATGCTGCAACGTATTTATGGTACGGCTTTTCATGATAAGAAAGCGCTTAAAGCGCATCTTACTCGTTTAGAAGAAGCAGCAAAACGAGATCATCGTAAAATTGGCAAGCATTTGGATCTATTCCACATGCAACAAGAAGCGCCAGGCATGGTCTTTTGGCACCATAACGGCTGGTCTATTTTCCGTAATCTTGAAGCGTTTATTCGTGCTAAATTAGATGAATATAACTATCAAGAAGTAAAAGGTCCATTGATGATGGATCGCGTTCTGTGGGAACGTTCAGGTCACTGGGATAAATACGCGGATGCGATGTTTACAACCAGCTCTGAAAACCGCGAATATGCGATTAAACCAATGAATTGCCCAGGACATGTGCAAATTTTTAATCAAGGTCTTAAATCGTACCGCGATTTACCCTTGCGTATGGCTGAATTCGGCTCTTGCCACCGTAATGAGCCGTCAGGTGCCTTACATGGCATAATGCGCGTTCGTGGCTTCACACAAGATGATGCTCATATCTTCTGTACTGAAGAGCAGATCCAAGATGAAGTAACCGAGTGTATTAAAATGGTATACGACGTATACAAAACGTTCGGCTTTGAAAATATAGAAGTGAAGCTTTCAACTCGCCCTGAACAACGTGTCGGGAGTGATGAAATTTGGGACCGCAGTGAACAAGCACTAACAGAATCTTTGGATAATCTAGGCATCAAATTTGATATCCAAGAAGGCGAAGGTGCATTTTATGGACCTAAAATTGAATTTACTTTACATGATTGTTTAGATCGAGCGTGGCAATGTGGTACAGTACAACTCGATTTCAACCTTCCAGGTCGATTAGGAGCAACTTACGTTGGTGAAAACAACGAAAGATTGGTTCCTGTAATGATTCACCGTGCAATATTGGGTTCTTTAGAACGATTTATTGGTATTCTTATTGAAGAGTATGCAGGATTTTTCCCAACGTGGTTAGCTCCTGAACAAGCTGTAATTATGAATATTACCGATAAACAAGCTGATTATGTCCAAGAAGTAGCAAATAAATTGCAAAAATCGGGAATTAGAGCAAAAGTAGACTTGAGAAATGAGAAGATAGGCTTTAAAATTCGCGAACACACTTTAAAGCGTGTACCGTATCTGCTTGTTTGTGGTGACCAAGAAATGGAAGCTGGTGAAATCGCAGTACGAACTCGTAAAGGTAAAGACCTTGGTAAGATTAAAGTTGAAGACTTTATAAGCAATCTTCAAGTTGAGGTTTCTACCCGTAAGCTTAATCTGGAGGAATAAACTATTAAAGGCGGAAGACGTGGCCAGCAAGTGGCCAAACCAAACCTGCACCGTTTAAACGGTGAAATTCGTGGCGTACGTGAAGTACGTTTGACTGGCGCAGATGGTGAGCCAGTAGGTATCGTAAGTCTTGCTGAAGCAATTACAGCAGCAGAAGAATCTGGAATGGATCTGGTAGAGATCAGTCCGAACGCCGAACCACCAGTCTGTCGAGTGATGGACTATGGTAAGTTCCTCTTCGAGAAGAGCAAAGCTGCTAAAGAGCAGAAGAAGAAGCAAAAGCAGATCCAGATTAAGGAAATAAAATTCCGACCTGGGACTGATATTGGAGACTATCAGGTAAAACTACGCAACCTGACGCGTTTCCTAGAAGAAGGCAACAAAGTGAAGGTAACAATTCGCTTCCGTGGCCGAGAAATGGCACACCAAGAGATTGGTGTCGATGTTCTTAAGCGTTTAAGAACCGATACAGAAGAATTAGCTGTTGTCGAGTCTTTTCCAACGCGTATAGAAGGTCGTCAAATGATCATGGTGTTAGCCCCTAAAAAGAAGTAATTAACGGCCTACAAGTAATCTAGTCTCGCAGCGACTATCGTTGCGGGATTTTATTCGCCCTAATTACTATGTTTATTAACGATGTTTATTAACGATTAAGTTAATTTAAACCTAACAATGCGGAGTTCTTCATCCATGCCAAAGATGAAAACCAACAGAGGTGCAGCTAAGCGTTTCAAGAAAACAGCTGGTGGCATCAAGTTTAAGCACGCGACAAAACGTCATATCCTGACTAAGCGTACTACTAAGAATAAGCGTCAACTACGTCCTAACGCAATCCTTCCTAAATGTGAAGTGGCTGGTGTTATGCGTATGATGCCATACGCTTAAATCTTTTTAGTTTAATTAATAGTTTAGGAGAGACATAATGCCTCGCGTAAAACGTGGTGTACAAGCTCGTGCATCTCATAAGAAAGTTCTAAAGCAAGCTAAAGGTTACTACGGAGCACGTTCACGTGTTTATCGTGTAGCTTTCCAAGCAGTTACTAAAGCTGGTCAATATGCATACCGTGACCGTCGCAATAAAAAGCGTCAGTTCCGTCAACTATGGATCGCACGTATTAACGCTGCTTCTCGTCAAAATGGTCTATCTTACAGCCGTTTCATTAACGGTCTAAAGAAAGCATCTATCGAGATCGATCGTAAGATCCTTGCTGACATCGCAGTATTCGATAAAGCTGCTTTTGCAGTTTTAGTAGAAAAAGCGAAAGCTGCTCTTTAATTAGAACAGTGAATCAGACTTGAAAAAAGAGACCTTAATTGGTCTCTTTTTTTGTTCTATGGTTTTTATTTTTTATCTATATATTCAATCAGGATTCTGGTTATCCGGCTATCAACTGCTTTTGCATTGAAATATGCTCGATATTTGCTTCGGTATACTGTTCACCAAAACAACTAAAACCTAATTGGGTATAAAAAGATTCGGCATGTAACTGAGCACCTAAATAGAGTCTTGGGTAATGGTTTTCAACAGCAAATCGTTCTAATGCACTAATAACTTGTTTGCCATAACCTAGTCCTCTATGACTACTGAGTACGGCGACTCGTCCAATGTGCCCATCATCTAATAATCTGCCTGTTGCGACAGGGGTTTCATTATCGTAAATAAGAGCGTGGGTAGCGAACGAATCAAGTCCGTCAAAATCAAGAGTCGAATCCACCTTTTGCTCTAAGGTAAAGACAGAATGTCTAATATGACGGATCAGTGGTTCATATTCCGCAACGAATTTTATACAGATAGCGTTATTCATGGTTAGTCTTGTTTATTAGTTATTGTGCAATCCTATCAAAACAGCTCAAGGACGGCCAAAATTTATTAAAATTCAAAATTAATTTAGTTTTAAGCGTCGAATAAGGTAGATTCGATTTGGCTTTAACTCGTTGTTTGATTACTATGTGTAGTTATTCAGTTATATACATTGGGCGTGTTGATTTTTCAAAGTAGTAATCTACTTCGAAAGAACAAAACGCCTTTATTATGGACACTACCGAAAGGTAGATGAGGAAAAAATGCAACATCTACAAGAGATCATTGCTAACGCAACGTCAGCTATTAATAGTGCTGAATCGTTAGTCGCGCTTGACGAAGTGCGCGTTCAATTTCTAGGAAAAAAAGGGGAGCTGACCAGTCAACTTCAAAGCCTAGGTAAACTCCCTCCAGAAGAGCGACGTACCGCTGGACAAGAAATCAATAAAGCCAAAGGTGTTGTTCAACAATCGATTGCCGCACGTAAAGATGCGCTGCAACGTGCAGAACTAGAAGCAAAATTAGCTGCAGAAACGATTGATGTAACTTTACCTGGACGCCGTATCGCTAATGGTGGGGTTCATCCTGTTACTCGTACTATTGAGCGAATTGAAAGCTTTTTTGGTGAATTAGGTTTTACAGTTGAATCTGGTCCTGAAGTTGAAGATGATTTTCATAATTTTGATGCGCTAAATATTGCCGATGATCATCCAGCTCGTACCGATCATGATACGTTTTTCTTTAATCCTAAGTTGATGCTTCGTACTCATACTTCAGGTGTACAAATCCGTACGATGGAAGAGCGTCAGCCTCCATTGCGCTTTATTGCACCTGGCCGTGTATATCGTAACGATTACGACCAAACGCATACACCAATGTTCCATCAAGTAGAAGGTATGCTTGTAGACGAAAATGTTAACTTTGCTCAACTTAAAGGGATTCTAAATGATTTCCTTTGTAATTTCTTTGAAGAAGATTTAGAAGTTCGCTTCCGTCCTTCTTACTTTCCTTTCACAGAGCCTTCAGCTGAAGTTGACGTCAAAGGTAAAAATGGCAAATGGTTAGAAATTCTAGGCTGCGGTATGGTGCATCCAAATGTACTTCGTAGTGTTGGAATTGACCCAGAAAAATATTCAGGCTTTGCCTTTGGTATGGGAGTAGAACGTTTAACGATGCTACGTTATGGCGTAAATGATCTTCGAGCGTTCTTCGAGAACGATCTTCGTTTCCTTAAACAGTTCAAGTAATTCAGAGGCAGTCGAACAATGAAATTCAGTGAATCTTGGCTACGTGAGTGGGTAAACCCTGCTGTAACAACTGACGAGCTAACACATCAAATTACTATGGCTGGTTTGGAAGTTGATGACGTTCTACCAGTCGCCGGAACCTTTTCTGGTGTTAAAGTGGGCAAAGTTGTTGAATGTGGACAACACCCTGATGCCGATAAACTTCGTGTAACAAAAATTGATATTGGTGAAGATGAGCTTCTTGATATCGTGTGTGGCGCGCCTAATTGTCGTGAAGGTATAAACGTTGCCGTTGCAACCGTGGGTGCGGTACTGCCGGGCGATTTTAAAATAAAGAAAGCCAAACTTCGTGGTCAACCATCGCATGGCATGCTGTGTTCGTTTTCGGAACTTGGTATTGATGTTGAATCTGATGGAATAATGGAGCTGTCAACCGATGCTGAAATCGGTAAAGACTTCCGTGAATTTTTAGATCTGGAAGATGTAACCATCGATGTAGACTTAACCGCTAACCGTGCCGATTGTTTTAGTATTCGTGGTTTAGCAAGAGAAGTCGGAGTGTTGAACCGAGCAGAAGTTGAATCGCCAACTTTTGACGTAGTCAACCCATCAATTGATGATACTGTTTCTATTGATGTTAAAGCAGAAGATGCTTGTCCGCGCTACCTTGGTCGAGTTATTAAAGGTGTCAATGTACAGATTGAAACACCTATTTGGATGCAAGAAAAATTGCGCCGCTGTGGTATTCGTTCAATTGATCCTGTTGTTGATATCACTAACTATGTTTTGCTGGAACAAGGCCAACCAATGCATGCTTTCGATTTGAGTAAAATCGAAGGTGGTATTGTCGTTCGTTTGGCAGAGCAAGGTGAAAAATTAACTCTATTAGATGGCAATGAAGCGGAATTAAATAGCGATACGCTGCTTATTTGCGACCATGAGAAGCCGTTAGCAATTGGCGGTATTTTTGGTGGCGAAGGTTCTGGTGTTACAACCGAAACCAAAGATATTTTATTGGAGTGTGCCTTTTTCTCACCGGATGCGATCCGTGGCCGTGCTCGTAGCTATGGTCTGCATACGGATGCTTCGATGCGTTATGAGCGAGGAGTTGATTATACTCGTCAAACTGAATGCATGGAACGTGCAACACAATTGTTGATTGATATTTGCGGTGGTCAAGCTGGGCCGATTGCAGGTTTTGAATCTGATCAGCATCTTCCTACCGCTAACACGGTTTCACTTCGCCGCTCCAAGTTAGATTCTCTTCTTGGGCATGAAATTCCTTCTAGCGATGTAGTGGAAATATTATCTCGTTTAGGTTGTGAAGTAACCGAAGTTGCAGAAGGATGGACAGCAATATCGCCGGCTTGGCGTTTTGATATCGCTATTGAACAAGATTTGATTGAAGAAGTTGGTCGTATTTATGGCTACGACAATATTCCAAATCAAGCTCCAATCGCTGGACTGAGCATGAATCTGCACAAAGAGGTAAATCAACCTCTTAAGCGCGTTCGCGACCTTTTAGTTGACCGTGGTTACCACGAAGCTATTACCTATAGTTTTGTTGAACCAGAGCAACAAAAATTAGTTGTTCCAGAAGTTGAACCATTAATTTTGCCATTTCCAATATCAGCAGATATGTCAGCAATGCGTCTTGGCTTAATTCAAGGCTTATTAAATACTGTTGTACATAACCAGAAGCGACAGCAACCGCGTGTTCGTTTATTTGAATCCGGTTTAAGATTTATCCCAGATGAAACGGCAGAAAACGGAATACGTCAAGAGTCGATGCTTGCTGGCGTATTAGCTGGAAGTCGTAGTGAGGAACATTGGGATATCGAGAATACAACTGTCGATTTTTATGACTTGAAAGGCGATTTAGAAGCGATTCTTGAATTGACAGCTAATGAGAAAGCGTACAGCTTTGCTGCAACAAAGCACCCGGCACTTCATCCAGGGCAAGCGGCAGCAATTATTGTCGATGGTAAAGAAGTCGGTGTTATTGGTACGGTTCATCCTGAGTTAGAGCGCGCATTTGGCTTAAATGGTCGCACGGTTGTATTTGAGGTTGAATGGTCGGCGATTAATACTCGTGTTTTACCTGAAGCGGTGGCAGTATCTAAATTCCCTGCTAATCGTCGTGATATAGCATTAGTGGTTAGTGATGAAATATCTTCAGGAGAGGTAGTCAATGCTTGTCTTCAAGCTGGCGGCGAATTCTTAACAGAGGCCAAATTGTTTGATGTGTATGTAGGCAAAGGGGTAGAGGATGGCAAAAAAAGCTTGGCGATTGCTTTAACTCTTCAATCTAAACAACGCACATTGGAAGATGCAGATATCGCGGGTTCGGTTGACGCAATTGTAGCGGCTGTTGCAAATCAGTTTGGTGCTGCACTGCGCGTTTAATGTGAATACCACATTGTATTAAAAAAGGGCTCTTAAGAGCCCTTTTTACATTATATTTTTATAACCTATTCATTAATAAGTCGAATTCATTTAGAAACAAAGATATTAATCAAACATATCTGACGTTACTAAGATCACGCCTGTTTCCGAAATGGTGTATTTTTCTGCGTCTTCAGCTGGGTTTTCCCCGATGATTGTTCCGTCAGGAATTTTACAGCCTTCACCAACAATAACTTTAGTTAATCTACAGTTTCTACCTATTTCTGAATTTGGTAAAAGAATACTATCTTTGAGCTTAGAATAACTATGTACGCGAACATTTGCTGAAACCATACAATGTTCTAAGTGAGCACCAGAAATGATAGTGCCAGCGGAGAGTACCGAATCGACGGCATAGCCGCGTCTCCCTTCATCATTGAAGACAAACTTAGCACCAGGTCTTTGTGATTGATTGGTGATAATAGGCCAGTTATGTGAATAAAGATCTAATTCAGGATCAGGTGATAGTAAATCCATAGTTGCCGCAAAGTACTCATCAAGGTTACCTACATCGCGCCAGTATGCTGTTTTTCCAGGATGTCCTTCTTGGGTAAATACGTAACCACAAACCTTCGCTCGACCAAGTAAGCCTGGAATAATGTTATGTCCAAAATCGTGGTTATATTTAGGGTCTTCTAAAGATTTGACTAATTCTTCTTCCAAGATATCAGCATTAAAAATATAAATACCCATCGATACAAGTGATTGAGTTGGATCGCTAGGATCTGCCGGTGGGTTTTCTGGTTTTTCTACGAAAGTTGTAATTTCACCCGTTGCATCTAAACCCATAACACCGAAAGAAGAGGCTTCTTCTATTGGTTTATGGATACATGCTACTGTTACCGCAGCGTCATTTTCGACATGAAAATTAAGCATGCGAGAATAATCCATCTTATAAATATGGTCGCCACCAAGTATAAGTACACGTTTTGTATTTTGTCTTTTGATAAGGTCAAGATTTTGATAAACAGCGTCGGCAGTACCACGATACCAGTCACTACCAGTTCTTTGTTGGGCTGGAACAATACGTACTCCTTCACCCATTGCTGGAGAAAGAATTTGCCAACCATCTTGAAGATGGTCAATTAAATCTTGTGCCATATATTGTGTTAATACACCCACTTTTCTGACGCCGGAATTGATACAGTTTGAGAGAGTAAAATCGATAATTCTAAATTTACCACCAAAGGAAATAGCCGGCTTAGCATTATTGCTAGTTAATTGTTTTAATCGTGTTCCTTTTCCGCCGGCTAAAATTAGCGCACTTGTTTCACGCACAAGTTGGTTGGTATCAGCGTGTGAATAATTGTTACTTGCCATATAGTTAAAGCCTTATAGGTAATGTATTAAAATTGGCGATGTTGTTTATTATTAAGGGGGCAACACCGTCATTACTAAAGTACTATTATTATCAACATTTCTATGTCGATTGGGTCACTGATTTGTTAAGAGATAGGGTGAGTTTTCAATCTTTTGATATTCATCACTAAATATTAGCACTAAATTATTTCGTTCGGTCGAAAATGTTTTACTGCAGTATTATCATCGGTTAATTGTTGTTCGTTAAATATTCAATTTTTGTATGCTAGCTAATTTTATTTAAATTTTTTATTAAAAGTTGTTGCAAGATCATGAAATGATTGAAAAAATACAAAAATTTTACATTGATCGTCTTTGGTGGTTTATTTGACTGCTTTTTTGTGTTTTTTAAATATTTATAGTTGATTTTTGATTGTTTGTTAGTTTTTATAACTGATGAAAATGTGGAGAGTTAGCGGTAAAACAACCTCTACTTGAGTGTTTAGTTAATAAATGAAATAAAAAAATTAGCCAAAATCATAAGGTTGGCTTACACTTCTTTTGATGTCGCCGATATTTTACATCGGTAAAGCACTATCCAATTTGGTGTTACTTAATTGTAGCAATATTTAATACAGCTTTGAGGGAAGTTTTTATGGCGCTCACAAAGGCCGATTTGGCTGAGAACCTGTTTGAAAAACTTGGATATAGTAAGCGAGATGCCAAGGAAACGGTAGAAGTGTTTTTTGAAGAAATTCGTAAAGCACTCGAAAATGGTGAACAGGTTAAGCTCTCTGGATTTGGAAATTTTGATTTACGAGAAAAAAGTGAAAGACCTGGTCGAAACCCAAAAACTGGCGAAGACATACCAATTTCCGCTCGACGGGTGGTTACATTCCGTCCTGGGCAAAAATTGAAAGCTCGAGTTGAAAATATCAAAATCGAGAAATAGCCTTTAATGAAAGACCACATTTAAGTGGTCTTTTTTATTTTATGCTGCTTTTATTTTCGTTGTGATATACGGTTGCCAAGCATCATGATACAAATTAATCGATTGTTGGCGCAATTTGTTTATTCGTGCTTGTTCTAATTGGTTTAGCATACCATTGCTTGCGACCGCATTTCGTTCAATATGCTGAATTTGTTCATACAATTCATGTTCTGGACCGTTTTTCACTTTTGCGATGTCGGCAAGGTGGAGTTGCACTTCTGCGATGATCTTAGTCTTGGGTAATTCTACTAGTATATTTAAATCACGGTAACCAGAAGGAGCCGGATTTTTAAAGCGATTTTTCACACTGACAATCTTGGTTTGATTCTCAAGTAATTCAAACGTTGTGACTAAATCTTCGATGTCGTTGGTGACAATCGTTCCTCTCGCCAAATCAGTGATCCTGCTTACCTCATTAGACAAATCTGTTTTTATTTTGGTTTGAGCTCTTTGTTGTGATTTTACTCCGGAGAAAAGCGCCTGTGAGTTTGTTTGCAGCGCAACACTTTTACAGATGGTTTCTAGTTCGTATTGGGCTTGATGAGCTTTAGAATAGAGCGTATTGAAATCTGAGTAAGGTTGGCGTGCTGAAAGACGAAAAGAATTTATACCGTACAGTCCGCTTAAACTGTGTTTGAACAGTTTTGAGTTAATTTGGTTCTGAGTTTGGCTTCGTTGTTGGTTATCGTTTATAGGCTCAATAGAGGCAAAGGCGGGCGCCCGGCTAAATACCAGTAAGGTGAGAATAGTACGTAACAGTACGTTCATTAAAGCTCCTTGGATTGATGACGTTTGGTAAAATGTGAACTCTAAAGGTCAAACGTATTATTCAATCAAGTGTGCATTTTTGTAGTCGAAACAATTTGTACTCGTTATGTTTTATATCTTAGGGCATTTTTAGTATTTTCAATTGTTCTTTGCACAAATTTACAATCAGTGAGAGATCAATCACATATACAATTTCTTTATGTTACTTGCTTTCTGTACATGATTTAGAGACAGTATTGCGACTTGTTGTTATTAATATTTGGTTGTTATGAGAGATAAAGAATTTTGGCATCATAAGTGGGCGTCGAATCAGATAGGTTTTCACTTAGATGATGTTAATCCATTGCTGATTAAATTTTGGGAAAAGGTCGAGCCTAAAACGACTGATAAAGTGTTATTACCACTTTGTGGTAAAAGTGAAGATCTTATTTGGCTTGCACAAAGGCATGAGTCTGTACAAGGTGTTGAAATTAGTGATATAGCCGTGCGCTCTTTTTTTTCTGAGCATTTTTATACCCCAATGGTCGTAAAGTTAGATGCATCTCATGAGCTGTATCAGTTTGATGAATTATCTATTTATGTAGGCGACTTTTTTACATCTCCAATAGAGAATGTCGACATTGTATACGATCGTGCGGCATTAGTTGCTCTACCTGAGGATATGCGAGAAGAGTACGTTAATCGATTGAAAACGGTGCTTAACAAAGGTGGTAGAATATTATTAGTGACGTTAGATTATGTGCAAGCAGAAATGTCAGGTCCTCCGTTTAGTGTTGCGGAAGTGGAGTTAAGAAGATTATTTAGTGAGTACAAGCTGACATTACTTAATCGGGATGACGCTGATGATATGCACCCTAAAATAGCTAAAAGTGGCTTGAGTCGATTTGCTGAGTTGGTGTGGTTAATTGAAGATGATAGTTAGTGTTTAAAGCCCATTATTGAATAAATATAAACTGAAGATTAAGCATTTATACAAAACAGTGACAACAAAAATGGGCTTGAATTTGAGTCCATTTTTGTTAGTAACTATTAGTGAGTTATATAATTCTATACTTATTAGTACACAATTTTGATTTTAGATGCAGCTGATATAGCTTGATCAATTGCCTTATCCAATTTTTTACGTTGGGCGAGGGCTACACCTAAGCGACGACGACCATCTATATCAGGTTTAGCGAATAAACGGATTTGAGTTTTTGGTGCGCTTAATGCTTCATCCAAACCAGTATAACGGATGTTGTCTGATGTACCATCTCCCAGAATTACTGCAGAGGCGGCTGGACCATGTTGAACTATTTTATTAATAGGCATTCCAGTGAATGCTCTGACATGCAAAGCAAACTCAGAGAGTTCCTGCGAAATCATCGTCACCATACCAGTATCATGTGGTCGCGGTGAAACTTCACTAAAGATAACCTTATCGCCTTTCACAAACAGTTCAACACCAAATAACCCGTATCCACCTAAAGCATTCACGACTTGCTCCGAGATATACTCAGCGGCTTTCAACGCAATATTAGACATAGCTTGTGGCTGCCAAGATTCTCTATAATCGCCATCTTCTTGTCTGTGGCCAATAGGCTGGCAGAAATGAACACCATCAACGGCTCTTACTGTAAGTAGTGTTATTTCATAATCAAAATCAACAAAACCTTCAACAATTACTCGTCCAGCTCCGGCTCTACCACCTTCTTGAGCGTATTCCCATGCAGTTAATATGTCATCTTCGGTTTTTATGACGCTTTGTCCTTTACCAGAAGAGCTCATAACCGGTTTTATAACGCAAGGCATGCCTACATGTTCGATAGCTTGTTTAAATTGCTCTAAGGTATCAGCAAATTTATAAGGCGAAGTTAAAATAGAAAGTTCTTCTGCAGCTAAACAACGGATACCTTCACGGTTCATTGTTAACTTAGTAGCGTTAGCGGTCGGAACAACATTTAAGCCTTTGGCTTCTAGTTCGACTAAAGTGTCCGTGGCAATAGCTTCAATTTCTGGCACCACATAATCTGGTTTTTCCAGTTCAATTATGGCTTTCAAGGCTTCACCATCGAGCATGTCAACCACATGGCTACGATGCGCCACTTGCATTGCAGGCGCATTAGGATATCGATCACACGCGATTACCTCTAATCCAAGTCGGTGACATTCTATTGCCACTTCTTTGCCTAGTTCTCCAGAACCTAATAATAAAACTCTAGTCGCGCCTGTGCTTGTAGCAGTACCCAGCATTGGAAAATCCTTCATTATGATCAAATTGCAAGGATAATACTGGATCTTGAGAATTCCGCAATCGTTTGCTTGTGAAATACGGTCGTTTGCTCGTGAACTATAACGGTTTGCTTTGAATCATAACCGTTTACTGATCAAGGGTAAGCAAAAAAGCCTTAATAAATTAAGGCTCTGGGCGATGAATGTAACGATTGAAAATAGAAGTTATGTAGAATTGGGCAACGAAGTTATATAGAGATATAAGCTAAGGGAATATCAGGGTTTAATGCTTCTAATGTTGCTTGGGTTCCATCAATATTATGAATTTTTCCAGTTGATAATTCAGCAAGCGCGGCTGCTGTTATTTGATCAAACGATTTCCCAGCCATCAGAACTTGTGCTAATGCTACTTGTAGAGGAGGAAGGCTAGGATTAAATGCGGCGTTTTCTGCATAAGAACCAAGAAATACACTACCGTCATTGAGTTCTAACGCTACACCACTGAAATTTCCTGAATAAGGGGCATGGCTATAGTTCAATGCTTTTAGCGCATTGAGTATTAATGGATCCGACTCTGTTGTTTTATAACTTAAAAATTTACCATCCATAAGGCGGTCAGGAATATCAAGATCAGCAGGACCAAAAGAATCGGGCAAATATTCTTGCAGTGACATTTCTTGTCGTTTCGGCAGTTGGATCTTAAGTTCCTGCGCAGTGGTCAATTCATTCATAAATTGGCGGCAGTGACCGCAAGGACTATAGTTGATGGTTATATCTTTTATGCCTGTCTCACCTTTCATCCACGCATGACTTATTCCAGATTGTTCAGCATGTACGGTTTGACTCATTTGAGCGCCTATGAATTCCATATTTGCGCCAAAATACAATTTACCTGACAGACCTCGCACAATTGAACCAACATAAAACTCTGAAATCGGTGCATAAGAATAGGCGGCAGCAAAGGGTAGAAGAGACAGTCTCAACGCTTTATCGCTTAATCCTGAACATTGTAAAAGTTGTTCAAACTGTTCGGCGGTAATGGTCGCGTCAAAATTACCTGATTGAATGAGGTTATTTAAATAGTCAGCAACAGGTTGTGGTGCACCATCGAGTGCTGCATTTAATCGAGTCTTCATATTCGGTCCTTTAAAGGGAAGTACCGACATTCTAGCTAAAGCAAGTTGAATTACAGAGACCTGTGTCACATATTAAATTGCAAGGTGATCTAATTTTTCATAAATAGAGTGACATCACATAGATTTAAGTGACACAGTCGTGATTGGTGTACGTTATTATTGTTATGTAGTTATCGGTAACTTACTGAGCGAAATTATGATGTTATCTAAATTGCAACGTTATCTAAATCGGATGTAATATGATAAATAGTCTCTGAATAATAGTAATGAAAAATCTACAAATATGAAGGAATGTAATAAATAGGAAGTATAAACGTTGTAGCAAAGCGTGGCTTGTTTATCTGCTCAGAGATAAGTAAGGCAGGTGATATTGATTTGTTTCTATCATAAAGTTGCACGCTATGCCGCAGTCAATCATAGAGCTAACGCCAATGCGTTAACTCTATTTGTTTATTGAGACGATGATTTGGTTTATTGAGACGATGATTTAGTCGGTCTTCTGCGTTTTGATGATGTTTGATTATTGGTGTTGTTCGGGTTTTTGTCTGAACCGTTAACTGAAAAATGACGCTTATTTTTACTGGCAGGTTTATGGCCACGAGCCATATCTGTAGAGCGCTGTCCATCACTATGGTTTGTTTTGGGCTTTTTGGTTTTTTTAGCTTTAATTGGACGCTTATTAAGGTTTGATTCCGCTAATGGAACATTGGGCGTAAAACCTTGCACTTCAACTCTTGGAATGATTTTTTGTATCAATCTTTCGATACCAAATAGGTCGGTAATTTCGTCATTTGCAACAAGTGAAATGGCTTTACCAGCTTCTCCAGCTCGACCAGTACGACCGATGCGGTGTACGTAATCTTCGGCGACATTTGGTAAATCAAAATTGACCACTTGCGGAAGTTGTGGAATATCAATGCCACGAGCTGCAATATCCGTCGCAACCAGAGCTCGTACTTCGCCTGATTTGAAACCGGCCAACGCTTTAGTCCGAGCCCCTTGGCTTTTATTTCCGTGGATAGGCGCAGATTTAATCCCTTGTTTATCGAGATAAGTAGATAGACGATTAGCCCCGTGTTTTGTTCGGCTAAAAATGAGCACTTGTTGCCAATCATTGTCTTTGATCAGCTTGACTAGTAATGCTGATTTTCTAGATTTTTCCGCTGGATACACAAGTTGTTCTACTGTTGTTGCGGTTGAGTTTTCTTGGTTGACTGAAATCTCTAACGGATCGTTGACTAATCCTTTGGCTAACGTGCGTATCTCTGGTGAAAAAGTAGCCGAGAACAGTAAATTTTGGCGTTTATTGGGTAGCAAAGCCAGAATCTTTTTAATGTCTCTTAAAAAACCCATATCTAGCATTCTATCTGCTTCGTCTAGAACCAGGACTTCTACTTGAGAAAACTTAACCGCATTTTGATTATAAAGGTCAATGAGTCGCCCCGGTGTTGCAACTAGAACATCACTACCTTTGCGAAGTTTTTGCATTTGAGGATTGATCTTTACTCCACCAAACACAACCATAGAAGTTAATGGTAAATATTTACTGTAGGTTTCAACACTTTGTTGTACTTGTGCCGCAAGTTCTCTGGTAGGCGTTAAGATCAGGGTTCGAATATGGTTACTTTTTACTTTTGTATCGCCACTTAGTTTTTGCAAAATTGGCAAGGTAAAACCGGCGGTTTTTCCTGTACCTGTTTGAGCGGCAGCCATGACGTCTCGCCCATCTAATACTGCAGGAATAGCTTGTTGTTGGATCGGGGATGGTGTGTCGTAACCTTGTTCTTCAATTGATTTAAGAATAGGTGCAGATAAACCTAAAGAGTTAAAACTCATAATATGTTGATTCTCGATTAATAATGGCAAATTAGATGGCAGTAGAGGCATGAATATATGCTACATAGGTGGATAAAAGCCACACGTGTGGATATTAGCAACGTGAGCGCGCATTCTGAGCTATTTAGCCACTGAACACAAGCCCCGTTTATGTTCTGTTGTTGATTTAGTATTTAACCATTCACCAACACGTTCAACCATTGTATGTAACTGTAGATTACCGGAGCAAGAATGGAGGTGATAACGCCGCATAGTACTAATGCCAGTGAGCTAAATGCGCCATCCTTGGGATCTTTTTCGATGCAGGTTGCGGTTCCTAGCGCATGAGATACGGTGCCCATGGTTAGTCCTCTAGCAATAGGATGAGTTACGTTTAATATTTGATAAATTGGATAAGCGAATATCGCACCAAATGCACCGACAATAAGAACCAAAATAGCCGCTATGGCAGGTTCTCCTCCTAGGTGGCTCGATATTTCCATGGCAATCGGAGTGGTGACTGATTTACCCATAATACTGGCGACCAATGACATATCCGTTCCAAGTAAAACCGCAATGGTTGCAGAACTGAGCATAGATAAAGCACTGCCAACTCCGCAAGCAAGAAAGATAATTTTCCAGTTTTTTTTAATGGAGGGAAACTGTTCATAAAGAGGGTAAGCAAGTGCGACCACTGCCGGTTGGAGTAAATAGACAAAAATATCGTTGTCTTGTTGGTACTCAACATAAGGGATATCCAATAACAATAAGATTGGAATTATAATCATTAAACTAATTACCAATGGATTAGCTAGTGGATTATTGAGTTTTGTTGCTACGGCTCTAGCAATGAAAAATGTGGCTATCGTAACCCATGCCCAAATCATGAATCTTCCTTTAACATCTTTTTTAAAACCAAAGCGAGGAATACTATCATGACTAAAGTTCCTCCCACCACGCTAACTAAAATTGGAAAAGCGTTGTTAGCAAGCATTTCATAATGGTCGATTAAACCAACACTGATTGGAATAAACAATATGACCATATAACGGATAAATACATTAGCTGTTGGTTTTATCCATTCTGAAGAAATCACGCCACTCATCATGGCTAAAAAAAGCAATATCATACCAATAATGCTGCCTGGGATAGAGATATCTAACCAGTGTTGAATTATATTTCCTAGCGATAACGCAATTAAAATCATCGTAAGGGAAAAAATGTATTTCAGTACCGTTTGTATCATTGTTTAATAAGACTCTAATTATTTAGGATGTTAAGAAACTAGTCGTTTTACGATGTTAGGAAACCAATTGTTCTACATAATTGTAAACAGACTTTAAAATGCGCATTTTTTTCTCATCGTTCTCATGTTCATGAGCAAGGTTTTCTAAATTTAAAATGTAATTGGGCAGTGATGCCTCAAAGTAGTCTCTGCAACTGCTAGCCCAACGTTGTTGTTGTTGTTCGTCTAAGGTTTCGGGGTAGTTTCTTGCTTGATAATTGAACAACAAAGGAGCAATTCGTTTGTCACCAAATTGAATATCCAAAGCGGCGAGATTTTCTGGTTTTGTTTCAAGGATAATGTCCATCGCCGTTCGATCGGCTGGGGTGAAAAAACCGGAGTAAAGTTGGCTATCGACGTCTTGGTTATCTGGATACTCTCTTTCAACAGAATATAGTTCGACCAGCTTTTCTCGAATCTCAGGATGATTTTTTATCAAGGATAGATTCTGTAGACACTGTTCTCTATTGATACCGATACGCTCGGCGTTATCTGAGGTTAATGTTTTAGCAGGTGCAAGAATAGGGCACTTATTTAAATGCACTAATTTTAGTGGAATTGGTAATTGATCAGGTAATAGCGCATCACGCTTTGTGTACATACGCTGGCGAATTTCGTCACTTGTTAATTCTAAAAGAGGCGTTGGGTCCATAGCAAGATTGATGGTTATAACGGCGTTTTGATTTTTAGGGTGCCATGCCATTGGGACAATCCAACTTATATTTGAACAACTGACGCCAAACATACCCGATACATGAACTAGCGGAGTAAGATTTACAATATCAATAAGTTCATTTAATTTTCTTTTATGCCGCATGTTAAATAAGTAATTAAACAGTTTCGGCTGCGCTGCTTTCAACTTTTTCGCTAATTCAATGGTTGCAATAACATCGGCCATTGCATCATGCGCATTTTCATGTTCAATACCATTGGCTTGGGATAGCTTCTCTAACCTGAATGTAGGCTTACCTTCTGAATCAATTGGCCAATTGATTCCTTCTGGGCGAAGGGCGTAACAGGTGCGCATTACATCGAGCAGATCCCAACGAGAGTTGCCATTTTTCCAACTCCATGCGTAAGGGTCATGAAAATTTCGGTATAAGGTATAACGGGTAACTTCATCGTCAAATCGAATGCTATTGTAACCTAAACTCGTTGTGTTGGGTGTAGAGAGAGCTTGGTGTATTAACTTAATAAATTCCGGTTCAGGTAAGCCATCCTTTATTGCCTTTTGTGGCGTAATACCTGTGATGAGAGCTGCTTCAGGCGAAGGAAGATAATCACAAGGCGGTTGGCAATATATAACGAGAGGTTCGCCGATAATATTAAAGTCCATATCCGTTCGAACACCTGCAAATTGGCTTGGTCGGTCTTTGGCTGGGTCGGTTCCCCACGTTTCATAATCAAACCAAAAAAATGTCGGTTGTTCGCTTGTATTCATAATAGGTCTTTCATTCCTAAGTTAGCCGCCACGGAAGGGCTCATCGATGAGTATTATAAGGTATTTACCACTCAGTAGATGAATTTAATTTACGCTTTATCGACTAGTTTCAGCATCTCATAGCTATCTAAGTGGCAACTTTGGTTTAATGACTGATTATTTGACTCATGGCGATTTGAGCCATGATTGTTTAATGCACAAGAATTTCCGTCGTCCGATACGAACGGTGATAATGCCAATATCATCGCTTGAGCAACGTGTTTAGCAGCAATGGGCTTAAAACTGGCTAAAGGGCCAATAAGTAATGGCCGTAACACTCTAAGTACGGTTTGTACAATCAGTTCATCTTTTCGTACTTGATTTCTTTTACCCAATAATGGACCTGGTCTAACAAAAACCACTTGAGAAAAATTCATCCGCACTAGGTTTTGCTCCATGTTACCTTTGCATTTTAGATAATGAAAAGGAGAGCTGATATCCGCACCGAAGCTAGACACAACCGCAATTTTTTTGACGCCAAGCGATTGCATTGTTTGAGCTACTTGGGTTACTAAGTCCACATCTACCGCGGCTAAAGCTTGCTTACTGCCTGCTTGTTTTTTAGTTGTCCCTAAGCAAATAAAGCCCACATCTGGTTTGGGAGTTGTTTCATGCCAATGAGTGACGGCTAAGTTAGAGTCTTGGATTTGAATCAATTTTTGATGCTGAATCGGGACTGGACGCCTCACCAAAGCACTGACAGAACTTATGTCATTCGAAACTAACAATTGTT
The DNA here is from genome assembly GCF_047302445.1 of Vibrio sp. MA40-2. Taxonomy (NCBI): domain Bacteria; kingdom Pseudomonadati; phylum Pseudomonadota; class Gammaproteobacteria; order Vibrionales; family Vibrionaceae; genus Vibrio; species Vibrio sp. MA40-2. The sequence goes on from NZ_CP178628.1 coordinate 2,364,963, forward strand.
TGACCAGTTCTGAACCAATTAACCCTGTTGCGCCTGCAATAATAGCATTGACGTTATTGGCCGCTTTTTTATCGTTTAAATGCGTATCGGCAAAATGTTCGTTGGTATTTGGTTTAGCTACAAAAGTATCCATATCTTTCCGGTAGATAGTAAAATAGAACAATAACGTAATCTAACTATTAGTCAATTGTATCTAAAGCCAGATTAGATAGCCTTTCGACTAAGAGATAAGTTTGTAATACAGATTACAAATGATACTACTTCACTAAATATAGTAAATCAAAAATACATGTAGCAGAACATTCTGCTAAATAGCTGGTTAAGTAGTTATATTGATTGATTTGGTCAATATATTTGGGGTATTGTTTGTTTAGTTTGTTATTATTTTCATGGAGAGAAAATATGAAAATTGGAGTTATTGGTGCGGGTTCAGTCGGTGTCGGGATCTGTAATTACATGTTAACACTTGGTAGTGTGAGTGAGTTGTGCCTTTTAGATCTCAATAAAGAACGAGCTGAAGGCGAGATTCTAGATTTTAGTCACACCAATGCATTAACTTTTAGCAAAAATACTCGCCTTCAAGCAGGTGACGATTATGCCATGTTGCAAGGTGCCGATATTGTAGTGATTACCGCAGGAGCACAGATAAAGGCTGGTCAGAGTCGGTTAGATTTAGCCGAAATCAACAGTAAAATTTGTGTTGATATCGCCAAGAAGATAGAAAAAGTTGCACCAGATGCCATTTTGATTGTGGTGACTAATCCTTGTGACATTGTCACTTATTTCATTGCAGCGAATACCAGTTATAACGCGTCACAGATTATCAGTGCTGGTTGTTTGATTGATACGGCTAGATTAATGACTATTGTGGCTAAAAAGGCGGAAATTGATCCAAAAAATGTGTTTGGCTACGTACTCGGTGAGCATGGTAGCAACTGTTTTACACCCAAAAGTTTGATCAGTATTGCGGGTCAATCTGCCGATTACTACTGTGAAATGAATGGAATAGAGAAAATAGATGCCGATGAACTACTCGACCAAGTTCGTCAAGCAGGTTACGAAATTTTCACTAAAAAACAAAATACTACACACGGTATCGCGGCAAGTGTCTTTAGGATCGTTCAAGCGATATTAATCGATGAAAAGTCGGTTTTACCAGTAGGGACGCTAATTCAAGGCCAATATGGTTTAAATGATGTTGTTGTGAGCTTACCAACGATTGTTTCTAGCAAAGGCGCAGAAAAAATTCTTATTCACCCATTTGAAAAACATGAAAAACAACGGTTAGACTATATTGCTTCTCAGCTGAAAACACTGATTGCCGATGTTGCTACAAAAACCGGTTTAATGCGCTAATCTAGTTTAAAGAAAGCCAATTACATTCAATATTAAGCTTGTTTATTGCGAACAAGCTTTTTGAATATAGGCCCAAATTATAAGTTCACGATAAGTAAAAAAGCCGATTGGATCACTGAAGTCGGATAGAAATCCCTCGATTAGGTGAATTTTCTTTATTAGAGATTGATTCAATAAGTCTAGAAAGTTACTCTCTTATGTCTAATAAAGTGACGCTTGAAATAAGATAGCGGATACTTAAGATAGCGGATAGTAATGTATGTAGAGTTGAGATGTTACTAAGGCTTACTTTGAATTTTGTTACACTAATTATGACTCGTTGGTTTATACAAGACCTGATGTAGTGAGGAGTTACACATGGCACAGTCGCTGTTTCGTCAATCTTTCTTAAACGACAGTTTAGACATAGAAAATAAAATGTTACCGAAACAGATCCAGCTCCCTGATGGTGTTACGATCCGCGTGTTAAAAAGAGGTGTTGTTGAAGTTATTCCTTGCCAAATGTATGAAGATAGCAAAGCGATTGTTCTATCTGCGGGTATTCATGGTGATGAAACTGCGCCGATGGAGCTGCTTGATCAACTTGTTGACGACATTTTAAATCAAAAATTGGTCGTACAACATCGCTGTCTTTTCTTACTTGGCCATCTAGAAGCGGCTATTCAACATACTCGTTTTATACAAGAGAATTTAAACCGCTTATTTGACCACAAAGAGCATGATAGTAGCGTTGAAACTAAAATAGCCACAGACATTAAACAGTCGATAACGGAATTCTTTCAAGATACAGCAGAAAACCAACGTTGGCACTTGGATTTGCATTGTGCTATCCGTGGTTCAAAACACTATACTTTTGCGGTAAGTCCTAAAGTAGCTAAAGCAAATAATCGTAGCCGTGAGTTAATTGAGTTCCTTCAAAAAGCTCAAATAGAAGCGGTGCTGTTGTCAAATTCTCCCGCTAGTACATTGAGTTGGTACAGTGCCGATAAATTCTCAGCACAAACGCTAACAGTAGAACTAGGTAAAGTGGCACGATTTGGTCACAATGATCTTGGACTAATTAGTGAATTTAGCCAAGCTTTGTATGGATTATTGGCTAACAATTTAGATGGTTTTGCACCGTCTCCAGTGATTACTTACCGCGTAACACAGTGTATCAAACGACATACAGAAGATTTTGACTTTACCTTTAGTGATGATGTAGAAAACTTTACTCAATTTGAGCATGGACAAGTTTTAGGTCATGACGGAGATAAGTTACTTTTTGCTAAAGTTGACCAAGAAGCCGTGGTATTCCCAAACAAAAGGGTAGCGTTGGGTCAACGAGCGGCTCTGATGGTAACGCCCGTTGAAACTAGGTACCAAGATGACCAATTAGTTTATGATTGATTCCAACATGCTATTCATATGCTAACCGAACCTTTAATTCATAAATGGCTGTTTATAAATCAATAGTTTATAAACAGCCATTTTAGCCTTTCAAATACTGAGTCTATAGACTAAAGGCTTGTTTAACGAAAAGGTTGAGTCAGCATCTTATCCAAATACTGTTCTCTGCTCTGTCTAAACTCAGGCACCCCAATTAAACAGTTTTCATGGCCACCCGTTGGTTGGCTGATATAAGTGTTAAAAATACGATCCCATATGGAGAGAAAGAAACCAAAATTTGAATGGGTTTCTTTGACCACAATGGAGTGATGTACTCTATGCATATCAGGTGTAACGATAACTTTCCTCAAAATTTTATCTATTGCTAACGGCAGTTTTGCATTGCTGTGATTAAACATGGCGCTGACATTTAATACGATTTCAAAAATGACCACCGCTATTGCTGGAGCACCGAGTAGCATTACGCATGCAATTTTTATCCATACAGAAAGAATGATTTCGATTGGGTGAAAACGAGAGGCGGTAGTCACATCAATATCTTGATCGGTATGATGGACACGATGCAAGCGCCATAAAATAGGTAGCCGGTGAAATAGCAAATGTTGCAGATAAATTGCCATATCAAATAGAACAACGCACACAACTATTGCCATCCAGTTTGGTATTTCAATTAAATTGAACAATCCCCAGCTCTCTTTATCAGCAATTAAAGCCGCTTGAAAAGCTAAAATTGGCATGATGACCGCGAGCAAAAAGCTATTGGTAAAGATTAAACCAAGATTGCTTAACCATCTTATCAGTTTGTTTTGGGATAATTTTTTTCTAGGGTAGAGATATTCCCAAAGGGCAAATAAACAGAAAAACCCAATAAAAAATGACAAACGAATAAGCGAAGAATCTTGCATAAGTAAAACCTAATGTATTTGTAATTACCGATACTGTAAGTACAATTGCGCCAACTTGCTACTACTAATTAGTTTAAAAAAACATGCGAATTCATTCTGTTCATAAATTGATACAGTACAGATTATCAATATCGACTAAGCAATTTAACGCACGCGGTTGTAAAGTTGTACGCTGTCAATATTGTCAAATAGAACAACAATATTGTATCTGTGATTATCAACCTGATATGGATAGCTCACTTTCTGCCCTCATTTTAATGTCACCAAGTGAAGTATTAAAACCAAGTAATACCGGTCGTTTAATCGCCGATGTAATTAAAGATACTCATGTATTTCAGTGGCATAGAACGGAGCCAGACAATGCGTTACTTGAATTATTGGATTCTCCGTCCTATTGCCCAGTAATTGTATTTCCACAGCAATACGTTACCGACCCAGAACGTATTATTCGTCCTTTAGAATTAGAGCAATTGACTCTGAATACAACGAGTGATGATTGTTTAACAAAAGATAAGCGTTTGTTATTTATTTTTATCGATAGTAATTGGCGTGAGGCAAAAAAAATCTTCCGTAAATCTTCATACTTAAGCGGATTACCAGTGCTATCTATTTTACCCGACAAAGTGTCAGAATACGTAATGAGAAAGTCAGATAATGAACACCACCTCTCAACCGCTGAAGTAGCCAGTTTAGTCATGGAGATAGTAGGAGATCGTGAAGCAGCTAAAACACTACAAGCATGGTTTGAATTATTTCGTGAAAGCTATCTGTTGAGCAAAACCCGTATGCTTAGAGATTTAACTCGCCCAGCGTTAAAAAACTACTTGAAAGGTCTGTAGATAACCACGTGATTAAAAAGCCCTTAATAATAGAACCGTATCGTATTTAATTTCAGCTAACAAAATAAGGGCAAGATCACGGTATGCGTAACTTGACTCATGGATAATATCGACTTTTATTTGTGAGTTTGTATTTTTTATTGGTATTTTTAAGCGGATTTTTTGGGAGAAACTACATGTATTACGGCTTTGATGTCGGTGGCACTAAAATTGAGTTTGGTGCGTTTAATGAAAAATTGGAACGTGTTGCGACAGAGCGTGTAAAAACACCCTCTGATGACTATCAATTGCTGATAGACACGATTGCCGACATGGTAAAGAAATATGACCATCAATTTAACACACAAGGAACGGTTGGCTTGGGCCTACCTGGAATGGAAAACGCCAACGACGGCACGGTGTTAACTGTCAATATTCAAGCGGCTAAAGGAAAAACGTTACGGGCCGATCTTCAGCAAGCGATTGGTCGCAGTGTAGCGTTAGAAAACGATGCAAACTGTTTTGCGCTTTCTGAAGCATGGGATGAAGATCTGCAAAACGAAAAATCGGTTGCTGGATTAATATTAGGCACAGGTTTTGGTGGTGGATTTGTTTTTGATGGTAAAGTTTTTTCTGGCCACAATAATGTAGCCGGCGAAGTAGGGCATATGCGTTTACCTATTGATGCATGGTTTCATTTGGGCGATAGTGGCGTGGCTCCTTTGTTTGATTGTGGTTGTGATAAAAAAGGGTGTTTAGATAACTACTTATCTGGTCGTGGATTCGAACTTCTTTATGCTCACTATTATGGTGAAAAGAAAAAAGCGATTGATATTATTCAAGCTCAAGCAGATGGTGAAGCAAAAGCGGTTGAGCATGTAGAGCGCTTTATGGAATTAGTGGCGATTTGTTTTGCCAATTTGTTTACGGGCCTTGACCCAGATGTGGTGGTGCTTGGTGGAGGGTTATCTAATTATGATCTGCTTTATCAAGAATTACCGAAACGTATTCCAAAATATTTATTATCAGTCGCAACATGCCCTAAAATTATCAAAGCCAAACACGGTGATTCTGGCGGTGTACGTGGCGCTGCATTTTTAAATATCAAATAACGAAAATTGAATCAGTTTTAACTCAGTTTTTAGCTAGATAAGCCTTAATATATCATTGAGGCTTATCGGTTATTCATATCGGTAAGGAATGGTTACTTCTCTCCAACACCACGATTGGTTTTTTGAGCTAGCGTTATTTTATCAAAACCTAATTTTTTAAAGTAATTATCTCGATAATCGCGCACGGCTTTTGTTGACGATACCGCTTCAACCTGTTGTTCCATTTTCAAAAAATCACTAATGTCTAATCCTTCCGCTTCAGCCACGGCTTCTTGGATAGTACGATGTTTTTCATAAGAAAAGGGTAATGTTTTTTGCTGTTTTTTATAGATATATATAATGGTTCTAGTCATTTTAGGCCTTGTGAAAATTATGTACATACGTAGTAACAAACAAACTTACTGCGTGTATATCATTTATATCAATTTGTGGGAGTGTGCTATCAACAGCTGAATCGGATGCAATAGCGATAATGTTTGGATCTTGTGTATATAACCAAGGCTTATTCAGTGCTTCACGATGCAGTTCAATTTTAGGGAAGTCCAGAGATTTGCAGCCTTCTACCAAGATCAAATCAAGCTTAGAATGGTCAAACATATTCAGCAGATAATCGAAGCTTGCTTCTTGTTTTGGTGTTTCTGTAAAAAGAACATGACGTTTGGCTGAAGCTACCAACATTTGGTCTGCTCCTGCTTTTCTTAAACGATAGCTGTCTTTTCCTGGTGTATCTAGGTCAAAATCATGATGTGCGTGCTTAAGAACAGCAACACGAAGACCACGTTCTTTGATTAGAGGGAGAATCGCTTCTAACAGTGTGGTTTTACCGGTTCCGCTATACGCAGCGAAGCCGAGTAGTGGTAGGTTAGGCTTGTTCATCTGAAATATTACCAATCTTTGTCGTATGTGCGAAACTAGGGATCGTGTTGTACGTCTCCAGTTGTTCAGGTGTGTTGAGATTAACAAAGGTTTCTGGAATATCAGAAAAATCGACATAGCGAACATTGCATTGTTCGAACAGTAATTTCATTTTGCGATCTCCTTGATTAAGAAACCTTTCTAACTTGTTCAACATATTACCATTCCAAACACTAAAAACAGGTTGCGGATAAGTACCATCATGAGCCACGTAGATATCAATATTATTGTCTAGGCTTGCACTTAGCCGAGATACTAAAGTAGTTGGTATATTTGGTGCATCACAAGGAGTAAAGCCAACCCATTGGCTTGTACTGCGCAATAATGAGGCATGTATCCCTGCTAGTGGTCCTTGAAAGCCGGTTATTGTGTCACCGTGAACACAAGCAATCTTGCTATATTCAAGTTGATTTCGATTTGCGTTAATTGCAATGCTGCTTACTTGATTTTTCAATTTATTATAAATGGTTTGTACCAAAGATTGCCCATTTAACAGCAGTAAACCCTTATCGGTTCCTCCCATTCTTGATGCTTGTCCGCCAGCTAGGATTATCCAGCTTAATTTATTCTTTGCCATTTAATTATTTATATACCAAAAGGTTAATCTATTACTTAATGAAGTATTAGTTGATGCATGATCGGTTTTAAAACGTTTTATCTATTTGATGAACAGAATGTTTATATCGATTCTCGTTTAGCAACATCGTACAGAAAAACAACTTTAGTATAACATAAAACCTCGCAGATATTGATTCTGAAGGATGGAGTGATAATAATTTCAGGGCACGTTAAGTACGACTTTTAAGCCTTAATGTAGTGCAGTTCGCACTATATTGATGCATTTATGGTTTTATCATTGTGCGAGTTTTTCTATCATAATATTTTTGTTTTCATTAATAACAGTTACTTATGTGAGATATCTATTTTAACTAATTTCTGTGTTTACTGGCGTATATATTGCTTAAGGGTGTAACTAACAAAGAAGTTGACCTATTTTGGGTCGCCCTCAAATAATAAGCACGAATATAGTGCAAGTACAAACGGAGTAGTATTTAGAATGAGTATTTCTACTAGCGAAGTTCATGGCGCAGTTCAAATGTTAACTCAAAGCTCGGACACCTTGTTTCTGCTTTTAGGCGCAATAATGGTGTTTCTTATGCATGCTGGTTTTGCCTTTTTAGAAGTTGGCACGGTGCGTAAAAAGAACCAGGTGAATGCATTAGTTAAGATTTTAGCTGACTTTGGCGTCTCAGGTCTTGCTTACTTTTTTATTGGTTACTGGGTCGCGTATGACGCGAATTTCTTTTCCAGTGCATCAACCCTATCGGCGGGTAATGGTTACGAACTGGTTAAGTTTTTTTTCTTATTAACCTTTGCTGCGGCTATTCCGGCGATTGTTTCTGGCGGTATTGCAGAGCGTGCACGTTTTTATCCGATCTTACTTGCTACATTTTTCACCGTCGGTTTTGTGTATCCATTTTTTGAAGGCATTATTTGGAATGGAAACTACGGTGTGCAATCTTGGTTTGAAAACAATTTTGGTGTTGGTTTTCATGATTTTGCCGGTTCTGTGGTTGTTCACGGTGTCGGTGGCTGGATAGCATTAGTGGCGGTGATGTTTTTAGGTATGCGTAAAGGGCGCGTACGTGCCGGAAAACATACTAACTTTGCTCCATCGAATATACCGTTTTTAGCTCTAGGTGCTTGGATACTTTCCGTGGGTTGGTTTGGGTTTAACGTTATGTCGGCTCAGACTCTGAATGGAATAAGTGGTTTAGTCGCGATGAATTCATTGATGGCAATGGTCGGCGGAATTATTGTTGCGTTAATTGTTGGTAAAAATGACCCAGGTTTTATCCATAATGGTCCGTTAGCAGGCTTGGTAGCCGTTTGTGCTGGGTCTGATTTAATGCATCCAATTGGTGCTTTAGTTACAGGGGCCATCGCTGGTGGTTCGTTTGTTTGGTTATTTACCTTTTTACAAAATAAGACCAAGATCGATGACGTTTTAGGTGTTTGGCCTCTGCACGGTGTTTGTGGTGTTTGGGGGGGGATTGCTGCTGGTATATTTGGTCAAACTGCACTCGGTGGTTTAGGTGGCGTGAGTTTTACCGTGCAAGTTCTGGGTTCAATCTTAGGCGTTGCGGTTGCTTTGATTGGTGCTGGTATTGTCTATGGCATTTTAAACCAATTCTTGGGACTTCGTTTATCAGAAGAAGATGAATTTAAAGGTGCCGATTTAGCAATTCATAAAATTAGTTCAGTAAATGAAGATTAAGTTTGTTAGCGAGTCATGATGAAATTTGATGATGCAGCGTAGACTAAAAACGTCATTAGTAAGATTAAAAACGGCACAAGTGCCGTTTTTTTGTACCGATTTGTATCTCGTTTATTACGGGATTTTATTTGCCTTCGACCATAGTCTATAACCCTTTAACTATCAGTGGTATTCCCTTAATGCTAGACTTTACTGCATAATCTCAATACTGGATAACCTAATCGAGTCAGTATTGCTCTTCGAGTATTTAACGTTGTTGAAAAATATCTACACTTAAAAATTGAGAGTGCTAGGTTTTGTTGTTCTCGGTTTAGGTTAAATAGACAAGTTGTACCGCAGAAGGAATTGAAATGTTATTTCCATATAAGAATATCGTTATATTAACTGGTGCTGGTATTTCAGCGGAATCAGGCATCCAGACTTTTAGAGCACAAGATGGGCTTTGGGAAAATCACAAAATAGAAGATGTTGCCACACCAGAAGGTTTTCATGCTAATCCAGATTTGGTGCAGACATTTTATAATGAACGACGTAAGAAATTACAAAATGAAGATATCAAGCCTAATCCTGCTCACATTGCACTGGGTAAACTAGAAGCAGAATTGAATGGTAAAGTGACGGTTGTGACTCAAAATATTGATAACCTTCATGAGCGAGGCGGCACAAAAAATATCATTCATATGCATGGTGAGCTGCTTAAAGCGCGTTGTTCCGAATCGGGCCAAGTCGTGGAGCAGAAAGGCGATATTGTCACCGGCGACTTATGCCATTGCTGTCAAATTCCGGTGCAAATGCGACCACATATTGTTTGGTTTGGTGAGATGCCGTTACGCATGGGTGATATCTATTCTGCGTTAGAAGAAGCCGATTTGTTTATTTCTATTGGGACTTCAGGTGTTGTATATCCGGCTGCGGGCTTTGTTCATGATGCTAAAATGCATGGTGCTCATACCATTGAAATAAACCTTGAACCATCGGCTGTAGAAAGTGAATTCGCAGAAAAAAGAATTGGTAAGGCGAGTGTTGAGGTGGTGAAACTTGTCGATGAATTGTTACAACATCAGGTTGCTTAAACCTTGGTTTCAAGACATTTTAATGATTAAATATTGTTAACGGATAAATATTCTCAACTTATCTGTTAACAACTAACTAGTGTCAATACTATTGATTGAGCTGAACCAGTACAAGTGTATGAGACGACTTGTACTGGACCAAGCAAAAATTATTGTTCTATTTTCAGTTTTTGGAAGTATTCTTCATAAAGCACACTTGCTTCACCAACTTCATCCTGCCAATAGCCCGAGTCCATAATTTCTTGTGGTGGGAAAATATTTTTATCCTGAACAAATTCTTGCGGTAGTAAAGGATAAGCCGCTTCAACTGGAGTAGGGTAACCAATTTCTAGAGCAATTTTGGCTGCGTTTTCAGGGCGTAATAAGAAGTCGATCATCTTATGTGCGGCTTCTATATTTTTTGCTCCAGATGGAATTGATAGGCTATCCATCCAAAAAATAGAGCCTTTTTCGGGCCATATGATCTCAATATTCGCGCCTTCTTGTCTCGCACTATAAGCCGAACCATTCCAAAGCATACCGACCGCAGTTTCACCGGCTAAATAAGGGTTAGCAGGATAATCAGAATTAAACACCAAAACGTTTGGCATTAGCTTTTTCAACTCGTTATAAGCGGCTTTAATCTCATTCGGGTTTGTGGTGTTAGGAGAGTAGCCAAGCTTGACCAACGCGATGTGAAAAAATTCTCTAGAATCATCCATCATCATGAGTTGGCCTTCCCATTTAGGATCCCAGAAATCATTCCAGCTTGTGATTGAATTTGAGTCCATCATATCAGTGTTAATACCAATACCCGTTGCGCCCCAAATATATGGAATAGAATAGTCGTTATTTGGATCAAAAGATTTATTCAGGTAATTGGTGTCAATGCCTTTGAAATTAGATAATTTGCTTTTATCGATTTTAGACAACATATTTTCTTTGCGCATTTTTGAGACAAAGTAGGTAGATGGTACAACCAAATCGTAGCCTTCACCTTGGGTCTTTAGTTTTGCGTACATGGTTTCATTCGATTCATAAGTCGAATAAAGTACTTTGATGCCCGTTTCTTTGGTGAACTCTTCAAGAATTGAATTTGGTATATATTCCGACCAATTATAAAAATACAATTCATCTTCAGCGGCTGAAGCGCCAGTTGATATCGCGGCAGCAGCGAGTGTAACGGCGGTTAAAGTGCCTGAAAAAATTGTTGACCAGTTTTTCATTGTGTTTCCAACTTTACTTATAGATTGATGCTCGAATGTAGATCGCGCATGTATAAAGACATTTCACGTGTATTAGATTTTAAACCAAGCTAACGGGTTTGCAATTAAATTTATTTTTCATCATGTTTCGTTTTTACCTCTATCTTCTTATCTCTCAATATAAATTGAGAGACGATAATTAGAGCTAATGATACTATTAACATTAAGGTAGCTAAAGCATTAACTTCGGGTGAAATACCGACTTTCACCATGGAATAAATCTTTAGAGGTAATATCTCGTATGACGGCCCAGTAACAAACGAACTGATGATAACGTCATCAAGCGAGAGAGTAAAACTCAATAGCCAACCCGAAATTACAGCCGGTTTTGCGAGGGGAAGAATGATTTTTTTCAATATTATCCATTCACTCGCACCAAGGTCTTTGGCTGCTTCTAACATTTTGACATCGAAGTCATTTAAACGGCTGTAAACGGTCACCACTACAAATGGCAAGCAGAATGTCACATGAGCAATTAATAAAGTCGCAAAACCTAATTGGACGCCAATGACTAAAAATAACGCGAGTAGGGCGATAGCCATAACAATATCGGGCGACATCATTACCACAAAAAGCATCCCATTAACCAATTTTTTACCTTGGAACTGATATCGAAATAGTGCAACTGCAGTTAAGCTACCAATGATCGTTGCAACGGTTGCGGAAAAAATAGCAATGTTTATAGAGTGCACGGCCGCTTGCATTAAGCTGTCATTGTTGAAAAGTGATTGATACCACTTTGATGTGAGCCCACCCCATTTCATACCAAACTTATTATCGTTGAATGAGTTGGCTACCAGTACAATTATTGGCAAATAAAGAAATAGGTAGACTAAAGACATAAAGCTAAAAGAAGCTATGCGTTTCATTGCTGTAACTCCACGTTTCGGTTGAGCATTTTTCCCGCACGGTAATACACATAAAGCATCAGTGCCATCGCTAAAGTTAATGCAATACTTGTTGCTGAACCGAAGGGCCAGTCTCGGCTATTGAGTACCTGACTTTTTATTACATTCCCTACCAGTAGGTTTTTTGCACCGCCAAGTAAATCAGAAACATAGAACATGCCTAACGCAGGCAATAAAACCAGCAAGCATCCAGCAATGATCCCCGGCAAAGTTAACGGTAAGGTTATTCGAATAAAACTCTGCAATTTGTTTGCGCCTAGGTCTCTTGCGGCTTCTAAATAGGTATTGTCCATTTTTTCTATTGCCGAGTAGAGCGGCAAAATCATAAACGGTAGAAGAACATAAACTAATCCGATCATCACCGCGGTTTCGGAATACATAATGCGAAGCGGTTTATCGATGATATCCAAAAAGAGTAGTGCTTTGTTAATAATACCTTGAGTCCCTAGAACGATTTTCAAGCCGTAGATTCTAATCAAAGAATTGGTCCAGAAAGGGACAATAATCAAAAACAACATTATTGGGCGCCAATTGGTTGGCATTTTTGCCACAATGTAAGCAAACGGATAGCCAATCAGTAAGCAAAAAATAGTCGCAATGCCTGCCATATAAAATGAGTGTGCGAGTACTTTGGCGTAAAGTGGGTCAAACAGTCGAACGTAATTATCGAAAGTAAAAGTCATCTCGATAAGATTCGATTCATGTCGAGTAAGGAAACTTGTGCCAATAATCATGATGTTTGGTAACAAAACAAACAATGTTAACCAACCAACGATTATAGCGATAATAATGTTTTGTAGGTTAAATTTGCTGTTCATGTTTTAACACCACCTCCCAGCTTTCAACCCAAGTCACCACAACTTTTTGTCCTAATGAATGATCAACATCAGGATCATCTTCATTAAAAAATTCACTCACCATTACTTTTTCACCTGACTGGAGCTCAACCAGAGAATCTAACGTCATACCTTTATAGGTGCGTTCTATGACGTGTCCGACTATGCCACAGGTTTCTGATTCTTTAATTTCTTCTAGGCGAAGATCTTCAGGCCGCAACAATACCAATAGCTTTTCACCTTCATAAAAATCATCAGGATAAAAAATAATTGATTCGGTTCCTTCAAATTCTGCTAGTACCCGCTTATGGTCTATTCGTCGAATAGGCTTAGCTTCAAATACATTAATTTCACCGATAAACCGAGCCACAAAAAGGTTAGTCGGTTGCTCGTAAATCTCTTTTGGTGTCCCGTCTTGCTCGATAACACCATCTCGCATAACGATAATGCGATCCGACATTGATAAGGCTTCTTCTTGGTCATGAGTAACAAAAATAAAAGTAATGCCAAGTTTGCGTTGTAGTTGTTTTAACTCTATCTGCATTTGTTTACGCAATTTGTAATCCAATGCAGATAAAGATTCGTCTAAAAGCAAAACCTTAGGTTTATTGACAACAGCTCTCGCTATTGCAATACGTTGTTGTTGTCCTCCAGAAAGCTGGTGAGGCTTTCGATAAGCCATTTCTTCAAGGCGAACCATCCGCAATGCTTCTAAAACTCGAGGTTCTATTTCCTCGTTGGTTACTTTTTGCATCCGTAACCCAAAGGCGACATTTTCATATACGCTCATATGAGGAAATAGAGCATAGCTTTGGAATACCGTATTAACAGGGCGGTTTTCCGATGGTTTCTCAGTTACGTTGTCACTATCAAGCAGTATGTCGCCAGTATCAGCTTGCTCAAACCCAGCGATAAGACGAAGCACCGTGGTTTTCCCACAACCGGATGGGCCGAGTATGGTCAAAAATTCACCATGATTTACATCCAAACTTAACTGGTTAATTATTTCTTTTCCGTCAAAGCTTTTTGAAATGTTCGATAATTGAACCACGGGATTTACTGAGGAAGTGTTCTGAGTCAACGTTTTTACTGCTCCATAAAGTCTAAAAAAACATAATTAGGGTAAGATCGAATAATAGCTGTGAACGAATATAAATCAAACAAGTTTTCACACAATTAATAACAACAAAAGTAAATTGGCAATTTTAGCCTTGAGAGTGGCGGATGCTAATATTAACGCAGATTAAGAAATAAGGTTGTAACTTCATAGATAAAAATGACAGGAAATAAACTAAAACAAGTTAGTGTTTTAAGATTGTTATGTAATTAAGTATACTGCCCACTATTAATGTATCAGCAAAGAGCAACTTCTTGACTAAACTTGCTCGGAATCAAAAATGACTAATAAAATTGAAAAGAATTTTACTTTAGGTGGTTCAATTGAAACCGCACTTTCAGGCCAATATGAACTAAAGACGATTGATGTCCTAAGAGAAGCATGGAAGCACACACTGAAAAATTTTGTCTCTTTTTTCCCAGCAATTATTATTCTATTAGTGGTCCAAATTGCGATTTTCTATGTTGCGTTGAAACTGCAAATAAGCGATCTATCGGTCATGTTAGATATGTTTCAAAACCCAGAAAACTTCGATAGTAGTATTGTTTCTGCCATATTTATCGCTAATTTTAGTTATGAAGTGATCTCTGCCCCGATATTCGCAGGGGTGTCTCTGATGGCAATGAGTCATGTCGCGGGTCTAACAACTAAAACAAGCCACATATTAAAAGGGCTTTCTTTTACTATTCCGTTGATAACGGCGACTTTAATTAGTTTAGCAATACAAGGATTTTCCGGGATGGTAATTCCACTGTTATCTATGTATTTCTCGATTGCTTTTAGTAATGCCACATTGTTGATTTGTGAAAAACGCGTTTCACCTATGAAATCATTACTGCTCTCATTTCGTGCGGTGAACAAGAAAATATTCCCTCTAGTTAGTCTGTATATTATCGTTACTGCTTTGTTATTTTTGTCTGCTGTTTTTTACGGTTTTCTTTTGGTTATAACCCTACCATTTATGTTCCACGTTAAGGGTATTATCTATCGCAACATGTTTGGTATATCACTTAAAGTTATTTCTGTTAAGTCAGGCGATAGCAATGACCAAAACGGTGACACAGCTGATCAAGATAGTGAAAGTAATAAACAAAATAATGATAAAGGATCGGATGTTTTTGATGCGTAATTATTCTAAATTTTTGTATGCGCTGCTGACTTTGGCCATAGTTGGCTTAGTCTTATTTGCCAGTGGAATAATACACAGAGACTCGAACAGTGATCTTGTGTCAGGTGATGCTCCGGATTTTGCTACGATAACCGATGTGAATGAAAAGAAGTCACGCTTTTTTGAATATCTTACGCCAAGTGTTGAAGCTGAAAATCAACGTGTAGCACAAGAACGAGAAAAACTCATTGCAATAGAAAAATCGTTTCAAGCAGATAAGGTTAATAGTTCAGATAAAGATTACGCCAGTAAGATTGGAGATAAGTATAATTCACCTTTACCTGAAAATGGCGTGACACAGAAATGGTTGGAGGAAATACTTCTAAAAGTTAACGTATTACCAAAAGCGTTAGTCTTAACACAAGCGGCGAATGAATCGGCTTGGGGAACTTCTCGATTTGCTATTGAAGCTAATAATTATTTTGGTCAATGGTGCTACCAACAAAATTGTGGGTTGGTTCCGTTGAAACGTGTTGAAGGTGCGACGCATGAAGTGGCTAAATTTGCTTCTGTAACGGAATCGGTACATGGTTATTTTATGAATGTAAATCGAAATTCTGCGTATGCAGACCTTCGTAAAATTAGAGCCCAACTTAATTCTCAAGGGGAAGACTTACTTAGTCAGACTACTGCGAATAAACTGACTCAAGGGTTATTACGTTACTCGGAACGAGGGCAAGATTATGTTGACGACCTTCAATCAATGATTCGTGTTAACGCTGAATACTGGAAATAATGGGTAAAGTATGAAAAAAAAATTAGTTAATATAATGGTTTGCGCTATTGGTAGTGCAGTATTCTCCACCGCTAGTATTGCCCAAGAATACATGTTTACTTACTCCAAGTTGTATTCTCAATTAAAAAATAATGCTAAAGAAGGCCATGAAGATGTAAAAGTTGGCTTTTTTTTCGTTAATGCTGATGATAAATCATTATGTAATATTGAAAAAGTTTGGATGGAAAAACAAGGTAAATACGAAGAGTTGCCGCCTGTTAATGGTAAAGAAGTTGTAGTGCCACTTGATAGCAATTTGAAATCCGCTAACCCTTTAGTATTTGTTAGAACACCAATGGACATGCGGTGTGATTTTTCGATGGTGGTGATGACTAAGCAACCATTATCAGACAAAGTACATTATCAAGATATTGAGAAGTTACTGCCACAGATGCAGAGTATGTTAGAAGATCTGGGCGGTATGTTTGCCAGTTGGTTTACGCCTGATGTTGAAGGATTGACGCTGGAATTTCCCGAGAGCACGTCAGGCACAGTTGGTTTTTCAAATGGACTTTCGGTTGACATTGTTGAGCATAAAGCGCGTATTCGTCTTGCTGATTTAAAACCAGGTGAGTATATCGAACTACCAGCGACTACCTCCAGAGTATTACCTTGGCTACCGGCTGCAAAATAGCAATAAATTACTATTCTTAATTAAGTAACATTCTCTTCATTTTCTTTAGTCAAACTTTATGTGATTAAAGAAGGTGAAGGCAGTTTTCACTGCTATTAAAACAAAGTATAATCCGCGCCCAACTAACCTATAAGTGAAATCTACATGTCGATAAAATTGGCATAATGAGAAATTGCAATGAACCCTATTGATACAAAAAAGCAAACATTAGAATTTAATAAGCTGCAAAAACGTTTAAGACGCAACGTTGGTAATGCCATTGTTGACTACAATATGATTGAAGAAAATGATGTTGTTATGGCCTGTATCAGTGGCGGTAAAGATTCATTTGCTATGCTGGATATTTTGTTAAAGCTAAAAGATTCTGCTCCAATAAAATTTGATGTGGTTGCGGTAAATTTAGATCAAAAACAACCGGGTTTTCCAGAGCATATATTGCCAGCTTACTTCGAAAAATTAAATATTCCTTACTATATTGTCGATAAGGATACTTATTCTGTTGTTCAAGAAAAAATAGAAGAAGGTAAAACCACATGTGGATTGTGTTCTCGACTTCGTAGGGGGACTTTATATTCTTTTGCCGAGAAAATCGGCGCGACTAAAATTGCATTGGGTCATCACTTAGATGACATTGTAGAAACTATGTTTCTGAATATGTTTTATGGCGCACGTTTGAAAGCCATGCCACCAAAGCTGAGATCAGACGATGGGCGCAATGTGGTTATTAGACCATTAACATACTGCAGAGAAAAAGATTTGATCCGCTATGCTGACCATAAAGCGTTCCCTATCATTCCTTGTAATTTGTGTGGATCGCAAGAAAACCTGCAACGACAAAATATTAAAGCTATGTTGATTGAATGGGATAAGAAAACCCCAGGTCGAGTCGATAAGATATTTAAATCGATCCAAAATATTAGCCCAAGTCAACTGGCTGATAGAGCGTTATTTGATTTTGAAAATTTGCCATTAGAAAGAGAAGGTGAAAGAAAAGCATACGCGTTTGATGAAGCAGAAGTTTCATCTTCAAACATCTCACCTGAAAATATTGATGAATCATTGTTTATCGATGTTTCTAATATATAGAGACGATAAGTTCTCTATTAGGTTATCAAGACCAAAAAAGGTGTGCAACCAATAACAAACACTCCTTTTACTGATTAGTTGTAATGGTTAATTATAAACCTAATCGTAAAAGGAGTGTTGCTTCATTTGCTCGCTAAGCTTATAAGGCTATTGTTCGCTGAACTCGACAATCAATTTTGTATCACGATGACTGATTTGGATCGAGTGGGCTAATAAATCCATTCGGTTTAATCGCCAATACGTCACAATTAATTTTATCGATCACTTGTTCGGCAGTGTTACCAATAAACACTGCTGAAAGGCCAGTTCTACCAGCGGTACCAAGTATCACTAGACCTGCTTTTAACTCTTTTACTGCTGCTGGTATAACATCTTCAGGTAGGCCTTGTTCTACTCGAGTAAATGTTTCATCTATACCGTGTTTTTGTCTCAGGGCTTTCATTTCTTTCAGATGATGACCACGAACAGCATCGGTATAAGTACTAGGATCAAACTCTGGTAATTCAATAGTGATGTTCGACGGTGTTACGGGGTACGAATTAACGAGATAAGGCTGTGCGTCTAAGCGACCACATAAATTTAGTAGTTGCTGAACAATACAGTCATTCAACTCTAAGTGGATAGGGTTTTCTGAACCAACATGAACAGAAGCGATTACGTTACCATTCTCTGGCCATTCATGTTCTTTTACTAATAATACAGGGCAGGGTGCTTTGCGTAATAGATGCCAATCGGTAGGCGTAAATATGACCGATTCTAATATATCGTGTTTTCTGGTCGCTTTTATTAAAATATCATGGTTACCTTCAAATACCTCGCCAATAATGGCTTCGTATGGTCGGTTATGCCAAACTACTTTAACTTGAAAATTAACACTATCATCAATATACGGTGCGGCAACTTTATTCATCCAAGATACTCTTTGCTGAACTACGCCTTTGCGCATTGCGTTGCGTTCATCAATTGAGAGCATAGATGTCATTTCGTATGAAAAGTCGTAGATCGAAAGAAAAAAAGTGATGTTACTTTTAGATTTACTTTTACGTGCTAATTGCATTGCTCTGGCCAAAGCTGGCTGAGACTCATTGTTCACGTTTGCAACGACCAAGATTTGGTTATATATGCTCATAGTCATTCCCTTTTTTGGATAAGAACCAAAGAGTTAATAATACTACTCTAAATATAGTCTATTTGAAGGGAAATTGGAAAAAAGAGATGAAAGGACTTCACAAAATTGAAGTGGCTTCATATGAAGCCACATTTGAACAGGATAATTTATCGGCAATCACTTATTCGTCTGCAGAAATACCAGCAAGGATTTTCAATTCTTGGTGATCGAGAATAGTAATGTATTTACCTTTTACACTGAGGATTTCTGATTTTTGAAAACGTCCTAGCAAACGGCTGATGGTCTCGACAGTTAAACCAAGATAATTACCAATGTCGCCTCGCGTCATAGTTAAACGAAACTCGCGTGGACTAAAACCTCGTTGAGAAAAACGAGTAGATAAATTATACAAAAAGGCGGCTAAACGTTCTTCTGCATTTTTCTTCGATAGTAGCAGAATCATATCTTGATCGCCTTTTATTTCATTGCTCATCAAACGCATGATCTGCTGGCGAAGCTTAGGCATTTTTCCTGATAAATCATCTAAAATCTCGTACGGTATTTCACACACCATAGAAGTTTCCAATGCTTGAGCAAAAGAAGGGTGAGCACTATCGGTAATTGCATCAAAACCAACAAGATCCCCGGCTAAATGAAAACCGGTAATTTGTTCGTCACCTTGCTCAGTGATGGTGTAACTTTTTATTGTACCTGAACGAATAGCATACAAACATTTCAGATCATCACCTGCTTTAAAAAGTTCTTGTCCTTTTTGAATCGGCTTTTTACGTTCTATGATTTGATCGAGTTGATCAAGCTCTGATTCATTTAAGGTAAATGGAATACATAGTTGAGAAATACTACAATCTTGACAGTGGATAGCACATCCACCGGACTGAATTCTTTTAGTTGCTGGTTTTTCTGAAATCATAATTTCCAAGTCACTAATTGATATACATCAATATTTTACCATTGCTCAGGCTTAAAGGATAGTTAAATAATTAATATTAAAATCAATAGATTATTGCATTTTAAGCGAATAAGTTAACAGATTGACTCAAATTATACACTCCATAACTTAGAAGGATTATGGCTCCTGATTGCCTAAATAATGGTGAGTTTTTTAACTTGTTTACGTAATTTGCTCCCAATCCTACCAGTAACATTGACGGCAGTGTTCCAACACCAAATGCAGCCATGATTAAACTACCGTTTACAGCGCTGCCAGATACGGCAGCCCAAGTTAACGATGAGTAAACTAAGCCACATGGTAACCAACCCCATAGTAAACCTAGTGGGAGTGCATGTAAGGGCGATGATAATGGAAGTAGCTTTTTGGTTAAGGGTGAAATGAATTTCCATAAATGTTGCCCAAGCTTTTCAACATATAATAATCCGTGCCACCACTTTCCAATATACAATGCAAGAATAATCATTACTAATGCTGACATTATTCTTAAGGCATTTAAAACCGCATAATCTTGTAATAAACTTGCCGCACTCGAGATCGCACCGCCAACTAATGCACCTGCAATCATGTAACTGATAATGCGCCCGATGTTATACAACAGTGTGGTTAAGGTTCTTCCACCTTTAGTTACGCTATTTAAGCTCATAACGGAGGCGATACCCCCACACATGCCGACACAATGTGCTGAACCTAGAAATCCAACCAGCAATGCGGCGATCCAATCATTTGTTAGCATTTTTTTTCTTATCTAATTCGTCATCGTCAAATAATATATTTTGGCCTTGCCTTTCGAGGTCTTCAAATTGTTCACTTTTTACTGCCCACAGAAATACCCCTACCGCGATGAAAACAAAAACAATTGCGATAGGTATTAGTATATAGAGACTACTCATCTTTTTTTAACAGCCTTAGTGAATTGGTAACGACAATAATGGAGCTTGCAGACATGCCGACAACGGCGATATATGGGGCAACATTTCCTGTAACAGCAAGGGGCAGTATGAAGAGGTTATATCCCAAAGACCATAGTAAATTTTCTCTTATAATCTTACGAGCTTTCAGAGCCAGTTTTCTTGCCGTGAGGATCTTACTCAACTTGTCTCCGAGTAAAACAATATCAGCAGATGCTTTTGCCACATCAGTTCCGCCGCCCATGGCAATAGATAAGTGAGCACCAGACAAAGTAGGGGCGTCATTGATTCCATCACCAACCATCAATGTTATTTGGCTTTCATCCAATGCTCTTAAACATTCGAGTTTTTCAGACGGTGAGGCATCAGCAATTACTGAATGGATCGCCAAGTTGTTAGCAATTGGTTCGGCGTTAACTAAGCTATCGCCAGTTAATAGTGTGGTTTTTATTCCGAGTTGATTTAAGGTACTAATAAACGATTGGCTTTCCGGGCGAATAGGATCTGAATAACAAAACGTTGCAACATGGTTGCCATTAATAGATAGAAATACGGAAGAAGGAACAGCACGGCTATGGTCACCTAATACAAAGCGTGCATTACCTATACGGCACTCTTGGTCATTCCACTGGCCCTTAATGCCTGATCCTATAATATTTTTAACGTGTGAAACTTCTATTTTATTATCAGCATACTGTTTGAATGCATTAGCAATAGGGTGGTTGGCATGCATCTCTAATGCAGCAGCAATAGCGCGGCATGTTTTTTCATCATAATCGGTCAATAATTCTGCGTTGTCGATGACAATTTCACCTTTAGTTAAGGTCCCCGTTTTATCAATAACAAGATGGTTTACTTTACAAAATGTCTCAATGACGTGAGATTTTCTAAGCAATAACCCCAAATCGCCCATTCTTGATGTTGCACAAGTTATCGCAGTGGGTGTGGCAAGGGATAAGGCGCATGGGCACGTTGCCACCAGAACCGATAACATAATCCAGAACGCATCTTCTGGTTGATGTTGATGCCAATAAAACCAGGTTATCGAAGCGATGATTAGAATGACAGCGACAAAATATCTAGCAATTATGTCAGCCAATAAAGCTATTTTAGGTTTGGACATTTGTGCTTCATCTTGCAAGCGAACGATGTTTGCTAACATAGAGTCAGCTTTGCTCGACGTAACTTCGAACTGAAACGCTTCATCGGTATTTATGCTACCAGCATAGACGTTATCGCCGACGGTTTTAACAATCGGAATTGATTCACCAGTTAACATTGACTCATTAACGTGAATACGGCCTTTAAGGATAATTCCATCGGCCGGAATGTGCTCTCCTGGTAGCACTTTTATTTTGTCTCCTGGGTGTAAAACTCTAACTGGAACTTGGCTACCATCAATTTTTGTTGCCATTGCAGGAATCAATTTTAGTAGATTCGCGCTCGCGGCAGCGGCTTTTCGTCTGGCTCGCATCTCTAAAAATCGTCCCAGCAACAAAAAGAAAGTAAACATAGAAACTGATTCAAAAAAGACTTCGCCTTTTTCTTGTACTGTCGCGATGACGCTAGCGCTATACGCGAAAATTAACGCGATAGAAACGGGAACATCCATACCTAATGTTCTGCCTTTAATACTTCTCCAGGCATTGAGATAAAATGGCAAAGCAGAATAAACTAAAACAGGCGTTGCAAATAGTAAGCTAACTATTCTTAGGTACTGCTTAAACTCATTATCAAGGTCACCAAATACCTCAAAATATAATGCTACAGCTAACATCATTACCTGCATGGAAGCTAAACCCGCTACCCCTAGACGGTACAGATATTGCTTCATGGACTGGTGAAAAAATGCTTCGTGAGCGTCGGCTTCAAAAGGGGCGGCTTTATAGCCAAGGTTGTGAATAGCAGACAATAAATCACTGAGTTTGGCCTTTGAATTATCCCAACTCAAAATAGCTCGGTTTGTTGTGGTGTTAACTCTAATTGAGTTCACGCCAGTTTTATCGCTAATTTGTTTCTCTATCAACCAAGCACATGCAGCACATGTTACGCCTTCTAATGACAGAGTGATCTCTGACGTATTGTTATCTTTCCGCACAAATTCTGACTGAACGTCTTCATTGTCATAATTTATAAGCGCTTTTAGTTGTTCTGGAACCAGTTCTGCTTTTTCCGCTTTTTCTGTTCTAAACTGATAATAACTTTCTAAACCACTGTCAATAATGGTTTGTGCTACGGCTTGGCAACCAGGACAACACATCGGCTGAGGTTTGCCCAATATTTCAACGATATAATTCGAGTCTACTGGTACATCTTCACCACAGTGGAAGCACGAAAGTGTCATATTAGATCTCAGATAATTAATTAGTTAATAGGGTTGCGGTTGCCGATGGGAATGAAACTTTCCCTTGTAATAACCATGTTTTGTTATGAGGCTCTACTTCTATAAACCACGGCCCGGCTAACTTATCTTGTAAAATTACTTTATATTGTCCTTTAGCGTTAGAACTTACTGTTTGGCTAAAATCTCGGTCGGCAAGTGTTCTGTGAGTAAAGGTTACCACTAACGCGGGATAAACCTCTAAATCGCCTTTATCAAATTGGATGGATATATTGTTTTGTTCAGAAATGACACTAGCGGATAGCCCTAACGATTGTGCGTATTTGATTTTTGACAAATCGACATTAATTCCTTTGCCTTTTTTATAGTAATCTTTAGCGACAAGGGAAACGGAATTTTTTGAAAAGATGGCTAAGGTTGTAAAACTCGCTACAACGACACATAACGGTAATGTGATTAGAAACCACGGCCAAAATTGTTTATACCAAGGTTTTATCATGAATATCTCTGCTGATTGTTTTAAAGATTGACTGTCTCTAAGGCCAATTGTTGCTGTTTCAAAGACCAAAAGGGAGTTTATTTTAAATAAAAATAGCCCCATAAATGGGGCTATAAATCATTATAGGTTATTTTTCAGTATTACTTAAACTCCACACATAGGAAGCGACAAGTTGTACTTTTTCTTCACCTAAAATATCTTTCCATGCTGGCATCACACCTTGACGACCATTGGTAACCGTTTCAGTTACAGCCGCGCGTGAGTCGCCAAATAACCAATCTTGGTCGGTTAAATCAGGAGCACCTAAAGCAGGGTTACCTTTACCATCTGTACCATGGCAAGCAGCACAAACGACAAAGCGTTGTTTACCCGCTGCGGCTTCTCTGGCATTCACTTTTCGTCCAGACAAGCCCAAAGTATAAGTGACAACTTCTTTAACGCCTTGCTC
Organism: Vibrio sp. MA40-2; assembly: GCF_047302445.1. Classification (NCBI taxonomy): domain Bacteria; kingdom Pseudomonadati; phylum Pseudomonadota; class Gammaproteobacteria; order Vibrionales; family Vibrionaceae; genus Vibrio; species Vibrio sp. MA40-2. Next base: position 2,388,854 of record NZ_CP178628.1, read on the forward strand.
TCCTAATGCATCACCCCAAGCAGGCATTGCACCAATACGACCATTCATAATGGTCGTTAGGATAGCTTCAGGTTCACCACCATAAAGCCATGCTTTATCTGTTAGGTTAGGAAAGCCTATTTGACCTCGAGCATCCGAACCATGACATTGAGAACAGTTTTGCAAAAATAGACGTTGACCAACTTTAAGGGCTTCTGGATCGGCTGCTATTTCCGGTACAGGACGCAGTTCACCATTTGCGCTATAAGCAAGTTTATTAAATGCTTCGTCATAAAACGTATTTGCTTCATCTAGAGCTCTAGCGTATTCATCTAATGTTTGATTAGCGTGCGCTTGAGCAATATGTTGACGAGATTCTTCGACACTTTTTACTTGTTGGTTTGAGCTAGTCCAACCTAAAAGTCCTTTGAAGGTTCCCAACCCAGGGAATAGAGCCAAATAAATAATGGTGAAAACAAAGGTCCCAATAAACAGAAAACTCCACCATTTAGGCAATGGGTTGTTTAGTTCTTTGATACCGTCATATTCATGTTCCATTTCGGCGCCTTCTTCAACGCCGACATTATTTTTCAAGGCCCAGCCTAAAATCACAGCACAAAAAACTAATGTAACAACTGTGAGAACAATAATCCACGCACTCCAAAATGACGTCATTATTTGTTTACTCCTTTATTATTCTTACCGGCTGTTGTTGGCTCATCTGCAAACACTAAATTTGCATCTTCTTCAAAGCGACTTTTACGGTTCTTACCGAAAGCCCACCAAACAATACCAAAAAAGCTCACAAATAAAATCACTGTCCAGATGGAATGGAAAGTACCAATACTCATAATCATTCCTCCTTATTTCATCGCATGACCGAGAGATTGTAGATAGGCAATAAGCGCATCCATCTCGGTTTTGCCAACGACTTCAGATTTAGCATTTGCAATTTGATCGTCAGTATAAGGAACACCAAATTGATCGCGGAATAGAGTTAACTTAGCTTGGATCAATTCACCGTCTAATACATTTTCAGCCAACCAAGGGAAGCCAGGCATGTTAGATTCTGGAACTAACGCTCTTGGGTTAAGCAAATGCACTCGGTGCCATTCATCAGAATAACGTTGACCAACGCGAGCTAGATCTGGGCCTGTACGTTTTGAACCCCATAAGAATGGGTGTTCCCAAACACTTTCACCAGCAACAGAGTAGTGACCATACCGCTCTGTTTCCGCACGGAATGGACGGATCATCTGGCTATGACAAACACTACAACCTTCGCGGATATAAATATCACGTCCTTCCATCTGTAAGGCAGTGTAAGGTTTTAAGTTATCTACAGGCTCGTTGACTTGTTTTTGAAAAAATAGTGGCACAATTTCCACTAAAGCACCGAAGCTAATAGCTACAATAATTAAAATCGCTAGCAAACCGACGTTACGTTCGACTAGATCATGGCGATTATTTGAGTTTGAACTCATTAATCAATCTCCTTATGCCGGTTGCTCGATAGCTTTAAGACTATCTTCAGGTGCAGTAATAGTTTTATAAGCGTTATAAGCTAACAAGAACATACCTGATAGGAAAATAAAGCCGCCAATAAAACGAACGGTATAGAACGGATAGGATGCTTGAACAGACTCTACAAAACTGTATGTTAGAGTACCGTCGGCATTAACCGCTCTCCACATTAGACCTTGCATTACACCAGAAATCCACATTGCGACAATATAAAGTACCGTACCAATTGTTGCTAACCAGAAGTGAACGTTGATTAAACTAACAGAGTACATTCTCTCTTGTCCGAATAACTTAGGAATCAAGTGATAGACAGAACCAATAGAAACCATTGCAACCCAACCTAAAGCACCTGAATGTACGTGACCTACTGTCCAGTCGGTGTAGTGGGAGAGAGCATTGACGGTTTTAATTGCCATCATTGGGCCTTCAAAGGTAGACATACCATAGAATGACAGTGAGACCACCATAAAGCGCAAGATAGGATCGTAACGAAGCTTATGCCAAGCACCAGACAAAGTCATAATACCGTTAATCATACCACCCCATGAAGGAGCAAATAGGACAAGCGACATCACCATACCAAGTGATTGCGTCCAGTCAGGTAGTGCGGTGTAATGAAGGTGGTGAGGGCCAGCCCAAATATAAAGTGATACTAGTGCCCAGAAATGGACAATTGATAAACGATATGAATAAACAGGGCGTCCAGCTTGTTTAGGAACAAAATAATACATCATTCCCAAAAAACCTGCAGTAAGTAAGAAACCTACAGCATTATGACCATACCACCATTGGATCATCGCATCAGTTGCACCAGAATAGACGGAGTAAGATTTCCCCATAGATACTGGAATAGCTAAGCTGTTTACTATGTGTAAAACAGCAACGGTAAGTATAAACGCACCGAAGAACCAGTTAGCAACATAAATATGTGATGTTTTTCGCTTAACAATCGTACCAAAAAATACGATAGCGTAGGCGACCCATACAACAGCAATCAAAATATCGATTGGCCATTCTAATTCAGCATATTCTTTACTGGTTGTATACCCTAAAGGAAGTGTGATAGCTGCAAGTAAGATTACTGTTTGCCATCCCCAGAAAGTGAAGGGTATAAGAAATCCCCCAAACAGGCGTGTTTGGCAGGTACGTTGCACAACATAATAAGATGTGGCAAAAAGGGCGCTAGTACCAAACGCAAAAATAACAGCGTTGGTGTGCAGCGGGCGTAAACGGCTGTAAGTTAACCACGGCGTATCAAAATTTAGCTGTGGCCAAACTAACTGAGCAGCAATCAATACACCTACAGACATACCAACAATTCCCCAAAGTATAGTAACTAGGGTAAATTGACGTACGACCTTGTAGTTATAGTTGTGCTCAAGTTGTTGTACTTGGCTCATTATATTTCTTCCAATGTTTAAGTGACTACTTTGCTTTTATGCGACTTTATGTCGTAATACGTTCCAAGCGTAATGAAAAAAACCCAATGTATCTAGTGGATCTATCAAAACACTGTTTGGAATGGTATTTTCACCGGATATGATAGTTGAATTAACATTTTAATGACAACGATTTAACCTGCAATTTTTACATTGTGGGATTAATTATTATTAAAAGTTTGAAGTTTGTTACATGAGAATATAAAAAATGGCTGCAGAAAAATTAACTAGAGCGCGACTAGCTCAAATTTTATTCATGATGTTACTACTCGTTTCAGCTTTCATCTGGCGAAGTGTAACTCATTCTAACCACGAAGTTTTGTGTAAAATTAAAAAAAATTGTCTCGTAGAGTCAGGTAAATACACGATTAGTGCCATTTGGGAAAATACTCGGCAACAATACCATATTTCAATCAAACCAGATAATAAAAATTGGTCGATAGAGCAAACTGATAATCAGACGAATTTATTGGAAAAAGAGGACTATTGGACCCTTGATACTGAAAAGTATCCTGTACGTTTAAAAGTGACACAAACTGAGACAACCAATTCTCCGGTGTATTACCTTAATTTTCGTTAGATTGGCTCATTGCCTATGCGTGGTTTATTGCTAATACTAATTTAGATTATCTGCAGTTAAGTTGCTACTATGCGCGTTTTATAAAACTGAGAAGTAAAATGTCAAAATTTTTCTATCGCGGTACGCCCGATATCATGAGTGATTACGGCAAAAATGGTTACAATCCAAAAGCGACACTAAAGTTAGGTTCGAGTAATCGACCTTTATCGTTAGTTGTGCCGAACCAAACTCGCGAGTTAGAAGTGCAAAAATTGGTCGCCTTGCATAAGCTTCATGCGAACATAGAGGTTAATAGCAGCGTAGAAGAAAATATAAAGGAACTAGACGTTGTTATAAATAAGCCACAACCCCAACGATTTGATAAGACACCAGATAGAAATGATCCTTGTTCATGTGGTAGTAACAAAAAATACAAAAAGTGTTGTGGTAAGTAAGCATTAAGTTAAGCGATTTTTGGTATGATATAAGTTACAGAGAGATTTTTTGTCACCCTGTAACTTATATCCTTACTTGAAATTTATACAATAGATTTATTTTTATCGTTAAGTAAAACAATAGATTAACTGATCTATTGTCAATCAAAATTGAGCTTATTGGCTTGTTCACTATCAAATTCTTTCACTGTTTTTCTAGCCAAGGCTCTAAACGGAAACGCTTTGACTATTTCTTCAAACGGTTGAACTGCAAACGCCCACAATATTGAACCTTCAAATACAAAAATGATAATAGCCAATAAAGGAAGAGAAATAACCCATTGGCCAATAAAGTTAATTTTGAATACCGATGTCGTTTTACCAACGGCTCTTAATATGTTGCCATGTATGGTGTTATAACCGCGCACCAGTGGTTGAAAAATATACAGAGGCGCAATGATGGATACTGCCAAATAGGTCTCGGGAGCAAGTTCAGTATAAAGGTGTGGAAAAACGTAATGCACACAAACAAAGAACAGACTACAAAAGACGGACAGCCAGACGGCAATATCGATACTTGAATTAACTGACTTTTCAAGCTGACTAAGTTTACCAGAGCCGATCTGTTGACTGATTAGGATTGCCGAAGCATAAGACCATGAAGCAATAACCCTTCCTCCAGCTTGGATCCATGGGTAGAGCAGGGTAATGGCAACATATTCGTTAATGTTTAATTGAGAATACAGCAACAAATAGAGTGTGGCACCGATGGCTAAAATAGTAGTATTAGCGGCAAAAGGTAGAATTTCAACGATATGCTTACGGGTGTTATGTATAAAAGCATAAAATTGAGTTGGTAGCGTCAATTGAACATTCGAGGCATTAAGTAAGCAGTATCCAAGGAAACAAGTGCGCAGAATTATAGCGAAAACACTGCCTAACGCAGCACCCGATACTCCCATATCTAATTGATAGATAAACAAGTAAGAGAGTAAAGCATTAAAAGGCATTTCAATTAAATAGCCTTTAAAAGGGATCTTAGTTTTGCCCATGCCATTAAACAAAGCGATAGTAATTTGGGTTAACGCGGTGAAAAAAATCACATACAGCGAAATATCTAAATAGCTATAGGCGAGTGTTCGAATCGAATCTGGTTCGATAATCCAATCGACAATGTTCTGCCCAAAAATGAAAATGATCAGCATAAATAAACAGGCGAAACCGCCAGAAATAGTTAAACCAGCAAAAAAACCATTATTTAAGCTTTTGGTGTTTGCGCTGCCATAAGCACGACTCAAGATAATTTGGCTTCCCATTGCTAAAGCCATTTGCATGCTAAGAACGAAGGAAACAATCGTTGATGAAACGCCCATCGCAGCGACAGATTCTTCTCCTAATGGTGAAACCAAAAGAGTATCTATCATTAGCATGGATTGTATAAGCAGACCGTTCAACGCTAAAGGCCAAGCCAAAGCGATATTTTTTTTAGTGTAAGTATCTAGAAGCGACATTGATAAAGTTCATTTGAAAAGTGTAACGAAAAGATTAGTAATATAATAACATAAAAAATAATAGCATTAATATATCGAAGCTAGACCGGGGAGTTCACGAGCAGCTAGAGAAGAACTATATTTAACATAATATACATAATGCGCACTTGTATTAGATGCAATTTATACCCGTTGTTACTGTATTAAACTTGTTGCCATCATATATTATTACGTAGTCAACACTTTGGTATACCGATCTATTGCATGAAGAAGCATCAATAGAAAACCATAATAACGAGCTAACGAAACTATGCTCTCTTTTTATGTTTTGATTTAGGGCTGTGATGAGGAAATACGTTTCGAATTCTTTGCTGAACTTTATGTGGAATCTGTTTAGAGAATTTGAGTTTAGAGCCAAATCGTGTGGTATAGACTTTAACGGTGCCGCTAAATGGCGTTTTATGACCTATTTCTTTACAATTTTGAGTAAAGCCGTGTGGCACATTTCCTTTGTGATTGATGAGAATTCCATCTTCAAATTTTAAGGTAAATTTAGGTCTATCTACAGCAACTAACCAAAAAATAAGCAACGTAGCAACGACTATTACATACAACATATTTAATCACCTTTGTTATTCACCAAGTAATTTACTTAAATCTTGTTTTAAACTACTAACTTTTTTGCTAACTTTCTCTGTACGAGATGCTTCGCTAACCAGATATTCTATTGCATCGGATAAAGTACAGCCTAATTCATTTGCTCTTTCAGATAACTTTTCCCAAACTCGATAATCCAAATCAATAGATTTCTTTTTGGTGTGGATCTGTTCAGCATTAAAATGCCGTTTTCGTTTGGCTCTAATCGCTTGCTTTAACTTATTATCGAGTTCAAATGACATATGATTGTCAATCCACTCAATTACTAGAATCGGTTCACTTTCAATTTCTTTTAATAACTGAACCGCACGATCAGCTTCACTGCTGTCAATATGTCTTGTTATTGCCGTGCCGTCTTTCCATTTATTATGCAAATATTGCCATTTCCAGCCACATTCAAGATTTTCAAGTTGTTGGTATTTCATGATTACTTTCCGACGTTCTGCCTAGTGACAGCGTAACCCAAAAGTGAGTATTTAGACAAGACTTGTAACGGTTTTTGTTTTTAAAACTGTTAACTTGGATAATAACTATTAGCCGCTTGAATTTTTATATATAATCAACGCCCTTTTCACTATATTAGGCCGAAATGAAGCAAGCAGATTGGCGTTCAGTCACACCACAGTTTGATAAGTATGAAGCTATCATTAGTAGTTTTTCAACGTTATCTCCGTTATCTTTTTTTGATCTCCAGCCGAGATTGCGAGCCGCATTACTTCGTTTTGAACAGTTACATAACTGGACTAAAGTTTTGCTTATCAATTCACCGGACAATGCTATTTATCGAAACGCAATCTTGGATGCGATTCACGATGAACACTTAGTGCCAGATGAACGCGTGGTTGTCAAAGCTGAAACACTGGAAATTCGTTCTATTTTAGGTGAATACAAAGCTAAAGATGGAAAAGTTGAGTCCGTATCACCAGGTCTGCTTAGTAAAGCGCATGGCGGTTATTTAGTGGTATCTGCGAATTTAATTATGACTAATCCGTCTTCATGGATGGTGTTAAAGTCGGCATTGCTGGGCGAGTCTATTTCACCTGTTAGTGTTGACACCAAGCACATAGCCATCGACCCACCTTCACAACAAATTGACGTTAAACTTATTGTCATTGGCGATAGAGAGCAATTAAGTGAATTGGATTACTTTGATTCAGACATGAATTCAGGATTTTGTATGTTCAGCGAAGTTGAGCTTGAAAGTAAGCTTAGCGAAGAAACTCTTGTTGGTTACTTAGGGTATGTTAAAGGGCTAATCGACAGTTTCAATCTGCCCAGTTTAGATGCTTCGGGTATTAAAAGGCTCCTTACCGCTGGGACTAGAGAATGTGAAGATCAACACGCTATACCGCTGTGTTTACAATGGCATAACTCTTTACTGAGTGAAGCTGCGTTACAAGCTACAAATGGCGTAATATCTGATATTGAAATTGATCAAGCTATTGATGACAAGTATTTTCGAGAATCTTATTTACCTAAACGTGCACTGGATGACATTTTAGACGGACAAGTTATCATAGAAACTAACGGGGAGCATATTGGCCAGGTTAATGGTTTGACTGTTGTCGATGTTCCTGGTCATCCAATTTCTTATGGTGAGCCTGCTAGAATTTCATGTGTTATTCACTTCGGGGATGGGGATATTTCAGATGTCGAACGGAAAGCTGAGTTAGGTGGCAATCTACATGCCAAAGGTATGATGATCATGCAAGCATTAGTAAGCACAGCGTTAGATTTAGATGAAGCACTGCCCTATTCTGCCTCTATTGTTTTTGAGCAATCATATTGTGAAGTTGACGGCGACAGCGCGTCTCTTGCGGAGTTTTGTTCGTTGGTCAGTGCATTATCTGAAACACCAATCAATCAACAGCTAGCGGTAACCGGTGCGGTTGATCAATTTGGTCGAGTTCAAGCCGTTGGCGGGTTGAATGAAAAAATCGAAGGCTTTTATCATGTATGTAAACATCAAGGCTTCACTGGCAATCAAGGCGTTATCTTACCTAAATCTAATTTAAAACATCTATCGTTACACAAAGATGTTATAAATAGTATTAAGCAAGGTCAGTTTGGTATTTGGCCGGTAGAAAACGTAGATGAAGCAATTGTGTTAATCACAGGTAAAGATTTTAGAGGTGAAAGTGATGACGCTATCTTGAATCGTATATCCGATAGAATCGTACTTTTTAATCGAAGAGAAAATTATCCTTCTTTCTTTCAGAGTCTCTTTAATCGGTTTATAACCAACTGATCGGACTTGATTAGCGTATCTGTGTTCACTAAGATGCACCTAACAAAATTTGGAGTATATAAAAATGCAAAACAGACGTAGCTCGTATAACCGTGAAGATTTACTCGCCTCTAGCCGTGGTGAATTATTTGGCGAAGGATATCCACAACTTCCAGCACCAAACATGCTAATGATGGATAGAGTCACATTAATGACAGAGGATGGCGGAGAATTTGGCAAAGGTTATGTTGAAGCAGAACTCGATATCTCTCCTGATTTGTGGTTTTTTGATTGTCATTTCCCAGGTGACCCTGTTATGCCAGGTTGTTTAGGTTTGGATGCCATGTGGCAACTAGTAGGGTTTTTCCTTGGCTGGGTTGGCGGTGAAGGTAAAGGTCGAGCATTAGGAGTTGGTGAAGTTAAATTTACTGGACAAATATTACCAACGGCGAAAAAAGTCACTTATCAAATAAATATGAAGCGTGTTATTAATCGCAAACTTGTTATGGGATTAGCTGATGCGCGAGTTCTTGTTGATGGCAAAGAAATTTACGTTGCGAAAGATTTAAAAGTAGGCCTTTTCAAAGATACGTCTAGTTTCTAGAATTTTTAGGTAAGTGATCTAATAAGGTTTATTGTGGCAGCTTTCGGGCTGTCAATTTTTTAACAATAAATTTAGTTATAGTGCGTTAAAGGGTAAATATTAGGCCTCATAATTAGAGGCCTGATATTACTAATACTGTTTTATTTATAGAGACCAGAATTTTTATCATCTCTTGCTTCTCGCCATCCGCCTAGCCAAAATGACTTGGCATCAGTTTGCTGATACGGGCATTCATCCATCGATTTTCCATTCAGGCCCGCTTTATAACCTTGAGATTGTGCTCTTTCATGGCGATCGCGCTTTTGTCTCTTCATATTATCGTCCTTTAGCTATTATCAATTTGAACGTGTATGGAGTCAGCAACTCCATAATTAATATTGGTTCAACAATGCTAATTTCTCAAGGGCAAAAAAAAACGGATTCAAAAATTTGAACCCGTTTCATTAATTTGAAAAATTTATCGTTTACGACTGAAACTAAAAAGAGCTAATAGTGTCAAAGCAATAAATCCAATACCACCACCTTGTCTTGAAACAGTAGTGCTTGCAGCGCTGCGCACTTCTATATCTGCACTCGTGGCACCAGAAATTGGCACTAATTTAACGGCAACAATATGTTCCTCGCCAGAACCTTCACCACAATATGCGTTATGTGCGGTAGAATCATACTCGCCAACAGAACATTTAAGCGCTGTAGCAGATATAACACCTGCATCATTAATATCCGACGCATTAATCACGCGATAGCGATTATTAGCAGAACTGTGAGTTCCGCCATTAGTTAAATCATCAATCCACCAAGCTTGATTATTAAATATCGCTCTTCTTTCCGATTGAGTTGTGTCATCATTATACGGATAGATAAACGCCCGCTTTCTACGAACTTTACCATTAACTTCTCGATGACTTTCTGCGTCTATTTGGCCCACAATTTCATTGTAATTATTAATGGCATTGGCTTCACCGCCAGCACCACTAAAGAATATACCACCGTCAAAATAACTCGCTGTCGGATTACCTGAGCTTGCATCGGCAATAAATAAACGATTATTGGCAGATCCTGATTCTGGTTTGCTGCCATAACGTTTTGCTTCGCCGATAACTAACAAATGTTCATTAATATCTTTTGCCACCGAATTACTATAAATGTAATCGCCACTAATTCTAACCGTAGCGTTGGTAATAAAGGTATTTGACCATCCATTTTCTTGAACAGAAAAATTAGCTTTAGGATAAAAAACCGCGGCTTGCATTAATAGAATGCTATTATATTCAGTAGTGTTATAACCGACCAGAACAGGCTTATCTTGATAGCTTCCTGACGTTGGAACGATCGCTGCTCGTACACTACCCTGGGCTGAGTAATCGTCTTCATTGGCGCTATCTTTGGTATCATCTCCAGAAGCATCACCAATGTCATCCCATAAAGCAACACTTACACCTTCAGCCGTTAAATTAGTCGTAGTATCAGTGACACCCCAAACATAAGGTTTCATGGCAAATGCAAAGTTTTGACACGCCTCAAGCACTTCAGGATCATCAACTAAGCAGTTAGCTAAATCGCCAGAGTAGTCTTTGTCGCTATCAGAGTAGTTAAATGGTGCGACAGCGGCGGAGCCAACCACATATTTTTCTGGCGTTCCGTCGTCGTCGTCATCATATTCAAACCAATCGAACGCCAAGGTTCTGCCCATTTTAGCAACAATTGCATCACTAGCATCTTGTCGAGGAAGTAACAAAGTACCGTCGTAAAATCCACGTTGACGATAAACAAGAGCAGCATTCGTTCCGTTAGAAAAATAACCACTACTTGTGATACCGATGGCTTTAGAATCATCATCTAATGCAGTTACTACGACATTTTTACTGTCGTTAATTGCACTAAAACTGGTTGGTGTAACACTAGAATCAGGCGCATCAACACTGGTCGATTCAATAAATCCAGATGCATTCGATTTATAGGTACCCAAGTTCCAGGCTTCACGCTCGTGGTACAACCCTCCTACTTGGTTATCTAAATCACCGAACCATTGATTTTCAGCCCACGCTTCACAAGTTGCATAGCCGAGTTCATTGTCACAGTAGCTTTCTAGATCATCTTGATCTAGATAAAAGAATCGGTTATCAATACCAAAAGGCACTTCTTTTTTATAAGAGAAGCCAACATAAGATTCACCAGTATCGCCAGCCAGATCAAAGCTTGAACCAGTCCCGCAATCGACACTTGAACTAAAGCAACCTAGATTGTCGCTACCAATATCTCCAGTTTCAATAACAGAACCATAAGATTCTGTTCCAGTAGAGGTAACTTCAACAACCTGATACAGTGCTGCGTTAGCCTGTGTTGCCCCTAACACTAACAAGGCTAATGCAGATAATTTAAATTTATTATTACTCATTTACTTATCAAATTCCTGTTGCATAGCCTCTAATTCTTCCCATCTTTCAAAGGCTATTTCCAATTGTTGTTCTTGCGCTGCCAATTTATCTAATATAGGTTGAGTTTGCTCGACAGACTGAGCAAAAAACTCTGGCGTATTGACTTCTTGTTGAAGTTTTTCTATCGCCATTTCAAATTGTTCTAATTTTGCTGGCAGCTCTTCTAATTCACGTACAAGTTTATACGATAATTTTTTTGTCTTAACGCTTTGCTTGGTTACTTTTGTCGGCGACTTAACAACATTTTGCTTTTTTTCAACGCTTGGAGCTCTAGTTTTGAGTGCTTGTAATCGTTGCTGTTGAGCATCGTGGTATCCGCCAACGAATTCTTCTATTACACCATCACCTTCAAATATCCAACTTGTCATTACTGTATTATCAACAAACTGGCGATCATGACTAACTAAAAGTAATGTCCCCTCATAGTTGGCAAGTAAATCCTCTAAAAGTTCCAATGTTTCGATATCTAAATCATTCGTCGGTTCATCAAGAATCAATAGGTTATTAGGTTTAGTGAATAACCTAGCCAATAATAAGCGATTTTTTTCACCGCCAGACAAGGCTTTTACTGGGGTGCGTGCTCTCTTAGGTGAGAATAAAAAGTCCTGTAAATAACTAAGCGCATGACGCTCTTTACCACCTATAGTGACTTCTTGTTTGCCATCAGCCAGATTATCAATAACGGTTTTTTCTGGATCTAACGTTTCTCGGTACTGGTCGAAATAGGCAACCTCAAGTTTGGTACCACAGCGTAACTTACCTGATTGAGGTTCGAGTTGGTCGAGCAGCAGTTTTAACAGTGTACTTTTACCACAGCCGTTTGGACCAATAAGACCGATTCTGTCACCACGCATAATATTAAAACTAAAATTAGATACGATTGGTTTGTTATCATATTCAAAACTAATATTGTCAGCTTCAAAAACGATTTTTCCAGAACGATTAGAAGTATCGATTTGAATATTTGCTTTACCCTGCACTTCTAAGCGATCCGATCGCTCTTGCCTAAGTTTTTTTAGAGCACGAACTCGACCTTCATTACGGGTCCGGCGAGCTTTAATTCCCTGACGGATCCAAACTTCTTCCTGGGCTAATTTTTTATCGAATTCCGCATTTTGCATTTCTTCAACTCGCAAAGCCTCTTCTTTATCGACTAAAAACTGCTCGTAGTTGCCAGGAAATGAAGACAATTTACCTCTGTCGAGGTCTACAATTCGAGTCGCCATTGATTTAATAAATGCTCTATCATGCGAAACAAAGATAATTGAACCACGGAAATCTTTTAAAAACCCTTCTAACCATTCAATCGTGGTGACATCTAAATGGTTGGTCGGTTCATCGAGGAGCAAAACATCTGGGTCGCATACTAACGCTTTAGCTAACGCTGCTTTTCTCTGCCAACCTCCAGATAAATCGGTTAGCTTGGTATGTCCGTCTAATTTTAGTGCCGCTAAAACGTTTTTAATTCTATCCTCAAACCGCCATGCTCCAGTGTGATCAAGCTCTTCTTGCACTTTAGCAAGCCGGTTGATATTTTTCTCTGACGGGTCCTCAGCAATAAGATCCAAAAGATCTTGGTAGATCTTAAGAGTTTTTCCTATTTCAGCTAAACCACTCGCAACGTACTCTAAAACTGTACCTTGTTCATTTCTTGGCGGGTCTTGTTCTAAACGGGAGACAACCACATCTTGTGTTATCTGGTACTTACCGTCATCCATAATAACGTCACCAGATAGAATTTTCATTAGAGTAGATTTACCTGCCCCATTTCTTCCAACCAAACAAACTCGTTCATTTTCTTGTAAGGCAAAATCTGAACCATCGAGAAGTGGAACATCGCCAAATGCTAAGTGACCATTATTTATGGTAAGTAATGCCATTTTTTTCTAACCAATATTTAAGTTGTTCGTCATCAAACGGCCAATTCAATTCATTGCCAGCACAATGCAGTACTGGAATAGTGACCCCGTAACGTAAAAATAATTCATCATTGAATGCAATATCAATGACCTGTGGTGTTAATCCTATCACACCAAGCATAGCTAGCACTTGTTCACACAAATGGCAGCCGTCGGTGCTATAAAGTATCAGATTAGGCATTATTATCATGAGTAATCAGCCAACAATTATGAATCTGTTTATTACGCGCAAAATCCATAGGCAGCGTTTTCGCCGAGATGTTAACGGCACAAAGCCCTGCTTGTTTTAATCCATCTAAATCCATTTTAAAGTGGCGTCTGTTATTGGAAAACAGAATCGTCCCCTCTTTTCTAAGCAGTAATTTCAAATCCTTCAGCAGCGTTAGATGGTCTCTTTGCACGTCAAACGTTTGATCCATGCGTTTTGAATTAGAAAACGTCGGCGGATCAATGAAAATAAGGTCATAATCCTGAGTACATTTGCGTACCCACTGTAAACAATCAGCATGTTCAAATCGGTGCTGATCACCAATCTTAACGTTCAACTTTAAGTTTTCTTTCGCCCACTCAAGATACGTTTTCGACATATCAACCGTCATAGTTGATTTTGCTCCGCCAAAAGCGGCGTGAGCAGTTGCCGATCCGGTATAAGCGAACAAGTTAAGAAAATCTTTACCCTGCGCCATTTCACCAATAATACGTCGTGTAATTTTATGGTCGAGGAATAGACCGGTATCTAGATAATCATGTAGGTTTACCAGCAATTTTACCCCATATTCTTGTACTTCAAAATTGCGAGACCCTTCACCTAATTTTTGATATTGAGAGGTGCCTTTCTTCTTTTCGCGAGTTTTGAGTACCACGTTATTAGCATTAATTCCTGTCACTTGAATAGCCGCGCGAATAACATCCGTTAACCTGCGTTTTGCTTTTTCTTCAGGAATATCTTTTGGTGCAGCGTATTCTTGTATAACAAGATTGTCTAAGTACAAATCGATAGCGACGTTATATTCGGGAAGGTCGGCATCGTAAATTCGATAACAGTCGAGCTGTTCTCGTTTAGCCCACTTGCCAATTTTTGCCAAATTCTTTTTCAATCGATTAGAAAAATCAGGAGCGATTGGGCCATCAGATGACGCGTTTTCCGTACCAATTGATGAAGTGGCTCGGCGTTCACTGATTAAGTAATTTTTTTGGTGACACGGTAACGCCCCGTTTTGTAGCTTATACTGTTTTTCTGCTCTCATCCTCAAACAACTCAATAATTCGTCTGAACTGGAGAAAATTGACGCTTGGCTACCCGCGAAGTTCGCTTTTAACTGTGCTCCCAGAGACGTATATAAAGCAATTAAGCCAGGTTCTGTTCCCAACCTTTCTCCATATGGAGGGTTAGATACAATAACGCCTGTGTCGAAACCTTCAGGGCGAGTTAACGCCGCAGCATCAGCGCAAGAAAATTCAATGACATCAGTTAAGCCAGCTCTTTTCGCATTAGCTCTTGCAATAGTTAATACACGCTTATCATTATCGAAACCAAAAAATTTGGTCTCAATATTTCTTAGCCCTTTGCGCCCTTGCACATTCGCTTCTGCTTTCATTTGAGCCCACACTTCGGGTTCAAAATCGTTTAGTGCTTCAAAAGACCATGTTTTTCTCAACACACCTGGCGCCATATTGGCCGCCATCATCGCAGCCTCAATCAACAAGGTTCCTGAACCACATAGAGGATCCAATAACGACACCCCCTTTTTCCAGCCACTACGCATTATAATTGCAGCAGCAAGTGTTTCACGTAATGGCGCTTTGCCAGCTTCGGTTCGATACCCACGTTGATGCAAACCTAAACCAACTAAGTCTAACCCTAGAATAGCTTTATCACGATGGAGCCTAACATGTACACGAAGATCCGGTTGCTCTTTATTAATAGACGGTCTTTCCAAGTTTTTCTTGGTAAAGCTATCAACAATCGCATCTTTCACTTTCATCGCGCCATATTGGCTGTTTCTAATTTGATTGTTGGTGCCGTTAAAATCGACTACAAACGTTTTATCACTGGTGAAATGAGAAGACCAATTTACTGCCGAAGCTGTCAAATAAAGATCCATATCATCTTGGCAGTTAAATTCTGACAGTACACGTACAAACCTTGAAGCAATTCGGCTCCACAAGCAACAGCGGTATATTTGTTGGTTAGTTGCTTTAAATTTTACCCCTGCTTGTACAGGTTTAACATCAACTATTCCGAGTGTTTTAAGTTCTTCGGCAAGCAAATTTTCTAAGCCATTTGAAGTAATCGCTAAATATTGGTTCATATCTGTCTTAATCAGCAAAAAAATGGTCTTGATTATACCTGATTAGTAATTCAATTAAGAAATAAAACACCGATAAATCTCAGTTAAATAATTTAATCGACTAAAAAACCACCGCTTAATTTTACCCAACTAACAGGAAACTAATTTTACTCAAAAAATGAAGTGAGCATTTACTTCATAATTTATCTAACCATTTTTAAATACTCACAAGCGAAGTGAATACTTATGCTTTATCAATTTGGTATAGACCAGATTGAATTTACGGATGAAATTTAATTACATTTGGCTTTAAAATGGGAATTTTTTAGCAAAAACTGTACAAAAATCCATCTTGTTTCTATTGTATAGGAAATAAAAAAAATTCGATTTGGCAGGCATGTCTCAGTGATGAGAGCAAAATTAGCTTGGTAGTAAGGGATGTTGCTAACTAATTGATCGATAGATTCAGTATGAGTTTGAAGTGGCTTATCTTCAAAAGCTTACCTTTAAAAAAGAGCTGTGGAGATCATGGAGGTGAGTAACAAAAAAAATCGACCACTTAGGGTCGATACAAATACAACAAGGGAACAGGAACGAATTAAATATTAACCAACTAATGCAACGTTTAATGAGTTAAATAGATGATTAGCGCGTGCCATACGATTGTGCATTACTTTAATCGCCTCGCCAAATTTAAGTTCCTTACGGCCATCTAATATAAAAGGTTCATTTTCAACAAGAGCACACAAGCTGGCATTGTCACCAACTTCTATCACCATGAAGTAACCTTCCCCATTGCGATTTTTTAAATGAATAATGTCGCCTTCACAAGGCACGTAATCGGCCTCTTGTAAGTCGAAAAACCAACTCTTAGGCAGAACGGGTTTATGGAAACGTTTTGCTGCAACGCAATTGAGTGTTAATTCAGCTTGTCTAGGTTCAGATAACTCTAATTTGGACGCTCTTTGTTTGAATTCTTGGAATGCGGACGCATCATCAACAGTAAAATCTGTATCAGTATAGGCGCAATCTACAAGAAGCTTGTTTGGGATATTGACTCTAAACAACATGTCATTTCCAAGGTCCAACATCAGAGCTTTCTCTTGCTCATCGTAAAACCAATTCCATGTATCTCTTGGTTTAAGCATCGTTCCGTCTCTATTATTTTTTTAATTCCGTCTCTAGGTTGACTGTAATTTCACCTATTCCAACTAACGAAAATAATTCTACAAGTAGAAGAACAAAAAAAAAGAGGAAATTAAATTCCTCTTTTCCAGATAAACAACGATGTAAAACCGTAAAATTAGAGATTCTTAACGATATCTTTGACTAAACCTGGGCCGTGATAAATAAAACCAGAATAAACCTGTACAAGTTTAGCGCCCGCAAGCATTTTCTCTTTTGCCGCAACAAAAGAGTCAATTCCACCAACACCGATTATCGGAATATTATCGCCCAACTTAGCATGCAGTAGTCGAACAACTTCGGTACTTCTTTGTTGTACAGGACGACCACTTAACCCACCTGCTTCATTGGCGTGCTTCATTCCTTTTACCAAATTTCTATCTAGCGTAGTATTGGTCGCGATAACTCCATCTATTTGGTGTTGGAGCAAGGAATCACATATTTGATTTATTTCATCATCACTTAGGTCTGGGGCTATTTTAAGTGCGAGTGGCACATACTTCCCGTGCAATCGTTCAAGTTCACCTTGTTTGGTTTTTAACTCAGCCAATAGTTGGTCCAGCGCTTCTCCATATTGAAGCGTTCTTAGTCCGGGTGTATTAGGTGAAGAAATATTAACGGCAATATAACCCGCATACTGGTAGGTTTTTTCCATGCAGATTAAGTAATCTTCTGTACCTTTTTCTATTGGAGTATCTTTATTCTTACCAATGTTGATACCTAATACGCCATCGTAAGAGGCTTTTTGAACATTGGCGATAAGATTATCCACCCCATCGTTGTTAAAACCCATTCGATTAATTAAACCTTCGGCTTCAGTTAAGCGAAACAACCTTGGCTTATCATTACCTGGTTGTGGCTTAGGAGTAACCGTTCCTACTTCAATGAAGCCAAAACCCATGGCCCCAAATGCATCAATACATTCACCATTTTTATCTAAGCCTGCAGCGAGACCTACGGGATTTTTAAAGGTTAATCCCATACATTCGACTGGTCGGTCAGGTAAATGTTGGCGGTAAAATAGATCTAATGGTGTACCTTGAATCCGTTTAAAGTTATCAATGGCGAGATCATGTGCTTTCTCGGCATCAAGTTGGAAAAAGCCAGTCCTGGCTAGACGGTAGAGCATGTACACCTCCGATAAAAAAAGCCCCGTATAAACGGGGCTGTATTATTTACTTATTTTTAGAACAATTCAAATTTAATAACATCAGTTCTCGCAAAGCGACTGAAAATTTAGCAAATTCATGCACAGCTCCAACTTTAAACTCATTGAGTATACTTTCCCAACGTTGTAATGAAGGTTCATTACTAGTGATCCATTCATCTAACGCGACTAACGGGTCCAACGTATCACCTTCCGCACAATTGCAACTTAATACTAATGAAGTCAGCTGACGTTGTTGCCAATCAAGATCTTCTCTGAAAGCTGCACGGGCAAGTGCTTGCCAATTATTATCCACCGCTTGAGTATTGATCTGTTTTAAGAACCAATGTAAGGAAATTCTATCTCCTAAATTAAAGTATAATTTCGCCGCATCTTCAACACTGTGGCCACTCTCTTTAGCAACAGATGAAATATCCAGAGCTGAATTTAAACTAGATAAACGAGATACATGGTGAGCAAGCTCTGGTTCAACACCTTGTTCAATCCAAGATTCAGCGAGTTGGTTGTGTTCTTCCACTTCCGCTGAAACCAAGCATTGATCCAGAACCTGATGAACAGCATTAACATCAGCCTTATAAGTTTCAATAAGTTGGCTAACATTACACTGACCAGGAT
This sequence comes from Vibrio sp. MA40-2, assembly GCF_047302445.1. Classification (NCBI taxonomy): domain Bacteria; kingdom Pseudomonadati; phylum Pseudomonadota; class Gammaproteobacteria; order Vibrionales; family Vibrionaceae; genus Vibrio; species Vibrio sp. MA40-2. The sequence goes on from NZ_CP178628.1 coordinate 2,407,383, forward strand.
TATTTCTAATCATCCAACGAGACAACCGTCGTAACGTTCGACGTACATGGGAAATAAGTTCATATTGCGCTTCGGCTGTTGCAATATTGTCCAATTTACCAATTCGTTTTATTATCTGTTCAAAATTAAATATATCTCTAGCTGCAGCATAGGAATTCGCTACTTTTACAATGTCGGCCCCTGTTTCCTCTTGTAAGCGAGTAACAAAATTGCACCCCATCTCGTTTACCATTTGATTGGCTAACGATGTAGCAATGATCTCGCCTTTCAATGGGTGATTGTCGGCATGCGCAATATAGTTACGGCGTAACTCTTCTGGGAAATATCGAACTAGTGACTGCTTGTGATATTCATCAGATGAAATCGCATCAACAACCAATTGTTCTTTTAACACCATTTTTCCGTAAGCAATCAAGACCGAAAGTTCAGGTCTAGTCAATGCTAAACCTTTCTTCTCACGTTCTAGTAGAGTTTCATCATCGGGAATATGTTCTAGCGCTCTGTCCAAATAACCCGTTTTTTCCAAAGTATGAATAAAACGGACCAATTCCTTAACTAATGCCGTACCTTGATATTCAGTAACAGAAATAGATTCGGATTGACGATAAGCGTCGTCAAGCACGATCTCTCCTACTTCAGCCTCCATTTTAACTAAAATTTCATTGCGCTGTTTGGTGGTCATATCGCCAAGAGCAACTAAACCATTGAGAAATATCTTGATATTAACTTCATTATCCGAGCAATCAACGCCGCCCACGTTATCGACAAAGTCCGTATTTACCCGGCCACCGTTTAATGCATATTCAATACGGCCACGTTGAGTAAAGCCTAAATTACCGCCTTCACCAATAATTTTTGTTTTCAATTGTGAACCATCTATACGTAACGCATCGTTTGCTCTATCACCTACGTCGGTATGTGTTTCTGTTGATGCTTTAACATAGGTACCTATGCCGCCATTCCATAAAAGATCCACTTCCATTTGCAAAAGCATCTTAATAAGATCATTCGGAGCTAACGATGCTTTGCGTGTTCCCAGCATTTTTTGGATTTCTGGCGTTAATTTGATCGACTTAGATCGACGCGAGAACACTCCGCCACCTTTAGAGATCAATTGTGGATCGTAATCCTCCCAACTTGATCGACCTTTATGGAATAAACGATCTCTTTCTACCCATGATGTAGCCGCATCAGGATTAGGATCGATAAAAATATGTAAATGGTTAAATGCTGCTTGTAGCCTAATATGTTTTGACAGTAACATACCATTGCCAAATACATCCCCTGCCATATCGCCAATACCTACACAGGTAAAATCGGTTGTTTGGCAGTTAATACCCATTTCTCTAAAGTGGCGTTTGACCGATTCCCAAGCACCTTTTGCTGTTATACCCATCGCCTTGTGGTCGTAACCATTAGAACCACCAGATGCAAATGCATCACCCAACCAAAAATTATATTCATCCGCCACTTGGTTGGCTAAATCAGAAAATGTTGCGGTACCTTTATCGGCCGCGACGACCAAATAAGGGTCGTTTTCATCATGGCAAATGACATGATTTGGATGAACGGTTTCACCTTCAATAATATTGTCTGAAATATCTAACAGTGCGCGGATAAATTGCATGTAGCAACGCTTACCTTCGGCAAATATCTCATCTCGAGACGACAAGTTAGCTTGCTTTTTGCACACAAAGCCACCTTTTGCTCCAACCGGAACAATTACCGTATTTTTCACTTGTTGTGCTTTAACTAAGCCTAAAATTTCAGTACGGAAATCTTCTTGTCTATCTGACCAACGAAGTCCACCACGAGCAACTTTGCCTCCGCGTAGATGTACACCTTCGATATCTGGCGAATAAACGAAGATCTCAAAAGCTGGAACGGGTTGTGGAATATCAGGGATTTCACTTGGCTTGAGTTTTAACGATAACCATGGTTTGTTTTTTTTATTTTGATCTATTTGGAAGTAATTCGTTCTTAACGTTGCACAGATCATTTCCATATAACGACGAATGATCCGATCATCATCTAAACTCTCAACTTGATCTAGTTGTTCAGTGATGTGGTTAATAAGATCAGATTGACCTTTATTGGTACCTTTATGTTTAGGATCAAAACGTTTAATGAATAACTGAACCAAACTTTTCGCCAATTCAGGATGATTAGATAACGTATCTTCAATATAATTTTGACTAAAGGGGAAACCCACTTGCCTCATATAACGGGCGTAACTTCTAACAATAGTAATTTCTCTGCCCGTTAAACCAGCACCAAGCAAAAGGCGATTAAAACCATCACTTTCAAGTTCACCGGCCCAAATAGAGGCAAAGGCTTGTTGGAATCTCTGTTGCGATTCTCTCAAATCGATTTGCGCTTCACTTTTGTGCAGCATAGAAAAATCCAATATCCAATAGACGGTTCCATTGGTTTTTCTTATTTCATACGGTGATTCCCCTACCACACGTAAACCTAAATTTTCTAGCATAGGCATTACATCAGACAAATGAATCGGGTTGTCTCTATGATAAAGTTTTAGATGAACAACTTTTGAATTCATGCCCTCTTCTTGTGGACGATAAAACAACATGCCTAATTTATTGTTGTCACTTAGATTTTCCAGCTTCTCAATATCCGCAACCGCAACACCTGGCATCACATCCGATTTATATGAGTTAGGAAATGCATTTTTAAATTCCTTGGCAAATGGCAAACCTTTACTCTCTCCAAGGTTAGCAACAATTGCGTCGGTTAATCTATCGTCCCAAGTTGAAAACGCTTCCATTAAATTATGCTCTATCGTTTTTACGTCCACATTGAAATTATTATTATCAACACGAACGATATAGTGTGTTCTGGCTATCGGGCTTTCTGAAAAATAGGTCGTGAAATCCACTTCTTGATCAGAATTTAGGTGCTGTCTTAAAATCTTTTGTGTTTGTTTTCTTACTTCGGTGCTATATCGTTCTTTTGACACATAAACCATACAACTAAAAAATCGACCAAACGGGTCTTTTCGTACAAACAAACGAACCAGATCTCTGTCCTGCATCTGTACTACACCCAAGCCAATTTTTAGCAGTTGATCTTCATCAGCTTGAAGTAATTCATCACGTGGATAATTTTCTAAAATATTATGCAGTGCTTTGTAAGAATGCGAACCGGCCCGATAACCACTTGAGTTAAGAATACGTTCCACTTTCTGACCAATAAGCGGAATATTAAATACACTTTGGTTATAAACTGCCGAGGTATATAGGCCAGTGAATCGATGTTCGCCAACTACGTTGCCTTTTTCATCGAATTTTTTTATGCCAATGTAATCTGTATAAGCAGGACGATGAATTCGTGATGGCGCATGTCCTTTTGTTAAAATAAGCAGATAAGGTTTGGTGGCTTCAGCCTGTGCGGATTCTGCAAACTGTGTTAGTTTTACCGTGCGAATACGCTTTTTAATAGCGAACAAGCCTAGTCCTTTTTCTGCGGTAGGTTCTAGCTGAAGCCCTTCTTTATTTTCAACCAAGTCATATTCTTTATATCCCATAAAGGTAAAATTATGCTTAGCCAGCCATTTCATAAATTGCAGGCTTTCTTGCAAACGTTCTTTTTCTAGTGGGATATTATTAGCATTCTGCTCAGATTGTTGGATGACTTGTTGTAACTTGTCTGACATAAGTTGCCACTGAGAAACAACCAGTCCAGTATCAGTCAGTACTGCAATTAGCTCTTGTTTTAACGCCTTCATTTCATCTGGATCATTTAAACGGTCCACTTCAATGTGGAACAACGATTGGTATTCACCTTTACCATCGTTAACGGATACCATATCGCCCGTTTTATTTCTCTGTATTTGCGTCGGTCCGTTTAGCATGAAATGACAAGTTAACCCCAATCGAGTTAATGCCATTTTTGTTGACTCAACTAAAAATGAACTGTCCGGTACTACTATTTCTACAATAGTATGAGTAGATTGCCATCCATGACGACCGAAACTAGGATTAAAAACTCGAACAGAAACATCACTCGGGCTTGTCTCTGAAATATGATGCCACAAGCTTACTATCGCACCGTAAAGATCAGAATCGTTACGATGAATTAAATCGTCTTGCGAAATATTGTTATAAAGATGTTTCGCAAGTTGGGTAACTAAAGGTTTTTGAGCAATTTCAAGTTTATCTTGTATAAGCTGATACACTTTTTCAAGAAGAACTGGTACAACCGTTTCGCGTGCGGCCATAATGCACTCCAAATTGTATTTTTGTTAAGGGCAAGGAATTGTGAGTTCATGGAACAAGACACATGTTTAATTGTAAAATACTTATTGTATTTTGGTTAATCAATTGAACGTTTAAGTGTCGAGCAAGATCAAAATCTGTGAGAGATAGCATATTTAACCTACTGAAATTTAACACTTCTACAAGACTTCCAATCGGACAAACTTGTTATCAGGATCTGTGGTTAAACGAAATCGACCTCGAATCCCTATTTGAGTTAGGAAAGGCCTCAATCTTGCGGCGGGAATTTGTAAATTAAGGCCTTGCTCAGTATAAACCATAACGCTGCTTGCACTACCAGAATAGTGCTGTAAAAACACGTGATAAGGAATATCTAAGCGAAAGGTATAATGATTCATTTAATCTAGTCAAATCCTTAATCTTTAGTGTCGAAGTTTACAATCTCTAATTAAGATAACCTGAAAACAAGTGTTCACAGGTTATCTTATATAAACATGTTATGTTGATTAAGACTCTAGTGCTTTTGTGACTTTCTCAAATAAATCTTTGGCTAAATTGTCCAGTTTAGAAAGTTGCTCTAACTGAGTACGCATTAATGCCTGACGGGCTTGATCATAATTGCGATATTTCAGCAGTGGATCAATAAGTCGCGATGCCACTTGAGGATTACTGTTATTTAATTCAGCTAATATTTCACCAATAAACTGATAACCTGAACCATCCTTGGCATGGAAATGAACCGGATTAGCATTGAAAAATGCACCTAATAAACTACGAATTCTATTCGGGTTTTTCAAACTAAAGGCAGAATGATTCATTGTTTGTTTGATCATATGTAATGCATTATCTGCCGGATTAGTACCTTGTAATGCAAACCATTTGTCCATTACTAATCCGTCGTCACTCCACTTATTGCTAAAATCAGCCATCAGATTTTCACGACAGTCGAGTTGTGCCAAATTAGCCGAGGTTAATGCCGCGATTGTATCGGTCATATTATTCGCGCTGGTATAATGTTGTGACACGAGCTCATTTCCACTTGGTAAATAAGCCAAGTAACCTAAGCAAACATTTCTAAGTGAGCGCTGACCAATAGCAGGATGTTCGATTGAATAGTCATCTTTACGTAACGTTACGTAAAGTGCATTTAATTCATCTTGCAAGCTTTCCGCCAGAAGCACTTTAATTGAATGTAAAACTGAAGCGATCACGTCTACATCAATAGGTTTAAACCAACCAGCAACTTCATTCTGACTTGGCAGCGACAACATCTCTGCAATAAAAGCATGATCAAGATCGGAATTTAACAAGACACCTCTAAATGCGTCGATAACTTGCTCAGAGAGTAAAAATGGTTGCCCTTTTTGCTGATTTTCAGCATTAGATTTAATGTATTTAGCCAATAACATCTGGCCAGCGTCCCAGCGAGCAAAATCATTGGATGCATGTACCATCAAAAACATTAATTCATCATCTGAATAGTCATAGACCAATTTAACTGGCGCAGAAAATTCTCTAAGTAATGAAATAACTGGCTTTGCTTCTACATTTTCAAATATATAAGTTTGCTTTTCATCTTTAACATCCAGTACATTGCCAATTTGTTTACCAGCACATTGAAGTGGAATTATCTCACCTTGCTGTGAATATAATTCAATATTCAACGGAATATGTAATGGCAGTTTTTCTGGCTGTTCTGGGCTAGGAGGCGTAGATTGAACCACAGTAAGACTAAAGGTTTGTCTCTCTGAATTAAACTCTGTACTGACATTTATTGTTGGTGTTCCCGATTGGCTATACCAACGTTTAAATTGAGATAAATCAACTGAGGTAGCATCTTGCATAGCGGCAACAAAATCATCACAGGTTGCTGCCGTACCATCATGACGTTCAAAGTATAGTTTCATTCCTTTTTGGAAACCGTCTTCACCCAATAAAGTATGCATCATTCGAATAACTTCACTGCCTTTTTCATACACAGTTAAGGTATAAAAATTATTCATCTCGATGACTTTATCCGGTCTAATCGGATGCGACATTGGGCTGGCATCTTCTGCAAACTGAGGCCCGCGAATAATCCTTACATTGTTAATTCGATTAACTGCTCGAGATCCAAGGTCAGATGAAAATTCTTGATCTCTAAACACGGTTAAGCCTTCTTTTAAGCTCAATTGGAACCAATCACGACACGTTACTCGGTTACCTGTCCAATTGTGGAAATATTCATGACCGATAACCGCTTCGATACCTAGATAATCTGTATCGGTCGCAGTTTGATCATTGGCTAGTACATACTTTGAGTTAAAGACATTCAGCCCTTTGTTTTCCATTGCACCCATATTGAAAAAGTCTACTGCAACAATCATGTAAATATCTAAATCATATTCTAAGCCGAAACGCTTCTCGTCCCACTCCATAGAACGCTTTAAAGAAAGCATGGCATGAGTGGCTCGATCGAGATTACCTTGATCAACATATATTTCTAACGTGACCTCTCGACCAGACTTAGTTAGATATTTATCCGAAAGAACATCAAAGTCCCCCGCTACAAGAGCAAAAAGATACGCTGGCTTTGGATGAGGATCATGCCATTCAACCCAGTGTTTACCATTGGTAAGCTCACCTTGCGCGACTTTATTACCATTGCTCAATAAAAATGGGTATTGAGATTTATCCGCAATAACTTTCGTAGTAAATACCGCCAAAACATCAGGGCGATCCATATAATAAGTAATACGACGAAACCCTTCTGCTTCGCACTGAGTACAGAAAGCACCATCGGATTTATACAACCCTTCAAGCGCGCTATTTGCTTCTGGATCAAGTTGTGTTTTAACAGTAAGAATAAATTGGTTGGGTAACTCATTGATAACCAATTTTCCTTCCGTTTGTTGATATTGAGTCCAGTCAACTCCGTCAACTTGTAGTTCGAGTAGCGTCAGTTGCTCACCATCTAAACTAAGTGAATTGTTGCTACCCATTTGCTTAATAGTTGATACGGCAGTGACAACGGTTTTATTGTCGGCAAGATCAAATTCAAGCTTAATTTGAGAGATAGTGTGGCTAGGGGATTGGTAGTCTTTACGATATTTTGCTACTGGTTGGGATTGATTTTGTGACGACATCTTATTTCCTTTACTTTAACTTGTTAGCTTATCTGATCTAACAAGGTATAAATCGAATCTTTTATCTTGTTCAATCGAGCTAACAGAAAAAAACGAGCATTGCGCTCGTTTTTTCTGTTACCAATTGGTTAACTGGTTCGTAGTGTGTTGATCATATCTACCATAATATCAACAGATTCGTCTAAATAGGCGTCGGGGGCTTGATAATCTTTATCTACTTCATCTAAAGATTTAAACATTTCATTACCCATCGCTTTTTGACGTTGGTTTATACGATCCAAACGTTTCGCTTCTCTATCTTTTATTTGCTGCTCGCGTACTTTTTCATTTAAAGACAGCATATTATCGTCTTGTTCTGCTTTGTACTTAGCAATATCTTCAGCAATAAAACCAAACTCTCTGTCAGTACTAATTCGAACCTGATGTAGTTTGTCGAGTTGAGCGATTTGATCTTGGCGCTGCTTGATAACATTGTATGCAGCTTTATCTATGCTATCCCATGGAAGCGCATTATCTTCCACACTTTCCCCGGTATCTTCTGGATCAATAGCGGTTGGATAAGCGATATCAGGCACAACACCTTTGTTCTGGGTACTACCACCATTTATACGATAGAACTTTTGAATCGTGTATTGAACGTACCCTAATTCTTTATCAAACAAATCATAAATATGGTTCAAAGAACGGTGTTGTTGAACAGTACCTTTACCGAAAGTCTGCTCGCCTAAGACAATCGCTCTGCCGTAGTCTTGCATAGCAGCAGCAAATATCTCAGATGCAGACGCACTATAGCGATTAATCAATACCGTCATAGGACCATCATAACTAGAAACATTATCTGTATCACTGTTTACATTAACACGCCCATAACTGTCTCTTACTTGAACCACTGGGCCTTTTTTAATAAATAGACCAGAAAGCGCCGTCGCTTCAGTTAACGCGCCACCACCATTGTTACGCAAATCAACGATAATGCCATCGACTGATTGTTGTTCAAGTTGCTTGATTAATTTATCGGTATCTTTAGATAAGCCAACATAAAAACTCGGTACTTCAAGCACGCCAATTTTTTTGCCATCTTTCTCTACAACTTCAGATTTAACGGCCCTATCTTCTAAACGTACTTTATCGCGTACAATAGTGACATTGTAACTTTTACTGGTCTTTCCGTCAGGAAGAATATTAAGTGTAACTTTGGTGCCTTTAGGCCCTTTAATTAACTGAACGACATCATCAAGTCGCCAGCCAATAACATCAACCATTTCAGCATCTTCTTGACCAACGCCAATGATTCTATCACCATCATTTAATTCTTTACTTTTTGAAGCTGGTCCACCAGCGACAAGAGAGCGAATAACGGTATAATCATCGGTCATTTGAAGCACAGCGCCGATACCTTCTAACGACAAACTCATTTCTGACTGAAATTGCTCAGCATTACGTGGCGATAAATAACTGGTATGCGGATCAACTTGACGAGCAAAAGCATTCATATAAACCTGAAATGCATCTTCACTCTTAGATTGAGTAAGACGTTTAATCGCGTTGTTATAACGCTTTTCAAGCATCTCTTTAATTTCTGGCCACTCTTTTTCAGTTAACTTTAGGCTCAGCGCATCGTATTTTACTCGCTTACGCCACAATTCATCTAGTTCACTGGTATTTTTAGCCCAAGGCGCGTCTGATCTATCTAATTGGATAGATTCATCGCTATCGAAGGTTATTTCATCATCGAGAAGGGACAAAGCATAAACGTAGCGTTCATATCTTCTAAGCATAGATAAGTTGTAGACATCAAAGGCGATTTGATTGTTGCCGATTTTTAATTGATCATCGAGTAAAATAGACCAATCAGCAAAAGAGTCAATATCCGCTTGCGTGAAAATATTACGATTATAATCAAGCATTTCTAAATAGCGTTCAAACATCGCCTTAGAAAAATCATCATCTAAACTGAAATGTTTATAATGAGATCGAGTAAACCGTGAGGTTACTCTTTTACTTGCGGTTTGGTGCTGAACTTCAGCAGCAAGAGTTGGAAGTTGATCTTTAGAAATTTTTGATTCTAAAGCTTGGGCAGAAGCCGCAATGCTAATGCATGCGGCGACCAAAGTCAGTTTTAAACGGCATTTCATGCGTAGGATAATCTCCTCTATGCGCGCAAGTGCTCCACTTTTACCACCATTTGAAGGCCATTGGTTAGGCGAACACGTACATCATCCTTATTGATTTCGACTATTGTTGCAGCCATATTTCCTTTACCCATATTTACATTCACCTCTTTACCAACCGCCATTTCATCGGAGTTTAAAGAACGGGTTTCTGCAACTACAGGCTTACTTTTTTGTTTCTGCTGCTGTGGCTTAGCGGGTTTGGCATTGCGTTTTTGTGCCGCTGCTTTAGCTTTAATTTTGCCTTCTTCACGAGCTTTGTTAGCTTGCTCTTTTCGGCGTTCTTGCACTCGAGCCTTGCTCTCAGCAAGTGCTTGTTTTGCATGTTCAACATGCTCTTCTTCAAGCTCTCCACAAGCATTACCATCTAAATCAACACGTACTGCTCCGGGTTTTATCCCATGCAGATAACGCCATGACGACGTGTATTGTCTAAGTGCTGCGCGTAACTGAGTTTTACTCACTTTAAGGTCATCTTTCAATCGTTCTGCTAGATCTTGAAAAATACCAATTTTAAGTGGTTTAGCTTCACCTTCTAACGTAAAGCATTTAGGGAAACATTCAGCAACATAAGCGATAACTTCTTTGCTGTTTTTCAACTTTTCAGTGTTTTCCATGAGGTTTCCTGGTTGGAGCGGCCTTCCCGCGAACTAAATTTGACAAATATTTTGGCTATTATAAAGACATGCTTATGAAAAACCACAGGCAATTAACTTTTTATACTTTAATAGCCTGCGAATTAAGCACCTTTTCCACTTTATTCATCAGATCAACCAAGCCTAACTCATCAATTTCGCTGAACCTTGACAATTTAGGGCTATCGATATCTAAAACACCAGCAATTTTGCCATCAATAGAAAACGGAATAACAATTTCAGAATTAGTCTGCGCATCGCAAGCTATGTGCCCAGCAAATTCATGCACATCTTGTATTCTTTGTACTTGATTGGTTGTAACAGCAGTACCACATACTCCTCTTCCTAGAGGGATACGGATACAAGCAGGTTTACCTTGAAACGGACCTAATACAAGTTCATCGCCATCCATCAAATAGAAACCGACCCAATTAACGTCGCTCAATTCTAAATTTATTAACGCACTAAGGTTTGATAAATTCGCGATTAGGTTTTTCTCTGTCTCAATTAAGGCGATAGCTTGCTTAGCCAAAGATTGGTAATCTTTTAATTCCATACTTATATTTACCACTTAAAAATAGTTATATTGTCACCTAAGACAATATTTTGATATTAATTTTGTTTATGATTACTCGTAATCGTTTAATTTACTATGTAATGTTTACACAGTGCAAACTTTAAAATGCTTTTAACTGTACATATGTACCGCTAAATTAATTTATGTTTAATCACTCAAGTTATGGCTGAACATCTTACATGAGCACATTTAACTGCAATATGCTTTCTTACTTAGGATAACAACTATGCAGCAACACATTCTAAACCGTATAGAAAGCAATCAACAAGAGTCCCAACTTTGCAAAGGCTGTGAATTACCTGTCGCGATAGAAAGTTTGCCTGCAGGTAAAAGTGCATTTTGCCCTCGCTGCAATACAAAACTGTATCGAGGTGGGAAAAAGAATTTGAGCGGTAATATTGCCATTGCAATCACTTGTTTACTGTTATTTATCCCTTCGCATTTTTTCCCTTTTATCAGTATCCGCTTGATAGGAATGATGATTCCTGCCACGCTCCCTTCTGGAACCATCACTCTGATGCAAGAGGGTTTTATCGCATTAGGATTGTTAATTTTATTTTGCAGTTCTATTGCTCCTCTTTTAGTTAGCTTATGCGTACTTCTGGTTCACCTTGCGTTAAAAAAAAGGTGGTTTTTAGCATTTAAACACGCTCTTTCTGTCGTTCATTTCTTGAAACAATGGATGATGTTAGATGTGTTCTTGGTCAGTGTGGCAATTGCATGTTTTAAACTACAAGATTATTCCGACATCTATGTTGGGGTCGGTTTATACGGCATTATTTTATTACAGTTGTTTTCACTATTGCTCATATCAAGAATTAGTGTAAAAAGTTATTGGCAAGCTTGGCAAAGCGACTCTAGCTTCAATGTCGCTAAGACCGTGGTACATTGTAGCCATTGTCATCTATCTCAGCCCGAAGCAGAGCAATGCCTTCGCTGTCGCTCTACGCTTTATCACCGAAAACCGAATTCAATACAAAAAACCTGGGCATTGCTTATTGCCGCAGCAGCGTTCACTATTCCGGCTAACGTTATCCCCATTTCCATCTTTTTTAACAATGGCCAACGGGTTGAAGATACCATTTTTTCCGGTGTAGCTTCGTTAATTGTTAGAGATATGCATGGCATCGCTCTGATTATATTTGTTGCCAGTATTATTGTTCCTGCCGCTAAAATAATCGGTTTAGGCTATATATTACTCAGCATTCAATGTAAGCAACGTATTTTAAAGAAACAGCGAATGTTCATTTACTTTGTTGTGAAATGGATAGGAAAGTGGTCAGTGATGGATCTGTTTGTAATTTCTATTATGATGACCTTGGTTGATAGAGGGCAAATACTTAATTTTGCACCTGGCTTTGGTGCAGTGGCGTTTGGTGCGGTTGTCGTTTTAACTATGTTAGCAACAGAAAGCTTTGACCCCCGTTTGATATGGGATAACCCACCTCATCAACAGTCATCTTTGGCTAAACCCTTAAACCAATCGCTAGCTAAAAACAGCGACAATAGTTAACGAAAAACAAAAAAAGCAATTTCGGTCGGCATTAATAACAAGGAACTTGATACACTAGATGAGTAATTCTGAATCAACATCACAAACATACAAACCAAACGTTAAAAGAGAGTTTGGCATATCGCCCCTGTGGATCTTACCCATCATCACCTTAGCGTTAGCAGGTTGGCTTGTGGTTAAAGCGATAAATGATGCTGGCCAACGTGTACAAATTTATTTCTCCGATGCTCAAGGTCTTATAGCAGGACGTACCACCATACAATATCAAGGTTTAGAAGTTGGTATGGTTCGTGATATCTCTTTGTCTTCTAACTTGGACAACATTTATGTCGACGCAGATATTTACCCACAAGCCACACAATTACTGGGCAAAAACACCCGCTTTTGGTTGGTCAAACCTAAAGCGAGTATTTCTGGAATTTCTGGGTTAGATGCATTGGTTTCGGGCAATTATATTGCTATTCAACCAGGCGAAGCGTTAAATCAAGATGATGATGACGATGAATTACAAACTCAATATATCGCGCTAGAAAGTCGTCCAGCCGATTTAGAAGCCGATCAAGGTTTAAACATCACGCTAAGATCGGATGACCTTGGTTCTATTTCTATTGGTTCTCAAATTGTCTATCGAAAAATTCCAATCGGCGAGGTTTATAATTACAAACTTGAATCGGATGGAAAAACCGTTCTTATCAATGCCTACATAAAAAACGAATACGCTAATATTGTTACTAACAAAAGCCGATTTTGGAATGTAAGTGGCGCAGGCGCTCAAATTGGCTTCCATGGTGTCGATGTTCAATTTGAAAGTTTAAGCGCCCTTTTAACAGGAGCAATAGCGGTAGATTCTCCCGATGGTGGAGAACCCGTAGAAGAGAAAGCCAAATTTCGGCTCTATCCTGATTTAAAAACCGCAGGTCGTGGGATTCCGATCAATATAACCTTACCAGATGAAAATAAAATCTCTGCAGGCGGAGCACCAATAATGTATCGCGGCATAGAAATAGGACAAATTACTCACTTGACCTTAAATAAAGGGCGTAAAAACATTGTCGCACTGGCCGCTATCCAGCCTGCATTTAGTGATACTTTAAACAGTGGCACACGCTTTATGCTAGAAGAAGCAAATTTGTCCTTAACAGAGTTGGATAACTTATCTAACTTGGTCACTGGTAATTTTTTAACGCTTATCCCTGGCCAAGGTGAACAAGCTAGAAATTTCACAGCGATTACAAAAGACGAACTTTTAAAAGAAACGCACCATTCAACTTCTCTATTGCTAATGTCAGACGACTCATATGGGCTAAGCGTTGGTACAGAAATTCTTTATCGTGGTTTCGCCGTAGGTTCTATTAGTGCAATCGATTTAGTCAACGATCAAGTTATATTTAATGCACTGATTGACAACAAATATCGACATCTTATCAAGTCTGACAATCGCTTCTTCGTTTCCGGAAGTGTCAGCGCAGAACTAACTGAATCTGGCGTTAATATCACCGTTCCACCGGCAAAACAATTGATCACAGGCTCAATAAGTTTCGTTAGCAAAGGGAGTAATCAAGTCAATAACGATTATCGATTATTTGCCAACCAATCTCTTGCTGAGCTAGCCGATTATGAGCAATCTGGCATACATACGTTAACGCTATTTGCTAACCAACTACCTTCGGTATCTAAAGGCAGCCCCCTACTGTATCGCAACCTACAAGTAGGCAAAGTACAAGATTACGCACTCACCAGCAACGGAGTCGAAATTACCGTTGCTATCGATAATAAATACAAACACTTGCTCTCTGAACAAACTGTTTTTTGGAATCGTTCTGGCGTCGAAGTGCAAGCCGACTTGAGTGGCGTTAGTATTAAAGCCGCACCACTCAAAAGCTTACTTCAAGGTGGAATCGCTTTTGATACGCTAGCAGGAGTGGAAAATAAATCTGGCCAGTATTGGCGTCTCTATGACGATTATGAGCAAGCGACAAAATACGGAACGACTATTTCGTTACTCACGTCTGATACGGTCACAGTAAAAGTTGGCTCTGCGATAAAATTTCAAGGGGTAACAGTAGGTGAAGTGCTCACTCTTACCCCTAATTTTACCAATAATACAACCAACATTCGTGCTCGTATCTTCCCTGGTTACGCAGCTAAATTAACCTTATCAGGCAGTTATTTTTGGACAGTTTCACCACAAATCAGTTTGGATGGTGTTAAAAATTTAGATTCTATCATTGCTAGCTATATTAATGTTCAACCTGGACACGGCGAGCACACCACACAATTTTCGTTGTACTCTTCGGCCATTGAAACGTCAGGTGTATCGTTTACCCTACAAAGTCAGCATCGTCGTTCCGTCACTGTTGGTGCACCAATATTCTATCGTGACATAGAAGTAGGAAAAGTCACCGATGTACAGCTAGGAACATTTGCCGATCGAGTGGTAACAAGCATTGAGATACAACCTGAGTACGCCTATTTGGTACGAGAAAACAGTGTATTTTGGAATGTATCTGGACTTGATATTTCGATAGGCCTATCAGGCGCGCAGATTAAATCGAGTACGGTCGATAATTTGCTTCGTGGTGGTATTGCCTTTGCTACCCCGCAAGACAAGCAACTATTACCGATAGCCAAACCGGAACAAGCTTTTATTTTACATCCAGAGCTACAACCAGAATGGCGAGAATGGCGAACAGCGATACCAAAACCATAACTAACTGAGTGGTTAATTATTTATTGCTCAGGTATTCGCACCTAACTTGTAACGAAATGCAGTATAAAAGCTGCATTTCGTTTTTATATGCTGGTAATTTTAGTTAGAATTACCCTCCATTACCTTACCGAGATACCTTTGTGCACGCCAATATTAAACTTCCACAACAGTTTTTAGATCAAATTAAATCCATCATGCCATCCCATTTGGACATGAATGATTTCATCGAAGCTTGTAAAAGGCCTTTGCGCAGAAGCATCCGAGTGAATACCTTAAAAATTTCGGTGCAAGATTTTGTCTCTAGGGCGGAAGATAAAGGATGGGAGCTGACTTCTATACCTTGGTGTGATGCTGGCTTTTGGTTACAACGACCAAAAACAGAACAAGGTAGATTAGGTAATACAGCAGAACATATGGCCGGGTTATTTTATATCCAAGAAGCCAGTTCAATGCTACCCGTTAGTGCCTTACTTAACGGCCAACAGGACGCATTAATTACGGTATTAGATATGGCCGCAGCCCCAGGTTCAAAAACCACTCAACTTTCTGCAGCGCTGCACAATACCGGTACTGTGGTAGCCAATGAATTCTCGGCAAGTAGAGTTAAAATACTACATTCAAATATTCAACGTTGTGGTGTTCGAAATGCTGCTCTAACTAATTTTGATGGTCGAGTATTCGGTGGCTGGTTACCAGAACAATTTGACGCAATATTGTTAGACGCGCCCTGCTCGGGTGAAGGAACGATTCGTAAAGACCCAGACGCAATGAAAAACTGGAGTAAAGTCTCCACTCTAGAAATATCACACACACAAAAAGAGTTAATTGAAAGCGCCTTTTTCGCACTAAAACCGGGTGGAACACTCGTTTACTCTACTTGCACACTCAACCACGAAGAAAATGAACAAGTTTGTCACCACCTAGCTGAAAGGTTTGCGGGTAATGTTGTATTTGAGCCACTGGATAATTTATTCGATAATGCGAGCCAAGCTATTACTAAAGATGGTTTTTTACATGTTTACCCCCAAATATTTGATAGTGAGGGTTTCTTTGTTGCGAAAATACGAAAAATAGGCTCAGTAAAAGCACCAACAGTTAAAAAACGCTTAGGTAAGTTTCCTTTTACTAAAGCGAGCCAAACACAATGTGACAACGTAACCAAATCATTATTTGATACACTGGAATTAACCGTACCAGACTCTAGTCATATTTGGATTCGTGAAAAAGAAATCTGGTTGTTTCCTGATTCATTAGAAAGCATGTTAGGAGAAATTCGATTTTCTCGCATGGGAATAAAACTCGCCGAAAGTCATAAAAAAGGTTATCGATGGCAACATGAAGCAGTCATCGCACTTGCTACTGGTCAAGAATCAAATACCGTTAGCCTTATAATGGATGATGCCAGAGAATGGTATATGGGAAGAGACGTACGTCCAAAAAACTTATCTGGAACAGGTGAAGTGATTGTAAAGTATGGCGACGATGTTATCGGCATCGGGAAATGGGTAGGAAACCGAATTAAAAATGGCTTACCAAGAGAGTTAGTAAGAGATAATAACTTATTTTAAGCTCATCCAATCAATCGGGTATTGGTATTGGTAAACTCAACCTATACCGCCACTTATACCTAATTACCTAGCACCAAGCTAAAAGGAAAAAGGAAAAAGCCCAAACCTAACCATAACTGTGGGCTTTTCTAGTTGATCCTATCCATTAATGCACAACTTAATCAACTAAGTGTATGCTAATCAACTAAGCGTATGCCTTCTTTTTCGATAACAATAATGCCCTTTTTGTATAAACCGCCGATACTTTTCTTAAACGTGCCCTTGCTGGTTCTAAACACGGAAAATATCGCATCAGGTGTCGATTTATCATTCAAAGGCAGATAACCTTGTTTTTTCTGCAGTAGATCGATAATTTTTTCACTTAAATCATCCATCTTCGCGACACCAACTTTCTGCAGTGATAAATCTATTTTGTCATCATCTCTGATGTTTTTTATAAAGCCTTTAACTCGTTTACCAATAAACAGTTTGCCGAATACGTCGGAAGGAAAAATCATTCCCCAATGTGTGCCGTTAATAATCGCTTTGTAACCAAGTTCACTGCGTTCAGCGATAATTAGATCGACCGCTTGGTTAACCGAATATTGAGCAGGAACTTGATCGAGAATCTTATTAAATTTGGTGGTACCAACAATTCGACCAGATGCTTTGTCAGTGTATACATAAACTAGGATTTTTTGCCCTTCATTGAAGCGAGTTCGTTGCTCACTAAAAGGAACCAATAGATCTTTTTTATCAATGCCCCAATCCACGAACGCTCCAGTATTGTTAACACCAACAACATTCATTAAACCAAACTCTCCGACTTGTGCAATCGGCGTATCGCAAGTGGCAGTCAACTGGCGCTCTGAATCGAAATATAAAAATACTTTAATCTGTTTACCAATAACCTCTGGACCAAGGTTTAATCCCTCTGGCGCTTCACGCTTTGGAAGCATGACACTTCCGTAATCTTCTGCATCCAGAAAAAGACCAAAATCTTCTATTTTTACTATTTCTAGCTCGTTTATCTGACCAACTTTAATCATCAATTTGTTCCTATATCTAACCAACCGCGGATTATACGCTAGATAAGTGTACGTTGTTATTAGTTTCTTTTCGCAATCGGCGATCAAGGTAATTTATTTATTACAACGATGCAGTCAATTACCGGGACTTACTTTAGTTAATCACTTTTATCGATAACGTCAACTTAAACCAAGCCATTAATTCATGTTCATTAATAGATGGGCACGTTACGTTTATTTTTACTGATTTATTGACTCGTTCGCCTGATTTCATCGCCTCTGCTAACATGTCGTCAATCAGTTTGCCATCGTCACAGCTAAATAATACATCCCCTTCTGGCCTTTTAATAAACTGAGCTTCCACCTCTTTAAACGCCAGTGAAATCTTGTGGCCACTTTGCTGCGCTTTACTCATCGCTAAAAAACCGCCCGCCACATCTGCTCCAACAGCAAGCGCACCAAAATACATACTGTTTAAATGGTTTTTAGTCCGTCTTTTTAAAGGAATTTTTACGATGACTTTTTCATCATTCATCACCAGTATTTTCGGTCTGCATAACCAGATCAAAGGTACTTTAGTAAACGAAAATAAGTTGAGATAAAGGTTAGCTTTTGCGAGAGGTGATAACATAAAAGGTGCCACTATAAAAACTGATTAGACCAGTTAAGCGACACCAACAAAAATTGTCAAATTTATGTTACAAAATTGCTACTGAAATAGCATTCTAAGCAGTAATGGCCACTTTCATATTCTTAAGTTCTGCCATTGTTTCTTGTAATAATGGTAAATGGTTTAACGAAGGACACAAAACTAAGTACGGTTTATTCGCTTTATTAACTAATTTCACCATTTGCACCAATAACAATGAAATAGCTTCACTTTGCATATCAAATGCGTACTCTAGTGATTCATTTTTATTATCAAGACCTAATGTAAACTGAGCAATATTTTCTAGGTTAATCACTACCCCATCAAAATACTGAATGATTTTATCGGCAAGAAGAATAGAAGAAGGAACATCACAAGAATAAAGTAGGCGGAAACCGTTTAACCCTCTCGGCAAGCCTTGTTCTGCTAGCTTATCGATTATCGTTGCCGCATCACTCAACTTTCTAACAAACGGAACTACAACTTCAATATTATAACCTTCAGCACGTAACTGTTTCACCACATCACACTCTAAAGCAAACGCCTCGCTATAAAGTTCTGAAGCATAACGAGCCACACCTCGTAACCCCATTGTCGGGTTCACTTCGGTATTTTCACACTCACCACCTAAAAGAGATGCAAAGGTGTAGCTATCCATATGACTCAAACAAACACGGATAATCTGATGCTTGGGTGTAATAGAATCTTTTATCTTAGAACAAAGCGTAGAAACAAAATGCTCTTTGAGCGGTTGCCCATTAAGTATCGCTTTTAACGTTTGGCTATCCTTATCTGATAATGAATCGATTTTAATAGCAGGATGATAAAATATATAATCCATTATTAAATCGCCCAAAGACACATACAACTGATCTGAATCGACCAAGTCTGTGTAAGAAGGAAGCGCGTTAACAACTTCAATATCGGTAAGAATGGCACCTTGATCTGCGTTACTCATTACTGCTCCGTTAGATAATCAATTACTATGTGCACGAAAATACAATTCAACACCATTTAACTCAAGTTAAAAGTGCGAATTAAGCTAAGAAAAATCAATAAAATGGCTAATTGCAATATTTTTCAACGTAACTACTCGATTGGCAGTTTATTCCTACCTTCATTTCCGCTATCTTTAGCGCTTGATATAATATTGATTACAGGCGCAAAGATGCCATTAAAAACCGACGAATTGAGAACTCAAGCTATAGGGCCAATGCCAACTCCCGCTGAACTTGTGAGTTCATATCCTCTGACTGATGATGTTGCAGAGCGAATAGCACATTCTCGTAGACAAATTGAAAACATTCTCACCGGACAAGATCATCGTCTGCTCGTCATTGTTGGACCATGTTCTATTCACGATACTGATGCGGCGTTAGATTATGCCAAGCGCTTAAGTCAACTTCAGAACCAATATGAAGATGAGTTATTCATCGTCATGCGAACCTATTTTGAAAAACCTCGCACCATTGTAGGTTGGAAAGGCTTGATTACCGATCCAAATCTCGACGGTTCATATGCGTTGGAAGCTGGGCTAGCAAAAGCACGTAAACTGTTATTGGATGTAAACAATCTCGGCTTAGCCACTGCTACCGAGTTTTTAGATATGATTACTGGCCAATATATTGCAGACCTTATTACTTGGGGGGCAATTGGTGCACGTACTACCGAATCTCAGATTCACCGAGAAATGGCCTCAGCATTATCTTGTCCTGTCGGCTTTAAAAATGGCACTAATGGTAATGTAAAAATTGCGATTGATGCGATTAGAGCAGCGAAAGCTAGCCACTATTTTTATTCGCCTGATAAAAATGGCCGTATGACCGTTTATCGTACCAGTGGAAACCCATTCGGACATGTTATTCTTCGTGGTGGCGATCAAGGTCCGAATTTTGATTCAGCCTCAGTTAAACAAGCTTGTGAAAAGTTACAACAAGTTGGTTTACCAGAAAAACTCGTGATCGACTTTAGCCATGCGAACTGTCAAAAACAACATAAAAAACAGCTAGATGTAGCAGAAAATATTTGCCAACAGATTCTATCAGGAAGTACAGCGATTGCAGGTATTATGGCGGAGAGCTTTATTTTAGAAGGTAACCAACCGATGACTGATCTAAATAATTTGGTTTATGGTCAATCAATTACTGATCCATGCTTGAGCTGGAACGACACCGAAACAATGTTGGATATGCTTGCTAACGCGATTAAAAATAAACCACAAGGAGCCTAACTTATGCCTTCGTTTGATATTATCTCTGAAGTCGACAGCGTAGAACTACGTAACTCGGTCGACAACGCAAATAGAGAACTTTCAACTCGATTTGATTTTCGTAACGTTGACGCTAGTTTTGATATAAAAGATGACACGGTAAAACTCACTGCTCAAGATGATTTTCAACTTAGGCAAATGATGGATATATTACGTGGTAATTTAGCCAAACGAGGTGTTGATGCAGAATCGATGGAAACCAAACCTTCAGTCCACTCTGGGAAGAATTGGTATCAAGACGTTGCATTTAAGCAAGGAATTGAAACATCAGTCGCCAAAAAAGTGGTTAAAACCATTAAAGATGCAAAAATCAAAGTTCAGGCATCTATCCAAGGCGACAAAGTCCGTGTCACGGGTAAAAAACGAGATGACTTGCAAGGTGCTATGGCTTTGATTAAAAATTCCGAGTTGGGACAGCCGTTTCAATTCGAAAATTTTAGAGATTAAATTACCACTTATCCACCACATACCTACTCTTAATGTGGCCTTAATTTGAAATAAAATTGACGTTCTCATAACGCCTTCTAACGACAAATTCATTCGTAGAAGGCGTCATTAAATTTGCTGTCACTGTTTCACCTAAATAGGTATGACTTTTATCGGTTGATTGACTAATCAACTATTCTCAATAAAGTGTCATTCGATGCCATCTTTTTCATCCACTCATTTTCGTTCAGTCCGTTTTTAGGAATAAATATGCAAACCTTCTTTAAATCAGAATCAATATATTTTTCCAGTATCTGAGCTAAATTATCACTGTTTTTGTATATAAATCGCTCGGCATCTCTACGACAAAGATCAATAAACGGATACGGACACGTCTCTGGGTATAATACCAATTCACTCTGCTGCATTATGCGCAATGTTCTAATAGAAAGTAGCTCTACATTTTCACCAAACTCAACCCAAAATCGTGACACTGTAACAGTGTATTTATTTTGTAAATAAGAAGTATAAATTACCTCTAAATTTTCTTTATTTTCAGCTAGCTCTACTTCTGGATTGGCAAAGAAAGCCTCCCAAAACCGACGCCTTTCATCTACTGTTTTATACGTTTTTTTTATATCGGATCGTTTACTAGAAGCAAAGTCAGTTAGTAAGGCCGTATTTTGCGGTAAAACACTTTCGATTTTCTCTCGTAAGTTACGAATCAAAACAGGTGATGCTCCTCCGCTGGATATGGCAATTTGAACTTTGCCACGATTAATCATTGAAGGCGTAATAAAATCACAATAAGGTTTATCATCCACTACGTTAACAAGTATACCGCGTTTTTTTGCATCTTTATGCACCTGATGATTCAGATCAGGATTATTGGTCGTAGCCCACACTTGGATGAAATTCTCAGTGTAATCGTCTCTATATTGAGACTGAAACCAAACTAATAATTGCTTATCTGCGCAATCTTTGAGGTAAGTTGACACTTCTGGCGAAACGACAGTGACACGAGCATTAGCTCGCAACAACGCTTCCACCTTACGGCTAGCTACATCGCCTCCCCCTACAACCAGGACAGGCTTATCGTTCAAATCAACAAAGAGTGGAAAGTACTGCATATAAATCCTTTTCTAATAGATATCACTAAAGTGGCACAGGTATCCAAATTGGTGCTTCGAAGTAACATTTTGTGCACAAAAATAACTATTTACTGTCAAATTTATACATCATACCAGTTTAGAACTCCGATAATAACTAAGAAATCAGAATTTAAAACCAGTAGCACGTCTTTTTTACTACAAATCACTCTAAATCACCATGCTTGTGCACTGTTGCACTATTTACAAACACGCAACATTTCGTCATTCTAAACATCGTACGGTTAATCAAATTTTTTGAGCTATACTTTTTCAAATCATTCATTAATAGAATTTTTGACCTACAAACGGATGTAAATGATGTTCTAACTGCATTAGTAAATATAACGATGCATATAACATAACATATAAGAACTGTATCAGGTGTCACCTGGTTCAACATGGATTATACAGGAAGGATACAAATGGCGAATAAACTTACAATTATTGCTTCAGTCGTAGCAGCTTCTACTGCATTAATGGCTCACTCAGCATCAGCGGCAGAAAGTACTTTAGAAAAAGTCAAAGCTCAAGGCTTTGTTAGTTGTGGTGTATCAACCGGTCTACCAGGATTTTCTAACCCTAACTCAAAAGGCGAATGGGAAGGTATCGATGTAGAATACTGTCAAGCCATCGCAGCCGCAGTGTTAGGCGATAAAACTAAAGTTAAATATGTACCTTTAACCGCTAAAGAGCGCTTTACTGCTCTTCAGTCAGGTGAAATTGATGTGCTAAGCCGTAACACTACTTGGACTCTTCATCGTGATACTGCTCTAGGGTTAAACTTTGCTGGCGTAAACTATTACGATGGTCAAGGTTTCATGGTTAAAAAAGAACTAGGCCTAACCAGTGTTAAAGAACTAGATGGAGCTTCTGTTTGTGTTCAATCTGGTACAACAACAGAACTTAACTTAGCTGACTACTTCCGTAATAACAGCATGTCTTACAAGCCAGTAGTATTTGATACTGCGGCTCAAACTTCTTCAGGTTTCGATTCGGGTCGCTGTGACGTATTGACTACTGACCAATCAGGTCTTTACGCCCTTCGTTTGAATCTTGCTGAACCTTCATCTGCGGTAGTATTGCCAGAAATCATTTCTAAAGAACCTCTAGGTCCAGTGGTTCGTCAAGGTGATGACCAATGGTTAAATATTGCAAAATGGTCATTGAACGCAATGATTAACGCCGAAGAGTACGGTATTACTTCAACCAATGCTGATGAAATGCTTAAGTCATCTGATCCAAACATAAAACGTATTCTTGGTGTAGATGGTCCTAAAGGTAAAGGTTTAGGTATTGCAGATGATTGGGGTTACCAAATCATCAAACAAGTCGGTAACTACGGTGAAAGCTTCGAACGTACTGTAGGTAAAGGTTCTCCTCTGCAAATATCTCGTGGTGTTAACGCACTATGGAATGCAGGCGGCTTTATGTATGCTCCACCAATTCGTTAATTCACTTTTTTAGAATTAATAATTGAATAAGGGCGGTTTAGGCCGCCCTTTGTTATATGGATTTAGAGGTTAATAGCTGTATGAAGCCTAACACTACAATAGCGCAGGATTCGGACGCTCCGACACCAAAAAGCGCAAACCTGCTGTATAATCCCACTTTTCGATCGGTCGTTTTTCAGGTCGTCGCAATCACTGCTCTCGTATATTTTTTCTATACTATCGTTAATAATGCCCTAAC
This sequence comes from Vibrio sp. MA40-2, assembly GCF_047302445.1. Lineage (NCBI taxonomy): Bacteria > Pseudomonadati > Pseudomonadota > Gammaproteobacteria > Vibrionales > Vibrionaceae > Vibrio > Vibrio sp. MA40-2. The sequence continues at coordinate 2,431,108 of NZ_CP178628.1, forward strand.
CAACCTCGACGCACGAGGTATTGCTACTGGTTTTGGTTTTTTAGATCAAGAAGCTGGCTTTGGGATTGGCCTCACGCTTATTGAATATGATGAAACCTTTTCTTATGGCCGTACATTTATCGTCGGACTTCTGAATACGGCACTTGTTTCCGTACTCGGTATCGCCTTCGCAACGGTACTTGGATTTACGATTGGTATTGCTCGCCTGTCGTCAAACTGGCTCGTTAGCCGCTTGGCTGCTGTCTATATTGAAACATTTCGAAATATCCCACTGTTGCTACAGATATTTTTCTGGTATTTCGCTGTGTTGCAAACCTTACCATCCCCTAGACAAAGTATGAGTTTAGGTGAAGCAATATTCCTAAATGTTCGTGGGCTGTATTTCCCTGCACCTGTTTTTGAAACGGGTAGTAACTTTGTTATCGCATCGATGATTTTTGGTATTGTGTTCACTGTAATCATTAACATATGGGGTAAAAACCGACAAAAAATCACAGGACAACAAACACCAATGTGGCGTATTGCTATTACTCTGTGTGTTGTTATTCCTATGATTGTCTACTTTTTAACAGGCTCACCTATTTCTGGAGACTATCCTGTCCTCAAAGGTTTTAACTTCAGAGGCGGTATTAGTATCCTTCCTGAACTTGGGGCTCTGCTTTTTGCCTTAAGTATTTATACGGCGTCTTTTATAGCCGAAATCGTTCGCTCTGGTATAAATGCGGTCAATCACGGACAATCTGAAGCTGCTATGTCGCTTGGTTTGCCACGTAATAAAACACTAAAACTTGTTGTTATCCCGCAAGCGCTGCGAATTATTATTCCACCGCTTACTAGCCAATACTTAAACCTAACTAAAAACTCATCTTTAGCGATGGCTATCGGCTACCCTGATCTGGTGTCTGTTTTCTCAGGGACAACATTAAACCAAACCGGTCAAGCAATAGAAATTATAGCGATGACCATGGGCGTTTATCTAACTCTAAGCTTGTTAACTTCAGCTTTGATGAACGTTTACAACCGCAAAGTAGCATTGGTGGAGAGATAATATGAAAGTACATCAATTTCAAGAAAGTCTGCCACCACCGGCGAATACTGTTGGCGCTGTAGGATGGTTGAGAAAAAATTTGTTCAATGGTCCATTCAATACCATTTTGACCTTTGTGTTGGCTTACTTAATTTTTAACCTTTTTTCTGGCGTTATTCAGTGGGCTATTATTAACGCTGATTGGGTGGGAACCACTCGTGAAGCGTGTTCTAGAGAAGGCGCATGTTGGGTATTTATCAGTGTTCGCTGGGAACAGTTCATGTATGGATTTTATCCAAGCGAAGAGCTGTGGCGCCCTCGCCTATTCTATGCAACATTAGCTATATTCATTGGACTTTTAGTCTATGAGAAAACACCAAAGCGCACGTGGATATGGATGTTTTTTATCGCCATTTATCCATTTATCATCGCCTCACTACTCTACGGCGGTGTGTTTGGGTTAGAAGTTGTCGACACTCATAAGTGGGGCGGTTTGCTCGTTACACTGATCATCGCGCTTGTTGGTATTATTGTTTCGCTGCCAATTGGTATTGTACTTGCTCTTGGACGTCGTTCAGACATGCCGATCATTCGAAGCATATGTACGGTATATATAGAAATATGGCGTGGTGTTCCACTGATTACCGTGCTGTTTATGGCCTCTGTAATGTTGCCGCTATTTCTTGCCCAAGGATCAGAAACTGATAAGCTAGTACGTGCACTTATTGGTGTGGTGTTATTTAGTTCAGCTTATATGGCAGAAGTTATTCGTGGTGGCTTACAAGCTATTCCGAAAGGGCAATATGAAGCTGCAGACGCCTTGGGTTTGGGTTACTGGAAGAAAGTGGGTTTAATCGTGCTTCCACAGGCTCTTAAAATCACTATTCCTTCAATAGTAAACACTTTCATCGGTCTATTCAAAGATACCAGCTTAGTATTAATTATCGGTATGTTTGATGTACTCGGTATCGGTCAATCAGCCAACAATGACCCTGAATGGCTTGGTTTTTCTAAAGAAAGTTATGTATTTGTCGCGTTAGTGTTCTGGGTATTTTGCTTCAGTATGTCGAGATATTCGATATATCTTGAAAACAAACTACATACCGGCCACAAACGATAGCTAAAGATTCAAGGACGTATTATGACGCAGCAAGAAGATTATGTAATCAAACTAAAAAAAATGAACAAATGGTACGGTGATTTCCACGTACTGAAAGACATAAACTTAAAAGTTAAAAAGGGTGAAAAAATTGTTATCTGTGGCCCTTCTGGTTCAGGAAAATCGACGATGATTCGTTGTATTAACCGTTTAGAAGAGCATCAACAAGGTAAAATCATTGTTGCAGGTAACGAACTGACTGAAGATTTAAAAAATATCGAAGCCGTTCGTCGTGAAGTTGGTATGTGTTTTCAGCACTTTAATCTATTTCCACACCTTACAGTGTTAGAGAACTGTACGTTGGCTCCTATTTGGGTGAAGAAGATGCCTAAAGAAGAAGCAGAAGAAATTGCGATGAAATACCTTGAACGCGTAAAAATTCCAGATCAAGCTGACAAATATCCGGGCCAATTATCTGGCGGTCAACAACAGCGTGTGGCCATTGCTCGTTCTCTTTGTATGAATCCGCAAATTATGTTGTTCGATGAGCCAACATCAGCACTTGACCCAGAAATGGTAAGAGAAGTACTTGATGTTATGGTAGAGCTAGCAGACGAAGGTATGACCATGCTTTGTGTAACTCATGAAATGGGGTTTGCTAAAGAAGTAGCAGATAGAGTTATTTTCATGGATGCAGGGGAAATCATAGAAGAAAACAATCCAATTGAGTTCTTTGATAACCCGCAGTCAGATCGGACACAAAACTTCTTAAGTCAGATTTTAAGCCACTAAATCATCAGTTAATAAAATCTAACAATACCGATAAAAGAGGCGACCATGGTCGCCTCTTTTATTTAAAACGATTAAATTGAATGTTTAAACCTGTTAGATTGGATATTTAACGCGGTTAAATTGGAAGCATAATTTACAATTTGTTACATCTAGATTGATACTATCTTTATAATTTAACGCGTTTTTTTATATACTTAATTATGCCAAGGGTTGAAAGTTGAAACTTTTATCCCAAGATATAGACTAAATAACTAATTAGTCAGTTACCTTTGAGGAAGATTATGAACAGTCCATTAGCGTCGCGTTCGTCTACAACGCAACAAAGTGTTATTCAAACAAACAAAGTATTACGTAATACCTATTTTCTACTGTCTCTGACATTAGTGTGGTCAGCGATTGTTGCCGCAACCTCAATGGCACTCGCCTTACCGCGTCCTGGTTTAATTGTAATGCTGGTTGGTTTCTATGGCCTACTTTTCCTAACTGAAAAGAACCGCAATAACAGCATGGGACTTGTATTCACATTTCTGTTTACTGGTTTCTTGGGTTATACCATCGGTCCAATCCTAAATGCCTATATTGGTGCAGGTATGGGTGACGTGGTCGTAACCGCACTAGGAGGCACAGCGCTTGCCTTTATGGGAGCCTCAGCTTATGCATTAACTACTAAACGTGATTTATCATTCTTAAATGGTATGATGATGGCTGGTTTTGTTGTGATTGTAATCGCAATGGTTGCCAACATATTCCTACAAATGCCAGCGCTTTATCTAGCGATGAGCGGTATGTTTATTTTGTTCTCAACTGGCGCAATTTTGTTGACTACCCAACAAATTATACGTGGTGGCGAAACGAACTATATTTCTGCAACGGTTACCTTGTACGTGTCTATTTACAACTTGTTTATTAGTCTTCTAAGCATTCTAGGCTTTATGAACGACGACTAAATGCAAATCAACTAAATAAATTTGCTTTTACTAAGCCCAGATAATTGTCTGGGCTTTTTTATTGGTAAGAAAAACGGTATCTTAGGCCCAATTAAATGCAACTTGATTCCACAAAAATAAGTCTAAAAAATAATGTTTGAATATAACGGAAAACAAATCCAGACCGATAATGAAGGTTACTTACTTAATTTTTCTGAATGGGAAAGCGGTATGGTGGCCACTTTAGCCGAACAAGAAGGTATAGAATTAACTGAAGCTCATTTAGAAGTTATCTATTTCGTGCGCAAATTCTATGCAGAATTTAATACCTCCCCGGCAATAAGAATGCTAGTTAAAGCGATGGCAAAAGAACATGGCCCCGAAAAAGGCAGTAGTAAATATTTATTTACTCTGTTTAGAAAAGGCCCCGCCAAACAAGCAACCAAACTAGCAGGTTTGCCTAAGCCGGCAAAATGTTTGTAGTTCAGCCTAACTTTGTAGTTCAACCTAGTAATGACACAGCTGAACAAGATATCACTATCAATATAATACTTGAAACCCTTGATAAGCTTTAAATTCCACGGGTTGTGAAATCACCTTATCGACTCTGGACGTTGTCGGTCCTTGTTGCAACCATTGGTCTAGCGACTCTAGAGCACCCTGCTCTCCACAAGCAACCACTTCAACGTCACCGTTGTCTAAGTTTCGTGCATAGCCTGTTAAGCCTCTTTTATTACCTTCATGGCACGTGTGAAACCTAAACCCTACCCCTTGAACAAAGCCTGATACAACAAATTTAACGCAAGTTCTAGTCATAACGATAACTCCTGTAAAATGGTTCTGTCTTGTATACTTGTTAACTTCTATATGCCTGTAAACTCTTGTACCACGGTTGCCGATTAATAAACCAACAGCATCAATAAACTAAGTGTTCATATTACCTAGTTGATAAGATACTTTGATATCGATAAATATTAATTATGTGATCAAACTAAGTTAGCAATTATTACTCACTAGAAATAAATTTGTCATACCGCGTTTATTTGGAGGTTGATTTTAACTATACAATTCCCCACAATATTGCACTCTCATCATTACTAGGCAAAACCATGACAGCAGCAATCTACCTTGAAAAAGGCCGAGACAAATCACTACGACGCAAACATCCATGGGTCTTTTCCCGTGGAGTGATGAGAGTAGAGGGAGACCCACAACCAGGAGAAACCGTTAATGTACATGCGCACAATGGCGAATGGTTAGCTAAAGCTGCTTACTCACCGGAGTCTCAGATACGTGCTCGAGTGTGGAGTTTTGACAAACAGCAAATAGATGCACAATTTTTTGTTAAACGAATACAGCAAGCATTGCTAATTAGACAAGAGGTCATCGCACGCGATGGTTTAACCGGGTTTCGACTTATCGCTGCAGAATCCGATGGTTTGCCAGGGGTCACTATCGACAAATACCAAAACTACCTCGTTTGCCAATTACTCAGTGCTGGGGCCGAATTTAACAAAGCACAACTTGTCGAAGCTTTAGTGTCATGTTTCCCTGATTGTCATATCTATGAACGTTCAGATGTCGCTGTGCGTGATAAAGAAGGTTTACCTCAAATTACTGGAGTTTTGCATGGCGAAATGCCACCAAAAGTCGTTGAAATTGAAGAAAATGGTGTGAAAATCAATGTTGATATCGTTAATGGACATAAAACCGGCTTTTATTTAGATCAACGTGATAGTCGCCAACGCTCAATGAAATACGTTAATGATAAAGAAGTACTAAACTGCTTTTCTTACACTGGTGGGTTTGGCTTATATGCACTAAAAGGTGGCGCGAAAAGGGTAATTAATGCTGACGTATCTCAACCGGCTCTTGATACAGCAAAACAGAATGCCTTGCTAAATGATTTTGATATCAGCAAGAAACGTGCTGTTTTTCTCAACGCAGATGTATTCAAATTACTACGAGAATATCGAGATCAAGGCACTAAATTTGATGTTGTTATTATGGACCCACCCAAATTTATCAGCAGCCGGAAAAATATCACCTCCGGTGCTAAAGGGTATAAAGACATTAATATGTTAGCAATGCAGATACTCAAACCTGGCGGCGTATTACTAACTTACTCATGTTCAGGTTTGATGACCACCGAACTGTTCCAAAAAATCATTGCTGATGCAGCGGTCGATTCAGGTAGAACAGTGAAATTTATAGAACGGTTTGAACAAGCTGCCGATCACTTAGTTGATACGGCCTACCCTGAAGGGTTTTATCTAAAAGGATTCGCTTGTAAAGTTTTGTAACTATTCAGAACAGCTTTAAGAGTTAATCGATGTTATACGCATTCACTAATATTGCGGCAACTAAAAGTACAGGTTTTGGTAACAAAACCTTACAAAAAACGCTATGTAATACTGATATAATTGTTAACTATGATAAACATCGTATCTAAACATACAACACAACCAATTTTCAGTTAAATTTGTATTAATTCAAAATGTTACTAAGAATTGACAAACTGTGCTACTATCTTTGAATCAAGTACTATTTTGTATGTTTAAAATGCACGTATTCAAATTTAGGAGACGTAGATTTTGAAAAGACTTCGTTTGGCAACTCTATCATGCTGCATAGCGTTAAGTTTACCGGTATATAGCCAATCATTAGAGCAAGCAGTAGCCGTAACTCTTACTTCAAACCCCGAAATAAAGAGCGCATTTAACGAATATAAAAGCTATGTTGAGACACGCCGATCTTCTGGAGGTAACTATCTGCCAACCGTCGATCTCGATGCCGGAATTGGTTATGAAAAGATAAATCCGACAGCTGGTGATTCGACAGAACTAACGCGTAAAGATGCAACTATCAGTATTACTCAATTGCTGTGGGATGGGTCAGCGACACTTAATGATATGGATAGAACAGCTGCCGAAGCGGAATCTATGCGTTATCAATTAAATTCTGACGCACAAGACAAGGCATTAGAAGTGGTCAGTGTTTATCTCGATGTAGTCAAAGCAGAGGAAGTATTAAACTTATCAAAAGCTAACCTTGAGATTCACAAAAGCATCTATAGTGACATTAAACGTCGCGTCGAGTCCGGAATTGGTTCAACTGCCGACTTATCGCAGGTGGAAGCACGTTTAGCCAACGCGCACAGTAATCTACTCGCCGCACAAAATAATATTTTCGATACACAGACTCAATTTACTCGTATTGTTGGTGAATTACCTAAAGATCTCGTTTTTCCTAGAGCAAACCAAGATGCACTTCCTCTGTCTCTAGCAGAAGCCAAACAAATTGCCGAAAAATATCACCCGGTAATTAAGATAGCTGCAGCCGATGTTGAAGCCGCTAAGTATCAATACGACCAGTCTAAAGCAACCAATTATCCAACCTTTACCATTGAAGCCTCACAAGCTTGGTATGATGATGCAGACGGTGATGAAGGACAAAGAGACGAACTATCAGCGATGTTAAGGATGCGGTACAACCTTTACAATGGCGGCTCCGATTCTGCTCAACAGGATAATATGGCTTATCAGTTAAATAAAGCCAAAGATTTGCGTGATAGCTCTCATCGTCAACTAGCAGAAAGCTTGCGTCTGGCGTGGAGTGCACTTGATTTAACCTTACAACAAAAAGAATTTCTCGCTGACCATGTTGATTCCGCTTCCGATACCGCAATTGCTTACGAAAAGCAGTACAGAATTGGACAACGTACTTTGTTGGATGTATTGAATACAGAAAATGAACTGTTCGAAGCGCGAAAAGAGTACTTAACCGCACATTATGAAGAACAATATTCGAAATACCGAGTGCTTAATGCCTGTGGGATTTTATTAGATTCATTATTGGTAGACACTGCATATGAGTGGAACCAACCAGCGGATTATTAAGGAGAGATAAAATGAAACATTCTAACACTCTACTGTCTCTGCTAGCCGCTAGTTTGGTCTTTTCGGTGCACGCAGATGATAAGTATCAATATATTGCCACACCTAACGCAGACCAAATTGCCGATTTGCGTGATGATGATAGCGATGGCGTGATCAACGCTCGTGATAAATGCCCAGACACCATCATTGGAGCAGAAATAACCAATTATGGATGCGGTGAAACCGTCAACGCATCCAGCGAATTTGACCTAAAAATATTATTTGAAAACGATTCAGATGAGGTAAGCGCTGCCTACATTTCTGAAATTCGCCGCTTAGCGGACTTCCTAAATCGTTACTCAGGAACGTCTATCGAATTACAAGGATATGCTAGTAAAGTGGGCAACTCTAGCTATAATCTTAATCTTTCCGAACGTCGTGCAAATAACGTTATGGCAAGTTTGATTAATGCTGGTGTAAGCGCAGATCGAATAAAAATCGTTGGTTTTGGTGATTCTGTACTGGTTGCAGAAGGAGAAACAGAGTTATCACATTCGTTAAATCGACGGGTAGTAGCAACAGTTGTGGGTTATACCAGCGAAATTCTTAAGGAATGGACTATCTTTTCAAGGAAAAAGGATTAATTTTTACTTCACTCCTAGAAATGAACAGTAAGCACGCTCTGCTTTATCAATGATTAGCCAGAGCGTGCTTAATTATTATTATATTCATGCTACGTAATCATTATTTGACTACATAACCATTATTTGACTACATAACCATTATTTGACTACATAACTATTATTTGATTACTCATGTCATTTGGCTTTTATAAAGAGTACTTGTTTAGTATTTTTTTCTGTTGCACAACGATATTACTCACTTCTTGAGAACACTTTACCATTGAATGCAAATGACCAAGAGTTTTGTTTCCTTGTTCATTAATCTCATTTAAGCTCAAATTAACATTTTTGCTAGCTTGTTCTTGCTCATCTGTCGCGATAGATACCTGCTCAAGCTTATTACTAATATGATCAACGACATGTTGAATATCAGCAAAAACTTGTGTCACTTGTTGATTTGATTGGCTAGCGTGATTCATCTCTTCTCTACTATTTAAGACTGATTGTTGGGAAACTTCCACCGACTTCACCAACTGCGCCATCATTTTTCTGATGTTCTCAGTTTGAATACTTGTTCCAGTCGCCAACTTACGAACTTCATCTGCTACCACCGCAAACCCTCTTCCATGTTCACCTGCTCTTGCAGCTTCAATTGCTGCATTTAAGGCAAGCAAATTAGTGCTATCAGCAATACCACTTATTAAATCAACCATCTCAGCAATTTGTGCTACGTTGGAATCAAGATGGTTCGTTAACGTTTCATTTTGCTGCAAAGTTAGTTCTAAAGTTCGAAGACGTTCATTATTTATTTCTATTACTTCAATACCTTGTAAGGTTGCTTTAGTCGCAGAGCCTGATTCAATAAACAATTCATTGGTTATTTTATTGATCTCTTGTACTGATCCTTGTAACTGCTCTAACGTTGCCGATATATCCATCAACGCTTTATTCTGTATTTCTAAATTTTGATTGGCATTTTCTGCTGCAGTGTGGGTATGATCAGCAGAAGAATAAAGAAGTTCACAGTTATTTACTACAATCGATAGTGAATCATTGGTCGACTCTATTATCCGATTTAATTGAGTGGCAATCTGTTTTATTTCCCTAGGCCCTTCAGTCTGAGCGAATTCAGCCAAATTATGTTCCGTTACACTGGCCATATGTTGAGTTACATTGCTCAGCCCTTTACCGATCCAAGAACGCAATAAAAGACCGGAAAACAGAATGAAGACACCTAAAACAATGGCAAAGATAACAATCAATTGAACAATATGTTGCATGGCATTAGTAACAGTCATTTGACTATTATCTATCATTTGCGCACTTTGATATGAAATGTCATTGAGTAAATCAATAAGTTGATCAGATAACGCTGTTACAGCCTTTAAGTCAGCAGTTTGCGCTTCAACTATTTTTAACCTAGTTAGAATAAGTGATAATATCCCCTCCTCTTCAAAACCTTCCGTTACCATGTTAAAAGGCATAACCAAACTAGAAAATTCACTGATTTCAGGATACCAATCGGAAAAATCACTAAATGCAAGATCTATCCCCGCTTTACGGCTTCTCATTTCTTTATATTGCTTGAGTGCTTTTTCGTAACTGTTCTCTACCGTAAGGAGAACAAATGCACGCTCAATGTCACCAGATTGCGATGAAAAACGATTAGCAGCGTCGTACGCCTCAGAATTATCTTGTACAAGGAAGGATGCAATTCGTGTCATTTCTGGCCCAATAGATGCAGAACCATAGCGAAAAGAATCGCGTAACTGTTCTATTTTTAATTCTGTTGCAATTGACTGATTTTGTGCATCTAGAATCGTCGTGGAACGTTGTTTTAGTTGTTGTAAAAAATCAACTAAACTTGCACTTTGATCTTTGGTTAAAGCGTGTCCATACTGTTTAGAAATTTGCTGTAATTCATCAAGAATGAAGTCAATTTGTTCTGACAATGAATGATACAAAGTTATAGTGTTTTTAAGTTCATCAAGTGAATGAGTATTTAAGCCTGCATTGAGTACTTTAATTTGCTCTAGCACATTCTGGATAATTTGGGCATTATTGGTGGATAGAGGCAAAGCTTGTTTGGATAACTTGTTAAATTCTTTACCTATATCGTCCATAGCTAATTTGCTGCTGTACGACTGGACCATGACTAATATAAAAAACGAAATAAAGATAGTAACCATTGCTTGAATAAGCGAAATCGAACCGTGTTCTTTGCTAGCCTTAACCATAAGTTATCCAATAAGCTCAAATGTGATTTGCTACGCATAATATATGGTCAATATGACAATTATATTACTAACATTACAAACGACAAACTCTGCTATTTTGGCTTTAAATCATGAAAAAAACATTAAAAATCAGCATTATAATCTACTTTGCGTTCATCTTATCTGCTTGTTCTAGTAATAAGGTGTTGACTGATCCATCAAAACAAAAAAATTCGAAATCAGCTCACTCCATATTGAGCCAATCTAATAATATTGTATTCGTTAACCCATATAATACTTGGCAAGGTACGCCATATAAATATGGAGGTTCGAGTACTAATGGAGTGGATTGTTCTGCATTTGTTCAAGCAGTAATGTTAGAATCTCATAATAAGTCATTACCGAGAACAACCTACCAACAAAGTAAGTTAGGAGCAGAAATTTCATTGTCTAAAGCTAAAAGTGGTGATTTAGTCTTCTTTAAAACTGGTCGGAAACAACGGCATGTTGGGATTTATTTAGGCGACTATGCATTCATGCATGCATCCACTTCCAAAGGCGTTATTATTTCTAGGCTGGATAACCCCTATTGGGCATCGGTATTTTGGCAAATTAGAACGGTCGATTAATCGTATTGGCCTATCGCACCATCAAACAGGTTTTTTAATAAAGCAACATATTCATCCAAAAAAGCAATTTGTTGATTGGTCGCTTTCTTTTTCCATGCTCCCTCTAGCGCTTCCCCTAAATCTGCTAAAACAAAATCCGCTTCTTTGAGTAACTTAAAGCGCACACTAGAATGTAACTCAGGATTTTGATCAAAAATTGCCATAATATTTGATGCCATCATGTCAGTAACAACATCCTCTACGGTCTCATCTCCTATGTCGTCACTACGTGATGAAAATATATCTAAATTATACGTTAAGTGCTCTATCAGCGCTAAGTATCCATCGGTATCTATAACCACTTATTCACTCCAATTGATCGGTTTACAACATCCTAAAATGGCCTGTATAAACCATACTAATTGATTAGATAGAAAGCAAAGTTTATGTTGATGCTTGCACAACAAACAACCCACTTCTAACGAATAAACGCCGAATCAAATTTCAATAGTTTGCACTTGATCAACAAGTAAACCTCTTAAACACAAGGCGGTTTCTGCTAATTACGTTACACTATTCTAAACCGTTGTAATCTGTACTCAAGCATGAGGAGATTTATATGTGGCAGGCAATAGCTAAACAACTTTCAGATACCCTACTGTTTGATTTTAAAATCATCGAGAAAGAGAAAGTGAATGGTGGCGATATTAATGACTGCTATATGATCAGTGATGGAGAACAGCGCTATTTCGTCAAATGCAACACCGATGATTTTTTAGCAATCTATAAGAGCGAACAAGATAACCTCTGCGCATTAAGAAAAACCAATAGTATCTATATTCCAGAGCTAGTTCATGTTGGTCATAGCAAAAAGACCGCTTTCATTATTTTAAATTACCTGCCAACGAAACCATTAACAGACAGTAAGTCGAGTTATGAATTGGGTATCCAATTAGCGACTCTACACCAATGGAGCGAACAAAAAGAATATGGATTCGATGAGGATAATTATATTGGAGCTATCGTTCAACCAAACGCTTGGAATAAGAAATGGAGCCGTTTTTTCTCCGAACAAAGAATTGGTTGGCAGCTACAATTACTAGCAGAAAAAGGCATAAGCTTTGGCAATATTGACGATATCGTCTTTTTAGTAAACCGAAAGCTATGCAAACATAATCCTAAACCATCGCTATTACACGGCAACTTAGCATTTGGTAATGTGGCAAACTCACCTTTTGGCCCGGTTTGCTATGATCCTGCCTGCTATTGGGGCGACAGAGAATGCGATCTCGCCATGACGGAACGGTTTACTCACTTCCAACCAGAATTTTACCAAGGTTATAATAGTATACTTCCTGTTGATACTGGCTATGTGGAAAGGAAGCCTCTTTATAACCTTTATCATGTTCTTAACCACTGTAATTTATTTGGCGGGCATTACCTTGCACAAGCTGAGCAAATACTGAGTTCACTAACTGGCGAGCCGAACTAGCTTAAATACTATTTTCTAGTTGCTGAGCCAACACACGCTCCACAGTATCAACGATTGCTTGAGTTTGCGGATCAAATTCAATATTTACTTTATCTCCAATCACTCTTTGTCCAAACAGAGTTCGCGTCAACGTTTCTGGTATTAAATGCACACAAAACTGATTATTTACGACTTTTCCGATAGTTAATGAACAACCATCAATACCGATATAACCTTTATCTAAAACATATTTGATTTTATTTTCAGGCAATTGAAACCAAATCGTTCTATTATTGGCGGTGGTTTCTATATCAGTAATTTGTGCGGTTAACGTTATATGGCCCGACATATTATGCCCGCCAATTTCGTCGCCAAATTTGGCTGCTCGCTCAATATTAACTTGATCGCCTTGTTGTAATAACCCAAGGTTAGTGTATTGCAAGGTTGCTTGCATCAAATCGAATGAAACTAACGGGCCATCAATCTTTGTAACCGTTAGACAACAACCATTGTGAGCAACCGATGCTCCTATCGATAAACCCGCCAACATATCTTCTGCCAAGTGCAGAACGTGAGTTTGAAATGCCTGTTTCTTGTTTATTTCTATCACTTTAGCGGTACCGGCTACGATTCCTGTAAACATTAAGATCCTTAAATACGAGTAAATGATGATATGTATGGTGCTAATGATGACATTTCTTTATCATGTCAGCCAGTTAGTTGACGTTATAAATGTAATTTGGAGAAAAACATTTGCACAGTTACAAAAACGAAGCAAAAAAATTAGTCTCATTAGCGACGCCTGTGCTACTGGCTTCAATAGCACAGACCGGCATGGGTTTCGTTGATACCGTAATGGCTGGCGGTGTGAGTGCGACAGATATGGCCGCCGTCGCCGTCGCTTCAAGTATTTGGTTTCCTACCATTCTGTTTGGTATGGGGTTATTAATGGCTCTAGTACCAATCGTTGCACAACTAAACGGAGCCAATAAAACACAGCAAGTGCCTATGGAAATTTTCCAAGGGTTTTGGATGGCACTATTCTTGGTTGCACCAACCCTGTTAGTGCTATTTCAAACCGAATCAATTTTAACCGCTATGGAGGTAGAACCCATTTTAGCGGAAAAAACCATCGGTTATATCCATGCCATGATGTGGGCCATTCCTGCATTCTTACTTTATCAAGCATTAAGATCGTTCACCGATGGCATGGCAGTAACAAAGCCGGCTATGATTATCGGATTTATAGGTTTGTCGGCAAACATTCCTCTCAACTGGGCATTTGTTTATGGCGAACTCGGCATGCCAGCATTGGGTGGTGTTGGTTGCGGGGTTGCAACAGCGATTGTCTATTGGCTTATGTTTTTCTCTATGCTGATCTATATTTTAGTTTCGTCTAGACTCAAACAAGTCAAACTATTTGCGACTATTTATATGGCAGATTGGTCAGCACAAATTCGATTGTTCAAGCTGGGTTTACCTGTCGCTTTAGCATTATTTTTTGAAGTAACATTATTTGCCGTAATTGCACTTCTAGTCGCTCCACTTGGAGCAACAGTGGTTGCAGCACACCAAGTGGCCATTAACTTTTCATCGCTGGTATTCATGATACCGTTAAGTATTAGCGTTGCAGCAAGCATTCAAGTTGGACATCGCTTAGGACAAGAAAATACCGATGGTGCAAAAGTAACCTCTCATGTTGCTTTAATCTTAGGTATTGCCTGTTCTGTCGTGACCGGTATTCTAACGATCGTACTAAGAGACCAAATATCAGCCCTTTATACCTCTGATCCTTCGGTTATTATCATCGCTACTCAATTATTAATTATCGCCGCGATATATCAAATAACTGATTCAATACAAGTTATTGGTGGAGGCATTTTGCGAGGATATAAAGACATGCAGGCTATATTTATATGTACCTTTGTTGCCTACTGGATACTTGGCTTACCTACTGGCTACATTTTAGCAAGTACAGATCTAATCGTGGATAAAATGGGTGTATATGGCTACTGGCTAGGGGTTATTGTTGGTTTAACCAGTGCAGCAATTATGTTGAGTTTGCGTCTACGTTGGATGCACAAGCAAGCTCCTTCAACTCAATTACAGTTTGCATCACGCTAATTGAGGCATTGATATAACAACTTAATAAGCAAAACCACGTGGTAATGACACAAACTAGCGAGTAGCACAAACTCCATAATAAAATAGGACGTAGGCATAAAGTCAACGTCCTACAAAACCGGCAAATGTTACTCTTCTTGCCTAACCCGAACAAAGCGGGCAAACCTCGGTAGTCCTGTACTAGTAAATCCATTGTGACGATACGTAATCCGCTCACCTAAAGCTGGAGGTTCAGAACGCAATAAATCGGTAAGCCCTGACCCTATCGATAAAATCCGTCCATCGTCTAATTTAACAATCAACGCACCGACTTTACCTTGATATTTTCCATTCCCTTGTTTATAACCAATTATGCTGCCTTCGCTGTCCATATGTTTTTTAATTTTGATCGGTTTTATTAATGAACTAGACTGCTGATGGACATTACGTAACATTAAACCCTCACCCCCAGTTTTATTAGTATTTTCGAGCCGTTCTACTAACGCATCATGGGAGAGAACAGGAGCTTGAATAATCAGCCCTACATGATTAACTTGTAAAGCCTCAACAACCGCAAACAACTTTTGATAACGTTGTTTAAAATTTGCATCTCCATTAGGAATGTCAAACAACATATAACGAATGTTAGCCCATTGTTGCTCATTGGGTTTATGATCCAATACGGTATTTTGCACTTTATCAAAGTTACCTCTTCCAGCCCACAACTCGCCTTCTAATTGAATATTAGGCAAGCTTTGAATAAACCATTGTGGTGCATGAATTTTGTTTCCTTTTCGAGTGAGTAACTCTTTTCCTGTCCACAAAGCTCGAATTCCGTCTAGCTTTTCACTAACCCAATAATGGCCAAATTCAAATTCTTTTTCTGCCAAAGACTCGAGTAACACAAAAGGCAGTTTTACATCCGCTATTGCAGGAATGGGGAAGCAAAAAGCAGAAAGGCAACACGCGACTACTGGTAAGGAGTTTGTTTTAGACATCAACTGAATCGCTCTTGACTGAAATAAGGATACTTACAGTAAACATAAACGAAACAGAAAGAATAATTGGATTAACGACACGCGATCAACTTTTCTATTATCCATACTTATATAAGTATTTTTTGATAGAAAACCATCTAAAACTAACCTTGATTTATGACGATGTGCCGCATATTTAGCCATAGTGGCGATATTGCGACCATACAGTTCAACTATATGAAAAATATACTTGAACTACGCTGCGTGAATCGTTAATATTCATCTCGTTCAAACAAGAAGCTCGCTTAGCTCAGTTGGTTAGAGTACTTGCATGACATGCAAGGTGTCACTGGTTCGAGTCCAGTAGCGAGCACCAATTTGGTAAAAAAGCCCATACTACTGTATGGGCTTTTTTCGTATTTATGAATGAAATATGTATCAACCATAAAAATTAAGAGGCGGTTTAAAGCCTACCAAATTTAATTGATTAGAAACCTCTATTTTTCCAAAATTGTCCTTCATCTTTTGCATACAAATTAAAAATTTTTTCTGCCACCACTTGGCCTTCTAATTCCACCACCATCCGCCAAGGGCCTAGTTTATTTTCAATCGGCAACCAAATAGTATCGCCTAAATAAAAATCCCAGTCGTTATTATTAATATGTTCCTGGCCAGAAAAAGGCGCCATCACCTCTCCCTCGTCAGAACTAATACCTGGATGATAAATACAAAAATGAATTTTTTTACCTTTCGCTTTTTTGATATTGAGTATAAAACCAAATTCAATATCTACCTCGGCAGGAACCTCCGTGGTGAAGTCTAATATTTTAGGTAATTGTTTAGATTTAGAATCCCATGTTGAATAAATTCCATAGGAAGTCATAGTAATTATTGCGGAGCGTTTGGCCATAATAGGAAGCTATATAATTAAAATCAAAGTCATAAAAATTGATAACAGATTATATCAGCTTAAGTTTTTATAGATACCGTTTACCTCACCGCTCTTGGTCTCAAGCTCTGAAATATAGTCAATTTCACTCATGCCTGCCATCGTTTAGACACAAATCATTCATTAAAGTTAAATTCGAGCGAAACATAAATGTCATGTTTTGACTCGATTATAGACCCCAAGCGAAACACCAACGCGTTCGCTCGAAACCCACAACACATAAAACTGGGTTGTACGAACGATTTTTCATAAACAAGGGAAATAAAAATGAAAAAAATATGGCTAGCTGGGCTACTTTCGGCAACCGTAACCGGTAGCGCATTTGCAGCAACTGAAATCACTTGGTGGCATGCAATGGGTGGACAACTTGGAGAAACTGTCAATAAAATTGCGACGGATTTTAACGCGTCACAGTCAGATTACAAATTAGTACCGGTATATAAAGGTACTTATACAGAAACGTTAACAGCAGGCATCGCCGCCTATCGTGCCAATGAAGCGCCAAACATCTTACAAGTATTTGATGCTGGTGCAGCGACCATAATGAACGCAAAAGGTGTCGCAAAACCAGTACAAGACGTGATGATTGAATCTGGTTACCAGTTTGACTCTGCATCTTACTTGTCTGGTGTAAGAAATTTCTACGCTGACAGTGCAGGAAAAATGGTAGGAATGCCATTTAACAGCTCTACTCCTGTTCTTTATTACAACAAAGATATGTTAAATGAAGCGGGTGTTGACGTTCCAAAAACTTATGAAGACATGGAAGTAGTCGCAGAAAAGTTAAAACAAAAAGGCCATGCGGCATTCTCTCAATCGCACACCCCTTGGATCTTTTTTGAAAACTTTAAATCGCGCCATAACCAACAGTTAGCCGATAAAAATAACGGTTTTGATGGCCCAGCGACAAAAATAATGTACAACACCAAAAACCTTAAGATGCACTTCTCTAAAATGAAAGAGTGGTCAGACAAAGGTTACTACAAATATTACGGTAAAGATTGGGCTGCGAACCAAACTCCATTCGAACAAAAAGACGTAGCAATGTGGATTGGTTCTTCGGGTTCTTTTGGTGGATTAAAAGAACGTGTTGATTTCAATCTAGGCACAACTTTCCTTCCTTATTGGAAATCGGTAAACGATAAACCGGGAGTAACCTTCATCGGTGGAGCGGCGTTGTTTGCTCTTTCAGGCCACGAAAAAGGCCAAGATAAAGCGGTTGCCTCATTCTTCAATTACTTGACCAGCCCTGAAGTACAAATGTACTGGCATAAAACAACTGGCTATGTACCTGTTACTAACGCTGCATACGAACTTACTAAACAATCGGGTTACTACCAACAAAGCCCTGATGCAGAAGTTGGTGTACAGCAGCTTAGTTTGTCGGGTGGAGAATGGACTAAAGGTTATCGTTTAGGCTTTTACCCACAGATTCGTGAAGTGATTTATCGCGAAACCGACAAAATGTTTTCTGGTGAGTCTGAAGTAGACGAGAGCCTCGAGAAAATCAATGTCGAAGCGCAACAATTGCTTAAACGTTTTGCTCGTACAGTTAAGTAATTAAGCCCTGCCCCAACAGCGGCTGCTGTTGGGGTTTTTTATTATTTTCAATTTAATATCAATAGGTATTCTTGTGGAACGTCGCCAACATTTTCGACACTCTCCTTTGCCATATCTTCTTTTGGCGCCGCAAATAGTCATTATCGCTATTTTCTTTGTTTATCCTGCCGCCAAAGCGGTATACCTTTCATTTATGCTCGAAGACCCTTGGGGAATGTCGTCTGAATTTGTTTGGTTTGAAAACTACCAGATGATTTTTTCATCTACTGAGTATTTAAAGTCGGTAGGCTTTACCTTGTTTTTCTCGATTATTGTCTCATTTTGTTCGTTAGCTTTAGCGCTGCTATTAGCGGTTAAAGCCGACAAAATCATTCATGGACAAAGCATTTATCGCGTAACGTTAACGTGGGTTTATGCAGTGGCACCTGCCGTTGCAGGGATTATGGGTTACTTTATTTTTAATCCAAACATTGGCCTGTTTGTCGATTTTTTCCAACGAATTGGATACGACTTCAGTTATCAAACCAATTCAACTCAAGCCACTTTTATCTTAATTATAGTGTCAGTATGGAAGCAGATTTCGGTGAATTTTGTCTACTTTCTTGCCGGTTTACAGTCTATCTCTTACGCAGTGAGAGAAGCCGCCACACTAGATTGTGAAAGTGATATTAGACGCTTCTGGACGATCACTTTTCCTCTTTTGGCCCCTACAGGCTTCTTCTTGCTGGTAATTAATATGACTTACGCCTTTTTTGATACGTTCGGCGTTATTGACACCATGACAGCCGGTGGCCCTGGAGGCTCAACAACATCACTCGTTTATAAAGTATTCTCAGATGGCTTCGTTGGCGCTGATCTAGGCGGGAGTTCTGCTCAATCAGTCATTCTTCTGCTGTTGGTATTATTTTTGACATTTTTGCAGTTCAGATTCGTTGAAAAACGCGTTCACTACTAAATTGGTGCGAGTTAACGTCTGTACCGCTTCTCATCTGTACTCATTAACACTGGCACCAATTAATATCTGAGTTATTAAAGGAAAAACACATGAAATCAAATCACTGGAGTGATCATCTTATCTTACTATTGGGCGCATTAATTATGCTGTTGCCGATATGGTTGATATTTGCCAGTTCCACCCACGAATCAGCCAGTATATTAACGGATGGTCTAAAATTCTGGCCAGGTGATAAAATGGTCGATGTATACCAACAAGCATGGACAAAAAGTCAGGGCTTTTCAAACAACGTCACGGCTAAATCTATGATTATCAATTCATTTATTATGGGCTTTGGCTTTGCTGCCGGAAAAATTGTTATCTCAATGTTCGCCGCCTATGCGTTGGTTTATTTTAGATTACCTTACGCATCCGCGTGGTTCTGGCTAATTTTTATCACCCTACTTTTGCCACTTGAAGTTCGCATTATCCCATCTTACGAAGTGGTATCGAGCTTGGGTATGTTAAATAGTTTCTCTGGCTTGATTATTCCACTTATCGCTTCTGCAACGGCTACCTTTTTCTTTCGTCAATTTTTCAAAACCATTCCTGATGAGTTACTTGAAGCCGCCCAACTGGATAACGCAGGACCGGTACGCTTCTTCATTGATATTTTACTACCACTATCTAAAACCATGATGGCTGCGATTTTTATCATTATGTTTATTGTTGGCTGGAATCAGTATTTATGGCCAATCATGATGACGACTGATGAAAGCTACAGCACTATCGTTATGGGAATAAAGCAGATTCTTAGCAACATTAACGAAACACCAAAACCTCAATATAACTATGCCTTTGCCATGGTGATACTCGCCATGCTTCCTCCTGTACTGGTGGTCATAATTTTCCAACGCTGGTTTGTTAAAGGCTTGGTAGAAAGCGAGAAATAACCTCAATTTAACTTGTTCTACACAGAACAAAGGAATCACAATGTTAAACATACAAAAATTAGTAAAAACCTATGAAAACGGTCATCAAGCCATCAAAGGGATTGACCTTAGCATCGAAAAAGGTGAATTTATCGTCTTGGTGGGACCATCCGGGTGTGGTAAATCTTCTATTCTACGTTCAATCGCTGGGCTAGAAGCGATTACCGGTGGGGAACTTCACTTAAATGGCCGTCGAGTTGACAGCATAAAACCAGCTGAACGTGATATAGCTATGGTATTCCAAAACTATGCACTTTATCCACATATGAGTGTTTATAATAACCTTGCTTATGGATTAAAGAATCGTGGCGTGGATAAAGCAACGATTGAACAGAAAATTCAACAAGTAGCTAAGACTCTAAAAATTGACGCCTATTTGGACAGAAAGCCATCTAAATTGTCTGGCGGACAAAGACAGCGTGTAGCGATGGGCAGAGCGATAGTACGAGATCCACAACTGTTTTTGTTTGATGAGCCTCTATCAAACTTGGATGCTTCCCTTAGAGCTCACATGCGTTTGCAAATTAAAAAATTACAACGTGAATTGGCGGTAACCAGTGTTTATGTTACTCACGATCAAGTTGAAGCTATGACATTAGCCGATAGGATCGTGGTACTTAATCTAGGTGAAATTGAACAAATCGGCACTCCTTCAGAAGTCTATCACCAACCTGCTAGTAAATTTGTTGCAAGTTTTATGGGCAGTCCGGCTATGAATTTTTTTACTGCTGAAATACGCAGAGGCAAGCTTGTAATTGGCGATCAAGAATTAACGTTAGCCAATTATGCCTATTTAAAAGATCAAAATATAACCTTGGGAGTAAGACCTGAGCACATAGAAACTAGCACGTTTTCTGAAGGGTTAGCCCTCTCTATTAAAATTAGTGTCATTGAGCCATTAGGACCGAATCAGTTGGTTCATGGTCGATTTCAGGGGCAACCTGTAATTGCAGTCACACCTGAGTACCCGTTCGATCTAAAACAAGCATTATCTCTTGGTGTAGCGGCTAAAAACTTACATTTGTTTGACAGCCAAGGTAAACGCATTGCTAGTCAAGCCCCTTTACAACGTGCAGGATAAATAGCGTCTAATGGTCAATCTAGTCACTTTATCGGTAAGACAGAAACAGATATTGAGCTATGTACAACAAGTTCACGGCGTGTTGTCTAGCTCTCTATTGTCAGATAAATTTAACGTGTCAGTGCAAACCATTCGTAAAGACATGAACGAATTAAGTGATAAAGGTTTAGTGCGCCGAGTCCATGGTGGTATTTCACTGCCTAGTGACAATGATAATCTGTCTTTTAGCAAGCGTGAATTAGAAAACGTCGCAGCGAAGCAAGGTATCGCGCAAAGTGTCGTACGGGAAATTCCTAAAGGCTGCAGTATTTTCTTAGGTATCGGTACGACGCCTAAGCAAGTCGCTCATGCTTTGTTAGATCATCCAGGACTGACCGTCGTGACCAATAATATCAATGCTGCCCTTACGTTAAGCCGTAATCATAACATTGAGGTTTATTTAGCGGGCGGTATTGTCAGACCTTCAGATGAGGATACGGTAGGCGAAACAGCAACGGATTTTTATCGTCAATTCAATATAAAAATAGGCATCTTTGGCGTCGGTGGCTTAAATACCGATCAACAAGGTCAATTGCTAGATTTCACTCCAGATGAGGCGTCACTGACTCGGGCAATCATCAGCCAAAGTAGCCAATGCTGGTTAGTTGTTGATCAAAGTAAACTGACTCGCTATGCGCCTATCGTCAGTGCTCAACTGAACGAAATAGATCGAGTATTTATCGACCAAGCTAACCAACAACTCATCACTTTATGTCATAACAACAAGGTCGATCTGATGATAGCCAACTAAGTGCTCGGTTAAAAATATCTTATTCGATTAACCACTACTTATCCAATTAATAACCAATGGACATTTACTATGCAAACAAACATTGTTGGTCATCGAGGGCTGTCTGGACATTACCCTGAAAATACCAAAGCCAGCATCTTGGCTGCGATCGAGTCGGGACTGAAATGGATAGAAATTGATATACAGCCAACCAAAGATGGTCAATTAGTGGTCATTCACGACCATACTATAGACCGATGTAGCAATGGTTCTGGCAGAGTAGACAGCTTCACTCTAGCAGAATTACAACAGTTTGATTTTGGTGCATGGTATCACGATGACTTTGCAGGAGAACCAATTCTGACTTTTTCTGAGTTACTGGATCTGGCTAAATATTATGACTTGTCCTTAAACATTGAAGTAAAATTGGACACGGATTGCGCTATTTCGGTGGTCAATACCATGCAACAGCAGCTCGAACTCGCGAATATAGATAAAGGTAAATTGCTCCTATCAAGCTTTTCTGATGCGGTTATTCGTCAGTTATCGTTGCAATGTCCAGACTATTGTTTAGGTGTGATTGGCAACAAGTTAACAGAACAACAGTTACAGTTATTACAAGAGACCAACGCATTCAGTTGTCACCTTAATTATAAATATATTACGGCTGAGGATATAGAAACCCTCAAATATCAGGGTTATCAAGTATGGTGTTTTACCGTTAATCAGCCAGAGCAATTTCCGTTATTAGATGAAGTGGATGCTATTTTTTCTGACTTTCCGCTAAAGTTTATAAAATAAAAGATTATAAAAAACAGGTTATAAAGCGCGTCGCAACCGTACAATTAACCTGAGATTTAATCTAACTGTTGTGAAATTTAAATTAAAGAGCATAACATGATCAATCAAAGGTCATAACATGGTTAATAAAGGGCCAATCTGTGCCCTTTTTGTTGTCTATTTTAGTGCAGAATTATTGAGTTGTATTGTTCAGTTAGCGCGAACTGGTTTCTAATTCTTTTGCTATCATAAACAATCTAGCGTCAAACTCGAGTTGGTGATACTCGGGTTCCATATGACAACACAAAGAATAGAAAGCCTTATTGTGTTGTTTCTCTTTAAGGTGCGCTAATTCATGTACTACTAACATCCTTAACAGTGGCTCAGGAGCCTGTTTAAAGACACTAGCAATACGAATTTCATTTTTTGATTTGTACTTTCCACCGTGCGCTCTTGAGACAAATGTATGTAAGCCTAGCGCATTATTAATGAGGTGGATATTTGAATCGTAGATCACTTTACTCAACGGTGACGATTTTTTTAAGTAACGGTTTTTGATCCCAATAGCATAGTCAAACAACGCCTTTTCACTCTTAATTTGATGGTTATCAGGGTACCGTTGAGTAAACCAATTGATAAACTGATCGGAGACAATCAGACTCTCAATTTGCTGAACAAGATTTTCCGGATAGCCGTGGATATAACGTAGAGACGAATGCATAATAGAAATTACAGTGATAAAAGAGTTATTATACTCAAAATCATTGGGTTTGCATTATGACGACGGGTTTATACACCACGACTACAATAAAAGCCCTTTTCTCTTTACAGAGAATAAAATAACCTGAGTTTACAGGGGATAACATGAAAAAAGTTGACAGGAAATAGCATGAAAAGAGTTGTTTTATACGTTGCGGATAAATGCCCTCATTGCAAAGATGCGCAAAAATACCTCGATTCCAAAGGAATCAAGTACCGACTAACTAATGCAAAAATGCAGAGAGGTCGTAAAGAGCTACAGGCTATGGGCGCACGTTCCATTCCAGTACTTAAAATTGGTGATCAAGTTATGGTTGGTTGGAATGCTAAAAACTTCGACCGTATGTACGGCAATGGTAACTAAGCGCACCGCTCGCTTTAATTGAATTCAGCTTGCACTTTTTTCGGCAATGACGATTTGACCAACGCATAAGAATCGTCAATTAACCCTTGTAACATCGCCCTATTTTCTAACTGTGCAATATCAACCGAAATCCAGTGTTTTTTATTCATATGATAACCAGAATAAATCTCATCATATTGCTCAATAAGAAATAATACATCATCTGGTTTGGCTTTTAAGTTGATAAAATACTTACCATTTCGGTACCCAATCAATGCAAACATTTTGCCCTTAATTTTATAAACTTGTGTATCGGGTCCAAATGGATAGCACTCTTCACTAGCAACTAGAGAGTGTAAATAATGACGACAGTTATCGAGTTGATTCATAGTTAGACTCTCGTTTTTTAGCAAAGAGTATTCGCGATAAAACCATATTAACCGGTTACTTCAATTGGTCAATAATCGATAGCCAAGTTCTAGCGTTCGAATAGGTTCACAAGCTCAGAAAAGACAACTTTTATGTTATGATCTCATCATCTTATTTACTCAGGACAACACTAATGAAATTAACCAAGTTAACTCAGCCAATATTCGATCATATTTATCGCGATATTAATGAGTTTCGTGTCACATTTGATCTCCCTGTCGACGACAAAACCTCAATGAACGATTCGTTAGATGCGCTGCATTCTTCACTTATTATTGAAGAGTTAACTGAACTTGCTCAAGCGGATAGTAAGATTGAGCAAGCAGATGCGATTGTAGACAGCGTATATGTGCTTATGGGGCGTTTAGTCCACCTTGGCGACAAGAAAGTCGAGGATAATCTGGCCATCAGTTATTTTATTGATGTTCTATTAAGTGCTGCTGACAATCTTTCTATCGACTTTATTCCATGTTGGGACGAAGTACACTCAAGTAACATGAGTAAAGTCTGTAAAGATTCAGCTGAATATTTACAAACTGAGAAGTTTTATGCCGAGCAAGGAATTAAACTTATGGCGGTTGAGAAAGGTAATTACATTATCGCTAAATGTGCGGCGGATTTTGTCTCTGACTCAAAAACAATCCGAAAAGGAAAAGTGCTCAAATCGATAAATTATCGCCCCGCCGATCTTAGCCCACTTGTCTAAAGCGTAATTCAAATTTATCTATATCGTTGTATTTTCAATAATTTCAGACAAAAAAATGCGCCTTCTTCAATGCCAGGAGAAGGCGCGAATGCCTAACGAAAGTAGAACGAGAATGTATCTATAATTAATAATGCCAGTTACATGCCAACTTTAAATAAAATTTAACTCATTGTTTTTAAACACATTAATTAATTCAGCATTTTTATTGTTATTCTGAACGCACTGGAATAGTGCTCACTGCACAAAATAAAGTAAAAACTCCCCCAGATAACTGCAGTAAAAACAGTCATTTCAATGAATTGAGCCGGTGCCACCTAATCAGTTATCCGGAAAAAATGGCGGGTAGAGTACAATTTATTTAGAAAGTAAATTGTTTAAAAATAGAAAGTAGATTATTAAAAAATAAACACTAGATTGTTAAAAAATCGATGACTTAAATGCGGTTGGGGGATAGAACTTAAATGCAGTTAGGGATAAAGCTTAAATGTGGTTGGAGATAAAGCGATGCTAGCCGAAAAAAGATAAAAAAATGCGCCTTCTGCTGTTAAGTAGAAGGCGCGAATGCCTAACGAAAGTAGAACGAGAATGTATCACTATAAGTATTGCCAAATACATGCCATCTTTTATATTTTCTCTATCTACTTGATATTAAAGAAATAGTTTTGATTTTCTTTAATTTATAAAATCTTATATTGCACTAGAACTGAGCTTGTTGCTCCACTATCGCTCAGACAGCTAAAGTTGTTTCCATTTATTATGTTATCCAAATAGATTCAATTGCGTGAATCTGAAAACAAAATAACCCCTCAATCATTGCTAATCAGGCAAACGCTTGAGGGGCTTAATATTAGCTTGGTTATTCTTTGATCAAGTTTATCAATTCATTTTGATATAAATGATTAACCAGTGAAGAACTATCCGCGCCTGAATGTGAATCTATAAACTCACTTTGATTTTCAATCGCAATGGTTTGAACCACTTCTCCTTCATTAAGGACATTGATATTAACGGTGCTATTATCATCTTTAAACTCAACGGTAATATTGGCCAAAATACTTTCAAGTCCGTTATTCTCAAAATCAAATAAATCAGAGAAATCCAATACATCATGTTGCTCACCAGAAATTTGGAAATCTTTTATCACATCAACGCTAGGAGTCGTATCTAAGCTGTCCTGATTCCAGGTAAATGTGTCTGAGCCTTCACCACCATAAAGTATATCTGCCCCTTGACCACCGTCGAGGATATCATCTCCAGCACCGCCGTACAGCTGGTCATCACCTTGATAACCTCTCAGAATATCGTCACCATCACCGCCATCAATAACATCGTCATATTGTGTTCCGGTCAGCGTCTCATCAGAATCAGAACCATATAAGTAGCTACCCACACCGGATAGATCCCAGTCATCATCTAAATTATCACCGATGTTATCAACACTAGAATCTAGCTCAATGTTGATATCAACTGGTTGTGATTCAACAACCGAACCATTGGTATCTTCACTGATAGCAACAATACTCAGTACGACTGATTCACCAAGATTACTTATTTGTAGATCTTCAATATAGTTCGCATTAGGCACAGTAATGGTGACTTGATTATCTGACACCACTAAGGTTTGGCCGCCAATCGATAAGGTCGCATCATTTGGAATATCAGAAATAACTACCTTAATATTTTCCGATTCACCAGCATTAACCAACATTGGAATTAACCCGAGCAGCGAGATAATACCGGTATTGTTGGAAGCAATAATATTTCTTGCTTGTGCTGTTGCAAGTTGTAGCTCAGTTTGATTAGAAACGGCAAGCGATAGATTTGCACTGTCGCTTTTTGCCCCTTCAGCATCGGATACTTTATAGCTGATATTAATAGTACTGTTATCAGTTAACGGAGTGAACGTAAACGAACCATCTAGATTTTCTGTTACTGTCACTTCCGAAGTATTAACGATAATATCACTGGCTTGAACGACTAATGAATTCAAGTCGGAATCAATATCGGTAGCTGAATTCAGCAGTTCTTCCTGTGTTAGCGTAATTGATGAGCCAGAACCAATACTTTCTTCTATACTGCTATCAATAAATGTTGGTGCGTCATTCACTGGCAATACATTAATATCAAAACTATACGTTTCCGCATTGTGCTCATCGGCTAAACCAGAACTTGCGCCATTATTATTACCATCATTAAGATCAACATTTACCGACACGGTACCATTAAAGTCACTCTCTGGAGTGACCGTAAAGCCGCTCGCTAGTAACGCGTTAATTTCTGCTACAGAGTTACTCAGTGTGTAAGTGCCATCTAAATTATCAACTACCCAACTTGGCGCATCATCACCAAATGAAATAGAACTGTTATTAACCGATAATGTAAGGGTATAACTGTCTTGCGCGTCCGTGTCACCAGTATCAGGATCTGCAACAGAGATGTTGTTGATTAAGATTGAACCATCTTCATCTATTTCTGGTGCATAGTTGTCTGGCGCTTCAATTGTCGGCTTATCGTTGATGGCATTGACTGTAATATCGAAACTATACGTTTCAGCATTGTGCTCATCGGCTAAACCAGAACTTGCGCCATTATTATTACCGTCATTAAGATCAACATTTACCGACACGGTACCATTAAAGTCGCTCTCTGGAGTGACCGTAAAGCCGCTCGCTAGTAACGCGTTAATTTCCGCTACAGAGTTACTCAGTGTGAAAGTACCATCTGAATTATCAACCACCCAACTTGGCGCATCATCACCAAATGAAATAGAACTGTTATTAACCGATAATGTAAGGGTATAACTGTCTTGCGCGTCCGTGTCACCAGTATCAGGGTCTGCAACAGAGATGTTGTTGATTAAGATTGAGCCATCTTCATCTATTTCTGGTGCATAGTTGTCTGGCGCTTCAATTGTCGGCTTATCGTTGATGGCATTGACTGTAATATCGAAACTATACGTTTCAGCATTGTGCTCATCGGCTAAACCAGAGCTTGCGCCGAAGTTGTTACCATCGTACAGATCGGCTGTAACTGAAACTGTACCATTAAAGTCACTCTCAGGTGTGACAGTAAAACCATCAGCTAATAAACTGTTAATCTCTGACAATGAATTGGTAAGTGTATACGTGCCATCTAAATTATCTACTACCCACTCCGGCGAGTTATCGAATGAAATATCGCTGTCATTCACGCTTAAGGTTAATACATAGTTATCTAATCCACTTGCATCATTTGAGTCAGGATCTTGAATTTGTATATTGTTGACAACCAGTGACCCATCTTCATCTATCGCAACTGTATTGTCTTCTGAAGCAGAAATAACCGGTTTATCGTTAACGGCAGAGATATCGAGTGAAACCGTGCTCTCATCGTACATTTCACTGAGTACACCGTTGTCATCACTATATACTTTTATGTTGAGCGCTGGATTGCCATCAGAATCAACTGCACCAAACCAATCATCCTCTGAATCTTGTGTCGTCCACGTATCATTATTCACGTCACCAGAGTTAAAGACAATTTCCTTAAGCACAGCGTCTTGAGCAGAAACTTTCCACTCACCTGTATAGTTGCCATCATCATCTAACACTTGAACCGCAGTTCCTGCTACACCGTCAGGCAGAGAAATGGTTGCGCCTTCTGGTACATCACTAATAATTACCGTTATGGTTTCGCTAGCATTTTCTGTATAAGTACTACCTTCTCCAATAGACAACTCGTTATCAATCACCTTAGCATTGATTTCGATGACAACGTCCGTCCCTTCTACCGCTTCCTGTGGTTGTAAAATTCGGCTATCGACTTCATCACCAACAGGAGTAACCGTCAGGTTAATTTGGCCACTTTGTTCGATTGCTTCACTGGTTGATGACTCTTGACTATAAACCACATAGTTAAGAGCTGCTGTACCACTAAAGTCTTCTGCAGGTAGAATTTGAATACCTTCTAAATTAACCTCTGTGGTTCCTTCAGCAAGGTTTTTAAGCTGTATACTCCATTCGCCATTACCATTGTTTTTTACTGCGAACTGATTCTCAAAAGCAGAATCAACAACGAGCAAAAAGTCTTCAGGCATATCAGTAATTTTTACCGATAGGAACTCTTCTGAACCATCGGTATCGGCTAGGGTAAATGTCATATCTTTAAGTGAGATATGACTGTCTTCCTCGCCCGTTATGTCTACATTTTCTGTAGAGTTAATACCATCGGTAACCGCAACAATTTCAAAACTAACATTGCCTAAATCAACATTTTCAACTTGATCGGATGCGGTTTCTGAGCCGTCTAGGTCATAAGTCGTGCTATCAACAAGTGTTCCAGAAACGTTTAATGTAACGGTTTGCGCGCCCACATTAGCATTTGGAGTGAAGGTTAAATCAGCCAGTACATCATCTACCGTCACATCACTATTCAACTCATCAGAATTAATAGTGATACTTTGTAGATTCCCACTGCTATCGTAACTAACGTCAAACGCGGCTGACGAACCGTAGCTACTAGGATCATTTTCAAATCCTAATTGACCAAGTTCCGGTGTATTAACCTCTATTGTTACTTCAGCAAAGGATTCAACGCCACCCTCGGTCAATGAATCACTGGTATCTGACAAGGTTCGACCCAAGTTTAGATGAACGATACCATCTTCATAAGCGGTATTGGTTTGTGGATCGGTTGGTTCACGCCCAACGTCGGTATAATTATCGGTACCTTCTACCGTAAGATCCGCGCTTCCTGCATCTACTTGTGGCGCAACTTGCACGGTGAAATTGACCGTTTCAATCCGCTCATCACCGGTTTCTTCATCGGTAATAACGATAGTCACTGGTAAGGTAAAATCACCTGAATAATCATTCGGTAATGATAAAGTGAGTCCTTCTAATGCGTCAGCTGGAATACTACCATCACTACCTAGTGCAAACTCGTAAGCCATTGACCCATTAGCAAAGTTCTCTTCACCTGTAATACTTAAACCTGGCATATCAATAAATGGAATATTGCCTGTATTGAAAACAATAGAAACCACATCGTTTGCGGCTAATGAATCGTCAAACTGCAACACACCAGAGTTGGTCAAAAATTCACCTAGATCATAATCCGTATCTTCTGTTGCGGCAATAATTTGCGAGTCATCCACTGTTACCGTGGTGGCCTTTTCTCCATCTAAGTTGTCTGTTGAATCTGGATCATTGAATTGCACAACCATTGATATGGTTTTTTCTACTTCCCCACTTCCTTCTAATTCATCACCTTCATCGACGACTTGAGCAGTAAAGTTAACGGTTAGATCAACGATGTTGCCATCGGCATCTTTCAAACCATCTGGTGCGTTAATAGAGAAGTTTTCTTCATCAGTGATTGTCCACGTTCCATCACCATTGTTAATCGCGCCTTCAACGTATAATTGATCTAATAGTGCAGTTTCCTCGGCATCAATGATGGGGCCAAAATTAAAATCCATTACCAGTTGGTCGACTTTTTCAACCGAGGAGATATCATTTTGCTCGAAGTTAATCGAAAAATTGTTGCTGTTGTTATCATTAATAGAGAAGGTGATTTCACCACTATCAACAACGTATTTGCTATCAATAATATTATAGTCAATGCCATCGTCGTTGAGGAGAGGGTCAGGATCATTATACGTAACGATTAAATCCGCATCCTCTTCTACTACAGGATTCACATTGACACTAATCGTGCCTTCAACTTCTTTTTCAACCGTATCAGTTATACCATCTAAGCCTGCATCTACATCTTGTTCTACAACGGTGAGTACCGTATTAAAACTAAAGTTCTCTGATGAGTCAGGAATACCTTGAACCTGAATAACAAGGTTGTTTTCGGTTAACGCGACCCCTTCAGCTGCTTCAATGGTAACGCTAAGGTTTGCCGCGAAGATATAGGCTCCATCCACAGCGACCATAGCCAAACCTGTTTCATTATTGGTCAGTGTATAATCTGCACTTTCTGCGATTGTGACCAATACGGTTTCGGTTGACAAGACACTATCAGGACCATTTTTAAGCACCACTTTAGAAATAAATTCATTATCGTCCGTCGTCGCACTATCGCTTAGATTCGCTGCCCAATCGAGGCTAAATTGCGAATCTTCATTGCCTGTTGTGCTGCTAGTATAAGTATCTGTGGTACTTATTTCTGGATTCACTTCGACGATAATATCTTTTTCAAATACGTAAGAATTACCATCGTTTTCTGTTACCACAATTCTGGCAACCAGATTAATATCATCGGTAGTGTTAGCCGCAGGAACAATTTTAATACTATGACTTTCTAGCTGAGCTTCATATTTTGGATAGCCATTCTCTTCCCCAATATAAGTTAAGCTCACTTCACCGCCTGTAGATTCATCAATGATCTGGTAGTCGCCGGTATTATTGCCTTTATCATAGATAATAATTGACAAGGTTTCAGAGCCGTCTGCACCTTGATTAATTTCACCACTGACAATGTCAAAATCAAGTACTGCCTCGCCATTTTCATTAATAGTAGTAGTAATACCTGTCAATGCACCATCATCAGCGGTGACTTGTTTCCAATCATCATTGGCTTCAATAATAGGTTCGTCTGACACCCCTTTGATATCAACAAAAATAGTTTGGACTGGAATATCATCATTACTATTGGATACAGTATCACCATTGCTTAGCTCTGCTGTATCAACAATACTAAGTTTCACATCGAAACTAAAATCAACATTACTGTCTTGCGGTGGGGTTAATGTTGTTGTGCCGTTAGCGATTAATGCATAATCTACAACCAAATCCACAGATTCATTCGGCTCGATAATTTCGCCATTATCGTCGAGTAACAACGCTTGACCTGCGACAATAATGACATCATCGCCATCAGCATTAATATTAGAGATAGTGCTACCATCAGGTAAACCAATCAGTTCAATATAAGCCGTTTCAGATCCATCATTAAGATCATCAAGTACAGTGACTTCAATATGGTCTTTAAGCACAATCGCGTTATCTTCATCCACTTTGACACGTTCAACAACTAATGTCGCATCATCGGCAACTGGAGAAACATCGACAATAATAGAGGTTGAGGTATCGGCCGACGCAACCGCTGCATTATCGTTTGACTCATGTGAAGTCGCGGTAACATTCAGTTCTATTTGACCTGCAAAGTTATCCGTAGGATTAACATAAACATTATCAATTTGATCGGCTGTAAACTCATAAACTCCATCAGAATTAGGTGTAATTGGTGTCCCATCACTGGTTTCTAGTGTATGTGTGACGCTAGGATCAGCAAAGCTCAATGTATAGGTGATCGTTTCTGGTGTATTGCCCGTATCTTGGTCTTGTGTCTCAGCAGCAAAGTTGAGTTTGATACTATCTGAATCCTCAGTCCCTGTTGGGTTATTATCAAATGAATCAGTCCATTCAGGCAGGTCAGCAATAGCCTGAACTTCCACATTAATCGTAGTATCAACTTCTTCAGTGACAACCGTTGTTGAACCATCCGAGTTTTCGATAGTGCGTTGTATAACAATCGTTGCATTCGCATCTATGCCATCACTGTCGGTTGCAAAGTTTCTATCTGGGACAAACACGATATTGGTGATGCTTAACTCGCTAGTGCCCTCACCACTCACGTCTAGATTGTCGGCATTGACTGCATTGCCTTCGATTGCTACCAGTAAACCGGTGTCAGGATCAACATAGTAATAGGCGCCCCCTTCAGGATCTTGGATAGTAATCGATTGGACCGCTTCTTGTGCATCCACATCCGCCACATTAATAGACAAATTAACACTAATAGCTGGGTTACTCGATAGACCATAATTATCATTAGGATTAATGTTCTGGCCAGCATCTTCTGTACCAATCGCAGACGCTTGCACAATAGTAGAATTATCATCTTCAATAATCAGAGTCAGTTGACCGGTGTCTTGGTCACCATCACTGTCAGTCCCAACCACATTCAATACCGCGTTGACATCTCCCAATCGGTTATCAACTGAATCTTCGGCAGTAAAACTAATTTTTCCGTTAGTTTTGACTGTTAGAGTACCAATCACTTCCCATGTTTCCAAACCAATACTATCAACGACTTTAGCTGACACGACCACTTGTTGATTATTTGATGTGATAGAAACAGATTCCACACCATCAAGTCGGAAGTTGCTCGTATCATCAACGGATATTTCGGTAAGAATAGCACCATCAAATCCCTTACTTTGGAACATTGTAGAATTAGCGGTCGTTTCACCTTCTTCAACGGTATAAGTTCTGTCGCGAAGCACAGGAACTTGATCGACAACGTCAATCACAAGATCGAGTTGCTCGCTGGTATCATTATCGAAATCTGTCGCGGTTACAGGTAGGGTAATAGTTAACGTATCTTGCCCATCAATTTGATGATCCAGTGGTTTAAGTATCTCAACGGACACTTTACCAAAATTAGCATCTGTATAATCTGAGTTAATTGTTAGATCCAGAACGGTTGTTTTACTTCCAGAGCTATTCACCGTGTAGCCACGGTAACCATCATCGGTTGCTTCAAAGATCACCTCTTTGCCACCCGACATCAGATCAACATTAAGCACATCACCTGAACTATCAATTTGTGTGACACTAATATCATTAGTGTCGATTTCAAATTTCTCAACGTTATCTGAACTTGGAGCCAGTGTTATATTACCAGAATCATCACGTCCGTTACTCTGATTGTTCTTTTCGTAAATCGTCAATCTATCGATAGAGCTGATTTGTGGGTCTTCACCGTCTTTGAGAGAAACAACGAAATTGGCTGAATTACTGTCTTGATCGGTGTCGGTAACGATAACTTGTAACGTCAATTCAATTATATTGTCATTTACTGAGTTACTATCTGGGTTATCTAGTGGTAAATACTGTTTAACGGTAACATCACCACTGTCCGCATCTAAGCTAACTTGCAAGACTTTTTCATTGCTTCCATCAATGTACAAAGTATAGACAGAATCAACGGTTTCTCCGCGTAGAGTTTGACCGCTACTAGTAAGATTATCTAGCTGATAAAGACTATCGGCAGATAAACCAACAGTAACACTATCAATATCATCGGCACCTTGATCAATTGATACCACATCTTCAACAACTATTGTCGCTGGCGTTGTTGCAGACATATCAACGGCTTCTTTTAAAGTGACGCTGTCACCAATAACGATATTAAGATCTTCACCATCAGCAATCGTAATATCAATGTTGCCTACATTTGTGGCGGTATCGCCATCAGTGTCGGTAATATCCACACCCAAACTAAGCTCAGTAATATCACCGGCATTGTTCTGCTCGATAGCTTGATGTTGGGTCAGGTTATACGTGCCATTAGTATTAATATTGGCCGATAAAACATAGTTAGCTGTATTACCACTGTCTGTACCTGTGTACACCACGACCGTGCTGCCATCGTTAATGATGGCTACGTTGGTGTCAACATTGTTGCTGGTTAAGCCTGTCCATGCATCATCACTTAACACCCCATTATTAAAGGTGACCGACTCAACATTGTCGCTACCTTGTATTACCGCAACGGCTAACGGTTCACCATTACTATCGGTACTAATAATTTGCGCCGCTTCGGTCTCCGTCCAAGAAACCGCTGTGTTATCTGAACTGGCCAATGCACCATCATTGATCGTTATCGCGATATTGCCAGCATTCGCTGCGGTATCACCATCGGTATCGGTAATATCAACACCCAAAGTTAAGTTGCTGGCTGTTCCATCGCCATCATTCTGCTCAATAGCCTGATGTTGAGTAATGCTGTAGCTACCATCAGCATTGATGCTAGCGGATAAAACATAATTCGCTTCAGTGCCACTGTTGTTGCCCGTGTACACCACGACCGTTTTACCATCATCGAGCAACGCTACGGACGTTCCAACGTTGTTGCTAGTGATGCCTGTCCATGCAGCATCACTTAATACTCCAGTGTTGAAGGCTACTGACTCTACATTGTCGCTACCTTGTACTACCGCTACGGTTAACGGATTACCATTTCCATCCGTACTAATGGTTTGTGCCGCTTGGGTTTCTGTCCAGGTTACGCTGCTGTTGTCCGCCGTCGCTAACGCGCCATCATTAATCGCTATGTTAATATTGACCGCATTCTCTACCGTATCATCATCGGTATCGGTGATATTCACACCAAGGGTTAAGTTGTTGGCATCGCCATCAGTGTTATTTTGTTCAATCGCTTGATGCTGGGTCAGATCGTACGTGCCATCGGTATTAATATTGGCCGACAACACATAGTTGGCAGCATTGCCACTGTCTGTGCCCGTAAACACCACGACCGTAGCGCCATCGTTAATGATGGCTACGTTGGTATCCACATTGTTGCTGGTTAAACCTGTCCAAGCCGCATCATTAATGACTGCATCATTAAAGGTCATCGATTGAATATCATCGCTGCCTTGAGCCGTGACTACCGTTAATGGCTGGCCATTGCTATCAGTGGTAATGGTTTGTGCAGTGCTTGTTTCTGTCAAAGAAACTGTGCTGTCATCTACATTAACAAAAGCACCATCTTGAATGCTGATGGCAATGTTGGCGGCATTCTCAACCAGATCATCATCGGTATCAGTAATATCGACACTTAAACTTAAATTATTAACATCACCATCAGTGTTGCTTTGCTCAATCGCTTGGTGCTGGGTAAAGCTGTATGTACCATCAGTATTGATGTTGGCTGATAGCACATAGTTGGCTGAATTCAGAGGATCGCTACCGGTATAGACTACCACCGTCGTGCCATCATTAATAAGCGCAACATTGGTATCCACATTGTTGCTGGTTAAGCCGTTCCAAGCTGCATCATTAAGTACGTCGTCATTAAAGATCACCGACTGTATATCGTCGCTGCCTTGAGTAACCACAATGGTTAATGGGTCGCCATTGCTGTCAGTGCTGATAGTTTGTTCTTGGTTAGTTTCGACCCAAGACACACTGCTGTCGGCTGTACTTACTAACGCGCCATCGTTAATTTCAATAGTAATATTGGCCGCATTCTCAACGGTATCGCCATCAGTGTCAGTAATATCTACACTAAGGGCTAGATCGGTATCATCACCATCAGTATTACTCTGCTCTATTGCTTGGTGTTGCGTTAGGCTGTATGTGCCATCAGTATTGATATTAGCAGACAACACATAATTACTTGAATTTTCAGGATCGGTGCCGGTATACACTACCACTGTACTGCCGTCATTAATTAACGCTACAGACGTTTCGACGTTATTGCTAGTTATGTCTTTCCAGGCCACATCATCAAGCACGGCGTTGTTGAATGTAACCGATTCAATATCATCGCTACCTTGCGCTATCGAAATAGTTAATAGATTACCATCAGGGTCTTTAGTGATGGTTTGCTCTGTATTAGTCTCAGTCCAAGACACACTGTCATTTTCAGCGCTTGCTAAAGCACCATCATTAATTACGACAACAATATCCGCTGCATTACTAGTAGTGTCACCGTCGGTGTCGGTAATATCCACTCCTAGCTTCAGAACAGTTAGATCTGCGTTGGCATTACTCTGCTCAATTGCTTGATATTGAGTAAAGCTGTAACTGCCATCAATATTGATGGTGGCTGATAATACATAATTGGCTGAGTCCGCAGGATTTGTCCCAGTGTAAACGACAACCGTCTTACCATCATTAATCAACGCCACAGACGTTTCAGTATTATTACTGGTTAACCCAGCCCAAGCGGCATCACTGATAGAAGCACTGTTAAACGTCACAGATTCAACATCATCACTACCTTGCACTACCGTAACGGTTAACGGATTACCACTAATATCTGTCGTAATTGTTTGTGCAGCCTCCGTCTCTTGCCAAAATACTGTGCTATTGCTGCCACTGGCCATTGCGCCATCATTTATCGTAATGGCTATGTTGCCCGCATTCGCTGCAGTATCGCCATCAGTGTCGGTAATATCGACACCTAACGTTAAATTACTAACCGTTCCGTCACCCGCATTCTGCTCGATAGCTTGATGTTGGGTCAGGTTATACGTGCCATCAATATTAATATTGGCCGATAAAACATAGTTAGCTGTATTACCACTGTCTGTACCTGTGTACACCACGACCGTGGTGCCATCGTTAATGATGGCTACGTTGGTGTCAACATTATTGCTGGTTAAGTCTGTCCATGCATCATCACTTAACACCCCATTATTAAAGGTGACTGACTCAACATTGTCGCTACCTTGTATTACTGCAACGGCTAACGGTTCACCATTACTATCGGTACTAATAGTTTGCGCCGCTTCGGTCTCCGTCCAAGAAACCGCTGTGTTATCTGAACTGGCCAGTGCACCATCATTGATCGTTATCGCGATATTGCCAGCATTCACTGCGGTATCACCATCGGTATCGGTAATATCAACACCCAAAGTTAAGTTGCTGGCTGTTCCATCGCCATCAGTATGCTCGATAGCCTGATGTTGAGTAATGCTGTAGCTACCATCAGCATTGATGCTAGCGGATAAAACATAATTCGCTTCAGTGCCACTGTTGTTGCCCGTGTACACCACGACCGTTTTACCATCATCGAGCAACGCTACTGACGTTTCAACGTTGTTGCTAGTGATGCCAGTCCATGCTGCATCACTTAATACTCCAGTGTTGAAGGCTACTGACTCTACATTGTCGCTACCTTGTACTACCGCTACGGTTAACGGATTACCATTTCCATCTGTACTAATG
Organism: Vibrio sp. MA40-2; assembly: GCF_047302445.1. Classification (NCBI taxonomy): domain Bacteria; kingdom Pseudomonadati; phylum Pseudomonadota; class Gammaproteobacteria; order Vibrionales; family Vibrionaceae; genus Vibrio; species Vibrio sp. MA40-2. The sequence continues at coordinate 2,468,861 of NZ_CP178628.1, forward strand.
GTTTGTGCCGCTTGGGTTTCTGTCCAGGTTACGCTGCTGCTTTCCGCCGTCGCTAACGCGCCATCATTAATCGCTATGTTAATATTGACCGCATTCTCTACCGTATCATCATCGGTATCGGTGATATCCACACCGAGGGTTAAGTTGTTGACATCGCCATCAGTGTTATTTTGTTCAATCGCTTGATGCTGGGTCAGATCATACGTGCCATCGGTATTAATATTGGCCGACAACACATAGTTGGCAGCATTGCCACTGTCTGTGCCCGTAAACACCACGACCGTAGCGCCATCGTTAATGATGGCTACGTTGGTGTCCACATTGTTGCTGGTTAAACCTGTCCAAGCCGCATCATTAATGACTGCATCATTAAAGGTCATCGATTGAATATCATCGCTGCCTTGAGCCGTGACTACCGTTAATGGCTGGCCATTGCTATCGGTGGTAATGGTTTGTGCAGTGCTTGTTTCTGTCAAAGAAACTGTGCTGTCATCTACATTGACAAAGGCACCATCTTGAATGCTGATGGCAATGTTGGCGGCATTAGACACGATGTCGCCGTCGGTATCGGTGATATCCACACTTAAACTTAAATTGTTAACGTCACCGTCAGCGTTGCTTTGTTCTATTGCTTGATGTTGAGTAAAGCTGTATGTGCCATCGGTATTGATGTTGGCTGATAGCACATAACTGCTGGTGTCTTCCGGATCACTACCCGTGTACACCACCACTGTGCTGCCATCGTTAATGATGGCCACGTTGGTGTCTAGGTTGTTGCTGGTTAAACCTGTCCACCCATCGTTGGTTAACACATCGTCATTGAAGGTTACGGAGTCAACATCGTCGCTGCCTTGTGCAATAGTGATTGCGAGTGGATTGCCGTTGCTGTCAGTCGAAATAGTTTGCGCCGCTTCAGTTTCCGTCCAGGCTACACTGCTGCTTTCGGCCGTCGCTAATGCGCCATCGGTAATGGCGATGCTGATGTTGGCGGCATTAGACACGATATCGCCATCGGTGTCGGTGATATCTACACCAAGGCTTAGGTTATTGACGTCACCGTCAGCGTTGCTCTGTTCAATCGCTTGATGTTGAGTAAAGCTGTATGTGCCATCGGTATTGATGTTGGCCGACAACACATAATTGGCAGCATTGCCACTGTCTGTGCCAGTAAACACCACTACTGTGCTGCCATCGTTAATGATGGCCACGTTGGTGTCCAGATTGTTGCTGGTTAAGTCGGTCCACGCATCGTTGGTTAACACATCGTCATTGAAGGTTACGGAGTCAACATCATCACTGCCTTGCGTAATAATAATCGCGAGCGGATCACCATTGCTGTCAGTCGAAATAGTCTGCGCCGCTTCAGTTTCCGTCCAGGCCACGCTGCTGCTTTCCGCCGTCGCTAACGCGCCATCAGTAATGGCGATCGCAATGTTAGCGGCATTTTCAACGGTATCGCCGTCGGTATCGGTGATATCTACGCCTAGCGTCAAGTCAGTGACATCGCCTTCGGCATTGCTCTGTTCAATCGCTTGGTGCTGGGTAAAGCTGTATGTGCCATCGGTATTGATGTTGGCCGACAACACATAATTGGCAGCATTGCCACTGTCTGTGCCAGTAAACACCACTACTGTGGTGCCATCGTTAATGATGGCCACGTTGGTGTCAAGATTGTTGCTGGTTAAACTGGCCCACGCATCGTTAGTCAGTACATCATCATTGAAGGTTACGGAGTCAACATCGTCGCTGCCTTGCGCAATAACAATCGCGAGTGGATCGCCGTTGCTGTCGGTCGAAATAGTTTGCGCCGCTTCAGTTTCCGTCCACCCCACGCTGCTGCTTTCCGCCGTCGCTAACGCGCCATCGGTAATGGCGATGCTGATGTTAGCGGCATTTTCAACGGTATCGCCGTCGGTGTCGGTGATATCGACACTCAAACTTAAATTGTTAACGTCACCGTCAGCGTTGCTTTGTTCAATCGCTTGGTGCTGAGTAAAGCTGTATGTACCATCGGTGTTGATGTTGGCCGACAACACATAATTGGCAGCATTGCCACTGTCTGTGCCAGTAAACACCACTACTGTGCTGCCATCGTTAATGATGGCCACGTTGGTGTCCAGATTGTTGCTGGTTAAGCCAGTCCACGCATCGTTAGTCAGTACGTCATCATTGAAGGTTACGGAGTCAACATCGTCACTGCCTTGCGTAATAACAATCGCTAACGGATCGCCATTACTGTCAGTACTGATGGTCTGCGCCGCTTCAGTTTCGGTCCACGCTACACTGCTGCTTTCCGCCGTTGCTAACACGCCATCGGTAATGGCGATGCTGATGTTAGCAGCATTTTCAACGGTATCGCCGTCGGTGTCGGTGATGTCCACGCCTAGCGTCAAGTCGGTGACATCGCCCTCGGCGTTGCTTTGCTCAATCGCTTGATGTTGGGTCAGATCATACGTGCCATCGGTATTGATGTTGGCTGATAGCACATAACTGCTGGCGTCTTCCGGATCGGTGCCGGTGTACACCACCACTGTGCTGCCATCGTTAATGATGGCCACGTTGGTGTCAAGATTGTTGCTGGTTAAGCCGGCCCACGCATCGTTGGTTAACACATCGTCATTGAAGGTTACCGACTGCACATCGTCGCTGCCTTGCGTGATCACAATCGCGAGCGGATCGCCGTTGCTGTCAGTACTGATGGTCTGCGCCGCTTCGGTTTCCGTCCACGCCACGCTGCTGCTTGCGGCCGTTGCTAATACGCCATCGGTAATGGCGATGCTGATGTTAGCAGCATTTTCAACGGTGTCGCCGTCGGTATCGGTGATATCCACACCTAGCGTCAAGTCGGTAACATCGCCCTCGGCGTTGCTCTGTTCTATCGCTTGATGTTGAGTAAAGCTGTATGTGCCATCGGTATTGATGTTGGCCGACAACACATAGCTGCTGGTATCTTCCGGATCGGTGCCGGTGTACACCACCACCGTGCTGCCATCGTTAATGATCGCCACATTGGTGTCAAGATTGTTGCTGGTTAAGCCGGTCCACCCATCGTTGGTTAACACATCGTCATTGAAGGTTACGGAGTCAACATCGTCGCTGCCTTGCGTAATAACTATCGCAAGTGGATTGCCGTTGCTGTCAGTTGAAATAGTTTGCGCCGCTTCAGTTTCCGTCCACGCTACACTGCTGCTTTCCGCCGTCGCTAACGCACCATCGGTAATGGCGATGCTGATGTTAGCGGCATTTTCAACGGTATCCCCGTCAGTGTCGGTAATATCCACACCAAGGCTTAGGTTGTTGACGTCACCATCAGCGTTGCTCTGTTCTATCGCTTGATGTTGGGTCAAATCATACGTGCCATCGGTATTGATGTTGGCCGACAACACATAGCTGCTGGCGTCTTCCGGATCGGTGCCGGTGTACACCACCACTGTGCTGCCATCGTTAATGATGGCCACGTTGGTGTCCAGATTGTTGCTGGTTAAACCCGTCCATGCATCGTTAGTCAGTACATCATCATTGAAGGTTACGGAGTCAACATCGTCGCTGCCTTGCGCAATAACAATCGCGAGTGGATCGCCGTTGCTGTCGGTCGAAATAGTTTGCGCCGCTTCAGTTTCCGTCCAGGCTACGCTGCTGCTTTCGGCCGTCGCTAACGCGCCATCGGTAATGGCGATGCTGATGTTGGCGGCATTAGACACGATATCACCATCGGTGTCGGTGATATCCACACCAAGGCTTAGGTTGTTAACGTCACCGTCAGCGTTGCTCTGTTCTATTGCTTGGTGCTGAGTAAAGCTGTATGTACCATCGGTATTAATGTTAGCCGACAACACATAACTGCTGGCGTCTTCCGGATCGGTGCCGGTGTACACCACCACCGTACTGCCATCGTTAATGATGGCCACGTTGGTGTCCAGATTGTTGCTGGTTAAACCGGCCCACGCATCGTTGGTTAACACATCGTCATTGAAGGTTACGGAGTCAACATCGTCGCTGCCTTGCGTAATAACAATCGCGAGCGGATCGCCGTTGCTGTCGGTTGAAATAGTTTGCGCCGTTTCGGTTTCCGTCCACGCCACGCTGCTGCTTTCCGCCGTCGCTAACGTGCCATCGGTAATGGTGATGCCGATGTTAGCGGCATTTTCAACGATATCGCCGTCGGTGTCGGTGATATCTACGCCTAGCGTCAAGTCGGTAACATCGCCCTCGGCGTTGCTTTGCTCAATCGCTTGGTGCTGAGTAAAGCTGTATGTACCATCGGTATTGATGTTGGCCGACAACACATAATTGGCAGCATTGCCACTGTCTGTGCCAGTAAACACCACGACTGTGGTGCCATCGTTAATGACGGCCACATTGGTGTCCAGATTGTTGCTGGTTAAACCGGCCCACGCATCGTTAGTCAGTACGTCATCATTGAAGGTTACGGAGTCAACATCATCACTGCCTTGTGTGATAACAATCGCTAACGGATCGCCATTGCTGTCGGTACTGATGGTCTGCGCCGCTTCAGTTTCGGTCCAGGCTACACTGCTGCTTTCGGCCGTCGCTAACGCGCCATCAGTAATAGCAATCACAATGTTAGCGGCATTTTCAACAGTATCGCCATCGGTGTCGGTGATGTCCACGCCTAGCGTCAAGTCGGTGACATCGCCCTCGGTGTTGCTTTGCTCAATCGCTTGATGTTGGGTCAGATCATACGTGCCATCGGTATTGATGTTGGCAGACAACACATAGCTGCTGGCGTCTTCCGGATCACTACCCGTGTACACCACCACTGTGCTGCCATCGTTAATGATGGCCACGTTGGTGTCAAGATTGTTGCTGGTTAAACCGGCCCACCCATCGTTAGTCAGTACGCCATCATTGAAGGTTACGGAGTCAACATCGTCGCTGCCTTGCGTAATAACAATCGCAAGTGGATCGCCGTTGCTGTCGGTCGAAATAGTTTGCGCCGCTTCAGTTTCCGTCCAGGCCACGCTGCTGCTTTCCGCGCTCGCTAACGCGCCATCGGTAATCGCAATAGTGATGTTAGCAGCATTTTTAACGGTATCGCCGTCGGTGTCGGTGATGTCCACGCCTAGCGTCAAGTCGGTGACATCGCCCTCGGCGTTGCTTTGCTCAATCGCTTGATGCTGAGTAAAGCTGTATGTACCATCGGTGTTGATGTTGGCTGATAGCACATAGCTGCTGACATCTTCCGGATCACTACCCGTGTACACCACCACCGTGCTGCCATCGTTAATGATGGCCACGTTGGTGTCCAGATTGTTGCTGGTTAAACTGGCCCACGCATCATTAGTGAGTACATCATCATTGAAGGTTACGGAATCAACATCGTCGCTGCCTTGCGTAATAGTAATCGCTAACGGATCGCCATTACTGTCAGTACTGATGGTCTGCGCCGTTTCAGTTTCCGTCCACATAACGCTGCTGCTTTCGGCCGTTGCTAACGCGCCATCGGTAATCGCAATCGCAATGTTAGCGGCATTTTCTACGGTATCGCCGTCGGTGTCGGTGATATTCACACCAAGGCTTAGGTTATTGACGTCACCGTCAGCGTTGCTTTGTTCAATCGCTTGGTGCTGAGTAAAGCTGTATGTGCCATCGGTGTTGATGTTGGCCGACAACACATAGTTGGCAGCATTGCCACTGTCTGTACCAGTAAACACCACGACCGTGGCGCCATCGTTAATGATGGCCACGTTGGTGTCCAAGTTGTTACTGGTTAAGCCGGCCCACGCATCGTTAGTCAGTACATCATCATTGAAAGTTACGGAGTCAACATCGTCACTGCCTTGCGTAATAACAATCGCGAGCGGATCACCATTACTGTCAGTCGAAATAGTCTGCGCCGCTTCAGTTTCCATCCAGGCCACGCTGCTGCTTTCCGCCGTGGCTAACGCGCCATCGGTAATGGCGATGCTGATGTTGGCGGCATTTTCAACGGTATCACCGTCGGTGTCGGTGATGTCCACGCCTAGCGTCAAGTCGGTAACATCGCCCTCGGCGTTGCTTTGTTCAATCGCTTGGTGCTGAGTAAAGCTGTATGTACCATCAGTATTGATGTTGGCTGATAGCACATAGCTGCTGGCGTCTTCCGGATCATTACCCGTGTAGACTACCACTGTGCTGCCATCGTTAATGATGGCCACGTTGGTGTCCAGATTGTTGCTGGTTAAGCCAGTCCACGCATCGTTAGTCAGTACGTCATCATTGAAGGTTACGGAGTCAACATCGTCGCTACCTTGCGTGATCACAATCGCGAGCGGATCGCCGTTGCTGTCGGTACTGATGGTCTGCGCCGCTTCAGTTTCCGTCCAGGCTACACTGCTGCTTTCGGCCGTCGCTAACGCGCCATCGGTAATGGCGATGCTGATGTTCGCGGCATTAGACACGATATCACCATCGGTGTCGGTGATATCCACACCAAGGCTTAGGTTGTTAACGTCACCGTCAGCGTTGCTTTGCTCAATCGCTTGGTGCTGAGTAAAGCTGTATGTGCCATCGGTATTGATGTTGGCCGACAACACATAATTGGCAGCATTGCCACTGTCTGTGCCAGTAAACACCACGACTGTGCTGCCATCGTTAATGATGGCCACGTTGGTGTCCAGATTGTTGCTGGTTAAGCCAGTCCACGCATCGTTAGTCAGTACGTCATCATTGAAGGTTACGGAGTCAACATCGTCGCTGCCTTGCGCAATAGTGATTGCGAGTGGATCGCCGTTGCTGTCAGTCGAAATACTTTGCCCTACTTCAGTTTCCGTCCACGCCACGCTGCTGCTTTCGGCCGTCGCTAACGCGCCATCGGTAATGGCGATGCTGATGTTAGCAGCATTTTCAACGGTATCGCCGTCGGTGTCGGTGATGTCCACGCCTAGCGTCAAGTCGGTGACATCGTCCTCGGCATTGCTCTGTTCTATTGCTTGATGTTGGGTCAGATCATACGTGCCATCGGTATTGATGTTGGCTGATAGCACATAGCTGCTGGTGTCTTCCGGATCGGTGCCGGTGTACACCACCACTGTGGTGCCATCGTTAATGATGGCCACGTTGGTGTCCTGATTGTTGCTGGTTAAACCCGTCCACGCATCGTTAGTCAGTACGTCATCATTGAAGGTTACGGAGTCAACATCGTCGCTGCCTTGCGCAATAACAATCGCGAGTGGATCGCCGTTGCTGTCGGTTGAAATAGTTTGCGCCGTTTCGGTTTCCGTCCACGCCACGCTGCTGCTTTCCGCCGTCGCCAACGCGCCATCGGTAATGCCGATGCTGATGTTAGCAGCATTTTCAACGGTATCGCCGTCGGTGTCGGTGATATCTACGCCTAGCGTCAAGTCGGTGACATCGCCCTCGGCATTGCTCTGTTCTATTGCTTGATGTTGGGTCAGATCATACGTGCCATCGGTATTGATGTTAGCTGATAGCACATAGCTGCTGGCGTCTTCCGGATCGGTGCCGGTGTAGACCACCACTGTGCTGCCATCGTTAATGATGGCCACGTTGGTGTCAAGATTGTTGCTGGTTAAACCGGCCCACGCATCGTTAGTCAGTACATCATCATTGAAGGTTACGGAGTCAACATCGTCGCTGCCTTGCGTAATAACAATCGCGAGCGGATCGCCATTACTGTCAGTACTGATGGTCTGCACCGTTTCAGTTTCCGTCCACGCCACGCTGCTGCTTTCCGCCGTCGCTAACGCGCCATCGGTAATCGCGATGCTGATGTTAGCGGCATTTTCAACGGTATCGCCGTCGGTGTCGGTGATATCGACACTCAAACTTAAATTGTTAACGTCACCGTCAGCGTTGCTCTGTTCTATTGCTTGATGTTGAGTAAAGCTGTATGTGCCATCGGTATTGATATTGGCCGACAACACATAGCTGCTGGCGTCTTCCGGATCATTACCCGTGTACACCACGACCGTGGCGCCATCGTTAATGATGGCCACGTTGGTGTCCAAGTTGTTACTGGTTAAGCCAGTCCACGCATCGTTAGTCAGTACGTCATCATTGAAGGTTACGGAGTCAACATCGTCGCTGCCTTGCGCAATAACAATCGCGAGTGGATCGCCGTTGCTGTCAGTACTGATGGTTTGTGCCGTTTCAGTTTCCGTCCAGGCCACGCTGCTGCTTTCCGCCGTCGCTAACGTGCCATCGGTAATGGCAATCGCAATGTTAGCGGCATTTTCAACGGTATCGCCGTCGGTGTCGGTGATATCCACGCCTAGCGTCAAGTCGGTGACATCGCCCTCGGCGTTACTCTGTTCTATTGCTTGATGTTGGGTCAGATCATACGTGCCATCGGTATTAATGTTGGCCGACAACACATAGCTGCTGGCATCTTCCGGATCACTACCCGTGTACACCACCACTGTGCTGCCATCGTTAATGATGGCCACGTTGGTGTCCAGGTTGTTGCTGGTTAAACCGGTCCACGCATCGTTGGTTAACACATCATCATTGAAGGTTACCGACTGCACATCGTCGCTGCCTTGCGTAATAACAATCGCGAGCGGATCGCCGTTGCTGTCAGTACTGATGGTCTGCGCCGCTTCAGTTTCCGTCCACGCCACGCTGCTGCTTTCCGCCGTCGCTAACGCGCCATCGGTAATGGCAATCGCAATGTTGGCGGCATTTTCAACGGTATCGCCGTCGGTGTCGGTAATGTCCACGCCTAGCGTCAAATCAGTGACATCGCCCTCGGCGTTGCTTTGCTCAATCGCTTGGTGCTGAGTAAAGCTGTATGTACCATCGGTGTTGATGTTGGCTGATAGCACATAGCTGCTGGCGTCTTCCGGATCACTACCCGTGTACACCACCACTGTGGTGCCATCGTTAATGATGGCCACATTGGTGTCCAAATTGTTGCTGGTTAAGCCGGCCCACGCATCGTTAGTCAGTACATCATCATTGAAGGTTACGGAGTCAACATCGTCGCTGCCTTGCGTAATAACAATCGCGAGCGGATCGCCGTTGCTGTCAGTACTGATGGTCTGCGCCGCTTCAGTTTCCGTCCACGCCACGCTGCTGCTTTCCGCCGTCGCTAACGCGCCATCGGTAATGGCAATCGCAATGTTGGCGGCATTTTCAACGGTATCGCCGTCGGTGTCGGTAATGTCCACGCCTAGCGTCAAATCAGTGACATCGCCCTCGGCGTTGCTTTGCTCAATCGCTTGGTGCTGAGTAAAGCTGTATGTACCATCGGTGTTGATGTTGGCTGATAGCACATAGCTGCTGGCGTCTTCCGGATCGGTGCCGGTGTACACCACGACTGTGCTGCCATCGTTAATGATGGCCACATTGGTGTCCAAATTATTGCTGGTTAACCCGGCCCACCCATCGTTAGTCAGTACATCATCATTGAAAGTTACGGAGTCAACATCGTCACTGCCTTGCGTAATAACAATCGCGAGCGGATCACCATTACTGTCAGTCGAAATAGTCTGCGCCGCTTCAGTTTCCATCCAGGCCACGCTGCTGCTTTCGGCCGTGGCTAACGCGCCATCGGTAATGGCGATGCTGATGTTGGCGGCATTTTCAACGGTATCACCGTCGGTGTCGGTGATGTCCACGCCTAGCGTCAAGTCGGTAACATCGCCCTCAGCGTTGCTTTGTTCAATCGCTTGGTGCTGAGTAAAGCTGTATGTACCATCAGTATTGATGTTGGCTGATAGCACATAGCTGCTGGCGTCTTCCGGATCATTACCCGTGTAGACCACCACTGTGCTGCCATCGTTAATGATGGCCACGTTGGTGTCCAAATTGTTGCTGGTTAAGCCAGTCCACCCATCGTTGGTTAACACATCGTCATTGAAGGTTACGGAGTCAACATCATCACTGCCTTGCGTAATAACAATCGCTAACGGATCGCCATTACTGTCGGTACTGATGGTCTGCGCCGCTTCAGTTTCCGTCCACGCCACGCTGCTGCTTTCCGCCGTCGCTAACGTGCCATCGGTAATGGCAATCGCAATGTTGGCGGCATTTTCAACGGTATCGCCGTCGGTGTCGGTGATGTCCACGCCTAGCGTCAAGTCGGTGACATCGCCCTCGGCGTTGCTTTGTTCAATCGCTTGGTGCTGAGTAAAGCTGTATGTACCATCGGTATTGATGTTGGCTGATAGCACATAGCTACTGGCGTCTTCCGGATCGGTGCCGGTGTACACCACCACCGTGCTGCCATCGTTAATGATGGCCACGTTGGTGTCCAGATTGTTGCTGGTTAAGTCGGCCCACGCATCGTTAGTGAGCACGTCATCATTGAAGGTTACCGACTGCACATCGTCGCTGCCTTGCGCAATAGTGATTGCGAGTGGATCGTCATTGCTGTCAGTACTGATGGTTTGTACCGTTTCAGTTTCGGTCCAGGCCACGCTGCTGCTTTCCGCCGTCGCTAACGCGCCATCGGTAATGGCGATGCTGATGTTAGCGGCATTTTCAACGGTATCGCCGTCGGTGTCGGTGATATCGACACTCAAACTTAAATTGTTAACGTCACCGTCAGCGTTGCTTTGTTCAATCGCTTGGTGCTGAGTAAAGCTGTATGTACCATCGGTGTTGATGTTGGCCGACAACACATAATTGGCAGCATTGCCACTTTCTGTACCAGTAAACACCACCACCGTGCTGCCATCGTTAATGATGGCCACGTTGGTCTCAAGATTGTTGCTGGTTAAACCGGCCCACGCATCATTAGTGAGTACATCGTCATTGAAGGTTACGGAGTCAACATCATCACTGCCTTGCGCAATAGTGATTGCGAGTGGATCGCCGTTGCTGTCAGTACTGATGGTCTGCGCAGCTTCGGTTTCGGTCCACGCCACGCTGCTGCTTTCGGCCGTCGCTAACGTGCCATCGGTAATGGTGATGCCGATGTTAGCGGCATTTTCAACGGTATCGCCGTCGGTGTCGGTAATATCTACACCAAGGCTTAGGTTGTTAACATCGCCCTCGGCATTGCTCTGTTCTATTGCTTGATGTTGGGTCAGATCATACGTGCCATCAGTATTAATGTTGGCCGATAGCACATAGCTACTGGCGTCTTCCGGATCATTACCCGTGTACACCACCACTGTGCTGCCATCGTTAATGATGGCCACGTTGGTGTCCAGATTGTTGCTGGTTAAGCCAGTCCACGCATCGTTAGTCAGTACATCATCATTGAAGGTTACGGAGTCAACATCGTCGCTGCCTTGCGCAATAACAATCGCGAGTGGATCGCCGTTGCTGTCGGTCGAAATAGTTTGCGCCGCTTCAGTTTCCGTCCAGGCTACGCTGCTGCTTTCGGCCGTGGCTAACGCGCCATCGGTAATGGCGATGCTGATGTTGGCGGCATTAGACACGATATCACCATCGGTGTCGGTGATATCCACACCAAGGCTTAGGTTGTTAACGTCACCGTCAGCGTTGCTCTGTTCTATGGCTTGGTGCTGAGTAAAGCTGTATGTACCATCGGTATTAATGTTAGCCGACAACACATAACTGCTGGCGTCTTCCGGATCACTACCCGTGTACACCACCACTGTGCTGCCATCGTTAATGATGGCCACATTGGTGTCCAGATTGTTGCTGGTTAAGCCGGCCCACGCATCGTTAGTCAGTACGTCATTATTGAAGGTTACGGAGTCAACATCGTCGCTGCCTTGCGTGATCACAATCGCGAGTGGATCACCATTACTGTCAGTCGAAATAGTCTGCGCCGCTTCAGTTTCCATCCAGGCTACACTGCTGCTTTCGGCCGTTGCTAATACGCCATCGGTAATGGCGATCGCAATGTTAGCAGCATTTTCAACGGTATCGCCGTCGGTGTCGGTAATATCCACGCCTAGCGTCAAGTCGGTGACATCGCCCTCGGCGTTACTTTGCTCAATCGCTTGATGTTGGGTCAGATCATACGTGCCATCGGTATTGATGTTGGCCGACAACACATAATTGGCAGCATTGCCACTGTCTGTGCCAGTAAACACCACTACTGTGCTGCCATCGTTAATGATGGCCACGTTGGTGTCCAGATTGTTGCTGGTTAAACCCGTCCACGCATCGTTAGTCAGTACGTCATCATTGAAGGTTACGGAGTCAACATCGTCGCTGCCTTGCGCAATAACAATCGCGAGTGGATCGCCGTTGCTGTCGGTCGAAATAGTTTGCGCCGCTTCAGTTTCCATCCAGGCTACGCTGCTGCTTTCGGCCGTCGCTAACGCGCCATCGGTAATGGCGATGCTGATGTTAGCGGTATTTTCAACGGTATCGCCGTCGGTGTCGGTGATGTCCACGCCTAGCGTCAAGTCGGTGACATCGCCCTCGGCATTGCTCTGTTCTATTGCTTGATGTTGGGTTAGATCATACGTGCCATCGGCATTGATGTTGGCCGACAACACATAATTGGCAGCATTGCCACTGTCTGTGCCGGTGTACACCACCACCGTGGTGCCATCGTTAATGATGGCCACGTTGGTGTCCAGATTGTTGCTGGTTAAACCGGCCCACGCATCGTTAGTGAGCACATCGTCATTGAAGGTTACGGAGTCAACATCGTCGCTGCCTTGCGTAATAGTGATTGCGAGTGGATCGCCGTTGCTGTCAGTTGAAATAGTTTGCGCCGCTTCAGTTTCCGTCCACGCTACACTGCTGCTTTCCGCCGTCGCTAACGCGCCATCGGTAATGGCGATGCTGATGTTGGCGGCATTAGACACGATATCGCCGTCGGTATCGGTAATATCCACACCAAGGCTTAGGTTGTTAACGTCACCGTCATCGTTGCTTTGCTCAATCGCTTGATGTTGGGTCAGATCATACGTGCCATCGGTATTGATGTTGGCTGATAGCACATAGCTGCTGGCGTCTTCCGGATCGGTGCCGGTGTACACCACCACTGTGCTGCCATCGTTAATGATGGCCACGTTGGTGTCCAGATTGTTGCTGGTTAAGCCAGTCCACGCATCGTTAGTCAGTACATCATCATTGAAGGTTACGGAGTCAACATCGTCGCTGCCTTGCGCAATAACAATCGCGAGTGGATCGCCGTTGCTGTCGGTCGAAATAGTCTGCGCCGCTTCAGTCTCCGTCCACGCTACACTGCTGCTTGCGGCCGTCGCTAACGCGCCATCGGTAATCGCAATCGCAATGTTAGCAGCATTTTCAACAGTATCGCCGTCGGTGTCGGTAATATCTACGCCTAGCGTCAAGTCGGTAACATCGCCCTCGGCATTGCTTTGTTCAATCGCTTGGTGCTGAGTAAAGCTGTATGTACCATCAGTATTAATGTTAGCCGACAACACATAGCTGCTGGTATCTTCCGGATCGGTGCCGGTGTACACCACCACTGTTGTGCCATCGTTAATGATGGCCACATTGGTGTCCAGATTGTTGCTGGTTAAGTCGGCCCACGCATCGTTAGTCAGTACGCCATCATTGAAGGTTACGGAGTCAACATCGTCGCTGCCTTGCGTAATAGTGATTGCGAGTGGATTGCCGTTGCTGTCGGTCGAAATAGTTTGCGCCGCTTCAGTTTCCGTCCACGCTACACTGCTGCTTTCCGCCGTCGCTAACGCACCATCGGTAATGGCGATGCTGATGTTAGCGGCATTTTCAACGGTATCCCCGTCAGTGTCGGTAATATCCACACCAAGGCTTAGGTTGTTGACGTCACCATCAGCGTTGCTCTGTTCTATCGCTTGATGTTGGGTCAAATCATACGTGCCATCGGTATTGATGTTGGCCGACAACACATAGCTGCTGGCGTCTTCCGGATCGGTGCCGGTGTACACCACCACTGTGCTGCCATCGTTAATGATGGCCACGTTGGTGTCCAGATTGTTGCTGGTTAAGCCAGTCCACGCATCGTTAGTCAGTACATCATCATTGAAGGTTACGGAGTCAACATCGTCGCTGCCTTGCGCAATAACAATCGCGAGTGGATCGCCGTTGCTGTCGGTCGAAATAGTTTGCGCCGCTTCAGTTTCCGTCCAGGCTACGCTGCTGCTTTCGGCCGTCGCTAACGCGCCATCGGTAATCGCGATGCTGATGTTAGCGGCATTTTCAACGGTATCGCCGTCGGTGTCGGTGATATCTACGCCTAGCGTCAAGTCGGTGACATCGCCCTCGGCATTGCTCTGTTCTATTGCTTGATGTTGAGTAAAGCTGTACGTGCCATCGGTATTGATGTTGGCCGACAACACATAGCTGCTGGCGTCTTCCGGATCGGTGCCGGTGTACACCACCACTGTGCTGCCATCGTTAATGATGGCCACGTTGGTGTCCAGATTGTTGCTGGTTAAGCCAGTCCACCCATCGTTAGTCAGTACGTCATCATTGAAAGTTACGGAGTCAACATCGTCGCTGCCTTGCGTAATAACAATCGCGAGCGGATCGCCGTTACTGTCAGTACTGATGGTCTGCGCCGCTTCAGTCTCCGTCCACGCTACACTGCTGCTTGCGGCCGTCGCTAACGCGCCATCGGTAATGGCGATGCTGATGTTAGCGGCATTTTCAACGGTATCGCCGTCGGTGTCGGTGATGTCCACGCCTAGCGTCAAGTCGGTGACATCGCCCTCGGCATTGCTCTGTTCTATTGCTTGATGTTGGGTCAGATCATACGTGCCATCGGTATTGATGTTGGCCGACAACACATAGCTACTGGCGTCTTCCGGATCACTCCCCGTGTACACCACCACTGTGCTGCCATCGTTAATGATGGCCACGTTGGTGTCCAAGTTGTTACTGGTTAAGCCAGTCCACGCATCGTTAGTCAGTACATCATCATTGAAGGTTACGGAGTCAACATCGTCGCTGCCTTGCGCAATAACAATCGCGAGTGGATCGCCGTTGCTGTCAGTCGAAATAGTTTGCGCCGCTTCAGTTTCCGTCCAGGCTACGCTGCTGCTTTCGGCCGTCGCTAACGCGCCATCGGTAATGGCGATGCTGATGTTGGCGGCATTAGACACGATATCACCATCGGTGTCGGTGATATCCACACCAAGGCTTAGGTTGTTAACGTCACCGTCAGCGTTGCTTTGTTCAATCGCTTGGTGCTGAGTCAAGCTGTATGTGCCATCGGTATTGATGTTGGCTGATAGCACATAGCTACTGGTGTCTTCCGGATCGGTGCCGGTGTACACCACCACTGTGCTGCCATCGTTAATGATGGCCACGTTGGTGTCCAGATTGTTGCTGGTTAAACCGGCCCACGCATCGTTGGTTAACACATCGTCATTGAAGGTTACGGAGTCAACATCGTCGCTGCCTTGCGCAATAGTGATTGCGAGTGGATCGCCATTGCTGTCAGTACTGATGGTTTGTGCCGTTTCAGTTTCCGTCCAGGCCACGCTGCTGCTTTCCGCCGTCGCTAACGTGCCATCGGTAATGGCAATCGCAATGTTAGCGGCATTTTCAACGGTATCGCCGTCGGTGTCGGTGATATCCACGCCTAGCGTCAAGTCGGTGACATCGCCCTCGGCGTTACTCTGTTCTATTGCTTGATGTTGGGTCAGATCATACGTGCCATCGGTATTAATGTTGGCCGACAACACATAGCTGCTGGCATCTTCCGGATCACTACCCGTGTACACCACCACTGTGCTGCCATCGTTAATGATGGCCACGTTGGTGTCCAGGTTGTTGCTGGTTAAACCGGTCCACGCATCGTTGGTTAACACATCGTCATTGAAGGTTACGGAGTCAACATCGTCGCTGCCTTGCGCAATAACAATCGCGAGCGGATCGCCGTTGCTGTCGGTCGAAATAGTTTGCGCCGCTTCAATCTCCGTCCACGCCACGCTTCTGCTTTCCGCCGTCGCCAACGCGCCATCAGTAATGGCAATCGCAATGTTAGCAGCATTTTCAACCGTATCGCCGTCGGTGTCGGTGATGTCCACGCCTAGCGTCAAGTCGGTGACATCGCCCTCGGCGTTACTTTGCTCAATCGCTTGATGTTGGGTCAGATCATACGTGCCATCGGTATTGATGTTGGCTGATAGCACATAGCTACTGGCGTCTTCCGGATCGGTGCCGGTGTACACCACCACTGTGCTGCCATCGTTAATGATGGCCACGTTGGTGTCCAGATTGTTGCTGGTTAAGCCGGTCCACGCATCGTTGATTAACACATCATCATTGAAGGTTACCGACTGCACATCGTCGCTACCTTGCGTGATCACAATCGCAAGTGGATCGCCGTTGCTGTCGGTCGAAATCGTTTGCGCCGCTTCAGTTTCCGTCCAGGCTACGCTGCTGCTTTCGGCCGTCGCTAACGCGCCATCGGTAATGGCGATGCTGATGTTAGCAGCATTTTCAACGGTATCGCCGTCGGTGTCGGTGATGTCCACGCCTAGCGTCAAGTCGGTGACATCGCCCTCGGCGTTGCTTTGCTCAATCGCTTGATGTTGGGTCAGATCATACGTGCCATCGGTATTGATGTTGGCCGACAACACATAGCTGCTGGCGTCTTCCGGATCATTACCCGTGTACACCACCACTGTGCTGCCATCGTTAATGATGGCCACGTTGGTGTCAAGATTGTTGCTGGTTAAGCCGGTCCACGCATCGTTAGTCAGTACGTCATCATTGAAGGTTACGGAGTCAACATCATCGCTGCCTTGCGTAATAGCAATCGCGAGTGGTTCGCCGTTGCTGTCAGTCGAAATAGTTTGCCCTACTTCAGTCTCCGTCCACGCCACGCTGCTGCTTTCCGCCGTCGCCAACGCGCCATCAGTAATGGCAATCGCAATGTTAGCAGCATTTTCAACGGTATCGCCGTCGGTGTCGGTGATGTCCACGCCTAGCGTCAAGTCGGTGACATCACCCTCGGCATTGCTCTGTTCTATTGCTTGATGTTGGGTCAGATCATACGTGCCATCGGTATTGATGTTGGCTGATAGCACATAGCTGCTGGCGTCTTCCGGATCATTACCCGTGTACACCACCACTGTGCTGCCATCGTTAATGATGGCCACGTTGGTGTCCAGATTGTTGCTGGTTAAACCCGTCCACGCATCGTTAGTCAGTACGCCATCATTGAAGGTTACGGAGTCAACATCATCGCTGCCTTGCGTGATCACAATCGCTAACGGATCGCCGTTGCTGTCGGTCGAAATCGTTTGCCCTACTTCAGTTTCGGTCCACGCTACACTGCTGCTTTCGGCCGTCGCTAACGCGCCATCGGTAATGGCGATGCTGATGTTAGCAGCATTTTCAACGGTATCGCCGTCGGTGTCGGTGATATCCACGCCTAGCGTCAAGTCGGTGACATCGCCCTCGGCGTTGTTCTGCTCTATCGCTTGATGTTGAGTCAGATCATACGTGCCATCGGTATTGATGTTGGCTGATAGCACATAGCTACTGGCGTCTTCCGGATCGGTGCCGGTGTACACCACCACCGTGCTGCCATCGTTAATGATGGCCACGTTGGTGTCCAGATTGTTGCTGGTTAAGCCAGTCCACGCATCGTTAGTGAGTACATCATCATTGAAGATTACCGACTGCACATCGTCGCTGCCTTGCGCAATAGTGATTGCGAGTGGATCGCCATTGCTGTCAGTCGAAATAGTCTGCGCCGCTTCGGTTTCGGTCCACGCCACGCTGCTGCTTTCCGCCGTCGCTAACGCGCCATCGGTAATGGCAATAGTGATGTTAGCGGCATTTTCAACGGTATCGCCGTCGGTGTCGGTGATATCCACGCCTAGCGTCAAGTCGGTGACATCGCCCTCGGCGTTACTTTGCTCAATCGCTTGATGTTGGGTCAGATCATACGTGCCATCGGTATTGATGTTGGCTGATAGCACATAGCTGCTGGCGTCTTCCGGATCGGTACCGGTGTACACCACCACTGTGCTGCCATCGTTAATGATGGCCACGTTGGTGTCCAAGTTGTTACTGGTTAAGCCAGTCCACGCATCGTTGGTTAACACATCGTCATTGAAGGTTACCGACTGCACATCGTCGCTGCCTTGCGTGATCACAATCGCGAGCGGATCGCCATTGCTATCAGTCGAAATAGTTTGCCCTACTTCAGTCTCCGTCCACGCCACGCTGCTGCTTTCCGCCGTCGCCAACGCGCCATCAGTAATGGCAATCGCAATGTTAGCAGCATTTTCAACGGTATCGCCGTCGGTGTCGGTGATATCCACGCCTAGCGTCAAGTCGGTGACATCGCCCTCGGCGTTACTTTGCTCAATCGCTTGATGTTGGGTCAGATCATACGTGCCATCGGTATTGATGTTGGCTGATAGCACATAGCTGCTGGCGTCTTCCGGATCGGTACCGGTGTACACCACGACTGTGGTGCCATCGTTAATGATGGCCACGTTGGTGTCCAAGTTGTTACTGGTTAAGCCAGTCCACGCATCGTTGGTTAACACATCGTCATTGAAGGTTACCGACTGCACATCGTCGCTGCCTTGCGTGATCACAATCGCGAGCGGATCGCCATTGCTGTCAGTCGAAATAGTTTGCCCTATTTCGCTTTCCGTCCACGCTACGCTGCTATCATCAGCACTAGCAACTGAACCATCAATCACCGTATAATTAAGTGAATTGCTAACTTGATCACCATCAAAGTCAGTTGATGTAATAGGAAGAAGAATATTAAGAGCATCGGACAGATTATTATCTTGCTCGAATGATTGATATTGGCTAATGGAATAATTACCGTCCAAATCAACTGTTGCTTCAAATACCAAATTGTCTGGTTCACCTGCGATAAAGACACTTAACGTGCGTCCATCATCTGACAACACAACATCTAACGATTGATTATTACTTAACACATCATCAAATAGGTTTAGTGCAGACTCATCAAAACGAATATCTTGTAAATAGTCCGAACCAATATCAATTACCGAACCTTCAAAGGTAGCCGGATTATCCACACTTAAGTCAACTGTTTCTGTATATTCGATATTAACGTCAACCGCTGATTGATTAACACCATCATTTATCGTTGGTGTTAATGTCACCGGGTTAACCAAATAATTACCATTGGTGTCTTGTCCCTGAATCGACACATCTATTGCTAAGGTATCGTCGGTAAATCTTACTAAACCAGTGTTCCCTTGAGAAACATTGTGATCAATAGGTTGTTCTAACGTTGTTGTTAGGGACAACTCAACATTACTTCCAACTGAGTTAGCATCTAGAGTAATGGTAACAATAGTTACGTCACCTTGGACGCCGATGATGCTATTGGTATTTGCATCAAAACTAAACACTACCGCTTCACCAGAAGAAGTAATTTCACTATTAAGTTCAGCAATAAGATCGGTAAGTTGCTCAGCTTCAAATGTAAACGTTGTTGGGTCAAGAGGTCGTGTACCAGCCTCCACTACAGTGGTTAATACCGAGGATGACGCTGCGGCCCCTATTTCACTTTCAGTCAATGATATACTGGCGCTTTCGCCGCCCGAACCAGGAAGAATTAAGTTTCGGTCTTCATCTTCTTCATTTCCTGTTCTTTCAAAACCTTGAGTCTGGAAGTAAGTAGAAGCAAGCAATTCAGCGTAAGTATAATCAATAGTGCCAAAACCGCCCAATGCACTCGTTACACCTGGCCCACCTGCAGCTGCTGCTTCTAACGCAAGTGTCGGGTCGACACCATCTAAAATAGCTTGTTGTATTGCAGCAATATCGTCACCATCAAATGATAGCTGTTGATTGTCAACTGCATCAGTATCTACCGTCAATTCGGCACCTACTGGGCCTACAACCAATGGATTATCTGTGCTTTGGCTTTGATTTTCTGGTGCAAGACAAGATAGGCAATTTTTATCGACAATAACAAGTTGCCCATTTATTTGAACGATAACTTCGGCATTATTAGGAGTAAGTAGAATGTCGTTTGCGAGTAATTGCATGCCAGATTGAACGTTTGTAGCCGCCGATCCTGGTCGAATCAAGATGGCATCACCAATACTCGATGTCACTAATCCATTTTGAGTTAAAATTTGTTCAGTCATACTTTTATTCCCCAACATTTTACTTATAGCTTGAACTGCCTGCCGAAACATCTGAATTGAATGAGTGGCTCATCAGATAGGACATTATTTTGAGTCAAATCATGAGTTTTACAATTTTGTTAAATGTGCACCCATATATTAACAGTATATCATGCTATACAACTTTCTGAATAAAAAAGTATTATTTTATATAGCTAAAGGTGATAATCTTAACTTACTAAATATACTGAGAAAAATGCCATGACAAAACTAACATCTGATACCGCTCAAAACTTACAATTGTTTATTGATCAAACAAGAAAAAATCAATTAGTTTGGGGGTTAAAAAACAGTGACGGAGATTGGCTCGCCTGTGATTCATCAGAATTTGAGAACAGCGAAGTCATGCCATTTTGGTCTAGTAAAGAAAGTGCGGGCATTCATAACGTAGAGGAATGGGCCGAGTTCGAAATATGTGAAATCCCATTAGACGTATTTGTAGAAGACTGGTTAATTACTCTATCTGAAGATGGTGTACTGGTAGGAACCAACTGGAATGAAAATCTTGAAGGTAAAGAAATGGAACCTTCAGACCTGGCTAAATTATACCTATAAATATTTATCTGATTTTCTATTAAGAAAGCCCATTATTGGGCTTTCAATTTACACTTTGTTACAACTTCCATTTAGTAAAAGGTATTTTTAACTCTGAATTATCTAAATGAATAATAATAATAATTTATGTCTGCTTATGTATCAGACTAGCAACGACGCTTGATTGATTCGCTAGATAGTCATTTAATCCAGTTTGTCTCAATTTACACGATGGGCAATCACCACAACCATCACCAATCACACCATTGTAACAAGTCAACGTTTGCTCTTTAATTAATTGTAGTGAGTTGTATTGATCAGCCAAGGCCCATGTTTCGGCTTTATTCAACCACATTAAAGGCGTTTCAATTGTTAGCTCCCTATCCATTCCTTTAATCAGAGCAGTATTAAGTGATTTGACAAAGTCATCACGGCAATCCGGATAACCTGAAAAGTCAGTTTCACAGACCCCAGTAATGATAACTTTCGCACCGATCTGATAAGCATATATTGCAGCTAAAGTGAGAAAAAGGATATTACGTCCAGGAACAAATGAGTTAGGTAATCCGTTAGATTGCAGCTCGTCTGAAACAGCAATATCATCGCGAGTCAATGAACTAATCGCTAGTTCATTTAACAAACTCACATCCATTACTTTATGGGCAACAACACCCAATTTTTTAGCCAGTTTCTGAGCAATCTCAACTTCTAATTTATGTCTTTGACCATAATCAAAAGTGATAGCGTGCACTTGATCGAACTCTTTTAGAGCTTTGACTAAACAAGTAGTCGAGTCTTGTCCGCCACTAAACACCACAACGGCTTTTTTCATTTATTATCCCCAAGCTTATTTTTTAACGACATTAATTGACTCTATATGCCAGGTCAATTATTAGTGATATTTAAAATAAGTTGGACCTTAAATTTGACGCCAGATAGAACTTATATTTAAGCGGGTTTAGAACTAGTGTATTCTTTATCCAAATGACTGTTTTTTGTTACCTTAAGGTTAAGTATGTATAAATTAGTTGCGCTAGATATGGATGGAACACTGTTAAACAGTGAAAAGCAGATCACTCAAAGAAATAAACAAGCAATTGCGCAAGCTCGTGCGCTAGGTGTAACAGTGATTCTCGCTTCTGGGCGACCATTAGCAGGCATGCAAGAAAAATTGCAAGAACTTGAACTAACCACCGACAAAGACTTTGTGGTTTCCTCCAATGGTTCATATGTACACAGAGTGTCTGATCTTGGCATGGTACACAGTCAAATTGTGACAGGTAAAGATGCAAAAAGAGTCGCTCAACTTGCCCGAGAGTTGGGGGTCAACATGCATGCGTTTAGTATTAAGCATGGCTTAATTACCCCTAAACATAATCAATATACGCAGCATGAATCAGATATAAATGGCATCACTGCTCAAGAATTCGATTTCTCGCAATTAGAAGATGAAGATGGAATTGTTAAAGCGATGTTTGCCGATTCGCCAGAAAAACTTGATGCGGTTACCCCGCAACTTACTTCCGAGCTCTATGATGATTACACTATTGTACGCAGTGCTTCTATCTTTTTAGAGTTTTTGCATAAACAAAGCAATAAAGGAGTTGGTGTGGCCGCTGTAGCTAAGCATTTAGGCATAGACTCGAGCGAAATAATCAGTATGGGTGACGCCGAAAATGACCATCATATGATTGAATATTCGGGATTAGGTGTCGCAATGGGTAACGCCACAGAGCAAACAAAAGCACTTGCTGACTATATTACGGCTACTCATGATGAATCTGGTGTGGCACAGGTGATAGAAAAATTCATACTCAATACTAAGTAGCTAAAGTAACTAAATGACTCGGTATTTGTCATCAAGATAAACGAATCCAAGTTTAAGTAACTTGGATTTAACCAACTCAAAATTACTCACTATTTACCACCCTATCAGCGGGCGATTGATTTACACATCCAATGGATGTGATGATCAAAGCCTTTTTTTTGGTAAAAGGCTTTTGCGGGTTGATTAAAGTCCCAAACCTCAACGAATACTTTTTTAACACCGTATTGTTCAAAGATAAGCTCGATTCGTTGCATTAATTGTTCTGCTATTTTTTGCTTTCGATATTCCAATGACACAAATAGCTCATCAACACTGCCCATTAAGATAGGTTTGCTGATTACCGAAACCAATTCACAAAAATGACCAGTAACAAAGCCCAGCACTCTATCTGTCTGCTGATCTATCGCGACATACACTAAACATTCTGGGTCATCTAAATAGCGGCTAATCGATTTTTGCTGTTCAATCTCTTCAGCGGTTTTTATATCACTTGGATAACTCTGATGGTGAAAATCATGCAGCTCGAACATCAAGCGGTTAAGTTGTTCAAGATCGTCTAAACACGCGGCGCGGATTAAAACAGAAGTCAAAATTAAATCCTATATAAGATATTGATTCACTGGAATTTAACCCCACTATACCAATAATTATTTCAAAATAAACAACAGCATAAATATTAAACGAATCAACCATCATTCTAAGATAAAAACAACGATGATTCCAAAATTAAAAAAGCAAAGACGCTCATTAGTAAGCGTCTTTGCTTGATCTGGTAATATCGGTCATCGATATTGTAACGATTCAATTAAGTGACTAATTTATCGAAAATTTAATATTAATCATGATGAAGCACTCGTTCCATTTCAGTTAAGCTACTTGGATCATCAATAGTAGAAGGCACGGTATATGACTCACCATCAGCAATCTGACGGATAATGCGACGCAAAATCTTTCCCGAGCGAGTTTTAGGTAGTCGGTCCACCACTAACGCATGTTTAAAACACGCAACGGCACCTATTTCTGTACGAACTTTACCAATCAGTTCACCTTGCAAAACCAATTCATCCATTTTGACACCATCTTTGAGCACAACCAACCCTAAGGGCAGTTGACCTTTGAGTTCGTCATGGACACCAATAACGGCACATTCTGCCACCGCTGGATGCGCGCCAACAATTTCTTCCATTTCACCAGTCGATAACCTATGTCCGGCTACATTGATAACATCATCGATTCTTCCCATAATAAACAGGTAGCCATCTTGATCTACATAGCCTCCGTCACCAGAAATATAGTAGCCATCGAATTGACTGAGGTAACCACTTTCAAATCGATCATGATTGCGCCAAACCGTAGGCAATGTTCCAGGAGGGAGTGGACGCTTTAACGCGACAAATCCTTGCTGATTAGGCGGTACGAGTTCACCTACTTCATTTAACACCACCACATTGTAGCCTGGAACCGCGACAGTCGCAGAGCCTGGTTTAACTTCCATCATTTCTAATCCGGTAGGATTACTCGCTATCGCCCAACCTGTTTCAGTTTGCCACCAATGATCAATTACTGGCTTTTCGGTTTTTTCTAGCACCCAATCTAACGTTGGAGGGTCTAAACGCTCTCCCGCCATAAAAATAGTATCAAGCTGAGATAAATCATACTTCGCCAATAAACACGCATCAGGATCTTCTTTTTTAATCGCTCTAAATGCAGTTGGTGCAGAAAACAAAACCTTCACTTTATATTCATCACATACACGCCAGAACGCGCCAGGATCGGGAGTTCGAACCGGCTTACCTTCAAATAAAATGGTAGTACAACCATGAATCAATGGCGCATAAACAATATAGGAATGGCCAACTACCCATCCCACATCAGACGCAGCCCAAAACACACCATCTTGTGGCATATTATAAATGGTTTTCATACTGTATTTCATTGCCACAGCATGACCACCATTATCACGCACCACCCCTTTAGGTTTGCCTGTGGTTCCTGATGTGTACAAAATATACAGTGGATCGGTTGCTCTCACTGCAACACAATCGTGTTTCTTCGCCTTAGCCACCGCTGTTATCCAGTCGACATCTCGTTGATTATTCAACTCCGCCAGTTGTTCTTTACGCTGAAAAACCAATACTTTGTCTGGTTTCCAACGACTGTCCATTATTGCTTGGTCAATTAGTGGCTTGTATGGGATTATTTTTGATATTTCTATTCCACAAGAAGCAGTCATAATAACTTTGGGTTCGGCATCTTCAATTCGTACCGCAAGTTCATTCGGCGCAAATCCACCAAATACCACCGAATGAATAGCACCTAAACGCGCACACGCTAACATCGCCATCGCAGCTTCTGGGATCATTGGCATATAGATAACGACTCGGTCACCTTTAGTTACCCCATTATCGGCCAGCATACCGGCGACTTTTGCGACCTGATCACGTAGCTGATTATAGCTGTATTTGCGTTTGGTTAGTGTTACGGGTGAATCGTAAATTAGCGCAATATTATCACCTCGGCCCTGTTGACAGTGGTAATCCAAGGCGAGCCATGCGGTATTCATCACCCCATCTGGAAACCAGCGTTCAATTCCGTTTTGATCTTGCTCCAATATTGTTTTTGGCGCTTCAAACCAGTCAATATTCTGAGATTGTACTTGCCAAAAGTCTTCAGGTTGGGTTTTAGCCCATTGATATTCTTCAAAATAAGCAGACATATTGCTTCCTCCAACGTGTCTAAATTTAGTTATTAATATTGGTAGTGTTGCTGGTATTGGTAGTATTACTGGTACTGATCGTATCAAGGGTATCGACAGGCACTCTGACCCAACCTTCCATTAGTATTCTTGCACTGCGACTCATCACTGCTTTTTCAATCACCCACTGGCCTTGTTTTTGTTGAGCGTGCGCCCCTACTTTTAATGTTCCTGATGGGTGACCAAACGTAACAGAATTTTTTTCTCCACCACCTGAGGCGATATTAACTAGTGTATTTGGCACACAGGCTGCTGCTGCAATAGCTACGGCGGCGGTTCCCATCATGGCATGATGTAATTTGCCCATTGAAAGTGCTCTAACGACTAAATCAATCTGTTGTGCGCTAACCGTTTTGCCACTTGAACAAGTATAATCTTTCGGCGCTGAAACAAAGGCAACTTTAGGCGTGTGAGCTCGAGTTTCAGCTTGTTCAAGTGTCTCTATTAAACCCATTTTCATTGCGCCATAGGCTCGAATCTTCTCAAATAACTGCAATGCTGTAGCATCATTATTTATGTCATCTTGTTGTTCGGTGCCTTGATAACCAATAGCAGATGCATCAATAAAAATTGTGGCAATACCTGCATTAATCATAGTGACTTTGAGGATGCCTATACCGGGAACAAATAATTCGTCAATTAAATTTCCGGTTGGAAACATACCCCCTGTTCCTGCCGATGGGTTAACAAAATCGACTTGAATTTCAGCCGCGGGAAATGTTACGCCATCTAACTCAAATTCACCTGTTTCTTGCACGCATCCATTATGAATCGGGACGTGTACTACAATCGTTTTCTGAATATTAACTTGCCAAACTCGTACTACAGCAACACCATTATGTGGGATTCTTGATTGGTCTACTAAACCACTGTGTATGGCAAACGGCCCGACCGCAGCCGACAAATTACCGCAATTTCCACTCCAATCGACAAAAGGTTTATCAATAGAAACTTGGCCAAACAAATAATCTACATCGTGATCAGGTTGACTACTCTTACTTACAATTACCGTTTTACTGGTGCTTGACGTTGCTCCACCCATGCCATCAATTTGTTTGGCATAAGGATCTGGACTGCCGATAACACGCAGTAATAGACGATCTCTTATCTCCCCCTGTTGCTGAGCTGCTGGAGGTAAATCTTGTAAATTGAAGAACACACCTTTACTCGTTCCTCCTCGCATATAGGTAGCTGGAATTTTAATTTGGCCATGGTTGGTTTGCTCAGACGCTAAATGTGTTACGTCAACGCAATTATTATTAATTTGTTCAGAGGTGCCATTATTCATCACGATTCCCCTTTTTAAGCTAAAAAGTCTTGAGCAAAACGTTGTAAAACACCGCCTGCGTTATATACCGAAAGTTCATCTTCGGTATTTAAACGACAGGTAACCGTGACGTGATCTTTTTGGCCATTTTGCCTTGTTACGATTAAGGTAAGGTCACCTTCAGGTCTGATCTCTCCAACAACGTCGTACAATTCTGTTCCATCCAATTGTAGTGAATGTCGATTATCACCTGGCTTAAATTCCAGCGGTAAAACCCCCATTCCGACTAAGTTTGTACGATGTATCCGCTCAAAACCTTCGGCAACAATCACTTCGACACCTGCCAAACGTACGCCTTTTGCTGCCCAATCTCGCGACGAACCTTGTCCATAATCCGCACCTGCGATAATGAGCAAAGGTTGTTTACGTTGCATGTAAGTTTCAATCGCTTCCCACATTCGAGTCACTTTACCTTCCGGTTCTATTCGGGCAAACGAACCTTGCCGCACCGCTCCGTTTTCTGTCACCATTTCGTTAAAGAGTTTCGGATTAGCAAACGTCGCTCGTTGAGCGGTAAGATGATCACCACGGTGTGTAGCATAGGAGTTGAAGTCCTCTTCTGGTACACCCATTTTTGTCAAATATTCACCAGCAGCACTTGAGGCTAATATCGCATTCGACGGTGATAAATGGTCGGTGGTAATGTTGTCGGGTAATATGGCTAAAGGTCGCATTGCAGAAAGTGTTCGCTTGCCAGCAAGTGCGCCTTGCCAATATGGAGGACGACGTATGTAAGTGCTCTGTTCACGCCAATCGTACAATGGTTGGCTCTTTTCTGACTGGTCAGTCATTTTGAACATTTGAATATAGACTTGATTAAACTGTTCAGGCTTAACAAATTGTTCCACAACATCATCTATTTCTTGATCGGTTGGCCATAAATCATCTAAATAGATGGCTTCTCCGTCACTATTGGTGCCAATCGCATCTTTTTCTATATCAAACCGAATGGTGCCAGCTAACGCGTAAGCTACCACCAGTGGCGGAGAAGCTAAAAATGCTTGTTTAGCGTAAGGGTGAATTCGTCCATCAAAATTTCGATTCCCTGATAATACTGCGGTGGAATATAAGTCTCTTGCGATTATTTCTTGCTGAATCGCGGGGTCCAATGCGCCACTCATTCCATTACAGGTTGTACACGCATAGCCGACGATACCAAAGCCGAGTTTTTCTAGTTCTGGTAATAATCCAGATTCTTGTAGATACAATTTGGCGACTTTAGAACCTGGTGCAAAAGAGGTTTTGACCCACGGTTGACGGGTTAAACCTAGTTGATTGGCCTTTTTAGCTAATAGCCCAGCGGCAATAACATTTCTCGGGTTACTGGTATTAGTACACGAGGTAATTGCCGCGATAATCACTGCACCATCAGGTAGTTTGCCTTCTTGCTTACTCCACGCTTTAGCTATGCCACGCTGTGTTAGTTCGGATGTTGGTAATCGTCGATGAGGATTTGATGGACCTGCCATATTGCGATGAACTGCTGATAAATCGAATTCAAGTACGCGCTCATATTGTGCCTGTTGCAATGCATCTGCCCATAAACCAGTCTGCTTAGCATACTGCTCTACTAAAGCGATCTGTTTATCGTCACGACCGGTTAACTTTAAATAATTTATGGTTTGTTCATCAATATAAAACATCCCTGCGGAGGCACCATATTCTGGTGTCATATTAGAAATTGTGGCCCTATCTCCAATGGTGAGTCCTTTCGCCCCTTCGCCATAAAACTCCAGGTACGCTGACACGACTTTTTGCGCGCGTAAAAACTCAGTAATCGCCAGCACAATATCTGTAGCGGTAATTCCTGGCTGACGAGTACCGGTTAATTTCACTCCGACAATATCGGGAAGTCTCATCATAGATGGACGCCCTAACATAACCGTCTCTGCTTCTAAACCACCAACACCAATTGCGATAACCCCGAGCGAATCAACATGTGGTGTGTGACTGTCGGTCCCGACACACGTATCGGGGAAAGCTACTCCATTTTTAACTTGAATAACCGGCGACATTTTCTCTAAATTAATTTGATGCATGATGCCATTGCCTGCTGGAATCACATTTACATTTTCAAATGCAGTTTTGCACCATTCAATAAAATGAAATCTATCTTGATTTCTTCTGTCTTCAATCGCTCTATTTTTATCAAACGCATCGTTATCAAAACCAGCGTGCTCCACCGCGAGAGAATGATCGACGATTAATTGAGTTTCAACTACAGGATTCACTTTTGCTGGGTCACCGCCTTGCTCCGCAATAGCATCACGCAACCCGGCTAGATCCACCAATGCGGTTTGACCCAATATATCGTGACAAACGACTCTGGCGGGATACCAAGGAAAATCTAAGTCCTTTTTACGCTGTATAAGTTGCAACAATGCCGCGTCTAAATCGTCAGGATTACATCGTCTTACCAAATTTTCAGCTAACACACGAGAGGTATAAGGTAAGGTTGCGTAAGCGCCCTCAACTAGATTATCTACCGCTTGTTGTGCGTCATAATATTCAACTTGCGTGCCGGGCAAGCATTTTCTAAATTGACTATTCATCTATTCACTTCCTCTACTACTCGATCCAACTTACCGACAACTAATTTCTTTGTTCTATTGGCAACCATTGCTGATGCTCAGGACCATCGTAATCTGCACTTGGGCGAATGATCCGATTATTGTCACGCTGCTCGTAAACATGTGCGGCCCAGCCCGTTAGACGACTCATTACAAATATAGGCGTAAATAATTTGGTCGGAATATCTAAGAAATGATAAGCAGATGCATGAAAAAAGTCGGCATTACAAAATAGACCTTTTTCTCGTTTCATTACCGCCTCCACACGCTCAGAAACCGCATACAAATGTGTATCACCTACCGCTTTAGAAAGGGCTTGTGACCATTTTTTAATTAAGGCGTTTCTAGGATCGCAATCTTGATAAACCGCATGACCAAAACCCATTATTTTTTGTTTGTTCTTCAGCATCACCAAAAGCTCTTGTTCCGCTTGATCGGGCGACGTCCATCCTTCTATCATTTCCATTGCCGCCTCATTTGCGCCGCCATGAAGTGGTCCACGCAATGTCCCTACTGCCGCACTAATACAAGAATGCAAGTCAGATAATGTTGAAGCACAAACCCGTGCAGCGAAAGTAGACGCATTAAATTCGTGTTCTGCATAAACAGTTAGTGAGCAATGCATGACTTGTTTGTGCAGATCCGTTGGCGCTTTGCCAGTCAACATTTTTAAGAAGTAGCCGCCGATTGTGTCTTCAGACGTGTCGTTGGTATCAATCCGCACGCCGTCATGGCTAAAGCGATACCAATAACAAATCATCGCCGGAAACAGAGCAAGTAGTCTTTCTGTGCTCGCTTGTTGCTGACTGAAATCCATTTCCTGTTCTAGATTCCCCAACATAGAACATCCGGTACGCATTACATCCATTGGATGAGCGCTTTTAGGAATCAATTCTAAGGCTTGTTTTAGTTCATTGGGTAAACCTCTTAAACCAATCAGGCGAGCCTTATATTTGTCCAATTCGGCTTGATTTGGTAAGTGACCTTGTAGCAATAAATGGGCGACTTCTTCAAATTGTGCATGCTCTGCGAGGTCGGTAATGTCGTAACCTCGATAAGTTAGCCCTGTTCCAGACTGTCCAACAGTACAAAGTGAGGTTGTTCCTGCGCTTTGCCCTCGTAGTCCCGCTCCGCCTATTTTTTTATCTGACATGAGGTTCTCCTTTCCTTATTTCATCCGCTACCTGGTCGGTCGCTTTGATTGATTCACGTTATTTTCAATGTTTTATTTGTAGGTTTTTTTATTGTTTGTAATTGTTTTTTATTATGTTTTCTAAAAAATATTGCTGTTTTGTATTGTGTTATAACAAGTAGTATTAATGCTGGCATTTTTTAGGTTATCTGTGCTCACTTGTGGTAATTGTGATACGAAATGCAGTTACGATAGAAAGCATAAAAATCCATTAACCCGTTGCTAGGTTATTCTTGCGAAAACAGTTGATCGAGTTTGTTTTCGTAATCGTGATAATTAAGGTGGGCATACAGCTCTTTTCGTGTTTGCATATGCGTTACCATGGCTTGTTGGTTACCCACAGCTAATAAATGTTGGTAAACCATTTCTGCCGCTTTATTCATGGCACGAAAAGCACTTAATGGATAAAGAATCATATCCACATTGGCTTGAGCTAATTCATCACCACTGTAAAGTGGCGTTTGACCAAACTCAGTAATATTAGCCAATATAGGTACATGCTTTCCGGTCGCTGACGCCAATGCAGCCGAGAAAGTCTTATACTGCTCTAACTCTGTCATGGCTTCAGGAAAAATCATATCGGCTCCCGCTTCAACACAAGCAATAGAGCGTTCAATTGCGGCATCAATGCCTTCTACTGCTAAAGCATCGGTTCTTGCCATAATGACAAAATCGGGGTTAAGTCGCGCATCGACGGCAGCTTTTATCCTATCGGTCATTTCATTTTGGCTAACAATAGCTTTGTTCGGTCGATGGCCACAGCGCTTTTGCGCGACTTGATCTTCCATGTGTACTGCGGCAGCACCGGCTTTTTCCATTGCTTTAATGGTTCTTGCAATATTAAATGCGCCGCCAAAGCCGGTATCAATATCCACCATCAATGGAAGATCGCACGCATTAGTTATGCGCTCTACATCCACTAAAACGTCATTTAAAGTGGTAATACCGAGATCGGGCAAACCGTAAGAAGCGTTTGCGATCCCTCCACCAGACAGATATATCGCTTGATGCCCAATGTTTTTGGCCATCATTGCGCAATATGGATTGATTGTTCCTACGATTTGTAATGGGTTATTTTCTTTAACCGCTAATCGAAATTTAGCACCTTGGCTTAGACTCATCATTTTGTCTCCTTTACAGATTTCATTTGTTGCTCAATAAGCAATCGGCTACCTGAGATATGTCGTCTCATTAACATTTCAGCTAACTCTTCGTCACGGTTTTGTATCGCTTGCAAAATAAATTTATGTTCTTCTAACGCTTTCTCTGGTCGAGAGTGGGATCGAGGAGATTGCGCGCGATACATGCGTAGCAAGTGATATAATTCATCACACAATAAAGCGATTAATTTTGTGTTGCGGCTGGCTTTAATAATTCGGTAATGAAAATCGAAGTCACCTTGCTGTTGAAAATATGACCGCCCTTCCACTTCATCTATATGTTGCGAGTGTTTCGACAATAACTGTTGAAGCGCAACCAGCTCTGGTTCACTGATATGACGCGCTGCCAAACGCGCTGCCATGCCTTCTAGCGCTTCTCTTACCGCGTATAACTCTGATAAATGATGTTGAGAAAACGAAATAACCCGAGCCCCCACATGTGGGATGCGTTCTATTAAACCTAGCCCTTCTACCCGCATAATCGCTTCACGTAACGGGCCTCGACTGACACCAAAACGTTTGGCTAGTTCAGGTTCGGATATTTTTGCACCTGACTCTATATCACCGGTCACAATCGCTTCAATTAGGTACTCGGTCAGATTCTCTGACTTGGTATTTTCTTTGTCATTTGTAACGACAACTTTGTCGATAATCTGATTCACACAAACCTTCATTGTTAACAATATTATTTAATAAACGCTAAAATAACGGATAAAGGCCGATCATTTCAAGACAATTGTCGACAATGTAGACTAATGTCTAACCTTTCAATCATCGTAACAAACTAGATAGGCAGTCAATCAGAGCGAGTGAATATTCAGACAAATTTAATCTTGTTGTGATACCAGTTCTAAAAGTCCAGCAAGCGATCTACAATGATGCTTCATCGATGAAACCAACCATGGTCTACAAGCACGAGTATAAAATGGAAAAATTTGCTTCAATTTATCAACGAGCAGCCGAGCGTAAAGGTGGCGAACCAGCACTTGAATCCCTATTAAGTCGACCTTTAGCAAAACAACAATTACTGCAAATTACAGATGATCGATGGCTGTCCGCATTTACTATGAAAGTATTTCAATGTGGTATATCTTGGCGTGTGGTAAGGAATAAATGGCCGAATTTTGAACAAGCATTTTTTGAATTTCATATTCCCTCACTACTGATGTTGTCAGAAGAGCAGTGGGAACAAAAAGCTAAAGATCCCAAAATTATCCGTCACTTAACCAAGGTAATGTCAATTGCCACTAACGCACAGATGATCCTATCGGCTCGATATGAGCACCCTTCGTTTTCCAGCATGGTTGCTGACTGGCCAAACGAGGATATGATTGGTCTGTGGCTTTATTTGAAAAAACATGGCTCTCGACTTGGCGGAAATACTGGCCCTTATACTTTACGCCAAATGGGTGTGGATACCTTTATTTTGTCTTCAGATGTAGAGGCTTACCTACGTAACACCGCAATTATTGATTCAGGTCGAACGACAAAAAGAGCAATGACGGCGACTAACTCAGCCTTTGTTGAGTGGCAACAGCAATCTGGACGAAGCTTTACAGAGATCAGCCAAACCATTGCTTTTAGCTGTGGTGACAACAGCGTGATGTAATTCACCTGACCGATTCGCACCTTGTTAGTTAAAAAACAATTTATGTGGTTAGTAAAGTTTTAACCCAATCATGTTGAACTGACTTTACCTAGAGTATATGCTCTATTTTTATTGTCCTAAGGTTGTTTTGCTATGAATCACAAAAGCAAGATCACATTTCTGTTTGCATCTGTTGTATTTTCTACCTCTAGTCTCGTTAGTTCGGCGAGCTTTGCTGGCGAAATCAGTTTTGAAGATGCTTGGGGATTACTGCAAACAGAAAATAGTGCTATCGCAGCACAACGAGCCAATGTTGATCGTTATCAGCAACTAGAAAAAGCGAAATCTGCTCTAAATTTACCTTCCATCACTTTAGGGGCTAATTACACAAGATTAGACGATGATGTTACCGTAACAGGCGAACAATTAGCAGGCAGCCTGAATTCAACAGGGAGTGCATTGTTAGCGTCTACCGGCTTAAGTTCGCTTTTAGCGGGTATAACCTCCACCGTGACAGAAAAAGATCTGTTTAATTCATCTATCCGTGCCATATGGCCTATCTTTACTGGTGGCAGAATAGACGCGGCACAAGCAATTGCATCGGGACAAACCGACCAAGCTGTCGCACAACTGGCTATGGAAACGCAAGCGCAATATGACGATCTGGCAAAATATTATTTTGGTGTCGTACTGGCCAAAGATGTTTTACAAACCAAGATATCGGTCGAGAAAGGACTGACTAAACATCGCGATTTTGCGATCAAATTGGAACAACAAGGCCAAATAGCCCGAGTAGAACGGCTGCAAGCAGAAGCATCATTAGACAAAGCGATAGTGGATAGAAAAAAATCACAAAAAGACGTCGAAATTGCTATCTCCGCCTTAACGCAGATCCTAAATCAAGATCAAGCTGTTCTGCCAAAAACCACGCTATTTATCAACGATAAATTACCTCCGCTAAGTGCGTTTACCACTCAAACGCTAACCACCTATCCTGGTTTATCTATATTAGAGGCGAAAGATAAGCAAGCTAGCCAATTGATATCGGCAGAACGCGGGCGTTATTACCCACAAGTGTATTTATATGGTAATTACACCTTGTACGAAGATGACAGTTTGGCATCACAACTTACTCCTGATTGGTTAGTTGGCGTCGGTGTCAACATTCCATTATTGGATAACAATGGCCGTTCCGAATCGATTCAAGCCGCACAGAGTGCCAAATTGCAAGTAAACCATCTGCGGCAGCAAGCCAAACGCGATTTAACGGTATTGGTCGAGAAAACCTATTTTGAAGCAGAACAAGCTATTGAAGAAGTTAAAGGGCTTAACTCTAGTTTAACCTTAGCAAAAGAAAATTTACGCTTAAGAACCAAAGCATTTAATCAGGGACTTGCCACCTCTTTAGAAGTGGTTGACGCAGAATTATATGTTGCCAGTGTACGAACACAGCAACAAGTTGCTAGCTTTAATTATCTTATTTCATTGAATAAACTTTTAGCATTGAGTAGTGAAATGAAAACCTTTAACCAATATTCATCCAATCCATCACAGACGGTAAAATCAGAGGTAGAACAATGAAAGTCGTTAAACCCATCATCATCACAATCGCTGCTGTCGGTATCTGTTCTTGGATTGGTCTGAGTTTTTATCATGCCTATCAACCTAAACCGGTACAAATTCAAGGGCAAATAGAAGCGCAGCAATACAGTATATCGTCTAAAGTTGCTGGCCGTATTGATGAAGTTATGGTGGAAAAAGGCGAAACTATTTCAATCGGTGACCCTATTTTTACTTTGTACAGCCCTGAAATAACAGCCAAACTAGACCAAGCTCTTGCAGGACAAAAAGCCGCTGGAGCACTGGCTCTTCAAGCAGAGAATGGGGCGAGAAGTCAACAAATTGCCGCGGCGAAAGATCAATGGCAAAAAGCCAAAACTGCGGCTTCTTTAGCTGAGAAAACCTTTCAACGAGTGGATAACCTTTTTAATGACGGCGTGGTTGCTGAACAAAAACGAGATGAAGCCATGACTCAATGGCAAGCTGCCAAATATAGTCAAAGCGCCGCTTATCAAATGTATCAAATGGCCAAAGAAGGCGCGAGACAAGAGACAAAACAAGCAGCCAATGAAAAAGAACGCATGGCTGCCGGAGCCGTTGCTGAAGTCGAGGCTTATGCCAAAGACACCAAAATAAATAGTTGGTTTAACGGTGAAGTGTCACAAGTCCTACTCCATAGCGGAGAATTAGCGCCTCAAGGTTTCCCGGTAGTGACGGTAATTGATATGAACGATGCGTGGGCGGTGTTCAATATTAGAGAAGACAGGCTAAAACACTTCAACAAAGGTTCCCGCTTTGTTGCTTACCTACCCGCACTAGATTCGGACGTTGAATTTGAAGTAACTCATATTTCTGTAATGGGTAATTTTGCGACTTGGCGTTCAACCGATTCCTCACAGGGCTTCGATTTAAGGACCTTTGAAGTGGAAGCAAAACCAATAGAAAAAATTGACAACCTCAGGGTGGGCATGAGTGTTTCAGTCACATTAGACGTAGAAGAATAATATGGCAGACGATTTTCAACACAGATCGTTAGATTTGCAAGACAAAGCTCGACATATCAATGTTACGAGTAAGCTGTCTCAATGGCATGTATTGCGCAATGATAAATGGTTATTATCCTCGATTACATGGATCCCTATTTTACTTGCTTTATCAATATGGTGGATTTTTTCGCAAGGTATTGCTCGTGATTTATCTATTGCGGTGGTTAACCTCGAAGACAGTAGTTTGTCTCGCAATGTAATCCGACAGTTTGATGCCACACCATCACTTAAGGTTACGCATGTTTATCAAAGCGTCCAGCAAGCTAAACAAGCTCTTGTGGCTGGCGATATTTATGCCTATGCGGTCATTCCTACCAATTATAGCCGCGATATCTACTTGAACAAACTACCGCAAGTAACGGTGTTTTATAATAGCCAATACATTCTTATTGGTAAATTGATCAACTCAGCAATAGCTCAAGCTCATGCCACATTTAACGCTCAAATCGGTGTAACAAAACAGCTAGCTAAAGGGACAGGCACTATTGCTGCTGCAACAGGAAAAACGGTAACGATTCAGAGCCAAATCACGCCTTTGTTCAATAAAAATTCTAATTATGCCCAATTTCTGGTGAGCGCTATTATTCCTGCACTTTGGCAGATAGTGATTATTGTTTCAACCATACTGGCTTTAACTGCCAATCATCGAATATACGGCCTAAAAGCCATGTTAGGGTCGTCACCAATACGACAGGTATGTCGAATCACTGCTTTTTATGTCCCTGTATTTTCATTGTTTGGATTTGGCTTTTTAACCTGGTTCTACTTAGGATTTCAATGGCCTTTTGAAGGCACCTTATTTCCACTGATATATGCGCAGCTACTGACGATAATTGCTTGTGTGATAATGGGTTGTTTTTTCTTTTTTCTAACGCTTGATTCGGCAAGGGCGATGAGCTTTGCCGGCGCATTTACTGCACCAAGTTTTGCCTTTATGGGTGTCACCTTTCCAGTTTCTGATATGAATTATTTAGCATCAATCTGGCGTTCGTGTCTGCCTATCAGCCATTATATTGAAGTGCAGATTGGCCAATCTAGTTACGGTGTTACTTCATGGAATGCAATACACTCCATCTCAACTGGCTTATTAGGTTATCTCATTCCATTGGCATTAACGTATCTATTGTGTAAAAAACATCAAGCTAAACTGGAGGTGACATCATGAGTTACCTTGAACTGCTTAAAAATGAATTGAAATCTATTTTCACTAACCCAGTGATATTACTAACCATATTTGGCGGGGTGGTTTTTTATTCATTTTTGTACCCTTTACCTTACGCAAAACAAACGCCACAAGAGCAAAAAGTCACGGTGGTGAATCTAGATAACAGCTTGACTAGCCTTCAATTAGAAAGGATGGTTGACGCCACACCACAAATACAACTAATTGAACGAGCCCATTCAATATCCGAAGCGAAACAACAGTTTTTAAATGGCGATGTAAACGGTATTTTAGTCATTCCAGAGCATTTTTATAAAGATTTATTATTAGGTAAAAGCCCGACGCTTTCTTTTGCCGGAGATGCGTCCTATTTCTTAGTGTACGGTACTATAGTTCAAGGGTTAGCCAGTGCGAGTGGAACCTTAGCAGCCAAAGCGACAATTAATCGCTTGCTTATCGAAGGCGAACCGATGGTGAATGCCACTCACCACTATGCTTCTTCCATCGTAAATATGAAACCGACTTTTAATCCAGAAATAGGCTATGTTAATTACGTAGTGCCTGCGGTATTTGTACTGATATTGCAGCAAACGTTAATCATGGGTGTGGGTATATTGGGTGGCACACAGAAACATGGCCGTGGTTATTGGACACAAATTCCGCCTTTAAAATTGACTGTGATTCGATCAGCGATTTTTGTCTTCATTTATTATTTTCTAGCCATGTACTATTTTGGTTTTAGTTTCGATTTTTATTCCATTCATCGACTTGCACAACCAGTAATATTACTCACACTGTTACTGCCTTTCTTGTTCACCAGTAGTTTTATAGGGATCGTACTTGGCGCTCTATTACCACGCAGAGAGTTGGTTACGGTTGTGGTGTTAGTCTGTTCTATGCCCTTGGTTTTTAGTGCAGGGTTTATTTGGCCTTTGGAAAGCATCCCTAGCCCAATAATTTGGCTCTCCAATTTAATACCTTGCACACCGGCAATACAGGCTTTGCTCAAGGTCAATCAAATGGGAGCCGAATTTTCCGTTGTTAATCAGCAATGGCAATTGTTATGGATGCAATTTATCGCTTGGGGATTACTGGCTTACCTCGCGCTAAAATATTATGCCAAATAGGACACAAACGTTATAAACCAATATTACTGGCAATATTTTCTATCTCTCTTAGATCTAACTTATTAATTTCTATCATTTGATCAAGCTGAGAAAGGGTCGAATTTGCTTCGTCTTGTTTATCACAAGCAGATGAATTTGCATCAAAAGACGTTCCTTCTAAGTAAATATCACACTGTTTTTTATAACGTGACACTTTTGGCTCTAGGGTATCTCGTTCTTCTTGCAGTCGCTCTAAATCTTGCTTAATCAGCAACTCTCTTTGAAATAACTCCCGTGAGCGTTGGAATATATTGGTTTGCATAGCGATTTGTTGTTCTAATTCAGCGATTATCTTCTGCTTGTCAGTAATCTGTTCCGCTTGAGATTGAATCTGCAGTTCAAACTCGTCATTCACTTTTTCTAATTCAATAATCATTGCTTGCAATTTTTGTTGCTCTTGCTCACTTTGCAAAGCAATAGAATCCACTTGCGTTTTCACTCTGCGCTGAATGTCACTCTCCACATCCTGAAATTTATCTTCCACTGCTTGTTGTTTGTTATTCACCACATCCGTATGTAGTTTAGTGACCTGATCAACTTTTTCTTGCAACGCCTGATAGGCCGGTTGCCATTTATTCTCTGTTACTACCGACCCTAATAAACCGCCGACGGCAATGCCTAACACTGCAGCAATACCGATATAAATTAAGGTTCGCTTATCTCGCTCTTCAATAACAACAACTTCATCATCTTGATCTGAAGAATTCATAGGTTGATTCACTCTTCTTTCTCTCCTCTTTACCGAATCAATTCACTTATTACAAGTAGGCTGATATAGGTGGCCAATCCAATCAAAAATGTAAGTACCACTCCATACTGCACCTTCTTGTTTGTTCTATAACGAATCAGAACAACGGCAAGTAGAATAAAAGCTGCTATCGCGACGATTCTGGTCATACGGCCTCCTGTTTTCTTTTATATATAGCATCTTCTGATAAGTTTTACGTTGTTTTTTCACTAATTAGCCACTCAGCGATTGAAATTTGCGCAATCAAATATCTCGCTGCTGACAACCATTTAAATGTCCGGTATTATTCCGCGCACAGAATACTTGAATAATAGAATAATTCAGGTATTTGTTCCGATGAAGACGCCAGGAGAGAGGGTATAACGCTAATTATTTGTTAATAATTAGTTAAATCACCCCACCGAAGAAGTAAATCTTTCAGGTGCAATATGTCACGCGAATACAGCCGCGGTTTATTGCAAGGACTGTCGTTGGAGGAACCTCTGGAGAGAGCCGATATGCTCAGTTTAAAGACAATATTCGGCCGCCGAAGGAGCAAATCTGATTATCGTAATCAGGTGAAACTCTCAGGCAAAAGGACAGAGGAGTGGAAAGTGTATTTATAAGTATCTTGTGCATCCATCATAGAGTGACTGCCCTCTTAGTAAGCGGTCCTTTGTAGTAAACGATCCTTGTAGTAAACGCTTGTAACAGGCGTAATTATTACAAACGTAACATGAGTTCCTTAGCGCAACCTTCCCTCTTCTCTTGATAATTTATTATTTTATTAAGGGGAATCATGAGTAACATTCAAGCTACATTACAAACCGTCGACAGCTTTGTTTGGGGACCACCACTTTTAATTTTACTGGTTGGTACCGGAGCATATTTCACTTTTCGCTTAGGTTTGATCCAATTTAAACATCTTCCGACCGCTTTAAAGTTAGTTTTCAGTCGCTCTGACAACAAAAAAGCGCAAGGTGATGTATCCAGCTTTGCGGCATTGTGTACCGCATTATCAGCAACAATCGGGACCGGCAACATAGTCGGTGTTGCAACGGCAATCAAACTGGGCGGCCCTGGCGCACTGTTTTGGATGTGGTTGGCGGCTTTGTTTGGCATGGCAACCAAATATGCGGAATGCTTACTGGCGGTTAAGTATCGTAAAATAGACGACAAAGGCCAAATGGTTGGTGGCCCAATGTACTATCTTCAGTACGGTGTCGGTTCAAAACTGCTCGCAACCCTTTTTGCTATTTTCGCTCTTGGCGTAGCGTGTTTTGGTATTGGAACATTCCCGCAGGTAAACGCCATATTGGATGCTTCTCGACTTTCGTTTGGTATTTCAAGAGACATATCAGCGGTTGTGTTAACTTTATTGGTTGCGGTGGTCACTATTGGCGGAATCAAGTCAATTGCCAAAGTAGCGGGACGAGTGGTTCCTACTATGGCCGTATTCTATGTTCTCGCTTGCTTGTCGGTCTTAATTTCTAATGCTGACCAACTGTTTTCGGCAATAGAGCTCGTGATTGTATCCGCCTTTAGTAAAACAGCGGCAACTGGCGGCTTCTTAGGTGCGGGCATGATGTTGGCAATTCAATCTGGTATCGCGCGGGGTGTGTTTTCCAATGAATCAGGTTTGGGTAGCGCTCCAATGGCAGCAGCAGCAGCCAAAACAGATTCTTGCGTCCGCCAAGGTCTTATATCCATGACTGGCACGTTTTTCGATACCATTATAATTTGTACAATGACTGGCTTAGCGTTGATTTTAACTGGTGCTTGGCAGAGTGATTACGCTGGCGCAGAGATGACCACTCACGCTTTTGCTGTTGGTCTACATTCGGAAACATTGGGGCCAATGCTAGTCTCTATTGGTTTAATGTTTTTTGCTTTCACCACTATTCTTGGTTGGAACTATTATGGCGAACGTTGCGTTGTCTTTTTGATAGGAACCAAAGCCGTATTACCTTACAAAATTATTTTTCTGCTATTGGTAGCATCTGGTGCATTCTTGAAACTGGATATGATTTGGATCATTGCCGATATTGTTAATGGATTAATGGCGGTGCCAAATCTAATTGGTTTAATTGCCTTACGTCATATTGTAGTGGATGAAACCAATAAGTATTTTAATAGATTAGTTAAAGGCGAAGGTGAAGCCGTACTTAACCGTTAAAACAAATAAATTTACTAAAATTGATCAGCCTCTAAAAATCCATAAGCCCGTAAAAATCAATAAGCCCGCGAAAATTCGCGGGCTTATTGTTCGCTATTGTCTAGCAATTAATTGTCTAAAAGCTAACTGTCTAAAAAAGAAAGCATTTACCGAACTAATATACCTGTAAAATGCTATATTTTCGGCACTGGTGGTTCTTCTAGCAATAACTTAATACCAAGCGCTATCAATACCGCACCAGTAATCCCCTCCATCCATGTCATCACAGAACCATTTTGCACCAAGCGTTTAGCAAAATTAATCGCCCCCGCGAGACCACATTGCCATACCATAGCAATAACAAAATGAATCATTGCCATTACTAATGACTGCAACAAAGGCGAGTAAGCAGGATCGATAAACTGTGGTAAAAAGGCTAAATAGAACACCGCTGTTTTAGGGTTTAGTACATTAGATAGAAATCCTTCTCTTAAAGATTTCATCACTTTAAAATCAGCGTGTTTTGCTTCATTAATCGCTAAACTACTATTGCCTTTGAAGGTCGCTCGCAGACCATTTACACCAAGATAAATGAGATACGCCGCACCTATCCATTTCATCGCTTGAAAGGCTTCGGCTGAATGAAGCAAAATCGCCGAAATACCAATAGCAGAAAAAGTGGCGTGCACAAACAAACCTAAACAGATACCAAAACTGGTCACACAACCATCTTTCATACCCGAGCGGCTAGTATTACGAATAACCACCGCGGTATCTAATCCTGGGGTCAAAGTTAAAATCGTTATCGTAATCAAAAATGATTCGATATTTAAAATATGCATCCTTGTTATACCTTAAAAAAACTGCAGTTATTTCGTTATATCAGGTAATTAAGCGAAACCCAAGTCTTCTCTAACGTAATATAACAATGATAAACTGATTTTTTTCGTATTTTGGTTACTATTATGTCTGCTTACAAAGATCTCGAAACTCACTCAAAAAAAATCGCTCACTTCAATCACCTTGCCGCTATTTGCGGATGGGATCAGGCTGCAGTAATGCCAACAGGCGGCAATCAAGCGCGTTCTGAAGCAATGGCAGAGTTATCTGTTCATATTCATAAACTTATGACAGAGCCACAATTGGCCGAATGGTTCGATAAAGCGGAAAACGAGTCACTCAGCATCGAGCAACAAGCCAGCCTACGTGAATTAAAACGTACTTGGTTGCAAGCGAATGTTCTTCCAGAAGAGTTAGTGCAGAAAAAATCATTAGCAGGCTCTCGATGCGAACATGCTTGGAGAACTCAACGTGAACAAAATGACTGGTCTGGCTTCCAAAAAAACTGGCAAGAAGTCGTCACTTTATCTCAGGAAGAAGCGCAAATCCGAGCAGAAGCAACGGGGGTTAGCCGTTATGATGCCATGCTGGATCTTTATGAACCAGGAACGACCAGCAACGCTTTAGATAGCTTGTTCAGTGACGTAAGCAGCTGGTTACCAGACCTAATAGATAACGCAATCGACCAACAAAAATCAGATATTCTTATCAAACCGAGTGGTCACTATAGTAGCAGTACCCAGAAAGCATTAGGGCTTGAAGTAATGAAGTTACTTCAGTTTGATTTTACTCATGGTCGGCTAGATGAAAGTGTCCATCCATTTTGTGGTGGGGTTCCAACTGACGTGCGTTTGACCACACGTTACGATAGCAATGACTTTGTTCAATCACTTATGGGGACAGTCCATGAAACAGGACACGCACGATATGAACAAGGTTTGCCAAAAGCATTAGCAGGGTTGCCTGTGGGTGAGGCTCGTTCAATGGGGATCCACGAATCTCAATCACTCTTTTTTGAAATGCAAATCGGTAGAAATGGTCATTTCATTTCTCACTTAGCCACAATGGCGGCAAAATCGTTCGAGAGTAAAAATGATCCTGTTTTTGAAAAAAGTAATTTACAAAAACTATACACCAGAGTTGAAAAAGGCTTTATCCGTGTCGATGCAGATGAGTTAACCTACCCTGCTCACGTGATTTTACGTTATGAAATTGAGAAAGATCTGATTAACGGAAAAATCTCTTATTCCGATGTACCGGAGTTATGGGATACAAAAATGAAAGCCTATTTAGGATTAACCACTAAAGACCATTACCAAAATGGTTGCATGCAAGATATTCACTGGACAGACGGCGCATTCGGATATTTCCCTTCCTATACATTAGGTGCGATGTATGCTGCTCAATTTATGGCTTCAATGAAGAAAACTATTGATGTTGATTCAGTAATTCAAATTGGTGACCTATCCCCTATTTTTACTTGGCTATCGGAGAATATCTGGAGTAAAGGGAGTTTGTTGACCACAGATGAGTTGGTTAAATCTGCAACTGGTGAGACGTTAAATGCTGATCACTTTCAAGCGCATTTGAGAAGTCGTTACCTGTAACGAACCCTTGAGAGAACGGTCTGTTAGACTGTCCTCTCATTAAACTAACTTATCTAATTCAAATTCTTGATTATCTGATGCCGATATAGAGCGCTAATCAGATCTTGCTTGGTATGCAAAATAAGCATCACATAAGCTTTATTATCGATTACTTCATATAAGCATCGATATGAACTATCTAACCTTTCCTGAAACTTAATGCCAAAATCTAACAGTGTTGCGTTGAATCTGTAACGTTCAGGATTCTCAGAGATCGCATCAAAATTCTGATTTACTAAACCATCGGTAAATACTGCCACTTGCTCTTGGGATTAATTTTCAACGCCAAGAGATTCTATTTCTAATAAACAGTTAACCGCCATTTCAGTAAAAACAACTTCCAAGAGTTAGCTCCTTGCAGCGCGAAGGCGATCTAACACCTGTTCTTTTGAATGAACACGACCAACAACAACATCTTCAGAGTCATGACGGATAATAACGGTTGTATCTACGTCACTCACGACACTATTTACAACAGCGTTTAGTCCGTTTCTTGCTTCCGTAAAAGATTCTATTCTCATAAAAACGCCACATGTACATTTTATTGGACAGGTATAACGTCACAACCTTAACTTGTACAGTAATATCGACAACTGTTCATTTATTCAGATGTGAATTATTGGATCAACTACCAAGTTTTTAAATCGCTTACACTTCTATATCACCTTGGATTCAACGATATGCAATGGACAGAATATACAGCAAACAGAAAAACCATATGACAATGTGATAGGTTTAATAGATTGTAACGATAAGTACAAACAATTATGGTTTAACACCAATATCGTTCTATTCTTTAACCATGATAAATCAACGGTTTTTCTTTAGCTAAAGTAAAGCCAACGATTTAGGTACGGTAATGTTGCCAGTATCGTTGCATAGAAGGACTAGATCATGAGTAAAAAGCTAACCACAGCGGCAGGCTGCCCTGTCGCTCACAACCAAAATGTACAAACAGCAGGTAAGCGTGGCCCTCAACTGTTACAGGATGTTTGGTTTTTAGAAAAACTGGCGCATTTTGATCGAGAGGTAATTCCTGAACGTCGCATGCATGCAAAAGGATCTGGCGCTTATGGTACTTTCACTGTTACTCATGATATTACGCAATACACTAAAGCAAAATTGTTTTCTGAAATAGGTAAGAAAACCGAGTTATTTGCTCGCTTTACAACTGTAGCGGGTGAACGTGGAGCGGCTGATGCAGAGCGTGATATTCGCGGTTTTGCGTTAAAATTTTATACTGAAGAAGGCAATTGGGATATGGTGGGGAACAATACCCCTGTCTTCTTCTTGCGTGATCCACTTAAATTCCCTGACCTCAACCACGCAGTTAAACGTGATCCTAGAACCAACCTACGTAGTGCAAAAAACAATTGGGATTTTTGGACTTCTCTACCCGAGGCATTACACCAAGTTACTATCGTAATGAGTGATCGCGGTATTCCTGCCACTTATCGCCATATGCACGGTTTTGGTAGCCATACCTTTAGCTTTATTAACGCAGATAATGAGCGTTTTTGGGTTAAATTCCACTTCAAATCTCAGCAAGGCATTAAAAACTTGTCAGATACAGAGGCGGCTCAAGTGATTGGTGATGATCGTGAAAGCCATCAACGTGACCTTTTGGAAAGCATCGACAATAACGATTTTCCTAAATGGACCTTAAAAGTTCAAATCATGCCAGAAGAAGATGCCGCAAAAGTGCCTTA
The DNA here is from genome assembly GCF_047302445.1 of Vibrio sp. MA40-2. Taxonomy (NCBI): domain Bacteria; kingdom Pseudomonadati; phylum Pseudomonadota; class Gammaproteobacteria; order Vibrionales; family Vibrionaceae; genus Vibrio; species Vibrio sp. MA40-2. The sequence continues at coordinate 2,513,820 of NZ_CP178628.1, forward strand.
TAATCCTTTCGATCTTACTAAGATTTGGCCACATAAAGATTATCCATTGATTGAAGTAGGTGAATTTGAATTGAATCGTAATCCGCAAAACTTCTTCGCAGAAGTCGAGCAATCGGCATTCAACCCTGCCAACGTTGTTCCGGGTATCAGTTTCTCACCAGATAAAATGCTACAAGGACGGTTGTTTGCTTATGGAGATGCACAACGCTACCGTTTAGGGGTGAATCATCAGCATATACCAGTCAATGCACCTCGTTGCCCGGTACACAGTTACCACCGTGACGGCGCAATGCGAGTAGATGGTAACTTTGGTAGTACATTAGGTTATGAGCCAAACGACCAAGGCCAATGGGCCGAGCAAGCAGATTTTGCTGAATCAGCATTAGAGTTGGATGGCGCAGCTGCACATTGGGATCATCGTGAAGATGAAGACTACTTTTCTCAGCCGGGTGATCTATTCCGTTTGATGACTGCAGAGCAACAAGCCATTCTATTTGATAACACTGCGCGTAATTTAAATGGTGTACCTAAAGAAATCCAGCTTCGTCATTTAAGACATTGTTTCAAAGCCGATCCTGCATACGGTGAAGGAATAGGTCGCTTACTTAATATAGATAGCAGTGAGTTCAGTTCATAGTTTCTAAACTATTCAATAAACCTTCGATCATTCAGGCGGTGGAGTTTATTACTCTACCGCTTTTTCTTTTGTCTATGTCTTGTTTAACAACCGCACAAACCCACGAAATTGTACCTCTCGTTATTCAATCAGAACAGTGAACGTTATGGCTAAAACTCGACAGTTTAACAACTGACCTTTTACTATTGAGTAAAAGAGGTATATACATGATCTTATATAATTTAAAGTTTTGTATTTTTCATGACGCTTAAAGAAATTCTTCAAATCGGTAATGTACGCTACTTCTTAATGTTTCGAAGCAGCTACTTTGCACGTTTTTATTATCCAGTATTTACCTTGCTCTACTTAGACTACGGTTTAAGTCTGTCTCAATTTGCCATGCTTAACGTAGTTTGGGCCGCAACCATTGTTCTAGCGGAAGTTCCATCAGGTGCATTTGCCGATACTCTGGGACGTAAAAAACTGGTGATATTGTCTTCAATTGTCATGTTTATTGAAATCACCATGATCGCTGTCGTTCCTACTGGCAACCCTTCTTTGGTCTTCGTTGTCTTTTTGATTAACCGAATATTAAGTGGCTTAGCCATGGCTTTAGCAAGCGGTGCCGATGAAGCCTTAGCTTATGACACCTTAAAGGAACAAGGCAAAGAAGAGTTGTGGCCAAGAGTTCTACAAATCCAACTGCGTCTTTCCTCTAGTATCGGCATTTTTGTCACCTTGCTGGGTGCAGCCATGTACGACGTAAACGTAATGGCTCACATTTATCATATACTCGGCTTAACAGAACCAGAAAGCACCCAGGAAATCATGCGCATCCCTGTTTATGCTACCTTGCTTGTCGCTATGGTTGCCATTTATTCAGCGTTCAATATGGAAGAAGAGCAAAAACACTTACCACATAATCACAATAAAATAACCACCACAATTGCCAGTTTAAAACTCACACTAGTCACAGGAAAGTGGGTGATTTCTACCCCTTATGTACTATTTATTTTGCTCTATTACAGCTTGTTCGAACACACGTCTCGAATGTTTTTAACCATGAACAGCCAATACTATAAGGCTATCGACATACCAATTATTTATTTCGGTTTAATTGGCGCAGGGATAAGTTTACTCAAGATTATTTTAGCCGCGCAAAGCCGTCGATTAGCAGAAAGCATGGAGCCTAAAAAGTTCATTGCAGTGATGGGGTTCGCCTGTATTGCGAGTTACTATGGGATAAGTTTAGGTTGGTCGATTTACGGAGTAATTCCTGCCCTAATCTTAATATTTATTATTATGACAATGAATATTTTCATTAGTTACCACCTTAATAAACAGACCGAATCACACAATAGAGCAACGGTACTAAGCTTTAAGGGGCTAATGTTTAATCTTGGCTATGGATCTATCGGTATCTTGTATGCTTATTACTATAAACTGCTTTCTAATAATTACACTGAACAACAAATAGAACAGCATATTGACTTCTTAGCTTCGCTTTCTTCTTTCTTTTATTACTTTACTTTTTTATTCGTTGCCATCAGTACGGCATTCTATTTTAACAATAAGAATAAACCTATTTTTAAAAAAGAGTGGTGTAGAGGTGAATAGCACTAGCTGAATTTTGAATCACTGATCTCTTATGCATCGTCAAGGAAAAAGGTCTGCTCCCAGCTGGATTGTATTTATTCTTGTTCAATCGCAGACCGTTATATTGATTTGGGAGGAGACCATTGCTTGAAGTCAATTAATAGATTGGCTTAAGCATCTGCATATCATTATTAGCGTCCTCAGACAAATACTCCATATTGTGAAGACGATATGAAGCCCAATAGCCACGCCAGCGCGGATCTGAACTTAACACTTCAGCCATTTTATTTACCAACTGCGGACGCAACTCTATGCCGAGAGTTTGGTAAAACTGATTAACTTGAACATCGGCATCAACATCATAAAGTTCTTGATAACCAGTTGATACGTTATAGCCATAGAACCACTCTTTTCCCATTAGTTCGATGCGAATACCCGCGCCTAGGTTCATACCTACATGCATGCCCGTTTGAAATACCGGTTCCAACTTATCTCTATCCTGCCCTTTTGCTACTTTCAACAACTCACTTCCTTCCATATGGCAAGGTTTATCTATACCGGCAAATCTGAGTAATGTTGGCGCTATATCCAATGCAGAACATACGGTATCGACATTTTTGGCCACTGGTAGAGCTGATTTTGGCGGTTTTAAATATAACGGAATAGCAAAGATATCTGGCTGGAAATACACACCTTTATCTGCCATTCCCAGACGGCCATTCATGTCGCCATGGTCGGCAGAAAATACCACCACACTCTCATCCCAAAGACCTTCGGCTTTAAGATAGTTAATAATACGACCAACCGCATAATCAATCACTTCAACTTGAAGTAAATGACCGACAATATAATCAATCACGGTCTGTTCATCGTACATACCCCAATATTTTCGGTACAGATGATAAATAGGGTTATCTGGCATTTGATCAGATTGCTCAAGACCGAGATAACTCGCAGGTAGTTTTACCGCACGTTTAATCTCTTGGTACCTTTGTTCAAAACCACTAGGTATCGAATAGGGTTGATGTGGATCAAAAAAGTCTATTTGTGCGAAAAATGGTTGGTTAGGTTCTTGTCTTCGTGCTGCTTTTATTTGACGAACCGTGAGATCGGCAAGAAACGTAGAATAATGTGCCTCTTTGGGAAAATCTGAACCGTCTTGTTGCTCTATCCAACCGCCAAATGAATTAGCAGGCGTTTCTCTATCGACGCGTAATCCTTTAAGCTCACGACGATAACGTGGTAATTTCACTGCCATATCATCAATGAAATCAAGGTATCGATCATCATCGGCTAATGGTGGCCCCCAACGATCCCAAGCGTGTAAGTTTTCACCAAAAGTACCAATAAATTTATCCACACCAACGTGACACTTACCAGAGTGTTTCATCACGTAGCCTTCCGATTTAAGATAATCTTGAAAAATTGTATCGCTTACCCGTAAATCAACTTGCGAACCAGATGGTGCACGTTCACCGTTGGTTAAGTAAGGTGGATGCATACCAGTAAACATCGCAGCTCTTGCTGGACCGCATAAAGGACTAGTCGTATACGTACGTGTAAAACGTGTTCCATCTTTCGCTATTGCATTAATATTTGGTGTATTAATTACTTGAGAAAGTGGTCGATTATCGAAGTAACAATCTGGTGAGATCATATCAACCGTAATGAAAATCATGTTAGGTTTCTTGACCGAAGGATCCGTGTTGTAGCCACCTTCGCGCAGTTTAGGTTTTAAGAATTTTTGATTCATCATATATATCCAAAATAGAAGCCAATAAGTTGATAATTAAATGTAGGTAAAAGGACAGGTTTAGATCCCTGCCCTAGTTAAGTAAGCTTTTTGTTAGGTCAGTTTTTCTGCAATGACATTCTGTTGGGTTTTCCTCTGAATCAACCGATGTATTCCATAACAAATCGCCGCCACACTTATCAAGACTGCCGCCACTTTAATCACACTTCCTTGACTACCTAAAATACCGATGTTAGAAAAAACGGTGTAAAGTACAGCCAGCATAGCGATAATTGTCCAGCTTGCTGTTGTCGCATGTTTCCATGGTTGAACTTCAACTTCATCTGTGGCTTTTTGTTGGTAAGGAGTGTCCATAGGTTTGATATATCGCACAAGCATCATAATAGCCACCATCCATAAGAAATTCAGACCAACAGTATGCAACCAATGTAATTGAAACCAACCGAAGTCATTTTTAAGTACAAAATTAGCGATAAAAAAAGTTAACATGCCGATTGGCAATGCAATGTATGCGCTTAATGCAGGTGTTCGTTTAGAAACCACACCAACCAAAACAACCGTTAGAATTGGTACATTAATTACCGCCATAATGGTTCTCATTAACGTATACAAACCATCCGATTGAGCGATCCAAGGAGCAATACAAACACAGATGGCAATGGTTACTGAACCAAAGATTTTCCCTATACGCACCACACTTAAATCATCGGCGGTCGGATTAATTATCTGTTTATAAATATCTAAACTCACCAAGGTTGAAATGCTATTCACTCCACTGTTAAATGAACTCATCACAGCACCAAATAACACTGCACCGAAGAATCCGGTTAGCCAAGATGGCATCACTTCACGTACTAACGTTGGATACGCCATATCTTTGGCTAAAATAACTTCACCTGCATCGGTGATACCTTGTGTCGGTACGGTAATCATACCTTTTTGATGCATATGCCAAGCAATGATGCCTGGAAGAACCAACATAGCAACACCAAACACTTTCATCATAGCGGCAGCGAGCACACCCTTTTGTCCTTCTGCTAAATTTTTAGCCCCTAACGAACGCTGAACGATAGCTTGGTTAGTACACCAATAGAATAAATTGATCAGTAAAATACCAGAGAAAAGTGTATGCCAAGGTACAGAAGCGCCTTCACCGATACCTGCCGCAGCCATGCGCTCTGGCGACTCACTGATAACAATATTAAAGCCATCAGCTATACTGCTATCGCCTAATTGATAAAGGGCAAGAATTGGAACTAAGAATCCACCAAAAAGTAAACCAACCCCATTGACGGTATCTGAAACCGCTACCGCTTTTAATCCTCCAAATACTGCATAAATTCCGCCAGTAATACCTAGACTAATAACCATAATCCATGTCGCTGCATTTTCACTTACTCCTAAAATATCTGAAACAGCGAACAATTTACCTAGCGTAATTGCTCCGGCATACAAAACAAATGGAAGAAAACCGATGACAATTGCATAAATAAAAATAAACGAAGCGACCGAACGCATACGCTTACCATAGCGAAGCTCAAGGAATTGAGGAACAGTTGCAACACCACCTTTTAAGAACCTTGGCAGGAATACCACCGCCAGCACAATCATGGTCACGGCTGCGACAGTTTCCCAAGCCATTACATTTGCACCGTTCATAAATGCATTACCATTTAATCCGGTAAGTTGTTCTGCAGAAATGTTGGTTAAAAATAAAGAACCAGCAATAACAAACCAAGGCAAACTGCGCCCTGCTAAGAAATAGCCAGTTGTTTGATTGAGGTTTTCCTCTTTTGTTGCTTTGTATGAAATCCAAGCAACTAAAAGAGTAAACGATATGAATGAAACCATTGCTATCATTTTTTACTCTCCGTGTAGGTACGTTATTATTTATTTGTTTTTTTTATATAAACAATCACTTCATTCGGAATGAGTACTTAATGCCTACTCTCCATCACAAAGATAATTATCTTTTTGTTTACCTATGGAAATATAATTTAATTTAATACATCATCCTATGTACGTTACGAACCAATGAATGTAAAAAACGAAACTATGAAGAATGAACCATTAGTTATTACTAAAAATGTGAAGTTCAGCAGTGTTAGCATCCGTTCATTTTGGGATGTGACCGGTGACGAAAGTTATATCAACGCTTGGCCAAGAGATAGAAAACTGCCTTTTTCTGATAACACACTAGTGATAATATATACAGAAAAAGGTAATGGAATCATAAGATTAAATGACAAAAAAGAAATTAAAACGCTTGGTAATAACTTGACATTTCTAGATCCTAAAACAATAAAAAGCTATCAATGTAATGGCTTAATTTGGAAGCTATTTTGGATAGAAATATATATAGAGCCAGAAATTTATAAATTAATACCTAAAGAAAAAGTGATCCAGATCGACAATCATAGACATTTCGAAATTCAATTTGATGAACTTATCAATACGTTAGAACAAAAAGAAAAACTTGCTCGTTTTTATGCTGCAGCATTATTTAATAAAATATTTTATGAATGGCTTACAATGTTAAACCATGAACCTCACTCCAAATCTTATAATAATGTAAAGTTTGTTATAGAGGAAATGCACCATCGTTTGTCGGAGAACTGGCAAGTTAAATCAATGGCAACATTTGTTGGTTGCAGTGAACAACATTTGCGTAAGCAATTTTTGACCCATACCAACAAGTCACCCAAAGACTATTATCTTCAATTGAAAATCGACATTGCACTGGGTGTACTAAAACGCGGAAATAAAAACGTATCTCAAGTAGCAACTGAACTCGGTTTTTCGGATCCATTTCACTTTAGTAATGTTTTTAAAAAACGCTTCGGTTACTCGCCTTCAAGCGTGACACCTTTAGCCAATAGTACCCGTCACTTTGTGGCTAAAGAAATCGCTTCTCAAACTCATTCATAGCAATAGCAGGAGACCAAAAATACCCCTGCCCGACACTGCCTCCGAGTGTCCTAATCATTTGCAACTCTTTTTCCGTTTCAATTCCTTCGATGACCACCTGCGCACCAAGCGCGTCGGCCATATTTAATAACGTTTTTACAATCGTTTGATTAGTGGTGTTATCTTGAATATTTTTAACAAATATCATATCAATTTTAACTTCATCAATATTTAATTGGCTTAGGTAAGCCATTGATGAATAACCTGTTCCAAAATCATCGATAGAAATAGAAAAACCTAGCTTTTTTATCGCGGTGATTTTATCTAATAGTTCCTTCGAATTGTCTAGCTCTTGCGACTCTGTAATTTCTAAAGTAATTAAGCGAGCATCTACTGAATATTTTTCACTGGTAAATTGCAAGAAATCAACAAAACCTTTTTGTTGTAAGTCCAGTACCGAAATATTAATAGATAAATTGATAGTCACTGGATGCCGCTGTAACCAAGCAAACATTTTTTCAAATGCAATACGAGTCAAATCATGAAGCAAACCACCTTGCTCTGCGATTGGAATAAATACACTTGGTGCAACTCGCCCTAAAGATGGATGGAACCAACGCATTAAAGCTTCGCCAGCAATGACTTTGTTGGTCGTAAGATCTAGTTGAGGTTGTATGTAAATATCAAGTTCTTGTCGAGCTATTGCTTCTTTTAACAGTTGATGAATCCTAACATTTTGCTCAACTCTCTCGGTCATTTTCTGATTGAACGGTAGCCATTTCAGTCCACGTTTTTGTGCTTCTAGTAAAGCAAGATAAGCCGTTTGGTGCAACAGTGGAAAATCATCATCTGAGTTAAGTACCCGAGAACTTGATGCAGTCATATGCAAGTCGACTAAATAACGGCTATCTGCCAAACCTTGTCCCCAAATAGTCAACAATTGTTCTATTTGTTTCTCGGTCGTTTGATCATCGTTGACAAACAACAATACTTGTTGAGGAGGAATACAAACACAAAAATACTTTTTGTCTAAAACCAGATCAATGTGCCATGGTAAATTTGACACCTTGCTTGATATGTTATGGTAAAGATTATTAAGCTCAGAGGTCACTCTCTCTGTGCCTAACGCACTAATAAGATGGTCGATACCTTCTAGGTAAATCAACACCAATTTAATACGTTTCAAATCAATCCCACGGGTAATAAACTGATCCTTGAGTACATGCTGATAGAAGTTCTGATTAGGCATATTCAGAGTTTGATCGATTAACCTTTGATGCTTCTTTTGTTGTTCTTGGTATTGCAACCGTTTAGCTAAACTAATCGACAGCAGATAAAGTTCAGTCAGTGAACCAATAAGAAAACTATGCATGGTAACGATATTTTGCGGCAATATATTAATGTAAGTAAGATACCCACAAGTTGCACCAATAACGGTACATAGCCAAGAGAGTAGATAATATGATGCGGGGTAATACCGCTGTCTTAATGCAATCACAGCTGTAGAAATACAAATATAGCTAACAATAATAATAAACGGGATATTAATAATCATACGTTGTAGCTCAAGCAAATTGTAACTCAAGACTAAAACGAATGGGAAAACCCACTTACTTTTATCAATCACCCAGCCAATTCGAGGCTGAAATTTCTTAATATCAATGAAGTGTTGACCAAACATCAATGCACACCAGCCAGTTAATAAATGTAATACCCCCATGTGATTAGCAAGCCAACGACAAAGTGCATCAGGCATAATCAAATAGCCAAATCCATGCAATGGTGCAAATTGGAGAAACATAAATAACTGAAATAACATATACCATGCATATTGAGCGCTATTAGGATTCAATGAAAAAATGAAACCGTTATATAACGCTAAAGCAAGGAATATTCCGATCGCGCAGCCCCAGAGAAATAATGTAGCAAACTCAGTATATTTAAAAGTTTGCTCGTCCATTAAACTCAACGGCATAATCACGGGACCATCACTTTGTTTTCGAATCAGTAATGTAAGAGTTTGTTCAGAATCAATCGAAAACCGAAAAGCATCACCAGTATATATAGCTTGTGGCACTGGACGATCGTTAACCCCGAGCTTTATGCTATTAACTAGTTGATCTTGTTTGAATAGATAAACATCCAAAAATTGTAACAGATGATTTTCCGAAACGAGCACTAGAGCTTTTGGTTGATTAAGTTGGTTTGCAGACACGTCGATTCTATACCAATAAACATCATTATTTGGAGATATAGATTGTTGGTACAAACTCGTTTCAAAAATGGCTGAAACTTGTATCTGCTCGACACTACTTTGCTGAATATCCAATGCGGTGCGCAGTGACCCTTTCAAGTTTAACTGTTTGAAAGAGTCATTAATCGTGATATCGGCTGCAAACAAACCGCTACTGAATAGTAGAAGCAAGGCCAAAATAGACCTGATCATATGTGATGACAATCCTTCTAACCTTTATTTACCAATACCTTTTGCTATACGACCTTATAATTAATACTGTTTATATCAAAAAACTAACAACATGGAATGAGCAAGTATTGGTATAATTATTAGTATATTCATACTAAAGAATATGTCACTACACGGATATATCAAGAAAATAGATTATTGATTTGTATTTAGTTCTTTCTGCTACCTGCATTTAGGTCAATGGGCTATTTAGAAATGTCGACAAACAACCTAGCCCACCAGTAAAATTTTTAACTAGTAGGCCTCGAGGTTATTTTTCGGGCCCAATATTAAGTTGTAATTTTTTTGCCAATGGATCAATCGCACTTCCTTGGCAGAATACCGAAATAAGTACGATAAAAAAGACCATATTCACGATCGTTAATGACCCACTAACACCAGCCGCCGCAGGGATTAAAGCAAACACCATCGGAGTCGCACCTTTTAAACCAATCGCAGAAATAAATAAGCGTTTTTTCCAAGTAGCTTTAGGAAACAACAAATAACAAGCTTGAACCGCTAACGGCCTGGCGACCAAAATTAATAACGCGGCAGGAACCAATGAGTGGACAAAAACACCAAATAATTGTTGAGGGAATATTTGTAAGCCTAGTACGATAAACATCAATGCTTGAGCCAACCACGAGAGACTATTAAAGAAATGTTTACTTACTTCACGTCCCCTTCTTACTCCATTACCGATCACAACGCCGACCACATAGGACGCTAATAGAATGTTTCCACCGGCAAACTCACTGCCATAAGTCGCCAAGGTAAAACTACAAAGAATAAATACCGGAATTAACCCATACTCGTTGAGTTTAATGTGATTAAGCAACCAAACGCTAAGCTTGCCAACCAAAAAAGCAACCGTTAAGCCGCAAAATATTTGAATGAACAATTCAGTCCCAATGGTTCTTGCGGAAATTGGCAGGTCAGGCGCAAGAGCAAGTTCAGTAAGAAGGACCACTAAAATAAGTGCGATTGGGTCATTGGTTGCCGATTCAAATTCTAGCACAGTGTCGGTCTGTTCTTTCAAATGAAGCTTTTTCGATTGAAGAATTGAAAAAACCGCGGCGGCGTCGGTTGAGGACACAATAGCCGCAAAAAGTAAGCAATGTATAAATGGTAAATCTAATACAAATGAAATTAATATCGCAAAGAACAATGTGGTAAATAACACACCTAACGTAGATAGAATCCCTCCTTCACGATAAGCAATACGCACACTAGCCATTGGTGTATTGAGGCCTCCCACAAAAACAATGACGTTCAGCGCTATTGCACCAACTAAAGATGTCGTTTGTAAATTATCATAAACAAAATTAAATTCGCCATTTCCCAACATTAATCCCACGCCCATAAATATAAGAAGAGATGGCATACCAAAAGTACGAGATGGGTGGTGTAAAAGTATTCCAATAGCGACTAAAGCAGAAACACTGATGAGAATAAGTTGGTACGACATTAACCTTCCTTTGATTTGTAGCAATACACGATAACTTATATTAGTTTACAACTACCGCCGTCCAAGGGGTAGCCAACAAAGCTAATTTAATCACCTTTATTTTACTTTGAGATTACTAATTCCTGATGAACGTTGAATAAATAGTTATTAAAAGAGACCACCGACAATTTACCACAAATAGGAGTGGCTGACTCTATTATAAATGTCATCACATATTAACAATATCGACATATTAAGACCAATAGTATCGTGTCATGTCTGTTCAGAGGTCATCTATACGCCAACACAATCACTATAAAATCAACTTAATAAGCGGAATCTATATCCGAAATGTATGTTGGCAGTATAGAAAATTTATTGACGGTGTCAAAATTTTGTATTTAATGTTCTATACTGATAAACAAATATCGTTTAGCGTAACAAGTGCTGCAGATACAATGTTGTGATGAAAGGAATTTATTATGGTACGTCTCTTGGTTCTTCTTTTGCTATTTTTCCAACTGCCATCCTACTCTGCTGTCTTAAAAGACCTTGAAATAGTAGTCGATGGAATGAGTGTGGCAAATATGCAAGAGGCAGAAAAGCTTATCGTTGATGACAGCACAATATATTTAGGGCCAGGCATCTACTCGCAAGGTATACATATTAAAGCCGATAATGTTCTACTGTCTGGCAGTCAAGGTACCCACTTTATAAATGCCATCATCGAAAATAAAGCAGCAATTATTACTTCTGGAAACAATATAACCATCGAAAATATCGAGTGCAGTAAAATTCAATCAACGTCCAATAATGGCGCCTGCATAAGGCACCAAGGGGAAAATATTACCGTATCGAATGTATATTTTCATGATAGTGAACAAGGGATACTCGAAAGCCATAATAATGGCCGAATGTTAGTCAAATACAGTCGTTTTGAACGCTTAGGTTATAATGGAAGAGCGCATGGTATTTATAGTAATGGCAATGAATTAATCATTGAGAACTCTTCATTTACTTCCATGCTTAGTCAAGCGCATGCCATCAAGTCTCGATCGAAAAAAACCACCATTAACCATAGTTTAATTTCCACTAGTACTGGTCTTGACAGTCGTCTTATCGATATAGCCAATGGTGGAGAACTTATTATTACCAACTCTATTTTGCACCAAAATAATAATACTCAAAATAGACAAGTCATCGGTTATGGTTTGGAAAAAATGGCATTAAACAGAAATCACAATATCAAGATTCTAAGTAATTTAGTGATTATGGAAAGAGAAAAAGGAAATCAATTCTTAGGTTTACCAAACTGGAAAGACAATCATATTTCTTTTGACATCAATGTGTTAGAAAATATTTTTATTGGTGAGCATATTGACCATGAACAATGGGCTAACGATAATTATTATTTTACTAACAGAGATGAAGCTGGTTTATCATTAAAATCTTTGCCTAGTCTATCTGCTTTACCACAACTTTTTGAATATTTGTCTACGCCATAGACTATCAAGCCAATAGGCATATAAGCTAAATAATAAAGAAATAAAATCGACGATAAATACAAACAGTCAGATTAACTCACTATTTTTATCAATGTATGACATCAGCTTCTATACGCCCATTGCGCCCACCTGATCAATAACTTATGATAGTATCTTGTACTGTAAAATAAGTTACTAGTCCGTTAAATCATTAAAACTAATCAAACGTTCGATTTATTAAAATTTCAATCTGCTTGTAGTTATAGGTAATAGAATACCAAATGAAAGACAACAATGACGCCACACATCGTTCGAACTCGCATTTATTCGATGCTTTAGAAGAAGGTTTTTTAGCACCAAACTCTATAACTCCAATATCAACCGAACTAGAGCACTTAGTCATGGACAAAAAAAACGACTCCTCGCTGTTTTTTTCTATTGTCGATCAAAGCTCCAATGCTGTCGTTATTACTGATATAAGTAAAAATATTGTTTACGTAAATAAGAAATTTGAGCATCTTAGTGGCTATAGCCTTCAACAAGTGATTGGTCAAAACCCTAGGATCTTAAAATCAAATCAAACGTCTAAAGAAACTTATCGAGATTTGCATATTTGTTTACAAGCCGGGAAACAATGGCGAGGTACTTTCATTAATTTACATCGGAATGGAAATGAATATATAGCAGAAACCGTTATATCACCGATAGTTAATAATGATGGCGAAGTGATCTGCTTTTTAGCCGAGAAAAAAGATATTACCACGCAAAAATTAGCTGAAGATAGAATACAAAAACTAACACATTACGATAATCTCACCGGTTTACCGAATCGAGCACATTTTATCAATGAATCTGAATCATTATTAAAACACGCTCAAAGCACAAAATATCATAGTTTCAGCATATTGTTCGCCGATTTGAATAAGTTTAAAGAACTCAATGATACCCATGGTCATTTGGCAGGTGATGCCGCATTAAAAGCGGTTGCCGAACGTTTTTCTCAACAGCTGACTCAAGATGACTTTATTGCACGAGTTGGTGGCGACGAATTTGTCATTATTCATAAACACGCCACATTAACCAGTACCGCACTTCTAGCACAAAAATTAGTCGATTCTTTAATAACTCCAATCACTGCCCTCGATAAAAAATATCACTTAGGTGTCAGCGTTGGTTCGGCAAACTGGCCAAAAGATGGAAGTAATCTCAAAGAACTTTTGTCTCGATCAGATTTAGCGATGTATAAAGCAAAATCTTTGAATAAAAACTATATCGCGTATACCACTATTATTGGCTATGAACATAACCGTGAAGTCATACTTTCCAATAAGTTAGCTCAAGCAATAGACAATCAACAGTTTTCTTTGGAGTATCAGCCTAAATATCAATTACAAACCAATAAAATTGTTGGCTTAGAAGCGCTTTTACGTTGGAAAGATCCCGAATTAGGTAACGTGAGCCCCGTCGATTTTATTCCAATTGCAGAAAAACACAGTTTAATGGCGGAGATTGGAGATTGGGTCATTCAACAAGCTTGCCAACAGTTGAAAATCTGGCGCTCAAAAGGATGGAAGTTTGAGGGGCGTATAGCAATCAATATTTCAATACAACAAATTGAGCAAGCGAATTTCCATGATAGTTTCCTTGCCATTCTAAATAAAGAACGTATTAAACCAACGCAAATCGAGTTAGAAGTAACCGAATCCATATTGATTCGCGATACACAAAAAGTAATCTATATATTGAGCCGACTAGAAGCTATTGGCGTAACCATCGCCATAGACGATTTTGGAACAGGCTATTCATCCTTATCGTATTTAAAAAGCCTCAAAGCCAATAACCTTAAAATTGATCGTTCGTTTATTCGCAACGTGACCAATGACATACACGATAAAACCATTGTTCAATCTATTGTCGATTTAGCCCATAATTTAAACTTGTCAGTTATTGCTGAAGGAGTAGAAACGGAACAACAGTTGAAACATCTTATGTCTATTGGTTGCGATATGGTTCAAGGGTTTTACTTCTCTAAACCCAAAAAACCAGATGATTTATTAACCGACATGCTCAAAAAAAGCAGCAGATAATAATATCGTTACCAATGGTATGAGGTATGAGGTTAAAATATATCGGCTTGAAATCTCGCTTGTCTCGCTTCTAAAAGTGAGCAATTTGTCAATTCCATCAACTCAGATAGCGTGATCGTCGGCTTTTCAATTACTAGCCGAACTAACATCTGCTGTGGTGTCTCATCGATAAAGTCAGCCGCTACCAAGTTACTTTCCAATTTTTTAATCAGATAATGTGTTTCAATTGAATAGTTACTTTTAAGCTGATTAAGGCAACAATTTACATTGCTGGCTTTTCCTGTTATTTGCCAGTTTCTAGAGCGACGAACTCTTTTCAGTTGGCACTCATTTTCTTGAGCAATAAGTTGCGATATTTTTACCCATTTTGAGCCAATTCGGTGTATCAGCGATGGTAAATGAACACGCAAAATTTCACTGTCGTCTGACACGGCCTAGTCCTAATACTGGTTAAATTGATAATTTTATTGTGCTGTAAATCTTAGCAGTTGTATATATACGATCACTAATCTTGATCCATGCGACATTAACTTAAACTGCTTATTTTCTTTTCTTACACTAAATGCTACGCACATCTACTTGATGACATAGCCATTTAGACAAATGAGTCCAGAAGCGATACATTGTAGCTTAGCAACAACTAAAAGGAGAAATGAAATGGATTATGAGCCCTGTGCCCAACCTGCAGTTTCGACTACCCATTTTCCAACAGGCACTTACGTATGTGCTACCTGCAATATGGCCATCGACATCGATTTTGAAGAAAATCATAAAACACCGACATGCCCTTGTTGTGAACAATCTTTATTCTTATCCATTGAAGAAGAAAAACAACCCGTATCACAAGTATCCCTCTCTATTGTAAGATTCTAATTATCTTCTAACCACGTAATTTGTATTCTCGCTGTTTAACAACCAACAGCAAAAAAGCAAAACACCAAGTCGGCAAAATGCTAACTTGGTGTTTCTATTTCAAGCTTGGTATTTTTGTGTCAACCAATCAGATAATTATAAAAAGTGAAAAGTCGCCGTTAATGAGAAATTTTTCACATCTTCGTTATCCATTTTATAAACATGGTAACCGGCACCGATAGCAATTGGTCCAAACAGAAAGTACTCAACACCAACGCCGTACATTGGATCGATACCATCGTCTTCTACTGTCGTACCAGAAATGTCAGAATTCCAAGAGTGTAGTCCTGCACGACCATAGATATGTAAAGGCCCTAAATCAATACTCGGGCGAACCGCTGCATAAAGTGAGCTAGCGTTTAACTCGCCACTCGCAACATCAAATGAACCATGATCAATATACCCACCTTCGATACCAATAAACGGCAATAAACCAGTACCAACATGAATCTCCGTTGATGTCGATGTTTCGCCATCATAATCTGATTGGCCTACCATCGCTCCACCGTAGATTAATGCATCTGCTGCAGCGGTTGTAGTAAAGCTAGCCAAAGCTATTGCTAATAGAGTTTTTTTCATACCTTACCTTCTTAATTATAATCTGAATGCATACTTGTATTTTAAATCGTACGTTTAGTTAAAATACTGAGTTATATTCTACCTACTTATTATATCCCGAATGGGGCATACCTTTGCCTCAAACGTTGCGTATTTTCTATCATACCTAGTTTAAAGCAATTTTCTTGCCTAACATGCATCAATTGCGTTTTTAATTCTTTTATCCGACACAGGATAAGGTGTT
Source organism: Vibrio sp. MA40-2 (assembly GCF_047302445.1). Classification (NCBI taxonomy): domain Bacteria; kingdom Pseudomonadati; phylum Pseudomonadota; class Gammaproteobacteria; order Vibrionales; family Vibrionaceae; genus Vibrio; species Vibrio sp. MA40-2. Next base: position 2,529,888 of record NZ_CP178628.1, read on the forward strand.
CCGAGCTGTTGTGCAAAGTAGCTAACCCTCAGCTCTTCAATCATCCAGCGTATTTCTTTGACGTTTTCCGGAATCGCTATACCTTTCGGTATTTTATTAAGTAATTCACGGTAGTCCTTTTGTATTGACTCAATTTTGAGCATATGCAATCTATCTCTATTTGGATCAATTGGCAGCTTTTCCATTCGACGCTCTATCGCTTTTAAATAGCGTAGGATATCTGGCAATTTTTTCCACCCACACTCTGTTGCAAATCCCTTGAAAATAAGACCTTCAAGCTGAGCTTTGATATCTGACAATGCAAATGCCATAGTAAAATCAACTTTGCCCTTTAATTTCTTATTAATCGCAAAGGCGGTGGTTAAAATCGTTTCCACTTGTTGTGCAATGTTCACAACAGTGTCGCCTAATTCAGCACGAATCGTTTCTTTTAGACTGTTAAACCTTTCTACTTGCCAAACCAGACCGCCATGTTCTTCAATTAACTTATCAATACCACAGGCAATACAATCATCTATTAGATCTAGTACTTTACCATACTGATTGAAATAGAGGCCAAGCTTAGATTTATTGGGCAAGTTAGTATGTAAGTATTTAATTGGCGATGGTACATTTAATAAGATTAATCTTCTCTGGCCAGCTCTCATCGCTTGCAGTTGCTCTTGCTCTGTTTCAAACAGCTTTATCTCAACACTATCTTTACTATCTACTATAGCGGGGAAAGCCTTAACATCAAAACCACCGCGTTTTTGCTGATAAACTTTAGGCAATTCACCAAAGCTCCAAGTATGTAATCCTTGCTGTTCAATATCATCATCCGCAACTTGGGATAAGGTTTTTTGCACTTGTTCTTTAAGGCTGTCTTTTAATTCATGCAGATCTTTATGCTCTTTCAGTTTGCGTCTTTTATGATCGATCGCTCGGAAAGTCATTTTTAAATGATCAGGAATTTGTTCTAGGTTCCAGTCATCACGCAACACTTCGGTGCCAGTGATTCGACGCAACTCTTTTTCTAATGAGTCTAGTAATGGCATGTCTTGTGCCGTAACTCTCGCTAAAAATGCCTCGGCATAGTTTGGCGCAGGAACAAAATTCCGTCGTAAAGATTTCGGCAAAGATTTAATTAAACTAATCACCAACTCTTTCCGTAGTCCAGGGATCTGCCAATCAAACCCATTTGACTCAACTTGATTAAGAATGGCAAGCGGGATATGCACCGTTACACCATCATTATCCTCACCCGGTTCAAATTGATAAGTCAGCTTTAACTTAATACCATCTTGATACCAGAAGTTTGGATAATCTAAATCCGTAACATGACTAGCGTCTCCTCTATACAACATCTCTTTGGCAAAGTTAAGTAATTCAGGACTGGTTTTTTTTGTATCTTTCCACCACTTATCAAAATGTCTAGCAGAAACTATATCTGTAGCAACTCGCTGGTCATAAAATTCAAACAATTCATCGTCATCAACCAAAATGTCGCGTCGTCTAGATTTATGCTCTAACTCTTCAACTTCAATAAGCAGTTTTCTGTTATTGCTGAAGAAAGCATGCTTGGTGTCCCATTCTCCTTCAACTAACGCACTCCGAATAAAGAGTTCTCGGCTCAAAACAGGGTCAATCGCGCCGTAGTTCACCATCCGCTTAGCGACAATAGGAATACCGTATAGCATGACTTTTTCTGAAGCCATAACCGCACCTTGCTTTTTAGACCAGTGCGGTTCACTGTAACTTCGTTTAATTAAATGTTTGGCAAGCGGTTCAATCCATTCCGGCTGGATTTTGGCGACCACACGTCCCCACAATTTAGAGGTTTCCACCAGTTCAGCAGAAATAATCCATTTAGGTTGTTTTTTAAATAATCCTGAAGCAGGAAAAATATGGAAACGAGCATTGCGAGCCCCTTGGTATTCGTTCTTTTCTTGGTCTTTTAAACCGATATGAGAAAGTAACCCAACCAATAGCGCACTATGAATACTTTCATAGTTACCCGGCGCACTGTTTAACTTAGTATCCATTTCTCGCATCGATTGATGCAATTGAAAATAAACATCTTGCCACTCACGAATACGTAAGTAATTTAAAAAATCTTTCTTACACTGCTTTCTAAATTGATTGGATGAAAGCGCATTTTGCTGTTCTTGGATATAGTCCCACAGATTAACAAAGGTTAAAAAATCAGATTCTTTATCAAAAAAGCGGCGATGTTTCTCATCAGAAGCTTGTTTATGTTCTGTTGGGCGCTCCCGCGGATCTTGAATTGATAAAGCAGCCGTGATCACCATGACTTCTTTTAGGCAGGAATAGCGAGTCGCTTCGATCACCATTCTCGCTAAACGAGGATCAATAGGTAATTTAGCCACCTTCCTCCCTATGGCGGTCAACTGTTTCTTGCCATCTTTACTACCAGGATTTATCGCACCTAACTCTTCGAGCAACCTTACACCATCTTGAATATTACGCTTATCCGGCGCTTCAACAAACGGAAAGGCTTGAATATCACCTAAGCCCAGTGCTGTCATTTGTAAAATGACTGACGCTAGGTTGGTCCTTAATATTTCTGGGTCGGTAAACTCGGGTCTGGAACAAAAATCTTCCTCTGAATATAACCGGATGCAAATACCTTCTGCAACACGCCCACAACGGCCTTTACGCTGATTAGCACTGGCTTGTGAGATTGCTTCAATCGGCAAACGTTGAACTTTGGTTCGATAACTATATCGGCTGATACGAGCAGTGCCGGGATCTATCACGTATCTAATTCCGGGCACGGTCAATGAAGTTTCCGCAACGTTAGTCGCTAAAACAATGCGTCTACCAGTGTGTGACTGAAATATCTTATTTTGCTCGCCAGATGATAATCGCGCGTATAACGGCACTATTTCGGTATCACGCAAATTTCTTTTATTCAATGCATCGGCGGTATCTCTAATCTCTCGTTCGCCGTTCATAAAGATAAGAATATCACCCAGCCCCTCTTCACACAGCTCATCAACTGCGTTAAATATCCCTTCCAACTGATCAGTATCATCAGCATCTTCACTGTTTAACGGACGATAACGGGTGTCTACTGGGAAAGTACGACCAGATACTTCAATGATAGGTGCATCAAAAAAATGCTTAGAAAAACGCTCAGGGTCAATAGTTGCAGAAGTAATAATAACCTTAAGGTCAGGGCGCTTAGGCAAAAGGTTTTTCAAATAACCTAAAATGAAATCAATATTGAGACTGCGTTCATGAGCTTCATCAATAATAATTGTATCGTATTGATTTAAATAGCGGTCATGCTGAATTTTCGCCAATAAAATCCCGTCCGTCATTAACTTAACTTGGGTGTTATCTGACACCTGATCGTTAAAGCGAACTTTGTAACCGACGAATTCGCCAAGCTGTGTATCCATTTCTTCCGCGATACGATTCGCGACGGAACGAGCCGCTAAACGACGAGGTTGGGTATGACCAATTAGCCCATATTTTCCTCGACCAAGTTCACTGCAAATCTTAGGTAGCTGGGTTGTTTTACCAGAGCCTGTTTCACCTGCCACAATAACCACTTGGTTTTGCTCTATCGCTTTGGCTATATCATCTCTTTTTTGGCTAACGGGAAGTTGCTCAGGATAAACTATCGTTGCCGTTTGCTGCTGTCGCTGCTGGACAACCATCATAGATTTAGCAATATCCAATGCTATCTCATCAAAAACCGCATGCTTCGACTCAAGATTTTTAATTCTGTCGGCACCTTGAATTCTTTTCGATAGTCGAAATCTATCTTTTATGAGGCATTGCTTAAGTGCATGACGTAGTTGAGCCGAACTGTTGTTCTTGCTGCTATCTTTAGTAGAACGGTTGGCGTTATTTGTATTCTTAGCATTATTTGGCTGAGATCTTGTATTTGACCCGGTCAACGTAAAACCCTGCTTGACTTAAAAAATTGGGCTGATTGTATCACAGCCGTCATAATAACTTGTAGCCTGTTAAGTGTTTACCTTCAGTGATTAATTTGAGTAATTACATTAAAGGAAACATAAAGATTGTTTACGCTTTTGCGAAAATTATCGCTACAATGCGCAAACTTACCTTACTCAAGCGGTCTATTGTGAAAACATCTGAATTAATCCAGTTTTTAGTTAATCTTCCAGAAAATACCGATCCTGACGTTGTGACTGGAGAAGAATGGTTACCAGAACAATTAATCAATGCAAGCTTTGATGGCAACCTTGTCAATCTTCATTTTGACAATGCACCAGAAGAAGACGCCGGCGAAATAGAAGCTCGAGGTTTTGTTGAACACGAAATAACCATGATAAAAGATAAAATTGTTCAGCTTATGTTTGAAGCCGATTTACCCCCCAAGACAAAAGCTGAAATCTTACTAAAACTCATTGTTGTCAGCCATGAAAACAACAGTGATGAAGTTCTCGAGATTTTAACCAATCCGGCCAATTGGCAGTCTAAGTAATCACTTTTCTGCCAAGTTCGTTATCCACTGAAGTACATTATCCAATGGATAGGCCGCAGAGCTTAAATTAGCTAAAACTTTTTACTATTGCCCCTACTCCACTAATTAAGCACAAACTCAGAGCTGACCATCGGATCCATTGCTTAGATAAACGATGAGCAACCAGTGTTGCTACCTTATAACCTAACCATGCAGCAGGTAATAGCGGCAAACTTAAATAAATATGTTCTACGGTTAAGTAACCCACTAACCACTGAACAACTAACGACATAATTGAGCTAAATAGAAAAAATGCAGAAAGGTTGCTGCGAAATTTATTAGCTTCTTGATGTTGTAATAGTATTGCCATTGGCGGTCCACCAATACCAGAGCTTGTACCCATAAATCCCGACAAAAAGCCAGCAATGGCCATTTTATTTCTAGTTGGCTCTAAGCGAAATGGTAGTAAGCTGACTAACAAAGAGAGCAATACGATAATGCCTAGCCATAGAGATAAAACTTGAACTGAAACATAGGTTAATAATAGCCCACCAACAACGGAACCCGGTATACGGCCAATAATCGCACTTTTCAACTCTCCAACCTCTATATTTGAACGATTTTTAAGTGTGCTAAGTGAGGTAATAAATAAAGCAATAATAACTATCGGAACCGGCACATAATCATTAGATAACAACATAAGTAATGGTGCAGCTAAAATAGCTAAGCCGAAACCAATCGCGGTTTGTACAAACGATCCAAGAAAAATAATTGCCATTGCAAGCAATACAGGAGAATAGCCATCTAACATATTGATTAAGCTTATAAGTAAAGAGTAAGTTGATAACTAACCTTATATCATTATTTGTAAAGTATCGTAAGGATCTCTTGAAAAAATAATAAACACCTATATGTTTTAATAAACAGCAACAACCAAGGCTAACGCATGTTCAAATCTATTAAATCGATGTTTAAAGAATTATTGGAAGGCAACGACTTATCAATAAACCAATTGGATAACCCTGATCTTGCTATCGCTTCATTACTTTGCGAAGTAGCGGCAGCAGATACACAGGTCCAACAAGACGAAGAAAAAGCAAAAATAACCCTACTTTCCCAGTTACTCAATATCACCGAACAAGAAGCTGAGAGCCTGATAGTACAAGCGAAGCAAAATATTAAAGACTCTGTCTCTTTGTATGATTTTACTACTCAATTACGCCAACTAGAGCAAAATGACCGATTTGAATTAATTAAAGCCATGTGGCAAGTTGCTTATTCTGATGGGGAAATTGATCCACTAGAAGACGCGGTGATTCGAAAAGTAGCAGAATTACTGTACGTTGACCACAGCGAATTTATTCGTGCTAAGTTGAGCGTAGTGAAGCCTTAGTGTTGGTAATGAATCTTGCTTTAAAAGAACAACTTAGTTTAAAGAATAACGATATCTAAAGAATAACCATATCTAAAGAACAAAGGGCACACAGCCCTTTGTTCTTTTTATCTAAAACGATTATTTTCAACTTGATAGGTTACAACTTATCCAACCCCCATCTAATAAACATCAGTAAAATATTCCGACTATAGGATTGTGACAGCAAGTTTTGCTAAATTATATGCGTCTACATAACCAGAATGTTGTCTACCTTCCCATTCAATCCCTTTAGATTCTTGTGCTTGTTTATGGCCAATTCTTTTATCTTTAAGTCGATTTTGTACACGAAACAATGTGGCTAAGTTAATGTACTCTTGGAACGGAACAGACAAGCCTTTTTGTTGGCATTCTTGACTAAGCACTAAGTCATCTCGCCCCCAAGCGGCATATATTTTATTACGGCCGCCAAAGTTCTTAACCATCGTCTTTAACACGCTATCGAGTGGACGACCTTGTTTTTCTATTCTCTTGGCAGTAATTCCTGTTAGCTCAGTACAAAAACTCGACACTTCATCATGTTGTGGTTTGACATAATATTGTGCTCGCTTCACTATCTGTTGAGTCACTAAGTCAATCTCAGCCAAACCAATTTCGATGATTTCGCCGGTACTACCCACACCGTTAATATTCCAACAGCACATCTCTAAATCAAAGCATACAATTCTATTATAGTTCATGAATAACCTTTTAGTTGGCTACTCTGGCAAACATTCACTATGACTTTTCTCCCAGTTTTACACTGCCATCACTGGCAAACCAAAGCGCTTGTTTTCGTCTTCTCGCCAATAGTATTGGGCCATCATCATAAAATAAAAAATTCTTCCAATTTTGCTTAAAAACAAACCATTTAGTTTCGATAACATTATATTTTTCATAACAAAAATAAACGGTCACATCATCTTGCCAATCAATATGTTGCAGAATTTCTTCAGGCAACGCATTGTCGTCACTTTCCCATTCACTCATCCAATCAACAACATTAAACCAGCTATTGGTTTTTGTTGGCCAGTCTTGATTAGAAAACCTTTCTGAATCAGGGCTTTGTGCACTCAGGTTCTCTTTCCAAAATTGTGCAGATCTTTCTGCTGTCATTGGCTTAATCAATGAATGAAGAGACTCGTCAACCGGCATTGAATGATGGGTAAAAATCCATTTCCGATGATATTCATTAAAATTCAAGTACGACATTAACCTTCCTAAGTTGCTCTAATACAAATCACACTAATCTTAAATATCGCCTACACCAAATGAGGCGAATTGTAAGTCATTAACTAGCTAAACCTATGCTTTTAGCCAACCTTTTTCTACGGAATCATCAATCATTTGTAGTGCTTTTTGCCAAAGTACCGTTGAACCGTTTTCAATTCGACCATTAATATTGATAACTTGTTGCCTTTCAATTCCGTGTTCTAACCAACTTTGTCCTTGGTTGTGATAATTCATTAGCATCGGAATAATTCGGTCTAATGCTTTGGCGAATTTTGCATCGGCAGATTCAGCGCTTTCAAATTCAAGCCAAATACCTTTCAGCTGTTCAGCTTGATCTGCAGGCAGCATAGAAAATAAGCGTTCAGCCGCTTTAAGTTCATTTTCTTGTTGATCTTTAGATGCAACAAGATCGTAGACAAACGTATCGCCCGCATCTATCTCTACCACATCATGTAGAAGCAACATCTTGACCACTTTGCCAATATCCACCGGCTCGTTAGCGTGCTCTTGTAATATAATTGCCATCAATGCAACATGCCAACTGTGCTCTGCACTATTTTCAAATCGTTTATCTGCACTTTTGACTCTAGTTCGCCTTAGCACAGATTTTAATTTATCTAGTTCAATGATCAATTCAAGCTGTTGGCTTAATCTATCGTTTGTCATTTTTATCTCGCCAGTGGGGATTAATTAATGCAGTAAGGTAGTGATCTTGCCATTGTCCGTTAATCAATAAATAGTCCTTGGCGAAGCCCACTTTTTGGAAGCCTTGCGACTTTAAAACCGCGGCACTTTTTATATTGTCGGGCATATAGCTTGCGGAGATTCGATGTATATTTTGTTCCTTAAACATCCATTGACAAGTGACATTGAGTGCTTGTCGCATATAACCATAACCCTGAGCATTTTTATCCAGTGAGTAGCCAACACTACAAGAATGTAACGGGAAACGAGTTAAGCTACTAAATGAAATCGTACCTATCATTTCACCTGTCTGTTGTTTGAGGATGATACAATAAAAGCCAAGCTCTAAAAGATGCAGCTCCGTTAGTTTAATCAGTTTCTTTTCCCACCCTTCTGCAGTGAAAAAGGCCGCTTCTCTGGTCGGTTCCCATGGTTTTAAATGCTGTTTATTTTTATTGAAATAATCACTGATTAATTTGGCATCCTCTTTTGTTGCCAAACGTATTTGTAAATCACCGACTCGTTTGTCAAGGCGTTGAAATTTGAATTGCTTCCACATTATTGTTTCTTAATTCCGTATTCTCGTAATTTATTTGCAATCGAAGTGTGCGAGACTCCTAAGCGTTTGGCAAGTTTGCGACTGGATGGAAATGATTGATATAATCGATCTAAAATTTGCGATTCATAATCTCGCATTATTTCATCTAACGACCCGTCTAAATTAACACCAATATGACCAGATATCGTTGATTCGACTTTAGGCAGTTGGAAATCATCAATACATAATGACGACCCATTCAATTGAGTAATTGCTCGTAAAACCGTATTGTCTAACTCTCTAATGTTACCCGGCCATTGGTAATTAGAAAGAGCTTCGATCACTTCTTCATCAATATCAGGTTTGACAATACCAAGCTCTAGCGAATATCGTGTAATAAACAAATCCAGCAATACGGATACGTCACTTGATCTTTCCCTTAAAGCCGGAATAGAAAGCGTCAAAACGTTTAGACGATAATATAAGTCTTCCCTAAACTTACCCTTTTCAGTTAATTCAGCTAGGTTTTGTTTGGTTGAAGCAATAACTCGAACATCGACATGAATTTCGTGCTCTTCACCAACGCGACGATAGGTGCCATCTTGTAAAAATCGTAATAATTTGATTTGTAAATGCGGGCTCATTTCGCCAATTTCATCAAGAAAAACAATGCCGCCATCTGCTTGCTCAAATATGCCTTTGTGCGCTATCTCGTGATTGAAGGCTCCAGCAGCATGACCAAACAATTCTGTTTCAGCCACATCATCCGGCATAGAAGCACAACTTAAGACCAAAAATGGTTTTGTTGAGCGCTCAGAACGAGCGTGACATGCACGAGCGATCATTTCTTTGCCTGTACCGGTTTCGCCTTCTATTAATAAAGGCTGATCGAGCATTGACAGTTTCTTGGCTTGCGATATTAATATTTTATGACGATTAGAAATACCAACAAAGTGATCAAATCCAATCGAATTTGACTCAGGTAAAAAATGAGGAGGCAATTTCTCTTGTAAGGCCGACTTTAAACTTACTACCGCGCTTGCCAGTACCGAATCATTGCTATCTTCACCACTGATATACACTGGAGTAATATCTAAAATGTAATCTAACCCGGCAATAACAGCTGGCTCTCGAGTACGATTTATTGCCCCTTCGATCCAGTTTAAAAAGCTAAAACTGGGAATATATTCCGTAATTTGTTGGCCTACTAGTTCATCAGCGCTTTTGTTTAACAACTCACACGCAGCGTGGTTTACCATGTCGATACTGCCTTTAAGGCTAATCGATAATACAGGATCAGGCAGGTTGGCAAGCAATGAAACCAATTCGGTGTTATGTCGTTCGCTTGGCATAAAACGTACTTTTCGTACGTCAGTCACGCCATTAATACGTCTGATCTGAGCCATCAATTCACTGAAAGCTTCAAATTCTATCTCTCGGCAACTTAGATAAATAATACCAACGACATCAATTTCTATACCTCGCAAATCGATATTCCGCGAAACTAAAAGCTCAAGTAGTTCTTGAGTTAATCCCAGCCTATCTTCACACAATACTTCAAGGCGCACAGAAAACTCCATCAGGGTGTCAGGAAAAGTTGACACCAGTTTGTATTAACACCTTTACGCAGTCAAGTTGATAAATACAAACTCAGTTTATTATCTGAACGTTTAAAATAGACACTTATAAAGTCTTTTTGAGTTTATTAAGCAACAGCTTTCTGATTTCACCAAGACGTACTTTATTCTCTTGATTCCAAGGGATAGGCCGCAAAAGCGCCATCGCCCGAATACCTAATCGTGCAGTTAAGATCCCAACACCAAACCCTTGAGCGACTCGGGTAGACACTTTTCCAGCTAAATCCATAGACAATAAATCAATACTGGCATCAGTCGCCACTTCACTTGCACCTGCTGCCGCCATGTTGGTTAGCACTAATTTAAACAACTGTATGCGCGACCAATAACCCAGTTCAACACCATAGATTTCGGCGAGTTGATCAATAAGCTTAAAATTACGCCAAGCGACTAACAGTATATCGGCCAGAGCTAATGGACTCACTGCGACTAAAACCGCCGCTTCTGTCGACAATTTAGCGACGATTTTTTTAGCTTGTTCATCTTGCTGGGCAACCACCATTCCTTCATACATATGCAAAACTTCCGCATCATTGTGTGTCTCATTGATCGCTTTTTCCCAACGAACAAAGTTTGGGTTTTCATCACTGACACCGGCTTGTTCGGCTAATTTTTGACAAAACGATTTTCCTTGGCCAAAACCTGAACTATGTAATAAAGATTCACTCTGTTCATGAATGGAAAAATGTTGTCGTAAACGGCGTAATTTTAATAACTCTCGGCCTATTGCGGTAATACCTAACCCAGCTAAACCAGCAACAAATACCGTCCACCCTATCACTAGCCAATCTGATGACTGTATTGCAGAGTAAACAGAATCTATGGTTTGCCACGCTATTAATCCCGAAAACGCAATAACTGTTGTTGATATTAACCAGCGTTTTTTAGCTTTAGGACGAATAACATCCTCCAACTGACTTTCAACTGAATCGGAAAGTTGGTCTTGCTCAGCAGTGGTTGGAATAAATGCGACTTGTTGCTCAAATGTTGCTTTGGCTGTTAGCTCAATCTCTTCTGTCTCAGTTTGGTCTAGAGTGTTTTTCTCTCTATTTTGTTTATCTAAGGCGTCGTCTCTCAAATCATGGCTAAATACTTGTTTAGTTTTATATTCTGTCATTTGAGTTTATCTCCAATTAGATATTGCAACGCTTTATCTATTCTTACATGTTTTAAAGCCGTTTCGGGACCAGATTCCATCGGCCTAAAACTGGTAAATTCAAAGTTATTTTTTTGCCAATAATCAGCTTTAGGCAGTTTTTTCGGCACCTCTCCCGGATAGAGTGTTATTAGCTCGCCACTGAGTGTTGTGCCTTGTAATGCGGGAATACTGTCGTCTCCACTAGCAATAAAGCCGGCGGTAGTCGCTTTAATAGAAGAGAGCGTCATACATTCCATTGTTATGTTTTCAAAAGCAGCATGCTGCCATGAAGGATGGATCATTTGTTGCAGAAGAGAAAGCAAGGAAGCATGCTGATCGGGCGTGACATGATCAGCTTTGGTGCTTGCAAATAACACTTTATCGATGCGTGGAGAAAACATTCTTTTCAATAAAGAGCTACGGCCATAACGGAAACTTTTCATAATTTGTTCTAAAGCGCTTTTCATATCGTTGAACGATTCATAGCCAGCATTCAATGGTTGTAAACAGTCTACTAGCACTATTTGTCTATCGAATGTTGAGAAATAATCACGATAAAAACGCTTAACAACTTTGCTTTGGTATTCTTTATATCGCGCTCTGAGCATGCCATACAACGAATTACTTGCTACTTGTTTTAGCTCTTGTTCACTTGCTTTAAAAAGCAAAGGAAAAAATTGTAGAACCGGTGCATCTTTTAGTTCTCCCGGTAACACAAAACGTCCCGGTTGCACCCAATGCAATCCATTGGCTTTGCAGTCGTATAAATATTGGGTATAGGCTGCTGAAATTCGTTCTATTTGCTTTTCATTTGCATCCGAAAGTGGATCAAGATCTTGCAATGTTGAAAGCCATTCTTGAGCCAATGAAGCTCTTATACCGGTCAACGAGTCAAATTGCGTCTGGCACCATTGTTCAAATGTCATATTTAGCAACGGGAGGTCTAACAACCATTCTCCCGGATAATCAATAATATCTAAATAGAGCGTAGAGGAATCTGTCAGTAACCGTTTTGCGCCTTTGCTAGGCTTATATCTCAATGCTAATCTAATTTCGCTGACATCGGTGGTAGGTTCTGGCCATTCAGGCAGATCAGATTGTAATGACTCAATAGCATTATCGTAAGCGAAACGTGGCACCAGCATATTATTTTGTGGCACCCTTTTGGCACCGATAAGCTTTTTGTCTCGTGCTGCGGTGAACAATGGCAAATTATCGTCGGTAGAAATATGCAGCAATTGGTTAGTCAATGAAGTGATAAAAGCCGTTTTACCTGCCCTCGAAAGCCCTGTCACTGCTAAACGTAAATGGCTATCCATGCCACGACGAACAAGATCATTCACTTCTTGACGAATTTTCTTCATTGATTCAATTACCTCTTATAATAAAAACAGAAAAGTAAAAAATAGATAAGTAACGACAGTATACAAAACTAATTGATGTTTTAACGATATTGACGTTTAACAATAAAGATTTTGCGATAGGCCTGTACGATAGAGCTTTTAAAATAAAGCTTTACGCCAGAATAATAGACAGAGTATAGGAAGGAAGAGAAAACCAAAATAGCCATTCAATCTTAAGTGGCGATTTTGGTTTTCGTAACAAAAACTAATCGTCTTCTATCAGTTTGTAAATCACAAACAACGACAATTCAAGTAGCAATGTTGTTACGACACTTATCATCACCCATTGCTGACTAAACACACCAATGCCATGTAAAATTAAATCTCTTGCAACAAAGAAGCCAACAATAATGGCAATAACTATCTGTAAAAATTGGACAAAACGAGGCATTTATATTCCTTCCTTGCTATTTATTTTCGGCTACTATTGTCTGTAAGCCACGATGAATAAGCTGTTATTGTTAAACGGGTATATCTAAAATTGAGTTTAGATATAAAAATTAAAAACAACTCTATTTATTAAATACCATACCTTTGATAAATCAAGAAAAAACGTAAGTTTCCTCACGTTTTTTCAGATATAAGAACGTTATTTAGACGCTTCCGCGATTTTTACCTTCCATGTATCTGGGCCAATTTGATGAGCATTGGCGCCACGAGAATCAACAGCAACAGTTACTGGCATATCTTCTACATCAAACTCATAAATAGCTTCCATACCTAGCTCTTCAAAAGCCACCACTCTTGCTTTCTTAATTGCTTTCGCCACCAAATAAGCCGCGCCTCCCACAGCCATTAAATAAACAGCTTCATGTTGTTTAATCGATTCAATGGTTGCGGGCCCACGTTCTGCTTTACCGATCATGCCCATTAAACCCGTTTCTTCCAACATCATGTCGGTAAACTTGTCCATTCGTGTCGATGTTGTTGGACCAGCAGGGCCGACCGCTTCATCACCAACAGCATCAACTGGGCCTACGTAGTAAATAAACTTGCCTTTAAAATCGACACCATCAGGTAAACCTTCACCACTTTCTAGCAGACTTTGAATGCGCTTATGCGCCGCATCACGTCCGGTTAGAATTTTTCCGGTTAATAATACTGTCTCTCCGGTTTTCCATTGTTTAACTTGTTCTTTGGTCACTTCATTTAGGTTTACACGACGAGTGTTTTCACCAGCTTCCCACGTAATTTGAGGCCAATCTTCCAATTTAGGTGGTGTCAATTCCGCAGGACCGGTTCCATCAAGTGTAAAGTGTGTGTGGCGAGTTGCCGCACAATTTGGGATCAAACAAACAGGTTTAGACGCCGCGTGAGTAGGCGCTGTTTTAATTTTCACGTCGACAACGGTAGTTAAACCACCAAGACCTTGCGCGCCAATTCCCAGTTTGTTTACGCGGTCGAAGATATCTAATCTTAGTTCTTCTTCTGCATTAGATGGACCACGTTCTATCAATTCTTGAATGTCGATATGTTCCATTAATGACTCTTTCGCCAATACTGCTGCTTTTTCAGCCGTACCACCAATGCCTATTCCTAACATACCTGGAGGACACCAACCTGCCCCCATTGTCGGTAAGGTTTTTTCTACCCATTCGGCAATATCGTCGGATGGATTTAACATCACCATTTTAGTTTTGTTTTCAGAACCGCCGCCTTTGGCCGCTATTTGTACATCAACTTTATCGCCTGGAACCATATTAATGTGCACCACAGCAGGTGTGTTGTCTTGGGTATTGATCCGCTTGCCTGCTGGGTCAGAAAGAATAGAGGCTCGCAGTGGATTATCTGGATTGGTATAAGCTTGACGAACGCCTTCATCCACCATTTCTTGTACCGTCATATCGCTGTCCCACTGAACCTTCATTCCAATGTTAACAAAACATGTGACGATACCTGTATCTTGACAAATTGGACGTCGCCCTTCAGCAGACATTCGTGAATTAATAAGGATCTGTGCCATCGCATCTTTGGCTGCTTGGCTCTCTTCTTTCTCGTAGGCTTTTTCAAGGGCTTGTACGAAATCCAGTGGATGATAATAAGAGATATATTGAAGTGCATCAGCAACACTGCTGATTAAATCTTGTTTACGAATGACTGTCATTGCTTGCCTCTTTTATTTCGTTATGTATTCAGAAGATGAGTCACCATCAAGTGAATATTATTTAATTTTTAAATTATGATACTCTTGCTAACAAGTTAGCGCCATTCAGTGATTAAAGCCTTTGTCACAAATTAAACAAATGAACAACGATAAAAAACACGATATCAAAACAATGCCACTCGACTATCATCGTCAACTGGCCAACGCATTTTTTGCTCCCATTGCTAATAAGCCATGGTCAATGCTACTTCGATCAGCTTCCGCTGCTCATCCAGATAGCCGCTACGATATTCTAGTCGCTCAGCCAATCGCGACTTTAGTGACCATTGATAACCAGACTACCATTAAAGTTGGTCAATCTGTAAAACGTTCGGCTGACGATCCGTTTACGCTTATTCAGCAGCAAGTCAACTCGTTATTACCTACTGTTTCCAATAATAACTTAAATTTACCCTTTATTGGCGGGGCGCTTGGTTACTTTGGTTACGATTTAGGGCGACGAGTGGAGTCACTGCCTAACCTAGCAGAAAAAGATATTGACGCTCCAGATATGGCGGTGGGTATCTACGATTGGGCTATTATCGTTGACCACCAAGAACAAACAGCTTGTATGGTCGGTGACAACCTAGATTGCCATTTACGCTGGCTTCAAAGTCAGCAACAGACGCAAGAGACTTTTGAGCTTACATCAAGTTGGCACTCCAACATGTCAAAACAAAGCTATACAGCCAAGTTCGATAAAGTAATGGGCTATTTACTGTCTGGTGACTGCTACCAAATTAACTTAGCCCAACGTTATCATGCAAAATACAAAGGCTCACTTTGGCAAGCCTATCAGCAGTTAGAACATCATAATCAAGCGCCTTTTTCTGCATTTATCCAATTGGAAAATGCCACCGTGCTAAGTGTTTCTCCTGAACGATTTTTACAAATACAAGATAAAAATATAGAAACTAAACCGATTAAAGGCACCAGACCAAGATCAAACAATAAAATTCAAGATATGGCCAATGCCTCTAGTCTTGCGACAGCGGAAAAAGATCAAGCGGAAAATTTGATGATTGTTGACCTACTACGCAATGATATTGGGAGAGTAGCTGAACCCGGGTCGGTTGATGTACCAGCACTGTTTCAAATAGAAAGTTTTCCCGCTGTTCATCACCTAGTCAGTACCGTTACGGCAAAACTAGACTGTAACTATAATGCCATGGATTGTCTGCGCGCATGTTTTCCTGGTGGTTCAATTACAGGCGCTCCCAAGGTTAGAGCGATGGAAATCATCGAAGAGCTAGAACCACATCGACGTAGTATTTATTGCGGTAGCATCGGTTATATCAGTCGTTGTGGAAAAATGGATACCAGTATTACTATTCGAACCTTGATTGCACAAAACGATTCGATTTATGCATGGGCTGGAGGTGGACTGGTGGCGGACAGTAATGCTGAAAGTGAATATCAAGAAACCATAGATAAGCTTAGCAAAATACTCCCTGTACTGGAGAACCTCTAACCGGTCGGTTTATAGGACAGATCGCGGTATCAAACATAATAGGCTGATCAAACCAATAGTGTATAGAAATAGCTATTAAGCTAATGGAAAAGGAAATATAGGCATGGATCGTTCAACACTCTTAACCCACTTTAATTTGTATCTGCCAGTCGATTACCATGCCGAATCACTACAACGACTGAAAAACATGCAGACAGAGGCATTACGGCCTGCGGCGGTGTTAATCGGTTGTGTTGAACGAGCCAACGGTTTAAATATTATTTTAACTAAGCGAGCCCGTCATTTACGCCATCATCCGGGACAGATTAGCTTTCCAGGCGGTAAACTTGAGAAAACCGATACGTCACTGGTGCATACTGCTATTCGAGAGTCGGAAGAAGAAATTGGTCTACAATCCGATTGGATCGATATTATTGGTTCATTACCCCCCCTTATGACCTTTAGCAAGTTTATGGTAACGCCAATTATCGCTTTGATAGATCATCGTTACCAAACCAAAATCGATCAAAATGAAGTGGAAATTGTTTTTGAAGTGCCTGCTAGCCATCTATTCGATATTGGACAATTGTATAGCCAGATTTTTCAATTCAAATCTTATTCGCATCGTGTATTTGCCATTCCTTACAAGCAACATTTTATATGGGGTGTCACCGCACAAATTATTCAAGCGCTTCAATTGCAGTTAGCAAGCTCCTCAATTGAGCTTAAAAGCAACATTTAGCGCATAGCAGACCTATTTACACAGCAGCTTTTTACCTTTACTCGCGTATTTTGTACTCAGTTGTTGTTTATTTTCATTTTTTCTTGGTTTATTTGTCATTTATGCTTGAAGCTATTCATGTGACAGGTAATATCTCACCTTGAATAAAAATATGACACTTATTAGCTGCGATGCTGATTTAGATATTATCCATCCTATTATTCGCATCTAATTCTTTATGGAGAATAAAATAAAAATGACTTACGCGCCTGTAAAAGACGTCTTAGGCGGAAAATTGACTGTTGACAGTGAAGTGACTGTTCGTGGTTGGATCCGTACACGTCGAGATTCAAAAGCTGGTATCTCTTTTCTTGCCATCTATGACGGCTCTTGTTTCGACCCGATTCAGGCCGTGGTCCCTAATAATTTAGATAATTATTCTAATGAAGTGTTAAAACTGACCGCTGGCTGTTCTGTTGAAGTAACAGGTACTATCGTAGAATCCCCTGCAAAAGGACAAGATTTCGAGCTAGCGGCAACAGCTGTCAAGGTTGTTGGTTGGGTTGAAGATGCCGACACTTACCCAATGGCTAAAACTCGCCATTCCATTGAATATTTACGTGAAGTTGCTCACTTGAGACCACGTACTAATGTGATCGGCGCGGTTGCTCGTGTTCGTAACTGTCTATCACAAGCTATCCACCGTTTTTACCATGAAAATGGTTATTACTGGATGTCTGCCCCACTGATTACGTCATCAGACGCAGAAGGCGCAGGTGAAATGTTCCGTGTATCCACTCTTGATATGACCAACCTACCTCGCACCGACAAAGGCGATATTGACTATAACGAAGACTTTTTTGGTAAAGAGACCTTCTTAACCGTATCTGGTCAACTCAATGCCGAAGCGTATGCCTGTGCCTTGAGTAAAGTGTACACATTTGGTCCAACTTTCCGTGCAGAAAACTCGAATACTAGCCGACACTTAGCAGAATTCTGGATGGTAGAACCTGAAGTTGCTTTCGCCGATTTAGATGATGTAGCAAAACTGGCTGAAGATATGCTTAAGTATGTGTTTAACGCCGTACTTAATGAACGCAGAGATGATCTTGAGTTTTTTGCTCAGCGTATTAATAAGCAAGCTATTTCACGCCTAGAACAGTTTGTTGATACCGATTTTGCGCAAGTTGATTATACTGATGCAATTCAAATATTGTTAGATTCAGGTAAGACCTTCGAATTCCCTGTTGAATGGGGTATCGATATGTCTTCTGAGCATGAGCGATTCCTAGCAGAAGAGCACTTTAAAGCACCAGTCATTGTGAAAAACTACCCTAAAGACATCAAAGCATTTTATATGCGTATGAATGACGACGGCAAAACCGTTGCCGCAATGGATGTTCTTGCACCAGGCATTGGTGAAATTATTGGTGGTTCTCAACGTGAAGAGCGTCTAGACGTTCTCGATGATCGAATGAGAGAAATGAATATCGACCCTGAACACATGAGTTGGTATCGCGACCTTAGACGTTATGGCACTGTGCCACACGCTGGATTCGGTTTAGGATTTGAGCGTCTTGTTAGTTATGTAACAGGCATGTCTAACGTCAGAGATGTTATCCCATTCCCACGTACTCCAAGAAGTGCAAGCTTCTAATTCGACGTAATTTAACGCTATCCATACGTTAGTTAACAAAATAAGCTACTCATTTTATGAGTGGCTTTTTTATCACTAAATTCCTCGTCATTATTGAGAATGACATCCGGTAAGAAAAACAATACATCCTATTTCATTTAGCCTAAAAATGACTAGAATTCTGACTTACATCATTAATTCTCAGCAAATTAACTTTATTTGTGTTTTTCTGCTTTTTTACGGTTGTCAGTTTTCTTACATACAGGTATAAAGAAACCAGTCCACTACACATTCACACGGAAGAAGAAGATTATGTTTGAGAAAGTAAATGCCGCACCTGCTGACCCGATTCTTGGTCTCACTGAACTATTTAAAAAAGATACTAATCCAGAGAAAATAAACTTGGGCGCTGGTATTTATAAAGATGAACAAGGCACTACCCCTGTTCTTGCTACCGTAAAAAAAGCAGAAGCAGCATTACTAGAATCTGAAAAAACAAAATCTTATCTTACCATTGAAGGCACCGCCGAATACGGATTAGCAGTTCAAAAACTGCTGTTTGGTGCCGATGCTGAAATTGTTAGCTCACAAAGAGCTAAAACAGCACAAGCACCTGGAGGAACAGGTGCGTTGCGTGTTGCTGGTGAATTTATTAAACGCCAACTCGGTTCACCAAAAATTTGGATAAGCAACCCAACATGGGCTAACCATAATGGTGTATTTACTGGTGCAGGTTTAGAAACTGTACAGTACAGCTATTACAATGCCGAATTAAAAGAGAAAGATTTCGCGGGAATGGTTGCCGATCTATCAAAAGCCTCAGAAGGCGATATTGTGTTATTGCACGGTTGTTGTCATAACCCAACAGGAATCGATCCTACACTTGAAGAGTGGCAAGAATTAGCGAAACTTTGTGCAGATAAAAAACTTATCCCATTATTCGATTTCGCATACCAAGGTTTTGCCAAAGGTGTGGAAGAAGATGCGGCAGGTCTACGAGCATTTACTCAATACAATAAAGAAATGTTGGTTGCGAGTTCATTCTCTAAAAACTTTGGTCTGTATAATGAACGTGTTGGTGCATTTACTCTTGTGGCAGAATCTAATGAAATCGCAACGACGGCATTCTCACAAGTAAAAGCCATTATTCGCTCAATCTACTCTAACCCACCAGCACATGGTGCGGCAGTGGTTACGACTATCTTGAACAATGCTGAACTTAGAGCAGAATGGGAACAAGAAGTAGCGGAAATGCGAGACCGTATTCAAGAAATGAGAACATTATTTGTTGATACATTAAAAGCAGAAGGCGTAACTAAAGACTTTAGTTTCATTGCACGTCAAAACGGCATGTTTTCATTTTCTGGTCTGAATAAAGATCAAGTAGAACGCCTTAAAGAAGAGTTCTCTATTTATATAGTTGGTTCAGGTCGCGTAAGTGTCGCGGGCATGACTAAAGCGAATATGGGACCACTTTGTAAAGGTATTGCCGCGGTTTTATAGCCAACGCGCTTAAATCAAATTTGAACAACCCAAAGGTCGGCATTCGCCGACCTTTTTAGTGAACTATATATTTTAATAACCTATCTTTTTTATAACTTATCTATTTTTAGAAGCCATCCATTTTATAATTAAGCTATGTTAATTAACCAATCCATTCTCGACTGCATATTTGGCCATTTCGGCGGTAGAATGAATATTCAGCTTATGCTTGATATTTTGTCGGTGAGTTTCTACTGTGCGATAACTTATGCTCAATAACGTAGCAATTTTTTTACTGCTACTGCCCTGCGCAACTAACTTTAAAACCGCTTCTTCGCGTCGACTTAACGGATTTGCTTTTGGCGCTGATGGAATAACTTGTTCCGCAAACAAGGTTTGAGTCGTCGATTCACAAAAATAGGTTGAACCTAAATTCACAGTTTTAATCGCTTGAACCATTTTAATCGCTGAAATTTCTTTTAGCATGTAACCCACCGCACCCGCTTGCATTACATTCATAATGTATTCGCGGTTATCATGCATCGTCAGCATCAATACTTTCACTTTTGGGTGTTCTTCTTTTATCAACTGAGTTGCTTCTATACCATTCATTACTGGCATACTGACATCCATCAAAACCACATCAGGCTCAAATTGTTTGACTAACTCTATCGCTTTCAAACCATTGGATGCCGTAGCCACGACTTTAATTTCTGGTTCAAGTTCTAGTCTAGCCATAAATCCTTCAAGCACGACTTGATGGTCATCTACAATTATTATTCTTATCGCTGTTTCCATACCATTAACCCATCCAAATTAAGCAATACTGTAATTTCCGTACCAAACTGCGGCTCACTCGATAACTCAAATTCACCACCAATAAACTCAACTCTTTCACGCATATTGCGTAAACCAATGCCATTTTTTACCGAAACATCTGATTCATTAAACCCTTTACCATCATCACGGATAATCAGCTGCAGCATGTCGCCTAACTGGCTCAGAATAACGGTGATTTTAGACGCTTGTGCATGTTTTTCTATATTGGTTAACGATTCTTGCGTCACTCGGTACAAGGTAGTGGCAATTTCTGAATGCAATTTGCCTTGTTGAGTGTCAAATAAGGTTTCTATTTCAATTTCTGTATGTAATTTAAAATCTTTCAATAACGTCGTTAATGCCGCTTCCAAGCCAATATCATCCAATGCACTCGGCCTCAAGTTATGAGAAATTCTTCTCACCTCATTGATAGCCATTGATAAGGAACGTTGAGACTTTACGATATGCTGATTAAGGTCGTCACTCATTGCAATAGAATCTAGCTTATTATCGAGCAGTTCTAAATGGCACTTACTTGATACTAACAGTTGATTTATTCCATCATGCAACTCTCGTGCTAGATGTTTTTTTTCATCTTCTTGGAACATTACCGTTTTATGCGCCAACTCTTTCAAGTTACGGTCAGCTAATCGATGTTCATGTAAATTAATTGCTAGCGTTAGCACAATAATCACAGCGACCGTAACGGCTAAAATAGATACTACAGAGAAAAACGTGGTTTCAATATTGCTGTTCACCGTCTGCTGCATTTCAATAACTTTAGTACTAATGTCTTCTATATATAGCCCTGTGCCAACTGTCCATTGCCATTTTTCCAACCAAGTGACGTAACTGAGCTTCTGTACCACTTCGTTAGTCGAAGGTTTTTGCCATAAATAGTGATGAAAGCCTCCACCAGATTGCGCCTTAAATAGCAGCGCTTCAATAAGAAAATCACCGTTACTATCTTGCAAATCAATAAGGTTCTGACCAACTAGAGATGGCAAGATAGGATGAACCAGATTTGTCCCATTTTTGTCATAAACAAAGAAGTAACCGTCACTGCCGTAACTTAATTGATTTAATATTTTTTTGACTTGATTTTTAGCTTCATTCTCCGTGACATGGGTACTTTGATAGATAGGGTCAATAGCACTAATCGCCATATCAATGCTATCTTTCAATGCGGATTCACTGGCTCGAATCAAGTTTTCACGAAATATTTCGACTTCTTTATTACCAAGAGCTTTGGCTTGAAAAATAGAGATCCAGCTAATACTCGCCGAAACCATTATCAATGGAATGAGGGTTAATAGGATTAACTTTACTTTGAGATGCATTGTATTCCTTGAATAAAAAAGCCGCTCATCAGTAGGAGCGGCTTTATCATATCAAGTTATGTTAACAAATTGTAATTACATGCTTTTAAGCTCGTATTTGATCACATTCCGTAAAAGCTTGGGAAAATCAAAATACTGATTAAAACGGCCATTTGTATCAAGATAAAAGGTAAAACACCGCGATAAATATCGGACGTTGTGACACCTTTAGGTGCTACCCCTTTCAAATAAAACAAACTAAAGCCGAAAGGAGGCGTTAAGAAGGAGGTTTGAAGGTTCATCGCAATTAAAATGGCAAACCATACCATATTAATACCCATTAACTCGGCTATAGGTGAAATGATCGGTACAATAATGAAGCAAATTTCAACAAAATCAATAAAGAAACCTAAGACTAAAATAACCAACATAACAATGATTAGGAAGCCCCATTTTTCACCTGGTAATTCCAGCATCCACTCTTCAACCAGAAGATCGCCACCAGTATAACTAAATGCCATTGAGAAAGCGGTAGCGCCAAGAAGTATCGCGAATACCATAGCCGTGACTTTAACGGTTTCTTTAGAGGCATCGTAAACCATTCTGAAACTGAATTGTTTATACAATAGTGACAACACGATTGCACCCATACCACCCAACGCAGCAGATTCTGTCGGGGTCGCAATCCCTGCAAAAATCGACCCAAGAACAACCACGATTAATGCCAATGGTGGAATGATTGCTTTCAATGCGGTAAACACTTCTTGCTTACGAGATACATTAGAATCTCGTTCAAGAGGCTGAGCCGCTTCTGGATTCAGTTTAGCGTATATCAAAATATATATTACATACGCGGCAACTAAAACAAAACCAGGACCAATTGCGGCATGGAATAAATCACCAACTGGCACCCCTAAAACATCACCTAATAAAATCAATACAATAGAAGGCGGAATGATCTGCCCTAGCGTACCTGACGCACAGATGGTGCCACAAGCTAGGCCTTTGTCGTAATTATATTTAAGCATGACGGGCAAAGAGATTAGTCCCATTGCGACAACAGATGCTCCAACGACACCTGTTGAAGCCGCAAGCAACGCACCAACTAAAACGGTAGAGATTGCGATGCCACCTTTGACACCACCAAATAACCGTCCCATCGACTCTAAAAGTTGCTCAGCTAATTTGGTTTTTTGCAACACTAAGCCCATAAAGACAAACAGTGGTACAGCCATTAACACCGTATTCTGCATAATCGATTGGATGCGATAGGGCATGAAAGCAAACATGTCGAACCCTTCAGCCCAAACACCAAATAGCAGAGCAATGCCACCAAAGGTGAAAGCAACTGGAAAACCAAGTAATAACGCCAGTAAGGCAACTACAAACATGACGATACCGATCATGACTCACTCCCTTGAGATTGTTGAACCATTCTGTTAGGACGAATTATATTATTGAGAGAGCGTAACAATAACCCGACTCCGCTAACCGCCATAAAGACAAAACACAATGGGATCATGGCTTTTATTATCCAGCGATATGGAAGCCCGCCGGGATCGCCCGAAGTTTCACCTAATGCATAACTCTCTTTCGCAAAATCAATTCCATACCAAGCCACCAATAAACAAAAAGGCAGTAATAAAAAAATTGTACCGAGTAGGTCGATAATTGATTGCGCTCTTACTGATAATCTTTCGTAAATAATATCAACTCGAACATGTCCCGCCGCACGAATAGCATAAGGAACACCAAGTAAAAATACCGCCGAAAATAAGTGCCATTCTAATTCTTGGAAAGCGATAGATACATCATTGAATGCATAGCGCATAACAACGTCATAAACGACATTAATAACAAGTAGAATAAATAATACACTGGCTATGACGCCTAATAGATCACCTATACGATTGAACATCTGTTCCATCTTGATCAGACTTCTCATTCCGTACTCCGTGGAATATATAATTAAAAAATATAACGCTGCCTAGTGGCAGCGCTGGTTATTATTATGGATTTCTACTCTATCTACTAGACCAAGCGGTTAGTTTTCTTGTTCTTTTTTGCCAATTTCTAATTATTTGGTCGCTGCTTGGCTATTTAGATAGGCTCGATGAGAAATATCAGTCCAAGAACGCACTTGTTTTAGGTAACTCGCTTGAGATTCTTGAATCTCTTTTGTTAATGGATCGGTCGCGGCATGCTCAGCTAAAAGTTTATCGTTCGCTGCGCGCATCGCTTTCATTACTTCTGGTGGGAAGTCTTTAACCTGAACATCAGGATATTCTGTTTTAATCGATACCCAGTTTTTTCCACTTTCATGCGTTGCTTGCGTATACATGTCATAAGCCGCGGTACGCATCGAAATTCTAAGAATTTCACGAAGGTCGTCTGGCAATTTCTCCCAAACACGTTTGTTAACTAAAAACTGCAATTCAGAACCTGGCTCATGCCATCCAGTATAATAATAAGGTGCAATTTTATGGAATCCCATACGCAAATCTAACGATGGACCGACCCACTCTAATGCATCAATCGTTTTACGCTCTAAAGAGGTATAAAGTTCTCCCGGTGCAATATTAGTTGGTTTTGCGCCCAATTCAGCCAATACTTCACCAGCAAACCCTGGAATACGCATTTTTAGCCCTTTAAGATCATCTAGGGTGTTAATCTCTTTTTGGAACCAGCCGCCCATTTGAATATCAGTGTTTCCGCCAGGGAAAGACAGTAGATTATGTGGCGAATACACTTTATCCATGAGTTCCATACCACCACCATGATAAAACCATGCGTACTGTTCAGATGGCGTCATACCAAATGGCATAGACGTGAAATAGAGTGTATTCGGTACTTTTCCCTTCCAATAGTATGAGCCTGAATGCCCCATGTCGTATTGGCCAGATTTCACCATATCAAACACACCTAATGGTGCCTTGTGTTTATTGGCGGAATCTATTCGAATAACTAAGCGCCCGTTAGACATTTTCTCTGCCATCTCTGCCATGTTTTTAGTTGCATCACCAAAAACAGGAAAGTTTGGCCCCCATGTTTCAGCAAGTTTTAGTCTATATACTTTATCTGCTGCTGTTGCACTCGTTGCGACCAAAACAGAGCAAGCTGCGGCTACTACCGCTGTGCCCGCGAATACTCGTTTCACTGATTTCAAAATTAGGCTCATATCTACGTCCTTTGTGGTTTTATTCTTGCTCATTTTCAATAAGCAGAGTCGGTAACAATGAACAATTTATGAATGCTATAAAATGAGAAAGAACACGCAGTAGAATAATGTTTTCTGACACCCAAAGACTTTGGTAGTACGTATTTATACGTATTCTATAAGCCATAATTAAAATTAAATATTTGATTATATTGATATTAAATATAAGGGAAAAATAAATACGAATAATTTTACTTACGTAAATACCAATAGATAATTTCATTTATTTGTTACAAATATGTGATATCACGCAGTAATGTATGACAAGAAGTCGAGTCTCAGTGAGGAGTTAAAAAGAATAATGTAAAAGCTTGGTAATAAAACTGATAAAAGCCCTTTTAGGGCTTTTGTCAGTTTTAATTTAGTTGTAGCAAGCTAAAGTCTATAGTTAGATCAGATTGCTTTATATTGCACTTTATTACCAGAAAGTTGAATTTTCTCTACTAAATTTTCTTCTAGTAATTTTTTCAGTGCACCTGCTGCCCAGGAAGCGGCTTTTGCTTCTTCTTGACCCGCTTCTAATCCAATGCTCTTGGAGTTAATTCCTTGTGACTGTTTTACAACAATATCTAAAACTTGTTGTTGCTTGGGCGTTAAGCTTACCGACTTCGCTCTGTCAGAAACGGTAGAATTCACTTCCGCTAGTGTAGGTTCAACCACTACAGTGGCTGAATTTAATGTCCCTTTGATTGTATTAGCCGTAGTAATAACGGTGGTTTTTAGTTGTTTTTGCAGTTTCATCTGCACTTTGCGTTTGTGAGCAAGTCTCATTTATATATTTCCCAAATTCACTACCCAAGCAAGTTTAAGTCGTTAGTATTCAATTTAAATAGGCATATTAACATCAAGCTATCAAAGCGCCGCTCAGCCACTCAAATAAGCAAAATAACAACGCGCTAGCGACCTAAATTTTAGTAGTGGTAAATAAATTATCTTAGCGATAAAAAAATAAAGGCGCATTTATACCAAAAACAGCACGCTATTTATAGTATTAGCCATGAGCTAGGTTATTAAACCAACAAATATGAATAACTTTAGTTATAACGTTGGGCGTTTCCTGAACTTACTTTCATTGAAATAGCACATTTCTATTGTGGGTAAGTATTACTCACGCCCGTGTTATTTAAAGCAGATTAGTAGAGCGGCATTTCGTCAGCAACAAATGGATTGGTTTTACGCTCTTTGCCGAAAGTAGACATAGGCCCGTGTCCTGGTACGAATTCAACATCGTTGCCAAGTGGCCACAGTTTATTTTTAATCGAAGAGATAAGTGTTGCGTGATCGCCTTGAGGAAAATCACTTCTTCCTACGCCTCCTGCGAACAATACATCACCAACAAAGGAAATTTTTGCATTCTTATTGTAAAGAACAACATGGCCAGGTGTATGGCCGGGCGTGTGATATACATCCAACGACAGGTTACCGAAAGAAATGGTATCTCCTTCCTCTAACCACTGCTGTGGTTCAAACGCTTCGGTAAGGGGAAAACCAAACATTTGACTTTGCCCCTCAAGTCCCTGTAACCAAAAATTGTCTGCTTTATGTGGACCAATAATATCAACAGATAGTGCCTCGGCGAGCTCTTGAGCACCACCAACATGGTCAAGATGTCCGTGAGTTAAAACTAAATTGACTACATCAACTTGTAATTCGTTGATCAGCATAATGAGTTGCTTAACATCCCCGCCAGGATCGATAACAATACCTTTCATGGTTTCATCGCACCAAACAATGGAACAGTTCTGTGCGTAAGAAGTGACAGGGACGATTTGATATTTAAGACTCATAATTTTGCTCATATGTAATTAAACCAATAGCAAAACTATGACATTGCAGAGTTGATATTACAAGCGAGTTACCAAGTTCGAACGGGTCCCGTATCGATATGAACAAAATTACTATTTGGATAGTATCCGACTCCACCCATGGCAAGGTCTCGAGCAGCATCACGAACGTCAATCAAAGGCACCCCTTCTAAGCGAAAATCCATTGCTTTACCTAGCATATGGAAACTTTTTTTCGCAACACCACTATTATTTGATTTTGACCTCAATGCTTCATTGGTTGCAGGCGAACGATAACCAGAGATGATTTGAATTTCAGCATCAGTTTTCAACACACTTTGTATATTATGTAATTGAAGTATTAACTGCTCATCCATTTGATAAATTTCAT
Organism: Vibrio sp. MA40-2; assembly: GCF_047302445.1. Taxonomy (NCBI): domain Bacteria; kingdom Pseudomonadati; phylum Pseudomonadota; class Gammaproteobacteria; order Vibrionales; family Vibrionaceae; genus Vibrio; species Vibrio sp. MA40-2. Next base: position 2,557,335 of record NZ_CP178628.1, read on the forward strand.
TTTTTCTAAAATCACGGCAAATGTGATTTATCTTACTAAATTCACTTGTCGCTATCGTCTTATTGGCAGAAATGATTGTATTCAACACTTCACCAGTATGAAGGTTTTTAAACTTCATCTTACTGTTATTATGTAAGACTTGATTGAGTTTGGTTTGCTTATCACTGATTTGCTTGTCACTAATAAGACTGGCAAAGGCGCTAGAGGGAATACAAACGGCAAAAGCTGCTGTACCGCTAACACGTTTTAAAAATTCACGGCGATCATTTTTTGTAAAAGACATATAAATACTAGTTACTAAGTTAACGGTTAATAAATTATTTTCGGCAAACTAGCCTATAAATCGAACAGCGTCAAACAAACGGATCACACTTAACACGAAACACACACCAATTAATTTGATTTATGACTAGTTTTATTAACGTTTTTATCAACCTAAGCCAACTGTCAATTTTGTGTTAAAACTAACCGTGACGGCGTTTTATCATAACCGTAAATGTCTTTTCTATACTGAACAACGTCATCTTTTATCCATGCTGTTTGATACACTAAATGGACAGGAATTTGCTGACGTAACGCAACTTTAGCACTAACTGGTGGACCGACAGACTGTTTTGGCGGTTCAATACCTTGAACCTGCATTAAGGTATTAGCAAATTTATCTGCATATTGCACTCGAATACAACCGGCACTGAAGGCTCTATAGGTTTTATTAAATAAATATTTAGCGGGAGTATCATGTAAGTAAATAGCGCGCGCATTAGGCGTATTAAACTTCAATTCACCCAGTGCATTTTGTTTGCCTGGACCTTGCGTCATATTATAGGCAAAATTATCCGCTTCAATAGTTTGCCAGTCTATCGTGCTTGGGTCTATTTCCTCTCGAGTACGCCAGCTCTTAATCACTTTCATATTCATACGTTCAAGATAATTCTCATCCTTTTTTATTTTAGGAATAATATCTTCGCGAACTAATTTTCTAGGAACATTCCAAGATGGATTAAATATTAATGTATCCATTTTTATCGATAATAGTGGCGTTTTTCTTTTCTTGTTGCCCACAATAACTTTTGAAGTAAAACGTGCCTCACCATTATGCCAATAAGACAGTTGAAAATTAGGCAAATTAACAATAATAATGTTTTGCCTATCTTTCGGCATTAAGCGTGATCTTTCGGTATTTAACGCTAATGAATGTAACCGTTGTTGCGGTGAAACGTTTATCCAATACAACGTTTCCTTGCCGATAACACCGTCAGGTTTTAAACCATGCATTGTTTGAAACTGTTTAACCAGTTGATACAGTTCATCATCAAATATCAATGATGCCTCTGTGTTGGAAGTGTGCGTCAACCCAACCACATCTAATCTTGCTAATAATTGCGCTTTATTAAGTAATATATCGCCTTTATGCGCGACAGCATCTTGTTGGTACTTGTCAACACCTGTATCTATGGCATGACTAAGTATGGTTACTGCATGTTTTAGCGAATCTCGATGTTCAGGCGTGGCATGTAATGAAGCAATAAAGTCACGCAGCCTATTTTGATTAATGGTGTTAATGAGTGAGTTGACAAGAGCAGGCTCTAACTGAGTTGTTGGCAATTGAATATTGTTGCCGTAGTACCACTCAGCTCCCTGCGATGAAACTAACGAAACATAGTGCATGTAGTTTAATAAGGTATCTGTCGCCGTTACGTCATATTTGTACCATAAACCAGCACGTCTATACTGTTGTAAAGTAGTCAACCGCGATGAAAACAGCTCACTCAGGCCAGAGTAATGCATGATAATTAGCATAGACTCAAACTGCTGGCTAAGTGTGGGATCGTGCCATATCAATTGAAACTCTTCCGCCGCATAGACTTGATGTACGATTTCTGGATAAGTGATCTCTAAGGAAAATTGACTTCCAAAATCGAGACTTCTAAGATCGGGTAGATCTTCTAGTGCGGTGGCTGATGCTGAAAACCATAAAACCCAAAACGATACGAACAGACGACATTTCATACTACAACCGTTTAATTATCTTTATAATTAAACTCAATATAGCATGTAGAATGCCTAGGCATAATAAACTGTGTAGCAAACTGGATAACAAATTCAATTATTTGCATTTCTGATACTGGTTAATTACCCAACTCTCGCCAAATGGTTATCCCACAAAACTGATGTTTTATGTAGATGACTGTGACCACTGCCGTTTACATCTACTACCCTACCAGAGCCAGAACTAACAAAGAAACCTTGCTTGTATTTGACTACACCTGAAGCCTCGGGAAGTACGTCAATCTCGAGTAATTGATTGTCTGATAACGACCAAATACCATAACAATTCCCCCGTGGAGAAGTGGCTAACAGCAAATCATCAACCACTTCTATACTGGCTATATAGTGATTAAAGCGAGCCCATTGCTCATCTTCAGCTTGTAGATGATAGAATGCTTGCCCTCTTTTGTGCACAGCAATTAATGGCGGAGTATCATCGGTATCTCCTCTGTATTGCTGACCAGAAATCACCATACTCGAACTAGGCGTACATAAATGCCGAATACTAAGCTTTTTATCACTAAGATTTACTTGTTCTGATAACTGGCCTTTTGAATTAAAATAACACAGAGCAGGTAACATCGATTCAAGGTTGAGCGGCGTTCTACCATTGGTATGAACCCCACCAACAGCAACGACGATATCATCATTATCTAAGACTCGAATTTCATGTGGACCAATACCAAACCCAGTTAATTCTTCAACTTTTTTATAAGAATTTGTCGCATCATATACACCAATAATACCGGCACTGGTTTTTGACTCACCTTCGGTAACAAACAACCAATTTCCATCATTGGAATAAGCACCATGTCCGTAAAAATGACGCTTAGGTTGAGCTGAAATAAAGGATAAGCGTTCGCCAGTTACGTAATCTATTACTTGAAAAAACACGCCTGGTCTACGAGCAAATACCACCGCTTCAGTTTTCAATTGATTTGGAGACACAGCTATACCATGTCCCCTTGCAGGAAGAGTGATCGAATGAACAGGAGCGCCGTTTTCAGAAGCAACAACCGCAGTATATTGACCACTGGAATCGACAGCGCAACCGATAAAAGCGCCTGTCCCAGTAACCTTGCGGCTGGTAGTGACAGCACTGCTTATAAGCGGCAATGCTTGTGACATAGGCGAAATACTAGCCAATAATGCCGCTTTGATTAAATTTCGCCTAGTTGAATCAATCGCCATCAGTTGAATTGAACCCCACGACAACACCTAGGTTAACCGCTAGTTCTTCTGAAACTAAGTATTTAAGATATTCAAACTTGTTATAAACACTGAGTATTTCACGGTAGCCATCTTTAGATTGTAACGAACGAAATAAACTAGATTCTTCAGGCCAGTTTTCAGCAAGCAGATTAATTTGATTTTCAATTCGTGCGGCTAAGTCCGCATGTCCTTGATTAATCAATGCTGCGTGCATACCATTGCCATTGGCAAAATAGATCGATTTAAACGATTCTACATTGCTTTGTAAGTTATCCAACGATGAATGAGAACGCCAAGATTCAGAAAAATACGGTCTAGGCTGGCCTATTTTTGCTAGAGGACGACTCAACTTCTTCATACTAAAATCTAGCTGATTTGATAACAAACTAACGTACTCTTGTGTCCACTCTTGCTCATCAAGTTCAACCCATGGGTTCACATTCCATGCTTGAGCGATGAATGTGGCATTGTTATCCAGATTTTCACTAATTACGCTTGCCAAGTGACACGTTGTTACGCTGTCACTTGATAGTGGTGATTTAGGCTCAAAATACAGCCATTCAATTGCACCTAAACCTTGTACGGTAACACTACTATTCGCAATGTCATCGACACTAATTGGTTTATTTTCGTTAACCAAATTTTGCATTTTTCTACCAGTGGTATTCTTTTTGTCTGGCCAAAACTGAATCGACCAATTCTTTTCTAAGGCTTCGATTGGACCTCGATCAAAACCTTGAAGACGATTCCAGTTAAGCATTGCAGAATGCCAGCTATTTCTCACCTCTTGTATTGACTGGTTATTCGGAGTTTCACAATAGTGATCAATGCTACCACTCAATTGCTTAGTCGATTGAGCAAATACTGCGCTTGAATCTTTAAATTCGAGATAAACACTACGGCTATTATTTGTTGTAGAAAGAACATCTGTATCAGAGGTTCCCGCATGAACGCCGCCTATAAAAGTACTTAAAACTACAGGTAGTATAAAACGCATCTTAGCGAGTCCTTATAAAGAGTTTAAAAACGCAAGTAGAGCTTCGCGATCATTTTTGTCCATCGCAATAACTTTATCTCGTGCATTCTGTGCTTCACCGCCATGCCATAAAATGGCTTCCATCACATTTCTCGCTCTGCCATCATGGAGTAAATAAGTATGACCATTCACTTCTTGGGTGTAACCTAAACCCCAAAGCGGCGTGGTTCTCCACTCTCTGCCATTGGCTAAATACTCTGGACGATTATCGGCCAATCCATCACCCATGTCATGTAACAGCATATCAGTATAAGGATGAATTAATTGATTCGACAAGGCTGGTCTATCTTGTACTACCGCAGTAGTTAAGTTGTTTTGATGACAGGTTGAACAATCGCTGCTTTCAAATAGCTTTTGACCTTTTTTAACCTTAGGATCAGAAACGTTTCTGCGAATTGGTACCGCTAAATGTTGTGAATAAAATTCAACAAACTTTAAGATATTATCGCTCACTTCCGGTGAACCACCATTAGCTAACTGCTCACATGCTGGTTGATTTTCTGTGCAGTTGTGATTTGGAAACAGCTTTGAGGTTAAACCTAAATCACCATTAAAAGCTGACGCATTTTGCTGCATTAAGGTTGGTTGTCCTGCTTTCCAACCAAATCGACCCATTGAATAATCTTGCTTAAGTACATCCCAAACTCTATTTGCTTTCCCTGTTATAGAATCGGTGCTAGCGGCTTGTTTCGCAGCTATATCTTGGATAACTTTTTCTGGAATCGCTTCTAATAGCCCTAGTCCTATCATTGGAGGAGCAACACGAGCAGAGAATTGAGTGTCAGGATGCATATCCCCATAATTTAGGTCGGTAATTTTTAGGGTTGGTTTACGCAGCGTTACATGCTCACCATCAGCAAAGTTAACCACAACATCCTGATAAGTAATATTGATTTGACCTTCTGGCTCAGCGCCAGGAATAGATAAGTCTTGAAGTTGGCCACCATAGGTTGGCTCTGGAACCACGCCATCTTTTGCGTACATTTCTTTTTGTGTATCTGTAACAGCAGGTATGCTTAGGCGAACCAACATCGAAACGGCGTTATCATCTTCACTTTCTGGTGCGTGACCTCGGCCATCTTTTATATGACAACTCTGGCAAGCGTTGGTATTAAAGATAGGCCCTAAGCCATCTCGAGCATCAGTTGAGGCTGGCGCAGGGATCCAAGGGTTGCGAAAGAAACTGTTGCCCACGCTAAAATCAAGCTTTTTACTCAATGACAAATTGCTAGCCGGTTGTGAAAAAGCATTCGGACCTAATTTATTGGTACTTGTTTTGCCACCGGAGCGTATTGTATTAGGATCACTTGCCGAGGCGGAACAAATGAAAGACGCTAATAGCATCGCTGCAGATGTAGATAACTTCATTATATTTCCAGAGATAAATGGGCTCTAATGAGCCCTTAATATTAATTATTGTTGTTTTTATGCTTACTTAGAATTCGTGATCAGCAGTATCTGGGCTTAAACTGTCGATACCAACAAGACTTGCTGCTTTTTCGATAGCTTCAGTTTGTACAACCAAGGCTTTAATTGAATCATTCACTAATTCATTACCTTTACTGTTGTTAGCCGCAATAAGTTGATCAAAGTAGACACCATCAACTTCAGCTGAATTCACCAATTCCCCTACTTGTGCACGTGCTTTATCAAAATCAGATTGAATTTGTTTTGCTGATTGCACATCAACTTGCTTAACTAAATCATGAATACTTGGCCCTGCAAGTAACTCACCATTTTGTTGTACATAAGTACCAGTGTAAACGTTGTAGATACCTTGTTCGTTATAATAGTGGGAATTATGAGTATTATCAGAAAAACAATCATGCTCATCTTCAGTTGAGTGCGCTTCTAATGCAACCTTCATTCGTTCACCAGCCAACTCACCTAGAGAAAGAGACCCCATACCGAATAGCATTTTACGTAGGCCATCTTTAGACGAGTTAGATAACAATTCGGCACGGTAGTTGTTAGTTTGGTTTGGTTCCCACTGGTCTACCATCCAAGCTAAATCGGTTTTCAATAATTCAGCCGTCGCTTTAAGGTATTCAGCTCTTCGCTCACAGTTACCATTCGTACACGCTTCACCAATAACATAATCGGTATAAGGTCTAGCACCTGCGCCCGCACCGGTGCCATTTAAATCTTGTCCCCACAATAGAAATTCAATAGCGTGATAACCAGAAGCAACGTTTGCTTCAGAACCACCAATTTCATTTAAGTTAGCAATAAGTTCAGGAGTAATTTTTGCCGTGTCAATTTTTTCAGCACCAACTTGTACAGACGTATTAGCAACAATATTTGCAGTAGCGCCTTGGTTACCTAGTTCATATTGATAGTCAGAAGCAACATAATCGATTAAACCTTCATCTAACGGCCAAGCATTCAATTGACCTTCCCAGTCATCAACAATGGCATTACCAAAACGGAAAACTTCTGTTTGCTGATATGGAACACGAGATTCATACCATGCATTTTTTACTTGTTGGAATGTTTCTTCTGAAGGTGATTTAAGAAAAGCTGAGATTGAAGAATCCAATTGTTCCGCTGTGGTTAATGCATCTGAAAATACAGCGTGAGCTAGATCAGTATAGTGTTCCACTACTTGTTTTTCGGTTACAGTTGCAGCATTACTTACACCACTGATAAGTAACATCGATGTAGCTAGCGCAATTTTCGATTTGTTGAGCATATTCTGTCCTTGTTTAATATTATGAACTTTATATTATTAGTTTTATATTTTTGATTATCTATCGTTACGAATGATAAGGGTTATCATTACCATTCGTGTTCGGTATAATACTAAATTGGAAAGTTATTGCAACAAGCAGAAAAAACTAGGTGTAGAAGAAAAGCAATATGCTGTCAGGTATAGCGGTAAAAACGAAAAAACCACCCGCTTTAACGAGTGGTTCTATAGATGAATGGTGCCGGTGAAATTCTTATAGCTCTAAATTATGTTTACCATGAGAAACTTTAGCTTTAAGGTAATTTTCGTTACCACTCTTTACATGTGCAGAAGTGTTAATGACATCTTCAAGTTCAATACCTAACTCTTTTATTTCCTTTATTTTTTTAGGGTTATTGGTAATGAGCTTAATTTTTTTCAACCCTAAAGCAAATAACATTTCAGCGGCTTCGGTAAAATCTCGCAAGTCATCACCAAAACCTAAATGGTTATTCGCTTCGTAAGTATTCATGCCTTCACTCTGCAATAAATAAGCATCAATTTTATTGTACAAGCCTATCCCTCGACCTTCTTGTCGTAAATAAAGGATAATACCGCCCTGCTCACCCATTTTATTTATAGTTTCTTCTAATTGTTCACCGCAATCACATCGCGATGAATGAAAAACATCACCAGTCAAGCACTCTGAATGCATTCTGACCAGTGGAGTTTCACCCAATTGATCCGCATTCTTAAACACAAGCGCGACGTGTTCTTTATCGCTTTTAAGACCATGAAATGACAGAATTTCTGCATCAATATTACTTTTTAAACCTACTTTTAAGGCAACTCTGGCGCGAACTTCAGCCATATTTATACTCACTTAACACACTCATGCAGCTTGATTAGCACCACGAGCTTGGGATTATTTGGATTAATTACAACATGGGGGTGAATAATTTTATTTCAACGAACCCTTTGTTAGCAACAACTTTACCATCATAGCTTTAGGTCATAGCGCTATATTTTGGTTATCACTCTATATTTTGAGTAATAACTATAGCTTTAGGTCATAACAATAGCTTTAGGTTATCACTATTAGTCTTAAACCAACGATTAACAAAGGTCAGTTTTTAACAGATTGTTATACTATAACAACTATCTAGCTATTCAAGCGATATTCACTCTGGATCGACCAATATAGCTAAACCATCGGGATGTTTGTAAGCACTTGAGATTAATTCGGCAGCACATCATTTTTAGTTCAATCAACGGAAGGACTGGTTTTGACCATTTTAAACGCTAAAAACAAGCCCATTACTATCAATACAATAGGCAACAGCCACAAAACTAATGTTCGGTACGATAACACTGGATCATAAAGAACAAAATCACCAAACCTGTAAGTCATAAACTGGATAATTTCTTCATCGCTCTTACCTTGCTTTACCATCTGATACACTTTTAAACGCAGATCTTTGGCAACCGGTGCATTAGATTCGACCAAGTTTTGGTTCTGACACTGAGGACAACGTAGACTTTTGGCCAGCTGCACTGCATCTTGCCGTTGCTGTTCCGATTCAAATTCGAATAGCTCCGCTTGAATAGCCACTTCTTTATTATCATCATAAAAAATAACCGTGTTGTTACTATCTTGCGCATACGCTGGCAATACAATGGATACTGAAACAATAAAAAAGGTAAATAGAGCGGTTAACTTATTCATATTTCCTACTAAAAATATAAGTGGCCATGCTGAAAAACAAACGTGAATACGCTAAGTTTTACCATTACTTTATTAAGTAAGGATAAAATTGTTGCTGCCATATGGTTGAATCAATAGTGCCGCTGAAACGTGCCTGAATTTTACCTTGCGGATCAATTAAAAACGTTTCAGGGGCGCCTAGTACGCCAAGATCTAATGCAAGTAGACCATTTGGATCAAAAATAATTTCTCGGTACGGGTTCCCTTCTGATTCAATAACCTTGATTGCATCAGCACTATTATCCCTATAATTTAAGCCAATTATATCAATACCTGCTGTGGATAATTCAAGCAGAAAAGGATGTTCTACTTTGCAAGCAGCACACCAAGACGCCCAAACATTTAAAATTTTATAGTGCTCACCAAGCAATATGGTTTCATCTAACCCATTATTATTCAGTAGCGACTGTAAATTAAAATGAGGAACGGGCTTGTTAAGCAGCGGCGTAGTCGATTGCTGATTAGAGTTTACTAAGCCAAAATAAAACAGCATAAATATACCGATCAATAGACCACACAAACTGGCTAGCTTAACAAATTGTATGTTAACTATTTTCATGCTTTTGCTCGTCAAGATTCTTTGTACGTTTAGATAAATAGAATTTAGATTGACCGCTATTTATCAATACAGCCAATGCCCCACCCATGACCATTAGCAACCCTCCAAACCAGATCCATTGTATATAAGCTTTATACTGAATACGTACTGCAAAAGAACCATCGTGAAGCTTTTCTCCCAAGGTAATATACAGATCGCCATGCCAATAAGTGGCAATAGCCGGTTCGGTCATACTCATTACTCGCACCTGGTAATGTCTCCTTTCAGCAGCCACCCTGTCTTGTTCATCTATGACTATATAAACTTGTTCAGCTGTATAGTTCGGGCCAACAAATAACTGTTGTTTTTCAACATTAAGGTGAAAACGTTCAAATACTATCTGGTCACCAACCCCAAGTTTGGCACTGGTTTCAACTGAGTGATAAGCGTTCATACTGGCACCGATACAAAGCAAAATCATACCAGTGTGGGCCAAAATCATTGGCAATAGAGCGAACCGCTGCTTATTCAACTTGGTAACGAATACCCGGTCTAACAAACTAAAACCGACCAATAGGCTCAAAATCCAAGTAGTCAAAACCATTGGTTGTAAGGCCTGATACTGAGCACGATATAAAATAACGCCTAAAAAAATGGCCGCTAACATCAACCGAAAAATAGATTTTAGCTGCAATTTTGCGCGAACTAACATAGCGCTACTCGTCATTAAAACTAACGCTAAAAACGTTAAAGGAGCAAACAGTGTATTAAAATATGGTGCACCTACTGATATTTTACCAAGGCCGAAAATTTGAAAAATCATCGGATAAAAAGTACCAAGTAACACGGTGATCATAGCAATAGTAAATAAACCGTTACCAAGTAAAAATACAAAACTTCGACTTCTGTAACGCGTAATAACCACTGAGCGAATATCATTGCTTCGTATAATTTGGCTACCAAATCCCAACAGCACTAACACGACCAATATACCAATTAAAACTAAGCCCCGAGTAGGATCAACTGCGAAGGCATGCACTGAAGTGATGACACCTGAACGAACGACAAAAGTGCCTAATATACTTAAAGAGAAAGTAATAAATGACAGCCCATAGGTCCATTTAAGTAGCCGTTTTTCCTGTTGACTAATTAATAAACTGTGTATTAATGCTGTTGCTGTCAACCAAGGAAGCAATGATGCGTTTTCAACTGGATCCCAAAACCACCATCCTCCCCAACCTAATTCATAATAAGCCCACCACGCACCGAGTAATATTCCGCCGGTTAAAAAAGTCCAAGCAAAAAGACTAAACTGGCGACTAACCGCTAACCATGCACTTGGGATCTCTTTTTGCCACAATGCCGCCAGCGCAAACGCAAAACTAGAAGCAAAACCAATATAACCAATATACAAAAGTGGAGGATGAAATATGAGTGCAACATCTTGCAACATCGGGTTTAAATCTCTTCCCTCTTGAGGAAAAATACCACTTAATTCGAATGGATTCGAAGCTAGAAGCGTAAAGAAAGCAAAAATAGAAACTAAAGATGATGAAACTAATAGCACTTTGGACAAATAAGCCGCAGGTAAGGTTTTATGCTTAAGTGCTATCGCAGAATTCCAAATTGATAGTGTGAGCACCCAGAATAATAATGAACCTTCATGCCCACCCCATACTGCCGCGCCCTTAAAAAATACCGGCAGTTGAGTATTTGAATGCGCCGCCACATAAACTAACGAGAAATCATCCAAGATAAACGCAGTTGCCAACGCTAGGATAGAGAACAAAGAAAAAAGCAAACACACATGAACCAACGTTATCACGCTGCCAATAGCGGTTTGTTTGTCCCATAACCATGTCGCTAAAACTGAAATTACGCAGAAGAGTGAACTAATAGCAACAATAATAAGAGAGAACTGACCAATATCTGAATACATAAAATTATAATTAGGCTCAACCCTAACGGTTAAAATCTCGTACGATTAACGTTGAGCCTATATTTCCTATACAACGGTCATTTGACCAGCATAAAGAACAAACGTGCGTAACATCAGTACGCCCACCAAGCTAAGTATAGTGACAACAAAAATAAAGCTGTGTTTATGACGTATGGCTGCGGGCATAAAGAAGTTAAGTGCCAAGGGCGTTAACATTCCAAATACAATCACCCCCCACCAGAACCAGCTAGCCCAAAAACCACTACCGATCGCATTATATGCCGCAAGCTCCCCTTGCCCACCACCAAAAATAAGCCCAGTAAAAAAGCACAGCATAACAAACAGCTCGAACATCACGACAGGACGTTCAAAACTGTGTACCCATTTAGCGGTTATACTTGTTGGTGATTGCTTGAAGAACACAATCCCGCCCAGCATACATGCCGCGGCTCCCGACGATAAACTTGAAAACAGGAACAAAATAGGCAATACAGGATTATTAAGCATAGGATAAGTTTTTAGCGCAGAAAGTAAAAAGCCAGTGTACGCGGCGAGCATAATCGCCATAAAACCTAAGAAAAGCTCCCAAAAGTTTTCCAATTTAGCCAATTTCACTATAATACCATCAACAAACGAAAGGGAGTTGGGCGTATATTTTCTAATGGTTTGTCTGAATATAATCGCTATCCAAACGAAAAGAACCATTAGATAAACTTGGAATAGAATAACTCCCATGGACATCACTGAACTGGTATTAAAGTGGATCATTATTTTCCAAAACATTAACGGTTTTGTTAAGTGGAAAATTAAAATAGTCAAACCTGAAATGATACCAAATGGTGCAATCCATGCTGTGGCTTTCAATATACCATCTTGCGCAGGGTCACCCTCTATAACTTTACGCTTTAAGTAAATTGAAATCATTACCGCACCAGCGGACATACCTGCTAAAAATAGATAGATAGCGATAATCCAGTCCCAGACCAAAGTATCGAAATTAAATGCAGTTTCCATTGCTAAATCTCCCCTTTCTGGTGTGGAATTTTATACAACTTAGGTTTAGTACCCAGTTCAAGTTTATCTCTGTAAATAATATTGCTATTCAGCACAGCATTAATATCTGATGTTGGATCGTTTAAGTCACCAAAAATAAGTGCGTTAGTCGGACAAGACTCAACACAGGCAGGAAGTTTACCTCGCGCTAAATTGGTATCACGACAGAAATTACATTTATCAGCCGATTTGTGTACCGGATGGAAAAATCGAACTTGATAAGGGCACGCGGCTAAACAATAACCACAGCCAACACATTTATCATGATGAACGTCAACAATACCCGTCTCTTCATCTTTATAAGCGGCTCCTGTTGGGCAAACCATAACACAAGGTGCATTATCACAATGCTGACAAGATTTACGCGTGAAACGGTAATCAACATCAGGGTATTCGCCTTGTGGTTCACTTCTAATTATTTCTAACCTAGCAACGCCTTCAGGAACACTATTCACTTCTCGACATGCATCCATACATGCTGTACAGCCGATACATGCCGTTTCATCATGAACCATGCCATAACGCTTCTTACCATCTACCATAGTGTTAGCAAGTGTTTTTTTACTCAAAGCACTGGTACTGGCAATACTAGTAGTAAAGATGACGGCACCAGCCCCCGTCAAAAAGTTTCGTCTAGAACAACTCATGTCATCTTCTCCTACTCATTGTCTTTCTGCTTTGGCATCGCTTGTTTAACGTTGTTAAAGTCTGAGTGACAATCAACACACAGCTGAACCTTCTGCTTATGGTCAAAACCAAGCACTTTAGCTTTATTTGCGTGAACATTATGACAATTGGTGCAAGTCAGATTTTTTGCATGCACATCGTGTGTCCAATAGTGCTCTCGTAGCTCATCGGGCTTGTGACAGTCGGTACACTCTTTATTTGCCACCAGTATTTCGGCTTGAGTAAGCACCCGTTTGTTATTACCAACTTGAGATTGCGCTTCAAAATACTTAGTTACTTTAGGGGCACCATTACGGTGTCTCGAACTGATCTTGTTATGACAGTCAGCACATTTAAGTTGTTTGCCTAAGACGTCTACCGCATTGTATCCGTGAGAACCATGTAACGAATCATAAGATTTCTTATGGCATTTAAGACATTGTTTATCTTTACGAGAAATAACCAGTTTTTTCCGTTCTGATTCTACTTTGGTGTTATCACTTACGGTTTCAGCATAGACATTTATAGAAAAACCATAGAGACATAATATAAGAAGTGATTTCAACATTATGGCTATGGTCAATTTAATATTGGCCATTTTATCCTTTCCTCAGTTCAGAGTTTTCCTATATCAATCGGTAAATATATATAAATTAAATTGATATAAAAATCTTCTAAATAAGTAATAAATACATTTGGATATATTTTACAAAAAATCCAAACGATAATAATTCTTATTTTGGAGCAGCCACAACGCTATGAAATATTATAAATAAATTTAGAGAAATTACTGGTTTTTACTACAAAATAGTGACCTATTTCACCTTATATTTAAAACAAAACATTGATTATAGTATTTATAACCTATTGAATAAAAACGACTATTAAATAAATCAACTACCACTTTAGGGGTATAAGAAAGAAATCGTGCTCCCGATCACCTACATAAATTGATCTAAAACAATTAAATAATAACGCTTTATATCTAATTTAAATATAACGTCTAACATAGCTTTGTACCTCCCATTCTTATTTTGGATACCAGTCCACAACGCTAGGTAACAAAAAAGTAATACAACGGACAATATAATTAAATAATCATACAAACATGGAGATAGCACCATGAATAAGCACTGGATATCAAAATCAGTAGCAATATTAGTGGCCAGCTTATTAAGCGTCACTAATGTTGTCGCTGAAGATAAAAAAATAGGCGATCCTCGCAATGAGAGCTTTGAAAGTGCGCATAGTCAACAATACGAAACTTGGAAAAAAACATCCGAGAGCAGTAATATTGAAGATGCGTTAGCGAGTGATCCAAATATGGTAATTATGTGGGCTGGTTACGGTTTTGCAAAAGACTATAACAAAGCACGCGGTCACTTTTATGCCATAGATGACATACGTGAAACTCTTCGTACAGGAGCACCAACAGACGAAAAAACAGGTCCAATGCCAATGGCATGCTGGAGTTGTAAATCGCCTGACGTTGCACGCGTTATCGAAGAAAAGGGAGAAGATGGATACTTCCAAGGTAAGTGGGCTCGTTTAGGCCATGAAATAGTCAATCCTATTGGCTGTTCAGATTGCCACAACACAAAAAGCGAAGCATTCAAAAACGGTGATCCCGATCTAATGATTACTCGCCCTTATGTTGAGCGAGCTTTCGAAACCATTGGTATGCCTTTTTCTGAGCAGTCTGGCCTAGAAAAGCAAGCAACAGTTTGTGCGCAATGTCATGTTGAGTACTACTTTACTGGCCCGAATAAAACCGTCAAATTCCCATGGGACAATGGTACAACTGTTGATGATATGGAACAGTATTACGATTCTATCAACTTCAAAGACTGGACGCATAAAGTCTCTAAAGCGCCTATGTTAAAAGCACAGCACCCAGGTTTTGAAACTTGGAGAATGGGCATTCACGGTAAAAACGGTGTCGTGTGTGCCGATTGTCATATGCCTAAAGTCGAGCAAGATGATGGTACCGTCTATACAGATCATAAAGTTGGCAATCCATTGGATGCTTTCGACAACACATGTGCGCAGTGCCACACCCAAGAGAAAGAGTACTTTGTAGAAGTAGTTTCAACTCGTAAAGCTCAAGTAACTAACATGAAGCTTATCGCTGAGAAACAAATTGTTGCCGCTCATTTCGAAGCCGGTGAAGCATGGAAAGCAGGAGCAACTGAAGAAGAGATGCAATCCATTCTGATGGATATTCGTCATGCTCAGTGGCGTTGGGATTATGCTATTGCTTCTCATGGTGTGCATATGCACGCTCCTGAAGTCGCATTAGAAATTCTTGGAACCGCAGTTGATAGAGCCGCTGATGCACGAACTAAAATCATCCGTCTACTGGCTAAAAAAGGAATTAATGATCCTATCACTATCCCTGATATCTCAACCAAAGCTGCTGCACAAAAAGCACTAGGTATGGATATGGATAAAATGAATGCAGAGAAAGAGGAATTCCTTAAAACGCTTGTTCCTGAATGGGAACAAAGAGCTGCTGAACGCCAAGCTAATTATAATTATTAGTCAATAGGTTATAGTTATTAGCTAATAGATTTGTAGCAATAATCAGACTAGCCAGTGACCCAAGTTAATTATTATTCGGTTAGTCTAGATTCCAAATGCCAGCTTATGCTGGCATTTTTTTATCACTAATAAAGTAAACATTGAACACTTAGGATAGCCTTCACTCGTAACAAGGCTAATTGTCGGCTAATAAAAGCGACACTAGATGTAATCGCAACCTTAACTCAAACTTGAATCAATAACATACATAAAGCGCTAGAAATAGCTGTTCTTACATGATTACAATTACGTAGGATATTATTTTCGGCTAAGTTCTCGGGTTTTATTAATAGAGTTTATAATCGCGACTCTATCGATACCTTGTCGTTCAGAATCTAACACTTTCTGCCATATTTCTATCGCTTTGTCATATCTGAAACTAATAAAATGGTCATTGGCAATTAACATCAAAGCGGTATCATTAAGCTGATCTTTTGTTAAAGCTTGGTCAAGTAAGTATTGTACTTGCTTGGTTATTCTCTGCGAACTTAGATAGTATAATGCCGTTGCTTTCGCTGCATATACAGTAGAAGAAGGTGAATCGGTTAAGCGGATAACGTAATCAAAACAGGTATTAGCATTGTCAAACTCACCATTGGCGAAATAGCCCTGCCCTAATTGAAACCATAAATCTTGGTTATTTCTGTCCTCTCTTAATTTATCTTGTATTTCTACAAGAATGTCATCAATCGTCATTGGCTGTTCGAGCTTGGTCATTTCCGATACTTGTCTATCCGGCGAAACAATGAAAAACCATACAAGCAAACTTGATGCAGATAAACAAATAGAAAGTACAATAGGAGTGATAAAACTAGTTGATTTTTGCCATTTTAAATGACCAATAAAGACCGCTAAAGTCAATGCTACACATAAAATAAAAACAGACATATAAAAACAATTCTAACGCTACCAATAATCCAACGACAGTACCATTCTAAGCAAAAAAAAACCGGGCTGATAGCCCGGTTTTTCTACATTTAGATACAAATTATTATTCTGATGGCTGTTCCGAATCGTCTACTTCTGTATCAGAATCTTGAGCAGATAAATCGCTATCCACTTGATTCGCCTCTGCGACATCTTCGCTTTCGACTTGCTCAATATCAGCTTCTTCAATCTCATCGATTCTTTGCAAACCAACCACATTTTCATCTTCAGCGGTCTTAATTAGCGTAACACCAAGGGTATTACGGCCAACCTGACTGATTTCAGAAACGCGTGTACGTACCAGTGTACCAGCGTCGGTGATCATCATAAACTCATCACGTTCTTCAACTTGTACAGCGCCAACAACTTGACCATTACGCTCAGATACTTTAATCGAAACAACACCCTGAGTTGCCCTACCTTTAGTTGGGTACTCGTCTAGCGGCGTTTGTTTGCCGTATCCATTTTGGGTAACGGTAAGAATGTTACCTTGATTAGCAGGAACAATAAGTGACACAACTTGGTCAGCCTCAGCCAGTTTCATACCTCGTACGCCAGCTGCAGTTCGACCCATCGCTCGAACTAATTCTTCTTTGAAGCGAACAACTTTACCTGACTTAGAAAACAGCATAATGTCACTATTGCCATCGGTAATATCAACACCAATTAAAGAATCATCATCTCTTAAGTTAACTGCGATCAAACCATTAGAACGCACATTAGCAAAACTCGCTAATGATGTTTTCTTAACCGTACCATCACCAGTAGCCATGAAGATAAATTTATCATCGGAATATTCCGTTACTGGAAGAATAGCAGTGATGCGTTCATTCTCTTCAAGTGGAAGAATATTAACAATAGGCTTACCACGAGCATTACGACTCGCTTGAGGAAGTTGGAATACCTTAAGGCGATACGCCTTACCTCTAGTTGAGAAGCAAAGAATATTGTCATGTGTATTAGCGACAAGTAAACGTTCAATGAAATCTTCATCTTTCATTTTGGTCGCGCTCTTACCTTTACCACCACGACGTTGCGCTTCATAATCATTTAAGATTTGATATTTAACGTAACCTTCATGCGATAAAGTGACAACCACATCTTCTTGCGCAATCAGCTCTTCCATATCCATATCATGCACAGCAGCAATGATTTCAGTTCGACGTTCATCACCAAAATTGTCACGGACAATTTCTAGTTCTTCACGAATCACTTCCATCAAACGTTCAGTACTGGACAGAATAAGCATCAGTTCTGCAATTTCTTCTAACAGCGCTTTATATTCATCAAGAATTTTCTCGTGCTCTAACCCAGTCAAACGATGCAGACGAAGTTCTAGAATAGCTTGAGCTTGTTGTTCTGTTAGATAGTATTGGCCATCGCGAATACCATATTGGTCTTCTAACCATTCTGGACGAGCGGCATCAGTGCCGGCACGTTCAAGCATCTCTGCAACGTTACCAAGATCCCAACCGCGAGCAATCAAACCAGCTTTTGCTTCTGCCGGCGTGGCTGCACGACGAATCAATTCAATAATTTCATCTATATTCGCTAACGCTAACGCAAGACTTTCTAGAATATGTGCACGTTCACGAGCTTTACGCAGTTCAAAAATAGTACGACGAGTAACCACTTCACGACGGTGATTAACAAAGCATTTCAACATCTCTTTCAAGTTGAAAAGCTTAGGCTGGCCATTATCAAGCGCAACCATATTAATACCAAAGGTAGTTTGAAGTTGCGTAAGCGAATAAAGGTTGTTTAACACAACTTCACCCACCGCATCACGCTTACATTCAATAACAATACGCATGCCATCTTTATCAGACTCATCACGTAATGCACTAATACCTTCAACTTTTTTATCTTTTACAAGCTCTGCAATTTTTTCAATAACACGAGCTTTGTTCACTTGATAAGGAATTTCAGTAACAATGATAGTTTCTCTACCATTTTTATCTGCTTCTATATGCGCTTTAGAACGCATGTAAACCTTACCACGACCAGTTTTATAAGCATCAACAATCCCTTTACGACCACTGATTAACGCGGCGGTAGGGAAGTCAGGACCTGGAATAAATTCCATCAACTCATCGATAGTGATGTCTTCGTTATCAATAAAGGCAAGGCAGCCTTCTATTACCTCAGTTAAGTTATGAGGTGGGATATTGGTTGCCATACCAACAGCAATACCAGAAGAACCATTAACCAATAAAGCAGGTACTTTGGTTGGCAGCACTGCTGGAATAAATTCCGTGCCATCATAGTTAGGTACGTAATCAACTGTTTCTTTGTCTAGATCAGCAAGTAGTTCGTGTGCAATTTTCGACATACGAACTTCGGTATAACGCATTGCAGCGGCTGAGTCGCCATCTATCGAACCAAAGTTACCTTGGCCATCGACCAACATGTAACGCAAAGAAAACGGTTGTGCCATACGTACAATCGTATCGTAAACAGCACTATCGCCGTGCGGATGGTATTTACCAATAACATCGCCCACTACGCGGGCAGATTTTTTATATGCTTTGTTCCAATCATTACCCAGTACATTCATCGCAAACAAAACGCGACGGTGAACAGGTTTTAGACCATCACGTACATCTGGAAGTGCACGTCCTACGATAACTGACATCGCGTAGTCTAAGTATGAACCTCGTAGTTCATCTTCAATGTTTATGGGCGTGATTTCTTTAGCTAAATCGCTCATAGAGCCATTATCCCTCTGTATTTTGATCGTATATTGAATACGTGCAAGGTCGGAAAATATAACACAAAAAGATGCTATATCGCACCTCTTTCACTCACCTTTTACTTCGTTATTGTATTTATTTGGGATTAATCCAAATAAATATTACAGAATACTGCCTAATCAATTGATAATCGGTGAATTAATCAACTTAGATTGGTTATTATTTACCCTGGTAAGTTCCACTCACAAATTCGTTGTGGATACTAAAGGCTCCAGGATATGGCTCCTAAGTCCCCCTTGCCTTGTGAAAGACGGTGCCTTGTGAAAGACGATGCCTTGTTAAAACTATACCTTACTAAAGTCTGGCAGTACCATTGATATGGCAACGGATAAAATTAGCAAGATCGTCCAGTTTCGATTTCAGAATGAATCATTAGCGTTTATAATCATCGGATCATCTTTTTAAAAGTAAGAACCAAACAATGTCACCTGTAGTAAATGTTGATTTAGCTGAAATTAAAAAATTCGAAGATATGGCTTCAAGATGGTGGGATTTAGATGGAGAATTTAAACCTCTACATCAAATTAACCCACTCAGACTCAATTACGTGCTAGAGAAAGCGAATGGCTTGTTCGATAAAACAGTATTAGATGTGGGTTGCGGCGGCGGTATTCTGTCTGAAAGTATGGCGAAACAAGGTGCTAATGTAACCGGCTTAGATATGGGCAAAGAGCCTCTAGAAGTTGCTAGGCTACATGCACTAGAAACGCAAACAACACTCAATTATATTCAAAGTACGATAGAAGATCATGCGGAACAGAATCCACACAGTTATGACGTCATCACGTGTATGGAAATGCTGGAACACGTGCCAGATCCACTTTCTATAATCAAGTCGTGTGAGAAATTGGTCAAGCCTGGCGGACATGTATTTTTTTCAACCTTGAACCGCAATGTAAAATCATACGTATTTGCTATTGTTGGTGCCGAACATCTGTTGAAGCTCGTGCCTAAAGGTACGCATCATCATGACAAATTTATCAAACCATCAGAACTACTCAATATGCTGGATAAAACAACCTTGGTTGAACTAGGGATCACAGGATTGCATTATAACCTACTGACAGATAGCTACCGTCTAGGTACAAAGGTTGATGTAAACTACATTGTCCACACATGCCGCCAAGCATAAAAACTAACTATCCTATTAAGTACATTATCAAACCGCTTTGAAACCGTTTACCAACTATAGTATTACTGAATATAGTATTACTGAATTGAAACAAGTTATTGAGTTAACTATATTGGTGTAACATAGCATTCAAATGCGGTTTGTTTTTCAATCAAAACGATATCGATAAAAATAAGCTAGAACAAAAATCACTGACTAAGAATAGCGACACAAAATTAAAGTTCGCCAAGCATTCGCTCACTTTTAATACCACTATTTTATAAATTTTGAACAAAGATCCTCATCTTGAAAACTTGACAAAGATCAAGAGAAATATTTTTATTTTCTTTTTAAAATTACATTCATTGGAGCGACTAATTTTGACTACTAATTCTCACCTAAAGTCCTCGGTAAGCAATCACTAACCCTTTTATATTTTCACCAAGTTATCCACAAACTAACCCACATAATCAATCTTGAAATTTTAAGCAAAACGCACTATCTTGTAATCCGTTCTACACTACACCCCTATATGTTGTGTTTATTTTATTTTCATCTAGGGGGTTTTGATCACAGAAGCCCTTAGCGTTTTCAAAAAATCAAAAAAAATCGGGCTTTCGTCAGTCTTATTAGGGATATCAACCAGAATGAACCAACAACTTACCGTTGCTAAGCGTAATGGCCGTAAAGAAAACATTGATCTAGAGAAGATCCATAGAGTGATCACATGGGCTGCTGAAGGGTTGCAAAATGTTTCCGTCTCCCAAGTGGAAATCAAATCTCATATTCAATTTTATGATGGAATCAGTACTAGTGATATTCATGAAACCATTATTAAATCGGCTGCTGATCTTATCTCAGAAGAGACACCAGATTATCAATACTTAGCAGCACGTCTCGCTGTATTCCATTTACGTAAAAAAGCGTATGGTCAATACGAGCCACCTGCACTATACGACCACGTTAAAAAACTGGTTGATGCAGGTAAGTATGATAAACACCTAATAAAAGACTATACGACCGAAGAGTTTGCAAAAATGGATGCGTTTATTGAACATAAACGTGATCTTGATTTTTCCTATGCGGCAGTGAAGCAATTAGAAGGTAAATACTTCGTACAAAATCGCGTCACAAAAGAAATTTACGAAAGTGCTCAGTTCCTCTATATACTGGTTGCTGCCTGTCTGTTTGCAAAGTATCCACAAGAGACACGTTTAGATTACATCAAACGTTTTTACGACGCGGTGTCGACATTCAAAATTTCTTTACCAACCCCTATAATGTCAGGCGTGCGTACCCCTACCCGTCAATTCAGCTCTTGTGTTTTGATCGAGTGTGATGACAGCTTAAACTCAATTAATGCCACCTCTAGTTCAATTGTTCGTTATGTCTCTCAACGTGCAGGTATTGGTATCAATGCCGGTAGAATTAGAGCATTAGGTTCTGAGATTAGAGGTGGTGAAGCATTCCATACTGGTTGTATCCCATTCTACAAATATTTCCAAACCGCAGTTAAGTGCTGCTCACAAGGCGGAGTACGTGGCGGCGCGGCAACCGTTTTCTATCCAATTTGGCATGGTGAAGTTCAATCGCTTCTAGTGTTGAAAAATAATCGTGGTGTAGAAGAAAACCGTGTGCGTCATATGGATTATGGTGTGCAAATAAATAAAACCATGTATTCAAGACTGGTTAAAGGACAAAATATTAGCCTATTTTCTCCTTCTGACGTACCGGGTCTCTATGATGCTTTCTTTGAAGATCAACAGAAATTCGAACAGCTTTATACTCAATATGAAGCCGATCAAAGTATTAAACGAGAAACCGTTAAAGCAGTGGATTTATTCTCCCTGCTAATGCAAGAAAGAGCATCAACAGGTCGTATTTACGTACAAAATGTTGACCACTGTAATACACATAGTCCATTTGACCCAAGTGTTGCACCCATTCGTCAATCGAATCTTTGTTTAGAAATTGCATTACCAACAAAACCGTTGAACAACGTCGAAGATGACCAAGGTGAAATCGCGCTTTGTACCCTTTCCGCTTTCAACTTAGGTGCTATAAAATCACTCGATGATTTCGAAGAGCTTTCGGAATTGGTTGTTCGTGCACTCGATGCACTACTTGACTACCAAGATTATCCATTACCAGCTGCGTATAAATCGACTATGAACCGACGCACTCTGGGTGTGGGTGTTATAAACTATGCTTACTATTTGGCTAAGAATGGCGTCCGTTATTCTGACGGCAGTGCCAATGGACTAACTCATAGAACGTTTGAGGCGATTCAATACTATCTATTAAAAGCGTCCGTTAACTTGGCTAAAGAGCAAGGCGCTTGCCCATCATTTAATGAAACACGTTACGCTCAAGGCATTTTGCCTATTGATACCTATAAAAAGGACGTCGATACTATCTGTGATGAGCAATTACATTATGATTGGGAAGCACTACGTGAAGAAATCAAAACTCACGGTTTAAGAAATTCAACCCTGACTGCTCTAATGCCATCAGAAACTTCTTCGCAGATTTCAAATGCGACTAATGGTATTGAACCTCCGCGTGGATTCGTTTCAGTGAAGGCATCTAAAGATGGTATTTTGAAGCAAGTTGTTCCCGATTACATCGCACTAAAAGAAAATTACCAACTGTTATGGTCTATTCCTAACAATGATGGTTATCTACACTTAGTCGGTATTATGCAAAAATTTGTAGACCAAGCGATTTCAGCTAATACCAACTACGACCCAGCAATACATGAAAGCGGCAAAGTACCCATGAAACTTCTGCTTAAAGACCTACTAACCGCTTACAAATACGGCGTAAAAACACTGTATTATCATAATACACGTGATGGTGCATCAGATGCACAAGGTAAGGATGTTGCCGTTGCTGAAGAAGATTGTGAAGGCGGCGGTTGTAAGATATAGCGGTTACCTTGGAATATTATGGGCTGAGGCTGTTGAAAGCCTCAGTAATTGCGCACAACCATTAAAATAGTAAACAAAAGGAACACAAGCGACTATGGCTTACAGTACTTTTACGCAAACCAAAAATAATCAATTAAAAGAACCGATGTTTTTAGGGCAACCTGTTAACGTCGCGCGTTATGATCAACAAAAATTCGACATTTTTGAAAAGCTGATTGAAAAACAACTGAGTTTTTTTTGGCGTCCAGAAGAAGTGGATGTGTCTAGTGACCGCATTGACTACAATAAATTACCAGAGCACGAAAAACATATATTCATTAGTAATTTAAAATATCAAACATTACTGGATTCTATTCAAGGTCGCAGCCCTAATGTAGCATTACTTCCATTAGTCTCGTTACCTGAAGTGGAAACATGGATTGAGACTTGGTCATTTTCTGAAACTATTCATTCTCGTTCTTATACGCATATTATTCGTAATATCGTTAACGACCCAGGCGTTGTATTTGATGACATAGTTGAAAACGAATACATACGCAATCGTGCAAAAGATATCTCTCGTTACTATGATGACCTTATTGCCTTAACTAATGATTATCACCGCTATGGTGTCGGTAATCATACTATTAATGGTGAAAACGTTGTTGTTGACCTGCATGCGCTTAAAAAACAGCTTTATCTGTGCCTAATGTCCGTCAATGCGTTAGAAGCCATTCGCTTTTACGTGAGTTTTGCCTGTTCATTTGCTTTTGCCGAGCGTGAGCTAATGGAAGGCAATGCTAAAATAATCAAATTAATCGCAAGAGATGAAGCACTGCATCTTACTGGCACCCAATACATGATAAATCTTCTGCGTAATGGGCAAGATGATTTCGAATTCATGCAGATAGCAGAAGAGTGCAAGCAAGAGTGTTTCGATCTATTCAAAGCAGCGGCAGAGCAAGAAAAAGAATGGGCCGAATACCTATTCAAAGATGGTTCAATGATTGGGTTAAATAAAGATATTCTTTCTCAATATGTTGAATACATTACCAATACTCGTATGCAAGCCGTCGGACTAGGTATCGCTTACCCAGAAGCAACATCCAATCCAATTCCATGGATAAATGCTTGGCTTTCATCTGATAACGTACAAGTTGCACCTCAAGAAGCTGAAATCAGCTCTTATCTTGTTGGGCAAATAGATAATGAAGTCGATGCAAACGACTTTGAAGACTTCGAACTATAAACTCATTACCTAAACATCGTTTGGTTCCCTTAATGAAAAAGGGAATCAAACAGTCAAGACTAAAAACACTGAGACACTTAACACTTCATGTTTAAACTGACAATTAATACCCTGACTCCTATCCATATTAAACCAGGTCTTACCATTTTACAGGCAATGGAGTTGGCAGGTCTACAGCCCGAATATCACTGCAGAGATGGACACTGTGGCGCATGTCGTTGTGAATTGATCGAAGGAGAAGTTGAAGAAAGCCATTTTAAAATGGCCTACACCAACAAGAATGAAATTTTGCCTTGTATTAGTAAGGCAAAATCCGATCTCGTGTTAGCAAAAGTAAATCATCAGATAAAAGCTAAATTGGCTTGATTGCCAGTTACGTCATTATTTTTTTCAACTCTGCAATTGGTTTCGACACTACAGCTGCTTTCAATACAAAAGCTGAGTTGGTTAATTACCTGATACACATCTAACTGTTCATTTTGTTCTAGTAAACGTTCTGCATCGACAACGCTAATCCCTTTGTCTGCGATATGTCGCCCGTCATCATCAAAAAGTGATACTCGATAACCACTACTTGCAGAGGATCCTTGATCACTTTGTAGATCCACCCACAGAGAAATTACATCCAATTTGTTCGAACTAAAGGTCTCTCCTAATAATATTCTATCACCAGCAACTTTATACCAAACTTCAATTTTAGATTGACTCAACATCGGCAAAACCCCCTAGCACTTGCGAAATTCGTTCTTAATTTAACGAATACTTTAAGTTTACGACAAATCAATTCTTATGCTAGCACCAATATTGAGATAATGTACTCCAACAGATTAAAACTATTTAAATCAATAATTTATCACTTAGATTTTCTAGTTATAAGCGACTAAAGACCTACTGAAATAGGTTAAAGAACAAAACAACAGCATCAAAAATTAGGCTAAATTACTGGTTATATATACTCGAAAATTATAGATGCGACGACGGAACATAAACCTCTCGAATACGCTCTACAGATCCATATTGACCAAAAACAGGCTTCTTTTCTTCATGACGTCGAAGCATATCAAGTAGTAGCGTCGAGATGATTTTTGCTTGATCTTCTCGAGCATATTGTCGACGAAGTTCGAACAACTGCCCCCATTCACCAAACTCAGTAGACAATGCTATAGCGAACTTGTTGTCCTCTATCGAACCAACTGATAGTCCAATATCAACCACGGTTTTTTCACGAATTGATGCCGCTAGTGCCAATGCAGAGGCTATTGGATCCTGATCAGCATTCTCAAGCGACTCAACTTTATTCAAAACCCAAGCCTGTTTAAAGCGCGTGCAAGTCCTCTCATTCAACTGAAGAGAACTCGACAAATACCCACCAGTCGCACACTCAGCAACAGAAATTTGCTTGTTAGCATCAATCAACAAACTGCCCAAATTGTCCATCATAGGTTCATCTACACTCACCACATTGTCACCTAAATGAGAATAAATGATTTTTAATAGATCGATCCGAGTCTTTGGCTGATCGGTTGGACCAAAAAGCTTCACTTCAATGAAAGGTAAATAAGATCGATAGCCCAGCTCAAACCCTTCGGGCATAACAATATTGTCTAGATTCATTGCAATGCCAGATTCCCCTAAGCCAAATGTATACAAGCGACTAACCTCAAAAGGTCTATTCTCAGGAAACAAACGTTGGAGTGAAGGTATAATTTGCTCATTAACCATCACTTTAAATTCACTAGGTACACCTGGGGTAAAGAAAAAACGTGCATTATTTATCTGCATGGTGAACCCGCATGCGGTACCCACTGGATTATTTATAATTTGTGAGGTTTGGGGAAGCATCGCTTGTTTGAGGTTACTATCATGCATTTTACGCCCCATGCGTGTAAACATCTTTTCCATTGCCTCCAACCATTCAGGAAAAAGCTCCAGCTCAGTATCCGCGGCAATAGCAGCGGCTTCAGAAGTTAGATCATCACTCGTTGGCCCCAGTCCACCATTCACAATAACCACATCGTGATTCAAGCTAAGCGCAACAAGTTCATTCACGAGCGGTTTCTTTTGATCTCCTACTGTCGTTCTCTTAGAAAGACTCAGTCCTTCTTCATAGCAACGACGAGATAACCACGCTGCATTAGTATCAACTATGTCACCGTGAAGTACTTCTTCTCCAGTACTAAGCATTGCAATATTAATCATCTATCATCCTATTTTTGTTACCCGGCGGTTTAACTTACTCACTATTGTACAAACATTTGCTATCATCATAACTACATTTAGTACATTAAAGAAAAAATTAAGATTTAACCGTACTTCGGTTCAAAAAATGGACTCTGGTCAAGCTTTATACTAGGAATACTTCTACACTTAATATAATAAATTAATTCATACAGTTAGCCTATTGGGCTTATACGGGGGAACGTTTATGATGACCACGTTTATTGCAAATTTTGTAGGAAAAGCCACACCCGCTACCATCAAAGAATTCGCTGCTATCACACATGAAAATGATGGCAAATGGTTAATCAGTAAAGTGAACTTTATAGAAGATCAAGTTGCTGCTGTGATCAAAATAGAATTACCGCAAGAAAACGAGCAAATAGTTAAAGACGCCATTATGGATAACCCAGATCTATTAGTTAAATTTGTCGATAGTGATTCAACATCAAATGGAAAAGAAGAAGTCTTTGAACTGCGTGTAGATGCAAATGATAGAGCCGGCATTGTCAACGAAATAACAAGTATGCTTGATGGCCAAGCTATTCACATTTTAGATATGGATTGTCATAGGGTATTTATTGCTGGAGGTGGCGGGGTAAGTTCTAGCTTATTTACCGCGAATCTAGCCATTCGCTTACCGGAAGAGCTCAATATCGATGATATAGTCAAAGAATTAGAATCACTAAGTGAAGATACAAGAGTTATATTAAAAAGTTAATCGCCTAGCCAATGGCTCTAGTATCATGACAACTTGTCTAGTGAATCATTAAGTAAATAAGAATTTATAGTTCAATCTATAATCGATAATTACAACAGTGATAAGGCTCAAACTACGAAGCGTCTATATTGTCTTTGTAGTTTGACAAGCAAGTTAATTTAGCCAGGCGTAACGAGCTAACCCTGAATCAAAAACGAAAAGTCATTACGTATGAGTAAGAATATCCAAAATTTCATTGGCTTTTGTGTGCACTAAATGGTTATCTGAATAGCTCTCAACGTTCAACTTTAATACCTGTTGTTTGGTGGACATACGCAGATTTAAACGCCATGCCGTGTCGTAATCCTCAAACTCTAAGCCTATCCCATCCGTCAATTCTTTATAACTGTACTTATTTTTAAAGTAGTCAAGTAGATAACAAGCCGAGCGTTTAGGGTTTTTTACCGGAATTTTTATTTCTCCTGAAATAGGGAATGCTTTTTTTCTTTCAGCAACTAGTTGCGATAATTTTGTATCACGTAACGACATTAATTCTATAAGTAACAACCAAGGAATCATACCTGAACCGCAGTATGTGAAATCTTTAAAATAGTGATAAGCACTACTCTCTCCACCGTATATTGCGTTTACCTCACGCATTTTTTGCTTGAAGTACTCTCGACCAATTTTAGTTGCTACCGGTACTCCGCCATTGGCCACTATTGTTTGCAGCGTATTCCAATATAAAACATGATCGTGTACTATTTTTGCACCTGGATTTTTCTTTAACAATGCTTCGGCAATAAAGCCAACCATATAATAGGCTGGTACATGATGTCCGGTATCATCAATGATAAAGCAACGATTAAAATCACTGTCCCAAGCAATCCCAAGATCTGCACCAGACTCAATGACAAGCTTAGCGGTATCGAGTCTAAAATCATGAATAGATACGCCAGACGCAATTTCCATCGGCTCATTCTCATTGGCATGATTGATCTTAATGAAATTAATAGGAACGTTGGTTTGAGTAAAGACTGATTCTAATTCATCAATTACCATACTTGCCGCACCGTAGCCGGAATTGACAACTAACGTCATAGGTTTAAAACATTGACTATCTATATTTTCGAGCAGTCGCGAAATATAATCCTCTCGAGAATAACCACGTTGAAGTAGACCTTTAATTATTGATGCATGGGGATCAGTTTCTAACGAAGCTAGCATTTTCTTAATGGCAAGTAGCCCATTACTCGTGTTAATAGGCTGACAATGTTTACCAATTAAGTTAATTACATGGCAATTTACTGAATTAGCCGCCGCATTAACCATTATGCCACCATCTGACGCACGTTGCTTAAGCGCATAAAAAAGTTCTTCTTTGCCAACTCGTCCTACATCGATTACATCAGTACCAAATCCGAGTAAATTATGGACTATTATTTCCTTTAAATAACTCGATGCCACACTGCCGTCACAGCCTACAATGACACTTTGTGGCTTTAAATGCGTGGCATAAGCTCTAGCAATACGTGCCACAGCTTCAGGAGTAAGTGAATCACTTGTACTCCCGCGAATATCATTATTAGTAAAGCACTCAAAAATTGTCATATTATTAGTACACTTTAATATCTCGCTATTAATTTCATTTTAATTTCGTGATTTTCTAACGTGTAATCTTGTGTTTAAAGCTAAATAAATACCTTCAATAATGATTTCTCCATGGCATATACCGATGAAAACTTTTGATTATGCTTTTAATTTTCTCGCCCATGCTCTAACAGCATTGCCGATAACAGAATATACCTGATTGAAAATAACGTCACTCTTCTGGTATGGATCATCGATACTACTCATTCCTATCCAGTGGCCAAGTAACCAAGACTTTGCGCGAGCTTCAGGAAAAAATTGACATAACTGCTCGAGTTGCTCTCGATCCATCGTGAGAATAAGGTCATGTTGATCAATCAAAAATTGATCAACTTGTTTAGCTCGATGCTCACTCATATCAACGCCGTACTTCAACGCCATTTCTACTGCAACCTTATCAGCAGGAACACCCTGTAAACCATTTTTATCCGTTGCAATACCCGCTGAGGTTACTTCAATATTCGGTAATAACTTATTCAACGCAGCTTCTGCAAAAGGTGACCGGCATATATTGCCAGTACATAAAACAAGTATACTCTTGAACACAAAAATCCTTGGATATTTACAACGATAAAATCATTAGTACACAGCGATAAATAACTAATTATAGACTATTGAAATAAATTGGCCTGTTGGTGGACAATATATTTCAAATATAATTGAGGCTATGCGAAAAATTAAAAGCTTCCCGCTATACCAATTACATAACCTACATCAGTATTGTCTTCATCGGTTAAGCCTAATTCAGCGTATGCACTAACAGCGTCGGTAAAATAGAAAGAAGTATTAATATAGATATCGTTTACCGTACCATTATCATTCGAATCATTATCAATTACCGCCCAACCTACAGCGTATTCAAAACGGCCTTCAGGTCGATAAACACCGGTTAAGCCCATTGCATTAATATCACTATCTTCACCAGAAACCGTTTCAGTGGTTGCATAAGAATATGTCCCCGCAATACCTATTTCACCAAGAACATAACGCACTTCAGCAATATAAGCATTGGCATTTAGCGAGTCATGTTCGCCCATTGCAACAAATAAAGTGGCTTCCAAATCGCCTAAACGCACACCTACATTGCCATCTAACTCAAAATCATCTTCTGTGCTTGCACTTTCATTTTTATACGCTGAATAAGCCGCTCCTGCATAAAAAGAATTACCACCATCATATCTGTACTTTATAACCTGTTCACCAGATGAGTCTAAATTCTCAATAAAAGCATTAAAGCCAAACTCGTAATCCTCACCAATTCCTGCGTCATCTAAAATTGTTGGCTGAATACCCGCAGAAATAACATGTGCGTCTAATATATCAACATAAAAATAAACATCACCTCTGGTTACACTGTCATCTTCATTATTTGCGTCAATATCAAAGTGACCACCCATGCTAAAATCTTCACTCATTTCAAAGCCAAGATTAAATCCAAAGTTAGCCTCATCTACTCTCCATTGAGCATCTTTTATTTCTGTTGAATAGTCTTTCGTCTCGGCCATTGTTTTAAAATACTGAACATCAACCTCACCACTAATATCAATGGTCACGCCATCTTGTGCATACATTTCTGCCGCATTAACTTGAGTGGCAGCCGCAAATACAGCTATGGCTAATAGTGACTTTTTCATTATTAATTCTCCCTTTATTATTCATTCCTTGTGCAATATTGCGTCAATATACAGGTTAAAAATGTCAATCGACTATGCTGAATATTGCGAAAATAGTATTTTTGGTACTATATATTTTTTATTAACAACGATATCTTTTATTAACAACGCTGTTTACTGAATAGGCTTGCTAACAACCGTACTCTTAATAACACGAGTACAGCCCGCCAAGACCAAGACCAATAAAAAAGTCGCCGCATTTGCAGGTGCTTGTAGATTAAAATCGACTGTAATATGTATCAACATGCCAATAATAGCCATAAAACACCCCAACGCTGTTCCTTTTAATATTCTGCTGTTTCTTGTTCTCATTGCATTAAAACTAAACCACAAACCAATAAGTACCATGCAACCTAAAACCAACACAGCTGGAATACCAACTTCAGCTGCAAATTGAATATAATCGTTATGGGCAAAATCATAATAACCAATATTATATTGGCTATAACTTGGAAATGTAGAATAAAAGCTACCTAAGCCTGTTCCCGTTAACGGATAATCTTTAATAATATCCATACTCCACAAAACGGCTTGGTCACGAGTTTCAGTACTCATTGCTGTATTTTCTAGACGTTCCTTTACTTTGTCTAAACCGAATATCGTTCCTACAGCTAAAGTATCTATGATCAAAAAGGAAATCACTAACGCCGTTAACGCTCGCGGTTTATTTTTATAGAAAAACAGTGCGACGAGACCACCAATAATGGTTATCGAAAAAAACACGGTATTACCCATTCTTGAACGAGTCATTACTAAAGCGATCACCATAACCACCAGACACAAACGAATAATCATTTTAGGTGACAATATAGCTTCAAACCAACGACGAAAACGTACCTGCCAAGAACCAGATTCGCTTTGATGCATTTGAGACACGATTAAACCGATACCCAATGACAAAGTCATAATCAAATAGTTGGCCAAGTGATTATGGTACACAAATGATCCAGTTGCCCTACTTCCTTGCGGTAGACCAAAAACCCAACTCTGTGTACTTGCGGTTAGTATCATCAACGCAGCATAAAATGCTTGAAGGGTTCCACTAAACACCACAGCCAGAATCACTTGTTTTATTCTTTTGATGCTGTTTATTAAAATGATCGCGTTAAAAGTAAACAAGGTATAAGCAACACCTTTTAATAATCCAGAAACCGTAGCAAACCAATCTAATGAAATAGTTTTAGACTCTAAATTTAAAAAACTATAGATGCGAAATGCACTGGGTGAAATAACATTAAGTAGCGGGTCAGGTAAAGGAATAATCTGAATGGCAATCCAAACCTGAAACAGAATAAGTGGTAGCAGTAACCATAAAAATCGTTTTAGTCGCTGCCAAGGGAAATGAGTTCTAACAGAAAAAATTAATGCTAATGTCTGGAGCGCAATCCACACTTCAAAAATCGACCACGCCCAAACACGGTTACTTGCTAATGGAATCGGCAGCCAAATAACAAGCAACAAAAAACTATAGAAACAAACTATTTCTATTTTTGTCATTATAAATCCATTATATAAATTCGCTTGATGATCTTTATTGCTAACAAACGTTCTAAATTAGCAATAAAGAAAACTAGCTAGGAGAAACACCGTTACCTCGATTAGCAAAAGTATTCAGAGTAGGTGTTGGCGCCGCAACTGCTGGAGTAGGAATACCCGCCGCTGTTTGAGCTTCAATAGCGATAGTAACAGCAGCAATATCAACACTAGGAACACTAACAGCAGCCAGAGTGATAACTTCAGCGGACACGCCCATATCTGCAGCAGTTCTAGCGATTTCTGCTGCTTGTTCAGGAGCGAGAGTCATAGCAGAAAGAAGTATTATTTCTTGTTGTTCAGGCATTGCGGTTAGAACACTCGCCACAATATCCTCGATGGATAAATCGGGAAAGAGTTCCAGTAAGCCAGCAACAACGAAATCCACAGAAGGAAGTTCAGGAAGAAGATCAAGAAGAACGACAATTAATTTCGGTTCAGGTATCAATGGAAATGTTTCAACCAACCCATTAACTAAACCCGATAAACTGTCTGTTTGATTGTCGTTATAATACGACTCTATTTGCGCTTGTTCAGTGTCACTAATAACATAGTCAGCTACTGACGTTGTTGATTCAGTAAGTTGCGTATTAATGCCAGTTTGTATTTCTGCATCGGTATTAGCATAAGTTGGTAGTGACACCAACGAAAAACTCGCCGCAAGAGCAAATGCGATTGGACTTAAGTTCATATAATATCCCTTTTAAAAACTTTATATCGCAGATAACCGTATTAATCCTTAATAGCGGTAAAATTCAGTTAGTTTCTATAGCATATTAAATACTATGAACTGCTTAGAAAACAAGCAAGAAGTTATTTGATCAAGTTCACACTATTATCTTTATTGAGACTGATCATACTTGCAATGCCACTTCCTAGTGCAACACCAGCGGTATTGATGGATAAATCGACTAATGAGTAATCACGACTAGGAATAAAGTACTGCATAATTTCGTCACTAATCACTAGGCAAAGTACCGCAATAGATTGCCAGCCAACTAGGTTAAATAACCATTTTTTTTGGCTTGCTTTAGTTGACCACAATGCTAAGAACCCCACTATCGTAGCAACAATAAAATGCAGATATTGATCGCCGCCAAGCCAATTCTCAAAAGATCTAATATCATCAGCAAACAAACCTGTACTCTTTGCCATAGATGCCAATCCTGCGAAGAATATACACCCATAGAATATGACCAAACGATAATAAACAGAAAAAATAAGCGTCTCCTTAACTCGATCAATGTCTGTCACAATTTGTCAATAATACATTCAAATCAATAGCACAAAATTCTTATACTATTTAGTTGGTTTTTCATTGCAAGCGGGAATTGAATGTCGACTAATCATCAAAATATTACAGGCTTTGTCTCGGTAACTAGCATTAGCAATAAATGTATCAAAATTCCCAAAGGCAAACCCATATTTTTCTGGGTCTAATAAATATCTGGTAGCCTTGATTTTATCTTGATTACTAATACTTCCCCAAAAAGCAAAGTAGAAATCTAAACCCGCTCTCATAGTCACTTCTTCATAACGACCATATTTTTCTGCATTATATAGTTGATCAAATACATCTTCTACTGGGTGTTTTAAACTACTCAATAGATAGGTTTTTTGTGCATGAACATCTGGAAATATTGGTCGCAAAGCAATCGCTTTATTACTCAACATTAAACCTTCACGTAAGAATGAATCATAGATATCTAAGTTCTGATTTGCGTAGCTATTGAGTAATTCAGTATAAGCCGCCATAGACAGATGATTGGGGTCATATTGATTCCAAATCATCATTTGATCGGTTAACAAATTTACTCGAGTAAGCATATCGTACTTTTTATCCAATACACTTTGATCAACGCCTTGAGAATGGGTTTGATTAACGTAATGCTCATACTGCTTAAATTCATTTTCTAAGCCAATTTTATACAATGAGCCCATAGCAAAATGTGAAGCATAAAAAATTAATGTCACCGAAATCAGTGACATTAATAGTAAAGCAAAACTAGAGCGATTCATTATTAAGTAACCGAGAAATTTCTAGCACCTTTTTTTCTACAATGGCTTGATCGCCTGCTGATTCAATATTTAAACGTACCACCGGCTCGGTATTTGACGAACGTAAATTAAAACGCCATGCAATGTCATTTTTTTCAAACGTCATACTTATACCGTCAATGTGATCTATACTGCTAGCGTTAGCAGTATAAAAATCAGTCACTCTTTTTATCGCGGCTTTAGGGTTCTCCAATTTAAAATTAATTTCTCCTGATGATGGAAAGGCTTCAATCATATCATTGACTAAAAAGGATAATTTTTGTTGCTTCACAGAGAGCAATTCGGCTACTAATAACCATGGAATCATCCCAGAATCACAGTAAGCAAATTGTTTAAAGTAATGATGTGCGCTCATCTCTCCGCCATACACTGCATCAACTTCACGCATCTTATCCTTAATTAGCGCATGACCAGATGGACACATTACTGGAACACCATCATTGTCAGCTATAATTTTTTCAGTATTCCAATAGGTACGAGGATCGAAAATAATTTTTTGCTTAGGCTGTTTTTGTAAAAACGCTTCTGCTAACAAGCCGACAATATAGTAACCTTCGATAAATCGACCTTTTTCATCAAACAAAAAACAGCGGTCAAAATCACCATCCCACGCTATTCCCATATCAGCATTATGCTCTAATACTGCCTCTGAAGTTGCAGCCCTATTCTCTGGTAAAAGAGGGTTTGGAATACCATGCGGGAAATTACCATCTGGTTGATGATGGATTTTAATAAATTCAATGGGTACATTTAATTGTTCAAGTTGCTTTAGTATTTCATCAAAAGCAGGACCAGCAGCACCGTTACCTGCATTTATAACCAATTTTAGCGGCTTAATTTTTGCTGGGTCAATATAACTAACAATATGCTGCGCATACGCTTTCTTGTGGTCCATCTGCGTTAAATGGCCTTTTTTTTCTTGTGCAAAGTCGCCTTTTTCCGCCAAGGCTTTTATTTCACCTAACCCATTCGAATAACCAATCGGTGCGGAGCCTTTACCAACTGGTTTCATCCCATTGTAATTAATAGGATTATGGCTAGCGGTAACTTCTATGCCACCATCAACATCCATATCAGAAGTAGCAAAATAGATCTCTTCTGTACCAGTTAAGCCAAGATCAATAACGTCAACACCCGCATCCAGTAACCCTTGGGCCAAAGACGCTTTAAGCGATTCAGAAGACAACCTTACATCACCACCAACAACCACTTTTTTGGCTTTAAGAATTTCACCATAAGCTCGACCGATACGATAAGCAACATCTTCGTCCAACTGTTCACCAAGCTTGCCACGAATATCGTATGCCTTAAAACAGGTAATCTCTTTATAATTATTTTGCATAGCCATGTTATTTTTTTATTTCCTTAGCTTTATTATCCAACATAGTACTCGACTCGAGTAGAGCGACTTCAGAATCAACATAGCCTTTGCGATCAATCCGGACAATATCATCTTCGGCCAGATAGCTTCCTGAACGTACTTCAATGATTTCTAACGGTACTTTTCCTGGATTTTCAATTGCGTGTTCTAAACCGATAGGAATATAAGTTGACTGGTTTTCACTGAGTAAAAACTCTTCATCACCACGAATAACGTTTGCAGTTCCTGAAACTACAACCCAATGCTCAGCTCTATGGTAGTGTTTTTGAATAGCCATTCGTTCACCAGGTTTAACTAAAAGGTGCTTAACATGAAATCGGTCACCTTCCGCTATCGCATCATGAGAGCCCCAAGGACGATAAATTTGTCGGTGGTGTTGAGCTTCGGTACGCCCTTCTTTTTTCACTCGGTTAACAATATTTTTCACGTCCTGAACTTTATTTTTATTAGCGACTAATATTGCATCTTTGGTTTCGATAACTATTAAGTCATCAACCCCAACCGCTGCTACCAATTTACTTTGAGAATAAAAATAACTGTTATTGCTGTCTTCAACCATCACGTCGCCACGTTGGGTATTCCCTTGGCTATCTTTATCGCATACATCCCAAATAGAAGACCAACTTCCAACATCACTCCATGCGGCATCCATTGGCACAACAACCGCACTCTTTGTTGGTTCCATTACCGCATAATCTATTGACTCGTCAGGACAATTCGCAAAAACTTGCTCGTTTAATCGAATAAAATCAAGGTCAGTGTAACTACCGATATAAGCTTCTTTGCAAGCGGCAAGAATATCTGGGCGGTATTTTTGTAGCTCTTCTAAATAAACAGAAGCCTTAAATAAGAACATGCCACTGTTCCAATAATAATCACCACTAGCCAAATACTTTTCAGCTTTTTCCAGATCAGGTTTTTCAACAAAAGCATCCACCTCGTAGCTGGTGCTCCCTTTGGCTTCGCCTTTGCGAATATAACCGTAACCCGTCTCCGCAGCAGTCGGTACAATGCCAAACGTCACTAGGCTACCTTGCTCTGCTTGAACGACTGCACTATTTACAGATTGAATGAAAGCAGGTTCATCTTTGATTAAATGGTCGGCAGCTAAAACAAGCAACAACGGATCATCGCCGTCTTTCATTGCTTGCAATGCAGCAAGAGCAACTGCTGGCGCGGTATTTCTCCCGACAGGTTCTAAAATAATGCCACTATGCTTTGAATCTAATTCTCTTAGTTGCTCTGCAACAATAAATCGATGCTCATTATTACAAATAAACAACGGAGCCAGATGTTCGATATCCGATAGTCTAGTCACCGTGTCTTGAAGCATCGTGTTATCAGAAACCAAAGAAAGGAATTGCTTTGGGTATTCAGTACGTGAAAGTGGCCATAAACGACTTCCACTTCCGCCTGCCATTATTACTGGAAGAATCATATTTTTCCCTTAAAGATTTAAGCCTATATCGCTAAAATTTATATTAAATATGTCGAGAATATTAATTAGTTAAACCATTTATTTCGCCACTAAGTAATTTAATTAGTAACTACCCACTCTGAACTAAGTGGTACTCAAAATTGATAATTATAAACTAAACCAGCTACAACCGTCTATTGTAAGCCTTTCTATTTACTAGTTATTTTTTGTAAAATCTGTGGGTAAAAACTAGTTTGTAGCACGGTAAAGCTCTTCAGAAAGCAATCAACCATTTCTGGATTTATATCAGTAAAACGACGCTCGTTTAAACCGATAAAGAACGCATGTATTTTAATCAAAGTATCTGTATTTAATTGCTGAGTTCGACCATTTACCGCCAACGTATAGCGTCCATCACCATGACACGACAAAGCCAAACTAATATCACCATCTAAAGGTGATTGAGGCAATGATATTTGTTGTTCCTCTAACTGCAAAACAATTTGTTCGAAACCATCATTATCCCACCAAAACAATTCTAATTTTTGTTTATCAGTTGTAGCTGTTTCATCGACATTATCATAATACGCCATCGCAAGAGGCTTAACAGATTTTGTTGTGCTATTTTCTTTAAAATCAGTGCCCTGTAATTTATCAACATTTCGTAAATAGAAACGGAAATCACCGATTCTCATCAGTACCGTCCATTGTTGAGTGGAAAATACTTTGTCCACTTCATTAGGGTTAACTTGCAACGCGTCTTCTAGAGTATCGTCTTTCGACGCTACCACACTACCAAGACAAGATAGTTGATTTAACTGCAACCCCATTTGATTAACAAAATCAAAGCGCAAGTTATCCAGCTGTCGACCAAAAGTGCCAGTAGAATCTTTACACCGTATAAAATCGACACCAATACCTTTCTTCTGCGTAGCGCGTAGCGGTTCAAAACGATTTATATAAACGTAACTATCCGGGTGAATGTAACCGTATAAAGTGTTACTTTTTTTAGGTGGTGTTAAATGAGAAATATTATCTAGTTGCAACTCAATCTGCGCTTTATTATCGGCAATCTGACTATGTAGCGGCACAAAATCGGCTTTGGTTCCCGCGCAATCCAGCTTGAATTTTCCACCTACCTCAACACTCTTTCCATTCCAAGAAGCAAGGTCGATAAAATGCTTGCCTTGGAAATTATCAAATTTAATATCAACATCATAATTGTAACTAGGCTGATCACTTTCGCCGAGATACATTCTGGCTTTCGAATCGATCAAGTGCAATCGTGAATGAAACAGAGTGTCGACTCCTTTGCTCAACAACACTTTAGCATCGAGCTGTTGGATAATACTGCGATTACCCCACGTTAAATTTGCTCGACCAAGTAATTGAATCAACCCTTTATTGCATTTTACTACACGCCCACCTGAAATATGTAGATCACCATTACGCGCAAGTATGGCGGGAAATTCTGGAAATGAATAACGGCCATGACCAACATTCTCGATAGTGACATTGTCTAATAGTACAGAAGAATCTTGCATATACCCTGCGACAGCCATGTTAGAAGGGCTGGTGATTCGAGTATCACGCAGGGTAAACGTTTTGTTTTTACCGCCATTAGTGATAATGGCATCGCCCAAACGAAGAAACTCTTGTTCGTTCTGCCAATAGCTTACATCACAGTCGAAATAACAGTTTTCAACGGTATAATTACCACCAATATCAGTTTGCTGAGTTTCAGCCCACGATGCTTGATGCTCAACTGCGATCAAAGTTCGAATACAGGAACTTTGTGAAATAGTAACGTCAGACCAAATACCCATATAAGCAACATTATAAATATCAGCACAATGACAGTTTCGAATGATAGCTTTGGATTTTACGGCATAATTTGAGCCCATGCCGACAATATCAATAAAGTTAGCCGGTTGATATTTTGCTTTACGATGACCAGATTGAGCACCATAACAATCTTCTGCAATCATCAATTCAGCAAATGCCAACACAATACAGCTATTCAACACATTATAAACTTGTACATTATTAACTTTTATAATGCGAGCACCTGAGAGGCGAACACCACCTATGTGATATTGGTAACTCTCATTCCTTTTTAGGCCAATTTTCCCATCAGGTTCATCACCAATGATAGTAATATCTTGCAATTGAACAAAATCAAGTATGCGAGAGTTCTCATATCCGATAGCAGCGGGGTCGTCACTTCCGGAGCGTTTAGTAATGAACGACCAACACTCTTTACCACTTTTCTGATCGCCAACATTAAACAAATTCCAATCTTTAGTATCTTTTCCTGTCAGCTTATCTTGTGTTAAATAAAATGGAGCATTCATACCCCCACCCACAATACGAAACCAAAGCCCTCTTCTAGCGGGAATGATTACTCGCGCTAAGCCAGAATAAGAATGATCGTTCTCTTCACCAATATTAATACGCACACTTATATTAGGTAGAATTAACGTACCCCCGCCAAAAGACGCCATATAAGCTAAGGTTCGATTAATAATATTGATTGGTGTATTTTTGTATGAATCTAGAGAAAATCCCGCATCTTCAATGGTAAAAACTCGATGACCTTCGACATCGATTTGTTTATCCAAGCTTTGAATAACTTGTGAACAAGCAACAGATTGTGTCAGACTCGTACCGACCAAAGTACCTACCGCAGCCTTAGTAAGAAAATCCCTTCTTTTCATAATGTTATCTCTTTTATAACGGTTACTAGTCCATGTAAAAAAGCAAAATAAGCCACTGTGATATTCAATTAAACCAATTGTCTATGTTACAACGTGTCGCCACCGCCAGACTTAACGACCAATCAAATATTGGCTGTATTTACCAAACACCTTTCTTATACACATCGATATAACGATGCAAGAAATGAAAATACATATTCCTAAGAGGATATAAGCAAACCACGTTTCAACATGACCAAACAATTTCTTATAAACTTGAATCAATATGGGATGTAAAAAATAGATAGAAAAGCTATGCGTCGCCACAATATTTAGCAATTTCACTTCATGATTAAGTAGTACTTGAAATACGACAAGTAACACTGGAATAAAAAACAGTTTCTGGATAAACATCAAATCTAAATCAGAATATACAAACCATTCTTTATGATAAGATCCCAAATCATGTTGGATTGATTGATAAAAAAGAAAAAGTAAGAAAAATAACAACGTAACTGAAAAAACCAGTTTCAACTTGAGATAACTTAGAATTAATTTTTCGTATTGAAAATATAGAATACCGATAAAAAAAACTGGCAGGTAATAAAAAAAAGACTGAAAATTATTAATATTATCAATAGATCTATGTGAAAAAATAGAAATTAAAACAAAAAAAATCAAAATCAAAATTTTATATAGCACATCACAATTAGCATAATACCGCCACAATGGCGACAATAAAAAAACAACTAAAATAAAAGGCATAAACCAATAACCGGTAAGAGCTTTTCCTGTTAATAAGTACTTTAAAAAAGGAACAAAAAAAACATCAAACCATTCATTGCCCGAGGGTAAGAAAAATCCGTCATAGATATTAGGCTGCTTAATAATCCAATATACCGTAGGTAGAAAAGACATAACAATATAAGGAATAGCGATAACATAAAATTTTTGACGTATAAACACTTTATAATTGAAATTCTTCAAAGTGGAAAAACAGAAAAAATATCCAGAGATAAAAACAAAAAGGACTGTACCATCAAAAACTATATTTAAAAATAAAAACTCAAATATATCATCTATTTTAAGATCGGATAAGAATAAGACATGCCCTAAAACGATTAGGAACATCCCTAACGCACGGACATTCTCGAAATAATACTTATAGTCGTCTTTCATTTAATTTTACCCTAAAACATATCTAGAGTGGCGACCAATCAATTTTTTACCGGTGAGTGCTACCGCCCAACAACAACAAAAGACAAGCGTCGTTAAAGATAAAAAATATAAAAATGAGTCATATTCAAGCCCAACAGCCCTTTTATAAATTGCGATGATCAAAGGATGTAATAAATAGATACTAAAGCTAGCTTTGGCAATGTAGTCAAGAATTGCTACCCGATAGTTCATATAACGTTCTAAAACTAAAAACATCAAAACGGCTAGAAAACTACGTTCAATAGAATTGATATTTGCACCTTGATAAGAAAACATAGGTTTATGTAGATTTCCTGGTACATCCAAAAAATACACCTGAATAACCATAAAAATAATAGAAAAAAAGAAACAGATTTTTATAAGAGCACCTTGATGTACTGATATCCAAGATGCATGTATTTGGCAATAACACCCTAATAAAAATACCGGTATAAAATAAAACAGTGCTTGAATTGGATTCATGTTATCTTCTGCTCGCCAAACAAAAAGTGAAATCGAGTATAAGATTAACAAGCATATTGTTTGAGTTTTGGTTTCAGTTCTACAAAAACGAATAAGTAGTGGGCTAATCAAAAACACTAAAAATATAAAAGGAATATACCAATATCCAGTTAAAACTCGACCATACAACAAATACATGAAAAATGGCTTAACGACTTCACTCCATAAACCTGTATTGTTGTCAAAAAAATATTCGCCGTACGGTTGCTTTGTAATGATAGCTAAAATAATAACTGGCAATGAAATTGCTATGTATGGTGAACCAATGTTAACAAGCTTCAATTTCAAAAACCTTAAATAATTAAATTTATCTAACCAAACGCAACCAAAAAGGTAACCACTAATAAATAAAAAGAAGAATGTCCCACCGGATATATAATGTTTAACAAAAATATCTAAAGAAGAATCCGCTTGC
Organism: Vibrio sp. MA40-2; assembly: GCF_047302445.1. NCBI lineage: Bacteria > Pseudomonadati > Pseudomonadota > Gammaproteobacteria > Vibrionales > Vibrionaceae > Vibrio > Vibrio sp. MA40-2. The sequence goes on from NZ_CP178628.1 coordinate 2,599,249, forward strand.
CACCCTGAAATCCAATAACAATGAGACAAGACTATTAATAATATAGAAAACGCACGATAATTATTAATACTAAATAGCATGTTAACCTCCAAAAAACCTAGATTCCATTGAACTTACCTACATCTTACGCATTAAAAATTTTATATAGAGCGATCTTAAAAATAAATATAACAACTAGATATTAAAACAAATTACCACCACAAAACAGAACCTTTATAATACACTAATCATAAGAATCGTCATGGATATTAATAGCACCGCTTACAACAAATAAAGTCACCATAAGAAACTGCGAAAGCAATAATGTTTTAACACTCAACCCTACACCTGATGAAAGTATTAAAGCAAATGCAACACATACCCAAATAATATAATTACCAATATATTTTATGAGTAATTTGGATAAATATAAAAGCAACGCAAATAATGGCACTGATGTTATACACCCCCAACTTAAGATAATAGCGATCCAAAAAACCTCCACACCATAAGTAGTACCAAAAAAGACTTGCCTTTCGAATAACTCTTTATCGTAATCACCAAATAATACCGACGAGATTGGAGTATCAAATAAAATTTGTAATGCAACTAACCGTGTTTCAGCACTACCATTATCATCATTGATACGAGCTAATAGATTGTCAAATAGACCAAGATTATAAGCAAATAATATTATGAGAGGCATTGAAAATAGGGATACCAAGAAAAAAATTATATTTCTATGACTAATACCTTGCTTTAGCGTTTTAGTTAACGAAGACACCCCCATGCAACCGACCAGAACTATAGTTACAGCAATGGCTGTTCTACCTCCAAAGGCAGGTAATGACGCCCAAGAGGTAACTAAACATATCTTTTCTAATTTAGTTAAGGCTATTACTCGCGATCGAGCGGTCAAACCTATTACAGTTAGAGCAGCAATCATTGTTGCTGTCAATGGATGTCCATATAATGCTACCGAACGAGAAAAATCCCATTCGCTAATATCCAGCAATTCTCCCTCTAACACTGAAAAATAATTTTTAGGAATAATATGATGAGAGAAAACATACTCATAGATTGAGATCACCCCATTGATGGTAATTATATAAATACAAACCTTATGAAGAAATTTTTTCTGTGACATAGAACAATGAAAATATATAGCTAACATCAGCATAGGACACAACCAAGTAGTAATGATTATAGTCATTGGTTGCTTTAAAATAATGGTGACGTATAAAAAACATAAGATACAAATAACTAACCACCAAAATATGGTTTTCACCAACAAAATATTTTTTATACCAGGAAGCCCTTGCTTAACAAAAACCATAGTAAAACAAAGAAATATAAAATAAAACTGAGGGTGTAATTTATATATAAAACTAGCGTAAGAATCTCCAAATGGATAATTAAATAGCATTAACACATCAGATGACAACGTAATCAACGAAATTACAGAAGCTGCAAAAAAAATAAAGGCCAATCTAGGTAAGTCTTCATCGTATTCACTAAGCATATTTTAGTACATCCCCTTTTTTATAAAACGGATACATAACTAAGATATAGATAGTCGAACCTAACAAAACTAACGAGATAACGCCCAGCCAACCACTTGGTACGAGATCTCGTGACGCTTCGATGCCTAAAGACATGGTTAAAACAGACAAACCGGTTATAAAAAATGATTTAAACGGAAAAATTAAACCCCTAAAGCCAACTAGATATACGAGCATTGCCAACATTACCGCACCGGAAGCAATAACCATAGAAATGACTCCACCAACAAAGCCAAATGCACCAACCATCCACCAAGAGCTGAAAGCGACAACAACGGCCAAAGTTAAATCAACTAAAATTAATGGCTTGGTTCTCGCAACCACCAAAAAATAATGATTACAATAATGATAAATGACCGCAAAAAGACCACCGGATAATAGAGCCCAAGGAAAAGTCAACAGAGCGGATGCCTGAAAATTTTCAGAAATTGCTAAAGGTAAAAATTCATCTTTAATCATATAAACGCCTACTAATGCAGGCAACATTACCGCTATCAAAAGTGAAAAATTATCGCCTAGCTGTTGCATTGCCGCTTTTTCGCCTTCGTCTCTCATTTTTTTCATCGCTAATGGTAAAGCAGCTGGAGAAACGAGCATTGACGCTAAATTGGCCGCTCGTTGACCTAAACCAAAACCGACGGCAAATTCACCAACAGCGGCTAGCCCCAAGTTCCATTCCACAACGAATCTAGAAATGTTCAATGCATTCCAAGAGAAAATACCAGCAACCAATAATGGAACACCATAAGAGAAAGCCTTGTGTATAACACTTTTGGATATCATCTTAAAAACAAGGTTGGACGTAGCGCAAAAATAAGCGATAGATAAACATTCACCAATAATAAAACCTACGATAAGATAAATTATGTCATCGCCAAAATTTTCTAATAAAATCAAACTAATCAACAAGCCAACACAAGGACCAGACAGCGAGCAAATATTAAAACCAATAGCTTTTCCTTTTATTGAGAACATAACGGAAAAATATTGATTCAAACTTCTCAAAGCCATATAAAAGGCAACGAAGCTATAAAATGCCCAACTGAACTCTGAACCAAACCAAAACCATAAAGTGAAAAATGAGAGGACTATTTGTATAGCGGTTAACAAAACAAGAAATAAATCAGAGTCACACCAACTTTCTTCTGATTCACCATAATAACGAATAGTATAATGAGCCCACCAACCAAATACGATTTTTTGTGCTAACTCTTGAAATACAGCAAATAATGTAATTAAGCCTATCGTTTCAGCCGAGCAGTAATACGTCCAAGCAATAATAGAAGCAAATTGCGCTAAAGGTGCAAACAGCTGAGCAGGCAGGAATTGTAATGAGCGTTTAATTAACATAAGTAATCTATCTAACCATCATATTTCAATTGAATTGCTGCTTGAATTTGTTTGGTGATACAAATAACAAACGAAAAGAATACACAATATCTCGATATCATACTAAACCCAGATGCATTTCAAATAACCGGTTCATTTGCTTACTGGCTTTAAAAGGCGATATCTTAGCGTTAACGCTTTCAGGTGTGATTGAGCCTTTTTGAATCTTTTCCCAGACGCTTAATATCTCATCGGCCATTAGGTCTGCTGCATCATCTTGATTGACAGAGAGCATAGTGCCGCACTGCCCATCTTCAAATGTGTTGGCCATTTGATCTAACTTTAACGAAACGACAGGACGACCACTGCATACCGCTTCCATCACATAAACTGGCCATCCTTCAAACGTTGAAGTGACTAAACCGACATGCATTTGTGGCCAAAGTTGTGATATTTCTGCCGACTGTTTATAGCCATGCAAAATAACTTTGTCTTTTACTTTCTGGTATTCAGGGAATTGATTAGTATCAGATACACCGACATAGTGAAACTCAACTTTACCATCCAGTTTCTTAGACAGTATGCCGACGATATCAAACATCATGTCTGGACGTTTAAAAATATCTAAACGTCCTGCGAAGGCCAATTTAAGTATTCCATCTGAACAATCATAAGGGGTCGGTTTAAATAACGTGTCATCAACGCTAACCGTCATATAATTGATATCTTGCGCTTTTCGAGGGTAATCTTTTTTGAGCCTTTCTGTTTGCGCTGAGCTAACAGAAATAACTTTATTAGCAGAAAGAATGGCGCGTTTCTCATTAAACTTATTAATAAACCATAGTTTACTAATAAGGGAGTCGAAATTACTGCCCTTGGGAATATCACCATGAGTAAGTAACACATGATCGAAACCCAATAATTTACATATCCAAGAAAATTCATACCGTTGAATTTCAACTGTCGACTTTTGTTCTTTATACAGGCTTTTTAATTTCTTTCGATACTTTAATAGCGCCATAAAATAGTTAAAGGTTAAAGATTGAAATACGTTACTGGCGACTTTATTAATCTCTTGACGCTGCGTATGCATAACAGGTAGAAATTGGTATTCACGCCCAGTCGAACTTTTTAATGCCACTAATTTCCCCAATTCAAGCGTGTTACTTTCATCTACGCCAACAAAAATTAGGTCAATATTTTGCGGTGCTAATTTAATTACATGACGTATATGAGTCTCTATCCCACCTACTTTTGTTCCTGTAGGATCAAAAGGATGTATGGATATTAATCTATGTATTCCATTCATGGTCATTCTTTCCCTAACTTTCTTTAGATTGCATTCAAAAATACTTGTTCCGTCTGCTTCGCTGCTTTAGTCCAACTAAACTGAGATTCGTTTTGAGTGGCTTTATTGGATAAGTCTTCAAACTGTTCTGGATTACTGATTACATTTGCTATCGAGTCAGCAAGCGCTTCTGCATCGCCTAATGGAAAAAACTGAGCGCCTTGCCCTGCCACTTCTCTTAGTACCGCAATATCGGTAGCAATAACTGGTACACCATATTTCTGCGCTTCCAATACTGGTAATCCGAATCCTTCGTAAAACGACGGAAAGGCCAAAAATTTAGCTTTAGAGTATTTTTCGACTAATTGTTGTTCTGATAAATAACCCACAGTAAAAGGCCCTTCTTTCAGACCATATTGATTAGCAAACGTGGTTAAATATCCGACAGGATCTCTTCCCGTATGAATTATCTTTACTGGTGTACCTCGATATTCCAGTAGCTTCATCGCTCTAATGAGAACTTCCGCCCCTTTATTCGGTGATACACTTGCGACGAATAAACCGTAGTCTTCTCTTTCCCGATGCACAAATTCACCATTCAAACAGGCGGCTTCTTTCACGACCGTCGTTTTATGTCGAAATTTTTCATGGTATTTAATCAGGTCATTTTGAGTATTATTAGATACACAAATGGTTTTTTTTGCTCTCTTTAAGGTCGATGGAAAAAACATTCTCCACCAAAGACGATGATGAAATTTGTATGACGAAGGAGAAACATCAAAATACAAGTCGTGAACCACATTAACTAACGGAGGCATTCCGGGTCCATCGATACCAGCTAAAGGATTTGGATTAAACTCCAAATCCACCTTATATTGGCGAGCATACTTCCTTACTCGGCTAAACTGGGACAAGATATTCTTCGGGGTAGACTCAATATACGGCAAGGTAACCACCGTCAGTCCTTTTCCTTTTAACATATCTGGTAACTTATTTTCATCCCAACAAGTTAGCATTACATAAGTAAATTGCTCACTATCCAGGAGTTTATTCAACAGATAAAATAGATAATTGGAAATACCAGAAATTTTGTTGCCTGGTTCCAAAAGATGATTGACTAAAATAACCGGCTTTTTATTCACGATTTATGTCCTTTTAATCGTTGCAAAACAACATGCTGGTCTTTTTCCGCTTCTTGATTCCAAGACATCACGTTTGCACAAGATTGTTCTGCTGCAGTAGCAAGCCAAGTTGGATCGCTAAACTGAGTAATAATTTGCTCGACTGCGTGGTCAACCTTATCTAAATCAATCAGCAATCCACTGCTGCCTAGCACTTCACGGTAAACTTCGATATCAGATGCTACTACGGCAATCCCGCCATATTGAACTTCTAATAAAGGTAACCCTAACCCCTCATCATGTGATGTAGAAAGAAAGAATGAACATTGAGCGATAAGATCTTTTACTGTGTCACTGCTTGCGTAACCATGGCAGACGATACCTTGTGTCGATTGAAGCAGATCGGCATCTTCTCCCCACCCTATACGACCAACAATATGTAACTCTATATTGTCGCCTAATTTTTGTCGCAAGGCATTGAATAAGCGGACTGCCCCTGAATAGTTTTTACGAGGTTCCACGGTACCAATCATTAGTATTTTCAGTTTGTTTAACTCAAACTCTTCATAGCGTGAGTGGTTATTTTCGACCGCAAAAACATTTCTCACTTTGGGTCGATAAGTAATGATTTCAGCATCTTTTTTACAAAATGGTATCAATTCGTTTTTGGTTTTTATCGAATTAACAAAAAAAGTGTCTAAATGTCGAACGGCAAAAGCAAGCGACGGCCTCATGTAATACTTTGCTCTAAAATTCAGCTCTTCAGTGCGAGTTAACAAAAACAGATCGTGAATATAGGGAATAACTCTCTTACCAGTTAATAACGACAATAAAATACTAGGTGGAAAGCCCGGAGTAATCACAATGGCTTTCGTATGACGCAATGCCCCAATGACCATTCCAAACCACTGCTGGATTATCATCAACCCGATATTTCCACCTCGGACATGTTGAATTTTACTGTTGTCGTTTGGTTGAGCCGAACCCTCTTTACTGGCAATACTGTCTTCACTAGTAAACTTATCAGCAGACTGCCTCTCTAATGACAGAGCTTCAGCAGAAAACAATTCTTCTGTGATACGTTCTAATCCAGTGGTATGGCGTCCCAAATGAGTGCAATCAATAATTAAATCAGGATGTCTATCGTTGTGAAAATCCATTAACTTAAGCCCCTTTTGTGCTGTTTCATTTCCTTTAATGCAACGCCTAAGAACACCCAAGAGTTAACAAGATATCGTTTAGCAAGACGTTTAGGCTCGCTAGATAAACGCCAAAACCATTCCATTTTAATATTTTGTACCCATAGCGGTGCACGTTTTTTTACACCAGCAAAAAAATCCAGCCCTGCACCAAAACCAAAACCAAGCATGTTCGGAAGCTCATTTCGATAGGTATACATCCATTTTTCTGATTTAGGAGCACCAACACCAAAAAACAGATGCGTAGTATCTAATGCGTTAATCTGTTGTATAAGTTGTTGGTTATACGACGGATCGTTTTCGAAACCAAAATCGGGGACAACCACACGCTGCTCAGCGTTTGAAAAGCCATTATTGTTAAGCCAATTAGACAAAAACTCAGCAGTTTGAGTAGAAGAACAGACAAAAAATGGACTATGGACATCAACGGTAAGTCTATCCATTATCGCTGGGAATAAATCAGCGCCAGTAATACGTCCTGGAATATCCACATCACAATATCTGAGCAGTTTCACTACGGGGAAGCCATCGGCGGTAAGTAACCATGCATTTTGACATAACTCTTTAAACTGCGGGTCTTTTGTCATAGTAACAACATGGTCGACATTCGGCGTGACCAATAGCTGCAATTCTCTAGGCGATTGCTGCTGAGTTAAAGTCCGTTGGTCTTCACGAGTACTAAGCACTTGTTCATTAACAATGATATCCACTATGTTATCTACATTTTCCGTACAGAATTCTAACCCTAGAATGCGTCTACTTTTTTTCATATCCAACTTCTAATTGTTATTTTCTAAAAAGATAAAGTAGACGAATCCACTTCAATTAAGTGCGCTAGTTAGCAGCGTCGCCGTACTGACTGTATTCGCCATAACCATAATCAGACAGAGCGATTTTTGCGTTAACCTGATTAATCACTACCCCGTCAATTTTTATATGGTGAGCAAGCAATTTCGATATCGCGCTTCGAACAACTTGTTGCTTAGTTGAATTTGCTTTAGTAACTAACAACACTGATTTCGTTAACTGACTAACAATTAAAGAATCACTCACGGGCAAAGTTGGAGGCGTATCAATGACAATTCGGTCAAACTTGCTTTCCAATGTCGTTAATAATTGGGCAAACGCTTTCGAGCTTAGTAGCTCTTGTGGATTTGGAGTTACCATACCCGCAGGCAAAATCGTTAAGCCAGATTGCTCATCAGACAGGAGACAATCATCTAAATGTGAGCCCATCAATAGATGATTGGTAAGCCCCTGTTGGTACTTTTTATAACCAAAACGCGAAGCAATGGAAGGTTTACGTAAATCACAATCAATTAATAGTACTTTTTCTACTTTAGCAAAGGACATTGCTAAGTTAATAGACAAAGTTGTTTTACCTTCTTCTGCTACAGATGAAGTAATCGCAATTTTCTTATTTTCAGAGTCCATCAAGCTAAGCATAAGCGAAGTACGTATAGAACGGATTGACTCAATAAACACGCCATACTTCGAATCAAAAAAGAGACTGTTATCGAGTGGCTTTTTCCTAAATTTTTTGCTTTTAATTTTTGGTAATCCACCTAAAGGCATCAAGCCAAAATTATCCTCAAAGTTCTTCATCGACTCAATGGTATTTTTCATCGCGTCAACAATAAAGACCATTACTACCGCAAAGCCAAGACTTACGACAATAGCCAAAGCAACAATGAGTTTTTTCTTCGGTGCACTAGGGAATTGAGGAATAAGCGCTTGATCGGTAAAACGTGCATTGGCCGATTGGAAATCACTGGTGGCCGTGGTTTCTTTTTGTCTATTTAAGAATACATTCAATACGTTTCTGTTCGTTTCCACCTCTCTTTTCAAGGCTTCGTATTGACTCTTTTTCAAAGTAATCTGTTGAAACTCACCTTTTCGACTATTAATTTCGGAAGAAATTAACGCTTCTTGTTTACGAACGGCTTGCAGCTCTTTGCCTATACCGTTGATAAGTTTCTTAATGATACTACTCGATTGAGCCTGTACAGATTTTAACTTAGCAATAGCTTCTTGCATTTTGTCATGCTTAGGACCGTAGCGTTTAGCAAGTTGTTGAACGTCATTAGTGGCTTCAATTTCAGCTTGGCGAATAGAAATTACTTGAGGATGAGATGAAATACTCGGGATAGAGGAGATAGCCGAAATATCCGTAGCATTAGTTGTTCGAAGAGCCGTATAAGCAGATTCAACTTCAATACGTCGGTCACGTACTTCAGATAAGCGCGTAGTTAGGTTAGACAACTCTTGACTAGCCAGTGCGTCGATTCCGCTATCATCAATAAGTTTTTCTTCAACTAAAAAGTCTGATAACGCTTTTTCCGAACTTGCCAGTTCAGACTTCAACGCAGTTAAACGCTCAGTGATCCACCCCGAGGCGTATTGAGTGGCGGATAAACGTGCTTCCAAATTAATATCTATATAAGCGTAACCAACCGCATTAGCAATTTGCGCCGCAAGTTTTGGGTCTTCGGAGGTAAAGCTAATTTTAACTAACTGGGTTTTACGTAAAGGAGATATCGATAATTTACTTTTAAACGTACCTAAGACTGATTGTCTAACTGCCTCTTCACTCGGTGCTTTCACTGCTTTTTTGTTGAGCAGTGAAGCAATCAGTGGCAACGCCTTGATATCATCTAATATTGACTTATCATTTCGAAGTGTTGCATTAAACTCCGGAATTTCATCGAGTTTTAGTGACTTAATCACTTTTTCGGCAATGCTATTAGATTTTAATATTTCAAACTGAGTAAGGTAATATTCGGCTTGAGTGCTATCAATTCCCACCACGTCTTCAATAGAAACAACTTGTTTTTGTTTTGCTTCGATCAGCAATGTCGCGGTGGCAGTATATTTAGGCGTAAGAGACAATGCCACCAACACAGCAAGGCCAGTCACTAGCGTTGTAAACAATAGAATATAAAACCAACTATTTTTCAATAATTTAAAATAATGCGACAAGTCTACTAATTCTTCAGTTGACCGTTTTTTTTCTTCTAATATCTGTTGCATGAAAAACCTAAATAAGTAATTAAATTAAAGTAGTAACCCACGGGACCTGCACTAAGTCGAATCACCAAAACGAACTAACCACATAAATTGTGTCACCAGGATTAACTGTTTCGGTGACAGAAACGGTTTCACGCTCTTTTAATAGTCTCTTAATTTGATCATCACTTAGCCCTTTTACTTCTTCATTTTTTGTTAAATAAATACCTTTGGTTTTGCGATATTTGGCCATAAACCCACCGGCTAATGTAATGGCTTTTTCAACAGTAAGCTCAGGTTGATATTCATACGCTCCGGGTTTGTTCACCACACCATTAACATAAACATTGCGATATTTGATAATGCTAACATTCACTTTAGGGTCAACTAAATAATCACCCAATAATCCGTCGGTAATCATCTGCTGAACTTGCTTTAATGTCTTACCTCTGGTGCTGAGAATACCTAAATATGGAAAATCAAAACTCTGGCTACTGTCGATAATAAGCTCTTCAAAGGTCAAATCTTCCTCACCATAAACTGAAATACGAATCGTATCCCCTGCTGATAATACGTAGCCTGTATTGGCATACACAGCAGAAGTACAAAGAAAAAAAAGTATGATCAGTTTATAAATCTGTTTGTGCATTTTTCACCCAATATGTAATACAACAAGATATAACAACAAAATGTTTAGTAAGCGGTCTTGCTTACAAAACCTTTAAAAGCCGTAAGGAAAATAATTTTGATATCAAGCCACAAAGACCAATTTCGAATGTAGATCAAGTCATGCTCGATACGTTTTTCCATTTTATCTAATGTATCGGTTTCACCACGATAACCATTTATTTGCGCCCAACCAGTAATACCCGGTTTAACGTGATGACGTAACATATACTTGTCAACTAAGCCTCGATATTCTTCGTTATGTGCAACAGCATGAGGTCTCGGTCCGACGATCGACATTTGGCCCGTCAGCACATTAAAAAACTGTGGTAATTCATCAAGAGAAGTTCTGCGAATAAAGCGACCAAAAGGGGTAACGCGAGGGTCATTTTGAGTGGCTTGTTTCACCACCGCACCATTTTCCATGGTACTCATTGAGCGGAACTTCCAAACAGAGATAGAACGACCATCCAATCCGTAGCGCTGCTGTTTGAATAAAATAGGCCCTTTAGAAGAGAGTTTTACACCAATTGCAACCGCAATCAGTACTGGGCTAATTAAGCAAATAATAATTGAGGAAATCAGTAAATCTTGTATCCGTTTCATAAAACGGCTTGACCCATAAAAAGGCGTATCATGAACACTAAGCGTAGCTAGTGAGCCAACGTTACCCCATTTAGCTTGCATCAAATCATATACAAAGAAATCAGGTACTATATGAACTTTTGCCGCGCTATCACTAAAATGATGCAGTATTTGTTTGATTCGTTTAGAGGCTTCTAGTGGTAAAGTAACATACACATTTTTGATACTGCTCGACTTAGCCAATTGTAAAGCGTCATCAATCGAGCCTTTGTACATGACGGGCATATCTTCAGGGTCAAGATTTAGACGCTCTAATGGTCGATCATCGTAGATACCAATCAGTTTTAAGTCTAAATCTGTATTTTCTTGTATTTCTTCTGCAAGTTGTAACCCTGATGCGGTGGCACCAATAATGACTGTTTTCTGTTTATAGTCATTGTTTCTGTTATAAAACTTAACCACCTGTTTATTTAACCAACGCCAAGCGACTAGCGTAATAGGTGTGAAAGAGAACCACGCCCCCATTACGACTCGAGAATATACATCGGTAGATTTAAAAATAAAGGCAGTAAATAGAAGGGCAGTAGCGCAAAGAAACCAAGAAATAAAAATAAGCACAAGGGTTTCGCGCAGTGGGCATGGGTGGACGGAACGATAGACACCCGTCAGCTCTGCAATGACGGTAAACAAAGCGACAGCAGTGAGAGCGACAAGCAAATAACTGTGGTCAACTTCTCCAATATAAATAATAGAAGAAACACACAGAATCGATATAATTAAAGCAATATCAAAGATACGGTAGGCAGAAGACGCTTCTTCTCCGTAGTTTCGAATCCGTTCGACATACAACATAATTAATCCCTAGTAAAACTCTCGTTTAAGTACGCTACCGCCCTTAGGTTTTTAGCTCCTAATGCGCTAACAACTACACATCTCAATTCTATAATCAGAAACTTTATTGCTTCTTATATAACTAATTTCGATTCTTAGCCGAAAGTTTGTGTTTAATTTCCGTATATAAACTACAAAACCATTGTGTGATGTATCTCTCATAAACTCAACAGAATAGTATGATTATTGACCTTATGTTTCAAAGATGAGACTTAAATGTTAACAACCACAACTATTGCGCAACAAACAACGTAACAATTACCACTAAATAACGGTAAAACATGAAAAATGACTAAAGCTATTCAATAGATTAAATTTTCACTTTAATACTTAGCATTTGTATAAGAACTATTTTTTCATTCATGTATTAAAATTACATGGCAGGTAGATATAACTTGATGTGTATGGCTAGAAGAATAAATGGACTGAGCAACAATAAATACTTTATATATGATGCTGACAATTAAGAAAAAAGAGGAACGGATACAAACAACAACAGTAAACCAGAAAGGTTACTGCTGTACTATAAAGGATTACTTTTTGTGGTAACACTAGTAACGAATTAGTTGGTAAAATTAATCAATGAATAATGGATGTGAGTGATACAACAAGGTTACGTTAAAATAACGCTAACTTTTTTGCCCACTCTTCAGCGGCTTTATTTATGGTAGAAAACACGTACCTAAATACATGCTTACCTTGTCGATAAGGGTCGTCAATACAATTTACATCTATCCACTGACCAAATAAGAAGGTTTTGTGTGTTGCAGCAGGAAACTTGTCAATAATTTCATCCATCTGATCTTGTTCCATCACCAGAATAATATTGTATTTATCCACTAGTTCATCAGTCAATTGGTTGGCTTTATGCTGACTGATATCAACGTCGTTTTCTTCAGCGGTCTTAATCGCTACCGCATTAGCTGGTTTTCCTTGCAAACGGCTAACTTTAGTTGCTAAGCCTGCCGACTCAATAATTGAACCCGGTAATAACTGCTTTAATTTTGATTCCGCATAGGGGGAGCGACATATATTTCCGGTACAAATAACTAACACACTCTTACGCACGAAACTCACCTAAAATAATTAAATAAAAACAGTAAATGAAACATATAAATGGCAAGGCCTTTCATATCATAGCTTAAGTTACATTGAACCTAAGCGTAACTTGGACCGAACATAATATCTGGTTTTTATTCGATTTTTAAGGTTTGTTTGAGCTAAATGGTTAAAAGAAAACCATTTAGCCGCCGCTAGTATGTTTTTCAACCAAACTGTGCCGATATGAGATAAAAATCAGTCTGATTGTTGATCTTTAGTTAATTGCTTAAACCAGTGCCTATTAGCTAATTCACTATCGGCAAATTTATTTTCCGGTAATTTACTTTCGGCTAAGCGTTTATCAAATGGATCGTCAGTGGAATTTGATAGTATTTTCCGCTTCTCTCGAATCAGTTTATCGAGATGTTTTATAGTCAACGTTTTTCTATACACTACATCATCTAAAATACGGGTCACATCAAATAGGATTTTATGCTGCTTAGAGACATCATAACCACTATCCGCGCCATCTATTGACAATGATAACGCGTTGCGTCTGCTAGTATGTTTACGCACTTGTTTTGCGGATGGTGCTTGAAGGCTTCCGGATAATTCTCCTCCCATCTCTTTGATCATACTTTCTACATGACCAACATTAATCTCGGTAATATTTTCCATAAAAGCAAACAGGAAAAGTCTATCCATAAATAGATTAATTTTACGCGGTATACCTTGAGTATAATTGGTTATAGGCTCGAATATCACATCCGGTAGTCCAGGTTTATTCGCCCACCCTACTTGTTTCAGTCTATGCAATATATAGTCGCGAGTTTCTTCTTTTGAGAAGGCTTTAAGATGACAAGAGGCAATAATTCTTTGCCTAAACTGTTCCATTTGCGGTAATTCAATAATCGGTTTTAATTCTTCTTGTCCTAGCAGAAAGCTTTGGATCAACGGTTTATCATCCACCTGAAAATTCGACAACATTCTTAACTCTTCAATCGTATCCGAAGAGAGGTTTTGCGCTTCATCAATAATCAGCAATGCACGCTTATTCTTGAGATGCAAATTGCCCAAAAAATGTTCAAGCCTGATAAGAATATCAGCCTTAGTGAGTCCTTCTACTTGTATACCAAATTCGGCTGCGACCATTTTCACTAACTCTTCTGGTGACAGACTACTGGTAGCAATTTGAGCAGCAACAATAGAGTCATTCAGTGAAGCTAACAAGCTGCGTCCAATCGTTGTTTTTCCGGTACCGATAGGTCCCGTAATAACAATAAAACCTTCACCCAATTCTAAGCCGTAGCGCAAATAAGAAATCGCCTTACCATGATGAGGGCTAGCATAAAAAAAATTCGGATCGGGACTCAGCTTAAAGGGTTTTCCTGACAACTCAAAATAAGACTCATACATAATTAAAAGTTCTTCCTTACACTTAAATCAATTTTATTTTCTTTGTAACCATCGTCTTCTGAAGACGATTTATTCTGGTGGGTAAGTGTAACGTCCATAGAAAAATCTCGGGCAAATTGGCGTGATAATCCAAGATCCAAAATTCGATAATAATCTTTCTGTGGATTAGACACATCTTGATCAAATTGATAGTAGTCATAGCTAAAACTTGATGACAATGACATTTTTCGAGTCAAGTTATGCGACAGCTCAATACGGCTGCCATATGTTATGGTGTCTGAGTTGAGTGATGACTCATTGATTGGCGATGTTTTGCCACCACTAATCTGAACAGAAAACGTACTACGACGCAGGTTCAACGTAGTCGTCCATGCCAATTGGCGATCTAGTGTTAACTCTTCTATTGATTCACCTTCAACAAAAATATCACGGTCGTAATTGGTCACTTCTTCTGTATAGCTAATTTCATTAGTTAACCGACGGCTACGATGACTTAAGTTAAATTCATAAGCATCACCATAAAAACGATTGGTATATTCAAAGTTGAAAGATGTACGCGACGTCGGGTTTAAATGCACGGCACCTTGCCAATAGTCGTCACTATCGTCATCCAGAGCAAAGTCTCGACTAAATTCTAAATAAGAGTCGTCATGAATGTAGTAGCGCAAACCGATGCCCCAGCTTGAAAACTCTGTCGTTTCATCGCTTGCTTCGCTAGAATACTTCTCATAATACGAACGTAGAAATGGGCTAAGCCCTTTACCTCGTTGTATACCCAACTCTTGATCTAAAGTTTGCAAACTCGAACGATTAGAACTCTCTTGTCCCACATTTCTAGTTCCAGAATAATTTAATTGCCAAAAATAGTCTTTAATTCGCTCACCTTCGGAAAAATCTATCACAGCACTGTACGTATTGTAATCGCCTTCACCATCATCGTAAGCATACATGCCTCCAGCGATTCGGCTATAAAGATCCACCACACCCGTCGGATTACTCTGATAAGAAACACCAGTATCAAAAGACTTAGTCTCTACTGTGTCGCCCGTATAAATATCCTCACTAGCGTTTTGCAAAATAGAACGAGCAATGTTATCTATCGACGCAAAAGCATCCACAGCAAAGCCTGAATCAAAGAGGCCTTTATCAGCGGTAAATGTGAGCTGATTATACAATTCGTTTTCATTCGAATCATGTGAATAAGCCAACTGATTGGCTTGATACGCCAACAATAAGTTGCCGTCATTACCGTCAATATTAAGATCAATTCCTGCGGTAAGTGTCAATATTTCACTGCTTTGTTGACCAGAGCTAGAAAGGTCAACATTATCAGTAAAGGTCACACCGCCTTGCACAAAAGGGGAAATCAGCACATCCGCAGCCGCTAGATTGCCACTCACCAATGTTGATATCATTCCAACAAGAAAAACACTAGGCTTTCTTGTCTTTCGCGCCATATCCGTAGCCGTATCCATAGCCATATCCATAATCCGCTTTCTTCAAAGTTTTATTGATAATGAACCCTATTGACATCTCACTATTCAACAATGACACTGCCTGTTTAACGTCTGCTACTTTGGTTTTATTTTGCTCGACAACCACTGCAGCTTGCCCAACTAAACTCGATAAAGTCACGGTTTCCACCACACCTAAAATCGGTGGGCAATCCAACACGATCATTCGGTCAGGGTAGCGAGTAGCCAACTCTTGAGTTAAGGCAGCCATCCTATCACTTGATAAAAGTTCATTGCTTAAATCATGATATTCTCCTGCTGGCATAATCCTAAGACCAGGAATTGATGTTTGATAAATGATTTTAGAAACATCGTCAACATTACCGAGAAGATAATCGGTAAGCCCTGGTTTGTCTCCAAATTCAAGTATTTGAGCAACACTTGGACTTAGAACATCAGCATCGACAAGCAACACTGTTTTATCTTTTTCAGAGGCAATACTCATCGCTAGATTTATCGCAACAAATGTTTTGCCTTCATTCATATTGGCGCTAGTAACCATGACTAAATTGCCATTAGCCAGATATTCTGAGCTTCCACCAAACGCACTATTAAGAAGCTTGCGCTTAATGGTTCGAAACTCATCTTTCATCAATCTTTCATTGATATCGTTCCCTTGCGATATCACGCCTAATCTAGTCAAATGAGCCCGATCAATATAAAGCTTTTCTTTTTCGTCGTCTGGCTCAGAGCTAAATGGAGTCGCTTCGGTTGATAACGGCTGGCCAGCTTTAATCGAGTTGGTGTGATTGGTCATCTCGGACTGTTGTTGACCTAAATCCGACGCTTCATCAGCAAAACGTGACACATTATCTTTCTGTTTTGGGGCGTCTTTAAGCTTCCCCATCGCTTTTTCAATTGTGCTCACTAGAAATTCACCTCACGAATCAAAACACTAAACCATTCTTTTAGAAGGTCGCTCCCTTGTATTACAACGGTCACGGCTTGCATTAATCGTTCATGCGCTACAGGAAAAGAACTAATAGCAACAAACGCCATAAATAACATTAGCAGTGAACCACTGAATAGATAGAACCACCTTGTTCGGCTTTTTGCTTTATCAGCAAGACCAGATACTTTACTGGCGGACACCACACCCAATACCGGATATTCCAATATTTGATGTAATTGACTGGTCGACGAAATCACAGGAGTAATCTGACTTAAACCAAAGGCAACCGCAACACCACTGCCTAAACCAAAAATAAGCACCACAGTTAAAAATAGCACTCTTGGTGGGCCCGATGGTTTTAATGGAACTCTTGGCGCATCAATAATACGAAATTTAATCTCGTCAGATGAATCACCGACACTCTGAGAAATTTGCGCGCTCTCTTTACGTGACAAGAGCTGCTCGTATTTTTCTTTGGTAATATTATAATTACGTGTTAATGCCGTTAGTTTTGCTTCGACATCTGGTACGGTGTCTAACCTATGTTGCAACTCAGCAATTTTATCTGCGTAACGTTTTTCACGGACAGTAAGTGAAGCAACCTCGTTATCTAGCTGGTTGACAGTTGACTTCAGATCTTGATAAACCGCATTATTAACTAAAATTTCTTTCACTGAATAAGAGGCTAGATCTTTATTTCTCAACTCTTCCAGTACCTTTAACTGTCTACGAGTTTCGATCACATCCGGATGATTATCGGTATACCGAAATACCAAATCATCTAAACGAGTTTGTAACGTGTCTATTCGTTCGTCGTGCTTAGTACGCACACGAGACAACTGATCAGTTGCCCTAGACTCCTCTCTATATAATTGACTTCTAACCGATTCAAGCCTGGTTTTAGCTTCGCTTAAAGCAAGCTGAGTATCTTCGAGTGCCGTCTGATTTTGTTCTAATTGCGAATAATATCCCGTGCCACTTCCCGGCATAAAGCCTCGATATTCGCGTTTAAAATCAGCTAATTTTACTTCTGCATCTACAAGCCTTGTCTCATATTCAGCTATCTGGCTACCAATAATTTCATTGGCTTGATCGGTATCAATCCTCTGCTCACTGAGGGTGTTTTCAACAAAAACATTCAATGCCGATTGCACTACATCCTTTGCATATTCAGGATTATTCCCAATGTAGCTTAATGTATATAAATTTTCTCTTCCCGCAGAACGAATTTTTATGTTCGATTCTAAATCATCAATAATCGCTTCATATTCCTGACTGGTAGACGCTCGAATATCTGCATCAATATCTCGAGCAATAATTTCAAGATTAGAACGACTCAACAACGTCTTCGCCATCAACTGCAGCTCTCTAGTAGGATCAGTCTGTATTGCTAAACCACGCAACAAAGGTTGAAGAATCGACCTTGTATCAGCATATACCCTAGCTTCTGACGTATATTGCGGCGGAAGCATAGTAACGAGAGTCCAACCAACGGGGCATAATAGCCAGCCAATAATGACAACATACCGGCGCTTTAACCATATACCTCGAACCAACTGAAGGACATCATCTAACATTTCCTGCATATTTTTTAACTTCCTATTCTAAAACCATGCTTCTGGAATAATAATTATATCGCCAGGTAAAATATCTACATTTGCTTCAATTTCACCAAATGTTAATAGGTCGTCCATCCTCAATGCGAATTTTTTGTGCCTGCCGTCTATCACTCGAATTAAACTAGCATCGTTACCATCGGCATATTCAGTCAGTCCGCCAACTTGAATCATAACGTCTAACAAGGTCATATCTTCAGTGTAGCTAATTGCTTGTGGTTGTGACGCTTCGCCAATAACGCGTATTTGTTCACTAAATGGGCCAATAAATTCATTAACTATTACCGAAACTATTGGGTCTCGAATATATTCATTCAAATGAGATTCAAGCTCTCGTGCCAGCTCTGTTGGTGTTTTACCTGATACCTCTATGTCATCAACCAACGATGTAGATATCATACCATCAGGACGTACGGTATAAACGCTGGAAATTTCGGGGTTGCCCCAAACAAAAACATTCAGCTCGTCTCCCGGACCAATCAAATAATGATAGTCATCAATATTATCAGTCAAAGACGCTCGAACCGTTGCTGACGGTAATTCTGACGAAGGCGTAGATGAACAAGCCACAATGAACAGCAAACTGAATATTGCCGCTGCCCTCGAAAACCACCCCAATAAACTGCTAACCCGCAACATAGTATTCTCCAATATATGATTTATATTCATCCATGTTTACCATTTTATACCAACACTTAATCTATACTTTAGTCGAAATAATTGATCTCTCAACACAAACCATCACTTGTTGTATAATACTATCGTGATATTACATAATTTGTATATTATTTTTTACGATACAGGCGATTAGTTTAATTCCTTGTCACCCGACTCAAGTTTATATTACCTCTGCATTTAAAAATTACTCTAGACAAACGTTTAATAAAAGACTTAACTATAGAAGTACGTTAATATATGCATTTGATTTTATGTTAATGCAGATTATAGTTGTATTAGTAAAGCTGGACAGGGATAGCTGGTTTCTAGAAATAGTTAGCAAACGATAATAATATTTGGTTTTTAAGGCGTGGTTAGTTTGTTGAAATGCACGTGCAGTACTATTTATCGCTAGACTATTTTGTCGAAAATGCAAAGTTAAATTTAATGTTATCGCGAGACAGTCTACTCTTATCCTATTTAAATAACGGATTAGGTGACAGACAAGTTAAGTGAAATTTAACTTACACCCCATTCCGAATTAACTTATTGATACCATTAATCATTTTTATAAAAATTGGTACCTATCAATGGTACTCCATACAGTGTAGAGAATTGTGTCTATGGCCGAATCACATTTTCGTGAACTAAAAACCGGTTCCGTTATTATTATTTTAACAGATTTAATTGTATTAATTGCAACATTTCTTATTAATGCGACAGTATTAATAAATTATTTTGACTCATTAGTGACTACTAATTCCTTCACTACGAATAATGTTAACCATACATTTTTCGTTCAGTTACTTGTTGTTATCCCTACCGTGTTATTAACCGTATTTGCTGTGGGGCTTTATAACGAGAAGTTACGTGAAACATTCAACGGCATCATTGTAAGAATTTTTGTTAGTATTACTTCCGCCTACTTAATAACAACCATCATTATTAAAGTTACTGTTATTAAAGAGTTACCTGGCTATTTTAACGAAGCTTACTTCATCAGCATATTTTTTCTGTTCGTTTTAAGTCGGTTCATTATTAGTAAAACACAATTTAAACAAATTGGTTCGCGACGCGTTTTAGTTTTAGGTGCTGGTAAACGTGCAACTATAATCGAAAAAAGTATGCGTAGAAAAACAGATCGAGTTGGCATCGAGTTTGTTGGTTTTGTAGCAATGCAAGGTGACTGTATTGAGGATGGTTTAAAACGTGAAACTATTATTGAACTCGATGATTCACTTGAAATCTTTGCAGCAAAAAATCAGGTAGCAGAAATTGTTATCGCGTCTGATGAACGACGAAATGTGCTACCAAACCAAAAACTGTTTAAATGTAAGCAATTAGGGATAAGAGTTACCGATATTATTGATTTCGTCGAAAAGGAAACGGGGCAAGTAGCAGTTAATCATATTTACCCATCGTGGATGATATACAGTAGACGCACAACGACTAACACCGCTCAGCTTATATTTGAATGGGCATTTAACTGCGCTTTAGCTTTGTTTATATTCGTCCTAACCTTCCCCTTAATGATCATTACCATTATCGCGATTAAATTCGAAGAAGGCTTGAAAGCACCCGTTATTTATAGTCAGAAAAGAACCGGCTTAAATGGCAAACTGTTTGATATCTATAAATTTAGAAGTATGAGGACAGACGCCGAACAAAATGGTGCTCAATGGGCAGTAAAACAAGATCCTCGGACGACTAAAGTTGGTAACTTTATTCGTAAATACCGAGTCGACGAACTCCCGCAACTTTACAATGTAATTAAAGGTGATATGGGATTTGTAGGGCCGAGACCTGAACGACCTCAGTTTTCTGATGATTTTGAAACCTCTATTCCTTATTACAATCATCGCCTAAATGTAAAGCCAGGATTAACAGGTTGGGCACAATTGAAATATCCATATGGTAGTAGTCAAGAAGATGCTTTAGAAAAACTAAAATATGATCTGTATTACATTAAAAATCGAGCATTTTTGTTTGATTTACTGATTCTACTCAGAACAGCGGAAATCATTTTGTTTGGTAAAGGCCGATAACCAATATAGCTAGGAGTAAACCAGGGCCTAGCTATGGCGTAGCTAAAAGCGACAAACGTAAATATAACCACCACTATAACAACAAAAGAATATTAGAAGGTTAACATTCATGAAACATTCAAGCAGTAGTGTCATGACTGTCGATGTAGAAGACTACTTTCAAGTTTCGGCTTTTAGTAATAATGTCAATTTCTCTGACTGGGGCACAACGTATCCTTTGCGGGTAGAAAAAAGTACTCATCGAATACTCGACATATTCTCGCAACACGATGTCAAAGCGACCTTTTTTGTGCTCGGTTGGGTTGCAGAAGCTTGCCCACAACTTGTCAGGCATATTGTTGACCAAGGCCATGAATTGGCGAGTCATGGTTACGCTCACCAAAGAGCAAATCAGCAAACGGCCGACGTATTTAAACAAGACGTCTACCGCAGCAAAGCATTTTTAGAAGATACTTCTGGCCAACAAGTACTCGGTTACCGAGCACCGAGCTTTTCTATTGACCCAAGTAATGAATGGGCATTTCAAGTTCTCAAAGAGCTTGGTTTTATATACAGCAGCAGCACTTACCCTGTAAAGCACGATTTATATGGCGCGCCAGATTGGCCTCGCCACAAATACCTACGCCCAGAAGGCATTGTTGAAATACCCATCCCTACCACCAACAGTTTCGGTAAAAGCATTCCGATTGGCGGAGGCGGTTTTTTCCGTTTATATCCGTATGCTTTGAGTAAGTATCTTATTAATAAGTTTTTGACTGAAACCAATAAGCCATACAGTTTTTACTTTCATCCTTGGGAAATCGATCATGATCAACCCAAGATGAAAAACGCGCCGCTTAAATCAAAAGTGCGGCACTATTTGAATCTTCATCGAATGGAAAACCGTTTGAACTCACTTCTGAGTGATTTCAATTGGGACACGATGAGTAATGTTTACCAACTAAATGGACAATTAGATGATAGCAGATCTGAAGATCAGGAAAATAACTGATCAAGACTTTGCCAACTGGGATAAGTACGTTGATAACCATGCTCAAGGGAGTTTCTTCCATCTAACTGGTTGGATTGAAATTGCTCGCTCAGTATTTGGTCATAAACATCACTACCTTACCGCTGAGCGTAATAATGAAATTGTTGGTGTATTGCCACTCATTGAGCAAAAGAGCTTTATATTTGGTCACGCTTTAGTTTCAACACCATTTTGTGTTTACGGTGGTGTAATTGCTGAAGATGATGAGATCCGCATGGCATTAGAACAACAAGCCTATCAACTAGGCTGTTCGCTCAAAGTTGATTACGTGGAGCTGCGAGATAAAGAGCAACAGCCAATAGAAGGCCCTTGGTTAGCACATTGCCACCACTCTACTTTTTCTTGCGCGATAGAAGAGACACCAGAACAAATTTTAACCTCAGTAAAACGTAAACAACGCGCAGTGATACGTCATTCATTAAAAAATGATTTAGCATGGAGTAATAGTGATGATCCCGAACTCTGTTACGACATTTATGCTGAAAGTGTGCGTAATTTGGGCACACCCGTATTTAGTAAAAAACTCTTTACTTCCTTAAAAAGTGTATTTTCTGACCGATGCGAAACTCTAATTATCCGAGACGACACCGGCCAAGCGGTTTCCAGTGTGTTGAGTTTTTACTACAAAGAAACAGTACTGCCCTATTACGGTGGTGGAAACAGACAGGCCCGAGATTTAAAAAGTAACGATTACATGTATTATCAACTAATGTGTATCGCGCGAGAAAAAGGCTGCACTCGCTTTGACTTCGGTCGCAGCAAAGATGATTCCGGTTCTTACAAATACAAAAAACATTGGGGCATGCAAGAAGACAAGCTGCATTACCGTATTGCATTAGTGCAAAGTAAAGAACGACCAAATCTATCGCCTAATAACCCTAAGTATAAATTGTTTATTAATTTATGGCAGAAGATGCCACTGCAATTGAGCCGACTCGTTGGCCCTATGCTGTCTAAATACTTAGGGTAGTAAGCGGATATTATGAAAAAAAAATTACTCTATTTATGTCATCGCATTCCATATCCGCCAAATAAAGGCGATAAAATTGCGGCATACCATATTTTAAAGTTCCTAAACAAACACTATGACGTTTATCTTGGGTGCTTTATTGACGACCCATTCGACAATCAATATCAAGACGACGTTAGAGCGATGTGTAAAGAAGCACATTTTGTCCAAGCGCCACCTTTGCAAGCAAAATTAAAAAGCCTAAGTGCATTTGTTACTGGTAAACCACTGACGATACCGCACTACCATAGCCCTAACATGCATAAATGGGTAAAACGTACTATGGCTGATAATGGGATTGAAAAAATCTTTATGTTTTCAGCATGTGTCGCTCAATTTGCCTTAACGGAATCAAACCGTCATGCCCATAAGGTCATGCATTTTGTCGATATCGACTCTGACAAATGGGGACAATATGCACAAAAAAGCACAGGATTGGTCCGCTGGGTTTATGCCAGAGAGCAAAGAAAACTCGCAGACTACGAAAAGTATGTTACCAATAAAACCGACGTGAGTTGCTTTGTTTCGGACAGTGAATGTGCCATGTTTCGTGACATGCTTGCTGCAGATCAACAGCATAAAGTTTGTACACTAAGTAATGGAATCGACAGCGAATACTTCTCCCCTAGTGCCGAGCAAGAAGCTGCCAATGAAAGTGACCAAGTGACACAAAAGAAGCACGAAAGTTATCCAATTGAGCAAGACAATTACGTAGTATTTACTGGCGCTATGGGTTATCGACCTAATGTAGAAGCGGTAGTTTGGTTTGTTAATGAAGTATGGCCACTCGTTATAAAGCAAGTGCCTGACGGCAAATTCTACATTGTTGGATCATCCCCATCCAAACAAGTATTAAATTTACAACAAGAGCAAGGCGTGATTGTTACCGGCCGAGTTGAAGATATTCGACCTTATATAAGTAATGCAAAAGGTGCGGTAGCGCCAATGCAAACTGCCCGAGGCATACAAAATAAAATTCTCGAAGCGATGTCAATGGAGCGTTCTATTCTAACCACAGAATTAGGCATGGAAGGTATCGAAGATTATCCCAAGGCAGGGGTAACGCTGGCCAGTGAACCGCAACTAACCGCTCAATGGGTTATCGATAAATTACAACAAGATACCCAACCGAAACCAAGCTCGCGACTCTGGTTAAAACAAAATTTCAGCTGGGACGCAAGACTCGCTCCGCTACTTAATTATTTGGAATATGCGCGTGATTAGTATACTGATGAAACGTTTAACCTTACCTTTATTGGTTTGGGGTTGGGTATATTACGATTCAATCATCGGAATGGTCACGGTTTGGAGCCAGTCGAAAACCTACGAACATGGCTTTTTAATTATTCCTATCAGTCTTTGGTTGGTTTG
Source organism: Vibrio sp. MA40-2 (assembly GCF_047302445.1). Taxonomy (NCBI): domain Bacteria; kingdom Pseudomonadati; phylum Pseudomonadota; class Gammaproteobacteria; order Vibrionales; family Vibrionaceae; genus Vibrio; species Vibrio sp. MA40-2. The sequence continues at coordinate 2,623,466 of NZ_CP178628.1, forward strand.
GAGCGAAAAAGAAAAATTTCAACAGTTTCGTTTATCGACGGCTTGGCTCCCCAGTATTAGTTTAATTTTTCCCGCATTACTTTGGTTAATTGGTGACGTTGCAGGCATAGCTTTCTTTGAACATGTTGCCGTGATAGTCAGTTTACAACTGATTTTATGGAGTTTATTAGGCAACCAGTTAGCCAAAGCCTATTTCTTCCCCATTTTGTACTTACTCTTTTGCATTCCGTTTGGTGAAGAATTAGTGCCCTATTTACAATCCTTCACCGCAGACATCTCAGTTATAGCAGTACAATGGACAGGTATTCCTATCTATCGAGAAGGTCTATTTTTAACCATTCCAAACGGACAATTCGAAGTAGCAGAAGCCTGCTCAGGGATCCGTTTTCTTATTTCTAGTATCGCGCTAGGCAGCTTATTCGCTTATTTATTTTTCTCAACTTGGTGGAAAGGCGGGTTATTTATTCTGTTTTCTTGCTTATTTCCGATCATTGCCAACGGAATTAGAGCCTACGGGATCATTATTATTGGCCATCTTAGTGATATGACTCTAGCTACCGGTGCCGATCATTTAATATACGGTTGGGTGTTCTTTAGCCTTATCATTGTGCTGATGTTCTTTACCGCTTTACGATTTGCAGACAAACCTTCGTCTTTACCTAAAGCTAGTTCATCCGAACAAACCTCAACTAAAGAGACATCATCGAACCAATCGCGTAATAGCCAAACCTCGGCAGCAACCAAAAAACCAGAAGCTTCTCGGCTGGTTTTCGTGGTGACTATTTTACTGGTGGCGATACTCATTACTGCCTCACAGTGGAGTAAATGGATCACAACAAGTGAAACATTAGTGCGTGCACCTAATGCTATACCTGAACAGACATCTGTTATTGATTCATCGGATTGGGGTATCACCTATCCGAAAGCTCAATTAAAAAACCATGCCAGTGTACAAAAAACTCAAACAGAATACTTTGTCGCACAGTACGCTTTAAATCAATTAGATGGCGAGTTGATTAGTTATGAAAATCAGTTATTTGATAAAACTCATTGGTCACTAAATTCCTCTAGCGACGTGCAGCTAGTCGATAACGAAAACAACATCCAAGTTAAATATATTGAGACAGTGAATCATCTAGGCCAACCCATGAACATTATCTATTGGCACTGCATTAACAATTATTGCTCCAATAGCAAAATTAAACTCAAGCTTTATAAAGCCTATCAGCTGATCACAGGCAATGGCGGCTATTCAGAAATACACGCTATTGCTAGTAAAAAACTGTCTCAAAACGAACTATTGGTGCTGGCACAAAATTGGCTAGCCAATGACGCTAAAAAGAAATAGGAATCAACTATGTGCGGTATATCAGGGATTTTTAATATACATAAAGCGCCGCCAATAAACAGTGGCATATTACAAGCAATAAATAGAGTTCAATCGCATCGTGGCCCCGATGATGAAGGCTATTATATTGATGACAATGTCGGCCTTGCTCATCGTCGTTTATCTATTATCGATCTTTCAGGTGGACACCAACCTGTATTTAACGAAGACAATTCCGTCTGCGTTGTCTTTAACGGTGAGATCTACAATTTCGAATCATTGGTCACTGAACTCAGTCAATTAGGACACATTTTTTCTACTCACTCGGATACTGAAGTTATTGTTCATGCATGGGAACAATGGGGAACAGACTGTCTAGAACGATTTAGAGGCATGTTTACCTTTGCGCTCTGGGATATCAACAAAAGACAACTTTTCATTGCTCGAGATCGATTAGGTAAAAAGCCGCTTTACTATACAAAAACAGCGAACGGACAACTGGTGTTTGGCTCAGAGTTAAAAGTAATACAAGCTCACCCAGACGTTGACACGACCTTGCGAACCGAAATGGCCGAAGAGTTTTTAATGTACGGTTATATCCCTGATCCTTACACCGCTTTCAAAAACGTCTTTAAGCTTAACCCGGGGCACTATTTACTAATGTCTCCAGAAAGTCCTATTGAGCAAAAGCCATACTGGGATCTTGCTGCACCAGAAAGCGGCCTATCTTGGCAAGATACTCAAGATTCATTAATCGAGCAGCTACAAGAAGCCGTACGTTTACGCATGTTAGCCGATGTTCCACTTGGAGCTTTTCTATCTGGTGGCGTGGATTCAAGTGCAATCGTTGCATTAATGTCTAGCCAACAACAAGACCCGGTTAACACTTGCGCAATTGGATTCAATGAAGCTGCGTTTGATGAAACCGAATACGCTAATCAGATAGCAAGTCGATACAAAACCAATCATGTGTCGCAGATAGTTTCCGCTGACGAACATAGCCTTATTGATCAGCTAATCGATATTTATGATGAACCTTTTGCCGACAGTTCTGCCTTGCCAACCTACCAAGTATGTAAACTCGCCAGGCAATCAGTAAAAGTAGCGCTTTCCGGTGACGGTGGCGATGAAATCTTTGCTGGATATCGTCGCCATCGATTGCAAATGAATGAAAGTAGATTACGTGAGCGTATTCCCTACTCTATTCGTAAACCCTTGTTCGGAACGCTTGGAAATCTTTACCCAAAAGCAGATTGGGCGCCACGGTATCTTAGAGCAAAAACTACGTTTCAATCATTGGCTATGAACACGGTAGAAGCCTATGGCAATACTATGTCTAGATTGCGTCTCGAGCAAAGGAATGCCTTATTCAAGCCAGAATATTTACAGCAGCTTGACGGGTATACTGGTTTAGAGATCATCAAGAAGCAAGCCACTAATGCGCCAACTGATGACCCTTTGAAGCTGATTCAATACCTAGATATTAAAACATGGCTTCCTGGCGATATACTAACCAAAGTTGATCGTGCAAGCATGGCAAACTCATTAGAAGTCCGTGCGCCATTATTGGATCACAACTTTATGCAATGGGCATTCTCTATTCAAAATCAAGATAATATACGCGGTAATCAAGGTAAGTTTGCCTTTAAAAAAGCGCTAGAACCTTATGTTAATAGCGACATTTTATACCGACCTAAAATGGGCTTTAGTATTCCAATATCACAATGGTTTAGAGGGCCTTTACAAGACAAACTAAGAAGTAATGTGCTGTCAGAGAAAATGTTCGACAGCGGCTATTTTGATGCCAAAAATTTAACCCATATGGTTAACGAACACACCAATGGAAGAAGTGATCATGGCGATGCTCTATGGTGCTTATTAATGTTTTCTCAATTCTTGAATCGGCAATAATTAACCATGAAATTACTAACAATAACCACACTTTTTCCGTATGAAAACAACCCTAAACATGGAATTTTTGTCGAGACACGTTTACGTCATCTGCGAACACAGTACCCAAATGTAGAAATTAAGGTTATTGCTCCGATCCCTTACTTTCCGTTTTCACATAAAATGTTTGGCCACTATGCTGAGTTTAATAAAGCGCCGATGGTTGAAGAAAGGCATGGTATGCACGTCTATCATCCGCGCTATCTAGTGGTACCCAAAATTGGCATGACAATAACGCCTATTACCTTAGAAAAAGCCATTTATCAGCAAGCGAAAAAGCTACTGGAAGAAGGTTATGACTTTGATTTAATTGATGGTCACTATTTTTATCCCGATGGTATTGCCATTGCTAATGTGGCAAAAAGGCTTAATAAACCTTTTACTGTCACTGCTCGCGGAACAGATATTAACCTTATCCCTCAATTTGATAAGCCAAAAAGGCAAATACAACAAGTACTGCAAGACAGTAATCATAATATTGCTGTGTGTGAAGCTCTTAGACAAGAAATGATAAAATTAGGCGCAGAGCCAGCTACAGTCACAACCTTACGCAATGGTGTCGACCTTGAGCTGTTTTCATTTTCAGATGAAACACAACAACACCAGTTAAGAGAACAACTTAATTTGCCCACTGATAACTCTATTATTATTTCAGTAGGACATTTAATTGAACGTAAAGGACACAATCTAGTTATCGAAGCGCTTAGCCACTTACCTAAACTGACCTTATTAATTGCGGGCGATGGTCCTGAGCAGAAAAGTTTGCAGCAATTAGTACAAAAACTCAATTTAGGCTCAAGAGTGACTTTTTTAGGCAGCATTAGCCAATCACAACTCGCTGAATATTATGGCGCTTGTGATTTAATGGTTTTAGCCTCTAGTCGTGAAGGATGGGCTAATGTGTTGCTGGAAGCGATGGCATGTGGCACCCCTGTTGTAGCAACAAACATATGGGGAACGCCAGAAGTGGTTAAAACAGAAAGCGCAGGCGTATTAGTTGAGCGCAATCCAATCGATATCGCCCAAAAAATACAACTCGTACTGGATAAAAAACTGACACGACTCGATACCAGAAAATACGCTGAAACATTTTCTTGGCAAGAAACCATCGACAATAAAAAGCAGCTAATTGACTCTATTATTGCTGAACATTATTAGGCCTATTCTCAAAACAAGCCAACTATTAATAGACAGCTGATTCAATGTACTGATTAAGCTAACGTTACTAACTTATCATTATTTAACTATAAGATGTCAGGAATAAAAATGAAAATTTTGTACCACCACCGCATTGCATCCAAAGACGGACAATATGTACATGTCGAAGAAATTATTAAAGCTATGCGAGCTCTTGGGCACGAAGTTATAATTGTTGCACCAGAGGTTGCCGAAAAAGGAGACTTTGGTAGTGACGGTGGCTGGGTATCGAAAATACGTTCAAGCGTGCCAAGGTTCGTCTCTGAGTTACTAGAGTTTGCTTATGCTTTTTATGTATTTTTTAAATTATGCTTGGCCATTATAAAACATCGTCCAGATGCCATTTATGAACGATGTAATCTCTTTTTACCTTCGGGGATATGGGCTAAAAAGCTGTTTAGCCTAAAACTTATCCTAGAAGTAAATTCTCCGTTATATGATGAACGCAAAAAATATGGTGGGATCACTTTAGATTGGCTAGCAAAATGGACCGAGATTTATACATGGCGCAATGCCGATCATGTGTTGCCAGTCACTAAAGTGTTATCTAACTACGTCATTGCAGCGGGTGTCCCCTCTTCTCGAATCACCGTGTTACATAATGGCATCGACCGCAGCCGATTCTTTCCATCAACAGACAACAATCGCGATCAGAGATTTCGTGATAAATTAACCATAGGATTCGTTGGTTTTTGTCGTGAATGGCACAAACTTGATCAAGTAATGACACTCATCGCCAACGAGAATAATCCAAATTTGATGTTCTTAATCGTCGGTGACGGCCCTGTTGCCGAACAACTTCAGCAACATGCAGTTAACCTTGGTATTGAGGATAACTTCCATATCACTGGTCTGGTGGAACGAACTGATATGCCGCATTGGTTAGATCAAATCGATATTGCTATTCAATCTGCGGTTACGCCTTGGTGTTCACCACTAAAATTGATCGAATATTTAGCCAAGGGCAAAGCGATTGTTGCACCAGACACCGATAATATTAAAGAGTTACTCACCCATAATCACAATGCGTTATTGTTTGATAACCAAAACCAAAGTGACATGATTGATTCAATCCGAACCATTGTAAATGACGCGCAATTACGTAAAAATTTACAACACAACGCTCATCAGACGATCACCGATCTGCAATTAACCTGGTTACAAAACGTTGAGGTGATTACCGAACTAATGGCTGATTAATCAAAATCAGCCAAATAAGTAATATCGTCAATCACTAAGCACATATTTATTCGTTTAAAAAGCAGCTCGATGTAAGAGCTGCTTTTCTCAGTAAACTACAAATCTTAATTAGTGAACGACAAAACTTTATAGGCTTTCAGCCGTTTGCTTTGAACTAGATTCATCTGGCAAAGAAAGCTGGGCAGACAAACAAAAAATAAGTCCAAGAAGCGCATAAAGTATTTCTACGTAAGCCAATGATAAAGCCGCCCCAGCGACACAAAATGACAGTAAAGACAAACGTAAATTTTTGGTCAAATTGGCTTGCCAACAGCTCATCATATTATTTTTCTTATAAAATTTTTCGATCAAGTACAACCTAATAAAAGCTTGAATTAGAATAGCAATAAACAACATCAAACCGACAAAACCATGATCACCCAATACTTGAAAATAGATACTGTGCGCAGCCCAACCCTTTTCACCAGGATCTGGCGTCTCCACAAAGTTAAGTTTATCAATATCTAATGCCAGCTCCCGCCATACAAAACCAAACTGAGGCGCTTTAAAGCCACCGCCGACTAATGGTCTATCCATCGCCATTAAAGTATGTATTTTCCAAGAGTTCAAACGAGTAGCAAAAGAACTATCTTCAAGGGCACTTTCTACACTCTCCATCGTATTCATTCTATCAAACCATCGATCGGGAAGAACCGATAATGCAATAGCAACGACAATAGAGAAAAGAACCAAACTTTTGAGCTTACTTTGACTCTTTAACCAAAAATATCCTCCCACAACCGATAATCCAATAAAGCCACCACGAGAGAAAGTACCAAGAATTGCCAAGGTACATAACAACAGCATTGCAATCAGGCCAAGCTTAATTAGCTGTTGTTTAGTTTCACTGATTAAATAAATGATCATCGGTAAGGTCATACAAAGCGCTAACGCCATGTGATTATTGTCTGACAATATATGCCCCGCGGGTCCTTTAATATGGTGTCCACCAGCCGATGCTGCAAACTTTAGCGCTTCCACAAAACCAAGAAAGCCGATAGAAAGAAGTAACATCCAGATATAAAATTCAAATTGATGTTTCTTTCTAATGATCAAACAAGTAAAAACAAATAGTAGGATAACTTTAAAAAAGTTCTCCCACGAGATCCAAACAATCTCAGGCATTGCAATAGTGGTAAAACTGGTAATAGTGGTATGTATAAAAAAAAGACAAACTAAAAAAAACAAAGAATTGGCTTGGAACTGTGGTTTATTTTTCATAACCAGATAGCCAATTATAGTACATGCGGCAAACACCGTATTATAACTAATAGATTCAGCTATTCCATATAACCAATACACTGGAACAAACAATCCAGACCAAAACCAAAGAGATAGACTGATAAAGGGACGCTTCAAGGCCAGTGGTAATAAAATACAAAAAATACCAAGAAAAAACAGATCACGCATAACTAATCCTTCTTATTACTGTTGTTATCCGCTTTCACTGCCATCACAGCAAGATAAACAATAAAAACCAAACAACCAGCAAATAATATTGTTTCCATAATCCCTCAGTTTTTCCGTAAATAAATACTTGTATATTGATCCATCATAATCTGTTGATTAAATTCAGACACGATGCGCTTTCTGGCATCCACTGCCATCTTATCTCTCAACTCTGTATTTGAATACAACTCAATCAAGCCGAGACAGAATCCACTGTCATCATTTGATTCAACCGCTAAACCGGTTTTTCCTTGGATCACTACTTCCCCTATTCCACCTACTAAGGTAACTAGGTGCGGTATCGACATAGACATAGATTCAAGTAGTGTCATCGGTATCCCTTCTGCAATTGAACTCATCGCGAATACATCAAAGAGCTTATAGTAATCATGAACATTATTTCTAGCGCCTTCAAAATGCACGTTTTCAGTAATCACGTTACTATTAGATACATAGTTTTCTAGCATCTCTCTATCAGGACCATCGCCGACAATCACAAGCACACTATCACGATTAAAATCGGCAGATTGCCGACATGCTAATTCATAAGATTTCAGCAGTAACATTTGGTTTTTTATACCGTGTAACCGGGCCACATGACCAATTACAAATTTATCTTTAAAAGGATTCTCTCTCTGTTCTACTTCAACACAACTCCGATCAAAATAATGGGTATCTATGCCATTTTTAATCAAACGTAATTTATTTTTCGGAATTTTTACGTCAGTAGACAGCCAATCATCCAAATCACCTGAAACCGAGATTATGCGATGAATAGCATGGCTACAAAAGCGTCGAATAAATTGATATTTTTTTACCGAACCATTCGGATCATATGTATCACGGCCATGTTCAGCATGAACCCGTAACTTAACTCTGGCCAAAAGAGCTACCCACTGATACTCGATTGTGGCTAAATTATAGCTGTGTAACACATCTGGTTTAATCTGGTTTAACAATCGATAAAGTTTGAAATATATTGAAGGATCATTGCCTGACTTTTTATTCAAAGAATGGTATTCAACCGACTGTGGAAGTTCGGTAATAAAAGCACCAACGTTAGTCAACGAAATGATAGTGTGACGAAATTTGTCACTAGGAAGGTTATTAATACAATTTAATACAACTCTTTCTAATCCACCGACGTCAAAACAATAAACCAAGTGGCAAACATGTATTTTATCATTGTGCATTATAAAAATTTCTTTTATATAAATATCTTATAATTTATACATAATTAATGATTAATGTCTAGCGTTCCAACACTCTATATTATAAACTTTTTAGCAAGTTTTTTGTCACAAATAATATTTATCGTAACCATATGGAAATACTAATAAATGCAAGATTTTATTCTCACTATTTTTTGTAGCTAGTTACTCAAGAAAATACACCTTTCAAATGGTGCTGAGATATAACACTCGATACCGCTTGTTTTGCTTTACAACTATTTTATCAAATTAAAGGTAAACACATAGGTTGATTACCCTATCGTCAAAATAAGCCAAATTTATCAAGGAATGATCATGTTGAGAAAATTACTAGAAAAAATAGAAAGATTTAGATTCGAGAGAATCATAACCCAGATAGTAAAAACCGAACCAATTACATACATTTATAATGACAAAGTAAAAATTGTATCAATGGTAGGACACAATTCTTTATTCATGTATTTATTGGCAATAAAAACCTTTATGAGTAATTTTGGATACGGATCTATTGTTGCGATTAACGATGGCTCATTAACTAATGACGACCTCGATATTTTACATGAGCACATTGCCAATTTAACTATTGTGAATGCAAATGATTTCGACACTCATGGATGCCCTAGCTATATATCCTGGAAACGATTGTTTTGTGTGGCTAGTTTAGTAAAAGATAGCTACGTGATTCAACTTGATTCAGATATCGTAGTAAATGGCCCACTTTCTGAAATTTCCGATAAAGTAGAACAAAATAGTGGATTCGTTATAGGGAGTGGTAAGTGGAGCGAACCTGTTAGTACTTATTTTTTACATTCTATCGTAAAACAGTGGAATAATGACCATGTCCAACCTAGTGCAGAACAACATTATAAGGACTTGGCTTTTTTCCAACCGAATCTAAAATATCTAAGAGGTTGTGCAGGATTTGCTGGCTACCCAAAAAATTCTTTTACCATCGAGCAAATCACACAGCTATCCCATGAAATTGAACAAAAAATTGGCCGAAAGAAATGGCAAGGTTGGGGAAGCGAGCAAACGGCAACGTTATGCTTAATATCTCAATCTAATAATGCTTCCATACTCCCTTGGCCAAAATATCATAACTACGGATTTCCGATAACAAATGAGCCAGTGAACTCCACCACACTCAGCCACTTTATAGGATCAAATCGATTTAAAGGATCAACTTACCGTAAATTAGCAAAGGCATTTATACACGCTAATAGTAAAAAATAGAGTATATCCAAATCGTTATGCAACAGGTAAAAGATGGACAACTAGGAGTAAATTATGGATAAAAAATCCATATTGATTTTTTCAGATGAATACCCTCCTGCAGGCGGTGGTTCGGGCGTTATTGCAAAACGACTGGTAGATGATGTTCGCTCTCTTGGCCACAACGTTACCTTATTAACCGGCGACGAATGTCCAGATGAACCGGACATAACACATGTTAGGGTGCATAGAACCACGCTAATTTGGGTATTCAGTTATTATAAGATAATCACAAAACTCAATTTACAATCTTACGACTTGATCATTATTAATGATCAGGTTTCTGCCTATATTGCAGGGCGATTTTTCGACCAATCAACACTAAAAAAATGCAAAGTATTGATTCATGGTCGTGACTCAAACTTCTTTTTTAATAGAAAAAGTTTAAAACATAACATATTTCAATATGAAAAATACTACGCCAAATTATTAGTCCAAAGCCAGAAAATAATCGCAGTTAGCCGATATACATTAAATGAATATTTACTGCACATCCCTGAAAAATACAAAAACCTAATCAATGAAAAATTGAGCTGGCATTATGCCGGTATTAACTGTGATGAAGTGTGTGGTGGAGTCGACCCGTTTACTGAATTGTATGCAACAACAAAGGACAACACTGTTTTATTGTCAGTTGGACGAATCGTTCCAAGTAAAGGCTATATGCAGATGTTATTACTCCTATCAGAATTAATTGGTAAGCAACCAAACTATAAATGGGTAATTGTTGGTGATGGCGAATATAGAAGCGAGCTTGAACAAAAAGCAATAGAGTTAAATATATCTGAGCATATAATTTATACGGGTAAAGTAGCTAGAACCTCCTTAGAGCATATTTATAAATATGCCGATTGCTTTTGGTTATTGTCTATCGAAGCTTTTGGTTTAGTCTATTTAGAAGCGGCATCTTTTAACTTACCCTCTATTGCCGTGCCATTTGGTGGAGCAACCGAAGCTGTTGTAGTGGGAGAAAATGGTTATCATTATGATGAAAATAGCGATTTATTAGCTCTTTTACAGCAATGTGAACAATTGCGAGAAAAAAGAAAGCCTGAAGAATTTTCTAAACAGTTCAGCACCCTTCGTTTTGCTACCTACCTCTGTCATTAATTTTTAACAAGAGATGAACAATGTCGAATATTAAACAAAAATACTGGAAATTGAACAAAATAATTCGCAGAAAGACCGATCCATTTCCTCATATTAATTACGTAAAAAGAAGAAAATTTCTGTTTATCCATATACCAAAAACTGCTGGAACGAGCATTCTAGATGCTTTGTCTATTGATTTTAGACAGCACTACGATTATCGAGTATATAAAGCGGCCAATCCGAAAGCATTTAATAAGGCATTCAAATTCTGTTTTGTAAGAAACCCTTATCAACGAGTAATTTCCACCTACAATTACTTAAAACAAACAGACGGTGAAGAGGTAGATATTTACCTTAAGAATTTAATCGAACAAGAATGTCCAACTTTTGAAAGTTTCGTCAACTATTTTATTAATCATAACAAAGTATCATTACACCCTTTATTTCGCCCTCAATATAGCTTTATTTATGATATCGACGGTAGTTGCAAAGTCGATTTTATTGGTAGATTTGAAAACATCGCTGATGATTTCAAAACAATATGCCAGAAAATAAATGTGGAATTTAATTTACCGAACAAAAATCGCTCAAAAAACAAACTAACCATATCCCCATTAAATCAAGAATTGGCTGACATCATATACTCTTGTTATCAGCAAGATTTTATACTGTTCAACTATGATAAAGATTCATGGAAACAGGCATAAAAACCACGGCGACACTATTCCATTCTGTCTTCATTTAAATCAATGTGTTAGCTTAAGTTAAGCTTTGATTTAACTCGTATAAAAAATGGAAGACAGAACGATTTATAAATAAAGTCAATTTCATTAACTTTATTCTTCAGCACAAAAATTAGGGAAAGTAGCCCTATGGCATAAAAACAAGCACCAATGATAATTGAAGCAATTAACACAACAACTTCATTAAAATAGCTCATTAACAATGGCTGAATTAAATCTAATAACACTAACATAATCGTCGACGAAACTGCTGGGATAAAAAATAAAGCGCCCAGTCTAATTAACTTAATCGGAATAATTCTCTGCAATGTTAATGTCATCAATATTGCCATAAGATAAGGAATTAATATTCGACAGGTCACTAAATCATCCAACGAACCATTCGCGACGATATACATAATGACCAAAAAAAGTAACGATGTCGCTGTTTCATAATAAAATTGTAATTGAACTTTACCAGTTAACGTAAAAACATCAGTCAAAACTTTAACAATCATGCCTGCAAACGTCATTGCTAAAAAATAGTCAAACATCGAAATAGCTTCAATCCATTGAGAGCCAAAAATTATTGGAACTAACAACTCTGAAAGGTATATTCCGCCAAAGACTATTGGTAGATAAATACAACTTAATATAAGTAATGCTTTATTAACCTTATCCACCAATACTGGCTTATCATAGATGTACTCTGACAAACCTGAATACAAAACACTTTTCAGTGGAATGATCACAAATTGTAAGGCCGTTGACGCTGATTCCATGGAAAAATTATATAAACCTAACTCTCCAACAGAAAAATTTCGACTAACGATTACTTTATCAAAAGCGGCTTTAATATAACTAACGATCCCTTTTAACAACACCCATTTTGAAAAATTCCATTGCTCTTCTACGTTCTTTTTGACCAATTTTAAACGATGTTTAACCACAAACTGGCTTCCAAATGAATAGACAAAGCTGTACAAGATTTCAGCGATAATTACCGCCCAATATGATTGATATACTAATATTATTGCGATAGAGACTAAAGTAGAGGCAAACTTGGACGAGACTTCCAATAAGGCTATTTTTGAATAATCTAATTGCTTTATTTTGATGTTTATCGCCGGATTTAAAAAACTTTTAAATACCACCGATAAACACATAACTTTCAATGCAAGCCCTATTTCAGGAATTCTCATGAAATTTGCAGCTTGATCACTCAACAAAAAGATCAATAACGCCATTAACATTCGCGAAAAAAAGTTTATCGTCCAAGCGGCATTGATATCATCGGCACCAATTGTTTTTTTTCTAAGTAGATAATTACTGCTGCCCATACCCGCTATCGCGCTAAAAAAACCTTGGACAACAAAACAGCCTGCGAGTATACCGAAGTCATGCTTATCTAAATTCCTAGCAAGAATTATAACGGTAAACATTGACAAAACACGCGAAGACCATGATATAGCGAGCAACCAAAAAGAGGCCTTCATTACTTTTTTTACTTTGTCAGTCATTACTACACCGTACCAAACCGAAGCATTGCATTCTTACTCAAAGAAAATATTGTTAATTTTCTGATCATTATTCTTATTACCATTGCACTTTTAGTGAAGTATTTTTATTAACCGGCATCGCTAACAGTACTATCGAACGAAAGCATGTTACATTTTGCGGTCATTTCATCGCGTACTTGTCGGTATTTGTCATCACATCGCTTAAGAAGCGCTTCTGGCAATTCAATGTTGCTATATGACTCTTTACTTGCTCTTACTTTTCCTTGATTAATATAAGAAGACGAATCACCATGTTTTTTTGAACCGGTAAGTTCGAATTTTTTATATTCAGGAGACAAAGGCTGCTGTAAGCCTAACCAAGTCGATAACGACTCTAAGGTATCTTCTGTTTTGGAGATTAACGCTTCTGCATCCAAATAATAACAACGGCTAAACTCATCAAATTGATTTAACATCGCGCCTATATGCCCTACCCTCTCAAAGTAATAGTTTGCTGCACCTTGTACTGTGGCAAACTCATGCTCAGGTTCAACTTTTCGATACAAATTGCAGGTACTCTGTATAGTTCTTGCTGGATTTCTCAACATGAAAATAAACTTACAGTTGGGCTTATCCATTATGGTTTTCGTTAATTTATGTTCACTATGCAACAATTTGTCAAAATAAAAGCGAGTTGGCTTTGAGTCGTCATGCTGTTGTTTATAAATTAACTGCTGTCGAATAAGGCTCTTCCAACTGTAATAACCAATATGCATTTCATAATAACCAGAGATCTCATCTGAACTGCCAAGCAAATGCCCAAATAAGCTTGTATTCGCCCTCATATGACTAATTAAAAAGATATGTTCCTTGGGGAAAATTATTTTCGGGCTTTTGATAAGTTGATGAATCATATGTTCATACCTAAATGTCGATTAGTTGGCTTGAGATACAAAATTGCAACGTCGCCATTATTCGATATCGCGACGTTTATCAGTTAGTTTACGATTTATTTTTTAAACGACATAATGGTTAAATACATTGAAAACGCAAACCATTGAGGGGTAAATTTCAACCCTAATGCTTGCCTTGCAAAATACGCTGCACGTTTAATGTCCTGACGTTCATAAAATCCTTGAGCCAATCTTTTTAATATATACATATTACCTGTGGCACAATACTTAACCATTTGCTCATTTTTTGATAAGGCTATACCTTTTTCATACACCCGTAACTGATAGATCAACTTTTCGGAAAAACTCACTAATGTTGACATATTGTCTTTTTTACTCACATCAGGAATATGGTGCTTAGATATTACCGCGGGGTTGTATAGGATATTATCAGCCGCATCAATAGTTCTATTGTAGATATCACGGTCGCATTCATAACGAATGTTTTCATCCATTCCACCAATCAATTGATACAACTCTTTTCTGACAATACTGCAGTTTAAGTGTGCAAACCCTTGACTAGAGAGCAAAAATGCCAAGTCCACTTGGTAACTACCTGCACTATCGCATGTTTGGTCAGTTAACTTATATTGCAAATCCTCGATCCAAACATTATTGGTTTGTTTGCTACCATCAGCAAAATAGGCGTCCTGATTAGTATAATAAGCATCAACTTGGCTCTCAGCGCTGCTTATAGAATCGTAGGCCTTTTGTAGATGCATATCGTCTATCCAAAAATCGTCATCATCGAGAAAACAAACATATTGGCCTTTTGCTTGATGAACCCCATAGTTCATAGAGTAACTTTGACCATGACCGTTTGGGCGATGAACTAGACGACAAAATGTAACGTTATCCGCCGCTGCTGTTTCTATCGCTTGGTAACGTCCTAAAAACTCTTCTGTCGAACCATCGTTGACAATAATCACTTCAAGTCGATCAAATTTTTGCGATAAAACCGAATCTAAAGCCAATTTAAATAGTTCAGGTCGATTTCTAGTCGGAATAACGACGGAAAAAAACGGTTCCACATGCGTATTAAGTTCCATTGAATGGCCTTCCTTATTTTTGTTTTGGCAATAGTGAAGTACTATTTTTTAGAGTAAAAAACCACGAGAGATACAAAGCGATTTGACGTTTAAACGCTGTCAAATCAGCTTGAGTACTTACGTATGGAGTCAGTCCAGGTTGAGCACTAGGCGAATGAAATGACAGAATAAATTCTTTTTGACCAATCGCCATTTGTGATTCAGTAACTTGTTTCATTTGCTTGAATGTAAAGCCTTCTGGCGAGAGTCTATAACGGCGAATCCTTAAAAATTTACCGATTAAACTTGCCAGCTTATTTTCGCCAATACGAGTGAACAATTCAGGGTTCCGGTTAAGATAATTGGTCAATGGCGACAATAAAGACAAAACTGACCCTGTATGTGGGAAATACTGAATATCATTTTGTGTAAAACAACGATTAGTAAAGCAACTAAAATTAGGTCCCTGTTGATGGCTAAAGTCCACATAAGCACTAATACTTAGATCAACCGAATAACCTAACTGCTTGAGAATTTTGGCCGTATTGTCTCCAATACCGTATCGACCAGCTAAGTAAGTTGTTGGTCTTACGCCAGTAATGGTTTCGATTGTCTCGGTTAAATATTTTAACTTTTGGTATTCCAATTCCTGGTCTAAATTACATGGATAAGAATAGCGACTGTCTATTTTATTTTGTTCATTTTCGAATGGTGGATTGACCCAAGGGTGAAGATGGGTAGCGAACTCAATGTTATCCCCTTCTTGTTGTCGATAATAATCGATAACTTTCTGGCCTCCCGCACTGGTAACAAACGCGTAATCCATTGCTAACGTTACTTTTCCACCATGTCCAATAATCTGATCAACAACCGCGATGAGCCCATCATGGTGGGTCACTTGATGGTTTGAACGATAAAACCCACCATCCCAATCAAACTCTTCTTCAGCATGAATAACGACAGATAACTTAACTGCGGAGGTCATCAATTTGTTCCCTTTGAAAGTGCCAATAAATTTAACATTGAATTTTCGATTTGCTGATAACAATCAAGCACCGTGTCTAAATCGCCCCCATAAGGATCGTCAATTTCAGCTGATATTGAAAATGAATTATCAACAAAGTCAGCAGCACAAAATGCGTGATTGACTCGATAATAAGAGGCGAGCTTATCTCTATTTTTATCATCAAAGTAAATAATGATATCCGAATCATTAATGTCTAATTGCGTTAACCACTTTGAACGATGTGAAGACAACTCAAGGTTGAGATTTTTGGCTGCTTCGACTGCTTTTTCAGGACTGCTACGCTGTTCTTGCAAGTGAAAGCCGAAGGAATCAACACTTAGCTGACTAGCTGATTGATCGACCAACAAACGAAAACTCTGTTCCGCTAAAGGACTGCGCATAATATTTCCATAACAAACAAATAAGATTTTTCTGTTTTGATTAACTGCGAATAGTTTTGCTAACTTGCGTCGAGCAATAAGCCTGCGTACCCGTAAAAACAGACCACTCTTTCTCGCAATAGACCAGCCAAGTGCTTTAACTATCGCGGTGACTTCAGCAACAAATGGCCGCATATCGGAAAGCGCAAAACTGTCGATCGTTTCTCTAGGCCCTAAAAAACGCAATATATTCAGCATACGCAGTATCATGTGTTTAAACGCGGTGATTGTTGATTCTTTGTGTCGCTTTAATTCAAATTCACGTTTTATCTCATAAATATCAGAGGTTAATACTCGTGCATAAACGTCATTTGAATAGCTGAGGATAGGAACTTTGGGTTTGTGTTTATGACATAAATAATTGGCGTATAAACTTGGGAAGTCAATTCCAGCAAATATAGCTAACGGTAATGACCCCCAAAATCTTGCGTTTACTTCCACTAATATCCATTCATTGGTCTGCTGATTTCGGCGGTATTCAAACATGGCGACACCAGTAAGGCTGGTTTTTTCGCATACGGCTTTTGTCGCGTTTAGCAATTGCTCATCTAGTGGGGTACTTTTTCGATAGGAGCTGCCTCCACCTTCTTCAGGCTCAGCCACACGCACATGGGCGAACGCTGCTTGCACTTGTCCATCTACAGATAAAACCGACAATCCTTCACCTTTACCGGTAAAAAAGGCTTCGATTAAATAAGGTTGATTGCTGGCAACATGTTTTTGATACGCAACGTAATCCGCTTCAGATTTAACAATAACGACTTTTTGTCTTTGGTGTAATTTTGTCTGTTCAAATGACTGCAAAGGCTTAACAACAAATTTATCGCCGAATTGTTGTTGTAATGTGGAATAACTTGTATTGGAAAGCTCAACAATTTGGCCTTTAGCGACAGGAACATCACACGCTAATGCTACTTGTTTGGTTTCCCATTTGTCGAACAACACATCTAACGCTTCCTGATTAGCGATAGCCAACTGGACGTTCGGTGACATGCGATTTTTCGCACTCCATAAAGGATAAATCGCGCGTTCATCGCATGGGATAACGAGATCAATATTATAGCGCTCTATTAGCGCAATAACGTTATCGAGCCACTCGCTAGGGCTGCAAGATTGGTAATTGTAATATTGTGCCGACTGGATATATTTACTTTTCAGCGCAGGACTTAATTGATCATAACAGACAACATGTACTATGTAGCCTGCTTTGCCTAACGATCGTACTACAGATAAAAAACTGCGAGTATCTTCACCTAATACCAATACAGACGGCTGTTGCTTTTTATTTTTCTTCGCCATGGTTACTCACTTAACCTAAAAATCTAACATCCATTTCTAACACTTATTTTTTTATTGAACTGGCGCGACTAGATTGTACTACTGTAAATTATCAATCGGCATTAATCATCTATTTAGACTAGCATAAAACCAGTAAAAGCCTACATTCAGTTCAACACAAAACGGTATTTCAACACTATGTTTCTTATCACTATCTTTCCCAACAAAATGTTGTCTTACAATAACGTTCATGTTCGGTAGTTAGTCATATTGCCTTAGTTATTTTTTGATAAAACATAAACAGGCTCTTAGTCACAATCTGATATAAATAACGACTACCTGGTAGTTTATTTCTTGTCACAAAAATAAGACTAAACATTGTGGGTATAAAAACACTAGCACCACAAATAATCAAAATAGACAAATTAACCCATTCAGAAAAAACCAACTTATCACCAACATGTTCGAGCACCAAAAGCATACATAAACTTGGGACTACTGGAATAAAACAGGCAAAAAACAGTCTTAAACAGTTAATATTCAAAATCGCCTTGTAAACCACAAATAACAAAGGGATAAATAGCCCGATTAAGCTTACTCTGGCTAATGTATAGTCTTCAACATAATGTTCCACGCCACTTTGCTTAAGAGCCAAAAAGCTAAATAAAACTGCTGCGATCATCACGATGTCAATAACCACTAGATATTTCACTTTATTCAAACTTATTAACACGGTTTGCAATGCGATATTTAAAGGCATTGATAACATTAGCAAACTAAGCAGGCCCATTACGGGTGCTGCCGACATCCACTGTTCACCCATTACTACCGCCACAATTTGATCTTGCAATACATAGATACCAAATGCTGAGGGCATAACCAAGAGATACGCAACGGTTAAATATTTCAGCAGTTTATCGTTCAATTCGTCTCTATTGTGAGAAATCTTTGCAATTCCTGCATAAAGAGAGGCTGTCGCAGGTGATATTAGTTCAGAAAATGGCAACCAAGCAAACTCTTGACTGACTCGATAAATACCAACCGATTCACTCGGTAGAAAACGACCGATTAATAATACATCGAGTCGAGAGCGGATATATCCTGTTGCAGTCGATATCATCACCCATTGTGAAAACGACCACTGAGTGCGCCATAACTTGGACGACCATTTAGGTCGATAAGGGTGTATCCAGTAAGAACCAACAACTAACATTAATTCACTAATTATACTTCCTAAAATCAATGCCCAGTAATTTTGCCACCATAGAGCTAAACCAATGGTAATAGGAAAAACGATAAGTTTGCTCACCACCGATAGACGAGCAAGTGGTTTATAATTCAGCTCTCGCTCATAATAAACTAAGCCAATATTTTTAAAGGCACTGATTATTGGAAGAACACTGCAAAGTAACAATACGTGTTTTAAAACGGGCTCGTAAGTTAACTCTGCAATCACATGCGAAAAAGAAGCAATTAAAATAGAACAAGTGAGTTTTAGAATAATATTTAACGACCAAGCACTATTGAGTAATTCTTCACTACAATCTTTTGCTTTTATTGCGTATTTTTCTGCGCCGGAATCAGAAAACATCACGAACAATGCAATAATTATACTGGCTAGTGCTGCAATACCAAAATCTTCTGGTTGCAATAATCTAATCAGAATAATAGAACTGATAACACCAATTGACCGGTTTAACCACTTAGACAATAAATTCCAAATGTAACCAATCGCCATTTTGTTTTCTAATTTTTCACTCATTAAACCATGGTACTCGTTGCATTTAGGCCTGTAGCCGTGGTGTTTAAAAAGGTAGCCGTTATATTACATTCAGTAGCCATTATGATTAGAAAAACACTAACCAATACAGTTAGAAAGTTAGCCACAATCACTTAGAATAGTACGCATGTTTCTTTTCAATTAACGTCTGCTTTATTTTCCGAATATGGTTTTCAACCGACAGTAATGGCCGAGGATGCTCAAATTGATATACCGCTAAATTACCTTGTACATCAGAAAAAGTGGCTTTATATCGCGCTGCCCCTCCCATAAAATCATAAATATCCACGCCTTCTGCTATGGCTTTTTCTATCAGTAAATAATGCGCAACTAATCCCGGTTTATACTGAGGTTCACTGTGTTTATAATTCATCGCTCCAAGATAAAAATAAACCCTATTATTGTAGCGAAAATTATAAACAATACCGATAGTCTCATCTCCAGCTCGAACATGGTTTATTTCAATAGTAGAAGTTAAGAGTCCATTCTGTATTAATTTCCTGTGAAACTTCATGAACTTAGAATTAAAAAAACCACTTCCTTGCTTACCACTCCCCCAGCGAGCTTTATGATACGGCTCTGCTATGGACAATAAATTTATCGCTTCTGAAAAAGTGGTTGCTCTTTCTACAATTATATCGCCAATTTCACTATATTTTCGCAAACTGCGGGTAATTTGATAACGAGAGCTTCGGGAAATAGATTTTAGCAATGCGTCTTTACTTTGCTTGAGCGGTTCAAGTTGTAAAAAATAATTGGTTGTTTCCCATGTTGTTCGATCTATTAAGCCAAGTTGTTTGGTAAAACTAAACTCTTTAGTCCCACATGCACCGACAATTAAGGCATCGGTTTTATTCATCCAATAAGCACAACTAGAAAGCATCGCTGTGCGAATTTCCGATGCATATTCATTAGCAATTAAAAAATCGTTATCTTCGATCCAAATTTGATCTTCTTGTGCAACGCCTGTTCGGTGTAAATAGTGTTTACGCCTAAAAGGGTTGGCTTTAAATAGAAAAGGCTGAGTAACTAAAATCCCAAGCCCAACCGTTTTACCATTAAGACGGGCTTCTACAACGGTAAAATCTTCAACAAAAGTGTCTAACCATGTTCCAATCCACAGCCAACTCAAAAAGAAACTCACTTGAGTCTCTTGTTCTAGCTCTATCCACGCTTTTTCTAACCATTCGCGATTAGGGTTTTCAAACCACTCACATTGAATATTCTCACGTCTTCGCACTGTCAAAATACGTCCTTATAAATCTGGCATGTTATGTGAAACAACTTTTCTATTAACGATATAGAGTAGTTAATTAAAAATATAGCCTTTTAAGCGTAATAGATATGAGAACTAAGAAAAAAAACCGCAATAACTACTTATATGCAGCAAATTTTAAGTCTATTATAAATAAGCTCACCCAATTGTTAGGCAAGTACAAGGAACATTATGTCTTATCAAGCGTACAAGGTTTTAAAAAAAATCGCATTCTTTAGTCTAGTCTCTACAGCCGTAATTACTAGTGGTACTACTTATGCCAATAAATATATAGAAAGTGCTGAAAAATATCTGCAAGATAATGATATAAATTCAGCGATCATTGAATTAAAAAATGCTATCCAATCGACACCTAAAGAAGCTCAACCAAGAATAATGTTAGGTGAAGTATATTTAAATCGTGGTAATTTCCTTAGTGCGGAAAAAGAATTATCTCGAGCGATACAGCTTGGTGCTCAACTAGACACTGTCTTACCTGCATTAGTTAGAACTATTTCAGGCCAAGGTCGCAATGATGAAGCAATTACATTGATTGATGACGCAATCATTAATGATAACAAGGTACAAACAGAATTATTATCACTTAAAGCGCTTTCACAGCTAAATATTGGTGATATATCTGGCGCAGAAGAAACGGTCAAATTAGTGAAAGAGGCGGGTGATACTCGCTTATACTCCCAGTTAGCTCAAGCTAGATTAAGTGCTGCTAAAAACGATATCGACACGGCCATGGTGTCAGTTGAAAATATTTTAGCTCAAACAAAAGACAACAGTGATGTTTGGTTATTCAAAGGTCATTTAGATAGTGCAAAACAGCAATATGATGATGCGGTTACAAGTTATACAACCGCCTATGAATTAACACCTGATGCGTTTCAATATACTATTTATATCGCCCGATCATTAGTCTTTGCAAAACAATTTGATAGCGCCGAAAAATATGTAGATAACATATTAAATCAAGCACCAAATCATACGATTAGTAATGAACTTAAAGCTGCTATCGAATACGACCGACAAGATTATGTTAAAGCGAAAGAATACGCGGATAGAGCCTTGCAAAACGGATCACAACAAATATCTACCTCTCTCATTGCAGGAGTCTCGGCTTATCAGTTAAAACTATTTGAACAAGCGTACAGCCGACTTTCACAAATAGAGTCTCAATTACCAGAGAATCACTTCGCCAGAAGATTATATATCGCCACAGAACTTCATTTGGGATATATAGATGAAGCGATTAAATCAATGAATGATTTTAAGGTTGAGTCTGAAAATGATAGCCAGTTTTTATCCACCGCTAGTTTACAGTTATCTAAATTAGGTCGAGACGAAGAAGCGTTAAAACTGGTTCAGAAAGCATCTGAACATTCAGGCAATTCAACCGATGAACTTATGCTTGGATTAATTAAGTTATCGGGAGATGATGAAAGTGGCTTTGACAATATTCAAGCTGCAATTACTCAACAGCCTAATACAGAAAAAACCAGAGTAGGCCTAGCTTACTATTACTTGAAGTTTGATCGCGATGAAGAAGCAAAGGCTATTGCGGAAGAATTACTGGCTGAAGATCCAAAAAATATAGATGCTTTATTACTTAAAGCACAGATATCTAAAGCAGAAGATAATCGTGAACAATCGGAAGCTATTTTTAAATCCGTACTTGAATCTGAGCCCAATAATGTACGAGCGTTAATTTACTATTCGCAACTATTAGCTGAGCAACAAGAGTTTGATAAAGCCTACCAAATGGCCTATCAAGCAAAACGACAAGACGCGACTAATACTACGGCAAATCAAATTTTACTGATAACGGGTAAACAACTGGATCGTATTTCAGAATTACTCGAATTAATCGAGACGCAATTAGCCGACGATCCGTCGAATGTTACTTTGTTACATCAAAAAGCTCGTGCATTAACATTAAACAATCAAGCTTCGAATGCGGTTAATTTATTAGAAAGTATTCCAAATGCAGATAAAGACTCCAAAACTTGGCAGTTAATCGGTGATGTTTACTATACACAGAAAAAATGGACAGATGCAGAACGCGCATATGAACAATGGCTTGCTCTCACTCCAGCAAATTCACAAGCCTATGTTAGAAACATCAACATTAAGGAAATGACTAGAAAGTATCTTGCGGGTGTCAATATAGCGGATAAAGCAGCAACCACTTTCCCTAATGACCCTCGATTTCCTATGATGAAAGCAGGTTTATTGTTAAAAGCAGGCCAGCCAGAAAATAGTCAACTGGTGTTGAATAGTGTCGATAAACAAGCACAAGAAACGCCTCTAGGACTAAAACTACAAGGGTTGATTTATATAGCACAGAACAACTTGCCCGCAGCAATTGAAGTCCATAAATTAAGATATAACAAACAGCCAGGATTACAGACGGCCAATGAGCTCGCCTCTATATACGTTTTGAACGATCAACGCCAAGAGGCGGTAGACTTTTTAGAAGATGTGATCGCCAAAGAACCTGAAAAAGCAAGAGCCCTAGAGATTAAGCTCGCGGATCTACAAATCAGGTCAAACCCGCAAGCCGCAATTGATAAGTACCAAACCATTATTGTTAGAGAGCCAAACAACTTTGTTGCCGCCAATAATCTAGCGTGGTTATATATTGATAGTGGTGAGTTTGAAAAAGGAAACACGTTTGCTGAGCAAGCGTATAAACTGGCGAGTAAAAGTCCGTTAGTCTCAGATACGTATGGTTACAGTCTATTGAAAACAGGTAAAACTAGCGAGGCTGTTAAGGTTTTGAAATCGGCATACGAACAGCTACCTGACAATGCCGAAATAGCCTTACACTATGCAGAAAGCCTAATCGAAAATAAACAAACCGAAACCGCTAAAACGGTATTAGCTGGCATCAATACTGAAGAACCAAACTTCGTTTCTCTAAAACAGTCTTTAGAGAGTAGATTATAGAAACTCAACCGCTTTACCGTCATACTTCTATGCCTTATAAAGAAGTATGACGGGTAAATAAGCCAAATAAATCGATATCAAATGACGACATTATTGCGACTGTTATACTGCTTTGTATTGTTATTTTCTAGCATCAATACTGCTTTAGCTGGGTTACCCGAAACCATTGCGTCAATTAAACCCTCTATCGTTGCCGTTGGCACATACAGCAGGCTAGCATCACCCAATTCGCGCTTTTTAGGCACAGGCTTCGCCATCTCTACTGGTCAATATGTTGCGACTAACGCGCATGTTGTTCCTGAACAATTAGATTTGAAAAAAAAACAAAAATTAGTCGTGTTTGTTGGCCAAGGCCGTAGCCCTGAAATTCGTTCCGCGGAAGTTGTGGCTATTAACAAAGAACAAGATATTGCGATATTACAGATTAGTGGTAAAGCCCTTAACTCGATGCGCTTATCGAGTAAATCGGTACAAGAAGGCCAAGATATTAGCTTCACTGGTTACCCGATAGGCTCAGTATTAGGACTATACCCAGTAACACATCGCGGTATTATTTCTAGTATTACTCCAATTGCTATTCCCGCTCGCTCATCTAAAGAGCTGTCAATAAAACAGTTAAAAAGACTTAAAAACAACCCGTATTTAGTTTATCAACTCGATGCCACCGCCTATCCAGGTAATAGTGGTAGTCCAGTGTATTACCCTGAAACGGGAGAGGTAATTGCGATAATTAATAAAGTATTAGTCAAATCAAGTAAAGAATCGTTACTATCAGATCCGAGTGCTATCACGTATGCCATTCCGATTAGTTACTTAAGTGAAATGTTGGATAATTTGAAATGACGGGTAATTTTGTTAAATTTTTCAAAGTGGCTTTACTAACAAGTTGTACGGTACTCATTGGCTACTTATCTCTGGTTGATGATTCAGTGGACGATCCGCCGCCTGTCCCTGATCTCAACAGTTATGGTATTGAACATTTGGATAAACTGGCCCATTTCGCTGCTTACGGGATACTAATTTGTAGTGCACTATGGCTATTTTCATCCAAAAAAGGCGCAATATTATCTTGTCTAGCCATTGCTGTTTACAGCTTATTACTTGAACTCGCCCAAACACTCGTTCCACTAAGAGAGCCTTCGATTAATGATTTTTTGGCTAACATTACAGGAATAGTGTTTGGCGTTCTCTTAATGCGAACCACTAATCGTCTAATAAAAAACTCTCAACTGGACGACGTCTAGAGTATGCGGCAGGTGGTGTTGAATAACCAATGCGGAAAATAATAATTACTTGTTCACTATCGGAATCTAAGCCGATAAGTTGATTGAGTTTATTTATTTCAGTGGCTAAAAATTTTTTTTGCTGTTCATCGAACCCTTCTCCGGCTACTTCATTCATCCGGTAAATAAATAACGGTAGCGCACCAAACGGCTGACAGTACAAGTTTTGATTAGCATTGATTGCCAACCATAGCCGATGCAGAGCGGTCCCTTTAGATAGAGTATCAGCGTTTCGTGGCATAATTAGTGCTCCAACACGAGCTGCGTTTTGCAATGGCATTTTAGCGCCTCTAAAGGCCATAAAATAATGCATGCCGAATTTGTTCAGTAGTTTGACAAACGACCAAGATTTCAATAATGGCAGGGCCCAACAAAATATTCGCTCTAATCCTAACGTGTCGACTGCTAAACCATCGTTTTTCACATCACTCTGTTTACCAAAGCGTAGCTTAGAATAAAAATCGTTATGCAACTCTTGATGGGTATAACGTAGACGGTCGGTATCAGTAATAATATCGGTTAACTGATTTTTTTGTTCGCCAGTAAACCAATGAATATAACCATCCGAACATGACTGTTTTACACTTGTTTCTAAGTTATCAATAATGGCTGGTGAGATAACTTGATCACGATAGTAAAAACCTCGGTGAGTACCACGTTGAAATATCGCACTGGCTAGAGGATCAACTTGGATATCTAGGCTAGGTTGAAATGAAAGGCAAGCAACCTTGTAGTCTGGTTGAGTAGCAGAACATTTCCTGATGCAGGTCTGGTAGCCTTTTGTCGCCGCTGTGAGACGAATGTTTTCTATCACACCACCACAACCTAATAAACTTGCATAGCAGTTAACATCAAAAAACATGCCCAAAAATCGTTTATCGAGATATAAATCAATACCATCATCCGTAAATTTAAATTTCCACGGTTCACTGTTATCAGGAGAAGATGCCCGAATACCAGCATAAACAAACTCAAGTAATACATCACGATCAATCATAGTTGCCACTTAAACCACCTTATAATCTGATCACTAAAAAGACCGTGTGAATCAACTTGAACTTGTCCAAATCGATTCAACGCAAGCCATTATATTAATAATTAACTCTGATCTAATAAGTGACGCTGACTAGCAAATTTCTTCGCTGCTAATATTCTCTTAATGCGTTGTAATGGGCCTCTATTACCCCAACGTAATTTGCCTTTTCTATATACACAACGGTACGGGTCAAACTGAGCATAATGTGGTGCTGCCATCGGTGGTCGTTTGTTCAGTAGTAAAATAAGAACTTCGGCAGTCAACATGCCTGTTGCAATATTACAAGCGCAAGACAACGACGGCCCTGCATGATCAGAAGAATCAACCTTGCCAGTATCCATATATTTCCAGTGCGTTCCCCAAGGGACAACACCAACCGTAAAGGCAATAAGCTGATCGAATAAATCCATATCATCGTTAATATCGAAATACTCTTCAAAGGTCATTCCATCTGGCATAAATACGTTCAGTGTACCGGAAAAACCTAGTGGTGCAGAAAACACCACCGGTTTACCATGCTTTCGTGCTGTTCTATACAATAAAAGACGAGCAGGCATAGCAAAGAAATCCACCGCGTCGACAATAACATCAGCATTACGAACAAACTCATCAATATTTTCAGGCTGAATGCCTTTATCGAAGACTGTAATATCAACACCAGGATGAATATCACGAGATAACTCAGCCATCACTTCTACTTTAGACTGATCCACTGTTTTAGATGTCGCACCTATCTGGCGATTAATGTTTTTAATACTAAATTCATCAAAATCAGCAAGATTGAAAGCACCGATTCCCATCCTAACTAAATCGATTAATTCTCTTCCACCTAATCCACCGCATCCAGCGACGGCAACTCGAGCATTTTTCAATATTTCTTGTTCTTGTTCATTAACCAGTCCGAGGTTACGAGTAACCGCCAACTTATAATATTCATCATTATCCATAATTTTACTTTTCCTTTCTTATATCCTCGGAATACCAGTTGATTATATTATTGCCTCAAAACCACTGTGTTATTGTATGAAAACTAATGCTTTAAAACCAACAGCTTAAAAACCAATATTTAAAACGGGAATGACATCCCCACTTTATTATATTCAGATCGGAGTACATCTAATTCCTGTCCTTCTAATGTTTCAATAAATTTGGTCTTTTTGTTAGCAAAATATTCAATATTCTCTTCAGACAAAGGTTTACCTTCTCCTTTTTGGCGGTTATATGTTTCGCCAAAAAAGAAACGAAATAAATCTGCATCAAACTCACGACCACCGTAAAATTCTTCCGCTTTTTTCTTCGCTTGACTAATATCTAATCTGTGTCCTTGGACACGATGCTTATAAGCTGCTGAATATGGTGTTAGTTCACCAATTGGTTCAAACAGACAAACTCTCCTATAGAATCGAATATGCCTTTCTGTTACAGAACAACATATATCTGTCACACCTTTCATTGCAGCAAATTGAAATAACAGCTTAAACATATGCAGAAAAATTTTATGTTTGGTGTATTTCGGATCAACCGCAAAAGCGACCACTTCAGCAACTTTACGCCCTTCTTTACGCATTTTATCAATAGCTTCGCCGCAAAATTCTTCCATCGGCAACCCCATAGGTCCATCCATAACAAGCGTAACCGTACCGACACAGATCCCTTTTCCGGTGTATTTTTCTGGTTTCTGGTCGGCTAATTCTTCATGAAAATTGGCAATAAATACTCGTGTATCTGGTAACAAATGATATTTGGTAAAACGAAGCCCTAAATTATCATTCTGTTGTAACCCTGTTTCTACATAGTTTTCCCATACCAATGAAAACGCTTTTTCCAATTCTTGTTTTTCAACCGCGATCTTATAGGTCACAGCACGCACCTCAGGTTTATCTTTTGTACTGTCTTTAGAAATACGCACATCTTTACGTCTTTCCACAGGTACATTCCTTCCATTTAACTCCGGTGCTTTAGTATGAGTATTAATCACACAATACTCCTTATTTGTTAATAACATCATTTAAAGTAATTAGATTCAGTATATAACAATAAACTAAAGCAGGAGAATGAATTAACTAAAAAAAACAAATATTTTACTCAAATTAAAAAAATAGAAAACATTAATTTATAGAATCAAATATTATCGCCTCATTACATAATTGTTTTCGACATTCATTACGCCTTAAATTCAATCAATAAATCTACAAGTTATATACTTAAGAAGTCATTGCCTATTACCTAGAAGCTACTATCCATAAAACATCGAAGCATATAACCTTATTCAGTGTCCGGATAATAAATAAAATCTTTAGTTGTCATGTCAAATAACAGTCAAGTCAATGTAAAGCGAATAATTGTAAATATTAATATTTTCTGAATATGTCAGAAATTTTTACACTACAAGTAGCATGCTGAAATAGAGACATTACTCAGTTATAACATCATGTAAATTAGGAATATATGCTAGTTGGCCATAACTAAATGTTAATTTTAGTTTTTAACTATTATTTAGATAAGGTGAAAAGGTGACAGTTATTTTTACACTTACTAAAAAGTGAAAATGTCTTTAACGCCTGAATGAAACTAAGTGGTTGATATTAATAAACAATAAAAAAATAATATTATTGGCACCGAAATTGCTTTATCTAAAGGGATAGTGACATCAAATCAAAAAAACTGAGGATGGCTTTTATGAACAAGCAAATAATTAAAACATTAGCACTAAGTGGAGCGTTGCTACTAAGTAGTCAAGCTAACGCAGCTTATGTTAGCTTAGATGATCTTTCAACTTGGGGTATTAACTCTTCAGGTGGTGGTACTACTAGTGGTGTTATTCTAGCAGTCGACTATATTAACTTCGATGGCTATAGCTATACCGATTCTGATGCAAGCTTAACTAGCTTCACAGATTATGGTTATCTCTATGTAGGTAGTTACTATTATCAAGGCACTAATGCTTACGCTCAATTCAGTAGCATTCCTGAATCTACAGCATTCTTTTTACAGGACCTCAATAATACAATTACAGCCGAATTTACAGACTGGACCGGTTATTACACTAGCTATGATACTAACGAAGACGAAGTAAACTTTGCGTTCGATGCTGGAAAAGAGATCAACTGGTATTCTAACGATGACTTAATTTTAACGGCTGAAATTGTTAATGGTACTGGTGACTTAAACTTAAGTGGCGATTTAAATGGTCAGATCAATATCCAATTTGAAATTACCTCAGCAACAGAAGACTACTTCTTTGTTGACGTAAATGAAGATGGCGTATTTACCGACGATGAAGAACTTTCTTATCTACTAAGCCTGTATCCTGACGATGAACCATATTATTTCGGCTATTCAAGCTCAACTAACCAAATTGTTGATGAAACTAACGCTACTTTGGACGCTTTATTAGCCGATCTAGGTGTAACTTATGATGAACTCACT
Organism: Vibrio sp. MA40-2; assembly: GCF_047302445.1. Taxonomy (NCBI): domain Bacteria; kingdom Pseudomonadati; phylum Pseudomonadota; class Gammaproteobacteria; order Vibrionales; family Vibrionaceae; genus Vibrio; species Vibrio sp. MA40-2. The sequence goes on from NZ_CP178628.1 coordinate 2,652,870, forward strand.
GCAGATAGAGGGGACTTCATTACACAGAATACTGGCTCTTATACTATGGCAACTATCCCAGAGCCTGGAATGTTGAGCCTAATGGGTCTAGCTTTCCTTGGTATGGCTGGTTTCCAACGTCGCCGTAAGCAACAAGGTTAAGTTTTCACACTGCAATATTTCTGATACTGCAATTCAGATAGTGTGACTAGAACCTAATAAAGACTAAAAGCTTTAAACCTCTCAAACCTCTGCCTTTACTCTGGCAGAGGTTTTTTATTTGCCAAGCATTTTTGTTAGCAACCAGCTATTAAAAAAAAACAATTTAGGTAAACTATTATTCAGCTAGAAGTTATTGATTACCTAAAAGTAATGGTACCTGTTAAAAATTAAAAGGATTGAACGTTGGATATACTGTTTGGTGTTGCAGGTTATACATTAACCTCGCTGGGATTTCTCTTTCTATTCTTATTATTACTCACGACCAAGCAGCATAGTCTCCAACGCCGTATTCTATTGTCCTCTTTTTCTCTCGGTTCTTTGTGGGCACTAAGTTCTGCCTTACAAATCCAGTATCAGTATTCCTTAATACAACATCTAGCTTCAGAAACGGTGCGTAATCTCAGTTGGTTTCTACTACTTGCCAGTGCGCTAACCGATAAAAAACGGTTATCAGCACTGCTCATCTCTGACCCTATCGTTAGAGCAATTAGCCTATTTTTCAGCCTAATATTACTATTTGAACTTGCTTACCCTTGGTTGCTATGGCTCGACTACCGCCATATTTTAATGCTCCACCTTACCCAATCAGTTATTGGCCTGTGGTTAATTGAACAGCTGTATCGTAGAACCGAAAGACACCATCGCTGGGCAATAAAACCTCTCTGCTTAGGTTTAGGTATGACCTATGCGTATGACTTTTCACTGTATGCGAATGCGCTATTAACCAATAATATTGATACCGGATTCTGGTATGGTAGAGGATGGGTCACATTACTTACTTTACCTTTTATTCTCCTTACTACTCGTCGTGTAAAACATTGGTCAACTCGTGTCTATGTCTCACGAGATGTTGTCTATCAGGGCACTTTACTTCTGGTCGCTGGCGCCTATTTATTGGTGATGGCAATGGCAGGATATTACATCCGCTATGCAGGTGGTAGCTGGGGCAGTGCCGCACAGAACATCTTTTTTGCACTAAGTGGTCTACTATTAGCCAGTTTATTTTTATCAGAAGTATTACGACGAAAGCTCAAAGTGTTTATCACTAAACATTTTTACGCCAATAAATATGAATATCGAGAGGAATGGATGCGTTTTGCTTCGGTTTTAGAAGAAAACATCGATTCTCCTTATCAAATTGCTCTTAATGCCATGATCCGCCCTTTTGACTGCGAATATGGCATGCTAGCCACAGTACAAAGCGGCAAACTGAAAAAACAAGCGTGTTATAACCTAAACATTGATTATAAGCCGAATGAGCAGATTTTACGTGACTTAGCAAAAGAAGCCATTGGCCAACGGTGGATCATCGATATAAATGAACTGAAACAAGATAACAGCAAAATCCCTGTTAAGTTTGACGCTCAACAGTTGTCTGAACTCAATTGTTTCAGCTATATTGTTCCCATTATTAGCCAAACCGGTATCGACAGTGCCTGTTTCATTTCAAAACCAACCTCTACACATTCGTTAAATTGGGAAGATCGCGATCTAATGTGGGCAATAAGTAAACAGTTATCGGTTTACCTTAATCTATATAATACCAACCAAACACTAGCAGAGAATCAGCAATTCGATACCTTTAATCGTATGTCTGCCTTTTTAGCTCATGATCTAAAAAACGTACTGGCTCAACTGCAATTGCTGTCAAAAAATGCTACTCGTCATCGACATAATCCGGAATTTATCGATGATGCATTTGAAACCATTGATTCGTCTGTTGCACGGCTGACGAAAGTAGTGAATCATTTGAAGAAAAAAAATATCGACGTTAACTTCAATGAAACCTTTAATCTCAACCATTTAGTTGAACAAGTTTGTACAGAAAGGTCCGTTTCAAACCCTATCCCTTCTTTTATTAGTCATGCTAGTAGCGATATATCAATTACCAGCGATAAAGAGAGGTTTGGCAGTACTATCGCACATATAATTCAGAACGCTCAAGAAGCAACCCCCAATCAAGGTTGGGTGCGCGTTTCTACATCCATTAGCAATAACTTCTATACTATTTGTATTGAAGATAACGGCCAAGGTATGAGTGATGAATTTGTAGAGCATCGGCTTTTTAAACCTTTTGACACCACAAAAGGCAACTCTGGTATGGGCATTGGTGCTTACGATGCGAAAAAAATGATTGAACAATTAGGTGGCTATGTCGAAGTACAAACGTCTCCAGGTAAGGGGGCTAAATTTTCACTTCATATACCAAATAAGTCTCATAATTGAATAATTTGCTTATAAAATGCATCAAATCCTCCCAACAGCAGCATATGCAATTAATATTATGTTGTGTGATTACATCCAACTCAGCTAATATTCAGATTGGGATATATAGGAATAAAAAATCAAATGGAAACACTACTTGTTATAGAAGATGATCTTGGTATTCAGAAACAACTTAAGTGGACATTTTCCGATTATAATTTCGTAGCGGCGACAGACCGCGTATCAGCAATCGCTGCGCTTCGTCGCCACGAACCGAGAGTAATAACGCTCGATTTAGGCCTACCTCCAGATGAAGATAATGCCAGTGAAGGACTCGCCACACTGCAAGAAATTTTAACACTTGCACCAAAATCTAAAGTAATTGTAATAACCGGAAATGATGAAAAAGAAAACGCACTAAAAGCAATAAGCATGGGTGCACACGATTTTTACCAAAAACCTATCGATGACGAAATACTATCGGTTATTATTAACCGAGCTTTTTTTATTGCTAACATTGAACAAGAGAACGAGAACCTTAAACGCTACTCTCTTGATAATAATGGCTTTATTGGTAATAGTGCAGAAATACAGCAAGTATGTCGTTTAGTGGATCGTATTGCACCAACAGAAGTTACCACCTTATTACTTGGCGAAAGTGGAACAGGCAAAGAAGTTATCGCCCGCTCTATTCATAACTTAAGTTTACGTGAAAAAAGTGCTTTCGTAGCCATAAACTGCGCTTCTATCCCAGAAAACTTGTTAGAAAGTGAACTATTTGGTTATGAAAAAGGCGCATTTACCGGAGCTCACAAAACCACCAAAGGTAAGGTTGAATGTGCCGAGGGCGGTACTCTGTTTTTAGATGAAATTGGTGATATGCCCTATTCACTTCAAGCCAAAATATTGCGTTTTTTACAAGAAAAAGTCGTAACGCGAGTTGGAGGAAGAGAAGATATTCCTGTCGATGTGAGAATTATTTGCGCTACGCACCAAAACTTACAACAAATGGTTGAAAGTAAAGAGTTTCGAGAAGATCTTTTCTATCGCATCAGTGAGATTTCGATTAATATTCCTCCTCTGAGGGAGCGTGGCGAAGATATAATATTGCTTGCTCGATCCATTTTGCAAAGCTGTAACCAGCAACTTGGGAAAAAAATTAATGGCTTAAGCGATGATGCTGTTCATGCACTACTGCAACATAACTGGCCTGGAAACGTCCGAGAGTTACAAAATAAAATAAAAACTGCCGTCATAATGTCAGACGGTAAACAAATCAACACTCAAGATCTGAACCTTACTATTGATGAAGACAAAGAATCTATCGGCCTAAACTTGAAAAAAGTTAGAGAAACAGCAGAAAAACAAGCAATTAGCAGCGCTTATTCTATCTCCAATGGAAACATGTCAAATACAGCCAGTTTACTTGGTATTACACGCCCGACACTTTATGCATTGATGGAAAAATATGCATTGCAGAAATAGGTTATCTGGCCGATAATATATGTTGAGTGAATGTTAATTGAGTGTTTTGAATACATACAAGTTTGGTATGTAGCTGGAGATAAAAATGGAAGATAATAATATATCTGAAACCACCAGTGAAAATAGAGAGAATGATCCGCAATCATCTCGATTTTCACGCCGTCGGTTTTTACAATCAGGGGTGGCGGCATCTCCTCTACTTCTATCAGTTAAAAGCCCGATGGCATGGGGCTGTGGAACGTCAACTAATGGCAGTATAACCACTTATGTTTCGGGTAATGCATCGGCAATTGGTAGTTGCACAACAGCCGATTGCCAACCACCTGATCAGTGGAAAAAAATATTCAAAGCTTACGAACACGATGCATTATATGCAATAAGAAAAGCATTAGAATATAGCAATATTTATCATTCTAGTTCTTTCAGTTCTCTGTTTTTGGCCAATAGTTTTAATTGGCAAAACTGCAGTAATTCCAATTGGAAATATAAGTTAGTTAAAAATAAATGTAGTAGCAACACGTTTTATGGCTCGCTTGCAGGCAACGAGCATACAAAACTAATTGTTAGGGTACAAAATAAATATAATAGAAATCAGCGTTATGAAGCAGACATTTGTAATGACGATTTCCACAAAAATGTGACCTGTGGGTATTTGAATAGTGTATTAACGCCAGACGTAATTCGTTCTGATTACTACCCGACCGATATTAAAAATGCGGTAACACAATCTATTAATATGATCGCTACAACATTGGGTAATAACCGAAGTAGTAATGTACCTTATTCTACCCCACTTAAAAATTTAACCTCTAATCTGGCCCTAATGTGGCACCGATAGTGAGTAATGAACCAAAAAAATTTTAACTACAGCCGTGATTACAATGTCAAATAAACTCACTCTGCATCCATCATTTACCATTGAAGAATGCACGTTTGTTGATAAAAATCTCGCTGTAGTTTATAGCCCGGTGAAATCTGAAACTATGCTATGCGACCAATCGGTTATTCAGTTTTTATCCCAACTAGAATCTGACCCAAATTCTAGTTCGTCTACATTAGAATTTATCGACACCTACCCACAACATGCAGAAGATATGATCGATAAACTACTGACGATGAACATCATTCAATCTTTATAATTAAGTGACTAAAACGTGGTAAGCGTGAGCAAAACATACACTCTACAAGTTGGGCCTTTTCGTTTTTCAATCAAAACTGATATAAAAGCGGTACAAACGTATTTGCAACATCACTACCAACATAATCTTTTTAGTGCAGACAGTACCCATTTTATCGATTATCACGTCGCTATTGAACACGGTCCTTTGTATCGCCGAAAATACAAACCTCAAGCACTATTTACCTTTAATCAATCAGCCCCATTTAAACCTTTGCCTTTAGATCAAGCCCATGCAATGCTTGAGTGGGGAATGAATTGGGTTATTTCCAGTCAAGCAAACAACTACTACATTATTCATGCAGCAACATTAGAGAAAGAGGGTAAAGGCATCATTATTTCCGCTCCGTCAGGTTCAGGAAAAAGTACCTTGTGTGCTTATTTAGTCTCTCAAGGTTGGCGGTTACTATCTGATGAGCTTGCTTTACTATCACCAGACACATTAGATATGGTTGGATTAGCAAGACCTATAAACTTAAAAAACAAATCCATTCAGCTAATGAAACCTTATTTTAGTACGTCAGATTTTAGTGCCACCGCCATTGATACCCACAAAGGCAGTATAAGTTTGATTAAACCCCCTCTATCTAGTTGTGAACAAGCAGCAATACCTGTAAAGCCTGAACATATCATTTTCGTTAAATTCAACGAAACAGAGAAATGCTACGTTGAGCCAGTTGAAAAATGCCTAGCTCTGACAGAAATAGTCCGTAATAGTTTTAATTTTGGTCTTCTGAATAAACTAGGCTTTGATTGTGCTCGCCGTTTAGTGAGTCAATCTGAAGTTCATTATATCGAATATAACGACTTTCAGGCCTGTGAACACGAATTGCTCAACATCATCAATAATAAGTGCAGCGACACTAATGAAGAGAGTAGTCATGACTAAACTTATCGATGTGTTATCAAAGCCAGATATTTTATTATCACTGACACCGGTAATGCAGTCGGATATTATCGCCGAAGCTCGATATTTTAATATGTTAGCGCAATTAAAAGCCGCCTGTGAACACTGTCAGATTTGGGCTGATTTGCCCGATAAATTACGCCAACACATGCATGCAGCAAATTACACGTTTGTAAATCAACAAAAACACCTTCATTACGAAATGTCTGTCTTAGCCAGTATTCTAAGCGAGTTAAACGTTAACTGGGTCTATTTAAAAGGCTCGGCTTATCAACTCGCCGGGTTTCGTGAGTTTCAAGGTCGGATCATGGCAGATATTGATATCCTCGTCGCTGAAACAGCATTAAATTCTGTTGAGAATGCTCTCAAATCAAATGGCTGGGTGCATACCACACTGAATGATTATGATGACAAGTACTACCGAGAAAAATCGCAAGAGATTCCACCGTTAAAGCATGTTGAAAGACAAACCGAGATCGACCTGCATTTTAATATCTTGCCTAATACGCTAAAAAAGTCCCCGGATCCAACCGAGCTATTAAATCAGACCATTGACTTAGATAAAGGTCAGACCGGAGCGCAAATTTTAAACCCGCAAGCCATGGTTATTCATAGCGCTGTGCATCTTTTTCATGAAGGTGAATTTAACAAAGGTTTGCGTGATTTATACGACCTATTTTTGCTATTTTCTAAATTCGGTCAACAAGCGGAATTCTGGTCACAGTTACTACAATTGCAGAAAAAATTAGGCAATGGTGATTCGGTATTCTATGCTCTTAGATATTGTCAAAAACTCTTTAATTTGACGATCCCACTCGATGTTCAAGCATTTTATAACCACTACCGCCCTAATCCTATCAGCCTAATAGTGTCGGATTTTGCCTTTAAACAGGTCTTTAGCCACCATTTTCCTCCGCATAGACGAGCGGCTCATTCTGTCGTAGAGTTTATACTGTATATACGTGGTCACTTAAAACGCATGCCTTTACATATGTTAATCCCACACCTTTTAGTTAAATCAATACGAAGTATATTTAATAAAGAGGAAAAAGAATCTGATTTAGTTTTTTAAACTGTTACTCGTTAATTTTTACAATGCTATGCTGTTTATTATTAAACAATTTTCAGTTAAGCAATGCTTTAAAGAAACTATAGTTTAAAGAAACAATAGTATTACTAAACAGGCAGTATCTAGATTGTCGTTATTAGCCAATAAATTGCTACGGAAGGTGATTAGTGAATGTTTGTAAAAAAGTACTAACCAAGTATTTGGTTTTATCAGGTATCGTATTTAATCTTGGTTTAGGATTCGCTGGCTATTACGCAACACAAGCAATTGTAGAAAAAGGATCTCTGCCTGGCTTCCTATTACTTGCTGCGCAAAAATTAGACAAACCGATAGTCCAACCTATTGCCACCACGCTACGCTCTATTAGCGAAAGGCTATATACTCCAATTGTTTATAACCAAGCCTTTAATGCGCAAGACTGGCCTACTGTCGGACCAAATTTTAATCTTAAATCTCCATTGCTTTATTCCACATCTCGCCTTGTTGTATCCGATTCTAAACAACTCGGCCAAGCAATTAAAAACGCCGTTCCAGGTACCTCAATCATTATTAATGATGGCGACTATAAACTTAACGGAAAACGTATCAACATAAGTAAAAAAACACCAACACGCACTCGACCAATTGTGCTGATGGCAAAAAACCCTGGTCAAGTAACCATTGCAATGAATTCCCCTGAAGGTTTATTTATTAATCAGCCCTATTGGTCCATTTCAGGCTTACGCTTTGTCGGCAGCTGTCAAGGCAACTGTGAACATGCTATGCATATAGTGGGTAATGCGCATAGTATCCATATTTCGCACAACGAATTTGTGAATTACAATGCTGCAATCAAAGTAAACGGCACAAACAATAAATATCCTGATTCAGGCCTAATTAGCCACAATCACTTTTATGCCAACGCTCCAAGAAAAACCTCAAGCTCGGTCACACCAATCAATATTGACCATGCCAACAATTGGATTATTTCACATAACATAATTAGGGATTTTATAAAAACAGGTGGCAACAAAGTAAGTTATGGCGCCTTTATTAAAGGAGGAGCGAGCGGAGGGTATTTCGAAAACAACCTTGTTATTTGTAATTCATCACAAACCTTATACCCAGGCTCTTCTGTCGGTTTATCCGTCGGCGGAGGTGGCATGAAGTCGAGAAGGAATAATGCGCCATACGAGGCACAAAATGTCACTATACGTAATAATTTAATTATTCATTGCAGTGATGTTGGCATTTATGTCAATCGAGGTAAAAACACCACCGTCAACAATAACACCTTATATAATACTATGGGGCTTGATCTACGTTTCCCACAAACAAGTGCTAACGTGATCAATAATCTACTGGGTGGTAAACTGAGACTTAGAGATAATGCAACGGCGACTTTTGAGAAAGGTAATCTAATATTAGCTAGAGGGTTTATCCGAAATGATGAACCATTGACAGCTATGTTTACTTCTCCAGAAACAGGCGATTTCTCTATTAAGGCCGACTATGCCGATCTCATTAAACGAGCGGTAAACTTCCCGAACAGCGATAAACCAAGCCTAACTGATTTCTGTGGTCAAGAAATCATCAATAGTGAACGCTTCATCGGCGCATCTAATTTAGGTACAAATTGCTTCCCCTGAATAAGAGATTAACAAAAATAATACCGACGAGTTTAATTATGAGTAAACAAAGTATATTCAATTCAATATACCGCTCTAAAGACTAGTGTAGGCTTAAAAATAATACTCAAGTCCAAACTCGACAAAATCATCCTCTATAACAGAATACAAAGGATCAGCTACTGTATGACTATCAAAGCTCCACGCTTCAACAACCAAACGGAAATGATTGGTAAGTCGACTTGACGCTTCGAGCTTAAACATTTGCACATCGGGATTATCTAGATCTTGTGTAACACCAACCAATAACTCGGTACTATCTTCGTTATTAAAACCCAACCTAACACCAGCAAAAATATCGCGTTGTCCTATTGCGACAGAACCTTCACCTCGTGTGTCGTATAGAAATTCAGATATCAGGCCCAAATCTATCGCGGTATCAAAGACACCAACCCATGTATATTCAAACCCTGAAACAACCGCAGTATAATTATTGCTGGTATCACGATAGATTGCCTCTAACTTCCACAACCAATCGCCAATAAATCCTTGAACATCGACACCTAGATGCACCATTTGAGCATAATATGGAATCAGTTCTCCACTGTGATAGAGGAGATCAGGATCTCGATTGGTACCATTAAAATAGCTTAAACCTAGGTCCCAATCGCCAAGCATTTGTGAATAACGAATCGCATAATCAATGTGGCCTTGTTCTTGATCCGATTGATAACTCACTTTGTCAGTGTTTATTTCTAAAGCCGCTCTTAATCGACCCTCTTCACCAGCGAAAGTACGTTCACGAAAATAAGGTAAAATGAATAAATCCGTAATACCCCAATCTTTGAGTAGAGTAAACTGCATCATTGGTTGGCCGAGTTTATCCTCCCCATCAACGTCTTCCACTGCATCGGTTTGGTTAATAACATCGACTAAATGGGCAGATTCGGTAACCCCCCAGAATACTTTACTAATACCAATTTTGTATTCGTAATCATCCCAGGCAGTAATAAATTGCAGTTCGCGGATGTCTGCATGAGTACGCTCTTTATCCATATGATCGTAGCGATAGAATGGCATAAAAGTAAATCCGGAAACACCATCTTCAAGTTGCCAGTACCATTCTGGTTGAATAACAAGCGATGGCTGTTTGTTATCTTGGCCTAACACCCCGTCATTAAAAAACTGCCTATATTCTAAATTAACTTGGCCACTTAGCTGATAGTCTGATACCGACGTTGCATAAACTGGCAACGATAATAATCCAATACTCGCTGAAATAATGCCATTGTAAAGGCCACATAGTAATTTACGTTTCGTCATTATTAACCCAATAATTACTTAATTCGTTTAAGAGCATTTTGATTGAACTCTTTGTCATCTAGACCGTTTTGAAAAGTAATTTCACTGGTATTCAAAATAGTACTTTTTCCTGATTGATGATTGACCATCTCAAGCTTCAACGCTCTCCAATATTTATCTAAATACAATTTATAATCAGATAAAGTAAGCGTTTTTAACAGCGATTTTTTCCTATCAAAATACTCGACTTTAAGTGGTCTATAATGCTCTTTATCTAACCATACAATTTGTTTAGTGTAACCTGATTTGCTATCAATGGGCGTTTGTTCCACCACAAAAGAATCCATGCCTTGAACTTGTTCGTCTTTCAAATAATTATAGTTATATTTTGCAATTTCAAACGAACTCAAATCTTCGTAAGCAAACTCACTGCCCATAAATGGACCAGATTTATTTCTAGTAGATATTCGCTTCACTCTTTTCAATGCAGGTAAATATAGCCACTGATCGTCTGAGCCTTCTACATGTGAATGTGTTAGAAATGCTGTGCCTTTTACATCTCTAGGCTGGTCAAAAATAGTTAACCCTTTATCACCATCATTATCGACTTCTAGAGATTTCATTCTCATTAAGCGATCACTGGTATCACCATGAGCATTTTTCAAAAGCATTTCCACTGAGGCAGTACTGTCTTGCCACCCCTTATCTCGTTGTTTTCTTTCTTTTGCTATTTCTAGGCCTTTATTCACATCAGCATACACAAACGGCGATGTCGCAAGTAATGCACTTACCACAACACCAGATATCACTGTATTTTTTAAACGCATAATCGAATGCGAAACGAAGCACAATCCCATAATATTCTCCTTGTTAGTAAAAAATGTCCGCACTAATCGGTTTTCAAAACGAATCGACTGACGACGAGTATGTCATTTATAAACACTATGTAACTATAGACACCGTGTAACTATAGACACCATGTAACTATAGGCACCGTGTAACTATAGGCACCGTGTAACTATAAACATCCTGTAACTATAACCAGCATATAATCTTTTAAGATGACATGACCTGCTAGTGTTATCGATTAACTACGAGTACTCACGAGTGATTACTTTTTTCTTGCTTTATCAAACTGCATCAGCAAGCAAGGAAGTAATAGAAAATCCACGATCAATGCAAGCAATATCACAATGCTACTCAACTGACCCATATCTGAATTTAACCTGAAGGTAGAATTTGCCAACACTAAGAACCCCGCAATCAAAACAACCGTTGTGATCCAAAGGGCACGACCAACAGTATGAAACGCATAACGAACAGCCTCTTCTGCTGAACTGCCCGCTTTTCTTGCTAATTGATATTTAGTCAAAAAATGTACACCATCATCAACCACAATACCTAACGTTAATGAGGCAACTACCGACAGCCCCAAATTAACTTCTCCTGAAATTAGAGCCCATATTGCGAAACCGATAATTGCAGGGACCATATTAGGAATAATACTTAACATACCCAACTTAAATGACCGTAGTGCAAATATTAACAAACCAGAAATAAATATAAGGCTAACAGGCAATGAAATTAACATACTGCGCATATTGGTTTCACCTATATGTGCAAACATTAATGATGGACTAGAAGCTTTTATTGTATAGTCAGTTTTATCAAACCAATCATAAATACGATTCTCAAGCGAGATCATTTCTATACTACCCAAATTATCTGTGGTCACTTGAAGTTTAAGCGATGACTTATCTAAACTAATTTGATTATTTAAATCCAAGCCATAAGGTAGCGACATTTCATACATCAACAAATACTGAGCTGCTAATTCACGGTTTTCTGGCAATTGATAATAGGCTTGATCATCGGCATACATATTTTTATTTAAACGTTTAAAAATATCGGTCATTGAAGATACATGATTGACTTCTGGTTGAACTCGTAACCAATTGGTAAAATCATCTACTGTTTCTAAAAACTCACTTGCCACAATCCCTTGCGGAACATTCGTATCAATGGCAATACTAATAGTGCCCATGCCGCTAATTTTTTCTTGCATAAAATCAACTGCGGTTCTAAATTCGCTTCTCTGATCAAAATATTTAACCGAGTCATCGCTGACGTTATTTAGTGGTATTAATGCTACCGCCGCGACAATAACAATAGTAGAGAACACTAATAATTTACTTTTATAAAACACCACAAAGTCAGCTAAATGATCCATCAATTTACTATTAGAATTAGTGCTACTTGTTTGGAACGAAATGGGTAATAGTGCTAATAAAGCAGGAAGTAATATTAGTGACAAACTACAGGCAATCATTACTCCTAGTGCTGCTAAGCTACCAAAATCTCGCAAAACAGGAGAATCTGACATATTCATCATAAAGAAACCCACTGCTGTCGTCACCGAGGTAATAAGCACTGGCATAGCATTGGCTTTGACACTTAATAGAATGGCTTCTACCTTAACTATGGATTTTTGCATGTGATATTTCATTGTTGCAACGATATGCACACAATCGGCTACGGCCAATGTCAGTATTAAGGTAGGAATATTAACGGTTGCGATATTTAACTGCATTCCCAACCAACCGGAAATACCTAGAGTCGAAATAACGGAAACAATAACAATAACCAAAGTAGCCAAAACGCTGGTCATTGACTTAAGCATTAAGGATAAAAATACCACGACCACTAAAAGCATTATCGGGACTAAAGTAACAATATCTTTCTCGGCAGATGACATAAATGCATAATTCATCGCCACGACACCGGTTTTATAAAAAGCGATGTCTGAGTGCTTTTCCTGTTGAACGTCAATAAAATTAGACACAAAATTATACACTTCAACGACTTCTGCTGTCTTATCTATTTCGGGTAACTGTACCGTGATATTTATTACTGACACATCGCCTTTGCGAGAAATCATCGACCTTTTTGTTACTGGCTCATTTAAGGCTATTTGCTTTACTTTTTCTATCTGCTCTCTTGTAAAGTCAAAGTCTTCTGGAATAAGGTCTTGAACTAGAAGATCATCTTCAAAAGCTTCGGTATGCTGATAATTAGACAAGGAATCAACTCGACTAGAATACGGTGTTTGCCAGGCGCTATCGGTTAACTCTTGAATTAATTTAAGGGTGCTTTCAGTAAAAATATCACCGTTTTTAGGACTAATAACAATTGCTAAACTATCTGTCTTGGCAAATCGTGCTTGGATTTCTTCAAAAGCGAGAAATTGAGGATTATTGTCATCAAAGAAAATATTATAATCGCCTCTAAAATAGAGATTTTTCCCACCTACTACCGCCGACACAATTAAAATTAAACAACTGAAGAATGCCCACCAAGGCATACGCACTGGCCATTCAAGCCAACGTAATAAGTTACTTTTGTTCAAAGAATGCGTTTTTTCTCTATTTGTAGTCCTATCTTCCATCAAAAAGTCCATTTAAACGTTTGCATCATTATAGCCTATTGTTTTATGGTTTTTCCGGTTGGCAGGCTTTTATTTATAACAATTTGGAGCAAAATATACTCTTATAACTCTTTGTATACTGTCAGTTATTATAAAAGTATCGGATTCAAAACCAAACCAAATCAATGAATTTTCAAAATAATCATCTAGTTCTGTTGGCAATGTCAAAACTATGAGCTATAAAATTAAAACTTATATCCTTATATAACAATGAATAAAATGATCTGTTATTATCATTTTTCGCAAAATGTAGATTCAGTAAAAAACAGCCAAGCAAGTGTAAGTTTTTACTTGAAGATAAGTTTTTAACTAACGATGAATTTTGTACTAAGCATCAAACTATAAACCGAGTATTAAGGTCTAAAAATAGCGTTTTTAAATAGATTTTGTGCCTATGAATACGACAACACAGACAATATTATGAATAAATATCCTTTTAAAGCCAAAATAGTTACATTGCTCATTATTGTAATTTCGATCACTGTGCTAACTTCATTTCTAAGTGCCAATTACTATATTAGTCGCTACATTGCTCGCTCAGATACACATAATATACAAGCACAGCTCAACCTAGTGAAAGACAAGCTGGTTGGCGATATTCAAAATGACGTGATCTTGGCAAAAAATTCGACTGTTAACATTACAGAAATAAACAGTACGCTAACCACGACCGATTTTAATAATATCATTAAACTAACTTACGGATTAATTTTCGATAAAACAGGTAGCATTGATGACCCTGCTTTAATTGAGCAATATAAATCACTCATTCCAATGGGCGAACCTAAGACCATAATCAGTGATATTTACTTCGCAGACGATACGCCATTTTTATCTATCGCTATATCAAGAGGACCAGATAGTGGCGACTTATTTGTCATTGACCTGACTCGCATTCAACAATTATTAAGTTCATCTGCTGTAGAAGGAAGTTATGTCGAGCTAGCTGATTCAGCTGGAAATATACTTTTTTCAAACAAAGTCCCCGGCGATCTTATTCCTGTCGCCAATAATTTTGATGTTGGTGGTAAAGAATGGCAACTGACCGGTTATATTGATAGAGGCTTTATTAAAGCCAATACTGACTCTCTAAGTAGCGCAATTACTATTGCTTTACTAATAGCCGCTGCGATTATTATTCCTTTGAGTATTGTGGCATTAAACATTGCCTTTAAACCGATTGTTTCATTAAGGCAAGTCGTTACCGACTTGGCCAGTGGCAATGGCGATTTAACTCATCGATTAAAAGTAGAAACCAAAGATGATCTAGGCAAAATAGCCGCGGGAATAAACGAGTTTATAGAAAAACTTCAATCTATGATGATTGATGTTTCTTCATCTAGCTTAAAAATCAGACAAGAAATTGCTCAACTTCAAGGACAAGCTGGCTCCAACCAAGGGCTATTAAACGATCATAGCGCCGAAATGGAAATGGCTGTTACATCGATCAATGAAATGAGTTCGACCGCCGATGCGGTAGCAGAGAGTGCTGCTGCTGCCGCTAAACAGACTCAAGCAACCAACGAAGAGGCTGAGCAATCAAAAATAATTGTTGAAGAAGCAGTGAACAGCGTTACCGCATTAGTTGACGAGGTTGAACATACATCTGAAACCATTATTTCAATGAATGATCATACGTCTCAAATTAGCCAAGTGCTTAACGTTATTGGAGATATAGCCGAACAAACGAATCTATTAGCCCTTAACGCAGCGATAGAAGCAGCAAGAGCAGGGGAACACGGCCGAGGCTTTGCCGTGGTTGCGGACGAAGTTCGTGCCCTCGCAGCCAGGACCAGAGTTAGCACGACCGAAATAAACGAGATGCTCGACAAGTTAAATAAAGGTTCACAGGCGGTAGTGACTAGCATGAACTCCACCAAACAGAGCTGTCAACAAACGGCAGAAACTACGTCTAAAGTGATGACCTCACTAGATTTAATGACTGAGTCCGTAATTGAAATAAACGACTTAGCTGCACAAATTGCCACCTCGGCAGAAGAGCAAAGTTCGGTAACCGAAGAAATTAATCGCAATATGATCGCCATTCAAGGAATGATAGAAACACTTAATGCTAATGGTGCGGATACTAAAACCAGTACGGATCAATTAGATAATTCAAACCAGCAACTGGTTAAAATTGTTGATCAGTTTAAATTGCAATAAGACTTAATTAATAATCTGGTGAAGTAAAGGTTATCGGCTAAAATGGATAGGGAAAGTTAGTCTATTTGAGCTAATAAGACAAGTTCAGTCAATGAGGCAGAACATAACTGCCCATTAATTGTTTACGCTTGCTACTATGAGGGTGAATATATCGCCCTCATGGTCAATGTATTCAAGCCAATGTATAACTGAATGTATTTAGAGGAATGTATTCAAAACATGTTACCCAAAATCAAGTAAATTCCAGCGAGTATCTAACATAAGTGTATCAGACACCTTCATTGGCCTGGAAAACAGAAAGCCTTGGAAAGAATTCACACCCAGCTTTTTTAGCTGACATAACATTTCTTCAGTTTCTATCCCTTCGATGGTCACCGACACGCCACGTTCTTGATTCATTTCATTTAGAAACTTCAAATACGCAAATGGTTCAGTCGCTTTAGTCGCTTCAAGTGCTAGTTCTCGGTCTATTTTCAACTGGTTAAATGGCAATCGAAAAAAGCCGGTCAAAGAGCTGTGTCCTGAACCGAAATCATCCATAGACAAATTAAAACCCAACGCTTTAAGCTGCCGAATTTGCCCCATTGCTTGGTATTTATCTTCAAGTAATACTGATTCCGTTAATTCTAAGTTCAATAAGCTTGCAGGAACGGCACATTCCATTGCAATTTCAGCGGCACGTTGTGGGAAATTACCCCCTAAGAGCTGTAAAACAGAAACGTTGACGTTTATTTTAATGTCCGCGTTCCATTTTTCATTGTAAACAGCGAGGAATTGACATGCTTTAAGTAATACGTGTTCACCCAAAAGGTCAATCAAACCCTTTCGCTCAGCGACAGGAACAAATTCCGTGGGATATATTTCCCCTATTTCGCACTCTTCCCAACGAGCTAAAGCCTCAAAACTCAGCACACGATAAGTTTGGGCACACACAATAGGCTGTAGGCGAATGGTGATTTCATCATTCTCTATCGCGCTTTTTATTTTGCTTTCTATGTAAAAGAACCGTGCGACCTTTTTTTGAATCTCGTGATTACTTATTGCCCAATGCGCAGGCTCATGTCTTTGTGCATATTCACATGTTTGAGCCGCCCAACTAATCACTTCTTCAGCTGATTTACTTTTGTCTACGCATGGATAAGCGCCTACAAACACATCTCCAGCAAAAAACTGACCATCAGCTCTCGACATTTGCCTAAAATCCGTGACGAACTGCTGACACATCTCAGCCAATTCAGTTTCAGAAATCGCGCTGTGTATGAGTACAGAGAAGGTATCTAAAGAGTTTCGATAATATTCACACTTATAGCTTTCAAACGCCTTTAAACAGGCTATGACTCGCTTTAGTATCTTGCTAATAAACTCTTCGCCGTATTGATTAATATACGATTTAATTTTTTCAAGATGTATATGAACCAAAATACAGTTACAACCTGACTGAGATAAATCCTGCTTAAGTTTATCGCTATTGGGTAAGCCTGACGCTTTATCAAAATAAGCGAGTTGTTTGATGTAAGATTCCAATGATTTTTGTTCGGATATATCGCGATGGTTACCCACCATAAAACGACCAGATTGATCTTCTTTCATCACCCCTGTCGCTTCTATCCAGCAATAATCGCCATTTTTTTTCCGCACTCGATACTGAGTTTTGACTCGTTCGTCCGATCCTGACCCATCAATATGTTCGTCAACTTGTGTGGCAAATATTTCCTGATCCAAAGGGTGTATTAATGCTAACCAATCAGCCAGATTAGGATCATTCAAATCAAGTTCAAATTGCTGGTAAAATGTATGATTATAGAAGGACACTTTTCCATCCACATCCATAATCCAAAGGCCTTCTACTGCCGAATCAAACATGCTGATAAAGCGACTGCTGTTTTGCTGAGGCATGGTGAGCTATAAATCCAATTGTTAATAACTTATAATTAGCGTATTACAGTTTCATTTCACTACTATTACAAGTTATTTGTTATTTAAATAGACCCGCTATATTAACAGCTATAGTTCTGTTCAACGTAATCAAACGCAATTATTATTGATTTTATCAATCCTCTATTATCGATTCTTAAGGTTAAGACAATATAGATCTGCTGTTTTTTCGCACTAACATAAAGCGAATCAAAAGTTGAATTTCATTCAATAGCAAACAATTTTAATTAACATAGTTAACGATATAACCTACTGTCTTTGAAGATTTTTTCAATCACTTAAGCTCAGTTTTCGCTTTCTCAGCTAGAATAGTTACACATCCTGTTATAGACTAAAATGAACCATTCTCTTACCACATCACTTAGGCTGTATGAAAGTTCTCAAGTATCTCATTTACCTTTTTATCGCAATCATACTCGTTGGTCTGGTTGTTTTACTCTTGCAACCCGAACGCTCCCAAACATTAAGGCTAGAATCTATTTTGAATCTAATAGACGACCGAGCTCAACCGTCCCTTGAAAAATTAACTGATAAGTTAATAGCAAAACAACCGTCTAAACTGGTTGATGCCCCCTACTACATAAAAACACTACCTAAAAAACCTGCAGAAATCGACAGCAACGGTAACGGTATAAGAGACGATTTGGAAGTGTATATTGGTCATAGATTTCCTGAGGATCCAGTTAAGCGCGCTACCTATATTCAAATGTTTAACATCATTGATACGATTGCGAAAGAACGAGGTAGAGGTCGAATTTCAAAGCAGTATTCCATTTATTTAGAAGAAAAAAATGCAATTAAGTGTTGGATGAATAATGGCTTCGATAATGCGCAGCTCGATGACTTTAAAAAGATGATTTTGAATAATAGTTACCGCATTGATAGTTACAACGCAACTCTGCAAGTAAGAGAGAACTTAGATATAGATATTATTAACTCAATGAAGGTATCTGAAACGCCATGTAATTTAATGATACAAGAAAACCAACTATTACTTCAAGAATGGCAGCCAAGCCACTAAGGTTAACCAGAAATAAAGTCGTGAGAAATTAACTATGAGAAGGTAAAAAGCCTCTGCAAAAGTGCAGAGGCTTTTTTAAAGATGGTGCCCCGGGCCGGACTTGAACCGGCACAGCGCGAACGCCGAGGGATTTTAAATCCCTTGTGTCTACCAATTCCACCACCAGGGCACGCAATTCTTTATTGCGATGCGGACTACTGAAAAGTAAGACACCATCTAAGTACTGGTATAACCAATACTGCAAAACTTGGGTTTACAGAGTTTCTCTCTGAGAACGGTGAGTACTTTAACTGATTTTCAGAAAGCGTCAACAAAAAATGTTACCCAATTAGTTCAACCGATTAAAAAGCGAGCCATACAGTATGCTACGCATACGATTTGTGTAATGGTTGAACATACAGATTGAAGAGTACACGTGTCGACGTCACTATTTTTTACTAAAAATAAGACCAATCTCAGCTAATAATTGATCAAATTAAATGTTTTCCATGCAACAAGTATAAATAGGCCTGAAGAGGTTAAGCAATTCACAGACTCGAATTGATTTTCATTACACAATGAATACAGGCAGAATAATTTCTTTACAAACAACGTTAGCGGCAAAATAACGCCATCCGAACAAGAATATCATCGCTGACACAACTGTTACTATGATTCAAAAGCAAAAAAGCCCTAGCATTTCTGCTAGGGCTTTTACTTCTACTTAAAGAAACTGGAGCGACACACGAGGTTCGAACTCGTGACCTCAACCTTGGCAAGGTTGCGCTCTACCAACTGAGCTAGTGTCGCGTTGCTGCACTTTACAAGTACAGACTTTATAGATGGTGCCCCGGGCCGGACTTGAACCGGCACAGCGCGAACGCCGAGGGATTTTAAATCCCTTGTGTCTACCAATTCCACCACCAGGGCACGCAATTCTTTATTGCTGTGCTACTAACTGATTTTAGTTAGACACCATCAAGATACTGATTAATCAATATCGCAAATCTGTTTTTCTAGAGCATTTATGTTTCGCTTCAGAACAGGGCTGTACTTTACTGGATTCAGAAAATGAGTCAACCAAAAATTATGAACTTTTTAACTGTATGGTCACTTTTTAATCTTAAGGTTGAATAATTCAGCATTTTATCTAAAAACTACATAGAAAGCGTTAACTTACCAGGGCTACTATTTTTTATACTACGTAACGATTTGGCATCCAACTGTACGTTAGCAAACCAATATGGTGTATGTTTCTCAATAAAAACTGAACTTTTTTCTAACATATCATAAATAGCAAAAGATCGCCCTTGACCTAAAGCAACCCCATGCAGGCTGCGCTCTAAAATTGGTTTGTCCGATGCATCTTCTAATAATGCGCTACGTAAATGAGCTACTTTGGGGTCCCATTCAATATGTTCAACAATTTTGTTTGTTAACAACCGGTCCATTTTATAAATAACATTCGGCAAGATAGATAATGTCGGTTTTATCTCAGAACAAGCAAAATATGATTCCATATCATCACTCTCACGGCACTCTTTCATCACCGACACTAACGCGTCTTCAAATATCTGAGAAAAATAATTGCAAATAGCAATTTGTGATAAAGAGCGTATGACCCCAAGCAATACCCCTTCATCCGGCTCTTTATATCCTGCAGCGACCAATCTCATACGTGTAACATTTGCTGTAACAATCAATTGTTGCCACAATTTTGGTGCGATTAGTTTAGTATTGCTATCCGCCCACCTTAGCAATGGCTTAGCCATTAGCACAGGGAATAGTCTACGACAGTTTTCTATTCCTATAATACCAATAGCCATTTGCGGATCATTGACATGCTTTGGGACCTTGCCTAATAACTCACAAAACTTACCATTGCCAACCAGATCTAGAATATTAGACTTTAACGATGGACTCAGCGTTGTCAACGTGCCTAATTTAGAAAAATTCAGCGTTGGAGAATAGGCAAATGATGAAAAATGATCAAACGCCGGAAAAGCCCATAGTAATTTACTAACGTCCATATCGCTTAAGCGTTCGATCATTAGCTGTTCAGTTTTAATAGAAACACGAGTAACCACTTTGTCTAATATAAGTTGTCGCTCTTCTATTTTTTCCCTACGCTGAATAACTTTGAGTTTTTCACATTGAAGAAGCACACGTTGATTTTCTGTTATGCGTTCTTTTTCTTCAAAGATCACTGGATCGCAATATTCACCTTGTGAACTAAAAACGGTATCAATCTCCGACTGCTCCATTAGATATTTCATGCTAACAAGCCACTTAGCATGCCTTATCAGCGTCTGCTCGGTGACTTTTCTTGCGGCGTTCTCCGCATGCTTGTCATACCTTTTATTACTAAATAGTGTTTCTGTTAAATGTTTTGTAGACAATGCAACCTTCCAAAAATAGGATAATGAGTTAAAAATTGGTAATGAGAAGTCTTTCACAATTACAGCACAAAATTAAAGTTATTGGTAATGTTGTCAGCAGTTTCATTGTGATTAAATTCTGTCTAACCGAATATTAAATATATCTTTAGTTACCAACTAGTTAATAAGTTCACGTTTCCTTTATACTAATTTACCTTTTTCTATTCCCTTACATAATTAGTGGATGATAGGTCGAAAACGCTTGAACTACATCACAAAATCGTCTACAAATTAGTCATTCGGTACCGCACTTATAGGATAAACAATGTTAAAGAAGCGTTTTTTTAAAACCAAAGATGAAGTCGAAGTGACTTTCGAATGGCCACAGGGCGAAGAAACCAGTGTTTCTATTGCTGGTGACTTTAATGATTGGCAAGCAACCCCATTAAAACTTAATAAGAAAAATAAAGTGTATGCACTTAGGCTTCGCTTGCCTAAAGGCCAAACTTTTCAGTTCCGCTACCTAATTAACGGCGAAATTTGGGAAAACGACCAAGCAGCAGATGATTACGTAAGAAACAGCTTTGGTTCGGATAATAGCCTTATTTCAACCATAGAAGCGGCTTAAGGCTCCATCAACAATGCTAGTTTGTTGAAAATAGAATAGTTAAAACTTGCCTCTTGTTCATAAGTTACTTGATTCAAGAGGCATTATTTCTGGTGTTGCTTGCAATCTGATGCCGCTTAAATAGTACTGAGATAAAATAGCAAAAAGCCCTAACATTTCTGTTAGGGCTTTTTGCTATTTTATTTGGAGCGACACACGAGGTTCGAACTCGTGACCTCAACCTTGGCAAGGTTGCGCTCTACCAACTGAGCTAGTGTCGCATATCATTTTCTATAGCGAAAATGGAGGCGCGTCCCGGAATCGAACCGAGGTCCACGGATTTGCAATCCGCTGCATAGCCACTCTGCCAACGCGCCGTATTCTTTTCGGTTAACTAACTGTTTAAGCTTAGGTCAGTTCCCCTTGAGTACGGGACGCATTTTACGGATTCATCGAGTTGAGTCAACACTAATTTTCGTTTTTTAGATCGTTTGACTACTTTGCGATCAATTATGCTTTAATTGCTTATTTTAAAAGCATAATTGGTTATAAATTAGAAAGACTATCTGAGAAAAATAAAAGTAATATAAATTTCTTAAGTAAAAAAAAGCGAGCCTATGCTCGCTTTCTTCTTTAGTTTTATTCGCTCTATTGGTTGGTTTTATTGGCTTATTGATTCTCTTTATCTAAAAGATCATCTTTCGCGGCGGCTAAATATTGGAACATAGACCAATAAGTCAAGAACATAGCCACATACAGTGCTGCATAACCCAACCATATCATCCAATCATCATAACGCCATATCAATAACCATAGGGCCGTCATTTGCGTCATGGTTTTTACTTTACCTATCCAAGACACGGCGACATTCGCTCGTTTGCCAATCTCTGCCATCCATTCTCTTAATGCAGAAATAATAATTTCACGAGATATCATCGTTAAAGCAGGTATCGTAATCCAGATACTGCCATAATACTCAGTAATCAAGATCAAGGCTGTCGCAACCATGACTTTGTCTGCTACTGGATCGAGAAAAGCACCGAACCTAGAGGTTTGTCCTAGCTTACGAGCTAACATACCATCAAAATAGTCGGTAATAGCAGCAAACCAAAATACCATCGCGGCGGCAAAAGAAGCCCAAGTATAAGGAAGATAGAAAATAACAACTAACACTGGAATAAGTACTAGTCGTAATAAAGTAAGAATATTTGGTATGGTAAAACGCATGTTTAGTCAGCTCTTATAGATTGCTTACTTATGGTGCGCGAAAATGCTTATTCTTTCAATGATTGATGTATCTTTTCTGCTAAAGAAGTACTAATTCCTGGTATTTTGCCTATATCTTCAACACTTGCTCGCTTTAATTCCTGTAAGCCACCCATATACTTGAGTAAAGCTTGCCTTCTTTTGG
This sequence comes from Vibrio sp. MA40-2, assembly GCF_047302445.1. Classification (NCBI taxonomy): domain Bacteria; kingdom Pseudomonadati; phylum Pseudomonadota; class Gammaproteobacteria; order Vibrionales; family Vibrionaceae; genus Vibrio; species Vibrio sp. MA40-2. The sequence goes on from NZ_CP178628.1 coordinate 2,675,801, forward strand.
GCCCAACACCCTCTATTCCTTCTAGCGGACTCGTTCTACGAGTTTTGGCTCTTTTCGCTCGATGACCAGCGATTGCATGGTTATGACTCTCATCTCGTATATGTTGAATAAGATGAAGCGCAGGCGCATCACTCGCCATATTAAACTCACGCCCTTCTATCGTAATCATCGTTTCTAACCCTGGCTTTCTTGTCACACCTTTAGCGATACCAATTAAACGTGGACGTTTAGGCCAATCTTGCCAGTGAGAGGAAATTATTTCATGAGCACGATTAAGTTGTCCTTTACCACCATCAATGAAAATAATGTCAGGTATTTTATCGACATCAAGTTGCTTGCTATAGCGTCTGCCCAGTACTTGTCCCATCGCTGCATAATCATCACCTCCAGTAATTCCAGTGATGTTATAACGTCGATATTCGTGTTTTACCGGCCCTTCATGATTAAATACAACACAAGAGGCGACGGTACTTTCGCCCATGGTATGACTAATATCAAAGCACTCCATACGCCGAATAGAGTCTATACCCAATTCATCTTGCAGGGCTGTAACCCGCTGCTTTATGGTCATCTTATGATTTATTTTACTGGTAATTGCGGTAAGCGCATTGGTATTCGCTAGCTTTAAATACTGACGACGAGCACCATTGGGCTTTTGATCAAAAAGTACTTTTCTACCTGCTAAGCTAGAAAGAGCTTCTCGCAAAGGTTCACTATCTGCAAGTAATCCTTGATTTAAAATAATTCGGCTGGGAATCGTTCGAGCCTCATTATGCCCAATATAGTATTGACTCAGAAAACTATAAAACACCTCTTCACGCTCAGTGTTGTTAGGAATTTTAGGGAAATGACTGCGACTGCCTAAAATTTTACCTTGCCGCACCATCAAAATGTGTATGCAAGCAAGACCATTTTCTTGAGCAAATCCCAATATATCAAGATCATCCATGCTGTCTTCTGATACGAACTGCTGCTCTTGTATGCGTCTAATTGCTTGAATTTGGTCACGCCATTTTGCGGCGTCTTCAAAACGAAGAGCAGTACTCGCTTGTTCCATTTTGTCAACAAGTACAGAGATAACCTGATTATCTTTGCCTTGCAAAAGCAACCGAACCAGAGAGACTAACTCTGCGTATTGTTCATCATTAATAATACTCGCAACACAAGGCGCGGCACACCGACCGATTTGATACATCAAACAAGGCCTTGTACGGTTTGCATACACGGTATCTTCACATTGCCTAATCGGAAATATTTTTTGAATGAGGTGTAAGGTCTCTCTAACCGCAGAGGATTCTGGATATGGCCCAAAATACTCGCCTTTGCGCTTTTTGGCTCCTCTATGTGAGGAAATTCTTGGGTGTTTGTGGGCACTAATAAAAATATAAGGGTAGGATTTGTCGTCACGTAACAAGACATTATATTTTGGCAGATACTGCTTAATATAATTGTGTTCAAGAATCAGTGCTTCCGTTTCAGTGTGAGTCACTGTAACGTCAATTTTAGCAATATGACTGACTAAAGCTCGAGTTTTTTCACCATCAACGTTTTTACGAAAATAACTGGTTAATCGCTTTTTGAGGTCTTTAGCTTTGCCAACATAAATAATGTCAGACGCGGTGTTATACATTCTGTATACACCGGGCTGACTGGTTACTGTCTTTAAAAAAGAGCCAGAATCAAAACAACTAGGCACTACAACGACTCGGTATCTAACATTCCATGACGAATGGCTAAATGCGTTAACTCAACGTCACCATTTATATCTAGTTTATTGAATAAGCGATAGCGATAGCTATTTACCGTTTTAGGACTAAGATTCAATTGTTCTGAAATATCAGTGACTCTCTGCCCTTTAGTGATCATCAACATAATCTGCAACTCTCGCTCAGAAAGATCTTTAAAAGGATTTTCAGAAGCAGAAGAAAATTGACTTAATGCCATTTGTTGGGCTATTTCAGGTGAGATGTATCTCTGACCACTGTTTACCATACGAATCGCATTCACCATCTCATCGGGTGCCGCGCCTTTAGTTAGATAACCAGACGCTCCTGCCTGCATCACTTTGGTCGGAAAAGGATTTTCAGTATGCACTGTTAACACAATAATCTTCATATCTGGATTAAAGCGTATTATTTTTTTTGTCGCTTCTAAACCACCAATACCTGGCATGTTCATATCCATAAGGATGACATCAGCATGATGACTACGACACCATTTTACAGACTCTTCACCGCTTTCAGCTTCCCCTGCTACGTTCATACCACGGACGTCTTCTATAATACGTCTTATCCCTGTGCGAACCAGCTCGTGATCATCTACAAGGAAAACATTTATCAAACTTGTATCTCCACACAACTAACATTTACAATTCAGTGCTCAACCTGAGTACCGAACGCTATACGATAATGATATTAACCTATATTGCATAATAATACTTATATTACGTAATATTACTTATTTTCCATATAGGCCTAGCGCAAACTTTCGATTATTTATTAGTAAGATTGCTCAGCAATTCACTAAAATTTCGTTTATTTTTTAGTTCTAAACGCGCAACGCAGGTAACATTACTCTACCAACTGGTTATTTGCCAACTTTAATTGCGACTATCCAACTATATTGAGCAAACAGGGTCATAACTTGAATCTAGATAAAGGCTTTATCCTCACACGCCATGCTCGCGACATCAATGGTTCGACACAAATTGAACTCTGGTTGAATACCGATAGCGGGCCGACCCAAATAAAGATTCAAGGAGAAAAAGTCTTATTTTTCATTAAGCAAGACGATTTGGTCAACGTAGAATCGCTATGTGATACTCTAAATTTTCATGTTGAATTTAAATCGTTACCTCTGCTCGACTTCAAACAGAATCCAATCGTGGCTTGCTACTGTCCAACACAACATATTTCAACTCAACTGATCACACAGATTAAAACAAAAGGCATTGATACGATCGAAGCTGATATTCGTTTAACAGAACGATATCTTATGGAGCGGTTCATACGCGGTAGTGTTGAATTTACTGGTGTTTTTCGTAATCGATCTGCGCCGTCTAAACAGAATGACAATCAAAATCACCATAGTTATGTTGAAGTAACCCAAGCTAAGTGCCGTAAAGGAGATTTTCAGCCTAAACTTAGTTACGTTTCGCTTGATATAGAATGTTCCCAAAAAGGGGAGCTTTATTCTGTAGGCCTAGCTTCTACTTTGGATAACAGAGTTATCATGATTGGTTCACCAGAGCCTTGCTCTACGCCGGTTCAATGGGTTGAAAATGAAAAACAATTGTTAATTGCACTCATTGAATGGTTTTCACGGTACGACCCTGATCTTATTCTCGGTTGGATGGTTATCGACTTTGATTTCAAATTGCTAGTAAGACGAGCAGAAGTGCATGGACTCAAGCTAAGCATAGGTCGAGCAAATCAAAACGCGTATTTTAGGGTATCTAGCAAAACTCAACAGGGTTTCATTTCTATTCCCGGACGCGTTGTACTTGACGGTATTGATACACTTAAAAGCGCGACCTACTCTTTTCGCTCATGGTCATTAGAATCGGTATCCCAGCAACTTCTTTCTGAAGGTAAAGCGATCCATAACGTTCATGATCGTATGGCTGAAATAAACCATATGTTTAAACACGACAAACCAGCATTGGCTAAGTACAATTTACAAGATTGTGTATTGGTGAATCGAATATTTGAGCATACCCAACTAATTGATTTTGTTGTAGAACGTTCACGATTAACCGGAGTTGAATTGGATCGAATGGGCGGTTCTGTCGCCGCGTTTACTAATTTATACCTACCACAGCTACATCGTGCTGGTTACGTTGCTCCCAACCTACATACAGATAATTGGCAACCGAGCCCGGGTGGTTATGTTATGGATTCTTTACCCGGCCTATACGACTCAGTATTAGTACTCGACTATAAGAGTCTTTACCCTTCAATTATTCGCTCGTTTTTGATCGACCCATTAGGACTCATTGAGGGCCTAAAAATCGAAATTGGAGCCAAAGAGAACCAAGCAGTTGAAGGTTATGTGGGTGGGCAATTCCACCGAACTCAACATTTTTTACCCAAGATGATTAACGATTTATGGACGGCAAGAGATAGCGCGAAACGAAACAACAATAAAGCGTTCTCTCAAGCAATAAAAATCATAATGAATTCATTCTATGGTGTTTTAGGATCATCTGGATGCCGCTTTTTTGATGTTCGATTGGCTTCTTCAATCACAATGCGCGGTCATGAAATAATGAAAAAAACAAAACAATTAGTAGAAGAAAAAGGTTATTGCGTTATATATGGCGATACCGATTCAACTTTTGTTTCCCTACAACAAGCTTTACCCCATTCTGAGGCGAACGAAATCGGCAAAGAGTTAGTGGCCTACATTAATAGCTGGTGGACGACGCATCTACAAGATCATTACGGACTCACATCCTGCTTAGAAATCGAGTATGAAACCCATTATCGAAAATTTCTTATGCCAACCATTCGAGGCTCGGAAACTGGTTCAAAGAAAAGATACGCAGGATTAATTGGTGAAGACACGAATGAACAAATTATTTTTAAAGGATTAGAAAGTGCGCGCACCGACTGGACAACACTTTCCCAAGAATTTCAGCTAGAGCTATATAAATTGGTTTTTCATGGTGCTGACCCATGTGAATATATCCGTCAATACGTTGAAGCAACCATGAATGGCGATTTTGACCATAAGCTGATCTACCAAAAAAGACTGCGACGCAAGCTCAGCGATTATCAAAAAAATATCCCACCACAGGTAAAAGCGGCAAGACTAGCTGATGAAATTAATACCAAACTTGGACGCCCACTTCAGTACCAAAATAGAGGCCGTATCGAATATATCATCACTCTAAATGGACCAGAACCTGCCGAGTATCGTAGAAGTACCATCGATTATCAGCACTACATCGATAAACAATTGCAGCCAGTTGCAGATGCAATTCTACCGTTCATTGGGCTCAATTTTGCTAGTATTAATGCCCCACAATTAGGCTTGTTCTAGCTGCCTATTTATTCTCGTTTTAAGTGAGTCATCAGGCTACAATGGGAATAATCTGTTTAACCAATCCTAAATTCGGTTTTCTGATAAGCACTAATAAGCCATGAACCATATTCATCTAACAAAGCGACGACTGAACGTTTAGGAATGTAGCGGCCTGAAAGCAAAATGGTTAATCTTTCGATCTCTTGCTGCTTATCAGGATAATAAGAGAGAAATACCTCACCACACCGAATCGGGTCATCAAACCAACGTTTATCTTTGTGCATAATCAGGCTATAACTGGCTCTCATCAGCTTTTTGGCAATCACAATCTGATGTTGAATTTGTTCATCTTTACGTGTTGCTGCCGCTATTTTTTTTCGATAATTAACGACCCATTGTTCTACATTCATATTCCAGAATTTAGCAATCTCCCAGCTTGGTTCAAACTCACCATATCGTGTTGACAAATCATCACCCGACACACAAACACAACAATGCTTGAGCATAAAACCCCAAGTAATAATATTTTCTATCTGCAAAATTTCATTCACAAGTGGAAATTGAAAGTTCAGTTCGGTAACAAATGGAAATGCTTTTCTAAAACGCCATTTAATTGTACTTAGTAAGGTTTGAAAACGAGCATCTGGCGTATGCCGAATTGCGACAACTAAATCCATATTGGAACGATGTTTTATTGCACTTTTTCTAGCAACACTTCCGTATAAGTAAATGCTATGTAGATTGTTACCTAACCCACTCTCTAGTGCTTGCACTAACTCTTTAATGACCCGTTGGTAATCAACTTGAAAAGGAACAGAAGGGTCTATAACCGGCAATGACAAAGTAATACTCACTATGTAAGACAAATAAAACGCTATCATGTTAATAACGCCTATATGTATATGCAATTAAGCGGGTGAAGGCAATTAAGCATGAAAGTTGGAAAAATTAGAACCAAATCTAATATTAACTTCAATTATGCCTTGTTATAATTGGATTTCAATCTAGAGGTTGTATTCTATCCTTAATACCCCAATTTATTGGTTAACTTATTCATTTAAAGGTAAAACACAATGCCAAAGGCAAGTGATATCAAAAAAGGCTTTGCCGTAAGCCTCAACGGAAAAATTCTACTGGTTAAAGATTTCGACATTACGACTCCTGGTGGACGCGGCGGCGCTAAAATCTATAAGTTTCGTTTTAAAGATCTTGCTACGGGAGGAAAAGTAGAAGAAGCCTTTAAGAGTGATGAACTATTAGATACCGTCGAAATGACAAAGCGTAATGTTATGTTTTCTTATGTTGACGGTGATGAATATATCTTTATGGATAACGAAGATTACTCACAATACACCTTCAATCATGATGATATTAAGGATGAATTACTGTTCATCAATGAACAAACCCAAGGCATTCAAGTTGTATTGATCGACGAAAAACCAGCTGGTATTGAACTACCTGCTGCGGTTGAAATGATAATTGAAGAAACCGATCCATCCATTAAAGGGGCGTCTGCCTCTGCACGCTCTAAGCCTGCAAAATTTGCTACGGGCTTAACCATTCAAGTACCAGAATATATTAGCAGTGGTGACAAAGTAAAAATTAATACGTCTGAAACAAAATATATGAGTCGTGCCGATTAAGGATTTAAAATGACAGACAACAGTGAAAACGACGAGCTAATGTCATACGATGACGTAATTGATACGGCTTATGACATTTTTTTAGAAATGGCGCCAGATAACCTAGAACCAGCTGACGTGCTGCTATTTACTGCTCAATTTGAAGACAGAGGAGCCGCAGAGTTAGTTGAGACTGGCGATGATTGGTCTGCAGAAGTCGGCTTCGAGGTAGACAAACAGGTTTATGCTGAAGTAAAAATTGGTTTAGTTAATGAAGAATCAGATGTACTAGACGATGTTTTTGCCAGAATGCTCGTTAGCCGCTCAGCAGAACACAAATTTTGTCATATATTTTGGAAAAGAGACTAGATTCTAATTACTATTGACGAAATAAAAAGAACGGCTCTAAAAGCCGTTCTTTATTAAACTCTATTTTCTTGCTTTGCGATTGCGGTTTCCGCGACCTTTAGGCGTACTCACTCTCTCTTCGTGACGTTTTACTGCTCGACGAATTTTTTGATGGCGTGAACGCTCTCTTTTACGTGAATCTTTATCTGGGTCAATCATGGTGTTTTTTTCTGGTTTAAGATCAACAAGTTCACGCAGATAGTTAACTTCTTTTAACTCTAATTCCATCCAACCACCACGTGGTAATGTCTTCTCTAAGAAAATATCACCGTAGCGAACACGTTTTAGACGGCTCACCGTAGTATCTTGTGATTCCCATAAACGTCGTACTTCACGATTACGACCTTCATTAATGACCACATAAAAGGTATGATTCATACCTTCACCGCCAGAGTATACAACGTCTTCGAATCTAGCCATGCCATCTTCAAGTTTGACGCCTTTTACTACGTTACGTACTTTTTGTTCATTAATTTCACCAAAAACACGAACAAGATATTCACGCTCTACTTGACGACTTGGGTGCATCAGGCGATTAGCCAGTTCACCATCAGTAGTAAACAGCAATAGACCCGATGTATTAGCATCTAGACGACCAACAGAGATCCAACGTGCGCCACGAATTTTTGGTAAGCGGTCAAACACTGTCCTGCGCCCTTCTGGATCAGAACGGGTACACAATTCACCTTCAGGTTTGTAGTATGCTAACACTCGACATACCGTATCATCTTCTTCTTTGATAGAAACGACATGCCCATCTACACGGATAGTTGCATTTTCATCTTCTAGGCGCTCGCCCAGTTTTGCCACTTGTCCATTGACGCTTACGCGACCTGATTTTATCAATGTTTCTAGCTCACGCCTTGAACCATGACCTGCCCTAGCAAGGACTTTTTGTAATTTTTCGCTCATTAAAATATCCGTCGTTGTCGTCTTCACAGACGTCAATAATTGTATAAAGTAAAATTTTCCGTAACTCCATTCACAAGAGCGAATGCAATATTTTTTACGGCCAGAGATTATACATTAATTATTGTTCAAGTTGATAGCTCTTTATTTAAACCTCTTCTCTACTAGGACACACACTACTAACAACCAATCTTAGGACACACACTAAAACAAACATGTCATATAAAAAATCACGAACCTTGGACATTCATGAAATAATTACTACGATCAAACCGAGGATAAGCACAGTCGCGAAAACTGCTTTTCCCATATCATGTCATAATGAAAATGAATAAATCGGTGAAGAAGCGAAAAATCCCAGTTAATTAAACAAGAATTAGGAACAAAATTGACCAGTTTTATACTGGCATGAAGAAGTGAGATGCTATTTGTACTAAGGCGTTACTCTAGTTTATATACATGGATCTTTTTTCTATCAAATACAGCCTTTGCTCGAATAAGGCTGCTCGCAGAGCCTATGGCTGTTGAGCGTTTTTGTTCCAGTCGAGTGCAAGCATGCAACCAGTTTTTCTGGTTAAAACTCAACCTTTGTAAAATAGATGGTAACGTCTTATCCATTGATGCTTTTTTCTCTCGGAATTGCCTCGCTGTCCAGTCAACTAATTCGAGGTAATCGATGAGCCGGAAAGGCAGACCACTCATCATTTTGTTGTTAGTATTGCCAATAAAAGGATGCAAACACGGTGCGGTATACCGGTTCTTACTCAATGCCTCTAACCGACATTTGATGGAAGTGTATTCCGATGTTTCAACTGTTTTTGCTAAGCCAGAACGAATTGGATTTAAGTCGACATACGCCATTGCAACTGCGAGGGCTTTTTCATCCAGCAAAGCTTGGCTTTTGAACCGACTTTCCCAAAAGTGACCGGTGCATTGGTCTTCTTGATTCGCTTTACAGGCGATATGGTAGTTGAGCTCTTTCATGAACCAACTTAAGGACCATAATCGTTCACGCCATACTTCAATTATTTGGTTACATTTTTTCTGCTCCGCTTGGCAGGTTAACTGGTCTTTCAACCAACGTTGAATTAACACGGGCACTTTATGTTGATGCTGCCATCGTTGAACAATGTCTCCTTGAGACAACGCTTTCGCTTTGTTTTGATTAATATGCGCGACTAAATGATAGTGATTATGCATCACGGCATAAGCACAAATATCAACGCAATAAGTATAAGTCAGCGCTTGTATTTTATGCTCAACCCATTCTCGCCGATGCTCATAGTTGATATTGGAGACGGTATCAAAACCGCATAAGAAGCTGTGCCTAACACACCGAGAGACGCAATGGTAATAAGGCGTAGCTTCCAAAGAAATGAGTTGTTTTCGTGCTGTGGTCATGGTGGTCCTTATGTGTTTTGTACCACAATAACAAGCTGAGTATTTAAGGGAAATTGAGCGTGTATAAATTGAACAAGTGTGACAGAAACTCAGTCGCTTTCTCATACTATTTGGTGTGTGTCCTTGTAAGTGCTTGTGAGCTATCAGTGTGTGTCCTTTAAACAAAACGCCTAGTGACTTTCACTAGGCGTTTTTACTCACAACAAGTATTGCACTATTTCTTTAATAGAAGCGATATCTACCGATACCACTCAGCGTAATTACACTCCAATTTATACTTTAAATTTTTTCACTAAGCCATCCAGTGTTAATGCCATTGATTTTAATGACTCACTTGATTGCTCCATGCTAGCAGCCGAAAGTGCACTACGATCACTACTATCACTGATATTGACCACATGAACGTTGATCTCATTAATTACCGCTGACTGCTCTTCGGTTGCCGTAGCTATTTGGGTATTCAAGTCAGAAATATGTTGAATATTTCCCACTATTTCTTGTAATGCTTCACTCGTTTTAATCGCAGCAGAAACACCTAATTCAGCATGCTGTTTACCTTCATGAACCGATAGGACAGCAGCTTTAGATCCATCCTGAAGTTCTGTGATCATTTTATGAATCTCGTCTGTAGATTCGCTGGTTCTTTGTGCTAAATTTCTCACTTCGTCTGCTACGACCGCAAAACCTCGACCTTGTTCTCCTGCACGAGCTGCCTCAATCGCCGCATTCAATGCCAATAAATTAGTCTGTTCAGAAATGCCTCTAATCACGTCTAACACACTGGAAATAGATTCTGTTTTTTGCGCAAGAGATTCGATATTAGACGAAACATCTTCCATATTTTCAGCCATTTGAGTGATAGTTGAATTAGAATCAGTAACAACACCTTGCGCATTCAAAGTCATCTCTGTCGCTTCATTGGTAGAGTGTGCGGCAACACCAGCATTACTGGCTATTTCTGCAATAGTACTACCCATTTCATTTATCGCCACAGAGACCTGATGAGCTTCATCACGTTGGTTGTCAGAAGACACTCTCGACCCTTCAGAATCTCGATGTACTTCTTCCGATGCACCTTTTACTTCTAATGCGGTAGTCGAAACATCTCTCACGACGTTTCTTATTTTCAATACAAAAATATTGAACCCTTTGGCTAAACGAGCAATTTCTTCCGAACCATTCTCATCAATTTTACTAGTAAGATCACCCTCGCCTTCACCAAGTTCTTCAAACGCTACAGCCATTTTATTTAATGGTTTCACCAAACTATTAGCTAACATGATACTTACAGCGATAAAAACTAATGAAATAACAATAAAAGTCATAATCATATAGTCTCGTGATCTATCTAGACCGGCATATAACTCATTGGTTGGCACTTCAGCAATAACATACCAATCTAATGTCGGAATATAACTAGAAGCTATTAAAGCGTTATTCATGGCTTCAAAAGCAAAATCTTTTTTATTTATTAAACTAGTAGAATCGATTCCTGGATATATATCCGACAGCATTTTATTTTCATTAAAATTTTGATTTTTATGTACTTTTACTTTTCCTGAACTATCTACTAAGTAAACAAAGCCTGTTTGTTCAATTTGAAAACTGTTTAAATACGTGACCATCTCTTTGAAAGATTTTGATACGCCAGCAGCACCTTGACCACTTAACTGTTGGTAATTAACAAAGATATCAACATCGCCTTCACTACCGTAATACACACTGGCAGACTCCGCTTTTCCACTATCTTTAAATTGAAAAAACCACGAATCTCTTTCCGGCAATAGCGTTCTTAGAAAACCATCTTGATTCCAATACTTAGCCGTTTCCCTATGTACAAAAGAGGCGTTAGTAAAGCTATTATCATTGGCTAAATTCTCTAAATATTTAATTAGATTTTGTTCACCAGATGTACTTTGCCCTTTTTCAAACCAATCCAATATCATTACGTTATTAGCAATTGATTTAGCGACAACTTCCATACGCAAAATTTCGCTGTCTACCGCATTTCTTACCCGTAGGACTAGGTTTGGTAAATCCGATTGTTCTAAACGGGTTACTAATAGCTCTTTAGTCTTTGCTTGCCCAACAAACGCCACTACGCTAGTTGAAACAACAACCGCAAATAACATTGCAATTATTAGTTTATTTTTAATTGATAATGTGGAAAAAAATTTCATTCTATTATCCTGTAAATTCAATAGGGACTCTATTTATTTCTTGAACTCTTATTCTTAATGTATCGAGTAGTTTGAGCATGTAATAAAGATAGTAAATATATTTATTGTTAGCTAATAAATAGTATATCGGCAGCATATAAGTAAAGTTTAAAAATCAAAACTATCTATTTTATTGGCCAAAGCATCTCGAATTGCAACCAACAAAAAACGCCCCACAATGAAGGCGTTTTCATTTTTCAGCAGATAGTGTTTATCTATAAAAGAAAGAATTACTCAAAAGGGGTCGGATCACCGGCACCTAATCTGATTACCGTTGGCGTATCGTCACTAAAATCAATAACTGTTGTTGGTTGTTCACCTAAATACCCACCATTTAAGATAAGGTCGACCATATTCTCTAATTTATCGCGAATTTCATCAGGATCAGATTCAGCAACATCGTTTTTAGGTAAGATCAAACTAGTGGACATTAAAGGTTCACCCAGCGCTTCAAGTAAATCAAGGGCGATTTTATTGTCTGGTACTCGAATACCGATGGTTTTTCTTTTTGCATTCATCAACCGGCGAGGTACTTCTTTAGTCCCTTTAAAAATAAAGGTGTACGCTCCTGGGGTATTGTTTTTCAGTAGACGAAATGCGGTATTATCTACTCGTGCGTAAATAGACAATTCAGAAAGGTCTCTACAAAGCAGAGTAAAATTGTGTTTATCATCTAATTTACGTATACGACAAATCGTGTCTAACGCCTTTTTATTCTCTAATTGGCAGCCTAATGCATAGCCTGAATCTGTTGGATAAACAACGACGCCACCATTACGAATAATAGCAACGGCTTGATTAATCAATCTTGCTTGCGGGTTTTCCGGATGCACATAAAAAAATTGACTCATAATAATTCCTCACTACCGAATACTATCGGTACTTAAAGTGGGAGCTAACCCCCAGTCTTGCCAAATAGGTTCTACACCAGCAGGCAACCATAAGTTGCGTCCTAGCTCTGTCCATGGTGATGGATAATGAAAGTCCGAGCCTTGAGAGGCTAATAGATTGTATTGTATAGCATAATCTGCCAAGTTTCGTCTTTCTTGTTGACTCTGTTGCGGGAGTGCAACTTCAATGCCTATTCCACCTGCGTCGCTAAAGGCCGAAATAAGTCGTTTTACCCATTTGGCTGTTAATTGATACCGACCTGGATGCGCTAAAACAGCTTTCCCTCCCGCCGCATGTATCGCGCTTACCGCTTGAGCAATGGAACACCAATTTGGCGGCACATAACCAGGTTTATCTCTGGTTAAATATTTTTTAAACACCTGTTGCATCGTTTTAGCATAACCATTGTCGACGAGCCATTTAGCAAAATGAGATCGAGTTATCGGTGCGCCATCAGCTATCACCTGTACCTCTTCAAGTATCGACGCTTTAGTTACTTTAGCTAACCGTTGTGCTATGAGTTCTGAGCGAGCAATTCGGCGCTGTTTTTGCGCTTCGATGAGTGCAAGCAATTCGGCATTATTCGCATCTATGTTTAATCCAACAATATGAATGTCTTTATTTTGCCATACCGTTGACAGCTCAATGCCACTGATTAATTTTATATCAAGTTCATTGGTTTGAATATACTCATTAGCTGTTAAATATCCCGCCATTGTATCGTGGTCAGTTATAGCTAACACATTGATATTAAAATCAATCGCCCTATCTACTAATTGCTTCGCGGACAAACGTCCATCTGATGCTGTAGTGTGGCAGTGAAGATCTATTTTCATTTATTACTTGACTTTTTCTCTCAGTACTAGCTTACTAGTACATAATTTCAAACAGGAGTAAGTTACCTATGTTACAAGAATCTATCAAAAAACCTAGCGATAAAAGCAAACTAGCGCTTTGTTGGTGGCGTATTGAATCAGAAACTAGGTGGGTTAACGAAACTGTTTAATGAACAGAATTGAATTAAAAACCCGCTTTTTCAGCGGGTTTTTTTATGTTTTTAATATTTTTAATATTTTTATACCAATTGATATTTTTTACCGATAAGAAGCAACAAGCGTTTCATTTGAACGATTTTTCAACAATCAGGTGCAATCAAAGTAATCTGATTTCATTAAAGATTGGGGTTAGTAAACCTTTATGAGAGTATAACCATAGACGCTTTGGTTTAAAGTATGCAGTATTATTTAGAGGATGTCTTAATGAATAAGGCGATTGAAATTAAAAAGAAAGGCCAATTAGAGATCATCTCACAGACGGTCCCCTATAGCGAAGATCCAACTCGAATTTTTCAGGTTTTGTGTGCAGATAAAACCAATAGCTTACTGCTTGAATCCGCGGACGTTGATTCTAAAGAAGATTTAAAAAGTATGTTGTTAATTGACGCTGCAGTCAGAATCGTATGTAACGGGCATACCGTAGAAATGCAGCCATTGACAGAAAATGGTCACCACGCAATTAAGCGTATTCAATCACAATTGTCCCACAACATCATCAATGAGTATCAAAACGGCAATCTGGTTTTAATTTTTCCTCAGCCCGATACTGAAATCGATGAAGATAGCAGACTAAGAGAAGCGTCTTCTTTTGATGCGTTGAGAATAATTCGTCACAGCTTTGATATTGAAAATAAAAATAAATTTGCACTTTTTATCGGGGGATTATTTTCCTACGATTTAGTGGCAAACTTTGAACCATTAGGTAAAGCAGACACCACAACAAACTGCCCAGATTACGTATTTTACCTAGCTGAAACACTGATGATTATCGATCATCAGCAGAAAACATGCTCGGTTCAAGGCTCCGTATTTGATGCCACACAGCAAACCACTCAGCAGGTTACTCAGCGTTTACAAGAAATAGTCAGTCACAGTACCGACCCAGCACCACTACGCGATACCGTAAAATTAAAAAACTGCCAAGCGACACCAAGTGTTACGGACCAAGATTTTTGCCAAATTGTTCGCGACTTAAAACAATTTGTCGTTAAAGGTGACGTTTTTCAAGTGGTTCCATCGCGCCGATTCTCTTTGCCTTGCCCTTCACCACTCAACGCCTATAAAGGCTTGAAAAAAAGTAACCCAAGCCCGTATATGTTTTATATGCATGATGAGTTGTTTACTCTATTCGGTGCCTCGCCAGAAAGTGCGCTCAAATACAGCACGACAACCAATCAAGTTGAGATTTATCCAATTGCAGGTACTCGTCAACGCGGTAAGAATCCAGACGGTTCGATTAATCTCGATTTAGATGGTCGTATTGAATTAGAGCTCCGCAGTGATATGAAGGAAAACGCCGAACATATGATGCTGGTTGATCTAGCACGAAACGATGTAGCTAGAATCAGCACAGCAGGCACGCGCCACGTAGCGGATTTGCTCAAAGTTGACAGATATAGCCACGTAATGCACCTCGTCTCCCGCGTCGTCGGCCAACTTAGAACCGATTTAGATGCACTGCACGCTTATCAAGCTAGTATGAATATGGGCACGTTAACCGGTGCGCCTAAGATCCGAGCCATGCAATTAATACGCGATGTTGAAAAAACTCGACGAGGCAGTTATGGCGGTGCGGTCGGCTATTTAACCGGCGAAGGTGATTTAGATACTTGTATCGTAATTCGTTCTGCTTATGTAGAAAATGGCATCGCTCAAGTACAAGCTGGAGCAGGTGTGGTTTACGATTCAGATCCGCAAGCCGAAACAGATGAAACGCGTGGCAAAGCTCAAGCCGTGATTTCCGCCATTCAACATGCGCATCAGGAGTAAGGCCCATGGCAAATTTAGTATTTATCGATAATTTTGATTCCTTTACTTATAACTTAGTCGATCAGTTTCGTTCGTTAGGGCACGCTGTCACCATCTACCGCAACAATATAGCGGCAACAAAAATTGAAGTGGCGATTAACCAATTAGACAATCCTGTAATCATTTTGTCTCCAGGACCGGGAACGCCTTCTGAAGCGGGCTGTATGCCTGAATTATTACAGCGAGTAAAAGGTGAAGTGCCAATTATTGGTATTTGTTTAGGTCATCAAGCCATTGTAGAAGCCTATGGTGGCACGGTGGAAGGTGCCGGTGAAATCATTCATGGCAAGGTTTCCATGATGGAACATCAAAACCATACCGTTTATCAAGGATTGCCATCACCTCTAGCCATTGCACGTTATCATTCGCTCGTTGCAACCGCAGTACCGGAAAGTTTAACGATTACTGCAGAGGTCGATGGATTAGTCATGTCGGTAGTCAATGAGCAAGATAAAGTTTGTGGTTATCAATTTCATCCTGAATCGATTATGACGACTAATGGTGCCACTCTGCTAGCCAATACAATTGAATGGGCATTGAGTGGTAAACAAAGCTAAGCTGTCTATTAAACTGAAGCCATAATAAAACTGAAGCCATAATAAAAAAGTACACTGACTCAGTAGGTAGACGTTCGCTTAAATAGATTTAAATACAGAATTTGGACAGAAAACTATGCAAAACAATCAAACCGTGCAAAACATTATAAATAAACTCTATGATCAAGTTTCGCTAACTCAACCAGAGAGCCAACAATTATTCGATACCATTATTAAAGGCGACATGGATCCAATATTGTTAGCTGCAGTACTCACTGCTCTAAAAATAAAAGGCGAAACACCTGATGAAATAGCGGGAGCAGCAACAGCGTTACTTGCTAACGCCAACCCTTTTCCTCGTTTAGATTACGATTTTGCCGACATTGTAGGAACTGGCGGAGATGGCTCTAACACCATCAATATTTCAACCACTGCCGCATTCGTAGCAGCCGGTTGTGGTGTTAAAGTCGCTAAACACGGCAACCGTGGTGTGTCTAGTAAGTCCGGCTCATCCGATTTGCTCGACTCGTTCGGTATTAATTTAGCCATGAGTGCAGAAGATACCGCCAAAGCAATCGACGATTTAGGCGTAGCATTTCTATTTGCGCCACAGTATCACGGTGGTGTTCGCCATGCGATGCCGGTAAGACAAGCAATGAAAACTCGCACCATTTTTAATATTTTAGGGCCGTTGATTAACCCTGCGAGACCCAATATTCAATTGATGGGTGTGTATGATGCATCATTAGTCAGACCAATCGCAGAAACGCTCGCAAAAATGGGCTTAGAACGTGCCGCAGTCGTTCATGGAAGTGGACTAGATGAAGTCGCGATACATGGAGAAACCATGGTGGCGGAAATCAAGCAAGGCAATATTAGCGAATACACTCTTTCTCCTGCAGATTTTGGCGTAAATTCACACCCATTAGATGCAATTAAGGGTGGAGAGCCTACTGAAAATCGTGCCATTATTACCGATATTTTGACCGGTAAAGGAACGGAAGCTCAAATCTCAGCTGTTGCTGTCAATGTCGCTTTATTACTCCGTTTGTTTGGCCAAGAAGACTTAAAAGCCAATACCAAACAGGCCATCGAAGTGATGAATTCAGGAAAAGCGTATCAACTTGTTACTCAACTGGCGCAAAGAGGCTAATCATGTCAGAACACATCACTAAGCAAAACCGCGACATGGCGGAAGTGTTAGCAAAAATAGTGAAAGATAAACGTATTTGGCTAGAAAAGAGAAAGCAATCTCAACCATTAGAGAGCTTTAAAGATCAACTAGAACCAACTGATCGTAGCTTTTATGATGCACTATCGAATCCAAAAAGTGCGTTTATCCTCGAATGTAAAAAAGCGTCACCTTCAAAAGGATTGATTAGAGACGATTTCGATCTAGACTACATCGCTTCTGTATATGGTAATCACGCCAGTGCTATCTCTGTACTGACTGACGAAAAGTATTTTCAAGGTAATTTCGATTTTCTGCCTCAAGTAAGAGATCAAGTCAGTCAGCCTATATTGTGCAAAGATTTTATGATAGACACTTACCAAGTCTACCTTGCTCGTTACTATAAAGCCGATGCCATCTTATTAATGCTGTCCGTGTTAACTGATGAAGAATATATCCAACTGGCTGACGTCGCGCACTCACTTGGGCTTGGTATCCTCACCGAAACCAGTAACGAACAAGAAGTTGCTCGTGCTATCGCTTTGAAAGCCAAAGTTGTCGGCATTAACAATCGCAACCTTCGTGACTTATCAACCGATCTGTCTAGAACAAAACAACTGGCACCTTTGCTCCCTAAAGGAACCACTATCATCTCCGAGTCTGGCATCTACACTAACCAGCAAGTGAGAGATCTAAGGCCATATGCTTCTGGTTTTTTAATTGGCAGCTCTCTTATGGCAGAAGAAAACTTAGAGCTTGCGGTACGAAAAGTCGTGATTGGCGACAACAAAGTTTGCGGATTAACTCGCGCTGATGATGCTGCCCTTGCTTATCAATCTGGCGCAGTGTACGGCGGATTAATATTTGCTGAAAAATCCAAGCGTAAAGTCGATAGTCAAACAGCCCAACAAATCATGACGGGCGCACCGCTAAACTATGTTGGTGTATTTCAGAATCAGGCACTAGAACACGTTGCCGACATAGCAAATAATTTAAAATTGCATGCGGTTCAGTTACATGGCAATGAAGATCAACGCTATATATCTGAGTTAAAGCAAAAATTATCCAATGACTGCGTTATTTGGAAAGCGTATGGTGTAACCGATTCGATACCACAACTCATTCAAAACGATGTATCGCGCCACTTACTTGATAGTAAAGTAGGCGACCAATCTGGTGGTACAGGACAACGTTTTGACTGGTCACTGCTTAACACAACCAGTAACATCATGCTAGCAGGCGGCCTTTCTCCACAAAACATTAAACAAGCCGCTGCTCTTGGTTGCCTTGGACTGGACTTAAATTCTGGAGTCGAATCATCACCAGGAATAAAAGATCCAACCTTACTAAAACAAGCGTTTGCAGAAATTAAAGATTTTTAAGAATTTAAGGGAATTATCATGGCTAAATTAGATGCCTACTTTGGTGAATTCGGTGGACAATACGTACCACAGATACTCGTACCAGCATTGGACCAATTAGAAGACGAATTCATCAAAGCACAACAAGATCCTGAATTTCAGGCTGAATTTATGACGTTACTGCAAGAGTATGCGGGGCGTCCAACCGCGCTGACATTAACTCGTAACTTAACTAAAGGGACGAAAAGTAAGCTATATCTTAAACGTGAAGATTTACTGCACGGTGGCGCACACAAAACCAACCAAGTGCTCGGACAAGCTTTATTAGCCAAGCGCATGGGTAAGAAAGAAGTCATCGCAGAAACAGGAGCTGGTCAACATGGTGTAGCAACTGCATTAGCCTGTGCACTGCTCGACTTAAAATGTCGTGTTTACATGGGTGCTAAAGACGTAGAACGTCAAAGCCCTAACGTCTTCCGAATGAAATTAATGGGCGCAGAAGTGATTCCGGTTCATTCTGGTTCATCAACACTCAAAGATGCTTGTAATGAAGCGCTACGCGACTGGTCTGCCACCTATGAAGAGGCACACTATTTACTCGGTACCGCTGCAGGACCTCACCCTTTCCCAACCATTGTTCGAGAATTCCAACACATGATTGGTGAAGAAACCAAAAATCAGATTCTTGCTCGTGAAGGTCGTCTGCCAGATGCAGTTATTGCCTGCGTGGGTGGCGGCTCAAATGCTATTGGTATGTTTGCCGACTTCATCGAAGAAACCAACGTAAAACTGATTGGCGTAGAACCCGCCGGTAAAGGTATTGACACTCCACAACATGGCGCGCCACTGAAACACGGTAAAACCGGCATCTATTTCGGTATGAAATCGCCACTAATGCAAAATGTGGATGGCCAAGTAGAAGAATCGTATTCTGTTTCAGCAGGGTTAGATTTCCCATCGGTAGGGCCACAGCATGCACATCTACACTCAATTGGCCGTGCAGAATACGATTCGGTTACCGATGATGAAGCATTAGATGCCTTCCAAGAACTCGCCCGTAGTGAAGGTATTATTCCTGCTCTAGAATCGGCTCATGCTCTTGCACATGCTTTGAAGATGGTACGAGACAATCCAGATAAAGAACAACTTCTAGTGGTGAATCTCTCGGGTCGTGGTGATAAGGACATATTCACCGTTCACGATATTTTAAACTCAAAAGGAGCGTTATAATGGATCGCTATCAAACTCTTTTTCAACGGTTAGCAGACAATAACCAAGGCGCCTTCGTTCCATTTGTTACCGTAGGTGATCCAAATCCTGAACTGTCGTTAAAAATAATGGAAACCTTAGTTGAATCGGGAGCTGATGCTCTAGAGTTAGGCATTCCCTTTTCTGACCCTCTGGCAGACGGCCCAACGATTCAGGCCGCTAACATGCGAGCACTTGAGTCTAATACAACACCAAGTATATGCTTTGAGTTAATAGGAAAAATTCGAGAAAAACACCCTCAACTTCCGATTGGTTTATTAATGTATGCCAACTTAGTGTTCGCACGTGGCATTGACCGTTTTTATCAAGACTGCGCCGAAGTAGGAATCGATTCGGTCCTTATCGCGGACGTACCAACCAATGAAAGTGCCGAGTTTATCAGGGCGGCGAAAAAACATGCCATCAACCCTATTTTCATTGCGCCTCCAACAGCCAGTGATGAAACATTAAAGTCGGTTGCAGAACTAGGTGGTGGCTACACTTACCTGTTATCACGTTCAGGCGTAACGGGAACGGAAACCAAAGCCAACATGCCAGTTAGCCATTTAATGCAACGTCTTAATCAATACGACGCACCACCTGCTTTACTCGGCTTTGGTATCTCTCAACCAGAACAAGTAAAAGAAGCCATTAGCGCTGGTGCCGCTGGTGCTATCTCTGGTTCAGCAGTGGTTAAAATCATCGAGAACAATCTTGATGACTCGCAAAAAATGCTCGCTGAATTAGCTGATTTTGTTAAACCAATGAAAGCCGCAACACTAGCAAGCTAAACGTTGTATGTGCAAATAGTCTGCGTTTAAATTTGAAATCTTCGACAAACAATGGCCGCTCAAAGCGGTCATTTTTGTATCCAGATTTAACTCAGCTATTTAGCATTGCCGTTAAATTGGGTAGACTGTGGGCTATCTTAATAGGACACAATAGTATTTTATGAAACAAATTATTGATTTTATTCCATTAATTATATTTTTCGCACTCTATAAGATGTATGACATCTATGTAGCAACGGGCGCACTGATCGTTGCTACCGCCATACAAATCTTACTGACTTATTTTATTTATAAAAAAGTTGAGAAAATGCAATTAGTCACATTTGTTATTGTGGCGGTTTTTGGTGGTATGACGCTGTTTTTCCATGATGACAATTTTATTAAATGGAAAGTAACCATTGTTTATGCATTATTCGCACTAGGTTTGCTCATTACGCACTTAATCGGTAAACCAGTAATCAAAGGGATGCTAGGAAAAGAAATCACCTTACCAAACACGGTTTGGAATAAAATCAACTGGGCTTGGGTAGGCTTTTTTACCGTCTGCGCACTGGTCAATATTTATGTCGCGTTCAGCTTACCATTAGATGTTTGGGTTAACTTTAAAGTGTTTGGTTTACTCGCGGCTACATTTGGCTTTACCTTACTCACTGGACTTTATATTTATAAACACCTTCCAAAAGAAGAATCAAAATAACTTTGTTCCTGATATAAGCTCTATTAACAAACCTTGTGTCAGGAATGTTTTTCGGAAACAGTAAATGAGCAATAACTTAAATACTGCCCCTAAAGGGCAAATGCTACTTCGTACACTGGCTATGCCGGCTGATACCAATGCCAACGGCGACATTTTTGGTGGCTGGATAATGTCTCAACTCGATCTTGCCGGTGCGATCTTAGCAAAAGAAATTTCATGCGGAAGAGTAGTTACCGTTTCAGTATCCAGTATTACTTTTAAACAACCGGTTAGAGTTGGTGACGTAGTATGTTGCCATGGAGAATGCACCAAAATTGGACGCACATCGATGTCGGTTAATTTAGAAGTATGGGTAAAACCGGTAAGTGTAGACGGTGTTGGTGAACGTTACCAAGTATGCGAAGCTACATTTAATTATGTCGCCATCGATAGTAATGGCAAGCCAAGGCCAATAAAAACCAATCGTTAATTCAATCTACAATATGAACTAACTGACCGCTAAACTGACCAATAGTTAACGTGCGCAGTAATAACATCTAAGCATAGATTCACATTGTTTAGATTTGCTTGGACATTTGGATAACGTATTCAGTTAACTCGTTGAAAAAGGAAACAATTCACCATGTGGTATGTCATATTTTCTCAAGATGTTAAAGACTCTTTAGCAGCAAGACTATCGGTACGAGAAAAACACCTCGCGCGATTGCAAGCACTTCGTGATGAAGGCCGATTACTAACCGCAGGGCCAATGCCAGCCATTGACACGGAAAACCCGGCTGAAGCTGGCTTTACTGGCTCAACGGTTATCGCTGAATTCAATTCGTTAAGCGAAGCGAAACAATGGGCGGATGCTGATCCCTATATCGAAGCGGGTGTCTATCAACAAGTTATTGTGAAGCCCTTTAAAAAAGTATTCTAACCATGAAAAAAACGATTGCAAAACTTACCCTTAGCACTTTACTCATGATCATTATTGCGGGCTGTTCATCTAATGGTGATAAAGAACGCCAAATTGAAGCCATTGCCTCACACAGAGCCACTATTATTGCTAACAGTTTACCTATAGAACATGGGCCACTGACCATTATGCAGGCCAAAGCGAACGGCCATATTGTCGAATTAATGATGCTATACAATGACGATGGCACTATTTCACCGCAACAGTTGATGGAAAGTAGTGTTAACTATTACTGCACCAACACCGATGTGCAAGGCAACTTACAACATGGTGTTGTTTACAATCTAAAAATACGTAGTCCGCGAGGTCAATTGTTAATCGACCAAGTTGTTTCGTTAGAAACCTGCGAATTACTTAATAAAAACAACGCCGAAAACAAGTAAATTAACTTGATTACTCAACTTTTAAATGGGCATTTTACGATGCCCATTTTTTATTTCATTTTTTTTACCGTATCGTGAACGAAAAACAGTAAAGTTCTGGTCTATGTAGCTAGAATATAAAAAGAGATAAGTTCCCTACTACCTTTTTCTCATTAAGTTTTCCGTTAAGTTATAAAAAGGGCTCCAATGAACAATATAGGATTATTTTTAGCCGCGACACTTGCATGTACTAGCAGTTACGCGCAAACATCTTGGCAAGAAGTTGAAAAGACAGCCAAAGGTCAAGACGTCTATTTTCATGCTTGGGGTGGAAGCCCTGAAATTAATGCTTATTTAAAATGGACTGCAAAACAACTAAAAAGCCGTTATGGCATCAACTTTAATCACGTTAAAGTCACGGATATTTCCAAAACCACTTCATTATTACTTGCTGAAAAAACAGCAAATAAAAACGATAATGGCAGTGTTGATATGGTTTGGATCAATGGTGAAAACTTCAAATCAATGAAAAACAACAATTTGCTGTATGGTCCATTTACTCAATCGTTACCTAACTGGGAATTTGTTGATAAATCACTGCCTATCGATAATGACTTCTCCGAACCAACCAATGGCTTAGAAGCGCCTTGGGGTGTAGGCCAACTAGTGTTTATACATGACACTAAAACACTAAATAACCCGCCACAATCGTTCGCTGAGTTACTGAGTTATAGTCAGGCCTACCCAAACCGAATAAGCTACCCTAAACCACCAGAATTTCATGGAACCAGCTTCCTTAAAGCGCTGCTGATTGAATTAACCAATGGCGATCCAACGCTTTACTTACCAGTAAACGATGCTGACTTTGAGTTGATCACCAAACCATTATGGCAATATCTCGATCAATTACACCAAAACGCTTGGCGGGACGGACAACAATTTCCTGCTGGCTCCTCTGAAAGCATTCAGTTATTAGATGATAGACAGATTGATCTTGCTATCACCTTTAACCCTAACTCGGTATTTTCGGCTCAGCATAACGGCACGCTTGCCGAAACCACCACCGCATATGCAATGAACAATGGCGCTTTGTCTAATATTCATTTCTTAGCTATTCCATGGAACGCAAGTGCTAAAGAAGCCGCACTCGTAGCCATCAATTTTTTACTCAGTCCAGAAGCACAATCACGCAAGGGCGATCTGAATATATGGGGGGATCCTTCGGTCTTATCGAACCAATATCTAACTGGTAGTGCTAAGAAAACCCAATTATTCAAGTCGATTGCTGAACCTCATCCGAGTTGGCAGGCCGCACTTGAAGCAGCATGGCTTAAACGGTACGGAAACTAATCACTGTTATGTTACGTCCCTTATATGTGTTTGTTATTCTCACTTGCATTGCCCCTACTATACCTGGTGTATTAGGGGTAGTTTTATCTGCATTAAGTTACATTCCCCCTCTTGGGCTTAGCCAATTTTCGCTTCAAGGATTTGTGGATGTATTTGCTTGGAGTGGTGTCACCAAATCCATTTCATTAACGATTTTCACGTCGCTCGTAAGCAGTTATCTTGCCTGCTTTCTCACATTTTGTATTCTACAAACCACATGGAATAGTCGTTACTGGAAATGGGTTGGCAAAAGCTTATCACCACTATTAGCTGTGCCACACATCGCCTTCGCGATCGGTTTTGCTTTTCTGTTTTCTCCAACAGGGTTATTTGCTCGTATTTTCTCCCCTATTCTAGATTCAGACTATTTTTCTATATTAGTTAACGACCAATATGGCATTGGTTTAACCATCGCTTTAGCCTTCAAAGAGCTGCCTTTTTTACTGTTGATGAGCATTCCTATTACTCAGCAGTTAAAGCTTGAACAATCGTACAAAGTTGCAACCAGTCTTGGCTATTCTCAAGCGCAGTTTTGGTGGAAATGTGTACTGCCACAATGGCTATCCAAAATCCGTTTTCCTTTATTATCCATCATCGCTTATAGCGTATCGGTTGTGGATATGAGCTTAATTTTAGGTCCAACAAATCCTCCTACTTTCGCAGTATTAGTTTGGCAGTGGTTTTCTGAACCAGACCTAACTCTATTTCCCCGAGCAGCGGCAGGCGCAGTAATACTGTTTGTTATTTGTAGCTTGTTAGTATTAATGACCAAATTAATTGAACAATTAATTGTGCACAAAAAACGCACTTGGCAAATATCCGGTCGCTACGGTGTAACGTTACATGGCGTGAAGTTTTTTATTGGTTTGTTAATTATTAACCTTTGTTTGCTGCCAATTACACTTCTTTGGTCTGTTGCACAACGCTGGCGTTTCCCAGATTTACTGCCTTCTACATTTAGTCTTCGTTTTTGGCAACAGGAGTGGGACAGTATTATCCCGACCATTAGCACCAGTTTAATTATCGCTACCATTTCAGCTTTTTCCGCCTTGATATTAGCTTTAATTGCCCATGAATATAAAATCAAACATTCGTTGCGTATACCCAATCTGGTTATTGCTATCCCAATGTTGGTGCCTCAGCTCTCCTTGCTGTTTGGTCTCCAAGTTACCACTTTATATCTCAATTCATCATTGACTTTATTTTGGGTTATTTGGTCACATGTATTTTTTGCTTTTCCCTACGTCTACTTAGCACTCGACGGTCCTTGGCGCAGTTACAATCAAGGCTACACTGATACAGCATTAAGCCTTGGCAAAACCCCCTTGCATGTTTGGTTTAAAATAAAAATGCCGATTTTATTCCCTGCTATCACGTTTGCTTGGGCTGTAGGTGCAAGTGTTAGTCTTGCTCAGTACCTACCAACGCTGATGTTAGGAGCAGGTAGAGTCGTAACCATAACAACCGAAGCGGTTGCACTTAGCAGTGGCTATGATAGACGAGTAACTGCTATTTATGCGTTGTGGCAAGCTCTACTCCCACTCCTCTTTTTTACTTTTGCTTTTGTCATTAATCGCCTACAAAAAAAGCCGATGACACCAATTAGGAAACTTACAATTAATGAGCCTTTGTCTAAAAAAACTCACCATTTATAACAATAAGAAAGTGGCGCTGTTTAATCCTCTTTGCTTAGAAGTTAAGCCAGGACAAGTACTCAGCTTGATGGGCCCAAGTGGCTGTGGAAAATCCACTCTATTAAGCGTAATAGCGGGTCATCTAGGCGATGATTTCTCTTTTGAAGGCGAGTTTACTTTAAATAATATCGCCATAAGCGAATTGCCGGCCCATCGTCGAGAAGTTGGTATTCTTTTTCAAGACGATCTGCTTTTTCCTCATTTATCTGTTTGGGAGAATTTAGCGTTTGCTTTACCTAATAGCGTAAAACCGGAACAAAGACATGCTGAAGCTCTGATGGCACTAGAAAAAGTACAGTTATCTGCTCTTGCTGACTCCATGCCGGAACAAATTTCAGGCGGGCAACGCGCCAGAATAAGCCTAGTTCGCATGTTACTTGCTAAGCCGAAATTAGTGCTGCTCGATGAACCGTTCAGCAAACTGGATAAAACGCTACGTGAACAATTTAGAGACTGGGTATTTCAACAGTTATCCGACGCGCAAGTCCCTGCTTTAATGGTGACCCATGATGACTCTGATATTCCTTTTAACAGTGAACGATTAGGTTGGCCATGGAGTGATAAAGCATGCTAGATAGATTCAGTATTAAAATAATCAAAAAGCCGTTAGAACGATCCGCTGTGGTACTAAATAAGTTCAATATAACCGCTAATCAAACGACTCTATTTGGCTTTTTTCTAGGCTGCTTAGCATTACCTAGCCTAGCGTTTCAGCAATATGACTTAGCTCTGTTATTTATCGTGCTTAATCGCATCTGCGATGGCTTAGATGGTTCACTTGCTCGGATACAAGGTATTTCCGATTCAGGTGGTTTTTTAGATATTAGTTTGGACTTTCTGTTTTATTCATTGATTCCATTTGGATTCATATTGGCTGATCCGCAACAAAATGCCTTAGCTGGCGCATTGCTTATCTTCTCTTTTATAGGGACAGGCTCTAGCTTTTTAGCCTTTGCAGTGATGGCGGGTAAACGAGATATTGAAAGTCCAGTTTATAAAAACAAATCCTTGTACTACATGACCGGTTTAACTGAAGGTACCGAAACCATTGCCTGTTTTGTTTTATTCTGCTTGTTCCCTGACCATTTCTCGACTATTGCCTATCTATATAGCGCCTTGTGTTGGATAACCACAACAAACAGAATATGGGCCGGTTTTACCACTTTAAAAGATCATGAACAGCGTGAGTCTCAGCAGCAGACACACTCAGTGGAACAAGATAAGTTGAATCAAAACTAGCGAAGAAACCACAACAGTCATTCCAATTGAATGCGACACGGTCGTTAAAAACAAGATAAAGACACGGTCGCATTTTTGGCTAGCCTCATCCCTTATTTAAATACCAACGCTTTCAGGCTCGACTTTTCATCTACGTCGGCAAACTCAGGTGGATTATCTAGTCTTGTTTGAAACTGAAACTGAGGCGCTTCTTGTTGCATACTTTCAATTAAAAACTCCGGCGTCACAGACGGTGAATTAACACACGCTAACACTTCACCTTCGCTGTTAAGCAATTCAGGCAGTTTTCGCAGAATCCTTTTATAATCTTTACTCAGAGCAAAGCTACCTTTCTGAAAAGAAGGGGGATCAATCACAATTAAATCATAAGGGCCATTTTTTCTTATTTTCCCCCAAGATTTAAAAATATCATAACCTAAAAAGCTCACTTTACTTACATCATGTCCATTTAAGCGATGGTTTTCTCTGCCTTTACTTAATGACGCTTTCGCCATATCAACATTAACCACACTTTCTGCGCCGCCTTCAATTGCCGCCACCGAAAATCCACAGGTATAAGCAAATAAATTTAAAACTCGCTTGCCTTGTGCTCGCTGTTGTACCCATTGTCGTCCATATCTCATATCAAGAAATAGACCTGAATTTTGGTTTCTACCTAAATCCATTTTGAATTTAAGGCCATTTTCAAGCACAACCGGATGAACGTCCAACTCACCAACAATAACTTCCGCTGGAGCACCATCCTGATAACGATGCTGTAAGACAATAGTGCGGCCATTTTTTTCTTGCCAGCTCTGATGATTAGAGATTTGAACCAACCCACTCCTTAGTGCTTGCAAAAAAGCAGCAGAGTCCTGTTTAAACAAACCAACAATTAGTTGGCCCGACACCCAATCACAAGTGAGTTGTTCAAGACCTGGCCACATTTGTCCTCGGCCATGAAACAAGCGACGAATCTCATCTGGTGCGTGAGCTATTTCATCTAATAAATGTGCAAAAAATACCGTTAAACTATCTGTTTTCATATTCTACTTTACTCTTGGCCAAGGTAGCTCCCAAGGGCGTTCGCATTGACGTAACGCCTGTTTCAATTCTTCTGTCTGCCATTTTATGCCCAGATCTGGGTGAGCCGTTATACGATAGTTCTCGCCCGCATACTCAAAACAAATCGCAAAGGCATGTAAATAACCCCTATCGCTGCTTGATGATAAATTATAAATGGGATCTCCAACAATACCCGAGCCAATAGACTTCAGCGCCACTCTGATCTGATGGGTTTTCCCAGTGTACGGTTTGCATAAAAAAACTCGCTCCCCTGCATCGCCAGCAAAAGAGAAAAACTGTGTAATAGCGGGGTTATCTTGGCTAGCCATCAACTTCCAACTCGCTCGGCGAGATCGTTGCATATCACCACGGATGACACCTTGTTTTTTCTTCGGTTTTTTACTACCAATGGCAAGATAGTATTTTTCAATTAAACGGTGAGCAAACGCCTCGGACAAATCTCGTGCTGCATGTTTGTTTCTGGCTAAAAGTAAAATACCAGAAGTCATTTTATCTAAACGGTGAACCAGATATAACTGGCTGTCATGGGTAACTTTAGCCACCTCTTGCAACAGCATGGTATCGCCGTCATCTTTATGTACACTGACATTAGGATGCTTGTTAATTACAACAAAATCGTCTTCTAAGCGAAGAATATCAAACATAGCGACACTCCTTACAACAATACGGTTCTATAACGTATTGGCTTTTTCTTTAGGTCAATTAATACAACCAAACTGGCGCACTCTAGCGGTATAAACGAATAAGGCTCTGCAATAAACAGAGCCTATTAAAATGTAATAAGTTAAATGTAATAAGTTAAATGTAATAAGTTAACGATATAACCCGCCGAGAAGCGAACATTCAATCGCTTCTCATAAAACAACTAGGCGAAAAATACTAATAACATAAAGACAGGACACACGACACGCACATACCAAGGCCATATTTTCCAGAATAACCCTTGCTCAACTTCTGGGTTGCCTTGCTTTATTTCTTGCAATACTTGGTCACGCTTCCATATCCATCCAACTAATAATGCCCAACACAAACCTAAAATTGGTTGGCCATAAACAGTAGAAATCTCTATCACCAAGCCAAACATGCTAGCAAAATTAAACACAATTATAGCGGAGAAAGCCGTTATTAAACCACCGATCCATAAAACAGCAAATGCTCTGGTTTGTTTAAGCTCTTCAATTGCACTAGAAACGGGCACCTCTAACAGGGAAATTGAAGAAGTGAGCGCTGCTATCATCATGAGCAAGAAAAACACTAAACTAACCAACAGACCAACCGAACCCATGGTATCAAACAGTGCTGGCAGTACAGTAAATACTAGTGTGTCGGAACTCAGTAGTTCTCCAGCAGAAGAAAATATTTCTACGCCATGTTCTTTTGCTACAAACATCGCAGGTAATATAAGCAAGCCGGCACCAACCGCTACACCTGTATCAATCGCAGCAACTTGCGCGGCAGTTTTAGGAATATTGACGTTTTTAGGCAAATACGAGCCGTAAACCATGATTGAACCAACGCCTAATGACAACGAGAAAAAGGCTTGCCCCATCGCACTCACCAGTAGTTGTGGAGAAAAATGTGACAAATCAGGAACAAAATACATTTTAAGGCCTTCCGAAGCGCCTTTTTGAGTAAGAATATAAATGATGAGTACAGCAAACAGTCCGAAAAGTAATGGCATCAATCTTGTCGACCAACGCTCAATACCATCGGCCACACCATTTTTAACCACATACATAGTTAAGGCCATAAAAATGACCATTAACAATAAATTTCTGCTAGAACCAAAGCCATTAACCCAGTCAGAAGCTGCCGATAAACCAACTAAATCAAAAGCACTACCAACAAACCCGCCAACTAACCAACCAGCAACAATTGAATAGAACGCCAAAATAAGAGACGCGCAGATCATAGCGGTAAGCCCTAGTAAAGAGGCGCCAAGTTTTCCTTTCGGCCAAATCGCTTTTACAGAACCAATCGGATTAGACTGTCCATATCGACCGATAGTCAGTTCTGCAACCAGCATTGGAAAAGCTAAAACACAGACCATAATAAGATAGACAATCAAAAAGACTGCGCCGCCATTACTTGCTGCTTGAGTGGGAAATCCCCAAATATTACCTAGGCCAACAGCAGAACCTGCCGCGGCCATAATAAAGCCAAATTTTGAAGAAAACTGAGCTCTCGAATTCGTTGCCATTTTGTATACCAAATAGTTTTTGTGAACTGTAAAAGCACGCTCTAAAACCGTAAATAATTCTGAACAGCTACCGTTTTAACTTTTCAACGTACTAAGCGCGGCAAGTAAACCAGTTTGCGCGTAAGATTGGAAGTCTTGTTGGTTTAAATTTTATCATTAATATTAAAAATTATTGATGAATGTCGTGGTTTTAATCATTATTTCATTTAACCGCCATTTACAATCCAAACCCTTTGGTTATATATGTACGCGATTTATAAAAATATAATTCTTATTATAACTCGGTCGTGTATCCTGCCCGCATCGCTATAATTCTGTGTACATCTCATATTTCTGCTTAAATATTTACTGCTTCCAATAAATTGTAAGTATGCTACACAATGTTAGGCAAGGCTTATATTGACTCTAAATTAGTCTTATAACACGATTAAATAAAATCGATTCGCAGAGGAAAAATGGAAAAATTCTACCATATAATGACACTTGCAAGCATCGCTATCTATTGGATTGTCATTGCAGGTGTAACAATAAGGGTGGTACTAAAACGCCGTGCAGTTAGTGTGTCTCTCGCGTGGTTAATGATCATTTACATCATTCCAGTTTTAGGCGTGCTCTTCTATTTCCTGATCGGGGAACTCAATCTAGGACGAAAACGTGCCGAACGGGCACAAAAAATGTTTACACCTTATCGTGAATGGTTTCATCAATTACACGATTGCAAAGCGCATTTACCTCAACTGATGAGCCCTCAGATTACTAAAATTGATGCGCTTTGTGGTAACCGGATGAATTTGCCTGCCTTATGTGGCAATACATTAACCCTTAAATCGTCAACCAACGAAATACTACGTTCAGTTGTTAGCGATATCGACCAATCTACTAGCCATATTCGTGCGGTGTTTTATATTTGGCACCCTGATGGACTAGTTAATTCGATAAGCTATGCCTTAATTAGAGCAGCCAAAAGAGGTGTAGACGTAAAGATTTTACTCGACTCTGCAGGCAGTTATCGTTTTTTCCGTAGCCATTGGATCAAGATGATGCGTAAAGAAGGCATCGACGTTATTCAAGCTCTAGAAGTTAATCCATTACGCTTTTTTTTAAGACGATTGGATTTAAGGCAACATCGCAAAATTATCGTGGTTGATGACCAAGTCGCTTATACCGGCTCCATGAATATGGTTGATCCTGCTTTTTTTAAAAAGAGTTCAGGGGTTGGTCAATGGATTGATGTCATGGTCCGAATTACCGGGCCAACGGTAAATGTTCTTTCCGCCATTCATGCTTGGGATTGGGAAGTGGAAACGGGCGATAGAATTATGCCTTCGTTCCCTGAGTGTATCATTGCCAATGATAAAAAGGCTTTACCTATTCAAGTGGTTCCTTCTGGTCCGGGTATGCCAGAAAACCTTATTCAACAAGTTCTCACGCTAGCAATAAACCAAGCGACCAAATCCATTTGTATCACCACGCCTTATTTCGTACCGAGTGACGAGTTATTTGAAGAGTTGCGTATGACGGCTCAACGTGGTGTCAACGTAGAGCTAATTATCCCCAAAAATAATGACTCCCTAATGGTTAAATGGGCATCACGAGCCTATTATGATGAATTACTTGATGCTGGGGTGAAAATATACGAATTTGATGGTGGGCTTCTGCATACTAAATCGGTGGTCGTAGACGATTTATATTGTTTAGTTGGAACGGTTAATATTGATATGCGCAGTTTATGGCTGAATTTTGAATTAACGCTAGCAGTCGATAGTCCCGATTTCACCTTAGAAATGATCGAATTACTTAATCAATACAAACAAGATTCTCAACAAATCAATATACACCAGTGGCGTAAGCGCAGTATGCGCTCGCGATTTTTTGAGCGAGTTTTTTATCTTTTTAGTCCATTATTATAATTTTCAATCCGTCATTTAATTTTTAGGTGCTCAATCCTAAGCCAGCGAGCACATTGATGAAACAGGCCATCAACACCGCTGCAACTTCTAGTGGAATTGGTATATCATGGTTTAAATTAATCAACTTATAATGAAATTGATACAAGGAAGATCGATGTCCAAACATAAACAAACCAAGCTTGTTACCGCTGGCCGAGATAAGAAATGGACCAATGGCGTAGTTAACCCACCAGTTCAACGAGCTTCAACTGTAGTGTTTAATACCGTAGCAGAAAAGAACCAAGCGACAAAAGAACGCAACAACAAAACTTTATTTTATGGTCGCCGAGGAACCAATACTCATTTTGCGTTCCAAGAAGCAATGAACCAAATTGAAGGCGGTGCAGGTTGTGCTCTGTATCCTTGTGGGACTGCAGCAATTGCAAATACCATTCTCTCCTTTGTTGAAACCGGTGATCACATTTTAATGGTCGATACTTGCTATGAACCGACTCGCGAATTTTGTGATGTCATCATGAAGAAAATGGGTATCGAAACAACATACTATGACCCAATGATAGGCAGTGGAATAAAACAACTTATCCAAGACAACACTAAAGTACTCTTCCTTGAATCTCCCGGCTCTATTACCATGGAAGTTCAAGATATTCCAACCCTTACCGAAATAGCGAAACAATCCGATATTATTACTATCCTAGATAATACTTGGGCTGCAGGTGTCAATTTTTCACCTTTTGATTTCGGTATCGACATATCGGTACAAGCTGGTACCAAATATATTGTTGGGCATTCAGACGTTATGCTAGGAACAGCGGTAGCCAATGAAAAATGCTGGCCTCAATTACAACATCAAAGCTACTTAATGGGCCAATGTATTTCGCCAGACGATGCCTATTTAGGTTTACGAGGATTGAGAACACTTGATGTTAGATTACGCCAACATGAAGAAAACAGCATAAAAGTCGCTAAATGGTTAGCAGATCATCCGCTAGTCGACCATGTTCGTCACCCTGCTTTAGAAACCTGCCCCGGCCACCAATTCTATGAAAGAGATTTTAGTGGTTGTAACGGCTTATTCTCGTTTGTGCTGAAAAGCTCTAAACCAGCGGCCACCACTGCTTTACTTGATAGTATGCAGCATTTTAGTATGGGCTACTCTTGGGGTGGATTTGAAAGTTTAATCTTGGCTAACGAACCAAGCTCATTTAATAGCCTTAGAACCGTTGCCAACCCTAAGTTTACAGGTACATTAATTCGACTGCATATCGGACTTGAAAACGTTGATGAATTAATTGCTGATTTAGAACAAGGTCTAACCGTTTATCAACACGCTATCTGTTAATCGGCGACCATCTACCTATCAAGCACTTATGAAAAATTACGTGTTTGATAGGTTAGGTTTGTTACAAACACTTTAGCCTGCCGAGAGAGTAAAGCCATGAAGCACTTAGACACCTAAGTATCTAAGTATCTAAGTACTAGGATCAGATTCCGGGAAAGTACGAATAATATCAGCTAAGTACTGTTGATGATTACGCAATGCGTTGACACAATTCTTATCTAGTTTGCCCCCCCAAACCATTTTCTCCAATTCAAGCAATGCGGATGTTACCGAACACGCTTGCTTATATGGCCTATGACTGGTTAGAGCATCAAATATATTAGCAACCGTGACAATACGCGCTGAAATAGGCACTTCGTCACCGACTAAGCCATTTGGGTAACCTGAACCATCGAGGAACTCCTGGTGGCAAGCAGTAATCTCTTTTAAGATTTCAATACAACGGTGGGAAGGGTAACCTAAATTTTCAATAATTTGATCAATAACGATTACCCCATCTGTCACGTAATTTTGTATTTGCTGACGTTCCAAGCCAGCCAAAAAATCGGGGCTTAATAGGATATCTGACGATAATGTCGATTTTCCGATATCGTGCACACGAGAAAATAGATGTACGTTTTCAATCAATTCATCATCAAGGTCGTATATGTCGGCAACTTCTTTAGCAATCAACAACGCATAAGTACTAACACGTTCCATGTGCTCCTTGGATTCATTTTTGTACCCTGGAGACAATTCTTTCGTCAACTCTGCAGAGCACAAAATTGCATCCAACAATGAGTGTTCGGTATTTACAGCATGACAAATCAAATCACTGAAGTGAGCTAGCTGTTGCTGAACTTTGCCTGAAAACGCCGCCTTTTGGTGAGAATCATAAAACACGAAACCGACAAAATTATCCCCTTTATACAAAGGAACCGTATAAGACGAGTTAAAACTATTTTTAACTAGCCAGTTAGCGTGCTTCTTATCAGAGCGACGTTTTTCTGCGATATCATCAATCACTCTCGTTACCCGATGTTGGGCACATTTTTTAAGCTCAGGACACGCATCCAGAGGATAAGAATAACTAGAAAACCGTGACGTAGTTGCACTGCTTTCTGCGTGAGTATGAAGGTTGCCTGATTTGGGGTTATATAGTACTACGGCAACTCTGTCTACCGATGCAACTTCGCCTCTAATACGTTGATGAATATCGTCTAACTCATGATATAAAGAATCTAGCTTTTTAGAGGTATTTTGCACTGGTTGTAAGCGTTCTATAGACCTATCCATTACAAATTCCTAAATTAGCCTTTATAGCCCTTTTTGAAATATTCACTATAAATACTTCTCGGGCGTTGCTAACTTAAGTTTAGTTGTAAAACGGCAAAAATGAAGGCTTTTCGTTCGTAGTCTTACAAAAATTTACAAATTTATAATTTTACTTACATTGCCCTATTCTTTCGTACAATGCAGTTTAAATCATGGTCGTTGACCAACCCCGTCGCTTGCATAAAAGCATAAACCGTTGTGCTGCCTAAAAATTTGAAACCACGTTTTTTCAAATCCTTAAATAGCAAATCAGACTGCTTGGTTGTGACCGGAATAGCTTGATTTTCTGAGCGGTTATCTATCGGTTTATGCCCAACAAATCCCCAAACATAGTCACTAAAACAACCAAACTCATTTTGAATGGCAATGAACTGTTTAGCGTTATTAATCGCCGCTTCAATTTTTGCTCTGTGCCTTATAATCCCTTCATCTTGCAGCAATATTTCAACTTTAGCCGCATCAAATTCTGCCACTTTAGCTGGGTCAAAATGAGCAAAAGCCTCTCGGTAGCCTTGTCGTCTTTTGAGGATTGTGTACCAACTTAACCCAGCTTGAGCAGACTCTAACACTAAAAATTCAAAGAAAACCTTATCATCATAAACTGGCACTCCCCACTCTTGATCATGATATTCGACATAATCTTTTTTAGTCTCATCGAGCCATTCACATCGTGCCATCTATTGTCCCTTCAAATTTATAACTTACTGCCATTTTATTGGTGCGAGTTTTAGTAATTACAACTTACTAAATTCTCGGTTTACTTGGAATGACTCTGACGTAACATACGCCTCTATATTTCTAACACCAACATCAACTTGTTGTAATTCTCGGTCGATATTATTGAGCAACTGTTCTGGTGTTTGACCCGTTTTCCATGCCTTATTCTTGATAATATGCTCTTGTTTTTCCTTTATACTTTCTTGATATTCATAAGGTTGTTTCTCAAGCATCAAGGTGAATGCAATATAGGCTAACACGACCAAGAAACTGCCACCAAGCAGCGCGGCAGAAACGACCAGAATACGAACAAGCCAAATTTCTAGACCAAAAAAATTCGCAATACCAGCACAAACACCGGTTAATTTGCCGTTAAACGGATCACGATAGAGTTGTCTATCTCTCATGCTTTTGCCTCCAACTAGGTGACTCTGAATCTAAAATCCTTTCTAACGTATCCACTCTTTTTTTCAGTGATTCCGCTTGTAAGGTTAATGATTCTAATCGCTCATAATCTTCCGTGGTCAATCCATGCTCTGATTTTCTTTTACCACGATAGTGAAGAAACAACCAAAGCGGTGCCACAAAGATCAAAAATACAATTACAGGTCCTGTAATAATGGCCGC
Source organism: Vibrio sp. MA40-2 (assembly GCF_047302445.1). NCBI lineage: Bacteria > Pseudomonadati > Pseudomonadota > Gammaproteobacteria > Vibrionales > Vibrionaceae > Vibrio > Vibrio sp. MA40-2. The sequence goes on from NZ_CP178628.1 coordinate 2,711,761, forward strand.
TGTCATAAATTCACTCCTAATTATTTATCTTGATTCATTTGCTGCTTAAGTTTTTGCAACTCTTTTTCTATTTCATCATTTGCTTGTAGTTCCGCAAATTCTTGATCTAAAGATTTCGCTTTACCCGACATTTCAAACGTATCGGCTTCCGCTTCTAATTGATCTATTTTACGTTCATATTGTTCAAATTTGGAAAATGCTTCGTTAGTACGGCTGGTATGCAGGTGCTTTTGCACATCTCTTCTATTTCCTGCCGTTTCTCGACGAATAATCAACGCTTGTTGTTTGGCGCGAGTCTCATTTATTTTGCTTTCTAACTTACTAATTTCGCCAGTAAGTTTATCAATCGTCTCTTCAACTAGAGTTTGCTCGGTGTGCAAATTTTTTACTAAATCTTGTAGCTTTTGCTTTTCAATTAAAGCCGCTCTGGCTAGATCTTCACGATTTTTAGTCAAGGCTAATGTTGCTTTTGCTTGCCACTCTTCGATATGTAATTCCATTGAATTAACCCGTCGACTTAGCTCTTTTTTATCGGCAATCGATTTAGCCGAATTGGTACGTACTTCAACCAACGTGTCTTCCATTTCCTGTAAAATCAGTCGAATCATTTTTTCAGGATCTTCTGCTTTATCTAGTAAAGCACCTACGTTTGAATTGATGATATCAGCGAAACGAGAAAAAATACCCATAATTACATTCCTTAATTGATCATTGTTGTCATTTTTGAAACCGTTTGTGTAGTTCACAAAACTTGTTCAGTACATCTCTTACAATACAACATCTGTGCCAAAAATTTAGTTGTTAAAATACAGTTAGTTACCAAAAAAAATATTTAATTTTTGATGTGCTATGATGAATATAACCAACAATTGGTAAAAACAACCACTCAAATAGGTCTCTAATATGGAAAAGCAAACCCTAATTGGCGAGTCACCGCTATTTTTATCTGTATTAGATAAAGTGTCTCGACTTGCGCCAATAGAACGCCCTGTTCTCATCATTGGGGAAAGAGGAACGGGTAAAGAACTTATCGCCCAAAGATTGCATTACCTTTCCAAACGTTGGGATCAGCCACTAATTACGCTTAATTGTTCAAGTTTGAGTGAAGGGCTTATTGACTCGGAATTATTTGGTCATGAAGCGGGGTCTTTTACTGGGGCAAAAGCAAAACATCAAGGCAGATTTGAACGAGCAGAAGGCGGTACACTATTTTTAGATGAACTGGCGACTGCACCGTTATCGGTACAAGAAAAATTATTACGGGTTATCGAATATGGCCAATATGAACGAGTGGGTGGCAGCAAGTTATTAAATGCCAATGTCAGATTGATTTGCGCCACTAATGCCAACCTTCCCGCTATGGCAGCCAATAATAGTTTTCGGGCTGATTTACTTGATAGACTGGCCTTCGATGTAGTCCACCTTCCACCATTAAGAGAGCGACAACAAGACATTATTTCACTCGCGCAACACTATGCAATGAAGATGTGTCGAGAATTATCTCTACCTTTGTTTGTTGGGTTCAGCCATGATTGTATCGATAAATTAATTCATTATCACTGGCCGGGGAATGTTCGAGAACTTAAAAATGTAATCGAAAGAGCAGTATATCAACATGGTACTTCTGAAGCACCGATTGAAAAATTGATATTCGATCCCTTTATAGCAGAATGGCAAAGTAATGATCATACATCGTCAATAAACCAAAACTATTCTGTTAATAAGGACAATACCGCTAATCCAAACAATGCTGCTAATCATACTGAGCCAAACAACCGCGCTCACATCGATTCAACCACTGCAGCAAATCTGACTGAAAACGACTATTCATTACCCATTGATTACAAAGAATGGCAGAAACAACTTGATATACAATTACTTATGCAGGTAATGAAAAAAGCAAAATACAATCAACGTAACGCTGCGAGATTATTAAATCTTAGCTATCACCAGCTAAGAGGAATGCTAAGGAAATATGATTTAATCAACCTCTTTACCAGTTCAAAAGCCGATTAATCTTTACATAGCTAACGGATTTTGTCTTACAAAGCCGCTGTTGTGTACTAAAGAATTGGTATGACTAAGAAAAAATGTTAAATTAGTTCGTTCTATGGGTATTAAAACAACCTATTTCCAATCAATGATAGCTCTATCTATGAAAGCAATTTTAAAGTTTACCGCAAGTATTATGGGTTTAGGCCTACTTGCAGGATGTGACAACAGTATTGATCACTCAACGATTCGTAAACAAGGATTTGTCTCTTGTGGACACAGCTCTCCTGACTCATTTAACCCGCAAATAGTTGAAGGTGGGTTTACCGATGAATCTCTAAGCCCTCAGATCTACGACTCTTTACTTACTCTTGATCCTACTTCTTTAAAACCGATAACGAATATTGCCTCGTCATGGACAGTAGATCGCGATGGAACGGTATACACATTCAAACTGAGACACGATGTCGAATTCCAGACAACCGCTTGGTTTACTCCGACAAGACCGCTAGATGCTTCGGACGTTGTTTTCAGCTTTAGCCGCATTATTGATAGCACCAATTCTTATCACGACATTGGTGATGCAAGTTACCCATGGTTTGAAAGTATTGATTTTAGTAACCTTCTGCAAAAAGTCGAAGCATTAGATTCTCACACTGTCCAGTTCACATTAAGCACAGCAGACAATACCTTTCTCTCTAATATTGCAACTACGCATGCAGTTATTCTTTCTCGTGAATACGCTCAACAACTAGAAAAGAGTGGCCAGAAACAACGTATAGATGAACAGCCTGTGGGTACGGGGCCTTTCTATTTATCAGAATACCAAGTAGGAGATTTAGTCCGACTAAAAAGACATCAGAAATATTGGCAAGGCACTCCTGATTTAGAACAAGTCGTTTTTGACATCTCATCGCGTGGCACTGGCCCTTTAGCTAAGTTATTACGTAGAGAATGTGACGTATTGTATGCTCCGTTATCTAGCCAAATTCCAATAATAAAACAAGATGAAAATTTAGTACTGGAAGCGAAACCTTCGATGAATGTTTCATTTATCGCAATCAATACTGACCACCCTGCCCTAAATGATCCGCGTGTAAGAAAAGCCTTAAGTTTATCCATAAATAGAAAGAGTATATTAGACTCCGTGTACTACGGCACCGGAGAACAAGCGTATTCGCTGCTTCCTCCTAGCTCTTGGGCTTACGAAAATGATTCGAACCAAATTCGATTCGATAAAAATTATGCCTTAGGTTTACTAAAAGAAGCTGGCTACATGACTGGGCTACAATTATCCATGTGGGTGCCACTGGAAGCGACTCCTTTTAATCCTAGCCCAAGAAAAACAGCCGAATTAATACAATCTAATTACGCCGATATTGGCATAGAATTAGAGCTATTTACCAGCGACCGATTTAACCGAACCGACTTAAATACTCATGCGTCTATGGATTTAATTCTTACTGGATGGAATGCAAGCACTGGAGACCCAGATAATTTTTTGCGGCCATTGCTTTCGTGTAGTGCCGAACAATCAGGGTTAAATGTTTCCATGTGGTGTAATCCAGATTTTGATTTTTTGTTAGATCTGGCAAAAGAAACCAATCAAGAAAGATACCGACTAAACTTATACAAAGAAGCGCAATATATAATGAATGAAGAAGTTCCTATCATTCCTCTCGCGCATGGGGCGCAGTTTTTAGCCTATCACGAGTCGCTACAAGGCTTTGAATCTAGCCCTTTCAGCACTCAGAGCTTTCATAAAGTCAGGAGAGTAAAATAGATGTTTCGTTATACTATTCGTCGTTTTAACCTCTTTGCCATCACCTTGGTAATGTTGACCATTGTTGGTTTTAGCATTACTAACTTGGATCCAAATTCGCCATGGGCTGACATGAATTATCTGCAAGGATGGGCGCGTTATGTTCAAAATTTATGGCATCTAGATTTAGGCATTAACAAACAAGGGACGCCTATCATCGATGATATTGTTGTCGTGTTTCCTGCCACACTGGAATTAGTTTTCATCGCCTTTGCACTTGCTCTGCTTATTGGTCTTCCATTAGGTACTTTGGCTGGTATGCGCCAAGGCAAGATGATAGATAACGTGATTTCGTTTGTATCGATGTCAGGTTATTCTGCTCCATTATTCTGGGTGGCTTTACTATTGATTATGTTCTTTTCACTGGATCTAGAACTTCTGCCCGTTTCTGGGCGATATGATTTGCTTTACGAAATAGATCACGTGACTGGCTTTGCTATTATTGATGCCTTTTTGTCTGATCGACACTATCGTTCCGAAGCCTTACAAAGTGTATTAGGCCATTTAATACTGCCTTGTTTAGTATTAGCCTTAGCACCAACCACTCAAATTATTCGTCTAATGCGCGCTTCGGTTGCTGAAGTAATGACGCAAAATTACATCCGTGCCGCGCGAATTAAAGGTTTATCCAAATGGGAGATCGTCGCCCAGCATGTGGTTAGAAATGCCTTACCACCTATTTTTCCTAAATTTGGCGTTCAGTTATCTAGTATGCTTACTTTTGCTATAATCACTGAGTCTATTTTCAATTGGCCGGGTATTGGTAGATGGCTGCTCAATGCGTTATCAAATCAAGATTTTGCATCTATTCAAGCCGGCGTTATTGTGGTCGCGTCTTTTGTATTATCCGCCAATATTTTATCTGACCTGCTCGGCACGTTAGCAAACCCATTAGTAAGGAAAGAGTGGTATGTTAACCAATAATATTTATCAAGAAGAACATATTCCAACTCAGTTTGAACGTTTTGCTAAAAGTTATAGAAGTAATACTTTAGCTATGTTTGGCATGTGGTGCCTATTTATTGTCGTTCTCGTCACTATCACTTCTCCATGGATAAGCCCACACGATCCTAACTTACAAACCGGACATTTACTCATTCCTCCCTCCTGGGCAACCGAAGGCAGTATTGACTATTTTTTAGGTACCGATGACCTTGGCAGAGACATCCTGTCGCGAATTTTAATTGGCTCCCAATACACGTTTGGCGCAGCAGTATTGGTTACTTTCATTGCAGGCATTATTGGTTGCTTTATTGGCATTTTAGCCGGAATGACCAAAGGGCTACTATCCAGTACGTTAAACCATATGCTTGATGTAATCATGTCTATTCCTTCGTTGCTGCTGGCCATTATATTTGTCGCCTTTTTAGGCTTTGGCGAGTTTAATATTTTATTAGCGATAGGGCTGGCTCTGATCCCTCGATTTATACGTTCTATTTACACCGCGATACACAGTGAATTAGAAAAAGACTACATCATCGCGGCTAGACTCGATGGTGCCGATGATATTTATTTACTGATCAATTCCATTTTTCCTAATATTTTGTCGATTATCGCTGCCGAAGTTACTATGGCGATTACCATTGCCATTATGGATATCACGGCATTAGGTTTTCTAGGATTAGGTGCCCAATCACCTAGCACAGAATGGGGCTCTATTTTAGGTGATTCAGTGGAACTTATTTACCTTGCTCCATGGACGGTGACGCTTCCGGGACTTGCCATTATGTTTACGGTTATCTCAATCAATTTAGTTGGTGAAGGTGTTCGACAAGCCTTAAATGCAGGGGTCGAATAATGCCTTTACTTGATTTTAGACATCTAACGATAGAAATAGAAACACCACATGGTTTGGTTAAAGCCGTCGATCGTATGAGCCTAACCATTCAAGAAGGTGATATTCGTGGTTTAGTTGGAGAATCCGGTTCAGGAAAAAGCCTGGTGGCCAAAGCTATCGTTGGCATCTGCAAAGAAAATTGGCGTGTTAGTGCCGATAGAATGCGTTTTGGCGATGTGGATTTATTGCAATTAACCGCAAGAGAGCGACGAAAAGTCATTGCTCGAGATATTGCTATTATTTTCCAAGAACCCTCAACTTGTTTAGATCCATCCGAAGCAGTTGGTAATCAATTAGCCGAATCAATACCGTCTAAAACCTTCCAAGGTCGATGGTGGCAGCGCCTAAAATGGCGCAAAAAACAAGCGAAAGCTTTATTACATAAAGTGGGCATCAAAGATCATCGTCGAGTCATGGGCAGTTACCCGTACGAACTAACAGATGGTGAGTGCCAAAAAGTAATGATAGCGATGGCAATAGCAGCCAAACCTAGAATGCTGATCGCAGATGAACCAACCAATGATTTAGACCCAATTACTCAGACTCAAATACTCAAATTGTTGAGCCGGATGAATCAAGTACACAATACAACCATATTATTGATTGGTCATGATTTAACCACCATTACTCAGTGGGCAACTCGTATTACGGTGATGTATTGTGGTCAGTCTGTTGAATCGGCTGCAACCAAGCAAATACTCACTAAACCTAAGCATCCGTACACTGTCGCACTACTTAAAGCGATGCCGGACTTTAATAATTGGATCCCTCATAAACAGAAGCTGCAATCGTTACCCGGCTCTATTCCTCCTTTACAGCATTTACCAATCGGCTGTCGATTGGGGCCTCGTTGCCCTTATGCTCAACGACAATGTGTGGAGATACCGTATTCTAAAATCATTAAAGGACATAAATTTTCCTGCCATTTCCCGCTTAATACGGAGACAAAATAATGCATGAGTCCTTACTTGAAGTTAACGACTTATCCAAACGCTTTGTTACTCGTTCTGGTTTATTTAGAAAAAAAATCAACCACGCAGTAAAGCCTTTGAGCTTCACACTTGAAGCGGGACAAACCATTGGTCTTATTGGCCAAAATGGTTCGGGAAAATCAACACTGGCGAAAATGTTAGCGGGAGTGTGCGAACCATCAAGTGGTGAAATTAAAGTTAATGGTGAAAAACTAGAGCACAAAGATTATTCAACTCGCTGTAAATTAATTCGCATGATTTTCCAAGACCCTAATAGTTCTCTCAATCAGAGAATACAAATTGGTCGCATATTGGAAGGCCCATTGCGAAGAAACACCGAGATGACGGCTAGCGCCAGAATGCAGAGAGTAAAAGATACGTTAGTTCGGGTCGGTTTATTACCTGAACATGCCTATTTCTATCCGCAAATGCTCGCAACAGGACAAAAACAGCGTATATGTTTGGCTAGAGCGCTTATATTACAACCATCAATTATCGTGGCAGACGAAGCGCTTAATGGCTTAGATATGGCTATGCGCTCGCAAATTATCAATTTGTTTTTAGATTTACAGGATGAGATGGGGGTTTCGTTTGTTTATTCTTCGCAGCATATTGGTATTGTTAAACATATTACTGACAAAGTGATGGTGATGCATGAAGGTGAAGTGGTTGAGTATGGCGAAACCAATCAAATACTAACCAGCCCTAAACATGCAATTACGCAAAAATTAGTTGAAAATCACTTCTACAAAGCACCAAACTATAACAAAGGCTAAAAAAAAGCGGTGATATTCAATCACCGCTTTAGTATTGCACAATTACTAATCTGAACCATTACTAGCCCATAACCTCTTAGCTTTTATGTATTTTTTGTGTCTGCTTTTTGAGTTCAAAATCAAACTCATCAGGAAATAACACCACACCTTCTTGGTCAATATTTGGAAAAACAACAATGGCCAGTTCATCGTCTGCTAAACCATGAGTCCAACGACTATGCCACTTGGCCACAGAGATACTTTCTGCAACGCAGTTTTCCCATTCGCCCGTACTCCATTCAGTAGCGAACGCTTGGCTAGGCCAAACAGGAACACAGTCTTCGTCTTCGGTATTGAGCATTACGCAACCGTGTTCATCTGTTAGTATCCAAACTTGGCGATTCGTTGCTATCTCTTTTATGCAATATTTTAGACGCTGTTCCGCATCAAGATTGCTTATTGCATTATTGTCGAGCTTATCAACCATATATACCTCGGTGTTTACGCCAATTCGTTTTGAAGCCAAGGCCAGCCTTGTTTCTTACGGCTTAACGTATTTTCCATCATTAACATGCCATTTTTCTCATGCTGCACTAACTTCTCACCAAACTCACCTTTATACAGTAAACGAGTGGTCGCAGAAGTAATATCCGTTAACATAACTGCAGCAAAGGCTAAGCCTTCTTCATCACAACGACGTTGAAGATCCGCTTCTAGTGCTTCAATCATTCCGTCTACTTGCTCTAATGTTGCAAGTTCAATTTGGCCTACAACTACATCACGATCCATAAACGGGTACGCTTTCAGATCTTTCTCTACCAATTGAGCAGCATTAAGCCCTTGGATATCAGTCTTAGCGATTAATAAGTTCTTAATAAACGAATCTAAATCGGTCACTTGAGCAAATTTAGCTAGTTCTTCAACGGCTTCTTTGTCTTTTGGTGTACAAGTTGGAGATGCGAAACCAACTGTATCCGATAAAATCGCAGACATCATTAAGGTTGCCATTTCACGAGTGATGTTAACTTCTTCCATCTTCAATAAATTGAATAAAATGGTACAAGTACACCCTACTGGCCAAATCCACGCTTCTAATGGATTAATGGTCATCACATCACCTAAACGATGGTGATCGACAATACCAACAATTTCAGCATCATTGATGTCATCAGGAGCTTGAGATACGTCAGTGTAATCAACTAACCATACTTTTTCACCAGCAACGCTAGTGCACATTTCAGGAGCTTCCACTCCAGCTTGCTCTAAAATGTATTTAGTTTCACGGTTAAGCTCACCTTGACGACCTGGTTTTGCTTCTAAACCACGAGCTTTAAGTAACTCGGTGGCAACTAATGCACTACAAATGCTATCACTATCTGGGTTTTTATGACCAATAACTCGAATCATGTCATTTCCTATACACGTTTTTATTATGGAATGAGATCTTGTATGACCTACTTTCAATGACCGATACTTTACCTTATTTTTCACATTTGTCATTGGATCGATGATAAAAAAATCCGCTTAAAGCTAATAAAGCTCTATAGTCTCAACAATAATTAAAGCTATTTGAGGTTATAAGCTATTAGCGTTATTAACAAAACTTAAACATAGCACCGTCAATTAACGCTATTCGGCCGAGCTGATCGGCTGAAACTTTTAATTTGCACAAAATACGTTATGCTGATTATCTATTTGCAATCACAGAAGTGATGACGTTAATGGTTTTAGATATTTCCTGGTCCCAATTAGCCTTATTCTCTCTCACCTTGATCATACCCTTTGCTATTAATGTTCATTATCAGACAGCATTAGCCAAAGATATGGCAATTTCGATGGTAAGAATGGCAGTCCAATTGATTTTAGTTGGCTTGTATTTAGAATTGGTCTTTCAGACCAATAACCTATTGCTTAATTTACTTTGGATTATCGTAATGGTCACCGTGGGTAGCAGCGCTATTATTGGCAAAGCAAAGCTCCCTATGCGACTGCTTTTTTTTCCTGTTCTTTTCGGCTTGGTGGTTGGTTTAGCGCCACTGTTATATTTACTGGTGGTTATGGTTATTCAACCGGTTCCACTTTACAGCGCTCAGTACGTGATCCCGCTTGCTGGAATGTTGCTAGGTAATACGTTAAGCAGCAATATTGTTGCATTACAAAATTTATACGGTGCGTTCGAGCACAGAAAATCAGAATATGAAGCGTCTATTTCATTAGGCGCGAGTCCCAAATACGCTACGTTACCTTTTATAAGAACTGCGATGCAAAAAGCGTTTGCACCTATACTGGCTTCAATGACGGCTACTGGCTTAGTGACATTACCCGGTATGATGACAGGGCAAATTTTAGGCGGAGTCAATCCCATGATAGCGATAAAATATCAACTTATTATTTTAATCGCTATTTTCGTGATGATGTCTATCTCAGTAACAATTTCGCTGCAAATGAGCATAAAAAAGACCGTGACGCCTCAAGGTAGAGTATTAGTAAAATTTCAATAAAAAATACTTGCGATCTTTGATTCGCTTATTTTCATTAGCGTCTCACATTTTATCCACAGATATTGTGGATAAACAACTGTTCGAATTAAATATAAAGACGCTAATTTTTATTACCAATTGATTTAAAAAACCAATCAGAAGAACGAATAAAGACGGACATAGTCGGTTGATTTGTTTATTTTACTTGTTACTTTAGCCCAAAATAAATTGTACTAATAATAACCATTTTGTTCATAGCTAACAGTTCTCGGCATCGATTCTTGTTCCGATAGTCAATCCCATTTAATCTGAGACTAGAACTACACCTCAAGGACTCTAAAAATGAAATATACTCAAGAAAAGATGGCAGAACTCAATTTATTGCTACAATTTGATCTTAGTAGTGCGGCGACGGGTATTAAGGTTCACAATGATGCAGCACAAGAATTGCAAACGGCTGTGCAGAGCCTATATGCTAAAAATTTATGTACTTTGCCCGATGGAGGTTATTTAACCAGCGAAGGCATTGAAGTCGCAGAGCATGCAGATAAAATATTACGCGTTTTATCTGCATAAAAGAGGAAACGGTTATCAATCATAGCAACATTGGCAATATCGCCATTATTGGAGCCGGTTGGTTAGGCCAACCGCTTGCCACACAATTACTAGCCAACAAGCAGTTTGTTTATGCGACTCGTCGATCGGCAGCCACACTAGAAGAACTACGAGCCCACTCCATTCCTTGTTTCCAGTTATCACTGCAAGGTCACCATGCGCCCTTAAATGGACAAAATGATCCAGATTACACGACGCAAATTGTACAAGATCTTATTGACCGCGACATCGAGACGGTTATCGGGGTTTTTCCACCCGGCTTTCGACAAGGTGGTGGCGAAGGTTATGCCAATAATTGGAAAACTCTGGTCGACTGTTGCCGAAAGGCAAAGGTAAACAAGATTATTATGGTCAGTTCGACCTCGGTTTATCCAGATACATGTGCAACCATGATAGAAGCCGATGCATCATATGAAATAGCCGTAGATAACGATGACTATTCGAATAAAAGCCGAATAATGTTAACGGCTGAACAATCGGTACTCGAGTCCAAAATAGACTACGTAATTCTGCGTTGTTCAGGATTATTTGGTCCCAATAGGCATCCAGCGAGATTCGTCGCTAAATTATCCAGTATTAGCAATGTCGCACCAGTCAATATGGTGCATTTAGACGATGTGGTAAACGCGATTGAATACAGCTTAACTCATATTAATAATCAAATCGTTAATGTGAGCACTCCTAATACCGTCACCAAGTATCAGTTTTACCAACAAGCGTTACAGCATTACGCCGAACCTATTACCATGCCGGAGACTAACAGCGTTAATACCAAGCGAATCAGTGCAGAAAAATTATTAACAACTGGGTTTACGTTTAAGTTTGATAATGTGTTGGACGCATTAGCTCATTGTTAATCTATTGCACACACTCGGCTACATAACATTTATACTGCAAGATAAAAACTGCTAATGAAGGTGATAACAGGCTTGAAAGGTTATCAATGTGTTAACAAGCAAAGGGTAACACTACCCTTTGCTCATGATATACATCATCCATACAAAGTTAATTAACTGCGTATCTCTTGTCTAGATATTGTTCAAAATCACGACACATATCGTTATCTGAATCGGAGTTAGAAGCGATAACTTGACTTCCATCCACAATTTTAATCGATGCATTTAATGGTTGTACGGCTGCTCTGGTTCTATCGGCTAATGCTTTGATTTTGTCTAACTCCATTTGCCAAGCCTGCTCTGTACTCAAATTACATTCTTCGGCTAAGTATTTAGCGTTAAACCCTTCGCCAGTGAGTGCTTGTATCGACTGATTATGAGAAACACTATTACCTGCATGCCAGTAATGCTTCGCTAGCAAGGGACCAATTTCTGGGTTATCGGTCAAATAACCAAATTTACGCATAAAATACGCTCTGGTTTGATAAACTGCCATGTGAGCTAAAAGATACCCTTGATACGAACAAGCTGATTCATCAGACAGTAAATGAGGAATGGCTAACAAAGGTCTTGGACTACAAGATAAACCCAGAATTTTCTGTTCACAGCGACGAGCTAATTCAGTAACGTTCTCCGCGGTTAATTGGTCATCTTTAAGCTGATATAAAGCTCGCTCAAAATAAGGCACCACCAAAATACTGCGCTCTTCATAGGCTTTAAAAGGTTGTTTACTATCGACCATTGCTTTAATGATTTCTTCTGGCACTGATTCGCCATTGGCGTTAACCGCATATCGTTTAAGCCAATCTGCATCATTTAAAAGACTGTCACAGAACATTGATTGGGTTTCTGCGTACGCCATAGAAGTGGGAGCAAATTCTTGCGAAAAACACGGTGAATTCATTTTTACATTAGCAAAATGTGCCGCATGACCCCCTTCATGAAATAAGGTATTAATACCAGCATACCCACTACCAATTTGGTCAGGTTTAGCATTGCTTGTAAAGTTAACTTTAGCGGCAACCCAATCACCTTGGTTATAATACGATGGCACTGGACCGTGACAAAAGCCATTCGGGTACTTGCCTTTTCTGTCAAGTAGATCGAGGGTCAATTCAGCCGCCGAATAGTCAATATTTAAGCGGCCAAACGATTCGACCCAACGTCGCAACGACTTTGAGAATGGAACATATTGGTCTAAATCTCTCATTGCATCACCGGCGAATGAAAAAACAAAATTATGTGCACTTAATGCCTGCTCTCCTTGCTCGTTAGCTAATGTTTGTAAACTAGTTAAATGACTTTGCTGAGTTTGAGTTTCAAAGTCATCTAAAATAGTGAACAACTCGTTAGTACTCATTTGCTCTGTTTTCTCGATTGAATAGTCAAAAAATGTGTCATAACCAAGTGACTGAGCAAACTGATTTCTTAATTTAACTAACTGCAAGAATCCATTTTCTAATAGCCACTGCTCTAAATCCAGCAGCGCGTTGTGTGCCGAAAGTCTAACGTCTTCATTACTACTGGTACGAATAACTGCAGCCAATGTGGGTAGCGACCCTTCCACTTTCTGACCATTTTCATCGACATAATGCATTAAATGGTTTTGCTTTTTTTCAAACAAATCGGATTCAAATTGAATCAGCTGTGTTTTGAGATTTTGCGCTTCACTGCCTTCAATGGCATGAGATTGAAACATGGATAACCACCCTGTTAATCCGGTTTTGGTTTCGCGCTTTTCATCTTCATCTTGGAGCGACTCAGCTGCAATTAGCTGCTGCTTTATTTCGATAATCTTAGTCGGCTCGCTTAAAAATTGTGTCCATTTCGTTTGTGCTGCAGTCGATCCTGCGTGGTCATCACTTAATCCCATATACGTTTGCCAAAAAAAGTCTTCTTTTTCTTTATGAAGGATAAGATATTGTTGATTAAGTTGATTAAGGTAACGTGTTGCTGTCATGATATATTTTCACCTATTGAGATACTTATTTCATATTAACATGCCAAACTAAAATACGCTTTTTGCTTTTAGGGTTTTTCTATTATGATAGGCTAATTAATATAGCTTAGTGGCAAAAACGAAGGGAGTTAACATGGCATCAGATTTCTACGGCAGCAGCGCCGCGTACGCTAGAAAAGAGAGTGATTATCGAGATCGAGCGTTGAAGATGTATCCTTGGGTATGCGGAAACTGCGCACGAGAATTTGTCTATTCAAATCTAAGAGAACTGACTGTTCACCACAAAGACCATGACCATACTAATAATCCAAATGACGGCAGCAATTGGGAGTTATTATGTATTTATTGCCATGATCACGAACATTCCAAATATACCGACCACGACCAATATGGTACCGACATTACTCCAGGGCAAGATGAACATGAAAGTGCCACGCATAATCCGTTTGCTGATCTGGCTAAAATGATGAAGAAATAGACAAAAAATAAAAGCAGATTAACTTAATAAGCTAATCTGCTTTTTAGATGTCGAGATAGACCACTTAATATGGTGACCTCTAGAGACAAATTAACGTTGTGTTAATTCACCAACTCTGCTCTTTCAACTATTCCTGCTACTTTGTGGTCAAAACCTTTCAAACCAACCACATGAACATGTTCTCTATTATCGATCACTTTACGAACTAATTTGTAAGTAGTTCCCTGTTCTGGACTGATATTCTCTGGCGCAGCAATAAGCAACTGCATATCGAGTCGGTGACATAATTCAAATAGCGTGTTGATAGATTTGCTATCCAAACGGGCCGCTTCATCTAAGAATAATAATCGACAAGGCACAATGTCTTTACTGCGTAGGCGACGAGATTCTTCTTCCCAACTTTGGATCACCATCAACAATATTGACTGACCTGTACCAATCGCTTCGCCAGTCGATAATGCCCCAGACTCAGCCTGTAGCCAGCCGTCAGAGCCTCTATTCACTTCAACACTTAGTTCCAAATAGTTACGGTAATCAAGTAATTCTTCACCTAAAATCTGTGGCGAACGTTGTCCCATATCAATATGTGGGTTCACGCGTTGGAATAACTTCGCCATTGCTTCTGAAAAAGTATGTTTGGAGGTTTCAAATAAATCTCGATGCTGTTGCTGTTTACTGGCTAGTCCATCGAGTAAAATCTCATGACTTTGGCGTATTTTCACATTCAAGCGTACCCCTTTCACTTGACCAAAGTTAATATTGGATAAACCTTGGTTGAGCATACGGATACGATTCTGTTCTCGTTGGATAGTTTTATTGATAATGGACGCAACCGAATCGGAACTGATCGCCAATCGATTCTCGCGTAAAGAAAGCTCCTCACTCAAGCGGGCCAACTCGACTTCCATCTCTTCAATCGCTTCTACTGGATCATCCGTACGAATAATATCTTGACGGATACGCTGCTTTAAATATTGATATACAGCGATATAGAATAAGACTTTTCTTTCTGGATAGGCATTTTCTTCTGATAAGCGTAACGCATCACGCAAATCGGCATTGTCTGCTACAGCAAGTCTTAACGCGCCTAAAGATTTATCTGACATTGAGCGCAGCTCGTCGCCAGTTAAATACGCCAGTTCTCTTCGATATAATCGGCGGTCAACATCGTGTTGCTTGGCTAAACGAATCACTTCACACCAATTCGATTTGGCTAACACAGCAACATATCGAGTCTCTTTATATTGCTTTGAAACTCGTTTAATCGCTTTTGACAGTGTTTTCATTTCAAGTTCTGTCGATGTGATGATTTTTTGCTGCTCAGCTTTATTGTTTCTTATACTGTGCACTTGCTCAAGCAACTGGGCTTTTCGTTCCTCTGCTCTTTGTAACGTTGCTTCATCGCCACTTACACCATATTCGGTTAATTCGTCTTGGAATTCTTGAATGGTTTCTGTTTTCGCTTGATAAGCACTCTTTAATGATGCTAACACTTGATTATATTGATTAAATTCACTTTGAGCTTGCTTAAGCACCAACCGACTCGTACTACGCTGTGATTCTGCTTGTACCAGTTTTTGTTTTAGTTGTTCACTGAGTTCACTGCTCTGGCCTAACATAGATGCAGAATCTTTATAAGCAAAATAGCCTGTACGCTCTTTCAAATCTTCCAGTGCGTATTGTTGACGTTTTAAGGTTTGCAAATTTTGGTCAATCTGCTGGTAATCTTGCTCCACGGATTGATGTTCAGCAGGATCGTTTTGTAATGCAGATAAATAATCTGTTAGGTTATTCACCGATTGTTTATGTTGTTCAACATAACGTTTAGCATTGACGATATCACTCAATTTTAACTCTAAGTCGCGATGTTTTTCCGCATAAGACTCGTCATTTAAATAGCCTATCATTGACGCTATTTTATCCAGCAGGCTTAACGCTTGCTTGCAACTATTAAGTTGTGCCTTTAATTGAGCTAAGCTCGATTCAATCTGTTCGAGGTTAGTTTGGCATTGCGCATAGTTCTGCTTTACTTGCTGTAGTTCATGCTCTGGATCCGTTTGGAATGCTGACTCCATAAAATGAGACACAAAATGACTAAAGCTCTGATATAACCGTTGCAATTTTTGCGAATCAAACGCGGCTTTAGCATGAGATTCAATCACTTCATCACGATCACTTCTTAATTGTTCTAAGCGTTGTTCCCGAGCCGCTCGACCAAATAATGGGTTAACCGGCAGTCGAGAATAGCGAAGCTGGCGCTCACTATACTGAACACAAACTGCACCATCTAATTCATCAACATTAAACGTACTATCGTCAAACGCATCAACATCGCCTTCAATAATATAGACATCTTCGGGACAGTCCGTTAGTAATGCCAGTTTATCTTTAATGTCGGTCAAATCGCTCACGACAACCGCATTACGCGATGGTCCATACATGGCAGTAAAATAAGGAGCGTCTTCTAAAGTAATATCGTCATATATTTCGCTAAGTAATACACCTCCCAGTGTATCTGCAATACCTTTTAAGCGAGTATCATTTGCGCCGCCAAAGGAAGCTAATTGATCGATTTCTTTGTCAAGAGCCTCTCTTCGAGCAAGTAAGCTTTCTTTTTCAGATAACTTGGATTTTTCTTGTTGTAATATTGACTGCATCTCAGCCATAACGGATTGGCGATTGGACAACGGCTGATCGGTCTTTTCTCTGAGTGTTTCTAGTGCGCTATTAGCTTCTAACCAAACAGGCGCTCTTGATTCTAATTGAAGCAATGTTTCTTTGTAGTGTTTGGCCTGCTGAATGGCTTTGAGTCGCTCATCTCTATTTATTTCAATCTGTTCTTCTAACGAATCAACACGCAGTTGATTCTGCTCATACTGTTCGGCTATATCAGCTTTATTACTTACCATCGTGCCATAGTCACGAGCATACTGCTGACAAAGATCAGTCACTTGCTTCTGTTTGGCGAGGTTTGATCGCGATTCTTGTAGCTGTGCGCTTAATTGATCCTGATTTGCAATCAATGATTCCGATGCTTCTAACTGCTCTATTGCTTGTTTTGCTTTGAAATAGGCATTTTTTCTATCGACGTCATCAGAGATGCTTTTTACCAAGGCTAGTCCAGCATCAAACTGCGTAACTGCGGCAGAAAACATATCCAATTTATGCTTCAATGCGAGTAGTTGTTGGGTCTGCTGCTCTTCTTGCTGTTTAAAATCGGATAACAGTTGCGGTACATCTTCTGCTTGTAAATTTTGATTTTGTAGTACATCTCGTGCTTTCTCTAGGACGGTAACGGCTTGCTGATATTGTAATGATCGCGTTTGCTGGACATCTAGAGCTTGTTGGTAATCAGCCAACTGCATTTGTAAACTATCAACTTCTTGCTCAGCAGACGTGGTCTTTTTCTCAAGCTCTATTACCGTATTCTGAGAGTCTTCAACAACGATTATCTGCTCTTCTAATCGTTCACTTAGCGCTTCTAAATCCTCAAGATATCGTGCAATTTTTTCTTGTTGCTTCATCGCTCCATGAATCAATTGAAGATGATCAGATGCAGATTGATAATCCTGTTCAACGTCAAATTCTTGCTCATTTAATTGCTCAAGTGTCTCTTGGGTCGAGCGATACAAATCCTGCTGCTGAACCAACTGATGACGAGTAGAATTCAGTTCATGCCTTAAAGATAGCGCAAGATCTAGGCGTTGTTTTCGATCATTGGTGTGTCGCATATAATCAGAAGAGACATAATTCGTCGATTCTGTAATAAGATGTTTGAACAGGTCTCTATCCGCTTGAGTCGACTTTATCGCCTCTAATGTGATCCTGTTCTCGCGTAATGCCGATTCCATATCTTGGAATGCTTTTTTAACTCCACCATTTTGAGGCAGCAAATAATCTCTTAAAGACCGGGTAATAGCACTTGATATACCGCCATATAAAGATGCTTCAATTAATCGATAATACTTAGATCGATCACTGGTGTTTCTCAATTTTTTAGGTAAAACGCCAAAATCGAACATTTGAGTGTGATAATCAGCCACAGAATTAAACACTCTAACAATGGCACCTTCGTATTTATTTGTGGATTGATCTGCGATGGATTGTTTAACTTCATTGATGGTTTTAACTCGTGCGTTATTATTGGTTAACGCTTCCATCAAAACATCGGTAGGTTTAATATGACTCGCCAGCCCCTGAATTAAAAACGGTTTAATGTCGACTTTTTTATCTCGACCAGCTATTTGTTGTAAGCGAACACCAAACAGCAAACGTTGTTTTTTTGAGTTAACCACATCGAGTGCTGCGTAACAAACTCCGGGCTGCAATTTGCCAAATAAACCTTTATCTCTCGATGCTTGAGAGCTACCAGCTTCGGTGGTATTTCTAAAATGAAGTAAACTTTGGTCAGGAATTAGCGCGGTAATAAAGGCGGCCATTGTCGTTGATTTACCCGCACCATTTCCGCCTGATAAAGTAGTGACTAATTCATCAATATCGAAGGTGCGTGCAAAAAAACCATTCCAGTTAATCATTGTTAATGATTGATATTTACCACGTTCAATCATGCTTCACCCTCTAATAATTCTATTGTGTATTGCTTTGTATCTTGTTCAATCACTGCTTCACCATCACGAATAAGTCTCAGTTGAGCTTGTTTAAGTTCCTCACCGGTTCGTACATCAGCACCAAAGCGGAACACGGATTCACTGATTTGAAACTTGCCTTCTTCACCGATTGAAAGCACCATGCCGAGTCTTTTTAATCGACGTAAAGACGTTTTAACTTTTTCAAATAATTTATCTTTATCTAAATCCGATCCTGTGGCCCGATGGGTCACAACTCGCAGCAACTTTTTCTCGTCCGCTAGCGTCAGTAATTCTTCGTATAGCTCTTGATTAGTAAATATACCTTCGTGAGCCAACCGTTCTGGGCTTAGATATAAAAAGCAGAGCACCTTCCCTACCAACATATCCAATTCTGACAACACACTTCGACCAATCAATGCAGTAGAGCGTGGACGTAAATAGAAAAAACCTTCTGGGGCTTTAACTAATTCGGTGTTGTATCTTAGATAAAACATCGCTAATTCTGTTTCAAAATCACACAGTAAAGCGTGATTATCCATATCTTCAGTTGCTATATGTTTGCCTGCCCTAAGCATGCTATCGAGCGTGGGAAAAAGTGGATTTGCTATTGCTTTAACCAGATTCTCTGGCAAGTATTGTTCAGTATTTATTAATGACATTTGCTTGTACCTTTGCACCGAAATCGTTGATCGCTTGCCAATCTGGTTGAATGGCGTAAAAATCTGACTCAGAAAAACCGAGCCTAACCGCTTGATCGATAACAATTCTGGCTAAATCAAAATGTTGCGTTGTTGGATGTTGTAAAAGATAGTTTTTTAGAACAACGCCTAAATCTATCGAGTGTCCATGTTCTTTATGGCGAGATAACATATCCGCTACTTGTTGAGAAAGTTCGTCACTGACTTGTTGAAGTTGTTCATATTTTACTTCCATCGGTAGAACACCAATTACTTCTTCATCTCTCAGAGCTATCGCCTCATCTCTAAGATCCGTTAATTTTTCCTCGTTAGCATAGGTGAGCATCCATGGCGCATCAAAGTACGTTTTTATTGATTGGCGTAACCTCTGGCTAAAGGCTCTATTTTCATCCATATCTATAGCAGTACGGATAAATTTGTGCACATGTCTGTCATAGCCTATCCATAAATCAATAGCTTGTTGACCCCATCTGACCACTCTGTCTAATTTAACTTGCAATGAATAAAGTGAATCGTCGATAAACTCAAATGCATTGTCATTACTCAACGCTTGTTGAATATCGAGTATTTGCGTTTGAAGTTCATCACCCGCTGCCTGCAAAGTGTCTTGCAAGTCTCGAAGATTATTGGATGTTTCTGACAACAATACTTCACAATTATTAATCGCTTCTCGCCAATCTTTATTAAGCAGTTGGGCTATTTGTTGTTTCACTTCGTGTTGCTGTTCATCCATGACTCTTTGGGTTAAATCTATCTGATCAAAAATTTCACCGACTGAATATTTGAGTACCCCATAGACTTTCTTCTGCCAATGAATTTCATCCCCTCCTTCCTGAGCTGCAGTGACTGCTTTGGCCATTTCATCTGACACCATTGCCAGTTGAATAGACAGTTTTAGCTCTGAAAATTGATTATGACGTAAGTAATATTCAGTAATTCCTATTGCCAAAGAAGATAAACGGTAAATACTTGCTCCGTCCAAGCTTTCACTTGTAAAGCGACTGATAAGCCGTTGTTTAACTAGATCATTGATCGCATTGTTAGCTTTAAATTGGCGGTTGGAATTGATATTTTCGCCTTGCTCGGTATTACTGAACTGTTTACTTACGATGTTAAACGCATCGTGTAATTCACCTTCCGCTAATTCCTCATCAAATTTACTACTACCAAGCACAGCGATTGAGATCAGAAACGCCAGTTTTTCACTCGATAAGTTTAGCGAGAAGTCGTGCTTTTCAACCCAGCCAACGACTTCATCAATAGGTTGCTGAGAAAGCATGTGAGTTGTATCACTCATTATTTTTCCTATCATTCATGTTTTTTTGCCCATACATGGATATATCGACCAAGCGACAAATATGGTTCTTGTCGACATAATTTTTTTTCTAATGCCAATAAATCATCAAATTGATAATCACCCATATATTGTTGATTCCCTATATAATCGTGGAATGAACGAATACCAGACTTACCACAAACTTCGAATCCTGCATTTTCTATCCATTGGTAAACCTCTTCTGGTAGCAATCCATTTTGTGGTTGCAACTTAAAGCGTTTTTTATGCGGCATTCCAGCTAACACATGCGGAATATTGCCACAAACTACATTTTTTAAAACTAAACCATGATGGTTATAAAACATCACCGAAGCGATACCACCTGGCTTAATTTGCTCTAAAACGGTTTCCAGTGCGTGCTTAGGATCCACCAGCCATTCCATTACCGCATGGAACAACAACATATCAACCGGCTGACTAAGCTTTTGCGCTATATTTTGCACTGGACAGTGAATAAATGAATATCGTTCGAGCAGATCGTTACTCATGACGTCCTGCTTGGCCAATTGCAACATTTCAGCGGAAATATCGCAAAGGGAAACATTATGCCCAAATGATGCGAGTCGTTGGGATATTTGCGCTAAACCACCTCCTGCATCTAATATATGCAAAGGCTTGTCAGTCGCGAGCATTTGTAACGCTTGCATAAGATCTTCCCAAACTACGGTCTGGCGAATTTCACCTTTCTCCGAACCGTAAATATTCTCGGCAAACTTATGCGCTATACCATCAAAATTTCTGTCTTCTTGCACGAATTATACTTTTCCATTTTATGATAGAAACATCATTTTTAACTGATCGGCCTATTCTGTCATAGGAATAATAGGAATAAAGGGGTATGCTGCCTTTTTTACTTCTAAGTGATGGTTTTTCGGACTAATTACGTATGTTTGAACTGAAAAAAGTAATATCTTCGCTCGCAATGCCTCTACCCGCTCTGCTAATTATCGGGTTTATTGGCTTGTTGTTTGTCATGTTTACCCAAAAACATAAAATTGGTGTGTTGTTTATCTTCGTCTCATTAACTGGGATTTTTTGCGTTTCTTTCCAGCCTATTTCAAGTCAACTTTTAATGCCTCTAGAAAGAAAATACACAGCATTTTTACCTACAGACGAAGCAATTGATTACGTTATGGTGTTGGGTAATGGCCATGTTGTCGATGACCAACTCCCTCCAACGGCTGAGTTAAGTCGAGCATCATTGATGCGCTTAACCGAAGGGATACGTATTCTACGCATGTATCCCGATGCAAAGTTGATCCTGTCAGGTTACGCTGGAGGAACCGAGTTTAGTCATGCAAAAATGATGGCCAGAGTAGCCTTAGCACTTGGTGTCGCTAAACCTGATATTATTTTGTTAGAAACAGCAAAAGATACCTGGGAAGAATCACGTCAAGCGGCCGCTTTTGTTGGTCAAAAAAAATTGGTGTTGGTTACATCAGCTAGCCATATGGAAAGAGCGGTAACTGAATTTCAATCGGCAGGATTGTCACCTATTCCTGCACCAACTAACTACCTAGCTCAATCAGATATTAAGCAACCTTGGTCTAAGTTTACACCTAATGCTGCTTATCTTGAGCAAACGGAACGTTATTGGTCGGAACGCATGGGATTATGGTGGTTGTACCTCCGGGATTCATTGCTAACGGCAGAAGAAATTAAATTAAATGTATCGAGCCCAGAGTAAATAATTGCGCCTCGAGTAGCAATACTCCAGATAGATGATTGTGTAACAGACGGTTTGCCTATAAAATTAGGTTTCAACCAGATTTATTGATAACCGCTATACTTGATAGCGGTTTTTTGTGTTTATTACACAATTGCTGACCTGTTCCGCATTATAAGTTCATAGTGTCAGCCTCGTTAATTAGGACGATCTACATGGCAACCATAAAAGATGTCGCACGAATTGCAGGTGTTTCTACTACAACCGTATCCCACGTGATCAATAAGACTCGTTTTGTTGCAGAGGCAACACAGCAAAGAGTAAACGATGCGGTTAAACAATTAAACTATGCACCGAGCGCTGTTGCGCGCAGCTTAAAGTGTAATTCAACCAGAACCATAGGCATGCTGGTTACTCAGTCAACTAACCCTTTTCTTGCAGAAGTAATCAACGGGGTAGAAAGCTACTGTTATCGACAAGGTTATACTTTAATTCTGTGTAATACTGGCGGCATTTATGAAAAACAACGTGACTATATTCGTATGCTCGCAGAGAAAAGAGTTGATGGCATATTTGTTATGTGCTCAGATCTCACCAAAGAACTACAAGACATGCTAAATGCTCACGCAGATATTCCAAAAGTGTTTATGGATTGGGGTCAAGGCGAATCATTTTCTGATGAATCAAAAGATAAAATCATTGATAACTCAGAAGAAGGTGGCTATTTAGCGACAAAATATCTGATTGAAAACGGCCATACTAACATTGCTTGTTTAAGTGGGCATTTAGATAAAACCTTGTGTATTGAACGCCTGGACGGTTATAAAAGAGCGTTAAATGAGCATGATATCCCGTTCGAGCAAGCTAATGTGTTTGAAGGTAATTTTGAGTGTGATACTGCGCTAGAAATTGCGGATAAAATTCTTGCCATGGAAACCAAACCAACGGCAATTTTTTGCTTTAATGACACCATGGCGCTTGGCATGATGAGTAGACTACAACAAAAAGGTATACGTATTCCTGAAGATATTTCTATTATTGGCTACGACAATATAGATTTAGCCGAGTACTTCTCTCCGCCTTTAACCACAATTCATCAACCTAAGCGTCGTGTCGGTAAAACAGCCTTTGAAATTTTACTAAGCAGGATTAAAGATAAAGAGCACGAAAGACGTATTTTTGAAATGCATCCAGAATTGATTATTCGTGAAAGTGTTAAAGATCTAACCAAAGCCGATAAGTACTAATTGGGCGACATTATTTAGCATTTTGTGCATAAAAACAACACCAATATGCATAAACATGCATTTTTACTGTGATCTCTGTCACATCTGAAATTAATGTCGGTGATCTTTGTTCAAAGTTTACCTATATTAATTACATCACGATCAGGGCAAACCATTTGAAAAAATGGGACGCAAAGCTTCCGGCCTTAGTTTGTTCTCGCTAACTTTAGTGAAATATAAAAGGTAGCGGGGTTGCCGAAAACTGGTTAATAAATATCTTTGGAAAATTCATCGATATTTGTTAATTTCTCGGTTCTGAATTGGTTGATGCAATTTTTAACCTGAGACTCGAAGAAATGGATAAACCTGTACTTAAAAATTCGTTAGAACTATTTACGACATTTGGCAACGTTAAATCTCGCTCTATGTTTGGTGGATTTGGGATCTTTGTAGACGATACAATGTTTGCCCTCGTGGTTAAGGATGCCTTGCACATTCGTTGTTGCGACGCGCTTAAACAACAGTTTACTGATGAAGATTACCAACCTTACGTATATAAAAAACGAGGCTTCCCTGTTGTCACAAAGTATTTCCAACTTCCGAATGACTTATGGGATAACACAGACGACATACTTCATATTGCAAGTATTGCGCTTGATTCTGCACATAAAGCCAAAGAATCCAACACCGAAGTGAAACCCACTCGATTGAAAGATTTGCCAAACCTACGTTTAGGTACTGAACGTTTACTTAAAAAGGCCGGAATAACCTCTGTTGATGATTTACGCCAAGCGGGCTCTCTACAAGCATTTAAAGCTATCCAACGTTCTCATGAAGGTAATCTGAATATTGAACTATTGTGGGCTTTAGAAGGTGCGTTAAACGGAACGCATTGGTCTGTAGTTCCACAAGAGAGACGTAGTGAACTTATTGAATTACTAAAATAAGCAAAACATAACGATAATATTCAAAACAGCCGCTGAGAATGTCTAGCGGTTGTTTTGTTTTACGGTATAGCGTTTGAAAATATTTGTTTAATTAAAAATAATTGAAAGTTTTTAGCTCTATTGCCTGTCATAATAAGTAATGCAATTTAACTGGATTATTTTTTAATGAACAAAAAACTTATTATCGGTCTTATTCTTATCGCAACAATGATTTTTCTCGGTACGCAATTTGGTCAATACTTTACTTTAGAAAATGCAAAGCAACAGCAAACGATACTTGCTGAATATATTGAAAATAATTTTGCTATAGCGGCGCTTATTTATTTTATTACTTACGTTGCCATTACCGCCTTTTCCATTCCCGGAGCAGCAGTCGTTACCTTATTAGGTGCAGCACTATTTGGCTTTGTTACTAGTCTATTCTTAGTCTCATTCGCCAGTACTATTGGAGCCACGCTAGCATTTTTAAGTAGTCGATTTTTACTTCGTGATTGGGTTCAAGGTAAATTTGGATCCAAGCTAGAAACAATGAATAAAGGCGTGGAGCAAGATGGAGCATTTTATCTTTTCTCGTTACGACTCATTCCTGTTTTTCCTTTCTTTCTAATTAACTTATTAATGGGTCTAACACCTATTTCGACTGCTCGATACTATCTTGTCAGTCAACTTGGTATGCTTCCTGGTACCATCGTATTTCTAAACGCGGGCACACAGTTAGCCAACATTGACAGTTTGTCAGGAATTGTATCACCGAGTGTACTAGCATCATTCGTTTTATTAGGCTTATTCCCTGTGATAGCGAAATGGATAATGAGTAGACTACGTCCAAATAATGCGGCATAAATTATGAAAATATTTAGTGCATCGAATCCTACTGAGGCCCACATTATATGTGGGCTGATGAAACAACAAAATATACACACCGAAGTACGTGATGAAGGTTTATTCAGTTTAAAAGGAGAATTACCTTTAACTAATGACACCGACCCTTATGTATGGCTATTTGAATTAGACAAACTTGACCAAGCACGCACTTTAATCAATGAATATGAAAATCAGCAACACGACTTAGCGGATTGGTTATGTGAAGTATGTGGTGAACAAAATGAAGGGCAGTTTGGTCTTTGTTGGCGATGCACAGGTAAGGAAACTTCACAAGAAAATAGAAGCGCACAAAAAAATAAGTAGCAAATAAGCACAACAACGTAATTAGATTGGTATTTCTATTCCGGTCAAATTACGTAAGCTGCTTTTGAATAAAAGCTATAGATTTCTGATTGAATTCGTCAGGTTTTTCTACATTACAGACATGCCCACAATCACTGATTTCATACAGTACACTGCCTTTATGCCTAGCCACCATCTCTCTCACTGGGGTAATAAACATATAATCTTTATCACCCATTAAATAAAGAGTGGGAATGGATAACTCTTTGTCACGAAAATAGCGCATCATAGGATTTACATCTGCTGCGAGTTTGAACCAACGTTTGAATTCATTTTGACAAAGCTTTTTTGCTTCGCGAATAAAAAGATGTCGAGACTCTTTTTGGCTTCTCTGAGGCATGACTATATAGGCAAAAAGACCATATAACCACATGTAAGGAACAAGATTCTTACTGAGGTCACCCAACTTAACCAATATCTGAGATCGCATATTAAAACGCGTTATCGCACCACCTAAAACCATTGTATGAACTCGATCCGACGCTATTTCAGCTAAGTTTCTAACAATAATGGTGCCTAAAGACATTCCAACAAAATGTGCAGATTGTATTTTTAAGTGATCTAACACCTTTAAAATATCTAGAGTCACATCTTTAAAAGTATATTTGTTAGCAATAAAACCTTTTATAAAATCGTGTGATTTTCCATGACCTCTTAAATCGATCAACAACAAATTAAAATGCTGTTTATACGCTTTAATTTGCTTAAACCATATTGAAGAGCTACCGCCTGCTCCATGCACAAAAACAACCCACTCATCACTCGTTGGGTGCTTATAGGTTTTATGAAATAACAGGGTTTCTGACATAAGTTTGGCTACGGTTTGGGTATTAACAGTACGGTGGATAGATAAACAAAGTTTACCACATATCTAACTCTTAAGAGTGTTTTTGCTTCACGTATTACCATTAAAATGTAAGCAAGAGTTTAAGTGGCCGTCATAGTTGCAGACAAAATAAGCGACCAGATGGTCGCTTATTTTTAATATATATAATCGTTTACTAATAAACTTTTAGTCGTGGTAGAAAGCTCTACTACTTATTCAAAAAATATTATTAACAATCACTTAGCTTTTTTGCGTTTATCGGTAATTTCCCATTTTCCATCCACATAAAGCGCCGTCCAACCAGATGGTTTACCATCAATTTCAGACCGAACATAATTCTCTTTCGTTTTACGACTAAAGCGAATGACCGTAGGACGTCCATCAGGATCGGCTTCTGGTGCAGTTGTTAAATATTGAAATTTAGGTGAAATTCGATCTTTAAAACGAACCAACTCTTTAACCAATGGTGCTCTTGTTTCTCGTGATTTAGGGAAATTACTCGCCGCCATAAATAAGCCTGACGCACCATCTCGTAACACAAAATAAGCATCCGAGTTTTCACATGGTAATTCAGGCAAATGTACTGGATCTTCTTTCGGTGGCGCAACTTCACCATTTCGAAGAATTTTACGAGTGTTCTTACACTCTTCGTTGGTGCAGCCCATATACTTACCAAAGCGACCATTTTTCAACACCATATCAGCTGAGCACTTATCACACTCAACCACTGGCCCATCATAACCTTTTAGTTTGAATTCACCTTTCTCAACAAGGTAACCTTCGCAATTTGGATTATTACCACATACATGCAATTTACGTTTATCATCAATAAGATAAGCGTCCATCGCCGTTTCACAAATTGGACAACGCTTTTTCGCGCGCAAAGCAGCCGTTTCAACGTCTTCTTCCAAAACGTTAATTATGCCTTCTTCGTCACCCAAATTAATCGTGGTTTTACACCGCTCTTTTGGTGGTAATGCATAGCCAGAACAACCTAAGAATACGCCAGTAGAAGCGGTTCTAATGCCCATTTTTCGACTACAAGTTGGGCACTCGATGTCAGTTTCAACGATATGATTTGGTTTCATACCGCCAGCTTGCTCATCCAGTTCAGCTTTCTCTAAATGGCTAGAAAAATCACTAAAGAAGTTGTCTAACACTCCTTTCCAATCCGTTTGCCCTTCCGCAACTTGGTCTAATTTTTGTTCCATTCGAGCGGTAAAGTCGTAGTTCATTAAATCATCAAAACTACCATCTAGACGATCGGTTACAATTTCACCCATTTTCTCTGCATAAAATCGACGTTGATCGACTTTTACATAACCGCGATCTTGAATAGTAGAGATGATTGATGCATAAGTCGACGGACGTCCAATACCTCGTTTTTCAAGCTCCTTAACCAAAGCGGCTTCAGTAAATCGCGCTGGAGGCTTAGTAAAGTGTTGCTTAGGTTCTAATGTTTGCAATGCTAATTTGTCGCCAACATCAACAGCTGGAAGAATTTGGTCTTCATTCTTACCCATCGGTCTTTGAACACGAGTCCAACCATCAAATTTTAGAATTCTACCTTTCGCTTTCAAAGTGAAGTCTGCTGCTTTAACACTGACCGTGGTTGAGTCATATTTAGCCGGTGTCATTTGGCAAGCAACAAATTGATTCCAAATTAACGAGTAAAGTTTAACCGCGTCTGCTTCCATGCTTTGTAAGTCATCAGCTTTGACGTCAACACTAGATGGTCGTATCGCTTCGTGCGCTTCTTGAGCACCAGCTTTACTTCCGTAACGGATCGCAGCCTCAGGTAAATATGCATCGCCAAATTCAGTTGATATATAGCCACGAAGCGTCTCTACCGCTTCTGCACTTAAGTTGGTAGAGTCGGTACGCATATAGGTAATGTAACCGGCTTCGTACAAACGTTGCGCGAGCATCATGGTCTTTTTAACCCCATAACCTAAGCGCGTACTAGCCGCTTGCTGCAAAGTCGAGGTGATATACGGAGCAGACGGCTTACTTTGTGTTGGGCGATCTTCTCGCTTACACACTTCATACTCGGCAGAATTTAAAATGGTTAGAGCCGATTTTGTTTCTGCTTCAGAAGTGGGTTTAAAATTTAAGCCATCTTTTTGTGCCACGACTAAACGAAAATCGGTTTTATCCTTTGTTTTGGTCTCTGCATGCACATCCCAAAACTCTTCGGGAATAAAAGCATTAATCTCACGTTCACGCTCGACCAATAACTTAACCGCAACGGATTGAACTCGACCGGCAGACAGCCCTCGTGCTACTTTTTTCCAAAGTAAAGGTGAAACCATAAACCCAACCACACGATCCATAAAACGTCGTGCCTGCTGAGCATTTACACCATCCATACTTAACTCACCAGGAGTTTCAAAAGCCTGTTGGATCGCATTTTTAGTTATTTCGTTAAAAACAACTCGTTTATATCGCTGTTCATCACCACCGATGATCTCACGAAGGTGCCAAGCGATAGCCTCTCCCTCGCGGTCTAAATCGGTTGCGAGATAAACAGTATCAGCATCTTTGGCTAATTTTTGTAACTCAGCTACTACTTTTTCTTTACCGGGAAGCACTTGATAGTTCGCCTCCCAGTTGTTAAATGGGTCAATACCCATTTTTTTGATCAGTGATTTGCGCTCTTTCTCTTTTTTAATACGAGCTTTTTCTTCCGGGCTCATACCTTTAGTTGAAATCGCCGCCGCTTTTTGGCCATTACTTTGACCTGCCGTAGGAAGGTCTCTAACATGACCAACACTAGACTTAACGATGAAGTCTTTTCCAAGGTATTTATTGATGGTTTTCGCCTTGGCTGGTGACTCCACTATAACAAGTGACTTACCCATAATCGATTCTGACATCCTCAATCATTACGATGGCTTTATTCAATTAATAACGACAAATTTCGCTATTAAAACCTGTAACAATGTTAATTTTACTACTTTTACTATTGAGCGAGAGCGACAGAAGATCAACATTTTTTTTTCTTTTTATACTTAGTTGGTCGACTTATAAGCAGTTGAGCCTCGCTCCAAACAAGATGTCGCACATACTAATCGGCTACAAATTTAATGCCTTAGAAATGACGAAAATCTATGTCTTAGCTCACAATTTATCGTTATTTTTAGTTTAATTAGTTTAGACATTAACGTTGATTTTGTTTTTTTGAGGCATAAACTATGCAAAAAATTAATTTTAATATTCGGAGTTTTCATGAGTGAAGTAAAACCTATTGCTGCCTTTGACCTTCTACTGATTGCTAATCAACTTATTCAGGAACATCAAGATTATATAGAAGGTATGCGCGCCGACTCAGTTGAAGAAAAAGACGGTGTGCTCATTTTTAAAGGCAACTATTTTCTCGACCAACAAGGGTTACCAACAAAGAATACAACCGCTGTATTTAATATGTTTAAATATTTAGCTCACCAATTATCTAAAGAGTTTACTCTTAAATAAAATACAACCCACTAAACAGGTCATTGTTGACAATATTTATTATCATCAACAATGACCCGATTGTTATTAAAGCAGCATGGTAAGTGTAATTACCGTTATTACTTACTCAAAGCTTGTAACTTTTCAAAGTAATTAGGGAACGTTTTAGAAGTGCAACCAGGATCGTTAATAGTCACAGGGGTATTACTTAAGGCGACCAAAGAAAAGCACATCGCTATTCTATGATCATCGTAAGTATCTATTTCTGCGTGTTTTATATTACTTGTTGGAGTAATAATAATATAATCATCACCCTCTTCGACTTGTGCGCCGACTTTGCGTAACTCTGCTGACATAGCCGCCAGACGATCGGTTTCTTTAACACGCCAATTATAAACATTTCTAATCGCGGTCGTTCCTTTGGCGAATAATGCGGTTGTTGCAATAGTCATTGCCGCATCTGGTATATGATTAAAATCCATATCAATCGCTTTTAGTTCACCAACACGCGAGATGACGTAATCATCTCCCCACTCTATTTCTGCACCCATTTTCTCTAGTGCATCGGCAAACTGAATGTCACCTTGAATGCTATTTTTACCAATTCCAGTCACTTTTATCTCGCCACCTTTTATCGCTGCTGCCGCTAAAAAATACGAAGCAGAAGAAGCATCACCTTCCACTAAAAAGTCACCAGGAGATTGATAAGATTGACCAGTTGGGATCACAAATTGCTGATAGTTATTATTAATAACCTCGATACCAAACTGTTGCATGATATGCAGTGTAATATCGATATAAGGCTTGGAAACCAAATCACCTTCTATGTTGATGGTTATTTCACCATCAGCTAATGGGGCTGACATTAAAAATGCAGTTAAGAACTGGCTTGAAATTGAGCCATCAATTGATACTGAACCGCTTTTTAAGCCTGTACCGTGGATTCGAAGTGGTGGATAGTTTTCATTTTCTAAATATTCAATTTTCGCTCCAGCACTTCGTAATGCTTTAACAAGATGACCAATTGGTCTTTCTTTCATTCGAGGCTCACCCGTTAACACGTAATCACCTTCGCCCAAGCATAAGGCTGCGGCGAGTGGACGCATTGCGGTTCCTGCATTACCTAAAAACAGCTCTAATTCACCGGAAGTATGAAATGATTGCCCAAGGCCTTGTACTTCACAAACCGTTTTATCTTCTGAAAGTGAATACTGTACACCTAGCTGAGTCAACGCATTTAGCATATGACGAATATCGTCACTATCGAGAAGATTGGTTAAGCGTGTTGTACCGTTAGCAAGTGCGGCCAGTAATAATGCTCTATTTGAAACACTTTTAGAGCCAGGAAGGTTAATTTCACCATTTACCTGATGAATAGGCTGTAGTGTGAGGGATTCCATTCAATTTATTGTCAATAGATTCTTGGTAACAGCAGATTATAGAAATTTTTTTACTATGGCTAGTGAAAATGAGACCACATTCATTTATGGTAGTTAAGTAACTATTATATATAAGACTAAAATATATATAACACTAAATAAAATAGACGTCAGGATAATTAGACAACTCAATGACCATTTATTTGCCAGAACTGGATACGGATTCCTTTGCTTTTCCACCACATAGCCAAGCATTAACCGACCCGAACGGGTTACTTGCTTTAGGCGGTGATCTTAAAGCTGAGCGATTAATAGAGGCATATAAACACGGTATATTCCCATGGTATGGCTCAAACGAACCAATATTGTGGTGGAGCCCCACTCCGCGAGCGGTGTTTATCCCTGAAAACTTCAAACCGTCTAGAAGTTTAAAAAAATTTTACCGGCAATCAAACTATACGATCAGTATTAATGTTAGCACCGATCGAGTTATCCAATCATGCGCCAACATTAGGGATAAAGATGAAATGTGGTTAAACCCCGACATGCAACGTGCTTATTCACGGCTCGCTTCTTTGGGTTATTGCCACTCGGTTGAAGTTTGGCAAGATAGAGAGCTAATTGGTGGTTTGTATGGAATTCAAGTAGGAAAAATTTTTTGTGGCGAGTCAATGTTTAGCAGAAAAACCAATGCTTCTAAAATTGCATTATGGGCTTTTTGCGAACATTTTCACTCATTTGGTGGAGCACTGGTTGACTGTCAAATCCTCAATCCACATACTGAATCATTAGGAGCAATCGAGCTGGACCGTGAAGAATTTTTAACTAAACTCACATCGTTAAGAACCCAAAAAATTGATGATGTTTGTTACCAACCACAGTGGCTCGACATCCCTTCGACACTATCCGCCTCATGACACTATCCGCCTCATAATGATAATGTCGGATAACTTCACCAAACATAAATAAAAAGTCCTCAGCAGGGAAAGCAGCTCATGTCGGATAACAACCTACAGATTAAAATTGGCTTATCAGGCCAAAACCCTTGCAACTATTTACAAGGCGAAGCGGAAAGAGTAGCCATCGCATTAGATGACACTTGTCACAATGGATCAAGTTACGAAATATTGCTTGCCAATGGTTTTAGAAGAAGTGGCGACACCATTTATACACCCTATTGTGACCACTGTAACGCTTGCCAAGCGATCCGTTTGTCTATTGCTGATATAACCCTGTCACGCAGTCAAAAAAGGCTTAAAAATAAAGCCAACAAGCTGACATGGAAAATGAAAGACCGAATGGATGAAGAATGGTTTGAATTATATAGCCAGTATATTAACAAGCGTCATAGTGATGGCAGTATGTATCCACCAAAAAAACAAGAGTTTTATCAATTCTCTCGCTCTAATTGGCTCGATATACGTTATTTACACATCTACGATGAAAAGAATCTGGTCGCAATAGCGGTCACCGATGATTTACCGCATAGTGCGAGCGCATTCTATACTTTCTTTGACCCAGATCACCCTTTATCCCTTGGTACCGTTGGGATACTAATGCAAATTGAATATTGTATCCAAACCAACAAACAGTGGCTTTATTTAGGCTATCAGATAGACAAATGCCCAGCAATGAACTACAAAGTACGTTTTCATCGTCATCAAAGGCTAGTAAATCAACGATGGCAAGGGTAGAATACTGCCCAACTTTAATATATCCAATTAATGACCCTATGAGTCGTTAATAATTTGCCTTATTTCTAAAGAGGATTAAATGGCTAAAGAAGACGTAATTGAAATGCAAGGCACTGTTCTTGATACTCTGCCTAACACTATGTTCCGTGTTGAGCTTGAAAACGGTCACGTTGTGACAGCTCATATCTCTGGTAAAATGCGTAAAAACTACATCCGTATTCTTACTGGCGATAAAGTAACTGTAGAGATGACTCCATACGACTTGTCAAAAGGTCGCATTGTCTTCCGTGCTCGTTAATCCCTCAGCGATTACGCAATAATAAAAAAACGGAGCCAAAAGCTCCGTTTTTTATTACTCTTTTAGGCAGAACATTAATGAACAGGCTCTTCTTGTGCGTTCAAATAATGAAATGCTAACTCATCTTCAGCAATGTCTACTTTTACGGTACCACCATTAACCAACGAACCGAACAGAAGCTCATTCGCTAACGGTTTTTTCAATTTATCTTGAATAACACGACCCATCGGACGAGCACCCATAGTCTTATCATAGCCTTTACTTGCTAACCAGTGCCTCGCCTCTTCAGAAACTTCTAAAGATACACCACGAGCGTCTAGTAAGGCTTGTAGTTCAACAATAAATTTATCGACCACCTGATGGATCACTTGTTCATCTAAACTATTAAACCAAATAATACTATCTAAACGGTTTCTAAATTCTGGTGTGAAGACTTTCTTAATTTCTGCCATCGCATCGGTACTATTATCTTGCTGAATTAGTCCCATCGACTTTTTCTCTGTCTCAGAAACACCAGCATTGGTTGTCATGACAAGAATAACATTACGGAAATCCGCTTTGCGACCATTGTTATCCGTTAGAGTGCCGTTATCCATTACTTGTAATAATAAATTAAAAATCTCTGGATGCGCTTTTTCTATTTCATCAAGTAACACGACTGAGTGAGGATGCTTGATTACTGCATCGGTTAACAATCCACCTTGGTCATAACCAACATAGCCAGGAGGTGCACCGATCAAGCGACTAACAGAGTGGCGCTCACCATACTCAGACATATCAAAACGTAGTAATTCTATTCCAAGCAACTTAGCTAACTGTAACGTTACTTCGGTTTTACCTACACCGGTAGGTCCAGCAAACAAGAAAGAACCAACTGGCTTGTTATCTGCTCCAAGCCCAGCACGAGTTAACTTGATAGCTTCGCTCAATACGCCAATAGCATCATCTTGACCAAACACCAACATCTTCATCCGTTTTTCCAGCTCTTGAAGTGTGTCTTTATCTGATGAAGACACTGACTTTTCTGGTATCCGTGCCATTTTGGCAACCATAGACTCAATATCGGCAACACTAACGGTTTTTTTACGACGGCTCGCAGGCGCAAGACGACTACGAGCACCGGCTTCATCGATTACATCAATGGCTTTATCCGGTAAATGACGCTCATTAATGTATTTAGCAGATAGTTCCACAGCCGCTCGGAGTGCTTTATTGGTATATCTCACTTCATGATGTGCTTCATATTTAGGTTTTAATCCAATAAGAATTTTGGTGGTGTCATCCAAAGAAGGTTCTACCACATCTATTTTTTGGAATCGTCTCGACAACGCTCGTTCTTTCTCAAAAATATTGCTGTATTCTTGATAGGTTGTCGAACCAATACAACGCAATTTACCACTACTTAATAGTGGCTTAATCAAATTAGCTGCATCAACTTGACCACCAGACGCAGCACCTGCACCGATAATTGTATGGATCTCATCAATAAATAAAATCGCGTCTTTTTCTTGCTCAAGCTGTTTCAAAATACCTTTAAGGCGTTTTTCGAAATCGCCACGGTACTTAGTACCCGCTAAAAGTGAACCTATATCTAGTGAATAAATAACACTGTCTTTTATAACATCAGGAACTTGGCCTTCAACAATCCGCCAAGCTAGTCCTTCTGCAATCGCTGTTTTACCAACCCCGGCTTCACCCACTAGCAGAGGGTTATTTTTACGACGACGACATAGAACTTGAACCGTCCTTTCAAGTTCTTTATCCCGTCCAATTAATGGGTCAATATCGCCTTGTTTCGCCACATTGTTTAAATTAGTGGCAAAAGCCTCTAACTTCTCATCAGCAGGGATTTCTTCTGCTGTTTCACTGCCAAATACATTCGGTGAAGAATCGTCACTATCTTGATTGGTCCCTTTGCTTATACCATGTGAAATATAGTTAACGATATCTAATCGACTCACGTCGTGTTTTTTGAGTAAATAAGCAGCATGTGACTCTTGCTCACTAAATATAGCAACCAATACATTCGCGCCAGACACTTCATTTCGACCAGAAGATTGAACATGGAATACCGCTCTTTGCAATACACGCTGAAAACTTAATGTTGGTTGAGTCTCTCTTGTCTCGTCATTTTCAGGGATAAGTGGTGTAGTTTGGTCGATAAAGGTATCTAGCTCATCTTTCAAAACATCAATATCTGCCTGACAAGCTTTGAGAGTATCTCTAGCAGCTTGATTATCCAGTAACGCAAGTAACAGGTGTTCAACTGTCATAAATTCATGATGCTTGTCTCTAGCACGGGCAAAGGCCCCGTTAAGACTTGTTTCTAGTTCTTTGTTAAGCATAAGTACCTCTCGCAATGAGCAAATCTACATTTGATGAGTCGCTATTAAATTAAGCCTTTTCCATCGTACATAACAGTGGATGCTCGTTTTCTCTCGAGTACATAGTGACCTGCGCCACTTTAGTCTCCGCAATTTCAGCAGAATAAGTACCACAAATCGCTTTACCTTCGTAATGAATTTGCAGCATTATCTGGGTCGCTTTTTCCATATCCATGGAAAAATATCTGGTCAAAATATCGATGACAAAATCCATCGGCGTATAATCGTCATTATTCAAAACAACATGGTACAAAGATGG
The DNA here is from genome assembly GCF_047302445.1 of Vibrio sp. MA40-2. Lineage (NCBI taxonomy): Bacteria > Pseudomonadati > Pseudomonadota > Gammaproteobacteria > Vibrionales > Vibrionaceae > Vibrio > Vibrio sp. MA40-2. The sequence continues at coordinate 2,747,549 of NZ_CP178628.1, forward strand.
TTCCTTGACCTTAGCTTGTTCTTTTTCCAGCAGGTCTAAATCTGGAGTTATCCATTCAAATTTTTTGTTCATTTTTTTTATCGAGTCATTGAAAAGTGTTCAAATTACCTTTCTTTAACATAGAGACTAATTCACCATTGGTGTCCCTGCAAATAAAACTTCGTCATCTTTTAATTTTATTCCTCCAACTGTGCAAATTATAACCACTTATACAACAACCAAAAAGTTTGAGTAGTCGATCACAAAGCTGACATTTTATGAATCTCAAAAATGATTTGTAAGAAATTTTTCGATTTTTTATGGCTTTCAACTATTGACTGCACTCGCTCATTGATTAAATTATGTACTATAGTGATAACATTTATTCGTTGATCAAAACACGTACTAATCACTCAAGTTCAAGTGATATGCATACAATCATTTGAAACAACTTCAGTTACATAATGCATGAGGGATGGAAAGCATGGCTACAGGTACAGTTAAGTGGTTTAACAACGCCAAAGGATTTGGATTTATCTGCCCAGAAGATGAAGATGGTGATATTTTTGCCCATTACTCAACCATTCAAATGGACGGCTATCGTACATTAAAAGCAGGTCAACAAGTGTCCTACGAAGTCGAAGATGGGCCAAAAGGCTCTCACGCTAGTTCGATCGTTCCGGTTGAAGGTCAAAACGCAAAATAGCTAACAACGGGATTTTATAAATAAGACCCCAGTTTAAAGAATGTATTAGTTAGTTAAAACGGTACATAAAATAAAAAACCCGCACTCAGCGGGTTTTTTATTTGTTTATCAGCTTATAAGCAATCTGCTTGTAACAAAACAAATCTACTCATAACAAGGCTGCTCACAACAAGCTATCTATCACTTGGTTTAAAGTGGTACTTGGACGCATTAGGTTTGAAACTAAATCATCAACTGGGAAGTAATAACCTCCTAAGTCTCCTTTCACACCTTGAGCTGAATTTAACTCATTAACAATGGCTTCTTCATTGTCTGACAACGTTGTCGCTATCGGTGCAAATTGCTCAGCAAGTTCCGCATCTGCAGATTGCTCAGCCAGTGCCTCAGCCCAATAAGTTGCCAAGTAGTAATGACTTCCACGGTTATCCAACTCTCCAACACGGCGAGATGGTGACTTATTAGTATCTAGAAACTTACCCGTTGCTTTATCTAGAGTATCGGCAAGAACTTTGGCTTTTGCATTACCGGTGACGACACTCAGATGCTCTAAAGATGCCGCTAGTGCCAAAAATTCACCTAAAGAATCCCAACGTAAATGGTTCTCTTTTTCTACTTGCTGAACATGCTTAGGCGCGGAACCACCCGCTCCTGTTTCAAACAGGCCACCACCGTTCATTAACGGCACAATAGATAGCATTTTAGCAGAAGTACCTAACTCAAGAATTGGGAATAAATCGGTAAGGTAGTCACGCAATACATTTCCTGTAACAGAGATGGTATCTAGGCCTTGTTTAATACGCGTTAAAGAAAAATCTGTAGCTTCAACAGGTGACAAAATTTTAATATCTAAACCGGCAGTATCGTGTTCAGGAAGATAAGCGTTCACTTTTTTAATCAATTCAGCATCGTGTGCACGAGCAGAATCTAACCAAAATACAGCAGGCACATTGCTTGCTCGTGCTCGTGATACAGCCAGCTTAACCCAATCTTTGATCGGTGCGTCTTTCACTTGACACATACGGAAGATATCGCCTTGCTCAACGGTTTGTTGCATAAGTACACGACCTGACGCATCAACCACATTCACTGTACCGGCATCTTGAATCACAAACGTTTTATCATGAGAGCCATATTCTTCTGCTTTTTGTGCCATTAAGCCCACATTAGGCACGCTGCCCATTGTTGTAGGGTCAAACGCACCATTGACTTTACAGAAATCAATAACAGCTTGATAAACACCAGCATAACAACGATCAGGGATCATCGCTTTGGTGTCTTTAAGTTGACCGTCTGGTCCCCACATTTTTCCTGAAGATCTGATCATTGCAGGCATAGAAGCATCCACAATCACATCACTTGGCACGTGTAAATTGGTGATTCCGCGATCAGAGTCAACCATGGCTAATGGCGGTTGCACAGCATAAACACTTTGTAATGCTGCTTTTATTTCAGCTTGTTTCTCTTCTGGTAAAGCTTGGATCTTGACATAAACATCACCAATACCATTATTCACATCAACGCCGATTTCGTCAAAAAGATCGCCGTATTGGTCAAATACTGTTTTGTAGTAAGCTTTAACCGCATAACCAAAAATGACCGGGTCAGACACTTTCATCATAGTTGCTTTTAAATGCAGTGAAAGTAAAACATCTTCTTGTTTTGCTTTAGCGGTTTCTGTGTCAAAGAACTCGACCAAGGCTTTTTTATTTAAAACTGACGCATCAATAATTTCTTTATCCAGTAAAGCTAGCTTATCTTTTAATACTTGCGTTTCACCGTTTGCTTTAACAAGTTGAATACTTACTTCTGTTGCACCATCAATTGTGACGGATGTTTCACTACCAAAAAAGTCATTCGCATCCATACTTGCAACGTGAGATTTAGAATCAGCCGACCACTCACCCATTGAATGTGGATTTTTCTTAGCGTAGTTTTTAACTGACGTCGGCGCTCTACGGTCTGAGTTACCCTCTCGTAGCACTGGGTTTACTGCACTACCTTTAATTCTGCCGTACGCATCTTGGATAGCTTTCTGTTCATCGGTTACCGCCTCTTCAGGATAATCTGGTAACGCATAACCTTTTTGCTGAAGTTCTTTAATAGCAGCTTGTAATTGCGGTATCGATGCGGAAATATTGGGCAATTTGATGATATTAGCTTCTGGTGTCTTTGCTAAGTCACCTAATTCTGTCAGTGCATCACCAATGCGTTGCTCTTCAGCTAAATACTCAGGGAAATTAGCAATAATACGCCCCGCGAGTGAAATATCGCGTGTGTCAACGTCGATACCAGAAGACGCGGTAAATGCACGAATAATAGGTAGCAATGAGTGAGTGGCTAGTGCTGGAGCTTCATCAGTAATGGTATAAATGATGGTCGGTTTTTCTGTAGGCATGAAATTTCCCTATATTTTCTGAGGCTAGTTGGATGAGAAGTAAGCCCGTATTTGATTAACACGTTTAGTATTCCCATTACATCCAGAATATCCAAACATGCTTGATGTTCTTATGGTCTAAGTTGAATTCTTGTCCATCCCTTAAACAGCTGTATTTTTATAATTAAACAATCTCGGCGAGTTAGTCTATCATATTGTGCAGCATTCCATATTTTAGGCGCAAAAATGATAGCCTAATTTTGCTAACATTCAAACTTTTACAAACACTTTGTTTACATAAATGTAAGGTAGTTAACATGTCATCACGCTCTACGGGTGCAAGTTGGTCTAAATCAGACAAATCTAAACCGACTAATTTTAAACACCGACGTGCTAATTCATCGAGCAAAAATAGAGTCAAAAAACGCAAAGTTAAATCGACAGTGTCTGCAGAAGATCGCATCGTGCTTATATTTAATAAACCGTACGACACGTTAAGTCAATTTACTGACGAAAAATCCGTTGACGGCATTAAAAGGCAAACATTAGCCGATTTTGTTTCTGTCAAAAATGTGTATGCGGCAGGTCGATTAGACAGAGACAGTGAAGGCCTAATGATATTGACCAACGATGGTGAACTACAAGCAAAATTGACTCAACCTCGTTCTAAATCACCAAAAACCTACTGGGTTCAAGTCGAAGGGTTACCTAGTGAGCAAGACTTAGATAAACTCCGACATGGCGTTGAACTTAAAGACGGTTTAACTTTACCTGCTCAAGTTGAAATAATCGCAGAACCAAATGTATGGCCGCGCATACCTCCGGTTAGGTTTCGAGCAGCCATACCCACTACTTGGTTAGCGATCACTATTATTGAAGGTCGCAATCGACAAGTAAGACGAATGACTGCGAATATCGGTTTCCCAACGTTAAGGCTGATTCGTTATGCCATGGGGCAACAGACTTTACAAGATTTAGCACCCGGTGAATTTCGCCATATAAAAATGTCGTCTACTCTCCTTCCATAAAACCAAGATCTGGCAGTAAATCTAAATGTTGGGCATAACGTTTTTGATCAAACTTTGCCCCATTTTTCATCACATCAAACACTTCAATAGCTAAGGCGCAGGCCATCATCTCTTTCGCATCTTGTTGTGACGCACCTGTCATCACTAGACGCATCAGGGTTTCTTTTACTTTAATTGGTTCACCATCCGCTAATTGATTTTCAATTGTTTCTATTAGTACGGCTTGGTCCATAAATTCATTTTGATCGCTCATGTATTTGTCTCTAAAAATAATCGGACTAAACTATGCCAGATAACCGTGCAATATCGAATGAATTTATTGATTCTAATGCCAGAATTTATCTTATTTGACAGCAAATCTGTGAACCTTATCGCTAAACTGTATCCTTTAAATTGTTTCTGGTAGAATCACCGCCCGTGTGATGGTAGCGATGACTCACCTATCTTGAAGATTAGAAAAAAGTCGCTTAATCACGAATGAAATAACGGTCTATTTGAAATGAATAATGTATACAACCAGTAATGTGTGTACCTGTAATTAACCAAGTTTGGAATTAACAATGCCTGAGAACAAAGCCATGTCTGAAAACAGCCAAAAAAAGGTCATTGTCGGAATGTCCGGCGGTGTAGACTCTTCTGTTTCCGCTTATCTTCTGCAACAACAAGGCTACCAAGTCGAAGGACTGTTTATGAAGAACTGGGAAGAAGATGATGATGAAGAGTATTGCACCGCAGCAGAAGACCTCGCCGATGCACAAGCGGTGTGCGATAAACTCGGTATCTATCTTCATACAATTAATTTTGCAGCAGAATATTGGGATAATGTGTTCGAATATTTTTTAGCAGAATACAAAGCAGGCAGAACACCCAACCCAGATATTCTTTGTAATAAAGAAATCAAGTTTAAAGCATTTTTAGAATTTGCCGACGAGGTTTTAGAAGCAGATTATATTGCAATGGGGCACTATGTACGACGTACGTTCCCAGAACAGTCAACCAATGCGCAAGACCAAACAAAAAAACCACAAATGCTACGTGGTATCGATAATAATAAAGATCAGAGTTATTTTTTATACACTCTGAGCCATGAGCAGATTAGTCGAAGTCTATTTCCAGTCGGCGAGCTGGAAAAACCAGAAGTAAGACGCATTGCAGAACAGCAAGGTTTGGTTACTGCGGAGAAAAAAGATTCTACTGGCATATGTTTTATTGGTGAACGAAAGTTCACTGAATTTTTAGGTCGATACCTACCCGCTCAACCAGGAAAAATAGAAACGCCTGAAGGCAAAGAAATTGGTGAGCACCAAGGGTTAATGTATCATACTCTCGGTCAGCGTAAAGGATTACACATCGGTGGACAAAAAGGCGGTGGTGGTAATGAAGACCCATGGTATGTTGCAGACAAAGATTTAAAACGCAATGTATTAATTGCCGTTCAGGGCTCGGATCATCCTCTATTAAAGTCAAATGGCTTAATTGCATCTCAACTTCATTGGGTTGACCGAGAAGTAATAACAGAGCCAATGAATTGCACCGTAAAAACTCGTTATCGTCAAAAAGATATTCCGTGTACAATAACGCCCATTGACCACGATAATATCAAAGTGATATTCGATGATCCTCAGGTTGCGGTCACCCCTGGTCAATCGGCTGTGTTTTATAAAGATGATATCTGCCTAGGTGGCGGTATTATTGAACAACGTATTTAACAAAAACAGATTTAAATAGGAGCTTTAAGTGGCAAATACACTCTATGATCGTACCATTGCTTTTGCAGGCATCTGCCAAGCTGTAGCACTTGTTCAACAAGTAGCAAAAGATGGTTATTGCGACTCTGATGCCTTTAAAGCTTCTATAAAAGCCATAATTAACACTTCTCCCGCTAATACATTAGATGTTTTTGGCCACGAGTCTGATCTCAAAATTGGCCTCGAATGCATGATTAAAGGCATTGATAGTACGCCAATGGGAAGTGAGGTGACTCGCTACATTATTAGTTTGATGGCGCTAGAGCGCAAATTAAATCAAAAAAGTGACGCGATGAGCCAGTTAGGTGAAAGATTACAGATGATCGAGCGTCAAGCCAATCACTATGATCTTTTTGATGAGCAAATGATCAGCAACATAGCCAGTATCTATCTCGAAGTAATAAGCCCAATAGGCCCTCGAATTCAAGTTACGGGTACGCCATCTGTATTGCAACAAACCAGTAATCAACACAAAGTCCGTGCGCTGCTACTATCCGGAATACGTAGTACTGTCCTTTGGAGACAGGTTGGAGGAAAGCGACGTCACATGGTATTTGGTCGTAAAAAAATGGTCGAACAAGCACAAATTCTATTGGCAAGGTTATAAAATCGATAATCACAATACCAAAACCATATGCAGTAACCCTTTAATACAGTATTAGTTTTACCAGACAATATTAGTTTTGACACAAAATATTAGTTTAAACCCGTCAATATTAATTTGAACACACAATAAAAGTTAGCCATTAACCCCACTATATTCAGGAGAATCACCATGGAACTGTCAGCATTGACTGCTGTTTCACCCGTAGATGGACGATACGGAAGTAAAACGATTGCGTTACGCAGTATCTTCAGCGAATACGGTCTACTAAAGTATAGAACCATCGTTGAAATCCGTTGGTTACAGAAGCTTTCAGCGACACAAGCTATTGTTGAAGTGCCTGCTTTTAGTGATCAAGCAAATGCATTTCTTGATCAGGTAGCAGAGAATTTCAATGAAGCAGATGCTCAACGAATCAAAGACATTGAAAGCACCACTAACCATGATGTTAAAGCTGTTGAATATTTTCTAAAAGAAAAAGTGGCCGAAGTTCCTGAACTGCATGCTGTAAATGAATTTATTCATTTTGCTTGTACTTCAGAAGATATTAATAACACCTCGCACGCATTGATGTTAAAAGAAGCGCGTGAAACGATAATTTTGCCTGAAATTGGTCGCATTATTGACGCAATTAAAGCGCTAGCAGTAGAGTATCGTGACATCCCGTTATTATCGCGTACTCACGGTCAACCGGCTTCTCCATCTACGTTGGGTAAAGAAATGGCCAACGTAGCTTATCGTATGGAACGCCAATATAAGCAAATTGAAAACGTTGAGATACTAGCAAAAATCAATGGTGCAGTAGGAAACTACAACGCCCATCTTTCCGCTTATCCTGATGTAGATTGGCATGAATTCAGCGAAACGTTTGTTACTCAATCTCTAGGAGTTACATGGAATCCATACACTACTCAAATAGAACCTCACGACTATATTGCCGAATTATTTGATGCCATCGCTCGTTTCAACACCATACTTATCGATTTTGATCGCGATATATGGGGATATATTGCTTTAGGTCACTTTAAACAAAAAACCATTGCTGGTGAGATTGGCTCATCAACCATGCCACATAAAGTAAACCCTATCGACTTCGAAAATTCAGAAGGTAACTTAGGTTTAGCTAATGCTGTATTTACCCATTTAGCGCAAAAATTGCCTATCTCACGTTGGCAGCGTGATTTAACCGATTCTACTGTGCTAAGAAACCTTGGTGTGGGTTGTGGCTATGCAATTATTGCCTATACTTCAACCTTAAAAGGGATTAGCAAGCTAGAAGTAAATCGCGAAGCACTGCTTGCTGAACTTGATAAAAACTGGGAAGTTTTAGCTGAACCGATTCAAACAGTAATGCGTCGATATGCCATCGAAAAACCGTATGAAAAACTGAAAGAATTAACACGAGGTAAACGTGTTGATGGTGACGCAATGCGTGCATTTATTGATGGACTTGACTTACCTGAAGAAGAAAAAGTTCGCCTGAAGAAAATGACACCAGCGAACTATATTGGCCAAGCTATCGAGCTAACTGATAAGCTTTAATCTACAAACTCTAATCGATAAGTTCTACTCTAATCGGTTAACTAAGTGGTTAGTACTAAAAAAGGTTGCTCATTATGAGCAACCTTTTTGTTTAATAGATCTCAGACTTAAACCTTAAATTGACTCACCAAGGTTTGTTGCTCGGCAGCTAGCCCAGCAATTTGGATTCCTACCGATTCAGATGCTTCGGCAAGAGCTAAGATTTGACTACTCAACTCTCGGATATTCGACACATTGTGATTGACCTCACCAGAAACAATCTGCTGCTCTTTCGCTGCTCGTGCAATCTGATTGTTCATGTCATTAATTTCAGAAATTGCCTCAAATATAGTACAAAGTTGCTCTGCGGCACTATTCACTTCAGACGATGTATGGCAGGCGAGTTCATTACCTTCCTGAATAGCAGACACTACATCATGTGTACCCGTTTGCACTTTATCAATCACTAACTTGATCTCAGCCACCGAGGAATACGTTCTGCTGGCTAGATTACGAACTTCGTCTGCTACCACCGCAAAGCCTCTCCCCTGCTCGCCAGCTCTGGCGGCTTCTATCGCGGCATTAAGCGCTAGGAGGTTAGTCTGTTCAGAAATGGCTTCAATGACCCCTAAAATGTCGGTGATACTGGCATTGTTTTCAGCTAGTTCCTCCACTACAGGAACCGCTAACTGCATTCTATTTACTAGTTTGGCCATTTCATCAGAAGACCGTTGTATCACTTGTTGACCTGATGTAGCGGCTAGACTAGCTTTAGTCGCTGCGTCTACAGCCACTTCAGCATTTTGGAACACTTGTTCACCGGTCAAGGTTAGTTCTTCTGATGCTGTCGCAACTAAATCGACTTCTTTAAATAATGAACCGCTGCTTTGACGGGTATCGGATACAGAAACTTGAGCGTCTTTGGCCGTACTAGCCACTTGTTCACTCGTTGCAACAACCTGAGAAATGGTGCTCTGAAGTTTAGTCAAAAAAGAATTAAAACCCTGTGCGAGCTGACCTATTTCATCTCCATTTTTCACTTCAATGCGTTGAGTTAGATCGCCTTCTCCAGACGCTATATCATTCAACCTATCAACCATTTGTTTAATTGGTGTAACTAATGCCTTTGAACTTGCCGCAATAATTGCTAGACCGATAACAACAAACAAGAAACCAACAATCATCTCGGACTGCACGCTTTTATCCATGCGTTCAACAATGGCTTTATCTAAAAGATTGGCGTCTTCCAACACACTTTGTGCTGGAATTTCTATCAACACACCCCAATTCTGATTTGCCACTTTAACTGGAGCAAAAACAATAAGCCAATTACCATCACTACTCCAAATCGTTTGAGCGGCTCCCGAACGCAAAAATTGATCTAATTGATCGGCTGCCAAACTCTCTACGGCTGCTACTTCACCTATGCTTTTTGAAGCTTCGTCACTCGCTACTAGCATCCCATTTTCACTTACAATAGAGACATGACCTTTACCCGAGAATAATTTAGCATCAGTTTGAATTGCAATATCTTGAAGATTAGCCAAATTAAGCTCTAAGCCTAAAACGCCAACCACCTCATCATCTCTGATTAATGGATAAGCTATCGATGAAGTAAAAATAGTGTTGCCTAGATGGTCTATCATCACCGGTGATGATAGACACGTTTGTCTACTGGTTAGCGGACAAACGAATTTTTGTATATTGTTGGCATCAGATAGAGTGGTTTCTGAAAGCACACTTGACACAGCAGCGTCATTTGAGCCGGACTGGTGCCATTGTGTAGCGAAACGTCCCACTTCATTAGAGCCAACATATTCAGCACCGTGATAATTGCTATCTTCACCATCAAGTGCATCTTTTTCAAATACTAAATAAGCGCTTTCTATGCTAGCAAAGCTTTCTACTGATTGGCGTAACATATCTTGCAGTGATGTACGTAAATCCTCACTAGCCGTAAAATTGTCTTCCGCATTTTGCTGCAAAAATACAGACATTTTGCCTAGCATTTCGGCCCGATGTAATGCCTCTTGCAGATAATTAATCGCTTCGGTTGCATTTTGTTCTGACTGAGCTTGGAGTAATTGTTCTGATTTGGATATAACCGATTCGTTGCTAAATAATTTAATCGTTTTTTGATTTTCCAAACCACTATAAATAGAGAAACCGATAAGAGAAATGGAAGTAACAATCAGACATAGCCCTGATAATAGGGAAATCTTCCATTGAACAGACATTGACCGCATGACAAAACCCTTTAATTATTCTAAATTTACTATTCTGTTTACTATTTTAACTTTATCGGCATTTTGAAGAATAAGTTTACCTTTAAATTAACTTATTTTGTCGTTTACCTTATTCCTCTAGGCTAAATTGAGCCACAACTCTCGCTTAAAAATGCTAATATCTTTAACGTAAAAATCCCATGAACAAAAAGTACCGTAAACAAAAATCAGCACTCATCTTACGAATGATCGTTCAACCTCATTCGGTTTGCTAAAAATAATGAAACCAGCAAAATAGATTCAGAAGGATAACATAACAACATGAAAGTAATTAGTTTTAATATCAATGGATTACGAGCACGACTTCATCAGCTGCAAGCTATTATTGATAAGCATCAACCGGATGTTATTGGCCTACAGGAAATAAAGGTTCATAACGATGCTTTCCCTATAGAAGCCGTTGAAGCAATGGGCTACAAAGTTTACTTTCATGGTCAAAAAGCCCATTACGGTGTTGCGATGATGTGTAAACAAGAACCGATATCCGTACAGTATGGTTTTCCTAGCGATAATGAAGACCATCAAAAACGTATGATTATGGCAACATTTTCCGACGAAAATGGCGAAAAAACCACCGTTTTAAATGGCTACTTCCCGCAAGGTGATAATGTAGAACATGAAACTAAATATCAGTATAAACGTCAGTTTTATAAGGATTTAATGGGCTACCTTAATCAATACCATACTAACGAAGATAATATTATAGTAATGGGCGACATAAATATTAGCCCAATCGATTTAGACATTGGTATTGGTGAAGTAAACCGCAAACGTTGGTTAAAAACGGGTAAATGTTCATTCCAACCAGAAGAACGCGAATGGCTAACTACCTTATTGGACTGGGGCTTTGAAGATACCTTTAGGAATCTTCATCCCGACGTGGATAACCTATTCTCTTGGTTTGATTATCGTTCGCGTGGCTTTGATGACAATCGCGGCCTACGAATTGACGTGGTACTCGCCACTGCAAAATTAGCAGAAAGATGCATCGAATCAGGTATCGACTATGAGTTACGCGGCATTGAAAAACCATCTGATCACGCTCCTATTTGGTCGACATTCGAATAATCGTTAATCTCTGATCAAAACCTATAAAAAAGCCCTAACAGTTTCATTCGTTAGGGCTTTTTTGGTTAAGATGATGAGCCAAATTGATTAGATAAAAACCTCAGCTTAGCGGTCTCATATAAGCCAAATATTTTTTCTCTGCTTTTTTGAACATCCAAAGAATACAAAACGTCACACACATATAGAATAATCCTGCGGTGAGAAAAGACTCAAAAGGCGCGTAATAACGCGAATTCACCAAGCGAGCAGCACCTGTCAAATCAAGGATAGTAACAATCCCCGCCACCGCAGAGCCATGTAGCATAAATATCGCTTCATTACTGTAAGCAGGCAACGAACGACGTAAAGCACTAGGTAAAACAATACGTTTGTAAGTTTTCCATGTACTCATACCGTAAGCTTTTGCTGCTTCCACTTCGCCTTTTGGCAGCCCATTGATCGATCCGCGTATTATTTCAGAACTATAAGCAGAAGTATTTAATACAAAAGAAACCAAAGCACAGAACCAAGCGTTTTCCCATAAGGTATCTTTGACAGCCATAAACTGATCCATACCATAATAAATTAGGTATAACTGCACCAACAACGGGGTACCTCGGAAGAAATAAATATAAGCCCAAGCAGGAAAGCGCAATAAAGGATTATGGCTGTTCCTGCAAATAGCTAAAGGAATTGCAATACATAACCCCAAAATCAAAGAGATAGAAACCAACCAAACGGTTGTCCATAATCCTTCAAAATATATCGGTAAACTTTCAATAATTAATGAAAAATCCATGACTACCTCGTATGTATGCTGAACTTACGTTCCGCTAGTTTAAGTAATCCAGTGGAAATACTAGTGAAAATCAAGAAAATGATGGCAATCGTCATATAAAACGTAAATGGCATCTTAGTTGAACCCGCAGCAAGCGAACCAACTCTAACCATATCTTCTAAACCAATAATTGAAACCAATGCTGTTGTTTTTAATAACACTAACCAATTGTTACCAAAACCGGGTAAAGCATGACGAATCATTTGCGGTAATAAAATTCGCTTAAAAGCCATTGGACCGCTCATACCGTACGCCTTAGCCGCCTCTAATTCTCCTTTATCAACGGCCATCATTGCACCGCGGAATGTTTCCGCCATATAAGCACCAAAAATAAAGCCTATCGTTAATACACCAGCTACAAAAGGGCTTACATCAATGTAATCCGGTAGGTATGCTGTCCATTCATGGCTAGGATCGGATGAAGTCATCCACTCATTTAACCATTCATTGACCGCATATAAACTATTATTAAGTAAAATTTGGCCACCGAAAAAAATCAACATCATTAAAACGAGATCGGGAATGCCGCGAATAACGGTGGTATATAAGGTGGCAATAGAACGAGCAAAGCGATAAGGTGCCATTTTAGCCAATGCACCCGCCATTCCGAGAATCATAGCTAATACTAACGATAAAACTGCCACTTCAATGGTGAGCAGTGCACCACTTAATATAGAAGCTTCGTACCCTTGTAAGTCGAACATGGTAAGTAGTCCATTACTCAGTAATATGATTGACTGAATTTATAACTATTCAACATGGGACTCCATGCAAACTTAAACATCCAAAACGACATAAGTTTAAGCGATGAAATTATCTGTTGAATAGCCACATTCAAGAAAAGCAAGGTGGCATTTCTGCCACCTCTCTAGACTAATTAACTACGGCAGCTAATTAGTCACACTCGCGTATTAGTCACCGTAAACATCGTAGTTAAAGTATTTAGCTTGAATTTCTTGATAAATACCTTTTTCACGCAATGCAATAATTGCTGCATCTAGCTTAGCGGTTAAATCTTTATTTTGCTTACGTACCGCTATACCCATTCCATCACCAAACCATTTAGGGTCAGTAAGTGAAGGACCAACAAATTCGTATCCCTCACCACCTTTCTGGTTAAGCACACCTTCTTCAAGCGCTGATGCATCACCTAATACAGCTGCAATACGGCCATTGTTTAGGTCAAGATAAGCTTCATCGAAAGAACCATAACGAACGATCTCTACGTCTTTGTAGTTATCCGTTATATATTTGTCATGAGTCGTTGCACGTTGCACACCAATCTTCACACCGTCAAGGTTAGAAAAATCAAGTCCTGCGCCTTTTTTAGCAATAAATTTATTTGGAATAACTGCATATTTACCAGTAAAATCAACTTTCTGCTTACGCTCTTCCGTAATAGACATAGCCGCGATTATTGCGTCGTATTTACGTGCAAGCAAAGAAGGAATAATACCATCCCAATCCTGTGGTACAATTTTACATTCTACCGCCATTTCAGTACAAAGTGCATTGGCCATATCCACATCAAAACCGCTTAGTGAACCATCCGCTTCTGTTTTACTAAAAGGAGGATAAGCACCCTCAATACCAAAACGTACAACTTTCCAATCCTTTGCTTGAGCTGTACCGGTTAACGCTGTAGCTGCTAATGTTGCCGCTAATAACCACTTTTTCATTTCCATACTCCTGTGTATTTGCGTGTCGGTTTCGTTTTTGAGTTATTGTTTAATGTAATAACCGATTTAGAAAACCTTTTTATATTTACAAAATATTATTTATTTTTCAAAGCGATGCCGTACCTGATCTATGTCCAACAACGCATCTAAAAAGTGTATCGATAGATGATCGTTTTAGTAGATTGAAGATATAAACTGTTTAAGCCTGGCAGAACTTGGATTAGTAAACAGATCCTCAGGATTACCTTCCTCTTCAACTACTCCTTGATGGAGAAACATCACATGATTTGAGACATCACGTGCAAAAGCCATTTCGTGGGTAACCACCAACATAGTCCGTCCTTCGTCAGCAAGATCACGCATAACACCTAAAACCTCTCCAACCAATTCTGGATCGAGCGCAGATGTAGGTTCATCAAACAGCATAACTTCAGGATCAACCGCTAGCGCTCTGGCAATTGCCGCACGTTGTTGTTGACCACCAGAAAGATGGCCAGGGTAATAATCCTTTCTTTCCAATAGGCCGACTTTATCTAACAAGGCTCTGCCTTTTTCTATCGCTTCTGCTCGAGGAACGCCTAGCACATGAATAGGGGCTTCTATTACATTTTCTAGAACCGTTAGGTGGGACCACAAATTAAAACCTTGGAAAACCATGGCCAAACGTGAACGAATACGTTGTACTTGTTTCTCACTTACAGGAACAGACTCACCTTGACGATTATTTTTCATTTCAATAAGTTCGCCATTAACCCAAATTTGGCCTGCGGTAGGTGTTTCCAATAAGTTGATGCAACGGAGGAAGGTACTTTTGCCAGAACCAGATGAGCCAATAATCGAAATTACGTCACCTTTATGAGCTTCAAGTGAAATGCCTTTGAGCACTTCATTCTGACCAAATGTTTTGTGTACATCTTTTATGTTCAGCGCTGGAACATCATGCATGCGCCACTACTCCCTGTGCAAAATATTGAGGTTATCCGACCTCTTTAATCGATACAAATTAGCATTCATAAAGACAACATGCAACAAATTATTAACTGATAAGAAAGCCATACACAAGCAATAGTGCTGAATTTTTATTCATTCACAGGCTATAAAACCAATTGAATGCGCATAAAACAGCAATATCAACCTAGACAAAACACTAATAGCATGTAAAGGTAAAGTTAATTTAAGCTGTATAACCCAATATAAATAACTTTTAGTATCATAAAAATAACGATATCTAGAAGTTAGCATTGATAAATGAATATAAAACAGAATAATAAAAAATTCACGACTGCCGAATAATCACGATTTTTAATTTTTGTAAATCTGGCTTGTGTTAATTTTATTCATTTAAATACCTTAAAACCTCCATCGTTCTATTTTTGACACCATAAAAATAAACTCTCGATCAGATCACCTCAATGCCATATTTCTCTAGGCCATACTTTTCATTACTATGATTGTAAATTCCGGCCCGCTTACTGCAATCGTCATTGATACTTTTAAAAGTAATATTAATTGCCAACTACAGGCTAAGTTTCACGATATAACGTAGCCACAGCTGAATAAAATTTACTAATTATGTAGTTTTTTTTCACTAATTTTCAATAAATGATCGAGATCAACCACCCCAAATAGGTAGCTTGCTACACTCAGCACTCAAATAGTGAGGTAAATTTACCCCTTATCTCTATTTTTTGACATATTCTTTAAGCACACTAACTTTGTGTTACATGAAATAAACAATAGGTACAGCAAAAGCATAATTGCTGACAAGCTAATTAATAACTTAAACAATTAACTAAAATATATGAGGAATCTATGTCAGACGTAGTTAATAAAGACCACTCAGAAAAAGAAGGGCAGAGTTATTCAGAACTTCACCGCCCTGCTTCTGAGTTCTCTAGTCGCTCTGAATACCTAGATCACGAACTTCAGATTATGAATCCACGTCGCTACGGGTTGAACTTACCCGGTCGTGACTTTCGCTTCGAACTTGAAGATCTTGTACCTGCGCTTGCCGGCACTATTGGTATTATCGCCATGTACTCCGCTGTAATGATGTCTTGGGCAGATGGTTTAACTCAAGCATGGGACCATATCTCTTTAGGAAAAGAATTCGCTATCGAGGTTGCTCGAGTTGAAATGCTTATTCCTGCTTTACTTTTTTGTGTCCTTGCTTCTGGTTTCATTAATCCACGCGCCAACCTCGCGGGTAATCATGGTCCAATGATTCCACTTATAGGGACTATTGCTTTAGCCGGTGCTCATCCATTGGCACTTGCTATTTTACTAGGTGTCTTTGGCTTACTATTGAGCTACTTCAAAGGCGGTTCCAAATTAGTCAATTTAACCAGTGAAGGGGTTGCTGGTGGTTTGCTCGTTTACCTTGGCTTTACCGGAACTATGAGCCAAATAGCACAAATTCAATCTTGGGCTGTGGGCCTTGAGTCTGCCGACATTGCTAAAGGAAGTATGGGATACATAGGGTTAATTGTTTTGGCGGTCAATGTAGTCCTTTATGCTTTTCTGGCGAAAATTAATAAACGCTGGTTAGCTATCCCTGCTTGCGCGGTCACAGGCTTACTTATTGCTCTAATTTTTGGTGCTGGGTTCGACCTTACTTTTGAAACTCAAACTGGTCTTCCGAACCTCAATCCAGTTTATTGGTGGGGCAATACGCAAGAAGGATGGATGTTAGGTTTACCAAACCTGCAACACTTTATTGCTTCTTTACCGTTTGCCATTCTAGCCGTTGCGATGTGGTCACCAGACTTCTTAGGACACCGTATTTTCCAAGAACTCAACTATCCTAGACGAACTCAACGTGTATTAATGGATGTAGATGACACCATGACTATGTGTTCTATTCGTCAAATGGTAGGTACAGCCGTTGGTGGCGGAAACATTACCTCTTCTTGGGGGACTTACATGATCCCAGCCGCTATAGCAAAACGCCCTATTCCTGGTGGTGCCATTTTACTCGGATTGTTAGTGATGATTATTGCAATCTTAGGTTTCCCAATGGATGTTGCAGTATGGCCACCAGTTATGCGTGTTGCTCTGTTAGTTGGTGTATTTTTACCACTTTTAGAAGCAGGTATGCAGATGGTTAAAGATACTAAAGACTCTCATTCTGCTGGTATTTGTATCTTTGCGTCTGCAGTGGTAAACCCAGTATTGGCGTGGGCTCTGACCATGTTACTTGATAATAATGGTTTAATTGGCAATAAAGAACGTGCTCAAAAATTATCCATAATCGATAAACTAGTCATTCCGGCAGGGGTACTTGTTATCTGTCTCATCGCGATGCTTGCTGTTGGTATGTTTGAGGGCAAATATGGCATTCCTGGCTTCTTATAAGTGAGAAAAAATGGGTAGCAATCATGTTGCCCATTTTTTATTGTATATTTTTTTGAAATTTTACAATATAATTTGAAAGGTAAATTAAATTGGCAATTTTGGTGACAATATCTATGGTTTAATGAGAAATCATTGAGCATACATATTTTTATTAATTAAAGAGTGTACTGTGTGCTTCGGCACTAGCTGAACAAAGTGAAAACAGTACGTAATTTTTCTACGAAAAAGGTAGGTATATCATGGCAGAGCAATTTGCTAAAGCTTGGGAAGGTTTTACTGACGGAGATTGGAATAACGAAGTTAACGTTCGTGATTTCATACAAAAAAACTATACACCTTATGAAGGTGACGAATCTTTCCTAGTTTCTGAAGGTACTGAAGCAACGAATACGCTTTGGGATAAAGTAATGGAAGGCATCAAACAGGAAAATAGCACTCACGCACCTGTTGATTTCGATACTTCGGTTATTTCTACCATCACTGCACACGATGCTGGTTATATCAATAAAGATTTAGAAACCATCGTTGGTCTACAAACTGATGCTCCATTAAAACGCGCTATCATTCCTAATGGTGGTATCCGCATGGTTGAAGGTTCAGCTAAAGCATACGATCGCGAACTTGATCCTATGGTTAGCAAAATCTATAAAGAGTATCGTAAAACTCACAATGCTGGTGTTTTCGATATCTATACTCCTGATATCCTAGCATGTCGTAAATCAGGCGTTTTAACTGGTCTTCCAGATGCCTATGGCCGTGGCCGTATCATCGGTGATTATCGTCGTATTGCGCTGTACGGTATCGATTTCTTGATGAAAGACAAACTGGCTCAATTCACCTCTCTACAAGAAAAATTTGAGAACGGTGAAGATCTTACTGCGACTATGCAACTTCGTGAAGAAATTGCAGAACAACATCGCGCTCTGGGTCAAATCAAACAAATGGCAGCCAAATATGGCTGTGATATTTCAGGCCCAGCAACAACGGCTCAAGAAGCTGTACAGTGGACTTACTTCGGCTACCTAGCTGCAGTTAAATCTCAAAATGGTGCCGCAATGTCTCTTGGTCGTACATCGACTTTCCTAGATATTTTCATCGAGCGCGATATCGCAGCTGGCAAAATCACTGAAGCTCAAGCTCAAGAAATGATTGACCATTTTGTAATGAAGCTACGTATGGTTCGTTTCCTACGTACGCCTGAATATGATGAATTATTCTCTGGTGACCCAATCTGGGCAACAGAATCAATGGGTGGTATGGGTCTTGACGGACGTACACTAGTTTCACGTACTAACTTCCGTTTCCTAAATAGCTTGTACACCATGGGTCCAAGCCCTGAGCCAAACATTACGGTACTTTGGTCTGAGCAACTACCTGACGGATTTAAACGTTTCTGTGCGAAAGTGTCTATTGATACGTCTTCTATTCAATACGAAAACGATGATTTAATGCGCCCAGATATGGAATCTGACGATTACGCTATCGCTTGCTGTGTATCACCAATGGTTGTTGGTAAGCAAATGCAGTTCTTCGGCGCTCGTGCTAACCTTGCTAAAACAATGCTTTATACTATCAACGGCGGTGTTGATGAAAAATCTAAAGCTCAAGTTGGCCCAACAATGGAAAAAATCACTTCTGAAGTTCTTTCTTATGATGAACTTTGGGACAAGATGGACCATTTCATGGACTGGCTTGCTAAACAATACGTGACAGCTCTAAACAGCATTCATTACATGCATGACAAATACAGCTACGAAGCGTCACTAATGGCTCTACATGATCGTGATGTATACCGTACTATGGCTTGTGGTATTGCTGGTCTATCCGTTGCTGCTGATTCATTGTCTGCAATCAAATACGCAACTGTTAAACCTGTTCGTGACGAAGACGGCATTGCTGTCGACTTTGAAATCGAAGGTGACTATCCTAAATTCGGTAACAACGATCCTCGTGTAGATGATATCGCTTGTGAACTTGTGTCAGTATTTATGGGTAAAATCCGTAAACTGAAAACTTACCGTGATGCTGTTCCAACGCAATCTATCCTTACGATCACTTCAAACGTCGTATATGGTAAGAAAACAGGTAATACTCCAGACGGTCGCCGTGCTGGTGCTCCATTTGCTCCAGGTGCTAACCCAATGCACGGACGTGATGAAAAAGGGGCGGTAGCTTCTTTAACATCAGTAGGTAAACTACCGTTTGCTGACGCAAAAGATGGTATTTCTTACACGTTCTCTATCGTACCTAATGCATTAGGTAAAGATGATAGCGCTCAGAAAGCAAACCTTGCCGGCCTTATGGATGGTTACTTCCACCATGAAACAGGTATTGAAGGTGGTCAGCACCTTAACGTTAACGTTCTTAACCGCGAAACACTTCAAGACGCAGTTAAACACCCTGAGAAATATCCTCAGTTAACGATTCGTGTATCTGGTTATGCGGTACGCTTTAACTCTCTTACTGCAGAGCAACAAGCTGACGTAATCGCACGTACTTTCACTGAATCTCTATAATTCAGTAGCACGTACAGTATAGGCCATAGTATAAAGCGGCCTATATAGCTAAAAGCCTCACTATTATGTGAGGCTTTTTTGTTGCTTATGTGACCGATTAACTTTTCGCTTGTTTAACTGATTGCCTTGGCTAACTAATTACCTTGGCTGACTGATTGGCTTGGCTCGCTGACTGATTCTTTGACTAATTTATTAACTGGTCCACAACCAATCCTAGTACGTTGCAGTTTGGATAAAACAGCTTGCAGGCTTTAATATCAATCGACAATATCAAAGGGCATACTGTCTTTTGATATTGTCTTTAAGTTTAGTTTCATCTATATCAAAATCTTAAATAGCTCAGTGATTATAAAGTAAACTTCTGACATTCTTGGTTAAGAGTCGTCGACCTTTGATCGACCAGTTGACTTGTTTGTTTGAGTTCAATATTACTTTGAGCGATAGACGCCATTGAGCTCGAAATGTGTGACATGCCATCTGCCATCGATTGGCTCGTAGTGGCAACGTCACGAATTGATGCGAAAATTAAGTCAGTTTGATTACTGGCTTCTTCCGCTTTGGCAGTTATATCAAGTAAGGCTTCAACCGCCTCATTGCTTCGTTCACGTCCAATATCCATAGATTGTTCAGATTTAGCAATGTACTGAATCACTTCTGAACTTTCTGTCTTGAGTGTATCAATAGTAGTAGAAATTTCTGCAACCGCTTGAACCGTTCTCACCGCCAAGCTTCTTACTTCATCTGCAACAACTGCAAAACCTCGCCCTTGTTCACCAGCACGTGCAGCTTCAATTGCTGCGTTTAACGCCAATAAATTAGTTTGTTCAGCAATACTATTAATGATGTCCATCACCGAGTCAATTTTATTTGATGCTTCTTCAAGTTGCTGAATATGTGACGCTGCATGAGTTAATACTGTGCCAATTTCTTCTATAGATTCAATAGCAGATGTGATTACTTTCCCTCCATCCTCTGCTGATTGAACAGATGATTTACTCACTTCAGACACTCGCTCTAAACTATTAGATACTTGTAGGGTAGTAACACTCACCTCTTCCGTGGCAGACGCTAATATCTGTGTCTGCTCCATCGCTTCCTCTTGGCTCAAAACCACCTTATCAATGCCTTGATTGAGTTTTTCCGCATGACTTGAAAGTCCTTCGCTACTGCTCTGCACTTCTTTTACTAATTCAGCCAAGTTTTCGCATGTTTGGTTGATAGCATGCGCCAACTGATTAAATTCATCTTTGCTATTGGATGTTTCATTCATCCTAATCGCCAAATTACCTTTAGACATCGAATTTAACGCCTCGTTAGTCGCCGTTAACGAACGTGTGATTGAAAGAATCAAAGTAACAAAAATGGCTATAGTGATGATAATCAAAGCTAGAAAAGCGCTTAATATTGCCCATAACGAAGAGTCGGCTTTTTCCACCGCGGTTTGCTGATAACGATCACTAATGGAGCTCAGCTCTTTCGTGATCTGTTCCACTGTAGAAAGGACCGCTTGCTGATTCGAATATAAATTATTTTCTAGAGAGGTCAATTGACCCGATAACAATGAGATGCGTTCGAAAATAGCTGTGAATTGTTGCAACTCACTCTCGTATAATTCCAACATTGCATACGTATTAGAAACATTGACAAAACCAGCCTTAGCTCGATTAAATAATTTCAGATTTTGTTCATTAGGGCTAAGAAGATAATTTTGTTGGGCTTTGATCATAACTTGAAAATCAGAGGTCAACGTAACCATGCCAGTTTCTGCTATTTTACTTTCAATTATGTTGGCTAATTCTTTTATTTTTAATAACTTACCATCATCAGCATTAAATCCAAGTTCACTCCTTAACTCCATCCATGGTTGCATGGCTTGTTTATATCGCTCGATCAAAGCCAAAAAGTTATCAGCTTGAACGCCTAGACCAACACTATCAAGATACCTTTTATTGTCCGCACCTTCTCGCTCTATATCTAATAACGCACGTTTTACATCGTCGACCTTATCCGAACTCATGGAAGATAAACCGTTGACCAGTTTCAGTAAATTGATTTCCGTCTGTTCAATGGCAGCGGAACCTTTGGTCACTTCATTACTTAATTGATATTGGGTTTCCATGTCCTTTAAATTGAACATGGTAAAACCAGCAACAGAAATGAAACCAGTAACCAGAACTCCCAAAACTAACCAAATTTTGGCTTTTTGTGATAACAAAAAAACATCCATATATTTTATTTCTCCCTAGCAGTGACGATTTTATAGTAGCTGAGATTTGGATCACAAATCCAGCAGTAGATGCAATTATTTGAAACCAGCAGCCAGCACTGAGCAGTAATGAAAATCAATCGTATTTTCGTAGAAAATTTTAACCGTTAATGTTGGCAGTGATGGTAACTTAGACTAGGTTATAAGGCATAAGTGTAATAAAATAACAGGTATAGAAACTCGTCGAGAAGAACTTATGTCAACAACAGGTCGTATCCACTCTTTCGAATCATGCGGTACCGTAGATGGTCCCGGCATCCGGTTTATTGTATTCCTACAAGGTTGTTTAATGCGCTGTATGTATTGTCACAACCGTGATACATGGGATACACATGGCGGGAAAGAAGTATCAGTTGAAGAAATAATGAATGAAGCAAAATCTTATCGTCATTTTATGAAAGCGTCCGGTGGAGGAATAACTTGTTCTGGCGGCGAAGCAATGCTGCAACCCGAGTTTGTGCGTGATTTTTTCCGTGCAGCGCAAGCGGAAGGTATGCATACCTGCTTAGATACCAATGGCTACATTCGTAAGCATACCGACGTTATTGATGAAGTATTAGCGGCATCTGATTTGGTAATGTTAGACATCAAACATATGAAAGATGAAATCCATCATGATTTTATCGGCGTATCCAATAAACGGACCTTAGATTTCGCTCGCTATCTACAAAAAATAGGACAAAAAACATGGATCCGTTACGTCATCGTTCCAGGTTACACAGATGATGATGAGTCCGCTCATATGTTAGGCGAATTTATTAAAGATATGGACAATATCGAAAAAGTTGAATTATTACCGTATCACAAATTAGGCGCGCACAAATGGGAAGCGTTGGGTTATGACTACCCATTGGAAGGTGTTAATCCACCAAGTAGAGAAACCATGGACAAAATGGTCTCTATACTTGAGCAGTATGTAGATAACGTAAAGTACTAATAAATAATACCGACTTTCGTCGGTATTTTCTTCTTTAAGAGACAGCAAAATTTACAGCAATAACATCGATAAGTTGTTGCCGATCAGCCAAATACTGGTAATCTTAATACAATAATAGTTTTCAATTTAGCCCAGAGGTTTTTACAATGGAAATGACCAACGCTCAACGTCTAATTCTTTCAAATCAATATTACCTTATGTCAAAACTTAGACCGGAAAATGAAGCAAAATATAACCGATTACAAACAATTGTAGAAAGAGGTTATGGGTTACAAATGCGTGAACTCGATAAACATTTCGGTAAAATTACCGAAGAAGAGTGCCGAGAAGTTATTAATATCATGGAGATGTATCACGCAATGCAAGAGTCCAGCAAAATGCTGAGCGAAACGGATAGAAGTAATGTTGACCAGCGTCGATTACAATTCTTAGGTTTTGACATTGCAAGTGAACATCAACTCGTCAATTATGTCCGATTCTTAGTCGACTCAGAAGGACTTTATCCGCAATTTGAAAAGAGCGAACATCATTTTAATGCTCAAATGCCTATGCTGGATAAGTATCGCCGAATGTTAACAACTTGGCGCAATTGTCCTCGTCAGTATCACCTGTCAGCCACAGAATTCACTCAAATATTCAATGCTTAAATTCCGCTTTAAGCTACGCTAAATACCATTTATTTGGCAACAAGACAGGCAATAAAAAAGGAGACGTAAAGTCTCCTTTTTTATTGGTAGCAAGGTGTAACTAAAAGCGATAAGCGATACCAATATTCGCACTGGTTGAAACGGTAGAATCTAATAGAGGACTTTCTTCGATATCGTCTTCTAAGTTGGTGTATCTTATACCACCTCGCACAAACAAATTTCGAGTTAATGAAACATAACCAGAAAGCCCAACAAAAAATTGCCCACTACCATTAATATCAAACTCGCTGATATTATTACTAGTTCTATCTGATTCCGACTGGGAAACACCATACAAGTGCTGATTAAGTTTATTATCGTTGTATGAATAACCAATAGCAGGCGTGATTCCACCAAGTTTAAACCTAATCGGCAGTTTCCAACTCAGTTCGCCATAAAAACCATTATGAACCCCTAAAATATCAACCCCGCCTCCTGCTTCGATCACACCAACTGGAGTAGTATACTGATAACTTGCCCCTGCCAATACGGTATCGCGGCGTTCGTCCAACAACTTCATATTAGCGTCATTAGAATCGTTCGGTATAAATGTCCTAGGGTCATAAATCGCTCGAATGGTAAAATTATGAACAGAACTCCTTGGCTTAAAGCGATAACCAGTACTGAACCCTCGAAAGAAAAAGTGCTCACCTTCATATCCTATAATAGGAATAACGGTTCGATTACTCGATGTACTTTTATACACTTTTGGCGAATAGGCGGCACCAACGCCAACAGACCAAGGTGAGGGAGCAGATAGCGCATTCAGACTAATAAAAACAGGCGCACTACACAGACTCACAACAGCGCATCGCCGAATTATTTTGTGGATATCATTCACAGTACACCTACTTAATTTTTGTTAGAACATTATTGTTTTTATCAACATAATATTGTATTTACCCACACAATATTATGTTCAACATTGGTGCCACAACCGATATTAACACCAAAATACGCAGTTAAAATTTAGCCACAATAGCTCTAACCTGTTCTAAATCCTCTGGTGTATCAACACCAGCAACCGGAGTCTCTTTTGCTACGGCCACATGAATTTTTTCGCCATACCAAAGAACACGGAGTTGCTCTAAGCATTCAATTTTTTCTAATGCACTCGGTTGCCAATTAATGTAAGTGTCGATAAAACCAGCTCGATAAGCGTAAATACCGACATGTCTTAATAATGGTTGAAGGATGCATTTGTTCTCTGCGGCAAAATTATCTCTGTCCCAAGGGATCGAAGCACGACTAAAATACAGAGCAAAACCATTAGCATCTATCACAACCTTAACAGCATTAGGATTAAACACTTCCGCTTCATGTTCTATTTCTACCGCCAACGTGGCCATTGGAGCAGCAACATTACTGGCTAAATTGTCCGCGACTTGCTTAATAATAGCCGGCGGAATAAGTGGTTCATCACCTTGAACATTAACGATAATATGGTCTTTATCAATATTCATTTTCTCAATGACTTCGGCCAAACGCTCTGTGCCAGACTCGTGGCTAGGGGACGTCATACATACCTGAGCACCAAATTCTCGAGCCTTAGTTTCAACACGTTCATCATCTGTTGCAATAATAACTCGCTCGGCACCAGACTTTAAAGCTTGCTCATAAACCCATTGAATCATTGGTTTTCCGCCTATATCAGCCAGTGGTTTACCAGGTAAACGACTAGATTGATAGCGAGCAGGAATGATAACAGTAAATGACATTATCTCGCCTCTTCCACTTCCATGATACGAGCCTCAGATTCCAATAAAACAGGTATCCCCTCTTTAATTGGATAGGCTAAGCGATCAAATTTGCAAATTAATTCTTGTTTTTCAGCATCAAATATAAGCTTACCTTTACAAATCGGACAAGCAACAATCTCAAGCAGACGGTGATCCATACTCTTCCCTAACTTTTAATATTTTATCAATTATATTCTTTTCTTCGTGATGGCTAAAGCTAGCAGTAACTGGAAGGTACCACCAATTATTTTTTGCATACGAAGAACATTTTACCGCATCTTTTTCCGTCATAATTAAATGACTTCCTAAATGTTCCAATTGATCCAACTCCGATTGTTTAAAATCTTGATGATCAATAAAACCTTGTTGTTTTATTACTTGCGCTCCCAATGACTCGAGCGTTCTGAAAAAACGACTTGGATTGCCGATAGCAGCAATGGCAACAAGCTTCTCCAACGAGCTAACTGAGCATTGCTCTCCCGTAACCAAGTTTATGGCTAAACCGGGCGATAAGGCCATAGATAATTCGTCTTTTTGAGCTAACCCACCGTTATTAATAATGAAATCGACATTTTTAAGTCTATCTAGACCTTCTCTTAAAGGGCCAAGTGGTATATAGCATTGATTGCCAAAACGGCGGAAACCGTCCACAACCACTATTTCAATATCTCTATCCAATGCGTAATGCTGTAAGCCATCATCCGTAATAATAAGGTCGATATTGTAATTGAGTGCTTCTTTTACCGCATTAGCACGGCTAGGGTCTACCACAACTGGTACACCGGTTCTTTGATAAATCAAATTAGCTTCGTCACCGCTTTGTTTAGTCGACACTTTTTCATTCACGAGTAATGGATATTGCTGCGCCTTGCCACCATATCCTCTTGATACAACAGCTGGTCGTAAACCTGCTTGCAATAACGTCTCGACTAACCATATAACAACAGGTGTTTTACCGTTACCACCTGCGGTGATGTTACCAACAACAACAACAGGAACTGGTGCGCGATAGCTGTTGGTTCGCTTTTGAAGATAATTATTACGTCTAGTATTGGCGACCCATCTAAATAAACAACTTAGAGGCCACAAAATTGGCCATAAGAGCACACCTAAAAAATGATTTTCAAACCAAATTTTTTCTACCATCCTCAACCACCAAACTGGATACGGTGCAATTGCGCGTACGCCCCATCATTTTCAATGAGTTCCGCGTGTGAACCTCGTTCAATTATTCTACCTTCATCGACCACCAGTATTTGATCGGCTTGTTCTATTGTCGATAAACGGTGGGCAATAACCAATACTGTTTTATCTTTCTGTAATTCTTCGAGCGCGGCTTGAATCGCTTTTTCTGACTCCGTATCTAACGCAGACGTCGCTTCATCTAAAATCAAGATAGGTGCATCGCGCAATAGAGCGCGTGCAATAGCGATACGTTGTCGTTGTCCACCGGATAAACTCGCACCGTTTTCACCAATAACCGTATCTAAACCATCCGGCATTCTATTAATAAATTCCATCGCATGTGCCAACTCCGCAGCCTTTTCTATTTGCTCTCGGCTGTAATCACTCTCGGCTGCATAAGCGATATTGTTGGCAATCGTATCATTGAATAGATGCACATTTTGCGATACGAGGGCAAATTGAGAGCGTAAATTACCAAGTGTATACTCTTGAATATTATGGTCATCGAGTAATATTACGCCGTCATCTACATCATAAAAACGAGTAAACAAATTAGCGATTGTACTTTTTCCCGAACCGGAGCGCCCAACAAGAGCAATCGTTTTTCCTTTCGGCATATCAAAGGTTACGTCATCTAATGCCGGCTTTTCTTTGCCTTGGTAAGTAAATGTCACATTTTTGATTGAAACATTACCTTCTGCACGTGTGATTTCACGAGTTCCTACATTCACTTCTGGCTCTAGGTCCATAAGAGCAAACAAAGTTTGACTCGCCGCCATACCGCGTTGAAATTGAGAGGTAACATTAGTTAAAGCTTTAAGTGGTCTCATCATGCCAAACATTGCTGAAAACACCACACCAAAAGTGCCTGGAGTGAGTTCGCTTCGAATGGAATCGATACTAGCAAGATAAAGCACAACAACAATCGCTATCGAAGCAATAAGCTGAATAATCGGATTCGCCATCGCCTGTGCTGCTACTAGCTTCATACTCTGTTGACGCATAGAATTACTGACTTTATCAAAGCGATTTTTTTCGATCTCTTGTCCACCATAACTTAATACTACTTTATGACCTTTAAGCATCTGTTCAGAGGAAGTAGAAACTACCCCCATCGCTGACTGCATGTTTTTTGATATTTTACGAAAACGCTTAGAGACGATACCAATAGCGAAAGCAACCAACGGTGCAACTGCTAACAATACGATGGACAATTGCCAACTGTTCCAAAACATCAAAAACAGCAACCCAATAATGCTTACGCCTTCTCGAACAATACTCACCAACGCTTTACTGGTTGCAGCAGAAACTTGTTCCGAGTCGTAGGTAATACGTGACAGCAAAGCGCCTGTCGATTCACGATCAAAAAAGGCGACTGGCATGTGCATAAAGTGATTAAACAATTTACGACGAATTGTCATAACAACGTTGCCAGACACCCAACTTAAGCAATAATCAGAAACAAAACCACTTAACCCTCTGATCACCATGGTGCCCAGAATTATTAAAGGCAGTATTTTAAGAAAATCAGACTCTGCCTTACCAAACCCTTCATCCAATAGTGGTTTTAGTAACGAGATCATATAAGTATCAGCTATCGCGTTTATAGCTAATGCAAAAATAGCAACGATAAGACCAGCTTTATAGTTTCGAATATACACCCACAAACGCTTAAATGTTTGTAAGGTTGTCTCATCATGATTTTCAGACATAGGAACACATTATTTTATTAAGGTAATTAGCCTATCATTCTACTCTTTTACGGAGTTTCTGCCTATACCAATGCAAGTATTGTGCTTGTCTTTCCCTTGTGGTTTCCCAGCCCGAAGCAGTAAAGTTAAGCGATATTTGACCTTCTCGCCCAGTATCTAACCACATAATATCTCTAATTTCGTACCTTTCTAGCACTTCGCGATTAGGTAAATTCCATTGATTTCCCAGAGCAATAGAAGCCATACCCTCTGTAGGTTTAATTGCATCTAAAAATAAATCAGTTGACGATGTTTTACTACCATGGTGAGGAACAAGCATAATATCCGACCGGATTTTGGCGGGATTTTGTGCCAATAGTAACTCTCCGATGGTTTCTATATCGCCAGTAAGTAAAACACTCGACACACCATCTGAAATTTTAATCACACAAGAATGCGGATTATACGCTCGCGTAACGATGCGAGGAGGCCATAACGCAGAGATAATCAACCCTTGCCAATTCCAAGTTTGTCCATCGACACAAGGCAGGTAACCATCAATGGCTTGACTACTTAATTTTAAAACAGGATTAAACACTTGCTCAATGTGTTCTTTTCCTCCTGCATGGTCAGAATCAGTATGGCTAATAATTAGCATATCTAACCGATTTATACCTCGATACCTTAATATTGGTTCGATAACCGATTCAGCAATGCTGCCATTTTCCCATTTATTTCCAGTATCATAGAGTAAATAAGACTGATTCTTTTCAATTAAAATAGCTAAGCCATGCCCTACATCAAGCATAGATAATTGCCATTCTGACTTGGATTTAAAACCTATACTTAAACTAATAAATAGTAAGCTAAATCCAAATAAAATTGATGACTTAACCGTCAACAATGGCTTAATTAAACCAAAACCAATCGCAGCTACAATCAACAATGCATTGTGATAACCAATATTTATCCAACTCATATTGGCAAATGAAATACTCCAACTCACAGGAATTAATAATAAATCAACAATCTGCCAAATATAGCCAGCACAAAATGGTACTAACAGAGAAAACCCAAGTGCAACAAAAATCAAAGGAACCACGATAAAGCTAAACCAAGGGATAAAGATCAAATTATACAAACAAGAACTCAGGCTAAATCCAGTAAAAATCAATGCACTGACTGGTAACATAATCAGAGTAAGCGAGAATTGCATTATCATCATTTTTTTGACCAAACTTACCTGATGCAATGAACGTAACGTTGATAAAACATAGATAGAAGCAACAGATAAAAACGAAAGCCAGAAACTAACTGATAGTACAGAAAAAGGATCTATCAGTAATAAAACTGCCATCGTCCACAAGAGAATACTTAGTACATTGAATTTCAGCCCAAAATAAGAAAAAAAACCAAACAAAGCACACATATATAAAGCACGCAATGTCGATAAACTAAAGCCAGCCAACCATGCATAACTGCTTGCCGTCACTAATGCAAAAACTAAAGGCGCACTAAACCAGTTGGTTAATAACAGACGTACCATACAGCCAACTTTCCAACCAAAAAGGTAAGCGATACCGATATGTAAACCAGATATCGCTACTAAGTGGATCAATCCACTATTCTTCAGTTGTTGCCAATTTTGCTTAGTCAATAAACTACGCTCACCAAAACTTAGCGCCAGCAAAATAGCTTGATTAGTCGTGCCTTTAATGTGTTGACGAACATTTTGATACAGTTTAAATCGCCACGAAGAAGATACTTGCAAGCGTATAGCCGAGCGTTCATCTATAACTTTACCTTTGGCATACAAGCCTTGACTAATAAAGTAACGTTCTTGATCAAAGCCACTTTCATTAAGACGACCGTATACTGGTTTAATTTTAACTTGAAGGCGCCACTGCTCTCCGAGCAACAGTTTTAATGATTCTGACGTTACTACCTTTACCGATGGTTGAAAAACAAATGGGATCTTATCTCCATTAATTGATTCAAATCTAAGTATGTATTCATTGCCATGGGTTATTTTTTTAAAAAAGCTGTCAACTCGGGCAACTATGGTAGTATCATTACCTTCACGGAATGTAGTATCTATCTTCATTTGAAAATAATAACTATGTACAGAGACAGAAATAAGCGCTAGCAACAGACCTCGGAGCCAATAAAGCTGCGATATTTGATAACTTGCTATAGTCAATACGAGTAGTACGACGACACTTTGGATAACTGGAGGAAACGGCCAGTATGGAAAAGTCAGTGTGGTCACAATAAAAACAACAATATTCCAGTGGTAGCCAAAGAGAGTCATTGTCGTAATGCCAAGAAAGTTCATACAGCGCTTCATGCCAAATCCCGAAGTGATCAAACGCCAAAAGGCGTTAAAAATATTCGGCAATGTGCTTTATAATCCCAACTTGTGGTGTCTAAATAGACGCTCTGCATCGGGGGCGTTTGCTCTAGGGCTATTTATTGCTTTCGTTCCTTTGCCAAGCCAAATGATTATGTCAGCAGGTATGGCAATAGTATTCGGTGTTAATCTTCCCCTTGCAGTCGCTTTAGTATGGATAAGCAACCCTATTACTATGCCTATTATGTTTTACGGCTGTTATAAAGTAGGCGCTCGTCTTATGCATGTCCCTAGGCAAGGTTTTCACTTTGAACTTTCTTGGGACTTTTTAGTCAACCAGATGAGCACCATCGGTCCCCCCTTTCTATTGGGTTGCTTAATCTGTGGCTTAATAGCCGCTACTATTGGTTATTTTGGTATCCGTGGTTTATGGCGTTATTCCGTTGTGAGAAGCTGGCAACAAAGACAAACACGATAACCTATTTTGATTTTCGATATGGCTCAATCATCCATTGCTGCGAGCGACTTTGCAGATGCATGGTGAGAACTATTTGCATGTAGACAAAAAAAGAGAAGCTGACCCAAAAGGTCAGCTTCTCTTTTTATTCCGGTCACTAATTAGTGACTATTTAGAACTCAATACGCGAGCTGGATTCATTTGACTCGCTTTTGTTGCTGGGTACCACGTGGCCAATAAACTCAAAACAATAGCCGTACCCGACACTATTAACACATCTGAACTATTAACTTGAGAAGGAAGAAAATCGACAAAATAGATATCACCCGATAAGAATTTATGTCCTATAAGCCGCTCTAATCCGGTAATTAATCCAGTTAAATTTAAGGCGACCACCACTCCAACAAGACTGCCAACAAGGCTGCCTAGCACCCCAGATAGAACACCCAACCAAATAAATATTCGCCGAATCAAACCGTCTGTTGCGCCCATGGTACGTAATATCGCGATTTCGGACGCTCTATCTTTCACCGCCATCATCAGTGTCGACACGATATTAAAACAGGCAACACCAATAACAAGCACCATAACTAAATACATAATAGTACGCACTAATTGAATATCTCGATAAAGAAAACCGTATTTTTGCTTCCAACTTTTTAGGTAAACATAGCTCTCTAGTTGATTACCGATCTGCCTAACGTATAAAGGTGCATTAAAAACATCACTTGTTTTTATTGCAACACCGGTAACAGACGAACCTAACTTAGCGTACTCTTGCGCATCTTTTAAAGGAACTAATGCTAAAGCGTGGTCAATTTGCCCGCCTAATGTCAGTAACCCTGCAACTTTAACTCGTACTCTTTTCGGCGCTTGTACTTTATTAACTGCAACATTTAAAGCAGGAATCAGCAGTGTTATCGAATCCCCTTCCGTAAGGCCTAAATTATCAGCAACTCCTTTGCCCAATATAACTTGCCTCTGGCCTGCTTGAAAATTCTGCCATATTTTTTGAGGAATAAACTCCACTAAGCTAGAAACGGTTGATTCTAACTCTGGGTCAACTCCTCTTACTTCTATCGCTTTTATGTTTTGCCCACGCTCAGCAAGAGCCGTAAAACGTACATAAGGTGCAGAACCGGTCACTTTATCATGCAACAGTGCTTGGTCCATGATTTGTTGCCATTCTGTTATCTCACCACTGACACCTTCAAACTCGCCATGAGACACAACAGACAAGACGCGATTGTTCAGTTCTTTCTCAAACCCATTCATTGCAGAAAGACCGATAATAATAACAGCAACACCAATAGCAATACCAAGCGTAGAAGAGATAGAAATAAACGACACCATTTTGTTGCGCTGTTTACCACCACTAAAACGGCGACCAATCAAGAAAGATAGGGAAGAAAACAAATCAAATCTCCGCTGCATTCATGGTCTGAGCAGTGTTGGTTAGCAAACCATCTTTCATATTAAATTGTTTATCCATTTTTCCAGCTAACTCACCATCATGAGTAACCACTAAAAAAGCAGTCCCTGATTCACGGTTTAACTGGCGCATTAAGTCATAAATTGCAAGCGCGGTGACATGATCTAAATTGCCAGTTGGTTCGTCCGCTAACACTAAATCTGGCTTATTCACTAACGCTCGAGCAATGGCTACTCGTTGCCTTTCTCCGCCAGAAAGCTCAGAC
The DNA here is from genome assembly GCF_047302445.1 of Vibrio sp. MA40-2. NCBI lineage: Bacteria > Pseudomonadati > Pseudomonadota > Gammaproteobacteria > Vibrionales > Vibrionaceae > Vibrio > Vibrio sp. MA40-2. Next base: position 2,780,236 of record NZ_CP178628.1, read on the forward strand.
GGCCTATGTTCTATTCGATGAGACAAGCCTACTTTAGCCAGTAACTCTGCAGCTTGTTCTTTAGCAAAACTTGCTGGTTGACCTGCTATTAGCAACGGCATAGCTACGTTTTCCAGAGCTGAAAAGTCAGATAGAAGATGATGAAATTGATACACAAAACCAATATGTTGATTTCTGACTTTTGCTTGTTTATTCGCACTGAAGCTAGCCAAATCTTGTCCTAAGAATTCAACCGTACCTTGAGTTGCGTCGTCAAGCGCACCTAAAATATGTAATAAAGTACTTTTTCCAGAACCGGATGTACCAATAATAGAAACAAGCTCACCCTGCTGCATTGAAAAACTGACGCCTTTTAAAACTTCAGTCTCCATCGCACCTTCTCGGTATATCTTGCTAATTGATTCGCATTTTAATAGGTAATTCACATCTAGAGCAGCCATATATGACCAAGTTAAAACAAAGTGTTATAAATAATGATAGCACGGATAGACTGACCAATTATAGATATTCTGCGAGGCGTTTTTATATATATAGACACTCGAATACACAAAACTTGCACCTATGTAAATGCTGGTATATAGACTAAAGTGTTATAAGTTAAATGGTTGAATCCAGTCTATTCTCTGCTCTCAATCATTCGTTATTGATACAAAAGGAAATGTAACATGATGGCAATTAATAAAAAGCTTCTAACGCTTGTCGCTTCAGGAATACTCTCGTTCTCTGCTTTTGCTGAAAATTATACCATTGGTACTGGCAGCCAAAGCGGCACTTACTATCCATTAGGAGGGACATTAGCAAAAGTTTGGGGCGAAACTCTTCCAGATTTCAATATGAGAGCGGAAGTTACCGCAGGTTCCGTAGAAAACAGTATAAAAGTTGCCACATCTAAACAGTTAGCAGGCATTGCGATGGGTAGCGTAGTGGAAAAAGCTCACCAAGGTATTAAACCTTTCCCTCGCAAAATGGATGTTGCTGTTATCTCTGCATTATATCCAAACGTCGTGCACTTCATGGTTCCGGCTGATTCAGACATTACCAATATTAACGATCTAAAAGGCAAAAAAGTATCACTTGGTGCGCCGGGCTCAGGTACTCGAACCAGTGCTATCGGTATTTTATCTGTATTAGGTATCGATGAAAGTGACTTAAGATCTCAAAGTTTAAACTACACCGCCACCACTTCTGCATTAGCCAATGGACAAATTGATGCGGGAGTTATTGTTGGTAGTTTAGGTGTGGGTGCGGTGACAGAATTGGCACTCACTCGTGATATTAAAATGATCTCTTTTACACCAGAACAACTTGCAGCAATAGCTAAAGAGATTCCATCTTTTCAACCGTTAGAAATCCCTGCTAATAGCTACAATAATGTCCCTAAATTTAATACTCCAGCAGTATGGAACGTATTAGTTGTAAACAAAAACACTGATGAAGATCTGATCTATAAAATGACCAAATCTATGTTCGAAAATATAGACCAAGTCCGCCAAGCTATCAAAGTAACGCAATATACAACGCTAGAAAACATGCATAAGCTCAGCGGTGTACCAATTCATGCTGGTGCGCAAAAATATTTCGACGAACAATCGAAATAAACCGATACTCGACCTATATGACTATCCACTTATTAGCATGAAATATGACTGAGTAGATACACTATAGATCTAACATCTGGTTTAAAAATAAGTATAAAAAGAGTGGAGTATTTTATGCGACAAGCTTTATCCATTCAGCAGTTTCTGGTCGAATCATCCATAAAAATAGCCGCTATCGCGGCTATCGCCTTGTCTGTATTTCAGATTTGGCAGGGAATAACTGCTGATATATCTGCACCAGTATTTCGTCCCATACACCTTAGCTGGGTGATTATTCTGGTGTTTCTTTCTCATCCAATCGTATCCAAACGACATAGCGCTTTACTATATTTAATGGGTCGAGTTATCGACCTAATCTGTTGCGTTCTCGTATTTTGGGCCACATGGCGTATTGTATCCTTTGACTACGACGACATTACCTTTTTACTAGACGGGATCGTCGGTTATGACAAATTAGCCGGATGCATCATTATCGTATTACTGTTAGAAGCCACTCGGCGTACCGTTGGGCTTGTCATGGTAGCGATTGCATTAATCTTTCTCGCCTACGCTATGTTTGGGAATTATTTGCCGGATCAAATTGCGAGCAACGGGTTTCCGTTAGAAGATATTATTCGTTTCCATATTTATTCGACCAATGGAGTCTATGGTGCACCGCTAGCTATTGCCGCCGGGGTGGTCTTTATCTTTGTGTTATTCGGCGCCTTTTTGCAAGTAACAGGCGCGGGTAAGTTCTTTATTGATAGTGCTTTTTCTATCGCCGGAAAATATAGAGGCGGCCCAGCTAAAGCAAGTGTCATTTCATCGGCAGCATTAGGCTCAATATCTGGCTCGGCTATTGCTAATACAGTCACAACTGGCTCACTCACCATTCCAATGATGAAAAAGCTAGGCTACAAACCAGAGCAAGCCGCAGGTATAGAAGCAGCAGCATCGACTGGAGGGCAAATAATGCCGCCTGTAATGGGCGCTGGTGCATTTGTTATGGCGCAGTTCACTGGGATTCCATACAGCGAAATACTGTTAGTTTCCATCATGCCAGCCATTCTTTACTTCGCTTGTACTCTGCTCTATGTGCACATTATGGCTTGTAAACTCGGCTTAAAAGGCATGGACAGTGTAGAACAGATTAAGGTCGTTCTTGAGCGTGGGTGGCACTTTCTTGTTCCATTAGTATTAATCACCGCATTATTATTAATGAGCTATTCACCAGTGCTGGTTGGTATTTCAGGCTGTGCTGCTATTTTATTAGCATCACTGTGCAGAAAACATAGCCGCATAAATTTGGCATTATTCTTTGAAGGAATGAAAGAAGGTGCTTTATTAGCATTGCCAATATCACTAGCGTGTGGAACGGCGGGTATCGTTGTGGGTGTGGTCGGGCAAACTGGTATCGGACTACAATTTACCCAATTCCTTATCGCTCTTTCTGGTGGCCATTTATTTGCTGCTTTGGCGTTAATAGCCTTAGCTGCCGTAATATTAGGCATGGGGTTACCCGTTACTGCGGCTTACATTGTATTGTCAATAATGGCAGTCCCTACTCTACTTGATTTTGGTGTTGGCTTATTGGCAGCGCATATGATTGTATTTTGGTTATCCCAAACATCTAACGTCACCCCTCCTATCGCATTAGCCGCATTCGCAGGAGCTGGGATAGCTAAGGCTTCACCAATGAAATCAGCCGTTCAAGCATTCAAACTGGCACAAGGCTTCTTCTTGATTCCATTGATGATGGCGTTTTCTGGCTTGATTTTCGATAGTAGCCAAATACCAGACTTCGCACTCGCAACCATTTACACCATAGCATTAGTCGTTGCATTTGCTGGTAGTATCGAAGGTTACTTTGCCGATTATCTGTCAAAACTAGAACGACTCATATGGCTCGCTTTGGCGGTAGGAATCACCTTTGGTACCACTATTATTTCATTTGCTTGTATTGGAGCATTATGTCTCGCCATTATGATCAACGTGCGTAAATCTAAATTGGCCGTTGCACATTAACTGTCGGCTACAGGGAAAAAAAAGCAAACAGCGTTATGAATAGGTAATGCATAACGCTGTTTTTAATTTGTTTTATTCGCTACTACTCATACCGTAACGCTTCTGCAGGCTTAACTGACGACGCCTTATAAGAAGGGTAAAGCGTTGCCAATAAACTCAATAAAATTGCCGATATAAGAACAATGGCTATTTGAATTGGTTCTATACTAATAGGTAATTGGGCACCGGTCGAAAATAACGTGACACCCGCAGTACTAAGAATAGAGTTCAAATTACTTGCCAGTAACATACCTAATCCACCACCAACTAATGCCCCTATTACACCACTACTCGCACCTTGCACCATAAACACAGTCAAAATTTGCTTGTTTGTCATACCTTGTGTTTTCAAAATGGCCACTTCAGATTGTTTTTCCATCACCACCATAATCAGAGCCGATATAATATTAAACGCAGCCACACCAATAATTAATCCAAGCATCAAGCCCATCATGTTTTTTTCCATTCTTACTGCTTGAAAAAGCTCACCTCTTTGCTCTCTCCAATCACTCCAAAACCAGCCGTCTGGAAGTGAAGTGGTCGCTAATTCTGACACAATAAACGGGTCATCAAAAAATAGTCGCCATCCAGAGATCGTCTCCGAGGTATATTTCATCAAGCGACCGATATCTTCGATATGGCCAATCATTAACTGGCTATCAACATCCGAACCCGTATTAAACATCCCTGCTACGGTAAAATTACGTTGGCTAGGAATGCGTCCTAATGGCGTGAACTGGCTAGCACTGGTCACCATCAAACGTACTTTGTCACCGATGGATACTTTCATGTTCCGTGCTAACGTATGTCCCAAAAAGATTTTGTATTCACCGGCTTGCAAATTCTCAAGCTTACCACCCATTAAATAATGTGCGATTGGATCGTTCTCTAACGGCATTATTCCAAGTAATATGCCGGCTGAAAGTTGTGCAGGGCTTTGAATAACCGCCTCACTCCGAACTAAAGGTGCCACATGTTTTACTTGTGAAATAGCCGACAAAAATTCCGGTGGAGAAGAACTATACTGGGTTTTTTCCTGATCTTGATGAATAACCGCTTGCGGAAGGACACCTAAAATACGATTTTTAAGCTGTGATTCAAATCCATTCATTACCGAAAGAACAGTAACCAGAGACATAACACCAATCGTAATACCGACAGTAGACATAATCGAGACAAAGCGACTAAAACGATCCCCCGACCGACCCCTAAGGTAACGCAAACCGATAAATACTGAGACAGGATGAAACATGGATAACACACCAAGTATTGAGAATGAGATTAATGTAACGATTATTTGTCTCAGTTTATAGCGGAAAGTGCTAGAAATAGAGTACAAAGTGATAGAAATAAACAAAAAGTAAAAAATTCTGTAAGGAATAGGACGCATTCCTTGCTATGTTGCCAGACATGACGATAATCAAAAGGTTACCCAAAAGGAATCAAGGCATGGATCAACAAGAATTTTTTACAGTCCACCATAAACTGACAGCGAATGTCGAACCACTAGATAACGGTTTTATTTTGCCTAACCAAAATGAGTTTATTTCGGAAGTTCCTGCACCGTTTATTGTCGCCAGTGAATTTAGTCAACTCGACAGCTTAACTGAAAGCGCCATGAACGAACTAAAAAATAGCGACTTCAAACATGTTGTTCAATTGCTTGATCATCAAAATGGCAAGCTAAATTTACTGCTTACGTTTATGCTTGCACAGCAAGATAAAGAGGAATTTCGCTGCTTCACTACCAGTTTTGGTGCCAGCCAGTTTAGCTATAAAAGTAATACAACCTTAGCGACAGCTTCATTGGTAAGAGTAAAACTTTTCTTAGATCATCCACCTGCTGCAATATATTGCTATGCAAAAGTTGTCGAGTGTAAAGAATTAGAACAAGGTTATGAAATCACCCTAACCTACCAACGACTTCGAGATATCGACCAAGATCTACTAATTAAAGCCGCCCTGTATCAACAACAAAAACTATTACGTCAACGTTCAATAGACCGCCAAAATAAATAATCATGTCGAATAATAAATCACTGTTTTCCATTGTCTCCCCAAGTAAACCAGGCGACAAAAAGTATCTAGGCAACCTAATAGGTGGCTCTCTACCTTTAGCTATATCAGAAATGGCTCAGCAGCATAATGGCCACACATTGCTTATTGTCCCTGATCCACAACTAGCATTAAAGTTACTGGCTGAATTAGAGCAATTTTACCCTTCACAAGTAAATCTTTTTCCAGATTGGGAAACGTTGCCTTACGATAATTTTTCGCCTCACCAAGAGATTATATCCGAACGCATAGCAAAACTTTTCCAACTGCCGACGCAGTCGAATGGCATCACAATAGTGCCTGTCAGTACATTACTTCAAAGGCAATCTCCACGAGATTTCCTAATGCAACACACATTAATGGTCAAAACTGGTGATCTTTATTCGTTAGACAAACTCCGTATTCAACTTGAAAAATCAGGTTATCGAAATGTCGACCAAGTATTCGGTCCCGGTGAATATGCTAACCGAGGCTCAATCATCGATCTTTTCCCAATGGGCAGTAACGATCCGTTTAGAATCGACTTCTTTGATGACGAAATTGATACCATTCGTACATTTGATCCTGAAAATCAGCGAACGATTGAAACCATAGATAATATTCGCTTATTACCAGCCCACGAATTTCCGACATCTAAACAAGCGATTGAAGAGTTTAGAGGGCGCTGGAGACAGAAGTTTGAAGCCAGACGCGAGCCTGAATCCATTTACATGCAAGTGACCAAAGGAACATGGCCTGCCGGAATTGAATATTGGCAACCTCTGTTTTTTGATCATACAGAAACGTTATTTGACTATATTTCTGAGCAAACATTACTTATTAATGTTGGCGATATTGAAGGGGCTATCGATACGTTTTTGGCTGACGTAGACTACCGATATGAACAAAGAAAAATAGATCCATTACGTCCGCTACTCGAACCACGAGACTTATGGTTAAAAAAAGACGAGCTTTATTCTCACTTCAAACAAAAACCAGTCGCACAACTTTCGATAGAAAAAATTCAAACTCGAGCAGGAAGAACTAACTCTGACATTGAATCATTACCAGAGCTGCACGCTAAACAACAAAATAAAGAACCTTTAGCTGCTCTGCGACAATTTAGTGAAAGCTATGATGGCCAAATCATTTTTTCTGTTGAGTCAGAAGGACGCAGAGAAGCACTTTTAGAACTATTGCAAAGAATTAAGCTAAGACCAGTTGAAATGGGGTCGCTAACTGAAGCCCTTAACAGTGATCAAAAGTACACAATGGTCATTGGTCTAACCGAACATGGTTTTGTGCATAACGCTCCCAACTTTGCTTTTATTTGCGAAAGTGACCTATTAGGTGACAGAGTCATTCAACGACGCCGTAAAGATCGCAAAGCCGTCAACAGTGATACTGTTGTACGCCACTTAGCCGAACTAAAAGAAGGGCAGCCAGTTGTGCATATCGATCATGGTATTGGTCGCTATATTGGCTTACAAACGCTAGAGGCAGGTGGATTAAAAACGGAATACGTCACGTTAGAATATCTCAATGACGCCAAATTATATGTACCTGTCGCGTCTTTAAATCTCATTAGTCGCTATTCTGGTGGCGCAGAAGATAGCGCACCAATTAGCAAACTCGGCAGTGAAACGTGGGCCAAGGCTCGTCGACGAGCGGCAGAAAAAGTTCGTGATGTAGCAGCTGAACTATTGGACGTTTATGCAAAAAGAGAACTCAAACCCGGTTATAAGTTTAAGTTAGACCGAGGGCAATATGCGACGTTCACCTCAACATTCCCATTTGAAGAGACAGAAGACCAAGCAACTGCTATTAACGCCGTAATGTCAGATATGTGCCAACCAAAAGCAATGGATAGATTAGTCTGCGGCGATGTTGGTTTTGGTAAAACAGAAGTCGCGATGCGCGCTGCTTTTGTTTGCACAGATAATGAAAAACAAGTTGCCGTGCTTGTCCCGACTACATTGTTAGCACAGCAACATTTTGAAAACTTCCGTGATAGATTTGCGAATTTGCCTATTCGAGTCGAAGTCCTTTCTCGCTTTAAGTCCGCTAAAGAACAAAAACAAATTCTTAGTGATGCTGCAGATGGAAAAGTTGATATTCTCATCGGAACACATAAACTTCTGCAAGATAGCATCACTTTTAAAGATTTAGGCTTGCTTATTGTCGATGAAGAGCATCGCTTTGGAGTTCGTCAAAAAGAAAAAGTGAAAGCAATGCGTGCCGATGTTGATATTTTAACCTTAACGGCGACTCCTATTCCTCGTACCTTAAATATGGCGATGAGCGGTATGCGAGATCTGTCGATTATTGCAACGCCACCCGCACGCCGCTTAGCGATTAAAACCTTTGTGCGACAAAGCGAAGATAGTGTTACACGCGAAGCGGTATTACGTGAAATTATGCGCGGAGGACAAGTTTACTTCTTACATAATCAAGTAGAAACAATTGATAAAGTGGCAGAAGATCTGGCTAAATTAATACCAGAGGCCAGAGTCGTCACCGCTCACGGACAAATGCGTGAACGCGAACTTGAACGCATAATGAACGACTTCTATCATCAACGCTTTAATTTGCTGGTCTGTACAACCATTATTGAAACCGGTATTGATGTACCAACGGCAAATACCATCATAATGGATAGAGCCGATAAACTTGGTCTAGCACAACTGCATCAATTACGTGGACGTGTTGGTCGGTCACACCATCAAGCTTACGCTTACTTACTCACTCCTCACCCAAAAGCCATGTCCAAAGATGCGATAAAGCGCCTTGATGCTATTGCCTCATTGGAAGATCTCGGAGCAGGCTTCACCCTTGCGACTCATGACCTTGAAATACGCGGCGCAGGCGAACTTCTAGGTGATGAACAAAGTGGCCAAATACACTCTGTTGGCTTCACTCTGTATATGGAAATGCTAGAGCAAGCGGTCGCAGCACTAAAAGAAGGAAAAGAGCCTTCATTAGATGATTTATTGAAAGAACAAACAGAAGTTGAACTACGGCTACCAGCGTTACTACCTGATGATTATATTATGGATGTAAACACTCGTTTGTCCATGTACAAACGAATTGCTAGCGTTAAGGATCATAGTCAACTGATGGAGATGAAAGTTGAGCTTATTGACCGGTTTGGTTCTTTACCAGATGCCGCTAAAAACTTACTCTCTATTAACGAAGTAAAACTTAACGCTGCCGCTATTGATGTGAAAAAAATTGAAGCACATGATAAAGGTGGCTATATAGAGTTCTATCCTAATGCGGACATTAACCCAATGTTTTTAGTTAAACTGTTACAAGGACACGCGCAAAAATATAGTATGGAAGGACCAACAAAACTTAAATTTGCGGTACCCTTAACAGATAGACGTGAAAGAATTCGCTTTATATCTGATTTGCTTGAACAATTTCAACAAAATAGAATGCCCAAAAGCGCTTGATAGTTATTGATAGCTAAAATATCAACACACGAAAAATGTGCTCAACGCAACCAAACCAATTTTGTGGAGTCAAAATGAAAAAACTGGTCACTATACTGCTCTTAATTATCTCCTTACCTGCGGCAGCACGGCAGTTTGATATAGAGCTGATTATTTTCAAACGATTAGTCGACCCAGAACAACAAAGTGAATCATGGCCAAACCATTTACCGCCTATTGATTTTTCTACTGTTGGCTCTTTTGAAGATACTGCATACAAACAAAGCAAAGGTGTCTCTATTCGCAACAGTTACCAACTGTCAAATCAAGTTAATAGGCTAAACAAACACGCAGGCTACCAAGTGCTAATGCACAAAGTATGGCGTCAAGGTGACCAAGGTAAAGCCTATGCACCCAAATTTCATATCCGAGCAGGCAAAGATTACTCTACTGCCTTCAATGCCGATGGCAGTGAAAAGGTTAACGTAGCAAATAACAACCCCAGTGAATTTAATGAACTAACTATCGATAGCCCACTGTATGAGTTAGATGGTGAACTTCAAGTTTATGTTCAACATTATCTGTTTCTAGAAACCACTTTGGACTTAAAAGCGCCTGGAACTAGGGAGATTGAAAGCCCAGGACAAAATATTAATATCGGCTCGGAAGAATCAGACGACACGGTACAGTTTGGTGAAATGAAACAGATCACGCCCATTGTTCAACAAGAAAGGTTTCTTAAAAGCTATCGAATGGTACAGAAACGCCGGATGAGAAGCAGCGAAACCCATTACTTAGATCACCCATTATTGGGTATTATTGTTCAAGTACGAAAAGTACAATAGACCTATTTATGAAAGCGCTAAAAGGCGCTTTCATATTTTCAAAGATAATTCAATAATGACGCCAGATACTGAAATATTAACGCAACGATTACATTTAAAAATACTACGGCAGCAAGATAGCTATATCTTATCCAAATGCATTTCTCACTCAACCTCTTTACATCAATGGATGGACTGGTGTCATAACCAATTTGACCAATGTGATGCTCAGGAATTTATTCGAGCCAATCGTCTAAATTGGAACAAAGGTTTGTCCTATGGCTTTGGCATATTTACTCGAAAAAACCACTTATTTATCGGTATGGTAGCAATCACAGAGATTCATCTGATATCCAATTCTGCTACCTTAGGGTATTGGATTGCTGATGACTACCAACGCAATGGCTTTGCCAAAGAGGCACTCGATGCATTAATTACTTTCAGCTTTGAAAGGCTACAACTAACCCGATTAGAGATAGTGTGTGATCCGCATAATATCGCCAGTCATAGCGTCGCGTTAAGTTGCGGAGCTTATATGGAAGGTCTGTCGAGAAACCGTTTTATTCACCATAATATGGCCAAAGATGGCTTGGTGTTTTCTGTGGTGCCTGATTAAAAACCATTCTATGTGCATAAACAAATAAGTTTACCTGATTATTCTACCTTTCTTATCAAAAAAATCTCTTTAGAAGTGTAAAAAAGCCACGCTCAAAGCGTGGCTTAATAATCATTATATCATTATTAATGGAGTTTAAGATTAGGTCTAAGTACCCTATTAATTCGTCCGACCAACATCATCAATGCTGTTTTAACCATGCCATGAAGGGCCATTTGATGCATACGATATAAAGAAATATAAACCACACGAGCAATACGTCCTTCTATCATCATCGAGCCTTTAGTTAAATTACCCATTAAGCTACCAACAGTAGAAAAACGACTTAGTGACACCAAAGAACCATGATCCTTATAAACATAAGGCTTAAGCGTTTTACCATTCAATTTAGCCATAATATTCACATACACTTGGCTAGCCATTTGATGAGCAGCCTGAGCTCTTGGCGGAACAAAAGAACCATCTGCTTGAGTACACTGTGCAAGATCCCCGATAGCAAAAATGTTGTCATCGCGCGTTGTTTGCAAAGTATCCGTTACTACAAGTTGGTTAATGCGGTTGGTTTCTAAACCTGCTATATCTTTAATAAAATCTGGTGCTTTGATTCCTGCAGCCCAAACCATAATATGGGCGTGAATTTTTTCACCATCTTTAGTGGTTAAACCATCAGCTTCTGCTTTAGTCACCATTGTTGCGGTTCTTACTGTGACACCAAGCTTAGTCAACTCTTGATGAGCAGAAGATGAAATTCTTGGTGGCAACGCTGGTAAAATGCGCTCACCGGCTTCAACTAAATTAACGTTCAACCGACTTGAATCTAAATCGCCAAACCCATACGTTCTCAGCTCTTTAATGGCATTATGTAACTCCGCAGATAACTCAACGCCTGTTGCACCTGCTCCGACTATAGCAATATCAACCGTACCTTCACCCTTTGCATGTAACCTCAAGAACTCGTTGTTCATTTGAGTGCGGAAACGGTGAGCTTGCTCAGGGCTATCTAAGAATATGCAATTCTCTCTCACTCCTGGCGTATTAAAATCATTAGAAGTGGAGCCAATAGCCATCACCAATATATCGTACTCAAGCTCTCGCTGAGGAATAAGAATTTCACCATTTTCATCTTTTAGATCCGCTAACGTAATCACTTTACGTTCACGGTCAATATTTTCCAAGCTGCCTAGACGAAAATCAAAATAATGATTTTTTGCATGAGCGCGATAACTAATCGCATCGACACCTTCATCAAGCGATCCTGTAGCTACTTCGTGCAACAATGGTTTCCACAAATGGCTACCTTTTCTATCTACTAGCATTATTTCAGCTTTATTCTTACGCCCAAGTTTGTTTCCAAGTTTGGTCGCTAACTCCAATCCGCCAGCACCACCGCCAACAACAATAATTCGAGTCATATAAGCACTCCTGTAAATTAAAAATATAAATAACCTGAATATATTCAAGTTATGGGATTCTGTATGCCTTCCACGTTGGGCTGGTTTTATTTGTATGATGAATAATCGGTAAGCTTCTATATTTTATGCTCACTCTTTTATTTAATTTATTTTTATTGATATACATCAAAAAAAATAATTACCGCATTATATATCGGTCATAGTTGACCGCAAGATTTTTTTGCATTAGATCACACTTTCACTTGTTTTAGTTAACTTAAAATACTCAATTGTAACAACAAAATTCGAGTTCTATTTAAAAGACAACCACGTTAAAAAATTAAAGAACTTACATGTTAACAGGACAGGCACCGATTCATTAACGGGACAGGCACCAAAAAGTAATGACTTTGACGTAACAACTAAAGGGACAGGCTCTCAACTAAAGGGACAGGCTCTAATAAATTGAAAATGGTAATATGCAGGAATTTAACTAATGGTTATTGAATCGAATTCATATTAAATTGTAGCTAAAATATTTAATATTATTGTACTACTTAAAAAATATGATTGTACATATAAAGATAGCCTCATATTTGAGGCTATCTTTATAATATTATTTATATAATAACGAGTATTACCTAAGATTGTTTAAAGGCTTTAATTGCTTGTAAATGTTGAGAGATTTTTTTAAATTTATGTTCTTGAGTTTCGTCCCAAATAATATCGTAATAATCTTTTAAGGCTTCAGCCGTAGCGTCACTATTGAGTAATTCATCTGATTTAGAAAGAATAACCAAACAGCGATTTTTATTTTTTATACGGTATTTTTCGACACATTTGGTCGCGATATCATCATACTCTTCAGGGCGATCGATTTTACCCATCATATTAGTGGCAGGATAAAGGTTTGGATTGAAAATAACTTGTTTGATACCACATAAAAAACCGATTCGTTCAGACCAAAATCCACCGAGCCCCACACCACAAATAATTGGATGAGGGTCATCAGCTTGCTCTATCGCTTTATGCACTTCTTTTAACAAATGTGCCATATCATGTTTAGGGTGAAGCGTACTGTAACTAATAAAGCGAACATCGTCGTCAATAAACTGGAGTTGAAGTACTTTCTCGTGATTGCCTGGGCTTGTCGAATCAAAACCGTGTAAATAAATTATCATGGTACTCCCCTTTCCTTGTCGGTTCGATGATAGATCTACTACGAATTATATTAAGTTTAGTCATTTTTCACATAAAAAACCACTAAAATCAAAGGGTAAATTAATTATCTACAACGATGCTTCAATTCGCATCGCTTGCTGTAAATAATTTACATCTTGCCACATCTGATAACCAATTAAATACCACAGCATCGCCATCATTCTGTTTCTCGGTATCCATTGATTAACGCTATCTATCCAGTGGTCGATTTTGTCAATTCTTCTTCTCTGACAATAGTTCGCGACACTAGTGGCTATGTTGTGGTCGGACAATTCAATGGTCATGGCAAGATCCATGCGCGGATCACCTACCGCAGCATACTCCCAATCAATAATTCGAAGACCTTGTTTTGTGATTACTATATTGTAACTAGCTAAATCGAAATGACATAATACTGGCTCAACAGTAGGTATTGAGGGTAACGTTCTGTACTGATTATATACTTTCTGTCGATTGGCGGTTTTAAATTCTGGGTTAAGCTTATGCCAATAGCCATCGACTTTGGCAGTAAATGAGAACAACGGCAGTGATTTATCATGGAGTGTTACGTCATGAATACTACAAAGCGCTTGAATAAGTTGTGACTCGGTCAATGTCTTTTCGCTAACGCGGCCTTCTATCCATTCAACCAGTAAACCTTGCTCACTTAGGTAAATAGGGTCAGGAGCAAAACGACACTCTTTAAGCGCTTGTAATACTTGATATTCTTTCTGTCTAGAAACAGAAAAATAAAATAATTGATTAGAAACTGAACGCCAAACATATGGAACATTGGTGTGTGAGGTGATTTTCCAACACCTATTTGTTAGTCCTCCTGCTAATATTTCGGCCATTTTGGGAGGAAAACCAAAAAAGCGCTCCAGTGAAAGCAACGACCCATCAAGCGATTTAGCTTCATTCCATGTCATTTTCACGGAGAGTCCTCTTTTTAACAAATAAGCTTCTAATCAAGTAGTTTTCAATAAGCTATTACAATAATCAGATCGTTACAGACTAAAAGAGCTTTACTAACATATTTTCAACAATAGGTTTAAAACCCGAGTAAACTCTTAGATTCATTTTTACGAATTTCAGTCTCATCAGCCCATTCAAGTAACCCTGTTTCTAAATCCATTAAACGCATGGTCATTTTATAGTAAACATCTTTGTCGCTGCCTGATTGTTTTACGATACTGGCTAAATTTCCATACAACATATATTGAGCTCCAACCATTTTACCAAACTGAATGGCACTACTTTGGTCGACTAGCTCGTCGTTATTTTGAAAATCCAATTGTGTACGTACTGACTCTACTCGCTCCATATCAACAAAGCGAAATTTACCTGAATTTAGCATTTTAGTGCTCATTGAATCAGTAATAGATTCCGTATCAATATGCTCACTGGTTTTATTTTTAATGCGTTCAACAAATACAATCGGACGATTATTTTGGGTAATCGCTGCAACCGACCCAGAGGTCAGCATGCTATCCACCATTTCTCCAGCAATTTTTTGCAAATCAGTCGATCCAAAATCAATGGTAGTGGTTTCCGCTTCTTGTGCGTCACCATAACTCACTTTATTTGAACAACCGCCTAAAATAACCAACAGTCCAAGTAGCGCTATAACACCTTTCTTCATTTTTTATCCTTACTTATTTGCTTCACGTATTTGAACACGGAATTGTTTGCCAGTTGGATTAATCGACACTTCAGAAAACGATAGCGTCTCAAAACCCCTCACAATTTTTTGCTTCCAAGCCGCTTGATTGGTATTAACTTCTAGCCCATCATTGTCATACCAGTAAAAACGATATTGAATATGTTGATCGCCAGTATATTGGCTGGTTAAAGTAACAATACCACGCGCATGACCTTGTACATCTTTGGTCGCGATATTATCGACAAGCAGTCGCCCCCCAAGAACAGCATCACCAAACATAACATTTTGTGACTGGCCATCAATGCTCAATCCCGCAGAATTTTTTGAGCAACCAATTAAGGTCATGGCCACCATTAGCATCATCGCTAATTTCTTCATTACAAACTCCCTAGTTGCTTATGCCAAAACGTAGCGTTTGTTCCTTGTCTTGAGATCCAAACCAACACAGTTTTGCCTTCATCTACATTTACTTTGTAACTATTAAGTCCAAATTCCAACTCATATTCACCCGCTTCAACTATTTCGCTACTACTATAAACTTGTGCTGGTAACGTTTGCCAACTACGTGTATCGGGTTGTTCGGTTAATACATTCCAAACATTAACTAGCAAGTTTCCTACTTCATCATTTTTTGCTACTTCTTTACGAACCTGTTCTTTAGCAACCACTCGCAATGCCTGACGCAGTAGAATAGTTGGCATTCTCTCAGTCAAATCTTGTTGCGCCATTAAGTTAACATCAACTAATTTAGACTGACGCACTGTTTTTTGATTTATCTTAAGCGTAGCAAACTGTTTTGTAACCTGCTTTGGATAATAAGGGACAGACATACTAAAATATGACCAATTGCCACTGGTATAAATAGGCAAAGATTGCTTCCAACCTTGCTTAGCCGCAACGACACCATGTTCATCAATGACAATTATTTGTCCTCTACCTTGTTTTACTATGTTGCTTTGCGTTGAGACAAGTTGACCATATTGATCAATTAATTGAAGGAGATCATCACTCATTCCAAGTTTCTTGGCTACTCGCGCTGTACCAGTAATAATTTCACGGTTATTCGGCATAACCGCCAACGCACGTTTATAGTCAACATAGGCATTATTTAGTTCCCCTGCTGTCTCATAAAGTAAACCAGAAAGGAACAATAAGTAACTATTTTGCACCGCTTGTAATTGCTCTCCAGCATCGGGATATTGAGACAAAATAGAACCAAGATTAGGGCTCAAACCATCTTTTGTTAGTTGCTGTTGCGCAGCAGCTAAATCTGCTTCTCTGGTTTTCTTCGCTTGCTCTTGCACCAGATTGGCTTTACGTATTTCAACTAATGCGCCTTCTAAAGCGTTTTCTTGTAGATAATTGAGCGCTAAATACAAATGCAAAAAGCCAACTTCATAGTCAGCTGGATAATAGGAGGTTACGTTATCATTTGCAGTCAAAGACCCGACACTTGAAGCACTTTCACTCAAAGAAACAACCGCTTGTTCTTGTTGAACCCGAACGGCATATTCACTACTCTCGAGGAAAGCTTTGCTCTGTACATAATCTTGAGCAAGCAGATTAACTCGCCCCTTTTCCATATTATCCAGAATATCACCAGCAATAGAATCAGGGAGACTATCAGCGGCTTGTTGATACTGTCCGGAAACAACAGCAGAGTAAACCGCTTGATTTTGTATACTGTAGTGGCTAAATAAATTCCCCATAGAGAGTGAAGAACATGCAGTAACAACTACCGATAATCCTACCACTCTTGCCATTTGAAACGTTTTATTCAGCACAGGTTTAATGTAGATACATGATCTCATATTAAACAATAACTTAGCCAATTAGTAGCGGCCCTAATGGATGCCCACCAAGCAAGTGCATATGAATATGATAGACCTCTTGCCCACCATGCGCATTACAGTTCATAATTAGACGGTAACCATTTTCATCAATACCTTCGTCTTTAGCTATTTTTTTCGCCACAGTAAACATCCGGCCTAAGGTAAGTTCGTCTTCGAGTTCAATATCGTTCACTGTTGGGATTAACTTATTCGGGATAATAAGAATGTGGCTAGGCGCACGAGGACTAATATCTCTAAACGCGGTAACAAGGTCATCTTGAAAAACAATATCTGCTGGGATTTCTTTACGGATAATTTTGCTAAAAATGGTTTCTTCGGCCATTCTCTACTCCATTTACACCAATTATTTTTTTTAGTATGCGTTATAGATCATTAAATCACAATATGAAAACCGCATTCAAAGCTTCATTTTTAGACCCATCTGTCGATATATCATAATGAGGTATCAATCTCGGTTTGTACCGCATGCTATACGTATTATTAGTCGAGGTTGTTACCTAATAAAGTAAAATATTGGTAATACATTACTAGCTGTAAAAGGTTAACGTTCTGTCTATGGGGGAGTAAAAATGAAAGGTTCTGTAATAAAGCGCATGTATGCTGGGTTTACTATCATAGTAGTCATGTTTATTGCGACGATCTTCATAATGCTAAATGGAATGAGTAATATTCATACTATGTTTAGCACGGTTACTGAAAAATCACTTCCCTTGGTATCTTTGTCCAACCAAACCAGCGTACAGTTACTATCGGCAGATAAAGCATTCAAAGATTTTCTTACTACACAAAGTATTGAAAGAATGGAAGCTAATAGAAACAACTTCTCTATAGCCGAAAACCACTTTAAGCAAGTATTTTCTCAACTAGAACAGGCAAGTAAAAGCTACCCAGCTCTTCAAGCCGATATAGCTCAGTTACATACATTAGAAACCACCTATTTCAATGTCGCTCAAGAAGCGATGGGCAATTACCACGATATGTTCCTAGCGCAAAACCAAGTACGGACATCGACTCGTAACTTTCAACGGCTTCATTCTGAACTCACTATTGGAATGAAAGACTTTGTTGATGATCAAAGTAGTATTTCCATTAGATTGATGGCAAAAAGCTACTTTCTAAAATTAGAAAAAGCAGAAATCGTCACATCGGACGCGTTAGCGAGTTCAGATCTAGACTTTGTTGCTAACGCCTTAGCTGAAAATAAAAAGTCAGTGGCACAACTTAACTACGCTTATGATGCACTAGTGACTCAGCTACCTGAAGTTAAGAGTTCTTTCGAAGATTCCGTCGCTCAATTTACCAAAGATATTGGTAAAAATGGCGGAGTATTAGATGAGCATGCGGCTTTCTTAGTCGCACAAAACAGCCTGTATCAAAACATCGAAAATTTGGCCGAAGAGATCGACGCAACAATGGTGTTACTTAATAGGTTTAATACGGTAGCGGCAAACGAGCTCAATCAAGCATTGACTAACGCTCAACATATCTATATTGATGGACGTATACAAGCAATTATTATCGGAATTATCGCTGTTATCCTCGCGATAACAATTGGTTACAGATTGGCCCACAGTGTCAGAGAACCGCTTACTCGAATATTCCAAACATTGCAAAGTCTCGCTGATGGCGATATGACACAACGTATCGATATTCGTTACAACAACGAATTTAGCCGTGTAAGCAACCACATCAATACCTTAGCTGATAATCTACATACTATACTTCAACGTTTAAGCTTAACTTCGCACAACTTAACCGACGCATCAAATACCAATAAATCAACATCAGGTAATGCTCAAAATCAGCTGAATACTCAGCGTGAACAAACGGCGAATGTTGCCACCGCTATGACAGAGATGGCACATTCAGTCGCGGAAGTCTCGCAGAATGCACAAATTACTTTAGAAAAAGTTCTGCAAGTGGAACATGTCTCGGAAAGTGGTCGCCAAGTAATGAGTGACAATATTACGACTATCAATCAACTCGAAAATCGGTTAACCCAGTCGGTTAATGCGGTATCTGACCTGCAAAATATGAGCAGTGAAATTGGCTCAATTTTAGATGTTATTCGTGGTATTGCGGAACAAACCAATTTACTTGCCCTAAATGCAGCAATAGAAGCAGCCAGAGCAGGCGAACAAGGACGGGGTTTTGCGGTAGTGGCAGATGAGGTGAGAGTATTAGCGCAAAAAACGACCGAGTCAACAACGGTGATTGAATCCATGATAGGTAACCTACAATCTAGTTCTAAGTCTGCAAACCAGATCATTGAAAGTTGTATGGGCGACATGGAACAGTCAGTTACTCAAGCTTCCCATGCCAATGGATCAATGGAAGAGATCCAAGCGCTCATTTTAGAGATTAGCCAAATGAGTACCCATATTTCACATGCGGCCGTAGAACAAAGTGAGACTACAACAGATATCGCCCAAAGTGTTGAAGGTATTAATCATATAGCCGAACAGAGCTATCATGCTATGTCTGAAATTGCCGAGGTTAGCAGTAACTTAACCACAATTGCTGAAGAGCAAGAAAACCTAGTTAGTCGCTTTACATTGTAAGCAATCCTAATTCACTCGTTTTTCTTTGAAGAGCGAGGAACTAATTATACCTTGAAGACCGAGAAACAAAGGCGAAATGTTGAATACTCGCCCTTGTTTTTTAATCAGTTAATCCCATATGTTATATATTAGGCCAGCGGATCTTTTCACTTTCATGTTTATGCGGGCCGTTATTTATTAAATTTGTAAGGATGTTAGATGGCCATTCATGTCGGAATAATTGACAAAGACCCTATTCGCTTAATCACTCCTCTTTTTGATAAAAGAGCGATTTGTGAACACATCATTTTCATTGGTGATAAAACTCAGAAAGTAATTTTCCAACGGCTAAAATATGTACTAGACAAGCGTGATATTAAAGCCGAATTTTTTGAGATCCCTTCAATCGTTGACACCCCACTAATTATTAAAGCAGCTCACCAACTGGAAGAAAATCTTCTTCAACGAGGATCGACCATTAAGCTCAATGCCAGTTGCGGATTAAGACATCGACTGCTAACCGTATATGAAATGTTTCGACGCAACGACTGGGAGATTTTTGTCGTAGAACCAAATAGCGACAAAATATGTTGGATTTACCCAGAAGAGTATAAAGATGCCCAACTGCAAGACCATATTACAATCTCGGATTATCTAACCGTATTTGGTGCTAGAGCAGAATTTAATGAAACAGAAATATCAGAAAATTTAGATCAACAACTGTATTTACTCGGCCAACGTTGGGCAGGCAATGCTCTGGAATTAGGACCGGGTCTTGCTACGCTAAACTACCTAGCCACCACTTGTCGAAAAGAGCAAAAATTAGAAGTTGCGTTAACAGAGAAGCAACAAGGTTACCGTGAAGTTAACATGTTGTTATCTGATCTTGTCGAGACCAACCTAGCCACTTATGAAGACGGAGTATTAACATTTGCCAGTGAAGATGCGCGACGCTTTTCAAACGGCGAATGGTTAGAAACCTTGGTGCACAGTACAGTAAAACAAATTCAAGATGAATTGCCAACCATTCAAGATCATTCCTTAAATGTTCAGGTATATCGCCAGTTGGGCGAACGTGAAGTAAGAAACGAGCTCGATGTCGCCACTGTAGTAAACAATAAGCTGCACATTATCGAATGCAAAACTAAAGGTATGCGTGATGATGGAGATGATACCTTATATAAATTAGAATCATTACGAGATTTGCTTGGTGGCATACAAGCAAGAGCAATGCTTGTCAGTTTCCGTCCTCTTCGACACAATGATATTACGCGTGCAGAAGATCTCGGTTTGGCTTTGATTGGCCCTGATGAACTGAAGGATTTAAAAACTCATTTAGCCAATTGGTTTACAGATGCAGGTGGTCACGAAGAAGTCTAGTAACGGACAAAATAGTGACAAAAAAATAGAGACCAAGCTTAACACTTGGTCTCTATTTACTGATATAGATTAATTACCCTACACAAAATTTCAAAACAAGCTGTCAAAAAATCAAAGCTACAGCATTTTACGCGCAGCAGAAATAACCACTTGAATAGAGCGAGTTTCAGTCTCTTTTAACGTTACATGATCTGGAATTTCTTTTTGAGTTCGATTAATAATGACACCAGCAACACAACCGGCTTTTAGGCCAGAACTTGCGCACATAGTGAACAACGTTGCCGATTCCATTTCAAAGTTTAGCACACCCATATCTTGCCATTCTTGCATAGAGCCTTGGAAACGCTTCACCACTCGACCTGAGAACGTATCGTAACGTTCTTGACCTGGGTAAAAAGTATCACTTGATGCGGTAACACCCATATGCACTTTTGCACCTGATTCTTCAACCGCTTGTTTCATTGCTGCCGCCACTTCAAAGTTTGCTACAGCAGGGAATTCCAACGGTGCAAAATGGGTACTTGCGCCATCTAAACGAACTGAACCCGTAGAAACAATCATATCACCAACATTAACATCAGCTTGAATTGCACCTGTTGTTCCTACACGCAAGAACGTACGCACACCACACTGAGCTAACTCTTCTACCGCAATAGATGTAGAAGGCCCACCAATACCGGTTGAGCACACGACAACTGGAGTCTCATCCAACTCAGCTAAGTACACATTGTACTCCCGGTGACTTGCCAGTTGGATTGCATTATCCATTTCAGCTGCGATTTTAGGTACACGATCAGGATCACCAGGAATAATCGCAACAGTCGCGCCTCTAAGGTCGGCAGCAGTAATACCAAGGTGAAATACAGGTTGAGACATAAATTGCTCCTTTAATTGGCGCTAGCATTTTACTAAGCCAGAATATAGTCAACGTTCACCTTTAAACTGTAGCGAACAAACAATAAAAAGTTAGTGACTAAAATCACACATACAAATAATCATGAATGTCATGTTACATATTAATGAGATGTAGATCACACTATGTTCACATAATACAAATTATATTCAATGCAACTAACTTCATCTTATTGCCTACTTAACCTTGGAAAAAACATGTTTACGATCGCAATAACCTTAATGCATTTGCTGTAACCAAAAATGTTGCGCCACTATCGGCTAACACCGCCATCCATAAACCAGTAATACCCATAAGGCTCGTAATTAAAAACACCAGCTTTAGACCTAATGCTAGCGCTATATTCTGGCGAATATTAGCCAGCGTTGCTTGAGATAAAACAATAATGTCCGCGATATCAGTCAGTCGGTTATGAGTCAACGCAGAATCTGCAGCCTCCAAAGCAACATCAGTTCCACTCCCCATAGCGACACCAATAGACGCAGCTTTCATCGCTGGCGCGTCATTTATTCCATCTCCAATCATCGCAACATGACCTTCGCTCGTTAACTTTTGAATATATGCGACTTTATCTTGTGGTAGTAAACCCGCTTTGAACTCAACGTCAACTTGGTCGGCCACTGCTTTGGCACTTCTGGCATTATCCCCGGTAAGCATCAAAGTACGAATGCCTAATTGATGTAACTTAGCAATACCTTCTTTAGCATCATCACGTAACGTATCTTGCCATGCTATACTTCCTATTATTTCGCTTACTTGCGCTAAGTCTGTTCTAACAACCAAAACCGCCGTTTTCCCTGCTTGCTCTAAAGACTCAATTTGTTGTCTAACCGTCGAAGAAAGAGACAGTGTCACTTTACTAGGAGCGACTATTTGATACAAGATACCTTCAATAACCCCACTTACCCCAACGCCAGCAATCGCACTTTTGTCCTGTGCATCTAATAAACTCAGTTTTTCAGTAGTCGCATATTTAACCAAAGAACGAGCAAGAGGGTGAGTTGAGCCAACTTCTATTGATGCTGATATTTGGATAAGATCATTACGCTTAACATCTGCATAAACCTGCACATCTGTTACGTTTGGTTCGCCTTTGGTCAGCGTACCCGTTTTATCAAAAGCAATGGTTTCTAATCGGCCTAATTGTTCGAGGGCCGCCCCTCCTTTGATTAACGCACCTCTTTTTGCCGCCACCGCTAAACCTGAGGTAATAGCTGCCGGCGTTGAAATAACCAATGCACAAGGACAGGCAATTAATAATAAGGCGAGCCCTCTATATATCCATGTTTCCCACGGTTGAGAAAAAACTAATGGAGGGGTAATAATCACTAGCAAAGCTAACAACATCATTGCTGGTGTGTACCAACGGCTGAACTTATCTAGAAATCGTTCAAGTGGTGCTTTGTGAGATTCAGCTTCCTCAATTAAATGCAGTATACGATCAATCGCATTTTCACCTTGTTTAGACGTCACACTTAAACGAACAACTTTGTCAACCACAACTGATCCTGCCATGACTTGATCGCCCGCATAATGTTCCACAGGAAGTGATTCTCCTGTTAATGCGCTTTCATCAAAACTAGCATTAAATTGAACAATGCCATCCGCAGGTAATCGAGATCCCGGCGAAACTTCAATCATATCACCAGGAATCAATGTGCTTACTGACACTTCAACCCTTTCATTATCGATAATTTTGATCGCTTGTTCAGGAACTAACGACATCAGTGACTGAACACCGCTTCGAGCTCGAGAGGAAGCATACCCTTCTAATTTCTCACCCAATAAAAAAAGCAGTAGTACCATTGCAGCTTCTGCACTTTCACCAAGATATAAGGCACCTATCGCAGCACAACTCATCAAAGTTTCAATAGAAAATGGCGTACCTGACTTGGCTAACGCTAAGGATTTCTTCGCAATAGGAGCAAGACCTAAAAGACAAATAGCTACGAACGACCAATGGCTAAATTGTGGAAAAACGTTTTGTACTGCGAAGGAAAATGCCATCGCGGTGGCAAGTGAAATTACAGTAATATTTTGTTTAATAAGAGCGTTAGATGTGAACTCTGCAGGCTTAGAATTATAGCTCGTATCACGAAGTGTAAAACCATTACTGTTTACAACCGATTCTATTTGTTCTAATAACGACGTTTTATCGTATTTTACCACTAACTTTTCTGTAGCAAAGAGTACTTTCACCTCAACTACGCCACTAAGACCGACCAAGGCGCTTTCAATTTGCCGAGCACATGCAGGACAGTCCATTCCCTCAACCTTCCAACTTTGCGTGTACAGTGATTGTGAGTTGATGAAATCTGACGTTTGTTTTGTATCTTGAGCACTACAATCGTTAGTTTTCTCACTAGAGCAACAAGAATTATTGCTACTATCGTGTTGACTATCATTGGCAAAAACAGAAGCAAGATCACTCGTATTACTACAACAGGTATCATTAATGCTAACAGAGTTAGAAACATCAATACTGTTGCAGCAAACATCACCGCTATCGGTACAACAATTGTCAGTTTCACTGGGAAGAACTTTAACGGCTGTAATTGTCGGATTAACATCCTTGTGAATTTTACTTATTATCGGAATGGTCTTAATTTGACAATTTTTATTCTTACTAACCATAGTATCTCCGTTATTCCACTTGGAACAAATGGCGTTTAATAGATACTGCAAGCATAAACCTTGGAGTAAACTCCAAGGTCAAGCTTTAATTGTTAGCATACACAAAAAATCATCTTAAACGGGCTAGAACCACATTTTGGTCAAGATCACCTTGGTATTCTGCATAATCCAGACCTTGGTCAAAAATAAACTCAGTCACTAGTGTTCTCGCTCTTTCACGCAAAACTTCTGCACTCCAAGGTTTTTCAAAATAACTTTCAATTCTGGCCAGATTAATGGCGGTAATCGTATCTTGATGCGTAGCTTGACCCGTTAACAAAATTTTCTTCGTAGCCGAAAACCGCTGGTCTTTAGATATTTCAGTTAACAACTCCACTCCTGTTTTTCCAGGCATTACATGATCAGAGATAACCAAAGCAACAAATTCTCCTTCAGAATCAAATTCATCCATCAATTCTAATGCCTCATCAGCTGATTCGCAGTCTTCAATGTTTAACCAAGTACTTAGTGGAGCAAGATCTTGTAATACCGCACTTAACACTTCTCGCTGGTCGTCTACACATATCAGGTTTAACTTGTCCATATTATTCCTCGACAGGTAATTTAATTCTAAAAATGGTTTTATCTACACTGCTCTTAACAGCAATACTTCCGCTATAACCACTAACAATTCGGCTGACGATTGAAAGCCCAAGCCCTAAGCCAAAAGACAGCCCGCCTTTTTTAGTTGTAAAATTGGGTTGAAAAATCTGCCGTCTCGTCGACTCATTCATTTCTGGCCCATTATTCGATATCGTGATTAAAATACGTTGATTAACGTAACGCGTCGCAATATCTATAACCGGCTCAGGCGTTTGTTCCATCGCATCACACGCATTTTTTATTATATTGGTCCATATTTGTACTAGTTCAGTAGAAGAACCTTTAAACTTTGGCAACTTAGCAGGGCTTAAATGGACCTTTATTCTTCGTAAATCACTTTGTAACAATGCAAGTGCTTTATTAATTGATTCATTAATATCAAGCCATTCATCAGTATCGATATCAGTTCGTCCAAGTTGCTTAACCGATTTAACAATGCCAACAGAATGTTTTGCAGCCAAACGCATGTCATGCAAATCGCGACCAATTTCCCAATAACGAATCGCTTGAGTTGGATTGTCTAACCACTCTTTTGGAACGTCTCCACGAGGTACTGCTCGTGCAATAGATTTGGCCAACGGTTTAGAAATAGCAAAGCGTGTTGTTAACTCGCGCGCTCGTTGACGTATTTCACTAGAACTAGCAATCTGTCCTTGAGCTAACCCTTGCTGCAAAAAAACATCAGCTTCTGGATGACACTCCTCTAATAGCTGAAAAATGACCGATTGCATTCTTTCTGTCTTACTATTAAGCACTCCTACCGCATTGTTCAATTCATGAGCAATACCCGCAGCCAATTGCCCTAACGTAGTCATCTGCTCAGCAGTATAGAGTTTTTGCAACGCCTCTTCTTTTGCTATCGACTCTCGCATCGCTCTCATCTGGCGTCGCGATAACTCATTAACAATCACCGGAGTAAACTGTGCCGTTAATGGGCCATAGTATTCAGGTTCGACTGCAACCGTATTGCTATCAATCCAAGCTAGCTCTACGTCAGTTTTAGCCAACACAGTCGAGGACGCAACTAAGGTTTCAGAAAAAAAACTGTGCACGCCTAAAAAACTGCCTGCGGTACCATTAAAAACTTTGATCTGATGTTCTGTTTCTTGGTCAAAAATATAACCTTCTATTTCCCCTTTCCAAACATAGTACAACCTTTCATTAGTCGAACTTTGCAATATAATTGACTCACCCGCCGCGACGGTTAACCTCCTTTCTGCTTGACTAAAGTAACATCGAACTAAACGATTGAGTTTGCTGTTATCCATAAATTACCCGATAAAACCAACAACGTTTAATATCCAAACTAAGAGAAAGCTACCTAAAACACCAATAACACCCATAATCACACCTACTTTTGCCATCTGACTACTTTCAACATTACCTGTAGCATGTGCCAGTGCATTTGGTGGTGTACTTATAGGTAACGACATACCTAAAGACGCTGCAAATGTAACCACTAAGATTAACGTCATTTCACCGCCTAAAGGAGCGAGAGATGTCATAGAAGCACCTAAAGCCGCCATAATTGGCATCAATAAGTTCGCTGTGGCGGTATGAGACATAAAATTTGCCATCGTCAAGCAAAGAAAAGCCGCACCAAATAAAACGATATAAGGAGAATAAGCATCAAACGGAATACTATGCACCATAAGCCTAGCTAGTCCTGTTTTATCTAACGCTAAGCCAAGGGCGATACCACCAGAGACCAACCACAAAACATCCCATGATATTTTCTTAAGGTCTTCCTTGTTAATAATGCCAGTAATGGAGAAAATCGCGACCGGAATTAAAGCAACAGTGTAAGAGTTCATGCCATGAATCGACCCCATCAGCCACAATAAAATCGTTAAACCAAAGGTAATATATACCGTTATCGCTTTCGGTGTTTTTAGAAATTTCCCTTTAATATTCAAGTTAATTGTTTTTTGATTGGCGCCATATAGTTTGTTGATTAGCACCCAAGCAATCGCCATCATGATGACCACAAACGGCACACCGAAGGTCATCCATTCGCCAAAAGTAATTAAATTATCACCAACCAAATATTTGAGCGCAATAGCATTAGGCGGGGTTCCTATAGGAGTACCAATACCACCAATGTTGGCTGCAACTGGAATACAAAGTGCAAAAGCAATACGCCCAGGGTCACCTCTTCCAAATACCGCAAGTACTGGTGTCAGAATAGACAACATCATCGCAGTTGTTGCAGTATTCGACATGAACATAGAGAAAATACCAGTAATCAGCATTAAACCAAGCATGACAAACTTAGGATCAGAACCAAATGGTTTGAGTAATACCCGAGCAAGGTTTACATCTAAACGATATTTGGTAGCAGCCATGGCCAGAAAAAAACCGCCTAAAAACAACATAATAATTGGACTAGCAAAAGTTGCCATTATATCTTTGTAGCTAAGCAATTCTCCAAACTCGGGCGTTCCTTCCGCCAACCGGAAAAAAATAATACCTTTATCAGATAACATCAACAGCTCTAAAACAATAATCACAACTGATGTAGCATAGATAGGAATTGGCTCGAATACCCAACATAGAGCAGCGAGTAAAAATATGGCAATAACACGCTGTTGAATGAGAGTCATACCTTCGAATGGGAAAGCAGACAAAGGCAATATTAGAACAAATAGAGGAATGGCCAAAGGAATGAGATATTTCAAATACTGTCGCATAATGTGGTTATCTTTCCATCTTAGAGGTGACAAAATTAAGATCGGTAATTACCAATCAATCTACCTTCATTATGTGATAATTCGACTACTGTTTTTGTAGTGATAGATCAAACTTCCTTTAACTCAAGTATAAAAACCATTAAAAAAGTAGTGTTCCATGATACACATCAGTTTAGTTACCTATTCATCCTTTCCCCGAACGAGGACACACACCAAAAGGAACAGCCCCAAAACAAGACAGGCACTAATTTCAAGCGCACATTGGTTAATGGATACCATAGATACAAGTAGATACTAGGACACACACCAAATAGTATGAGAAAGCGACTGAGTTTCTGTCAAGCTTGTTCAATTTCTACACACTCAATTTCCCTTAAATACTCAGCTTGTTATCGTGGTACAAAACACATAAGGACCACCATGACCACAGCACGAAAACAACTCATTTCTTTGGAAGCTACGCCTTATTACCATTGCGTCTCTCGGTGTGTTAGGCACAGCTTCTTATGCGGTTTTGATACCGTCTCCAATATCAACTATGAGCATCGGCGAGAGTGGGTTGAGCATAAAATACAAGCGCTGACTTATACTTATTGCGTTGATATTTGTGCTTATGCCGTGATGCATAATCACTATCATTTAGTCGCGCATATTAATCAAGACAAAGCGAAAGCGTTGTCTCAGCGAGACATTGTTCAACGATGGCAGCATCAACATAAAGTGCCCGTGTTAATTCAACGTTGGTTGAAAAATCAGTTAACCTGCCAAGCGGAGCAGAAAAAATGTGACCAAATAATTGAAGTATGGCGTGAACGATTATGGTCCTTAAGTTGGTTCATGAAAGAGCTCAACTACCATATCGCCTGTAAAGCGAATCAAGAAGACCAATGCACCGGTCACTTTTGGGAAAGTCGGTTCAAAAGCCAAGCTTTGCTGGATGAAAAAGCCCTCGCAGCTGCAATGGCGTATGTCGACTTAAATCCAATTCGTTCTGGCTTAGCAAAAACAGTTGAAACATCGGAATACACTTCCATCAAATGTCGGTTAGAGGCATTGAGTAAGAACCGCTATACCGCACCGTGTTTGCATCCTTTTATTGGCAATACTAACAACAAAATGATGAGTGGTCTGCCTTTCCGGCTCATCGATTACCTCGAATTAGTTGACTGGACAGCGAGGCAATTCCGAGAGAAAAAAGCATCAATGGATAGGACGTTACCATCTATTTTACAAAGGTTGAGTTTTAACCAGAAAAGCTGGTTGCATGCTTGCACTCGACTGGAACAAAAACGCTCAACAGCCATTGGCTCTGCGAGCAGCCTTATTCGAGCAAAGGCTGTATTTGATAGAAAAAAGATCCATGTATATAAACTAGAGTAACGCCTTAATACAAATAGCATCTCACTTCTTCATGCCAGTATAAAACTGGTCAATTTTGTTCCTCATTCTTGTTTAATTAGCTGGAATTTTTCGCTTCTTCACCGATTTATTCATTTTCATACAAATATGTAAACGTCATAGTAACCAAACTAAACTATACACTGTATACACCTGTACAATAAGTGTCCTTTTCTGCCTATTAGTGCGTGTCCCTTATAATTGGTGTATGTCCCTTATAGTTCTTTATAATTAGTGTGTGTCCCTAACCAAAGCCTAAAAAACCGCCGACGCACCATTTAGGCTTTACAACGTTACAATTACAATTGATTTTTAAAGCTAGTTTGTAGTGCTTTGCCTATTGCTTTCAAGACATCTCGTCGAGTAATAATGCCTAACAACTTACCATTATTAACCACTGGATATACCTTTGGCTTCCCTACTTTCATCATATCTGCTAGTTCGAATATACCCAATTCTGGGCTAACGGAAAGTACTTCTTTATACATGCAGTCACCGACAATATGCGTTTCTTGGCTGGTATAGGCAACTTTCATCAAATTACTCAATAAATCTTGTTCCGACAGAAAACCAATAACATTGCCATCTGAATCCACAACAGGTCCGCCGAGATGCTGCGACTTCATAACTTTATCTAAGGCAGCCGAAAGAGACATCTCTGGGCTGAATTTAACCGCTTGATGAACCATATAATCTTTAACTTTTAATGTTTCCATGGTGAAACTCCTTAAACCTATTATGTGGCTAACTATTCATTAACGTTTATCTTACCCACCAATAAATAGTATTTCTTTTATCTATATTGTTGTCTAATTTGCTGATATTACAAATAGATACCACCAATTTGTTTAATTACAACTAACTATTAATAGGTAGAAAACTGATTATCAGCCTCCTGAAAGCCTTTAAAACTCAGTACTTACACAAATAATCACAACAATAGAAGCATCGCATGTAATTATAAATCAAAAGCTCGCGTTAACCTTGATTGCTGTTCTGCCATATTTTCTAATTTTTCACTCAACAAAACCAAATTTTGTGCACTCTTTGTCGTAACCTGGGCCAAGCTATGTATGTACTCCACGTTTTCAGTAACCTCACTTGCAGCTAGCTTATGTTGATTAGTTGCAGCCGCAATCTGATGGCTACTTTCCTCTATCTGACCAAGAAACTGATGTACTTCAAATAGAGCCGAGTTCACCCCTTGTGCATGGCTACTATATTTGGACATATAATCCGTGCATTCTGTGATTTGACAAACCGTGGTTACAGCACTTTGCTTTAACGACTCTATTTTGTCTTTAATTTCAACTGTCGAATGTGTCGTTCTTGAAGCAAGTACACGTACTTCATCAGCAACAACAGCAAATCCTCTTCCGTATTCTCCTGCTCTAGCTGCCTCAATTGCAGCATTCAATGCCAACAAATTAGTTTGATCAGAAATAGTAGAAATGACATCCAAAATTGACCCTATATTTGAAGTCTCACGCTGTAACTGCTGGATACTTTCAGTTGCTTTAAGTAATTGTTGTGACAATTGTTCAACTAAATAAGCGTTTTCCTCCATAAGATTTTGCCCTTCAACAGAACGCTGCACGGCATTGGTTACGAGACTAAATGAATCATTAGACGCGTTTGCAATCTCTACTACTGCATGCTCGATTTGCTCCATTGCCGACGCTACTTGTAAAATTTGCGCCGTTTGTTTTTCTATCGCTGAACTTAACTCATCACTGGTGGTTTGATTTTCTACAGATGCGCCATTAAGGCTTTGAGAAGAAATACTTAATTGGTTTATTACCTCGGACAATTGGTAGATCATTGCATTAATTTTATTGGCAACCTGTCCGAGTTCATTTGTTTTTTGATAGTTTACTTTAACGGCCAAATTCTTATTTGAAACGCTATCAAGCACTCCATTAATCAGACGGCTTGGAACCTTTATTGACCTTGCCAGAATCCAACTAATCAAAGCAGCAGAAAATATGGCTAGCAATACAACGGAGATAATTGAAATATAAGATTGGTTTAACGCACTATTTGATTGCGCAAATAAATGCCCAGTGTTGGTGGTAGCAAATTCAGACATCGATTCTATGGATTGCAATTGCAGATTAAGTTCTTGTTCAAGTTCCGCTCTTAAAGCCTGCGACTTAGCGTTTAATTTGATAGATTCAATATACATGTTCACAGCACCATCACTTGAAAAAACCGATGTTTGAATTAAGCTAAGTCCTTCTTGTATAGCCGAATAAATCTCAGGATGTGTATTTTTAATCTGGCTGATTAATTCCAAATAAGTTTGTTTTCGATGAGAAAAGCTTTTCATTTCTGGCTTTAGCTCACTCAAATTTTTTAATGAAAAAATAATGTCAGACTGAGATTCTATTAATCCTATTTGACTCAACAACTGTTCGATCACAATTTTATCCACTCCAGGCGCTGCCGACTGTGCCCGCAATTGATTTGTTACCTTCTGGAGTAACATTGCCATATCAGATTTAAAATATAGAACCCTATCATTTAAATCTAAGTAATGAGCATAGGTAGTCATAACCTCGTCAAGCAGATCAACGATCAATGTACTTGATGAATTTATTACCTCAACATAGTGGACTAATTCATGATCTAACTGAGCTTGCTTGCGTAACCACTCGAGCTCATTGTAATAATTATGTACCGCTGATTTTATCACTACAGATGATTCATCGAGCTCGTCAATATATGAAGAAAATAGATAAGGAGTAAGACTTCTATTAATATTAAGTAAGGATATGGTTAATTGATTAGAGTGTACAACCAAAGGTATCGATTCATTATTTATTCGACCCATTCGATTCGCGGACTCTTTGATAACACCTAAACTAAACCATGATATAAAAATCATTATTGATATTAATAGAACAAATCCAATGTGGATTTTTGATACAAGAGAAAATTGTTTCACACTTATCACTCAATTATAAATAGTAGTACTATTTATTCATGAATAAAATATATAATCCGCATTACGTATCACAAAGATATCGATCTAAAAAAAGCTGAAACAGAACCAGTCAAACAAAATCAACACTGCAGAAGAAAGTTAAATTAAAACAAACAAAACAGTTAGATACACTAAATAATTCACACTGAAAAAGATATAGAAAATTAAATTTCATACATTTATACTAAAAATAAGACCTTGCTCACTTATGACTAAATGTGATGTAAAACATATAAATATAAACCTTAAATTACAGTGTTAATAGCTAATAAAAATAGCAATAAATTATTGTTATTAAAAAATTAATGACTTGTGATAAAATAACAATACGCGACTGTCCTTTTAACTACTAGTCCATCTAACGACTATTCAGGCTATTAAATTATGCGAAAGAAAAAAGAAACCGCTACGGTATATGATGTAGCTAAACTAGCGGGAGTTTCTCCAGCAACGGTTTCTCGTTTTTTAAATAGAACAACTTACGTTTCTGATGATAAAAGTCAAAAAATTGAAAATGCAATTAATACTCTAGATTACAAACCAGTTTACCAACAAGCTCAAACTGGAAATCGTCGCACAATGACGATCGGGGCTTTAGTCCAACATCCGGACAGTCCCTTTACCAGTCAAATACTGAATGATATGGAGAAAGTTCTTATCGCTCAGGGGTATCAGTTGACTATCGCCTCTGGTCACTGGGATAAAAAAATAGAGACTCATGCCTTAACCAGTTTAGCGCAACAAAACATTGATGGACTTATAGTCGTAACCGGTAACTTAACTAACAAGCAATTAATTGATTTTTCAGAGAAAATACCGGTAATTGCGGTTGGTTATGAAGTAAAGGCAAACAGAATCCGTTGCATTAATATCGACAACGAATTAGCGGGGTATATGGCTACTTTACACCTACTTCAGTTGGGGCATACAAATATTGGTCACATTAAAGGGCTCGCTAGCCAACCTGACTCATTACATAGGTTCGAAGGTTATAAAAGAGCCTTAAAAGAAGCAGGGTTAAGACCAAACCAAAGGTTAATAAAGCAAGGCGATTTTAGTTCAGCTGTCGCTTATCAACAAACAGTACAACTATTGAATGATGAAAAAGCCAAAGTCACCGCTATTTTTGCCGCCAATGATCTCAGTGCCTACGGCGTGATTAAAGCCATTCATGATAATGGTCTAAGAGTGCCTGATGATATATCCGTTATCGGTTTTGACGATTTACCAACGTCTGAATATTTTACGCCTGGATTAACCACATTACGCCAACCAATAGAGGCAATTGGTACCGTTTCAGCGCACTCAATATTAAACTTTTTAAGTGGTGAAAGACATTCTAGTCGCTTGCCCCCGATCAATTTAATCGTGCGGCAATCTACTCAGAAACTAAACAAATAATCGACAAAAAGACCACCTTCATCGGTGGTCTTTTTATTAACATGAGTGCAAAGTCATCCGCTTTAAAATAATAATTACAGTGCTTCAGGCAAATAAGAAAATATCATTCCAGGTCTAAAATAACGGCCTGCGGTATATTTCAAACCAGTGTTTTGTAACCACACATGAAGTTTAGCAATAAACTTACCATCGATGACCGTTTCTACTTGATTAGAAAACACACTAATATCATCAGAAATATATGGATTCACTCTACAGTCGTTTAGCAAACACTCGGTTTCGATTAATCTAGCATGCCATTTTTTAGCCATGTCTTCATCAATATCAAATTGATCACGCAATGCTTGAACGGAAACAATAACTGAACAGTTAAACCCTTCTGGAGCTGCAAAAGGGATTTTTGACTGGTGATAAAGAGCGTCATATACCGTGTCCATCAATTCTATCGCTTGGTCATTTTTCCCTGCAAGCCGTAACGCTGAAGCGACACTAAACTGAACGCCAATCCATACATCTTGAGCTTGAAATGCTTCATGCGGCAAACCATTTGCCAATGTCATATTCGCCACGCCAAGTTTTGGACTATTCACTTTAAAGTTAGTCTGGTAGACATAATCTAGCGCACGACTTACTTTTTTCTCACTAAATAGGCCGTTCATGCCTAATAATTTAAGATAACTATCAGCTAACAACGCATCGCCAAAACTGTTATCAGAATCCATATCAATAATCGCACCGTAAGCATCCGTAAATGCTTTTGGTGCAAGTTGTAAAAGCTGTTTTTTCGCAGCACGACGAGCCTCGACTTTACTCTGGCCATCTGTTTGCGGAACTTGATCTAAATAGTCATTTACAATCTCTTTGTCAACAATCGTATTACCTGTTAACAATAAGCCAATTGATGTAAGAGGTTGATAATTTTGTCCAGTCAAATGTTTCGCCTGCACTGGCGTTACATAGAAATGGAAATAACCTTTTTCTTCATCCCATAAGCCTCGTTCGAGAACCATAAGTGAAGCATTAGCCCGTTCACTATAGCCGTCGGCTAAATTAGTCTCATCCATCAACTTTGCTAATTCACTTGCTGCATGCAAACCTGCGACCCACAAGCTGGCACAATAAACAGAGATACCATGCGATGCTAAGTTATCAAAGGTGTCATCAGTGCCTCGGGTCAGTGGTAACGCGTCCCCTTCTTCAATAAGATCCACTAGATAATCGACGCTTTCTTTTACTGCTTGCCAGCATGATTCCACTACTGAGAGGTCACCAGTTTGCTTATAGTGACGATAAACCATCAACACATATTTTGGTGCAAGATCTTTCCATTCCTTTACATTGTGCCAAGTATAAGCGTCTGGCTTAATGTCAAAAGGACTACCAAGGTCATGAATAACCGCCCCTCGAATTGCTCTTACCCCTTGATATTTACTATCAATTAATTCTGCATTCGGTTTATCTTCGTATTCCCAAAAACGACGTTTAGTTGGATCTTGCGCCAGTATTGCCTCTGAAAACGCTTTCATCACACAACCATCTAATTCAGGCAGTAAATACAATAATGAAAATGAACCATAAAAATAGACGTCAAGTGAGTTAAAGAAAGGATAGTCAACACACTCTTTAACTAGAAATTTATCTTCAATATCCCAAACGGTTGATTCAGCTAAGAAAGACAACGTATTCATTGCCATGGTTGAAAAATTGACAGCAGACCTGTTGTCGCCGATTGCTTGTTTAGCCTGCTCAAAATAGCGCTGTTGCTGAGCGATAATTTGTTGCTCTATTGAGTCTAAATCAGCCAGGTTGTCTTGCAAGATAGTCACTGCACGATTGTCTTGAGAGTAAAATTGCGCGTAAGCTTTTTCACTTTGCCAGTCTTGCAGCAAAATTTTGCTGTGGTCCATAACTTGGACAAATCTAACGTTTAAACTTTGATTAGGTTGAAGTTCTAACTGCACCACCACCAAAGCAGACATTGCTTCTCTGCCGCTATAAATTCCGGTATCAAATGCACTGTTAACACGACCACTGTTAAGTGCATCGATCACTGCATCTTGCTCATTAACGCTGTAAACGGTTGGTTTAGTTGAAACGGTAATATTTTGCGAACTTACCAACGAAGAGTCGACTTGAACGCCAAACAAGACTTCTCCCTCAATATCCGATTGATAAGGAGATTCGGTAGCGAGCAATACACCAGAAAAGAAATCATCATCGGTAAGTTGAGCGGTATAATTGCTATGCGACTGTTTAATTGGGTTTTGTGTCAATACGCAAGCAGAATCTTGAACGCCGGGGCGCTGTTTTGCATACGTCGACCCTATCAAATTTTTTAAGGATTGAACTATAGTGACGGTTTTAACTTGCTTGGTTAAATTCGTTACTTCAAATTCGTTCCAATGCATAGGTAATGAACATAGTTTTTTGTCACCACGTACTATGGGTGAAACTACTTTTCTTTGAATGCTGATCTCTTCAAATGCAGAATATCGATATTCTGCTATCGGATAAAGTGCTTGGTACTCAATATCTGTAGCGGAAATTGCCTCGATACTTTGCTGATTTGAGTCAGCCGTTAGCGATTTACTTTTAGCCGTTTTATTTACTACATGGCCATTAAAGAAATCTAGCATAACCAAGAGTTGTGTATGAATTGAACGGCTATCTTGTTTAATTGCAGCTTGAGTCTTGGTAGTAAATTCTATTCTCCATTTCGTGAAATATTCAGCGTTATCTGCATAAAAATCACCCGAATTAGCTGCATTTTTAATGGCTGTTAGCGCCGTATCCGAACTGGTTAAATCCAGTGTTCTACCTTGGAACAAAGCAGGGTAAAAATGGATAAACTGACTCAACTTAGCAAAATCCGCTATCACTAAATGCTCTGTACTGATTTCATCGGCAACAGATACAAAAAAATCATTAAGATTGAATTGGTTATCATTGTTATCGATGTAAATACCTGGAATAAAAGAAAAACTTGGTGTATTACCCAAAGGCGTTAACGTAAATGTACTACCAATACCACCAATCGCCATTCCGGTATTACTCGGCGTAGTTGAAATAGGAGAGTACCAAGGTTGAATAAATTCAACCGCATTACCTTGTGCGCATATCTGTTCTGAGACTCCAGAAAAACTCGTATACGGAATTGTATTTCTCATCATCAAAACCTAATGTAAATTCTATTTAGACAGAGCACCGGTTATCTTCTATGTATGTATAAATCAACCTTGCAAACTCAGTGCTCTATCGGATTTAGCCCAGTACTACTTCAACTTTATGCTCACCAGTAGTAAAGATAGGCGCCTTATTACCTTCTATCGACTCACCATTAACCAACATGCTTTTTACTCCCTTACAAACTGAATTAGGGTTAGCAACATGAATATGATAAATCGCACCGCGGAATTTACGTTTTACGCTAAATTCAGGCCAATTAGCAGGAATGCAAGGATCAACAACTAAGCCGTCAATTTCTGGTCTAACACCCAAAATCCATTGTGTGCCAGCAACATACGTCCAAGCCGAAGTACCAGATAACCATGCATTTCTACCCAGACCAAATTGTTTATGTTCGTCGCCCAATATATTTTGTGGGTAACAATATGGTTCCGACTCAAAGGTATCAAGCTGATCGTTTTTCGACGCTGGATTAATCTGGCGGTAATATTGATAAGCACGCTCACCGTTACCCATTTTTGCTTCTGCTATCATCACCCATGGGTTTGAATGCAAAAATATACCGCCGTTCTCTTTCGCTCCAGGCGGGTAAGTGGATACTCCACCCAATCGAGGTTCGAAGCCGTTATAACCAGGTGTAGATAATTTAATGCCATTGTCAGTATTCAGTTTATTATTCACTGAATCCAATGCTTGTGTTGCTCGTTGCTTGGTTGCAAAACCTGATATAACCGGCCAACTCTGGCCATTAGTATAAATTTTACCTTGTTCATTTTGCTCTGAACCAATGGGATGACCACTTTCATCATAATAACGAACATACCATTCCCCGTCCCAACCATGTTGGTTGACAATAGCTTGCATATGTTTGTATTGAGCGGAAAACTGTTCAGTTAATTGACTGTCTTGACGTAACTTACATAGATCCAGCATATCCAGTAGCGCTTTACCGTACATGTTTGCCACCATCAAGGATTCAGCGCCGGTTGGCAAATTAACCGTATCATTCCAATCAGCAAAACCAAGTAATGGTAATCCGTGTGGTCCGGTATTGCTGCGAGTAAACTCAATTGAACGGCATAGATGCTGCCAAACACTGGCGTGTTCTAATGGTAGCTCATCGCTGCCTTTTTCATAAAACGGAATGATTTTATCTAAAAACTGATGATTGCCCGTCTCTTTCACATATTGCGTGACAGCAAAAATGATCCACAAATGATCATCGCCGTAATAGTTAGGACGATCTTCTTCTTCCCTAGAATCACCTTCATTGGCTTCCATTGTTGATGGGAAAAACTGGTGCATAGCAGAACCATCACGCTTTTGCACAGATAAAAGGCGTTCCATTAGTTCTCGTGCTTCTTCTGGCATATGTGCAATCACACCTAAAGTATCTTGTGAAGAATCACGAAAGCCGATACCGCGTGCGCCAT
Source organism: Vibrio sp. MA40-2 (assembly GCF_047302445.1). Taxonomy (NCBI): domain Bacteria; kingdom Pseudomonadati; phylum Pseudomonadota; class Gammaproteobacteria; order Vibrionales; family Vibrionaceae; genus Vibrio; species Vibrio sp. MA40-2. The sequence goes on from NZ_CP178628.1 coordinate 2,818,095, forward strand.
AACCAAGCTGATACAAAGACAAATAACGAGACCAATTCTTAGTGGTGTGACATTGACGTGGATTATGCACATTAAGCATTGAGTTCATCGAATCATCTGGCGTGTCGACTTGCAGTGTGTCCAAATAATTGTCCCAATCTTGCCCAAGTTCAGTGAAAGCTTGATCGACATTATTATGATCGCGATATTTGGCCATTAATGACCGCGCTTGAGCAAGGCTCTCATGTTGGGTCAGCTGAACGACGGTTCTCTCGGTTGCCCCTTTATCTAACCAACCTAAGCGTAAGTTCAACGCACCAATATTATCTCCGCGCATACATTCAGAATTGCCTAGTTCTGAATTGCTCAGCGCCATCGGAGCAACCCAACTTCCATAACCAAAGTCACCTAAAAATTGTTGACGATCACCATCAAACGAAGTAGCAATTCTATCGGCTGTCATAAGGTTGACCGCATAATCGCGTTTCATAAACGCATATTGTTCTAACACAATGTGCCCTGACTGCTCAGTATGCGCATTTAATGTCATTGTTTGTGGAACCCAGTCAGCATTGAGTAACTGTTTTAAAGCATCAAAATGGGTAAATTCATACACAGGAACAACATCAACATGTAATTCTTGGTCTGATATATTGGTGATTTTAATATCTTGTAAAAGCACCTGATCATGTTTCGGCACAAAAAACGTAACTTCGCTACGCACACCAAACGCTTCAGCAACAAATTTGCTGTATGAAAGTCCAGTATGGTTTTCAAACTTATCTAATGGCTTAAGAGTCGGCGTAAAAAATGGTGAAAATATCTCTATATCTCCAGCTTTGTTACGCACTTTTAAATATAGGGTTGAGCCTTTGAAATCCGAATTGGGCATTTGCGCTATATATTTTGTGATACGATTTAATGCAGGGTCTCCCTTGCATAACAGTACTCCACCATTACTATCAACGATTCCACCAAAATCAAGTGTACCGACATAGTTACTCCACTTAATTGGAGTGACTGGAGTGGTTGCAACATACTCTTTTTGCTTATCATCAAAAAAGCCAAATTTCATCTTAAATCCTTAGGTGCTGCCCTAAACAACAGCACAAATAAACCTTAATCTAAATTCTATCTATCTGTTAAACCGCTAGCGACTTACCACTCAAAGCATCAAACAAATGTATGGCATCGAGGTCGATATACAAAGTAGCGCTTGATACATCCACTTCTGCCGCTTGCGTTTCAACCATCATTTGTTGATTCGCCACAACGGTTTTCAACAAAATACTGGCACCCAATAGCTCTTTGTCTTTAATTGCTACCGGCACAGGTAATACTCTGTCATGGTCTACTTGTTCGCTGCGTAAATGCAGATCAGTTGGACGAATACCTAAATGTAAAGCTAAATTTTTGCTAGCGTGAGCTTTAAAACGTTCAGGTAATGGAATAGAAATATCACCCAATTCAATCGCCCAATCGCCATTAGTATCAACCAGTTTTGCATCAAGCATATTCATTGATGGGTTACCGATAAATTGAGCAACGAACTTGTTAGCAGGTCGTTTGAATACATCCGTAGGCGTCCCTACTTGCTCAACATAACCGTCTTTTAAAATGACAATGCGATCCGCTAATGTCATGGCTTCGATTTGATCATGAGTAACATAGATAGTGGTGGTTTTTAATTCACGGTGAAGCTGTTTTATCTCTTCACGCATAGTGCCACGTAATTTGGCATCTAGGTTGGATAAAGGCTCATCGAACAGGAACACTTTCGGCGTTCTTACCATCGCTCGACCCATTGCCACCCTTTGACGTTGTCCACCAGACAACTCTTTGGGTTTACGATCAAGTAATGGATCAAGCTCTAGCATTTTGGTGGCTTTTCGAACTTCAACATCAATATCCGCTTTTGCCATGCCTTTTAACTTCAGAGCAAATGCGATATTTTCATATACCGTCATATGAGGGTAAAGCGCATAGCTTTGGAAAACCATCGCTAAGTCTCGGTCTTTTGCATCAATTTTGTTCATTAGTTTGCCACCAACGTAAATCTCACCTGCGGTAATACTCTCTAAACCCGCGAGCATACGCAGAGTGGTAGACTTACCACATCCTGATGGCCCAAGAAACACCACAAACTCGCCATCTTGAACTTCAAAATCAAACTGCTTCACTACTTCGACATCACCGAAGGATTTTTTAACATTTTTAAATACTACATTCGCCATAATTTTGTCTCCGCCTCGTAAATGTTAAGTAGCACTACTCATTCCATTTACGCCGCATTAAATAATCGTCACTTTTCGTTTATTAATAAGGGCTTATCTAATTGTTTAAATCTCACCACTTATAAACCGTTTTAGCCTTTCACCGCACCTGAAGTTAACCCACTTATCATCTGCTTAGAGGCAAATAAATAGGCGGTAATCAATGGTAATATAGAAATTGTTGTCCCAAGCATTACCGCACCCCATGGCGTATTCGGTATGCCTTGAACACTTCTAAGCGCCTGAGTGATCACGTAGTTTTCTGGAGTGGTTAGAACAACTAAAGGCTGCATAAATGAGTTCCAGAAAAACACGAACTGAACAATGGCTAAAGTAGCTAATGCCGATTTCATCAATGGCAACACCACGCTCCAATAGGTTCTAAATTCACCCGCTCCATCCAACTTAGACGCTTCTAAAAGCTCTTTAGGAATCGATGCAATAACGTGTTGGCGCATCAAGAAGATACCAAATGGTGTCGTTGTAAACGGTAGCCATACCGCCATATGATTGTCCATTAAACCTAAGAATTTAACGATCATGAAGTAAGGTATCAGGCTCAACACTGGCGGTATCATCATTGACCCCACTAACATACCAAACAGCACATTTTTGCCCTTAAATTTAAATACAGCGAATGCGTAACCGCCCATACTACAAAACAGTAACGAGATAGTGGTCCCTAAAAAGGCCACATAAATACTGTTAAACATCGCTTGCCAGAAAGGCATAATTTCTAGTAGTTTTTCATAGTTAACCGTTAAGCTATCACCCATCATCAAACTGATGCCGGTTCCGAATATTTCTGACCGATCTCTTGTTGAGAGTAATGCTGACCATAAAAATGGGAACACGGTTATCAACGCTGATACGATTAGAATTGCGGCTAAAGCAGCCAATAAAATTTTTGTAATCAGTTCTGACACATCAGAACTTGGCTTTAGTGCAGATAAATTCATCTTATTGTTCCCCCAAGCCTTTTTTACCAAAGAATACAAATTGAATCGTTGTAAAGAATGCAATAAGTGCGAATAACAACCATGAAATAGCAGACGCTGTCCCCATTTCTAGCCACTCCCAACCCACTTTATACAGATACATAGATATGGTTAAACCCGCCTGTCCCGTACCACCAAGACCTTTGGTTAATACAAATGGTTCTTCAAATAGTTGTAAGTTACCAATAATGGTCATAGTGACAGCAAAAAACACGAATGGACGAATCATTGGTAAGGAAACATGCCAGAAACGATGTAGTGCATTGGCACCATCCATTCTCGCTGCTTCTAAAATATCTTTCGGAATAGTCATCAGGCCGGTGGTATATAGCACAATGTTAAAACCGGTGTATTTCCAAAAGACCACAATAGCAATCGAAGGCTTGATAAATGACGCATCATCCAACCATCGAATAGGTTGATAGTCATTAATCCAAGCAAACGCCCAACCAAATAATGAGCTGTCAGCCAACCCCATTAACGCTTGGTTAATCACCCCAGAATTAGGTGAGTACATATTGAAAAAGATAAGTGAGGCAGCAACGGTAGAGGTAATGTACGGCAAGAAATACGCCGAAGTTAACCAATGACGAAGTCTGTCACCAAGCGACACCAAAATATAAGCAACAGGAATAGCCACAAAGTGTTGAGCAACGCCAGAAGTAATCGCTAACCAGAAAGTATTCTTTAGCGAACGCCAAAGCCAAGGGTCTGTTAATGCAATGCTGTAGTTTTCAAAACCTACAAAATCCATTGCAGCTAAACCTTCTACTGGGTTCCAAGTATGGAAAGACAAGTAGACTGAAAAAAGTAGCGGAAAAATGCCAAAAACAGAAAAAATAACTAAAAAAGGTAGAAGGAATCCATACGGTGTAAGCGCTTTCATATTTAACCATGAAAGAAACCCTTTCTTTTCAGAAAGTTCCTCCTGATTCGACAATTTTGTATCTTTCATTGCCTGACTCATAATAACGACCTCACTAGAATGAGGCGCTGCCCTAATGGGACAGGCACCTCGATAGTTTACTTAAATATATTACTTAAGGTTACGTGTACGACGTAAAATTAGACGCTCGGCTTCGCTAAGCGCTGTTTTGATATCTTTGCCTTCATCTAATACTTCCATCAACGCATTTTCCATGATGATAGACTTGGCTACGTGGTCACCTCGACCTGGTTGAACTGGTTTGATATTTCTTGCCACTTCAGCAAATAGTTGACGTGCTTTTTGGCCACCTAAGAATTCAACTTCTTGGTCAAACAATGCATCATCATAAGTTGTGGTGTTGGCAGGAAATGCTGAAATAGTTTCAAAGTGCTTAAGCTGAACGTCGCGATTCGTTGTCATATATTCGATCAACTTCCATGCTTCATCTTGCTTAGTCGATTGTTTAGGAATTGAAAGGAAAGAACCACCCCAGCTGCCATAAATACCATCAGGAAGGTTTGATACACCCCATTTACCAGCGGTTTCAGGAGCAATCCAGTTTTGTAGGTGGCCTAATAACCAAGCACCAGAAAGTTGAGTGGCAAAAGTACCGTTACGGAACCCTTCGTACCATTCGTTAGACCATGCGGTTATACGTGCATCTAAGCCCGCATCGCGAATCTGCTTAGCAACTTCGAATGCGTGAACAAAACGCTCTGACGTTACAACTGGCTTGCCATCTTTATCAAAATACAGCCCTTCACCTTCAGGTACCGTAGTAAAAATGATCGCTTGAGCAACATCAGCGGCAGAAGCTATAAGATAAACACCGTCTTGTTTTAGTTGTTTACCATACTCAATATAAGAATCCCAATCTTTGATTACTGAAGCTTGTTTAACGCCTTCTTTATCCAGAATATCCGTGCGGTAATACATTACACCTGGACCCAAATCGACTGGAATACCATAGACATTACCGTCACTACCTTTACCTTGAGTCCATGCATACGGTGCAAATCGCTCCGCATATTTATCTGCTCCATACTGTTCAGACAAATTAACGAGACCACCAGAAGCAACAAAAGGGCCAATTTTTTCGACATCAACCACAATAACGTCACCAGCACCAGAACCCGTTGCCAAGTTGGTGGTTAGCTTAGTATGGTGGTCACCATGATTATTCATCAAATAGTCAACTTTAATGCCAGATTCTTTTTCGAAGTCAGGCAAAATTACTTTTAAGCTACTATCAAAATCTGGAAAGCCATCAAATCGAATTGACGTATCAGCCGCGTTTGCAGTAGCAGCAAGACCTAGCGCTACGGCACTGGATAAGGTAAGAGTCTTCAGGTTCATCTTATAGTCCTTCATTATTATAAATGAGTTGCGAGTTTTTTCACCGAGTCTCGGATAACAAGAGCAGGCGAAAGTTTAAAATCTACTTTAGTTTTCTTCTTAATAAGTTTCTGAAGGATAAGTTGCACCGCTTCAGTACTCATTTGTTCAATAGGAAAATCTATGGTGGTCAACCCCGGAGTAAGGTATCGAGCAAATAAAATATTGTCGAAACCAACCAGTGATACATCTTGTGGAACCAATAAATTGGCTTTTTTCATTTCTTCAAATGCGCCAAAGGCCATATGGTCATTAGCTGCAAAAACCGCACTAAAGCGACAGTCACGGTTAAGAAGTTTGTACATAGCATTTGCACCAGTTTCTTCAGTGAAACCGGCTTCTACTACGCGTGATTCACAATATTCCAACCCAGCATTTTCCAATGCATCACGGTAGCCTTGCAGACGAGCTCTAGCATCAGATTTTGAGAGAGGCCCAGTAATACAAGCAATTTCTGTATGCCCCATATCAATCAAATACTTGGTTGCGATATTGGCACCTAACTCGTTATCTAACTCAATACAACTGGTAGCAAGCTCAGGGATAAAGCGGTTCATTAGAGCCAGCTTGACCCCTTCATTATCTAAATTGATCAAATAATCATCGGAAACATGCTGAGTATGTAAAATGACCGCATCGACCCGACGACTTAATAAAAAATCTATCGCCTCCAATTGGCCTTGCTCTTCATTTGAACCAGAGGTCACCACCAAGTGATATCCAAAACGGCGAAGTTGATCTTCTATGGCTTGTAACATTCTTGAATAAAATGCGGATAGTTCCGGTACAACCACACCAATGCTACCTGTTCGACTTGATGCTAATGCTTTGGCAATAGAGTTAGGCCGATAACCCAATTTTTTAATCGCTTTTTCTACCAAAAGCTTTTTGTCGTGACTCACTCTACAAGAACCATTCACAACTCGGGACACTGTCGCTTGTGAGACGCCAGCATGTTCTGATACATCTTTAATCGTTGTCATGACTTTCGCCTCCTTTGTGTTACTAGCTAATGTGTAACCGATTGGTTCATGTTGGAAACCGCTTTCATGCAGCGAATAATAGAGTAATCAAAATAGTAATTCGTGAACTTGCTCACATTGAAATTAAGGTCAAGAGGCTAAGTTCTAAAAACTTGAAAACACCAACAGGAAATATTGACGCGGTGAAACTGTTTCATGGAACTGTGTTTCATTTGTTCAATTACCGTCTTACTATTAAAAAATTCACTGTTTTTTCTAAAGAACATCCTTCAACACACAAACTTGGGCAAATTAATAAATAAAACAAAAACAAAAAGGGTGCCGAAGCACCCTTGAAAATAAAAATCAGCTTATTAAGCCCAAAAACATCAATTAAAAATAAAACATAGGATTACTACTATCACGTTCCAATGAAAAACAAAACCTAACCATACTATAAAAAACAAACATTAAATAACCACTTAAATTTTTAACATTAATTTTAATACAATATAAAGCCAAACATTACCGGACACTGGAGAAACAATCATAAGTCGAATATAAATCAGAAAAAACGATTCAAGTCACGAACAGTGATTTTTTATTTTTCATGAAATAAAAACCCATTATAAATTAAAAATAAAAACCAACTAACTATCTGTTTTTTATTAAATTAAAATCAATTCTCCACTGTATAAACCGTTAAAATAACGATCTATTGTTTCATGAAAAATGCAAGCAAACAGACAATAAAAAACCAAGACCAACCTAAAAAACAGATAGAAACCCTTCAATAAAAACAGAAATCAAAAGGAACAAAAGAAAAAATTAAATAAAAATAGCAACAAATACCTAAAAAGTACTTAGTAAAGTAAACACATTTAATAAAACCAAACACAACGCTCTAAATAACAAATATTAAGAAAGATAATTTTTGTATTATTAAATAACATAACAACATATAAAAATAACATTCAACCTTTTAAAAGGTCCTATAAAAATAAACCAACCTATTTTTATTCTAACTTTAAACTTTCATAATTATGAAAACAGTTATTAATTTTCATCATTATGAAAAATTTCACCAAAGTTAATCTTAAAAAATAAAATGTTTACATTTTTTGTGTGACAGGAACTGATATATCTTATGAAATGAAAGCGATTACAAGTCAACTGCGTCGACAGTGCCTACCATCTAACTAGCTGATACTTAATACTTAACCCTTAAATTTAGTCTACTCGCAAAACGGTATTTTGTTTCATACCTAACACTGCAACAAAGTGTGTGAGCTAACAAGAGCTTTTCACATGTTTCATTCCATAAACTCGTTGCTGAAATAACAAAAAAACCTACAAATTTTAAGGACTGATAATGAAAAACTTTAAGGTTTTATCTCTTGCCCTAGCAGTGGCATCTTCGCTTAGTGCTTTTAACGCTACAGCAGCCGACGAAACAATCAACATGCAAGCTCAAATCGACGATCTACAAGCTCTGATGGCAGACAAAGCCAACGACTTGAGGTTCTTTGGTTATGCTCGATATGGAGCTCAATTCCAAAACGGCGACTCTCGTTATGTCAATGGTTTAGGTAGCACTGGACAAACTGTTGGTCGTTTGGGTAACGAAGCCAATGGCGGCGAGTTTGGTATTGCTAAAAAATACACAGCAGAAAATGGTGCTATCTGGGATCTTGCGGTTATGTTAGAACATTGGTCGAATGACGAATGGGGCTCTGCTGGTGGTGTTAACATGAAGCGATTTTATGCTGGAGCTTCTAACATCTTTGAATCTCAACCTGATATGTATGTTTGGGCTGGTCGAGATTTCCATGCTCGTCTACAACAAGGCTTAAATGACTACTATGTAACAATTGAAGATGGCCAAGGGGGTGGTTTCAAAGATTTTAACCTCGGCCCGGCAAAATTTGACTTAGCTGTCGTTGGTGGAGTGGATGATAATGAAGGCTCGCTTGGTAACGACAATGGCCGATACGCGCTTACCACAAAACTAAAAGACATCGACATGGGTTTTGCCAAACTCGATGCCTACGCTCACTTCGGCTTTACCTCTGAAGATGCCGATATTCAAAGTAGCGGTATGGACGGAGAAAATGCATGGTTAGTTGGTACACACGTTAAATTAGGTTCTGACAGTTTGCACTTACGATACGGTGATGGTGCGAACAATTCGGTTATGGGCCTTAAAGGTGATTTCCAGAGTTTATTTGTCAGTTATGAGGGTGGATTTGAAGCCGGAGATAATTGGAATATTAACTACCTAGGCGCGTATTACACTCAATCTGGCGACGATGCAAATGACCAAAATGAATACAGCTTAATTGTTCGCCCGCAATACCGCTGGAATGACATCCATTCTACTTGGATTGAAACCGGTTATGCATTAGTTGATGAAGATAATGGCAACAAATCAGATGGCTGGAAAGTTACACTTTCGCAAAACTTATCCATTGGAGGCCTTCCTTGGAGCCGCCCAATGTTGCGTTTCTATGCAACTGTTGGAGAAAAAGATGTCACACCACAAGGCGCAGCGACCGCTACAACAGACACAATGAGCTTTGGTGCTATGTTCGAAGCTTGGTGGTAATAAGATTAGCGGTTAGCTGATTCGTTATAAGTTGATTCGTTGTAAGTAAATGAAACCAAAAAGAGTACATTTTGTACTCTTTTTGGTTTTTTCAATCATCAAGTACTCACCGCAATAGAGCTCGTTACCACAAAAAAAGCCCTCTTTCGAGGGCAAAAGATGACAGGAATTCTATTCACATTAAGCGGTTTTTGCTTCTAGCTGTTTTTTATTGGCTGACGCCGATGACGTTGGTAGAGGCTCCACTTTAACTTGCTTTTCATATAAGAAACGAAGTACCGACTGACGATATTTTTGATAGGTTGGATTATCCGCTAACTCAACGCGATTACGGGGTCGCGCAAGTTCAATATCTAACACTTCACCTATAGTTGCAGCGGGGCCATTAGTCATCATTACAATCTTATCTGACAATAAAACCGCTTCATCCACATCATGGGTGATCATAATTACGGTATTGTTTAACTCAGCTTGAATTTTCATCAACGAGTCTTGTAGATGAGCACGGGTCAATGCATCAAGTGCGCCAAAGGGTTCATCCATTAACAGCACTTTAGGTTTAAGCGCTAAAGCCCTTGCGATTCCCACACGCTGTTTCATACCACCGGAAATTTCAGAAGGCTTCTTATCAGAAGCATGCTGCATTTGAATCAATTCTAAGTAATGTTCTACTTGTTGTTTAATCCACGCTTTTGATTTTCCTTTTGCCACTTGTTTTACCGCTAATTCAACGTTTTGATACACGGTTAACCATGGCAATAATGAATGATGTTGGAATACCACCGCCCTTTCTGGACCAGGCCCATCAACTTCTCGACCATCTAAAATTACACCACCATCAGTTGCATCGAGCAAGCCGGCAACCAAGTTTAGTACCGTCGATTTACCACAACCAGAATGGCCAATTAACGAGATAAATTCACCTTGCTTAATATCTAAATTGACATCTTTTAAGGCTACAAACTCACCTTTGGGCGTTGGAAACCTCATTCCTAACTGGGTTAATTCTAAAAATACATTCGACATAATTACATTCCTTTTCCCAGTTATCTGAGTTCTTGGGTTTTATCCCATGAAAGTTTTTTCTGTATAGTTAGCATGCCTCTATCTAACAGCAAACCAATAAAACCAATGGTTATTACCGCAACCATAATTCTTCCTAATGATGCAGAACTACCGTTTTGAAACTCATCCCAAACGAATTTCCCAAGTCCAGGGTTTTGCGCCAACATTTCTGCCGCAATAAGCACCATCCATGCAATTCCTAGTGAAAGACGTAAACCGGTAAAAATCATTGGAATAGCAGAAGGTAGAACAATAGTACGAATATGTTGCCACCAAGATAACCTGAGTACTTTGCTTACGTTAATTAAGTCTTTATCAACACTAGTTACCCCTACTGCAGTATTAATAAGCGTTGGCCATAAACTACATAATGCAACCGTTAATAACGAAGTAACAAAAGATTTAGGAACCATAGGGTCCGCGCTCACATAAGTAGCACTAACCACCATGGTCACAATAGGGAGCCATGCTAAAGGAGAAACAGGCTTTAATAGCTGAATCACTGGATTAAAGGCTTGGTAAAGCCCTTGGTTTAACCCAAGCACAATACCAAGTGGAATCGCTATGACAGAAGCTAATATGAATCCTGCCGATACCGTAATTAAGCTAGTTACTATCTGGTCAAAAAAGGTCGGTTTACCTGTATATGGTCTAATTTTTACTTTAGCATCAGGGTTTTTTGCCAGTTTAGCGGCGTTACGAACCTCTTGTCGCTCAATAAACGCTACGCCTTTTTCTCGTTCAGCAAAATGTTCATCAATAAGGTTTACAAACTGCGTGTACGTTTGAACAGGACCAGGAAGCGCACCTAGTGACGTTTGAACCTGTTTTGCCGACATATGCCAAACTAGCAGGAACAAAATAAAGCCCATAATAGGGTACATAACCAGTTTTGAATGGTTTGCCATTAACTTTTTACTGGGCAAGATAGAAATAACATTGCTAGACATAACGACTCCTTAGTCTATAAATTCATCTAAATTTAAATGCAATTAAAGTTAGACTTTATCTGCGCCTTTAAGACCAATTGAGAACTTCTGTAGATATTCATTTGGTTTACTTCCGTCGTACACTACATCGTCAATAAAGTGAGTTTGTGGTGCTCTAAATCCATCTTCAGAATCAAATTTTGGAAAGTCTTTCGCTTCTAAAACACCTTCTTCAATAAGCGCTTCTGCCGCATCTTGATAAACATCTGGACGATAAACTTCTTTAGCGATGTCCATGTACCATTGGTCTGATTTTTCTTCAGGAATTTGTCCCCAACGGCGCATTTGAGTTAAATACCAAATCGCATCACTGTAATAAGGGAAAGTCGCGTTATAACGGAAAAATACATTGAAATCGGGCACGGCACGTTTGTCGCCTTTCTCGTATTCGAATGTGCCCGTCATACTATTCGCAATCACTTCTGCGTCAGCCCCAACATAATCACTTTTCGCCAGCATTTTTACTGCTTCTTCACGGTTAGCGTTATCATTTTCATCTAACCAAGCTGCAGCACGAATAAGCGCTTTTACCACACGGATGTGAGTATTAGGGTACTTCTCCGCCCATGTTTTTGATACGCCAAACACTTTCTCAGGGTTGTTTTTCCAAATTTCATAATCGGTAACAACCGGAACGCCGATGTTTTTGAAAACAGCTTGTTGGTTCCATGGTTCGCCTACGCAGTAACCTTGAATCGTGCCAGCCTCCATCGTTGCCGGCATTTGCGGTGGTGGTGTCACAGATAACATCACATCGGCATCTAATTGGCCGCTATTATCACCCGACTGTGGCGAATAAAAACCAGGATGAATTCCTCCGGCAGCTAACCAATAACGCAACTCATAGTTATGAGTAGAAACTGGGAACACCATCCCCATATTAAAAGGTTTTCCTTCATCTTGATAACTGGTTACTACCGGTTTTAGCGCATCAGCTTTAATAGGATGTACTGGTTTTCCATCGGGTTGCATTTCTAAATAAGGCTTCATCTGCTCCCAAGTATCATTCGATACTGTTATCGCATTACCATTCAAATCCATACTAAATGCGGTAATGACTTCAGCTTGAGTACCTATACCAATGGTTGCTCCTAACGGTTGACCTGCCAACATATGTGCGCCATCCAGTTCACCATCAATAACTCGGTCTAACAGCACTTTCCAGTTTGCTTGAGCTTCAAGCGTGACATACAACCCTTCATCTTCGAAAAAACCTTTTTCATAAGCAACCGCTAAAGGAGCCATATCGGTAAGCTTAATAAAACCAAATTTAAGCTCATCAATTTCAGGTTCTCCTACTTCTGCCCAGGCGCTGCTCACCATACAAGATGCCGACAATGCTATCCCTGTTGCAATACCGACTGCTTTTCTAATTGCTGATTTGTTGTACATTTGAAATCTCCATTTCACTACTTGCTTATATTGGGTTCGGAAAACACTGTGTAATTTTTACTTGGTCATCCATCCGAATATCATGATTTTGTTTACCGATTTATCTTGGTGAAAACCTTGCTAAATTTTGTTGCTTCTAATTTAGATATATCAAGTAGTGTGCCAAGAGCATTTTTATGTTTAATATCAAACAATTAACCCAACTTTCCATAGGGCTGGTTTTTTTAAGCGCATGTTATTAGTGCACCACGCACCAATGTTATCAAAATGTTATAATCCTAAAGTGGTAGTTGGATAGGTAGAATATTTCAATAAAAAAAGGCCAAACCAGCGGCTAAAGTCTGCTACTTTTTAGCGCAAAAAATAGAGGCATTAAATCGATATTTTGAGTGATTTTCGAACAACCATTGAACGGAATGAGTGTTTAATACTGACCAATTAATGAAACAAGAGCGAGTCCTGGTAAAACACAACGTCAACATTCTACTCAAGCGTCAAATAAATATCTTTATGTGATTAGAATCTCTTTACTTATGTAACCTTGTTGATAATATCTTATGAAACGTGACTTGACGTACCTTCAAATAAATCAGTTCCACTATAATTAACACGAGGGAAGTTATGATTAGAAAAACACGCAAAGCACAGTTGAAACGCTGTCGTGGTCGTTTTTGGAAAGCGGCAACTAAGAAAAACTAATCTTAAACGTAGGGCTAGCTCAGTTAGCCCTTTTTAGTGTCTGCTTATTAATTCACATCTAGCCCAGTTTCCTGTTCACATATCACCCACTTACAGCACTAAAGAGAATACGTATGCCTACATCTACAAAAGACAGATCAAATTGCCACAACGAGCAACTTATTCATCTATTTACTCAGCAAAAAACCGATTTTAACCAATCCCCTTTGCTTTCTCTGCAACAAAGGTTACAACAATTAAAAGCGTTGAAATCCGCTGTCTTGAAACATAAAGCTGAGTTAGTCCAAGCAATGAGTGAAGATTTTGGTCATCGTTCTAAGACTGACAGCTTAATTGGGGATATTTTCCCGGTGATCAGCCAGATAAATTACACAATAAAAAACCTCAAAAAATGGATGAAGCCAAGCAAACGTAAAGCAGGTTTGCTACTTACTCCAGCAAAAATCATTGTTGAATATCAGCCCAAAGGTGTTGTTGGTATTGTTGCGCCATGGAATTTTCCGATCATGTTATCGTTAAGCCCACTGGTCACTTCAATCGCGGCGGGCAATCGCGCCATGATCAAGGTTTCTGAGTTTACGCCAGCCACTAATACGATATTGAGTTCATTAATTGGATCTGTATTTTCAACCAATCAAGTTGCGATTGTTGAAGGCGACGTTGATGTGGCAACTTCATTTACCGCGCTTAATTTTGATCACCTATTTTTTACTGGTTCAACGACGGTAGGCAAGCACGTCATGCGAGCAGCTGCGAATAATCTCACCCCAGTCACCTTAGAATTGGGCGGTAAATCACCCGTTATTGTTGCCGATGATATATCGATAGAAACCGCAGTCGAAAGGATCATTTATGGTAAGTGTTTAAATGCCGGACAAATTTGTGTATCGCCAGATTACGTACTTTGTCCATTGGATAAAATGGAGCAATTTATCCAAGCTTACCAAAATAAATTTCAAATTCTGTATCCAGATTTCGCCAATAATGATGACTACAGCCAGATAATCAATACGAAACAAGCACAACGACTAAGCACGTTGTTACAAGATGCAATGAATAAAGGAGCAAAAGTATATTCAGCAGATACAATGGGTGAATGCGATACAGGTGAAATTCTAACTACTTTGGACAACAAGGACAGTACAGATATCACCAGTCACTCCCAAAGCTACCTTAATAAAAAGTGGCCTACTCAAATACTAGTCAATGTAAATGATGATATGCATATTATGCAACAGGAAGTGTTTGGACCATTATTACCCATCATTGGCTATCAATCATTAGCAGAGGCTATTGACTACGTGAATAGTCACCCAAGGCCATTAGCACTCTATTTGATGAGCTACGATAAAAATACCCAGGCTCAAGTACTACAGAAAACTCATTCCGGTGGAGTATGTATCAATGACACCGTCTTTCACGTTGCTGCGGAAGATGCTCCGTTTGGAGGAATAGGTGATTCAGGAATGGGACATTATCATGGTGTCGAGGGTTTTAAGACCATGAGTCACGCTAAGACAGTCTTACAAAGAGGGCAGTTTAATAGTGGCAAATTCATTCAACCGCCCTACAACAAGCTAATACAGAAATTAATCCTAGCCTTTTTTATTCGCTAACTTTTACCTACTTGTATTTTGGTTAGCAACTTTAAATTAAATCTAACTATGGCTTAAGCTCTAATAACAACAAGAAGCTAACTAACAGCAGTAATAGCAACAAACACCCAAGCCATTGTAAGATTTACTTTATTTCAGCCCAAGCTGACCACATGTTGTACGCCTTGTCATAAGCTTCATCTCTTACATTGATTTCAGCAAACAAAACAGCGGACAAGGTCGCTACCACAGTATTAGCGAGCAAGTTGCTCTCACTATGTGGTGTATCGAGCAAGGGATGATCCGTAACCGGGATATCAGACAACATACTTTCTGGCCAGTAATGCGAACTCACACCATCACTATCGCTCTTCCAGACCGTTTGACTCACTTTAGGGTTGTATTCAGATTCACCAGACTGTCCTTTAAAAGAAATAACAGCGTGTTTACTTAACCCGACACTTTGTTCTACTTCTGCGTGTAATTGTTGGTACCCCGGGTGAAAACTTCCACGGATACCGTATTTCGCCTTGCCTGGGTTCAGTGCTCTTACCACTGTATTCATTGGCGTTCTTAAGCCATATCGGTTTTTCCAATTAAGCATAACTACCGCTTGTGGCGCAAAATTCTCTAAAGAAAGGTAAGCAATATTATGTTGTGCAAGTAACATTTTTGCGTGTTCTGCATCTTTAGCCTGAGGAATATCAAGTTGATGCAAATACGTTTTGGCATGCTCTCGAGTTGAACTTTCTTCTAAATATCCGTGTAGCAACACTTTATAACCATTATCAGCCAATATTTTTGCCGCTATAATGTGCCAAGGCTTGCCAGCACTGGCTCTTTTACCTGCGTAGCAAGGCCAATCAATATCGGCACCCACATCTGGCATCTTAGTTTGAAAAGCTTTTACGAAACCAGCAATTTCATCATGGGTTTCATTCTGGACTCTAATTAGCATCATCAACATTGCCATCTGGTCATCACCAATTTGGCCATCTAAATATTCATCCATCACCTGATATGCTTGGTCGAAAGTCAGCGGTTTTCTACCTCTCTCCCCTCTACCAACGGTGCGAATACACTCAAGAATCGTACTCATGTTGTTCCTTGCTTTAGTTTATCGAAACTGATTTTTTAACATTTAATCCATAAACAAATAAGCCGTCAATACACTATTTAATTGGTATTGACGGCTTATTTAATCAATCAACGGGCTAATATAACTATTTTTTATTACGATATTTACGATGGCAACCTTTGCAGGTACTGGTTGCATCTTTAAATCCTGCCACCAACATGGCTTGATCTTGTGCTTTAGCTCCAGCATAAAAATCTTGGAAGCCTTGGTCGAGTTTATTTAGTCGCTCAGTAAAATCATCCATACTGGTCCAAACGGCTTTCTTAGCATTACTGCCTTCTTGACTACCTTCTGGAAATAATGTTTTTAGGCTAGATGAGTGCATGGATAATGTTTCACCCAGCATTTCCAATTTTGTATAATCAAATTCACCGCTTTTTAACATACCACCAGCGGCTTTTACGTTGTCTTGAATTCCATTATAAGCATCTTGACGAGCAGCAATTTCAGTATCAAAATTTGCAGCACTCGCTGAGACAGAAACGAGCATGATAAGGCTTAATAATTGTTTCTTCACATTGACTTCCTCCATGTTGCTCACTGGTCCATTATCACTTGTATCTGCAAACTAGCAAACTAACCTCTCAGCAAAAGTGCAATACTGAGATGAAAGAGTGCCAACCAACACTGCTGCGCTTCAAGTAAAAACAGGAACAATAAGCTGTTTATTATTTATACATAGTGACACAATTCTGCGGTTTGTGTAAATATGTGTAAGGAAACTGTACGTTTTACCTTTATGTTAATAACATTAGACAATTTTCAAGCTAATGTATAGTTTTCAAACCATTAGATAGCATTTAAAATGTTATACAATTGTCAAAGCATAAGACAGCTTTCCAAGTATAATTTACTTAAATTTACCTATATAAGGAATATAAGATGAAAGTGTGGGATTTACCAACAAGGCTCTATCACTGGATCCAAGCGCTACTCTTTTCTGGACTCGCTTATACTGGTATCACGGGAGAAGGCCCTCATGTTTACTTCGGTTTATCTCTGTTTACTCTATTAATTTGGCGACTATGTTGGGGAGCAGTTGGCAGCGACACCAGCCGTTTTTCCACTTTTATACGTTCTCCATTGGCTGTAATAGAGTACTTTAAAGGGAATTATGTAGAGAAACCTGGTCACAATCCAGCTGGCGGCTACATGGCTCTGGTTATGATCTTAGCATTATTACTTCAGTGCTTAACCGGACTGGCTTTAGCGGGCTATCTCGACCCTCTTCCGGGTTCAACCGTTTGGCTTAATGATGACATCTTCGATGTCTGCGTTTTTATCCACGAAAATTTGATTGACGGCCTGTTTATTCTTGTTGGCTTACATATTTTTGCCATTATTGTTTATAAATTACGTAACAAGCCACTAGTGAAAGCAATGATTACTGGCTATCAAGCAGAAAACAATATTACGGTAACATTAAAATCAAACCGTCGAGCTATTATTGTGTTAATTATCGCGATAGGCATAACGGCGGGAATATATACATATTCCATGGAATAACTCCTTCTATTCCATGGTGCGTACTACTTTCTACCAAGATAAATTTTATCTACCAACATAAGTTTTCTACCAACATACGATTTTTCTACAAACGAAGAATATTTTTATCAACAACAAATACGACCAAGATACAAGGAAGTAATATTGGTCGTAATTGGTCTTATAATCCAGCCGATGCGGAACGATTCGCGAACACAAATAACCTTATCTGTATTAGTAGTCTTTACTTGACTGATTGTTTTCCTTGGTTACCCACCAACACATAAAAGAACCAATTGTCACCAAAATAACGCCTTGCCAAAAAGTAGCAGTGATAGCGATCCCTAAAATAATGATTGAAAAGACGGTTGATAAAATTGGCGTGAAGTAAGACAGCGTAGCTAAAAACAGCATGTTGCCGCCGATAATAGCTATATTCCACAGCGCATACCCGCTCCCCATCACAATAGCGGTAACAAGTAGGTTAAGTGAGGATTCAAGAGTAAAAATCAATGGTGGTTGATCTGAAGAAAAATAATGAACCCAAAGCACGATGCTAGTAAAGATAAAAAACAAAGTAATACCGTTGTAGCCATTCGATAGCTTCTTGGTCACATTGCAATATATTGCCCAGATAAAAGCCCCTGCCAATGCCAATGTATAGGCAAGCGGATTGGTTGCTACATTGGCGCTAAATTGGCTAATAGAAAGCCCTTCGTCTCCCGTTAAGCTCCAAACCACACCAACAAAAGAGAGTAAAATACTTGGATAAATTAACCAACTTACTTTTTTGTTACTAACAAAAACCGCCAATAGGACAGTTAATGAAGGCCAAAGATAATTGATTACTGCCATTTCAATGGTTTGATGTCGGTCATTGGCAAAACCTAATGCCAAGGAAAAACACACCTCATAAGCAGCAAATAGCCCACCAGCAATAACAATGTTTTTCCATCCCAACAAACGAAACTTGGGAATACCAATGGTAAAATAAAGCAATACTGAAGCCACAGTGTAAATTAAAGCCGCACCACCAACAGCACCGAACTGTTCAGCAACACTTCGGGTTAAACCAACCAAACATGCCCATAGTAAAATGGCAATAATTCCTAACAAGGTATGTTTATACTTAACTAGCAAACTGAGTCCTTCCTAAACTAACCAATTTTTTGGTTACGACCAAAATTGGCGACAAGAAACCTATTACAGTAAGACTCGCATAAAGTTATCAAAATCACTAGCTTAAATAACCAAACACCCTGCTAGATGGACCATTTATTTATTCACTGTACTTTTATTATTGTTCCGGAGTATTTTTACCCTGGATGGCCGTCAACACGAGGTGTCATTAACATTACAGCAAAATAGTAAACAAACATTGAAAAGGCAAACGTCCATAAAACGGCAGTAATATTAACCAATAATAATAAATGTTCTGGTGATAGTGCTACGCCAAAGCTTCGTAGTAAAGCGGCAACGAATAACGCTAAAAACGCTGGCCACATTCTAGGTCCTTGATATATTGCTCGACCAGTGTGTCCCATACTCACTCGACAAATCATTGCCAATATCAAACCTGCAAGCGCACCAATTGCAAACAAATGAATCATGCTATGCTCGAAAAAGCCATCGCTTAGCCCACTGGCCAGTAGACCAATAGGAATACAGATATAAGCAGCATGCAAAGACCAGACAAGCGGCTCACTTAGCGTTCTCCATGGCTTCCAACGAGCAAATCGAATAGTTTGAAACAAGGCACCAATAAGCATGAATGCTTGTGAAAGTTGTTGATTTACCATTGGAAAAAAACTAAGAACAAATAACATCACCAATGGAAAGTTAGCGCCAATATCTAACCACAATTTTGGCTGTGCTTTTTCAAAACCAAATTTGCGCGCGGTAAAAAAGGGAATCACTCGCCCGCCCATTACCGATAAAAGCAATATAAACCACCATAACATGGCTTGCCACACGGCTAAGGCAGTAAACGGTGGTAAGCCTTTAATGGTGGCATAACTAGCAAAGTTGGCAATAAGTGCCAAAACAAACAACGGAACAAAAAATAAGTTCTTCCATCCTTTCGATTTTACTACTCTAAAACCAACTTCATACGCCACGGTGGCAAGAAAAATCGCTTCTATTATCGAAATAACCCACAACGGTGTCGCAGTCCAAAATAACACTCGGGGTAACGCCCAAAGGGTAACCACTATGCCTAAACGAGTACTTTTCGTGCCGTTTACTCCAGTCCAAGTTTGCACTGCTGTTAATACGAAACCCGCCACTATTGCCATGGCAAAACCGAACAACATTTCATGCACATGCCACCATAGAGCGGGAACATTAAGTGCTTCTGGTTGGCCATGTTGAAAGGCACTAACCCAAATGATGATGGAGAAGATGGCGTAAATGGACCCAAAAAGGAAAAATGGACGAAAACCCAGTCTCAATAATGGCGTGATTTTCTGTTCTTTACTGTTATCGGTAATATTTAACAAGCTACAACCTTACTATTTAAAACATCTAAGCTGTAACAGCAGTATATGTGCCAATAAAAACAACTCAATAGAAATATAATTTAATACATAAAATTCAATTGCTTATAATAAAATCTAATTGGGTTACTTATAGTATAAAATGTCTAATTGACAATCATGAAGTGTCAATTGGACTACAATTGTTGTCTATTTGACAATTTAACTTCATATGACGGGATGATTTTCAATAACAATCAAGCAGTTACTGTATGGCACGAATACTGCTTTTATAGATCATTACATCGTTAGCAAGGTAGCGTAATGAACCCTAATTTATCGGCTCTGTTAAAATCAGTTCTCATCATTTTCACTTTATATTGGTTGGCAGTTTATGCCGCGATCTTACCTGAACTGATTTACGTTTTTGCACTTAAAATTGGCATCTTTTAATGACTTTGAGAGCAACACGCCAAAACACAACCAATCGACTTTAAAGCATCATTGCAATCCACAGGTTATTAAAAAAGGGCCTTACGGCCCTAGTAATAGTTTAGCTCTATATAAATCGCGGATCATTTATGCGCGGCGAGCTCTACGTGCGGTGCTACGCTACCTGAGCGTCGAGTAGCAAGCTCCTCATATAATTGCCACTTCCTTTGCGCCACTTCCTGAGCTTGTTCAGTGATTCTATCTGCCATTTCAGGGTCACTTCGCTGCAATACTTGGTATCTTGCTTCATTCATTCGGTATTCTTTGAGCGACCGTGTAGGTCGTAAAGAATCTAATGAAAATGGATTGATATCCACGTCTCTCAATGCTGGGTTATAACGGAATAAAGGCCAGTGTCCAGATTGCACCGCAAGTTGTTGCTGACGTAATCCATCTTCCATATTAATACCATGAGCGATACAGTGACTGTAAGCGATCACAATGGATGGACCACGATACGACTCTGCTTCACGCATTGCTAACAAAGTTTGTTGCGGATCACCACCAAGTGCGACACGCGCCACGTACACATTATTATAAGCTATCGCTTGCATTGCGATATCTTTCTTGGTGGATTGTTTTCCGGCGGCAGCAAATTTTGCCACGGCCCCTAGAGGGGTCGATTTCGACATCTGTCCACCCGTATTGGAATATACTTCGGTATCCATAACCAGTACATTGACGTCCGTACCGCTTGCCAATACATGGTCAAGCCCCCCAGAACCAATATCGTAAGCCCAACCATCTCCGCCCACAATCCAAATGGATCGACGCACTAACTGCTCGGCGACAGAAATAAGATTGCGCGCCGATTCTGAATTAACTTGTTGCAGCTCACTTTTGAGAGTATTAACTCGCTTGATTTGCGCTTGAATATCAGACTCGGTCAGCTGAGTAGCGTTAAGTAATTGGTCCACTAACAGTGGGTCCAAGTGTTGTCGGTTTTCAATCAACAGTTGTTCAGCCAATTCATACTGCTTAACGGCTGCCAATCTAAAACCAAAGCCAAATTCTGCATTATCTTCAAATAATGAATTAGACCAAGCAGGACCTCGACCATTGTCGTTAACCGACCAAGGTGTCGTCGGCAAGTTACCACCATAAATGGAGGAACACCCTGTTGCATTCGCTACCATTAAGCGGTCACCAAACAGTTGAGACATTAACTTAAGATAAGGCGTTTCGCCACAACCAGAACAAGCACCGGAGAACTCAAATAAAGGTTGCAAGAATTGCACCCCTCGAACATGCGAGAAATCCACTCTGGAACGATCGTTGTAAGCAATTTTCTCAAAGAAGGACAAACTTGCCACTTCCTGCTCCATGTAAGGTGCTTTTAGTTCCATATTAATCGCTTTGCGTGGTTGCAATTCTGCTTCTACTTCGCTCTCTTTATGTTGCTCGGTAATAGCAGGACAAGCATCAACACATAATCCACATCCGGTGCAATCTTCGGCATATACTTGCAAGGTATAGCGAATTTCAGGGAAACCTCTTGCGCTAATATGAGCAGATTTAAACCCTTCTGGTGCTTGCTCAAGCATCGATTTATCATAAAATTTGGCGCGAATAGCGGCATGTGGGCAGACTATGCTGCAGTTACCACATTGAATACACTGATCGGCTTGCCAAATTGGAATTTTTTGCGCGATATTCCGTTTCTCCCACTGAGTGGTACCAGAAGGGTACGTCCCGTCATTTGGCAATTGTGATACAGGAATTAAATCCCCTTCTCCTGCCATCATTTTCGCCGTTACTTGTTTCACAAAATCAGGAGCTTTATCAGAGACAAATGTAATTTCAGATTCTGTTGCGCTGACTTTGTCGGGAACATCTATTTGGTGCAAATTAGCCAACGCCTGATCAACCGCTAAGAAGTTTTTCTTAACTAATTCTGGCCCTTTCTTAGCATATGTTTTCTCAATCGCTTTCTTGATTTTTTCAATCGCTTGCTGTTTTTCCAAAACACCAGATAAAGCAAAAAAGCAGGTTTGCATGATGGTATTAGTTCGGTTGCCCATTCCGGTTTGCCGCGCAACTTTATACCCATCAATGACATAGAATTTCATCTTATTATTAATAAGTTGTTGTTGCATTCTAGCGGGCAACGAATCCCATACCTTTTCTTTGTCAACAGATGAGTTTAGTAAGAAAGTCGAATTTTCTGCTGCCTTAGCCAACATATCGGTTTTTTCAACAAAGGTTTGTTGATGGCAAGCAATAAAGTTGGCTGATTGAATCAAATATGGGCTGTTAATTTCATGGTGACCAAACCTCAAATGAGATTCAGTTTGTGATCCTGATTTTTTAGAATCATAGACAAAATATCCTTGCGCAAAATAATCTGGATCATCACCAATAATCTTAATGGTATTCTTATTCGCGCCTACGGTTCCGTCCGATCCTAATCCATAAAACATGGCTCGGACCACTTCACTCGGCTCTATGTCAAAGCTGTGGTCGACTTGAAGATTAGAAAAACCAACATCGTCAACAATACCGACCGTAAAGTGATTTTTTTGTTCACGTTGAGGATTATCGAATACCGCTTTTGCCATTGCAGGAGTAAATTCCTTACTAGATAAGCCATATCGACCCGCTAATACCTTAGGCATTCCCGCTAAGTTGTCTACTTGTTCCATTAAGGCAGTGATAATATCTTGATACAGTGGATCCGCCGTTGCGCTTGGCTCTTTGGTTCGATCCAGCACAGTAATAACCTTCACTGAGTCAGGCAACTCTGCTAATAGGTGTTGAGTTGATAAAGGACGATACAGTCGCACTTGCAATACCGCGACCTTTTGGCCTCTTGCTACTAGATAATCGACGGTTTCTTTGAGTGTTTCTACTCCAGACCCCATAGCAATAACCACGTGTTCGGCATCTTGCGAACCATATAGCTCCAATAATTTATAGTGACGTCCAGTTAATTCGCCAAACTTATCCATGCATTGTTGTACGATAGCAGGCGTTGCGGCATAAAATGGATTAACGGTTTCTCGTGCTTGAAAATACACATCGGGGTTTTGTGCCGTACCACGAATAAAAGGTGTATCAGGACTTAACCCTCTATTTCGATGCGCACGAACTAGTTCATCCGAAATCATTTCCCTCACGACTTTATCAGCAATCAGGTTGATTTTATTGACTTCATGTGAGGTACGAAATCCATCAAAGAAATGGATAAAAGGCACTCTCGCCGACAACGTAGCAGTGTGAGCGATAAGTGCCATATCATGTGCTTCTTGTACCGATGATGCCGCAAGTAAAGCAAACCCTGTTCCTCTGGCAGCCATAATATCTTGATGATCGCCAAATATTGATAGCCCTTGCGCGGCTAATGAACGAGCAGCGACATGGAATACACAGGCGGTTAACTCTCCTGCGATTTTGTACATATTAGGCAACATCAACATTAACCCTTGGGACGCGGTAAACGTTGTGGTTAAGGCGCCACTTTGAAGCGCACCATGTACCGTACCTGCCGCACCACCTTCACTTTGCATTTCTGCAATGAGAGGAATATTACCCCAAATATTTCGCCTATCCTCTGCCGCCCACTGATCGGCAAATTCTGCCATTGTCGATGATGGAGTGATGGGATAAATAGCACAAACTTCACTAACACGGTATGCAACATGTGCAGCGGCTTCGTTACCATCGCAAGTATGCATTACTAAATTTTTATCATTCATACGGTTACTCCCTACTTCACTTCAGCCGCGACCATTTCAATCGCATGACATGGACATTGTGTGTAGCAGGCTTCGCAACCCGTGCACTTATTGTAATCAATCGAATAGCCTTTTCCCTGACCATTGGAGCTTATTGCTCCATAAGGGCAAGCACCTAAACAGCCATCACATTCAAAACAGTTACCACAGGAGTAACAACGCTGTGACTCAAATAATGCTTCGGCTTCTGTCAGTCCGCCTACTACCTCGTTAAATGAACGAGTTCGAATATCCGGTGCTACCGCAGGTTGTTCTTTTTGATCTGCATCGGTTTTATACCAAAGATGCAATTGGTCAAATTTGATCAATGGACTGGTTGATGCCTTAGAAAACGCTCTTCCAGTTAAGAAGCCGTTAATATGTGCAGCGGCTTTTTTACCATGGCCAACCGCAATGGTGACCGTTCTGTCACTCGGCACCATATCGCCACCAGCAAATAACCCAGGATAGCCGGTCATCATTTGATCATTCACCATCAATGTTCCATCTGCTTTATGTTCTACACCCGGAATATTGCGCGTAATTTTTGTATCTATATTTTGCCCTAACGCCAGAATTAGAGAATCGGCTTCAATCGTTTCATATTGCCCTGTTGGACTCGGACGTCCATCGACTATTTGCATTTTTTCTAAGGTAAATTTACAACCATCTATATTGTTAATGGTTCTCAACCAGTGGAATTTAATCCCTTCTTCCATCGCTTCCACACATTCAAAATCGTGTGCAGGCATTAGTTCTCTATTGCGACGATAAATAATCATTACTTCTGCACCTAAACGCTTGGCGGTTCGAGCCGCGTCCATTGCAGTATTGCCTCCACCATACACTGCTACCCGCCGTCCTAACTGAGGTGGTTCGCCCATTTCTATATTGCGTAAATAGGTAACAGCATCAATTGCGATGCCTGGATCATCACTTGGTATATCAATTCCCCTACCAACATGCGCACCAATCGCAAGAAAAACCGCATCAAACTGACCTTTCACCTTGGCTGCTAACAAATCGTCCACTTTACTGTTCAGAGCAATGTTAATTCCCATCGCTTGGATTCGATTAATTTCCTGATTCAATATTTCTCTAGGTAATCGATAGGCTGGAATACCAAAATGCATCATACCGCCCGCCATCGGCCCCGCTTCTTGGATTTCTACATCATGGCCAAATCGCTTTAAATGGTATGCGGTCGCTAACCCACTGGGCCCAGCACCCACTACCAATACTCTTTTTCCGGTTGGTTTTGCCTCAAATCGAATCGGCCATTTTTGCTCAATGGCTACATCCCCAAGATAACGCTCTACCGCGTGAATACTCACAGATTGATCGACATACGTCCTGTTACAGGCGGTTTCACATGGGTGATAACAGACTCGACCATGAATCGCTGGAAGCGGATTATTTAACACTAACTCCTGAAACGCTTCTTCATAACGCTCTTCTTGAGCCAGTGATAACCATTTTTGAATGTTACTACCCGTTGGACAGGCATGATTGCAAGGGGGTAAAGAGTTAGAATAGATGGGAAACTTAGTGCGAACCGGACCCGATCCTTTTTTAACCGTAAGATCAGGTGGTAGAGTCATATCCTTTAATGAGTTGCTCATTCTGTACTACCTTATTGAGTTGGGTAAAAACGCTATCTTAATCAGTTGAATAAAAGTGCTATTTTTATCTATCAAGTAAAAATGCTATCTATTTCAGTCGAGTAAAATGATAGAGGTGTCACTACTTTTTTAGTTAAGGTGTTGTCGCGTACAATTAAAAACGAAAACCATCAAGAATACTTCTCATTCCCATATTAGTCTTTGTTTTTATTGACTTTAATTCCAGGTTTTTTACCTGTTAGCAGTAGTCACTATAGACCCGATGACAAAAAATTTTTGTGGAGATGGTCAATTACTGAGCGTATTAATAGAGGTGAGTTTTCAAAAAAGAGAGGTTGGTTTACCTGTGAAAATCATTGAATAACTCGTCATATTGGAAGTGCCGCTATAACTAGAAATATAACCGTTATGAAAAGTATCGCTATATTAGAAAGGAGTAACAACATTGGTCAAATGCAGCCATAAACAGTACGTAATACCGACTGCATATATCTAAATCATATATATTGGAACACCTTAAACTAGATAGACATCTCAAAACACGTAGTATTGCGTTACTTCCTATTTATAAAGTACTCAACGTGACAACCATTATTTATACCATAATCGCAATGTGTGCCTTTGCGGCAAATTCTATCTTATGTCGTATCGCACTACTTGAAGGGCACATTGATGCAGGTTCATTTACTATTATACGTATAGTTTCGGGTGCCATTACTTTAATAGCTATTTGGCTGATCGCTAAAAAACCCAGTGAAACAAAACTGATCAGCGATAAAAAATCATTCCTGACCTCATCAATATCTCTCTTTATTTATGCGCTGTTGTTTTCATATGCTTATATCAAACTAGGCACGGGCACGGGCGCACTTATCTTATTCGGTATTGTGCAATTAAGTATGCTCACTTTCCATATTGTCAAAGGCAATCGCTTAACCTTTTTTGAATGGGTAGGAATCGCCGTTGCTGTCACTGGATTTCTTATTTTACTGCTACCATCAGCTACTCGACCTGATTTATTTTCAGCATTATTGATGGGAATCTCTGGTCTAAGTTGGGCAATATTTACCTTGCAAGGTAAACGTTCTGGCGAACCTTTACGCTCCACCACTCAAGGTTTTATGGGCAGTGCAGTACTGTCTGTTATTTGTTTACCTTGGTTAATTGATCTTGAATCCATCAACCAAACCGGCATGTGGTTAGCCGTCATATCGGGTGCAGTGACTTCAGCTTTAGGTTATGTCATTTGGTACAGTGCTCTACGAGGATTAACGGTATTGTCTGCGTCTATTGTGCAATTATCGGTACCTGCAATCGCTTTAGTTGGAGGGTTGTTTATCGTATCAGAACCGTTATCTATGAATATTATTCTATCAACGGCTTGTATTCTAGGTGGTATCGCCCTGGTATTTCTTTCGCAAAAGCAGATGTCGCGTAAATAATTCCCACGTAAACATTTGCTACACAGATAAGTGCCATACAGATAATAGCCATGAAAACAACTATCGAAAAATAGCGGTTAATTAGCAGATAAAAAAGAGGATGCTAACTAAGCATCCTCAAAGGGGACCAACCCTTAAATAAAATCTAAAGAGCCAAAAACAACAGTATTAATGGAATAATAAGCAAATAAGCCTCTAAACCACGCTCAACCAACCTTGCATATATCCCTTTGGTTAACATTGCCAACTTAATTCCAAATTCAACCAACATTCGATCGCGATTCAGTATCAATTGTGGATTGATATGTTTTTTGGTCAATTTGATATGCTTATTGGTAAAACTCTCGCTTACTCTATTCGAACAATTTTTTGCATACGTTCGGTTTACCGAACACACGTTATTATTAGTATGCAAGCTACTTTCAATAGACAGTCTTGGCTTAATTGATTGGCTCATTATTCTTGCTCCTTAACCTCAATATAAAGCCAATTATATTGGGACAGTCACAAAACTAAATACCAGTTCTGGTATATATAATATGCTAAATGGAAATGATACATTTTATTTGGATAGAATAATGATTGAGAAAAACCAGCATAAATTTCAGGCAAAAGAAAATTTATTTGCAAGCGAACAACTAGCAAAACAGTGTTCCGGCGTTAACGCTCCACTCAATTACTCTCGTACATTAGGGGTATCTCAAAACTGGATTGGTTGCGGATACATCCATAAACCAGGAATAGAAACAGAACACATCAACGTCGAATTTCCATTCTATTCTCTGGTTTATGTCATTAAAGGTGAAGGAAGTTATACCGATGAAAAAGGCAAACACTTCCCGCTCAGTGCAGGATGTGTTTTTCAACGTAGACCTAAAATGAAACACACCACGGTGGTCAAACCCGCAAGTGATTGGCAAGAGTATTATTTGGACTGTAATAGTGAGTTATATGAACATTTATGTAATATGGGCTTAATCAATAAACATATCGCCGTTTACGACAATGTCTCTTATCCCGATGCCCAACAACATATTGAATCTTTAATGGATCGATTACAAAACGCCAATCAAGAGGAGGTCTTTGATGCTTATTTGATTTTCCTTAACATCATTAGACATTTACTTACATTCCAAGATGAGAGTGCTGTTCCAAATGATATGATCGCGGAAAGTATCGCTGATTTTGATCGGCTCTATGCCATTCGATTCGACTTAAAACAGTACTGTGCAGATAAAGGTTGGGGATATGAAAAATTTAGGAAAGCCTTCAAAAAACAGCTTGGTGTATCTCCGAAAGACTACCTTATCCGAAAAAGAATGGACCAAGCTTGTCGATTGTTAAGATCCACAAAAAAACGTATCTCAGTTATTTCAATCGAACTTGGCTATGCATCCCAATACGAATTTTCTAATCAATTCCATAAAACATTTAATCTCGCACCCAAACATTATAGAGAAGGAATATAACAAAAGGAAAATCGGAAAAACAAAAATAAAAGGGAAATGATAAACAAACTCGTTTATTCTAGCCTCCTATTCAATGGTTAAATAGTGGAGTTAATAATGATTACGGCTTTGTATGCATCACTTCTTATGTTGTTAATAATATGGTTAACATTTGAAGTAATCAAACAACGTAGAAGTGGCCAAGTTGCCTATGCAGATGGCGGAGTAAAAGCCCTCCAAATTGCCCGTTCAGCACATGGTAATGCAATAGAAACCATCCCTATTTCACTTATTTTAATGATGTTGCTAGAGTTCAATGACGGTTCAATCTATCTAATCCATATAGCAGGATTATTACTTCTTGCCGGACGTATTTTACACGGCACAGGCATTTTAAAAGAGAACATGGCAAAAAGAAAATTCGGTATGATCATTACCCTACTGAGTCAAGTGATGCTTGTAATATGTAATCTTATTTATCTTCCTTATGGCCAACTTGTTGGTTAAATCATCACCCCTACTGATAACACTCTGTACCCGCAGTTGCATTGTCCAACTGCGGATCCTTTCACCAATAACGATTTAATCACCTCCTTGCGCGACAACATTGCCATTCACTGCTACCGTTTGGTTTTTACCAGTACACCAATTAAGTTCGTTCGAACAAAAACAGGCAAGCAGAAACACAAAATTAACAATTTATGCTTATTACTGCACCAAATTTGGCTTTTTATAACCCTTTAACCTTGTATTTTGCATGGATAAAGGGTTAGTAAAAGTGTTAACTATGACAAAAATTAACATAATTTTATCATTTAATGGTCGATTTTATTGCGATTTTATGTTCTTATACGAACATAATTGCTCGTTCGAACATTTTGGAGTCTAGGTAATGTTGAAAATTGAAAAAACTCATGATCTAATCGTTATTGGTGGTGGTATCAATGGAGCCGCTGTAGCAAGTGATGCAGCCGGTAGAGGTTTAAATGTTGCGTTGTATGAAATGAACGACCTCGCCTCTGCTACCTCTTCAGCCAGCAGTAAGTTGATCCACGGTGGTTTACGATATTTAGAACATTACGAATTTCGTCTTGTCAGTGAAGCCTTAGCCGAACGAGAAGTCTTACTAAAAAACGCTCCTCATTTAGTTTCTCCTTTGCGTTTTCAGCTCCCTCATCGTCCTCATCTTCGTCCTGCATGGATGATTCGTATTGGTCTTTTTCTGTATGATAACATTGGTAAAAGAGTGTCATTACCTGCGAGCCATGGCTTAAAGTTCTCTGCTAAAGGACCGTTAAAGCCAGAAATGAAAAAAGGCTTTGAATACTCAGATTGCGCAGTTGACGATGCTCGTTTAGTGGTGATTAATGCCAAATTAGCCGAACAAAAAGGTGCAGAAATTCATACTCGCTCTAAATGTATTGGTGCTCAACGCCAAGCGGATGGTTGGATCGTCGACATAGAAAACACCTTAACTGGTGAAGTAAGTCAAGTTAAAACCAAAGCCTTGGTTAACGCAGCAGGCCCTTGGGTAGATAAATTCTTCGATAAGCAATTAAAAATGGCTTCACCTCGTGGCATCCGTTTAGTAAAAGGAAGCCATGTTATCGTGCCAAAAATGTACCCAGAACACCACGCGTTTATATTGCAAAACCAAGATAATCGCATTGTGTTTGTCCTGCCTTATCTTGATGATTATTCTGTCATCGGTACCACAGATGTCGAATATACTGGCGACCCATCTAAAGTCGAAATTGATCAAGATGAAATCAATTATCTATGCGATATTGTTAACCAACATTTTGTTAAACAAGTTTCTCCTGATGATGTTATTTCAACTTGGTCTGGTGTTCGTCCTCTATGTGAAGATGAATCATCTGATGCTCAAGCTGTAACGAGAGATTATACAATTGAGCTTGATGAGACTCTGCCAAATGCCCCGCTACTGTCTATTTTTGGAGGCAAGCTCACCACTTATAGAAAATTAGGCCAAGCGGCAGTTGATAAACTTGAACCATTTTTCCCAGACATGGACCCGGCATGGACCAAAAACGCCACGTTACCTGGCGGAGATTTTACCAGTAGAGAGAAACTGACCTCTATTTTACGTGCTCAATACCCTTGGTTAGAAGACAAAGTTGCACAACGCTATGTAAAAGCCTACGGTACTATTGCGTTAACAATATTAGCCGAGAAGAGCGATATAACGTCACTCGGACGTCATTTCGGACATGGCTTATATCAGGCTGAAGTGGATTACTTGGTTGAACATGAATGGGCGGTGTCAGTCGAAGACATCTTATGGCGTAGAAGTAAACTGGGCCTTGAGTTTAGCCAAGAAGAAAGTGCAATATTAGAAAGCTATTTGTCATCTAATGCTGCTTCTTCTGTTACAGCGTAAACAGACTTTTCCTGCTGATTTTTCAGATAAGAACCGTAAAATAGCGCCTTATTCCCCCCTATTTCTACTCGTTTCACTAACCAAGTAAACGAGTAGAAATTCTCCACTTATTTTGACTCCCTTCGTTACAAGCTTTATTCAGTTCTGCATCTCAGCGATCTAGCATAGATTTCAACCACGAATAAATGGCATGTCTTTTTCGCTAGCTTTTTTCGAGCTCTTTTTGCAAAGAAAAAATTTGTTACATAGCATTTCGTGATCAATGCCAAACGTTTGCGTTTTTCTTTACATACATCTAAAACTAGCGCTATTATACAAACTTAAGTTTGCATGACGGACATATGTTTATGACAAAAAGAGAACAACAAATACTCGATATTTTACGCAATGAACCTATGATCGCTCAGCAAGATCTTGCGACCAAATTAGGGCTAAGCCGAAGTGCCGTCGCTGGGCATATAATGAATTTAACCAAAAAAGGGGTTATTCAGGGCAAGGGATATATTATTAGCCCAGATCAGTATGCCGTTGTGATAGGCGGCGCCAATATGGACTTATGCGGTCGCTCAACATCCAACTTAATTCAAGGCGATTCTAATCCTGGTCAATTAATTAGTAGTGCAGGTGGCGTTGCTCGTAATATTGCTGATAACCTTGGTCGCTTAGGTAGCTCTGTCCAATTTATTGGTGTGATGGGCGATGATGTCTGGGGAGAGCAGTTAAAAAGCGCTTGCAGAGAAGCAGGCGTCAATGTTGATAACTGCCTAACCATTGCCGGAGCGACGTCTAGCAGTTATTTATCCATTCATGATAGCGATGGAGAAATGCAACTCGCTCTCAATGATATGAAGTTAATTGACAACCTGAGTTCCGATCAACTTCGCCAGAGAGAAGGGGTTATCAACCGTGCTTCAACCATTGTTCTTGATGCAAATATAAGCCCAGATGCGCTAGATTACTTATTTGATATACATAGCGACACTGCCATTTTTGTCGATCCCGTGTCATCAGTAAAAGCCCCTAAATTACTGCCTTTTTTAGATAGAGTGCACACTCTTAAACCTAATTTGATAGAAGCTGAATTACTTTCTGGAGTCACGATGCAACAACCATCTGATTTAGAAAAGATCGCCGATATATTACATAACAAAGGAATAAAGCAGCTTTTAATTAGCCTTGGCAGTAAAGGCGCGTATTCAAGTAATCATCAGGGCGCGAACTTTATCTCTCCAGCACAAACACAAGTTAACAATGTTACCGGCGCAGGAGATGCCTTAATGGCAGGACTAGCGCACGGTCACTTAAAACAATGGCAGTGGTCCGACACTGTCGAATTTGCTCTAGGTGCCGCACGATTAGCACTTACTGCCGATAATACGATTAATTCAACCATGTCTGAAAAAGCGGTTAAACGCTTATTAAAGGAAACCATCACATGTTAGAGAAATACCTAGATATTCAACCAGAAGTTGCCCAAGCATTAGCAAACAATCAACCTGTTGTTGCTCTCGAATCCACCATTATTTCTCACGGTATGCCTTTCCCTAGAAATGTTGAAACGGCACTGTTAGTAGAAAATACCATCCGTGAGCAAGGCGCGGTTCCGGCTACTATTGCGATTATTGAAGGACGTTTAAAAGTAGGCTTAACTGAAGAACAAATCAATTACTTAGGTAAAGCAGGATCAGAGGTTGCTAAAGTAAGTCGCCGAGATATCCCATTTATCGTCGCTAGCCAAAAAGATGGAGCGACTACTGTTGCGGCCACAATGATTCTTGCTGCGATGGCTGGCATAAAAATCTTTGCTACGGGTGGAATTGGTGGCGTACACCGTGGCGCACAAGAAACTATGGATATCTCTGCTGATCTACAAGAGTTGGCTAATACTGACGTTGCTGTTGTCTGTGCCGGGGCAAAATCAATACTTGATTTATCTCTAACTCGTGAATATTTAGAGACTCAAGGTGTTCCTATTATCGGCTATCAAACCGACAGTTTACCTGCTTTCTATACTCGCGAAAGTGAACACGGGATTGATTATCGTCTCGATACCGCTAACCAAATTGCGGCAGCGTTAAAAGCAAAATGGGAGATGGACTTAAATGGTGGTGCAGTTATTGCGAATCCAATCCCTGTTGAATACGCCATGCCTACCGACACTATTAATCAAGCGATTGAAACCGCACTTAAAGAAGCCGATCAACAAGGTATTTTTGGTAAAGAGTCTACTCCATTTTTATTGGCTCGTGTATGCGAGTTAACCGGTGGAAACAGCTTAGATTCTAATATTCAATTGGTATTAAATAACGCCCGTTTAGGCGCTCAAATTGCCATCGAATATAGCAAGCTGTAATTCAATCGAGCCATCTCTGTTTTAATAGGGATGGCTGTCCTTCTATGTTCTATTTGACTAAAAAAAACCATCGTCATCAACTAACAAAGTCCTTAGCAATAAATCACAACCAAGCGTGACCAGTATGTAACCATATCCTCTATTTACTTATCGCTATGACGTATTATCTCTGCACATACCTCTATTTAAAAAAAATTGAAAGTTTTTTACTGTTGTTCCTGTCTATATAACTACACAAATTTATTAACCTTTTAAAGGGAAAGACATGAAGCGATTATCGAAATGGTTACTCTCTTTTGCCGTGCTATTACCAGTATTGGTATTGAGTATCATGCCAGAACATTCTGCTAAGGCAGAAAATACCCATACTATGCCAAAAAATAGCCAAGTCGCCACACTCGCAGGCGGTTGCTTCTGGTGTACTGAATCTGATTTTGAAAAACTGGATGGCGTAGTCGACGTTGTTTCTGGTTATGCTGGTGGTGAACTTGATAATCCAACTTATCAACAAGTCTCATCTGGCACATCAGGTCATATTGAAGTCGTTCAAGTGACTTATGACGGCGATGTTCTGAGCTATGAACAAATAATTGATTATCTATTTAGGCACATGGATCCAACCGATAATAAAGGCTCATTCGTTGATAGAGGCCCTCAATATCGTCCTGCTATTTTCTTCCATACTCAAGAACAGAAAGCAATAGCCGAGCAGTTTATTCAAGAGGTGGATGAAGCCAACATTTACCCACAACCAATCGCAACTGAGCTAATTGAATATACTAAGTTCTTCCCAGCAGAAGAGTATCACCAGGATTATTACAAAAAGAGCAACATTCGTTATGGCTATTACCGTCATGCGTCGGGTCGTGATCAATACTTAGATGCACTATTTGGCGAAGATCGAACCAAAAACCCAGTGACTTTACGCCAAATGATCGATGCTAAGGCGCAAAAAGTTGGCATTAAGCAATACAGCAAGCCGAGCGATAGTGAAATTCGTAAAAACCTAACGTCTTTACAATATGCAGTCACTCAAAATGACGAAACTGAGCGTCCTTTTCACAATGAATATTGGGACAATAAAGCGGAAGGTATTTATGTTGATATAGTGACAGGTGAACCGCTATTTTCCTCTACTGATAAATATAAATCTGGTACTGGGTGGCCAAGTTTTACCAAGCCATTGTCTGAAGATTACGTTGTCACAACGACAGATTACAAACTCTTTTACCCACGAACAGAAGTGCGCAGTCGATTTGGTGATTCGCACCTTGGCCACGTATTTGAGGATGGTCCAGCGCCTACAGGATTACGCTACTGTATGAATTCAGCCTCTCTTCGTTTTGTTCCTGCAGAACAATTAGCGCAACAAGGATACGCAGACTATTCCTACTTATTTGAAGGATAAGCAGTCTTTTAAATTTAAGGCTCTGGTTAGATATTAACCAGAGCCTTATAACGTTTATTTAAACAAAAACATTGATTTAAATAATAGGTAAATCGTGACGAGCCCCCCACTCTGCCCACGAGCCGTCATAAACAGCAAGATTGCTTTTTCCACATTGAGTCGCCGCCAATGCCAAAATACACGCCGTGACACCAGAACCACATGAAAAACTTAACGATTGTTCTGACGTACAAACTTGATCAAATTTCGTTTTCAATTGTGCGGCAGGTTTCAGGTATCCATCTTCAACTAGTTCAACGAACGGTAAATTTTTCGAATTAGGTATACGCCCTCTTCTTACATTTGGCCTTGGTTCTATCTGTTGCCCATTAAAACGCTCAGGCGCTCGAGCATCTAAGATAGCAATATTTGAATCTTCTATTTGCCCAAGTAAAGTTTCACTATCAACTATCCAATTTGAGCATAATCTCGCTTGATAGGTACTCGGTAAGCGTGTTTTAGCTGGTGTATTTTCTACAGCACCAGAATTTGCTAACCATGCCGGTAGACCACCATTTAAAACAGCAACATGTTCATGGCCCATCACTTTAAACATCCACCAAACACGCGGTGCAGAAAATAGGCCATGTGAGTCATAAACAACAACCCTATGCTTGTTATTGATGCCCATTTTAGCGACTTGTTGAGAAAAATGATCTTCAGAAGGCAACATATGTGGTAAATCAGAATCTAAATCACATATCAGAGTATCAAAATCAAAAAACAACGCATTTGGGATACGCAATGTCTGCCATTCGGCTTTCGCATCACGCTGTATGCCAGGCATAAACCAACTTGCATCCAACACGACTAAATCTGGGTGATCTATATGTGTTTTGAGCCACTCAACCTCCACCACGGAGTTGTCTAACGGTAATGAATCCATCAATTTTCCTTTAAATGACCTCGTATGAGGTATATCCATGAGTAATGCCATACCATAACAAAATTAGGCATAAAACAAAGCAACTTGCTGTTGTTATTAACTGGTCGAGTTATAGATTACTTGGGTTATGAATTGCTATAAGTATTAGTTACTATCATTACTAATTGTTATGATAGTAACGGTATTGAGTCTCTTATTTGGACGATATCATCATTAACGCTGATATTTTTACTTGTACGGCAGCATGTAATTACTATGCACACTTGTTTAATTTCAGATCTAAGGCGAATAGAATGAACTATACACCAATCACATTTTTAACTTTCTGCCTTATGGGTTGCCAAAATATTTCAAGTAAAAATAGTGTCGAGCAAAGTAGCACGATCGCGGCACCGACTACGTCTTCACTTCAGGAAAAAACGCAGTGTTCGGTTTATGCTACTAGAGACTGGAGTGCCATAATTACTCCATCTACTAACGTAAACAATCGTTATCAATTAAGCATCACGGGGGAAGTTGATCTTCCTTCTCCTGCCTATCAAGTCAACTGGACTGAGGGGATTACCGACAGAGCCATGCCACCGAACTTGCGCCTGAGCCTGACGACAGAACGTTCTCACAACCAAGCCTCAATACAAGTTATTTCACCGACTAAGGTGCATTATCAATTAGAAACGCCTTTGGCTAACTTTAAAAGCATCACCATATTATGTGCCGATGAAGTACTGGCGACCATAGCTGTGACTCTGAGCTCCTCTTATCCGTCAGATTAAGTCTTTCTTCTATCTCTCAATCGTCGATAGTTTGATAACAACCAATACGCTTAGCAAAAGGCCAGTGGGAATTTTCTCCAAATTTACTTCACAATTCCATTCTATGATGAAGAGTCATAATTTTATTCAGTTGAGTTAATCAAATTATATGCGCACATTGTCTATTGTAACTACTGCCCTGCTTGTTTGGTGTAATGTAAATCAAGTAGCTTTAGCATCCTCTAATGTTTCTTCTTTAATATACAATGGCGAAACCACCAGTACTGGTAGCAATGGAGAGTGGCCATCAATCGCGACACTCTATTACGACGCTGTGGATTACTCTGGTATTTATTCACTGTATTGTGGCGCGTCGATTGTTGATAGTCAGCATGTTCTTACCGCTGCTCATTGCTTATATGATGGTGAAGGTAATTTGAATGAAGATTATCTTATTTACACGTCTGTCGTTCCTCAAATGGAAGATGAAAGTGAATTTCTAGATGGCACTGTTGACGTAATTAGAGCATCTGAATTCTATGTGCACAGTGGTTACGTTGACTCGTCATCTGACGATAGTACCTCTTGGCCCAACGATATCGCGATAATAAAACTAGCAGAAGAAATGAACATTAACTCAAGCGATTATGCCACGCGTGCATCGCAAACTAATGCAATAGACTATCGTGTTGATGGAACAGAATTTATTGCAGTTGGACACGGGTTAACCGAAACCGGTGACGAAGAAACACTATTGCAAACGACACTAGAATATCAATCTGAAGACTACTGCGATTTTGATAACCTAAATGATTCTCAGCTTTGTATGTCTGGACGCTACGACAGCACCACCAATGTAAGAAACTCGACCTGTTCAGGTGATTCTGGAGGGCCTTTATATTGGGATGCTAACTCAACAACAAGCGATTCAGATTCAAACAGCAATTACGTTCAAGTGGGGATAACCAGCTATGGGTGGACGGGATGTTATAACGCATCAAGTGATGACACCTCGGTTTTTACTGAAGTCGCCGATTATGAAAGTTGGATAACCAGTGTTTTACAAGGAAATGAAACCCCAGATTACACAGTAACAAGCGAGGATAGAGATCAATATTATGATAATAGCGTAAGCAATAACAATAGCGATAATATCAGTACTACTGATTCATCATCTTCAAGTGGTGGCAGTCTCTCTTTCTACAGCATAATTTTACTCGCCGTTTTAATCTTCTTTCGAAAAAAAGTTGTTCACAATGCTCAACTGTTGCAATAAGACTGCTACAATACAAACATCAAACCTAGCCAGAAAATGTTAGCTCTAATACACTTAGTATAAAGTATGCAGCAATAGCACAGGCAATATCAGCAAAAATCAACAAGGACACGAAATGACATATAAAACAACAACAATGGAAGTACCAGTCGCTATAGCAGAACGAGTCCAAGCCTTAATCAATAGCTATGAAGCCAGTGAAAAATTTAAAGCAGAACGAAAAATAGTCGTCGATAACCTTCTTGCGATGGACAAATTAGAGTGCGAAATGGCAGTTTACAGCTTATCCCAAACAGAATTGCTCGATACACTTCGATTTGTTTATGAGCTATCTGGGACTAATAGCAAATTCATCAAAAATATTCTTACTCAATGCAGAGAAAATCCAAATAAAGTACTGTCTGATGCACAAAGAGCCTCGGCCAAGAGCATGCTATTTAAT
Organism: Vibrio sp. MA40-2; assembly: GCF_047302445.1. NCBI lineage: Bacteria > Pseudomonadati > Pseudomonadota > Gammaproteobacteria > Vibrionales > Vibrionaceae > Vibrio > Vibrio sp. MA40-2. The sequence continues at coordinate 2,856,346 of NZ_CP178628.1, forward strand.
CTAATTAACGACCCTTCTGTAGTGTCTGCGATGAAAGAAATATAATCGCGACGTACTCAAAAATGAAAAAAAATTTCACACTGACGGCCATGGTCATGCTATTTAGCCTGTCAAATTTACAAGCTGAAACCACTGAAAGCAACGTTACCGAGTTTTCCAACCACGATTTATCACATTGGCAATCGAAGTCTTTCAGTGGAAACACAGATTATCAACTCGTCCAAGAGCAAACTCGTACCGTACTTAAAGCAACCAGTATCGATAGTGCTTCTGGATTAGCGTTAGAAAAGCGAATAGATCTTTTTCAAACGCCTTATATTAACTGGTCTTGGCGTATTGAAAATAAATTAACCGGTCTAGATGAGCAAACAAAGCAAGGCGATGATTACGCTGCAAGAATTTACCTAATTATAGATGGTGGCTGGACAGTATGGAAAACTCAAGCCTTAAACTACGTCTGGTCTTCCAATCAAACACAGCAAACCCAATGGGACAATGCTTACGTAGATAATGCAAAGATGCTTGCTGTACGAGGTAAAAACGCCACACCGAAGCATTGGTATACTGAAAAGCGCAACGTATATCAGGATCTAATAACTAATTTCGGTGACAAAGGCAGCGCCGAAAAGAATGAAAAAGCCTACCGTTATATCGACGTAACCGCCATTATGACAGATACGGATAATAGCCATCAAACCGTCACCGCCTATTACGGCGACATCACCTTTACCGCCAATTAGTTCTTTATTTTAAAAGAGGTACCTTATAAGACAGGCTCCTTTTGTGCTTTACCTTATAAGGACAGGCATCTTAATAAAGTACAAATTGTCTGCAATAATATGTTGGCGTTGAATTAATACCTTCCATAAAGTGCCTGTCCCAATAAGAACATGTCCCAATAGAGCACAGCAAAATAAGCAAATAAATTCTGGTTTTAATAGACTTTCTATTTTAACGAGAATGTATTTGCTTTGGCTATTTCAGGTTTAGTTGAGATTAAATCTTAAAGTAAGATACTTCTTGTTTTAAATGACTGGACAATCGGTCTAATTCTTTTGCTGCAAGTTCGTTATTCTCACTCAATTGAATCGATTCATCTGACATGTCTGATATGGAATTCATTGCCGTAACAACTTCACTCACCACCGTAACTTGCTCATGCGTTGCCGCCACAATATCTCTAACCCCATTTAATGTATCTTGCGCTTGTTGCTCAATACCAACAAGAATATCGCTTGCGTCTGAGGTGTTTTGTTTACATTGCGCGACCTTTGGCTGAGTATTTTCCATTGCAGAAACACTTACAACTGTTTGAGTTTGCACTTCTTTCAACAAAGTTTCAATTTGGGTTGTTGCTGCTCCAGTTCTTTGGGCTAAATTACGAACTTCATCGGCTACAACAGCAAAACCACGACCAGTTTCACCAGCACGAGCCGCTTCAATTGCGGCATTTAAAGCGAGTAAGTTAGTCTGATCTGAGATTTCACTGATCATATTGACGATGCCACCAATATCAGCAGTTTTCGCTTCGAGCTCCTTAACCTGAGATACCGTTCCATTTACCGCTGCGGTCACATCTTCCATCTGTTCGACTACAGACATAATTAACTCTCGTCCTCTTACAGAGTGCTCAGAAGTGGCTACAGAATTCTGTTCCGATAAATTAACAATATGATCAATCTCAGCAATACTCGCCTTCATCCCTTCTAATTTAACCACCATTTCTTGTGTTAACGAAGCTTGATGCTGCGCAGTGTTTAGCACTTGGCTAGAGCCAGATGACACTTTTTCCACTTGTTGCGCTAAATGATTCGAAGCCCCACAAATATTATTAACGATATTAATCAGCTTACTGGACATTACCGATAAAGAATCTAAGATACTGCCTGTTGAGCGATCAGAATATTGGCGAGTTAAATCTCCATTAGCCATAATTTGAATTGCTTGCTGCGCTTCATGAGGTTCACCTCCAAGTGTTCGACGGAAGCTCTTTTCTATTACAACGCCAACAATAACGGAAATAACTAATGCTATCCCACTCAGCACTAGCATCAAGTTTTGGAACCCTCCAGCCATCGCTCTAGCTTCCGGAGTCAACTGTTGATTTAATGTTTCTTGATAATCAATAAATTCATTGATGTTATTAAGCCACGATATAAAGGCAGGACGAGCTTGATCGAGTACGGTCTCAACCATTACATGTTGTTGTTTTTTCTGCTCTATAATCTTTTCAATCAATGGTTGAGTAGATTGTTTTACTTGATTAATTTTGTTGAGAATTGTCAATTCTTGCTGTGTAAAATAAACATTACTACTGAGCATCTTTTGCATTAACTGCTCTGACTGAATATAGAACTGCTCTAAGCGATGAATTTCTCTCTCTAATTCATTTATCTCTTGTGGGTTGCGAGCAATAGCTATATCACGAATGGCAATCGCTCGGTCATGTACACTACCTCTGTAATTAATTGCATATCGTTGTTTTACTGAATTGACATCGGTAACTTCTGACAATGTAGCATCGATAAAATTAACTTTTTGAATACCCAATATAGTTAGCAGCATCATTAAGAAAACTAATATGCCAAAGCCAATAGCCAAACGGGTCTTTACTTTCAATTGTGATAAAAAATTCATGCGCTACTCCCAGTCGCAAGGCATTCGGCAATATGACACCGAGTTAATTCCTACTTTAAACATTACCAATAATGTTAAGCATCACTATATAGCGGCCAACATTGGTCTTTTATTAGTTTTTATTTTGTAATTTATACTAATAATACGCTCAATAGAGACGAGGGCATCAATATACTGTTTTATTTGTTTACCTTCCACTAAGATACCAACTCATTCACAGAATAAATAAAATGACATATTGGATTGCATACTGGTCATATTATGCAATTACAACCTGTACACCATAGATAGGAAAAGGCTTGCGAGTAGTTCCTCAATAAAAAAGTGTGCTAGTCTTCTCATACTCACTCAACCACAAGATATTAATGACAATGAAAATTTTCAGCAACTTCGAAAGCGGCAACATTCACGTGGTTTCAGCAGATTCACCACAAAATATTCAACTGACTATTCCTGCAGATAACCAAACCGACATTTCACAATGGTTTCATTTTCGCCTAGAAACCGAAGCTAACAAACCACATCACTTCACAATTAGTGACTTAGCAACTTCGGCTTATCCTGAAGGCTGGGAGGGTTACGATATAGTTGTTTCTTATGATCGTGAAGAGTGGATCCGTATTCCAGCTACATTTGATGGTAACTCACTGACATTTGAACTCATTCCGGAGCAAGATTCCGTGTATTTTGCTTATTTTGCACCTTATTCATACGATAGGCATCAAGACCTTTTGCACAGTGCGCAAATACATCCTTCGTGCAAGTTAGAAACATTGGGACAGACACTAGATAACAATGATATTAGCTTGCTAACCATCGGTGAACCCAGCCCTGAAAAGAAAAACATTTGGGTAATTGGTCGCCAGCACCCAGGTGAAACAATGGCCGAATGGTTTATCGAAGGACTTTTACAGCGACTACTTGATGAAACAGATACAGTTGGTCGTTCATTACTCGATAAGGTAATGATTTATGTTGTACCTAATATGAATCCAGACGGTAGTATTCGAGGGCATTTACGAACCAATGGCATTGGCGTAAACCTAAATAGGGAATGGCAGACTCCTTCCATGGAGCGCAGCCCCGAAGTTTACCTTGTCAGAGAGCGCATGCTGGAAACAGGTGTTGATATGTTCCTTGATATCCACGGAGATGAAGCTATCCCGTACAATTTTGTTGCAGGTAGTGAAGGTATTCCATCTTACAACACGCGAATTGCACAGTTAGAAAATCACTTTAAGCAATCCTTACTAACCATAACACCTGAATTCCAAGATTCTGTCGGTTACGACAAAGATAAACCAGGCAAAGCGAACCTAACCGTAGGTTCAAACTGGGTTGCAGAACAATTTAAATGTTTATCTTACACTGTCGAAATGCCATTTAAGGATCACATCAGTCATGCCGATGAACTTTACGGTTGGTCACCAGAGCGTAGTGCAGCATTTGGCCATGATATGTTAGCGGCTGTTTGGGCTACGGTAGGTAAATTGTAAACAAAATAATCTAGTTTTATTAAAAAGTCTTAGCCTTTACAGAACAAACCCACAGTATTTCGCTGTGGGTTTTTATTTATCTTTAGAACATCTTATTTCTTTAAAGATACGTATTTTGACGCTTTCGCTTAAATTTACTATCGAGTAATTATAATCTTAACTCAAGTCGATATCTTTGGTACCAAAGACTAAAGTTGCAAAGAAACCTACAATGTAAGAAATGATCAATCCACAAATGAAGACAGCCATACCTAAGAAAATCCCCTCATTAGAGGTCATTAAAGGGATAGCCACTACTCCTGAAGGACCAAACACGGTATTTAAACCAACGGGAAAACCAAGTAAAGAAATCAGACCAATAAAGAAACCACCCGCTGCCCCGCCAATACAAGCGGTAACAAATGGTTTCACACGGGGTAAGGTTACTCCGTAAATCAAAGGCTCACCTATACCAAGAATCCCAGGAATAATAGCACCGCGAATTTGTGTACGTAGTACCGATGATTTTTCTGATTTCCAATAAAGTGCTAATGATGCGCCAACCTGCCCTGCACCCGCCATTGCTAAGATAGGAAACAAAGAATTAAACCCTTGTGTTTCCATCAAAGCGAAATACACAGGAACAAAGCCTTGATGAATACCAAATACAACGGAAATAAGAAATAACCCAGCTAACACTGCTGCCCCTAAAGGATTATCATTTAAGTTTAAGAATAACCAAGACATGCCTTTGAATAACACACCACCAACAGGCATGATAACAATGAAAGTGACGGCTCCCATAATGAGCAGTGTGACCACTGAAGTCAGTATCATATCGAGATCATCAGGCATATATTTACGTACCAGACGCTCGACTTTCGCTCCAATTATTGCCGCAAGTAATACCCCAATGATATTACCGCGAGGATCAATAGCAAAACCGAAGAAATCACTCATACCTGAATAGATGCCAGAAGTAGCATCAGCATCGTAACCCAGCACAAATAGCGATGCGAGTATCGCCCCATTCACTCCAGACCCACCAAAGGCTTGTTGAGCGTTATAGCCAATTAAGATACTTAAAAATGCAAACAGCCCTTTACCAAATATTTTCATATAGGCAACTAAGCTAACCATAAATTCGCTTGGCTCTTGCCCTACAACCATAGTTTGCTCTATCAAAGTAGCCAATCCAAGTAGTAGGCCTGCAGCGATAAAGCCAGGAATAAGCGGCGTAAAAATAGTCGCAAATTTACTTAGGAAACGCTGTACCCCACTGGTTTGTTTACTCTTAACTTGAGACTTTTTCTGTTTAGCAATAACGTCTAAGTCTTGTTCTGAAGTAGAGGCTTCATGAGAACTTCCGCTCAATAACTCATTCATCAGTTCAGAAGCTTGTTGAGCTTTACCCGGTCCCACCACAATTTGTAGTTGTTGATCCGACTCCACAATACCCATTACCGCAGGTATTGCATTCAACTTTGCTTTATCAACTAGACTGAAATCGGTGAGAGTTAAGCGTAATCGCGTCATGCAATTACCTGCTTTCACAACATTTGCTCTTCCACCAACGGCAGCAAGAATGTCGCTAATTATATTTGTATTAATTTTCGCCATAGTAATGTCCTTAATAACTATTTTTTGCTGCATCGCTATTTAATGCAGCACGAATAAATCCATGTTTTTCAATCAAAAGTGTTGATGCTTGATCCGCTGTTAAATTAGCCAGCAACATTAAAATGGCCGTCTTACAATGTCGTCCACATGCTTGCAGGGCCGCCTCAGCCTCATCTTCAGTACATTCGGTTGCGTCTACCACAATATTCACTTGACGCTGAACCAACTTTGCATTGGTAGCTTCAACATCAACCATCAAATTGCCAAACACTTTCCCTGAGCGAATCATTGCTCCTGTGGTTAGCATATTCAGTACCATTTTCTGTGCGGTTCCCGCTTTCATTCTGGATGAACCTGTAACAACTTCTGGGCCAACAACCGGAACAATCGCCACGTCTGCTGCGTCGATCATTGGACATTGAGGGTTACACACAATAGATGCAACAAATGCCCCCTGAGTTTTTGCATACTCCATCCCTCCTAAAACATAAGGCGTGCGTCCACTTGATGCGATTCCCACCACAACATCATTTTGATTAACACTGAGGTTTTTTAAATCATCTACCGCAAGAATTGGCGAATCTTCAGCATTTTCTACCGCTCGAAAAATGGCGGTATGCCCTCCGGCAATCAGACCAACCACTTGTTCAGCAGGTGTGCCAAAGGTTGGCGGGCACTCACTAGCATCTAGAATACCCAATCGACCTGATGTGCCCGCACCTAAATAGATTAAACGGCCATTCTTGTCAAAAGCGGCTTTAATAGCATCAACCACTGTAGCAACCTCACTCAAGGTTTCTTCAACTGCATGTGCTATTGTTTTATCTTCATTATTTATCACCTTCAGCATATCTATAGTCGAGAGAGTATCGATTTTCTCACTGGATGAGTTGCGCATTTCGGTAACTAAATGGTCAATATTTAGCTTCATTTTTCTTCCTTAAAAAATATTTGTTGGTAATCCTATGGAATTAAATCAACTGAAATAGTGACGATTGTCACAGTATAAATTATTCCAAATTATGTAATTAGTGGAATAATTTGGGTTAATGTATTATTTGTATGATAATTATCTCTCACTCAATTGCGTTACTGGGATAAATGGGTTGAATAAAAATTCAATCAAACGGAATACATAAAGCTACCTCACCGGGAGAAATGTGATGTCGGTCACACATAAAGTTTTACTTAGTCGAGAAAAATTGTCTGCCAATGGCAAAAAAATAGCAGATTGGATCATCACTGAACCGAGCCGAGTCATCCCATTAACCAGTCAAGAACTCGCCAAACAAATTAACGTTAGCCAATCGAGCATCATTAAATTTAGCCAAAAACTTGGTTTTGCAGGATTTAGTCAATTCAAACGAAGCTTGATTGAAGAATTGAGCAGAAAAAGTGCCATACAACATGCTCCTCTGCATACTAATATTGCCAACAATGACTCCACTTCCACTATCATCCAAAAACTCATTAAAGCAAAATCAGAAGCGATTTTTCAAACGAGTAATGCTATAGCTAACGCAGAGTTTGATCGTGTGGTGGACTTAATAGATAAAGCGAAACGCGTTCATATTGTTGGAATGGGTGGTTCAGCTTTAACTGGAAAAGACCTCGCCTATAAATTATTAAAACTGGGTATAGCAGTAACGGCAGAGTTTGACAGCCATGTCCAAATCGGAATTGCACGGACTCTTTCTCCAGAAGATGTACAGATTGTCATTTCTTTTATGGGAGAAACTAAAGAGATCAATGCAGCAGTGGAAGCAGCAAAAGAAAAGGGCGTACTAGTTATTGCTTTAACATCGCCCATTCCTAGTGAATTACGTAACCTTGCCGACATTTGTTTAGACACCATTGCCGATGAACTGCAACACAGAGCGTCATCAATGATTGCACGTACAGCACAAAACGTAATAACTGATGCTCTGTTCATTAGCTTAGTCAAACATCGAGGAGATTCGGGACAAGAGATGATCCAAGATATTGCGTCTCATATCAAGCTCTTAAGCTGACATCTAATCATTTTCAGGCTCACGTAAATATTCATAGGTTCCCTCAAAACAGGAGATAATCCATTCACCAGCAGTAATCGATGGGTAACCACCTTCACCTGGTTTCTGCTCTATACAAGAAGTTAACGTTTCAACTGGCGTATCAAAGTCCGGTTCAACAAAAAATGGCATAGAAAACCTTGATTTTCCGGATATAGGATTTGAAACTCGATGTTGAGTCGACCGATAGATGTCGTTGGTCCAACGTTGCATTAGATCTCCAATATTTACGACAAAACTGCCGGGTACAGGTGGCGCATCAATCCACTGGTTTTGTTTATTTAGTAGCTGTAATCCACCACTATTATCTTGGTAAAGTAATGTAATACATCCATAGTCAGTATGTGCCCCAGCTCCATTTGTGACTTGACTCTGACTCGGGTAGTGCAAGAGCCGCAATACCGAAACTGAAAGTCGAAAGTACTTCGTAAAGAAGTCTTCTGGTTCGTTAAGTGCTAAGGCCATTGCTTTAAGTACTCTCATGCCCACATCTAACGTCAAGGTATAATGCTGATTAACAGATTGGACAAAACCTGAAAGTTCAGGGTATTGATTTGGACCATACAGCTTAGGACAACGTTCTACCTGAGAATGAAAGGGTGAAAGATCAAGCGCCATATCAAACGTTTCTTTGCAATCTGCTTGTCCATTTGGATCTAGCTTTTCAGCAGCAAGTCTCCCCCACCCTCTATGATTTTTACTATTTTCGATAGATATTTTTTGTTTTTCTTTTACTGGCAATCCAAAAAATTGGTCAGCGGTATATTCAATATGATCAAATTGCTCTTGAGGAATACCATGCCCTACCACATAAAAGAAACCAAGATCTCGACACGCGGCATCTATTTGCGTAATAACGGGTTTCCAATCTTCACGATCGTCGGACTGTAAGGGAGAAATATCTATGATAGGTAGGGTCATGCACGTTCCTTTGCAACGATGAACTTCACCTCCTTATTGTGGTGAGCCCATTATCTAATTGTTAAGACAAAGTTAAGCAAAAACCTGACCAAAAAGACAGTTACTTTAAAGTCATTATAATTCAATTAGATAGAATTAATTCTCAAGAGTGGGATTTTAAATCTGTAATGTTTAAGTTCATTAGTCTCAAAATTTTCACCATATTGGACACTGCCAATTTAGTTATCCTCAAGCGTAACCCCGTCTTACCTTTAGCATTATCAGACGTTACAATGCCTTTGTCGCTGAAACCATAAAGTGTCATTTAGAACCCGCAGGCATTATATCGCTCCGTCGACACACTTGTGGACAAATGTGTGTTTGCCGTGATCGGCTTCAGCCCCCCCTCCTTTGGACATTTTTTTGTCAGTTTAGGCTCTATATTGATAGTGAATAAATCGCGACAGGCCGTCTAGATCGCTTAACTTAGCGTCTAGTTTTGATGGTACAGAACAGGCATGCTTTACCTTTAGGTTTTTACACTTATAAAGACATATAGGAGCACCTTGGGGTGGTACTATTTGGTGACAACTCCTATACTCTGCTACTCATCTATAACAAGGTAATAAAATGAAAATATGTGGTGTTGAACTTAGTGGTAATGATGCGATTCTCAGTCTACTAACCCTGTCTGATGGTGTATTTAATATCCCTGACTGTCGCGTGGCAAAAGTTTCCATTGGCGATGCTAATGACACCGATAAGATGAAGCACTTTCAATTCTCATTTGCAAAGCTGATGCAAGATTATCAGGTTGAGCGTGTTGTGATCCGTCAGCGCCAAACCAAAGGTAAGTTTGCTGGTGGTGCAGTGGGTTTCAAGTTGGAAGCGGCTATTCAGCTTATTGATGGACTTAAGGTAGATGTTATCTCTGCGGCAGAAATCAAAGAGGGTCTAAAGCACACCCCACTCCCAGTGCCTTTTCAAGAGACAGGTTTAAAGCAGTATCAAGAGCCTGCATTTATGGTGGCCTACGCCTGTATCATGAAGTAGCACAACGCTCCAATATGAACGTGTCTAAAAAACCGATAAAGCGTCTATCGGTTTTTTTTTGCGCACTATTTACTGACTTTTAAAGCACTACTACTTTGGAATATAAAACACTAGCAGTTTGGCCTCATAGGTTCATAGGGCGGTTACGTTAACGCGGCACTTTCATGTTTCACGCCTCAGTCATTACATGGCTACTGGCATTATATCGCTCCGTCAACATGTAATGATCCACTAATACTGGAGAGTTCTTAAGCCACTTTTTTCATATGAATATAATGTTCGTACCGAGTAATATTGTCTCGCCCTGAAATTTTCACACATTCTGCTTGTATCGATTTTATTCAACCGAAACTGGATCTGTAAATCGTTCCAAGAGAGGTATTGAACTCGCAAACCAAGCATAAGTAACCTAAATTGTACTTATAGATAATTTCTTATACAGCCCCTACAAAAGTGAGTTATAGTGAACTTATATATTAAGACGACACCAATATTGATAAAGTACATTAAAAGGCACTTATGAAAAAAGGTAAGAGGGTAAAGGTACAACCTATGCCTGATTTGAATACCGAGTTCAGTATGGAAACCCTGGGGAGTGCCATTCGCTCAAAGCGCACCGATAGAGGCTGTCGTTACGCCTTATCGACTTAAACCTATTGGTTCGTCCACATAACCAAATAACCTCCCAAGCTGAAAACAGCGTGAGAAGCAATGAGGACGGTTGGTATGAATAAGTTACAACAGTTAGATGTATTTATCGGTACGAATACCAAAATTGGTCGTTTGATTCTTCCTGTCGGAGCAGAAACTGAGTGGACTTACCAAAGCTCAAGGAATCGATGATGGGGAACGTGAACATATAGAACTATGTGTCTCACTCACCGAAACAGAGTGCGAATACTTGTTAGCGCAAACCGACAGTGTGCCAGAAATGAGTGAGCTTCTTTAATGGCAAATGCAGAGGCGATCTTTAGCAATTTATAAACCATTTTTGGACAAAACCTTGTTACGACTTCCTTACTCCTGTGAGATCTCGGATAAATATTTCTAAAGAAAACCGTTCAAGTGACCTACATAGTAGTGACCACTTTTACTCACCCAATATACTATGTATAACTTCCCTGCTAGTCCTCCCTGTGCTATTCATCGCGTAAGTGTCGTGCCTTTGATAAGGCTGATGAAAATATACTTGTGTGCACAGAAATCATTATTTCAACTTAACACACATTTCATCATCTAGGGCAGGAGGATAAGGGGCAAACTGGGAACAAGGGACAACCTTTATTTTTCTAACTTCGTTGCGTGAGTCGTAATTGTCTTTCATAAGAAATGTTAGGCTTGCCGCCAAGGACAAAACCGCGACTAATGACATTAAACTTTGAGTTAAATTGAACCACCCAATCAACATCAATGACCTTTCACTTAACTTTGAAGGGTCGTACGCAACATTCTTCTTTCTAACTTTGGCAGCTTCGGCTGCAATTGCATATTTATTGGCATCAAGAATGGGGGTGTAGTTGACTAGCATAGAACAGAAAAACGCCATTATTGAACAAGCTATAGCAACAAAGTAAAAAACAAGCACATATAGATTGACTGAAGTGAGTACAGTCTCTGAAACGAATGCAAATATTGCAAAAACTGTAATCATTGAGTGTTTGGAAAAGTCTACAATCTGTTTATGCATAACGAAAGTCTCACGAACTAATCGGTTTAAAAACTTCGCGTGCTTTAGGCTTTCTTAAATGCTTTCTGTACGGGCGAAATAGGAGGCCGAAAGAACCCTCAAGGGATTGCCTAAGCACCTTATCATTGAGTATCTTTACTGTATCGTACAATGGTGCCAAGGATGAAAGGTCGTAATTTGTGACTGAATTGCTTTCAACATTTTTGATGAACTGAACAAGTAGTTCTTCATCATCCTTTGATTTGTCTCTTCTGGTGTGGGCTTTGAATTTAGGTAGGGTTTGCTCTCGCATTCTCGATACTATCTGGGGTTTCGATAGTGTTCGTTTATAGAAGTTATCTCGTGCAGGGCAAACCTTGCTTATGCCGCTTATTGTTAACTGACCGCTTGACTTGCCTGCTGCATATTCTGCTACGCTGTAGATTGAATTCAAGATAAAGCCGCGAGCAACCTCTCTGCCAAGTTCGAAGTTTTTGTTAGCCTCGTATACATTTATCCAAAGGTTAATAACCCAGTATTCTTCATTAAATATTTCAAAGACTTTATGGTAAAACTCTCGTGACAGACGAACAACTTTCAAATTGCCGCTGCCATTGTTTTTTGAAATTTTAATATCTGGCTGAATTAAAGTAACCGACTCCCCCTGCTCACCTGCCACAATCCTACTTGGGGTATATTTGCCATTGTCAATAAGGTTTATGCTGGAGACTTTATCGAGATCTTCTTGTGTGAAATAAGTCGTAAACATGTATTCAAAAAAATCAACCTGAGTCGATGCTGGGTTCATCCTAGAGAACAGATTTGTTTGAATTTCGTTAAACATTTCAGTTCCTTTAGTATCGTCAATCATGAGTACCTCCCTGTATAATGATTAACCAAACTTAGCACTTTATTCACCCAGCTTGAAACCTACAGTTGTCACAAATATGCAATTAAAATGATATCTAGTGAGGTGAGCATTTCGAGAGAAACAAGCACTAGGTCACAGCATAACTTGTTTCTCTCTTTTTAACAGGAACCTCTAAAGCACAATGGGGGTAGCTATGTTTCAGCCCGAGATAGCTGAAGCGAACCCTAGGTGCTCGTGCTGAGAAGCCTCTGGACAAAGGCGTGTCAGTGGTTCTTCTAATTTAGTCAGCCCTGAATAACTTCTCGTATCTCAAAACGCAATCAGGCACCGCTGAACGCAGTGCCTGAGATAGAAGGAAATGGACAGAAGTTGTCACTCTCTATTCTCGTACCAAAATTACTCTATGCAAAAATTTATATTAAACATGCAGCTTCTTGCGTATTCCTCATGACTTTTCCTTTCTAACAAGCTACTGAGTAGCGACAGTGTTGTGTGATTTTCTTCAGTAAATCAAGATTGAAGTAATATATGAAGTGTATATAATACGTATACGTTATATATATTATGTGTGTCTATGGGTATCGTAAAAATTTCAGAGAGTCTTCACGAGGAGATTCGAAAAGCTAGTGGTGCCATGCATCGTTCTATCAACTCTCAAGCAGAGTTTTGGATAAAGGTTGGAATGATGGCAGAGTTGCATCCGAACTTTACATATAACCAGTTAATTTCAGAGTTAATGTCATCAGCTTCAGTATCGGCAGAAAATATCAAAAACAATGAGGCGGCTACTAATGACTAGTCTAGTTTCCATCAAAAGTCGTGAAGAAATCGAGCTAATGAGAGAATCTGGAAGGTTGTTAGCAAAGGTATTTACAGCTTTGGACTTTTACATGAAGCCAGGTCTATCCACGATGGATATCAACGACTTTGTTGAAAAATATATCGTTGATGACCTCAAAGCTCGACCAGCAAGCAAGGGGCAGTA